>CAWCWL010000004.1:0-18575 GCA_963799235.1 uncultured Actinomycetota bacterium | reverse complement strand
CCAGTTGACTAGGGGGAACGCTCCGACCGGGTCTCATCGCGCGGTGAATTTGGAGCGGGTCTTGTCCAGCTTTTGCTCAGTTGGGCTCCGCGAGGGCCGTTCTTCGCGCTCGTGTGCGGACGCCGGTGAACGCGACGGACAGTGCGCGGGCCCTGCCATGGGGAGGCGCCCGCCGAGAAAGCGAGCGCCTTTGCGGGCTGAGGGCCGTTGAGGTTCAAAGGCGGCGGCGCCGACAACTCTCTTGTGCTCAATCGAGTTCGGAAGTCCGTCGAGGGCGATTAAGTCAACCGGTGCGCGGCACTCGTGGGTCCCACCAGTAGTCCGCCATCTCCGCCTGGCACTCCCGCCTTATCACCCTCGTCATGAACGGCTGGTCCAGCTCTTGGGGGACGCCACGGATGACCTCGAGATCCAGCTGATATCCAGCTCGCCGCTGCACCCATCACCGCAGCTGTAGCGGCATGGACCCATTCTCTTGACAGCGACGCAGCCACCTCCTCGGCCGGCCCGGCTAGCGCACGCACAGGGAACCGGTTAAAGCTCCCTGGCGTCTATGCCCGACACCCTTCCGCCGAACCCGAACCCCGCCGGCACGCCTCATACAACGTGGCCACGGGCACCGGCAGGCCGGTCAGCCAGGCGATCACCGACCCACCATCGGGCTCCGGCCGCGACGTGAATACGTCACCGTCAGCTGATCGATCCATGTGCCACCCCCGATCGGGCATGCACGTCCAGCCCAACACTCGTACTCTCAGAGAACATCGGGGCCTCCACCATGTATGTCGGAGAGGCCGGGCGGCTCGCCCGCCAAGCAACCCACCGAGGATGCACGAGTGAGGCCTCGGCCCCCAACCCCGTAAACACCTATGGCTCACGAAGTACCGTCTAGGCCTGGATGTTCTCAAGGTCGGCGAGCAGGCTTGGGTGCTTCGGTTGCCAGCCGGATTCGGCGCGGGTGCGTGCGCTCGAGGCCGGCTGGTCGGCCAGGAAGACGGGCCCCAGTGGCCCGAAGTTCTCGGCCGGGACCTCGGCGACGGGCAGGCCGAGTCGCCGCCCCACGACGGTCATGATGTCCTTGACGGTGTCACCCTCGTCCGCCACGGCGTGCCAGATGGTGCCGCCGGGCGCCCTCTCGAGGGCGAGGCGGAAGAGCGCGGCGGCGTCGAGTGCGTGCACGGCGGGCCAGCGCTGGGCGCCGTTGCCCGGGTAGCCGGCAACACCGGTCCGGCGGGCAATCTGGGTGAGCAGCCCCGCGAACCCGCCGCCGCCGTTGTTGTGCACGGTGCGGGGGAGTCGAATCGAAGAGGTGCGAACGCCGTGGTCGGCGAGCGCAAGGATCTTGTCGACCGTGATGCCTCGTCCGGCGACCGGACCGAAGGCAGGTGAGGGGTCGTCTTCGGTGGAGGGGCGGCCCTGTATCTGGGGTGTGCCCGATACGGTCACGAGCGGCTTGCTGGTGCCGAGGAGCGCGTCGCCGAGGGTCTCCAGGGCGGCGGTCTCGTCGGCGATGTTCGCCGCGAGTGCGTCGGGTGAGCTGAAGTCGTTGCCGAAGGCGAGGTGGATCACGCCGTCGGCCGCGGCCGCCTGCTCGCGGAGGACGTCGAGGTCGGTCAGGCTGCCGTGAATGGTGTCGGCTCCGCCGGACCGGGCCTTGGCGGCCGAGGCTTCGGAGCGGGTGAGGGCTGTGACGGAGTGGCCGGCCGCAAGGAGCTCGGCGACGACCGCCGATCCGATGAGTCCGGTGCCACCGGTGATGAAGACGTGCATGAGGAACCTCCGGATGTGATGCGACTGATGTCCCATCACTCTACATGCTGATGAGACTTGCGTCGCATCATCTACACTGCCGCCATGCCCAGATGGAAGCCGGATGCGCGCCAGCGGCTGGCCGTGGCCGCGCTCGACCTCTTCACCGAGCAGGGCTACGACGAAACGACGGTCGCCCAGATCGCCGAGCGCGCTGGGCTGACCCGCAGCACCTTCTTCCGTCACTTCGGCGACAAGCACGAGATCCTCACCGCCGGTCAGGAGATGCTCAGCTCACTCCTCGCGGAAGGGATCGCTGCGGCGCCTGCCTCCGCCTCACCCCTGGATGCGGTCGCCCAGGGCCTTGACCGCGCCTCCAGGGCCATGACCGAATTCAACCGCGACCTCGGCCCGCGGCTGCACGCCGCCACCGAGGCCAACGAGGAACTCCGGTCGCGCAGCGCCATGAAGTCCGTCATGATGGCGGCGGCGATCTCGGACGCGCTGCTCGCACGAGGCGTCCCTGTGGCGGCCGCGCAGGTGGCCGGCGAACTCGGCGTGCTCGCCTTCGGAGCCGGCTACCGCGCCTGGAGCGATCCCTCCCGCGATGCGGCTCCCGGGGAACTCAGCCCCCACACCCGAGCGGCCTTCGCTGAGCTCCGGGAGGCAGCTGCCGCCCTCCGCTAGCCGCCGATTTGGGCAACCTGAGCCTGCTGCACGGGAGGTTGCGCCCTTCACCTTGTAGTGCCGCTTTGGCGCTCCGGCCCGGTTCGTCTGGCTCGCCGAACATGTCGTCAGCAGACCAGTGAAGGCGGCCCCTCACCTACCCCAGGGTGCCCGGCGCCGCGCGGCGAACTGCACGAGACTCATCAGGAGCATCTTCGCCCTGGGCAGAGGTAGGTTCAATTCCTCTCGCGCCTCGGTAGCTGTGCGGCATCGCCCCTCGCCCCTCGAGCTGTGAGAATCCCGACATCAGTGCTCGACTGCTTACGCAGGGCGCCGGCGACACGATTCGGCACGTACCCCAAGTCGGCCGCGACACTGAGGACCCGCTCTCGCGTGGCCGGTGGAACTCCTTCCAGGCCATTGATCGCCTGGGAGGCCGCGTAGTCCGACACGCCGGCCGCAGCGGTCACCATCTTCAACGTGAGGTTTGACTTCAAGCCTCTGCCCTATCGATAGCCCCAGACTAGCGGCGTCTTGATCCCTGCCCACGGACGCTTCGCCAACTTTGCTTCGGTGATGGCACGGGAGGACAGGCTCTCATCGGCGGGTGGCGAAACACCGAACGTTCTGCTCGAGATACTTCGCCTTCATTCGGGGAGGTCAGTCTCGTGCCCATCCGGCCGGGCGTGCACGACTCACTCGTACAGACTCAACAGCCAGACTCCTGGGCGTGCCGGTGCTTGTCCTATCCACTCGGCGATGAGCGGATGTCCGGCCTGGCGTGAGCTGGCCAACCACGCAGGGTGAACGATTCACAATCGACAGCGATTTCGTCGTCGACGATGACGTCATTCCTCATCTAGACAGCTCCACGGCGCCCGACCCGACCACACGCGGACGTCGAATCGAGGAACTACGTCATGGCGTGAAGGGCGTCACTCCGGCACAAGTTCTTTGCTGGGCGCCACCGGCTTGTCGACCAGGGCTACCTCGCCGATGCTTCCGAGGAAGGTCGCGTTGGAGACCGTCGTATTCCGACCGCGGAGCTCCAGCTCGTCGTTCACCAAGCAAACACCGTCGGCGTCGGCACCGGAACGGTGCCGAGGTCGGGCCCCGGGTAGGGCTCCGGTATCAGAGGGCGCCGGGCTGCGGGCAGACGTGCCCCTCCGGATTCATGGGGTAGCCGCAAAGCGGGCAGCTGGGCCGCCCCGCGCCGACCACCTCGTGGGTGCGCTTCGCGAACGCGCGGGCCGTGCCGACCGGGATGCGCACGAACAGCGCCTCGGGCGGCTCGACCTTGAGGGGCTCCGAGCCGAACTCGTCGGGGTCGACGTCGTCGACGTCGATCATGGCGTAGGCCTCGATGACGATCTCAGCGGTCGTCGGATCCCAGCCGAGGCCCATGGCGCCCGTGCGGAACTGCGTGTCGAGCGGCTGCTCGAGCGGGTCGTTGTCGACGAGCTCGACGGGCGTCGAGTCCGGAACCCTGAAGGGATTGCCCTCGGTGGACCGCAGCTCGTCGAGCACCTCGTCGATCTTCTCCGCGAGGAGGGCGGACTGCTCCTTCTCGAGGGCGACGGTCACGATCCGGGCTTTGGTGCGGGCCTGCAGGTAGAACTCGCGGGCGCCTGGTCGCCCGACCGTCCCGACCACGAGTCGATCCGGCCAGGCGAACTCATGGACGATTCTGGGCATGGGGATATTTTAGAAGCCCCGTGTTGGTTACGAGGACGCTCGGCCGGCGGGGCCGTAGAGATAGACGGCGGCTGGACCGATCGGGCAGCTGCGGCGACGTCTTCCCCGGTCGTCTTTCTTGCCTGAAGGCCCTGAGCGCTGCGTTCACCGTCTTTATCTCCTCCGCGGAGGGATGCGTCGCCGGCGTCCGGTCATGAACGGGCGGTAGGCAGGTGGCTGCGGGGGGCCGGGTCGGCACCTTTCCCGGGGGCAGCCCCCTTTCCTTCTCGGGTACGTCCAGTGGCCAGAGACTTCGATCGGCTCGCTTTCGACCTTCTTTGCCGGACCGGTGCACTCCTGGCCCATAACATGGTCGTCATGGTGGATCCTTCGCCGGGGCAAGTCGGTCCGCGAGCTCACCGCTGGTGGATCCCGGTCGCGGTGCTTGCGGTCACGCTGGTCGGGCTGGCGTGGGGGATGGCCGCCGGGCTGCGAGCCTTCTTCGTGGTCGCTCCCCAGGAACGGACCGCGGCCCTGAACGCCCAGATAGCCACCGAAGTTTCCGCGGCCAGGGAGGCAGCGTTACCCTCGGCGGATACGGCTCACGTGGAATGGCTGAAGCGGGTGTCGGCGGTGCTGGGCCTACGCACGGGTGCGGTGTACTCGGCCCGCTATGACATCTGCTGGGTTGACCATAACGACGGCGGCTGGTTACCGGAGTCGTTCAACAAGAAATGTTCCCTGGCCTACGTCGACTTCTACAAGTTGCCGACACCGAACAGGGCGGTCGACGCCGCGATCAAGGACGCCCAGTCCTCCACCCTCGGCCCCCAAAGCAGCGGCATGGTGTTCGTCCCCGACTACCTGACCGCCGCCAGCAGGAAGTCGAAAGGGCAAGGGATCCCATCCGGCATGCCGGACAACATGTGGGCGACAATGCCGGGTACTCCGGATGCGCGGGCAGCGACAGACGAGTGGATGATCACCTTTCCGGTCGTCGTCTCGTACGCCGCACATGGTGCGTTCACGGGGCGCACGCTCCTGGGCGAGAAGGGGCAATCGGAGCTCGACCCGACCACTCAGTATCTGGTGATTCCCGACGCTCGCCCCTACTACACCAAGGTCCTTGGCTGCGCGGCGGGGGTGCCGGTGCTCTGCACGTCCCCCCTGGGCGGCTGAGACGTAGCGTGGCGCGGTCACCACTCCAGGACTCGCCGACGCCCTAACCGGTTGCGAGTAGAACCGCCGAATCCAACATCCGCACAAGCCGCGGTCAGGAAGTTCGTTGAGACGTGAGTCTCATCGCAGGATCTCGCGAGTGAAACCCAAGTAGCGACTGCCCTGCCAACCCAGGTTTCCCTCGTCGCCGACAACCAGTAGGCCGGCCTCTGCGGTCGGGACCTGTAGCTCAAGACGGCTTCCATCGGAGAGCTGGAACGTGAGGGATGACCGGTGATCTGTCGCGGTGGCCCCGCCGGTCTCATGGTTCCGCTTGTCGATGACCCGTGCCTCGGCCACCAGGTGTGGCGCAAGACGGTGCGCTCACCAGGGACTAGGTGCAGGAATGAGACGCCGACTGAGGCTGGCACTCAGGCCGGCTGTGGTCGGCAAGAACGTCATCGCCTGGGTGCTGTCAGCGCTCATGCTGATCCCGCTGCTGCTGATCGTGTTCACAGCCTTCAAGGGTGACGAGGATGCCCGCAGCATGTCGTTCGCCCTGCCCGATCGGTGGGACCCGAGCAACTTCGCGACGGTGATCGAGCGGGGCCACCTGGTCAACGGCTTCTTCAACAGCCTGCTCTACTCCGGGCTCGGCACCGTCGTCACAGTGCTGCTCGCCGCCATGGCTGCCTACGTCTTCTCCCGTCGCCGCGACCGGTGGAACAAGTTCCTCTACCTGTTCCTTGCCATGGGCATCGTCCTGCCGATCAACTACGTGGCCCTGATGAAGGTCATGCAAGTGCTCGCGATCAACAACACCCGGCTCGGCATCACCTTGCTGTACATCGCCATCCAGCTGCCGTTCATGGTCTTCCTGATCTACGGTTTCGTTGCAAGGATCCCGATCGAGCTGGACGAGGCAGCCGTGATCGACGGCTGTGGTCCCATCCGGCTGTTCTTCGTGATCATCCTGCCGCTGATGAAGCCGGTGCTGATCACGGCAGGCGTGCTGTGCTTCCTGAACATGTGGAACGAGTTCATCCTGCCGCTCTAGTTCCTCAACGCGACGGACAGTGGCCGCTGACGCTGGCTGTCTACAGATTCTTCGGCCAGTTCGAGACTGAGTGGAACCTGATCGCTGCCGACGTTCTGCTCACCAGCCTGCCCGTCGTTGTCATGTACCTTGTCGCGCAGAAGTACATCGTTGGCGGGCAGACCGCCGGAGCCGTGAAGGGCTGACCGATGGCCATCCTCACCGATTCGTCCGACCCCCTCATGGGCCCTCCAGACTTGCGCGTGTGGGTCGCCGCCATGGCAGACGGCATCCTGCGCATCTGCATCACCGCGGGTGACTCGCCGCCCGTCAGCTCCCTTCTGGTGCTGCCGGAGTACTGTCAGGCGCCGATGTCGGATCTCGCCGATGCGGGCTCGGTGGAGGTCGGTGGGCTGCGGTTGCGACGGACCCCCGAGGGTGGCGTGTTGCTCGGGGTCGAGCAGCCCGACGCAGTTCCGGTAATCCGTGTCGGCAGGGCAACCCTCACCCCGGTGGAACTCGTACGCTACGACACCGGCGGGGAGTCCCCGGACGTGGAAGTGGTGCGCACAGTCGACGGTGAGCGGACCCAGATTCACAACCTGGTCGCCCATCCGGACGGCACGGCGTACCGCGCGGAGATCGGTCTTGTGCCCGAACCGGGCGAAGGCTTCTACGGCCTCGGCCAGGACGAGGCGGGCGGCTACCATCGGCGCGGGACGCTGGTGCACCTGTACCAGCACAACATGCGCATCCCGATGCCCTGCCTGATCTCCGATCGCGGCTACGGACTGCTGTTCGACTGCGCGTCCCTGATGACCTTCGACGGCACCGGCGCAGAGCAGGTGATGCGGCTGCACGCAGTGTCAGCCATCGACTTCTACCTGGTCACCGGGGGGATCGAGGTTGCTGTGCGCGGCTTCCGGCGCCTCACCGGCACCGCACCGATGCTGCCGAAGTGGGCCTTCGGCTACATCCAGTCCAAGGAGCGATACGAAACCGCGGACGAGCTCGTGGCGGTCGCGCGACGGCATCGCGAGCTGGGGCTGCCCCTTGACGGCGTGGTGCAGGACTGGAAGACCTGGGTCGGTGACCAGTGGGGTCAGAAGAGCGTCGACCGCGAGCGCTTCCCAGACCTGGCCGCGATGAAGGCCGAGCTGGCGTCGCTGAGCGTGCATTCGATGGTGTCGGTGTGGCCGAACATGGCCAACGGCTGCCCCGACCACACCGAGTTCGCCGAGGCCGGCCTTCTGCTGTGCGACCACTCCACCTACAACGCCTTCGACGCACGGGGTCGCGACCTGTACTGGGGGCAGCTCCGCCGGGAGCTGTACTCCGGGTTCGACTCGTGGTGGTCGGACTCGACGGAACCGTTCTCAGCCCCCGACTGGCAGGGCGAGGTCCTGTTGCCCGAGGATCGGCGCTTCGAACTGGTGGGCGGGGAGCATGAACGCTGCCTGGGTGCCCGGAAGGCGAACGTGTATGCGCTCGAGCACGCCAAGGGTATCTACGAGCACGAACTCGCCGAGCAGCGCGCCGGCACCGGCGCCGTGCGGCGGGTGCTGAACCTCACGCGATCGGGTTACCCCGGTAGCCAGCGTTACGGCGCTGTCCTGTGGTCGGGAGATGCCTCGGCCACTTGGGGCGACCTGCGGGCAGAAGTTGCCAAGGCGATCTCGATGGGGTTGAGCGGGGTGCCGTGGTGGACCACTGATGCCGGAGGCTTCTTCGCTGGTGGGACTGCCAGTTGGCGCCGGTGGTGTGGCGACCCGGACGCCAATCCGGTGTGGTTCTGGCGCGGCGACTACGACGACGGTGCCGCCAACCCGGGCTACCGCGAGCTCTACACCCGTTGGCTCCAGTTCGCCAGCTTTCTGCCGATGTTCCGTTCCCACGGCACCGACACCCCGCGAGAGATCTGGAACTTCGGAGCCCCCGGCGAACCCTTCTACGACGCGATTGACGCCACGATCCGGCTGCGGTACCGCCTGCTTCCCTACATCTACACGGTCGCAGCCGAAGCCTCGCGTGAGGGCGGCGTGATGATCCGGGGGCTCCTGTTCGATTTCTCTGGCGACCCGATCGCCAGAGCCGTGTCCGACCAGTTTCTGCTCGGCAGGTCACTAATGGTCTGCCCGGTGACCGAGCCGGCGCTCTTTGGCAAGGACGGTGAGCCAATCGTCGGTGCGGACAGCGTGCGGCACTGTTACCTGCCGGCCGGGACCGGTTGGTACGACTTCTGGACGGGGGACTACCTGCAGGGCGGACAGCATGTGGGTGCCACGGCCTCACTCGACCAGCTTCCCGTCTTCGTCCGTGCCGGGACCGTGCTGCCGGTCCAGGCCCCTGCGGCCCATGCGTTGGAAAACCGGGACGCCTTCGAACTCCTGATCTATCCGGGCGCGGACACCTGCGGCCGCCTGTATGACGACGACGGCCTGACCCACGCGTATCAGGGCGGCGACTACACGCTGATCGAGTTCGATTGGGACGACGCCGCGGGTCGACTGACGCTCGTGGCGACGTCCTGGGCGCGTTCGCATCCCATCGCCCTGCGACTTCGGCTCCACGATCAGACCAGGGACATCAGCTTTGACGGAACGTCCGCCAGCGTCACCTTCACAGGGACCGCCTGAGCAGTATCAGGATCAAGGCGCCCCCGGCCACGGACTTAGACGCGTGCGAGCTTGCAGCACATCACCTCAGAGACCTACTTCCCTCTGCAGAGTGAGCGCACGGTAGAAGGTGTGATGTATGCTGTTTGGACGTGCGGAGACCTGCACTCGAGCGTCAAGGGTGATGATGAAGATCACGGGATACCGCTGCCTTCGCAGCTTCTACGACTGGGGGCGCCCCGTCGGGGATGCCAACGGGTACGTTGCGTCCGGCATCACCGAGGTGGGCATCGTCGCGCTCGAGACCGACGTCGGTATCACCGGGTACGGAACAGGCTCGATCCAGGATGTCGACCGGCTCTTTCCCGCGATCGACGGCCTGGACCCGCGTGCGGTCTCGAGTCTCTATGACCGCATGCTTGCGCGTGTCTTCAAGGCGGGACACGGGGGCGCGACATTCGGCGGGCTCGGCACGCTCGACATGGCGCTCTGGGACATCAAGGCCAAAGACGCCGGACAACCACTGTGGCGCCTGCTCGGCGGCGCCGACCACTTCGTCACCGGGTACGCATCCGGTCTCGACATCGCCCTCGACGACGCTCAGCTCGCCCTGTTCTATCAGGGGATGGCAGAGCGCGGGTTCGTCAGCGGCAAGCTGAAGGGCGGGCGGGATGTCGGGGACGACATCCGCAGGCTCGGGATCGTCCACGACGCGCTGAGGGCCAACGCCTCGCGGCCCGGACTGATGCTCGATGCCAACGAGAGCTGGAACCTCAAGCAGGCCGTGCGGCACGTCTCCGCCGTGGAGGCGGTATACGACCTGGCGTGGATCGAGGAGCCTCTTCGTCGATGGGACGCACCTGGCCACGCCAGATTGTCAAACTCGATCCGTGCCGCGGTGGCGACGGGAGAGAATCTGACCGGGCTCGAACAGTACCGGCCCCTGTTCGACGCGAAAGCCGTCGACATCGTGCAGGCGGCGGCGACGTGGGGCGTCACGCACTTCCTGCGGGTGGCGTTCGCCGCGCACAGCAGGGACCTTCCGGTGAGCCCGGTCGGCCTCACGGCGAACATCGCTGTCGCGCATGCCGCGACCGCCATCCCGAACCATCTCAGCGCCGAGGTCCAGGACCTGGGCAGCCCCTTCGGTGTCGTCACCCATGTCTCGTTCGAGGACGGCGGCATGATCCTCGGGGAGCAGCCGGGAGCCGGCATCGACGTCGACGAGGAGGCCGTGACGGCACACACAGCACTCGACAACGGCTGGGCCCTGGATGCCGGACCGCACGTGCGTCCTGCCCGCGCCGGACTCGAGCTCGTGCCGGGCGCAGTGGCTTCCGAATGACCGGACACCGACGCCCTACACTCAGCGGAATGAGCGATCAAGCGCTCGGCGCCGACACACGCCAGGGCATCGTCACGGGTTCAGCGCCTCGACTGCCTCCCGCACGGCTCGGCGTCGCTGTCGTCGCCGACCTGGTGTCGGCGATCGTCACCGGCGAACTCAAGCCGGGCGATATCCTCCCGCCCGAAGGCGTCCTCAGCACGCACTTCGGGGTGAGCCGTACGGTGATCCGCGAGTCGGTCAAGCGCGTCGAGGAGAAGGGCCTGCTCACCGTCGCGCAGGGGCGCGGCACCAGCGTCAACGCGGACAGCGCGTGGAACGTCCTCGACCCGGTCGTGCTGTCGGCCCTGGTCGACCACGATGCGTCCCTCGGGATTCTCGACGAGCTGACGATCGTGCGCAGCAGCCTGGAAGCATCCATGGCCGCGGCCGCCGCGCACCGACAGACGCCCGAGCGATCCGACGAGCTTCGTCGGGCGTTCCACGACGCCGAAATGAACCTCGGTGACTTCGAGGCGTACAACGACGCGGACGCCGCCTTCCACTACGTGATCATGGAACAGTCGGGAATCCGCCTCGCCGTGAACATCACGCGCATCCTGTTCGCGCGAGCACGCGTCAGCAGCCGCTTCACCGGCAGCCCGGGTGAGGATGCGATGCGGGTCACCCTCGATGAGCATCGTGCGATTCTCGAGGCGGTCGTGCGCGGCGATGCCGAAGCAGCATCCCGAGCGATGAGCGACCACATCTCCCTTGCATGGGAGCGTCGACGCCCGGTCGACATGCCCCCGCGCGACTGAATCTCCGACCGATGCCCGGTCACGCCATCCCGAGCCGGCGGGTCATTCCTTCGTGGCACCCGCCGTCAGCCCGGTCACGAGGAAGCGCTGTGAGAACAAGAAGACGACCAGAACCGGAGCCACGGAAATGAGTGTCGCGAGCGCCAACTGGGGAAGGCTGATCGTCAACGAGGCGATATTGGTCGGGTTGAACACGGGCGTGTTCGAGATCAGCTCTGTCAAGCCCACCTGTACGGGCATCTTTCGCGACCCGGGCTGCGTGACGAACGGGAGGAAATAGTTGTTCCAGTTGCCGACAAAGTTGAAGAAGCCGACGAGCGCGATCACGGGGGCCGCCAGGGGCATGGCGATTTTCGTGAAGACCCGGAACTCGCCCGCGCCATCGATGCGGGCGGCATCGAGCAGATCGCGCGACATCGTCGTGGAAAAATAGATGTACGCCAGATAGACCCCGAACGGGAAGAAGGCGAACGGGAGGATCACGGAGAGCGGCGTACCAACCAGATGGACACTGGTGAGTTCGAGGAAGATCGGCAACGCAAGTGCCGTGTTCGGGATGAGCATCACCGTGAGAGTCGTGATGAGCACGAGCCGACGAAGCTTGAAGGTGGTCATCGCGAGGGCATAGCCCGCGGGAATCGTCACGATAATCGTGACCACCAGGGCGACCCCGGAGTACAGCACCGAATTGCCGAGCCAAGTCCAGATGATGCCGTGCTGGAAGTTGACCAGATTGTTCCAGTTCTCAGCGAGTTGATCGAAGGACCCGAAACTGAACGGCAGCTCACCGTTGGCGCCATTGAGTTGAGCCTGGGACTTCGTCGGCGCAAGCAACAGCCACGCCAGGGGCAGCACGAAGAACACGCTGAAGAACACGAGAACGGCAATTACGAGAACGCGCCCAAGCCAACGCGCGGGAGCCAGCGCTGAGGGAACGACGCGGAGACTAGTCGCGGTCAAAGAGTCCTCCCCTGAAGACGAAGATGGCTGCAAGGCCCGCCGCGACGACCAGTAGGAGGATCGAAATCGCCGCCGACCCGTTGTAGTCCGATTGGGTACCGAAAGCGAATTGGTAGGCAAGCTGATTGAGCGAATAGTCCTTCGGGACAACGCCCCGACTCGCCTGGCTGAGAACCCTGGGCTCGACGAACAACTGGCTTCCGGCGGCGAGCGAGACGATGGTCATGTAGACGATCCACTTTCGCATGAGCGGGATCTGGATATACCACGCCGTCTTCAGGGGCCCGGCACCGTCGATGCTGGCGGCCTCCATCACATCGGTTGAGATCGTGTTGAGCGCGCCGTACATGATGATGATCCATCCGCCGGCACCGGCCCAGAACGCGATGATCGTGAAGATCACCGGAAGGTTGGTTTGGGCGACCGTTGTGATGAAGCTATCGAATCCGAATTGCTGCAGCAGAACAGCAATAGGACTCACGCTCGGGTCGAGCAGGAAGAGCCAGAGCAGGACACTCGCCGACCCTGCAAACGCTCCGGGGATGTAGAACAGGAATCGGGTCGTAGCGGACACCCACCTGACGCGTACGGCGTGGACGATGAGCGCCAGCACGACGACGAGCACGAGGAGGCTCACCAGCCAGATGGCGACGAAGAGCGCAACGTGCTGCACGGCCGGGAAGAATCGGAAATCGCCGAACACTTTGGCAAAGTTGTCGAATGCGACGAACTGTCCGCGCTTGGTGAAAGCGAGGTACAGCGCGTAGAGCATCGGCCCGATACCGAAGGCCAGAAGCAGCAGAACGTAGCCACTCGAGAACGTGTAGCCGATGTAGGCCTGGGCGCCGGTTCGGCTCTGTGGGCGCCGGCCTGTCCCGCGCTGCCGCCCCTGTGAAGGGGCGGCAGCGAGAGATGCTGTCTCGTTGTTAGAGATGGTTCTTGTCTTCTCTACTTGACCTCGTTGACCTCGTAGCCGTTGACTTTGGCGTCGTTCTCGTACCGCTTCTGCCACTTGTCAGCGACCGAGGCGATGGTGTCTCCCTTGGCGAGAGCCGGCGCCACGATCTCAGCCCAGGCAGGCTCGGAACTGAAGGAGAGCGTCGCTCCCCATCCTGCCCAGATGTGGCTGGATGCGCCCGTGACGACGTCCTTGAACTTGTCCGAGTCGGCCCAGAATCCGCTGGCGACCTGTGAGTCCAACCAGTCGCTCGCGGTTGACGCGTACGCCGGCAGGCCGGTGATGAGCTTGACGGACTGCGGGCCGCTGGTCGCGTACTGCAGGAACTTGCCCACTGCTGCAAGGTTCTTCGAGTGGCTCGAGCCGTACCAGAAGCCACCACCCACGTTGCCGGTGTTGACGTCTTCGCCCTTCCAGTGCAACGGAGCGCCGGCAGCCCAGGTGCCCTTCGCTGCGGCGAGGCTGTCAGGGTTCTGGATGACCCCTCCGATGAACCAGGTCGGTCCGGGGATGCCGAGCACCTTGCCCTTGTGGTTCGCCGCCCAGTCGGGCGTGAACAGTCCATCCAGCGTCAAGGTGCCGTTCGCGAACATGTGGTCAAGGAGGGCGATCATGCGGGTCGTGTGGTCATCCTTGAAGTTGGCCGTGAAGGTGTTGCCGTCGACCGTGTAGATCGGCGCCTGAGCGGCCCACATGTCGGTCAGCACCGCGGTGAACGGGTCACCGATCGAGCCGAGGACGTATCCAGGGTGGTCGGCTGCAAGCTTGTCGCTGAGCGCCTGGTAGTCCTCCCAGGTCTCGGGGACGTCGTAGCCGAACTTGTCGAACAAGGCCTTGTCGTACCAGAACACCACGGGCGCGAGGTTGTCGCGGGCACCGTAGACGTGGCCGTCGACCGTGACCGGGTCCAACGCGTGCGCGGTGTAGCCGTCAAGCCAGCCCTTGTCGGTGACGCCAAGGTCGAGCGGCGCGGCGAAAGCCTGAACGCCGTTCTGCTCCTTCGCGGCCCAGCTGGCGTCGTTCACCTGCCCCGACCAGACGACGTCGGGCCAGCCTTCGCCGGCTGCGTCGTCGAGTGCGACCTTGGTCTGGAACGAGTTGGTACCGCCGGAGTTGCCGTCGTACGTCTCGATGTTCACCTTGATGTCGGGGTTGTCCTTCTGGAACGCCTCGGCGATAGCCGAACGGTCGGCGTCCACCCAGATGGTGATCGGGCTGTCCTTGATCTGCTCGGGGGCGGGGAATCCGAAACGTGGTGCAGCGCTCGGTTCACCGGATGCGCTGGAGTTGTTGCCACTACCTCCGCTGGAGCAACCGGCCGCAATCAGCGCGAGGCCCGCGGCTGCTGCGGTCAGCCGGGTGAAGCGGCGTTGCTTTGCTGACATTGTCGCGTCCCTTCTGGTCGCGTCGTTGACGACTTCACCACCCACTTTGGCGGTGCTTTTGCCAGTAGATCATACATGTGACGTATGTTGCAATGAGTGCCTCCGGTTGGCCGAGCAGGACAGTCGTCCAGGACACCGGTGCCAGCCTGACCGTCACCACTCCATCGGTCGATAGGGCGCTCTCGTTGTCCGCCAACCCGATGCGGTCGCGCTCCTCCCACGAGTTCCTCGCGGTGAGGTCATCGTCGGCGAGGGTCTGGGCCGAGATGACCGCCACGGCGCCGCGGCGCTGCCGTCGACCGCTGAGTCAGCTGGGGGTGATTGTGATGCGCGGTTCGGTCGCTGTTTACGGATCTGTCGGCGGGGTGCCCTTCGGGCCACGACCAGTTCGTGCGTCCGGGGGCGTCGAGTAGGGCCTCCTGCTCGTGAGACCAGGGACGAGGGATAGCTGGTGCGGCAGGAGGGGAGCAACCTCGGTGACGATTTGTTGAACGAGTCTCAGCTGCCGCTGTTCGGTCATGCGGTCGGCGAGCGCCGTGATCGATAGGGCGGCGACGGCCGACGCGCCGTGCATGATTGCCGTGCCGATGCAGGCGACGTCGGGCTCGTTCTCCCCGAGTTCCACGGCGTAGCCGTACCTTCGGGCGAGAGCGACCGACTCTCGTAGCCGTTCGGGCGTGACGTGCCGCCCTTCGGGGAGGCTCCGCAGGTACCCATCAAGCATTTCGTCGGGAACGTTTCGGGCGGCGAGAAGCGCGCGACCCAGTGCGGTAGTCGCGGCTGGCACCTGTTGTCCAATGGCTGACCACACTCGAATTGCCCGGTCGGGCTCGACCTTGTCCAGGTAGAGCACCCGATCGCCGGAGAGCACTCCGAGGTGTACGAGTTCTTCGGCCGTCCGTGAGAGGGCCACGAGCGCCGGGTGAAGCGCCGTAGCGAGATTGTGGGGGTCCAGCGCGCGGTCTCCCAGCTCGTAGGCAGCCGGGCCCAACCGGTACACCCCGCCTTCCACATCCTGCGTGGCGAATCCCCGCAGGCGCATGGTCGCGAGCGCGCGATGAGCGGTGGATTTGTTGATCCCGGCGAGCTCCGCAAGGCCGCCGAGGGGCGCTCCATCGGGGCCTGCGTCGGCCAACACGACGAGCAAACCGAGGGCTCGATCTACGGCTTCGACCGGGTGACCATTCAGGGCCTTGACCATCGAACGCGCCCTTCTGTCGGCAGGGCTGCTAACGAGCATGATTCACGGAGAGCGAGTGCACTTGCGAAGCGTGGTGGCAGTAGCGATAGTTGTTCCGCTGACAGAAGCGTAGCGTTGCGCAGGGCGAAACGCAAGGGAAGGGGTTTCATGCAGCCGACCAGCTGGCGGATCCTCCCGGTGGTGGTGCTCAACGATGCCGCTCGTGCCTCGGCTCTCGGCGAGGCGCTGGTTGTCGGCGGCATCCCGGTCGCTGAGGTCACCTTCCGTACTGACGCCGCTGTGGACGCGATCCGCGCGATGTCTTCCAACTCCGAGCTGCTCGTCGGTGCGGGAACCGTGCTGACCTCCGGCCAGGTGGACCGGGCGGCGGAGGCGGGCGCCCGCTTCATCGTCAGCCCCGGGTTCAGCCTTGAGGTGGTGCGCCGGGCCCAGGAGTATGGCCTGCCCGTATTTCCGGGAGCGGTGACCCCTACGGAGATCATCGCCGCGCTGGACGCGGGCTTGACCACGCTCAAGTACTTCCCGGCCAACACCTACGGTGGCCCGGCGGCACTCAAGGCGCTCGGCGCCCCCTTCCCGCGGGTGCGGTTCATCCCGACCGGCGGAGTGTCGCCGGAAAACGTCGCCGAGTACCTTGCTCTGCCCAACGTTGCCGCCGTCGGCGGTTCGTGGATGGTTCCCGCACCTGCGATCCACGCCGGCGACTTCCGCACGATCGAGCGGCTCTGCAGAGAGGCTGTCGCTGCTGCTTCCAGCTTCCCAAAGGCGGTCTGGCCATGTTGAACACCACCCTGCAACCGCGTCCGGCCGCGCAGTGCGCCTACCAGGCGGTCGCTCTCGGCGAGGTGATGCTCCGCCTGGATCCGGGAGACCTGCGCATCCGCACCGCCCGTAGCTTCGCCGTCTGGGAGGGTGGTGGTGAGTACAACGTCATTCGTGGCCTTTCCCGGGTTTTCGGCCTCCCGACCGCGGTGGTAACTGCGCTGGTCGATGACGAGGTGGGGCACCTTGTCGAGAGCTTGATTCTCGCCGGCGGCGTCGACCCCCGCTGGATCTCCTGGGCCGCCTCCGACGGCGTCGGACGCACTGTTCGCAACGGCCTCAACTTCACCGAGCGCGGGTTTGGCGTCCGCGGCGGCAAGGGAGTCTCCGACCGCGGCCATACCGCGATCTCCCAGCTTCGTCCCGACCAGGTCGACTTCGACCGGCTGTTCGGCGAGGTCGGCGTCCGCTGGCTGCACACCGGAGGCATCTACGTGGCACTCAGCGAGCAGAGCGCCGACACCGCTCTCGCCGCGGTAATCGCCGCGAAGAAGCACGGCACGATCGTGTCCTACGACCTCAACTACCGCCCAAGCCTGTGGCAGACGATCGGGGGCCAGCAGCGGGCGCAGCAGGTCAACCGTGAGCTCGTTACCCATGTGGACGTGCTGATCGGCAACGAGGAGGACTTCACCGCAGCTCTTGGCTTCGGCGTCGAAGGTGTGGACGACAATCTCGCCACCCTCCCGATCGAGGGCTTCCGGGCCATGATCGATCAGGTCGCGGCTGCCTATCCGAATCTCGCCGTGATCGCGACCACGCTGCGCACGGTGCACTCGGCATCGGTCAACGACTGGGGCGCGGTCGCCTGGTCCGCCGGAACCGGCCTTCTGGAGGCGACCCACCGAACGGGCCTGGACATCCTGGACCGGGTCGGCGGCGGCGATTCGTTCGCGTCCGGCCTGATCTACGGACTGCTCAGCGGAGCAGACCTGGCCAGCAGCGTTGAACTCGGTGCGGCACACGGCGCGCTGGCCATGACGACCCCCGGCGACACCTCGATGGCCACGGCCGCGGAGGTCCTGCAACTGGCCCGGGGCGGCAACGCCCGGGTCGATCGGTAGCCACTCGGGCGACTCGACCGCAGCCAACAAGCGTTCCTACCCCAACCGGTCTGCAACGCGCAGCCAGAGCTCGTCAGGGATGGAAAGCGTGGCATTCCTTGCGAGCTCCTCAATCCGTCGAGGATCGCTCACCCCCACCACAGTGGATGTGATCCGCGCATCGCGGGTGGAGAACTGGAGCGCGACCGCCGCCAGCGGAACACCCGCGAGTTCGCATGTCTCGTGAAGCCAGGTCACGGTGTCAACCACCAAGGGATCGGCGGCACCGTACTGGTACCGGGGTGATTGGCTCAGCGCTTTGGCCAGCATTCCGCTCGCGTACGGCGCAGCGTTGATGAATCCAACACCACCAGCTACGCATTCGTCGATCAGGTCAGTGGCCGAGCGATCCAGCAAGGTGAACCGGTTGTGAATCAGGACCAGGTCAAGATCGCCGAGCTCCAGGAAGGCACGAGCCATGCTGAGATCGCCCGTCGCGACCCCGATCAGGTCGACCTTGCCCTCCGCCTTCAGGCCTCTCAAAGCGGCCAGTGCGCCTGCCGGCGCGATCATCTCGGCGAAGTCGAATCGTTCCGGATCGTGCAGGTAATACACCGGCAAACGTTCGACTCCCAGCCGGGCGACGCTTTCGTTGAAGGACTCGCGAACCCGGTGCCCGTCGAAGACTCGCTCGCCCGCAGCTGGATCTGCCTTCGACGCCAGGATCACCGGGGGGCTGGTGGGTCCCTCCAGCCGCATCGCCTGGCCAATGCGCAACTCGCTTCGACCGGCCCCATATTCGTTCGAAGTGTCAAGAAACCGGAACCCACGCTGCATGGCGGTCCGGATTGTGGCGACAGCTGTGGAGCTGTCCACGTCGTAGCCGTAGAGCGCGGCCATGCCTCCGAGGGGGCTTGTGCCCACGCAGAGCTGCGGCAGGGCTGAAGTGGCAACCGGTGAGCCGATCATCGCCCGAGCCACCCCCCGTCGACCGGCAGGACGATGCCGTTGACGTAGTCGGAGGCAGCGGATGCCAGGAACACCGTCGCCCCCGCGAGATCGGATGGCTGACCCCAGCGACCGGCCGGGATGCGTTCCAGGATCGAGCGGTGCCGGTCGGGGTCGTCGTACAACGCCTGGGTGTTGTCGGTGGCGATATAGCC
>CAWCWL010000003.1:0-345050 GCA_963799235.1 uncultured Actinomycetota bacterium | reverse complement strand
CTCTTCTCGTGGAGGATGAGCCGGAGCGCGAAGCGGAGCAAATTTGGGCCGACTGGATGGCGGCCAACGACCGCGGCGACGTCGAGTCTGCGGGCGTGTGCGCCGAAGAGATGACCCGTGCCGTCCCGACTCTTACTACGCCTGGTTCGAGGCTGGCCTGCACTCGAAGGCTGTTCAGGATTGGCCAGCGTGCGCCCGCCGAAACGAACGAGCCATGAGCTTGTTCAATCCTGAGATAGGCGCCGACTTCGGCGATGCGAACCCGGCAGCTTGGAACCTTGGCATCGCGGCCACAGCTTTGGGTGATTGGGCAACCGCTCGACGAGCGTGGAGCGCGTATGGCATTACCGGACTTGATGAGGGGTCTGGGCCCATCGAGAGTGGGTTCGGGCAGGCGCCCGTCCGTTTGAACCCGGATCGCCCCAGCCTTTCGGTTCAGCAGCTACCGCGGTTCGGCGACACGGAGGTGGTTTGGTGCTGGCGTTTGAGCCCTGCACACGCCGTGATCCAGAACGTCCCGCTACCCGAGTCGGGACACCGTTTCGGCGATGTTGTGCTCCACGACGGAGAGCCCAAAGGGACCCGGATGCTGGGTGAGCGTGAGGTGTCGGTGTTCGATGAGTTGGCCAAACTGGTCGACTCTGGGGCGCCGACGTGCCAATTGGTTGTCACTGGCGCCACCGACGGGGACATTGCCGTCCTCTTCGACCTTGTGCGGAGTTCCAACCTGGGTGTCGACGACTGGTCAGGTATCCAGGTGATGTGCGCCGACTGCTCACACGGGAACGCCGATACCCGGCACAACCATGAGCGGGTACGCAGCGAACAGTCCGTCATCGGACTCGCCGGCAGCGAACCTGAGCTCCATCGATGCCTCGACGAGTGGAGCAAGTCAAGACCAAGTATTCGCCTCCAGCTGCACAACATCTGGCCCTAGCTAGCCCGTCACGGACGGGGAATGGTCACGCAACGACCGCGCGCGGCGCGGCAGTACAGGACGTTTCGATTGAAGCCTGCTTGCCCGGCTGGCCGGATTAGTAATCCACACGGTGGCACGTGGAGGCGCCTCTTGAGCGAGCCGTAATCATCCGAGAGCGACTAGCAGGTCCTCTTCCGCGACCCCCGGATCGAGCGGAATCATCGTCGAGTAGGTCTCGTCGTAGAGCACGAGAGCCTGAGATTCCGGAACCTGCTCGCGCCACCACCGCGCGTAGCGAACCACCGTGGCAACGGGACCGTCCAGGTATTGAGCCTCACCCTCGCGATCCTGCGATCCCTCAAACTCCCCTTCGGGCATCGCAATCCGCCAAACGACGTCACGCGTCGGCAAACAGCTGTCGAACTCGACCACCACGCCTGGCCAGCCCTGCTCAAGCCACTGCACCAAAACATCCCTATCGACAAGCCAATCGGACGCCTCGGGTGGCGAAATAACGTAGAACAATGCGATCCTCCTGCTCCCTGCCAGTCTTGCACCGCGATCGTGATTCGTCCCATGTGGCAGCTCGACGGGTGCGAAAGCGAGGTGGAGCAGGACTCCCAGATGCAGTGTTCAGGTGGTCCTCGGTAGCGAGAAGGCGCGCGGCGACCGGCTTGAGGAAGCCAGTTCGCAACTTCTCGGTTCACTCTCGCTTCATTCCGCTCGAGTCGTTCCACGCCTAAGGGGAGGAGATCAACTCTCCGTCATGGGAATGGTGTCCCCACCGACCGTTCCGCGCCGACATGCCTTGCTGATCTTCCCTGTCGAGGTCCGGTCAGGAGTCCTCCCGTGAGGCGCCCTCATCGGCAATATCGACCGTGCGCAGCGCGGCAGTTCAGGACGTTCGGCCTACGTCGCATCGAAACTGAGGGGCCTCGCACCAGCGGGCGCCATGAGTAGTTCAATAGCGGGCATGGAGTCACGGGGTCACACCGGCGAGGATGACCCGCCGTCAGATCGGGCCTGGTACGACTACGTCAATGATTGGTTCGCGGCGGACGCCGGGCCGCACGACAATCCAAAGCAGGCCGTCCAGCCGTTCCTGCGGCAGAACCTCGCAGCGCTAGGTGTGAATGATCCGGACGCGGAGGTTCTCGTCGTCGAGAACCAGGGAGTCTGGCTGTGGGGACGGCGTCATCGTGACGGCGTCTTCCTTGAACGCGAGAACGAGGCAGGTGAGCCCTGGATGCGCTTGGCCGAGGACGAAGCGGCGTTCTGGTTGCATCACGCGGCCTTTGAGGCGGTGTGGTCGATGCCCTGTCACCGCAGTGGCCAACTCGCCGCGTCCGACGGGCAGCGGATCCAGGATTTGACAGCCGCTTTGCCCTGCGACCGCTGGGTATGGCCCGGCGCTGGCTCGGAGATGCGGGCTCGCGGCAAGACAGTGGCTTGGGTCTGTGGCGACGATGAGCCGTGGGTCATCGTGGCGGCGCCGACAGAGGATGAGCTGGATTGGCTTGATGCTTTGGGATGTCCGTGGGAGCAGGACTCGAGATCATCGCCGCCCAATCCGTAGCGCCCTTTGCGCGGCAAAGTCGGATGTTCCGGCCGGGTCGCATCCCGGGACTCATGGCGCACCAGTCGTTGCCGGGGGCAGCGACGCCTATCGGCAGGGCCATCGCCCGCCTCGCTGGCCACGGCAACTGAGAGCCAAGGTAAGGGGCAACCACGAACCTAGAGAGGGGGCGCCGCAACTTCCCCGCAGGCAGTTTGCGAACAGCTCAAACTTGCGGTCAGCGCTTCAGGTAGAACTACCTCATGGCAATCTGGCGAGAACCTGCTCTCGAGGCGCTCATCGGTGGGCCCCTCGACGCCTCAGGAGTGACCGAGGACGCGATCCAAAGCTTCGTACCACTTGGGGCCCGCGAAGGGGAGTTGCTCGACTTCAAAGTGAAGCCGCACCTGCCAGCGACGGGTCGTCCAGCGGTTGGCCCTGACAGCAGCGATCAGTCTGAGTCGACCGTACAAGGTTCCTCGAGCCGAGGGCGATCGGACTGGAGGCCAGAGCAAGAGTGGGCGAAAGACGTGTGCCAGTTCGCCAACCACAGGGGTGGACTGCTCGTGATCGGCGTTCGTGAGGAGCATGGCGTCGCGGTAGAGACAAACCCGTCAGTGGCGGATGCGGCCTCCCTCGAACAGCGCCTTCGTGTCGTGCTGAGCAACTATGCGGCGCCTACGCCGAGGATCGACGTCATCGCCGTCTCGTCAGCTTCAGGCAAGAGCTACATGGCCATTGTCGTGCCTCCGAGCGAGCTTGGCCCGCACGCAGTCACCGGTGGCCCAGGCGAAGCTCGACGGCCTCTCTACTTCCCGGTTCGACATGGGGCTGACACCCGCTGGATGGACGAGACGGAGGTTGCAGACCGTTATCGGCGTCGCAGCCTGGCGCGGGTCGATCACCAGGTCGCCATCAGCGATGTGGTCGAGGCTGGGGCTGACCAATTAGGCCTCACCTCTGGCCTTTGGCTCTACGTCGCGACCACTCCCGAGTCGCTAGCGGGCACACGTCTCAACGGGGCGATGGTGGAGGAGATCAGGAACTGGTACCGCGGCTATGGGTTCTACTCGCCTTTGGAGCGCCAAATGTATCTCGATGGGATCGGATTCCCTGCTCCGGGTCGGGTCACATTCACAGGCTCAAGTGGCCGAGTGGACGCCGAAGCAACGGACCCCCACTACGGATACCTTGAGCTGTACGCGGACGGTCGCTGTTTCGCTGCAACGCCCGTCGGATTCAACACCGCTGAAGAGGCGAAAGCTGGCGAGGTGGGCTTGATGACGCTTGTCGACGACACGTCGATCGTGCTGGATGTAGCGCTCTGTTGGACTCTCCACCAGGCAGGCGCATGGGGAGAGGTCGACGTTCAAGCAGGCCTGCTGGACAGTGGTGAGCTGAGTCGGTCGTATCCGACGCCATTGACCCTGCACACCTCCGCTTTCGGACGGCTTCGGCGAATGCCCAACACGCGTCTCGTCCGTCGACCAGTCAGGACGCAGGTGACTGCCGATCTGACCGCTTGCGACACTCCGCGAGGGCGCATGGCTGCAGTGCATGATGTGGCCTCTGCTTTGCTTCACCACTTTGGAGTTGCTGAGGCCGACATGATCCAGGCCGACGGGACCCTAATCAGCCCCAATTGGGGCCCCGCAAATCAGCGGCGCGTCGAGGCATGGGCCGCTGATCACGGAGTGCCCTGCAGAGACCTTCGTCGCTAGCGACCAAACATCTGTCTGTCGGCGACCGCTGTAAACGAGGCCACTACGACGAGAGGCAGGAGGTGGGTGGGACGGGAGCATCTCGACGGGTTTGGTCGTCGTAATGGCTTCGGGCTACCTGCCTTGAACAGGAAGCCACAGGGCGATGTCGTCGCGCCATACCCAGGAGCGCCCGTTGACGCCGCGGCGCTCCCACTCCACAGACGATGTGCCGTCGATCCAAAGGCTGCAGAGCTAACCAAGCTCCGCCCTGACGCCGGCAGCGAGCACCAAGGGGCTTCGTGTCACTTGTCGATTCGCGCCCAGCGCTCGAGTGCTGACGATCGTCGCTGCATCGACCGTCATCTGACGGACACAGTCCTGCTGGGTCGGCAAGCCGTCCCCGACGGAAACCTAAGTGCGTCCGCTGTCGACGACACTCTCCAAACATCCGCAGATCGGCATGATCGCGCGTTTGTTAGTCACCCGCGGCGAGCCTGGAGAGCTCCCGCGCTAGTTGCCGGTCCCGGCCCTTGGCCGCGTGTTGGTAGATCATCGCGGCGTCAGAGGTGGTGTGGCCCAGGCGTGCCTGTAGCTCGGCGGTGGTGGCTCCGGCCTGGGCAGCCAGAGTCGCCCCGGTGTGGCGAAGGTCGTGGAAGCGCAGATCGGGGCGCCCGGCGACCTTCCTTGCGGCGTTCCAGCGCTTGTAGACCACCGACTCGTACATGTGGCCGCCGGAGTCGCTGCGAAACAGCAGGCTGTCTTGGGCAGGTCGGACATGTTCCTTGAGGTGGTCACGAACGACATCTAGCAGGTGGGGCGGGATGGCCACTTCCCGGATGCCGGCGTCCGTCTTGGGCGGACCAACGGTCGCGCCTCCTGGTGTGAAGCTGACGGCTCTGCGGATCTTCACGACGCCGTTGGCCAGGTCGACGTCCTTGCGGCGGAGTTCGGCCAACTCTCCGTAGCGCAGTGCGCACCAGGCGGCTAGCAGAACCATGAGGCGCAACCGTTCCGGCATGGCCTCGACGATGATCCGCAGTTCGTCCAGGGTTGCGGGGTCAACGCCGTGCTTGCGACGCGTCACGCCGGCGCCGCGGATACTCACCGGGCTCACATCGATCAGCTCTTCCTCGACGGCGGAGTTCATGATCGTCCTGAGCACGGCGTATGCCTTGGACTTCGGCCGATCGGACACCTTCTGCAGCTGGATGCTGTGCCAGCGACGTACGTCTGCGCGACTGATCTCGATAAGGCGCCGACCACCGAGGTGCGGATTGATGTAGAGCCGCAGCGCCCGTTCGTAGTCGACGACGGTGCTGGCCCGCAGCGGTTCGCCTTTGACGCGACGTTGGCTCAGCCAGCGCTGGGCGTATTCCTCAAGTGTCTCGGACTGGGTTGTCCGCGCCACCTCAGCCTGTCGCCGAACCGGCGATCGCCACTGGCCGGACTCGACAATGCGTCGCTCATCAGCCAGCCAGGTCTCAGCGTCGCCCTTGGTTCTGAAGGTGGTGGGGCCGACATGTCGGGCGAGATCCGGGCCGACGTAGCTCGCCTGGTAGCGCTTGGAAGGCAGTCTCCTGAGGTAGCCGAAGCCTCTCCTGCCCATCTCGCCTCCTGACCGGGAGGCTCCGGGAGCCTGGAGATATCGCACGGCGTGCTACATACGTGCTACATCTCTGGATATGAGCGACCATCTGTGTCGTCTCGTGACCACTTGGACGCTCCTCGCGGAGCCTTCGTTTGTGCTTGTCAGAAGCATATGTCACGCTCAGCGTGCTTGGCGACCCCAGCAAGATTCGAACTTGCGACACAAGGTTTAGGAAACCTCTGCTCTATCCCCTGAGCTATGGGGCCTCACGCCCGCAATCGGGGCTGGATCAGCCTATCGCGTCCGCTCCCGTCCCCCGCGCGGGTGGCCCGTGCTTAACCCGGGTTATCGGTTCCTGTGGGTCAGCCGTGAGTTGTCAGATCCAGTTTGATTTGGCGTCGCCGTCCGATACAGTCTGATTCGAGAGTGACGCACACGATGTTGTCTCCTGGGGGTGGGTAGACGGCTTCTAAGCCCTTCGCGGTGCGTCACTCTCTTTTATTTCGCCAAGCGGCCTCGCGTGTCTCGTCCCCACCTGGGATCGATTGCCCGCTGGAGGCCCGCCGATAGGCTCGGTGCATGAACGAGAACTCACTCGAGCAATGCCTGCAGAAGATGCAGGCGGCCGGCATCAGCCAGGCTGCGATCGACAACTTCGCTCACTACTGGCGGCTCTGCGCCTCCGGTGCCACCGGCCTGATCAGGGAGGACTCCATCCGTCCGCTGCTCGACCCGCCGCAACTCGACCAGGTTGACGTGAGCGACGAGGCGGCCCGCGCAGCCCTGCAGCAGACCGTGATGATCAAGCTCAACGGTGGTCTCGGCACCTCGATGGGCCTCGATCGCGCCAAGTCCCTGCTGACCGTGCGTGACGGCAAGAACTTCCTCGACCTGATCGTCGACCAGGTCCGCTACGCCCGCGAGCACTACGACGCACGGTTGCCGCTCGTCTTCATGGACAGCTTCCGCACCACCGACGACACCCTCGCGCACCTCGCCGGGCACCCCGGCCTCGCGGTGGACGGGTTGCCGCTGGACTTCCTGCAGAACGCGGAACCCAAGATCCTCGCCAGCGACCTGAGCCCGGTCTCGTGGCCCGCCGACCCCACGCTCGAGTGGTGCCCGCCCGGTCATGGCGATCTGTACCCGGCCATGCTCGGCACCGGACTGCTGGACGCCCTTCTCGACGCGGGCTTCCGCTATGCCTCCGTTGCCAACGGCGACAACCTCGGCGCGGCCCCCGACGCCCGGCTGGCCGGCTGGTTCGCAGCCTCCGGGGCGCCCTACGCCGCCGAGGTCTGCCCGCGCACCATCAACGACCGCAAGGGCGGCCACCTCGCTGTCCGGATCGCCGACGACCAGCTGATCCTCCGTGACACCGCCCAGACCGCGCCCGAGGAGATGGCCTTCTTCACCGACGAGCACCGCCACCCGTACTTCCACGCCAACAACCTGTGGCTTGACCTCGCCCAGTTGCGGTCGATCCTCACCGAGCGCAAGGGCGTGCTGGGGCTACCCCTGATCCGCAACGAGAAGACCGTCGACCCGGCGGACGCGAGCTCGCCGAAGGTCGTCCAGCTCGAGAGCGCCATGGGCGCTGCGATCGAGGTCTTCCCCGGTGCGACGGCGATCGCCGTCGGCCGCGACCGGTTCCTGCCGGTCAAGACCACCAACGAGCTGCTGCTGCTGCGTTCCGATGTGTTCGACCTGGGGGTCGATGGCCGGCTGCAGGCCCAGGTCGCCCGCATTCCGGAGATCGACCTCGACCCCAAGTACTACCGGCTGGTCCAGGACTTCGACCGCCTGGTCACCGTCGTGCCGTCGCTGCGGGAGGCCCAGGCCCTCGTCGTGCGCGGTGAATGGCACTTCGACTCCCGAGTCGCTGTGACCGGCGAGCTCGAACTCGCTGACGCCGGGGAACCGCGGCAGTACCCGTGACGGCCCGCTGGCAGGCAGCCCTCGGCTTCGCCCTCACCGGGGATGAGCTGGAGCTTGCCGAACCGGGACGGCCCGACCCGCAGTCGCTCGTCGATGGACTGGAGGCCGCCGGTTGGCCGGCGTCCCGGGTGGGCGAGCACGCACGAGAGCGGGCTGCTGCCGAGTCGGCGTGGCCCCACGCAGTGCCGGCGGCGCTTCGTGATGGTTGTGGCGCGGCCCAACTCGCCGCAGCGCTACGCGCAACGAGGGAGCTGCTCCAGCTCACCACACTTGAGGTGCGCCCCCCGTCAGGGCGGTCGAGGCTCAACCCGGACGAGGAGCGGTTGATGCGTGAGGTTCCCCCGCACCACGGGTCCTAGCTGCGGCTCCGCCCATGGATCCTGATCAGGCCCGCGCCTTCAACAGGTCGCGGATCTCGGAGAGGAGCTCCTCCGACGTCGGCGCTCCTGCCTCGTCGGGAGCGGATTGCCTGGCGCCGAGCTTCTTGAACATTTCGTAGGGCTTCACGATGCCGAAGTAGACGACGGCCGACATGATCAGGAATGCCACGGCGGCCGTGATGAACCTGCCCACGTTGACCCCGGCAATCGCAACGGCACTGAAGTCGGGCTGTGCACCGACCTTGCCGATGATGTCCATGATGAGCTGGGTGAAGCTCGTCACCACTGCGCCGAATGCGGCAGCCATGATGAACGCGACCGCCAGTTCGATCAGGTTGCCCCGCAGCAGAAAATCCTTGAAGCCCTTCATTGTCCTCCTCGCTTGTTCCCCCCACAGATACCCGAGGATAGGCAGGTGTCGCGTCACCTCAACGCGAAACTCACGGCTGAGACGGACGCAGCAGCGGCGATCGCAGCGGCCTGGCTGCTGTCGACTTCCACCAGCACAAGCGCGTTCTGGCTGCCGCCGAGCACCCCACCCTCGCTGGGTGCGGGGATGGCAACCACCCGCACATCGGAGGCCACAACACCGTAGTCCGAGCCATTCGCCGCAGCTCCGAGCACATCGATGTGTGCCCCGACATGCAACAGTGGAAGCGCCGCGGCTTCCGCGAACCGCACCGGTAGCGCGACCCTGCCCACGGCCACATGGTCGCCCGATTCGAGCAAGGTGGCCGGCGTCAGGACGCCTCTTTCCGGCACCGGGATCACAACGGTGTGGCCGATCACGGCGGCGGGATCGCTGAACGCACCGTCGGGCAGCATTGACGGGGGCAGTCGCACCAGCCGCAGGTCGCCCGCCACCACCGGCGTCCCGCCGGGAATGCTGCGGGCTGCCACCACGGTGGGCGCACCCGACGCCTCGGCGCCCGAGAACGTGTTCAGGACGGCCAGCACGGCGAGGGCGGCGAACACCGCCGCGAACCAACGGCGGTGCCAGCGCAGCGCGCGCAACAGGGATTCGATGAACGGTACGGATCGCACACGGCAATCCTCGTCAGCCGCCGTCGCCGGGCGTCAGCCGTCCACAAGGTCAGGCGGCGCTGGAGGCCCCTGTGGATGACGAGGGCTTCGATTCCGACTTCGGCTTCGATTCCGACTTCGGCCTGCTCTCCGACTTCCCGGATTTCTCGCTCGACTTCTCCGACGGCTTGCCCGTGCCCGCCTTGCCCTTGGGCCGGTTGTCGGTGGCATAGAACCCGGAGCCCTTGAAGACCACACCGACGGCGTTGAACACCTTGCGCAGGTTTCCGTCACACTCGGGGCAATCGGTGAGGGGGTCGTCGGTGAACTTCTGGACGACCTCCAGGTCCGTGTCGCACGACGTGCAGCGGTACTGATAGGTGGGCATGGTCACTTCCTGCGGAGATTGCGGACTGGGAGAATCGTACCCAGCCGTTGGTGAAACCGGTAAATCGCTTCCGCTATTCCGGGCAGTCCACCCTGCGCCGCTCGGTGACCAGGACGTGGACGTCGCGGTCCCAGGGGTCGAGCGGGACGGCGTCCAGCACCTCGTCGTCGAACAGCAGCAGCCCGAGACGGGCCGACGGCTTCGACCAGGCGAGGGCACGGTCGTACCACCCGCCACCCGTGCCCAGCCGGTGTCCCTTGGCGGTTCCGGCCAGCCCAGGGAGCCAGATCCAGTCGGCCATTCGCAGCGCCTCCGGCCCCAGTGCCGCGCCGGCCGGACTCCGGATGCCGCGCGGCCCGGGGACGAGGCCTGAAGGGCCGGTGTACCAGGCCCAGTCCGACCCGCCGGTGAGCACCGGCAGGAGCACCTGCACGTCGGCGAGCCGCAGCGCCTCGATCAGCTCCACGGTCGACGGCTCCTCCGGCATGGAGGCGTAGGCGGCGACGACGGCGGCTCCGGCGCAGGCTGCGAGCGCGCGAACGGTGCGGGCGTCATCCGCTCCCGGATCGGCGGGACGGGTGCCGCGGGCAGCGCGGAGGCGTGTACGGAGCGTGGCTTTGGCCGATGGTGTGGCGCGCGGCTGGCCTTCGCTGGGCCCGGTTGGCATTGACTTATCGTAGGCGCATGCCCCTCCTCAACCGACCCAAGGATGAAATCGTGCTTGCCCCGCCCGCCCCGGAGCCTTCGTACCTCGGGGGTGCGCCGGACCCGGGGGGGACCGGGCTGCGAACCCTCGATGACCACCGGGGCTTCCTGCTCGGCCACGTCGAGACCCTGCGTCCGTTCGGGATCAACCTGCTGGACGCCGCCGGTCTCACCCTCTGCGAATCCATAGTCTCCGACATCGACCTGCCCACCTTCACCGCCGCCACCGCTTCCGGCTACGCGGTGCGGACGTCCAACCTCGTCGGTGCAAGCAAGCTGCGTCCGATCATCCTGCCGGTCGTCGACCAGGTCGAGGCCGGCGGCTACCGGCATGCGCCGCTGGCGCCCCGCACCGCAGTGCTGGTCGAGGCCGGAGCACCCCTGCCCGAGGGAGCCGACGCCGTGATGCCGCTGGCCGAGGGCTTCGCCGTCGAGGACGACGTGCAGTTCACCACCGAGGCGAAGGTGCACCAGAACGTGCGGCTGGCCGGTTCCCGGGTCTCCGACGGTGACCAGCTGGTGGCCAGGGGGTCGGTGCTCACCCCGCGGACCCTTGCAGTGATCGCAGAGGTCGGGCACGACAAGGTGCTCGCGATGCCCCGTCCGCGGGTCGTGGTGCTGGTGGCCGACAAGAGCCTCAAGGCGCCGGGGCTGCCGCTGGCGCGGCTCTCGGAGAGCTATGACGCGACCTCGACCCTGCTGGCAGCGACGCTGCGCGACGACGGCGTCCAGGTGTTCGTCGGGCATGTCGCCAGCACCGAGCCGCGGGCCGTCGGGATTGCGCTGGACGAGCAGCTCGTGCGGGCGGACCTGGTGCTCCTCGTCACCCGGGTGACCGAAGGACTGGAGGCGATGCTCGCCCGCCAGGGTTCTGTCGACGTCGCTGAGGTGGACGCCCTGCCCGGCCGCCAGCTGTTCGCGATGGTCGGCGAGGAGCGGGCGCCCGTGCTGGTGCTCCCGCCGGACGCCGTGGCCGCCTACCTGACCTACCTGCTGGTCGGACGTCCGCTGGTGCAGAAGCTGGCGGGGAAGGAGCCGGAGACCCCGAAGGACTCATCCGCCCCGGTGACGCAGGAGGTGGCCGCCGATCCGGTGCGCACCCGGCTGCTGCTGGCACAGCACTCCAGCCGCGGAGTCACGCCGCTGACCGGTGCAGCGCCGGGTGCTGCCGAGCTCGCAGGCGCCAACGCAGTCATCGTGGTGCCGCCCGCAGATGTCCCGATCCCTGCCCACGGGGATGTGACCTGCTGGTTGCTGGACTAGCCTGCCGCCATGGCAGGCTCCCTCTGGCCGGTGCGCCTCACCCACCAGGCCGTCACGCTGCGCCCTTTGCGCCGCCGTGACGAGGCCGAGTGGGCAGAGATCCGTCGGCGCTCGGGATCCTGGTTCCGGCCGTGGGACTCGACCCGTCCGCCCGGCGCCTCCGAACCCGGCATGACCTTCGGCCAACTCGTCAGCGCCTTCTCCGGACGCGCCCGGCGTGGGCTGATGCTGCCGTGGGCCGTCGACTACACCCCGCCCGGTGGCCGTTCGGTGTTCGCCGGCCAGGTGACGGTGTCCGGCATCGCCCACGGGTCGGCCTGCTGGGCGCAGGTCGGGTACTGGATCGACCCGCGCTGGGCCGGCAGGGGCATCATCCCCATGGCGGTGGCCATGGCCGCCGACTACTGCTTCGACGAGTTGGGGCTGCACCGCATCGAGATCGCTATCCGTCCGGAGAACAGCAACAGCCTCGCCGTCGTCCGCAAGCTCGGCGCGCGGTACGAGGGACGGCGGGAGCGCTACATGCACGTGGACGGCGACTGGCGCGACCATGACGTCTTCGTGCTGGAGTCCGACGGGGTGCCCAAGGCCGTCCTTGGGCGTCTGGAACGTCGCCAACAGGGGCACGAGCAGGGCTAATCGTCGACACTCCGCCAGTGGTGGGCCGGATGGGACGGGCCGCCCAATACGGTTCGGGGTGTGGGACTCACCGGATTGATCTTCGCGGCCATCGCCGCGTTCTGGTTGATGTACCTGGTGCCCTACATGTTGCGCCACCGGGGCGACGACGCCGCCGATGACGGCGCGGACATGGTCGTCCCCTTCACGCCGTCGGTGACGATCGTGCGCAGCGGCTCCTCCCTCGCAGAAGCCGACCCCGGCTCCGCCCCCGTGTCGACCCCGCTGACCCGCCGCGCGCTGCTCCGCGAGCTGCACGCCCGCGACCTGCAGGCCGCGCAGCGCCGGCGCCGGGTGCTGAGCTTCCTGCTCGTCGTGCAACTACTGGTCGGCACGCTTGCCGTCTTCCGTATCGGCGCCTGGTGGGGTGCCCTGATCCCGGCTGGGCTGCTTGCGGCGTTCCTCGTCGTGGCGCGGTTCAGCGTCCGCTCGATGCGGGCCGACCTTGCCGCCCGGGCCGCGAAGATCCGCGAATGCCCTGACGAGGAGACGGTGGCGATCTCCCTGACGGCCGACGACATCGCCGACCACGAGCACTCCATCGAGCTCAGCGTCCCGATCGTGCCGGTCGGTTCCCTGTGGGACCCCATCCCGATCACCCGGCCCACCTACGTGTCGAAGCCGTTGGCCTCGCGGACGGTGCGCACCATCGACCTTTCCGCGCCCGTGCCGGCGGCCAGCCTTCCGGTGACCGCGGACCCGATCGAACCGGTCGTCGCCCACGCCGACGACCAGTCCGACGCCCAGGAGGACGTCGGCTGAGCCGGCAAGGGGGCCGCAGATGGGCAAGGTAGCTGTTGTCGGGCACCTGTGCGTCGACATCCGACCCCAGCTCTCGCAGCCACCGACGCTGGAGCCGGGAACCCTGCGGCAGGTCGGACCGGTCACCATCGCACTGGGCGGCGCCGTCGCCAACACCGGCCGGGTGCTTGCCGTCCTGGGCGTCCCGGTGGTCGGGTGGGGCGCTGTCGGTGACGATGACCTTGGCGCGATCATCACCGCACACCTCGGACGGATCCCCGGTTTCGAGTTCCGCCCCCAGACGGTTGCTGTCGGCTCGTCCTACACCATCGTGCTCGAGTCGCCGCAGGTGGATCGCGCCTTCTGGAACTACCCCGGGTCCAACGCGGCCCTGGATCTGGGTGCCGTGTCGCTGGACGGCATCGACCTGGTGCATTTCGGCTACCCGTCGCTGATGCCCGGCGTCTGCGCAGACGCCGGAGCGGCACTCGTGGACCTCTTCACGCGGGCGCACGGCGTCGGCGTCGCGACCAGCCTCGACCTTGCCTGGATCGATCCGGGCTCGGATGCAGGCGAGGTGGACTGGCGGTCCTTCCTCGAACGGATTCTGCCGGTCACCGACGTCCTCAGCCCCAGCTATGACGACCTCGCCTGCATCTTCGACCTGCCCGAGACGTTCGGCGCCGAGGCTGTTGACCCGCTGGTCGAGCGACTGCTCGGCCTTGGCGCCGGGATCGTGATGGTCACCGGAGGCGCTGACGGGATCGCGCTCGGCGCGGCCGACGCCGGTCGGCTGGAGCGGTTGACCACCTGCGGCCTGCGTCCGGACGACTGGGCCGGTGCCCGGCTCGACGCGCCGGCCAGGGCGCTGACGCAGGTGTCGACGACGACCGGTGCCGGGGACGCAGCGACGGCAGGGTTGCTGTCCGGACTGCTCTCCGGGCTCGGCCCGAAGGTTGCTGTCGCACGGGCGGCCGACGTGGCCGCCGCTGTGATCCAGCAGGGCGGCACGGAGGCGTTCAGCCTCGGCTGAGATGGTGCCCCTTCAGCTCGGCTGAGATTGTGCAGGGTTGCGCACGCAGCCTGCCGGGCCTTTGATGGAGCCCGTGCTCACCCCACCGCCGAACCGGATCGCCTTCACCAGGGGCGAACTGACCCGCGTCCGCGTGGAGAACGCAGAGGAGTTCGAGGCTGCCGTCGCCGCCAACGCCACGCACCTGCGCGACTGGGTGCCGTGGGCGGACGACCCGGAGGGTCGCCATCTGCGCAGCGGTGGCGCGGAAGCCGACTGGGTCAGCGGCGTCAGCTACCTGTACGCAGTGCGGCCATCGGCCGACGGGCCGATCATCGGCGGCCTGGGCCTCTACCGCAGGGTCGGTGACGGGGGTATCGAGATCGGCTACTGGCTGGACGCTGCTCAGACCGGCACGGGCCTTGCCACGGAGGCCGTCGAGGTTCTGACGGCCGTCGCGCTCAACCTGCCCGACGTGAGCAGGGTCGAGATCCACACCGACGAGGCGAACCTGCCCAGTTCTGCGATCCCGCAGCGGCTGGGCTACCGGCTGGAGCGTGTCGACCAGGTGGAGGCGAGGACGCCGGCGGAGACCGGACGCCTGCAGGTCTGGATCACGCCCTGACGGTCTGACCCTGTGTCGGGTGTTGCCGGTCGGGTTCAGGCCACCGGGACAACGTTGTGGTTGCGGGAGAAGACGTTGTCCGGATCCCATTCGCCCTTGAGCGCGCGGAGCCGGGCCAGTGTCCGCTCGGTGTACATCCGGCCGGACATCCCCGGAGCCACCGAGTTGGTGAAGTTCCCGTAGGCACCCAGGGAGTGCTCGACGAACGGTGCCAGTACGTCCTTGACGCGGTCGGCCTCGCTCTCCGCGGCATCCGGCGCGACGAACGCCGCTGTCACGACGAAGGCCTCCGCGCTGCGGAAGGCGATGGCCGTCGCTTCGGGGTCGACGTCACCGAACGCCCCGCCCAGCCAGCGCACGAGGAACATCTGGGCCCCGGCAGCGTCAGCCGCGGCCACAAGGGCGTCGACCACGTCGTCGTCCAGCGACTCGAACCAGCCGTTCTCGTCGACGATGGTCGGCATCTGCATGCCGGGCGGTGGCGTCGGCGGTTCCTGCAGCAGGTCGAGGTACGCGACCGGGTTGACCTCGCTTGACACCACCTGTGGCAGGGCGAGCAGGGGAGCGAGCGCGATGCCGGCCTCGACCTCGTCCGTACCCGCCCACGCTGCCTCGATCATGATGCGGCTGGGCATCTGCGGCCCCATCGCCGGCGTGCGCGCAAGGGAGCCGTTCAGTTCGCGCGGCGCCGCGCGCATGACGTCACGGAAGGCGCGGACCAGCGTCGGCAGGCCTGCCGTGTCGTCCAGGGTGATGGAGGCGTGCACGACCCCGGCCAGCGAGTGCGCAAGGAAATCGAACCGGGTCACGACACCGAGGTTGCCACCACCGCCTCGCAGGCCCCAGAACAGTTCCGGGTGGGACGCAGCCGTCACCTCGAGCACTTCCCCGTCAGCGGTGACGAGCTGCGCGCCGACCAGTTGGTCGACAGCGAGCCCCCAACAACGCACCACCCAGCCGATGCCGGCGCCGAGGGTGAGCCCTCCCACGCCGACCGACCGGGTGTCGCCGGAGCTGATCGCAAGGCCGTGCCGGCCCAGCTCTGCGGCGACCTCGCCCCAGGTCGCGCCGCCCCCGACGCGGACGAGGCGGGTGCTGTCGGCCGTCGGCGCCTCGTCGATCTCGATGTCGTTCAGTGCGTGAAGGTCGATGACGAGGGCGCCGGGCACCGACTCCCACATGCTGTGGCCCCCGCCGCGGACGGCCACGGGAAGGGCGCCCTCGCGGGCGGCGGAGATGGCGGACACCACATCGTCGGTGTCCGCGACGCGGGCCACGGCAGCCGGGTCGCCGGGCATCCCGTGGTGCAGCCTTGCCTGGTCGAAGTCGTCGGATCCCGGCAGGATGAGCGAGCCGGTGAAGGTCGAAGTGAGGTGATCGAGCGACATGACGGCCACGCTACGAGCGGCCACCGACAGTCCGGAACCCCCTTTGCCGCGGCTACGCAAAGACACGCAGGCGCATCGTTTCGCTGCTGCTAGCGTCCGTGGTGCGTGCCGAGGATCGAGGAAGGCCACCGATGACACCCACCCTGCCAGGACCGCGGCTGATCGACCCGGCTTCCGTGCCGGCGCTCCGTTGGGGCGTGATCGGCACCGGGATCGCCGGGAACTTCGTCACGGCGCTCCACTCCCACACGGCGCAGCGGGTGGTTGCCGTGGCAGCGCGGGACGCGGCGAAGACGCACTCCTTCGCCAGCGAGCACGGCATCGGAAGCGGACGAGATGACCGCTGCGGGGCAGGCCGCTGGGGTGCTCGTCATGGAGGCGATGTGGACGCGGTACCTGCCGCAGTCCGACATCATCCGGCAGGTGCTCGCCGATGGCCTGCTGGGTGAGGTGCACCTGGTGCGCGCCGACTTCGGCTTCTCGATGCCCTTCCTGCCCGAACACCGCATGTGGAACGCCGACCTCGGCGGAGGTGCACTGCTGGACGCGGGGGTGTACCCGATCTCGTTCGTGTCCTCGGTGATCGGCCCGCCGTCCTCCGTGACCGCGCACGGGGCGATGACCTCCACAGGGGTCGACGCCCGCGCCGACCTGCTCCTGCCCACGGTCGGGGGCGCCACCGGTCTCGCGTCCACGTCCATGGTGACGTCCATGCCGGTCACGGCGGAGATCCTCGGCAGGGAAGGCCGGCTGCAGGTACTGAGCCCGTTCTTCGCTCCTTCGGGCATCACCCTCACCGCCGGGTCGATCGGAGGGGAGGAGAGCGTCACCTGGATCGACGAGACGATGACCCTGCACGAGGGTATGAACTGCCAGGCCACAGCGTTCGCCGCCTACGCCGCCGAGGGACGTATCGAGTCGCCGGTCCACGGTCACGCAGAGGTGGTCTCGGTGATGGCGACGATCGACGAGGCACGTCGCCAGGTTGCAGCCACCGGCCGGGTCATCGCCTGATCGTCCCGAACAGCCCAGGGAGGTACAAGCATGGCCATCCAGCACACCGTCGTCTTCCGGCTCGCGCACGAGTCCGGCTCACCGCAGGAGGCGGAGTTCCTCGACACCGCCCGGGCCACCCTGACCGGCGTCCCGGGGGTCTCCGGGTTCGTCATCAACCGGCAGGTGAGTACGAAGAGCGACCTCGACTGGCAGTTCTCCATGGTCTTCGCCGACCAGGCCGCCTACGACGGTTACAACACGCACCCCGTCCATGTGGGTTTCGTGCAGGACCGGTGGGTCCCCGAGGTCGTCGCCTTCCAGGAGTACGACTTCACCGCTCGTTGAGAGCGAAGTCCCTCCTCGAGACGCCCGTCAGCGGCTCGAAAAGGGACCGTGTGCCGACGCTCAGGCCTTGAGTGCTCCCGCCCTGGCGTTGGCCTCGGTCTCCGCGATCCTGCTGAGCAGCTCGTCTGTGCGTGACTCCTCCTCGAGCGACTGGCTGAGCAGTTCGTAGCCATCAGGCAGCCCGAGCATCTTCGCCCAGCGCCGGAGGGTGCCGTACCGGGTGATCTCGTAGTGCTCCACAGCCTGCGCGGACGCGATCAGCGCTGCGTCGGCTGCGGGGCTGCCGGCGTACTCCTCCAGGTGCTCGTCGCCCTCTTTGAGAATGCCGTCGATGGCGTCGCACCGCTTGCTTGTCGGCTTGTGGTCGATCAGGCCGAACACCTGCTCGAGGCGCTGGACCTGGCCCTGCGTCTCGGTGTGGTGGTGCTCGAATGCCGCCTTCAACTCGTCGGAGGCTGCAGCCTTCTGCAGCTTCGGGAGTGTGCTCAGGATGTGCCGCTCTGCGTAGTACATGTCGCGCACCGTGTCGTAGAACAGCGCGTCGAGGTCCTTGTCAGCCATGGTTCGTGCCCCTTCGTCGTGGGTGTGTTGCCGTCCTTTACCCAGGCAGACGGGGCCGAACCGCTCCTCGTCACCGCGAGTGGAAGCCGTATTGCTGTCGTTTCGGCGGCACCGGCCGGGGGTAGCGGAAGGCAAGGATCATCGAGGGGGAGCCATGCCAGCACATCGCCGAGATCGGTCGGCCACGACCGTGTTCCTCGAGCACCTCGAGCAGGACCCGACCCTTGGTCGCCTCACGGAGGAGTTGTCGCCGCCGTTCGCCGCTCTTCTCGGGGAGGGCCCGCTCGGCGACACCCTGCGCGGCCGGGACGTCGGCCATGCATTGCATCCGCTCCTCGTGCAGGTCCCGCTCGGCGCTGTCCTTTCTGCGAGCGCGCTCGATCTTGTGCAGGGTGGGCGGGCAGCCGACCAGAGTCGATTCCTGATGGGTGTCGCGTGCCTCTCTGCGCTGCCGGCAGCGCTGTCCGGGTGGGCGGAGTGGACCCACGCCGACGACCGCACCCGACGGGTCGGCGTCGCGCACGCAGCCCTGAACGTTGCCGGTGTGGTCACCTCCGTCGCGTCCTACCTTGCCCGCCGGCGGGGGTGGTCGCCGGCCGGAGCCGTCCTCACGGGACTGGCTGGAACGGTCTTCGGGGTGGGGGGACTGCTCGGCGGCCACCTGAGCCTCGTCCGCAAGTACGCCAGCCACGACCCGGCGTCCGACGACGAAGGCGTCCTGCACGGTCGCTACACGGACCGACGCGGATCACAAGGTTCGACGTGACGACACTGGTTGTTCTCGGTGCGAGCGGCGACCTCGCGTCGCGGCTCCTCCTCCCTGCGCTCGGCCAGCTGCTGACTGTCGAACCCTCGCGGCGCGTCCGTCTTGTCGGTTCGGGTACGGAAGCCTACGACCACAACGCCTGGCGGGAGCGGGTGCAGGCCGCGTTCGCCGCAGGCCCGGCGCACGGAGCAGCCGTGGATGCACTCCTGGAGGACACTGCGTATGTCCAGGCCGATGTGACATCGGACGAGGGGCTCCGCAGCGTCCTCGACGCCTGCCAGGGCACGATCGCCTTGTACTTCGCCCTTCCGCCCGCTGTGGCGGTGAAGGCCTGCGCGGCACTGGAGCGCATCGGCGTCGGCCCGGACACCGTGCTCGTCCTCGAGAAGCCCTTCGGCATCGACGCGTCGACGGCGGAAGAGCTGAACACCCTGCTGCTGCGGATCGTCGGGGAGAACCGCATCCACCGGGTTGACCACTTCCTTGGCCGCACCACCGTCCTCAACCTGCTGGGCGCCCGCTTCTCCAATCGCGTGCTCGAGCCCATCTGGAACTCACAACACATCGAACGGGTCGACATCGTCTATGACGAGCAGCTCGCCCTGGAACATCGTGCCCGCTACTACGATCACGCCGGTGCCTTGGTCGACATGATCCAGAGCCATCTTCTGCAGGTACTCGCCTTCTTCGCGATGGAGCCGCCTGCCTCGATCGGCGAGGCGGACCTGCGGGACGCCAAGGGACTTGTCCTGCGGGCCACCCGCCTCTGGAATGACGACCCGATCGCTTCCTCTCGGCGGGGCCGCTACACGGCCGGCAGCATCAGTGGCCGCGACCTGCCGGCCTACCTCGACGAAGAGGGCGTCAGCGCACCCAACGATACGGAGACCCTTGCGGAAGTGACCCTTGAGGTGGGCACCTGGCGGTGGGCCGGAGTGCCGTTCAGCCTTCGCTCGGGCAAGGCGCTCGGACGCCGGCGGCGCGAGATCATGGTCACCTTCAAGCCGGCTTCCCGCGTGCCGGACGGCCTGGAGGGCGAAGCGCCGGGGGATGTGCTGCACGTCGCTCTCGCTCCCGAACGCATTTCGCTGGAGCTCAACATGAACGGTCCCGGCGATCCCGACACGCTCAGCCGCGAAGTGATGGAGGCTGACTTCGCCCCTGGCTGGCTGGAAGCCTACGGCGAGGTGCTGCGTGGCGTTCTCGACAACGACGCGTCGCTGTCGATCCGTGGTGATACCGCCGTGCAGTGCTGGCGGATCCTCGAGCCGGTGCTGGCGGCCTGGCGGGAGGGCAGGGTGCCGATGGAGGACTATCCGGCCGGCACGAACGGACCTGCAACCTGGCGCACCACCACCCATGTCGGCCTTGTCCCTCTCGGACAATGACATCCTCCGACCACTCGTGCGATGGCACGGCGTGGTCGGCACAGCCGATCAGTTGCTCGCTGCCGCGCGGTCACCGCGCAGCTTCTCCAGGCGGGTGCGCAGCAGGTCCGCCCGGTGCGCGTTGCCGTGGAGCTCGAGGTACCGCGTCCCGAATTGGGCGAGCAGGGCGTCGTCGAGTCGACGCACGGCACCGGGCGGGTACTTGTAGCCCATCCGAACGGCGATCGCTTCCGAGTCGACGGACGGCAGCAGCCCGGCCAGTTCGCGCAGGGAGGTGATGCCGAGTTCGAGGAGCAGCCCGGAGATCCAGGTGTAGTGGTCATCGCGGGACCAGCCGGCGTCCGGATAGTGCCCGGCGAGGAACGCTGCGAGCTCCTGGTTCCCGATGCGCGGATCGTCGGCGTCAGCCTCCGGCGCCTCTTCAGCCATCCGTTCGCGCATCCGGTCGCGGATGACCTCGAACTCCCGGTCGGCCAGCTCGAGCAGGCCCGCTGCCAGCGTGAACCTGCGGTTCAGGTCGGGCGCCAACGCCTGGGGGATCGTCCCCTTGTAGCGGATGTCGTGCTCGAATTCGGCCCACGCGTGCTGCAGCACCGTCCTGATCTGGATCTGCGCGCTCGGCACACGAAGGAGATCGGCAGGCAGCGGCCCGAGCCAGACCGGGTCGAGCGACACCTGCAGGTGCCTGCTGACGTAGCCGAACCTGCCCTTGTTCGCCGTTGCCTGGCCGAGGTCCTTGTCATCCACGACGCTGAGTTGGTCCTTGACCACGTCTGCCACCGCCGCGACGTCGCTGGTCACATAGGTGATGACCCGGGCGCCGATCTGGTCGGTGATGTCCCGCAGCGGGTCGGGGTACAGCGGCTGGCCGTCCACGGTCTTCGCCGTCTTCGCAGCGAAGGACGCGACGCTCTTCCCGCGTGAGGCGATGTACTGGTAGTTGATGCCGGCATCGTCGAGAACGGTGGTGAGCCAGGCAGCAAGACGTGCAGCCAGCTCCGCGACCTGGGGCTGCAGTTCGGCGTAGGTGCGGGCCGATTCCAGGACGAGGCTGTCAACGTCCGGCTCGGACTCGTGCGAACCGTCCAACGACGCAGGCAGCGCAGTCACGGAAGCGGCGGCAGCGGCGGCAGCCTGCGCGGCGGCGACGGTGAGCGGTGTGCGCGGGGATGGGCGCAGGCCTTCGGGAAGGGTGGGCGTCACGATCCGGCCGGTTTCGGGATCGCCGTACACGGTGATCGACTCCGGGCGCTTCGCGGCGAGCATTGCGACGTACGCGCAGACCACGGCGTCGAGCTGGTCCTCCGCGTGGCGCAGTTCACCCTTGCGGGTCGCCCCCGACACTCCCGCCACCACGGCGTTCCATGCAGCGCATCCTGTGACGCGGAGCGGGAGCCGGGCGTGCTCGAGCCCTTCGATGAGGGCGATGAGCCGCAGCATCTCGGCGTGGAGCAACGGGAACGGACGGTTGGTGCGCTGCTTGTACTTCAAGGTACGACCAAGCCCGAACAGCGCGACAAGGGCAGCGTGCGGATAGACCTCGACGGCGCGTCGTCCGGTCGGCTGCACCGGGTCGATGTCGAGGCCGAGCCGAGTGGCCAGGCGGGCGCCCCGCGGCCCCGCGCTGAACTCCGGCTTGCCGGTGTTGGTCGGGTGCGTCCCGGCGTCGAAGCGCGCGAAGTCATGGTTCAGCGCTGCCTCGCACGGGCGGTTCCCGGTCGGGTTGTTGACGACGAGCGGGGCATCGATCCCGGCGAGGCAGCCGTCAGCGACGTACACGCCCAGCGCCTCGACGATCTGGTCATCGGTGGTGGCTCGGGACAGGTGCACCAGCGCGCCGCTCTCGTCGAGCACGGCGAGGCCCGAAGGGGCGCGTTCGCCCCATGCGAGATCAATGCCAACGAAGTTCACGTCACCGACTTCCTCCACCGGCCGCTCGGGGGCCTGTTCGAGGACCGTATCGCGTCGGCCGCGCGAAAAGGCGCGACCAGGGGCCACTTCGTCGGGGAGTCGCTTCCACGATCGCCAACGCTGGTTGGATGGCGTCGTGACCAATTCCGGCCCGGCGATCCCGGATCTCGCGACCGTCTCCGGCTCATCACCCGACCCCGCGCCCGACACGAAAGGGGACAGTCCCCTTTCGTGTCGCCCGGCTGCACCCGGCACAAAAGGGGACAGTCCCCTTTCGTGCCGCCCGGCTGAGGGGACGCGCCGGCTCTACTACCTGGACAACCTCCGGGCGGTGGCGGTGCTCGCCGTCCTGCTCCTGCACACCTCGATCTGCTACATGGTTGCCGCGCCACCCTGGTGGTACGTGGTCGACCCCGACGTCAGCGTTGTCTTCACCGTCATCGTGTTGATCGTGGACGTCCCGATCATGTCGGCGATGTTCCTCGTGGCCGGCTACTTCGCCGCCCCGTCGTGGCGGCGACGCGGGACTGCCGGGCTGGTCAGGGAGAAGCTCATCCGGCTGGGTGCGCCCTGGGTGTTCGGCGCGCTCGTCCTCGCTCCGGCCGTCACGTACCTGAGTTACGTCTCGCGGGGCATCCCGATGCCCTACCTGCAGTTCTGGGCGACGGACTTCTGGGGCCCGATGTACCAGCAGTCCGTCTACTGGTTCCTCGGCGTGCTGCTCGCACTCTTCCTGCTCCTTGCCGTTGCGCTCCGGGTGTGGCCGGCGCTGGGGGAGCGTCATCCTGCGCCGACCGCAGCACCCTGGCGGGCCGTGGTGGCCGTCGTCGCTGTCGGGACGGTTGCCGCAGCGGCGCTGTCGCCGTTCTTCGGGCTCGACGACTGGAAGTCGGTGGGTTGGCTGTTCCTCGTCCAGCCTGCGCGGGTGGCGCTCTACCCGGCGTTCTTCGTCCTCGGCATCCACGCCGAACGGCAGGGCTGGCTGGCCGGGGACGGCTGGCGACCGAGCGTGAAGGTCTGGATCCCGGCCGCCGCCGTCACGGGGCTCGCTTACCTCACCTTCCGCGTCAGCGCCTACTCCACGGCCGTTCCCGCCCGGATCCTCGGCGGCGTGCTGTTCACGGCGTTCTGTGTCGCGGGGGTGCTGGCGGCCGTCGCAGGCTTCTCCCGGTGGGGCGACAGTTCCACCCGCACCTGGCGGACGCTGGCCGACAACGCCTTCGGCATCTACTACGTGCACCCGCTCGTGCTCTATCCCGGAGCGTGGATCCTCGTCGGCCCCGCCATCCCGGGACCACTGAAGGCCGTCATCATGCTCGTGGTCACGATCGTGTTGTCGCTGGCGATCAGCGCAGGCGTGCTCCGTCGGGCTCCGGTCCTGCGCAGGATGTTCTAGGCGTGAGCCTCTGACGACCTCGCCAGCCGTGCCACCAGCCGTGGATTCGCCACCTGGACGATCGTGCGGGCGGCTGCTCCGAGGGCCTTGAGCTCTTCCGGACTGAGGACGTCCACGACCAGGCGCCGAGCTTCCTGGACGTGGCCGGGGGCGGTCTGCTGAATCTTGAGCCATCCCGCTTCGGTCAGGTGGGCCTCGGTGCGACAGCCGTTCAGCTGGCTGTCCTGCCGCTCCACCCAGCCGGCCTTTTCGAGGCGGGCAACGACGTGCGAGAGCCGGGACATGGAGCCGTTCGACCAGGTGGCGAGCACGCTCATCGGTAGGGAACGTCCAGGTGACTCGGACAGCGCAGCCATGACGTGGTACTCGAAGCTGGTCACACAGCTGTCGCGTTTCAGCTGGCCGTCGAGGGCCGCGGGCAGAGCGGAGATGAGCGCCATGAGGGCTCTCCAGTCCTCGAGCTGGTCCGCCGTGAGCCAGTTCGTTTCCTCCATGTCCACACTCTAGCCGGGTGTTGACGGTTCAACACCTCGAGCCTAATCTTGTATTGAAACTTCAACATGCAACGGCGGCGCCCCTGGCGCCCGAAGGAGATAGCAATGACGGTTCTACGGGTCGATGCCAGCATCCAGGGCGTCAGGTCGAGCAGCAGCGCGCTGGCGGACCTGGTGATGGAGCCGGTCACAGCGCGGTTGCCGGAGGAGCCCATCCTGCGCCGGCATCTCGGACGCCACCCCCTGCCCGCTGACGCCTGGGCGCTTGCTGTCGGGGGAGCCCATGCGCCCGCGGAACAGCAGACCGCCGAGCAGCGCGATGCGCTGGCTCTCGCCAAGGCCGTCGCTGCCGAACTGCGTGGCGCGGAGGCTGCCGTACTCGCGCTGCCGCTGTACAACTGGGGCGTCTCCCAGCACGTCAAGGCCTGGATCGATCTCGCGATCATCGGTGGCGGGTCCGGGGCCCGGCTGCTCGAGGGCAAGCCGGTCGTCCTGATCGTCACCCGCGGCGGCGGCTACGGTCCGGGAACCCCGAAGGAGGGCTGGGACTACGCGACGCCCTACCTGCGCCGCGTCCTGGCCGAGGTCTGGGGAGCCGACCTCACCGTTGTCGAACGCGAACTCACCCTCGTCGGGGTCAATCCCGCGATGGACGCCCTCACCGACCTGGCAGCGGTCGTGAAGGCCGTTGCAGAGGAGGAAGCGAGGGCCGCCGGCCACGCCCTTGCCGAGCGACTCGCAACCAGCACGATCGCTGCGGCCTGACGCCCGACCCGATCGCGCGAGCCTCGATCACCGAGTGAGGGGTGCATTCCGGCTGAGCGCGAGTTCCAGCAGGTCCGGGAGGGCGACGTGCTCCTCCAGCGCGTCCGCGAGGTCGTCGAGCATCCGGGTGCGTCGCTCGGCGAACCCGGGAACGCCCGTTGCGGGCTTCCAGTCCGAGTCGACGGCAGCTGCCAGCTCCTCGAGCCAGGCCCTGCGGAAAGCGTCGTTCTCGAAGGCCCCGTGCCAGATGGTGCCCCAGGTGTTGCCGACCCGGATACCGTCGAGGAACGGCTCGCCTTCGGTCGCCTCGACGATCCCGTGGTGGATCTCGTACGCGACGACGGGGTGGCCCCGCCAACTGCCTTCCGGGCGTCCGAGAACCTTGTCGGTACTGAACTGCACCTGCGCGGGCAGCAGGCCGAGGCCCGGCACGGTGCCCCGGTCGGACTCGATGGGATCGTGGATGAGTCCTGCGAGCATCTGGTAGCCACCGCAGATGCCGAGGATGGGTCGACCCGCAGCCGCACGACGTCGGAGGGCTTCGGCCAGGCCGAGGCGCTGCATCCAGTCGAGGTCGGCGAGGGTGGAGCGGCTGCCCGGCAGGACGACAAGGTCAGCATTCTCCAGGTCGGACGGGCTCGCTGTCGCGAACACGTCGATGCCGGGTTCGGCTGCGAGCGCGTCAAGGTCGGTGGCGTTGGAGATCCGTGGGAAGCGGATGGCTGCGATGCGCAAGGTGCCTGTGCGCCCGGGAAGGCGGGGCCACTTGGCGAAGGCGAGCGCGTCCTCACTGTCGAGCCAGACCTGCTCGAGCCAGGGGAGCACGCCGAAGCACCGCAGGCCGGTCCGGGCCGTGAGCTCTTCGAGTCCGGGATCGAGCACGCCCTGGTCGCCGCGGAACTTGTTGATCAGGTAGCCGGCGATCAGCGACCTGTCTGCGTCATCGACGATCGCCCAGTGCCCATAGATCGAGGCGAGGATGCCGCCACGGTCGATGTCGCCGACGAGCAGGGCCGGCAGGCCGAACCTCGTGGCCAGGCCGAAGTTGACGTAGTCGCCGGCCCGGAGGTTGATCTCCGCCGGCGAACCGGCCCCTTCGGCAACGACCAGGTCATAGGTCTCCTCCAGCTCGGAAAAGGCCTCGAAGGCTGCCGCCGACAGGCGACCCCGTCCGGAGGCGTACTCGCCGGCCTCGAGCGTGCCACCCGGCTGACCGCGCAGGACGATGAAGGCCCGGCGGTCCGTCGCCGGCTTGAGCAGGACGGGGTTCATCACAGAGGACGGCTCGACGCCCGCCGCGAGCGCCTGCAGGTACTGGGCGCGCCCGATCTCCGAGCCGTCGGGGCAGATCATCGAGTTGTTGCTCATGTTCTGCGCCTTGAAGGGGGCGACCTTGATCCCCTGTCGTGCCCACGCGCGACACAGCCCGGCCGTGATGAGTGACTTGCCGGCGTCCGAGGAACAGCCTGCGACCAACAAACCTGCCATCCGGTGATCCTTGCAGAGTCGGACAGATTGTGATCGGGTCCCCCCGCTGCGATACGTTTCAATCGAGTATCGAGCGGCAGACCACACGCGGCTCGCCTGGCCGGTTGACCAGCTCTTCGCCAGCTTCGTGAAAGTCCCGCATGACCAAGAACCTGACCATCGGTCCGCCTGTTCGCCTGATCATCTTGTTCACCCTTCCGCTGCTGGTGGGAAACCTGTTCCAGCAGCTGTACGCGGTCACGGACGCCATGGTCGTCGGCCGACTTCTCGGTGTGGACGCCCTGGCGGCGGTGGGTGCATCGGGCAGCCTTCAGTTCCTCCTCTTCGGCTTCGCGATGGGAGCCTCCGCCGGCCTGGCGATCCCGGTAGCGAGGGCGTTCGGTGCCGGTGACGCGGCGGCCGTCCGCCGCTCGGTCAGTGCAGGGATCCTGATCAGCGCAGGGATAGCGATCGCCATCACCCTGATCGGGACCCTCGGCTCAGGGACGCTGCTCGCCTGGATGGGTACGCCGCCCGAACTGATGGAGTCCGCAACGATCTTCCTCACCGTGCTGTTCAGCGGCGCGGTAGCGACCGTCGCATTCAACTTCCTGAGCTCTGTGATCCGGGCGCTGGGTGACAGCCGCACCCCGTTGCTGTTCCTCGTCGTTGCCTGCGTGTTGAACGCTGCGCTGGTTGTCGTCCTCATCGCCGGCTTCAAGTTCGGTGTCGGTGGCGCTGCCGCAGCAACCCTGATCGCCCAGGCGGTCTCCGTTTGCCTGTGCCTGCTGCTGATCGCACGCCGGATGCCGGAACTGAAGCTGCGTCGCGCCGACTGGAGCTTCAGTGCCGCAGAGCTCGGCGAGTCGGCAAAGCTCGGACTGACCCTCGGCTTCCAGATGTCGGTGATTGCGATCGGCGCTGCCGTCCTGCAGTACGGCATCAACCAGTTGGGAACCGAGGCGGTCGCCGCCTTCACTGCTGCCATGCGGGTCGACCAGGTGGCGGTGATCCCCCTGGCGACCGTCGGGATCGCGATGAGCACCTACGTAGCGCAGAACCGCGGCGCAGGGGAGTGGTGGCGGATCCGGTTCGGCGTGTTCCGAACCAGCGTGCTGGCCGTGATCCTCGCCATCGGCCTCGGTGCGGGGATCACGATCTTCGGGACGGACATCGTCCGCCTGTTCGTGGGTGACGGCAACGACCACGTCGTGGCCATGGCGCACCAGTACCTCATTCTCAACGGAAGCCTGTACTGGGTGCTTGCGGTGCTGTTCCTGCTCCGCAACGCGCTCCAGGGGCTCGGTGTCACCGCAGTCCCCACGATCGCCGGGTTCATGGAGCTTCTCGCCCGCAGCGCTGTCGGTCTCCTGCTGATCGAACGCATCGGCTTCCTGGGAGCCTGCCTTGCCGCGCCGCTGGCCTGGGTCGGAGCCCTGCTCCCCGTGGCGATCGCCTGGGTGATCCATCGACGCCGCCTCATCCGGGCCGAGTCCACCTCCACGCGTCTCATCGAACGTGGCACGCTCGAACTGACCACCTAGCGACTGCTGGGAAGTCCCGCCCTGATCCGCTATCATCGTCGGGTGACGATGCTGATGGACGAGGTGCGACCCACGCCGGAAGTGGAGCTCGACGCTGCGGCGTCGCTGTTCCGAAGCCTTTCGGATCCAGCACGACTGTCGATACTGCGACACCTGCAGCTCGGGGAGCATCGCGTCCGGGACCTGACCGAGCACCTGGGCCTTGCCCAGTCCACGGTGAGCGCGCACCTTGCCTGCCTGAAGGACTGCGGGCTGGTCGTTTCGCGGCCGCAGGGTCGTGCGTCGATGTTCTCCCTTGCCGTGCCGGACGAGTTGGTCGATGTGTTTGCCGCGGCGGAGCGGTTGCTGGAGGCCACCGGCTACGCAGTCGATCTGTGCCCGGTCTACGGCTCGAACGGCGCCCGGCGGTGAGCGCGCCCTCCGGCGTGGGCGTCCGTGAGGTCGCGCTGACCCGTCGGGGACTCAAGCTGGCCTGGTTCACGATCGGCTACAACGTTGCCGAGGGCGTGGTCTCGATCGCGGCCGGTGCCGCCGCCGGGCTGGTCTCGTTGGTGGGATTCGGGATCGACTCCGGGATCGAGTCGATCTCGGCAGTGCTCGTGGCGATGCGGTTGTCCGCGCGACTACGGAACGGGACGGTTGACGAGACCAAGGAGCGCCGGGCCCTGCGCCTGGTCGCGATCACGTTCTTCCTCCTTGCGGGCTACGTTCTTGTGCAAGGGGTCCGGGGGCTCGTGCTCGGCGAGGTTCCCGATGCATCACCGGTCGGTATCGCCGTCCTCGTCGCCTCGCTGGTCGTGATGCCACTGCTTGCTGTGGCGAAGCGTCGCGTGGGGCTCGCCCTCGGCGGCGACCCGCTGATCCTCGCCGACGCAGCAGAGACCAAGGTGTGCGTCCTGTTGAGCGTGTCGACCCTTGCCGGGCTGGTGCTGTTCCAGTTGACGGGTGCAGCCTGGCTCGACCCGGTCGCCGGTTTCGTGATCGCGGCGTTCGCCATCCACGAGGGCATCGAGGCCTGGCACGGGGAGCTCGTCGAGACCGACGACGATGACGATGACGAGCCGGAGCTACCGGCCGAGGCAAGGCGCTGATGGGCGCCGGGCACGACCACGAGGTCGCACGGGCGAACAGGGTGCGGCTGGGGATCGCGCTCGCCATCACGTCCGTCGTGCTGATCGCAGAGGTGGTTGGTGCCCTCGTCACGGGCAGCCTCGCCCTGCTCGTCGATGCCGGGCACATGCTCACCGACGCCGGCGGACTCCTGATGGCGCTGCTGGCGGCAACGGCCATGGCCCGCCCGCCGACCGAGCGCCGTACGTGGGGCTGGGCGCGGATCGAGATCCTCGCCGCGGGTGCGCAGGCCGCCATCCTCCTCGCCGTCGGGATCTATGCGTTCGTCGAAGGGGTCCAGCGACTTCTCGCACCCCCGGAGCTCGCTCCCGGTGGGCTGCTGGCCCTTGGCGTCCTCGGGCTGGTCGCCAACGTCGCCTCCGTGCTCGTCCTCTCTGCCGGACGTGGGCACAACCTGAACATGCGGGCGGCGTTCCTCGAGGTCGTCAACGACGCGTTCGGGTCGCTCGCAGTGATCATCAGTGCCCTGGTGATCCAGTTCACCGGCTGGACGCGGGTCGACGCGCTGGCCGGCATGGTCATCGCCGTCCTCATCCTTCCCCGCGCCGTCGTCATCCTGCGCCAGGCCGGAAGCGTCCTCCTCGAAACCGTCCCCAAGGGCCTGGACCTCGGCCAGGTGCGCGCCCACCTCCTCCAGTTGCCGCACGTCACCGACGTCCACGACCTGCACGCCTCGCTGATCGGCACGGGGCTGCCCGTCCTCACGGCCCACGTCGTGCTGGAGGACCGCTGCTTCAGCGACGGGCACTCCCACGAATTGCTCGACCAGCTCCAGGAGTGCGTCAGGCAGCACTTCGACGTCAGCGTGGAGCACTCGACCTTCCAGCTCGAGCCGGCCGGCCACAGCGGCCACGAGAGCGACACCCACGCCTGAGGGGTCGAGGCAGACGACGCTCGGATCGCGGCGTCGCCGGTCCCGCTGAGGAGTCGGCCCAGTGGCTACGGCGAGGGTGCAGTCAGGCGCCGATCAGTTGAGGTTCGCAGCCAGCGTCATGACCTCACCGGTGGCATCGAGGGTGACGTAGATGGCGCTGGTGTCCTTGGGCAGCCGGAGGATCCCCACCTTGCTCTCCCACATCAGGTGCCACTGCGCCAGCACCCGGTCGTTCGCATCCACGGCATCGACGGTCACATTCCAGCCGGCGACCGGTGGCGTCTGGCGATAGACGACGCGACGACCCTCGTATTTCGAGCCGACCCACAGTGTCGCCCGCACCTGCTGCGCGAAGGTCGGAGTTGCCGGTGCCGGCTCCGCGTTGTTGGCTGCACCATTCGCCGTCAGCACGCTGATCGGGACGAGCAGTAGCACGCCCGCCGCCACGGCGGCGCGGGCCCTGCGCGGTATGCGGGTGCCGGCAAGGGCCGCGATCGCCAGCAGGAGCCCGACGCCGATCGTGACGTCAGCGAGGTTGATCGTCCCCCGGCCCGCGACGCCGATCCAGTCGACCGCGCCGCGCTGACTGCCCGGGGCGAGCCACAGGTGGCCGATCCAGCGGTCGACGGCGTTGGAGGTGATGCCGGCCCAGACCAGCGCTGAGCCCGTCCATGCCACCGTCCCCAACGCCGGCGTCCTCGCGAGCCACAATCCGCTGACGACGAGGAGCAGCAGCACCGCGGCGTCCACGACAGCACCCAGTACCGGCTGGGAGACCAGCCCGGGGAGGATCGGGAGCGCACCGCTGGTGTCGGCGTTGATGACAGCGAAGCCCGTGAGCAGGCGCCAGGCGAGCGCCTTGCTGCTCCAGTCCACGACGACAACGGCGGCAAGGACCGACAGCAGCCGGCTGGCCCGCAGCAGGCGTGCCGCCGGTGGTTCGGCGGGGAGCTCGTCGAGGAGGACGGGACTTACGGGCACGGCGGGGGAGGCCTGCCGCGCGTCCGCGAACCGATGCGTCGTCCCGAGCTTCACCACATTCTGTCCCCACCGCCGTTGTTCACCAGGTGCCTGGTCGTCCAGGGCGATTCAGTACCCGCATCCCGCGAGCTCTACGCGGTAGGTGCTCCTGGCTAGGGGAGATCCCGGATCGGTGCCAGACGGGCGATCAGTCCGAGGAGCCATCGTGGCACCCTGAACATCGGCCGGTCGCGGTCCATGGCCGCGATCCTGGCCATCTCCACGCTGGTCAGCTCGAAATCGAGGATGTCGATGTTCTGTTCGATGTGGACGGGGTTGGTGGACTTGGGGATGGCCACCCACCCGGTCTGGAGGTGCCACCGGAGGACGACCTGCACGGGGCTCTTGCCGTACTTCTCGGCCAGCTCGGTGAACACCGCTTCGCCGAGGAGCTTGGCGGATCCGTGGCCGATCGGGAACCAGGCCTCGGGCACGATCGCGTGCCTGGCGAGGAACGCAGAAAGGTCGTGCTGCTGGAAGTAGGGATGGCGCTCGACCTGGTTGACAGCGGGCGGGATGGTGGCGACCGCCAGCACCTCCTCCAGTTCTCGGATGCGGAAGTTGCTCACCCCGATCGAGCGGACGCTGCCGTTGGCGACCGCCTCCTCCAGTGCCTTCCAGCTGCCCAGGTAGTCACCGACAGGCTGGTGCAGCAGGAGGAGGTCGATATAGCCGGTTCCGAGTCGTTCCAGCGACTCGGCGATCGCCGAGGTGGTGCGCTCGTAGCCGAACTGCGACGGCCAGATCTTGGTGGTGAGGAAGATCTCCTCACGCGCGATTCCTGATGACCTCATTCCGCGTCCCACGGCCCGCTCGTTGCCGTAGATCGCTGCGGTGTCGATCAGTCGGTAGCCGGCGCGCAGGGCGAGATCAACGCTGCGTTCGCACTCCCTGACGTCGGTGACGAGGTAGACACCGAGACCCAGTGCCGGCATGGAGAGGCTGTTGTTGAGAGCGACCGATTCCATCGGACGGCTCCTTCCTGTGTCAGATCTGGAGGGTACGCCTTGGCCTACGGTGGACACGTGCCGAAGTCAGCGATCATCTTCCATGGCACCGGGGGACACCCGGACGCCGTCTGGTACTCCTGGCTGGGCGGCAGGCTCGAGGCCCGCGGCTACGCCGTGCAGATCCCGCACTATCCCGGCCTGAACGCCGAGCCGATCGCGGACTTCCTCCCGCGCGTGCTCGCCGGCCACAGCTTCGACGAGCAGACGGTGCTCGTCGGCCACTCCGGAGGGGCAGCGTTCCTCCTCGCGCTGCTCGAGCACATCGACACGACCGTCGCCCAGGCCGTGCTGGTGGCCGGCTACTCGACCCCGCCGAACACGTCCGACGAGCCGGTGCTGCAGGAGAGCTACGACTGGGACGCCATCCGGAGCCACGTGCGCGACCTCTACTTCGTGAACTCCGTCGTCGATCCGTACGGGTGCGACGCAGCGCAGGGACGCGCCATGTTCGACCGGCTCGGCGGCACGCAGATCATCCGCGACGACGGGCACTTCGGTGACTACGACCAGCCCTACCCGACGTTCGAGCTGCTGGACCGGCTGATCGACTAGCCGGCGGAGTTCTGTGCCCACGGCGGTGTGCGCAAGGTCGGCTACCGGATCGGCAGGCGGTACTGGGGTCGGGGAATCGTGAGTCCTGCGCTGACGATCCAGCTTTTGGCTCTCCGAGATACTCTGCGACATATCGCAACGTATCTGGAAGGAAGATCGTCATGGCACCTCTTCACGGCGAGGCACGACACGGGCACGACGCGGCAGGCATCCTGCGCGGCCTTGCGAACCTGGGGTTCGGTGCTCATCAGCCCGGCCAGTTCGGACCGCATTCCCGGGCGCGGCGCGGTGACACCCGCGCGGCCATCCTGAAGGTGCTCACCGAGCAGCCGATGCACGGCTACCAGATCATCCAGGAGCTGTCCCAGCGCAGCGGTGGCGCGTGGAGCCCCAGCGCGGGCTCGGTCTATCCGACCCTGGCGCTGCTCGCGGACGAGGGTTTGATCGAGGCGACCGAGACGGCAGGCAAGAAGGTCTTCTCCCTCACTGAAGCAGGTACGGCTGCGGTTGCCGAACTCGCGGAGGAGCCGGCGCCGTGGGACGTCGCCGCTGCCTCCAGCGACGTCAGCGGGCTGTTCGGCCTGCGCGATGCCGGCGGGCGGCTGGCTGCAGCGGTGATGCAGGTCGGCAGGTCCGGCGACAAGGCCCACATCGATGCCACCATCGACATCCTGAAATCCGCCCGCAAGCAGGTCTACGCCCTGCTGGCCGAGGACTAGGCGCCGATGACCAACACCGCCCTGCGCGCCAGGTACCGGCGTATCGTCACGTTCTTCGCCGTGATGATCGCCGGGTTCATCTACTGGGAGCTCGTGCTGCCCAAGCTCGGCCTTGCGCGGCTGTCCAGCCGGACGCGGGCCAACCGCAATCGCATCACCGCCGTACGTTTCCGCGCCCTCGCGATTTCCATGGGTGGGCTGATGATCAAGGTCGGGCAGTTCCTCTCCGCCAGGCTGGACGTCCTGCCAGCGGAGATCACCGACGAACTCAGCGGGCTGCAGGACGAGGTGCCGGCGGCGCCGTTCGAGGAGATCCGCAGCCAGGCCGAGGCCGAGTTGGGCCGTCCGCTGGCGACGGCCTTCGCCTCTTTCGAGCCCGTCCCGCTGGCTGCCGCATCGTTGGGCCAGGCACACCGGGCCGTGCTGCTGCCGGGCGATGCAGCTGACACCGGCTTCGCCTCCGTTGTCGTCAAGGTGCAGCGTCCATCGATCGACAAGATCGTGGAGGTCGACCTTTCCGCGCTGCGCCAGGTGGGCCGCTGGATGACCCGCTACAAGCCGGTCAGCAGCCGGGCCGATGTGCCTGCGCTGGTGGAGGAGTTCGCCGTCACCACCCTGGCCGAGATCGACTACCTTGCCGAGGCCAGCAACGCAGAGCACTTCCGCGAGGCGTTCGGGGAGGACGAGCGCGTCCGCGTCCCGCAGGTCGCGTGGGAGCAGACGACGCTGCGGGTGCTGACCCTCGAGGACGTGTCGGCGATCCGGCTGGGCGACTACGACGCCATCACCGCTGCCGGCATCGATCGGGCCGAGGTGGCGGAGAAGCTTGTCGCCACCTACCTGCAGCAGATCTTCGAGGACGGGGTGTTCCACGCCGACCCGCACCCGGGGAACCTGTTCGTGCAGCCGCTGGGCAACGGCGAGTTCGACCTCACCTTCATCGACTTCGGCATGGTCGGCCAGGTGCCGGAGAACCTGCGCAACGGGCTGCGCGAGGCCCTGATCGCGATCGGCACCCAGGACTCCGCCCGGCTGGTGGCGAGCTTCCGTTCGCTCAACGTGTTGTTGCCCAGCGCCGACACCAAGCTGCTGGAGCTTGCCGGAGCCCAGGTCTTCGACCGGTTCGGCGGGATGACCATGAGCGACCTGCGCACGCTCAGCCACGAGGATCTGATGAGTTTCGGCCTGCAGTTCCGCGAGCTGATGGTGAGCATGCCGTTCCAGTTGCCCGAGAACCTGCTGCTGTTGGGGCGCTGCCTCGCCATCCTCTCGGGCATGTGTACCGGCCTGAATCCCGACTTCAGCCTGTGGACTGCACTCACCCCGTACGCCACCAAGCTGGTGACGCAGGAGGGCGCGGAGGCCTTCTCGTGGGAGAAGCTCCTGGCCGGCGGCACCAGGATCGCGACCTCCCTTGCTGCGCTCCCTGCCCGGATGGATCGCCTGCTCACCACAGCGGAACGCGGCGAGCTCGCGGTCAAGACGCCGGTGCTCGAGCTACGGGTGGGGCAGTTGAACCGCACCCTGAGCCGCCTGACCACAGCCGTGGTGTTCGCAGGCCTCGTCGTGGCCGGCTCGCTGCTCTACGGGACAGAACCGACGCTGGCGAAGGTGATCCTGGCCGTCTCGGTGCTGCCGCTGCTCGCCGTGATGCTGGGTGGCCGGAGGCGCGGCCCCCGCTAGGTGGACCGCCGTCGCGCGTAGCGGTGTTCGGGAATGGGTAGTCAGTGAGCAGGACCCGTTGGGTTCGCAACGAGGGGTGCTCATGAAATCCTGGTTCCTGCGCTTCGCCGGCGCCTTGTCGCAGTTCGCCGGACGTGCCAGCACGTTCGTCGGGGCAATGACCCTGATCGTCGTCTGGGCTGTGGTGGGTCCGGTGTTCGGGTTCAGTGACACCTGGCAGCTGGTGATCAACACGTCGACGACGATCATCACCTTCCTCATGGTCTTCCTGATCCAGAACACCCAGAACCGCGACACCGCGGCGATCCAGACCAAGCTCGATGAGTTGATCCGCTCCATCGCCGGGGCCCACAACGCCCTGCTCGACCTCGAGGAACTCGACGAGAAGGACATTGCGAAGATTCGCGAGCCCTATGAGGAGCTGGCCCGTCAGGCAAGGCGGGAAGCAGGCCTGGGCCGCGATTCCAACGTGTGACCAGGGTCGCCCTGCCGCTCGATCGGGATTGGTGCCGATGGTGGGCCGCGAGGTCTCGTTCGCTGGACTAGCCTGAGCGCTGAAACACGCATGCGATCGGGGTGGAAGCGTTGAGGGCCAAGGACTGGCGACCGTTGTTCTACCTCTCGGGTGCGGTCCTGCTCTGGGGCACCAGCTTCGCTGTGACGAAGAGCGCGTACGCGGCGCTACCTCCCATGACCGTGGTGTGGCTGCGGATGCTGGTTGCGGTGCTGGCCTTCCTCCCCCTGCTCCGATTCGTGAAGCGGCCCGCCTACGAGGCGGGCGACTGGAAGTACCTGGGGCTGGCCGCGCTGTTCCTGCCATGCTTCTATTTCGCGCTGGAGGGTTTCGCGATCCTGTTCACCAGCTCGAGCCAGGCCGGGGTCATCGCTGCGGTGATGCCGCTGATCGTGGCGTTCAGCGCCTGGTTCGTGCTGCGGGAGCGACCCGCCGCGCGCACGATCGTCGCCATCGTGGTCTCCATGCTCGGGGTGGCCGCCCTCTCCCTTGGCGGTGTCGGCCAGACGTCAGCGCCGAACCCCGCGTTGGGCAACACACTGGAGTTCCTCGCCATGTTCGCCGCCGCCGGCGCAACTCTCACCATCAAGAGGTTGAGCGCCCGTTACGACCCGCTGCTGATCACCGGCATGCAGATGGGGGTCGGCAGCGTGTTCTTCGCGCCTCTGGCGCTGGCTGCCGGGCCCGTCGACTGGGTCGCGGTTCCGGCTTCGGTCTGGGCAGCTGTGGCCTACCTCGGCATCGGCTGCGGCCTGGCCGCCTTCGGCCTCTACAACTCCGGCCTGCGACTGGTGCCGGCAACCACTGCGGCGCTCGCCATCAACCTGGTGCCGGCCGTGGCGATGCTGACCGGATGGCTGGCACTCGGCGAAACCCTCGCGCCCGCGCAGATCGCGGCGTGTGTGCTGATCGTCGGCTCGGTGGTCTACGCCGAGATCGGAGGCCGGATGAAGTCACCGGCGGTCACGGACGAACCGGAGGTAGCTCAGGTCGGCGACCGCTCAGGCTGACACCGACACCTGGTGCGGCGAGCAAGCGACAGACCGCGAGCCCCACCCTGGCGTGGCTCAGCCGCCCGATCGCGGCAGCACGGTGAGCACCCGGACCAGGTGGTCGTGGAACTCCTTCATGTAGCTGGCCAGGAATTGCCGGGTCGAGGAGTCCAGGACCTCACCGTCCGGGCTGAACACCTCGGTGGAGTACTTGACGTAGGCCTCAGGCGCCGTCATCTGGCGGGCATTGCAGAAGCTCAATACGGCGCGGAGCGACTGCTGGGCGAGTGCTGTGCCGATCTGTCCGGGAGAGGCGCCGATCACCGCAGCCGGGATGTGGTCGAAGGAGTTCTTGCCCCAGGGCCGGGAGGCCCAGTCGATGGCGTTCTTCAGGGCTCCGGGGATGGACCGGTTGTACTCGGGGCTGACGAAGAGCACGGCATCCATCGATGCGATCGCATCCTTGAGCGCACGGGCCTCGGGCGGGTAGTCGGCGTCGAAGTCGGGGCTGTACAAGGGAAGATCCCGGATCGGAATCTCCGTGAACTCGAGATCGTCCGGAGCCAATTTGATCAGTGCCATGGACAACACACGATTGATCGATGTCGATGACAGGCTGCCGACGAAATATCCCACTTTGTAGGTGTTCACTGTCCTGGTCGTCCTTCCCTCCGGGGACACATCTACCAACGAACCTAGTTCGCCGCCCACAGTCGTTCCATGGGCACTTGATCGAGGTTCGCCCGACTCACCTGGTCACAGAGCGGAACTAGTCGAGCGAAGCGTCCTCCGCCACGCGTCGGCGGAAGTGGCGCGGGCTTGAACCGGCGACCGCCCGGAACTGGCGGGAGAAGTAGAACTGGTCGGGATAGCCCACCTCCGCGGCGATGTCGGCGATGCTGCGGTCGGTGGTGAGCAGCAGTTCCCGGGCGCGGGCCATCCGGAGCCGCTTCACGTACTCGGTGACGGAGAAGCCGGTGACAGCGTGGAACCGCGCGGAGAAGTGCGAGGTGCTGAACCCGGCATCGGCGGCGAGACCGGGCACGCTGAAAGGATCGGCAAGGTGCTCCCGAAGGTGAGCCTGGATGCGGTTGATCGACGCGTCGCCCACCGAACGGCGGTGCCGCTCCGCAGCGAGCTGGGCCAGCAGGTGCCAGGCCGCCCCCGCTGCGGCGGTCAGGCTCGAGGACGTCTCGTCGCGGGCGAGGTCATTGCAGATGCTCTCGATCAGGTCGGCGGCCTGCACCGGATCGGCGGCCGGCGCTGTCGGTCGGGCAAGGTCGAGTCCGATCGCTGCGAGCAGGTCGGTGAGGTCCGCGCCGGTCACATGCAGCCACCAGATCGACCACGGGTCGTTCTCGTCCGCGTAGTACCGATGGGGCTGCCGAGGCGGGATCACCAGCACCTCGCCCGCCTGCACGTCGTGGCGCACATCGCCCATCTCACACCAGCCCGTACCGGCCTCGCAAAGGATGAAGATCGCCTCTGCCGCACCCGTTCGACGCACCCGCCCGTGCCGGGCCGCATGCGGGAAATAGCCCGCGTCTGTGACCAGCAGCCGTGACGTGGGGGCCCGCTGGAGGGCCTCTTTCGCCAGCGGCCGTGGCAGCACGTGCAGCCGCTGGCCGGGGAACCCGTCGCGTAAGTACATCGGGCCATCGTAGGCGTGGAATCAGAGAGTCGTCCATATACCTCGTGGATTCATGCATTCCGGCATCGTCGGGAACCGGGTTAGCCTCATGCTCATGATCGAAGGCGACCTCAGGCTCCCAGCCCGTCCGGCCCAGCTGGCCGGCGCGGACGTCGCGGTGTGGAGCGAGCCGGTGGTGCTTCCGACCTACCTCCCCGACCTGCCCGACCGCTTTCCTGCCTACCTCGATCGGCGCGTCTACCAGGGCTCATCCGGCCGTGTGTACCCGCTGCCGTTCCACGACCGGATCAGCGAAACGTCCACCGATCACAGCTGGGTCGGGCTCCACCTCGAGAACGACTACCTGCGCGTCCTCGTCCTGCCGGAGCTCGGCGGCCGCATCCATTACGCGATCGACCGCCGGACCGGCTACCCGCTGTTCTACGCCAATCCGGTGATCAAGCCGGCACTCGTCGGTCTTGCCGGTCCGTGGCTCGCCGGCGGCGTGGAGTTCAACTGGCCGCAACACCATCGCCCGGCGACCTTCCTCCCCGTTGCCTGGGAGCTCGATGAAGCCGATGGGACCATCTGGTGCTCCGACCACGATCCCTTCGCCCGGATGAAGGGCATGCACGGCGTCCACCTCGCCGCGGCCTCCACCGTCCTCGAGCTCCGGGTGCGGCTCTACAACCGCAGCGACGAGGCCCAGACCTTCCTCTGGTGGGCGAACGTGGCCGCTGAAGTGCACTCCGATTACCAGTCGTTCTTCCCCGCCGACGTGCAGATGGTTGCCGATCACGCCAAGCGTGCCGTCAGCACCTTCCCGGTGGCATCGGGGTCGTACTACGGCATCGACTACCCCTCACGGCAGGCCGACGACACCCGCACCGACAGCACCCTGCGTGTCAGGGGAGATCGTCTGGACTGGCCCAGGAACATCCCGGTGCCGACGTCCTACATGGCCGTCGGCTCCGTCGGTGACTTCTTCGGCGGCTACGACCACCGCGCCGAGGCAGGATTCGTGCACTGGGCCGATCACCGGGTCGTGGTGGGCAAGAAGCAGTGGACCTGGGGGGATGCACCCTTCGGGCACGCCTGGAACCGCAACCTTGCCGACGACGGCTCGGCCTACATCGAACTGATGGCCGGCGCGTTCACCGAGAACCAGCCCGACTTCTCCCACCTCGCTCCCGGAGAGACCAAGTCCTTCTCCCAGTACTGGTACCCGCTCGCCGGAACCGGCCCCGCTGCGGCCGCCACCCTCGAGGCGGCGTTGGGCGTCGAGGTGGGCGAGGATCTGACCACGCTCCGCCTCGACGCCACCACCGACCTCGGGTCGGTGAGCCTGCTGGTGTGCAGTGCCGGGGAGGTCGTTCTCGACACTGCCTTCGAGCTCTCTCCGACACATCGTGCCGAGTTCATCGTCGACACCATCGCTCCTCTCGAAGTCACACTCACCTCCGGTGCGACCGTCATCCTTTCCTGGTCGACGGGCCGGGCAACGGAGGCTGTGGAACTGGACGCAGCTGTCGAACCCGCCGACCCGGAGTCCATCCCCAGTGTCGAGGAGCTGTACCTGACCGGCCGACACCTGGAGCAGTACCGCCACGCCACACGATCTCCCGAGCCCTACTGGGCAGAGGCCCTCGACCGGGACCCCGGCCACTGGGCCTCGCACGTCGCGCTCGCCGCCTGTCGCTACCGCGCCGCCCGGTACGCCGAAGCGGAGACGCACCTGCGCGCGGCAATCAGCCGTCTCACGATGCTCAACCCCAACCCGGAAGCGGGCGACGCGCACTACCTGCTCGGTCTGGTCCAGGTCCGGTTGGGAAGAGACCCCGAGGCGTACGCAGCCTTCGCCAAGGCCGCCTGGCTGGAGGCGTGGGTGCCGGCAGCCAACCTCCAGATGGCGCTCATCGACGCACGCAGGGGCCAGGATGAAACAGCCCTGCGGGCAGTCCGGACGGTGCTGGCGGTGTCCTCGCAGCACCTGCAGGCGCGCAACCTCGCTGTCGTGCTCCTGCGCCGACTCGGCCGGCCGGAAGAAGCCGACAGCATGCTCGCAGCGACGCTGGCACTCGACCCCCTCGACCTGTGGGCAAGGCACCTGTCCGGTGCGTTGAACACCGCCCAAGGGCAGCGTGAGGCCCAGGCGCTGCTGGACGTGGCCCTCGAGAGCGCCCGGGCAGGGGAGGTAGCTGCAGCCGTCGAACTGTGCGACCTCGCCCGTGAGGCCGACGCAGACCGGCCGCTCGGCCAGACCGCCTGCGGCCTCCTGGCCGACTACCTTGCCGCTGCCGTCCTCGACCGTGCCGGCGACGAAGCCGGGGCGGCCGTTCTCCGGGCGCGGGCGAGCCTCGGCGACCGCACCTGGAACTTCGCCTCACGACTGGACGAGGTCGCTGCCCTCGAGTCGGCCCTTGCCGTCAACCCCGACGACCCGACCGCAGCAGCGCTACTGGGGCACTGGCTCTACGCCAATGACAGGGGAGCCCACGCCGGCGAGCTGTGGCGCCGTTCGGCCGTGCTCGATCCGGGAGACCCGGTGGTGTGGCGCAACCTCGGTGTCGGTGCCTACAACCTCGATCACGATCAGGCTGCCGCGGTCGCCGCCTACGAGCGGGCCATCGAATTCGCACCGGACGACGCCCGCCTGCTCTTCGAGAGCGACCAGCTGTGGAAGCGCACCGGCAGGTCGGTCGCCGAACGGCTGGGACGCCTCGATGTGCACCGGAACCTTGTCACCGGCCGCGACGACCTCTGCGTCCAGTACGCCCACCTGCTCATCAGTACCGGCCGTCCTCTCGACGCGATGGAACTCCTGCGCTGCCGCAACTTCCAGCCCTGGGAAGGCGGCGAAGGGCAGGTCCTCCAGTGTTGGGAACGGACCCACCTCGCCCTTGCGCAGTCCGAGCTGCTCGCAGGCGACGCCGCAGGGGCTGTCGCGCACCTGAACGAAGCACTCGATCCACCTGCCTTCCTCGGCGAGACCCGGCACCCCCTTGCGAGCCCGGCCCACTTGCTGCTCGCGCTCGGCGATGCCTTGGCCGCCGCGGATGACGATGCCACCGCCCGGCAGGCGTGGCAGGCCGCGGCGACCGCGGCCGGTGACTTCACCCGGATGAGTCCCACTGCCTTCTCCGAGAACACCTACTTCTCGATCCTCGCCGCCCGGCGGTTGGGGGACGAGGACCGGGCCGCTGCGCTGACCGCCGGCCTGACCGACCACGCGCAAGCCCTGCGGGAGACCCCGGCACGAATCGACTACTTCGCGACCTCCCTGCCGACGCTGCTGCTGTTCCACGACGACCCGCAACGCCAGCAGGACACGAGCCTCGCCATCATCGACGCCGAACTGGCGAGCCTCGCCGGGGAGCTCCCGACGGCAGTCAGCCGACTCGAAGCAGTACTCGCTGCCGACCCCGGCAACGAGCTGGCCCTCGATCTCATCAGAAGCCTCGACACCGTAGGGAGCGCGGCATGACCCGTTCCTGCACGCTGTCCACGCCCTGCTGGCGGTCGGGCCGACCGCTCACATCGAAGTGCCCGAGGTCACGTCGACGCTGGGGCTCGACCTGGAGCCACCCGGCGCCCTAGCACTGGGACGGGCCGCCTCGCACCCGTCCCGCGGAACTGGCCCGGACGTCCAGTTTCTCCTCGCCCAACGAATATGCTCAGGAGCATCTGTCCACCGGGTGTCCGGTGATCAGTGCGGACACGAAGAAGAAGGAATTGGCGACCAAGCTCATCCCAGGCATCGGCCTGGCGGTCGATCACCGCGACCCTTGGCGTCAACTGTCGCCGCTGGTCATGGGACCGCGATCCACGGATGGGCGCAATCAGCTGGGTCGTCTTCGGGAGGCAATGACTGCCTGGTCCGGAGAGTGCTGAGGAGCTTCGATGAATGACCTGTCCGTACTGTTCGTCTGCTGGAGCAACACCTGCCGTTCCCCGATGGCACGGGTGGTGGCCAAGGCGATGGCCGAGCGGGAGAACCTCACCGGGGTCAGGTTCACCAGTGCAGGCTTGAGCGCTGCGCAGGCCGGTAACGGCATGGACCCCAGGGCCGTCGCCCACCTGCAGGCCGCGGGCTACAAGACCGGGCCGCACGCCGCACACAAAGTGACCCCCGAAGAGATCCGGGCTTCGGCACTGGTGATCGGCATGCAGCCGATCCAGCTGCGCAAGATCAAGACGATGGTGCCCGACGTCCACACCCCCTACCTGCTCACCGACTTCGACCGCAACGCAACCCCTGGCTCGGCCATCGAGGACCCCCTCTACGGGGAGGACGCCAGCTTCGACGTGACGTTGCACGAGATCGAGGCGGCGATGCCCGGTGTCCTCAAGCGGGTGCGGGAACTCAAGGCGCGGTAGGACAAGCCGCAGCGCGTCTCAGCGTCGAGGTGCCGACCTCATTGTGGGGACGGTGGGCGCCAGGGGCTCGTAGGGTCGTGGCCCGCTGGCGGGACGGCGGTGGGGAGCTTTGGGCTCGCCCCATGGTGACTGCCTGCCGGCACCGGTCCGGGAACGGGTGCGCCCAGCGGGGAAGACTTCGGCTGATGGCCGTCTGCGGCGTCGGCGGCAACCCGGGCGCGGCTCGCGCGCTTCCAGGGAAGTGTCCCGACAAGGGCGATCGCAGCGAAGACCCCTGCCAGCCAGGGCAGGAGCCCGATGAGCAGCGGTCGATCCCGACCGCTGGCGGACAGCGCGACACCGGAGAAGAAGTCACCCGGGTTGGACCAATCGACGGTCGAGCCGGACACCGCGCCCGCGCCGGAGAAGGCGAGGACCTCGCCGGGGAAGGTGATCGTGATGTCGAGGGTGGTGACGCCCACTCGTTGTTCGGGCGGCAGCGGGTCGAGGGTCACCGAGATGGTGCCGTCGTGCAGGAACACGTGCGGTTCGCCCGGCGAGGCGTGTTGCGCCAGGTCCGCCACGCGCCAGTTCTTGAGCCAGCGGCAGGCACGCACGCCATTGGGTTGGGTGGCAGAGGACCACTCCACCTCTGAGGGCGACAGTGCGGCCGAGAACCCGGTACAGGCGTCATGTCCGAGCGAATCAGGGGCGCCTTTCGTCGAGTCGTCGGGTCCGGATGGGGGGTTGGCCACGACGAGGACGGTGATATCTCCCAACGAGCGGCCTTCATCGTGCTGGGTGACCCACCACACGCTGAAGGCAGCAGCCACGGCAGCGATCGCCGACACCAACCGGATCCACACGCGGCCAGCCTAAGCGCAGGGTGAATGGCCGGTTCGAGGCCGCCGTCGCGACGAACGGCGCCAGGATGAAAATCCTCGCGGAGAAGGTGCCTTGGCCGCAGGTGCTCAGGCCGGGGGGCGAACGTCCTGAATTGGCCGCGAGGTGGTTCCTCGCCCGGCGCGGTCAGGGCTACCAGCAGCAGTATCCTCCGTCGACGAGTAGGTCGACGCCGGTGATGTAGCTGGCCGCCGGGCCCAGCAGGAAGAGGACCGGGCCGGCGATCTCGTCCGGTTCGGCTAGTCGTCCCAGCGGCGTCGTGTCGGCGAACTGCGTCACCAGCTCGGCCACTTCGGGCCGAAGGTTCATCGGGGTGAGGGTGTAGCCGGGGCTGACAGCGTTCACCCGGATGCCGAGCGGCGCCCACTCCACGGCCAACGACTTGGTGAGGTGAACAACCGCAGCTTTGCTCGAGTTGTACTGGGCCTGGGTCAGGTTGCGGTTGGCGATGGTCGCCGAGATCGAAGCGATGTTCACGATCGCGCCGCGTCCGTGCTGTTGCATGGCGCGCGCCTCGGCCTGGCAGGAGTAGAACACGCCGTTGACGTTGGTGTCGAAGACGGTCCGCCACTGATCGGGGGTCATGTCCAGCGCCGGAGTGCCGGCACCGATCCCTGCGTTGTTCACCGCAAGGCTGAGGGGCCCGAACGCCTGCTCCACTGCGGCGACCGCCGCCGCCGCCTGTTCGGAATCCGTGACATCCCACTCGATGGCCACCGCCCGACCGCCAGCAGCCTCGATCCGACTCACCGTCTCCGTAGCTCTGGCGCCGGACCTCGCCCCACACCCGACAGCCACCCCGGCCCGTCCCAGCGCAAGCGCGATGGCCTGCCCAATGCCACTGGACGCACCAGTAACCAGCGCCACTTCCCGGTCAAGCCCGAAATCCATCATCCCCACATCATGCACGGTCATCGCTGAACCCTCAGGTCAACAACCGGGCTCGCAGAATTCGCCCGGTCATGCCGTAGCGGGTGTAGGGATTCTCCCGGCCATGCAGGCGCTCCGTCTCGCCGAAGCCGGTCTAGCCAGCGCCGACGACCATCCCCGCCACCACGAGAGCGGCCAAGCCAACTCCGAGGACGGCGAGGGTTGCCCAACGGAACCGGCGAGATGCGCTTGTGCCTATCGATCCGCGGTCGGCACGACTCGCCTGGTCATTCCAATCCGCGAGCTCCGGCGGGATCGGAGCGATCAGTCTCACCGGTTCCCTCCCCTCGGGATCGACTTCGTATCGCTCGGGGTCGTGAAGCGGGCCGCCCGGGGTGAACCACCGGGCGGTGATGGGATCGAACCGCTCAACAGGTGGAGGCAGGACAGGCGGCATGCCTTCAGCGTCGCACCGCTGGAGCCTTTCGGAAAGCCCTTCAACTCCGCACCAGGAGCGCCCCGATCATGCGCTGATCGCTAGGCTCGCCTTCGCGGCCGATCAGCCGGTAAGGCAGGACTCGGGTCGTCCCGAGAGGGTTCGAGAAGGGCTGAAAGTAGACCCCGGTCCTGCGCCGCACGACATCAGACTCAGCCGCGGTGCGGATATCCTCGTCGAGGCCTGCGTCCATCGGTCGCCGCCCAGCCATCGTCCTGTGCTTCATGGGATACGCGAAGTAGCGCGTCCTGGAGTGCAGATCGAGGCCCAGCGGCATCACAGCGCCTCGACCGGACGGTGCACGAGGTACCTGACGATTTCGGCCCCGCGCTGGGGCTCGGAATCAGAGCGAGCGGCCGCCCTCGGCGGAGTCGGCCTCCGCCGCCGCTCGAACCAGCGATCTGGCATCGGAAGGTACAGGTCGGGGCCGTCCGTTGGTGTCCACGGCAACGTAATGGAAGGTGCCCTCGGCGACAAAGGCCCGCTCCGGCTCGTACAAGTGCACGACATCTCGCGCCCACACCTCCAGAGCGATCTCCATGGAACTGCGCCCCACCCGAATGAGATCCGCGTAGATGCAGATGGTGTGCCCCACCGCCACCGGGCTGTGGAACACGACGTTCTGCACCGAGATCGTGGCTGACCGACCCTGGGCTACCTCGCCCGCCATGAGGCCGGCCGCGATATCCATCTGGGAGAGAAGCCAGCCCCCGAACACATCGCCCCACGGGTTGGTGTCCTTCGGCATGGCGAGGGTCCGCAGCACCATCACCCCGCGCGGCGTGCGCGCCCCACTTGCATCTGCATCCTTCAAACTCCCGCTCACCTTTCCTCCGGCCCGTGTGGCCTGAGAGTAGTTCGCGCGCACGGCCGACCGGAGCAATGTCCGCCCGGCCCGGTGGAGTGTCGGTAGAGCCGTCGTCCACATGAGCGGTTGTAGGCCCGCCACATGGCGTCCGTCTTGGCATCACCCAAGGCCGAAGATGCCAGCCATCGAGTGCGATCGATTGCTCTCGTCGTCGAGCCGCAGTAGGAGGGCGACGGCACCGCAACCGGGTCGATGCGTCAGCGGGTTTGAGTCCGTCGATCAGCAGTTCGACAGATGCCCGTGCGGGCGAGTTCGGTCGCGATTCCGCACCTGGATGGGCGGACGCTCCTACCCGAGCAACCGGCGGGCCGCTCCAGATGGGAAATTGCGTCGCCCGGACCCACCTGAATCCAGACGGTGGTGCAAGGTTCGTGGTTCTTTGACGCCGCACCCTGATCCGGGAGTCGACTACGGACTTCAGCTCAGTCTGCTGGGCAAGGGAAGGTCCTAGTTCAGCCTTGGCCAGACCGGCGCCAAGCGGCGCAGCGTCTCGGAGGGGTTGTTGTTGCCATCGGTGTAGGCGCTCTGGATGAGCGCGGCCGCGATGGTGGTGATTGCCAGGGCGATGGGTCGAATCTCGTCCGGGTCCAGGTCGGGTTGCTGCGCGAGCTTCGCGGTGACGGCGGCGAGGACGGTGGTCGCGGCGGGACTCATGCGTTCGCGAGCCGCAGCCCGGAGCCGGGAGGATGAATGGAGCAATGCCTGGCGCCGACTGCCCAGGGGCGACGCCGGGCCCATCTCCTCCGGAACGTCGACGAGATCGATGGCGCCGGCGAGTATCGGGACCGTCTCCGCGAGGTAGTCGGCAACCGCTTCCGGCCTGACGGTCGGCACCGCTGGTCCCAGCAGGGCAGCGTCGCGGGAGGGGAAGTGATGGAAGAACGTGCGCCTGCTGCAGCCGGCCACGAGGCAGATCGCGTCGACGGTGGTCGCTTCGACCCCCTCCCGTTCGGCGACCTCGAGAGCCGCGAGGGACAACCGCTCCAGAGTGGCTCGTCCACGGGAGTTGCCAGGGATGTTCGGGACGAGACGAGGCGATGGGTCGTCGCTCATGCGCTCAGGGAGCTGTACCAGTGCGCTGCTGCTCGCGTCCCGTCCTCGGAACGGATCCTGCGCCCCAGGTTGGCGGCCCGGTCGCGCATGTCCAGGTCGGTGAGGGCTCTGTTCAGCGCTTGGGAGAGGCGCTCCGGGGTGAGTCGCGTGATCGGGATGGCCGCCGGTGCGACCCCCAGGTCGTTGGCTCGGCGCGCCCAGAACGGCTGGTCGGCGCCGAACGGAATCGTGACGCCGGGAACTCCTGCGGCGAGGGCGTTGGCTGTGGTGCCGGCTCCCGCGTGGTGCACGTTTGCGTCCATCCGGTGGAAGAGCGCCCGGTGGGGGACTGACGGCACCCAGATCACGTCGTTGGACTGCCGGTCCTGCTGATGGCCGACAGCGCCGGCTCCACCGATCAGCACCACCCGAGCCCCCACGTCGCCGGCCGCTCTCGTCAGGACGTCCCTCAACTCGTCGGGATCGCCGGCCACCATGCTCCCGAAACCCATGCTGACCGTGGGCTTGCCGTCGCCATTGGCGAGGAACTCCTCCAGTTCCGGTGGGAGGACATCAGGGTCGGCGTTGTCGAACCAGTAACCGGTGAAGAACCTGTTCTGCCCCCGCTGGGCGGGCGGCTGGATGACGGCAGGACTGATGCCGTAGACGCTCCCCGGGGACTTCTTCCCGTTACCGCGTGGCGCGGGAAGGGCCCTCCGCGCTGCCCCCTGTGCCTGCTGGAAGGGCAACCGGATGGCCGCTTCTGTGAGGAGTTGGCCCACCAGGTTGCCGGCTGCTCCGAAGGCCCGCGGAATGCCGGTCATCAGGACGCCCGGGTAGATCGGATTGACCATGCCGACAGGCTGCAGGTGGGCCGGCACCCACGGCACCCCAAGAGCGGCCGCAACGGGCTCGCCGATCACCGCTCCGCCGACGCCACCGGTCATGAGGTCGGAACCCTCGGCGAACCGGTGGATCTCGACGGCCCATTCCGGCACCTTGGCGACAAGCGCCCGTGCAGCGGTACGCAGACCCCCGTGCCGACTGCTCTGGGCCTCGAGCGCCACCTCCGAGGATTCGTCAGATGACATCCCGTCCAGGGACAAGCACTCCACACCTGCTCGCTCGAACAGCCAGGCGTACTCAGCCGGCGCAACCGCCCGAACCCCGTGCCCGCCTTCGACCAGCGCGCGGGCCAGGGCCGCGTAAGGCTGCACCCCTCCTCGGGTGTCCTGAGTCACCACCGTTATCTCCACCACGAACCCCCCATATTGCACACCGTGCAATTAGTACCATGCGGCTGGGCCATGAGCCACCGGTCGCAAACCCGGGGTGCCTTCCTGCTGCGTCAGAGGCGGCTAGAGACTTTGCCGATCTTGGTGAAGGAACCGGGTTCGCGTCCTCGCCGATTGGCCAGGACGACGCTGAGCGCCTCAAAGGGGAGGAACTCGGCGATCGGTCGCGCGATGTCGCCCTTGAGGTCCGGCATGCGAATCCCGTCCCGGCCGGAGGTGGTGTCGATCCATGCCACTCGGGCGCCGTGATGGGTCAGGTCGTCGCGCATGTCCTCGTTGAGGCGATGTTCGATTGGAGCTCCGGCGAGCAGGAGCACAGAAAGGTCAGGGCCCGCCATCTCGAGGGGGCCGTGCCTGAAGGCGGCGACGCTCATCCCTTCGACGGGTGTACCTGACGCCTCCTTGATGATGAGTGAACCGGTGCGGGTGGCGGCCAGCGATGCGCCCCGTCCGAGGATGAAGGTGGTGGCTGGCGGCAGGAGGCGGTCGATATGTTCCAGCTGGGTGGGCCAGCCCTGTAGCCATTCGTCCAGCTTGCCGGGAGCCGCGGCCAGTTCTCGGTCTTCGGGCTGGTCGAGGATGGCGCCGACGGCGAGGGCGGATGCGGCCAGGGTGTTGAGGTAGCTGCGGGTTGAGACGGTCCGTTCGTCCCCCGAGTGCAGCTCCAGGACATGCTGGCAGGAGGAGGCCATCGGGCTGCCGGCGTCGTTGGTGACTCCTAGCACGACCGCGGGCCGCACAGCGAGTGAGTCCAGCAGTGCCAACACCTCGGGGGTTCGGCCGGATTGTGAGGTCACCCAAAGCAGCGTGTCCGCTGTGATGAGGCTGCGTGCACCTCCGAGAAGTTCGGATGTCTCGATGTTCCACACGGGAAGCCCCGCCTCGGCCAGTCGCAGGAAGGTGGGATGGAGGGCGAAGAGCGAGGATCCCATTCCCGTCATGACGATCCGGTCGAACTTGCCGGCTCCCTTGAGGAGCGTTCGCACACTGCTGGGGAGGCCGGCCTCGAGAAGGCGGGCGAGCGATTGGGGTTGAAGGTGGATGTCCTGGATGTAGGGGGCCACGGGTGTCGCTTGGTCAACGGTAGACATGTTGTGCAGCCTAAACCCTGATTCTGTTCGAAACAACCATTGACATGGTTGTTTCAAACATCTAGGTTTCCGGTATGAACGTTGACAAGGCGGATCTCATTCTGGCTGCGAGAGGCATCACGAAGAGCTTCGGACGAGTCGAGGCGCTTCGAGGAGCTGACTTCGACGTGCGCCGGGGAGAAGTCGTCGCGCTGATGGGCGACAACGGGGCGGGCAAGAGCACGCTCGTAAAGGTGCTGTCCGGCGTCCACAGCGCGGATGATGGGGTCATCACCCTGGATGGCCACGACGTGGCGTTCGGGTCGCCCGAGGAAGCGCGCGAGGCTGGAATCGAGACTGTGTACCAGGACTTGGCCTTGGCGGACACCCTGGATTCGGCAGCCAACCTGTTCCTCGGGCGGGAGCTGCGCAGGCCAGGCATTCTCGGCCGGGTTGGGGTGCTTGACAACCGTCGGATGCGGCAGGAGGCCCGCGCAGCGTTCGAATCGCTCCAGGTCACGGTGCGCTCTGAGCATGACTCGGTGGGCAATCTATCGGGTGGGCAGCGGCAAGGGATTGCGGTCTGCCGCGCCGCGACCTGGGCCAAGCATGTGCTCTTCCTCGACGAGCCGACCGCGGCGCTCGGAGTGCGTCAGACCGAAAACGTGCTCGACCTCATCCGGAGGGTCCGTGACCGCGGCATCTCCGTGGTGCTGATCAGCCACAGCCTGCCCGAGGTGATGCGGGTGGCGGATCGCATCGAGGTGTTCCGCCTGGGTCGCAGGATCGGCCAGTTCATCACAGCCGAGGTCTCCGCCGAAGACGTGGTTTCTGCCATCACCGGCGCCAAGGACATGGTCAAGTACGAGGAAGGGCAGGAACTGTGAACTCGAGGCTCTCCACCTGGCTTGCCAAACCGACAACCACGATGCTGCTCATCCTGGCCGGGATCGTGGCCATCTTCGCGTTCCTCTCGCCGACGACGTTCTTCACCGTCAGCAATGCGCAAGGAATACTGAGCAACACCGCGATCCTTCTGGTGGTGGCCGTCGGCGCGACCTTCATCATCATCACTTCGGGCATCGACTTGTCGGTGGGGTCGGTTCTCGTCTTCTCCTCGGTGGTTGGCGCTCAGGCCATGGCGGCGGTCGGGGGAGACTCGCTGGTGGCGATCCTCGTCGGGCTCCTGGCAACCCTGGTCGCCGGCGGTGCCTGGGGATTGCTGAACGGCATCCTCATCGCCCGTGCCAAGGTCCCGCCATTCGTGGCCACCCTGGGGACGCTGGGTGCCGCCTACGGCTTGGCGCTGGTCATTTCCGGGGGCGTCGACGTGCGCTCGGTTCCCGCTCCGCTGGTGCAATTCGGGAACGGCCGATGGCTGGGCGTGCCCGTGCTCGCGGTGATCGCCGCGGTGATCGCCACCATCGCCGGCCTTGTTCTGGCGATCACCGTCTTCGGGCGCCACACCTACGCGATCGGATCCAACGAGGAATCGGCACGCCGCGCCGGCATCCGCGTCGAGCGGCACCTCACGTCGATCTACACCCTCGCGGGCGTGTTGGCCGGGTTCGGTGGCTTCCTCTCGCTGGCACGGTTCGGAACCACCACCATCGCGGGGAACACGAACCTCAACATGCAGGCCATCACCGCGGTCGTGATCGGCGGAACCAGCTTGTTTGGCGGCATCGGCTGGATGGCGGGCACCGCAATCGGCGCCTTCATCCCGGTCGTGCTGTCAAACGGATTCATCATCCAGGGCGTCGTGCCCTACTGGCAGTACGTGGCCGTCGGTTCAGTCCTGGTCGCCGCTGTCCTCTTCGACCAGCGTCGCCGACGACGCCAACTCAGTTAACCGGCAACAGCTTCTCAAACCCAACAGATCGGACCACACATGAACCTCAAACATCTCACAAGGACACCGCAGGTAGCCCTCACCGGCTGCGCCGTGGGAGTACTCCTGGCAGGCAGCATCGGCCTCACGGCGTGCAGCACCGCCACGCCCCAGGCTTCAACCACCGTCTCCGAGACGGCCACCAGCACCGTGGCGAAGAAGGTCACTCTGATCCTGGGCACCTCGAGCGACGACTTCTACAAGGCCATCGAGTGCGGAGCGAAGCTTCAGTCGAAGGAATCCGGGGTGGACCTCACCGTGCAGGGGGCGGGGCAGTTTGACCCTGCCCTGCAGGTCCCGATCGTGGACGCGGTCGTTGCCAGCAAGCCCGACGCGATCGTGATCGCCCCGACAGACGACACGGCACTCTTCGCACCATTGAAGGCCGGCGTCGATGCCGGAAGCAAACTTGTCCTGGTCGACACCACGCTCAAAGACCCATCGATCGCGGCCGGCCACATCGGATCCGACTATGTGCTCTACGGCAAGCAGGGCGCCGAGCAGATCGCGAAGCTGACCGGGGGCAAGGGCAGCGTTCTGGGGATCTTCTCTCCCCCCGGTGTCTCCACCAACGACCAGGGTCGTGAGGGATTCTCCAAGGAACTCGCCAACCACCCCGACATCAAGGTGCTGCCCTTCGAATACAGCAGCGGCGAGGCGGGCAAGTCCGCTGCGATCGTCAACGCAGCACTGGCAGCACACCCCGACCTGGTCGGCATCTTCACCTTCAACGGCGGCGACTCCCAAGGCGTCGTGACCGCCCTGCGCGAGGCCAACGCGGCCAACCGGGTCAACTTCGTGAGCGGGGACGGCCAGCCGTTCCAGGTGGAACAACTCAAGGCCGGGCTGGTCAAGTCCTTGGTGATCCAGCAGGCTCGCACCATGGGCAAACTCGCCATCGAATACTCCCTCAAAGCGCTCGCAGGAACCGAAGTCCCGGCCGAAACCGCACTGCCGACGATTGTCGCCAACCTCGACAATCTTGAAACACCCGAGGTTGCCGACAACCTTTACCGTCCCTGCTAGAGCATGGCAACGTGGGCACTCGGTGTTGACCTCGGCGGCACGAACGTTCGTGCCGCCGAGGTCAACCACCTCGGACAAGTCGGATTCAGTCATTCCGAACCGGTGGACTACGACCCCGCACGGGGATCCTTCGACCAGCTGACCGCGGTGCTCCGACACGTGCTTCAGCACCGGTCCGACCCCCCGATTGGGATTGGCCTAGGAGTGACCGGCCCGGTCCACCCGGCCACCGGCACGATCGCCAACCCCTACACCCTGCCGCCCAGCTATCAAGGTCCGGTGGTGGCCGTGCTCCAGGAGAGGCTGGGGCTTCCTGTGCGGCTGGAGAACGATGCCAATGTGGCCGCGCTGGCTGAAGCCCAGTTCGGTGCCGGCCAAGGCAAGGAAGCGGTGGGCTGCATCACAGTCGGCACAGGAATCGGGGTCGGAATCTGGATTCGCGGGCACCTGCACAGCGGGTCGGCCGGCACCCATCCCGAGGCCGGGCACGCGCAGGTGGACCCGAACGGACCGGAATGCTACTGCGGGGCACGAGGGTGCCTCGAGTCCCTCTCCTCAGCCACCGCAGTCCTCGAAGCCGGGATCGTCGCCGGTGTCATCGACAGGACGGGGTCCGCCCGGGACGTCCATCTCGCCGCCCGCACGGACGCGGTTGCGGCAGAAATCGTGGCAAAGGCCCGACGCGCCCTGGCGATCGGGGCTCGCAATCTGGTCGCCACTCACGCGCTTGATACGGTTGTCCTGGCCGGAAACGCACTCGGGGACGTCGAAAAGCTCGTGTCAATCGTCCAGGACCATGTTGACACCTACCGGTTCGGTCCTCCAGGAGGCGTGATGATCACCGCAAGCCAGCTGGGCGGGAATGCCGGCACGATCGGTGCCGCAGGACTGGTCTTCGGCCAATGAACAAGAGGGATCGTCAACAGGCGCTTCTCGCAGCAGTTGAAGGCGCCGGACGGGTGCGGGTGACCGAGCTGTCCAACGCGCTCGGAGTGTCGGAAATGACCGTGCGCCGAGACCTGGAGGAAATGGAAGCCTCAAACCTGCTCCTCAGGGTGCATGGCGGCGCCATTTCGACAACCTCACGGAGCTTCGAGCCCGGCTTCCACGCCAGGAGCCAGCTCCAGGTCGCAGCCAAGCGCCAGATCGGAAAGGCAACGGCCGCCATGATCAGGGACGGCGAGACCCTCATCGTGGACGCAGGAACCACCACCTTGCACGTCGTAGAGCAGCTCCCGCCCGACATCCGCATCCGCGTCATGGCCCTCAGTCTTCGAGTCGCCGATGTACTCGCCGAGATGCCCAACGTGACATTGATGATCCCCGGCGGTGTGGTCCGTCACCAAGAGCGGTCCCTTGTTGGTCCCACCACTCAAGCGGCCCTGGAGCAACTCACCTTCGACACAGTCATCCTGACCACAGGCGGTGTCGATCCTGAGGCCGGCATCACCGAGTACGAGTTCGACGACGCAGCCACGAAACGGGCAGCACTGCACAGCGCACGAAGACGAATTCTGGTAGCCGACTCCACAAAGCTCGGCGCCGTGTCATTCGTGAAGGTCTGCCCGCTCGACATGATCGACATCCTGGTCACCGATTCCCACGCGCCCGAACTGCGAGTTGCGGAGTTGCGAAACGCTGGGCTCGAGGTGTTGGTAGCACCAGCTGAAGGTCCGGACAGCCCCCTTTCAGTGGGACTGAGATCGGATTGAGCGCATGAGGGATCCTGGCGCTTCACGCGCTTCACGCGTTTCGCCTTCCCCGACGCGGCCGTGACGGATCAAGCTCGCCGGGAACCGAAAGGGCTTTCCAGTCGGTGTGCTGGACGTCGCTTCTGAACATCCCGTCTCGGGGTTGGGTGGGACCGACAGGCGATGTTGGCCGGCCAATCCAGGTCACTGATGCCCGTCATGTCTGCGATCGCTGGAACTCGACGACTGCCGCGCGGTGCCCGGCGATGGTCGCGGATCCGAGCAGCCAATGGAGTGGGGTGATTCCCGGCGCGAAGGTGGCGATCGCGGGAGCGTTGCCGTGGTTGACCAGGACGGCGTAGCGGTCGCCGTGGAGCGTGATGGCCAGCTCGGGTGAGCTGCTGTCGATCGGACGGGGCGTTGAACTCGTGAGAAGGCGGTAGAGCGCGTGCCACGGCTCGGCTTCGGGGGAGTCGAAACCACCCGGTGTTGCGGTGAGCTGGGTTTCCACGGGCATGGCGGTGAGGGTGACCTGCCCGGCGCCGTAGGCGCGCCTGGTGATCATCGGTGTTCCATTCTCGGCGGACGCCAGAACCTCGGTGCCCGGCTCTACCGTGAGGCGCAGGTCCGGCCCTTGGTGGGCCGTGAGCCGCTCGCCGGTGGGCAGGGTGAAGATTGTCGGGCTGCTGCGGTGTGATCGTGAGTGCACGCGGACGCCGAACACGTCGCTGAACGGTTCGAGGATGCCGTCGCTGAGGGTGACGTGCAGGCTTGCGCCGACAGCAACCCTGGCCAGCAGGGACTGCCAGCGCCGGCGGGTGATCGGGCGGACGCCGGTGATGCTCGGCAGGAAGTAGACGTCGGCGTCCGGCAGTGGCGCCTCGGCCCACGCGAAGCGGAGCGAGATCTTCGCCTGCGTGGCCAACACCCAGGCTGAGTAGGCCGCTGCCCAGGCATCCTGGCCATAGCTGAGAATGCAGACGGCGTCGATGCGTCGTTCGGGCAGGTTCGCCGGCATCGACGGCAGGAGGGCGGCGAACGCCGTCAGCTCGGTGAGCATGGGCTTGGGTTGGTGGTCCTCGTCGAAGAGCCCGAGTTCGCGCTCGACGGCGATGGCGTCGTAGGGCGCGCCGGTCAGTCGGGTCTGGTCGAAGGCGCACCACCAGAGCAGGCCTCGGCAGTCGTTGGCCCACAGGCTGAACAGGTTGCAGCGCAGGAAGTCGCTGGCAACCTGCCAGTCGCCCATCATCGGGCCCATGGTGCCGATCTCTTCCACGAAGCACGGCTTGCCGCCGATGTCGGCATACATCCGCGTCTCCGCGGTGGCATGCAGCGTGGTCCTGATGGTGTCGAGGGGATCCTGGGCGGTATGCCGGGACCACATCGGATAAGGGTGGGTGGTGAGCAGGTCGGTGTGCTCGGCCTGGTCCTGGATCGTCCAGCCGGCGCTGAGCTCAGGTGAGGGCAGCAGGCTGTGCATTCCGGAGGCGACCGGACGGGTGGGGTCTGAGGTTCGGATGGCCTGAGTGACGAACGCCGTCCATGCCCAGGCCGCTTCGTGGGAGGTGTCGATGCCCAGGCAGTTGCACTCGTTGCCCAGATCCCACGCCACGATGGAATCGGTGGTCCGGAAGCGGGTCACGAAGGTCCGGATGAACCGGCCCTGCAACTGGAGGGACAGGGGATCAGCGTGCAAGGCACGACCCTCAAGGATCGGCGGGCAGAACACCCGACCCGACATCCACCCGGTGATCAACCCCACGATCAGGTCCAATCCGTGGCGTTCGGCGATCCCGCAAAACTCCGCAAAGCGCGCCATCATCAACTCGTCGACCCCAGCCTGGCCCGCCGGGGTGTCGGGGAGCGGCTGTTCGCCCAGCTCGGGGGTCGTCATGGCCAAGTCCTCCAGCACCCCGCCGAACCCTCGCACGGCCGTGACAGGCTGGAAGTCACTCCACAAAGGGAAAACCCGCAGCGTTGTCAGCCCCGCAGCAGCCAGCGCAGCGAAGTCACGCTCCACCACCTCCGGGCGCCAGTCCCGCCACATCCGCGTCCCGGCGTGGGACGCCCAGTAGTTGCAGCCAATGGTGAAAGTGCCGGAACTTTCGAGGGTGATCATCGCTTCGCCTCAAGGAGATCGCGTCGCCGTCGCCGACGAGCAATCGACTGAGCGGTGAGCGCTGTGGTGGCCACGACCGCAGCAGCTGGCGCGGTCGGGGAATGGTATCGCGGCTCCGTGCAACCACGGTGGTTAACTGAAGCCATGGCTTCCGGGATCAGACATATCGGCATCCTGCTGTTCAACGGGGTTGAGGAACTGGATGCCGTGGGGCCGTGGGAGGTGTTGTCGTCCTGGGCCCAGAACTGGCCGGAAGACGCGGTGACGGTGTCCACCTACAGTCCGGGGGGATCGGCGGTCCGATGCGCGAAGGGGCTGAGAATTGAGCCGGATGGCGCGATCCGGGATGCACCCGAGATGACCGTCTTCCTGCACCCAGGTGGTGTGGGGACCCGCGACCTCCTCCGCGACCCGCACCATCTCGCGCTGATGAACGAGCTGGCTGCCACCACAACGGTGATGACGAGCGTCTGCACAGGCTCATTGGTCTACGCCGCGGCTGGTTTGGTGTCCGGCCGGCCCGCCACGACGCACTGGGAGTCGCTGGAACTCCTGCGCCGGCTCGACCCCACCTGCAAGGTCGTGGAAGGGGTGAGGTTCGTCGATGACGGTGATCTCATCTCGGCCGCTGGCGTCTCGGCAGGCATCGACATGGCATTGCATCTGGTCAAGCGGTTGGCGGGCGCCGACCGGGCCAGACAGGTACGTCGCGACATCCAGTACGACCCTGAGCCGCCCATCTGAGACCAATCGCCCACGTAAGTGCTCAGCTGCTCCGCTGCTGGTCAGGCCTTGTGCACCCGACCCCGCGAACAGGGTATGATCCTATTGTAGTATTAAATAGGATCGGAGTGGAGATGCTTCAGTACCGTTGGGAGGTCGCCCAAGCCATCGCGGACGCCAGGTTCGTCGCGATCGTGCGCAGCGGGGACCGCGAACATGCCCGGGAGTTGGTGACCGCCATCATCGAGGGTGGTGCCAAGGCTGTCGAGGTCACCATGACGACTCCCGGGGCACTTTCTCTGCTCGAGGAGTTCCGGGGCCAGGCCCTGCTCGGCGTGGGGACGGTCTTGAGCGCTGGCCAGGTGACGGCCGCCGCGGCCGTAGGGGCACGGTTCATCGTCACCCCGAACCTCGACGCAGATGTCGTTCGGCACGCACAGCGTCACGGCTTGGCAACACTTGTGGGATGTGCCACTCCCACCGAGATCGTCCAGGCGCTGAGTGCCGGCGCCGACATGGTCAAGCTGTTTCCCGCGGGGAACCTCGGCCAGGAATTCCTGAAGGCTGTGCACGGCCCCCTGCCCTGGGCGCCGCTGGTCCCCACGGGCGGCGTCTCCGTGAGCAACGCGCGTGAATGGCTGGCCGCCGGTGCGGTGGCGCTCGGGATCGGCGGCAAGTTGTGCGAGGGCTCGCCGGAACAGGTCGTCCATCGCGTGCGTGAGTTGTGTGATCTTCTCGCGATCGCCGACAACGCTTGACTGGCAGCCCCGATGAACTAATATAATACTATAAGTTCACCACGGAGGTAGTCACCTTGCCCACAGACACGATGTCATCGCCCGCTCCCATGCTGGGGCTCAAGCCGGCCGCGGAGTGCAGCTACGACCTGGTTGCCCTTGGGGAGGTGATGCTCCGCCTTGACCCGGGGGAGCGCAGGATTCGCAACACCCGCCAGTTCTCGGTGTGGGATTCCGGCGCCGAGTACAACGTGGCGCGCGCCTTCCGGCGCAGCTTCGGCCTTCGCGGCGCGCTGGTCTCCTCGTTCGCCGACAACGAAGTGGGCCGGCTCGCAGAGGACATCCTCCTCGGGAGCGGCCTCGACCTGGGCTTCGTTCACTGGGCCGGCTTCGATGGAGTCGGCAGGACGGTTCGCAACGGGCTGAACTTCTCCGAGCGAGGCTTCGGAGTCCGCGGATCTCTTGGTTGCGTGGACCGTGGGCACACTGCAATCAGCCAACTGCGGCCCCAGGATGTCGACTGGGATGAGCTCTTCGTCACCCGTGGCGCACGGTGGTTCCATACCGGCGGCATTATGGCCGGCCTGTCCGATCAGGCGGCCGACACCGCCGGAGTGGCAATGACGCGCGCAGCCGCTGCGGGAACGGTGGTCTCCTACGACCTCAACTACCGTCCGAGCCTGTGGGCCTCCGGCGGGGGGATGACGAAAGCCCGGGAGGTGAATCGGGAACTGGTGGCGAAGGCGGACGTCCTGGTGGGGAACGAGGAGGACTTCCACGCCTGCCTGGGCATCACCAACCCCGGGATCGACGAGAAGCTCAGCGATCTGGACGCCGCGGCCTACCGCGATCTGGTCCTCGAGGTCGCCGATCAGTTCCCTCATCTGAGTGTGATCGGCGTCACCCTGCGGAGCGTCCGGTCGGCCACGAGGAACGACTGGGGTGCCATCGCCTGGCACCGCTCCCGAGGGTTCGTGGACGCGACGCCGCGTCCAGACCTGGAGATCTTCGACCGGCTCGGCGGCGGCGACTCCTTCGCCTCGGGCCTCTTCTACGGACTGATGGTCCTCGACGACCTCCAGACCGCTGTCGAACTGGGCGCTGCGAACGGAGCCCTGGCCATGACAACACCGGGGGATGTCACCACGGCCACCCTGAAGGAAATCCAGGCTTTGGCCAACGGCGCGAGCGCAAGGGTGCAGCGATGAACGAGCGGCAGAGCGAGACGCTCACCTCCGTGGGTGCACTGGATGGACTGAAGGTGCTGGACTGCACCCAGATGCTGGCAGGACCCCTTGCCGCGACGCGGCTGGGTGACCTCGGCGCCGATGTGATCAAGGTCGAGCCCGTCGGGATCGGTGAGTTCAACCGCACCCACGGCTTCGAGGACAACATGATCGAGGGGGAGATGACCACCTTCCTCGCGGTCAACCGGAACAAGAGGTCGCTGGCCATCGACCTCAAGGCCCCGGGTGCCGCCGCAGCCTTCCACGAGTTGGTGGCAGGGGCGGATGTGTTCCTGCAGAACTTCCGACCTGGCGTCGCCGAGCGCTTGGGAGTCGGCTACGACCAGCTGGCCGCCATCAATCCAGGCATCATCTACTGTTCGATCTCCGGCTACGGCGCCGATGGCCCGTACCGACTCCGCCCAGGACAGGACCTGCTGTTGCAGGCCTACAGCGGTGCAATGTTCTCGGTGGGGGCCGACGGCGACCCGCCAGTGCCCGGAGCCCTCTGGGCCGCGGACGTGATGACCGGGTACCAGGCCGCGATCGGCATCCTTGCGGCGCTGAATCATCGTGGGCGCACGGGTCGCGGGCAGCACATCGAAGTGGACATGTTCTCGGTCGTCCTCGACACCCAATTACAGGAGCTCGTCACCTACCTCAACACGGGCTCCTCGCCACGACGAACTGCTGAAGCGAGCGCCCACGGGTCCATCCCGGCGCCTTACGGCGTGTACCGGACGAGTGACGGCTGGCTGGCATTGGCCATGTCCCCGCTCCCGAGGCTGGGGGAAATGCTGGACAACGACTTCCTGCGGACCATGGTCAACTACCGCGATGGCCAGGAACATCGCGATGAGGTCTATCGCGCCGTGCGGCACGCGTTCGAGGGCCGGCCGACCGCCGAGTGGATCGAACTGTGTGATCACCATGGAGTCTGGGCCGGTCCTGTGTACGACTATCCGGCTCTGGAAGCAGACCCGCACGTCGCCGCCACAGGCATGTTCGTCGACCAGCCAAGTGCTCACGGCGGCCCGCCGCTGCGGACGGTGCGTCCGCCGCTCAAGCTCAGCGAGACCCCGGCGTCGATCCGGAAGCCGGCGCCGGCCCTGGGGCAGCACACCCGCGAGGTACTGGCGGAGGCTGGCCTTTCCTGTGAGCAGATCGAAGAGCTGATCACCAACAAGGCAGTGGGAGAGGTGTCCCGATGAGCATCGACAGCAGCGAGATCCTGGTCGAGCAGTCTGGTCACGTGCTGACCGTGACGCTGAACCGGCCGGACAAGCTCAACGCAATGACCGTGGCCATGGATCGGGTGATGAACGAACTGGTCTTCACGATCAACAACGACGAGGACGTCCGAGCGGTGATCCTCACCGGCGCCGGAGGCCGCGCCTTCAGCGCCGGCAGCGACATCACCGACCTGCACGAGTACGGCTCGAACTGGGAGTACCGCAACCGATTCGACAAGCGGGAGGACTACGCGCGCGCCGTCTACCTGATCCGCAAGCCCGTCGTGGCCGCGATCGATGGCTACTGCATTGGTGGCGGTCTCGAGATGGCCTCGGCCAGCGACATCCGGCTCGCGACGCCACGGTCTTCGTTCGGTGCCGGCGAGATCCGCTGGGGCTGGCACGGCGGATCCGGACAGACCCAGCTCCTCACCCACTTGATCGGGCCGGGGAATGCCAGCAAGCTGCTCCTCACCGGAGAACGCGTGGACGGAGCCGAGGCCCACCGGTGGGGTCTGGTCCAGGAACTGCTGGAGCCGGAGGTGCTGATGGTGCGGGCGCGCGAGCTGGCCGAGAAGATGGCCGGGCTGTCACCGATCGCGGTCCAGCGCACCAAGTACATGGTGCGCGTTGCCCAGAACGTCGGGCTCGACGCGGGTCTGCTGGTGGAGAACGACTCCTTCGCCTACTGCATGACCACCGAGGACGCCGCCGAGGGCCAGCGCGCTTTCGCCGAGAAGCGGCCACCCGAGTTCAAGGGGCGCTAGGCATGGAAGTCACTGACGGGGTAGTCCGGATCGCCACGCCGCTGGCCGGTCGCCGTAACGACGTCTACGCCTTTGTCGGTCGGCATCGGACGGTGCTGTTCGATGCTGGTGTGGATGGGGTCTTCGCCGACCACATCGCTCCCGGACTTGACGCAGCAGGCGTTGCCGCCGGCCAGGTGTCACATGCCGTGCTCTCGCACTGCGACGTGGATCACTTCGGTGGCATCTCCGACGCCCGCGAACACCTGCCGGCGACCACCTTCATGGCTCACCCCAGCGATGCGGGGATGATGCAGGACTTCCGGCTCTACCTCCAGGGCAGGGGCCGGTCCTTCCTGAAGCCCTACGGTCTGGACGAGCCGGCCACGGAGCTGGAATGGGTCCGGAACGTCACAAGGGAAGGTCCGATCGACGCCCTGGTATGCGGCTGGGAACGGATCGATCTGGGAGATCGGGAACTCCAGCTACTCCACGTTCCAGGCCACTCCCGAGGGCACCTCGCCATCCATGACCAGAAGCGGAGCCTCGTGGCCGTCTCCGATGCGGTGCTCGGCGACGCTGTGCCCGACGCGGACGGGCACCCGATCTTCCCGCCGACGTATCGTCACGTCGCGGCCTATCTCGAGACCATAGAGCGCATTCGAGCACTCGTACCCGAACACCTCGTGACCGCCCATTACGGGACCTATGAAGGGGCCGGGGTCCGGGACTTCCTCGACACCTCGGAGGAGTTCTGCCGGTCCCTCGGTGGCACTGTCGAAGCGCTGTTCGACGAGGCACCCGAAGGCGGATTCACACTTGCCGACTGCGTGGACCGCTTGCTACCGACGGTCGGCACCTGGCCGAAGGAAGGCCGACGCAACGCACTGGCATTTCCCGTGTGTGGCCACCTCGAGGACCTGGTGCGCGCTGGGCGCCTCACGCTGGAAGTGTCGGGCTCACCGGCGGTATTTCGGAGGGCCGCATGAATTCCGGTCAGCAACTCGTGCGGCAGGTCGCCGATTCGGTCTGCGACGAGAAGCTCGAGATCTGGAACTTCGGGGAGTCGGTCGCCTTCGAGGGCCTGATCGGCGCTTCCGAAGTGCTGGGCGACTCGAAATGGGAGGCGTTCGCCTGGGGCTACCTGCGCTCGTGGGCGGCCTCGAAGCAGGGCTTCCGCGAGCTCGACTGCACCTTTCCAGGCGTGGCCGCCGCGAAGATCGCACGCACCCACAACGACCTCCAGCTCGTGGGTGCGATGTCGTCGCTGGTCAACTACCTCCTGGAGCGGCCCAGGATCCAGGGGATCTACCGCACCTGGCGGCATGCCCCCCTGGTCCAGCCCTACGGCCCCGCACAGTTGTCGCGCAGGGAGGCCGCCTGGCTTGCCGACGCGCCCGCAGGCTCGTTCCTCGACTGCCTCCACTTCGAGCCACCCCTGTTTGCTGCCGTGGGCGTCCTCACCGGCCGTGAGGATCTCAAGCAGCTGGCACTGCAACAGGCGACGGCCTACATCAACGTCCTCCAGCAACCCGACGGCTTGTTCAACCACTTCGTGCTCGAAGGCGTGACCGGGTCCTTCGGGCCCGGTTGGGGACGAGGCCAGGGCTGGGCGCTGCTGGGGCTGCTGGACGTCATCGAAGAGCTCGGCGACGAAGGGCTGGACCTGTCCGGGCTGCAGTCCGCTGCACAACGTCTCGTCCGCGCGATGGTGGGCCTCCAGCGTGCGGACGGTCACTGGTACACCCAGGTAACCGTCCCGGAATCGGGCGACGAGTTCTCCACGGCAGGATTCATGGCCGCGGGCTTCCGCAGGGCGATCCGCCTCGGGGTGGTCGAAGCGGCCGAGGTCTCGGATGCAGCGAAGGCGGCCCACGCCGCCACCGTCAGGGGTATCCGCCCCGATGGTGTCCTCGCCAACGTCTCGGCGGCCGTGATGGCGTGCACGGAGCCGACCCACTACGACCACGTCCCCAAAGGGTTCAATGTGCCCTGGGGGCAGGGCCCGGCGCTGTTGGCCCTGGTGGAACAGCTCGGGCACGGTTGGGAGGAGTGAGATGAGGTTCGACGGAAAGCTTGCGCTGGTCACCGGGGCGGCCAGCGGAATCGGCGCCGCCACTGCGGAACTGCTGGCCACAGAAGGCGCCGAGGTGGTGCTGGTCGACATCGATGAGCGCCGACTGGCAGAGGTGGCGGATCGGATCCGCCACGGCGGCGGCGTGCCCCACGTGTGCGCATTCGACGTGAGTCAGGCAGCCGGCTGGCAACAGGCCGCTGGCCTCGTCAGCGATCTGGGCCGTTCCCTCGACATCCTGGTCAACAACGCCTACGTCCTCGAGGTCCGTCCGTTGCACGAGCTCAGCCTCGAATCCTGGGAGCGGCAACTCGGCGTGGACCTGACAGCGGTCTACCTTGGGATCCACACCTTCGTGAACCAGCTCATCGCCAACCGCGGATCCATCGTGAACGTCGCCAGCGTCCATGCCGTGCTGTCCTGGCCCGGTCACCCGGCCTACAGCGCCGCGAAGGGTGGCATGTTGGCTCTGACGAGGCAGCTGGCCGTGGAGTATGGCGACGCGATCCGGGTGAATGCCGTCCTCCCCGGGCCCATCGTGACGGCGGTCTGGGATGCAGTCCCCGAGGCGGGACGGCAGGCCGCCGCCGCGGAGACGGCGTTGGGTCGCATGGGCGCGGCTTCGGAAGTGGCTGCTGCGATCACCTTCCTTGCCTCCGATGAGGCATCCTTTGTGACAGGAGTCAGCTTGCCGGTAGACGGGGGACAGACCATCAAGTCCAGAGGCTGATCGGCAAGGAGGCGGCATCGTGAACAAAGGTCCGAAGCGCGGCAGCGTGGGTCGGCGAGGGTTGCATGCGCACGTAGTCGATGAAGTCGGCCGGCGCATTGTCACCCGTGCTATCGAGGCCGAGTCGGTGCTGGACCTGGTCGCACTCGAGACGGAGTTCGGAGTCTCGCACACAGCGATGCGGGAGGCGATCAAGGTACTCACTGCAAAACAGCTCGTCGATGCCCGTCCCAAGCTCGGCACCTACGTTCTTCCCCGCGCCTACTGGAACCTCCTCGACGCCGATGTGATGTCCTGGCGGGATGCGGATGTGCGCCTGCAGGAGGAACTTGCAGAAGCGCGTGCCGTCATGGAGCCTGCCGCAGCCGACCTGGCAGCGCGGCGGGCCTCTGCCGCCGATGTCGCACGGATCTGGGACGCTCTCGAGAAGATGGCTTCCAGCGCCGCCGTGGCGTCCTCGTCGGGTGCGAGCTGGCATGCCGTCACTGACGCGGATGTCGAGTTCCATGCTGCTATCGCGGCAGCTACCGGGAACGAACTGTTCGAGCACTTCCAGCGCCTGCTCATGCCGGCGATGCGAGCCAGGGATCTGGCGACGCTGCCCTTGCCCCACGCCGGCGATTTCATCGAAGACCACCGTCGAGTGGTCGAGGGTATCGCCGCCGGGGACCCGGAGGCGGCCAGCGAGGCAATGGCGGCGCTCGTGGCCCAGGCCAAGGAGGACTTCCGGGCGGGTGTGGGAGGCTCGGCACAAGCCGTACCGACACGGTGAGGGCATGAGCCGATCAAACGCTGCCTGACTGGGGGTATTAGCAGAGGGCACCGTCTGGTCCCACCGGCAGGGTGCGGTGGTTTTGTCACCTGGGTCCTCGGCCGACGAACAGTCACGCGGGGCGGTCAGGTGGCTGAAGATCAAGGCCACCGATTTCATCGATGCTGCTTCCGGCGTCGCGCCGGCCCTCCTTTGATAACGATCGGTGGTGCGGCCTTGACACTCCGGGTTCGTAATATAATACTAGTAATCGACGGGAGGCGATGGAGCCTCTCGCGGGCACCTCAATCTCTTGCCTACTCGGAAGGTAAACATGAAGACCGTAATGATGCGGGCTCTGGCGGTAGGCCTGACAGTCACGACGATCGCACTCGCGACCGGCTGTAGCACTGGACAGGACACCACCTCGACCACCGCGCCCCCCGCCGGCTCCAGCGCCGCCGCCGCTACCATCGAGCTCTCGTACTTGCAAAAGATGGGCGACCAGCAGTACTTCGTCGACCAGGCGACTGGCGCCAAGGCAATGGCGAAGGAACTCGGCGGAGTCAATGTCACGGTGGTGAACCTGGGCACAGACGCGAACAAGGCCATCAGTGAGGTGGACGCGGCCATCGCCCAGAAGTCCCAAGGCATCATCATCGTCGCTCCGGATCAGGCCATCGGCCCCCAGGTCGTCGACAAGGCCAAGGCGGCGAATGTTCCGATCATGGCGTCTGACGACGTCCTGAAGGACGGCTCGGGTGCAGAGATCCCGTTCGCCGGCTTCGATGGCACCGCGATGGGCACCGAGGTCGGCAAGAAGGCCGCCGAGCTCTTCCAGGCATCCGGGTGGACGGCTGCCGACACCAAGATCATGGCGGTCACCAAGCTCGACCTGTCGGTCTGCATGCAGCGCGTCGACGGCGCCCTTGCTGCCTTCAAAGCCGTGGTCAGCGACGCCCCAGAGGTCGTCACCGTCGGCAGCGATGCCAGCGTGACCGGCTCCCTCGACAAGGCCGCCGCCACCGTCACCGCCAACCAGAAGGTGAAGAACTGGATCGTCTGGGGCTGCAACGACGAGAGCGTCACCGGCGCAGTGACCGCGCTGCAGAACGCAGACGTCAAGCCGGCCAGCATCCTCGGCGTTGGCCTGGGTGCCTACCTGGCCTGCAAGGACTGGAAGGCCGCCCAGGACACGGGCATGAAGGCCGCGCTGTACATCTCGGGAGCCGAGGTGGGCCGCGCAGCTGTGAAGGCCATGGTGGACCAGATCCGGAACCAGGTCCCGCTGCCTGCCAAGTCGATCGCGAAGACCACCATGGTCGACTCGAAGACCTGGGAAGCCGCCGGGGTTACCTGCACCTAACAGCTTGATCACGTGGCAGTGGTGGTTGGGGACGCCCTCAATCACCACTGCCGCACCACGACGACAGAACTCGCGGAGACAAAGATGTCAGAAGTAAGGATCCAGGCTCCCGCAGAAAGCCCGTCCGGGGGCCTGATCGCAGAAGGACTCTCCAAGGGATTCGCTGGAGTGCAGGCGCTCAAGGACGTCGACATCTGGCTGCCGTACGGCAAGGTCACCGCCCTGATGGGCGAGAACGGTGCCGGCAAGTCCACCCTCCTGAAGATCCTGGACGGCGACTACCAGCCCGATGCCGGTGAGGTCAGGATCGCCGGCGAGGTCGTGCACTTCACCAGCCCTCTGGAAGCCCGGCACGCCGGCCTTCGGGTCGTTGCCCAGGAACCGGAGATCGTGCCGTTCGTCACCGTCGCCGAGAACCTGTTCCTCGGCGCCCTGCCCGGCAACGTGGTCGTCAAGCGCGAGGAGTTGCGGGCACGGGCGCAGGCTGCGATCGAGGAGTTCGGGTTCGCTCGGATGCTCCGCGTCGACACCATCGGCCACAAGCTCTCTCCCGCGCAGCGCCAGTTGGTGGAGATCCTTCGCTGCCTCATCGACAACCCCCACATCCTCTGCTTCGACGAACCAACCTCCTCACTGTCCGAGTCGGAGACCGACGTTCTCTTCGCCCTGATCCGGCGTCTTCGGGATGAGGGCAAGGCGATCGGCTATGTCTCGCACCGGATGCGTGAGATCTTCCGCATCGCGGACCGGGTCACAGTGCTTCGCGACGGCAAGCTCATCGGCACCCGCCAGGTCGCGCAGAGCTCCCAGGAGGAGATCGTGCGCATGATGGTGGGGCGCGACCTCACCCACATGCATGACCGCAACCGTGGCGCGGTCGGCGCCGCCGTTCTTGAGCTCAACAACGTGACCACCCACGACGTCCGTGACATTTCCTTCGCTGTCCACTCCGGTGAGGTCGTCGCCCTCGCTGGTCTGGTCGGGGCCGGCAGAAGTGAGCTCGCCAGCGCGATATCGGGAGACGTCCGGCTCATCTCCGGCCAGATCAAGGTTTCCGGCGAGCCGGTCACGCTCCGCTCCCCGAAAGACGCCATCGCCAAGGGGATCGGGCTGGCGCCGGAGGAAAGAAAGGCTGACGCCCTGGTGATGATCAGGAGCGTCAAGGAGAACCTCAGCCTTGCCGTGCTCGACCGGTTGACCAGGTGGGGCTTCATCAACAAGTCCGCCGAGGTCGACCTGGTTCGGGAATACATCGACAAGATGCGGATCCAGACCCCCAACATGGATCGGCCCGTGGAGAACCTGTCGGGCGGCAATCAACAGAAGGTCGTTCTCGCCCGCTGGCTCGCCAAACAGACCAAGATCCTGGTCCTGGACGAGCCCACCCGTGGTGTCGATGTGGGCGCCAAGGCGGAGATCTATCACATCATCGACCAACTGGCCGCCACCGGGGTGGCCATCCTTGTCATCTCCTCAGAGCTTCCCGAGGTCCTCGGCCTGGCCGACCGGATCGTGGTCATGCAGAACGGCGAGATCACCGGCCAGCTCACCCACGCGGAAGCGACTGAGGAGCGAATCCTCGCTCTGGCCATGAAGAGCGAGTTCGATATCCTGGAAGGAAGCAACTGATGTCCCAGACCACGAGGCCGAAGGCCACTGTTGAGATGGTGGAGCCGGGGCGGGTTCGCACGTCGCCTCTGGCCGGCGCGGTCGCCATGCTCGCGAGAGTGGGAGCCCAGAACCTCATCCTGCTCGGCGCGATCGTCCTCCTGGCGACGACTTTGGCCTTCCTGAACCCCAACTTCCTGCTGCCCACCAACCTCATCACGATCGGGACGGCCGTCACGATCTCGGGCCTCCTGGCCCTTGTCCAGACGGTCGTCATGATCATGGGCGGTATCGACCTGACAGTCGGATCCGTGGCTGGACTGTCGTCGGTGGTCTCGGCGATGGCGTTCACTGCGTTCAACAACGCAGCCCTCGGTGTCTTCACAGCACTTCTGGTCGGCTCGCTGTGCGGACTCATCAACGCGGTCGTGATCGTGGTTGGGAGAGTGCCACCGATGATCGCGACCCTCGCCGGCCTGACCGCGTTCAAGGGCATCTCACAGCTGGTCTCGAACGGCCGCGCCCAGGGCTACACCGGTGCGGATCCACTGTTCCGTGCGCTGGCGCGCGGCTCGCTTCTCGGTCTGCCCACCCTGGTGTGGGTGCTCATCGTCACCGCCCTCCTCCTGCACGTGATGCTCCAGTTCACCAGGGTGGGGCGCAACATCTATGCGGTGGGAGGCAACGACAAGGCCGCCCGGCTCTCGGGCATCGACATCAACCGCTACATCGTCGGCGTCTTCGTCGTCTCCGGCTTTGTCGCTGCCCTCGCGGGCATCCTGATCACCGCGCGCACCGGATCGGGTCAGCCGGTTTCCGGCTCCGAAGGGCTGGAGTTCCAGGCGATCACGGCGGCAGCCCTCGGTGGCGTTGCGCTGCGTGGCGGTAAGGGCACGATTGGCGGCACCATCCTCGCGGTTGTGCTTCTCGGTGTCCTGCTCAACGGCATGACCTTGCTCGGAGTCAACCCCTTCTGGCAGAACCTGGCCCAAGGCGTCCTCCTGGTCGTGGCAGTTGTCGTCCAGCAGTCCCGCTCCGGCGACCGGAGGGTCGGGTTGCCCAAGTGAACCAAAGGGGTCGATGGCCGTCACGCCCAGAGCACACCCTGACCAGCATCGACCTGTCCGGCGACCCACTGGTCATCACCGTGGTGCCCCAACGCGGGGGGAAGATCGCCTCCCTCACCTCCCCGAGCCACGAGTGGTTGAGCCAGCCCGCAGGGGAGCTACCCCTCCGCTCACCCTGCGGGCTCGGCTTTGTCGAGGCCGAGATGTGCGGGTGGGATGAGTGCGCGCCAACCATCGTCGCCGGCCAGACCGCTGCGGGCACCGTGCTGTCGGACCACGGGGACCTCTGGGACCAGGCCTGGCACTGGTCAAGGACTGCTGAAGCGCTGACCACCTGGGCGCACGGGCTGGACTGGGCGTACACCCTGACCCGGACCATCCGTCCGATCGAGGGCGGCTTCCGGCTGGACTACGAGGTCTCCTCGAATGACCCCGGCCCGCAGCCCTTCCTCTGGGCAGCCCACCCGCAGTTCCTTGCCGAGCCCGACTCCTGGGTTGAGCTCGAAGGGGTCACCCAGCTCGTCGACTTCCAGGAGCCCGAGCGGCCGTTGGCGGTGGACCGTTCTCTGCAGCGTGTGCCCCACGGCACGTCCCGCAAGTTCTGGACCCTGCCCGGCGACGTCGTGCAGCGGGCGACGCTGCACCATCCCGACGGTCGTCGGCTCGACCTCAGCTGGACGGGGGAGGCCGTGGGCTGGTGCGGCGTCTGGATCGACGCCCATGAGTACTCCGCCGATCGTGTGATCGCGATCGAGCCGGCCACCGGCTGGCACGACAGCGCGTCCCGGGCGCAGGCCAACCGGACGGTCCTCACCCTGGCTCCGGGAGCTCGTGCCGCCTGGACGCTGGAGCTCACCGTCGCTTGAGGTACGGCGGCTCGAGCCGTCCGTGATCGCGTGGCCGGCAAGCCGTCAGGAGCGTTCCCAGACCTCGCGGTAGTCGGCGACGAACTCGGCGAGGTGGGTGGCGGGACGTCCGGTGAGCCGTTGGATCGACCGGTTCGGGAGGGCGGACACGTTGAGTCGCACCACTCGGTGGATCATCTTCTGCACAGCGATGTAGTCCTCCGGCCGGCCTTCGTCCCGCAGCCGCTCGAGGTACTCGGCCTCGGTGGGGCGGGCGTAAACGATGGGACGGCCGAGTACGTCGGCCATGACGCGTGCGACGTCGCGGTAGGTCAGGGACTGCTCACCGGAAAGCGTGTAGGCGCGGCGCAGGTGGTCCGGCCCCGTGAGGACGGTGGCGGCCACCCGGCCGATGTCCCGGGCGTCGATGAAGGCGGTTCGGGCGCTCCCGGCGGGGACGAAGATCCGGCCCTTCTCCCGGATGTCGGCGGCGTACGTCGTCGCCAGGTTCTGCATGAAGAAGTTCGGCCGCAGGAAGGTGTAGGGCGAGCCGGTGCGGCGAAGGTACTGCTCGACAGCGTGGTGCGGGGTGTTCCGGTTGGCCTGGACGCCTTGCAGCGAGAGGAACACGATCTGTCGAAGGCCGAGCCGGTTGGCAGCGTCGATCAGGGGGAAGAGCGTCGCCTGGACGTCGGCGATCGCCGGGGGTCGCATCAGGAACAACCGGTCTGCACCTTCCATCGCCTGCTCCAGTTGGGCTGCGGGCAGGCCGAAGTCGAAGCGGCGAGGGGTGACCGATCCGGACCAGTCCCGGGAAGCAGGGTCGCGGACGCCGGCGATCACGGGTTCGCCGCGCCGTTCCAGTTCCTCGAGGACTGCCGAGCCGACAATGCCCGTCGCGCCGGTGACGAAGACCCCGGCCATCAGTGGCGCACCGTTCGGGCAAGGAGGCCCGCGAGGGTGGCCAGCTCGGTGTCGTCGAGGTCGCTGAATTCACCGGCAAGCTCGGTCACCATGTGCAGTTCGAACTCGTCCACCTGCGTTCCGGCGTCCGTGGTGAGGGTGAGCACCCGCGACCGGGCGTCCGACGGGTGCGGTCGCTGGTCGACCAGGCCGGCCTGGCGCAGCCCGTCCAGCAACTGGGTGACTGCCCCGCGGGTCACCTTGAGTTCATGAGCAAGCACTCCGGGTGACATGGGGGCCGGTCGGTGCGCGATCAGGAACAACGCCTCCAGCTGGGAACGGCTCAACTGCAGGCCGTGGAACGGCGCAGCCCGCGTGGAGCCGAGCAGCCGGGACCACGACACGACCGACTCGAGCACCTCGCCGAGCAGGGACATGCGGGTGGGTAAGGCCATCGTCAGTTGGTCACGAACGGAAGCTTGCCCACGTAGCTGCGATCCTCCACCTGCGTCAGGATGAAGTCGGCCAGGTCGTCCCTGCTGATGCTCGAGCCGGAGCCGCCACCGACGTCGCCCACCCGGTAGTGGCCTCGGCCGGGATCCTCGGTCAGCCGCGGGCCGCGGACCACCGTCCAGTCCAGGCCGGACTCGCGAAGCACCCGCAGGTGGCCCTCGGCGTCAGCGAGCACGTGACCGGCGAGGGCTTTGAGCAGCAGGCGCATCACTTGGTCCATGGGACCGGGCTGATCCTCCGGTGCGCGAAGGCCGCCCCCGGAGAGCGTCACCAGACGAGTGATCCCGTGACGCTTCATTGCCTCAACGATCAGCCGGGTGCCGTCGGTCTGCAGTGTGGCCGGCGAGCCCTTCACCTGTCCGAACAGGCTCAGCACTCCGTCCCTACCCCCGGCAACCGCCCGGTCCACGGCGTCGGCATCCAGGACGTCCCCTGCGAACAGGTGCAGGCGCTCCGAGCGGACGCCCACCTTTGCCGGATCACGGACCAGCGCCTGTACCTCGAAGCCGGCGTCAAGCGCCCTCTCAAGCACGCGATGCCCGGTCTTTCCCGTTGCCCCGAAGATGGTGATGGTGATCATGGCCATTAGTTTAGCCACTAAACCATTTGGGCCCAAGTCGGCCTGGGGGAGGGAGGTCGGCCTACTCTGGCCGGGTGACAGCACCCCCGGTCGTGGAACGCCGTCCCGGCGCAGCCCTGGCCAGGGCGGGTGCGGTCAGCGTCGCAAGCTTCGTGGTGGGAGTGTTCACGAGCTACACGCAGGGCGCCCTGCCGGACGCGTGGCGTTCGTTCGCGAACTCCGCGACCGGGTGGACGCTGCTGACGGTACTGCTCGTCTTCGCGGCACGAGCCTCGACGAGGCTGGCCGCTGTGCTCGGTGCGATGAGCTTCGTGCTGCTGGTTCTCGGCTACACGGCCGGCGCCCAGCTTCAGGGTCTGTCCTACAACCCGGTGCTGTTCGGTGTGGTCGGGCTGGTTGTCGGCCCGTTCGTTGGCGTCGCGGCGGCCTGGCTGCGGGCGCGGGGCGTCCATGCAGCGCTGGGCACGGCACTGCTCTCGGGCATCTTCATCGGCGAGGCCGTGTACGGGCTCACCGTGATCGCGGACTCGACCGGGCCCGAGTACTGGGTGGCGGCCGGCGCGGTCGGGCTCCTGCTGCTGATCGGCATGCTCGCCCTGCGCGTACGCGGTGGGGTGCCGGCCATGATTGCGATCCTTGGTACTGCAGCGGTGGCTGCTGCGTTCCTCGTCGCCTACACCGCCCTCGGCGGGGGCTGGACCCGATGATGGCGTCCGGGGTTCGCAGGGCGGTGGCGCGGCGTCCTCAGGGATTCTTCGAAGCAGTCTCGCGAGACAGGGAGGGACGTTGATGACCGCCCGCATTGTGATCCTCGGGGCGACCGGCTACACCGGTGAACTCACGGCACGGGCGCTGGTCGACAGTGGTGCCGTCCCCGTGCTGGCCGGCCGTTCGGCCGAACGGCTGGACAGGCTCGGCACGGAGCTGGGTGGGCTGGAGACACAGGTCGCAGACGTCACCGACCCGGCGTCCGTTCGGTCCCTTGTGGAGCGCGGCGACGTCCTGGTCAGCACGGTGGGACCGTTCGCCCGCTGGGGTGAGCCCGCGATCGATGCGGCCATCGACGCCGGTGCGACCTACTTCGACACCACCGGTGAGCCGGCTTTCATCAGGCGGGTCTTCGAACACCACGGCGCCGCCGCAGAGCGGGCCGGGACAGCCTTGATCACGGCTTTCGGGTTCGACTTCGTGCCAGGAAACCTGGCAGCGGAGCTCGCGCTTCAGGCGGCGGGTCCTGCGGCTACCCGTGTCGATGTCGGTTACTTCTCGCGCGGATCGGCTGGCATCAGCGGTGGCACGAAGGCAAGTCTTGCGGGAGCCGTGCTCGCGCCGTCCTTCGCTGTGCGCGGTGGGCGGCTGCGGACCGAGCGCGCCGCAGCCCGGGTCAGCCGGTTCACCCTCGACGACGGCACGGTGCTGCAGGGGGTCAGCGTCGGAGGCTCCGAGCACTTCACCCTGCCCGCACTGCACCCCCAACTGCGGGACATCGATGTCCTGCTGCATCGTCCCGGGATCGGTGGCAGGGTGACGCCGGCGCTCACGGCGATCCTGGCTGTGGCCAAGCGGATTCCGTGGGTCGCGGCGATGGTCAACTCGGCGCTCGGTTCGGACGGCTCCATCGGTGGACCTGATGCCGAGGCTCGCTCCCGCTCGCGGTGCCTGATCCTTGCGGATGCCCGGTCGGCGACCGGTGAGTTGCTTCACCGCGTCGAGCTGGACGGCCCCGACGGCTACGACTTCACCGCGCGCATCCTGGCCTGGGCCTCGGTTGAGGCCAGCAGGGGTGCGATCACCGGGACGGGGGCGCTCGGTCCGGTGGCTGCCTTTGGCCTCGAGGCGCTTCGTGTCGGTGCGGAGAATGCCGGCCTTGGCTTGGGGCAGGAGCGCTAGCGACCACTCTCTGATGGTGTGTCGAGAGCCTCAAGGAATCGCCTGGCGCGCTCCTCGGCAGGCAGATGCCTGTCCTCACCGGTGGAGATCGTCCCGACGCCAACGGCTGCGCATCCAGCGGAAAGGAGCTCCAGCGCGCCGTGGAGGTCGACACCACCGGTGGCCATGAGGGTGAGTTCAGGCATGGGTGCGAGGAGATCGCGGATGTAGGCAGCACCGCCGAGACGTGCGATGGGAAACACCTTGACCGCGGCCGCTCCGGCGAGGTGGGCCCGCCAGATCTCCGACGGGCTTGCCGATCCGGGGATGGCTTCGACCGACAGGCTGCGGGCGAGCGCGGGAAGCCATGGCAGCCACACGGGGGAGACCAGGAACTCCGCGCCAGCCTCGACAGCTGCCTCGGCTTGGGCCGGCGTCATTACGGTCCCTGCTCCGACGAGCAGGGCGGGGTCGGCTGACAGTTCCCGGATCGCGTCGAGCACGCCAGGGGTGCTGAAGGTGAGCTCGATGACGCTCATTCCGCCCCGTGCCAGACCTTGCGCTGTCTCGACGGCATCGGCCACGGTTGCCGACCGGAGGACCGGGACGACTTTGACTCTCCTGAGGCGTTCGAGGACGTCGGTCACTGGATGCTCCTCCAGGTGAGGGCGCGGAGGACATTGCTGTGTTGGATGTTGTCCAGATGCTCCTGCTCCACCCCCATCCGAGTCAGGACAGCCGGGAAGGTGGAGGCCAACCACGCGAGACCGGGCTCTCCACCGAGGGAACTCCAGATGCTCCGTCGTGCACCGTCCGTACCCAGCACGATCTGGTCCACGAACCCGGCATCGATGAGGTCAACGACGGCGCGAGCGGTGAACGACTCGGTGCCCTCGGCGCGTCCCTTGATCGACTGATCCAGCTCGAGTACCGCGCCGGCCTGAGCCAACTCTCGCAGGTAGCCGAGGTCTTTCGTCTTGTCGGTGTGGCTGAGGATGATCGACGTTGCGGGGACGCCAGCGCTGACCAGCCGTTCCACTTGTGCGATTCCGCCGAAGCCGCCCTCGCAGTGCGTGAGCACGGGCGCCCCGGTCGCGGCGCTTGCGTGCCCCACGGCGTCAATGTTCCGCAGGTCCCGGGCGTCGGGATTCTCACCCGAGGTGGCGATCTTGGCCAGGCCTGCGCGGTGCGTCGTTCGGCGAATGATCGGGCTTGTGTAGTCGAACTCGTCGACCCCGGTGGTGAGCTCTGCGATGAAGAGCTCTGTGAGCTCGTCCCCGCTCACCCTGTTGGTCCAGTGCAGGGGGCCGTAGTAACGGTCATGGTGCAGGCCGGTGACCGAGAGGATGTGCACGCCGGTTCGCTGGGAGATCTCGGCGAGGCGGACGATGTCGCGGCCGGCCGCGACCGTCATGGTGTCCACCATGAGGCCGACGCCGGCGTCGCGACAATGGGTCACCTCCTCCACCGCGGCATCTACGTCGTGCAAGTGGATGTGTGCGAAGCGGTCGGCGATCAACGGTGAGTCGATGATGAGGTGCTCGTGGGCGTAGGCGATGCCGTCGAAGTCCTCGATGTCACCGAGAACAGTTCGAATGAATGCCGTCACAGGATCATTCCGTCCTCAGCGAGCCGGCTGCGTAGCGTGTCTGTGTCGATCTCCCGAAGCCCACAGCCGGTGGAGACGGAGAGTGCGGCAGCGGCGCCGGCCGCGTGACCATAGGAAAGGCACTGAGCGATCGAGCGCGCGGAGGCGTGGGCGTCGTGCGTGGCCGAGAGGCACCGGCCCGCAACAAGGAGACCTTCGACATCTTTGGGCACCAGAGTGCGGTAGGGGATGCCGTAGGCACGGCCAGTCGGTTCACCGTCATCGCCGGCAGCGACGTAGCGCCAGATGGTGGAGGCTCCGCCGTCGTGGTCTTCGATGGGCGCGCCGCAAAGGGCGATCGCGTCGTCGAACTGGCGCGCTTCGAGGACGTCGTCCTTGGTCAGGATGTATTCGCCGATAAGCCGTCGGGTTTCGCGGGTACCCGCCCACACGGAGGTGTTGAGCAGGTACGAGCCCTCGTATCCGGGGACGCGGTCCTTGAAGAAGCGGGTGTATTCGGCTGCCTGCTTGCGGCCTTCGATCTCGGCGAAGGTAGCTGCCCAGGGATTGGTGGCGTCGACTCCCGAGACCCGGGTCACGTTGGTGTGGTAGACGCCGGGGAGCATGGTCGGATGGGCCGAGCCCTCCAGTCGGGGCAGTTCGTAGTCGCCACTTTCGGCGGCCTCGCGCATCAACCTGTGCAGTTCGGGGGTCTTCACCGGTTCACCGACTCCGCCCAGGCGGAAGGTGGTGGTCAGCGGTTGGACCCGGCGCTGTGCGCTCGGCATCTCCAGCGAGCATCCAGCCGCCCAGGCCACGTTGGCGTCACCGCTGGAATCGACGATGCGCTTCGCCAGGACCTGGAAGGGCCCTCTGCGGGTGAGGACGACGATGCCGAGCACCGTCGGTCCTTCCATGATCACCGAAGCCATGCGTGAGTGCAGGAGGGGCCGGACGCCGCTGTCGAGAAGCCGGCGGTCCCATTCCACCTTCAGTGCCTCGGGCTCGTAGGTCACGCCCGTGCCCGCTCCGTACGTGTTGCCCCGCAGCATCGCCTGATGTGACTGGAGCATCGCGTTCGCGACTTCCCAACCGACGCCGCCGACGATTCGCTGGTCGCTGCCGGCTGGGAAGAATCCGTACATGGTGTCGAGCACTGCGACCGCGGTCCCACCGAAGAATCCGCCGCTTTCAACGAGGATGGTCCGGGCACCGTGCCGTGCGGACGCGACTGCCGCCGCACATCCGGCGGAGCCGCCTCCAACCACGGCGACGTCGGCTTCCCACAACACCGGGATGCCGGCAGCCTCAGCTTGAGTCAGTCGGAGCACGCCTTGCGGGGTTTCGGGTGGTTCGAGGATGAATGAGTCGCTGGACATGTGCGTTTCTTTCGTTGCGTGAGGCGGGGCTTGGCTCACCGCAGGAGCCAGCCACCATCGACGGGGATGACAGCTCCGGTGGTTTGAGGCGCTTGTTCGCTGACGAGCCATCGCACTGCAGCGGCCACTTCGCCCGCGGTCGAGGGGCGCTTGGTGAGGGGCATGATCTCGGGGAACCGAGCAATGATCTCCTCGGTGCCGAGGGCGCGCGCGGCCATGGGGGTATCGACGAGCCCCGGGGCCACGATGTTGAAGCGAATGCCTTTTCGAGCGCCCTCGTAGGCCGCCGCTTCAATGAGCGGGATCATCGCGGCCTTGGCCACCCGGTAGGCGACGGTGAGGAAGTCCCCGTCCAGGCCCTTTGCGAGGGCGGATCCGATGAGGACGACCGACGCTCCGGGCGGGCAGTGCTCGAGGCAGGCTCGCACGAAGTAGAACGCTGAAGTCAGATCGACGCGGAGGATCTCGTCCCACGCCTCGTCGGAGCAGCTCGACGGTGGTCCGTCACCGAGGCGTCGTCCGCTCATTCCGATGGTGTGCACTGCCGCTACGAGGGGCCCGCCCGCTGCGAGGCGTCCGGCGACCGTGGCTGCGACCCCGGGCTTGGTGATGTCTTCGTCCGGGCGATCAGAGGTGTGCACGGTGAAGCCGTCAGCGGCGAGCCCTTGAGCGCAGGCGCCTCCAATCCCCCCTGTGCCGCCGACAACCCAGGCGTTTCCGGTCATCGTCTACGCCTTGGCGTCGGCGACGCGGAGCACGGACGCCTTGCGACGAGCGTGTTCGAGATAAGCGCTTTCGAAGATCTCCCTGGACTCCTCCGCCCCGACGACCTGGGCGCCGGTGAGGACGGGGAGCTCGATTCCGCGGTCGGCGAGGAGCTGGGCGGTGCGGACCTTCAGCATGTTGACGATGGCCACGTTCGCGATGCTGCTGACCGGACCCACCTTGTTGTGCCAGCCCTTGATCTCGACGGCAGCGTCACCCAAGGGTGTGCAGGTGTCGATGACGACATCAGCGTGGTCGGCAAGGATCGTGCCGGACGCGTGGGTCGGTGGGACCGCCCGTGCCTCGGTGATCGAGGTGACGGCGATGACTTTGAGGCCGGCCGCTTTGGCGATCATCGCGGTTTCCACGGGAACGGCGTTCCGGCCGGTCGCACTGAACATGAGGATCGCGTCGGTCGGCCGCAATTCGAAGTTGGCAAGGATGACCTCTGCGAAGCCTGGCACCCTCTCGATGAACATGGCCTGGCGCTGACCGTTTGATCCTGCGATCTCGGTGTGGAATGTCATCGACTGTTCCACCAGCGGGTGCCACCCAGGGTAGGACCCGTACCGCGGGAACATCTCCTCCACGGGCATGCGGGAGTGGCCGGTGCCGAACGTGTGGACGACTCCACCGCCACCGATCGCCTCAGCAGCGATTGCTGCCGCCTCTTCGATGGAGGCGGCCTGTGTTTCTTCGATCCGGTCCAGCACGTGCCGTGCTTCGTCGAGCCAGGTCCTCATGGGTAAGTCCTTTCCGAGGTACTTCGGTCGTCAGGTGTGAGCTGTTGGATGGCAAAGGTGGCTGCACCGATCGAGCCGGCCTCGCCGCCGTAATGGGCGCTGCGGGCCTCGATGCGGCCGGTGAGGGAGGTCCGGGAGTCGAGCGCCTCCTGCACGCGCGGAAGATAGAGATCGGCGGCAGGACCCAGGCCGCCCCCGATCACCACGGCGTCGAGTTGCAGGAGCAATCCGATGGTTCCTGCGGCCTGGCCCAGGGCGTCCCCGGCACGATCGAAGGCGTCCTTGGCCCAGGGATCGCCCAGCCTTGCTGCTTCGGCGATGAGCCGGGCGGTCAGCGGTACGGCGCCTTGCTCGGTAAGTTGGCGCAGGATCGGTGACTGGGCCATCGCAACCGTCCGGGCCAGCCTGCCGACGATCGCAGAACCCGAAGCGATGGTCTCCAGGCACCCTCGGCCGCCACACATGCAGCGCTCGCCACGAGGATCGACCGGCACATGCCCCATCTCGCCGATCGAGTCGAGCTTGCCGATCAGGATTCGCCCATCGAGTGCGATGGCGCCTCCCACCCCGGTGCCGAGGGTGATGAAGACAACGTTCGCGATCCCCCTGGCGGACCCGCTGGTGAGCTCGGCCCACGCGAAAGCCCGGGCGTCGTTGAGGAACGCCACCCGCAGTCCGGTGAGGTGCTCGAGTTCCGAGGCGAACGCGAAGTTGTGCCAGTCGCCCGGCAGGTTGGGAACCACCATGCTGCGTCGACGCTCGGTGTCGACCGTGCCGGGAACAGCGACGCCGATACCCGCGAGGTCCTTCGACGCGTCGTGAGCCAGATCGGCAACCGCCCGGAGGACGGCGTGCTGGTCGATGCGTGGGGTGTCGATCGACCCGGAGGATTCCACTGCGCCCCCGCGGAGGACCGACCACTTGATGGAGGTGCCGCCGATGTCGACCCCGAGGAAGCGGCCGCCCGGATCCGCAAGCTGCTCGGTCTCGACGGGCGCCGCACCCACGTCAGCTGTGACGTCGGCCATCAGTGTCCGTCCCTTCTGTGTTCTTCGGCGGTGTCCTCCAGTTGGCTGACATCCGGATTGATATGTGTATACAAGTTGGTGGTTTCGACTGTATTTTTCGGCTGCGCTCGTGTCAAGGCCCGCAGCTCCGGCTGGACGGTCGGTGCATCGTCGGTCAGGGGGTTGAGCGACGTCCACATTGGCTCGTTCCCCGACGCAAGGAGCGCGCTGATGATGAACTCCGCCGTCAGCGTCTGCGCACGGTAGGGATGATGGACAACTCCGCCCTCACAGAGCCGGAGAAAGGCCTCGATGGGGTGGTGGAGCGTTTCGTGGGGCTGCTTCCGCCCGCCTGCCAGGAGGTCCACGCTGTGGCCCGCCTGGTCTGTGAACCTGACCTGGGCCGGCTCGGCGATCGAGTCGATCGTTAACGATCCCCGCTCTCCCTCGATCACGCTCGGGGCAACGGTGGTGGCGACCTTCGAATACGTGCAGGTGACGCTCATCGACCCGTAGTTGAGGACGGCCGTGCCGCCGGCCTGGAACCCATTTGCCAGGTGGTAGTCGGCGCCGGTGAAGCTCAACGGGTTGCCGAACATCGTCAGGCAAGGGTGGAGGCAGTAGATGCCGAGGTCCCTCAAGGCCGAGTTCCCGCTCGCGGGGTCGAGGGCATTGAGAACCTCGCCCCGAAGGAAGGTGGGGTACCGCGATGAGTACTGGCACTTCTCGAGGTGCGCGTTCCGAATGGCGCCCAGCCGGGGGAGTGCTGCGTTGATGATCGCGGACGCCGGATCGTGGGTGGGTCGGATGGCCTCAAGAAGGACGGTGTCGTTCTGGTCGGCGAGTCGGTAGAGGTGGGCCGCCTCCTCCGGCGACGTGGCCATCGTCTTCTCGCAGAGGACGTGTTTGCCGTTGGTGAGGGCTGCAGCGACCTGCCGGGCATGGGCAGCTATCGGGCTGGCGACGTAGACCGCGTCCACAGACGGACTTGCAACGAGCTCGTCCAGACTGCTGGCCGCGAACGTCAGCCCGTGGCGCGCGGCAAAGGCAACTCCTCGGTCGCGATCTCGTGAGTAGACGGCCGTAGGCGTTCCACCAGCAAGACGGCAGGCAGAGACGAACCAGTCACTGATGAAGCCAGTGCCGACGATCCCGAATCTCACCGCGCGCTCCGTCCTCGCATGCCGCTCAACCGCTCACCGTGGTTGTGACTCCGACGCGCGCGAGGCGGGCCTGGAACTTCTCCACGTCCGCACCGGATAGCGAGCGGGTCTCTTCGAAGCCGTAGTCGCGACCAAGGTCTGCGTATTTGCCCTTGCCGTATTGGTGGAACGGCACGAGCTCCACCTCCGAGATCCCGTACTCGGCCAGGAGGTGGGCGAAGCCTTGGGCATCCGCTTCGCTGTCGTTCACACCGGGGATTACGGGGATTCTGAAGATGTGCGCGGTGCGGCTGTTCGTGAGGTACGCAGCGTTCTGAAGGATCAAGGGAAGTCGGGCTCGGGTCAGCTCGAGGTGACGAGCCGGGTCGTGGTGCTTGATGTCCATCATGACCAGATCGAGTCGATCCACGAGCCGGGCGAAGGTGGCTGGCTGAGCAGATCCCGAGGTCTCGCCGACCACGGTGACTCCGATGCGGTGCGCCGCATCGATCAGACTCGCGGCGAAATCCGGCTGGAGCATGAACTCGCCACCCGACAATGTCATGCCGCCATCGGAATGCTCGTAGTAGTCCTTGTCCCGCAGGACGACGCTCATCACCTCGTCGACGTCCATCCACTCGCCGACAACAGTGGAACGCTCGTCGCGCCGGTTCCACATCAGCTCAGGCTGACGGGACTGGGACTCGGGGTTGGAACACCAGGTGCAGCGAAGCGGGCATCCCTTCAGGAAGACCGCTGTCCGGATTCCAGGTCCGTCGTGGATCGAGAAGCGCTGGATGTCGAAGACCAAGCCTCTGTTCTCGCTGTGGGCTTCGCGTTCGCGGATGCCGGTCACGATCGTCCTTCCGTTAGGTTGCCGCACATCCCAGGGCAAGCTGTGGCCGTTGAGGATGTCAGTCGGCCCGCGCGAGGGGCAGGGGCCTCGGGGCGGTCGCGGGCCGACTGACGAGACTGAGCTACCGGCCGTAAAGCTCCCGGCTGATCACTTCGTCCTGCACGTCCTTGTCGAGGTTCACGAAGATCGCGCTGAACCCACTTACGCGGACGATCAGGTTGGGGTACTTCTCCGGGTGGAGTTGTGCATCCTCGAGGACGCCTGGATCCACCACCGTGACCATGAGTTGGCAGCCGCCTCTGTCGAAGTAGGTCTGGAAGAGGCTCTTCACCTTCGGTCGTTGGTGATTGAACATCGTGGGGGTGAACTTGATGTTCTGCACCGAGCCGCCGTGATACCTGGCCCGGAACCTGGACAGCGAGTTGAGCATGGCCGTAGGCCCGCTGCGGTCGGCCCCGCCTTGGGGGTTGTTGGCGGGATTCATGAACTTGCCGGATGTGCGCCCATCTACCGAGGCCGCAGTTCGCCGACCCCACTCGGTGTTCGTCTGGTTGTTGCTGATCACGATGAGGTAGTAGTCCATGCCTCGTGTGAGGCCGCGCTGCCGGTTCCCCTTCGCCACATACTCAAAGAGGTCGTTCGCAAGATCGTCGACATCATCGAGGTCGTTACCGTACTTCGGGCACTCGAGCAGCTGTTCACGCAGCTCATCGAACCCGACGAAGTTCGCGCACGCGGCCTCGTTGAGTTGGTTGAGCGTGTATTTCCGATCGTCGAAGACGAGCTTCTTGATGGCGTACAACGCGTCGCTGGTATTGATGTTCCCGTATGTCTCGTTGGTTCCCCCGAGGTAGCGGATGCCGCCGTCGAGCATGCTCTTGCCGCGTGCCACACAGTCGTTCATCCACAGGCTGCCGAACACGAACGACACTTCCTGGTTCATGACGTCATAGCTGTGGCGCTGCGCGTCGGCACCCAGGTCGAGGTAGTGGTCGAGAAGCACCTTGTACTGGTCGTAGAACTCCTCGAACGTCCGTAGGTCACAGGAGTCCTTGAGCTTGACCGTGCCGGCCCTGTAGACGCCGTCCATCGGGTCGAGGCCCTGGTTGAGGGCGACAGTGAGGATCTTCAACAGGTTGATCAGGACGTTCGGGGTTCCTACGCTCTGGCCCTGGATCACGAACTCGCCGCATCCGAACGGGACGTATTGCTCCGCGGTTGCCCGATCAACCCGCATGCCGTACATGACGGCCGGCACGTTGGTGTCGTCGTTGTACAGCGTGGGGTAGGTCGCGCCGGTGCCGATGCAATCGAAGGCTGCGTCCATCACTTCCATGGAGGTCGACTTGTTGAAACGCAGGGTGAACTGGGGCTCGACGTACTTACATTCGGCGGTGACCTTGAGGGCGAGCTTCGCGAAGACGTCGGCTGCTTCCGGGTTCTTCCTGCCGTAGCCCCCGACGATGATGCGGCCGTTCACCGTGGTGCGCCGGTTCTCGATCATGGTCCACAGTGAAACCAGGTAGTCGTGGGCGTCCTTCTCGCTGATCAGCCGGGACTCGAGGTCCCTCACCAGGTAGGGACCGAGGTAGTCATCAAGACGCCCATAGTTGATACAGCCTGCGAGCAGGGCGAAGATCCAGGCTTGCTGGATGGCCTGGTGGAAGGTTTCCGCCTTGTCGTCGCGGATCTGTCGCAGTGACGACTCGATCGTCGCCAGCCGGCGCTTCTGCTCGTCGGGAATGTCGCCGGACATGGCTGAGCCGACCTTGCCGAGATAGCAGTCGACGACGGCTCTGTAGATCTCGAGCGCAGCCAGACAGGCCTTGAGGAACCCGTTCTCCGGCTCCTCGCAGAGCCGGCCGGCGAGCTTCACGCCCATACCCTTGGCGCCGAGGTCGAGGATGCTTCCGTAGTCGAGCATGACGCCGCTCAGCCGAGCGGTCGCCATGAGCGGGTAGTTCGCGTCGATGAATCGACCGATGGTGGTGTCGGTCAGGACGTCGGCGCAGTACAGCGCTTTGGTGTCGTGCTCGGTCCAGTACTCATACAGCGCATCCACCCGGGCTCGATCCGATGCCGATGGCAGGGACTCGCCGAAGGCCTGGAGCTTGTCGAACACGCAGTAGTGCCCCACCCCGCCGACCGAGGTGACGGAACCGAACCCGATCGGAAGGAAGTCCAGGCGACCGGCGAACCAGTCGTTCTCCTCGATGCTGCGGAAGAGGCTGGGAAAGAGGACTTGCAAGCAGTTGATCTCGCGCTGTTCCTTCGACAGGTCGAGCGAAGCCTGATGGACCCGGGTGTATTCCTCCATGAGGTCGAGCTGCTCTGCGACGGTCTTCTCGATGGGCAGCTTCTTGCTCACCTCGACGTTCTGGGCACCGGCAACGCTGACTTTAGCCATTGGGATGACTGCTCCGTTCTGCCTCGCGCCAGTTGGTCTGGTAGCCGCCGAGAAGGTCGTTGAACCGCTTCGTGATCAGGTGCGGACGGGTGATCGCACTACCCACGACGACCGAATGGGCGCCGAGGAACATCGCCTTCATGGCGTCCTCGGGGGTGTAGATGTGGCCTTCCATCATCATGTAGACGTCACTGCCGAAGTCGCGGCACATGCTCGCGAATTCCCGGTAGTCGGCCTCTTCGATGTGAGCGGTCTCGGGAGTGTAGCCGCGCAGCGTCGGGCCCACGATGTCCGCGCCCTGCTCGACCGCGTTCCGGGCCTCCTCGTGGTTGGACACGTCGGCGAAGATGATCGCGTCGGGCAGCTCCTCCTTGACCTCCGAAAGCAACTCGCAGGCTCGCCGGCCCTCGTCGTTGACCTGGAAAGTGCAGTCGAGGGCGACGATCTCGGCACCGGCGGCCCACACCTGCCGTGCCGACTCGAGTGTGGGTGTGATGAAGACGTTGGTGGTGGGCGACCAGATCTTGTAGAGCCCGATGAGCGGCAGGTCGACGCTCTCCTTGATCTGGCGGATCTGGTCAGGTGTGTTCGCCCTGATTCCTGCAGCTCCGCCCCATTGGGCGGCCTGCGCCATCTTGACGACGAACCCCTCCGCGTAGGTGGGGTCATCGGGCTGGACCTGGCAAGAAACGACGAGCCCTCTCATCGAATCGAGGATTGCCCTCTTCCTGGGATCAGTGGTGTTCACCTATCGGCCTCTCTAGTCCTCGTTGCACACCACGAAGTTCTCGGGTATGGGTTGTCCGTCGGGGGTCTTGTTCACAAAAACCTTGTCGAAGTCGTCGAGCATTGCGTAGCGGCAGACGCCGGTGTACTCGAACTTCGTGTCATCAATCAGCAGGATCGACTTCTTGCTGCGGTCGAGAACGTTCCGCTTGATCTCGCCGATCTGGTACTCGCTCACGTAGGCCTCCCCAAACGTGAGGTCGACGCCGTTGGCGCCGAAGATCGCGATGTCGAACCTGAAGTCCTGGATCTCACGGACGGTGATCGCGTCCATGGTTGCCTGGTAGCGGTGGTCATAGCGGCCACCCAGGAGGTACACCTCGGCGTGTACGCCTGCGAGCCGGTTGACGGCTGCGAAGTTGTTGGTGACGACGATGACCCGTCGTTCGGCCAGCCCCGGCAACATGTACAACGGGGTACTGCCCGAGTCGATGAAGACCAGGTCGCCGTCGCTGACTTCTTCCAGTGCCCGTGCAGCGATCACGCGCTTCGCCGCGGCATTGCGGTCCATCTTGATGTCCAGCGCGGACTCGTTCAGGCTGCTCATGATGGTGTCGACCTGAGGCCGCATCGCCCCGCCGAAATGCCGCTTGATCTCCCCACGCCCGTCGAGGACCGTGAGGTCCCGCTGGATCGTGGAGCGCGAACAGTTCAACTCGTCGGCCAGCTGTGAAGCAGTGATCGCAGGTTGCATCCCGAGCTTCTGCAGGATGTACAGCTGCCGCTCCCTTGCCAACATCAGCGCCCCCTTCGACTACACATGGTAGGACTCACTTTAGTCACAGAGATGGTCATCTGCAACCGAAACTGGGCAGAAGTAGTCATTGATAACGATTTGGTGAACAGGTTTGACACTCAAACTGTGTCAGACTTAGTCTTCTAGCACAGCAGGGCACATCGAAGTGCGGGGCGAAGGAGTGTGAAGCACGTGAGCCAAGCGGACCACATCTTGACGATGGAACACATCGTGAAGACGTTTCCCGGAGTGAAGGCGCTTGACGACGTGTCGCTCCAGGTCACACGTGGCGAGATCCATGCGATCTGCGGTGAGAACGGTGCCGGCAAGTCGACCTTGATGAAGGTGCTGTCTGGTGTCCACCCTCATGGCACGTATTCCGGCGAGATCTTCTACAACGGCGCCTTGGCCACTTTCGCCAACATCCGCAACAGCGAGCATGCCGGCATCGTGATCATTCACCAGGAGTTGGCGTTGATCCCGGAGTTGTCGATCATGGAGAACATCTTCTTGGGCAATGAGGTGCGTGGCCGGTTCGGTGTGGACTGGACGGCGACCCGGCAGAGGGCCAGGGAGTTGATGGCCCGTGTCGGTTTGCAGGATGAGCCGGATACGGTGATCAAGACGATCGGTGTCGGTAAGCAGCAGTTGGTGGAGATTGCGAAGGCGATCAGCAAGGACGTGAAGCTGCTGATCCTGGATGAGCCGACGGCGGCGTTGAACGAGACCGACTCGACACATTTGCTGGAACTGATCCGTGAGTTCAAGTCCCATGGCATGACGTGCATCATGATCAGCCACAAGCTGAACGAGATCGCTGCGATCGCGGACTCGATCACGATCATCCGTGACGGCAAGAGTGTGGAGACGATCACTGTTCCCGAGGGTGAGCGGGTCGATGAGGACCGCCTGATCCGGGGCATGGTCGGCCGCGAGTTGACCTCGCGGTATCCCGACCACACGCCGACGATCGGTGAGGTGATGTTCGAGGTGAGGGATTGGACGATCCGGCATCCGGAGATCACCGACCGGCTGGTCTGCAAGGGTTCGTCCTTCACCATCCGCCGTGGCGAGATCGTGGGTTTCGCCGGGCTGATGGGGGCGGGGCGCACCGAGTTGGCCCGCTCGTTGTTCGGTAAGTCCTACGGCGTCTACCAGAAGGGTCAGATCTTCCTGGATGGTGCGGAGATCGCGCCGAAGAACGTGGAGCAGGCCATCGAGTTGGGCATCGCCTACGTGACCGAGGACCGCAAGGTGTTGGGGTTGAACCTGCTGGACGACATCCGCACCACCGTGGTGTCGGCGGAGTTGCACCAGATTTCGCCGTCCGGGGTGGTTGACCGCAACGCCGAGTTCGCCGCTGCGGAGAAGTACCGCAGGGAACTGCGCATCAAGACCCCGACCGTGAACGAGGGTGTGGTGAAGCTGTCGGGCGGCAACCAGCAGAAGGTGGTGGTGGCCAAGTGGCTGTTCACCGAGCCCGAGGTGTTGATCCTCGACGAGCCGACCCGGGGTATCGATGTGGGTGCCAAGTACGAGATGTACGGGATCATGAACGCCCTCGCCGACCAGGGCAAGGCGATCATGATGATCTCCTCCGAGCTGCCCGAACTGCTGGGCACCTGCGACCGGATCTACACCGTCAGCCAGGGCGCCATCACCGGCTGCCTGGATGTTGCTGATGCGACCCAGGAGAGCCTGATGCGGCTCATGACCCTGATACCCAACACCACCTTGAACGCGGCCTGAGAGCCAGGGGGAACAACGATGGAAGCTCTGAAGAATCTGTTCGGTGGCAGCCTGCGCCAGTTCGGCATGCTGTTCGTCCTTGTCGGGCTGGCGATCTTCTTCCACCTGATGACCGGTGGCCTGGTGATCACCCCGACCAACCTGATGAACCTCCTGAACGGCAACAGCTACATCCTGGTGCTGGCCATCGGCATGGTGATGGTGATCGTTGTCGGCCACATCGACTTGTCGGTCGGCTCGGTCGCAGCATTCGTCGGTATCGTCGTCGCCATCGCGATGCGTGACTGGGGTATTCCGTGGTGGGCCGGGATCCTGCTCGGCCTGGCGTTGGGCGCGGTGTGTGGCGCCGTCCAGGGCGTCTTCGTTGCCTACGTCGGCATCCCCGGCTTCATCGTCACTTTGGCCGGCTACATGTTCTTCCGCGGCGCGAACCAGTTCGTGGGCAAGTCGCTGACCGTCCCGGTGCCGAAGGACTTCCAGTACCTGGGCAACGGTTACCTGCCCGAGTGGGGCCCCAACACGGGCATGAACAACTCCACCCTGCTGCTGGGTCTTGTCGGGATCGCCGTGCTGATCTTCATGCAGCTGCAACAGCGCCAGGCACTGATCAAGATCAAGGCCGACGTGCCGCCGTTCTGGGTCACCATGGTGCGGATCGTGCTGGTCGTCATCGTCGGCGGCTGGCTGACCTGGATGTTCGGCACCGGCCGTCCCGGCTCGTCCTTCCCCGTTCCCGGCCTGATCCTCGTGCTGCTCGTGATCCTGTACAGCTTCGTCACCGGACGCATGGTGACCGGCCGCCACATCTACGCCGTGGGCGGCAACCGCCTCGCGGCCGAACTGTCCGGCGTCAACACCAAGAAGGTCTACTTCCTGGTCATGCTGAACATGTCGGTCCTGGCAGCGTTCGCCGGCATGATGTTCGTCGGTCGCTCCACGGCTTCGGGCCCGTTCGACGGTGTCGGCTGGGAACTGGACGCCATCGCGGCCGTGTTCATCGGCGGCGCAGCGGTCTCCGGCGGTGTCGGCACCGTCATCGGGTCGATGATCGGTGGCCTCGTCATGGCGGTACTGAACAACGGCCTGCAACTGATGAGCGCCGGCTCCGACGTCACCCAGATGATCAAGGGCGTCGTCCTGCTGGTCGCCGTCGCACTCGACGTGTGGCAGAAGAACCAGGGAAGGGCCTCCATCACCGGCATGTTCACCCGAGGCAAGGCTGCCAAGGACACCACACCCACAGAGGTCGAACTGCTCGAGGACGCGGTGTCGGCAAAGACGGATCTGCGTTGACGCCGGATCCACTCAAGAACTTCACGGCCAGGAAGGGTCGGCCGGGATGTACCGGAATGCCAAGGCGGCTACCGGAACGAGAAATGAGGATGGAATGAAGAATTTCGCAAAGGCCGCCGTGGTGCTCGCGGCCGCGGGAGCTTTGGCTCTCACCGGTTGTGGCGGGGGTCGGGTAGCCGAGACCCCGGCCGCCAGCGGGAGCGGTACCGCCGCAGCCGCCGGGTTCGCCGCGGATGCCGTCATCGGTGTCGCACTGCCGCAGAAGACCTCGGAGAACTGGGTTCTCGCAGAGGGCTTCTTCAACGAAGGCCTCAAGGCTGCCGGGTTCACTCCGATGGTCCAGTTCGCCAACGGTGGCGTGACCGAGCAGCAGAACCAGATCCAGGCCATGATCGAGAAGGGCGCCAAGGTCATTGCGGTGGGCGCCATCGACGGCTCCCAGCTGGGCACCCAGCTCGCTGCTGCCAAGGCCGCCGGCATCCCGGTGATCGCCTACGAGCGTCTGCTGACCAACACCCCCGACGTGGACTTCTACGTCACGTTCGACAACTTCAAGATCGGCCAGATGCAGGGCACCGCGCTCCTCGAGGGCCTCGCCAAGCGCAAGGGCGACAAGAAGAAGTGGAACATCGAAATCATCGCCGGCAGCGCTGACGACAACAACGCAACGGTGTTCTACAAGGGCGCCATGGACATTCTGCAGCCGAAGATCGACGACGGCACGCTGACGGTCCTCTCGAAGCAGACCACCTTCCAGCAGACCACCACCCCGGGCTGGAAGGCCGAGAACGCCCAGAAGCGCATGGACACGCTCCTGTCCGGCTTCTACCAGAAGGCCGACCTCGACGGCATCCTGTCGCCGAACGACACCCTGGCCCGCGCCGCCATGGCTGCTGTCGACGCCGCCAACAAGCCCCTGCCGGTCGTCACCGGCCAGGACTCCGAGGTGGAATCGGTCAAGTCCGTGGTTGCGGGCAAGCAGTACTCGACCATCTTCAAGGACACCAACGTTGTGGTCGCGAAGACGATCGAGTTCATCAAGGACCTGCAGATGGGCAAGGAGCTGGTGCCGAACGACACCAAGAGCTACGACAACGGCGTCAAGATCGTGCCGAGCTTCCTCAACGTGCCGGTATCTGTGACGCAGGAGAATGCTGCTGAGGCCTACGCCAACGACAAGACGCTCGGCCCGATCTCCAAGGGCTGACATCACTGCCGGTGGGTGTGCCCTCCCCAAGGGGGCACACCCACCACATCCTTTTCTCTTCATGGAGCGAATGAGGACGGAACGCATGACACCAGACACCGTCATTGCGATGGATTCCGGTCAGACAGCAATCAAGGTGCGGCTGGGAAGTGAACAGACCCTTTCATTCCCAGGGCTCCGCGCCAACAGCAGCCTCCTGCCCCAACTGGCCGACGTCGTCGGCAGGGTGGCAGACCATGCAGGTCCCGGGCCCCACAAGGTCTACGTCGGTACGTGTGGGCTTACCAGGCGCGACAACGACCCGCTCGAACTTCTTCGGCTGTGTGAACAATACGGAGTCGAGACCGTGATACTCGCTCATGACGCCGCCACCTCTTTCCTCGGTGCTGTCGGAGATCGACGTGGCGTGGTGGTCGCGGCCGGCACAGGAGCGATAACCCTCGGCGTCGGCGTCGAAACCATTGCCCGGATCGACGGGTGGGGCAACGTCATCGGCGATGCCGGAGGCGGGTACTGGATCGGCCGCGAGGCCCTCGACGCTGTCCATCGAGCTCATGACGGACGCGGACCGGAGACGTCGCTGACACCGGTTGTCGAACGACGATTCCCCGACCTCGAGAGCGCATACATCGAACTTCAGACCGACGCGGACTGGGTGCGCATCGTCGCGTCCTTCGCGATGCAGGTTGCGTCGCATGCTGAGCACGACGCGGTCGCCGCGGCGATCTGTGAGGAGGCCGGTCGCGAGCTCGCACACTCCGCCGTGACAGCAGTTGAGCGAATCGGTGAGGCTCGCCAGGCGAATCCGGTGATCAGCCTGGTGGGAGGAACGCTGTCGGGCGGAGTCGTTCGAGACTCATGCGTTGCAGCCCTGCGCGAGCGTTGGCCCGCCTTCGTTCCGTTCCCGGCCCAGGGAACATCGCTGGATGGCGCGGCGACGCTCGGGAACCTGGACCCCACGCATCCCCTCTTCGGCCAGATCGGGCACGCAGCCCGGACTACCCGTGCATGATCGATGGGTGCCATCGGCACTCATGACCGTTTCCCACACACAAAGCGAGCAGCAGGCAACAAGATGACAGTGCAACAGGACAGCGCAAGGACCTATCGCGGCTACGACTACCTTCGCTATGCGGGGACAATCGATCACTCCCTCTTGCGTCCCGAGCTCACTCTCGACGAGGTGCGGGCGGGCTGTGAACTAGCCGCGAAGTATCAGGTTGCTTCCGTCTGCGTCCGTCCTGCGGACGTAACGCTGGCAGCTCAGATCCTTCGAGGTGGGCCCGTGGCTGTCGGCACCGTCGTTTCGTTTCCGCACGGAGGCGCGACAACCGCCACGAAGGTCTTCGAGACCAGGGACGCGCGCTCCAACGGGGCCACGGAGATCGACATGGTTCTCAACATCGGATGGCTTCGCAGCGGCGAGCTCGACCTCGTCCGCAACGAGATTGCCGCAGTCGTGGACGCTGCCGACGGCGCGATCGTCAAGGTGATCCTGGAGAACGCCTACCTCACCGACGAGCAGAAGGTTGATGCCTGCCGGGTCGCCGAGGCCGCCGGCGGCGACTTTGTGAAGACCTCGACGGGTTTTGCGCCTTCTGGCGCGACTCTGGACGACCTCCGCCTGATGCGAGCCTCGGTGTCCCCACATGTCAGAGTCAAAGCAGCAGGCGGCGTGCGCACCCTGGATGCGCTCGCGGACGTCATCGATATCGGGGTGGCCAGAAGCGGAGCAACGACGACCGCGGCCATTCTCGACGACTTCCTGGCGCGCGCAGAGTGACCCGGTCGACAAGCTCAGCTGCAGGTGACGACGCCGTGAACACAATGACCCGGATCACGAACACCCCACGGGGCTACGCCTGGGGAACCCCGGGTGGCATCTCGCGGCTCTTCGGTCAGGCTCCAACCGAGGCTCTCGAGGCCGAGCTATGGCTCGGCTCCCATCCGGCATCTCCCAGCCGTGCGGTGGACCGAGAAGCGGGTTGGTCGGATCTGCATGAGTGGGAGAACCTGAATGGCCGGCCTATTCCTTTCCTGCTCAAGGTGCTGTCAGCAGCCGGTCCACTCTCACTCCAAGCCCACCCAACTCCGCATCAGGCGCGTCAGGGATTCGCTCGCGAGGAAGAGCTCGGGCTCGCCGCGTGACGATCCGGCAAGAAGCTACAAGGACCCGTACGCGAAGCCGGAGATCATCGTCGCCGTCGAAGACGGTTTCGAGGCGCTGTGCGGATTCCGCGAACCCGCTGAGATCGTGGCGGTTCTCGACCAGCTGGCGGACCTTGAAGGATCGACGGAGTTCGCGGACCTACGGTCTCGCCTCACCGGGCCAGATCCTCTCCGGGAGGCCACCTCGTGGGCCGCTCTCGCCCGGATTCGGCCCGCCTGACGTCAAAGATCGCGCTCACCGCAGCGGCCAATCGCGGCCGATTCGAACTACTAGGTCGCATCGCCGACGAGTATGCCGGAGACCCCGGGCTCCTGGTGGCACTCATGACCAACCATGTGGTCCTGCGGAAGGGCGAGGCGCTGTGGCTCCCCGCCGGCAACATTCACGCGTACCTGCGCGGGACCGGTATCGAGCTGATGGGGCCCAGCGACAACGTTGTTCGAGGTGGCCTCACCCAGAAACGAATCGATGTCGCGGAACTGCTGAGGGTCGTCGATTTCAGGCCGATCAGCTCGCCGCGGCTTCGTCCCGAGCCTGTAGGACTCAACTCGGTCAGCTACCGTCCTTCAACCCAGGGATCCGGCCAAGGCGTGGAGTTCCAGCTACTGAAGATCGAGGGTGATACGGCTCTCGAACTGAGGGCCACCGCGATTGCTCTAGCCGTGAATGGGCGCTTCCGGCTATCGGTTGGCGGGTCCTCTCAGACGGTTGGTCCGGGTGAGGCGGTCTTCCTCGACGCTCGAGGAGTGCTACAGGTGGCAGGACAAGGCGAGCTGTACATCGCCGTGGGAACCCGGATGCACCTCTCACCTGTTCTCGGCTGATGCTCACGATGATGATGGGCGCTGGCACTCCTCGTGAATCGCTGCCTTTCGCTGCGGGCCGCGGGGGTGACGCCGGATGGCCCACCTAGTCGGCACATTCGATGCCGCGCTGTTCGACATGGATGGCACCCTCATCGACTCCGCAGGCAATGGGGAGAGGGCGTGGGGTTTGCTCGCCGAGCAGTGGCAACTGACCGCTCCAGACTCCGCGTTGTTCCGCAGCGTCCACGGGATGGCCGCCCGGCAGGCGCTTAGCCGCATTCTGCCAACTGCGCTGGTTCAGGCCGCCTGTCGCGACCTTGAGCGAATCGAAAGTGAAGACACGGAAGGCGTTAGGGCGTTGCCGGGCGCGGTCGAGTTGTTCAGCGCTGTGCCGGAGCAACGAAGAACTATCGTCACCTCCAGCTTCCCGGACGTGGCGGCGGCTCGACTCGTTGCCGCAGGGATCGTGCCCCCGAGGCTCATGATCACTTGCGAGCAGATCACTCGGGGAAAGCCCGACCCTGAGCCGTTCCAGGCTGGAGCAGCTCTCATGGGGGTGACTCCCGACCGAGCAGTCGCATTTGAGGACACCCGGCCTGGCATCAGGTCCGCCAAGGCCGCCGGCTGCACGGTCATCGCTGTGGAGGGGCTGCACCGGAGATTCGAACTCGCTGAGGCCGACTACGTCGTAGCGGCCCTCACTGACGTCCGGGTGTTCAACGCCGGAGACGACGGATTCTCAATCGAGATCGCCTAGCCGCACACGAAATGGTGCGCTCGTCGTCGTCAGCCGTCCGCCGACGAAGGCTGACGGGGAGCAACCTGTGTAAACAACTTTGTCCCGCGAAGAGCTAGAGTCGGCTCACAAACGTGTCGGTTGTATAGAATTGTGGCGGCCAGAGGCGGTGGACAGCTGCCGCAACCGCAGGAGGCGAAGCGAGATGTCAGAGGTTGGCCCGACGGTAGGCCCTCGATATCTGGAAATCGAGTGGTGGCTTAGAGAGCGCACGCGCAACAGCCTGCCCGGAAGTCTCTTGCCATCGGAGGCTGAGCTCGCTGCCCAGTTCCATGTCTCCCGCATGACCGCCAGGCAGGCCGTCCAGAACCTGGCCAAGGAGGGCCTGGTCAATCGGCGGCGCGGTTCCGGCACCTATGTTGCGGAACACCCATTGCATCGCAATGGGGGGGTCTTGTTCTCCTTCACTGAGGACATGCGACGCAGGGGGCTGGCGGCCCGCTCGGTCCTGCTGGACGCTTCTCTCCGACCCGCTGTCGCAGCGGAGGCGGAGGCGCTTCGATTGGCCGAGGATCAGCGTGTGGTGTCGATCGAGCGGATCCGTTTCGCGGATGACAAGCCCCTTGCGATCGAGCGCGTCGTTCTCCTGACCAGCTGTGCAGCTGTGCTGTCCGCGGACCTGGAGACCGGGTCCCTGCACGAGGCGTTGGCCGCGATTGGGCATGTCCCGACGATCGCTCAGGCCTGGATCACAGCCCGGATGCCCTCGCTCGAGGAGAAGGAACTGCTGGGACTCACGAGTGACAACGAGCCTCTGCTCGTCGAGCGCCGCATCATTCGCGATCAGGACGATGTGCCCGTGGAACTCACAGAGAGCGCCTACACGGCCTCGCGCTATGTGATCGACGCGACCTTCCAGATGTCAGCGCTCTCGCCCAGGAAGGCGAACCCAGCGAAGACTCGTCGGGACACGTCCGCGAAGTAGCTTCCGACCAGACTTACCTGTGACCCAAGCCAGCCGTCGGAAGCAACGCTTGCGGTCTCTTTGGCGTCTACATGCGGCTCATCAAGGCGAACACCCAGTGCGACGAAGCGTGCGCCATCCGCCCCCAGGCGGGCCGACTTGTGACAGGGTGCCCCGGATGCAACCGGACTGTGTCTAGGTGCCGGCTTCAGCCAACCATTTCTCCCGATGGTGCACTCGGACGTGCCCGAGCGCGTCTGGTGGGACGTGTTTCCAAACCCGGAATGAGTCTCTGGCTAGGGACTTTCTCCGCCAGAGCCAAGCTCGAATCGAACCCTTGACCTTCTCATTTCGGAGAAGAAGCGCTCGAACTCTTTGCGACGACAACATGCGCTGACAAGGGGATTCTTCCTCACCGGGCGGGCGCTGAAGCCTGATTTCAGGCCGTTGATGTTGCACGATGGTGCACGCCGAGGGCCCAACAACTCATCAGTTGATGAAGTGAAGTGCTTCTGACTAGGCCTTTTGTGGTGGAGCTAAGGGGATTCGAACCCCTGACCTTCTCATTGCGAACGAGACGCGCTACCAACTGCGCCATAGCCCCAGTGCCTTTCGGCCCGCCCAGATTAGCATCGCCCTGCCGAACGCACGAAACCAGCGAATTGGGGTGGTGGACGCCCTTCGTGACGCTTCGTTCGCTGCGCTCGCGGAGCTCCTCAGGGACCGTTGGGGAACTGGCTGCGGCCCTTCGTGACGCTTCGTTCGCTTCGTTCGCTGCGCTCGCGGAGCTCCTCAGGGACCGTTGGGGAACTGGCTGCGGCCCTTCGTGACGCTTCGTTCGCTCCGCTCGCGAAGCTCCTCAGGGACCGTTTGTGTTATGGCTGCGGCCCTTTGTGACGCTTCGTTCGCTCCGCTCGCGAAGCTGCTCAGGGACCGTTGGGAGGCTGGCTCGCTCCGCTTGCGGCGTTTGGGGGTATGAGGCCCAAACCGACGACCGCGCCGATCACGGTCAGGGCGGGGGGCTCGACGCCTGCCTCGGCGGCGAGGGCGGGCAGCGTCCGCGCCGTTCCGGTGACGACCTGGCCGCCCGGCATCGCTGCTCGGGCGACGATCGCTGCCGGGGTGTCGGCGTCGAGGCCGCGGGCGATCAGGCCGGCGCAGATCTCGGCGAGGTTCGCGACGCCCATCAGGATGACCATCGTGCCGCCGCTCGTGGCCAGCGCCGTCCAGTCGACGAGGGAGCCTGGGTGGTCCGGCCCGAGGTGGCCCGAGACCACGGTGAAGCTCTGGCTGAGCCCGCGGTGGGTGAGCGGGATGCCTGCGAGCTCCGGCCCGGCGATCGCCGATGACACTCCGGGAATGACCTCAACAGGGATTCCGGCCGCTGCGCACGCCTGCCATTCCTCGCTGCCGCGTCCGAACACGAAAGCGTCGCCGCCCTTGAACCGGACGACCGTCGCTCCGGAGCGGGCGTGCTCGACCAGCAGGGCGTTGATGTCCTCCTGCGGAGTCTGCGGTCCGCGCGGGATCTTGCCGACGTCGAACAACACGGTCCCCGGACGCACCTCGTCGAGGCAGGCAAGCGGGGCCAGGTGGTCGTACAGCACGACGTCGGCGAGGCGCAGCGCCTTCAGCCCGCCGATGGTCAGCAGGTCGGGGTCGCCTGGGCCACCGCCCACGAGGATCACGCGGCCGGGACCTGCGTCACTCACCGGCTTCCCCCAGGAGTTCCACCAGGCGATCCCGCAGCGCCCGGGCATGCATCGGGTCGTGCGTTGCCTGCACCGCGATCGTCGCGCCCGCGACCGTCGCCGTCGCCGGGGTCCAGGCGGAACCGGCCTCGCCCCGGTCGGCCCGGACGCAAAACGTGTGCCGCGCCTCTGCCGCCGCGGCCACCTGCGCGTTCACCTCGGGAACATCGGTCGCAGCAAGCACGTACCAGGCCCCGTCGAGATCGGTGTCGACGAACGGACGCTCATGCCACGTGATCTGCCCGGACGCTGCCAGCGCTGCCAGACCCGGATGGAGTTGCGGAGCCACCACCACCACGTCGGCTCCGGCTGCCAGCAGCTTGGGTACCCGGCGCGCGTGCACATGGCCTCCGCCGACGGCGACGACCCTGCGTCCGGCCAGCAACAGGCCGGTGAGGTACACCGGTGCGCCCTGGGCGGGCGGCGTGGACGGGGAGGTCGGTCGATCAGGCATCAGTTCATCCGGTGGTAGGCGCGCTCAAGGTGGCACCCTATCCGCAGTTGTCGGACGTGACACCCTGCGGACATCGCCGGGAACACTCATGCCAGGGGGAAGACCAACCTGGTCACCGTCTGCGCGGGATCGACCTCCGGTGGGCTGTCGTAGAACTCCAGCATCGAGTCGGCCAGCCGCAGGTGCTGCTGGGCCAGCCAAGGCATCACCTCGGCGTAGCTCTTCTCGAGCAGCTCGTAAGGCCCGATGTGGGTGCCGACGGCGGCCTCCACGGCCGGGTTCTCGGTGACCACGAGGTCGGCGACTGCGATGGGACGGTTGATCCCGAAGCCGATCTCGACGTCAACGGAGTCCTCCGGCATCCCGAAGTAGCGTGCGTAAGCCGGGCCCACCACCGTGCCCCCGGCGTGCGACGCCTTCGTCGCCACTTCCTCGAAGGTTGTGGGGAACACCTCACGCAACTCCGTCATCGGAACCAGCTTCCGAACCCCGGCACTGACCCACGGTTCGATGGTTTCCAGGTGCGGATTCACTCCGGACATGAGCGCCTCCTTGCGTCACGGGAGATCCACCTCCAACGCTACTTCCGGCGCACGAGGCCGTCCACGGCCCGGTGCGGGTCAGCGCAGATCGAGGTTGGTGAAGATCGACGACTGGGAGCCCCACCGGCCGCCGGCAACCCCGATGCCCACCTTCGTCCAGTCGTCGTCCATCACGGACTCGCAGTGACCCGACGTGCTGTTCATCCACTGCTGGACGACCTGCGACGCCGAGTACCCGGCGGGGGAGAGGGCGAGGTCTTCACTGAAGGCGCCGCCGTACCCGGCGAGGTAGATGCGGTGGTACCACTCCTTGAGGCCGTAGGTGGTGTGGCTCAGTCCGTTGTAGCCGGCACCCTGGCGCGCTGCCAGGTCCTTGGCGTGCGACAGGGTGAGGTCGGCGAACTCGTTGTCCCAGGTGAGCGCGCCGACCGCGGGCATCGACGTGCCGCGGCAGGTCTGCTTGCTGCTGCGGCGCAGGTTCACCTGGTCGAGAACCTGCTGCTCGAAAGTGGTGGGCGCGTGCGCGGCACGCGCATAGGTCAGCGACGCGGTGAGCGTGCCCCCAGGTGTGTAGATCTTCACATGGTTCGTGCCGGCGAGGCTTGCGGGGGTCGTGATCTCCAGCTTGCTGTCGCTCCTGACCACGAAGCCGGCCGTCAGCTCGGGGAAGGCCCCGCTGCCGTCGGCGGTGTAGTCCGCTCGCACCTGCGGGGTCACGGTGACCTTCGTTGTCCCGCTCAACCCCTTGCCCATCACCGTCACCATTGTCCCGCCGGAGAGCGGGCTCGTCGCAGGGCTCAGCGAGAGCAGTGACGACGGTGTGCTGATGGGTGCCGGATCGACGATCAGCTGGATGGCGCGGGAATGCCCAGCCTTGCGGCCCGAGGATTTCGGCTTGTAGATGCGGTAGTAGCGGTCCCGGTCGCTGGTCAGTGTTGTGGTCACCTTGTAGGTGCCGGACTTCGCGACGGTGAACTTCTTCACCGTGGTCCATGACGTCGAGCCGACGTTGCGCCGTTGCAGGTAGGCCGTGCGCTTGGACGGCTTGGGGGAGACCTTGCCTCTGAACGTCACCTTGCCGCCCACCACGGCCACCGTGGTGGATGCGCCGATCGATACCTTGAACGTGGAAGCCTGTGCGGGGACGGTGGCGACGGTCAGCAGCCCCGTGGCCAGGGCGAGACCGGTCACGAACGCGGTCAGGTGGCGGATCACGCGCCTACGCATTTGTTTCCCCTCATTGCGGTCCCGCCGAGTTTCCCAGCAAGGCCTCTGCGTCCATAAGCCCCCTACCGGGTGACAGTCCGCGCCCGTGCGGCCGGGCGTCATCACGCACCGGGACGGGCGAGCGCCTCCCGGATCCGTGCCGCGTAGTCGGCTTCCTCGCCGTCGGCGTAGCGCGTGCGGGGCCAGAAGAACCCGCGCAGCCCGTCCCCCTTCGACCGCGGCACGACGTGCACGTGCAGGTGCGGGACGGACTGGCTCACCACGTTGTTGATGGCGACGAACGTGCCTTCTGCCCCCAGCGCCGGGCCCATGACCGCTGCGATCGAGCGCGCGACGCTGAACAGCGGCACGACGAGGTCGTCGGGCAGGTCCAGCAGGGTGTCCACGTGGCGCGTCGGGCACACCAGGACGTGGCCCTTGAACACCGGCCGGTGGTCGAGGAAGGCGACCACCTTCTCGTCGCGCCACACCTCGGTGGTGGCGAGTTCACCGGCGATGATCTGGCAGAAGATGTCGCTTGTCACGGGCCTGTTTTCCCTCGGGAATTGCAACCGGCCCCCCACCGAGGTGAGGGGCCGGTCTGCTAGATGATCAGAGTGGGGTGATGTTCGAGGCCTGGGGACCCTTGGGGCCCTGGGTGATCTCGAACTGCACCTTCTGGTTCTCTTCGAGCGAGCGGAACCCGGAGGTTGCGATCGCGCTGTAGTGGGCGAACACGTCCGGCCCACCGCCGTCCGGGGCGATGAATCCAAAGCCCTTCTCAGCGTTGAACCACTTCACGGTGCCAGTGGCCATACAAAAACTCCTTCTAGTGGGTGCGGTCCCGACCGCCGGGACCGACATGTTGTCCCCGCACCCCCCAAAGGAGTTTCATGACGTGCCTTCCCGGCTGGGAAGGCGAGCCGGTACAGCGACTACGCGTCGCACTCTACGGTATGTCCCCCCAATGGGGAACAAGGTAATGCCGATCATTAATCGGCGGGTCGCGGGACCCTCACCGCCCGGCGGGCAGCCGGACGGTCAGGGCGAGCGCTCGCACTGTGCAGGTCATCCGCCGACGGCGCCCCACGGCGTCCCCGTCCAACTGGGCCTCGACCGGCTCACGGGTGGCCACGTCGACCCGCTCGGAGACCAGGCGGACGACGCTGGGATGCCCACGGCGACGTGCCGAGACGAAGTTCAGGCCCAGCGCCAGCCAGCCGGCGATGGAGTTGGGTGAGGCGAGGACGGTATCGAGCTTGCCGTCATCGACGACGGCATCGGGCATCAGCTGCAGGCCACCGGCGAGCTCGCCGCAGTTGCCGACGACGACGGCGCGGGCGTGCTGGCTGACCGCGCGCTCCGCGTCCGCCCGCACCCGGACGGCGAAGCCCAGCCGGAACAGGGCCTTCGCGCCAGAGACGGCGTACGCCAGCCAGCCGACCTTCCGCTTGAGGCCCTCGTCGACGCCGGCCATCATCTCCGCGTCCAGACCCATGCCTGCCATCACGAGGAAGACCGCGGGCGCGTCGTCGTCCCAGATGACCTCACCGACGTCGATGGCCTTGTCCCTGCCGGTGAGGGCAACGACCAGCGCCGCCTCCAGGTCGTCCACGGGCAGCTTCAGGTTGCGCGCCAGCAGGTTGCCGGTGCCGCCGGGCAGCAGGCCCATCGGGACACCCGAATCCACCATGGCCGAGGCAACGCTGCGCACGGTGCCGTCGCCGCCGAGAGGGCAGACCAGGCCGGCCCCGTCGCTGAGCGCCTGCTTCGCCTGGCCCTGCGCCGGGGTCTTTCGCCGTCGTCGGGTACCAGCACGGTTCCGACCAGCCGCGCTCTGCGCACAACACGGCGAAGCTCGTCTTGAGCGCGTCCATGTCTTCGAACTTGGTGGGGTTCACCACAACGGCCCAGCGTTCCCACGGAGGGGTCTTCTTCTCGAGTTCCCCTTCGCTTTCGCCGATCGGCTCGACAGTGTTCACGGTGCCTCCCTGTGTGAGCGCACTGTAGCTGTGAGGCCCAATCGCGTCAGGTGGTGGATGCTGCGTAGATCGAGGCGATGGACGCAGTCAGGGCAGCGTCGAACTCCTCATCGGTCATGGACACCTGCAGGCCCTCGGTGAGCGCTCGGCTGAAGCTGGCGATCAGGCCGTTGTTGGCTGCAAGCAGGCCGTTGGCCTCCTCACGGCTGTACCCACCGGAGAGGGCTACGACACGGAGCACTCGCGGGTGGCTGATCAACTCGAGGTAGAGGTTGGGCTCTGTGGGGATGGTCAGCTTCAGCATGACCCGCTGGCCGCGGGGAAGCTGGTTGAGCCGCTCGAGGATGCCGGCCGTGGCCATCGCCTCCGCGACCGGCTTGTCCGCGGCGTGGATGTCCACCTCGGGTTCGATGATCGGGACGAGCCCGGCGTCGAGGATCTGCCCGGCGATCGCGAACTGCTGGTCGAGCACGGCGTCGATGCCGGCCTGGTTGCCACCGAGGATCAGCGAGCGCATCTTGGTGCCGAAGACGTTGCGGGCCTTCCCGAAGGACAACAGCGCGTCGAGGTCGGGGATGGGCTTCATCACCTGTGTGCCGTCGGCAGCGTCAGCGAGGCCACGGTCGATCTTGAGGAACGGGACGATCTGCTTGCGCTCCCAGAGGTAGTCCGGGATGCCGAGGCCATCGAGGTCGCGCTCCATCGTCCGCTCGAAAAGGATCGCGGCAAGGATGTGCTCCCCGGTGAAGGCGTGGCTGGTGATGATCCGCGTGCGGAAGCTGTGCATGAGCTCGAACATCGCCTTCTGCGACGACCACGAGTCAGCTCCGAGGCCGTAGCGGGCGAGGGCGCCCGGCGTGCTGCCGCCGGACTGGTCGAGGGCTGCAACGAAGCCCTTGCCGTTGTGGATCCGTGCAACCTGGGCTTCGTTCATCGCTTCTCCCGTCGCTGAGCCACCAGCGGCGGCCCTGCGCTTGCCAGCCTAATCCCGGTGCGGGGGGGGCGGGCCGCACTAGGGTCGCTGCATGAGGACCAACAACGCTCTGCAGATCATCTTCGCGTTCTTCCTCGGCCTGGTGGTGGTGGCGTTCGTCGGGATCGGCGTGAACACCTTCTACCCGGAGCCGACCTACGTGGACGGGCGCCCCGATCAGTACGTCGGGTGGCAGCTGACCACCGGGATCGTCCTGCTCATCTGCGCGACGATCATCCTCGCCGTGTCCCTCTTCCTTCCCGAGTCGCAGGCGGTGCTGTCGAACGGCATCCTGCTCGGCGGCGTGTTCACGATGATCTATGCCGTCGGGATCACGGTGTCCTCGAACGTCAGCGTCCTGCGGTTCGTGGTGGTGGCGATCGCGCTCGCGGTGACGATCGCCATCGGCTGGCTCAAGTTCGTCCGCGGACGGGCAGCGAAAGCCAGTGTGAATGCGCCACCGGAGGCCGCGGCGAGCGAGCTTGGCGAGCGGCTGGCAGCTGTCGAACGCAAGCTGGACGCGCTCGGCCGGGCCCTGCAGGGCTGAGGCCGTCCACACACTGCGTCCCCACCCACACTGCGTCCCCACCCACACTGCGTCCCCACACCAGACGCCCCCGAAACGGAAGGATGCCCGCGAACTTTCGGGGGCGTGCTTCCGTTTCGGGGGCGTTTGGTGGTGGGTCGGGCCGGGTCAGGGGTGAACGGAGGCCAGCAGGTAGGGCTTCCTGCCGTCCTTCGTTGTGACGGCCGCCGACCAGCTGTCGCCGTCCTGACGCCACCAGGCGCCGACCTTTGACGGCACCAGGATCGGACGGGAGAAGGTGGCCTCGATCTCGTAGGCCTCGGGCAGGCGCGCTTCCAGGGCTGCGAGCAGCCGGGCGTGGGTCCACATGCCATGGGCGATCGGACGGGCGAAGCCGAACGCGCGCGCAGCGAGCCTGCTGGTGTGGATGGGGTTCGGGTCGCCGGAGACGCGGCGGTAGTCACGCCCCAGGTCTGCAGGAAGCCGCCAGATGGCGATCGGAGGTACGGGCTCGAACCAGTCCTTGCTGGTCGAGCCCGGCGGGGCCGTGTCGTCCGGGGCGCCGTCGACCTTCGCTCCCGGAACGAGGTAGGTACTGACCCCGTCCCAGACGAGTTCCTCGCCCACGCGGAGCTCGCTGATCACGTCGAGCTGGGCTCCCCGCCGGTGCGGACGCAGGTTCTCGATGCGCGCGGCAGCGTCCAGCACTTCCGTGCCCGCGACGGGACGGTGAAGTCGCATGCGGTTGGAGACGTGCACTGCCCCGGCAAGGCGGATCGTCGAATCCGGGCCGCCCAGCAGGTGGATCTGCAGCGGGAAGGTCAGCACGTGCAGCCAGGTGGGCGGCACATGGTCGCGCAGGGTGAAGCCGCAGACCCGGTCGTAGTCGGCCAGCCGCTGCGGGTCAGGCTGGATACCGACGACCACAGCCGTCACTGACGGCACCCGGGCAGGGCCGCCCCCGATGCGGGGAAGGAGTGCCTTGGCGAACAGCGGGCCCAGCGCAGGCATGGCCGGCAGCAGGTCCACCTCACGGTCGGTCATCACTGGCCCACCAGGTTCTGGCCGCAGACCCGGATCACCTGGCCGGTCACGCCGCCGCTGGCCGGGTCGAGGAAGTAGCCGATCGTCTCCGCGACGTCGACCGGCCGGCCTCCCTGGCTGAGGCTGTTCGCCCGGCGGAACACCTCGCGCTGCACGAACGGGATCCTCGCCGTCATCTCGGTCTCGATGAAACCGGGGGCGACCGCGTTCACGGTGATGCCACGGCGGGCGAGCTCCGGAGCGAGGGCCCGGACCAGGCCGATGACGCCCGCCTTCGACGCAGCGTAGTTGGCCTGGCCCTTGTTGCCTGCGATGCCCGACGTGGAGGCGATCGAGACGATCCGTCCGTCGTCCGCGATGCCGCCGGGGCGCCCGTCCAGCAGCACCTGGTTCATCCGCAGCTGGGCAGCGAGGTTGACCTCGAGCACCTGTGCCCAGCGCTTCGCGTCGGTGTTCACCAACAGCTTGTCCCGCGTGATGCCGGCGTTGTGCACCATGCCGTGGATGCTCGCTCCGCCATGCCGGGACGCGACGTGGGCCGCGATCCGCTCACCGGCGTCCGGGCTCGTGATGTCGAGCTGGAGTGCCGAGCCCTGCAGCTGGTTGGCCAGGGCTGCGAGTGGCTCGCCGGCCGCCGGCACGTCGACGCAGACCACGATCGCCCCGTCCCGGGCGGCGACAATCGCGATCTGTGCGCCGATGCCGCGGGCGGCCCCGGTGACCACGATGACCCTTCCGGCGAGGGGCGGCCCTTCGTGACGCTCGATCGCTGCGCTCACGAGCTCCTCAGGGACCGGTTCGTGACGCTCGATCGCTGCGCTCACGAGCTCCTCAGGGACCGGTTCGTGACGCTCGATCGCTGCGCTCACGAGCTCCTCAGGGACCGGTTCGTGACGCTCGATCGCTGCGCTCACGAGCTCCTCAGGGACCGTGTGGGCCGTAGCAACCGTCCAGGCCTGGCCGTCGACGAAGGCCGAGCGGCCCTCCAGCAGGAAGGAGAGGGTGGACGCCAGGCCGGCCGGGTCCAGGTCGGACGGTACGTGGACGAGGTTCGCCGTCGCTCCGCCGCGAAGCTCCTTGCCGACGGTGCGGTTGATGCCGTCGATGGCCTGGTGCACGGCGCTCGCTTCCAGCCCATCGGAGGTGGCGTCGGCGACCAGCACCACACGTCCGGATGCCTCCACCGCCTTCATCGCCGGACGCAGCACTGCGCGCAGCTGCTCCAGGCCGTCGAAGGTGACCAGTCCACGGGCGTCGACGACGAGCGCACCGATCTTGCCCGGATAGGCGGGCGCAGGGTCGTCCGCGGTCGTGTCGAGGACGGGGGAGTCGGCCGTGATCCCGAGCAGGGCGAGGCTGCGCTCGGCCAGGTCCGAGCCGGCCAGCGATGCCAACACCACCGGTCCGAGGGGGAGTTCACGCCCTCGACGCAGCCGTGGGGGCTCTGCCAGCCCGAGGCGTCCGGCGACAGCCTTGCCGGGGGTGGAGGTGAACGCGCGTTCCAGGAGCCCGGCCATCACACGGCCTCGAGGATCGCGACCACACCCTGCCCGCCGGCAGCACAGATCGACACCAGCCCGCGGGCGCCGGCCCCACGCTCGTGCAGCAACTTCGCAAGCGTTGCCACGATGCGTCCGCCGGTCGCGGCGAAGGGGTGTCCGGCGGCCAGCGACGACCCCGTGATGTTCAGCCGGTCCATGTCGATGGATCCCAGTGGTGCGTCCAGTCCGAGTTCGTCCCGACAGAAGTCGGGCGACTCCCAGGCTGCCAAAGTCGCCAACACGGTCGAAGCGAACGCTTCGTGCAGCTCGTAGAGCTCGAAGTCCGCGAGACCCATGCCCTGGCGGGCCAGCAGTCGCGCGACCGCGTGAGCGGGGGCGAGCAGCAGGTCGTCGCCGGTCGTGTGGTCGACGGCGGCAACCTGGGCGTCCACGACCCGTGCGAGCGCCGGCAGGCCGTTGGCCTCTGCCCAGCCCTGCTCGGCAAGCAGCACCACGGCCGCCCCGTCGGTCAGCGCGGTGGAGTTGCCCGCCGTCATGGTGTCGCCGAACACCGGCCTCAGCGCAGCCAGCTTCTCCAGCGACGTGTCGGGGCGGAGGATCGTGTCCTGGGTCACGCCCAGGTACGGGGTGACCAGGTCATCGAAGAAGCCGGACGCCCACGCTGCCGCCAGGTTGTGGTGGGACGCGGCAGCCAGCTTGTCCTGGGCCTCCCTGGTGATGCCCCACGCTGCCGTCGTCGCTGCCTGGTGCTCTCCCATGGACAGGCCGGTCCGTGGCTCGACCACCTGCGGGGCGACCGGGGTGAGGTGCACGGGACGGACGTGGCTGAAGGCCTGCAACCGTTGCGGCAGGGTCCGCGCGCGGTTCGCCTTCAGCAGCGCCCGCCGCAGGGTCTCGCTGACCGTGATCGGGGAGTCGGACGCCGAGTCGACACCGCCACCGACCCCCACCTCCGCCTGGCCGAGGGCGATCTTGTTCGCGATGTAGATGACCGCCTCGAGGCCGGTGCCGCAGGCCTGCTGCAGGTCGACGGCAGGCGTGGTCGGGGCGAGTGCCGAGCCGAGGACCGCCTCGCGCGTGAGGTTGAAGTCGCGGCTGTGCTTGAGCACCGCGCCCGCTGCCACCTCGTCCAGCTGTCGTCCGGCGAGGCCGAAGCGGGCGACGAGGCCGTCGATGGCCGCGGTGAGCAGGTCGCTGTTCGAGGCGGACGCATACTTTCCGCCGGCTTTGGCGAACGGTGTCCGGTTGCCCCCGACGATCACCGGGGTACGAGGCAGTGCCATGGAAACCTCCTGAAAATATCCGATACTGACGGTAGCAGATACGTCTGGTACTAGGTACCCTTGGGTCATGGTCACCTCGGACGGACGCGACACCCGCTGGGTCGTGCACCGGGAGGCCCGGCGCAGAGCCCTCGTGGAGGACACGCTGCGCGCGATCCGTCGCCACGGCGCCGGTGTCGGCATGGACGAGATCGCCGCGCAGGCCGGCACGTCGAAGACGGTGATCTACCGGCATTTCGGCGATCGCGCCGGCCTCTACACAGCCGTCGTCGCCAGCGTCCACGACTTCATCCACCACGGGCTCGAGGCCGCTCTCGTCCTCACCGACCCGGAGGACCTCTCGGTAGTGGCCCGCGACCTGGCCGACGCCTACCTCAGCCTCGTCGAGCGCGACCCGGAGATCTACCGGTTCGTGCTGGCCACTCCCACGGACGCGGCCTCCCCGGTCGACCCGTACGGCGGGCTGCCCGAACTGATGGGCGACCACCTCAGCAGGGCGATCGCAGCGCACCTGCATCGCAGCGGCCAGGACCCGAGTTGTGCCCCCACCTGGGGCCATGGGCTGGTCGGCTTCATCCGCGCAGCGGCCGACCAGTGGATGGCGGCAGAGCCCCGCGAGCCCAAGGCGGTCGTCCTCGCCCGTCTCGATGCCTTCTTCACCCCCGCGCTGGCCACCGGGCTGGCGGCCGTCCCACAACTCCAGGAGCAGTCATGACCATGACCATGGACCCTTCGACAAGCTCAGGGAACGTGAAGGGGGGCTCGGGGAACGTGAAGGTGAGCCCGGTGTCCTCCGGCGTCCCCGGCGAACACCTGACCGAGCTGGGTGCGAGCCTGCGGCACGCCCTCGACGGGCAGCTCGCGGAGGAGCGCGCCACAGCCAGGTCCACGTTCCCTGCCGAGCACCTGCACCGCGATCCCGGCCAGACGATGGAGGAGGCGCGTGAGTGGGTGCTGAACCGGTTGCGGGAGCTGGACGCGTCCGGCTTCGGCTCTGCCGGCCTGATCACGAAGGCCGGCGATGCGCCCGACCCCGCGGCCGCCGTCCTCGCGTTCGAGATGCTGTCGCTCGGCGACCTGTCGACGCTGATCAAGTCTGGCGTCCAGTTCGGGCTGTTCGGCGGTGCGGTGAGCAACCTCGGTACCGCCTGGCACCACGACACGTTCATGCCCGACATCACCAGCCTCAAGCTGCTCGGCTGTTTCGCCATGACGGAGCTCGGCCACGGCTCCGACGTGGCAGGCATCGAGACCACCATCACCTTCGTCCCGGAGACCGACGAGTTCGAGGTGAACTCCGAAACCCCGGAGGCCACCAAGGCCTACATCGGCAACGCAGCCCGCGACGGGTCGATGGCTGTCGTCTTCGGCCAGTTGCTCGTGCGCGGACGCAACCACGGCGTGCACGTCATCCTCGTCCCGATCCGCGATGAGGACGGCAACGACGTGCCTGGCGTGACCACCGGCGACCAGGGCCTCAAGGGTGGCCTGCTCGGCGTCGACAACGGCACCCTGCGGTTCGAACGTGTCCGTGTGCCGCGACGGATGCTCCTCGACCGGTACGGCGGCGTCGACGCCACCGGCACCTACCGGGCAGAGATCACCAACCCGAACCGGCGCTTCTTCACGATGCTGGGGACCCTGGTGCGTGGCCGCGTCTGCATCGCAGCCGGCGGCGGGATCGCCGCCCGCCGCGCGTTGTCGATCGCCACCCGCTACGGGCTGCAGCGGCGGCAGTTCACCGCTCCCGACCGTCCCGACGGCATCGTGCTGCTCGACTACCTGACCCACCAGCGACGACTGCTGCCTGCGGTGGCCAGGTCGTACGCGCTCGGCTTCGCCCAGAACGAGCTCACCAGGGCCCTCGTCCGGATCCAGGGCGGCGGGGAATACACCGAGCGCGACCAGCGGGAGCTGGAGACGCGGGCGGCCGGCCTGAAGGCGATCACCACCCGGTTCGCCAACGACACCATCCAGTCCAGCCGGGAGGCGTGCGGCGGCGCCGGCTACCTGTCGGAGAACGGGCTGGTCGGGCTGCGGGCTGACGCCGACATCTTCGCGACGTTCGAGGGCGACAACACCGTCCTCCTGCAGCTGGTGGCCAAGGCCCTGCTCACCGAGTACAAGCAGGTGTGGGGCGACCTCGACCGCGTCGGCATGGTGCAGGCCACCGCCCGCGTCGTCGGGCAGGCCGTGCTGGAAAGGACAGCAGCCAATGTCCTGATCGACCGGCTCGTCACCACGGCCCGGCGGCAGTCCGAGGACCTGGCGTTGGTGGACCGTGCCTGGCACGCGTGGGCCTTCGAGGAGCGCGAACGGCACTCGCTGGAGTCGCTCGCACGCCGCATGCGTCGTGCCACCGGTCGTGACTTCGAGGCCGTCAACAAGCTGAGCGAGCACATGCTGTTCGTCGCACGCGCGCATCTGGAGCGGATCACGCTGGAGGCGTTCATCGCCGGCATCGAGGACTGCGCCGACCCGGAGGCCAAGGCGACCTTGGAGCGGCTGTGCAGCCTGTACGCACTGTCGAGCATCAACGACGACCGGGCCTGGTTCATGGAGCACAGCCGCATCTCGCCGGCCCGGGCGAAGGCCATCGGGGCCCAGCTCAACGCGCTGTGCGCAGAGCTGCGCCCCCAGGCACTGGAGCTCGTCGAAGGCCTCGGGGTGCCGGCCGCATGGCTGGGGGCCGCCTTCCTGGAGAAGTAGGGGCGCCGATTTCACAGCTCCCCGAGTCGAGGAGCAGGATGGGCGGCATGCATTCGCCCGACACCCACTGGCTGCCGATCCTTCGGCGGACGGTGGGTGCTGCCGCGATCGTGACAGCCCTCGGCGTGGTCGCGGTCTGGGTCGGCAACTTCGCCATCACGAAGGAAGCCGTCGAAGCGCTCGGCCCTGACGCCATCGTCAACCTGCTGACAACGCTCGGCTGGATCGAGATCGTCGCCGGTGCCGTCGTCGTGCTGGGACTCGCCGTAGGTCAGTGGTTCCACCGGCCGCTGTGGGCGCCCGGGGTGCTGTTCGTCGTGCTGGGCATGGCGCTGCACTGGGGTTGGTGGCTGCTGGACCGCCGGGTCGACCTGTTCGGCACCTCGGGCTTCAACGATCCCGACCCGGAACTGCCCCGCAGGGCGGCCGTACGGCTGTGGGTGATGCTCGGCATCGACTCGTTCTCCGTTGCGCTGCTGCTGGTCGGCGCAGTGCTCCTGTTGCGGCGGGCCGGCAGGTCAGGGCAGGCCCACGCGGCGGCCGATGGCAGCAGCGACGGCGCCGGCGATGACCACCACGATGTAGGGGGCCTTGAGCTTCAGGGCGATGGCGCCGGCGGCGAGCGCGAGGAGGCGGGAGTCCAGCGCGATGCTGCCACCCCGGCCACCCACGGTGTTCAGGACCGTCAGGGACGCGAGTAGTCCGACGGTGAGCGCACCAGCCAGGTCATGGAAGACGGGCCGGTCCAGCAGCGACTGTGGCAGCAGGTAGCCGAAGAGCTTCAGCGCGTACGCGGTCGTGGCGGAGAGCAGCACCCAGAACCACAGGCTCATGCCGCCACCGCCCGACGTCGCCGCACGGCCCACCAGCCGGCCGTCACGGCAGCCGCGACGACGACCGGGATCCCCGGCGGGACGAACGGCATGGCGACGATCGTGGCGAACGCTGCCACGACTGCTGTCGCGATCGGGTCGCGTCCCTTCAGCCGCGGCCACAGCAGGCCGAGGAACGCTGCCACGGCGGCGCCGTCGAGGCCCCAGGCGCCGGGGTTGGTGATCTGGCTGCCGGCCAGCGCTCCGAGCAGGGTGAAGGTGTTCCAGAGCAGGTAGACGCCGAGCCCTGCCGTCCAGAAGCCGCGCACGCGCTCGTCGTGGTCGTCCTGCGCGGTCGCCGTCGCCGTGGACTCGTCGATGGTCAGCTGGGCCATCAACGGGATCAGCCTGCCGGGTGGACGGATCAGCGCCTTCAGCTGCATGCCGTAGATGCCGTTGCGGATGCCGAGCAGGGTGGCCGCAGCCCAGGCGGCCGCGCCCGTCCCGCCGCCTGCGATGACGCCGATGAAGGCGAACTGCGACCCGCCGGTGAACATCAGGGCGCTGAGCGCGACGGTCTGCCACACGTCCAGGCCGGCTGCGACGGACAGCGCGCCGAAGGACACCCCGTAGACCCCGACCGCAGCAGCGATCGAGAGGCCCATCCGGGTGGCGGGAGTCAGCACCTGCGCCAAGCTAGCCCACCCCCACCCCCCGACTTGTCAGAATCTCACTGACCTATGGCTCAGTGAGATTCTGACAAGTCGGGGATTGGGGGGCGGATCCCGGGCAGGCGCCGGTCCAGCGCGAGGGCTCCGAAGGAGACGGCGAGGAACAGGACAGCGACGATCGCGACGTTCACCAGCACCACGGGGTAGCCGTGCACCCCGACGTCCATGAACGGATACGGGTAGTAGTGGTTCCCGAACCGGTCGAGGACGAGGGCGCCGCGCACCAGGGCGTAGGCGATCCAGGCCACCGGGGCGATCACGGCCAGCAGCACGATGCGCGGCGTCAGCCTGCCGCGCGGGCCGAACACCAGCCAGCCGAGCACGGCGAGGATCGGGGAGACGGTGTGCAGGATGCCGTCGGCGAGGGCGTACCACCGGGTGAGTTCCTGGAGCTGGGCGAGGGCGATGTGGAAGACGACACCGGTGACAGCGATGGCGACGACTCCGTCCAGGCGAAGGGTGCGGAAGAGGGCGGACGGCCGGTCGAGGCGGACGGCGAGCAGCCCGGTGGTGCCCGCGACCGCGATGTTGGACAGCACGGTGAAGAAGCTGAAGAAGTTGACGATCCTGTCAGGGGTGGAGGCGAAGGAGCCGTCGTCACTGCCACCGGTCACCGACAGCCACAGCTGAAGGACGAGCCCGAAGGTGACGATCAGCGAGGTCGCTCCGAAGAACGCGCGGGCCACCCGGGTATCGGTCATCGCGCAAGGATACGGTCGGTGCATGGACGAAGCGACGACCCGCACCCTGACGCCCACCCGGCTGGCCGATCGCGCCGGCGCCGACCGCGCAGCCCTGGATGCCCTCCTCGATGAGGTGCTGGTCGCCCATGTCGGCTTCACGTCATCGGAGGGACCGCTGGTGCTGCCGATCGGCTTCGCCCACGACGGCGACCGGTTGATCCTGCACGGCTCGACGGGGTCGCGCTGGCTGCGGGCGCTCGCGTCCGGCGTCGAGGTGTGTGCAACCGTGACGGCGCTGGAAGGCATCAAGGTGGCCCGCTCGGCCTTCGAGTCGGGCATGCGCTACCGCAGCGCCTGCGTGTTCGGCCGGTGCACGGTGCTGACCGGTGCAGCGGCAGAAGGTGCGCTCGAGGTCTTCACCGATCGCGTCCTGCCCGGCCGGACGGTGGAGATCCGTCGCAGCACACCGCGGGAGCTCGCCGCGACCCTCGTCCTGGCGCTCCCGATCACGCAGTGGTCCTACAAGTCGTCCGACGGCTTCCCGGAGGACCCGGCGGAGGACCTGGCCGGTGACGCCTGGGCGGGCGCCGTCCCGCTGCGCACCACCCATGGACGACCGGTCCCGGCCCCCGATCTGCGAGCAGGGATCGAGGTACCCGATTCAGTGCGCCGGCTGACCGAACCTGGACCGAGTGAGAACCGTCCCCAATCTGGTCCGGACCGAGTTGGGGACGGTTCCAACTCGGTCCACGGCACTGGACCAAAGGAACCGTCCCCGCGGTTCAGGTGAACTGCGGGGACGGTTCCTGTGGTTCAGGCCGTCAGGCCTGGCTGAGGCTCAGACCTCTTCCACCACGTAGGGGTCGAAGTCGGCGGGGCCGACCGGGATGTCCTCGGGGTGGGCGGTGCCGCGGGCCTTCGCGACCGCCTTCATGAGGTGGTAGAGCACCAGCGCGGTGATCGTGCCGACGGTGACGCCGCCGAAGGTCATGTCGCCGATGGTGAACGTGAAGTCCGCGATGCCCATGATCAGGCCGACGGCTGCCGGGATCAGGTTCACCGGGTTGGTGAAGCTGACCTTGTTCTCGATCCAGATCCGGGCGCCGAGAAGGCCGATCATGCCGTAGAGGACGGTGCCCGCAGCGCCGATGACGCCGGCAGGGATCGTGGCGATCGCCTCGCCGAACTTCGGGACGAAGGACAGCAGGATCGCGATCCCGCCGGCGATCCAGTACAGCGCTGTGGAGTACACCTTGGTCGCGGCCATGACGCCGATGTTCTCGGCGTAGGTGGTGGTGCCGGAGCCGCCGCCGAGGCCGGCGAGCGTCGTCGCGACGCCGTCAGCAAGCAGTGCCCGGCCCATCGACCTGTCGAGGTTGCGGTCGGTCATCAGGGCCACCGACTTCACGTGGCCGACGTTCTCGGCGATCAGTACCAGCACGACGGGGAGGAACAGGGCGGTGACGGCGAAGTCGGGGGTGGGCAGCTGGAAGGCCGGCAGGCCGACCCAGCCGGCGTCGCCCACCTTCGCGAAGTCCACCTGGTTCTGGAAGAGCGCTGCGACGTAGCCGACGAGCACACCCAGCAGGATCGAGAGCCGTCCGATCAGACCCTTGAAGAGCACCGTGATCAGCACGATGGCGATCAGGGTGATCCAGCCGGTGACCGGGGCCGCCCAGAAGCCGGAGTTGTTGGCCTTGCCCCACGCTGCGCCGGCCAGGTTGAAGCCGATCAGCATCACGATGGTGCCGGTCATCACCGGTGGCATCAGCGCGTCGATCCAGCGCGAGCCGGCCAGGTGCACGACGGCGCCGACGATCGCCAGCAGGATGCCGGTGAGCATGATGCCGAACAGGGCCTTGCCGATGTCGCCGTTCACCTTGGAGGCCAGCACCGGTGAGATGAAGGCGAAGGATGAGCCGAGGTAGCTGGGCAGCTTGTTCTGGGTGATGACCAGGAACAGGATCGTGCCGAGGCCGCTGAAGAACAGCGTTGCCGGGATCGGGAAGCCGGTGATCAGCGGCACAAGGAAGGTTGCGCCGAACATGGCCACAACGTGCTGTGCGCCGAGACCGAACATCTTGCCCCAGCCGAGGCGTTCTTCTGGGGCGACCACGGCCCCGGGTTCGAGAGTGCCGTTACCGTGCAACGTCCACAGAGCCATGAGTTTCCCTTCGCGAGCAGCCGAGCGGCCGTGGCGAACTCTATTGCCGCGCGGACGTGGCAGGGCCGACCAGAATTTCTCGTGAGATACCCGATTTCAGCTGCCCGGATCGACTACTTTTTCGAACGGTGTTTCCTCAGATCCAGGAGCGCAGCCACATGCGCGCCAACCAGTCCTTGTAGAGCATCATCTCGTCGGTGAGAACCGGATAGATGTAGGCGAAGTTGGCCACGACAAGGGCCACCGCCACCCCGACGATGATCGAACCGCGGCGTCGGTTCGGACCGTCCGCCGGCCCGATGATCAGCCCGAAGACCATCGCGAGGATCGTCACGGTGAACGGGATGATGCAGATCGCGTAGAAGAAGAACAGCGAGCGTCCGCCCGGTGCGAACCATGGCAGGTAGGTCGACAGCGCAGCGACGATCGGCACGCCGAAGCGCCAGTCCCGGCCGCCGAGCCACCAGATGATGCCGACGACGAGGGCGATGAGGGCCATCCACCACAGGATGGGCGTGCCCATGCCCGAGATCACCCGGATGCAGGTCTCCGTACCGGTGGCCGTGCAGCCGTCGACGCCGGGCTTGATGTCGTTCACCGCGTCGATGCCGATGGGACGGGCCATCACCAGCCAGCCGATCGGCGGCGCCGCATAGGGGTGCGGCTTGAGGGTGTTGATGTAGTCGCCGGTGTGGAAGTTGTAGATCTCCTGGTGGTACTTCAGGAAGGACGCCCACATCGGGCCGAGGTGCACCGTCCAGGGGTCGTCCGGGTTGTTCGCGCCCCACTGCCGGTCGTAGCCGCCGGACGTGAACAGCCAGCCCGACCAGGTCACCACGTAGACAAGGCCGGAGACGATGACCAGCCGGACGAAGGCAGGGGCGCCGTCGGCGAGCAGCGCGAACCAGCTGCGCCAGTCCGACCCGGCCAGCCGTCGCGCGCCCACGTCCCACAGGACACTGAGCACGCCCATCGCGGCGAGGACGAAGATCGAGTTCCACTTGGTGCCGAGCGCGAGGCCGAACATCACGCCGGCGGCGAGACGCCAGGGACGCAGCCAGATCATGGGGCCGAACCGACCACCGAAGTCGGGCATGCCGGTGCCCTCGAGCGCGTCGGCCAGCTTGTGGCGGTACCAGTCGCGGTCGGCCACGACGCAGGACACGGCAGCGACGAGGAAGAACGCCTGGAAGATGTCGAGCAGGCCGATGCGCGACATCGCGAAGGAAAGGCCGTCGAAGGTGATCAGGATGCCTGCGATTGCGCCCACCATCGTCGAGCGCGACAGCCGCCGCGCCATCCGGATCGTGATGAATACCAACAGGGTGCCGAACACCAGCGGCATGAAGCGCCAGCCGAACGAGTTCATGCCGAACAGCTGCTCACCGAAACCGATCAGCCACTTGCCAAGGGGCGGGTGGACGACGAACTCCGCGCTGTCCTTGAACACGTTCACGTTGCCGGAGGTGATCGAGTCGTTCGCTGTGCTCGGCCAGTCCTTCTCGTAGCCGAACTTCCACAGCGTCCACCCGTCCTTGGGGTAGTACGTCTCGTCGAAGACCAGCTTGTTGGGGTAGCCGAGATTGACGAGCCGGATCACGAAGGCGAGAACGGTGATGCTGATCGTCACCACCCAGCCGGCGAGCCGGTCACGCAGCTCCGCCTTGCCGTCGCGCAGGCGCTCAATGGTGCTGAGGTCCTCGCGGCTCACCGCCCGTCGCAACCGCCGCCAGGGGCTGACGCCGGCGACGGGCTCCGGCTCGTCCCAGTCATCGGCGTCGTCCTCTGCGGGTGGCGCGTCCTCTGCCGGGTCGACGGGGGCAGGATCGTCGAGGGCGTGACGCGGACCTGCGGCGGGAAGGGTGCCGAGCGCGCTGTCTGCCGGCGGCGCAGCCGGAGTTTCCGGGGGCGCGGCCATCCTTCTGCCGGGGCCCCATTCCGCTTCGGTCACCCCTGCATCCTAGGTGGCCGGGATCGGCGGAAGGCTCGCGACGTCCGGATCGGGGATACTGCACGGGTGGACAACACCCCTGCTGCCGGACTGCTGGTGCTCGCGGGCACCCCGATCGGCAACACCGAGGATGCCTCGCCGGCGTTGCGCAGGGTGTTGACCGAGGCCGACATCATCGCCGCAGAGGACACCCGACGGCTGCACGGCATGCTCGGACGGCTCGGCATCACCATCACCGCGCGGGTGGTCTCCTACTTCGACGGCAACGAGGCGGCGCGGGCCGGGGAACTGCTGGCGGCCCTCACGGAGGGCAAGACCGTCGTCGTGGTCAGCGATGCCGGCATGCCGACCGTCTCCGACCCCGGTTATCGCGTGGTGGCTGCGGCCGTCGAGGCGGGACTGCCCGTCCGCGTCGTCCCCGGACCGTCTGCCGTGCTGGTCGCGCTCGCCCTTTCCGGGCTGCCTACCGACCGGTTCTGCTTCGAGGGCTTCCTGCCGCGCAAGGGTGGCGAGCGTCGCCGCCGGCTGGCGGAGCTGGCGACCGAGCCGCGCACGATGGTTTTCTTCGAGGCACCGCACCGGCTGCCGGAGTTCCTCACCGACGCAACGGCAGCCTTGGGCACCGGACGCCGGGCCTCGGTCAGCCGTGAGCTCACCAAGACCTATGAGGAGACGCGGCGCGGGACGCTGGCAGAGCTGACAGCCTGGGCGGCGGACGGGGTACGCGGCGAGATCACCGTCGTCGTCGAGGGCGCCGTCGCGTCCGCCCTCTCCGTTGCGGACGCGCTGCCGCTGGTGGCCGAGCGCGTCGCCGGTGGCGAGCCGTTCTCCGCAGCGGTCGCCTCTGTCGCCGCCGACTCCGGCCTGCCGCGCAAGGCGCTCTACCAGGCGGCCCTTGCCGCGCGGAAGGACGCACCCTGATGGCTGGGCACGAGCTCCCGCCGCTGCCGGAGCGGCTGCCGGCGGCAACCACGGACGCACACACCCACGCATTGAGCACGCTGGAGTACAGCGGGCTCGCTGTCGCGGAAGCGTTGGCGATGGCCCGATCGGTGAACGTGACCCGCATCGTGGAGGTGGGGACGGACGTCGAGTCCTCCCTCGCAGCGGTGGCGCTCGCGCAGCAGTACCCGCAGGTGGTCGCTGCCGTCGCCATCCATCCCAACGACGCGGCACGGCTCGGCGACCGGCTGCCTGCGGAGCTCGACAAGCTGGCAGCCCTTGTCGCCTCCAGTGACCGTGTCCGGGCGCTGGGGGAGACCGGCCTCGACTACTTCCGGACGACGGACGCCGAGGGACAGGCCCGGCAGAAGGAGGCGTTCGCCACCCACATCGCCTGGGCCAGGGAGCACGACCTCGCCCTCGTCATCCACGACCGGGACGCCCACGACGACATCCTTGCCGTGCTCGAAGCTGAGGGCGCGCCCGAGCGCGTGCAGCTGCACTGCTTCTCCGGGGACGCGGCGTTCGCGCGGCGCTGCCTCGACCGCGGCTACTGGCTGTCGTTTCCCGGGACCGTGACGTTCAAGCCGAACGAGGCCCTGCGCGAGGCGCTCGACCTCACCCCGCTCGACCGGCTGCTGGTCGAGACCGACGCCCCCTACCTGACGCCCCTGCCGTATCGGGGCAAGCCCAACTCCAGCTACCTGATGGCCCACACCGTCCGGTTCATCGCCGAACGCAAGGGGATCGACCTCGCCGAGCTGTGCGGCGTGCTGGAAGCGAATGCCACCGCCGTCTTCGGTGACTGGTGATGACGACTGTGACGTCGCCCCTTCGTGACGCCCGCTCGCTGCGCTCACGGGCTCCTCAGGGACCGTTACCCGATAAGCGCTCCCTGAGGAGCGCTCCGGTGAGGAACGAACCGGTGCGCGTCACGAACCGCTCCCTGAGGAGCGCTCCGGTGAGGAACGAACCGGTGCGCGTCACGAACCGCTCCCTGAGGAGCGCTCCGGTGAGGAACGAACCGGTGCGCGTCACGAAGGGCGCCCGTCACCTCCCAATCGGAGAAGCACATGGCTGAAGGACTTCTCGACCCGCGGACGATCCGGCAGTTGGCTGCCGAACTCGACCTGCGTCCCACCAAGCAGCGGGGACAGAACTTCGTGCACGACCCCAACACCGTCCGACGGATCGTCGCAGCCGCCGGGGTGACGCCCGACGACGTCGTGCTCGAGATCGGGCCGGGCCTTGGTTCGCTGACTCTCGGATTGCTGGAGGCTGCGGCCGGGGTGATCGCCATCGAGATCGAGCACAGCCTCGCCGACCGGCTCCCGCGGACGGTCGCCGAACGGCTGCCCGCCTTCGCCGACCGTCTGCGCGTGCTCGAGGCTGACGCCCTGCGCGTCGACGAGCTGGACGACCCGCAGCCGACGCTGGTGGTGGCGAACCTGCCCTACAACGTGAGCGTGCCCGTCCTGTTGCACGTCCTCGCCCGCTTCCCCGGGATCCGGGCCGGCATGGTGATGGTGCAGGCGGAGGTGGCCGACAGGCTGGTGGCCCCGCCGGGATCGCGGACCTACGGGATCCCTTCTGTGAAGCTGGCGTGGTACTGCGCGGCCCGCCGCGTCGGCAGCGTGCCGCCGACCGTGTTCTGGCCGGTGCCCAACGTCGACTCGGGACTTGTCGAGCTCGTCAGGCGCGAGCCGCCGGTAACGACCGCCACCCGCGCGGAGGTGTTCGCCATCATCGACGCCGCGTTCGCGCAACGCCGCAAGATGCTCCGCGCGGCCTTGTCAGGGCTGTTCGGGTCGTCAGGGGCAGCTTCGGAGGTGCTGACCTCCGCCGGCATCGACCCGCAGGCGCGCGGTGAGGTCCTGACCGTCACCGACTTCGCGAGGATTGCTGAGGCTCGCTCCCTGGGCGCGGTGGGATAGCCTCGCGCCATGGCAACACCGGTGGTCGAGTCAGAGGTCGTCCGTGTCCGCGTAGCGGGCAAGGTCAACCTCGCTCTGCGTTCCGGTCCACGCCGTCCCGATGGCTACCACACGCTTTCGACGGTCTTCCAGGCGGTCTCCCTCTTCGACGAGGTGGAGGCGACCTGGGCCGAGCCGGGCCAGGTCACGGTGAAGGTGCTCGGCGACCAGGCGCACCTCGTGCCGGTCGGCGAGCAGAACATCGCCGTGAAGGCTGCCCGGCTGCTGGCAGCGACCGCGGGGGCAGACCGTCCGCTCGGGGCGTCGCTCGTGATCCGCAAGGCGATCCCTGTGACCGGCGGCATGGCCGGCGGCTCGGCGGACGCCGCCGGAGCCCTGCTGGCGTGCGCCGTCCTCTGGGATCTCGACATCTCCCCGGACGAGCTCCGTGACCTCGGTGCCCAGCTCGGTGCGGACGTGCCGTTCTGCCTCGCCGGTGGGACGGCGCTCGGCACCGGCCGCGGCGACCAGCTGGCCCCCGTCCTGAGCCGCGGCTCCTACCACTGGGTGCTCGCGTTCAGCGACGGAGAGCTCTCCACCCCTGCGGTGTTCGGCAAGTTCGACGAACTCGGACTCGGCGACGAGCGTCCCGAGGTGCCGGCGGAACTCCTGAACGCCCTCGTCAGCGGGGACGCTCCCGCCCTCGGCCGCTGCCTCACGAACGACCTGCAGGCCGCGGCGCTGGAATTGCGTCCGCAGCTGGGCCAGTTGCTGGAAGCCGGCAACGAACTCGGCGCCGTCGGCGCGATCGTCTCCGGCTCGGGTCCGACCATCGCGTTCCTCGCAGCCAACGAGTCGGCAGCCGTCGACCTGTCGGTGAAGCTCTCCAGCGAGGGCATGTGCCGCTCCGTGAAGCGCGTCACCGGCCCCGTCCCCGGAGCCCGCCTCGTCGTCTGAAGCGCCTCACCCCTCCCGAGTTGTCAGAGCTCACTGAGTGCTATAGCGCAGCGGGTTCTGACAACTCGGGGATCGGGGATGGGTGGCTCAGGGCCGAGTGGCTGCGTCCTTTGCGAAGGTTACGGTCTCCCTGCCGGGCATGATGCGGGCGACGATCAGCAGCCCGGACAGCAGGACTGCCGGCACCCACATCGTGTGCTGGATGCCGACGACGCTGATCAGGCCGCCCATCAGGGCGGGCGCGATCAGGAAGGTGGCGTAGCCGAACGTCACGACCACGGCGAGGCCGCGTCCGCCGGCGGTGTGGCCTGCGACCGCGTACACCTGGGGCGCGATCATGCCGATGCCCAGACCCACGAGCGACCAGCCGACGAGCAGCACCGGAAGGCTGGTGCCGACAGCTGCGACGACGTAGCCGAGCGCGGAACAGGCCCCGCCGAAGCGGGTGACGGCCCGGCGTCCGAACCGGGCGACGAGGAAGTCGCCGAGCAGCCGGATGACGACCATGAAGGCTGCGACGCAGGTGAAGCCGAGCGCGCCGGTGGTGGGATCGACGCCGGCAACCTGGGTGACGTGCAGGCCCGACCAGTCGTTGGCCGTGCCCTCGCCGAGGCCGAAGGCGATGGCCATCATGCCGAGCAGGTAGGCGGACGCCGGGATCTTCATCCTGGCCCCGGACTCGTCGTGGTGGGAGATGACGACGGTCTCCGGCGTGATGCGCCAGGCGACCACGAGGGCCACCAGCCCGAGGGCGGCGACGACCGACGTCGTGACGAGCACCGTCGCTTCGCCGTCGCGGGCCAGCAGCGGCGCGATCAGCACCAGCAGCCCAGCGCCGACGAAGTTGCCCACCGACCACATGCCGTGGAAGAAGCTCATGATCGGCTTGGAACGGTTCTGCTCCACCTGCACGCCGATCGCATTCATGGCAACGTCGATGCCACCGTTGCCGAGGCCGAGAAGGACGCCCGCGACGAACAGCAGCGGCAGGGTGGGCGCGAGCCCGATGCCGAGGATCGCGACGACGAGGATCGGCAGGATCGCGAGGCAGATGCGCCGCGCGCCCAACCGGTCGGCAAGGCGTCCGGACAACTGCATGGACGCGATCCCGGCAAGCCCCATGACGACGAAGAAGATCGACATCTGCCAGGCTGCGAGGTGGAAGCGTGCCTGCAAGGTCGGAATCGAGGCGGCGTACGCGCCGATGACCAGGCCGTTGTAGCCGAAGAGCAGCACAACTGCCGCGGCCGCACGGGGTGATGAGAGCGTGTTCACCGACTCACCCTATGCCGAGCGGGCCGGACTCAGTGCTCTTCCTTCGGCGTCCGGTTCGCCGCCTGGACGTAGAGGGTTGGCTGCGTCTTGAGGTTGCGCATGCCGTTCCAGGCGAGGTTCACCAGGTGGGCTGCGACGACGGGCTTGGCAAGGCCCTGCTCCTCGCGGGTGTCCATCCACCACTGCCCGGCGAGGGTCACAAGGCCGACCAGCATCTGGGCGTACAGCGGGGCCGTCGCCGGATCGAGCTGGGTCTTGGTGAACTCGTTGGCCAGCAGGTCCTCCACCCGGGAGGCGATGTCGGACAGGATCGTCGCGAACGAACCCTCCGGCGACGTCGCCGACGAATCCCGGGAGAGGATGCGGAAGCCGTTGGGGTTGTCGTCGATGTAGTCGAGCAGTGCGAGCGTGCCGAGCTCGATCAGGGCGCGCGGGTTCGCCCGGGGCGTGGTGATGGCCGTGCGGATCGCGTCGTGCAGGGTGCGGACCTCGCGGTCGACCACCACGGCGTACAGCCCTTCCTTGCCACCGAAGTGCTCGTAGACCACCGGCTTGCTGACTCCGGCGTGTGCCGCGATCTCCTCGACCGAGGTGCCCTCGAGGCCACGTTCTGCGAAAAGGGCCCTCGCGACGTCGATCAGCTGCTCGCGGCGTTCGCTCCGGGTCAGCCGGACGCGACTGCGCCGCGCGCGTGCGTTGGCCGGGGCAGTGGGCATGGCCCCAGTCTGGCCCCGTCCGGGCGCGATTGCGAAACCGCACGCCGCTGCCCGCGGTGCGTGTCGGGGGGCGGTTTGGCCCCCGACACGCACCCCGCGGATGCGGGGACCCTCCGCGAACCGTAAAGTTGGCCTCGGCGCTCGACTGAGGGCCATTCCCCGGTTGGTCTGCCGGCAGGGCCCGCCTGACTTTGAATCAGGACTAGCGACGCAGGTTCGACTCCTGCCCGGGGAGCGCGATGGGGCTGTCCCGACGCTACGCTGAGCAGCAGCCCAGCCCGCAGCGTTGCGAGCCGGCATCAACACCCCAGGAACGCCATGACCGAACCACCGCTGGCGGCTGTCCCACAAGCATCAATGATCGGGCCGCCCGAAGCTCCTGGTAGGCGCGCCGGCGTCGCCGTGATGGTGACCGGGGGGTTGTTCGGCTCAGTAGTGCTGGGTCAGTTGGTGCCGCTGGTGTACCTGCTGTTCTTCTACGTCTCCCCGTTGCTGTTCATGCTCCACTTCGACCCGAGGCTGTACGCGGTCCTTGCCGCGCTCTTGGTGATCCTTGGCCTCGCGGTGCTGCGCGGAAGCCGGGGCGCGCTCGTCGCCTCGGTCATCCTCCTGGGGGTTGAGGCGGTCCCTCCATTGCTGGGTGCGGTGCTGATGTCCAGCGGTTTCGAGCTGCTGGTTGTCCGGGGGCTCCTGCTTGCCTATCTTGTCCGGACGCTGCGGAGCTGGCCCAAGTCCGTCCGCCTCCAACAGGAGTCGCTGGCGTAGATAGGATGAGCCCGTCTCCCCGGGCACCAAGCCCCGCCTGAATCACCACCAGGTATGCCCGTGGACTACCGACCAATGCTGGGAGTGCCCGTGGCTGGACAGGACGACGTCGTCGACAACCGGGTGGCAGCCGTCGTGATCATGGCTGCCGGAGCCGGAACCCGGATGAAATCGGCGATCCCCAAGGTGCTGCACCGCATCGCCGGCAAATCGCTGGTCGCGCTGGCCATCGACAGTGCCGACGCCCTCGCACCCGAGCGGCTCGTCGTGGTGGTCGGCCACCAGCGCGAACAGGTGAGTGCCCACCTCGCAGAGGTCGCCCCCCACGTCATGATCGCCGTCCAGGAGCGTCCCCTCGGCACGGGCGACGCCGTGAGGTCAGGCCTCGCAGCCCTTCACGGCATCACCGGCGAGGTGGTCGTCACCTCCGGTGATGTGCCGCTGCTCACCGGGGAAACCCTGCTGGACCTCGTCGCCGCCCACCGCGACGGCGCCAACGCCGTGACGTTGCTCACCGCCGTCGTGCCCGACCCGACCGGCTACGGCCGCATCGTCCGTGAGGGCGACGAGGTGGCCCGCATCGTGGAACAGGCCGACGCCACCGACGCGGAGCTCGACCTGACCGAGATCAACGCCGGAATCTACGTCTTCGACGCCGCGACGCTCACCGAGGGGCTGGCCAGCCTGCAGGCCGGCAACGCCAAGGGCGAGCTGTACCTCACCGACGTGGTCGCGCACGCCCGCGCAGCCGGACGCAGGGTCGGCGCCCGCATCCTCGCCGACCACCTGCAGACCGAGGGCGTCAACGACCGCGCCCAGCTGGCGGAACGCGGCGCAGAGCTGAATCGCCGCATCCTGGCCCGCTGGATGGCCGAAGGCGTCACCGTTGTCGACCCGGCCACCACCTGGGTGGAGGCAGGGGTCGACCTCGCGGAGGACGTCACGCTGAAGCCCGGTACGTCACTGGAAGGCGCGACCTCCGTGTCAAGGGGGGCCACCATCGGTCCGGACACCACCCTGATCGACTGCGAAGTGGGCGAGAATGCCCGTGTGCTGCGCACCCACGCCGAACTGGCCGTGATCGGCCCTGATACCACCGTCGGGCCGTTCAGCTACCTGCGCCCAGGCACGGAGCTCGGCAGCAGGGCGCACGTCGGAGCCTTCGTCGAGACCAAGAAGGCGATCATCGGCGAGGGCGCGAAGGTGCCGCACCTCACCTACTGCGGGGACGCGGAGGTGGGCGCCGGCGCCAACATCGGAGCCGGCACGATCTTCGCCAACTACGACGGTGTCACCAAGAGCACCTCGACCGTCGGCGAGAATTCCTTCGTCGGCAGCGACTCGGTCCTCGTCGCGCCGGTGCACATCGCCGACGGCGCCTACGTCGCCGCCGGGTCGACGATCACCAACGACGTCGGGCCGGGGGAGCTGGCGGTGTCCCGCGGCCAGCAACGCAACATCCCGGGCTGGGTCGCACGCAAGCGGGCCGGCACGAAGACGGCCGCATCGGCGGAAGCGGCACTGGCCGCCAGGGAAGCAAGCGAGAAGGAGGATGGCCGGTGAGTGGCATCAAGCGCCCCAACGAGAAGCACCTGATGCTGTGCACGGGCCGCGCCTTCCCGGAGCTGGCCGAATCGATCGCCACCATCCTCGGCGTCGAACTGATCCCGACCCGGCTGCTCACCTACGCCAACTCCGAGATCTACGTGCGGTTCGAGGAGTCGGTGCGCGGCGCGGACGCCTTCGTGATCCAGAGCCACCCCGCCCCCGTCAACGAGTGGCTGATGGAACAACTGATCATGATCGACGCCCTGAAGCGGGCCTCAGCCAAGCGGATCACGGTCGTCTCCCCGTTCTATCCCTACGGCCGCCAGGACAAGAAGCATGCCGGACGCGAGCCCATCTCGGCCCGTCTCGTCGCCGACCTGTACAAGACGGCAGGTGCGAACCGGTTGATGTCGATCGACCTGCACGCAGCCCAGATCCAGGGCTTCTTCGACGGCCCGGTCGACCACCTGATGGCGCTCCCGGTGCTGGTGGACTACGTCAAGAAGAACTACGACGTCTCCGAGATGACCGTTGTCTCTCCCGACGCGGGCCGGGTGCGCCTTGCGGACACCTACTCCGACCAGTTGGGGACGCCGCTGGCGATCATCCACAAGCGCCGTGACCCGAACAAGGCCAACGAGGTCGCCGTCGGTGAGGTCGTCGGTGACGTGAACGGCCGGGTGTGCCTGCTGGTCGACGACATGATCGACACCGGCGGCACGATCTGCCAGGCTGCGGCGGCACTGAAGGCGCACGGTGCCAAACGCGTCATCGCGGCGGCCACCCACCCGATCCTCTCCGGCCCTGCGGCCGCGCGGCTGAATGCTTCGGAATTCGAAGAGGTGATCGTGACCAACACCCTCCCGACCCCGGACAGCCTGAACATCCCGAAGCTGACGGTGCTGTCCCTGGCGCCGCTCATCGCGCAGGCGATCCAGGCAGTCTTCGAGGAAGGCTCCGTGACTTCGCTGTTCAACGGGGCGCACTGAGACGACACCGGCGGTCTTTTGAGGGGGCTTGGCGGTGCTTGAGATCGGGTCAGTCGAGGAGTGGCACGCGCGACTTCGTCCCGGTTGGTTCCGGGCGGGGCAGGCGTTGGGCGCGTGGTTCGGCGCGCGTCCGTGGTGGCTCCAGGTCGGGCTCGTCTGGCTGATCAGCCGACTCTGGGTGTTCGCCTGGACGGTGGTCGTGGCTGCCAACCAGGCACCGATCGCGGCGGCGGGTTCGGGCCACCCGGGCTACCTCGAGTACGTGAACTGGTGGGACGCCGGCTGGTACCACGCGATTCACGACCAGGGCTACCCGGGTCAACTGCCCGTCGACGACTCCGGCGCCGTGGCAGAGAACGCCTGGGCGTTCCTGCCGCTCTACCCAGGCATCGTGCGCGTGGTCACCGCGCTGACCGGGGCGTCCTGGGAGGTCGCCGCGCCGCAGGTCGCCCTCGTGGCGTCCCTCGGTTTCGTCCTGGTTGCCTACCGGCTCTTCCGCCTGCACGCCTCCCACCGCACCGCACTGGGTGCAGTGGGGGTGCTGGCCTTCGCCCCGGCCGCCGCAATCCTGCAGTACGGCTATGCCGAGTCGGTCGCCTTCCTGGCGCTGGCGGCAATGCTGTACCTGCTCGCGACCGACCGGTACCTTGCCGCGGCCCCGGTGGCCGTGCTGGCCGGACTCGCGCGGCCAATGGCCGCCCCGATCGCAGTTGCGTGCCTCGCCGTGGTCGGCTGGAGGATCTACCGGCACAAGCGGAGGGACATCCCCATGGCACGCCGCGACCTGGTGCTGATGCTGGTGCTGTGTACCGTGGCGGTGCTTGCAGTGGCGTTGTGGCCGCTCGTCGTGGGTATCTCCACGGGCAGGCTGGACGGGTACTTCCTCACCGAGGCGGCCTGGCAGCAGGCCGGGTCCCAGCTGGTGACCAACGTGTTCTTCGCGACCACGACCGCTAGGTTCGGCCCGGTCGGGGGGGTCGTGGTCGGGGTGCTGGTGCTGGGCTTGATCGGGGCTGCCCTCTTCACCCGACCGATGCGGAGCGTGGGCCTGGTGATGTGGTGCTGGATAGTCGCGTGGGTCGCCTACCAACTCTGGATGAACGGCCTCGGCCGGGCCGACTTGCGGCTTGTCCTGACGGCATTCCCGCTCGCGTTGGGTGTCGTGCGATTCGTTGAGCGGAGGCACTACTGGGTGCTGCTGGCCGCTTGTGCGGCGACGCAGGCGGCCTGGATCGCGGTCTTCTGGCACCTCGAGGTCGGTTCGACCCTGAAGCTGATTCCGTGACCACCGACCGGCGAACCTTGATTTCCGGCAGCCCACTCAGAAGCGATATAGTTCGCCTGTTGCCTCGGCGAGGGGCCCTAGGCCCGTGATCGACAAGGCGTGCGCGTAGAGCGCCGCTGGTCTTCCCTCGTGCGAGCCCGAATCTGTACGAGGTTGAGGAGTAACCACAAGTGTCCGAAAGCAAGATCGCAGCTGTTTCCCGCACCGAATTCGGCAAGGGCGCAGCCCGCCGTACCCGCCGCGCCGGCCTCGTCCCGGCAGTCCTCTACGGCCACGGGACCGACCCGGTCCACCTGTCGCTGCCCGGCCACGAGCTGCTGCTGGCGCTCCGTGTCGCCAACGCTGTCCTGGAGATCTCCATCGACGGCTCCAAGACCCAGCTGGCCCTTGCCAAGCAGGTGCAGCGTGACCCGATCCGTAGCGACATCGAGCATGTCGACCTGGTCATCGTCCGCAAGGGCGAGAAGGTCACCGTCGAGGTCGCCCTCGTCGTCGTCGGCAGTGTCGCGGCCGACCGGATGGTCCTGATGGACCAGCAGACGATCGCCCTCGAGGTCGAGGCGACGCACATCCCGACGTCGGTCGAGATCGACGTGACCGGCCTGGAGATCGGCGACAGCATCGCTGCCAAGGACCTCAAGCTGCCCACCGGTGCCGTGTTCTCCGGTGATCCGGAAGACCTCATGCTGTCGGTGTCCGCGACGCCGAGCCAGGAGGCCCTGGACGCTGACCTCGCCGGCGACGCCGGTGTCACGCCCGTCGCTACCCCGGAAGTGGCCGAGGAGGCCTGAGTCGGACCCATGTCCAACTGGCTACTGGTCGGGCTCGGTAATCCGGGCCCGACCTACGCATCCCACCGGCACAACGCCGGCTACCTCGTTGTCGAGGAACTCGCCCGCCGCGCCGGCGTCCGGTTCACCGGGGCCGGACAGCTGCGGGCGGAGGTCGCCCAGACGCGGCTCACCGCGTCCGGCGGCCTGGGCGGCGTCGGCGCCGAGGCTGAGCAGCTCGTGCTGCTGAAGCCGCGCACCTTCATGAACGAGTCCGGCGCAGCTGTGGGCAAGGCGCTGGCGTACTACCGCGTCCCGCCCGAGCGCCTCGTCGTGATCCACGACGAGCTCGACCTCGACTTCGGCCAGCTGCGCCTGAAGTTCGGCGGCGGCGACAACGGGCACAACGGGTTGAAGTCGATCCGGCGCAGCCTCGGCACCGGCGACTACTTCCGGGCCCGCTTCGGCGTAGGCCGTCCGCCCGGCCGCCAGGATCCTGCCGACTACGTGCTCAGCAACTTCCCAACGAGTGCGAGCGAGGACGTCGCCGTCGAGGTGTCGCGGTGCGCGGACGCCGTCGAGGCCCTGCTCACCGTCGGCCTCGACGCGGCGCAGAGCCGTTTCAACTCCTGACGGTCACCCGTTCGGGGCTCTGGCATTAACCGCGGTCAAGATCAGTGGTCCAATGCTTGATCATGGTTTTAAACCAACTATCGGGGTTTAGCACTGGGCGCCGACTCTCGACTTCTTGTGGTGAGGCAAACGGCCCGCGAAGCTCCGAACGTTGAAATGACCGTGACTTTCGGCCCAAGGGCCGTTTTCCCTTGCAGGACGGCGTTTCGGACCATAAGTCCCCGCACGTGACGTGGTATGAAGTCGCCCGCATGGGTGACCATTTTGACGAGAAAATCCCCGCCATTTCCTCTAGAGTGATGCGTTACAGGGGTAGTTCGGGAGGGGTCCTAGGCACGCCTGGTTGGTATTCGGTGTGCTTGAGGGGGCAGCCATGGGTCGACCGTGTGGGCGGAGGCGTGTCGCGTTGTTGCGCGGCCGGCTCTCGCGCGTGGCCGGCCTCTTCATGGCGGCGCTGGCAATGGGCCTCGTGGTGATGCCGACGGCGGGCCAGGTCCTCGCCCCCCAGATGGCCTTCGCGCAAGGTGAGCAGGAGCAGAGTCCGTCCGCTGCGGCGAGCGCGAGCGCTACCGAGGCGCAGGAGCCTCCTGCGCCCGAGGCACGCGAAGCGCGCGCGTCGTCCGAGCCAGTCGAGGCATCTGAAGCACCCGTGGCGCCCACCGCGTCCGAGGCACCAGCGGCGTCCGAGGCACCAGCGGCGTCCGAGGCACCTGCGGCGTCCGAGGCACCTGCGGCACCGTCGTCATCCGAGGCGCCCGCGCCGCAGGATTCCGTGACGCCGAGCGCTTCTGAGACGCCAACTGAGACGCAGCCCTCGGCCACACAGACGCCACGCGAGGAGAATCCGACAGGTTCTCCCACGGCCGATGCCGATTCCGTCCCGACGATTTCCAGCGACCTTGCTGACTACGCGCCCGGGGGGACCGTCACCCTTGCCGGCGCCGGTTGGCAGCCGGGCGAGGTCGTCACCATCGTCGTCAACGACACTGGTGGCCTGAGTTGGAGCCTCAGGCAGGAGGTGGTGGCCGACGCCCAGGGCCGGGTCACCCTGACCTTCGATCTGCCGAGCTACTACGTGCCTGACTACGACGTGACTGCCATCGGCGAGGTGTCCGGCACGGCGACGACGACCTTCACGGATGCGAGCCGGCCCTTCTACTACTGGATGACGCAGTCGAACCCCATCGGGGGTACCCCGACCGGAGGGACAACAGTTACCGGCGGTACCCAGATCACCTACAACCTGTATGGCCGGCGCAACACCACTTCGGGCACGGTGACGGATGCCGACATCATCCTGACGTTGTCGGGAACCTCAAGCGCCACCTTCGACGCTTCCGGACAGCCCGCCGACGTCAGTTTGTCCCCTGACCGCAAGACCGCCACGTGGCGGCCGGCCTCCTTGGGTAGCACCTCCATAACCGTTGCAGTACGAGTCACCGTGGCCAACGAGTCTCCATCAGGTTCAGTCATCGCGACGATGAGCAGTGACGCCCTCGGCACGTTCTTGGCGGGCCCGGTCAACGGGCGATTCGACTCCCTCACCCACACGGTGACCGGTCCCGTGAGCAATACCTGCCACTTCGCAGACGCGGGTTCCGGGGCGTATGCGAGTTCGATCTGCTGGTTCGATCTGACCGGCTACAACGCCACGACGGCAGCGAGCGCGAACGGCCAGACCATGCGGCAGATCCTGCCCGGCGGCTACACCCTCACCTACACGGTCAAGGTGGGGACCGGCGACGCCGCGGCGGCCGCGACCACGCTCCCGACCTGGACCGGCTCCTACCTCGGCAATCCCAACAGCGGGGTGGGCGGCTACCAGGGCGTTTATGGAATGCCGGCGATCTACCAGAGTGCCGGGGGGACTACCAGGCTGGCGTTGTCGAGCATCGCCTTGACGAACAGCTCCGGTGCCACGGTGTCAGGATTCGCGCTGGTCGGCGCCGATGCCGAATCGACGGACGACAACGAATCGATCACCTGGACGTCGAGTGCGACCTTCACGTCCATCGGGCCCCTCGGCAACGCGTGCGGCGGAGGTTTCACCGGCAACGGGACCACGACGGTGAAATGCACCGGAGGGGTCGGTGTGGGGAACAAGACCGGCACTGCCATTCTCTACAGCAAGGACCCGACGACCTTCACCCAGACGATGGTCGGAAGTGGGCTCCAGGGCGTCGCCTTCGGCGTGATGGTCTCAGGTGTCCAGCTCAAGAAGGCGGTGGTCAACCCGGTCGCCACCTCCGACGGCTTCACCATCGCCGTCACGAGCGGGGGCACCACCCTGAACACCCAAACCGCCAACGCCGCAAGCGGCTGGGCGGCGGATACGGGTCAGGTCTACTGGATCACCGCCGGCTCCGTTCAGACCTTCACGATGTCGGAATCGGCCGTCAGTCCCACAAATGCGGCGCACTACGCGGTGGGCTGGGCCTGCACCAAGAACGGGGCCGATTACACGCCGACCGGCTCATCTGCCACCACCAAGACCGTCACTCTCACGGCCTTCAGTGACTTCATTGTCTGCACCATCACCAACACCGGGCCCAGCCTGACCCTGAGGAAGAGTGTCGAGAACGCGGCTGGCGGGAGCCTCACACCCGCGAACTGGACGCTGACCGCCACCGGGAGCGCAAAGACGATCTCGACGTCGCCCGCGCCGCCCTGGACGGTCAGCGGAAGCGGGACGATGACCACCGGGTCCACGGCCACCACGGCGGTTCCCATCGGCGCCTACGCGCTGGGCGAGTCGAGCACCGCCGCCGGTGCCGATCGCTACGCAGCCGGGTCCTGGACGTGCACCAACTCCGGCACTGCGATGACGCTCAACGGCAACATCGTCACGTTGGCGGCAGGTAACAACGTGACCTGCACCATCACCAACACGTACGTACCCACCGTCGCCGTCAGGAAGAGCTGGGTCAGCGGCGTGAGTGGTGACAAGACCGATCTGGTCATCAACAACGCCACCACCTCGCCAGGCAGGGCAACGTCCACATCGAACGGCAACCTCGGCTCCTGGACGGACGCCACCAACGTCGCGACGGCCAAGCCGGCGGTGGGTAGCACCGTGTCCGTAGCGGAAGTGATGCAGCCGGCCAACAGGGGCACCTACGCCGCTCAGCTCGCCTGTCGGGACGCCAACAATGCCGTCGTCGCTGTCTCCGGCGGAGCCTTCACGATGCCCAACCGCGATGTGACCTGCGAGTACACCAACAAGGTGATGGTGGGCACCGTCACCTGGTCGAAGGTGGATGCCGGCAGCACCTCCACTCTGCTCGCCGGTTCGGAATGGACGCTCATCGGGCCCAGCTATCCCTCGCCTGGCACCACGGTCGCTGATTGCACCTCGGCGCCCTGCGCCGGCCCCGACGCGGACCCGGTCGCTGGCCAGTTCAGCGTCGCCGTCCTGTCAGGCACCTACACCCTCGCCGAGAAGACGGCCCCGATCGGCTTCCAGCGGGACGCCACCGTACGCCCCGTCATCCTCACCATCGACGGACAGGTGGTAGGGCTCGGCGCGATCAGCAACGAGCGCTCGGTCGTCCCAGCCCTGCCGCTCACCGGTGGCGCGAGCTCGGACGCCTTCCTACTCATCGGCGCAGCCCTCATCGCGGCGGCCGGCATGGGTGCCGGACTCCACAGAAGGAGGTTGGTCAGGTTGTGATCCTGCTCCCACCACCTTCCACCGACGCCTTGTGGGCGCCGGGACTGAAGATCCAGATACCGCTTTATCCCGAACACAGCTCAATCGCCGCATCGCAGCGGCCAGCAATGAAAGGAAATCCCATGGGGGGAAGCAATAACCGATTCCGAGGCCGACGCCTGACCGCCGTTCTCGGAGCAGTAGCCCTGAGCCTGATTGGTGCCGTCGGCGCTGCCGCGCCCGCGTCCGCAGACAGCGGCAACATCGATTTCGGCAAGCTCGGCTCCATCATCATCCACAAGCACGTCCACCAGTCGGGCCAGACGGGGTCGCCCACCGGCGGAAACCTCACTTCGCCAGGTGTCGAGAACGTGGGGTTCACCGCGTTCCCGATCACCTCGTTACCCCTCACCGATGCCGCGTCCTGGAGCACGTTCGATACTCTGATCGTTCCAGCGACCGCGTGCGATGGTGCGCCGTCTATCCCGGATCAGACCTTTGGCCCGGGGGTCGACTCCTCGCTGACAAATGCCAACGGTCAGGCAACGATTGCCTCGCTTCCGGTCGCTGCCTACCTGTTGTGTGAGACCGTGACGCCATCGGCAGTGGTCGACAAGGCGCAACCCTTCATCGTGACAATCCCGTACTCGTACAACCAGAGCTGGCTGTATGACGTGAACGTCTACCCCAAGAATGGGCTCGTCACAGTCTCCAAGACGGTCACGGAGCAGACCGACCTCGGCCTCGGCTCCACGTCGTCCTTCCCTGTCACCACCGACGTCCCCAAGATCGCTGGCAACGCGGCCTTCCAGCACTACTGGGTCCAGGACGCGATGGACAGCAGGATGACCGGCGCGACCGTGGCGAGTGTGAAAGTCGTCTCGACCAACGCTGACGTGCCGAGTGGCTACTACACCGTCTCACCACCCAGCGGCGCCAACGTCGTCTCCGTCGAGTTCAACCACGACGGTCTGGTCTGGCTGAGCACGCTCGGCCCCGACAAGATCAAAACCACCTTCACGGGCGTCGTGGGCGCAACCCTCGGCGACGGCATGATCAGTGACACCGCGTACCTCGGAGCCAAGACCGCCGTCGGCTCGGCGCCGTTGAACCCCGCGTCGCCGCCCGCTGACCCGAGCACGTCATCCAGCGTTGTGGCCTCCCAGGAGGTCACTCAGAATTGGGGCGACCTGAAAGTGAAGAAGGTTGACTCGGGCAGCACCTCGACAGGTCTGGCCGGTGCGACGTTCCAGGTGTGGGAGGCCGCCGACCCGTATGGCACGTGCTCGGTGACCACCACCGGCACCGCTCCGGTTACGGTCGGCGCGACGACGGACTTCACCACCGACGCTGACGGCGCGCTCACCATCGCTGGCCTCTTCGTCTCCGACAGCAAGAACGGCACGACCGATGCCTCGCAGCGTTGTTACGTGCTTGTCGAGACCGCGGCTCCGGCTGGCTTCGTCCTCCCAGTGGGCGATGCGGCCAAGACGGCAGTCGCGGTGAAGACCGGAGTCACGGTCGGTGTGGACGCAACGATCACGAACCTCAGGTACGCGCTCGCCGGGATCGAGCTGCCAATGACCGGTAGCGACGGCATCGTGGTGCTCACGATCGCTGGCACGGTGCTGATCGCTGCTGGCCTGCTCCTCGCATTCCTGGCCCGACGGCGCAAGCAAACCGCCTGAACCGGATATTGGCGGCGGGGTGGTCGCCCCGCCGCCAAGTCCCGATCGGGGTGAAGAAGAACAGAAGGAACCGGATGATCCGCGGTGATACGCCGGGCGGGAAGGGGCGACGCGCGTCCAGCCGGAATCGGTGGCGCGCCAACCCGTTCTCCCTTGGTGCTGCTCTCGTGGCGTGGGTCGGCTTGGCTGTGCTGCTCTACCCGAGCGCTGCCAGCTGGCTCTCCCAGTTGGAGCAGGCCCGCATCATCACCTCCTACACCACCCAGGTCGAAGCCGGGTTCGATCCACCGGCCGTCGAGCAGCTCAGGTTGGCCCATGCCTACAACAAGGCGCTGAGCTCCGGCGCCATCCTCGAAGCGAATCACCGCCTGCCAACCGGCAACGGCACAACGACCAATGCCGTTCTGGACTACAACGGGCTCCTGCGCGCCGATCCCTCCGGCGTGATGGCCCGAATCCAGATACCCACGATCGGCCTCGACCTTCCCGTTTACCACGGGACGACCGACGAGACGCTCCTGCAGGGGATCGGCCACCTCCAGGGCACCTCGCTGCCGGTGGGAGGCCCGGGCACCCACGCGGTTCTCACCGGCCACCGGGGTCTCGCCACAGCCGTGATGTTCACGAACCTCAACCTGGTTCAGGTGGGGGACACCTTCAGCATCGCGGTCCTCGACGAGGTGCTGACCTACAGGGTGACCAGCAGTATCGTCGTCGACCCCGAAGACACCGAGGCGCTTCGTCCCGTTGAGGGCAAGGATCTGGTCACGCTGGTCACCTGCACGCCGCTGGGCATCAATTCCCAACGAATCCTCCTGACGGGGGAGCGGGTGTATCCGACCCCGTTGGCCGATGTCGCGGCGGCCAAGTCGCAACCTGAGCCGGGATTCCCGTGGTGGGCGGTAGCGTTCGGTGCCGGGACACTCCTTGTTGGTTTCTACGCGTGGCGGTCGGGTTATCCGGCGAGGCGGCGGACCCCCGGCGCGAGGGTCGACACCGTGCCAGCAGCTACCTCCCGTGCAGCCGGGTTGACGGGTTGACCACGACGAACTTGCACGGATCGGGACGACGCGTAGGGTGATGCGGTGGATCTGAGCGGGTTGGTGGACTTCGTCGGGAACGAGCCCGTTCTGGCAGAAGCAATCGCCGACTGCCGGTCCGGTCGGCTTCCCACGCTCGACATCACCCTCACCGAACCCGCCCGGCCGTTGATGGTTGCTGCGCTGGCCTGCCAGGCCGGACGCCCCCTGCTGTTGGTGACCTCGACGTTCCGCGAGGCGGAGGCTGCCACGGCTGCGCTCACGTCGCTGCTGGGGCCCGACGAGGTCGCCTACTACCCGGCCTGGGAGACGCTGCCGCACGAGCGGCTCAGCCCCCGCTCCGACACCGTCGGGCGCCGGCTGGCCGTCCTCCGCCGGCTCGCAGGCAACGACCCGCTGCCGATGCCGAGGGTTGTGGTCGCGCCCGTGCGGTCGGTGCTGCAGCCGCAGGTGACCGGACTTGGGGACCTGATGCCGGTGCAGTTGGCCGTCGGAGAGGACTACGACATCGCCGACGTCGCGCAGGGCCTCGTCGACGCTGCGTACGTGCGCGTCGACCTCGTGGAGCGCCGCGGCGAGTTCTGCGTCCGCGGCGGCATCATCGACCTGTTCCCGCCGACCCTCGAGCACCCCGTCCGCATCGACTTCTTCGGCGACACCGTCGAGGAGATCAGGGCGTTCGCCGTCGCTGACCAGCGGTCGTTCGACCAGACCATCGAAGCGGTGGTCGCCTCTCCCTGCCGCGAGCTGCTGCTCACCGACGAGGTGCGCGAGCGGGCAGCCGTGCTCGCCCGAGTGCACCTGAACACCCCTGGCAACCTCGGGGAGATGTTCGACCGGATCGCTTCCGGCCACGCCGTCGACGGCATGGAGGCCCTTGCTCCCGTCCTCGTCGACGGGCTGGAGCTGCTGGTCGACGTGCTGCCGGCCAACACCCAGGTGCTGCTCAGCGACCCCGAACGCATTCGCGCCCGCGCCCACGAGCTGGTGATCACCAGCGAGGAGTTCCTGAAGGCCTCGTGGGCAGCTGCCGCTGAGGGGGGCAAGGCGCCGATCGACCTGGGCGCGTCCGCCTACCGCAGCATCGCCGACGTCCGTGCGCACGCCCTCGGGCGCGGCCAGGCCTGGTGGAGCTTCTCAGCGTTCAGCTCCGGCGAGGAATCCGACGAGGTCGGGGCCGTGCTCGCCGCGGACGTCAGCGCCGTGCCCACCCGGATCGTCGCAGCGACGGAGGCGCCCGTCTGGCGCGGCGACACCGAGGCTGCCGTCGCCACCATCCGGGCTTCGGTTGCCGAGGGCAGGCGCACGGTGCTGGTGGCCGATTCCAGCGGTCTCGCAGCGCGCATGGAGGAGATCCTCAAGGGCGCTGACATCCCGGTGTCGCGTCCCGCTTCCCTGACTGCCGACCCGCCGACCGGACTTGTGACCGTTCTCCGTGCCGAGCTGCGGCACGGGTTCAGCCTCGCCGGCCTCGGCCTCGACGTCTTCACCGCAGGCGACCTCTCCGGGCAGCGGGACGCGGACAAGGCGTCGCGCAAGATGCCGGCCCGGCGCAAGAACCAGATCGACCCGCTCGAGCTCAGCCCCGGCGACGCGGTGGTGCACGAGACCAACGGGGTCGGCCGCTACGTCGAGATGGTGCAGCGGACGGTGGCCGGCGCCACCCGCGAGTACCTGGTGCTCGACTACGCCCCGTCCAAGCGTGGCCAGCCCGGCGACCGGCTGTTCGTGCCGATGGACCAGCTGCACCTGGTCACCCGTTATGTCGGCGGCGAGAGCCCCACGCTGGACAAGCTCGGCGGCGGCGACTGGGCCAAGCGCAAGTCCCGTGCCCGCAAGGCCGTCCGGCAGATCGCTGCGGAACTGATCAAGCTGTACGCGGCCCGCCAGGCCACCCGCGGGCACGCATTCGGACCCGACACGGTCTGGCAGGGCGAGCTGGAGGATGCGTTCGAGTACGTCGAGACCCCCGACCAGCTGTCGGCCATCAGCGAGGTGAAGGCCGACATGGAGCAGGTGATCCCGATGGACCGCCTGATCTGCGGCGACGTCGGCTACGGCAAGACCGAGATCGCCGTGCGGGCAGCGTTCAAGGCGGTGATGGACGGCAAGCAGGTCGCCGTCCTCGTACCGACCACCCTGCTGGTGCAGCAGCACCACGCCACTTTCGCCGACCGCTACGCCGGCTTCCCCGTTACGGTCGCGGCGCTCAGCCGGTTCTCCAGCCCCGCGGACAAGAAGAAGGTGATCGCAGGCCTCGCTGACGGTACCGTCGACGTGGTCGTCGGCACCCACGGGCTGCTCGCAGACAACGTGGCGTTCAAGGACCTCGGCCTCGTGATCATCGACGAGGAGCAGCGCTTCGGTGTCGAGCACAAGGAGCAGCTGAAGAAGCTGCGGCTCAACGTCGACGTGCTGGCGATGAGCGCCACCCCGATCCCACGGACGCTGGAGATGGCCATCACCGGCATCCGCGAGATGAGCGTGATCGCGACGCCGCCGGAGGAGCGGCACCCTGTGCTCACGTTCGCCGGGCCCTACGACTCCGCCCAGGTGCGGGCATCGATTCGTCGCGAACTGGCTCGCGAGGGCCAGACGTTCTACATCCACAACCGGGTGAACTCGATCGAGAAGACGGCCAAGCAGATCGCGGAGCTCGTGCCGGAGGCGCGCGTGGCCGTGGCTCACGGCCAGATGAACGAGCACACCCTCGAGCAGGTGATGGTCGATTTCTGGGAGCGGCGCTCCGACGTCCTGGTCTGCACGACGATCGTCGAGGCAGGCCTGGACATCTCCACGGCGAACACCCTGCTGATCGAGCGCGCCGACCTTCTCGGGCTCTCCCAGCTGCACCAGCTGCGCGGACGCGTGGGACGCAGCCGCGAGCGCGGCTACGCCTACTTCCTGTATCCCCCGGAGAAGCCGCTCACGGAGACGGCCCACGACCGGCTGGCCACCATGGCTGCCCACACCGACCTCGGTGCCGGCATGGCGATCGCCATGAAGGACCTGGAGATCCGCGGCGCAGGCAACCTGCTGGGCGGTGAGCAGTCCGGCCACATCGCAGAGGTCGGCTTCGACCTCTACATCCGGCTCGTTGGCGAGGCCGTCGCCGACTTCCGCGGCGATGACACCGAGCCGGAGCCGGAGATGAAGATCGAACTGCCGGTGGACGCGCACCTGCCCGCCGACTACGTCGAATCCGAACGACTGCGCCTTGAGATGTACAAGCGCCTCGCCGCCGTCACCAGCGACGCCGACATCGCCGCAGTGCGGGACGAGCTCGTCGACCGCTACGGCGAGCCGCCGGCTCCGGTCACGGCACTCCTTGCTGTTGCGGCCTTCCGTATCGAGGCCCGGCGTCGCGGCGTCCACGAGGTCGTTGCGAACGGCAGCATGATCCGGTTCGCCCCTGCCGACCTGCCCGACTCCGCCCAGTTGCGGCTGAACCGGCTGTATCCGGGCTCGCAGGTGCGCAAGGCGTCCAGCTACATCCTCGTGCCGCGTCCGATGACTGCGCCGATCGGCGGGCAGCCCGTGACCGACGCGGCGCTGCTGGCGTGGGCGGCCAAGGTGCTGGTCGACGTCTTCGGTGCTCCCGGCAGCCGGTAGGATCGCCACGGTCTACGTTGAGAAGGCGGGCAGGATGAAGGCACGTGTGATGGTTGCGGCTCTGGCTACGGCCGGACTGCTGGCGCTGGCCGGTTGCGGGAGCAATCCGCAGGTGGCTGCCTATGTCGGCGGGCCGGGCAGCTCTGTTGACGTGACGGTGTCCCAGGCGGAGGTTGACCGCGTCGCCGCGGCGATCGCAGGTGCAACGTCGGACGCATACGACACCGGCGCGTCCTTCTCGACAGCAGTGATGTCGATCAAGGTGCAGTCGGCCGTGGTCGACCGGATCGCGAAGGACAAGGCGATCACGGTCACCGACGCCCAGCGAGAAGCCTTCTACGCCACACAGGAGCTTTACCCGGTCCTGGCGAAGGACCCGGTCACCCACGATTTCATGGTGAGCTACGCCAACACCGCGACCGTCCTGTCCGACAAGACGGCCGCAACGGCCTTCGCTGAGCTGATGGCGAAGACCCCGGTCCGGGTGAACCCCCGCTTCGGCGTGTGGGACGACAAGGTCGGCAGCCTGGTCGAGGGCAGCACTGGCTCGCTCTCCGAGGCGGCCCCCACCAAGGGGTGAACACCCAACCTGAACTCAGCCGGCTGGTCGCGGTGATGCACCGCCTCCGCACCGGTTGCCCGTGGGACGCCGGACAGACCCACGCCAGCCTCGTCCGCTATCTCGTGGAGGAGACCCTTGAGGTGGTCGAGGCCATCGAGACCGGCGACGACACCGAGCTCACAGAAGAGCTGGGCGACCTGTTGCTGCAAGTCGTGTTCCACGCGGAAATCGCAGCGGAGAGCGGCCGCTTCGACATCGAGGACGTCGCCCGACGCATCAGCGACAAGCTGATCGCCCGCCACCCCTACGTCTTCACCGATGCAGAGGTGCCCACCGACCTCGTCGGTTCGTGGGAGCGCGCGAAGGCCGTCGAGAAGTCGCGTGACTCGGCCCTGGACGGAATCCCGGCGCGCCTGTCCGCGCTGACCCGCGCCCACAAGGTCCTCGTGCGCGCCCGCAGCCACGGTCTCGACCCGGAGGTGCTGGGAGTGACCGGTACGAACGTCGGCGCGGAAGCCGTGGGTGTGGAATTCCTGCGCCTGGTCGCCCGGGCGGAGGAACTCGGGCTCGATCCGGAGCAGGAGGCCCGCTCGGCCCTCCGGGCGCTGGAGGAGCGCGTGAGGGCTGCGGAGGGCCAGCCCTGATTCGTCCCTGGACCCGGCGGGGCCACCCTGCACTGGCGCGGGGCGACCACCCCCTTCGTCCTGGGCGGGACGTCCGGGCAACGAACCCGAACAACCCGGGATACCGCGGTGCGGGCACCCGCACTAACAAGGTCCGTCGGCGTCGGTCGGGCGGACCTGACGATAGGGTGTTTCCGACGACTTGATCACTCCTGAAAGGCACACATCGTGGCAAGCATCGAATTCGTTGACGCGCGGCAGATCCTGGACTCCCGTGGCAACCCCACCGTTGAGGTCCAGGTTGTGCTCGACGACGGCGCAGAGGGTCGCGCCGCCGTTCCGTCCGGCGCTTCGACCGGCCTTTTCGAGGCTGTCGAGCTCCGTGACGGCGACGCAGCACACTACGGCGGCAAGGGTGTCCTGAAGGCCGTCGAGAACGTCGTGGAGCAGATCGCCCCCGAGGTCATCGGCATGGAGGCTGACGAGCAGCGCCTGCTGGACCAGGCCATGATCGAACTCGACGGCACCGACAACAAGGGCAAGCTCGGCGCGAACGCCATCCTCGGCGTCTCGATGGCCGTCGCCCACGCCGCAGCCGAATCGGCCGGCCTCCCGCTGTACCGCTACCTCGGCGGCCCGACCGCCAACGTGCTGCCCGTCCCGATGATGAACATCCTCAACGGTGGCACCCACGCCGACTCCAACGTCGACATCCAGGAATTCATGATCGCCCCGATCGGCGCCGCGACCTTCGCAGAGGCCCTCGAGATGGGCGCGGGCGTCTACCACGCCCTCAAGGCCGTGCTGAAGAAGCGTGGCCTGTCCACCGGCCTCGGCGACGAGGGCGGCTTCGCCCCGAACCTCGAGAGCAACCGTGCGGCCCTCGACCTGATCATCGAGGCCATCAAGAACGCCGGCTTCGAGCCCGGCAAGGACGTGGCCCTCGCCCTCGACGTGGCAGCATCCGCCTTTGTCGCGGAGGGTGGCTACACCTTCGAGGGTGGCCTCAAGACCACCGACGAGATGGTCGCCTACTACGAGGAGCTCATCGACTCCTACCCGCTGGTCTCCATCGAGGATCCGCTCGACGAGGAGGACTGGGCCGGCTGGGCCAAGTTCACCGCGCAGGTCGGCCACAAGATCCAGGTCGTCGGCGATGACCTGTTCGTGACCAACCCGGTGCGCCTCGCCCGCGGCATCACGGAGAACTCGGCCAACTCGCTGCTGGTGAAGGTGAACCAGATCGGCTCGCTGACCGAGACCATCGACGCTGTCACCATGGCCCACCGCGCCGGCTACACCACGATGATGAGCCACCGCTCCGGCGAGACCGAGGACACCACGATCGCCGACCTGGTTGTCGCCCTCGGCTGTGGCCAGATCAAGTCGGGCGCCCCGGCGCGGACCGAGCGGGTCGCCAAGTACAACCAGCTGCTCCGCATCGAGGAGGACCTCGACGAGGCGGCACGCTACGCCGGTGCCGCCGCCTTCCCCAGGTTCAAGGCCTGAGGAACCTATCCTTGACCCGATGAGGGCCGAGGACCATGGCACGCACACCGCGTAGCCCACGTAGCACCAGTACCGGCCCGGGACGCACCAACAGGCGCTCCCGGGCCGGTACTCGTACGTCCAGCCCAGTGACGCCCGATGCGACACCGGTGACGTCCCAGGGCGCCGTCCCCGCGTGGCGCCGCGGACTGCACCTCACCCGCCGCGCGTCCGTCCTGGTGCTCGTCGTCGTCGTGCTGGCCATCTCGTTCGGGCAGTCGTTGCGCATCTACCTCTCCCAGCAGCACGACCTGGCCGTCGCCCAGCAGCAGATCCGTGACCGTTCGGCCCAGATCGCCGACCTGGAGACGGAACTGGCCCGCTGGAACGACCCCGAGTACGTCAAGGCCCAGGCTCGGGAACGGCTCGGGTGGGTGATGCCGGGCGAGACCGGCTACCGCGTCGTCGGCGCCGACGGCAAGCCGATCGGAGGGGGAGTGGTGATCGAGTCGGAGCAGGCCCTGCCCGCCGGCGAACACGACCCCGTCTGGTGGGACCGCCTCTGGGGTTCTGTCCGCACGGCCGACGCCCCCACCCGCCGGGTCGTCATCCCCTGACACCCCCGCGTCCCATCTCCGACTTGTCAGAATCTGATGCGCCTATAGCCGCACCAGCTTCTGACAAGTCGGCTGCTAGGTGGGGGTCCGCCGCCAACCTCCGAGTTGTCAGAATCCCACTGACCTATAGCGCAGCGAGCGTCTGACAACTCGGGGGCTGGGAGGGGGCCGTGGGAGAATGACCGGCGTGCCGAGCTTCGAACCCCTCAGTCCCGCGGACGCAGAGACCGTCGCAGCCCAGTTGGGGCGCGAAGCCCGTGGCGTCGCCGGAGTGGCGTGGCGGTGCCCGTGCGGGAAGCCGGGGGTGGTGGCAACGAACCCGCGACTGCCGGACGGCACCCCGTTCCCGACCACCTACTACCTCACCTGCCCACGGGCGGCGGCTGGCTGCTCGACGCTGGAGGCAGAAGGCCTGATGACCGAGCTTGCCGGACGCCTCGCAGCAGAGCCCGACCTGGCCGCAGGGTACGGGCGGGCGCACGTCGCCTACCTCGCAGACCGGGCAGAGCTGGGGACGGTGCCGGAGATCGACGGCATCAGCGCCGGCGGTATGCCGACGCGGGTCAAGTGCCTGCACGTGCTGGCAGCACACTCCCTGACCGCCGGCCCCGGGGTGAACCCGCTGGGCGACATCACCCTTGCCCGGCTGGGCGAGTTCTGGGTGCGGCCCTGCCTCAGCGGCCACGACACGGCGGCTCGGGAGTCCGGCGATGAGTGAGCCACTGCTGGCAGCCGTCGACTGCGGCACCAACTCCGTCCGGCTGCTGGTGAGCCGGCTGGTCGACGGACGGCTCGTGGAGGTGGACCGCCGCCTGCACCTCACGCGACTCGGCCAGGGAGTGGATGCCACCGGCAGGTTCCACCCCGAGGCCCTCGCCCGGACGCTGGACGCCATGGCGGACTTCGGCGCAGAGCTCGACGAGCTCTGCGTCAGCCACCGACGGGTCGTCGCGACCTCCGCAGCACGGGACGCCGCGAACTCGGCAGAGTTCTTCGACGGTGCCCGCGGCCGCCTCGGAGTCGAAGCGGAGATCATCCCCGGCGAGGAAGAGGCCCGGCTGTCGTACGCCGGTGCCGTGGGTGCGCTTCCCGACGTCGCGCAGCCGGTACTCGTGATGGACATCGGCGGCGGCTCGACAGAGCTCGTGCTCGGCAGTGACGGACAGGTGCTGCACGCGATCTCCCTGGACATCGGCTCGGTGCGGTTGCGCGAGCGCTTCCTGCACGGCGACCCGCCGCGCCCCGCAGAGGTGGCCGCTGCAACAGCCCACATCGACGCCCTGCTGGACGCCTCCGGCATCGACTTCGCAACGGTGGCCACCTGGGTGGGTGTGGGTGGAACAGTGACCAGCCTCTCCGCGCTCGCGCAGGGACTGGCAACGTACGATCGCGCACGGGTGCACGGTTCGGTCGTCACGCACGGCGAGCTCGACGAGCTGGGACTGCGCCTTCTTGCCATGCCCGTTGCCGCAGTCGCCCAGCTGCCGACCATGGTGCCCGGCCGGGCCGACGTCATCTGCTGCGGCGCCCTGATCGCGAGGCGGGCCGCGTCCCGCCTCACCCCCGAGCTCACCGTGAGCGAGGCGGACATCCTTGACGGCCTGGTCCTTGGTCTCGTGCGCAGCGCCCAGTTGTGAGCGTTACTCACAGCTCCGGATGTTATCCGCTATCACTCCTCGGAGAGCGCTTGATAACGAGTTGGTAACGGATTCTGTGAGACGTTGTTAAGGCTCACATGTGAGCCTTAACATCCTGCTAACGGCCAAAGGCGGCCGTCCGGTGCCGGTGGGTTCGCTCCACCCCCGGGTGCGAACAAGGAGGTTTGTCGAATGAAGAAGACCATCGGTCTTTTCGCCGCCGGCGCGCTGGTGCTGGCACTCACAGCTTGTGGCGGAGCAGCTCCAGCCGGAAATACCGGCGGGGCCAAGTCCGTCGACCAGCTCGTGGTCGGCTTCGCCCAGGTGGGCGCGGAGAGCGGCTGGCGCACCGCCAACACCAAGGACATCCAGGCTGCGTTCGCGGATGCGAAGATCAAGCTGCAGTTCTCGGACGCCCAGCAGAAGCAGGAGAACCAGATCAAGGCGATCCGCTCCTACATCCAGCAGAAGGTGGACTACATCGCGTTCTCCCCGGTCGTCCAGACCGGTTGGGACGCCGTCCTCAACGAGGCCAAGGCAGCCAACATCCCCGTCGTCCTCACCGACCGCGCCGTCGACTCCAAGGACACCTCGCTCTACAAGACGTTCCTCGGCTCTGACTTCGTGCTGGAAGGCAAGAAGGCCGGCGAGTGGCTGGTTGCCGACGCCAAGGGTGCATCCGCCCCGGTCAACGTGATCCAGCTCGAGGGCACCACCGGTTCGGCTCCGGCCATCGACCGTGGAACTGGCTTCGCGGACGCTATCAAGTCCGACCCGAACATCAAGGTGGTCGCCAGCCAGACCGGCGACTTCACCCGCGCGGGCGGCAAGCAGGTCGCTGAGGCTCTCCTGAAGAGCCACCCCGAGGCAACCGTCATCTACGCCCACAACGACGACATGGGCCTCGGCGCCATCGAGGCCATCGAGGCCGCGGGCAAGGTTCCCGGCAAGGACATCAAGATCATCACCGTCGACGCCGTCCATGACGGCATGCAGGCCCTGGTCGACGGCAAGATCAACTACATCGTTGAGTGCTCCCCGCTGCTGGGCAAGCAGCTGATCGAGATCATCACCAAGCTCAACAAGGGCGAGACCGTCCCCGCGCGGATCGTCACCGAGGAAGGCACCTTCACCCAGGAGCAGGCCAAGGCAGCCCTGCCCAACCGTAAGTACTGAGCCTCGGCGCAGTACCCTTTCCCCCGCCCCAAGGTGGGTGCGTGGCCCTGGCCGCGCACCCACCGGCGTGCGGGTAAGCCGAACCAGGAGTTGGAATGCAACGATGCCTGACAGTGTGAAAGCGCCGGTCCCCAGCCAGGCCCCGGTCGTCGAGATGACGGACATCTCGATCACCTTCCCCGGCGTGAAGGCCCTGGACGGGGTCGACTTCCGGATGTTCCCCGGCGAGGTGCATTCGCTGATGGGCGAGAACGGCGCCGGCAAGTCCACCCTGATCAAGGCGCTCACCGGTGTGTACAGCGTCGATAGCGGAGTGATCCGGCTCGGCGGCGAGAAGGTCACCTTCTCCGAGCCGGCGCAGGCGCAGGCCGCGGGCATCAGTACCGTGTACCAGGAGGTCAATCTCCTCGGGAACCTCACCGTCGCGGAGAACGTGCTCCTCGGACGCGAGCCCCGCCGCTTCGGTGGCATCAACTGGCGAGCGATGCGTCGCCGGGCTGCGGAGATCCTCGAGGGCCTCAGCCTCGACGTCGATCCCAACTCCCTGCTCAACTCGCACTCGCTGGCCGTCCAGCAGCTGGTGGCCATCGCCCGCGCCATCGACATCAAGGCCAAGGTCCTTATCCTCGACGAGCCCACCTCGAGCCTCGACCTCGAGGAGGTCGCAGAGCTCTTCCGCGTGATCCGCTCCCTGAAGGAGTCCGGGGTCGCGATCCTGTTCGTCAGCCACTTCCTCGACCAGGTCTACGAGATCAGCGACCGGCTCACCGTCCTGCGCAACGGGCAGCTGGTGGGGGAGTACCTCACCCCTGAGTTGCTGCGCATCGACCTGGTGCAGGCCATGATCGGCAAGGAACTCGCGACCCTCGAAGACCTCGAGAGCCGCGTCCACTCCGGCGAGCGCGACGTCGCTACTGAGGAAGGTGTGAAGCCCTTCCTTGTCGCGACCGGCATCACCCGCAAGGGCGCGATCGCGCCCGTCGACCTGGTCGTCGGTGCCGGTGAGGTGGTCGGCCTCGCCGGCCTGCTCGGCTCCGGGCGCACCGAGATCGCCCGCCTGATCGGCGGCGTTGACCGCACCGACGCGGGGCAGCTCGAGGTCAACGGCGAGACCATCAAGCTGCGGACACCGCGGCAGGCGATCAAGCACCGCATCGCCTACTCCTCGGAGAACCGTCGCGCGGAAGGGATCGTCGACGAGCTCAGCGTGCGCGACAACGTGATCCTCGCGCTCCAGGCCGACCGTGGCTGGTTCCGGCCGATCCCGCGCAAGCGCCAGGACGAGCTCGCCGCCAGCTACATCGAGGCCCTCAATATCAAGACCCCTAACGCTGACACGCCCGTCCGCAACCTCTCCGGCGGCAACCAGCAGAAGGTACTGCTCGCCCGCTGGCTGGCGATCGCGCCACGCCTTCTGATCCTCGACGAGCCCACCCGTGGCATCGACGTCGGGGCGAAGGCGGAGATCCAGAAGCTCGTCTACAGCCTCGCGGAGAACGGGATGAGCGTGGTGTTCATCTCCGCAGAACTCGAGGAAGTGCTGCGCCTGAGCAACCGGATCGTCGTGCTCCGCGACCGGCAGATAGTGGCCGACCTCCTCAACGACGGCCTGGACGTCGACGACCTGCTGGCCCTGATCGCCGAGGGCGCCACCGAACCCGAACCAGTGACCGGAGCCGCATCGTGAAGCACCTGGGCCGTGCCGTTTCCCACCGGTTGTTCTGGCCGGTGGTCATGCTGGTGGCTTTGCTGGCCATCAACGTGATCGCCGTGCCCGGCTTCCTCGCCATCACGGTGAACAGCGAGGGACACCTCTTCGGCAGCATCATCGACATCGTCCGCAACGGTGCGCCGACCCTGATCATCGCCGTCGGCATGACGCTGGTGATCGCGACCCGGGGCATCGACCTGTCGGTCGGCTCGGTCTGCGCGATTTCCGGTGCTGTCGCCTGCTCGATCATCCTCGGCTCGTCGAACCCGGACGATCCGGCCGTCGTGGGCGTCGCCGTGCTCGCTGCGGTCGGGCTATCGCTGCTGCTGGGCGTCTGGAACGGCTTCCTCGTCGCTGTGCTGGGGATCCAGCCGATCATCGCGACCCTGATCCTCATGACGGCCGGACGCGGCATCGCGATGCTGATCACGGAAGGCAACATCCTCACCGTGCAGAGCGCGCCGTTCAAGTTCCTCGGCTCGGGCTTCGTGCTCGGGATCCCTGTCGCAACGATCGCCGGCGCGGTCATCATCATCTTCGCGGCGCTCCTCACCCGCAGGACGGCGCTCGGTCTGCTGATCGAGAGCGTCGGTATCAACCCCGAGGCCAGCAGGCAAGCCGGCGTTCGTGCCCGGGGCCTGCTGTTCACCGTGTACGCGTTCTGCGCCGTGCTCGCGGCGATCGCCGGGCTGATCCTCACGTCCAACCAGACGGCGGCCGACGCCAACAACACCGGCCTGTTCATCGAGCTGGACGCCATCCTCGCTGTCGTCCTCGGCGGCACCTCGCTGAACGGTGGCAGGTACTCTCTCGCCGGCACGCTTGTGGGCGCTCTGGTGATCCAGACTCTCGTGACCACCGTCTACACCGTCGGCATCCCGCCGATCGCGACGATGGTGTTCAAGGCCGCCGTGGTGACGGCGGTCTGCCTGCTGCAGTCGGAGACCACCTCCGCTGCGTTCGCCCGATGGCGACGGCGCCGCTCGCCCGCTCCGAAGCCGGTCGCAGAAGTGGCGGTGTCGTAATGACCAGCCTCACGCTCGCGCCGGCGTCCGGCCTGACCCGCGGCTGGCGGCGGATCGTCGACGTCTTCACCAGCCCCAAGTCGGGGCCGATCCTTGTGACCGCCGTGCTGTTCGTGCTGATCTTCGTCGCGGGCGGGCTCCGCTACCGGGGTTTCTTCTCGGGCCAGGTGTTGCTGAACCTGCTGATCGACAACTCCTACCTGATCGTCCTCGCGATCGGGATGAGCTTCGTGATCATCACCGGCGGCATCGACCTCTCGGTGGGAGCCGTGGTCGCGCTGTCCACCATCATCGCGGCGCGGCTGCTCCAGGCCGGCTGGAGCCCGGCCCCCGTGATCCTCGTGATCCTCGTGGCCACGTCGACCCTCGGCCTGCTGGTGGGGCTGATGATCCACATCTTCAAGGTCCAGCCGTTCATCGCCACCCTTGCGGCGATGTTCCTCGCGCGCGGCCTGTGCTACATCATCGCGAAGGAGTCGATCAGCATCGACCACCCGTTCTTCGTCGCGATGGCCAACGTGCGGATCCCGCTCGGGTTCGGCCTGAGCGTCAGCCCGAGCGTCATCATTGCGCTCGTTGCGCTGGCGGTCGGGGTGTGGGTGTTGCAGTACACCCGGTTCGGCCGCACCACCTACGCGATCGGCGGCGGTGAACAGTCCGGCATGCTGATGGGCCTGCCGACGTCCCGCACCAAGGTGCTGGTCTACGTGATCAGCGGTTTCTGTTCCGGCCTCGCCGGTGTGCTCTACGCCTTCTACACGCTGTCGGGCTACGCGCTCACGGCCGTCGGCACGGAACTGGATGCCATTGCGGCGGTCGTCATCGGCGGCACGCTGCTGAGCGGCGGGTACGGGTTCGTCGTCGGCTCTGCGCTGGGGGTGCTGGTGCTGGGCCTGATCCAGACGATCATCACGTTCGAGGGAACGCTCAGTTCCTGGTGGACCAAGATCTTCATCGGTGCGCTGCTGCTGGTCTTCATCATCCTGCAGAAGGTCCTGACCTCCAGACGGACCTGAGGCCATCCCAGTGTCGATAACATCAGCCGCGGGCACAGAACGACGCAAGTCAGGAACAGCAGGCACATTGATCGAGGAGGAGCGGACGAAGGCCGCCACCATCTTCGATGTGGCGCGCCTCGCTGGGGTGTCCCACCAGACAGTGTCGCGCGTCCTGAACGACCTGCCGAACGTGCGTCCGGCGACGCGCGAGCGGGTCGAGCGGGCGATCAAGCAGCTGCGCTACATCCCGTCCCCGGCTGCCCGGGCCCTGGTCACGCGGCGCTCCCGGACGATCGGTCTGATCACCACCGGGGCCCCCGACCACGGGCCGACGACGACGGCGCTGTACTTCAACGAGGCGGCGCGCGACGAGCGCTACGCGGTGATCATGGCCAGCCTGCTGCAGGCGGACCCGGCGGCGCTGCGCCAGGCAGCTGAGGTGCTCGTACGCCAGAACGTCGAGGCGATCGTGCTGATCACGTCGAACCGCTCGTCCCTCGCCGTGCTGCAGGGCATGGAGCTCGGCGTGCCGTTCCTCGCGGTCGTGTCGCAGGGCTCGCAGCTCCACCGGGTGCACCTCGACCAGTACCAGGGCGCGCGGCGCGCCGTCCGTCACCTGATCGAGCTCGGCCACCGCGAGATCCGCCACATCAGCGGCCCGATCGACTCGATGGACGCCCTCGAGCGCATCCGCGGGTGGCGGGACGCCCTGGGTGACAACGGTCTCGTCGCCCACGAACCGATCATCGGGGACTGGTCGGCGGCCAGCGGCTACGCCGGCGGTCAGCGGCTGCTCTCCGAGGGGTCCTTCACCGCCGCGTTCTGTGGGAACGACCAGATGGCGCTCGGCCTGATCCACGCCCTGACGGAGTCGCACCTCTCCGTGCCCGACCAGGTGAGTGTCGTCGGCTTCGACGACATCCCGGAGGCGGCGCACTTCTCGCCGCCGTTGACCACGATGAACCAGGACTTCGCACAGCTCGGACGCGACGCCATGGAGGTCATGCTCGCCGTCCTGAGCGACGAGCAGGCGCCGAATCCGTTACTGCGGGTACCGCAGCTGGTGGTGCGGGCCAGTACCGCTCCGCCGCCGCGTTCCTGATTGCCCACACTCATTCGCACCTCTGTTCGATTAGTGTCAGTGGCGGGTGTTTGACTTGGTTCATGGCAGTTCAGCTGACTCCCGCGACTCGGGCCCTGGACGCGATCGAGGGCATCCTCGACGGGTTCGACGCTGCGATGGTTGCGCGTGGTGAGCGGTTGGTGTGTGCCCAGCGGGCACGGGGTTTGGCTTCACGGTTGACCGCGGTCGCGGGCCTGTTGCTGGCGAAGGCTGATGCCACCCAGGAGTCGATGAGCGCCGCTGGTACCCCGACGACGTCCTGGCTGACGGTGGAGGGTGGTCTGTCGAAGCGCGAAGCGGCCGGCATGCTGCATCAGGCCAAGGAACTGGCTGCCCACCCCGACGTGGCGGATGCCGCGGCGGCGGGACGGATCAGCGTCAGCCAGGCGCGGGCGATCGGCACGGTGCTCGGCGGGCTGGGTGAACTCGACGGGACCCAGCAGGCGCAGGCCGAGCAGTTGCTGCTCGACATGGCCGGAGCCATGGACAGCGACCGGTTGGCGAAGGCCACCCCGCAGGTGTTGGCGCAGGTCGCCCCGGCGCAGGCTGACGAAACCCTGGAACGGCGGTTGCAGCGCCAGACGGAGGCGGCCCGCCGGAACCGGTCGTTGGTGTTCCGCCGGGACGGGAACGGCTCCATCCTGTTCACCGGCAGCCTGCCCCTGATCGACGGGGAAGCGTGGATCGCGCAACTGGATGCCTACACCGAATCCCGACGCCGCACCGCCCTGGAGGAGCGTGACCCGGCCGCGGCTGGCCTGACGCCGGAGCAGCGCCGGGCTGATCGCTGGTCGCGATGATCATCAACCACTCCCAAGGAGGGCGGGCACCCAAAGTGGGGGGTGACCGGCCCCGGATCGTCGTCACTGTCGACTACACCAAGCTGCTGGCTGATGCGGCCGGGGCCGGGTTGATCGGGGACGGTGAGCCGCTCAGTGCCGGCGATCTGCGCCGGTTGTGCTGTGACGCCGACCTGCTGCCCGCTGTCCTGGGTGGGCCCAGCACCGTGCTGGACGTGGGCCGGGATTACCGTTTGGTGCCGGCGGATCTGCGGGCAGCCCTGGTGGTGCGTGATGGGGGTTGTGTGTTTCCCGGCTGCCACGCCCGGCCGACCGAATGCGAGGCCCACCACATCATCCCGTGGTGGAAGGGCGGCCCTACCGCCCTGTCGAATCTCGTCCTCTTATGCCACCACCATCATGGGCTGGTTGAGCCTGCCAAGTACGGGGTCCGTGACCAGTGGGAGGTCCGGATCGCCGCCGACGGCATCCCCGAAACCATCCCGCCCCGACGCTGCGACCCCCAACGACAACCTTTGCGCCATGCAAGACACCACACCGGCCAAGACCCGGGACGACAATCCTCGCCGGGTGCAGGCATGATGGATGAGCTCCAACAGACTGGCTGAGCCATGGGAGTTGGCTGAGCCACGGGAGTTGGCTGGTCAACCGATGTTGGCTGGATCAAACGATGCTGGCTGAGCTTGACGAAGCCCTGCCTGCGGCGCTTCATTACTATTTGCCATCGCGACCCGGCTGGGCTTCGTCATGTCCAGCCGAGCGACAGCACGCGGGGCCTAGAATCGCGCGCAGGCCCCCATGGCCCAATTGGCAGAGGCAGGCGGCTTAAACCCGCCCAAGTATGGGTTCAAATCCCATTGGGGGCACGGCGCGAACCTGCCTTCGCAAGGCTCGGTCCTCAGCGGTCGCTTACGGCTCGGTGCCCCAGATCAGAGTGCCGTTTTGGTAGACGGTGACCTTAGTCCAGTCGGTGAAGCCCGTGTGGGTGTCATAGCTGTAGTCATCGGCTTCGCTGAAGTTCAGCCAGTCCGTCTTGTTGAAGCCAAGCTGGATCTCGCCGGTGCTCGCGCCGGCCGCCAGTGTGTAGGTCTGGAAGCCAACGAGCAGGTACGCGTCGGCGCCGGTCCGGGGGGAGACTGCGACGACACTCCGGTTGACGAAGGAGCAGTCGATGGCCGCCCAATAGCACGGGGTGTCAAAGGTCGAGGCGCCGGCCTCCTTGGTGAACCAGTAGCGGACAGTGATCGTGTTCAGATCCACGCCCGACGAACCGGTGTTCACCAGTTGGAGACCCGGCTTGATCGAGTTGTCGTTTGGGTTGGAAACGTCATTGCTCTTGTACTGTGCCTTCACCGTCGTACCGGCGGCGGTGACCGTGATGGCGATCGAGTCGCTGTCGGTCAGCGTGCCACCGGAGCCAGTGTTGCCCTGGTCAGCGGTGACGATCTGCAGGCTGGCAGCACCGGTGAAGCCGGTGGTCGGGTTGAAGCTCAGGCCGGCCAGGGCGGTGTTGATCGCGGCGAGCGATCCGGTGAACGTCATATTCGCCGAGCCGTTGGCTCCAGCGGTGATGGTCAGTCCGGCGGTACCGGACAGGGTGGTGACACCGTTGCTGGTGACCAACTGGACCTGCATCGTTCCGCCCGCGGCGTCCACGTCGGTGATCGAGATCAGGTTACCGTTGCCGGTCGAGAACACTTTGGCCGTGTTCATGGTGGTCGTCTGGGCACCGGGCACCGAGTTGACGGGGGCGTCGTTGACCGCAGTGACCGAGACCGTCTTGGCGGCGGTGTTGCTGTTGAAGTTGCCGTCGTTGACCACGTAGTTGATCGTGCGGTTGCCGGTGTTCGGCGCGTGGCTGGTGTTGGTGTAGGTGATCGAGCGCAGTGCGGTCTGCCATTGCGCCTTGGTGGCGCTGCCGGTGAGCGTCATCGAGGGAGCACTCCAGGACCCGGTGATGCCGTTCTGGCTGGTGAAGGCGAGCACGTCCTGGCCGGCGGTGTACCCGGCGCCGACGCTGACCGTGCCCGATGTCATGTTGGCGCTGGTGGCGTCGGTGAGCGTGATGCCGGAGTCGACCGCGACCGGCACGTTCTCGATGTGGGCCGTCGTACCACCGCTGGTCGTCAGGACGGGCGGCTGTTCGAAGGTGACGTTGGAGAAGGTCGCCGTGTTCAGCTTCGCGTTGTCCACAGCAGACACGGCGAGGCCCACGTAGATGCTGGAGGCCATCGGGATCGACTGGGCTGCCCCTTGTTGGGTCCAGGTAATACCATCCGGTGAGCTACTCGCCCGTGATGATGTTGCCGACCCGGGTGATCCGCACCCAGTAGGGTGCCGCGATGCCGAGTCGTCTTGGTACTGAACGCCGATGGCCCGTTTGTGGTGAGCCGCCACTGGAACTCCGAGCCGTTCGCCTGCTTCAGGTTCATCATTCCCTGGATGCTCCCCGCGGTTCAGGGTCTCCCGGAACATCACGCCGGCCTTGGCAGCGATGTTGGTGGTGGGGGTTTGGGTCTGCGAAACGACCTTGGCGGTCAGGCGGCCATCGCCGGTCATCGGCATCGACAGGAACTGGAACTGGTCCGCGTTGTTCCAGATGTCAGATCCGCCGCCGGCAACGGTGTAGGTGCCGGCCGAGTGTGAACTGGACCCAGCGGTACCAGGCCCGCCGATGTCCTGGTTGGCTGTGAAGATGCCGAGGTCCAGTACGACGCTGATGGCGACCGTGTCATTGTCGGTCAAGGTACCGCCCGAGCCGGTGGCGCCAAGGTCGCTGGTGACGATCTGGAGACTGGCCGCACCGGTGAAGCTTGTGGTCGGGTTGAAACTCAGGCCGTTCAGGGCGGTGTTGACCGCGGCCTTGGTTCCGGTGAACGCCATCGTGGCGTCCGAGTTGCCGTCACCGACCGAGAACGTCAGAGCACCGGGCATGGTCCCGAACAGGGTCGACATGCCGTTGGTGCTGACCAGCTGGACCTGGACCGTCGCGGCGTCCACGTCGGTGACCGAGATCTGGTTGCCGTTCCCGGCGGAGAACACCTTGGCGGTGTTCTTGTAGGTGGTCTGGCCGGCCGGCACCGTGTTGACGGGTGCGTCGTTGACCGCAGTGACGGCCACCTGCCTGCTTGAGGTGTTGCCCACGCCGATCGCGTCGCTGACCACGAAGTCCACGTTGTGGTTGTTGGTGACCAGGTTGTCGGACGTGTTGCTGTAGGTGATCGAGCGCAGTGCCGTCTGGTAGTTGGCGGGCGTCGTCGTCCCGGAGAGCGTCAGCACGCCAGTGGCTGCGACCCAGCTGCCGGTGATCCCGTTCTGGGTGGTGAAGCCCAGTGTGTCCTGACCGTTGACGTAGTTGGTCGTCATCGAGATGGTAGCCCCGGTGATGTTGCTGTCGGAGTCGGTGACGGTGATCGAGGAGTCCAGCGCCAGGGCGCTGCCGTTCTCGGTGAAGGACAGGTTGGTGCCGCTCGCAGTGACGAAAGGCCGTGCGTTCACGTCGACGGTGATGGTGAACGACTGGATGGCGCTCGTATCCGTGCCACCGTTCGCAGTGCCACCGTTGTCGTGGATCCTGACGGTCGCCGTGGCGGAGCCGGTGCCGCCCGCGAGCGTGTACGTCAGCGTGCCGCTAGGGCTGATCGATGGTTGGATGCTGAACAGACTGTTGTTGTTGTTGGTGACAATGAAGTCGACCGGCTGGCCCGACTCGCCCGTGCCCGGGCTGATGGCCGTTGCCCAGCCTGCAACGGTCTGGGGGCCGTCCGTCACCACGTCGGCCTGGTTCGCGCCCTTGGTGAAGCTGGGCACGTGGTTGTGGGCGTTGACGGTGAGGTTGACCGTGACGGTGTTCGCCGAATCGAAGACGCCGTCGTTGGCCTTGTAGGTGAACGATGCCACGCCGCTGAAGTTCGCCGGCGGGACGTAGGCGAACGAGCCGTTCGCGTTGAGCGTCAGGCCTGCCGTGCCGGAGACGAGGACGGCGGTGAGGGTGTTGCTCTCCGGGTCGGTGTCATTGGAGAGCACGCCGGGTGCCGCCACGTTGAGGGTGGTGTCCTCGTTGGTGGTGTAGGCGTCGGCGACGGCCGTCGGTGGCGTGGTGAGCGCGACGTTGTCAAAGGTGGCCGTGAGGACCTTGGTGTTGTCATGCGATGTGACCGCAAGGCCAACCTTGACGCCCGTATTCATCGTGACAGTCTGGGCGGCCCCTTGGGTGGTCCAGGTCACGCCGTCGGGAGACCGCTGGGGGGTGATCTGGTTGCCTATCCGGGTGATCCGCACCCAGTAAGCGGGGACGATACCGCCCGTGCCGTTTCCGGCCGTGGCCCCATCCAAGGTGTTGCGGTACCCGAACTCCGACCCGTTGGCCTGCATGATGTTCATGTATGCGTGCGTGCTGCCGGCGGCCGTCGACTCCCGGAACATCACGCCGGCCTTCGCCGCAGCATTGGTGCCCGCCGGCAGCTCCGACACGACCCTCGCGGTCAGGCGGCCGTCGCCGGTCAGGTCCCGGTACAGGTATTGGAAGTGGTCCGCGGTGTTCCAGAGGTCGGAGCCGCTTCCTGCCACTGTGTACGTGCCTGCCGAATACGCGCTGCTGCCGCTCGCCGCGGCCGGGTCGGTGATGGGCGGGCCCCCCGTGCCGACGTTCTGGTTGGTGGTGAAGATGCCGAGTGCGTTGATGGTGATCGTGATGATGTCGGTGTCCGTCAGCGTCCCGCCGGTTCCGGTGTTGCCGAGGTCGCTCGTGAGGATCTGCAGTGCGGCGGCCGCGGTGGAGTTGTTGGTCGGGATGAAGGTCGCACCGTCCAGCCGACTGTTGATGTTGGCAATCGTGCCGGTGAACGTCATCGTGGCGTCGGACGTGCCGTCACCGGCAGTAAACGTCAGGTTGGTCAGAACCGGCAGCGTCACGGTGCCGTTGGTGGCGGTCAGCTGGACCTGGACGGTCGCGCCCCCGGCGTCGACATCGCTGATCGAGATGGGGTTGTTGTTGGCTGTCGAGAACACCCGGTTGGTGTTCTTCGGCGTCTGCTGGGGGCCCGGCACGCTGTTCAGCGGCGCGTCGTTGACGGCCGTCACGGTCAGCGTGACGGTGACGACATTGGAGTTCTGAGTGCCGTCGTTCGCCTTGTAGGAGAAGGAGTCCGAGCCGTTGAAGTTCGGTTTCGGGGTGTAGGTGAACCCACCGTTGGAGTTGAACGACGACAAGGTGCCGTTCGCCACGCCTGAGGCAAGAACTGCGGTGATCGTGCCACCGTTCGGGTCGGAGTCGTTGCCGAGGACGCCTGTGGCGGCAACGGTCAGCACCGCATCCTCGGCCACCGTGTAGGTGTCGGCGACGGCTGAGGGAGCGACGTTCCCGACAACCACATTGGCGCTCTTGGCGCTCTCGCCGCCCACCCAGTTGGTGGCGAACACCGGGGTCACCGAATAGGTCCAGACGCCTGTGGGCACATTGCCCTCGACGCAGCTCGTGCTGGTGATCGTCCCGGTACAGGCCGTCAGGATGGTCTGAGCCGTGGAGCCGGAGTAGCGCTTGACGACGTACCCACTGACTGCCTGACCAGTTATCAGCGTGGTCGGGGACCAGGCGACGGTGACGGCGCTGCCGGCCACCGATCCAGTCGGCCTGGCGCCCGGGCTGACGCTCGAGACTGCCGCAGCTCCATACCCTCCGAGCACTGAGCCCGCGGTCCAGAACGCCCACGCTGTGGCGGTTGAAAGGGTCAGGCACACCACCAGGAGGACGGCTATCAGCGCTCGCCGCTTCATGGGCCGACCTTGAGGTAGACCGTGAAACTCGCACCCTGGCAGGCGTTGGGCGCGTTCGTGTTCATCGACAGCGAATTGGCCAGCGAGAGCCCGGATGACCCGCTGGCCGGGATGGTCCAGCCCGCGCCGCCGTTGGTCTGGGTCGAGAAGGTCAGGCTGGCGACGCCACAGGCCGCATGGGCACCGTCGACGGCGAACCCGCCTGTTCCCTGGGTGGTTTCGAGGGCGAGCGACGGGGCGTTGACGGGGCCCGGGTTGGGGTTGGTCACAGTCACTGCGACCGCCGACTGGCCGCCGGGGTAGAGCTGGTTGGAGGCGGTTCCGGGGCTCAGCACGAGAGCTTGCGTCGTGCCGGTGGTGGCTGCGCTGGAGCCGCCCCCGGAACGGGCCCAGTAGGCAAAGGCCGTCCCGGTCGCGGTGAGCGCGAACACGATGAGGAAGGCGCTGAAGAGAAGTCCCCCGCGTGTGTTGGTTCCCATGGTCGCACCTCCGTTCCGCTGCCTCGTACAGGGACCTGATGTGGGTGGCGGTCCAGATCTGGACCGCCACCCACAGATCAGCCAGATCGCCTGACTGTCAGCCCGCTCAGCCGGCCGCGACCGCGTAGGTGATGGTGATGGTTGCACTCTTGCAGGCGTCCTGGTTGATGGCCGGCTGGTTGACCAACGCCACATTCAGCCCTGACCAGCCACCCACGGCGGTGCCAGCGGCAAGAACCTGGGTCGCAGGAGTTGCGGTGCCGGTGATCTCGTACCACGAGGCGAGGCAGGTGCCCGGCAGGCTGGTGGTGGTGACGCTCGCGGTCACGACACCGACGGTGACGGCGGCGGTGTTGGGGTTGTTGAAGTTGCCGGCAAGGGCGACAGGAGTGCCGCCCGGGTAGAGGCCGGTGATGGCGCTGGTCTGGTTGACCACGACGGCAACGGTGGTTCCTGTGTCGGCTGTGCCGGTGCCTGCGCCCAGCTGGGTCCAGTAAGCGAAAGCTGTTCCGCCCACACCGAACACCAAGGCTGCGGTGACGATGGCTGTCTTCGTTCTCTTGTTGAACTTGGCCATGGTAATTCCCCTCGGATCGTGGAGGGCGGGGGGGCTCCTCCAACACACCGACCCCTCCCAGGCGCCAGGCGGATGCCCGTCGCCGTGCGGTCGTGTCGCCAGCAAAGCTGGTCCCAAGCCAGCGTGGCGACGTCTCGAAGCCTAGGGCGGATGTGCCGCGCTGTGACGTCCCCTCAAGGGGACAGTTGTGATGCAGGACTCGCGTTCGGCCTTGTCAGTTCACCAATTCAACGAGGATGTAACTCTTGCCGACCGGTTCCTGCGACCGGACCCGCTTCCCGCGCTCACGCAGCACAAGGATCAGGGCGAGGACCAGCCCGACGCCGGCGTTGACGAAGACCAGCAAGGCCTCGTCTGAGGAGTCTGCGTCGGTGTCAACGTGACACTTCCATCCCGCTGGCCTCGTAGCCGAGCGTCAGCGAGGCTCCCTTGCACCCGTCCTGGTTGACCGGGCGGTTGACCATGCCGACCGCCGGCCAGTTCTCCGCGGGGACGACGCCACTCAGTGTGTAAGTGCTGTTGCCCGCCAGCCTCAGCAGGACGCCACCCGAGAGTTGCCTGACCTCGAAGTCGGCGACGCTACAAGGATGCTCGACGTCCGCCCGCGGCGCGTCGACGGTGATGACGGCCACCGTTATGCGGTCGATGGCGAGGTCGTTCGCGTTGGTGTTGTCCAGCGTCAGATCCAGCGGCACCATTTTGCCCGGCGAGATCGAGCGACTGACGTCGCCGCTGATCGTGAAGGACGACGCGGTGCCGATCGAACCTTCACCTGCGGCCTCGGTGGAGCGACCCAGTGGCCCGCAGCCGGGGAACCAGAGCAGAAGTACCGCCACAAGCGTGCCGAGACCGACAGCGAGGCCTGCCTCGCGTCGCGTTGGAAGTCTCACCTGGCTCCCCCTCAAGAGCTTCCGGGTGGGGACCCGGAATCCGGACCCCCTCCCGCAGATCAGCTAGATCAACTGTGAATCAGCCCTGTCAGGCGCCGGCCGCGACCGCGTACGTGATCGTGATGCTGGCGGTCTTGCACACGTCCTGGTTGGCCACGTCGTTGAGCATCGAGACATTGAGCCCGGACCAGGCACCCACATCGTTGCCTGCGGCAAGGACCTGGGTCGCAGGACTACCCGTGCCAGTGATCGAGTACCAGGCGGGAAGGCAGCCCCCGATGCTGGTGGAGGTGACGCTCGCGGTCACGACACCGACGGTGACGGCGGCGGTGTTGGGGTTGTTGAAGTTGCCGGCAAGGGCGACAGGAGTGCCGCCCGGGTAGAGGCCGGTGATGGTGCTGGTCTGGTTGACCACGACGGCAACGGTGGTTCCTGTGTCGGCTGTGCCGGTGCCTGCGCCCAGCTGGGTCCAGTAAGCGAAAGCTGTTCCGCCCACACCGAACACCAAGGCTGCGGTGATGATCGCTGTCTTCGTTCTCTTGTTGAACTTGGCCATGATAATTCCCCTCGGTCGAGGAGGGCGGGGGCTCCTCCTACACCGACCCCTCCCAGGTGCCAGGCGGATGCCCGTCGCCGTGCGGTCGTGTCGCCAGCAAGGCTGGTCCCAAACCAGCGTGGCGACATCTCGAAGCCTACGGTGGATGTTGCGTGCTGTGACGTCCCCTCAAGGGGACAGTTGCGATGCAGGACTCGCGTTCGGCCTTGTCAGTTCACCATTTCAACGAACATGCAACTCTCGCCGGCCGGTCCCTGGGTGATCTTCATGTCACGCTCCGCCAGGACAGCGCCAGGCGCTGGCGCAAACCTTTCGCGGAACCTACCAGATGCTTGCGCTCGCAGAGCGAGTCCCGGTTCGAACCGCGGGCGCCGGATCTGCATCGGTCGCCTGTCGCCCGGCGGAGGACCGTTCTCTCACCGTGCCCAACCGATCGCACCGAACCCGCTTGACAACCATTCGCGTCAGTTCGAACATGGACTGAGATTTGATCGATCAAACGTCGTCCCGAAGTTGCGGAAGACGGTTTGGCGGAGTCGCAGTTGATCGATCCAAACGGAAGACTGTGCGCATGAACCCGGAACTGAGAACTGCGCGGACAACGCTGTTGAGCCTGGCCGGCGAGCTCGGTGTGTCCCGTCAGACCATCTCCAACGTCATCAACAACCCCGCGATCGTGAAGCCGGAGACACGCGAGCGTGTGCAGGCAGCCATCGCCGCCTCCGGCTACCGGCCGTCGGCCGCGGGACGTGCCCTGCGGACGCAGCGGTCATTGAGCATTGCGTTGCGGCTCTACCCGGCCGTGGACGGGGTCAATGGCACCATCATGGACCGTTTCCTGCACAGCCTCGCCGTCGCGGCGCAGCACCAGGGGTACCGCATCAGCCTGTTCGCGGCCGACAGTGCCGACGACGAGGTCGAAGTGATCGACGCCCTCCACCGGGCCTCATCCATCGACGTCGCAGTGCTCACCGACACCCTCACCGGCGACACCCGTCCGGCGGGCCTGCTCGCCGCCCGGGTGCCGTTCGTCGCGTTCGGACGGCCGTGGGGCGAGCGCGGCGACAGCCACTGCTGGGTGGATGTGGACGGAAGCGCCGGCACGGAGGCGGCCACGAGGTCGCTGCGCGCAGATGGCCACACCGGGATCGGCTTCCTCGGCTGGCCCGCCGGTTCCGGCGTCGGCGACGACCGTCGCGCCGGATGGGTACGGGCGGTCAGCGACCTTCCAGGATCGCTGGCGCTCGACCTCGGCGTCGAGGACGGCGCCCAGCCGGGCGCGGAGGCAGCAGCCGTGCTGCTCGAACGTGGCGCGACCGCGCTCGTCTGCGCCTCGGATTCCCTCGCCCTCGGCGCGCTCACCGTCTTCCGTGGCCTCCGCGAGGACGGCCGGCTGCCCCTTGTCGGCTTCGACGACACCCCGGTCGCGCGGGCTCTCGGGCTCTCCAGCGTCCACCAACCCGTGGAGCTCGCAGCCGAGCGGCTCATCGGGATGGTGGCGGACCTTCTCGACGGCAGGACCCCGCCCGAACCGCAGCAGCTGCTCAGCCCGGAGCTGGTGCTGCGCGAACTGGCGCCGTTCGCTCAATAGCCGGCCTTCACCACACCGGTTGGCTCAGGCTTCGACCACCACGCGTTGGCGGACACCACGGTGGTCGAAGCCGAACTCCACCCGCGTCCAGTGCTTCGGCAGCATCGGTGTGGTGTGCCAGCCGTCGGCGGTCACCTCGAGCCCAGCGAAGCCGAACACGACCGCCTGCCACAGTCCGCCGGCCGACGCCCCGTGGATCCCGTCGCCGGCGTTGTGCCGCACGTCGACCAGGTCGGCCCGCGCCGCACGCAGGAAGTGCTGGTAGCCGACCTCCGGCTCGCCGGCGCGGCACGCCATCACAGCGCTGATCGCCGGGCCGAGGCTCGAGCCGTGCTCATGGTCGGTGCGTGGGTCGTAGTAGGCGTAGTTACGGGCCAACGCGTCGCCGGGGAACAACTCGGGCAGCAGGTAGGCCAGCATCAGCACGTCGGGCTGCTTCAGGACCTGGGTCTCTGCGATGCCGTCGATGCCATAGCGCTGCTGCATGGAGACCGTGCGGGCCGGGTCGCGGAGCTCCGCGACATCCAGGTCGGTCAGCGCGAAGTAGCCGGCGAATTGCTCGAGCAGGCCGTCCGACCCCACCGGCAGGTACATCGCCGAGGCAACCACCGACCAGCGGTCGAGCTCTGCCGCGTCGATGGAACGCGCCGCCGACAGCTCCGTCCAGCGTTCCGGGTGGTGCTCTGCGAGCCACCCGGCCATCGTGGTCGCCGTCCGCAGGTGCCAGGCGGCCAGCTGGTTGGTGTAGGCGTTGTCGTCCACCCGGTCGTGGTACTCGTCGGGTCCGACCACGTTGCGGAAGTGGTAGCAGCCGTCGTCCTCCAGCGTCGCGGCGGAGGCCCAGAAGACAGCACCGTCGAGGATCAGCTCCGCGCCGTGGTCGCAGATGAAGGTGTCGTCGCCCGTGACCAGCCAGTACTGCATGACGGCGAGGGCGATGTCGGCGGTGATGTGGATCTCGATGTCGCCGGTCCAGATGCGGATCAGCTTCGTGCGGTCGTCGGGGTCGGGCACCCAGGTGGGCGTGACCTCCTCGCCGGTGCCGGCCGACTCCCACGGGAACTGGGCGCCGCGGTGGCCGTTGCCGCGCGCCTTGTCCCGGGCGCCGGCAAGGCCGTGCCAGCGGTACATCAGCATGTTCCGGGCGATCTCCGGCTGGCTGTAGCTGAACGGCGGCACCATGAACGTCTCGGTGTCCCAGAACACGTGGTGCCGGTAGCCGAACCCGCTGAGGGTCTTGGCCCCGATGCTGGCGTGCTCGGTGAACCGGGGGGCGGCGATGAGCAGCTGGAAAAGGCTGAACCGGAGGGCCAGTTGCGCCTCGGGGTCGCCTTCGATCACGACGTCGCTGCGCTCCCAGGCCTGCGCCCAGGCGGTGTCGCTGGCCTCACGCACGGCGTCCCAGCCTGCCTGCGCCGCCTCCCGGACGAGGCGCGAGGCCCTCGCCACGGGATCTGTGGCGTCGACCCCGGACACGATCGCCACGTGCTTGGTGAGCCGTGCCGTCCGGCCGGGACGCAGCTCGAAGGCGTGCTCGACGGTCGGGACGCCGTCCGTGCCGCCTGCCGCCGCGTCCGCCTCGACCCCGTCCAGCGTCACCGCGCAGGCACTACCCAGGTCGATGCGGGTCGCCCTCGTGCGGGTGTGCAGCCAGGCCGCCGTCTCGTCTGCGCCCTGGTCGACGAATCGCCAGTGCAGCAGTCCGGTGTTCTCGACGTGGGCGTCGAGGCCTGCTCGCGTCCGCACCTGGACGTGACGGTCGGTGGCGACGCTGACGCGGACGGCCGCCCGATGCGGGGAGGAGAAGTCGACGAACCGCTCGAACCCCAGCTCGACAACGGCGCCGGAGGGTGCCTCCCAGCGCACGGTCCTGCTGAGGACGCCGGTGCGCAGGTCGAGGCGCCGCGTGAAGGCGAGCAGGCGGCCGGTGTCGAGGCGGAACCGCTCGCCGTCGAACCACAGGTCGACGCCCCACCAGCGGGGCAGGTTGGCAAGTTCGGTGACGGAGACCGGCATGTCGTCCCAGACGCGATGCATGAACGCGGCCGGGTGGTCGCCGGGGTAGCCCTCCTCGAAACTGCCGCGAACGCACAGCTGGCCGTTGCCGATCGTGAACACCGTCTCGCTGTGGTGTTGGGCGTCGGGGTCGAAGGCGTCCTCGCTGACCTGCCAGGTCGCCGGATCGCCGGCGGCGAGGTCGAGGACACGCAGCTCGTTCATGTGGCAACTCGCAGGGGACGGTAGGCGCGGATACTTCACGAGCACACTAGCAAGGTCATTGGATCGATCAAAAGGGGTCTGGCATACGACTTCCGGACTACGCAGGGATCAGGGTGGGATCAGGGACGGCTGGACGAAGGAACACAGCCGGGTCTCAGGAACGTTCCCTAACATGGAACCCGACGACGGTGAGCCGTCGCCCATCCAGGGAGGAATCAAGAAATCATGCAGAGCAACAACCCGGTCCTGTCGAGGCCCGACGCCTGGCAGACGGATACCACCAGGCAGTACCCCCAGTACCCCGGCCAGGTGCCAGGACAGGGCTACCCGGGGCAGCCGTCTGATTTCGGTCCGGGAGCCGGGACACCGGTTCAGGTCGGCCGGATGACGATGGACGACGTCATCACCAAGAGCGCCATCACCATGGGCACCCTGATGGCCGTCGCAGCGCTCACGTTCCTTTTCCTGCCCCCGGCCCTGCTGATGCCGGCAGCCATCGTTGGCGCCCTTGTGTCGTTCGGCGTGGTGCTCCTCGTGAGCTTCCGCCGCCAGATCAACCCGGCCTTCGTGCTGGCCTACGCCGCGATCGAGGGCGTCTTCATCGGCGCGATCAGCAAGGTTTTCGAGACCTTGTACAGCGGCATCGTCCCGGCAGCAGTCATGGGCACCCTCGTGGCGGCAGCCGTCACGCTCGCGGCCTACAAGTTCTTCAACATCAAGGTCACCAACAAGTTCCGCAAGATGGTCATGATCGGCACCATCGCCTACGCGGGCGTGCTGTTCGTCAACTTCATCCTCTCTCTGTTCGGCATCAACTTCATGTTCGGTACGGGCACGAGCCTCGGACTGCTGCTCCTGTTCTCCGCACTGGGAGTCGGCCTCGCCGTGTTCAACCTGATCCTCGACTTCGACTTCATCGAGCAGGGCGTCGCGATGGGCGCGGACGCGTCCCAGTCCTGGCGGGCGGCCTTCGGCCTCACCGTGACCATGGTGTGGCTGTACATCGAGATCCTGCGGTTGCTCTCCTACTTCCGCCGGTAACCGGTAGCTGAGTGCAGGGCCCCCGGCGATTGCCGCCGGGGGCCCTTCGCACGTCCGGTGGCGTTAGTGTCAACGCATGCACGTACTCATCGCTGACAGCTTCGAGTCCTCAGGCATCGACGCCCTGACCGCACTCGGCATCGACGTCACCATCAACCCACAACTCTCCGGCGCTGCGCTCGCCGAGGCCGTTGCCTCGCTCCAGCCCGAGGTTCTCGTCGTCCGCGGCACCAAGGTGCCGGCCGACGTGCTCGCAGCCGGGGCGCTCGCGCTCGTCGTCCGCGCCGGCGCCGGTTACAACACGATCGACGTTGCCGAGGCCTCCCGTCGCGGGATCTATGTGTCCAACTGCCCCGGCAAGAATGCGATCGCCGTCGCAGAGCTGGCCTTCGGGCTGATCCTCGCGCTCGACCGGCGGATCGTGCACAACGCGCTCGACCTGCGTGAGGGCCGCTGGAACAAGGCGGAGTACTCTGCCGCGAACGGGCTGTACGGGCGCACGCTCGGCCTCGTCGGCGTCGGCGGGATCGGCTCTGCGATGATCGGCATCGCCAAGGGTTTCGGGATGAAGGTCGTTGCCTGGAGCCGCAGCCTGACGCCCGAGCGTGCCGAAGCCCTCGGCGTGAAGGCGCTCGCGACGCCCGAGGCCGTGGCTGCCGCCGCCGACGTGGTCAGCGTGCACGTCGCCCTCAATGACGGCACGCGCGGACTCTGCGGGCCTGCGTTCTTCGGCGCCATGAAGCCGGGTGCCCTCTTCATCAACACCTCCCGCGGTGAGGTGGTCGACGAGGACGCGCTGATCGCCGCCATCGACAGCCACGGGCTCCGTGCGGGGCTGGACGTGTACGCCGACGAGCCCGCCGGCGGCAGCGGCGAGTACGGCGGGGCGGTCGGCAGGCTCACCGACGTGTACGGCACCCACCACATCGGCGCATCGACCGCGCAGGCGCAGGAGGCGATCGCCGCAGAGGCCGTCCGCGTGATCAGCGTGTTCGCCAGCACCGGTGAGGTGCCGAACGCCGTGAACATCGCAGCTGTCACGCCGGCAGTGTGTGCCCTCGTCGTGCGCCACCTCGACCGCCCAGGCGTCCTCGCCGCCTGCCTCGACGCGATCAGCGCCGCCGGCATCAACGTCCAGGAGATGTCCAACACCGTGTTCGAGGGCTCGGAGGCTGCCGTCGCACGGATCTCACTCGAGCAGCAGCCCGACGACGCCCTGCTCACCACCATCCGCGCACACGAGTCCGTCCTCGCAGCGAGCGTGGTCGAGGGCTGATCAGACGAGGGTGCGGGCCAGGTCGCGCAGGTGGCGATCCAGCAGCGCCCGAGCACCGGAGGCCCACGCCACGTGCGCCCAGCGCTCGAGCGGAACCCACTCCGCCGCTGCCGTCGTGCCGCCGCTGTCGTTCACGATCGGGTCGGACGGGGCTGAGCACGAGGCCGCGTAGATGATCCGGACGGCGTGGAAGTCCTCCACCACCCGGGCGGGCGAGCGTCCGATCCAGTGGTCGGTCTGCACGTCGAGCAGGTGCGAGATGTCGGGTTCCTGGCCGGTCTCCTCCGCCACCTCGCGAATGAGCGCGTGGCTGGGGCTCTCGCCGGGATCGATGCCACCTCCCGGCAGGCCCCACAGGCCGGGGACTGCGGTGAGGTCGGAGAACTGCGTGGCGAGCAGGCCGCGGGACGAAAGGACGATGCCGTAGGCGGCGAGTCGCTGACGCACCACCGGCGGCGCCTCGACACCCAAGTCGAGGTCGGGATCCATCGAGCGGGTCTTCGGTGGGGTGAGCACGCTGTTGCGGCCGTGGCGACCCACCTGCACGGTCAGCGTGAGGTCGGGGGCACCGCCGGTCGCGGAGAGCGGACGCACGATCCGGTAGCCCTTTTCCCAGGCCAGCCGGTGGGGGTCGGCGCCGTGGCCGAGCGTGCCGGTGAACACCGGCGACCCCCCGGGCATTTCCACGCCGATGATCCGCATCTGTCCATCATGTCCCGCAGGTAGCCCCTAACCAAGTTGGCTCCCCGCCGGTAACCCACTGGTAACCGAGGCCCGCTCGGTATGCTGACCAGCCAGACGAGGAGGTGCACACGGTGCAGTACAGATCGGGCGCGAAGCTGGATTCCTCCCAGATGGGCTCCGGCGGGGGGCGGCGCGGCACCACCGTTGCCCTCGGTGGCGGGGCCGCCATCCTCGTGGCGATCGTCGCGATGCTGTTCGGGCTGAACCCCTCCGACCTGCTCGGCGGGACCACAGTCGGCACCCCTACGGCGGCAGAGACCAACCCGTTCGCGCACTGCAAGTCGGTCAGCGACATCTCCAGGGACCGCGACTGCCGCTTCGTCGCCTACACCAACTCCATCCAGGCGTTCTGGGACAAGGCTTACAACGGGTACCAGCAGACGCAGACGAGGGTGTTCAACGGGCAGGTGACCACCGGCTGCGGTACCGCGACGGCAGAGGTTGGGCCGTTCTACTGCCCCAGCGACAAGATCGTCTACCTCGAGGGCACGTTCTTCGACGAGATGCTCAAGGGGCAACTCGGCGCCAAGGGCGGCGACGCGGCAGAGGCCTACGTGATCGCCCACGAGTACGGCCACCACATCTCCGACCTCACCGGCACCCTCGCCAAGGCGCAGAGCTACAAGGGCACCGGCCCGAAGTCGGCACAGGTCCGGCTGGAGTTGCAGGCGGACTGCTACGCCGGGGTGTGGCTGGCGAACGCGACCAAGGACCCGACCTCGCCGATCAAGACCGTCACAGCTGACGACCTCGCCAACGCCGTGGACGCCGCCAAGGCCGTCGGGGATGACCGCATCCAGCTGCGCTCCACCGGCCAGGTCTCACCGGAGTCGTGGACCCATGGCTCGTCGGCGATGCGCAGGAAGTGGCTCGCAGTCGGGTTCAATTCCGGTGACGCCAACAAGTGCGACACCTTCGCGGCGACAGCCCCCTGATGCACCAGTGATCAAGTACCTCGGCTCGAAGCGCCGCCTCGTTGGCGAGCTGGGCAGGCTGTTCGCGGCTGCGGGAGCACGGACCGGCCTCGACCTGTTCACCGGCACAACCAGGGTGGCTCAGGAGTTCAACCGGCAGGGCGGCTTCACCACGTGCGTCGACACCGCCGCCTACTCGGAGGTGCTCGCCCAGTGCTACGTGGTCACCGACGCTGCGGACGTCGACGCCGAGGAGCTGGCCGAGGCGCTGGCCCGCCTGCAGGCGCTGCCGGGCCGGCGCGGCTACGTGACGGAGGTCTTCTGTGAGCAGGCCCGCTACTTCCACCCCGACAACGGCGTGCGCATCGACGCGATCCGCGACGGCATCGACGAACTCTACGGTGACCACCGGCTGCGCCCGGTCCTGCTGACGGCACTGCTGGAGGCCGCCGACCGCGTCGACTCCACCGTCGGGCTCCAGATGGCCTACCTCAAGGCGTGGGCGCCGCGCGCGCTGCGTCCGCTGCGGCTGAAGGCGCCCGAACTCACTCCCGGCACCGGACGGGCGCTGCGCGGCGACGCAGCGACCATCGTGCCGACGCTCGAGCCGATGGACGTCGCCTACCTCGACCCGCCGTACAACCAGCACCGCTACTTCACGAACTACCACGTGTGGGAGACCCTCGTGCGCTGGGACTCCCCGGAGCACTACGGGGTGGCCTGCAAGCGGGTGGACGCCCGCGACGACGCGACCCGCAGCCCGTTCAACTCCAGGCGCACCATCGCCTCCGCGCTGGCAGGGGTGATCGAGGCCGTGCGGGCAGACACCGTCGTCGTGTCGTTCAACAACGAGGGCTTCATCGGGCTGCCCGCCCTTGTCGAGATGTGTGAGGTGCGGGGCCACCCTGTCGAGGTCCTGGCCTTCGACACCCGGCGCTACATCGGCCAGCGCCTCGGGGTTTTCGGACCTGACGGCCGCAAGGTCGGCGTCCCCGGTCCGGAGCGCAACATCGAGTATGTGCTGGTCAGCGCTCCCGAGCCGGTCGGTGAGGCCCTGATCACGCGATGACGGCGCCGTTCAGTTCGGTGGTCACCGAGGTGGAGCCGATGGTGAAGTACATCCGCGGCACGCCGGTGCGGTCGCGGTCCTCGATGACGACGCTCCAGTTGGCGTCCTCCGGCACGTCGGCGGTGCCACGGACGGCGTCCACGATCTTCCAGACAGCATCCGGGTGGATCCGCGCAGCAAGGAAGACCGGCAGGCTGGAGTTCTCGTTGCGCGTGTTGGTCGTGACGGGCACCTTCGACGTGCGCGTGCGACGCACGGTCGTGCCCGCCTGCACTCCGGGGAAGTCGGCCCAGGCGCCCTGGTCGGACTGCACCGTGACCGAGTAGACGGTGAGCTGCAGCCCGATGGCCTCCTTGATGCCGTCGGCGATGCCGCCGGGGGCGTCGAAGTTCAGTGGCTCGAGGAGCGAGCCGTCGGGGTTGAAGAAGACCGTGCGCGATTCGGGGAGGGTGGAGACCGACATGACGACCTCACCACCGGAGTAGTCGACGATGGTGAGGCTCTGTTGTTCCTCGGAGCCCGACATGCTGGCAGCGGCACGGAAGAGCCCGCCCACGTTGGAGATGTTGAACCGGGATACGTCGAAGGTGGCCTGGTCCACGTAGGCCAGGTCGCTGGGCACCTCCGCCGACTTCCCGTCCCTGTGGGCCCAGGTGACCGGCTTGCCCTCCGCGGACAGGACGCTCACCTGCACGCTGTCCTTGGCGATCTCGACCATCAGGGCCTGCTCGCTGCCGGCGTCCTTGAGCAGGGAGGTCACCATGGACGCAGCGGCGCCAGGCTCCGTGAAGTCCGGATCGGCGGGCGTCGAGGCGGGGCTGCTCGCCGTTGTCTGTGCACTGGTGGGCACCGGGACGCAGCCGCTCAACGTGACCGCGAGCACCCAGCCGATGATCGCTGCTGTGCGAGGACGGCTGGTCACCCGTCGAGGGTAGCGCGAGCAGGGGCAGACTGGACGCCGTGCTCGACCTCACCCTGCCCGCCGTGGACCTGGCGCCGTTGCTGGTCGGTGCCCTGCTCACCGACGGCGGCGTGACCGTACGGCTGACCGAGGTTGAGGCCTACGCCGGTGCGGACGACCCGGCTGCGCACGCGTTCATCGGCCCGAGGCCGCGCACGCTGGACCTGTTCGGCCCGCCGGGGACGCTGTACTGCTACCTGTCGCACGGCCTGCACACCTGCGGCAACGTCGTCTGTGGCGTCGAGGGCGGGGGATCGGCAGTGCTACTGCGGGCCGGACGGGTGGTCGCCGGTCTCGACATCGTGCGTGAGCGCCGGCCACGGGTCCCCGATGCCGCCCTCGCCCGTGGGCCCGGCAACTTCGGCCGCGCCCTCGGCTGGTCCCTGGCCGACTCGGGGCGCAGCTTCGCCGGCGGCGACCTCGAACTGGAGCCCGGGATCGCGTCCAGCGGGGTCGTCGCCGGTCCGCGGGTGGGGGTCAGCGTCGCCCACCGGCGTCCCTGGCGTTTCTGGGCCGAGGGGGATCCCACCGTCTCCGCCTACCGCCCGAGCCCCCGGATCGTGCCCGGCCACCTCGACTGGTGACGCGGCGGAGAAAGAGAACCGTCCCCCTTTCCCGCCGTTGGCGTCAGGGGCGGACGGAGAGGAAGAGGAAGGCGGCGAGCAGCACCAGGTGCACCCAGCCCTGGAGGGTCTTCGCCCGCCCGGGAATCACGGTGAGCAGCGCGATCACGACCGAGAGTCCGAACAGGAGCATGTGCACCGGCTCGAGGCCGAGGGCCAGGGGTCCGGGGATCCAGATCGAGGCGATCGCGATCGTCGGGATGGTGAGCCCGATGGAGGCCATCGCCGAGCCGTAGGCGAGGTTGAGGCTGGTCTGCAGCCGGTTGCGCGAGGCAGCCTTCACCGCAGCGATCGACTCCGGCAGCAGCACCAGCAACGCGATCACGACACCGACGAACGACTGCGGGAAGCCGAGCGCTTCGACCCCCGCCTCGATGGCTGGCGACTCGATCTTCGTCAGCCCGACGACAGCCACCAGGGCTGCGACCAGGACGACAAGGCTGGTCATCGTCGCGGCCATCGTCGGCGGGGCGGCATGGTCGTCTTCTGCGAGCACATCGCCGCCCGGTGTGGTCGGTAGGAAGAAGTCGCGGTGCCGTACCGTCTGGGTGAAGACGAACAGCCCGTACAGCGCGAGGGACGCAATGGCAGCGAAGGCCAACTGCGAGGCACTGAACACCGGCCCGGGCTCTGACGTGGTGAACCGGGGCAGCACAAGGGTGAGGCCGGCGAGGGCCACCACCGTCGCGAGGGCCGAGCCGGTCCCCTCCGCGTTGAACACCACGAGGTGGTGCCGTCGTGCCCCGACCAGCACGGAAAGTCCGACAATGCCGTTCATGGTCAGCATGACCGCGCTGAAGACGGTGTCGCGGGCCAGTGTGGAGGTGTCGCCCTTGCCGGACAACATCAGGGTGACGATCAGCGCGACCTCGATGACGGTGACGGCGACGGCGAGCACCAGCGAGCCGTACGGCTCCCCGACCTTGTGAGCCACGACCTCTGCATGGTGGACGGCCGCCAGCACGGCGCCGACCAGGAACGCGCCTTCGATGACAAGGAGCACAGGCCCGGGGTCTCGGCCCCAGGTCGCGGCCAGGAGCACGACTGCGACGGCAGGCACGCTGAGTGTCCAGTGGAGCCACTGAGGCAATCGGTGGGTGCGCATGCGCGCATCCTAGTGAAGCCAGCACAAGGCTCTACCTGCAGAACGAGGCGAAGGCCGGACCAAGTATGAGTTGGTCCGGCCTTCAGGTTCGTCCGGGTCGAACGACTCCCGAACCCGGCAGCCCAGCTGGCCCCACCCCCCGTCCGGGGGCTCCTGCGGATTGCTCCGCCGGCTGAGGACCTCGATTGCTGTCCGGCCGCTGATCCGGTCTTCCGTTCCCTTTCGGGGCCGGCTCCGTCATCGGCGTAGGACAGTTCTACGCCCGGGCGCAGTTGTGCGCAAGTGGTTTCGAGAAAGATCTTCTGGGGACTTTCGCGGCACTGTCCCAGGCGTTCACATCCGTCCCAACTGCACCGCCAGAGGCAGTTCGGCGATGTGAAAAGCCGGACCAACTCATACCTGGTCCGGCCTGTGCCCAAGTCTGTCGGGTCAACTCGCAAACCCCGGGGAGCGACACGCCCAGCGGCCGCAGAAGGTCGTCGTCGCGGCTTTCTGAACCCCCTTCCACGGGGGCTGATCGCGAGTAGTGTGTCGGTATCCGGCCCCTCCGGGGGGCCGTTCGAACCACTGAGTGGAACGAGGTCTACATGATCGAACAGAGCCAGGGCGACACTCTCGTGAACCCTGTGGACACCACCGTCACTGTCAGCCGGTCGGTGTCCCAACCTGTCAAGGAAATCTGGAAACTGCTGGTGACCCGCGAGGGTGCCGAGGCCCTGCTCGGGGCCGGCGGCGAACTCGGTGACAAGGGCGACAGCTGGCACGCTGCGGACGGCACCTTCGGTGTCATCCGCTCCTATCACCCGCTGGAGCAGATCCGCTTCAGCTGGCACGCCGCAGAGGAGGCCCCGAAGACCATCGTCGAGGTCGACCTTTCCGCGGCGGAGGATGGCACGAAGGTGGAGATCCGCCACGAGCACATCCCCGCCTACTTCGACGCCGGCGCCATCACCCACAAGTGGGAGCAGGCACTGGAGAAACTGGCCGCAGCCGCAGGCTAGGCCCGCTGGCAGCGGGTTCCGGTTCGCAGCGTGGCGGGCCGGAACCCGGTCCAGACCTCCCATGGCCGAGCGCTGGCCCATGGGCAACAGCTGCCCGCTCAGCCCACCGTCGCGTACCGCGTCGCGGCCCTCGCCCGCGCCTTGGCCGCTTCTTCCTCGCGATTCTTGGGCGGGGCAGAACTGGTCAGGTGATCGAGCAGGTGCTCGGTGGCGTGCGCGATCGCTGCCACCGCCTCATCGAATGCTTCCTGGTTGGCCCGGGAGGGGTGCGTTGTGCCGGCGACCTTGCGGACGTACTGCAGGGCGGCGGCGTTCACTTCGTCGTTGGTGGCCGGCGGTTCGAAGTTGTGCAGGGTGTGGATGTTTCGACACATGCGGGCGAGGCTAACCCGCACGCGCCCTGCGGCCAACCATCACGGGGTCGGTTGTTCTTCCACCCTCACTCGCCGGGCGGCGGGTTGGTCGAGGAGCGATGGATGATCGTGCAGGGCTCGAAGGTGCGCGCGGGGAGCTGCCCGATGGTGCCGGCGAGGGTGTGCTGGGCAGCGATCCGGCCCATCTCGTAGAAGGGGATGCGGACGGTGGTCAGCGCGGGCGTGAGGTCGGCGGCGATCGGCTCGTCGTCGTAGCCGACAACCGACACGTCGTCAGGAATCCGCACGCCCATCCGGGCGAGCGCGAGGTAGGCGCCGGTGGCCATCTGGTCGTTGCCGAGGAGGAGCGCCGTCGGCGGCTTCTTGCCGCGCATCACCCGCAGGGTCAGCTCGTAGCCGGAGTCGATGCGGTAGTTGCCCAGGTAGATCGGGTGCCGCCCGGGGTCGTGGCCCGCGGCCTCCAGTCCCTCGCGGTAGCCCTGGATGCGCATCCTGGTAGCCCAGGCGCCCTCGCGTCCGGCGATGAAGGCGATGCTCTGGTGCCCCATCGCCAGCACGTGCTCGATGGCGGCGCGGCCGCCGGCGAGCTCGTCGGGAAGGATCGAGGGCAGGCGCCCGTCCGGGGTGAAGGCGTTGACCAGCAGGATCGGCACCTTGCTGCCGCCGACGTCGGGGAACTCGACCTGCCGGGTGCCCATGGCTGCGAAGATCAGGGCGTCCACCTGGCGGTCGAGCAGGTCGTGCACGGCCATGCGCAGCCGGGTGGGGTTACGCGTCGTGTTCACCATCAGCAGCAGGGAACGTTCCTCCCACGCCAGGTCGTGGATACCGGCGATCATCGGCCCCGAGAACGGCTCGATGGCGATCTCGTCAGTGAGGAACCCGATCGTGCTCGTCTTGCCGAGCCTCAGGCTCTGCGCCGCACGGTTCGGCCGGTAGTCGAGATCGGCGACGGTGGCGAGGACGCGCTCGCGGGTCGCCTTGCTGATCTTCCCGTCACGACCGTTCAGGATCAGCGAGACCGTTGTCGGGGACACGCCGGCAGCCCGGCTCACATCGGCCATCGTTGGCCGGGCCGTGTCCTGCTCCGGATGCTTCATGGTTCTTTCTGGTGGCGTCGCGGCCAGTTAACCGGCAGAGGTGAGAACCGGTCAAGGTGGCGGCGCCCTGGCCGCATCAGCCGGGTGCGCGGCAGGTCACGCCGGTGGCGTGGATGGGGCAGTACCCGTTGGGGTTCTTGTCGAGGTACTGCTGGTGGTAGCGCTCGGCGTAGTAGAACGGGCCCGCGGGCAGCACCTCGGTGGTGATCGCTCCGAAACCGGCTGCGGAGAGCTCCGGCTGGTAGTCGGCGATCGCCTTGCGCGCTCCCGACTCCTGCTCGGCGTCGGTCACGTAGAGCGCGGAACGGTACTGGGTGCCCTTGTCGTTGCCCTGGCGCATGCCCTGGGTGGGGTTGTGGTTCTCGAGGAACACCTTCAGCAGGGAGCCGTAGGACACCCTCTTCGGGTCGTACACGACCATGACGGTCTCCGCGTGCCCGGTGCGGCCGGAGCACACCTCCTCATAGGTCGGATTGGGCGTGTAGCCACCCTGATAGCCGACGGCCGTTGTGATGACGCCGTCAACCTGCCAGAACAGCTTCTCCGCACCCCAGAAACACCCGAGTGCGAAGTAGGCGACCTCGGCACCCTCGGGCACCTGGTCGATGCGGGTGCCGAGCACCTCGTGGAAGGCGGGCCCCATGAGCAGGCCGCGCTCCCTTCCGGGAAGGGCGACCTCAGGGCTGATCATCTGTGACTTTGTTCCGAACACGTTCGTGGAAACACTGCCGGCGTCCCCGGCATTCCAGCTCACGCCAGTCGCCAGTCGACGGGGGTGCTGCCCTGCGCCTCGAGCGCCGCGTTGGCCCTGCTGAACGGCCGCGATCCGAAGAAGCCCGCGTAGGCGGACAACGGGGACGGGTGCGCGGAGGCGATCTGGGCGACGCCGGCAAGCCGCGGGGCCAGCGACTGCGCGTCGCGTCCCCACAGGATGGCGACGAGTGGCCCGCCGCGGGCTGCGAGCGCCTCGATGGCGCACTCGGTGACCTCCTCCCAGCCTTTGCCGCGGTGCGAGCCCGCGGCTCCCGGTCGCACGGTGAGCACCCGGTTCAGCAGCAGCACTCCCCGGGTGAACCAGGGCGTCAGGTCACCGGAGGCCGCAGGCTCGATGCCGAGGTCGGACTGTAGTTCGGTGTAGATGTTCCGCAGGCTGCCGGGGAGCGGCCGCACGTCGGGTGCGACGGAGAAGGAGAGCCCGACGGCGTGGCCGGGGGTCGGGTAGGGGTCCTGGCCGACGACCAGCACCTTCACGTCAGCCATCGGCCGGGTGAACGCCCGCAGCACGTTCGGCCCTGCCGGAAGGTAGTCGCGGCCGGCCGCCAGCTCCGCCCGCAGGAAGTCGCCCATCCGTGCGATCACGGGCTCCACGGGGGCAAGGGCCGCTGCCCAGTCAGCGGCGACCTGCTCGGACAGTGGCTTCCTCACCCGCGCCACCCTAGTGGCCGTCCGGGGGTGAGGAGGGGGGACGTCGGGGTCACGCCCGAGGTTTCGGCGGTGCGGCGCTGGCTACAGTGAAGCGTGCTCACTCCCCGCTCGCGCCGTGCCGACCCGACCGCCCAGGGATCCCGCGTCCCGCAGGGACTTGTGACCGCCTCCGACTGGGCCTGGCGCCTGCTGGTTGTCGCCGGCTTCGTCGCGCTGCTCTGGCTGGGGCTGCAGTACTTCTCCGGCGTTGCCGTCCCGCTCGCCGTCGCCGTGCTGCTGACGGCCCTGCTGAGCCCACTCAACGGGCTTCTCCGGCGCTGGAACTGGCCGCCGGCCCTCGCGGCCGCCGGGTGCCTGCTGGTCATGGCGCTCGTCGTCGGCGGCGTCTTCCTGCTCGTCGGGGCCCAGATCGCGAAGGAGTGGCCCGAGCTGTGGACCAAGTCGCTGGAGGCGTTCCAGACCCTCTCCGGCTGGCTCGCCAGCGGGCCGCTGCACATCGACCAGGCCCAACTCGACAGCTACCTCGCCCAGATCACGGATTGGGTCAACAACTCACGTGCTGATCTCGCCGCAGCTGCCGGCCGCGCCGGTGTTGGCGTCGGCCACTTCCTCGCCGGCCTCGCCATCGCCCTGATCGCAGCCTTCTTCTTCCTTGCCTCCGGGCGCCACATCTGGGCGGCGACCACCAAGCTCGTGCCGAGCCACTACGAGGAAGCGACCGCGCGGGCGTCCCAGCGCGGGTGGGCATCGCTCGTCTCCTACATGCGCGCGCAGGTGCTGGTTGCCCTCGTCGACGCCGTCGGCATCCTGATCGGCGCGCTCGCCCTGCAGCTCCCGATCCCGCTGGCACTGTTCGCGTTGACGTTCGTCACGGCCTTCGTCCCCGTCGTGGGTGCCGTCCTTGCCGGGACGGTCGCGTGCGCGCTCGCGCTCGTCACACACGGCCCGGTCAGTGCCCTGATCATGCTGGGCATCACGGTTGCGGTGATGGAGACCGAGGGTCACTTCCTGCAACCGATCCTGCTCGGCCGGGCCGTTTCGCTGCATCCGCTCGCCGTCCTGATCGGTCTCGCCGTGGGCGCGACACTGGCCGGCATCGTCGGTGCGCTGCTGGTGATCCCGGTCCTTGCGTTCGGCGTGGCCTTCATCCGCGGGCTCGATCCGTCGCGCTTCGATGGGGAACTGCAGACAGAACTAAGAGAATAGAAAGCTGGACTTTCCTTTATGGAAAGTTGGCCCTAAGCTGAGGGCATGAGCACTCCTGATTTGGGTCCGATCCTTGAGGACCTGGCCGCCGGCCGTATCGACGCCTCCGAGGCCGCGCGCCGCATCGACGAACTGAAGGCAGCTTCACCGGAGCCGAAGCCGGCGGAGCCGACCAACGAAGAACTGAAGGACGAGCCCGAGGATGAGGAAGCCGACCGTCGCCAGTTCCCGCCGTACGCCCGTGAGGTGTTCGGCCAGCCCGGGCCCGCGTCGTCCTCCCCGGGCACCGGACGCCGCCGTCCGACCGGCAGCAAGGGTGTCGACCGCATCTCCGTGCATGCCGTCGGACGCCGCGTCCGCATCGTCGGCGACCCGACCGTTGCCACCGCCTCCGCAGAGGGTCCGCACGTGCTGCGCCGCAACGGCTCCGTCCTCGAGATCACCAGCGACGGCGAGCTCGGTCCCAGCCTCGACGGCTTCAGCATCCTGCGCCCGCCCCGCAGCTTCGACGACCTGCGCGCCATGGGCCTCGGCAAGGAGCTGTACCTGCGCATCAACCCGGCCATCATCGTCGACGTCGAGGTGACCGCCGGCCACCTCACCTGCACCGACCTGCCCTACCTCGGCAAGGTGCGCGTCACGGCGGGTGGCGCAGAGCTGTCCGGGGTCGCGGAAGCCAACGACGTCCTGGTGCAGGCGGGCTCCGCCACCCTGAAGGGCACCATCACCACCGGGCGCTCGCGCGTGCGGGTGGAGTCGGGCCAGCTGACCATCGACCTCGCCGATGATTCCAACGTCACCGTCCACGGCGACGCGCAGCTGGGCAAGGTGAGCTGGAGCGGCGCCCATACCGGCCAGGTGGACGAGGTCGTGCTCGGCAACGGCTCGGCACGCCTCGACGTCGGTGTGGTGATGGGCTGGGCGAACATCCAGGCCGGCACCGCCCACGCGGACCAGCGGTGACCACCGAACCGAAGTACCGGGCGCCGTCCGACTGCCCGGTCTGCGGCGGTGACCTGATCACCACGCGGCTCGGCTGCCGCAACTGCGGCTCCGAGCTGGCCGGTGAGTTCGGTCACTGCGACTTCTGCGCCCTTGAGGCCAGGGACGTCGAACTGCTGCGGGTCTTCCTCGCGTCCCGGGGGAACCTGCGGGAGGTGGAGAAGCACCTCGGTGTCTCCTACCCGACCGCCCGGGCCCGTTTCACGGCACTGCTCATGAAGCTGGGGCTGGCCGGCGAGGCTGAGCCGATCACCGCCATGACCCGCGAGCAGGTGCTCAGCGAGGTGGCGTCGGGTGCGTTGTCTCCAGCCGAGGCCGCGGAAGTGATCGCGCAGCTCGCCTCGACAACGGGGACGGTTCCTCCGGTTTGAACAAAGGGGACGGTTCCTCCGGTTCAGATGAACCGCAGGAACCGTCCCCGTCGTTCAGAGACTGATCAGGCGCCGAAAGCCTTGACCTTGGCGACGGTGACCTGGATGGTGCGGCCGTTGGGCGCGCGGTAGCCGACTGTGTCGCCCACCTTGTGCCCGAGGATCGCAGCGCCCATCGGTGACTGCGGCGAGAACACCTCGATCTCGACCGACTCGTCGACATCGATGAGCTCGCGCGAGCCGAGCAGGAACGTGTCGGTGTCCTTCTTGTCGCCGTCGTAGTAGACGGTCACCTCTGCGCCAGGAGTCACTGCCTCCGCGCCGATGGGTGCTTCGCCCACCTGGACGTTCTCGAGCATCGCTGCCAACTGGCGGATCCTCGCCTCCTGGTGGCCCTGCTCCTCGCGGGCGGCGTGGTAGCCGCCGTTCTCGCTGAGGTCACCCTCCTCGCGGGCCTGCGCGATCTTCGCCGTCACCTTCGTCCTGCCCTCCGACTTGAGGTACTCAAGTTCGGAGGTGAGGCGATCGAACGCCTCCTGGGTCAACCAGGTGATGGGTAAGTCGGTCATGGTTGCAGGTTATCCGACTTCCATCAGCCCGCCGTACGGCAGGAGTCCACCGCAGCAGTGGTCGCCCGCTTGAAGGTGCGTAATTCCAACCGGATCGTTGTGAGGCTCGTGCCTCCCGGCTCGACCCGCACCCGGGTCTCTCCGACCCTGTCGTAGGTGACGGCCTGCGCGAAGACCAGGCAATCCGCTCCGACAGATGGATCGGGCCTGTCGACGGTGATGGTGACACCGATGACGGTGTCGGAGCGCACTTCGAAGGCGTCCACGCGGGCAGTGATCGTCCCGGTCGCGCCGTAGCTGCCGGCCCAGAACAGCCACAACCCGCCGGCAGCGGCAAGGACGAGGGCCGCGGGGATCCACCATCGCCCGGTGCGCTGCTGCGGGTACCTGCGGGCGAGGCGGGCTGCGGCGTCGTCGGTCACGGCGTCCATTCTCCACCGCCGGGATTGGACGCACGGCCACGGGTGTCCAGAATGGGGGCATGAAGCTACTCCACGTCCACGCCCATCCCGACGACGAGTCGAGCAAGGGCGCTGCGACCACCGCGTACTACGTGGCCCAGGGCGTCGAGGTGATGGTGGCGACCTGCACCGGTGGCGAGCGGGGCTCGATCCTGAACCCCAAGATGGAGAGCCCGGAGAACGAGGCGAACCTCGCTGAGTTGCGCCGCGCGGAGATGGAGAAGGCTGCTGCGATCCTCGGCATCCGGCAGGTGTGGCTCGGCTACATCGATTCGGGGATGCCGGAGGGTGACGAAGAGCTGCCGCCGGAGGCCTTCGCACTGCTCGACCCCGAGGTGGCTGCCGGGCCCTTGGTGAAGGTGATCCGGAAGTTCCGTCCGCAGGTGCTGACGACGTACGACGAGAACGGCGGCTACCCGCACCCCGACCACATCATGTGCCACAAGATCTCCATGGCGGCGGTCACCGCCGCCGCCGACCCGCAGGCCTGGCCAGAGCACGGTGCCCCGTGGCGTGTGGCGAAGGTCTACTACGACCGCTCGCTGCACCGGGGACGGTTCGCAGCACTCGACGCTGCCATGCATCAGGCCGGTCTGGGCAACCCGTACACCGAGTGGCTGCAGCACATGGGCTCCGATGAGACAGAGACCCGGCTGACGACGTTCATCCCCTGCGCGGACTTCTTCGAGGTGCGGAACGCCGCACTGCTCGCACACGCCACCCAGATCGACCCGGACGGTCGGTGGTTCGCAGTGCCGCTGGAGATCCAGAAGGCGGGCTGGCCGACGGAGGACTTCGAGCTGGTGCGCTCGACGGTGCCGGTGACGTTTCCCGAGTCCGACCTGTTCGCGGGGCTGCGGGACGCGAGCGGGACTAGCCTTGACCCATGGTGCTACTCGATCTAGGTCCGGGGCCGATGACGCCGTCCTGGCTGCCGCTGCTGATGGTGGTCCTCCTGCTCGGCCTGATCGGGTTCCTGTACTGGAGCATGCGGCGCAACCTGAACCGCATCGACTTCGAGGAGGAGCCGACGGGTGCCCCGGCAGCGACCACGCCGGACTCACCTGCGTCGCCGCTGGAGTAGGGCCTGCGTGCCCTGACCTATGCTGCCGGGTGTGAATCGCCTAGCTGAGGCCACGTCCCCGTACCTGCGGATGCACGCCGACAACCCGATCGACTGGCGCGAATGGGGCCCCGAAGCGCTCGCGGAGGCGCGGGCCTCGGACCGTCCGATCCTGCTGTCGGTCGGTTACGCCGCCTGCCACTGGTGCCACGTGATGGCGCACGAGTCGTTCTCCGACCCGGACGTCGCGGCGCTGGTGAACCCGAACTTCGTCGCCATCAAGGTCGACCGCGAGGAGCGCCCCGACCTTGATGCGGTGTTCATGAAAGCCACCCAGGCACTCACCGGCTCCGGCGGCTGGCCGATGACGGTCTTCCTCACCCCTGAGGGCCTGCCGTTCTTCGCCGGCACCTACTACCCGCCGGTGCGCACCGGCGGCATGCCGTCCTTCGCGGAGGTCGTCACGGCGATCGACACCGCCTGGCGGCAGCGCCGCGACGAGGCGGACGCGAGCGCTTCTGCCATCGCTGCCCACCTGGCGGACGCCTTCGAGCCCGCCCCTGCCACGACGCCGAAGGTCGACGTCTGGGGCACCCTCGACCGGCTCAGCAGTGAGTTCGACCCGATCCACGGGGGTTTCGGTACTGCGCCGAAGTTCCCTGCGCCCCTGCTGGTGGACGCCCTGCTGGTGAAGGGCGAGCCCGGCTCGCTCGACGTGGCGCAGCGCACGCTCGACGCGATGGCGCGCGGCGGCATCCACGACCAGATCGGTGGCGGCTTCGCCCGCTACAGCGTCGATGCCGGCTGGGTGGTGCCGCACTTCGAGAAGATGCTGTACGACAACGCACTGCTGCTGGGCAGCTACACCCGTGGCTGGCGGCGCGTCCCCGACCATGACCCCCTGCTTCGCGCGCAGTGCGAGCGGGTGGTGCGCGGCATCGTCGGCTGGCTGGAGCGGGAGCTGCTGCTGCCGTCGGGTGGATTCGCTTCCAGCCTCGACGCCGACAGCCTCGACAGCCGCGGGATGCAGCACGAGGGCATCTACTACTGCTGGACGCCAGAACTGCTCACCGACGCCCTCGGCGAGACCGATGGTGCCTGGGCAGCAGAGGTCTTCCACGTCACAACCAGCGGCACGTTCGAGCACGGCCTCTCGACACTGCAGCTACGGGGCAACCCGGACGCTGCCCGGCTGGCCGCAGTGTCGGCGAAGCTGCTCGCCGAGCGGCAGCTGCGCTTCGCACCCGCGAGGGACGACAAGGTCGTCGCCGCCTGGAACGGCTGGGCGATCGATTCGCTCGTCTGGGCATCGGCGGTCTTCGACGAGCCGGGCTGGCTGGAGCTGGCCGAAGGTGCCGCCGACTGCCTGTGGCGCGACCACTGGGACGGACGGCTGCGCCGCAGCTCGCTCGCCGGCGAGGCGTCGGCCGTTGCCGGGTTCGCGGAGGACTACGGCGCCGTCGCGCTGGGCCTCGCCCGGCTGGCCGGCGCGCTGGGGGACGCCGAGTGGCTGCGCCGGGCTCAGGAGTTGCTGGCGCAGGCACTCGAGCTTTTCGGTGCAGCTGACGGCGGGTTCCACGATGCCGCAGCCGATGCCGAGCAGTTGTTCGCCCGTGCCCGCGACGTCAGCGACAACCCGACGCCCTCGGGCACGAGTGCGCTGATCGCTGCGCTACGGCTGGTGGGCCTGCTCGCCGACGACGCAGCCCTCATCGAACGGGCCGACCTGGCAGCAGGGACGATCCGCGGGATGCTTGAGCAGGCCCCCCGGTTCGCCGGTTCGGCGCTGCTCGACGCGCTGGTGGCCGATGAGGCGCGCACCGGGCTGCGTCCGGCCGTTGCCGTTGTGATCGGCGACCCGCTCGGCCAGGACGCCCGCGCGACCTGGCGGATGGCCCCGATCGGCACGGCAGTGCTCACCGGGTCTGCCGGGACGCAGGGCTTCGCACACCACTTCGATGACCGTACCGAGCCGGGCGTCTATGTCTGCCGGGGAACCGTGTGTTTCCCGCCGACCTCCGACCTCGTCGAGCTCCGCACAGCCCTGTGGAGCCGCGTCAACTGATCGCGGGATCAGTCGGAGTCCGGGAGCTTCGTGACGTGGAAGTTCAGGAACGAGCGGCTGGCGGTCGGGCCGCGCTGGCCCAGGTAGCGCGACTGGTGGGTGGGGGAGCCGTAGGGCTGCTCCGCCGGTGAGGACAGCCGGAAGAAGCAGAGCTGGCCGACCTTCATGCCGGGCCAGAGCTTGATCGGCAGGGTCGCGACGTTGGAGAGCTCCAGCGTCACGTGTCCGGAGAAGCCGGGGTCGATGAAGCCGGCCGTCGAGTGGGTCAGCAGCCCGAGCCGGCCCAGCGACGACTTGCCCTCGAGGCGGGCGGCGATGTCGTCGGGCAGGGTGACCAGCTCGTAGGTACTGGCAAGGACGAACTCGCCGGGGTGCAGCACGAACGGCTCGTCCGGGGCGACCTCGATGAGGCGGGTGAGGTCGGGCTGCTCCTCGGCGGGGTCGATCACCGCGTACTTGTGGTTGTCGAAGAGCCGGAACAGGCGGTCGATCCGCACGTCGATGCTCGACGGTTGCACCATCGCGTCGTCGTAGGGTTCGAGGACCACCCGTCCGGCGGCGATCTCTGCACGGATATCTCGATCGGACAGCAGCATGCCGCAGACGATACTCAGCCGAAGATGGCGACCGCGATGGCTGCGAAGTGGCAAATGGCTGCAGCGAGGGTGCAGGCGTGGAAGATCTCGTGGAAACCGAACCATGCGGGCGACGGGTTGGGCCACTTGCGTCCATAGATCACCGCGCCGACGGTGTAGAACACCCCGCCGAGGGCGATCAGTCCGACGACGAGCGGGCTCTGCGCCCAGAACGCCGGGAGCCAGGCGACGCCGGCCCACCCCATGCCGAGGTAGCAGGCCACGTCGAGCCAGCGCGGCGCCGTGTGCCAGAACACCCGCACGACCAGCCCGATCACGCCGACCGACCAGATCAGGATGAGCAGCTTGACGGCCTCGTCTGCCGGCAGCAGCGCCAGGGCGAGGGGGGTGTAGGTGGCGGCGATGAAGATGAAGATGTTCGCGTGGTCCCAGCGACGCAGGGCCGCCTTGGTTGCCGGCTCCCAGTTCCCGAGGTGGTACGCGGCGCTGGTCCCGAACAGCAGCAGCGCGCCGGCCAGCCAGACGGCCACACCGATCTTGCCCGTCAGGCTGGGGGCCAGGATCACCAGAATCACGCCACCGACAACCACGAGGGGGGTCATCCCCAGGTGGAGCCAGCCTCGTAGACGCGGCTTGTCCGGGGTCACCGGCACGGCCACCGCTTCGAGCATCCTGACCCTCCAACCTACGGTTCAGTAAGTTACGTTAGCGTAGGTTCCGGTGGCGTTCAAGAACCGTGACCACTCTATGGACGGTCTGATCGCTCACTGGCCTGCGGTGTTGGTGCCGCCCGGGTCTCGCCAGCGGCGATAAGGTGCTGTCATGAAGCTGCGGGTTCGCGAGAGGTTGCGAATTCGCGAGAGGCTGAACAAGCTGCAACCGCTCGGCTTCCTGTATTCGGCCTACGAGACCCAGGTGCTGGCCCAACTCGACCGCACGGCGCTGCCTCGCCACGTCGCCGTGCTTGCCGACGGGAACCGCCGCTGGGCACGCACCAACGCTCCCGACAGCTCTCTCGTTGTCGGGTACCAGGCCGGTGCGGACAAGCTGCGCGAGTTCGTCGACTGGTGCTCCGACCTCGGCATCGGCGTGGTCACTCTGTGGGTGCTCTCCACCGACAACCTGACCCGTTCGGGCTCGGACGAGGTCGCCCCGCTGCTGCGGGTCATCGAGAACCTCGTCACCGACCTGGCTACCAGCTATCGCGTCCAGGTGGTGGGCGACCTCGCCATGCTGCCCGACGACATGGCCGACCGCCTGCGCGCGGCGGAGCTGAAGAGGGAGGGCGGCATCCACGTCAATGTCGCCGTCGCCTACGGCGGGCGCCGCGAGCTGCGGGACGCGTTCCGCTCGCTCCTCGCCAGCGAGGCAGAGAAGGGCACATCCCTCCATGAGCTGGCGGAGACCCTCGAGATCGACCACATCTCCGAGCACCTCTACACCGCCGGCCAGCCCGACCCCGACCTGATCATCCGCACCTCGGGCGAGCAGCGCATGTCCGGCTTCCTTATCTGGCAGTCGGCGCACAGCGAGTTCTACTTCTGCGAGGCCCTGTGGCCCGACTTCCGCAAGGTCGACTTCATCCGCGCGCTGCGCTCCTACGCCCAGCGCGAGCGCCGCTACGGCCGCTGAGCCTGGCGTCGGCGACGGCTCCCCACTTCGCTGCAGAGCGGAGGGGGTCGTTGGTCCGGACCAAGATGGGGACGGTTCCAACTCGGTCCACGGGTTCGTGGGCACCGGCTGGCGGGATACCTTCGCAGCCACGACCACGATCCTTGAGTCAATCGAGCGCTTCCTCGAGGCGTGACGGCGGCCCTTCGTGACGCGTTCGCTCGTTCCTCGCGAGCGCTCCTCAGGGACCGTTCTCGGGGTTGGACCGAGTTGGGGACGGTTCCGACTCGGTCCGGTTGGGGGTGGGACGGCGGCCCTTCGTGACGCGTTCGTTCGTTCCTCGCGAGTGCTCCTCAGGGACCGTTCTCGGGGTTGGACCGAGTTGGGGACGGTTCCGATTTCGGTCCGGTTCGAGGTGTGACGGCGGCCCTTCGTGACGCGTTCGTTCGTTCCTCGCGAGTGCTCCTCAGGGACCGTTCTCGGGGTTGGACCGAGTTGGGGACGGTTCCATTTCGGTCCGGTTCGAGGCGTGACGGCGGCCCTTCGTGACGCGTTCGTTCGTTCCTCGCGAGTGCTCCTCAGGGACCGTTCTCGGGGTTGGACCGAGTTTGGGGACGGTTCCATTTCGGTCGGGTTGGGGGTGGGACGGCGGCCCTTCGTGACGCGTTCGCTCGTTCCTCGCGAGCGCTCCTCAGGGACCGTTCTCGCCGGAGATGGACCGAGTTGGAACCGTCCCCAATTCGGTCCGCGTCAGGCGAGCAGGAGTTCGCTGAGCGCTGCCTGCAAGGCGGGCTCGAGGTCCATCACCTGCAGGGCGGAGACGCGGCGCAGGGTGTCGGTCTCGTCCCGGAGCATCCGCCAGATGCTGTCCTTCAGCGGATACTCGATCTGGGCTGTCGAGAGAAGATCGAAGACGCGCGACTCCACGCGATTGTCGGACGCGCGCCGCTCACCCGTGAGCCTCACGGTCGCCCCCTCAGCGGTGACAACAGACAGCTCGATCACCAGTGGGCCGGCAGCGGTCTCCGCCGCCAGCACCGTGCCGTCCGCCGTGGCTGCACCGACCGCGTCCAGCCCGTGCACCACCACGCGGTACGCCCTGACCTCCGGCACCAGGTCGAGTGCCCCGGACGCCGACTCGATCACGAGCTGGCCGGCGGGCTGGTCGTAGCGGTACCGGGTGGTCACGGCGCGCGGTTCTGCCGCATCGTCGTCCTCGTACAGCGTGAAGTTGCCGTCTGCGCCTGCGAACACGTGCAGCTCGAAGGCGTCCGGGTTGCCGACCTCCAGCCCGTCGGCCAGCGGCACGATCGCGCCGGCCCGCGCCAGCACCGGGTAGCCGTCCAGCGGCCGGTGCAGCTGCACGGTGCGTCCGCCGGAGTACCGGACGCCGGTGAAGAAGTCGGTCCAGTCCCCGGCCGGTAGCCAGGTGGTGACCTGGGCGAGCATGGTGCGGCGGTCGGCCGGCGTGGTCAGCGGCGCGACCAGCAACTCGCTGCCGAAGGCGAAGGAGTTCTTCGAAGCGAGGGCCTCCGGCCGTGGGTCGAGGTGGTACAGCGGACGCACCAGCGGCTCACCGAGCCGGTGGGCCCGCTCGCCCATGGTGAACAGGTACGGGATCAGCCGGTGACGCAGGCGAAGGCTCTCACCCATCGCCGTCCGGGCCGGCGCGGAGTACTTCCACGGCTCCTTGCCGGCGAAGACGTCCTTGGTGGAGTGCAGCCGGTTGATCGGCGAGAAGGCCCCCAGCTGGAACCAGCGGGTCGCCAGCTCGTCGTCGCGGATGCCGAACATGTGGCCGCCGATGTCGTGGCTCCACCAGCCGTACCCGATGTTGGCGGCTGTCGCGGTGAAGTACGGCTGGAAGTCGAGGCTCGCCCACGAGGTGACGGTGTCGCCGGAGAACCCCACCGGGTAACGGTGTGAGCCCGGGCCGGCGTACCGCGAGAAGGTGATCGGGCGCTTCCCGTCCCGAGCGGAATCGAGGAAGTGGTAGTGGTTCAGCATCCAGAGCGGGTCGAGGCCCGGCATCGACGTGAAACTGCCCTGCTGCCAGTCCAGCCACCAGAAGTCGACGCCCTGGGCCTCCAGCGGGTGGTGGAGTTCCTCGAAGTAGGCCTTCAGGAAGTCGGGGTTGGCGATGTCGAAGTTCACCGGCAGTCCGGAAGCCGGGTCGATGCCCATGCGGGTGGCGATTTGGCTGTACCGGTCCTCGTACGCGCGGACGCCGTCGGCGGGATGGGTGTTCAACGTCACCTTCAGCCCGTGCTCGTGCAGCCAGGCAAGGAAGGCCGGCGGGTCGGGGAAGAGGTCGGTGTTCCAGGAGTAGCCGGTCCAGCCGGTGCCGTACTTGGGGTCGACGTCGATCCAGTGCCAGTCGATGTCGACGACGGCGACGCTGAACGGCAGGTCTTCTGCCTCGAAGCGCTCGATCATTGCCTGGTACTCCGTGGCGGAGTAGGCGTAGTAGCGGCTCCACCAGTTGCCGAGTGCCCACCGCGGCAGCAGCGGTTGCGGCCCGGTGAGCCGGTAGAAGTCGCGGACAGCCCCGGCCGCGTCGTAGCCGTAGCCGAAGTAGTAGATGTCCGTGGTGCCCGCGACGCGTGGCGCCACCCAGTCTCCGGCCATCGCGATGGTGTCGTCGGGCAGCACGGCGTAGCCGTTGGTCGCTACGAGCCCGTCCTCGAGAGCGCAGGCGCCGTCGATCATGTCGAGAGTGCGTGCTGTGCCGCCGAGGTTGCCGCGATGGTAGATGTTCGGCTCGTTCGGCACGCCATAGCGCCACTGGCTGTGGTAGCCGTACGGCCCGGCAAGGCGCACTGTCAGCCCTGATGCCGAGAACGCCTGCTCGTCGTAGTCGAGGATCAGCGCCTCCGTGAACACGTGCACGCCGGCAGCGTCCCGCACGACCTGGAACTCGACGGGCCCGAGGTCGCGGTTCACCACCATCTGGGTGGCGCGGTCCTCGAAGCGTCCCTCCGGGGAGTACTCCAGCCGCAGCATCCGGGACGTGAGGACGGTGATGCGGTAGTGGTCACCGGTCACCTGGTTGGCGACGGGAGCGATCGGGGAACTCGGAGCTGCAGGCATGGTCAGGAGTCTATGAAGACGAACAGGGAACGGGGTTGTGGCGGCAACATTACGAACGGGTTGCCTGCACCCCACGGGCGGCGTGTCGCCATTTGTCGGTGCTTCGGCGCGGCCTACTCTCGATGACAGGACGGGGGTCCTCCCGTCGCTCGAGAGGCACCAGATGCGTCGTTGCCACCGTGCAACCCGCGGGTCCGCACCAGGCCCGAGCCCCTTCGGCTGACTACCACGTGAGCCGGACGTGGTGGCGTGCGGCTCGGACAGGACGACAATGCCCCGCTCCTCGACCCGGACCGCTTTCGCAGGTAACCGTGAGTCCGCGCTGGCGCTGAAGACCTTCGTGATCGACACCTCCGTCCTGCTCAGCGATCCGCATGCCCTGCGGAACTTCGCCGAGCACAACGTGGTCGTCCCGATCGTGGTGATCACCGAGCTGGAGGCGAAACGCCACCATCCCGAACTCGGCTATTTCGCCCGCACGGCCCTGCGCGACCTCGATGACCTGCGCATCCGCTACGGCCGTCTCGATGCCCCGATCCCGGTCAACGAGGTGGAGGGGACGCTGCGCGTCGAGCTGAACCACACCGACCCCGAGGTGCTCCCACCGGGCTTCCGGCTGGGCGACAACGACTCCCGTATCCTTGCTGTCGCGCTGAACTACCGGGCCGAGGGCAACGATGTCGTGCTGGTCAGCAAGGACCTGCCCATGCGGGTGAAGGCCTCAGCTGTCGGCCTTGCTGCCGAGGAGTACCGCCACGAGATCACCCCCGACTCGGGCTGGACCGGCATGGCGGAGGTGGACGTCACGACGGCGACGATCGAGCACCTGTACTCCGAGGGCAGCGTCGTCGTTCCGGAGGCGCTGGACCTGCCCTGCCACACCGGGGTCGTCCTGCACGGCTCCAGTTCCTCAGCGCTCGGACGCGTGCTGCCCGACGGCTCCGTCCGCCTGGTGAAGGACCGCGAGGTCTTCGGCATCCACGGCCGCTCCGCAGAACAGCGCGTGGCGCTCGACCTGCTGCAGGATCCCGACATCGGCATCATCTCCATGGGTGGACGGGCCGGCACCGGCAAGTCGGCGCTGGCCCTGTGCGCCGGCCTGGAGGCCGTGCTCGAACGCCGCCAGCACTCCAAGGTGATCGTGTTCCGGCCGCTGTACGCCGTCGGCGGCCAGGAGCTCGGCTACCTGCCCGGCAGCGAGAACGAGAAGATGTCGCCCTGGGGCCAGGCGGTCTTCGACACGCTCGGCTCTGTGACGAGCAAGAACGTGATCGACGAGATTCTCGCGCAGGAGATGCTCGAAGTGCTGCCGCTGACCCACATCCGCGGACGCTCGCTGCACGATGCGTTCGTGATCGTGGACGAGGCGCAGTCGCTCGAGCGCAACGTGCTGCTCACCGTGCTGAGCCGCATCGGGCAGAACTCGCGGGTCGTGCTCACCCACGACGTCGCACAGCGCGACAACCTGCGGGTGGGACGCCACGACGGCGTGGTCGCCGTCGTCGAGCGGTTGAAGGGCCACCAGCTGTTCGCCCATGTGACCCTCACCCGCTCGGAGCGTTCGCCCATCGCAGCCCTGGTCACCGACCTGCTGGAGGACGTGGGCATCTGATGGAACGCAATGTCCTCGGCGGCGAGCTCCAGCTCTGCGGCACGGACCCGGTCACCGGGTTCTTCCGCGACGGCTGCTGCAACACCGGCGAGGACGATGTGGGCAGCCACACCATCTGCGCGGTGGTGACGCGGGAGTTCCTCGACCACCAGCGCAGCATCGGCAACGACCTCACAGCGGCGATGCCGATGTACGGCTTCCCCGGTCTCGTGCCGGGGGACCGGTGGTGTGTCACGGCTGTGAACTGGGCGCGCGCCTATGCGGCTGGCGTTGCTGCCCCGGTGGTGCTGGCGGCGACCAACGCCGCCGTGCTCGACCTGGTGCCACTGGAGGCGTTGCAGGAGCACGCCGTCGACGTCCCCGATGACCCGGGCTCCCTCCTCTAGCCCCCATCCCACCGAGTTGTCAGAACCACAGGAGGCTATAGCGTCCTGTGGTTCTGACAACTCGGTAGAGGGCGTAGTCGAAGCTGCGTCCCTGGCGGGTGACAGGGACGCTGATCAGTTCCACCCTGCCGGCGATCCGTTCGAGGGTGGACGCGAGCGCCGGGCTCGCCGTCTCGCACCAGACCACAAGGCGTCCGCCAGGGGCGAGCGCCCGCAGGCACCTGCGGAGGAAGGCCTCCGCGTACACCCGCCGGTTGTGGTCGTGGATCAGGAAGGTGGGGCCGTTGTCGACGTCGAGGAGGATCGCGTCCCAGGTGCCGTCCACCTGGTCGACGATGTCACCGTCCACCAGTTCCGCCCGCGGGTCGGCTGCCACCCGTCCCAGCTGTTCGGTGACCCCCTCGCGGGCCCAGGTGATGAGCGGATCGGCCAGTTCGACGACCCGGATCAGCTCCGCGCCCGCGTCCAGCAGGCGTGCTGCCGTGTAGCCGAGGCCGAGGCCGCCGACGAGGACGCGTCCGGGCGGGGATCCGGCGGCATCGGCGAGGGCGAGTTCCGAGGTGACCTCTGCCGAGTCCATCGCGAACACCCCGTTGACCACCAACTCTTCGACATCGTCGCGCCTGCGCAGCACGACCTCGCCGGCGGGTGTGTCGGCGCGGGCGATGATCACGGGCCAAGTCTGCCGAACACCCAGGGGCGCAGGCGAGGGGTTACGGACGGGTACCGGTGAGTCCTAGGCTCTCGCGTGATCCAAGGAGGCGCTGATGTACAACCCTGACCCGTCCTTCGGCCCGGAGGACACCGAACTGCGTGCCGCCGCTGCCGCCGACCCCGTGGGCTTCTGGGCCGACCGCGCAGCGGAGCTCGAGTGGTACCGGCCGTGGGACACCGTGCTGGACGATTCCAACCCGCCGTTCTACAAGTGGTTCACCGGCGCGAAGACGAACATCGTCCACAACTGCATCGACCGGCACCTTTCGGGGCCGTACAAGAACAAGCTGGCCCTGATCTGGGTGGGGGAGAACGGCACCGACTACCAGACCTTCAGCTACTTCAGCCTGAACCGCGAGGTCATGAAGATGGCCAACGTCATGAAGGCGATGGGTATCAGCAAGGGCGACCGGGTGACCATCTACCTGCCGCGGATCCCCGAGGTGGTGTTCGCGATGCTGGCCTGCGCCAAGCTGGGCGCGGTGCACTCGGTGGTCTTCGCCGGCTTCTCCGCCGACGCGCTGGCCGACAGGATCGACGACTCCGAGTCGAAGGTGGTGATCACCGCTGACGGCTCGTGGGTGAACGGTGGCATCTTCAAGCTCAAGGACATCGTCGACGAGGCGATCCGGTTCTCGCCGTCCGTGGAGAACGTGATCGTGGTGAAGCGCACCGGCCACGAGGTGACGATGGATCCGCTGCGCGACCACTGGTACCACGACCTCACAGCGCTCCCGATCGCCAACGGGCCCTGCGCGACGGAGGAGATGGACGCGGAGGACCCCCTGTTCATCCTGTACACGTCCGGCTCGACGGGGAAGCCGAAGGCCATCCTGCACACCCATGGCGGCTACATGGTGGGTACCTATACGACCCTGAAGTACACCTTCGACATCAAGGACGAGGACCGCTGGTGGTGCACGGCCGACCCGGGCTGGATCACCGGGCACTCGTACCTCGTCTACGGGCCGCTGCTGAACGGGGCAACGTCGTTCATGTTCGAGGGCGGGCCCACCTATCCCTACCCGAACCGGTGGTGGCAGCTGATCGAGTACTACGGGATCACGACCTTCTACACCGCGCCGACGGCGATCCGCTCGCTGATGCGCTTCGGCGAGGCCTGGCCGAACCGGCACGACCTGTCGTCCCTGCGGTTGCTCGGCTCGGTCGGTGAGCCGATCAACCCGGAGGCCTGGGAGTGGCTGCACCGGGTGGTCGGCAAGGACAAGTGCCCGATCATGGACACGTGGTGGCAGACGGAGACCGGCATGTTCCAGATCTGCCCGACCCCGTCCATGCCGCTCAAGCCGGGCTCTGCCGGCAAGCCGTTCTACGGCCAGGAGGCGGAGATCCTCGACGAGGCGGGCCATCCGGTGGCCGACGGCGATGAGGGCTTCCTCGTCCTCAAGAACCCGTGGCCGGCGATGATGCGGACGCTGTACAAGGACGACCAGCGCTACATCGACACCTACTGGTCGAAGTACCCGGGCAAGTACCTGGCCGGCGACTCGGCCCGGCGGGACGAGGACGGCTACTACTGGGTGATCGGACGCACGGACGACGTCATCAAGGTCTCCGGGCACCGGCTCGGGACGGCCGAGGTCGAGTCGGCACTGGTGTCGCACCCGGCCGTCGCCGAGGCGGCGGCGATCGGACTGCCCCACGACGTGAAGGGCAACGCGATCCACGTGTTCGTCGTGCTGCGGATGGGGTTCGAGGGCAGCCAGGAACTGGCGGAGGACCTCCGCAGGCACGTCTCGACGCACCTGTCGCCGATCGCGAAACCCGACTGGATCGACTTCACGGAGAAGCTGCCGAAGACGCGCTCGGGCAAGATCATGCGCCGCGTCCTGAAGGCAAGGGCGCTCGGCCAGGACGAGGGCGACCTCAGCACACTCGAGGAGTGAAGCGCCCTTCGTTCAGGCTCAGGGACCAGCTGTCTGCTGACCTTGGACCAGATTTTGGTTGAGCTTGGACCAGATGTTGGCTGAGCTTGACCAAGCCCGGTGCGACCTACCCGGCCCGGAGGAGCGGCCCTAGCCGTTCGCCGCGATGTATCAGGCCTACCGCAGCGACGGCGACCCGCGCCACCAGCCCGAGGATGAGCGGTATCCCGAGGCTCCACCACCCGATGACCAGGTGCGGCGTCCCGCTGCCGCCCGTGACCGAGCGCAGGTCGAGTGCCCCCACAAGGAGGCCGGCCAGCCCGATGCCGACGGCGATCCCCACCGCGCTGGCCACCACGGCAGGGATCGTCGCCTCGAGCCAGCCGATGCGGGCGGCCGCTGCGCGGGGAAGGCCGAGCACCTTGATCTGTGCGGCTGCGCGGGTGCGCTCCCACGAGCCGGAGGCGGCCATCAGCACGACAGCGAGGCCGGCCAACGCTATGGCGACGGTGCTGGCACCCGCGAACAGGAACCCGAGCGCGAGCGTCACGGGCGAGTTCGTCCGCTCCGTGAGCCAGTCGCCACGGGTGGCGACCGAGGTGTCGGGGTCGCCTGCCAGGGTGGCGACGAGGTCCGCCGCTGCGCTCCCTCCGACGACCCAGGCCTGCGTCGCCGGGATCTGGTGACCGGCCGCCCGTCCGAGCAGTTCACGATCGACGACGACCACCGGCCCCTCGCCGGTCACGCTGGCCGGCAGGGCTGCTGCGTAGCCCATCGGTTGGACGCGGACCGCATCCTCCCCCCAGCGCAGCGTCGCGCTCTCCGCGCTCTGCCCGCCGGTGAAGAGGACGGGGACGGGGTCGCCGGCGTCGCCTGCTGTCAGCGAGACCAGCTGGGGGGCGTCGGGGGCGGGGCTGGCAGCCAGCAGCCGGGCCATGGCCTCAGCGTCGACGGCGATGACGGTCACGGCCGCGTCGAGCCGTGAACCGAGCAGCTGGGCGTTGGTGATCGTCGTCCCGGTCGCGACCGTGGTCCCGCGGACGCCGTCAAGCGCCGTCACCGCCGGCGGCAGGCCGCCGGGGGCCGTCGTGGTCACTGAGGCGTCGGCGCCGATCGCGTCCCAGGCGGCGTCCACCTGGCCCTGGCTCACCGTGCCGGCCACGGACGCCGCTATCGCCGCGATCGCCGCACCGGTCACCAGCGCAGCGGTCGCCAGCCCGCTCGCCCGCGTGCGCGCAGCCGCGAGGAGCCGAACGGCTCCGGTCCCGCGGGCGGCAGCCGTCCGCGCAACGCGCAGGACGCCCGGCCACGCACGCACCAGGCCGAGGGCGACGGCGAGCGCCACCAGCACGGGGGCGGCCAGCACAACGGTGTCCGACCACACCGACCCGGCGGAGGCGGTCACGCCACGCACGACCAACGTCGCGAGGGTGGCGAGCGCAAGGAGCACCAGCATCGCCTCTGCGCCCACCCGGCGTACCTGGGCGGCCGTGAGCGCGGTGCGCCGCCCGGTGGACGGGCGCCGCACGACGGAGGAGCGGCCGGCCGCCCGCATGGCGAGGATGGGTTGGGGGAGTGAAGCTGCGATGAGCGGGGGCAGGATCCAGCCCCAGGGCGGAAGGCCCCCGACGACGAGGTTCGCCGCGGTGACACCGATCAGCCCCCCGACGACCGCCAGCAGGCTCGACTCGGCGGCATTGGCGAGGCCGATCGACGACAGCGTTGCGCCCCGCGCCCGCCACTGCACGAGCACGGCAGCCCTGCGCTCGACCAGGAGGCCGGCCGCGAGGAGTTCGACGAGCAGGGCAACCGCCAGCAGGCCGATGAGCAGCACGGAGGCCTGCGCGGTTGCCGCGTCCACGCGTGCGAGCGCACTGCCGACCACCCGGTCGAGCTGCGTTGTCACCCTTGGCCTCGCGCCCGGGATGTCGAAGACCTTGCGTCCCGATGCCAGGCCGCGGGCCTGCGTCGCAACCTCCGCGGCGAGCCTCGCGTCCACTCCGCCGGGAACCACGGTGTAGGTGTAGGTGCGGGTCATCCCGGTCGGGTAGAGAGCGAAGTCGGCGTACGTCAGCGATTCGGCCGAGGTGAGTAGCCCCACAGAGGCGAGGGCGGCGGAACCGCCGATCAGCTGCGGCTTGAGCAGGGTGGGGGCCACCCCCCAGGCCGGGTCAGCGGGATCGGTGACGCGGTAGATCCCGCTCAACCTGACGGCGAGGAGCTGGCCGTTGTTGATGTTGTCCACCTCGAGCTTCGCGCCGGCGTGCACGCCCATCAGGGCTGCCGCGGCCTCGGAGATCGCCACCTCGACGATCACCGGTTCCCCATCGGGCGGAGGGAGTCTGACAGAGCTCTGCGTCGCAGCGGGCGCCCTGCCCTCGACCCACTCGACGGCAGGCCCGGTGGCGCTCGAGAGGTAGGCGAAACGGACCCTTCCTGGACGGTCGGCGATCGCCCCTGCCTTGAGTTCTGGACCGATCAGGGCCGTGACGGGTTCGGCGAGGATGCTGCGCAGCTCTGCGGGCATGCGGGCATCGATCAGTTCCCCAATGGATGCAGCGGAACCGGCAGGGTCGTAGCTCGGCCCGTTGCCGGTGTCGTCTGGCACCTCTACGACGACGGTGATCGGCTCCCTTGTGCTCAGGGCCGCCTTCACCTCCGAGGTGGCTGCGGCGTCCAGCGTCTGCGGGACGGCGCAGGAAAGGAAGGCTGCGACCGCAACGACGACCATGCCGACGAGCAGCGGGGCGGCATCCACCGCCGACTGGCGCCACACGCCACGCCAGGGCAGGACGCCCGCACGCCTTCGGTTCACCGGGGTCACGGTGCATCCCCCGCCCGCAGGGCTGCGACGGTGGATCGCCGGACGACCGCGAGCGCAGCGGGGATACCGGCAACCAGGCCACCGACGAGGATGCCTCCCACCACTGCTGCCGTCGGTGCGACCGACCACACGAGGACGGCCGGCGGGATCGCCGGCTGACCCCGGGACGACACCACCAGCTCCGGTGCCATCAGCCAGGCGAGGACGGCGCCGGAGATCGTGCCGAGCACCACGGCCGTCGTGGTGATCGCTGCATGCTGCAGCAGGTGACTGGCGAACGCAGCGCGCTGCGACACCCCGATGGCGCGCACCCGCGCGATGGTGGACGCCCGGCGTTGAGCCTCGGCCGCAGCATGGGCGGCGGCACCGGTCACAGCGAGGCCGACGGCCGCAGCGATAGCCAGCAGCCAGGCGAAACGCAGCGGCCCGCGCAGGGGACCGTCACGCAGTGCCGTTGTCTCCGCTTCCCGCGTGGAGACCGGACCAAGGTGGGCTGCGCGCAACGCCTCGGCGGCATCGGGTCGAGGGGAGGCCACCCACCATGCGTCGATCACCGGGTCGAGCAAGCCGGCGCTGAGCAGCGCGCGCTCCAGCGACGTCCGGTCGGCGAGCAGGGCGGCCTCCCGCACGTGTGAGGGCACGTACGGCACCGTCCGCACGAGCACGGCCTCGACCGCCGTCGTGCTCCAGGTGAGTGCGATCCGGTCACCTGCCGCGAGCCCCAGCTCACCGGCGAGGGCGTCGGTCATCATCACCGGCACCTGGGTGGAGGCGGGAAAACTCAGCAGCGTTGCGTGGGCCTCCGCCCAGGACAGGCCGAGAACGGAGTAGGAGAACGAGGCGTCCACCGTGTCGCCGTGAGCTGTCGCCTCGCCGGGCTGGACGCCGCCCTGACCGGGGTCGCCCGTGACGTCCCAGGCGCCGCCGGCCGACGTTGCGCCTTCGACGGAGACGCTGACGTTCATCGTCGCGCTGGTGTTTCCCCACCCGATCAGGTCGTCGATGGTGTGGTCCACGAGGTGGAGGTCGATCGCCACGATCCGCCACGTGCCTGCGGGCAGTGGCTGCTGGCCCGGTATCGGCAGCCGGGTTTCGTGGGGACGGCCGTCAAGGGCGACCTCTGCGCCCACCTGGGTTGTCCGGTAGCCGGTCTCGTCAGCGAGCACGAGGGTCGGCGTTGCTGTGACCACGGGCATCACCGCCCCGGGGGCTGCCGCGCCGGCCGCCAGGCCACCGGTGACAGTGAGTCCGAGCGGCCCGCCCGCAACGGAGAGGGGTGTGCCGCTGACCGCAGGCGCAAGCCCGGCCATCGCGCTCGACCACGGTGCTGCGTCCGGCAGCCGGCCCCGCAGCAGGTCGTCGGCCAGCGTCGAGTCGACACCGACGACTCGCACGCCCGCTGGCCTCGTGCCGAGGACGATGGCGCGGTCAGCGACCGGGCTGACTGTTCCTCCGGTTGCTTCAGCCACCTCACGGGCGGTGCCGGGCCCACCTGCCTGTCGGACCACAAGGTCGGCCCCGACACTCGCCGCCGCCTGATCACCCTGGGACATCGACCAGGTGCCGAGGAAGGTCACCCCGAGCGTGCCGACCGCAGCGGCCAGCACCAGGAGGAAGGCGCCCTGAGCGGCACCACCGCGTGCAAGGTGCCACCCGGCAAGGGGGAGCACGACCCCTTTCCCCCGCCGGGCAGCAGAGTTCGCCGCCCGCGCCGCGAGAGGCAGCAAGCGGGTGACGAGCGCGGACAGTGCGACCACACAGACGGCAGGGGCGACAACGAGCAGCGGATCGACCGCGCCCGTGGACACCACGTGCGAGCGGAGCTGGAAGTAGGTGACGGCTGCGACGACCGCGAGCATCACGTCAATGCCCGAACGGGCCAGCGGCCCGGAGATGGCCTGACGGCCGCGTCGTGGACGCTCGGGAAGCGCTGCGATCACGACCACCGCCGCCGGGAGGACTGCTCCGGTGATCAGGGCCAGCACGAAGACGGCCCCGTTGGTCGTGACGGGGGCAAGCCATGACACGGCGGAGGCGCCTCCGGGAGCGCCCGCGGCGTAGGCAGCGAGGGCGAGCGGGGCGGAGCAGAGGAAGGCCGCAGCGGCGATGAGCAGGGCTTCCGTCGTTGCGCCCGCCATGAGCTGTGAGGTGGCGGCACCCCGATCGCGCAGCAGGGTGATCTCGCCGGCGCGCCTGCCGACGAGTACCCGCGCCACCAGCGAAGCCGTGGTGACGCCGAGGGCCATCACGATGAGCAGGACGGCGAGGACCAGCGCACTGGTGAGGCTCAGTTGTGCGCGCATGTCATCGAAGGCCTCGGCGAACGTCGACCACATCCGAACGGGTTTGATCACCGGTCCGGCTGCGTTCTTGATGCGTTCGGGAACGCCCTGCAGGCCGCGAAGCAGCGTGGGCACACCGGCCGCGTCGCCGGCGAGGTCGGGATCCAGCACGGCCGAGATCTTGCCGACGGGTGCGGCGAGGGCCTCGAGGGTGCCGGGGGCGACAACGAAGGGCCCGAACGTGGGCAGCCGGAGGTAGCTCGGCTCGTAGCCGCGGCCGTGAAGGATCTCGCGGCCCCAGGTGAGGGTGTCAGACGGATCGAAGATGCCCGCGACGATGACGGTGTACACCGGAGCGACCGGCTCGCCGTTGTGGCGGTCCTGGGACAGCTGGAATTCCGAACCGACCATCGCCTGGAGGGCTGCAGCTGTCGAGGCGGGGATGGCCACAGCGATGGCTCCACCCGTTGTAGCGGACGGTGTGGGCCAGGCTCCGGCGCGCAGCGAGGCGTTGGCTGCGATGTTGTCTGCGTCCAACAGGTAGCCGGCCCGCACATCCCTGCCGGCGAGAAAGAGCATGGGAGTGATCGTCCAGAGCGAGACGTCGGCCTTGTAGGGCTTTGCGGCCTCGGTGAGTGCCAGCCGGGTGATGGGTACGAGTGTCGCAGCGTCCGCCTGGCCAGCGGCCCCTGCGGTGGAGTCTGCGGTGGAGTCTTCTCCGGTGACGACGACGGTCGTGATGTCGGGGCTGCCGGCGTTCTCGCTGCCGTCCGCCTGTGCGACGGCCGCAGACAGCGCGCTTTCGTTGCCCACCGTCAGCAGCAGCGCGCAGGTGCCGGCTCCGGTGGCGCACACGGTGAAGACGGCGAGCAGGGCACCGATGAGACCAGCCTGGGACGCAGCCCGACGCAGGCCGCGGGACCTCACCCGCTGCCTCCGCGCTGCCCCGGCCGGCTCGGCAGCTGCCGGATCAGTCATCGACGAGCACGCCGTCCTCGATCCGGAGCACCCGGTCTGCCAGTGCGATCATCACCGGATCGTGCGTGGACACTATGGCGGTCATTCCCTCCGCCTCAACGACGCCGCGGATGAGGGCCATGACGGCAAGGCCGGTCTCGGTGTCGAGCTGGCCGGTCGGCTCGTCGGCGATGAGCAGTCGCGGTGAGCCGGCGAGCGCCCGGGCGATGGCGACCCGTTGCATCTGGCCGCCGGACAGCTCGTCGGGACGATGCTCGCCGTGTTCGCTGAGCCCGACGAGGTCGAGCAGCAACGCTGCGCGCTTCTCCCTCGCCTCCGGTGCCGTCCGCCTGAGCCTCAGGGGCAGCCCGACATTCTCGGCTGCGGTGAGTTCCGGGACGAGCCCGAAGCCCTGGAAGATGAACGCCACCGTTTCGCGCCGCACCCGCTCGAGTCCTGCCTCATCGAGCTGGGCGAGGTCGGTGCCGTCGACGACCACCTCGCCGTGGTCGGGCCGGTCGAGGCCGCCGATGATGTTCAGCAGGGTCGTCTTGCCCGAGCCCGACCGGCCGGCGAGCGCAACGAGCTCTCCCTCCGGAACCTGGATCGAGACATCGCGCAGTGCCGCAACGGCCGAGTGCCCGGAGCCGTAGGTTCGACTCACCGAGCGCAGGTCGACGATCAGCTGGTAATGACGGGGGACGCTCATTTCCGTCCGTCCGGCCACAGTTCGAGGTGGCTGGCCTCGAGCGCGAGCCGAACCCGACGGGTGAGCGCGAGCGCCTGCCGGAACTCCCTCGGCACCTGCACCCTGCCGGCCCGGTCCATGACGGCGAACTCCTGGGCGACGATGCGCGCCTCACCGTCCTCGGAGTGCTCGGTGTGGCGCAGCACCTCCGAGCTGGTCCGGCCATCCCTGATCGAGACCGTCCGGCCCACCTGTCCGCTCACGGTCGGGTCATGGGTCACGACCACAACGGTGACGCCGGCCTCTGTGCTCGCCGCCCGCAGGGTGTCGAAGATCTCGTGGGACGTCGCGGTGTCGAGTTCGCCCGTCGGCTCGTCGGCGAGGAGGAGGGGCGGGTCGTTGGCGAGCGCGACGGCGATCGCCACGCGCTGCTGCTCTCCACCGGACAGTTGGCGGGGCAGCCTGCCGGCGCAGTGGGCCACCCCTACCCGGTCGAGCAGCTCTGCGGCGCGCGCGGCCCGCAGACGGCGTGGGTAGGCGGCCAATCCCAGCGGGACGGCAACGTTGTCGGCGGCGGTGAGATACGGGATGAGGTTGCGGGACGTCTGCTGCTGCACCAGGCCGACCACGCCGCGTCGATAGGCCACTCGTTCGCTGCCCGTCATCCGGGTGAGGTCCCAACCGGCGACGCGCACGGCGCCGGCCGTGGGGGTGTCGGCGCCGGCGAGGATCGACAGCAAAGTCGACTTGCCTGCTCCCGACGGCCCGACCACGGCGATCATCTCGCCCTTGTCCACGTGCAGGTCCAGGCCCTGGAGGGCCTGAACCTCGATGCGCCCGTGCTGGTGGATGCGGACAACGCTCTCGCACACGATCACGGGCTCCAGCGCCGCAGGGCCGGGCTGCGGCGCAGGCGAGGCCCCCAGCGTTTCCGCGGTCATAGCGGTCCACCTTCCGTCGTGCCGACGCCGTGGTTCCGCGACGCGCTCGGGCACATTGTCGCGGTAGTCGAGGCTAACTCACCCGCGACGCCCGGCACGAGGTGACCCGGTGTCGTCGCAGCCGGCCCGGACACGGTGCCCATGGCTGTGCCCTGGCAGCACCGATCAGGTCCAAACGCGGCCATGATGCTGCCATGGCCGAGCGAGAGTTGACCCAAAGGGTGTCGCTGACGATGCCGGACGGTTCCCTGAACCCCGATGCGGTCGGCTGGGCCCGGCGCCCGCTGCTCGACACGTCCGGCGTGGGCGGTAGGCGCGGCTGGGGCCGCAACAAGCGGTGGGAGTACTGGAACGTCGTCACCCCCACCCACGTGCTCGCGCTCACCGTCTCCTCGATCGACTACGCGGCGGTGAACGAGGTCTGGATCTACGACCGCGCCACGCACCAGGCGCGCGGGAACGCTGTCACGCTGCTGCCGTCCCGCGGTGTCGAACTGCCGGCGTCCCTCGGCGACGGGCCGGCACGGGCGAGAGCGAAGGGACTGTTCATCGACGTCGAGCCCCAGGACGGCGGCACCCGGCTCCACGCAGCGATACCCGGTGCCAGCTTCGACGTGGTCGTCGACAGGTCGCAGGCTCACGACTGCCTTGCGGTGGTTGTGCCGTGGTCACGCAGACGCTTCCAGTACACGGTGAAGGACGTGGCGCTCCCTGCCACCGGCACGGTCACGATCGTCGGCACGAGCTTCCCGGTGCCGCCGGGGGAGTCCTGGGCCGTGCTCGACCACGGCCGCGGACGGTGGCCCTACGACGTCAGTTGGAACTGGGGCGCAGGTTCCGGCCTCAGCGAAGGGCACGTGATCGGCATCCAGGTGGGCGGTCGGTGGACGAAGGGCACCGGTTCGACGGAGAACGGTGTCCTCGTCGACGGACGCCTGTACAAGATCTCCGAAGAGCTCGAGTGGACCTACGACCTTGCCGACTGGCGGCGGCCCTGGCGGGTCACCGGGGGAGGACTGGAGGCCACCTTCTCCCCGGAGTACGACAGGTTGGCCGCCACCGACCTGGGAATCATCTCCTCGCGCACCGACCAGTGCTTCGGCTACTGGTCGGGATCCTTCGGCGACCTCGCGTTCGACGGCATCTACGGGTGGGCGGAGGACGTGCACAACCGGTGGTAGCGCCCGTGGAGAATTCCGCGCAGCCCTTGACTATGTGCAGAAGTTGCATATGCTCAGAAGATGGACGAAACGGGATGGCGTGACAGTGCCGAGCAGGCGCAGCAAGCGATCGAACGCGCGCTCGGTGCGACAGAGCCCGACACGGTTGTCGCGGAGCTGAGTGGCGCGGGCAAGGCCCTGGACGATGCGCTCAGAGAGGCGATGGCTGCATCGGCACTCGCGGGCACGAGCATGCGCCGGCTGGCCGAGATCGCCGGCATGGCGCCGAACTCCGTGCCGCCGAGGCTGGCGCGCAGCAAGTCGCTCAGCCCCTACGCCGACGAGGGTTCGATCACGTCCCAGCTCATCGCCGTCGCCCGCTACGACGCGGCCTCGGGCCGTCCGCCCATGACCTTCAAGCCGCGCAGAAAGGACAGCAAATGACCAATCCCGATCTTTCCCACATCGAGTTCGTGCTCGACCGCTCGGGTTCGATGCACTCCATCAAGGAGGACATCCAGGGAGGCTTCGACGCCTTCATCGCCGACCAGCGCAGCCATCCGGGCGAATGCACCGTCAGCCTCTCCCAGTTCGACAACGAGTACGAGACCGTCTTTGTGGCCATCGACGTCCGCGAGGTGCGGCCGCTCAACCTGCAGCCCCGCGGAGCAACGGCCATGCTGGACGCGATCGGTCGCAGCGTGATCGCACTCGGGGAGAGGCTCGCAGCGCTGCCGGAGGACGAACGGCCGGGGACGGTGGTGGTCGCCATCATGACAGACGGCATGGAGAACGCCTCCAGCGAGTTCACGTACGAGGCGATCAAGGAACTGATCACCCGGCAGGAGCAGTCCTACGGCTGGCAGTTCCTGTACATGGGTGCCGACCAGGACGCCATCGAAGTCGGCGCCCGCATCGGCGTCCGCGCCGACCGCTCGCTGACCTACGCACGCGGGAAGTCCAGGGAGGCCTACGCCGCGAGCTCGAAGCTGACCCGCGGCCTCAAGGCTGCGACGGTCGCAGGCGCCCCGCTCGCCAGCGTTGCCTTCAGCGAGGAGGACCGGAAGTCCACGAAGGAGTGAGCGTCGGCGACGCCGGTCAGCTGTAGCGGTGGTTCTTCTCGGAATGGGCCGCCTCGCGCGTGCACGCCCGGCCGTTCATGGACTTGTGCCCGCAACGCGCACCTTCGGTAGTGGCGGGGGTCGGGACGGCTGCGGCGGCACGAGCGGGCTCGGCTGCAGTCGTGCGGGTAGCCGGCGTCCGGGCGGCCGGCGCCGCTGCTCGTCCGACGGGGGCCGCGTCGCCACGGCTTGAGCCGCTCGCCCGGTTGCTCGCGTACCTGGCTTCTCGCATCGCCCTCTGGGCGTCGACCTTGCTCATCGTCGGTTCACGCAGTGAGCCTACGGCGCCGAGGCCCCGGGTCTCGACGACGCCGGGCCGGCCGGCCGGCTGCCCACCTCACCTGCGGCGCCCATGGGGTGGGCGGAAATACCCACGGGCGGTGTCGTCGCCGGCCCTCGGAATTGTCAGGGGGCTGCAGGAGACTTGCCGCGAACCAACAAACGGGAGGGACCACCATGGCAGTACTCAACCCTTACCTCAGCTTCCGCGGGAACGCGCGCGAGGCGATGGAGTTCTACAAGTCCGTGTTCGGCGGGGACCTGACGGTCTCCACCTTCGGGGAATTCCAGATGCCCGGCATCGGTCCGGAGGAAGCCGACAAGATCATGCACGGCCAGCTCACCACGCCGGCCGGTTTCACGCTCATGGGCGCTGACACCCCCGAAGGCATGCCGTACGACGACAGCAGCGGTGGCATCACGATCTCGGTCAGCGGTACCGACGAGACGGAACTCCGTGGCTACTGGGACGGGCTCGCCGACGGCGGCGAGATCACGATGCCGCTCGAGAAGGCGCCCTGGGGAGACTCGTTCGGCCAGCTGAGCGACCGTTACGGCACCCCCTGGATGTTCAACATCGGCGGCAGCCCCCAGGGCTGAGCCCAACCCGGTTCAGCGACTTGTCAGAACCACAGCGGGCCAGGGCCCCCCGTGGTTCTGACAAGTCGGAGGATGGGGGAGGCCTGCAACGAACCCGGCAAGGAGGTCCCGGCCCTCCGGCCAGGGTCCGCGGCCCGAGGCCGTGCTGATGTGTCCCGCTGAGTCCAGCTCCACCAGGGGCGCGCCGATCGCTGCAGCCGTGGCGACGGTGTAGTCCCAGCCGGCGTAAGGGTCGTCGGTGGACCCGACCTGCAGCAGCCTCTCGTCCAGCCGGGTCAGCGGCCGGGCGAAGCCGGTGATGGTGTCGGGGAAGTCCGGGCCCCCCGGATCGGGAACAGCAACCAGGAACGCCCCGGCCGCGATGCCAGGGTTCCGTCCCAGCCAGGCGAGCGCCGTCAGGCACCCGAGGCTGTGCGCGACGATCACCGCGCCCGGCGTCATCGCTGCGTCCAGCCCGGCCACCCAGTCCTCGAGTTCCGGTTCATCCCATGAGCCCACGCAGACCCGGGTAACGGCAGGACCCAACTCCGCCTGCCACAACGTCTGCCAGTGACCGACGTCGGAATCCTGGAAGCCTGGCGCGATCACGTACTGCCCGCTGAACGTGGCCATCGTGCAGCTCAGGCCTTGTCGCCCGATGCTCCGTTGCCACCCGATGCCTCCGAGCGGGCGGCATCGATCTTCGCCTTCGCTCCGTCCAGCCACTGCTGGCAAATCGTGGCCAACTGCTCGCCCCGCTCCCAGAGCGCCATCGACTCCGACAACGGCACGCTGCCGGCCTCCAGCTTCCGGACGATCTCGACCAGCTGCTCGCGGGCTTCCTCGTAGCTGAGTTCTGGCTTGGCCATGGCTACTCCTGCACTTCGATCTCGTTGACGGTCAGGTTCAGGCGGCCATCGGCCAGTCGTGCGATCAGGGTCGCCCCGGGCTCCGTTGCCCCGGCGCGTTCCACCGATCCGCCGGAGGCGTCGGCAAGGATCGCGTACCCCCGCTGCAGGGTCGCGAGCGGAGACAATGCCCGGATGCGGTCCACGGTGTGGCCAAGGCCCAGTCGTTCCTCGCGCAGCCGGCCGTCGATCGCCCGTCCCAGCCGGTCGCGCGCCGTATGCAGCCGTTCGTCGTGACCGGCGAGGAACGCGGCCGGGTCCCGCAGCACCGGACGGCTCCGCAGCTCCCCGAGGCGCCGCTGCTCCGACTCCACCCGCCCGACGATCGATGCACGGACGCGGCCGAGCGCAGCCCGCACCAGCTCTGCCTCCGCGGCAGCGTCCGGGACCACCCGCTTGGCTGCGTCGGTGGGGGTCGAGGCCCGCACGTCGGCGACGAGGTCGAGGATCGGGGTGTCCGTCTCATGGCCGATGGCGCTCACCACGGGCGTGCGGCAGGCGAACACGGCCCGGGCAAGGGCCTCGTCACTGAACGGCAGCAGGTCCTCCAGTGACCCGCCGCCACGGGCAATGATGATCACATCCACGTCGGACTGCGCTTCCAGGGAGCGCACAGCGTCGATCAGCTGCTCCACAGCCTGCTGCCCCTGCACCAGCGCATGGCGCACATCGACGACAGCAGCGGGCCAGCGGCGGGCGATGTTCTCCACCACGTCCCGCTCTGCTGCGCTCTTCGCACCCGTCACCAGCCCGATGCGACGCGGCAGGAACGGCAGCCTCCGCTTCCGCGACGGATCGAACAGCCCCTCGGCCTGCAGCATGCGCTTGCGCTGCTCGATCGCTGCGAGCAGCCGTCCCTCGCCGGAGGGGCGCAACTCCCTGCACTCGAACGTCAGGCTGCCCGACTTGCTCCACACCGTTGGACGCACCCAGGCTGCAACGACGGTGCCCTCCGTGAGCGGTCCAGCAGCGTCCAGCACCGCCTGTGACGTCGACAGGGTCACCGAGACCTCGGCCAGGGTGTCCCGCATCGTCAGGAACTGGGTGACGGCCCCGGAACGGCGCTTGATCTCGATCAGCTGGCCCTCGACCCAGATCGGGCTGAGGCGCTCGACCCAGTTCTTGGTCGCCGCAACGACAGCCCTGAGGGGCTGTGGCGCATCCGCAGAATTGGGTAGTGGCACAGCGGCAGGCTAGCCGACCGTTGGGACACCTCGGGTAACCTCAAAGTATCTGCATGCTGGGCGTTAGCCTTCCCGGCCGTAGGGTCCTCGATACCTGAAGTTGGGAAGTACCCCGCATGGAACCCTCGATCTCCGCCGTCGTCGGGGCGCGCGCCCCGGCCGTCGCCTCGATCTTCACCCCGCTCGCCAAGCAGGTGCGTGACGCAAGCCTGCTGGCTCGTCGACCGGGCTTCTACCTCGGTCTCCTCGGAGTGCTCACCGGAGCGACGATCGCGCTCGTCGTGGGCTCCTTCATGCTGGGGCACTCGTGGTTCCAGCTCCTGCTCGCAGCAGCGCTCGGCGTGCTGCTCACCCAGTTCGCCTTCGTGTCGCACGAAGCGTCCCACCATCAGGTCTTCGAGCCCGGCAAGGCCAACGACCGCCTCGGACGCCTGCTGGCCAACGGTGTCGTCGGCATCAGCCACTCCTGGTGGGTCACCAAGCACAACAAGCACCACGCCAACCCCAACCAGCTGGGACGCGACCCCGACATCGAGTTCGACACGATCTCGTTCACCAGCGAGGACGCCGCGAAGAAGCACGGGATCATGGGCGCCTTCACGCGTCGCCAGGGATGGCTGTTCTTCCCGCTGCTCCTGCTCGAGGGCCTCAACCTCCACGTCGTCTCGCTCCGCACGCTGATCGCTTCCCCGCGCAGCCGGATGCGCACCTGGGAACTCGTCACGATCGCCGCCCGGCTCAGCCTGTACCTCGGCCTCGTCTTCTGGCTGCTGCCACCCGGTATCGCCGCTGCCTTCGTCGGCGTACAGCTGGCCGTGTTCGGCGTGTACATGGGTGCGTCGTTCGCCCCCAACCACAAGGGAATGGCGATCATCCCCGCCGGCGTGAAGCTCGACTTCCTGAGCAAGCAGGTGCTGACCTCGCGCAACATTGCCGGCGGCTGGTTCATGACCCAGTTCATGGGCGGCCTCAACCACCAGGTGGAGCACCACCTCTTCCCCAACATGGCGCGGCCACAGCTCGCCAAGGCCCGTGTGATGGTGCGCGAGCACTGCATCGCGAACGACCTTCCGTACACAGAGGTGGGACTGTTCCGTTCCTACGGGATCGTCATCCGCTACCTCAATGAGGTCGGACTCTCGGCCCGCGACCCGTTCGACTGCCCCACCCACCGCCAGCTCGGCGGCTGGTAGGCCCACCCGGGACGGCTCGCCGGGCCCACGTAGACTGGCCGACATGCCTGATACCAAGCGAGTAGTCGTCGCCGCCCCGCGCGGATATTGCGCCGGGGTCGACCGCGCGGTGATCACCGTGGAAAAGGCTCTGGACGTCTACGGCCCGCCGGTCTACGTGCGCAAGCAGATCGTGCACAACCGGCACGTCGTCGAGGACCTCGAAGCCCGCGGAGCCATCTTCGTCGAGGAATTGGCGGAGGTTCCCACCGGCTCCACCGTCGTGTTCTCCGCCCACGGGGTGTCGCCAGCGGTGCACGCGGAGGCGGCCGAGCGCGGCCTGAAGACCATCGACGCAACCTGCCCGCTGGTCACCAAGGTGCACAACGAGGCGAAGCGCTTCGCCGGACAGGGTATCCAGATCCTCCTGATCGGCCACGCCGGGCACGAAGAGGTCGAGGGCACCACCGGCGAGGCACCGGACAACATCACGCTCGTGCAGCACCCGAACGACGTCGCCGGCGTCGAGATGGCCGACCCGAGCAAGGTCGCCTGGCTCAGCCAGACCACCCTCAGCGTCGACGAGACCTGGGAGACCGTCGGACGGCTCCGCGAGAAGTTCCCGGCCCTCATCGATCCGCCCAGCGACGACATCTGCTACGCCACCCAGAACCGGCAGTCGGCCGTCAAGCAGATCTCCACGCACGCCGACCTCGTGATCGTGGTCGGCTCGTCCAACTCGTCCAACTCCGTGCGGCTCGTCGAGGTGGCGCTCGAGTCCGGGGCGAAGGCTTCCTACCGCGTGGACAACGCCGGCGAGATCGATCCGGCCTGGCTCGAAGGGGTCAACTCCGTCGGCGTGACGTCCGGCGCGTCCGTGCCCGATGCCCTCGTCCAGGGAGTGCTGGACTACCTCACGGAGCGCGGGTTCCCGCAGGCGACGGAGGAGCGTCTGACCGAGGAGAACCTGGTCTTCGCCCTGCCTCCGGAGCTCCGCAAGGACCTGCGCCGCCAGACCGCCGGCGATTGATCCGACCGTGTGGCGATGGTTCGTACACTCCCGGTCGTCCTGGCCGGAAATAAACCGCGCTCCGAGGCGTTGAGGCAGTCGTGAGTCACGCCGCGGCTGTGATGGCACTGCCCCTCCGGGCAGTGCCCCGCTGGCGTGACCCATGGGGGCGACCATCGACCGCTTCGCTCGATGGCGCCCGCACGCGCCGTCCTCCGCCCGAGAGGGGAAGGCGTCGCGGTGAGCGGTCAGACGTGGCTGACGTCCGTCACCAGACTTCGACGCAAGGGGACTGGCGTGACGACCCAACGGGTATGTCAGGACGTGCGATCGCCGCGAATGACCGGTTCCGTGAACAAGGGTGTGCTTCCGTACCGCCATCGGTGGCGACCACGACAAGGAGGGGCACACCATGATCCGCTTCACTGACGTCACCAAGGTCTATCCGGGTGGCACCACGGCGGTCGGCGGTCTCAGCCTCACAGCTCCGACGGGCAAGATCACGGTGCTGGTTGGACCGTCGGGCTGCGGCAAGACGACGTCGCTGCGGATGATCAACCGCATGATCGAGCCCACCAGCGGCACGATCGAGATCGATGGCAGGGACACCGCAAGCCTCAACCCCAATGAGTTGCGCCGCGGCATCGGCTACGTCATCCAGAGCGGCGGGCTGTTCCCGCACCGCACGATCCTCGACAACATCGCCACCGTCCCCCTCCTGCTCGGCTGGGACAAGGCCAAGGCGCGGGCGCGGGCGCACGAGCTGCTCGAACGCGTCGGGCTCGACCCGGTCCTCGGCAAGCGGTACCCCAACCAGCTCTCCGGAGGGCAGCAGCAGCGGGTGGGCGTGGCCCGCGCGCTGGCAGCAGACCCCCCCGTGATGCTGATGGACGAGCCGTTCAGCGCCGTCGACCCGGTGGTGCGCGAACAGTTGCAGGACGAGTTCCTGCGGCTGCAGGGCGAGCTCGACAAGACCATCGTCTTCGTCACCCACGACATCGACGAGGCCATGAAGCTGGGCGACCAGGTGGCCGTGCTGCGGGTCGGCGGGATCCTTGCCCAGCTGGCCACCCCTGCGAAGCTGTTGGCCGATCCGCACGACGACTTCGTCGCCGACTTCCTCGGCCGCGACCGCGGCTATCGCGGCCTCGCCTTCGCCGAAGCCCCAGAGCTTCCGCTGCGCGACGAGCCGGTCGTGCTGCTCGGTTCGACCGTCACGCAGGCTGCGGAGATCGCCGCCGGTGACCAGTGGGTGCTGGTCGTCGACGAAGCCCGCGCGCCTCTGGGCTGGGCAGAGCCGGCGAGGCTGTCCGGCCTCATCGACCGCGACCACCTGCACCGCGGCGGCACCGTCGCCCGCGTGGGCGGCTCGCTGAGGGCCGCGCTGGATGCAGCCCTCTCCGCGCCCAGCCGGCGTGGGGTGCTGGTCGACGACGATGGGAGCCTCGTCGGCACGGTCCGCGCCCAGGACGTCCTCTCGGCGATCGAGCGCCGCCCGGCAGGTGCAGTGGCGTGAAGTGGTTCCTCGGGCACCTCGACCAGGTGTGGCAGCTGATGCTGAACCACGCCGTCCTCGCGTTGATCCCGCTCGTCGTGGGTCTTCTGCTGGCCATCCCCCTCGGCTGGCTAGCCAAGCGCTACCGGGTGCTCTACTCGCCGCTGATCGCCGGCACCGGGTTGCTGTACACGATCCCGTCGCTGGCCCTGTTCATCCTGATGCCGCTGGTGCTGGGTACCGGCATCCTGGACCCGATCAACGTCGTCGTAGCCCTCACCATCTACACGATCGCACTGCTGGTGCGAACGGTCGCGGACGGGCTCGGCTCGGTCCCCGATGACGTGGTGCAGGCAGCGACGGCCATGGGGATCGGGCGCGGCCGGCGCTTCTGGTCGGTCGAGCTGCCGTTGGCGGTGCCGGTGATCGCGGCGGGCCTGCGGGTCGCCGCTGTGAGCAACGTGTCGATCGTCTCCGTCGCAGCGTTGCTCGGCATTCCGCAGCTCGGGTCGCTCTTCACCGACGGGTTCGCCCGCAACTTCCTCGACCCGATCGCCGTAGGGATCCTCGCCTGCATGGTGCTGGCGCTGGCCATGGACCTGGCGATCCTCTGGGTCAGCCGGGCCGTGACGCCCTGGCTGCGGACGCGGGTGGCGGCATGAACCTCTTGTGGACCTGGTTGACGAACCCGGAGAACTGGCAGGGGAGCTCCGGCATCCCCGTCCGGATCGCCGAGCACCTGGCGTACTCGGCAGCCACGCTGTTACTCGCTGCGCTGGTCGGCATCCCTCTGGGGCTGTGGATCGGCCACACCGGACGCGGTCGCGTTGCCGTGGTGAACCTGGTCAACGGCGTCCGCTCGGTGCCGACCCTTGGCCTGCTGTTCGCCGCCGTCCTCGTGGTGGGCCCGATGCTCGCCGGTGACATCGCGTTCCTTGTCCCGTCCATCTTCGTCCTGGTGCTGCTGGCGATCCCGCCGATCCTCGCCGGCGCCTACGCCGGAGTGGAGGGGATCGATCCAGGAGCCCGCGACGCTGCCCGCGGCATGGGGATGAGCTCCCTGGAGATCCTGTTCCGGGTGGAAGTGCCGTGCGCCCTGCCCCTGATCTTCAGCGGGCTGCGGTCTGCCGCGCTGCAGGTGGTGGCGACAGCGACCCTCGCAGCATCGGTCAGCCTCGGCGGGCTCGGCCGGTTCCTGATCGACGGCCAGGCATACCGCGACTACGGGCAGATGGCCGGCGGCGCCCTGCTCGTCGCCGTGCTCGCCGTGCTCGTCGACCTTGTCTTCGCGGGGGTGCAGCGTCTGGCGGTCTCGCCCGGCCTCGCCCCCGTCCATTCCGCCCGGCGCGTCCGCACCAGGGCGCAGCCAGCCGCCAACCCGACCTGACACACAGCAGGAAACAGGAAGAAGGAAAGAGATGAAGAAACACCTCGCAACCCTTGCCGCAGCAGCCACAGCTCTGGCACTGACCGCATGCTCGTCCGGCAACCCGCTTGCCAGCTCAGCTCCAGCCAGTTCGGCACCGGCGTCCAGCGGGGCAGCGATCTCTGTCGTCGTCGGCTCTGCCAACTTCCCCGAGAGCGAGATCCTTGCCGACATCTACGCCGGCGCACTGAAGGCGAAGGGCATCACCGTCTCGACGAAGCTGAACATCGCCTCCCGCGAGACCTACGTCCCGGCCCTGAAGAGCGGTGAGATCGACCTGTTCCCGGAGTACACGGGCGGCTTCTCCAAGTACCTGAACGCCGACGCGGACACCTCCACCGAGGCGGCGGCACTGGCATCGCTGAAGTCGCTCCTTCCGGACAACCTGACGGCGCTGGAGCCCTCCGCAGCGCAGGACAAGGACTCGATCACCGTCACGCGGGCAACCGCTGACAAGTACTCGCTGAAGACCATCGAGGACCTGGCGCCGGTCGCCAGTCAGTTCGTCCTCGGCGGCCCGCCGGAGTGGAAGAACCGGGCGCTCGGCGTCCCCGGCCTGAAGAAGACCTACGGGCTCACCTTCAAGGACTTCAAGGCGCTGGACGTTGCCGGCCCGCTGACCGTGCAGGCCCTGAAGAACGGCCAGGTCCAGGCTGCGAACCTGTTCACCACCGACCCGTCCATCAAGGCCAATGACTTCGTCTCGCTCGAGGACACCAAGCAGTTCTTCGGCGCGCAGAACGTCATCCCGGTCATCCAGAAGTCCAAGGCGACCCCGGAGGTCACGGCAGCCCTGAACGCCGTCTCGGCCAAGCTGACCACCGACACGCTCGCTGCCATGGTCACCAAGGTCGTCGTGGACAAGGAGGACGCAGCCACCGTTGCCGCCGAGTTCCTGTCCACCAACGGTCTCGGCTGACCTTCCACCCCGCAAGCTGTGAGTTAGGCGCCGACATCGGCGCCCAACTCACAGCTTGCTGTGGTTTGGGGCGGCTTCTTCAGGCCCAGCCGGCGTTCAGACGAGGAAGCGGTAGAACGGGCTGTCGGAGGCGACGACCTCGAAAGTGATCGGGCTCGAATCCATCTTGCCCAGCAGTTCGACGAACGTGGAAGGGTCGCCCAGCTCGATGCCCACCAGCGCTGGGCCGGTCTCCCGGTTGCTGCGCTTGACGTACTCGAAGTGGGTGATGTCGTCATCGGGCCCGAGCACCTCGTCGAGGAAGCGGCGCAGTGCTCCCGGCTCCTGCGGGAAGTTCACAAGGAAGTAGTGCTTGCGCCCCTCGTACACCAGTGAACGCTCGACGATCTCCGCGTAGCGGGACACGTCGTTGTTGCCGCCGGAAACGATCGCCACAACCGTCTGGCCCGGCTCGGGTCGGAAGAGTCCCAGCGCTGCGGTGGCGAGAGCACCGGCCGGCTCGGTGACGATGCCCTCGGTCTGGTAGAGCGCCAGCATCTCCGAGCAGATCCTGCCCTCCGGCACCGCGTAGAGCTCGGGCCGATGGCGTTGCACCATCGCGAAGGTGAGGTCGCCCGCCCTGCGGACCGCCGCCCCGTCGACGAAGGTGTCGATCCGGTCCAGCTCGACCGGTCCGCCCGCCGCAAGGGCTGCCGCCATGGACGCCGCGCCGGCAGGCTCAGCGCCGACCACCCGCGTTCCCGGGTGACGCTCGGAGAGGTAGGCAAGGCAGCCGGAGATCATGCCGCCGCCACCGACCGGCGCGACCAGGACATCCGGCGCCTTGCCGAATTGCTCGATGATCTCCTTGGCCACCGTGCCCTGGCCGGCGATCGTGCGCTCGTCATCGAAGGCGGGCACGAGGGTGGCGCCGGTCTCCCGCGCCTCGAGGGTGGCGGCCGCGGAGGCCTCGTCATAGGTGTCGCCGGTGACAACGAGGTCGACCCGCCCTTCGCCGAGGGCGAGGATGCGCTGGCGCTTCTGGCGGGGGGTCGTCGCGGGCACGAAGATGCTTCCCTTGATGCCGAGCCGTGCACAGGCGAACGCGACGCCCTGGCCGTGGTTTCCCGCACTGGCTGCGATGACGCCGGCCGCGCGGTGCGCCTCCTCCAGCTGCGAGATGAGGTTGTACGCGCCGCGGATCTTGTACGACCGCACGGGCTGCAGGTCCTCGCGCTTCAGCCAGATGTAGGCGCCGGTCGCAGCGCTGAGTCGTTCGTTCAGCTGCAGCGGCGTACGGGCGGCCACGCCCGCAAGTCGCTCTGCGGCCGCATCCACGGCCCGGGCATCGATGGTCACCGGGTCATTGTGGCACCGGCACGCTCACAGCTTCCCGAGCCACGTCCGCTCGGGGGCCGGCTGCCGGGGTCAGGCGGTCTGGGCTCCCGGCTCGGGCGGGGTCGACGCCTCTGGAGTCAGCAGATCCTCGAGCGCGGGCTGGGAGCGGTTCAGTGCCAGTTCGTCACCCCTGCTGCGGGTGCGTCCGATCATGGGAGCCACGCCCGCGGCGTCCTCGACGAGTTCCGGGGCGCTGACGTGGCGCACCGACACGTCGACACTGTCCACGTGGTCGAGGTCCTTGGTGACCACCTGCAGCTCCCGGAGCTTGCGCGCGGTCGGGAACACCCGGCCCTCGATCGAACCGACGGCATCGTTGTAGGCGCTGACAGCTCCGGTGAGCGAGCGTCCGACCTTGTCGAAGTGCTTTCCGAGGGTGCCGAGGCGGTCATACAGCTCACGGCCGAGACCGAAGACCTCCTTGGCGGAGTCGGCGAGGGCAGCCTGCCGCCAGGAGTAGGCGACGGCGCGCAGCATCGCGATCAGGGTGGTCGGGGTGGCAAGGATGATGTTCCGCCGGGCGGCGTAGTCATGCAGGTCGGGCAGCTGGCTGAGCGCCTCCGCAGCGAGCGCTTCGCTGGCGAGGAACAGCACGACGAACTCCGGCGACGACGGGTCCGCCTTGAAGTAGTCCTTCCGCGACAGCTGGTCGATGTGGCTCTGCACGTTCTTTGCGAACAGGCCGAGGCAGCGCTCGCGTTCGGCGTCGGTGTTCGCCTCGTGCGCGTCGAGGAAGGCGCTCAGCGGCACCTTGGAGTCGACGTAGACGAACTTGCCCTCCGCCAGCGTGACCTTCATGTCGGGACGGATGATCGCGCCGGAGCTGGTCTGGGTGGTCTCCTGCTGGACGAAGTCGCAGTACTCCAGCATTCCCGAGATCTCCGCGACCCGCTTCAGCTGTAGCTCACCCCAGGCGCCGCGGACCTGCGGCTTGCGCAGCGCCGTCACGAGGGCTGCGGTCTCGCGGCGCAGCGCCTCGCCGGTGAGCTTCACCTCTGCAACCTGGTTGCGCAGGTCGGTGCTGATCGCAGCCCGTTCCTTCTCCACCTCGGTGAGCCGGTTGTTGAACCGTTCGAGGCTCTCCTTCACGGGAACCATCAGCTGCTCGGTGGCCTTCAGGCGCTGCTCGGCAACGGCCTCGCCCTGCTTGGCCTGGTGGGCCGCGGTCTCCGCAGACAGCACCTTGAACTGGTTGATGATCGACTCGCGGTCCTCTGCCAGTTCCTTCGCCCGGGCCACAGCTGCGTCGCGTTCCGCGATCGCTCCGTCGGCCTTGGCGCGGGCATGGGAGAGCGCCGCCCCCGCGTCCGCTGCTTCTGCGCGGGCGAGTGCTGCGTCTTCGCGCGCCTGGGCGACGTCGGCGACGAGCCGGGACAGCTCGGAGCGTGCCTGCGCGGCCTCCGCCCGTCCCTCCGCGGCCTGGGTCTGGGCCTGCGCTGCTTCCGTGCGGGCGCGCTCAAGCGTGGCCTGGTCGTGGGCGCCGGACTCACCGGTGCGTGAGCGCCACAACAGCCAGGAGGCCGCCGCGCCCACCGCGGTACCGATGACGAGGGCAAGGAGCAACCAGCCGATGTTCTGCATGCCCTGATCCTGCCTGCAGGCACTGACAGTTTGCGTGACCGACGCGAGGCACGGGCCGGATTGGGCTCCATACTGGACGGCATGTCCGCCAATTCACACACCGAAGACCTGGCTGCCTTCGTCTCCGCGTCCCCGTCCAGTTACCACGCTGCGGCAGAGGTGGCGCGCCGCCTGGTGGAGGCCGGCTTCGCGGAACTGGCGGAGGGTGAGGCCTGGGAGCCGGGCGGACGCCACTTCGTTCGACGTGACGGCGCCGTCATCGGCTGGCGGGTGCCTGAGGGCGTTGCCGGACCGATCGGGTTCCGGATCGTCGGTGCCCACACCGACTCGCCCGGCTTCAAGCTCAAGCCCGAGCCGTCCGCGTACGCTTTCGGCTGGTCGCAGGCAGGCATGGAGGTCTACGGCGGTCCGCTCCTGAACTCCTGGCTGGATCGCGAGTTCGGTCTCGCCGGCCGGGTGGTCACCAGGTCGGGCGACGTGCACCTGGTGTCGACGCCGGCATGGCTACGGATCCCGCAGGTCGCGCCCCACCTCGACCGGAGCGTCAACGAGAACCTGCACCTCGACCGTCAGGTGCACCTCAAGCCGGTCTTCGGCACCGCATCGGTCGATGTGCTGTCCGCCGTCGCAGGGAGTCTCGACCTGCACCGCGACGAGATCGACGGCCACGACCTGTTCGCCGCCGTCACCGAGAAGCCGGCCGTGATCGGAGTGACCGGGGAGTTCCTCGCCTCCGCGAGGCTGGACAACCTCTCCAGCGTCCACGCCGGGGTGGTTGCCCTTGTCACAGCAGAGGCGAGCGACCGGATCGACGTGCTGGCCTGCTTCGATCACGAGGAGATCGGCAGCTCATCCCGGACCGGTGCGTCCGGGCCCTTCCTCGAGAGCGTCCTGCGGCGGGTCACCGGCGGCCTCGGCTGGGGCGGCGAGGACTTCGAGCGCGCGCTGTCGGCTTCATTCGTGATCTCCGCTGACGCCGGCCACGCGATCCACCCCAACTACCCGCAGCTGCACGACCCGGACCACCGTCCGGGCGTGAACGGCGGGCCTTTGCTGAAGGTCAACGCGAACCAGCGCTACACGACGGAGGGACCGTCGACCGCGCGGTGGCTGCGGGTCTGCCGGGCAGCGGGCGTGCCGACGCAGCCGTTCGTCTCGAACAATGCCGTGCCCTGCGGCTCGACGATCGGACCACTGACCGCCACCCGGCTGGGCATCGAGAGCGTCGACGTCGGCGTCCCGCTGCTGAGCATGCACTCGGCGCGGGAGTTGTGCGGCGTGCAGGACCCGTTGTGGCTGGCCCAGGCGCTGACGGCGTTCTACGCCGGGGCGGATGCCTGAACCCGGCTGACCGGGAGTTCCGCGAAGAGGTGCGGGAACCCGTCCTCGACGACGATCGGCAGGTGTGGATCGGGATCGAGCCGTAGCAGCGTGAGGTCCTCCGGCGCGAGGTCGGCGTAGAAGCGTGCCCGCGTGGCCGGGAGCTGGTGTTCGAACGAGAAGTGGACGAATCCTTCAGTCAGGTAGCCCATGCCGCGTCCCGACCACGGGTAGTGGCCGCTGGCGAGGGCTGCTTCCCACTCGGCACGCGGGGTCCAGTGGAAGATCGGTTCCGTGACCGGCGTTGGCGCACCGAGCAGGCCCAGCTCGACCAGGTCGGCGCGCAGTTGCTCGGCAGAGATGAAGGTGAGGCCGGTCAGCCCCGCATCGGTGGCGGCTGCAGCGTTGGGGGGCGAATCGTCGATGAAGACCGCCTCGGCCGGCTCCACCCCTGCACGCCGGCAGGCCAGCGCGTAGATCGCCGGATCGGGCTTCACGATGCCCTCCTCGCCGGAGACCACGATGTCGCTGAACCGGGCGAGGATGCCGAAGCGCAACCTGGCGATGGCGAACATGTCGGCCGCCCAATTCGTGAGGGCGATGGTCGCGACGCCCGCCTTGTTGAGCTCGGCCAGGACGGCCCCGGTGCCGGGCACCATCTCGGTGACCGTGTGCGGGAAGTACTCGCGGTACGCCCGGATGGCGTCGGCCTTGTCGGGGAAGCGTTCGGCCAGTGCCGCCTCGGAAGCGGCGATGCTCCGGAGCCCGTCGTTGGCGCGGTTCCACTCGTCGAAGCCGATCGCGTCCATGAACTCCTCCACCGCCTCCGACGGCATCACCTGCTCGAAGGCGCGTTCCGGGGCCCACCTGATCAGCACGCCGCCCAGGTCGAAGATCACTGTTGTCACGGGCCAAGCATGGCCGAGACCGGTGGCCGGCGCCCGACGGGTCCGCCACTCGCCCCGGAAATGGGACGAACTGGCCACCAGATCGCCCGATCGGCCCGAAAAGGGGTCTGCTGCGCAACGGCCGGCAGATTTGTCCCCCTTTGGTGTGCGGACGGGTCGACCGTGGCCGCAAGAGTTCAGCCGCGCCAGAGCGAAGCGAGCTGGTCGAGGGTCTGGCGCCAGCCGAAAGGGATTCCCGCGACGGTTGATGCGGCGGCGGCCGTCACATCAGAGACGTCGATCCCGATAGCCACGTCACAGGACTGGCCGGGGCCCTCGATGAAGGTCACGGTGTGGACCGCTGTGAACAAGGGGGCTCCGGAAGCATCGAGCGGGGCGAGGGAGAAGCGCAGGTACTGGAAAGGCTCCACGTCGAGGAAGGACCCGGCCGCGGTGTATCGGGCTCCGTCTGCCTCGGCCATGACGATGCGCAGGATTCCGGCAGGCACGGGGTCCAGGGTGCACTCGACCACGGAGAAGTGCGGGGGAGCCCACCATTCGCCGACGCGCTCCGGGGTCGTCCAGGCGTCCCACACGGCAGGGCGGGAAGCCGTGACGTGAACGGTGAGCAGGAAGGTTCGTTGCTCGGCCGCGCCGGACGCTGCCAGGCGGTCCTCCTCCTGCCGGATGGCCTGCTCATAGGTCGCCAGCACGGATTCGTCCGGAACTCCCACAGCGAGTGTGGTGAACCACTCGCCGAGGACGTGCATCGCCTCGCGCCGCAGCGCGACCACCCGTCGCCGTCCCAGCCGGTGTACGGTCACCGCGCCGGCCAGTTCCAGAGCCTGGATGTGCTTGGACGTTTGCGGCTGCAAGGCACCAAGGAGCTGGGCGATCTCGCCGACCGTTCGGGGACCGGCAGCGAGCAGGAGCGCGATCTTCAGACGCCTCGGCTCAGCGAGCGTTGTGATCAATCGTTCCGGGTCCACAACAGAAGTATCGCGGCTCTTGTTATATTCGTCTAGACGAATGTATGGTCGAGTCAACCGAAGGGATGGAACCGTGAACGACAACAACAGCCTGAACCTCGAGCGGGTCATCGCCGCACCGGTCGAGCGCGTCTGGGAACTGTGGACCACGGCGTCCGGCATCGAACAGTGGTGGGCGCCTGACGGGTTCCGCACCGACGTCGAAGAACTCGACCTGGTTGAGGGTGGCGCCCTCGTCTACACGATGACGGCCGTGGGCCCGGAGCAGATCGCCTTCATGCAGCAGTACGGGATGCCGCTCAGCACCCGCTCCCACAAGACCTTCACAGAGATTGCGAAGCCCACCCGGCTCGCGTACCTCTCGCTGATCGACTTCGTGCCCGAGCGTGAGCCGTACGAGCACCTGACTGTCGTCAAGCTCGCGCCCTCCGGCGAAGGCGGCGCCCGGACAGCCGTGACCATGGCGATCGAGCCCCTGCACGATGCGGTCTGGACCGAGCGCCTGACCGCTGGAAGGGCCAACGAGCTGGAGAACCTGAGCCGGCTGCTGGGCTGAACGCCCGCCTCGCTGCGCTACGCACGAGGCAGCGGAGAAGCAGGACCGGTTACTCCATTAAGCTTTGCCGACGTGGCTCTCACCATCGGAATCGTCGGACTGCCCAATGCTGGCAAGTCCACTCTCTTCAACGCCCTCACCCGCAACAACGTGCTCGCGGCGAACTACCCGTTCGCGACGATCGAGCCGAACGTGGGTGTCGTGGGCGTCCCGGACGGGCGGTTGCCGGTGCTGGGCAAGCTGTTCAACTCCGAGCGGCTCGTGCCTGCGACGGTGAGCTTCGTCGACATCGCGGGCATCGTGAAGGGCGCCTCCCAGGGAGAGGGGATGGGCAACGCCTTCCTCGCCAACATCCGCGAGGCGGACGCGATCTGTCAGGTGACTCGCGTGTTCCGCGATCCCGACGTCACGCATGTCGACGGTGCGGTCAACCCGGGCAACGACATCGAGACCATTCGGACGGAGCTCATCCTCGCCGACCTGCAGACCATCGAGAAGGCGCTGCCCCGGCTGGAGAAGGAGGTGCGGCTGAAGAAGGAACGGCTGCCGATCCTCCAGGCCGTCCAGCACGCACAGACCGTGCTCGACGGCGGCACCGGCGTGCAGGCAGCGGGCCTCGACCTCGAACCGCTGCGCGAGCTGTTCCTGCTCACGGCCAAGCCCTACCTGTACGTGTTCAACTGCGACTCCGACGAACTCACCGACACCGAGTTGATCGGCAGGATGCGCGAGCTGGTCGCCCCGGCGGAGGCGATCTTCCTCGACGCGAAGATCGAGTCGGAACTGGTCGAGATGGAGGCGGACGAGGCGCGCGAATTCCTCGTCGAGATGGGCATCTCCGAGCCGGGCCTCGACACCCTCGCCCGGGTCGGCTACGAGACGCTCGGCCTGCAGAGCTATCTCACAGCGGGCCCGAAGGAGTCGCGGGCCTGGACCATCAGGAAGGGCGCCACGGCACCGGAGGCGGCCGGCGTGATCCACACCGACTTCCAGAAGGGCTTCATCAAGGCAGAAGTCATCAGCTACGACGACCTGGTCGGCCTCGGCTCGATCGCGGCTGCGCGCGCGGCCGGCAAGGCCCGCATGGAGGGCAAGGAGTACGTCATGGCCGACGGCGACGTGGTGGAGTTCAGGTTCAGCTCCTAGGGTCGCAGCATGTATGAGGAGTTCATCGAGGAAGCCGCTGAACTGCTGAACCCCGTGGACGTGGAGGGGCGGCTGTTCGGCGATGTGGCGAGCGTGCTCATCACGGAATCCGGGACCCACCACGGCGGTGTGTGCATCGACACAGCCTGCGGGACCGGATTCTGTGCGGAAGCGTCGGCCATCGCCGCCATGGTGACGGCGGGAGAGCGTCGCATCTCCCAGATCGTCGCAGTGTGGCGCGATAGCGACACCCGTGAGCTGGCGGTGCTTCCGCCGTGTGGCCGCTGTCGGCTGTTCATCTCCCAGATGCACCCGGGCAATTGCGAAACCATCGTGGTGCTCGGCGTCGACGACGCGATGACGATCGACCAGCTGGTGCCGAGGCTCGACTGGCCGGAGCCCCTGCCGGCGCGGTTCTCGCGCCCCTGACGATCACTTGACCCGGCTGGCCTTCACCGTCCAGGTGTTGCAGGCGGCGATGGTCTTGGCGTTGAGGCCGCGCCGTCCCCAGAAGGCTTCCGCCTTCGTGGTGCCATGGCCGGTCGGGTCGGTGGTGTAGCCCCACTGGAATTCGATCTCCCGATTGTCGAGCGCGGTGTAACCGAGGCCAGACACCTTGAGGGCGTAGTGGGCCATGCAGTGCGCCTGAAGCTCGATGCGGCGCGTGGTCACGGCGGACGTCTCGTCCATGACGTCGCTGGACTCGAAGATGTCGGCGAGGTTCTGCACGTGGTGGGCGTACTCGTGCATGACGAACTGGGCGACCGACAGCCGGAAGTACCGGCCCTGCACGTACGACTGCAGGGAGAAGTAGAGCGTGGAGTCACCGGTGCAGTAGCTGGCGGGGTAGGTGGTACCGAGGTTGCCGCACGGTGACTTCGCCGACGTGCTGTAGAACTTCACCTTCGGCTTGCTGAACTCGACTGCCGTGGGCGCGAGCGCCTTCTTCCAGGCCGCGTTCTCACAGTCGACCAGCTTCCCGACCTGCTTCCGGAAAGCCGCCCGGCTGCCCGGCATCGACTGGTAGGGGCACTTCGCAGGCACCTTGAGCGCGTAGACAGGGTTCTTCTTCAGCACGTCCGTCGGATTCGACGGCATCGTTGCGGTCGGTTTCGGCGTCGGCGACGATCGCGGGCTCGGCGAGCTGGACGGCTTCGCTGTCGTCCCACCGCTGGCGGACGGGGTCGCCGACCCGCCGTGCCGGTTCGGGAGTTGGGTGAGCATCGGGACGGCGAGGGCTGCGATCAGGCTTACGACCAGCACCGCACCCACCGTGACAAGGGCGACCACCCAGCCACGACCACCCCGGGGTGGTCGCGCCGGCGGCGCGAATCCGGCAAGCGGTTGCGGCGGCGCGGCCGTCCAGTGCCGGGGAGGCCCGCTGGGCTGCTGCCAGCCGTAGCCGCTCTGCTGCCCCGCGAAGCCCTGTGCTCCCTGGTACGCGCCAGGCTGCTGCCAGTACTGGCCCGGTTGCGGGTACCCCGGCTGGGGGTAGGCCTGTCCGCCCGGAATGAACGGTGGGACCGCCGGTGGCGCGGGGGCGATCGGATCACCCTGCGGTGGTGCCCAGGGTGCAGGACCGGAAGCCCAGGAGTCTCCGGCTGTGGAGCCCTGAGGTGCGGCCGCGGGCATCATCTCAGTCGGTTCGAGCTGCGGAATGACCTCCGTCGGCTCCGCGGTGACCTCCCTCGCCCGCAGCGGCGCATCCTCACCTGTGCCGTCCAGTGGACGGTCAGCGTTCATGCGGCTCCCTCGGGGGTCTGGATCGCCACCAGCCTAGGCGCCCGGACGGACAGGTCGGAGACGAATCAGTCGATGATGGACAGCAGCCGTTCGACGGCAGCGTCGATCCCGTTCCGCGCTGCACGGGACAGCGTCTCGTCAACGGAAAGCCGGATCCTCGCCCCGCCGCGGTCACGCACCCGTTTCCACGCCCCGACGTCCTCGAGGCCGCTGACCACCACCCCGCCGCCGGACTCGGAGAACCAGGTGGGGTCGTCGCCGAGCGGGTGGCCGGCCGAGCGCGGCCAGGGCACCTTCCGGTAGCTCAGCAGTACCTCGTCGAAGGTGGACACCAGCCACGCATCCTGCTGACGGGTCGTTGGCAGCGCGGACGCGGGGGAGTACCACAGCTCCTCACCGTCGACGACGACGCGCTCGACGCTGTCGCCGAGATCGGCCACCGCCGCGCGTGCCTCGCCAAGGGTGACCTTGGCCCAGCGCATCAGGTCAGACAGCGCCACCGGCCCGTGACCGGCGACGAAACGCAAGACCAGTTCGGTGACTGCCTCATCGCGGCTGCGCTCCGGGGCGGCGGGCACCACCTCCTCGACAAGGGCGTACCGGTGCTCTGCAAGGTCGAGCGGCGCGGAACAGATCAGTCCGCGCAGCTCGGCGAGCAGCAGCACATGACCCACCTGCTGGCCGAACAGCGGATCCTCCGGCGCCAGCAGCCCGGCATCGGCGAGCGTCGCGCCGAGCGCCGTCCGGTTCGCGAACTGCCGGCCCGCCAGCCGCGTGGCGACCACCTCGAGGGCAGCGGACACCCGGGGCTCGACGAGACTCAGCTGACGGTGCCGTGAGCCCATGCCCGACTCGACCTTGGGTGAGGTCAGCTCCAGCAGCCAGCGCAGGTCGGCTGCAGCGACGTAGTGCCAGGTGGGACGCAGCACGTGGGTGCGCACGATGTCGCCGGCGGCGATCGCAGCAAGGACGCCGGCCTCCGTGCCCGCCTCGCAGCGCTGGGCGATCATCGCACGGGCGATCGGAGCGTCCTGGGACTGGACGCAGAGCAGCTCGCTCACGGCCTGGGTGGGGTTGGCCGCCGGCGGCCCGCTGAGGCGCTGGGTGGCCAGCCGGGCCTGCAGGACGTCGGTGCTGTCCATCAGTCCCTGAACCCCACGAAGAACACGACCAGCGCGAAGCCGAACACGGCAACGACGAGCCGGACGACCCGGACCGGTGTCCGGACGTAGTCGACCACCGTCCAGGCGGCGAGGCCGCTGAGGGCGAAGGCGAGCGGTACGCCGGGGAACGTGAACGGGATCCGCAGGCCGAGGAGGCTGATCGCACCACCTGCTGCCACAGCGAGCCCGCCGAGGATCTCCAGCACGCCACGGATGCGTCGTGCCACCCGTTGCCAGCCCGGTTCCGTGGCCACCGCGCGACGCCCGGCAGCAGGCCTCGCAGCCAGCTTCGCTATCCCGGACGCAACGAACCACGCCGCGACGGCGATCGCGAGGATCACATCGGCTCCGAATCGGTCCAGCGGACTCACCTCCAAGGGGTGGAGTCTAGGGGGAAGCAGGGCCGTCCAGCCGGTCCAGAACGGCGGCCAGCGCTGTGCGTTCGGCTTCGGGCAGGCGCCCGAAGAAGTCCCGGCCCACCTCTGCCCGAATCTGCTCGACCTTGGCGAGCGCTGCCCGACCGGACGGGGAAAGGGCGAGCAACTGGGCCCGCCCGTCCGCCGGGTCGGTGGTGCGTTCGACGAACCCGGACGTGACCAGCCCCGACACGGCGTCCGTCGCCGAGCGGGCGACGATGCCCAGGCGTTCGGCGACCTCGGACGGGCGCAGCGGTCCGGCGTCCCCGATCACCCGCAAGGCACGCGACTGGTGAAGGTTGAGCCCGAGTGGAGCCGTCCGCAGGGATGTCTCGCGCCGCAGCCTGCGGGCAACCCGGAGGAAGCTCTCCGCGAGGGCCTCGGGGAATATCTCCATCGGATCCCGCCTTATATGCTGTGGTTACCTCAGTATATCGGAGACGCAGATGGCAGACATCCACCCCATGGAAGCGCGCGGGCCGGCGCGCATCAACCCGGCAGACAGGGCGCAGCTCGCCGAATCCCCGGTGAGCCTTCGACGCGTTGCCGGGCTGTTCCGCGGGCACGGCCCGGAGCTGTCGGTGGTGACGGCGATCATCGTCGTCGCCTCGGTCGTCGGGCTCGCGCAGCCCTTCCTGCTGCGCGAGATCATCGACGTCGCGCTACCCACCGGCGACACGAGGCTCCTGGCCTGGCTGGTCGGTGGCATGGTCGCCGTTGCTGCAGTGACGGGTGTCCTCGGCGTGTGGCAGACCTGGCTTGCGACCTCGATGGGCCAGCGGGTGATGCACGTCCTGCGCACCAGCGTCTTCGCACACCTGCAGGCTCAGTCGATAGCCTTCTTCAAGCGCACCCGCGGTGGCGACATCCAGTCCCGGCTGATGCAGGACGTCGCCGGACTGCAGTCGGTGATCACCACCACCGCCACGTCGATCGCCTCCAACCTGACCACCGCTGTCGCAACGGCCGTTGCCATGGTCGCCCTCAATTGGCGGTTGTCGCTGTTGTCGCTTCTCGTACTGCCGCCGGCCATCCTGCTCACCCGCCGCGTCGCCCTGGTGCGCCGCGACCTCACGATGACCAAACAGAAGGCGCTCTCCGACCTGCATACCCAGGTGGAGGAGACCCTCAGCATCAACGGCGCCCTGCTCACCAAGACCCTTGGGAGCGGTCCTGCAAGCCAGGCGCGCTTCGCCGAGACCTCCGTTGAGCTGATCGACCTCGAGGTCCGCTCCCAACTCGCCGGTCGCTGGCGGATGGCCACCATGGGCATCGTCTTCGCAGCGATCCCCGCCGTGCTGTACCTGGTCGCCGGGTTCCCCGCGATCTCGGGCGGTATCACCATCGGCACCCTGATCGCCTTCGCCAGCCTGCAGGGCTCGATCTTCCGGCCGATCATGGGCCTGCTGAACATCGGCGCCCAATGGGTCGCATCGATGGCCCTGCTCAGCCGGATCTTCGGCTACCTCGACCTGCCCGTCGAGGTGGTGGAGCCCACCCACCCGGTGCGGGTCACGGCGTCGGACGTGCGTGGCCAGGTGAGTTTCGAGCACGTGAGCTACCGCTTCCCCGACGGAGAGGAGGACACCCTGGCTGACATCGACCTGACCATCGGCGCGGGCCAGTCGGTCGCTGTCGTTGGCGAGACCGGCTCCGGCAAGTCGACGCTGGCAGCCCTGCTGGTGCGGCTGGCCGATCCCACCGCGGGACGCGTGCTGATCGACGGGGTCGACGTGCGCGACCTCGCAGCGTCCGATCGCAGCAGGATCATCGGCATGGTCACGCAGGAGACCTACCTCGCCCACGCGACGATCGCCGACAACCTGCGGCAGGCCGCCCCTTCTGCGACGGACGGGGAACTCTGGTCTGCGCTCGCAGCTGCGCAGGTCGACCACGTGATCGCCGCCCTGCCGGCCGGGCTCGAGACCGTTGTCGGTGCCCGTGGCCACCGCTTCAGCGGCGGCGAACGGCAGCGGCTGGCCGTGGCCCGCACCCTGCTGGTGAACCCGCCGATCCTCGTGCTCGACGAGGCCACGTCCTCGCTGGACACCGACACCGAACGCGAACTGCAGGCCGCGCTGGACAACCTGATGGCCGGGCGTACAACCCTGACCATCGCGCACCGGCTGAGCACCGTCCGCAACGCAGACCAGATCGTCGTGCTGGAGGGCGGAAGGGTGGTCGAGCGGGGTAGCCATGAGGACCTGCTGAGCTCTGGTGGCCGCTACGCCAGCCTGAGCCGGTAGCCGCCGGCGCCGTGCCCCCGGCGTTTCGGGACAAAACTGCCGCTGGATTCCGAGGAACGGCACTTTGGCGCCCGCTCCAGGCATCGGGGTGCACGTTTGTCCCGAAATCCGCGGCTCACGCTGGGAGCGTTATCAGTCGGGGTGGGCCGGGATGGCAGAATCGGGTCCGTGTTCCGTCCGGCCGCTGAAGCCCGGGGTCTCGACCAGGCCCAGGGGCACTGGCTGCGCCCCGACCTGATCGCCTGGCCACCGGCCGACCTGCCGCCCGGCGAGAACCCGGCGAGCCTCGACTGGAGACTGCACTGGTCTGCGGATGACCACATCGATCCCGCGGCCAGCGAGCCGGTTCCGTGGGTGGCATCGTCCCTGCGGTTCGACCCGGCAGGGATCCCGGCCGACGTGGCCGTAAAACACCCGCACCTCCGTAACCACCTGGCGCTCCGGCTGGCGCCGGAGACCGCTGCCCGTGCACCGGAGGCGCTGCGGTGCCAGGTGGCTGTCAGCGTGCACCTCCCGTCCGGACGCCTGGCCACCGCGGGCCAGCTGCAATTGCCGGGAGTGATCGACGAGCTCTACGCAGCGGCACAGGATGCCGAACTGGGTGCGACCTGGTACGGCGACACCCCGACGCTGCGCCTGTGGGCCCCCACGGCAAGGGACGTTGCCCTGCTGTTCTGGCCGGCAGGGCTCGATCTCCACCATGAGCCGCAGCGCCACCGGATGATCCCTGCCCCCGACGGCACCTGGGCGATCACCGGTGACTCGGAGTGGTGCGGGGCGAGGTACCGGTACGCGGTCACCGTCTACGCTCCCCAGCGCCGTCGCGTCGTCGTGAACGAGGTGACCGATCCCTACTCGACGGCGCTCACGGTCAACTCGACCCACTCGGTGCTGGTCGACTTCGATGACCCATCGCTCGCTCCTGCGCAGTGGCTCGAGTCCCCGTCGCCGGTGTTGGCGAAACCCGTCGACCAGGTCATCTACGAGTTGCACCTGCGCGACTTCTCCATCTCCGACCGCACCGTCCCTGAGGAGCTGCGTGGGAGCTTCCTCGCCCCGACGGTGGACAGCGCGGGAATGGCGCACCTGCGCCGGCTGGCCGAGGCCGGACTGAACACCATCCAGCTGTTGCCCCTGTTCGACAACGCGACGGTCGAGGAGCACCCGGAGCAGCAGCTCCAGCCGGAGAAGGACCAGCTCAAGAGCCTGCCTCCCGACAGCCCGGAGCAGCAACGGCGGGTCCGCGCACTCGGCGGCCGTAGCGGCTTCAACTGGGGCTATGACCCCTGGCACTACTTCACCCCGGAGGGCTCCTACTCCTCGACCCTCGCCTCCGCAGAGGGTGCCGGCCGCGTGGCCGAGTGCCGGGCAATGGTCGGGGCCTTCCACCGCATCGGCCTGCGCGTTGTCGTCGACCAGGTGTTCAACCACACCGCCAGTGCCGGCCAGGGCAGCAAGTCGGTGCTCGACCGCACGGTGCCCGGGTACTACCACCGCCTGTCGGCGACCGGGGAGGTCGAGACCTCAAGCTGCTGCCCCGACGTCGCCACCGAGCACCTGATGGCCCAGAAGCTGATGGTGGACGCGTGCGTCCACTGGGCCCGCAACTACCGGGTGGACGGGTTCCGGTTCGACCTCATGGGCCACCACAGCCGCGCAAACATGCTGGCCGTCCGGGCCGCCCTCGATGCGCTCACCCTCAAAGCCGATGGCGTCGACGGCCGGGCCATCACGATGTACGGCGAGGGCTGGAACTTCGGGGAGGTCGCCGACAACGCCCGCTTCGTCCAGGCCACCCAGGGCCAGCTCGGCGGCACCGGCGTGGCCACGTTCTCCGACCGGCTGCGCGACGCGGTCCGCGGCGGATCCGTGTGGGACGGTGACCCGCGCGGCCAGGGCTTCGGCACCGGACTGCTGACAGCAGACAACGGCAGCGGCGTGAACGGAGACGAGCGGGCGCGCGGTGAGCGGCTGGCCTGGTACACCGACCTCGTCCAGCTCGGGCTGGCAGGCAACCTGCGCGGCTTCCGGTTCGGGTCGAACTGCCGGCACACGATCGTCCGGGGCGCTGACCTCGACTTCGGCGGCAGGCCGGCCGGGTACGCGGAGTCGCCGGACGAAGTGATCAGCTATGTGGACGCCCACGACAACGAGACCCTCTTCGACGCCCTCACGCTCAAGCTGCACCCGGCGACACCGATGGCTGCCCGTGTCCGGTTGAACACCGTCTGCCTCGCGCTTGCGACCCTCGGCCAGAGCCCCGTGATGTGGCACGCCGGCACCGACATGCTGCGCAGCAAGAGCCTCGACCGGAACTCCTACGACTCCGGCGACTGGTTCAACTACCTCGATTTCACCCTGACGGACAACGGGTTCGCCTCCGGGCTGCCGCCCGAGCGCGACAACGGCGACAAGTGGCACGTGCTGGCACCCCTGCTGGCCGATCCGCGCCTCAAGCCCGCCCCTGCCGACATCCGCGCGGCCCACGGGCAGGCGCTCGACCTGCTGCGGCTCCGGGCGTCCACCCGGCTGTTCCGTCTCGGGAGCGCGGACCTCGTCCAGGCCAAGCTCACGTTCCCGGTCGCCAACAGCTGGCACCAGCTGCCCGGTGTCATCGTGATGGCACTCGACGATCGCCTGAACCCGGTCGACGAGCAGTGGTCGGGCGTGATGGCTGTGTTCAACTCCACGCCGTGGCTGGTTCGCCAGACGATGCCTCTCGACCTGACCGGCTACACGCTGCACCCGGTGCAGGCCGAGGGTCGCGACCCCGTGGTGCGCCAGAGTGAGGTCGGAGCGGACTGGATGACCGTCCCCGCCCGGACGGCGGCCGTCTTCGTCCGGTCCCGCTGAGGACTCCGACGGCTGCGCGGGGCAACTCCTGGCATGCGTACAAGCGTCCCCGCGCAGTGTGAAAAACTGTCCAGCGGGTACAACGAGCCGGTAGGGTTCGCTTGTAACGTTTCAGAGACACTTTGAGGAAGGCCGAAGATGACCGATTTCACGTGGACGGATCTGGATCAGCGGGCGGTGGATACTGCGCGCATCCTGGCTGCGGACGCGGTGGAGAAGGTCGGCAACGGCCATCCGGGCACGGCGATCTCGCTGGCTCCGCTGGCGTACCTGCTCTACCAGAAGGTGATGACCGGCGATCCGGCCGACTCCCGGTGGGTGGGTCGGGACAGGTTCGTTCTCTCCGCGGGGCATTCCTCGCTGACCCAGTACTGCCAGTTGTTCCTCGCCGGCTATGGCCTCGAGGTCGAGGACCTCGCATCGCTGCGCACCTGGGGCTCGAAGACGCCCGGTCACCCGGAATACCACCACACCCTCGGCGTGGAATGCACGACCGGCCCGCTGGGCGCGGGCGTCGCGGACGCTGTGGGCTTCGCCATGGCGGCCCGCCGTGAGCGGGCGATGCTGGATCCCAGCACCCCGTTGGACCAGCCGTCGGTCTTCGACCGGACCATCTACGCCATCGCCGGAGATGGCTGCATGCAGGAGGGTGTCGCCTCGGAGGCATCGTCGCTGGCCGGCGCGCAGAAGCTCGGCAACCTCGTCCTGATCTATGACGACAACCGGATCTCCATCGAGGGCGAGACCCAGATCGCTTTCACCGAGGACGTCGCGGCTCGTTACGCCGCCTATGGCTGGCACGTCCAGCACGTCGACTGGACCAATGGCGGCACCGGTTACACCGAGAACCTGCCGCTGCTGTTCGAGGCGCTGGAGGCGGCCAGGGCCGTCACCGACCGGCCGTCCTTCATCAAGCTCACCACCGTGATCGGCTGGCCCCTGCCCACCAAGGCCGGCAACCACTCGGTGCACGGCTCGAAGCTGGGTGGCGAGGAAGTGGCAGCACTGAAGCGCGAGCTCGGTTTCGACCCGGAGCAGTCGTTCCAGGTTGACGCGGACGTGCTGGAGCACACCCGCAGCAACGCTGCCGAGCGTGCCGCAGCGGCAAGGGCCGCCTGGGAGCCCGGCTTCGAGGCCTGGCGAGCTGCCAACCCCGAGCAGGCTGCGCTCTTCGACCGCGTGCTTGCCGAGAAGCTTCCCGATGGGCTGGCAGCGGCGCTGCCCGTGTTCCCCGCAGGCAAGAAGGCCACTCGCGCCGCTTCCGGTGAGGTGCTGTCCGCCCTTGCCGATGTGATGCCGGAACTGTGGGGCGGCTCCGCCGACCTCGCCGGTTCGAACAACACGACCATGAAGGGCGTGAAGTCGTTCCTTCCCCCGGAGCAGTCCTCACCGGAGTTCTCCGGTGACTACACCGGCCGGACGCTGCACTTCGGCATCCGTGAGCACGCGATGGGCAACATCCTCAACGCCATCAACATGTCCGGCCTGACCCGCGCGTACGGCGGCACGTTCCTCGTCTTCGCCGACTACATGCGCGGCTCGGTCCGTCTGGCAGCCATCCAGAAGGCGCCGACCATCTTCGTCTGGACGCACGACTCGATCGGTGTCGGCGAGGACGGCCCGACCCACCAGCCGATCGAGCACCTGGCATCGCTGCGTGCGATTCCGGGCCTGGACGTGATCCGACCGGCGGACGCGAACGAGACCGCGCAGGCGTGGGCGCAGGCACTGGCGCACACCGACCGCCCGTCGGCGATCATCCTTTCCCGGCAGGACCTGCTGACCGTCGACCGTGACGCCGCCGGTGTCGCACCGGCGTCCGACCTGGCCAAGGGCGGCTACACGCTGGTGGACGCGGACGGCGACCTGAAGGTCGTCATCATCGCCACCGGCTCCGAGGTCGAGGTGGCCCTTGCCGCCCGCGACCTGCTGCAGGCAGAGGGCACCGGCACCCGTGTCGTCTCGATGCCCTGTCAGGAATGGTTCAACAACCAACCGGTTGAATACAGGGCTGCGGTGCTGCCTGCCGGGGTCGCGAAGGTGGCCGTCGAGGCCGGCGTCCCGATGGGCTGGCGCGACTACGTCGGCGCCGAAGGCGAGATCGTCGCCATCGACCACTTCGGCGAATCCGCGTCCGGCAACGTGCTGTTCGAGAAGTTCGGCTTCACGGCGGCCAACGTCGCAGAGCACGCGCGCACGGCGCTGGGTCGTACGGCTTCGGCCCGAATCGGCTGACCCTGACCACGTCCACCGCTGGCCAGCGGCTCCGCGCTAACGGCGCGTTGCTGCTGGCCAGCGCATTGTGGGGACTCGCTTTCGTCGCGCAGCGGGTGGGTTCGGAGCATGTCGGCACCTTCACGTTCACCGGCGTCCGGTTCGCCCTCGGTGCGCTGGTGCTGGCTCCCCTGATCCTCGTCTCCGACCGCGTCCGGAAGGTGCCGCGCTGGCGTCGGAGGGCAGCGACAAGGGCCGTCGTCCTGCCCGGTGTCCTGATCGGCACCCTGCTCACCATCGCCGTCAACCTGCAACAGGGGGCGATGAGCGACACGCCCGCAGGCAACGCAGCCTTCATCACCGGCCTGTACATGGTGGTCGTGCCGGTGATCGCAGCCTTCCGTGGTCACCGCAGCAGCGTGAACACGATCGTCGGCGTCGTCGCATCGATGGTCGGGCTCTACCTGATCAGCGTCACCGAGGGACTCACCATCGGCAGGGGAGAGCTGCTGCTGATCCTCAGCTGCATCCCGTGGGCCGTCCAGATCCTGATGATCGAGCACTACAGCGCTCGGCTGTCCGTGCTCCGGCTCGCCCTTGCCCAGTTCGTCACCTGCGCCGTGCTCAGCAGCCTTGGCGCCCTGGTGTTCGACGCGGCGCCGTTCACGGGCATGGGGGATGCCCTCGTGCCGCTGCTGTACGGCGGACTGGTGTCCGTCGGTATCGCCTACACCCTCCAGGTGGTCGGCCAACGGCACGCGCTGGCCACCCACGCTTCCCTGATCATGGCCACCGAGTCGGTGTTCGGAGCACTCGGCGGGGCCCTGCTGCTGGGGGAGAACATGGGACTGCGCGGCTACATCGGCGCTGCCCTGATGATCACCGGCATCGTCGTCTCGCAGATCGGCTTGCCGTCCGCGCCGCTGGCTGAGCTCACCGACGCAACGGAGCAGGGCTCTTAGCTGCGCTCGGTGAAGCCGAGCGCCAGCAGCTGTGCAACCTCGGCCGGGTCATCGGTACGCACCTGCATGCTGCGGGCGTCGTGGTGCGTCGCCCACCAGCCGAGGGCCAACAGGTCCCCGGTCGTCCCGGCCGTGACCCACTCCCCGGCGATCACGGCGGGTTGGGGCGGGGGAGTGCCGAGCTCCGCAACCGGCGGCGCCTCCACCCCGTCCAGCAGGTCGCAGAGGCGCGCGACGAAGACCCGTCCCTGCACAGCGGCAGCAGCAGCGAGCGCGTCCAGTTCCGCCAGAGGGGTCCGCAGCGGGTCGCGCCCCCGCGCGACACCGACCTGGCGCCACGCCACGACCTTGTCCCAGACGAGGGCGTGCAGCTGCCCGCGGCGGTCGCAGATCGTGAGGCCGTCCGCCGTTGCCTCCCGGACGAAGCCGATGATGTCGCCGATCTCGCCGTCGTCCCGGACGCGACGGAGGCTCACCCGGCGGCCGGGTTGTGGAAGCTGGCGGGCCACGTCACTCCGATCATCGGTTGTGAGTTGTAGAGTGCTCGTGAGTTGGGCAAGTATCACTGAATTAGGAGCCGGTTCATGACATATGTCATCACTCTTCCGTGTGTCGACGTGAAGGATCTCGCCTGCGTTGAGGAGTGTCCGGTCGACTGCATCTACGAGGGCAACCGGATGCTGTACATCCACCCCGACGAGTGCGTCGACTGCGGCGCCTGCGAGCCGGTGTGCCCCGTCGAGGCGATCTACTACGAGGACGACGTGCCTGCCGACCAGGCCGAGTACTACGACGTCAACGTGCACTTCTTCGACGAGATCGGTTCCCCCGGAGGGGCGGCCAAGATGGGCCGTGTCGACGCCGACCATCCTCTCGTCTCGGCACTTCCGCCGCAGGGCGAGTGAGCCTCGGGCTGGCGGGGCTTCTGCCCGACTTCCCGTGGGACTCCCTGGATGCGGCAAGGCTTCGCGCGTCCGCACATCCTGATGGCATCGTCGACCTGTCCGTCGGAACCCCCGTCGACCCGACACCCGAGATCGCCCGCGTGGCGCTGTCCGCTGCTGCGGACGCGCCCGGGTACCCCACGACGTGGGGCACACCGGCGTTGCGGACGGCGATCATCGGCTACCTCACGCGACGGTGGGGCGCGGCCGGCCTGACCGACGCCGGTGTCCTTCCGGTCATCGGCACCAAGGAACTGGTGGCGCTGCTGCCGACCCTGCTCGGCGTTGGAGCCGGCCGGACGGTCGTCATTCCCGGCACGGCCTACCCCACCTACGACGTTGGTGGACGGATCGCCGGCGCCTCCGTGGTCGCTTGCGATGACCCTGCGCAGCTCGCGGAGCTTCGCCCAGGGCTGGTGTGGATCAACTCCCCGGCCAACCCGCACGGCGAGATCCTTGACCCCGACCGGCTCCGGGCGTGGGTGGACGCAGCGCGCGCCGTCGGTGCCGTCCTCGCGTCCGACGAGTGCTACGGCGAGTTCGGGTGGGACGCAGAACCGATGTCGGTCCTCCACCCGGACATCAACTCCGGGTCACTGGACGGCCTGCTGGCCGTGCACTCGCTGTCGAAGCGCTCGAACGTGGCCGGCTACCGCGCAGGCTTCGTCGCCGGCGATCCAGGGGTCGTCCGTCCGCTGCTGGAGGTGCGCAAGCACGCCGGCTTGATGCTGCCGGCCCCCGTGCAGGCGGCCATGGTGGCGCTGCTGGGCGACCAGGACCACGTCACGGAGCAGCGGACACGGTATCGGCAGCGGCGCGCGCTGCTGCGTCCCGCCCTGGCTGCTGCCGGCTACCGGGTCGAGCATTCGGAGGGCTCGCTGTACCTGTGGTGCACCCGCGGCGAGGATTGTCGGGAGAGCGTCGACCACCTGGCCGGCCTTGGCATCCTGGTCGCTCCCGGCGACTTCTACGGCCAGGCCGGACGGCAGTTCGTCCGGGTCGCGCTCACAGCAACAGACGAACGGATCGGCGCCGCCGCCCGGAGGCTGCTCGCTTCAGCCTAGGCTCCGGTGGCGTCGCGCAGCTCGACGCAGTGTCGACCTGCAACCACATCGGCAAGGCGTGGGTGGCGTGTGAGTCCCCGTCGTGGGGTGTGCTGCCACCGATCGTCGTCGACTCGGAGGGGCGCCGTACGGCTTTCGCGACGATCGGGCCAGTGTTCGACCCCGTCGGCACCGGGGACGCCGCCTACTACTGGGTCGTGGCCGGGCGGTACCAGGGATTCATCGACGACAGCGGCGACTGGCGCTACCGCGAGAGCCGCTACACCCGAGTGGAGGAGTGAAGGTGAAGCGACCGATTCTCATTGCAGTCGTGCTGCTGACCGTGGTTGCCGGATGTGTCGGGCAACCGACGGCTCCCTCACCGACCCCGACGGCATCGGTGACGGGCACGCCCTCCGGTACGGCGGCGAGCCCTTCCGGCACTCCTGCGTCCACCCAGGCATCCTCGACCCCGATGTTCGCGCCGGGCGAACTGCCCCAGATCGACGGGTCAACGGCCAATATTCCCCTGATCTCGCTGGTCATCCAGCGGTTGACCGGGGTCTCCAAGACCGAGGCCGACAACACCGTGAATACCTCCGGAACCCCGGACGCCTATCGCAGGCTCGTGGAAGAGGATTCGGATACCGATCTCCTGCTGGTCTACGAGGCCGATGAGGGAGTCAAGGCAGAGATCAGGGAGTCCGGTGTGGCGCTCGAGTTCCACCCCATCGGGCGAGACGCACTGGTGTTCTTCACCAACACCTCGAATCCGGTCACGTCGTTGTCCACCAAGCAGTTCCGTTCGATCTACACCGGCAAGACCACCAACTGGGCCCAGGTCGGCGGTCGCGAGGCGAAGATCGTCGCCTACCAGCGACCGGAGGAGTCCGGCTCGCAGGCGCTGCTGCGAAAGTACGTCGTGGGCAAGGCGAAGATGGCGAAGGCCCCGTCGGAGCTGGTCACAGCCGACATGGGCGACATCGTGTCGGGCGTATCGAGCTACGCCAACTCGGGCAACGCGCTGGGCTACAGCGTCTACTACTACCTGGCCAACATGTACGCGGTGGACGGCATCACGATGCTGGGCGTTTCTGGCGTCCAGCCGTCCCGCCGGACCATCGCCGACGGCTCCTACCCCTACACCAACGACTTCTTCGCCGTGGTGCGGGCTGACGAGCCGGCCGGCAGCCCGGCCCGCAGGGTCATGGAATGGCTGTTGACCGCCGACGGCCAGCAAGCGGTGGTGGACGCGGGCTACGTGCCTGCAGCGAAGTGACCGGGCCTGATCAGCGGGGCGTTGCGATACTGAACGTGAGCGTGACCGAGTCGGTCGTGTCGGTGGGGCCCTTGCCCTGCCACGAAGCCAGCGAGTTCGTTGAATGCGTCCAGCCGTACGGGCCGACCTGAGCGGAGACCAGCCCGTAGTCGGCCGTGGTGGCGATGGCAAGATGCGCGACGGACCAGGCCTGGACTGCGTTGCCGGCCTTCACTGTGAGGACGCCGTCCTTGAGCCCGGTGGTGATCGTGTCCGAGCCGAGCGTCTTCTTCAGGTAGGTCGCCATCCCGTCCGGGTCGCCGGGCCTGGGTGCGTTCACGACGCAGGTGAACGATGCCGGCGTCTCCCCCGTGAGGGAGCTGGCAAGGGCGCGCGCGTTCGCCTCGTGCTGCCGGTAGGCGTCGGGGTAGGCACTGCGCTGGACGGCCTGGGCGACGTCGTTGATGCTGCGGGTACGCCAGTTCTTGATCCGCTCCATGGCCTGGTAGAACTCCCGCGTCGAGTACCAGGGGTCCATGATCTGCTCGATGGTGCCCCAGCCCTTCGATGGGCGCTGCTGGAACAGACCGATCGAGTCGGCGTGCCCATGGTCGAGGTTCCGGATCGCGGACTCCTGGTAGGCCGTCGCCAGCGCGATGGACGCCGCGCGCGGCACGAGACCACGCTTGATCGACATGCCGGCGATGATGGCGGCGTTGCGTGCCTGTTCTGGCGTGATCGTCGTGGTGTGGCCGCCGGCCGTCGCGACGCAGCGGTCGTCGATGGGCAGCGGCGTCTTGTTGTAGGCCGACCACAGCACAACGCCGCCGGCGATCAGGGCGACGACGACAACGATGCCGAGGATCGCAACCAGCACGGCCCTGGCGCGCTTCATCGCCACCTCAGTTGGCATGCAGTGCGTCGTTGAGTTCGACGCCCGTGCCCACCCGGTCGCGCACCTCGACCGCGCCGGTGACCGAGTTGCGGATGAACAACAGCCCGTTGCGCCCGCTGAGCTGGGCTGCCTTCACCACGGCCCCGCCGACGAGGGTGACCTTCGTGCCGGCCGTCACGTAGAGCCCTGCCTCGACGACGCAGTCGTCGCCGAGGGAGATGCCGACACCCGACTCCGCGCCCAGAAGGCACCGCTCGCCGATCGTGATCTGTTCCTGGCCGCCGCCGGAAAGCGTGCCCATGATGGACGCGCCGCCGCCGATGTCGGAGCCGTCCCCGACGACGACCCCGGCGGAGATCCGGCCCTCGACCATCGAGGAGCCGAGTGTGCCGGCGTTGAAGTTCACGAAGCCCTCGTGCATCACGGTCGTCCCCGGCGCGAGGTGGGCGCCGAGCCGGACGCGGTCGGCGTCGGCGATGCGGATGCCGCTGGGCACGAGGTAGTCGGTCATGCGGGGGAACTTGTCCACCCCGAAAACGCTGACGCGGCCGCGGGCGGACAGCAGCGCCAGCCGCACCTCCTCGAACCCGTCGACGAGGCAGGGGCCGAAGTTCGTCCACACCACGTTGGGAAGGACAGCGAAGATGCCGGTCAGGTCGATGCTGCGCGGCGGGCACACTCGTGCGCTGAGCAGGTGCAGCCGCAGGTAGGCGTCGGCGACATCGGCCGGTGGGGTGTCGAGGTCGATCTCGACCAGGACCGGTTCTGTGGTGACGAGGCGCTCCTCGTCCTCCTGGCCGGCAGCGACCAGCGCCTTCGGGGCTTCGCGATCGGTCGCCTCGCCGAGGGCGGGAGCGGGGAACCAGGCGTCGAGAACCTGGCCGGATTCGTGGATGCTGGCCAGGCCCCAGCCGTGCGCGGGTCGGGTCATGCCGGCCAGCCTACCCAAGGGTCCAGACGGCCGCCCCGCCCCAACCCGAGTTGTCAGAATCCTGCTGCGCCAGGGCTCAGCGGGTTTCTGACAACTCGGTGGGCGTGGTGCGTCGCTAGGCTCGCGTCCATGAGCCTCGACTTGACCGGTGACCTGGTGACCCTGTTCCGCGCCGTCGTGGACATCGAATCGGTCAGCGGCGACGAGGGCCGCCTCGCCGACGAGGTGGACGCAGCCCTGCGGGCCCTGCCGCACCTGCGCGTTGTGCGCGACGGTGACACGGTGATCGCCTCGACCGATCTCGGGCGCGCTGAGCGCGTCGTCATCGCCGGGCACCTGGACACCGTCCCGCTGGCTGCGAACCTGCCGTCCCGGCGCGACGGTGACCTGGTCTACGGGCGGGGGACGGCGGACATGAAGGGCGGGGTCGCGGTGGCGCTTGCCTGCGCTGCGCAGCTCGTGAGGCCGAGCCGGGACGTGACCTGGATCTTCTACGACCACGAGGAAGTCACGGCGGAGGAGAACTCGCTCACCCGCGTGGCAGCTGAGCACCCGGAATGGCTGACCGGCGACTTCGCCGTTCTCATGGAGCCGACCGGTGCCCGGGTCGAGGGCGGTTGCCAGGGCACGCTTCGCTTCACCGTGACCACCACAGGGCTTGCCGCACACTCTGCCCGCGCCTGGCTGGGGCACAACGCCATTCACGACGCCGGCGAGTTGTTGGCCCGGCTGGCGGGCTACGAACCGCGGACGGTGGAGGTGGACGGGCTCACCTACCGGGAGGGCATGAACGCCGTCGCCATCAGCGGCGGGATTGCCGGCAATGTCATCCCGGACGCCTGCACGCTGACCGTGAACTTCCGCTTCGCTCCCGACCGGGACGAGGCGGACGCGCTCGCGCACTGCCGGCAGCTCTTCGACGGCCACGAGCTCACCTTCATCGACTTCGCGCTCGGCGCGCGTCCGGGGCTCGACCGGCCGATCGCTCAGGAGTTCCTCGCAGCCGTCGGGGGGCGGGCGCGGGCGAAGTACGGGTGGACCGATGTCGCGCGCTTCTCTGCGCTGGGCGTACCGGCTGTGAACTTCGGCCCGGCGGATCCGGGCAAGGCGCACGCCGACGACGAGTTCTGCCCGGTGGCCGACCTCGTCACCTGCAGGGAAGCCCTGCTGCGCTGGCTGGGCTGAGCCTCAGCCGGTGGTTCCTTCGAGGTAGAACCAGCTGCGGTTCTGCTGGGCGAAGCGCGAGCGTTCCCGCAGGAATCCCCGTCCGCCGGGGCCGCGGTAGCGAGCGATGAACTCCACTTCTGCCGGGCCCGCATCGAGAACCTGCAGCGACAGCCACGTGAGCTCAGGATCGAGGTCGAGCTCTGCCGGGCGCGTTCGCGGGTGCCACGTGCGCAGCAGGTAGCCGGCATCACCGACAGCGAAGGCCGAGTAGCGCGACCGCATCAGCTCCTCCGGAGTGCTGGCTCCTCGCTTGCCGCGATGCAGCGACCCGCAGCAGTCCGCATACGGCGCCCCCGACCCGCACGGGCAACGGTCCTTGTCGCTCACGGCCACGACTCTAGTGACGCCAGCCCCGCCTGGCCGTCCACCGCCTGCTCCCCAAGCCCTGCCCCGGCCGCCCCAAACGGGACAAAACTGCCGCCAGATCTCCAAAATGGGCTTGCAGGCCCCGATTTCGCGATCCGACGGCAGTTTCGTCCCGTTCGGGTTGTGGATGAGGCCCTCGGGTGAACGCGCCTTTCCACAATCGGGTGGCTCCCTGACTCAGAACGCGGGCCGGCGCCGAAGATCCACGCGTGATCGATCTCGATGCCCTGCTCGAAGCCAACGGCGGGCTGCTCCTCGCCAGGCACCTCCGGCGCCGCAAGTCGAGCCTGAGCCGCTGGTGCAAGGCAGGCCGGCTGGTGCGGCTGCTGCCGGGGGTCTATGCGCATCCCGGAGCGGCAGCTGACCTCACGACCCGGCTGCGCGCCGTGCTGGCGCGCATTCCGGACGCGGTGATCGCCGGGGCTGCCGCAGCGCGACTCACCGCCTGGCCGCAGGAGCAGGTGGGGGAGATCGAGGTCATCACGCCCGGCCGGCGGGTCTCCCGGCCCGGCTACCGGATGGTGCGTCGCCGCGTTTCACCGGCGCACGTCCTGCGGCGAGGCAGGCTGTCGACCCTATCGCCGGAGGTGGTCGCCGTCGACGCGGCTGCCCGCGACTCCGGCGACAGGATCGACCACCTGCTCAGGGCCAGATATCCACTGGAGCGGATCGAGGCGGCGCTCTCCGCGTGCCCCGGACGGCCGGGGAACCGGGCGCGCAGGCGGGTGGTCCACCGTTCGCGCACTCTGCCGTGGTCGCAGGCCGAGCGACGCTTCCACGACATGCTCGATCGCAACGGGATCAAGGGTTGGGTGGCCAACGCAACAATTCGCCTCGGCGACGCTTCCTACGCACCGGACGTCGGTTTCGGCGGCACGCCGGTGGCCTGCGAGGTCGACGGGTACGAGCACCACAGCAGCCGGGAGGCGTTCACCAGGGACCGCCAACGCCAGAACGCGCTCGTCCTTGCCGGCTGGACAGTGCTCCGCTTCTCCTGGGACATGCTCGCCGACGAGCAGGCCGTGGTCACCGCGGTACGCGCGGCTGTCCGCGCGCGCAGGAGCATCCGTTCACCCCGTGCAGGATGATTGCGGTGTGAGCAAGAGCCAACGCACGCAGGGCCCGGTCATCCGGCGCCACGACCAGGTCCAGCCGACGACGACCGACCAGCGCCTGCTGAGCAGCAAGGGCGACGGCGAGTGGGTGCACTCCGATCCGTGGCGGGTGCTGCGGATCCAGGCGGAGTTCGTGGAGGGCTTCGGCACCCTCGCGGAGATCGGTCCCGGCATCGGCGTCTTCGGTTCGGCCCGGACGCCGCGGCGCGACCCGATGTACGTCGCCGCCACCAAGATCGGACGCGGGCTGGCCGAGGCCGGCTACGCCACCCTCACCGGCGGCGGCCCCGGGATCATGGAGGCCGCCAACAAGGGGGCCCTCGAAGCCGGTGGCGTCTCGGTGGGGCTCGGCATCGAGCTGCCGTTCGAGCAGTCGCTGAACAAGTACGTCTCCCTCGGCATCAACTTCCGCTACTTCTTCGCCCGCAAGGTGATGTTCCTGAAGTACTCGCAGGGCTTCGTCGTGATGCCGGGCGGGTTCGGCACGTTCGACGAGGTCTTCGAGGCGCTCACCCTCGTCCAGACCCGCAAGGTGACCTCGTTCCCGATCGTGCTGTTCGGCAGCGAGTTCTGGTCACCGCTCCTTGACTGGCTCAACAGCCGGGTCCTCGCCGATGGCTACATTTCGGCCGACGACCGGTCGCTGATGCGGCTCACCGACGACCCCGACGAGGCGGTCGCCATTGTCACCTCGCCGGGCCCGGCGCGACCCAACCCGTCCGACAGCATGTCCTGACTCGCTAGAGTTCGGACCATGGTGTGGGTGTTGAGCATGATCGCCGTGGCGATCCTCGGGCTTGCCGCGGTGGTGTCGAGCGGGCGGCTGGGGGAGTTCCCCGCCACCGTCACCGACACCCCGCGTCCGCACCTCCCGTCCGGCCCGATCACGGCTGAGGGACTCCGCGGGTTGAGGTTCGCAGTGGTCATGCGCGGGTACTCCATGCAGCAGGTGGACGAGCTCCTCGACCGTGTGGCCGGCCAGTTGGAGAAGCCCTCCGAGCCGGAAGCCTGAAACCCCGCACCGCGCGGACTGGGCTGTTGGTGCGCGGACATTCCCCCCGGGATGGAATAATGGGGGAGTTCGATCCAAATCAGCCAGAAATTGAGGTATGCGATGGCAGCGATGAAACCGCGGACCGGTGACGGCCCGATCGAGGTGGCCAAGGAGGGTCGCGTTATCGCGATGCGCATCCCTGCCGAAGGAGGAGGGCGCTTGGTCATCGAGATGAACGCCACCGAAGCGGCCGAGTTGAAGGCAGCACTTGAGGGTGTTGTCGTAGCCTGACCGACGCTTTACGACCGTTCTACGTTGGGCCCCGGACGATTCCGGGGCCCTTCGTCTTGCTCACGTGCTGGGCGTCATCGGCCCTGGTGGAAGGCGATCGCCTTCTCGTAGACGGCCACCGTTTCCTTGGCGATCTTCTCCCAGGAGAACTCGTCGATGCAGCGCTGGCGCCCGGCCTTGCCGTAACGCTCGGCCAGCGCGGGGTCACGCGTGATCCGGTTGATCTCGGCGGCGAACTTCGACTCGAAGTCGGCGACGAACTCCGGGTCCCCGGCCTGCTTGGGGTCATAGGCCACGAGAGTGCCGGTCTCTCCGTCCACCACCACCTCCGGAATGCCGCCGACGGCAGAGGCGACGACGGCCGTCTCGCACGCCATGGCCTCGAGGTTCACGATGCCCAGCGGCTCGTAGACCGACGGGCAGGCGAAGACGGTGGCGTGGGTGAGGACCTGGCGGACGGATGCGCGCGGCAGCATCTCCTGCACCCATTTCACCGTGCCCGACCGCGCCTTGCTCAACACGTCGAACGCTGCGTCGAACTCCGCGGCGATCTCCGGGGTGTCCGGTGCGCCGGCGAGGAGCAGGAGCTGGGTGTCGGCGTCGAACTGCTGCGCGGCTCGCACCAGGTGCACGAGGCCCTTCTGCCGTGTGATGCGGCCCACGAACACAACGAGCGGACGGTCACGGTCAACACCGAGCTCATCGACGACGTCGGTGTGGTAGTCCGGCTTGAACTCGTCGGGGTCGATGCCGTTCTTGACGACGAAGACACGATTGGGATCGAGATCGGAGTAGGAGTCCAGCACGTCGGCGCGCATGCCGTTGCTCACCGAGATGACGGCCGCAGCGTCCTCGAAGGCGGTCTTCTCGGCCCACGACGAGACCCGGTAGCCGCCGGCGAGTTGCTCGGCCTTCCAGGGACGGTGCGGTTCAAGGGAGTGGGAGGTGACCACGTGCGGTACGTCGAGGAACTTCGAGCCGATCAGGCCGGCGAAGTTGGCGTACCAGGTGTGGGAGTGGATCACGTCGACGTCACCGATGGCGTTGGCCATGGAGACGTCGGCGCCGAGCACCCGCAGCGCGGCGTTGGCTCCCGGCGGGAAGTCCTCCGCGTGGGCCGTCGCGCCCTCGCGCGGCTCGCCCATGCACTGGACCTCGACGGACTTTGTGAACTTGCGCAGCTGGGGAACCAGCTGTCCGACGTGTACCCCGGCGCCACCGTAGATGTGGGGCGGGTACTCACGGGTCAGGATGGAGACGCGAAGGGCCATGAGGCGATCGTGTCACAGAACGCTTCGGATGGGCACGGGTTATCCGGGAGTTAGCGCTCTCCCACAAGGGCGGGTCCAGATCCGTCCGCGGTTTTGGGCGGTTTTCTTGTGGCAGCAGGCGTGAGGTCTTAGGTTCATGGATATGACTAGCGGACCGAACGTTCTGTCCATTGTCCTTGCTGGCGGCGAGGGCAAGCGGTTGATGCCGCTGACGGCTGACCGGGCCAAGCCAGCAGTGCCATTTGGGGGCACCTACCGACTCATCGATTTCGTGCTGTCCAACCTCGCCAACTCCGACCTCACCAAGATCTGCGTCCTGACTCAGTACAAGTCGCACTCACTGGACCGGCACATCTCGCTGACCTGGCGCATGTCGAACCTGCTCGGGAGCTACGTGACGTCGGTGCCCGCACAGCAGCGGACAGGCAAGCAGTGGTACCAGGGCAGCGCCGATGCCATCTTCCAGTCGATGAACCTGATCAACGACGAGGACCCCGACTACGTCGTCGTCTTCGGCGCAGACAACATCTACCGGATGAACGTCGAGGACATGGTCAACTCGCACATCGAGTCGGGCCTTGACGCGACCATCGCCGGCATCCGCGTGCCCATCAAGGAGGCCAGCGCCTTCGGCATCATCGACGCGGCAGCGGACGGCAAGATCAAGGAGTTCCTGGAGAAGCCCAAGGATCCGCCCGGCCTCCCCGACAGCCCCCAGGAGTCGTTCGCCTCCATGGGCAACTACGTGTTCACGCGCAAGGCCTTCGTGGAGTGCCTGAACGACGACGCTGCCACCGCGGACTCGCGCCACGACATGGGCGGCAACATCATTCCCTACTTCGTCGACAAGGGTGACGCCCAGGTCTACGACTTCACCAAGAACAACGTGCCCGGCTCGACGGAGAAGGACCGCAACTACTGGCGGGACGTCGGCACGATCGAGGCGTACCACGCCGCCCACATGGACCTCGTCTCGGTGGAGCCCGAGTTCAACCTCTACAACCGCAAGTGGCCGATCTGGACGTCGCAGGCACAGCTACCCGGAGCCAAGTTCACGCTGCGCGGCACGGCGGAGGACTCCATCGTCGGCTCCGGCTGCATCATCTCCGGCGGCGACGTCGATCGATCGGTGCTCTCGCCGAACGTGATGGTGGACAAATGGGCCAAGATCGAGGAGTCGGTGATCTTCTCCGGCTGCCGGATCGGTCGCAACGCCGTCATCCGCCGCGCGATCCTCGACAAGAACATCGTCGTTCCCGACGGCGTCGAGATCGGCGTCAACCCCGAGCACGACAGGGCCCGCGGCTTCCACGTCGAGGGCGGTCTGACGGTGGTAGCCAAGAACGAGGCGGTCCCCGGCAACTGGTGACCGTCTGACACGAACCTGGGGACGGTTCCTAGGTTCGGTTCAACCCTCACCGAACGTGAAGGTGAACCGAACCTAGGAACCGTCCCCAGGTTCGGTTCAGGCCTGGTGGTGGGCCGCGGCGTCGAGCGGGAAGACGTCGACGTGGACGCGGTAGCGGTGGGCATCCGGCGGGGGAGTGCGGTCACGGATGTCGTCGGCGAGCCTGGTGAGCATGCGGTTGAGGTCGGCGGTCAGGGTCTCGACCTCTTCCCTGGTGAGGTCGAGGGTGGACGAGCTGAGCAGGCCCGTGCCGTCGTCGTCGTTCGGATCGAGCGAGCTGAACCAGGCACTCAGGGCGGCCGCCCGTTCGGCGATCACCTGCTGCACGATGGCCCGCACGGGACCGGCGGTCTCCGGGTCGCGCATCAGCGAGGGCTCGGTGAGGTCGAAGCCCACCGGACGCCACCAGCGCTCGCGGCCGCCCGGGTGCAGCGGGTCGTCCTCGACGAAGCCGTGCCGCTCCAGCTGACGCAGGTGGTAGCTGGTCTGACCGCTGCTCTCGCCGAGGGAGCGGGCCAGCTGGCTGGCGGTCGCTGACCCCTGCCGCTGGAGCTCTGTGTACATCGCCATCCGTAGCGGGTGCGCGAACGCCTTCAAGGCTGCCGGCTCGACCGGCGCTCGGCGTCCCTTCCCGGCGGTCGGCGGATTCGGCACCGGATCGCTCTTGCCATCGGCCATTTGCAGAGTTACCTTTGCATAGATTTCTTTGCAGAGGTTCCTCTGCACTCCCGATCATAGGAGGAACAGGCCATGACCGCAGCCCCCTCGACCACAGAGGTCGCCAAGGGAAGCCCGAAGGGGCTTGGCCGACCGTTCGCGGCCCAGCTCACCTCGACCGGCCTTGCGAACCTCGGCGACGGGATCCTCGGCACGCTGGCGCCGCTGGTCGCGCTGTCGCTGACCACCTCGCCGCTGCAGATCTCGCTGCTCTCCGCCGCGACCTGGCTGCCCTGGCTGTTGTTCGGCATCGCTGCAGGCGTGGTCATCGACCGGGTCGACCGGCGCCGTGCCCAGGTGGTGTCGCTCGGCATCCGTGCCGGCGTCCTCGCCGTCGGCGCAGCGCTCGGGTTCACCGGCGCGCTGACGATGCCGCTCCTGGTCTGCCTGGTCCTTGCCTATGGCGCAACCGAGGTGTTCGCCGACCTCGGCGCGACCTCGATCGTGCCCGACCTCGTGCCCCCCGACCGGTTCTCGGCAGCGAACGGACGGGTGATCGCCGTGCAGCAGGTGGCCAACGCCTTCCTGGGTGCGCCGCTGGCCGGCGTCCTCGTCGTCCTCGGCGCAGGCATCGGGTTCGGCACCTCGGCCGCGCTCGCAGCACTGGCAGCCGTCGTGCTGGCCGTCGGGCTGCGCGGCAGCTTCCGGGCAAGGGCCGCCGAAGGCTCCGCGGAATCGGCGCTGGGTCAGGTGCGTGAGGGGCTGGCCTTCCTCGTGCAGCACCCCGTGATGCGTCCACTGGTGATCTCCGGCAGCGTGCTCAACCTCGCCAGCACCGCGTACTTCGCCGTCTTCGTGCTCTGGGCTGTGGGGCCGACCTCCGCGATGCGCCTGACGGAGTCGCAGTACCCCCTCGTGATGCTGGGGTTCGCCCTCGGCGCGGTGGCCGGTTCGTTCCTCGCCGAACCCGTGCAGCGGTGGCTGGGGGTCATGCCCACCATCCTTGGCACTCTCGTTGCGAGCGTCCTCCTGCTGCTGGTTCCCGTGTTCTGGCCCGACGGCTGGGCAGTGGCCGCTGCCGTGACACTGGTCGGCATCACCAACACCATCGGCAACGTCGTCTCGCAGTCCCTGCGCCAGCGCCTGGTGCCCGGTGCGCTGCTGGGACGGGTCGGTGGGGCAAGCAGGACGATCGGCTTCGGCCTGATGCCGGTGGGCGCGGTCGTTGGCGGAGTGGTGGCGGAGCGGGCGGGGCTGCCGGCCACCTTCCTGGCAGCGGTCGCGCTCTCGCTGGTGGCATGCCTCTACCTGGGTCTGGCAGTACGCCCTTCCGACATCCGGGCCGCGGAGGCCAACGGCGTCAGGCCTTGACGGCCACCAGGAGCCCGTCGCCCACCGGGAGCAGCGCCGGGGTGAACGACCCGTCGTCGATGACCGCAGCAAGGGCTTCACGAATGATCAGCGGCTCGTCGTCGAAGTTGCGCTCGTCCGCGACAAGGCCCTGCCAGAGCGCGTGGTGCACGATCAGCAGTCCGCCGGAGCGCAGGAGCCGCTCGGCCTGGGCAACGTACTCGACGAATTCGAGCGGGTCGCCGTCGACGTAGACGATGTCGTAGGCGCCGTCGGTGAGCTTGGGCAGCACGTTGAGCGCCTGCCCTGCGATCAGGCGGATGCGACGGCTGGCGATGCCCTGCGCTGTGAGCACCTCACGGGCTGCGACCTGGTTCTCGGTCTCGGAGTCGATGCTGGTCAGGACGCCGTCCGCGGCCATTCCGGCCAGCAGCGCGAGTCCCGACACCCCGGTGCCGGTACCGATCTCTGCGACGGCCCGCGCGGACACCGTGCGGGCAAGGAAGGTCAGGACGGCGGCGACGCCGGTGCTGATCGGTTCGATGCCGAACTCCGCCGCACGCTGGCGTGCGCGTTCCGCGCCCTCCGACTCGGCGGTGAACGCCTCGGCGTAGGCAAGTGTTGCCGGCAGCGAGGCTGCCCGTCCCGGATTCTTCGCTGCGGTCACGGGGCCAGACTACCTATTCCTCCCTGCGAGGACGCCTCCGCGGGCCGAGGAGGAGCGAGAGTCTCAACCTTGGGTGAGGAACGCAAACGAGGGAGGGTCCGCAGGCTCCAGGCCGACAAACAGGGAGTCTGGACGGTGTTGCCCCTACCATTGCGCCCATGAGTCACGTGGTAGTCGCCGAGTTGGTCGCGAACGTCCTCTCCGTCGAGGTCGAGCCGGGGCAGCGGGTCTCACCTGCTGACCCCGTCGTCATCCTCGAATCCATGAAGATGGAGATCCCCGTGCTTGCCGATGCGGCCGGCACCGTCACGGAGGTGGTGGTCGAGGTGGGCGACGTGGTTCGAGACGGCGACCCACTGGTCGTGATCGCCACCCTTTAGGCTGGCCCCCATGACAGCGCTGCCCTTCGGCCGGGTCCAGACGGCCATGGTCACCCCGTTCAACGCGGACGGATCGTTGAACCTCGCCGAGAGCCGCCGCCTTGCCGCACACCTCGTTGACGTCCAGGGCAACGACGCCCTCGTGATCAACGGCACGACCGGCGAATCACCGACGACGACGGACGCGGAGAAGCTCGCCCTCCTCGAGGCCGTCATCGACGAGGTGGGTGATCGCGCGAAGATCGTTGCAGGTGTCGGCACGTTCGACACCCACCACACCATCGAGCTCGCTCGCCAGGCTGAGCAGGCAGGCGCCCACGGGTTGCTGGTGGTGACGCCGTACTACAGCCGGCCGCCGCAGGACGCGCTGGCCGATCACTTCCTGACGGTGGCGGACGCGACGGCGTTACCGATCATGATCTACGACATCCCGCACCGTTCCGGGATCCCCGTGGAGACAGAGACCATGATCGCCGTGGCAGTACATGAGAACATCGTCGCGGTGAAGGACGCCAAGGGCTCTCCGGTCGCCTCCGCACAGGTGATCGCTGCGACCAGCCTTGCCTACTACTCCGGCGACGACGCGATGACCCTTCCCCTGCTCAGCGTGGGAGGTGTCGGCGTCGTCGGCACCTCCACCCATTTCACGGGGGCGCGCACGCGCGAGATGATCGAGACCTTCGTCGCCGGCGACACCGCCCGGGCGGCAGCGCTCAACGCGGCGCTCCTGCCGGTCTACCTCGGGGTGTTCGCAACGCAGGGCTGCATGCTCGTCAAGGCAGGTCTCGCGGCTCGCGGGTTCGCTCCCGGACCGGTGCGCAAGCCGCTGCTGGACGCCACGGCAGAGCAGTCGGCGACCTTCGTGGCGATCCTCTCCGCCAACGGCTTCTGAGGACAGGACTAGCCTTCATCCCATGATCGACTTCAACGTGTCCGAGATCCTGATCTTGGGCGTGCTTGCCGTCATCATCTTCGGTCCCGAGAAGCTGCCCGAGGTCGCCCGCAAGGCTGCCCGGGTGCTCAACTACCTGCGCAACATCGCCAACGACGCCCAGGGCCGGCTCCGCCAGGAATTGGGCCCGGAGTTCGCAGATCTCGAACTGGCCGACCTCAATCCCCGGGCCTTCGTCCAGAAGAACCTGCTCGACCCGGTGCAGACAGAGGTCAAGAACCTGAACATCGCCGGCGACGTCGCAGCGATCAGCGCCTACACCGGCGAGCCGATCCCGTCGGCAGCCGACGATGCCGCTGCGGTGACCCCCGAACCGGTCCCTGCGATGTCAACCGTCGCCTTCGACACCGAGGCCACCTGAGCCGTTCGGGATGAGCTGAGACGCCCCAAAGCTGTACCCTGCCCAACGTGACCTCGGCTTCGTCGATCTTCGTTTCGAGGATCAAGGGACTGCCCATGCTCGACCCCAATGGCGAGCAGGTGGGCAAGGTGCGCGACGTCGTCATCCAGAACAGGTCCGGCAACCGCGCACCGCGGGTGAAGGGCCTCGTGGTTGAGCTGTTCGCGCTGCGGCGGATCTTCTTCCCCATGGAGCGCGTGCATTCCATCGACGCCCACCAGGTGATCATCTCCGGGCTGGTCAACACGGTCCGCTTCCGCGTGCGTGAGCGGGAGATGCTCGTGGTCGACGACCTCTTCGACCGCACCGTGCACCGTCCGGACGCCGGCGGCCCAGAGACCATCTTCGACGTGGCGATCAAGCGCAACCGCTCCCGCGACTGGATGCTGGCTGAGGTCGCGTTGCGTGAGGCGGGACGGCGTCCGTTCCAGCGCGGTCACGTGACCATCGTCGAGTGGTCGGAGGTGCCCGACTTCATCGAGAATCCCGCCGTCAGGGACGCCGAGCAGCAGGCCATGCGCCTTTCCGACCTGAAGGCCGCCGACGTCGCCCGCGAGCTTCACGACATGGATCCGGTACTGCGTGCCGCCGTCGTGCACGCGATGGATGACGACCGGCTGGCCGAGGCGCTGGAGGAGCTGCCAGAGGACGAGCAGGTGGACGTGATCAACTCCCTCGACAACGAGCGGGCCGCCGACGTCCTTGAGGAGATGGACCCCGACGACGCCGCCGACCTGATCGCGGAACTCGACTCGGAGACGGCGGAGGACATCCTCGGCCGGATGGAGCCGGAGGAGGCGAGGGACGTCCGTACGCTGCTGCGCTACGACGCCGCGACCGCCGGTGGCCTCATGAACCCCGAGCCTGTCGTCCTCAACGTCGACGCAACCGTCGCCGATGCGCTCGCGTCCGTCCGGCGGCAGGAGATCACCCCTGCGATGGCAGCCCTCGCGTTCATCTGCCGTCCCCCGATGGACACCCCGACCGGCCGCTACCTCGGCGCCGTCCACTTCCAGCGGCTGCTGCGCGAACCGCCGTCCGCACTGGTGGCGGGGCTGATCGATCCCGACATCTCGCCGCTCACGCCCCAGAGCAACATCGCGCAGGTGAGCCGCTACTTCGCCACCTACGACCTGGTGTGCGCTCCCGTCGTCGATGCCGATCGCCGCCTGATCGGCGCGGTCACCGTCGATGATGTGCTCGACCACATCCTGCCCAACGACTGGCGCGGGGTTCAGCTCGACCGGCTCGATACGGAGGTGAGCGATGGCTAAGCAGGACCGCCTCGACATCCCGGGACGCAGCCGAACGCAGTGGCTTCCGCGGGTGCGGATGGACCAGGACGCCTTCGGCAGCTTCGCGGAGTCGTTCGCCCGCTGGATGGGGACAGCGCAGTTCCTGATGTGGATGACTGTCCTCATCATCGCCTGGGTTGTCTGGAACGTGGTCTGGCCCGGAGCGCCGGACCCGTTCCCGTTCCTGTTCCTCACGCTGGCACTGTCCCTGCAGGCGTCCTATGCCGCCCCGCTCATCCTGCTCGCGGCCAACCGGCAGGAGGCGCGCGACCGGGTGAGCCTTGAACACGACCGCGAAGTGTCCGCGCAGTCCAGGGCGGACATGGACTTCCTCGCCCGTGAGATCGCGTCGCTGCGCATGCGGATGAACGACATCGCAACCCGGGACTTCATCCGGTCGGAGTTGCGTGAACTGCTCGAGGAGCTGGACAACCGCGAACCCGAGGACAACCGCAAACACATCGGCTGACCGCGCCCGGGACCCGGACATCGGGACCTCCGGGGCGAAGGTAGTGTGTGCCGCATGTCCGACATCGATACCGCCGTCCACGCTGCCCTGGCTACTGTCATCGACCCTGAGATCCATCGTCCGATCACCGACCTGGGCATGGTCGAATCGGTCGCTGTCGACGCCTCGGGTCTCGCAGCCATCACCGTCCTCCTGACCATTGCCGGCTGTCCGCTGGCCAGCACCATCGAGTCGGACGTGAACACAGCCGTCTCCGCCGTGGACGGGATCACCGGGGTGAACCTGACACTCGGCACCATGAGCGACGAGCAGCGCGCGGAGCTGAAGAAGCAGCTGCGCGGTGGACGCGAGGACCGCGACATCCCCTTCGCGAAGCCGGACTCGCTCACCCAGGTGATCCTCGTCGCTTCCGGCAAGGGTGGCGTCGGCAAGAGCTCGGTCACCGTCAACCTCGCCATGGCCCTTGCTGCGCAGGGTCGTAGCGTCGGAGTGCTGGACGCCGACATCTACGGCCACTCGATCCCGCAGATGCTCGGCCTCACCGAGGCCATGCCCACCTCGGTGGACGGCATGATCATGCCCGTGCCGAGCATGGGGCTGCGGGTGATCTCGATCGGCATGCTGAAGCAGAGCCGCGACCAGGTGATCGCCTGGCGCGGGCCGATCCTGGACCGCGCACTCCAGCAGTTCCTCGCCGATGTCTACTGGGGCGACCTCGACTTCCTCATCGTCGACCTGCCGCCGGGCACCGGTGACGTGGCGCTCAGCCTCGGCCAGAAGCTGCCCAACGCAGAGGTGCTGGTCGTCACCACGCCGCAGCAGGCTTCTGCCGAGGTCGCGGAGCGCGCGGGGACGATGGCGTCGATGCTCGAGCAGAAGGTGATCGGCGTCGTCGAGAACATGGCCTTCCTCGATGTGTTGTGCCCGCACTGCGGCGAGAGCCACCGGGTGGACGTCTTCGGCTCCGGCGGCGGCGCGGAGGTTGCGGGGACGCTGAGCACGCGGCTCGGCTACGAGGTGCCCCTGCTCGCGGAGATCCCGATGGACCCGGCCCTTGCCGCCGGTGGTGACCTCGGAGTCCCGTTGGTGGCCACGAACCCCGATCGCCCGGCAGCTGCGGTGCTGATCGCCCTCGCTGCTCGCCTGGGCGCCCGCAAGCGCAACCTCGTGGGACTCAAGCTCGGCCTGACGCCCGTTCAGAACTAGCCGTTCGGCTGCCGGGCGGGAGCCTCCACCCGGGCAGCGGCCTCGTGGTCCGGACGCCGAGAACTACACAGCTTTACCCATGACGGTCTGGTTTTCCCAAAGCCGGGTACTGCAAGCGTAAGCGCTTACACACCCAACGGAGGGAGTAGCGGTGACCGGATCCCGGGCTCGCCCGGCCACGATCTATGCCGTCGCGGAAGCTGCAGGCGTCTCCATCGCCACCGTTTCCCGTGTCCTGCAGGGCGCGGGCCGGGTGGCGGAGGCCACCCGCGAGAAGGTGCTCGTGGCCGCTCGCAGCCTCGACTACCTGCCCGGCGGATCCGCTCGCGCCCTTGCTGCCAAGAAGCACGAGGCAGTCGGCCTCATGCTGCCGGAGCTCACCGGTCCCTACTTCGCAGAGCTCCTCGTCGGCTTCGAGTCGGCGGCGGCCGACTTCGGCCTCTCCGTTGCCCTCCTGATGACAGACGAGCCAGGGCTGTCACGCCCCCTGCGCCAGCTCGCGGCACGCGTCGACGGGTTGGCCGTGATGGCCCGGCCGGGTCAGCTGGCGGACGAGGAGCTCAGCTCGCTCGCCCGCCGGCTGCCCGTGCTGGAGGTCGCCGCCGGTCTCCGTCCGGGCTCGATCGGCACGGAGAACATCGCGAGGGCCCGCGAGCTCACCGAGCACCTGTTCGGCCACGGATGTCGCCACCTTGTCTTCGTCGGCGATCCCGACCTTGCCCCGGACGCTGCCGAGCGCTATGCCGGGTTCGTCGAAGCCCATGTTGCGGCGGGTATCGGCGTGTCGGAGCCGGCGCGCGTCGGCTACTCCGAGGACGACGGCCGACGCTTCGCCCATCACCTGCTGGACGGTGACGAGCGTCCCGACGGGCTGGTTTGCGTCAACGACGAGGTGGCCGTCGCCCTTCTCGACGAGCTCCAGCGGGCCGGCCTTTCCATTCCCGACGACATCGCCATCACCGGCTGGGACGACGTGATGACCACCCGCTACACCCGTCCCGGACTCACGACGGTTGCCCAGCCGGTCCGCGAACTCGGCGCCCTTGCCGCCACCACCCTGTACCGCCGGCTCACCACCGGCGACCAGGGGCACGACCCCACCATCCTGCCCACGCACATCGTCCAGCGCGGTTCGTGCGGCTGCCCTGAGGCACAGCTCCCGGCCGCCCGGCCGTGGCTCGCGCCGGTCAGGGAGACCTTGAAGGAGGAGAAGATATGAGAACACCCGCGATCGCCGCGCTCACCATGGCGGCAGCACTGGTCGTCACCGGCTGCGGCCGGCCGGCCGACAACCCCAACGCAGCGCCACAGACGGCGTCCACCGTTGCCAGCGGCCCGGCAACCGGAGACCTGACCATCTGGGCGATGGGAGCCGAGGGCCAGAAGCTCCCCGAACTGCTCAAGGGCTTCAAGGCTGCCAACCCCGACGTGAACGTCACCGTCACTGCCATCCCCTGGGACGCAGCGCATGACAAGTTCACGACCGCGATCACCGCCCAGAAGACGCCGGACATGGCGATGATCGGCACCACGTGGATGGGTGAGTTCGCCGGGCTCGACGCCCTCGACCCCACACCTGCATCGATCGACAAGAGCGCGTTCTTCCCCGGGGCCTGGGGCACGACCGAGGTCGGCGGTACGTCCTTCGGCATCCCGTGGTACGTGGAGACGCGGCTCGTGTACTACCGCACGGACCTGGCGAAGAAGGCCGGCATCACCACGCCGCCGACCGACTGGAACGGCCTCAAGGCCATGGCAAAGGCGATGCAGGACAAGGCCGGCACCAAGTGGGGCATCAACCTGCAGCCCGGTGGCACCGGCTCCTGGCAGACCGTGATGCCATTCGCATGGTCCAACGGAGCCCAGCTGAACAACGGTGACCAGTGGACGTTCGACACCCCCCAGATGTCCGAGGCTCTGAAGTACTACCAGAGCTTCTTCACTGAAGGGCTCACCAACAAGACACCCGCTCAGGGTGCCACCCAGGAACCCACCTTCGTCGACGGCAGCGAACCGATGTTCATCTCCGGACCCTGGATGATGAGCGCTGTCGAGAAGGTCGGCGGCAAGGGCTTCGCCGACAAGTACTCGGTGTTCACCATGCCGGCGAAGGAGAAGTCGGCGTCGTTCGTCGGGGGCTCCAACCTCGGAGTCTTCAAGACGACCAAGAACCGCGACGCAGCGTGGAAGCTGGTGCAGTGGCTGGCGCAGCCCGACGTGCAGGTGAAGTGGTACCAGATGTCCACTGACCTGCCGTCGGTCACCTCGGCCTGGCAGGACCCGGCGCTGGCGTCCGACAAGAAGCTCGCCACCTTCGGCAAGCAGCTGGAGACCGCTGTCGCACCCCCGTCCTTCTCGACCTGGGAGCAGGTTGCTGCGAGGTTCGACGCGGAGATCGAGAAGATCGCCAAGACCGGCGCCGACGTCGATACCTCCCTGAAGAGCGTCCAGACCGAGGCCACCTCGATCGGCACCGGCAGCTGATCATGTCCGCCCCCACCGCCGCTGCCCCTCGGCAGCTGGCGGCCTCCTCCTCCCCGGCGGCCCCTGCCAGACCCGGCAAGGGCCGACCGGGGGAGGGCAGGGCCGCCTGGATCCTGGCGATCCCGTTCACGGTGCTCTTCCTCGCCTTCACCGTCTGGCCGGTGGCGCAGAGCCTGTTCATGAGCTTCACCGACACCAAGCAGAAGGACCTGCGCACCCCGTTCGCTGTGAACTTCATCGGTATCGACAACTACGCACGGGCGCTGTCCGACCCGGTCTTCCAGAAGGCGGCAGCCAACACCGCCTACTTCGTCGTGGTCGGGGTGCCGCTCACCCTCGCTGTGGCACTGCTGGCAGCAGTGGCCCTTGACAAGGGCATCACCCGCTTCCGTGCCGTGTTCCGGCTCGGGTTCTACACCCCGGTGATCACCTCGATCGTTGCGGTCGCTGTGGTGTGGCGGTTCCTCCTCCAGCCCGATTCCGGTCTGGTGAACACCGTCCTTTCCTGGTTCGGCGTCGCCGGCCCCAACTGGCTCGGTGACGTGCAGTGGTCGATGCCGTCGCTGATCCTGATGGCCACCTGGCGCAACTTCGGCACCGGCATGATCATCTTCCTTGCCGGGCTGCAGGCCGTTCCGTACTCTCTGCAGGAGGCTGCGGCCATCGACGGTGCCAGTACCTGGCAGCGGTTCTGGCACATCACCTTCCCCCTGCTGCGCCCCACCCTGCTGTTCGTCTCCGTGACGACGGCCATCGGCTACCTGCAGTTCTTCGAGGAGCCGTTCGTCATGACCAAGGGTGGCCCGCTGAACAGCACCATTTCGCTGTCCATGTACACCTACAACCAGTTCGGCTACGGCAACTACGGCGTGGCAACGGCGATGAGCTACCTGATCTTCGTGGTCATTGCCGTGATCACTGCCCTCCAGTTCCGACTGCTGCGCGAGAAGACCTAGGAGCCGGCCGTGTTGGGTTCAAAGAGCCGTTACGGCAAGTGGTGGATCTATCTGGTCGTCACCATCGCGCTGGTGATGGTGATCGCGCCGTTCGCCTGGATGGTGCTGGGCAGCTTCAAGGGCGAGGGTGAGCTGCGGCGCGTCCCGCCCACCTGGTTGCCGGAGTCCGCATCCCTGGACAACTACACCCAGCTGTTCGCGCAACTCGACTTCGGCACGTACTTCGTCAACTCGGCGATCGTCGCCGTGGTGGTGACGGCTGGCAACCTCCTGTTCTGCTCGATGCTGGGCTACGCGCTGGCGATGCTCAACTTCCCCGGCAAGCGGGTCCTGCTCCTGCTGGTGCTGGGGACGCTGATGATCCCCGGCGTCGTCACCTTCGTGCCGCTGTTCGTGCTCGTCGCGAACGCCGGCCTGATCGACTCCCTTCCCGGGCTGTTCCTTCCGTTCCTCGCCGCGCCGTTCGGGGTGTTCCTGATGCGGCAGTTCATCTCCGGGTTGCCACCGGACCTGCTGGATGCCGGCCGCGTTGACGGTGCCAGCGAGCTCGGCATCTTCGGCCGGATCATCCTTCCGCTGTGCGGACCGGCGCTCGCAACGCTCGGCATCCTGACCTTCCTCGGCTCCTGGAACAACTTCCTGTGGCCGCTGGTCGTCGCACAGACCGAGAAGACGTACACCCTGCCCGTCGCCCTCGCCCTGTACTCCACGGGGCAGAACAGCACCCAGTACGGGCTTCTGCTCGCCGGCGCGTGCGTCGTCGTGCTGCCGCTCCTGATCGTCTTCCTGGTGTTCCAGCGGCACTTCATCGAGGGCATCGCCACTACCGGAATCAAGTGAGGAAGATCGATATGACCCCCAACCCCGTTCCCCGTCGCACGCTGATCACCGGCGCAGCGGCCGTCGGCCTGCTCGCCGGCGTTTCCGCCGTCGGCACCGTTCCGGCGGTGGCCGCACCCTTGCGCCGACCCAGCTCGCGGTTCGAAGCCCGCACCGTGCTCGGCTGGGCGAAGGACACCTGGCACTCGCTGGTGGCGATGACCGACGAGCACACCGGCCTGCCGGCCGACAACATCCCGGCGTCCCTCGCCGCTGGCGACCGCAGCGGCTACACCTCACCGACCAACATCGGTGGCTACCTGTGGAGCGCTGTCGTCGCGGAGGAGCTCGGCTTCATCGGAAGGGCTGAGCTTGTCCGGCGGTGCCGGCAGACCCTTGCGACGATCGCGAAGCTGGAGCACCACCTGCCGTCCGGGATGTACTACAACTGGTACGACGAGGCCACGGGCGATGTGCTCACCACGTCGCCGGACAACCCCGATGAGAAGATCGTCCCGTTCCTCTCCAGTGTCGACAACGGTTGGCTGGGGGCCGCCCTGTGGGTGGTGCGCAACGCCGTACCCGAGGTGCGGGTTCTGACGGACAAGCTGTTCACCCGGATGCGCTGGGACATGTTCTACGACGCCGACACCGCCCATCAGGGCGTGCGCCCGGGCGGGCTGATCCACGGCGGCTTCTACGACTCGCCGCCGCCCGCGAACTTCTCCGGCTACACCGGTAACCACATCGGCGTCGGGCCGGACGTGTGGTACACCAACCACCACTACGACACGACCGTGTCGGAGACCCGGATCACCAGCTACCTCGGCATCTTCACCGGGCAGATCCCGGCCAAGCAGTACTTCGCGATGTGGCGGACGTTCCCCGCGTCCTGCGACTGGGACTGGCACGAGTCGCAGCCGGTGGGCGTGACCCGCACCTACCTGGGGCTGGACGTCTACGAGGGCGCCTACACCTACCGCGGCATGCGGATCGTCCCGGGCTGGGGCGGCAGCATGTTCGAGGAGCTGATGCCGGACGTCTTCGTTCCGGAGGCCAAGTGGGCACCGCGCTCGTGGGGCCGCAACCACCCACTGCACGTCCGCGCGCAGCGTGAGCACGGGCTGGTCGAGGCCGGCTACGGCATCTGGGGCTTCTCGCCCGCGTCCGACCCCGCGGGCGGCTATCGGGAGTACGGCGTGGACGCGCTCGGGCTCAACCCGGAGGGCTACTTCTCCGACCAGGAGAAGACCAACTATGACGTGGGCTTCGGAACCTGCCGGAAGGGAACGAACCCGCACCCCAAGTTCGGAGACGGCGTCGCCACGCCGCACGCGTCCTTCCTCGCCATGGCCTACGAGCCCCGACAGGCCTACGCCAACCTGGTCAAGCTGCAGCACGAGTACAAGGGCTACGGCGAGGGTGGGTTCTTCGACGCGATCGCCAAATCCGGCACGGTCGCAAAGCGCTACCTTTCCCTCGACCAGGCCATGATCATGGGCGCCGTCGGCAACGTGCTGGGCCGCGACGTTGTGCGCCGGGCCTTCGCCACACGGACGGTCGAGCGGAAGCTGCGTCCGGTGTTGTCGATGGAGCGGTTCGGTGCGGGCAGCTGACGCCGCCAGACTGTAGCCATGGAGCCTGTGACCCTCATCGCCGCGGACGGCACCGCGTACCGCGACCTCAACCACAACGGACAGCTTGACCCGTTCGAGGATCCACGGCTGAGCACCGCCGACCGGGTGGACGACCTGGTCGGACGGCTCAGCGTGGTGGAGAAGGCCGGGCTGATGTTCCACACGGTCATCGAGGCCGGCAGCGACGGTGAGGTGCTCACCGGGCCGGGCCGGATCAGCAAGACCGGTACCGAAGAGGTGGTGCTGGGCAAGCTCGTGAACCACTTCAACGTGCATGTCCTGCCGGAGCCGCGGCTGGCTGCCCGCTGGGCCAACGAGCTCCAGCGGGTGGCCGAGCGGGCCCCGCACGGCATCCCGGTGACGGTCTCGACGGATCCGCGGCACGCGTTCTCGGAGAATGCCGGGGCGTCGTTCGCTGCGCGCGGGCTCTCCCAGTGGCCCGAGCCGCTGGGCCTTGCAGCGCTGCGCGACCCCGACCGCGTTCGGCGGTTCGCGGAGATCGTCAATCTCGAGTACCGGGCCCTGGGCATCCGGGCTGCGTTGCACCCCACCGTCGATCTGGCCACCGAGCCACGGTGGGCCCGCCAGGCCGGCACGTTGGGGCAGGACCCGGAACTCGTCACAGCTCTGGGGGTGGCCTACCTTGAAGGGCTCCAGCAGGGGAGGGTGGGGCGAACGAGCGTCGCCTGCACCACCAAGCACTTCCCGGGTGGTGGGCCGCAGGCCGGCGGCGAGGACGCCCACTTCCCCTACGGGCGTGAGCAGGTGTACCCGGCGGGACGGTTCGCCGATCACCTGCTTCCGTTCCCGGCGATGATCGCGGCCGGGACCTCGGCGATCATGCCCTACTACGGCATGCCCGTCGGCCTGGAGCTGGACGGCGAGCCGGTCGAGCCGGTCGGGTTCAGCTACAACGCGCGGATCATCACCGGCCTGCTCCGTGAGGAGCTCGGGTTCGACGGCGTGGTGTGCACCGACTGGGAGCTGATCAACGACAACCAGGTCGGCGAGCAGGTCCTGCCTGCCCGGGCGTGGGGGGTGGAGCACCTCGCTCCCAGCGAGCGGATGGAACGGATCCTGCAGGCGGGCTGCGACCAGTTCGGTGGTGAGGAGTGCGTCGAGCTCCTGGTCGGGCTGGTGACCTCGGGCCGCGTGCCGGAGACACGGCTGGACGCGTCCGTCCGCCGGCTGCTGGCCGTGAAGTTCGACCTGGGGCTGTTCGACAACCCGTTCGTCGACGAGGAGGCCGCCGGTGAGGTGGTCGGGTCGGCGGTGTTCGTCGCGGAGGGACGGCGCGCGCAGTCCGAGTCCGTGACCGTGCTCACCAACGAAGGGCTCCTGCCCCTGCGTCCGCACCTGAGGGTGTACGCGGAGGGCTTCGACGTGGACGCCCTGGTTCGTGGGGACGGTTCCGAAATTCGTAGCGCATCGTTCACGGCGGTGGCGACTCCGGAGGAGGCCGACGTCGCGATCGTCCGGCTGCAGGCCCCGTTCGAGCAGCGGTCCGACCTGTTCCTCGAGGCGTGGTTCCACCAGGGCCACCTCGACTTCCCGCCGGGTCTTGTGGTGCGGTTGCAGCGCATCGCCGCGGTGTGCCCGCTGCTGATCGATGTGGCCTGCGACCGTCCGGCGATCCTCGCCCCGCTCGTCGAGGTGGCGTCAGCGATCACGGTCACCTACGGCACCGGCGACGGTCCCTACGCGGACGCCGTCACCGGCCGCGTCCCGCCGCTGGGCAGGCTGCCGTTCGACCTGCCCCGCTCGATGGACGCCGTCCGCGCCCACCCCGAGGACCAGCCCGGCTTCGACGACCCGCTCTTCCCCTTCGGTCACGGCCTGTCGCTGCGATGAACCTGGCCCGGATCAGGGAACCGTCCCGCGACTCGTCGAGAACCGTCGCTTGGTTCAGGCGGGGGCTACGGGGTGACGGAGGATGGTCTTGAGCCTTTCAGGTGCCGTTCTGCCGGGGTCGCTGAGGTAGATCTCGTGGTGCTTGCCTCCGCGGGGGCCCACCAGGTCGACGAGGCCCTCGGCGGCGAGGAACGCCGGCAGTCCCTCCATGGTTTCCGGCTCTGTCGCGTACGGACCGATGTGCATCACCTGCACACACGGCCCCTCCGTGAAGTGCTCCAGCCGCAGCCCGGCGAACTCGGCCCGATTGCCGCGCTTGGCACGCAGGGCAGCAATGCCGGCGGTCACGTCGTCCTCACCGAGCGCCTCGGGCAGCAGGATCATCAGCGTGTAGTGCCAGTTGTCGGGCCGGGCGAGGTCGAACCTGCCGTCGGTCACCCACCAGAGCCCCTCCAGCGGCATCACCGGGTAGTCCAGCGGGTCGTCCGTCCGCTTCTTGAACGTGAACTTCAGGGTGTAGGCGAGCCCGTAGAGCGCTCCGGTGCTGGCGGCGAACTCCTCAGAGGTACCCGGGCTGCTGCCGGGCTCGATGCGTCCGTCGATCGCGAGGACAGGCTGCCGGGGCACATCCACGAGTTCGAAGCGTCCCGCCTTGGGTGCGTAGAGGTGGCGCCACTGCCGCTTGAGGTCCACGGTGTCCATGGCAGCAGCTTGCACCCGCCGGCCGGCCGAGGGTGGGAATCCACACAGTCCCTGCACAGCTCGGGTGTGGTCGTCGGCTCTTGGGGCTGCAATAGGCTGGAGCGGTGACCACCACCAACCGTGCCGTGCCGCGCCGCACCATCCTGGCCGTCCCGGGCTCGTCCGACCGGTTCATCGAGAAGGCGCGGACGCTGGCTGTCGACGGCCTGTTCCTCGACCTCGAGGACGCGGTCGCTCCGGCGGTGAAGGTGGAGTCGCGGCAGCGGATCGTCGCAGCGCTGAACAGTGACGCCGGCTTCGCTGCCGGGCTGGTCACCGTCCGCGTGAACGGGTGGGAGAGCCCCTGGACCTACGGCGACGTGATCGACGTCGTCTGCGGGGCCGGCGCCCGCATCGACGCCCTCGTCCTGCCCAAGGCCCAGTCGGCGTCGCAGGTGCACGCCCTTGACCTGCTGCTCACCCAGGTGGAGCACACCGCCGGCCTGCCGGTGGGACGGATCGGGCTAGAGGTCCAGATCGAGGACGCGGTCGGGCTGCTGCATGTCACGGAGATCGCAGCGGCGAGCCCGCGGCTCGCAAGCCTCGTGTTCGGGCCGGGCGACTTCATGGCGAGCCTCGGCATGGGCGGCCTGAATGTCGGCGCCCAGCCCGTCGGCTACCCGGCAGACGCCTTCCACCACGTCCTGATGTCGATCCTCGTCGCTGCGCGCGCGCACGGCCTGCAGGCGATCGACGGGCCGTTCGTGGCGATCCGTGACGTCGAGGGCTTCCGGCGCTCCGCGGAACTGAGCGCAGCGCTCGGCTACGACGGCAAGTGGGTGCTCCACCCGGCACAGGTGGACGCCGGCAACGAGGTGTACTCGCCCAAGCCGTCCGACTTCGAACGGGCGCAGCGCATCATGGCCGCGTACGCGCACGCAGCAGGACTGGCCCAGGGGGCCGTGGGTGCCATCGTCGTGGACGACGAGATGGTTGATGAGGCGGGGGTCAAACTGGCCGTTGCGATATTGGCCCGAGGGCGGGCCGCAGGGATGGAGGAGACCAAGTGACGCAGCCCAACCCGAGGCTCAGCAGTCTGTTCAAACTCGAATACCCGCAGTCGGTGGGGGTCTACAACACCTACGACGAGGCGCAGAAGGTGGTCGACTTCCTTGCCGACTCCCGGTTCCCGGTGGAGAACCTCTGCATCGTCGGCACCGAACTGCGCTCGGTCGAGCGTGTGCTCGGACGTCGCAGTTGGCGCACCGTGATCGGGCAGGGCGTGCAGAGTGGCGTCTCGACCGGCCTGATGATCACCCTGCTGATGTGGCTGTTCGTGCCCAACGACAACCCGCTGCTGCTGGCGCTGTACGCATTGGTCATCGGCATCGTCGTCGGTATCGGCATGGCCGCGCTGGGGTACTGGATGAGCCAGGGCAAGCGCGACTTCACCTCGGTGTCGCAGACCATCGCCACCAAGTACGAGGTGCTCGCGGAGCACAAGGTGGCCGGCAACGCCCGTGAGCTGCTCGCCGGCATGCCCGGTGCGCGGGCCGCCCAGTTCAACCCCGTGGCTGCACCGGCGACCGGATCCTTCCCGCAGGCCCCCGGCTACGGCCAGCAGCCCTACGGCCAGGCTCCGCAGCCCTACCCGCAGGTCCAGCAGCCGTACGGGCAGGTCCAGCAGCCGTACGGGCAGGTCCAGCAGCCCTACGGCTACGGGCAGCAGCCCGGCCCTTACGGCCAGCCCGCCTACCCGCCGGCGAACCCGTATGCCGGCGACCCGCAGGTACACCCGACAGGCCTCGGCTACCCGGAGCAGACCGAGCCCCCGGCCGCGCCACCGTCGAACGCCTCCGACGAGGGTCAGGCCGAGCCCAAGCCCTGACCTCCGACTCAGACGCCCCCGAAACGGAAGGATGCCCCCGGAATTCCGGGGGCATCCTTCCGTTTCGAGGGCGTCTGGCCGCCCTGGGTACCTGGAGGGTGGGCGGATCAGCTGTCAGCCATGTCCCCGGCGAGGAACTCGGCGTAGGCGGGCAGGTCGAGCTGGCCGGAACCGGAGACACCGATCACGATGACCGGGGACTCCCCGGCCTCCGTTGCCTTCCGCGCCTGCGCGATGGCCCCGGCGATGGCGTGGTTGGACTCCGAGGCCGGCACGATGCCCTCGGCCCGGGCGAACAGCACGCCGGCCTCGAACGCGTCCAGCTGCCGCACCGAGATGGCCCCGATCAGGCCCTCGTGGTAGCAGTGGCTGACCAGCGGCGACATGCCGTGGTAGCGCAGCCCGCCGGCATGGACGGCAGCAGGCACGAAGTCGGCGCCGAGGCTGTACATCTTCAGCAGCGGCGTCAGGTGCGCGGTGTCGCCGAAGTCGTACTTGTATTCGCCCTCGGTGAGCGACGGCGCTGCCTTCGGTTCGCAGGCGATGATCTTCGTCTCGGAGCGGCCTTCGAGGTTCTCGCGGATGAACGGGAAGCTGATCCCTGCGAGGTTCGAGCCACCGCCGGCGCACGCGAACAGGTAGTCGGCCGGACGCTCGCCGAACAGCGCGAGCTGCTTCAGCGCCTCCTGCCCGATCACCGTCTGGTGCAGGGCGACGTGGTTCAGCACGGAGCCGAGGGAGTAGCTGGCGTTCTCGTCCTTCGCGGCCGCCTCGACGGCCTCGCTGATCGCCATGCCGAGCGAGCCGGTGGTGTCGGGGAACTTCTCGCGCAGCATCCGTCCGGCCTCGGTCAGCTCCGACGGGCTGGAGACGACGCTCGCACCGAAGGTCTCCATCAGCACGTGGCGGTAGGGCTTGCCCTCATACGAGCTGCGCACCTGCCAGATGTCGCACGAAAGACCGAAGATCTGGCACGCGAACGCCAGAGCGGAACCCCACTGGCCCGCGCCGGTCTCTGTGGTCAGGCGGGTGCGTCCCGCGATCTTGTTGAAGTAGGCCTGCGGCACGGCCGAGTTGGTCTTGTGGCTGCCGACCGGCGACGCGCCCTCGTACTTGTAGTAGATGCGCGCCGTGGTGCCCAGCGCCTTCTCCAGGCGGTGCGCCCGGTAGAAGGGGGACGGCCGCCAGAGACGGTAGATGTCGTGCACTTCTGTGGGGATCTCGATCCAGCGCTCGGTGGACGCCTCCTGCTCGATCAGGCCCATCGGGAACAGGGCCGCCAGGTCTTCGGGCACCAGGGGCTGGTTCGTGCCCGGGTGCAGGTGCGGCGGCGGGGGAGTGGGCAGGTCGGCCACGAGGTTGTACCAGTGGGTCGGCATCTGCGACTCGTCGAGAACTACTTTGGTCTGCTTGGGATCGCTCACGGGCAGCACTTTAGGGCGAAACCGGCGGCCGATGGTCGCGGTCCAGCGCCGGTCCCGTCAGCGGTGGGAACCTTCCCCTCCGCCCACCCGAAATGGGACGAATCTGCACCCAGAATGGCGTTACGCGTGCCAGCGGCGGCAGGTGCGGCAACCAGGTGCAGATTTGTCCCGAACCACCGGCCGGGCTCCGGCTAGGGTCGGTGCGTGGCGATTCTGGAAGCAGTCAACCGGGGAGAGGCCCGTCCCAGCGAGCACGGCGTGCTGAAGCGGACGGCCATCGACAAGCGCCCCGTTCCCGGGCCGGTGCGCATCGAGCCCCTCGGTGTCGACGGTGACGAGATCGCCGACCTCAAGCACCACGGTGGCATCGACCAGGCCGTGTACGCCTTCGCCCGCGAGGACTACGCCCACTGGGAGGAGGAGCTCGGCCGCCCGCTCGCCGCCGGCGCCTTCGGCGAGAACCTGACCACCGTCGGCCTCGACGTGCAGGGGGCCCGCATCGGCGAGCGCTGGCAGGTGGGCGGCTGCCTGCTCGAGGTCACGGACGTACGCATTCCGTGTGCCGTGTTCGCAGGATTCGTCGACGAGCCCCACTGGGTACGCCGGTTCACCGAGCACGGCGTTCCTGGTGCCTACCTTCGCGTGATCGAGCCGGGCGAAGTCGCGGCGGGTGACGAGATCACCGTCGCGGAGACCCGCCCGCACGACCTCACCGTCGGGCAGGCCTTCCTCGCATCGACCACCCAGCCGGGCCTGCTGCCTGCGTTCGCCTCAGAGGCCAGGACGGGACGGGTGCTGCGCAACCGGGTGGAGAGATACCTCGCCCGTACCTCCGGCTAGCGCGCCCAGATGGCGGCCATCCAGGCCTCGACGGCGTCGGGGTCCCGGGGCAGGGCGGAGGAAAGGATCTCGTTGCCGTCCTCCGTGATGGCGATGTCGTCCTCGATCCGGACGCCGGTGCCGCGCAGCTCCTCGGGCACGAGCAGGTCGGTGGCCTTGAAGTAGAGGCCGGGCTCGACGGTGATCACCATGCCGGGACGCAGCTCGGCGTCGCGGTAGTTCTCCTGCCGGGCCTGTGCGCAGTCGTGCACGTCGAGGCCGAGGTGGTGGGATGTGCCGTGCACCATCCAGCGCCGGTGGTGGCCGCCACGTTCGGGGTCGAGCGATTCGGCAGCGGTGACCGGCAGCAGCCCCCAGGCCTCGAGGTGCTCTGCGATCACGGCGACAGCGGCCTTGTGCACGTCGGAGAACTTGTTGCCGGGCTTCGCGGCTGCGATCCCGGCCGCCTGGGCGGCGAGCACGGCCTCGTACACCTTCCGCTGCGCCGGGCTGAACGTCCCTGAGACCGGCAGCGTGCGGGTGATGTCGGCGGTGTAGAGGGATTCGACCTCGACGCCGGCGTCCATCAGCAGCAGGTCGGCCGGACGCACGTCGCCGTCGTTGCGGATCCAGTGGAGCGTGTTGGCGTGGTCGCCGGACGCGGCGATCGTGTCGTAGCCGATGGCGTTGGCCTGGTGCCGGGCGTGGAGGCCGAAGACGCCCTCCACCCAGCGCTCGCCGCGTCCACGGCGGACGGCCTCGGGCAGGTCGGCGACGACGGCCTCGAAGCCCACGGCGGTGTCGTTGCAGGCCTGGCGCAGCTGGTCGAGCTCGAAGTCGTCCTTGACCAGCCGGGCCTCCGACAGCGCGACGAGGAACGCGGCGTCGCCTTCGGTCGAGACCGTGAGGTCTACCGCAGCTTCCGCGCGCAGTTCGCCGATCCGCCGCGTGATGACCTCATCTGCCTCAGCCAGCAGCCGGACGGTGGTTGCGCCGATGTTCTTGCCCAGGGCTGCGTCCAGCTCGGAGATGGGGGCGCAGGAGATGCCCGTGAGGGCTGTCATCTCCGCCAGCGACTCGCGTGTGCCGACCCACATCTCGCCGTAGCGGGAGTCGGCGTAGAACTCCGGATCGGTGCGCGGAGCCCGTGGCTTGAAGTACAAGGTGACCTCGTGGCCGGTGTCGGTGGGCTCGAGCACGAGGACCGAGTCGGGCTCCCGGTCGCTGCCGAGGCCGGTGAGCCACGCGAAAGCCGAGTGCGGACGGAACCGGTAGTCGGTGTCGTTGGCCCGCACCTTGAACCCGCCGGCGGGAATCACCAGCCGCTCACCCGGGTGCGCCTCCGCGACGGCACGCCGCCGCAGCGCTGCCGGGCCGGCGGCCGCGAGCTGGACCGGCAGCTCGGTGGGGTAGGGCGCCCAGTCGGTCGGGATGAACTCCCGGAAGGCCTCCGAGAAGGGGATCGCCCGGTTCGGAAGGGCTTCGGGCTCGGGCTGCGTGGACTCCTCGGTCATGGCAGCGATCGTATCCCTGCGCCGGGACGGGTCAGCGCAGCTCGGACTCCGCGACGGCATCGTCGCGCGCCTGCACGGCGCGGCGCGTGAGGTCACCGACGACAAGGATCGCGAAGACCGCCGCGCCGGCGTTCAGCGCCTCCCCGACAGCGGTGGCTGCAGCAACCTGCCTGATCAGGTCAAAGGTCGTCTCGCCCTGCTCAACGGCGTTGGCCACCCACCCGGCGATGCTGCTGGCCAGCCACAACCCCCACCAGAGGCGGTAGGCCGGCGGAGTCCCGCGTCCCGGGTCGCCGGGCGTGACGGCACTGTGGAGGTCGGCAATGTTCTGGAACGGGAACCACATGCCGGCGAACGGGATGAACCAGGAGCCCACGTGCCACCCCGGCGAGCGGCGCAGTGTCCTCCGGGGCACAGCTGCGGCCAGCCGGTGCTGCCAGGCGAGCCAGAGCACGCCGGTGATGGCCATCAGCATGGGCGGCCCGAAAGCGAAGTACGGGCCGAGGGCGTCGTACCCGCTGAGCGCGGGAACGAAGTCGTTCTCTGTGGCCGCCGCCATCGCGGCCAGTCCCCAGAACTCGAACCCGACCGTTGCCAGCGAGGACACACCGCAGAGCCCGAGCAGGACCTGGACGGCGCGGCCCACCCTCGCGAACCCGTCGGGGAGCAGCTGACTCGTGCCGACCGTCGTGGCAAGCGGTGCCGGGACTGATACGCGGGGGTAGGCCGTCCATGCCGGGTCACCGTCGCCGTCCGAGGCTCCCGGTGTGGTCGCGTCGGGCCTCCATTCGGCTGCCGGGGGTTGCGTCAGTCTCATCGCGCCATCATCACACCGTGCCTGTGCCGGCGACAGGCGTGGCGGGCAGGTGCCACCCACTAGAGTCTGTGTTCACAACTTCAGGAGGCCCCAGATGAAGGCTGCCGCTACGGCCCAGCTCCGCCTGCTCGACGTGCAGGCTGAGGACACAGCCATCTCCCAGCTCGAGCACCGCCGGCGCTCGCTTCCCGAGCACGCTGCGATCGCGGAAGCCAAGACCGTCCGGGCCCGGCTCCACCAGGACCTGGTCGCCGCCCGCACCCGCGTCGGGGACCTGCAGCTGGAGGTCGACAAGGCCGAGGCCGACCTCGTGCCGGTGCGCGAACGCAAGGTCCGCGACCAGCAGCGCGTTGACGGCGGCACCGTGACCGACCCCAAGCAGCTCAACGCCCTGCTCGACGAGATCACCCACCTCGGACGCCGCATCGGCGACCTCGAGGACATCGAACTCGAGGTGATGGAGCAACTGGAGGCGGCCACGGGACGCCAGAACATGCTCGCGAACGAGCTCACGGAGGTGGAGAACTCGATGCGGGCACTGATCGCAGCCCGCGACGAGCAGGTGTCGGTCCTTGACGCAGACCTCGGCACCCACCAGGCCAAGCGGGCCTCGATCGCCGCAGAGATCCCCGTCGACCTGCTCGCCCTGTACGACAGGATCCGGGAGCGCTCCGGCGGCCTCGGCGCGGCTGCCCTGCGCGGACGCCGGTGCAGCGGCTGCCAGCTGGAGGCCACGCCGACGGCGCTGGCCGAGTACGCGGCGACCGCAGAGGACGACGTGCTGCGCTGCGAGGAATGTGAGCGGGTGCTGGTCCGCGTCGGAGCGGTGGACGCCTGATGCCCCGAGCCCCGCGGCTCCCGCAGGGTGGACCCTCCATCTTCGACTTCGACGAGCCCGAGGTGCTCACTGACGAAGGGCCCTCCCGCACGTTGATCGTCGAGGGCGACGGCGGCGCCCGCGGAAACCCCGGCCCCGCTGCCTACGGCGCCCTCGTGCGGGACGCGGCCAGCGGCGAGGTGCTCAACAGTGAGGGACTCACCCTGGGCGTGACCACCAACAACGTCGCGGAGTACTCGGCCCTCGTCGCGGGGCTGGAAATGGCCCGCGCGATCGACCCGGACGCAGCCATCGACGTCCGCATGGATTCCAAGCTGGTCATCGAGCAGATGGCCGGGCGCTGGAAGGTCAAGCACCCGGCGATGAAGCCGCTGTTCGCGAGGGCCCGACTGCTCGCCCCTGCCGTCGTGACCTGGACCTGGGTACCTCGTGAACAGAACAAGGCCGCGGATGCCCTCGTGAACGCCGCGCTCGACGGCCATCCGCGCCCACGCAACTGAGGAGGAACCATGCCGAGTCGCCACGTCTCGCTGAAGGACACCGAGCCGCCCGCGCTGCGTGAGGGCCTGCGGCGGCTCCGGGCAGGGCTTGGGGTTCCGGGCGAGTTCCCCGCCGACGTGCAGGCAGAGGCCGAGCGTGTCGCGGCCCGTCCCGTCCTGCCGTCGCGGGACTGCACCGACATCGAGTTCGTCACTCTCGACCCCGAGGGTTCCACAGACCTCGACCAGGCCTTTCACCTCTCCCGGGTCGGCAGCGGCTACCTGCTGCGCTACGCGATCGCCGACGTCGCAGCTTTCGTCGCTCCCGGCGGCCGGCTGGACGCGGAGACCCACCAGCGCGGCGAGACCCTGTACGCGCCCACACGGAAGGTCCCGCTGCATCCGGCTGTGCTGTCCGAAGGCGCTGCGAGCCTGCTACCCGGCCAGACCCGTCCCGCGCTGGTGTGGGAGCTGTCCATGGACGCCGCCGGCGCGCTGACCGACGCAGGTGTCGCGCGTGGGCTCGTGCGCAGCCGCGCCAAGCTGAGCTACACCGGTGCGCAGGCCGACCTGGACGCCGGTCGCGGTGGGGAGCAGCTGGAGCTGCTGCGCACCGTCGGCACCCTGCGCCAGCAGGTCGAGGTGCAGCGCGGCGGGGTCAGCCTCTCCGTGCCCGAGCAGGAGATCGTTGCCACCGACCAGCGGTGGGAGCTCGCCTACCGTGCGCCGCTGCCGGTGGAGGACTGGAATGCCCAGCTGTCGCTGGCCACCGGCATGGCTGCCGCCTCCCTGATGCTGAAGGCCGGCGTCGGTATCCTCCGGACGTTGCCGCCGGCTCGCGACAGCTCGATCGCCAAGCTGCGGCGGACAGCGTCGGCGCTGGGCATCACCTGGCCGCACGCGATGGGTTACCCCGAGTTCGTGCGGAGCCTCTCCGCGTCCGTCCCTGCGCATGCTGCGATGCTCAACGCCTGCACCATGCTGTTCCGCGGGGCGGGCTACCAGGCGTTCACCGGCGAGGCGCCCGACCAGCCCATGCACGCAGCCATCGCGGCGCCGTACGCGCACACCACGGCCCCGCTGCGGCGGCTGGTGGACCGCTACACCGGCGAGACCTGCGTGGCGATCTGCGCAGGGGTTCCGGTGCCGGAGTGGGTGGCTGCGGCCCTGCCCGCCCTGCCGTCTGTGATGGACGAGGCGGACCGGCGCGCCAAGAAGTACGAGCGCGGCACGATCGACCTCGTCGAGGCGATGGTGCTCGCCCCACACCTGGGGCAGACGTTCACGGGGACGGTGCTGGAGGTCGACACCGAGGACGACTACGGCGTCCTGCAGCTGCCCGACCCCGCCGTCGAGGCGAAGGTGAAGGGCGGCGACCTCGTGCTGGGCCAGCAGATCCCAGCAACCCTCGTTTCCGCCGACCTGCTCGCAGGCAAGGTCGAGTTTCGCGTCTTCGCATCCTGACCCGACCCGCCCCCGTCCCGACTTGTCAGAATCTCGCGAAGCCAGGACTCAGTGAGCTTCTGACAACTCGGTGGGGGAGAGCGGCCGCGTGGCGCTCCGATAGGCTGGACGCGGACGAGTCGGTTGGGTGATCGCTGCGAGAGCAGAGGAAAGTCCGGACTCCACAGAGCAGGGTGGTGGGTAACGCCCACCCGGGGTGACCCGCGGGAAAGTGCCACAGAGAACAGACCGCCCCGCCCTCATCGGCGGGGTAAGGGTGAAACGGCGGTGTAAGAGACCACCAGCACCCCAGGTGACTGGGGTGGCTCGGCAAACCCCACCCGGAGCAAGACCAAGAAGGGCCTCGGGTCTTCGGACGCGGAGCCTGCGGACGCCGTTTGAGCGCTGCTCGCGCGAGGCGTCCGGGTAGGTCGCACGCCGGTGACGGCGAAGGTGGCTGGCAACAGTCATCGCAGATGGATGATCACCGCCTTCGGGCACAGAATCCGGCTTACAGGCCGACTCGTCCCCAAATCTGGCTCTGACTAGGCCAGATGCTGACCGGAGTGGCTGGGAGTCCGCAGGGAGTCCGGAAAATTCCCGAAGTCCTGTCCGGACTCCGCCCGCAGAGCCGCATCGACGGCGTCCCGACTGCGGTCGTCGGAGTCGGGCCACAGGTGCGAGTACGTGTTCAAGGTTTCCTCGGCCGACTTGTGTCCGAGCCTGGCCTGAACCGTCTTGATCGACTCGCCGTAGCGGATCAGCAGGGACGCGTAGTAGTGCCTCAGTTCGTGGAAGTCGAAGCCCTCGAGCTTCGCGGCGCGCATCTTCGCCCGCCACACTTCCCCGAGAGTCGTCCAGCGCCACGCGTGGCCGTGGGAGGTCGTGAACAGGAGGCCGTATGGTCCGGGAGGGTACTGCTCGATGTGCTTCGCGAGAGCCTCTGCAACAGACGTTGGGAGCGGGATCTCCCGGACACTTGCCCTCGTCTTTGGTGGACCGAATACGGGGCCGCCCTCCCGGACTCCGACGAGCTGGCGATCGACGATGATCTTTCGCTCCAGGAACAGGACCCGGTCCTCCGTGAGGCCGAAGACCTCACCGCGGCGCATACCGGTGCCGGCGGCGAGCAGAACCGCCGCACGCAGACGATCACCCGCTGCCTTGGCCGCTGCCTGGACCTGCTCGGTCGTCCTCGGCTCAACCCGCTTCTTCACGATCTCGGGGAGCTTGATCCCGACGCACGGCGTCCGGGCGATCCTGCGATTCTCGACGGCGTCCTTCAGGACCGTGCTCACGTAGGAGTACGTCACGACGACAGTCGCGGGAGCGTAGGTCTCGTTCAGGGACGCCACGAGCTTCTGGATCATCGTCTTGGAGATCGCGCTCAGTGCCTTCGCGCCGATGGCGGGGTAGACCCGCTTGCGCAGCGCGAGCTCGACGAGCGCTGCGGTGGACGGCCGGAAGACCTGCGAGGTCCGCCACGACTCTGCGTACTCCTTGAACGTCACCTTCCCCGCGTTGGGTACGACATACGTCCCGGTGACGGTTGCGGTCGTCTGCGCATCGAGCCAGGTCTGGGCGTCCCGCTTCCGCGCGAAGTGCTTGGCGTGCTCCTTGCCGGCATCGTCGACGAAACGTGCCCGCCAGGCGGCCGCAGTCGCCTTGACTCCGACCGTGATTCCTTGGGCCGCGAGTTCGCCGACGAGCGCGTCGACCTTCGCCTGGGATTTCACCGTTGACACGCGGTTCCGCCCGGCGGAGTCGACGTACAGCACTCGCCACGATGCGGGCCTGGCGGCGATGTTCTTGCCTGCCATCAGCCCGGCCCCCCATCCGCGAGGCCCTGAGCGTCTCCGGCGGCGGCCTCCGCGCGACGGGCGGCGATGGCCGCCTCATGAGCAGCCAGGATCCCCCCGAAGTACTGGCGGTTCACCTGCTCCATCACGCCACCCGGCCTGAGCGGAAGGTGCGCCGTGATGCCTTCGAGAATGCGCTCCGCGCCGGCGGAGAGAGCGTCGAGCAGTTCCAGCACCTCTTCGGCCCAGGCCCGTACCTGGTCGCCGTCGGCTGAGTCGCTGCCTCGTGCCAGGCCGGCCACTACGCGTTCGCGGTCGCCGTCGATCGCTGCCAGTTCCTGCTGAATGCCCATGGCGATCCGGTATTCCGTCTCGCCTGCCCGCCTCGCGATACTGGTCAGCTCGCGGAACGCACTTTCGGCACTCGACCAGTCCGCCAGCATGTCGTCCACCGTCGACCCCAGTACCTCGGCAAGGGCGTACACCTCGTCCAGTCGGCAGGGCCGGACACCCTTCTCGACGCGGTCGATCGTCGCCTGGTGGAACTTCAGGCCGTGCCGCTCGCGCAGCTGAGCCGCCAGATCGGTCTGGGACAAGCCGCGAAGCTCACGTAGGCGCCGTACCTCGCGCGCGAAGGTCTGGCCCAGGGGGCCGACGTCGGCACCGCCGTCAAGGTCGGGCCGACTGCTCCTTCGGGGACATCCGGGTGCACGCATACCTGAACCATAACAACGCCATGTTGCGTTGCCAATATGGTGCTTGACAACCGTGGCTTCGCAACATAACAATCAAGTGCTGGTATCCCATCACCCTGTTATGGAGCGAGCGATGATCGACGAAGCCGAGATCTGGTTCACCGCCCAGGTCGCCGAGTACCTCAGGACCCCCGCCACGACCATCCGGTGGTGGCGCCACATCGGCCAGGGCCCGAAGAGCTTCAAGCTCGGCGCCCGCAAGGTTGCCTACCTCAGACGCGACGTCGAAGCCTGGCTCGAGGAGCAGTACACCTCCCAGGCGGTCTAGGACAGATGGCCCCGCCGCCTCGCGCAGCGCGGCCATCTCCGGGTGTTTCTTGCGGGTGGGTCGCCTCATCACCACGCTCGACGTACGCGAGCGGAAGCGCGACATGATTGCGACCGCCACGAAGACCCGATCAAGCCCCCTGGCGCCATGGCGTGCGCCCCCGGGCTTCCTCATCGGTCTCAATCGCGACCTGTCCGTGGATCTGGCTACGGTGGAGTGGTCCGTCCCATCGACGCGTCCGCGTGGCCCGTCCCGGGCCTATCTGGCCAAGGCGGCAGCTACCGCGTCGTGACGCTCCCCACTTGGCAGGCGTAGCTCAAAGGTGGTGCCTCCGCCAGGGGTCTCCAGGCACTGCACAGCGCCGCCGGCCCGGCTCATGGTTTCGGCCACGATGCTCAAGCCGAGGCCGCTAAGGACCCCGGGCACCTGACCATCTTGAAACAGGGCTCAGCGGGCACTCGCCCTCCCTTCGGGCCCCCTCAGCGATCGTCGCAAGACTGCAAAGCGTTCATAGGCCAACCGCAACTCTTCGCCTGCAGACTCAGATTCGAGGACGCCGAGCCACCGCTCGCGACCTAGGCGCACCCGGGCATTGTCAGCGATGACAAGGATTCATTGGGGGGCGGCCCCGGGCGCGCCGACCAAGGCAGGCTCCGTCTGTGCGCGTCAAGGAAGTCTGTTCCATTCGGAGCATTGACTACTCCATGAATGAGCGGATGAAGCCCATGAAAGTGACCCTTAGTGAGTACGACCGACTAGTGGGGAGCAAGGGATGACTCGGCTGGCGGCTATCCGCATGGACCATGAACCAATCCGGATCCTCGCGCCTCCGATGGGGTGCCGGCACCGGTGGGGATGGCCGGTGACCAGCGGTCCGTCCAGCGTGGAGGTGCCGGGGCAGGATGAATAGGTTTCTGAAGGTCCTTGTCCTTGTCCTTGGCCTCAGCGCTGGCCTACTCCTGATCCTTGGACTTGGTGTCACGTCCGCATTGCCTGCAGGTGCCTCTGGCGGATCGATAGAGGATTTCATCGACAGCGAGATGCCTGCTTCCGGGGTGCCCGGCTTGGCCTACGCCGTCGTGGCAGGCAACGAAATCACGGCGACCGGCGCGCGCGGAGTCGCCAAGTTGGGAGGCGACCAGTCGACCCGACAGGATGTAGCCCCAATGAGGGCACTGGCAGCCGTCGACGACGAGTCCAACGAGCACGGGGCCAAGGTCAGCGCGGCCGGAAGCTGGATGAACCACGCCTATGCCGCCACCGATTTCCTCGAGCCTGACTTCGATGCCACCGCCCTCGATGACTAGAGGAACATGCCTGCGAATAAAGAGCATTCACGATTCCTCCGTAGTTCAATATTGATCGGGCTGTGAGACACAGCCTGCTCAGCCGGCGTTCCGGAATCGTTCCTCGGACACGGGTCTCCGCCAGCGACTTGATCGACGACTCCCCGCAAGCCGCTGACGCAGCTCAGGCAGGAACTGCCTCCGGGGCGCTTAGGGGACGCGCGCTCCATCGAGCGGTGGCCAAGTCCTGCGCTGTTCGGGCCGTTGTACTCATGGTGAGGCACTTGCCGTTCCTCTACCCTTCATTTTGGTCACCCTTGGGGCTTGGCTAGTTCCCGGGGGCACGACTTGTGCCGGCGGACTGGGGGGTCTGTCACCGGCTTGGGCCGTGAGCTGGGAGCGTGCGGACGGTCGACCAGTTGAGCACCCCCAGCGACCCAGCCAAACCAAAGCCGCCGCCCGGTAAAGCCCTTAGCATTTCGAGCACCGTGCGGGATTGCCTTTAGGCGAGCGGTAAACTGGGCGGTGATGGGATCTCATCCTTTATTGGGCACGACTGATCTCGTGCTTCGGCGGAAGGGAATCACATGGACTGGTGGGTCTGGCTCCTGATTGTCGCTGTGCTGGCGATCTTGTTGATCGTCGGATTCATGTTGGTCCAACGCCGCCGGCGTACCGGTGGGGTCATCATCGATCCGGCACAGGCACCCGCGAAGCGTGCGGAGGGCGATCGATGAACCGGCTGATGCGTACCTCTGAAGTGATCGGGCGTCCGGTAGTGACTCTGGCCGGGGAGGATGTCGCACAGGTCAAGGACGTGGTGTATTCCGCGAATGGTGGCGCGGTGGGTGGTTTCACGCTTGGCGGGACGCGGGCTGTTCTCCGGTCCGCTGAAGCAGGCGTTGGCCTGGTCGTCGGTGATGGCTCTTGGTCCGGACGCGGTGATGATCCGTGATGAGGATGTGTTGACGTCCACGACGGAGGTGCTCGACGAGTCGGCGGCCTCCGGGGGATCCGGCGGAAACGTGCTCGGCTCGGACGTGCTCACCGATGCCGGGTCGCTGCTGGGGGTCGTGTCGGATGTGATTCTCGAGGTCTCCCACCGGGCCGCGCAGGCTTGTGACGTCGTGGGCTATGAGGTGGCGGCCTCGGAGTCGCTGGGGCCACATGGCGGGAAGGTGTTCGTGCCGCTGCCTGACACTCTCGCCGCTTCCGGGGCTCACCTGATTGTGCCGGACTCGGCCAAGGGTTTCCTCGCTCACGACCTGGCGGGGCTCAGTGCGGCCGTGGAGGCGTTCCGCCACCAGCTGGAGGGGTCGCGCTGATGTTGTTCACCCAGGTTGCAGGACGCAAGGTCGTCAGTATCGGCACCGCCGAAACGGTGGGCCAGGTCGCCTCCCTCGTGGTTGACCCCCGGTCACACCGGGTGGTCGCGGTCGGAGTCAAGAAGGCCGACCACGGTGACACATTGTTGTGGAACGACATCACCGCCTTCGGCAACGAGGCAGTGACGGTCGCCGGCCCCGAGGTCATCTCCGACGCGAACGATGCGGTGAAGGAGTTGTCCGGCAAGGCTCACGACCTGCTCGGCAAGCGGGTCCTCAATACCCTCGGCGAGGACCTCGGGACTCTCCAGGACGTCCGGTTCGACCCAGCCAGCGGGGCCCTGGAGGCACTCCTCCTGCCCGGCAGGGATGTTACCGGCCCACTTTTGATCGGCATCGGATCGTATGCGGTTGTCGTTCACGGCGACTGAGGTAACCCACGGGTAGTGCCGTAGGCGGCAGAGCTCTCGGCCGGTCCATCGCCGGCTGGTTCGACACCTGGCCCTCAGACCGACGCAGACCGAGCGCGGCGTGATGACCCTCGGCCTATTCGCGACCACTGCGACAGCCCGGACAAGACGAACCGGAACCCAGGCCGGCGCTGCGAGACCATTCCCGCACAGCCGGTCCAGCCTGACCGACGACCTCGCTCAAGATTCCGAGGGACCAGGCCTGCTTCGTCACTGGACTCGGTGGTTGACCACGCCCAACCCGGCCATGACGGCGAGGATGGCGAAGACCCAGGCCAGACCGGTCGCCAGGGATGCCCCGGTGACCAGCAGCCCGAATACTGAGGTGCCCACCGCCCCGCCGAGGTTTCGGGACAGCTGGACCATGGAACTGGCCGTGGCAGCGGCTCCGTGTGCTGCGTCGTCCTGGGCGTCGACCAGCAGGATCGGCTGCACCGTGCCGATCCCCACACCCGCGAAGGCCGAGGCCAGGCCGGCCAGCCAGAGCCCGCCCGTCCCTCCGGCGGTGATCGCGACCACCCCGAACGCGATCGCGGCAGTGGCCCAAGCTGCTACCAGCCCGACCCGGCCGCGCCCGGCGGACAGCTTCCCGCCGAGCATGCTCCCGACGCCCACGCCGACCATCAGCGGGATCAGGACCGCGCTCGACCCGGACGCGGGCAGGCCGAAGACGCCCTGGACGAGCAGTGGCAGGTAGGCGGTGGCTGACATGAGCGTCACGCCCAGCAGGAACGCTCCGACGGAGATCCGGCGCGCCTCGGCATTGTGTTGCAGCGTCCGCACCGGCTGCGCGTAGTCCACCTGGTGCCAGGCGTCGGACCATCCCGACCCCGACGGTCTCGGCAGGCCCAGCGCTGCACACCCGATCGCGGCCAGGGAGACGGGCACCACGGCCCAAAGCCCCCACCGCCAGCCGGGCCCATCGGTGAACCATCCTCCGACAAGGGGGCCTGCGATGTTGCCAACCACCTGGATGACCCCGATCAGCCCGAACAGCCGCCCCCGGGCCGGCCCGCCGGCCAGGTCCGCGATCCCGGCGAGTGCAGCCGGCACCAGCGCTGCCGCGCCAATGCCCTGCACGACGCGCGCCACGACGAGCAGCTGCATCGAACCGGCGAGCGCGGCAGCGGCGGTCCCGACGGCGTAGCCGGCCATGCCGATCAGGAACATCGGCCGGCGGCCGTGGTGGTCGGCGAGTTGGGCGAACACCGGCAGCGGCACGGTCGAGGCGAGCAGGTAGGCAGCGAAGACCCAGCCGTAGAGATACTCGTCCCCCAGTTCCACCACGACCCGAGGCATGGCCGTCGCCAGCATCGTCTGCATCAGCACCGAGGCTGTGATCCCGATCAGGATGGCGGCCAGGCCCAGACGCCGGGTGACCGGGGACGGGGCGGGTGCTGCAGGCCGCGAAGTCACCATGCCCATTGTAAACGCCACGTTCACTATTGATACTATGGACGCCATGTCTACGCCGCTCTGCCTGTCCCTGTCCGAGGTGAGCGCAGCCGACCTGGCCATCGCCGGGGGAAAGGGCGCGAACCTCGGCGAGCTCGTCAACGCCGGCTTCAACGTCCCTGCCGGGTTCGTGGTGACCACGCCGGCCTACCGGAATGCGGTAGCGGAGGTCGCCGCACCGAGCCGGGAGAGCGTCCTGGCGGTGCCGGTGCCGCCGCAGGTCCGTGCTGACATCCTGGCCGCCTATTCGGCCCTCGGCCGCGGTCTCGTGGCGGTCCGATCCAGCGCGACGGCCGAGGACCTGCCGGGCGCAGCGTTCGCCGGTCAGCAAGACACCTTCCTCGGTGTGGTGGGCGATGATGAGCTGCTCGACGCCGTCCGGAACTGCTGGGCCTCGCTGTGGACCGAGCGGGCGATCTCCTACCGGCTGCGGCTTGGCATCGAGGCATCCTCCGTGGCGATCGCCGTCGTCGTCCAGCGGATGGTGACCGCCGACCAGGCCGGTGTCATGTTCACCGCGAATCCGGTGACTGGGGCGCGCGACCAGGTCGTCGTCGACTCCAACCCAGGTCTCGGTGAGGCCGTCGTGGCGGGGCTGGTCACACCGGATCACGCTGTTCTGGACGCCGACCGCCACATCGTCGAGCGGCGCGCGGGGCGGCGCGAGACCGTGATCCGGGTCGGCGCCGCCGGCGGAACCGAGACCTTCTCGGCCGAGGACGCCGGCGCGAGCGACGTCGACCCGATCAGTGCGGCCGACCTGGCCCGGCTGGCGGAGGTGGGACGGCGGATCGAGAGCCACTTCGGTCGCCCACAGGACATCGAGTGGGCGATGGCAGGCGACGAATTGGCCATCCTGCAGGCACGACCGATGACGGCACTGCCGCCAGCGCCGATCCCGTTGAGCAGATTCCAGCGGTTCTTCGGTCAGGTGATCCTTGAGCTGCTGCCCCGGCGCCCCTACCCGATGGAGCTGACGGCGTGGATCACGCTGACCATCGGGCCGGTCGTGGAGGGTATGGGTTCGGGGCTGGTCGGCGTCTCCTTCGATTTTGCCGACGCGGTGCCCGCCGAGGACGGCGTCGTGCAGGCCTTCGTCCCGCCCCGGCCGCGCCCCACGGCAATGCTTCCGGTGCGGGTGATCCGCTCGATTGCGCGGATGGGGCGCAGCCCCGGAGGTTGGGCCGAAGACCCCGTCGAGCTGCGCTATCTCGCGCAGGCTTCCCGGCTCTCGGACCTCGACGTCACCAAGGCGGCGTGGGCCGAGCTGCTCGAGATCCCCACCATGGCGGCACGACTGACCGACCTGGTCACCGATCTGCGGGTGGAATACCTGCCCGCGGCGGGTGGGGCGTTGGCCCGGCTGCGCCTGCTGCTCAAGGCCTGCCGGCTCGGGGGACTGTTCGGCGACCTCATCGTCGACGCGCCCACCATCACTCGGGAGGCCAACGACACGCTCACCGACCTCGCTCGGCGGGTACGCGAAGACCCGGCCCTGAGCCGAGCCTTCGCCCACCAGAGCGGTGAACAGCTGTTGCGCTTCGTCGAGTCCGATGCGGCGGCCGACGGCTTCCGGGAGCGGTTCGCCGAGTTCCTGGAGCGCTTCGGGCACCGCGAGACGACGAGCATCCTGCTGCTGCGCGATCCCACTTGGCGGGAGTCCCCGACCACTGTGCTCGCCCTGATCAAGGTGCTCGCAGGTGAGGCGCCGACCGAGCCTCGCCGGGCAGCCTCACGGGCTGCCCTCGACCGCCTGTTGGCCCACCCGCTGGTCCGGCGCACCCGTTCCCAGGACCGGGTGCGGCGGCTGGTCGCCAAGGCTGCGGCTGGGACGGCGCTGCGCGAGGACACCCACTACGAGGCGACCAGGCTGATGCCGGTCGTCTACCGCGCCGTCGTCGAGGTCGGCGTCCGCCTGGCCGAAGCCGGCGCACTCGGGCATCCGGACGACGTCTGGTACCTGACCTGGCCCGAGGTGAGTGCGCTGGCCGACCCAGTGCGGACGGCCCCGGGTGAGGCACTCCGCGAGAGCGTCCAGCGACGCCGGGCCGCGTACGCCGAGCTCGCCGGAGCCCCGCTGATCGCCACCGCGACGCTCTTCCCGGACCGCGGGAACGCCGAGGACGCGTTGGTGACCGGTGTCGGGGGCGGCGGGGGGCGGGCCGCCGGGCCAGTGCGAGTGATCCGCACGCCGGACGATTTCGACCTGCTCCAGAGCGGCGATGTGCTGGTCTGCACGGCGACCAATCCGTCCTGGACGCCGTTGTTCGCCCGTGCCGCCGCGGTCGTCGTCGACTATGGCGGGCTCGCCTCCCACGCGGCGATCGTCGCGCGCGAGTACGGCATCCCTGCGGTCATGGGCTGCGTAACCGGAACAACCGCACTCGCCGACGGTCGGCGCGTGCTGGTCGACGGCGACCGCGGCGTCGTCCTGCCTGCTGAGGGTGAACGTGGCCGCGGTCACGCCGGGCTGTGACGAGAACCGGCGGCCATGAGCAGCACCGTTGACTATCGCAGCCGGCCGCGGCGCCGCGGCAGAGCCCTTGAGGATGCGATCATGGCCGCCACGATCGAGGAGCTGCGCGAGGTCGGCTTCGCTGCGATGACGATGGGCTCCGTAGCCCGCCGGGCAGGTGCCGGCAAGATCTCGGTGTACCGCCGCTGGCCCGACCGGGTCGAGCTCGCCATGGCGGCGGCCTATCGGCTGATCGGCGAGCCCCCCGAGCTGCTCGAGCCGACCACCCTGCGCGAGGAGCTGCTAGCCGTACTGCACCACATGGCCCAGCAGATGTCCGGGCCCGCCGGGGAGGCCCTGCGCGGGATCATCTCCGAGTCGATCGGCACCGATGACGTCCGGATCGCGGAGCTGTCGAAGGGCAACGGCGCCCGGCTGATGCGCGAAGTCGTCCGCCGGGCGGTCGCGCGGGGCGAGCCGGTCGACCCCGATCCGGCTCTGATCCGGCTGCAGGCGCCGGGGGCGATCCTCCAGCACCACCTGCTCACCCACGGCCCCCCGATCCGGGACGCCTTCGTGGTGAGCGTGGTCGACGAGATCGCCGTCCCACTGCTGGGCCGGAACGGCTAGCGGCACGGACCGTCGGTTCGCAGCTGCCCGCTGACGACCTGCCCGTCCAGAACCGGCTGACCGTGCTGCTCCGCGATCAAGATCACGATCACTTCTACGCCAAGCAAGACCTTGATGGAATCGTGGACCGGGAAGTCCCGCAGCCAACCGGCAGGTTGCCAACTCGTACACCGTCTCGGCGCCAAGGCCGATGAGCGAGCAACCCTGTGCGTAAGATCCGTCCGGCGTGGGGTTCGTCAACGCGTGAGCCAGCCAGCCATCCGGGCCTCGAAGTCTCGTGACCCAACTGCTGGCTTGGGCCAATCGAGCCCCAGCGTCGCCCAAACCCAACTCTCCTGACCTCGCTGGGCGAGATGCGACAATCTACGAGGCGTGTCGCACAACCAGTGACTCACCACTTGCCAGCCAGTAGCCTCCTCGGTGGCGCCTGCTTCAGCTCTTCCGGGTTGACAGCGGCCGAATCCGGACAGCTCCCTCCGGCTCCCGCAGGGCACGGGCGTAGACCGCGTAGACCACGAGCAGGGCGGCAGGCACCAGGAAGTCGAGGTACAGGATCGGCCCTGCATTGCCTACCGCGGCGTTGTTCCGACCGACGAGGTCGATCACGTGGGCGGCCCCGGCCGTCCAGCTGAAGACCGCCTTGGCGATGAGGAAGGGCAGCCAGAAGTCCCGGCGCCAGAAGCCGAGGAATCCGACCAGGCCGATCGCCAGGTTCGCGCCGGCCACCTCCAGTTGGAACAGGTTTCCCGCCGGCCAGCCGATGGACTGGGCGACCGACTCACCGAAGAACGCATGTACCACGAAGTTGGTCATCCCGTTGAAGCCGATGATGCCGACCGAGTACATGAGCACGATCTCGAGGCTCATCGCTTGCGTCCGGTTCTTCGTGCGCGCGATCGTGTAGGCCGAAAACGCCACGATAGCCACGATGTAGGCAAGCGCGGACACTCCGGGGGTACTGAAGAACTCGAACACGGAACCCCTCCCCACTGGAATCAAGCCCTAGCGTTGCACAATCCCTTCTCGACGTAGGCCCGTCGCGCCAAGCTCGAGGCACCGGCCCAGGTCGGCTTGCAAAGGGGCGCGGCTGGTCGGTGCCTGTGGGGTCAATCGGGCGTTCAGGGCATGAAGGTGGGGAGTATGGCGTCCACGATCTGTTCGGCCGTGTCTGGGCCGAGGGGTCGGCCTGAGAGCAGCAGACGGTAGTAGACCGGCCCGAACATCAGTTCGTGGAGCAGTTCGGCGTCGGTTCCGGGCCGGAGTTCGTGCTGGTCGATGCCTTGTTGGACGATCTGGGCGAAGCGTGCGATCCGGAGTTCCACGATCTGCTGGCGGTAGCGTTCGGCCAACGAGGGTGTGGTGGCGATGTCGGAGACGAGCCCTTGCATCACCCGGCCCATGTTCGTGTCGTGGAGGAGGGCTACAGCGGTCTCAAGTAGCCCGACGAGCCGGGTCCGGGTGTCCCCATCTCGGTCGTCGGCGACGACTTCCTCGGTCATGGCCAGGACCACCGCGAGGGCCAGGTCCTGTCTGGAGCGGTATCGCCGATAGATCGTGGTCTTGGCGATCCCGCTGCGCGCAGCGACGCCCTCGATCGTCAGGCCGTCGACGCCGGACTCGGCGAGCATGTCCCTGGCTGTGGACAGGATCTCGGCCTGCTTGTCGCTGCGTCGCCGCTGGTTTGGGGACACTCCTGCCTCTCTCGAGCGGCGTGGCAATAGTGCCGCCCAAACGCCTTCGGGGTTGGGACCGATCATCCTGCTTGCTACGCTACGTATCGTAGCGCCGTGGTGGTGACCGGGGCCACTGCGGAAGCATTTCGACCGTAGCGGAAGGGGCAACTGTCATGACGAACCCGACACAGACAAGGGCATCGGTCGCCGGCACCGGGGACATGGTTGAGATGAAGCCGGCAATGGGCTGGTTCGCGGCCGCGTTGGTGGGCGCCGGGGTGTGCTTCGTGTTGTATCCGGCGCTGCGACCATTTTCGGACGAGACGAGTCTGGACGGGGCGGTCGCGTTCGCCTCGCCCTGGTGGGTGGTGGCGCACGCTGTGGGGATCCTCGGCTTCACCCTGCTTGCGCTGGGCATGGTTGGACTGTACGTGCGCTTCCAGCAGCAGGCGCCGGGTCGCGCGTTGTGGGCGGTTGCGCTGAGCATCGTGGGTGCCGGTCTGACCTTGCCCTATTACGGAGCGGAGGTCTTCGGGCTTCACGCGATCGGCCAGTTCTCGACGGGTCGTGGCGACCTGGACCTTTTCACCACGCTCACCGATAGTGTGCGTTGGGGCCCGGGTATCTGGTTCATCGTTGTGGGGCTGATTCTGCTCGCGGCTGGCGCCGTCGTTGCGGCTTCTGCGGCGTGGGCGTGGGGTGAGGGCATCGACAGGTGGCGCGGGGCACCTTTGGCGCTCGCGTTGCTGCTGTACCTTCCCCAGTTCGCCGGCCCGCAGTGGATCCGGGTCTCGCATGGTGTGTTGATGGCGATCGGCTGCGCGCTGCTCGCCTCGACGCTCGTCAGCCGTGGACGCCGGCAGCACGCCGACCGGGTGGGGTGAGCTGGGTGGCCGTTCTGCTGCCGTGGGCGCGGGTGCTGTTGGCGGTCTGCGTGTTCGTCGGCGTCGCGGTGTTGTCGACTTCGCTGGCTCGGCGGGTCGGGACGGATCTGCGGGACACGCAGGGGCGGACGTCCCCGCCGATCGTGGCGATCGGCCTGGTCGCCAACCTTGTCGTCCTGGGGGTCGTGCTGGCCATGCTCGCCTTCCTCGACGGTCGCCCGATCGCATCGATCGGTGTGATGCTGACGGGTAGGGATGTGGCGGTCATGGTGTCGGGCCTGGTCTTGCTGGTCGTGATCGCGGTCGGCCTGCTTGCGGTACAGCACTTCCGGGGAGTGGTGCGGGTCAGGCGCGGCGGGCCGGGCGGCGACACCCTCGGCGGCCTGCTGCTCGTGGCCGCCGTGCTGGCAGTTGTCGCCGTGCAGGAAGAGGTCGTGTTCCGCGGTTACGTGACTCTGAACCTGATCCGGTTCGGCTGGCCGGTCGCCCTCCTCGCCTCGACGCTGCTGTTCGTCGCTGTGCACCTGATCGCGAACCGAGTCACTCCTACCCAAGTGCTGCGCTGGACCACCTTCGGCGTTGTCCTTGGGCTCGCCTACCTGCTGAGCGGATCGATCTGGGTGCCGACAGTGCTGCACTTCGGTATCGACCTGCTCAACGTCGTGGCCTTCGGGATCGCCGGGCACTACACCGCGGTGACAATCACGCCGCCACTGAGCGAGCGCGCCCGAGCGCTGTATGGCGTGCTCGTCAGCGTCGCGATCGCATTTCTGCTGTGGGGTGCCTACGGTCTGAACCCCACCACTGCCCCCGAGCGGGGCGGCACGCCGGCCGGCGTCGAGTCCGGCGGCTGAGAGACAACGAGAGGAGAATGCCGTGTCCACAACTCCGAGCCGGACGAGCTGCATCGCCGCGTCATCGCCTCGGTCGTCGGCGGGATCGGCGGAGGCCTTGTTCATCATGATCAACGCCTCGCCGTTCAACCCGGTCACCTCGACCCTTCTGCGGATCGTTGCCGTCGGCGCGCTGGCGTGGGTGCTGGTGCGCGCCTGGCAGCTTCGGGACAGGCATCACAGTGGCCGAAGAAGCGGGTTCGGCAGGGCCTACTGGATGATCGTCGCGCTCGAGGCCGTACTCATCTTCGGGGGCCGCGCCGTCATCGTCGGGCTGCTTGACACCCCGTCGACGTTTCTCCCGTGGCTCAGTCTCGCGTCGGGCTCCTTCTTCGCTTTCGTGCTCCTGTGGCACCAGCAGGTTTACTTCTGGCTGGGTCTGCTGATCACGACATCGGCGATCACCGCATTCGTCCTGGTCGCCGATCGGCGCGTCCTGCAGCGGTAGTGTTTTCTCGGCGATGATCCCCGGTCGGCGCTGCTCGCCGCTCGGCGTGGCCGGCGTCGAGACCGCCCCCGCCACGGTCGCTGTCTCACGTGCGCGGTTCCGCGCACCGCCGCGTGTCGCAGCCCCAGCCGCACCACGGACGCTCGTCGTGACCGCGGTCCAGCGGATGCTGCTGGCGCTCCGGGTCCTGCTCGAGGCCGGTGTCGTGGCCGGCCTGGCCTGGTGGGGCTACCGGCCGGCGGCGGTCGGGGGACGGGCGCGCTGCTGGCGATCTCTCGCCCCGCGATCGGCTTCGGGATCTGGGCTGCCGTCGACTTCCACCAGGCCGGGCGGCTCGCCGAACCACTCCGCCTCACCGAGGAACTCCTCATCTCCGGCCTGGCCGCAGTCGGGCTGATCGCCGTCGGCCCGCCTCGTCCGGCTGGGGCCTGCTTGGCCTCCCCGTCATCTACCACCTCCTCGTCTACACCAACGGTCAGCGGCTCTCACACGCCCCGCTCGCCGGCGGCCACACGGCACCCACGATCAGGACCCAAATGCCACCATCACCACAGCGCACAGATAGTCGGACAGGCGCGCATGCCGGCGCTGCGGAACTGACAACCACCTTCCCCGAGCAGGAGACCCACATGACCACACACGCAACCGAACCCCAATGCTGGACCGAGGCGACGGCCGGATCGCCTCGACGTCATCGCATCACGGGCCCCTCATCGTCTGCGTTCCCGGGATGGGCGAACTGCGCAGCAGCTACCGACACAACACCCGCCCCCTGGCCGAAGCCGGCTACCGGGTCGCCACTATCGACCTGCGCGGGCACGGAGACAGCGACGCCACCTTCGATTCCTACGACGACGTCGCCGCCGCCACCGACCTCCTCGCCCTGATCGACCAACTCGCGGGCCCGCCCTGGTCGTCGGGAACTCCATGGGGGCCGGCGCGGCCGTCTGGGCGGCGGCCGAGCGGCCCGACCTGATCACCGGCATCGCACTACTCGGCCCCTTCGTCCGTCAAACCCCGATCAACCCCGTCCTCGCATGGACCTTCAAGATCGCGATGTCCGGGCCCTGGGCACCCGCGGTCTGGCACAGCTACCTGCCCTCGCTGTCCCCCCACCACAAGCCCACCGACTTCGCCCAACATCGCGACGCCATCCGCGCCAGCATGCGCAGACCCGGCCACGCCAAGTCATTCACCGCCACCACACGAACCAACCATGCCCCCGCCGAAACCGGCTCTCGAAGTGCGACAGCCGGCACTCGTCATGATGGGAACCGCCGACCCCGACTTCACCGATCCCACCGCCGAGCCCGATGGATCACCGAACACCTCTCCGACGCCGACCAACTCCTCGTCGAGGACGCCGGCCACTACCCCCATGCCGAAGCGCCCGGAATGGTCAACCCGGCCCTGATCTCCTTCGCCGGGAAAGTCCTACCCGCGTGAAGCCCGCCGCCGCACGAAAGACGGCCACCTGACGACCGACCCGGACCGGCATTCGTCGCCGCGCCCATGCGAGTCACCTGACGCTCACCGAACCATTTCGGCGCAGAATGGCAAGAGGGCGCATTCAACAAACAGAAGCGGTCGAATGCGGGCCGTTTCGCTGCGTTGCTCCTCCGAGTACGGCCTCTCGACCCTGAATGGCTGGCACGTCGGTCCCGCCAAGGCTGAGCGGCTCCTGAGTGGCCGTCGCTGTCCGTTCAGGACCGCCGTGTAGCCTCCAGGCTGGTTCCCGATGTTCGAGCAGATCAGCGATTGGGGAGGTCATGGCCGGCTTCAGCAGGTTCGGCGTGCTCGCCGCCTGCCTTGCGCTGCTCGCCGGTTGTGCGGTCACCTACCCTGTCGCGGCGCCGACGGCATCCAGTTCGACCGGGCCCAGCAGCGCAGCAGCTGCCCCGGCAACGGGGTCAGCGGAGGATGCGTTGTGGGCGGACGGTGAATCCCCGAGTGCTGGACGCGGAGCTGCTCGGAACCCTCCTGGTGGGTGTGGAAAGCCGTTCGAGCAGCTCGCCTCGCGTCTTTGCCCCTGGCCGCAGTTCGAGCGCCCGCCGTGGGCCAGCCGATCGCCGACTATTTCTCCAACACCATCGACAGGTTCGAAGAAGCGTTCCGCAAAGAACCCGGTTCGGCCGCCGAACTCAATATGGGTTGGCAGCTGTTGGCCAGCTCCCCGTCAGTAGTGGGGATCGCCAGCGATAGCTACCTGCTTGGGCAAGGACCTGCGGCGAACCGATGGCGCTCGTTCTGGTTCGATCCGGCTTCCGGCGCGCTGTTGGGCGTTGACGCCCTGATAGACCGCGCGGCCACGCTCGCCGCGCTCAGGTCAGTCGCTTCGGCTCGCAGCGGCATCGAACTCGACAAGGCTGGCGCCGACCCCGTGCAGGCGGCCCCGCTGATTGCTTTCACGCCCGCGGGAGAGCTGCTCCTGGGCTTCGACCAATGCCAGGTCGCTGACTGCGCCCGCGGCAGAGTCACACTCACCATCCCCCGGGCAACAACGGACCGGTTGCTCACCGAGGACGGTCGGTCGGCCCGTGCAGCCACCGTCGCCCCAACTGATCCCACTGCACTCACCCTCGCGCCGCCGCCGACGCCCGGCACGGCGCAGCCGTCCACGACGCCGCCGCCACCTACGGGCACGAAGGTCGATTGTCGGAAGGTCAAGTGTGTCGCGCTCACGTTCGACGACGGTCCCGCGCCGACGACCCAGAAGCTCCTCCGATATCTCGCCGACAAGCGGGTCAAGGCCACCTTCTTCATGCTCGGTCAGCAGGTCGAGACATACCCGAAGCTGGCCAAAGCCGTAGCCGGCGCCGGCAATGAGATTGGTGTTCACACCTGGGATCACCGCGACCTCACCAAGCTCAGCCCTCAACAGATCGACCGCGAAATCACCTCGACGATACGCATTCTGAAAGAGGTCGGGATCACACCCAGGTACCTGCGCCCGCCCTACGGGGCCATGAATGCCAAGGTGCACGCGGCCGCCAAACGTGCGGGTCTGCCGATGGTGCTGTGGAACGTTGACACGCTGGACTGGCAGACCCGAAGCACGGCGAAGACCGTCGCTGCAGCGCTGAAAGGAACCCGGCGCGGCTCGATCATCCTTGTCCATGACATCCACAAGTGGACCGTCGAGGCCATCCCCGGCATCATCGATGGCCTCCGAGCGAAGGGCTACACCTTCGTCACTGTCAGCACCCTGCTCGGCAAGACCAAGCCGGGCCGCAAATATGTCCACGGCTGACCCCCGTGGTAAAGGAAGCTGAGGGAAGGGAACTGGCTCGAGTACCAGATGCTCGTCACGCACTGGCGCTCTTGCACACCGGCTCGGCGGCCGTCCCGGAGGCAGCCGCGGACATCAACCGTGTCGTTCGCACTCGTCCAACGCCTGTAGAAAGCCCAACTGGTCCCGCTCGCATTGCGTGGGGGACTGGGAGCCGGGAGGACGTTACCGGGACGACTTCGCGCGCCGATGGTGGCTGCTGGCAGCTTGCCGAGTCTTGGTGCGACTGCTAGGTCCCGGATCGTTGGGGGTCGTGGTCGTAGAGGTCGGGTATGCCGTCCTGGTCGGTGTCGGCCTCTTCGGCTTCTTGGATTCGGCGGTAGGTGCGGTTGCGCGCCCGCAGGACGACCGTGGCCCCGGCGGCGGAGAGGAGGCTTCCGGTCAGGACGGCGAGCTTGACGTGGTCGTCGCGCTGGGTCCCGGCGCCGAAGGCGAGCTCGCCGATCAGTAGCGAAACGGTGAACCCGATCCCGGCGAGCAGCGCCACGCCGAGTACGTCGACCCAGGCGAGGTCGTCGTCCAGACTCGCCCGGCTGAACCGGGCCACCAGCCATGCCACCACGAACACGCCCAACGGCTTGCCGAGCACCAGCCCGGCGACGATGCCGAGTGCGACCGGGTCGGTGAGCGCAGCTGCAGTCCGCCGTGCCTGACGAGGGTGACACCGGCGGCGAAGAAGGCGAAGACCGGGACCGCGACAGCCGCGGACAGCGGGCGGAACCGGTGCTCGAAGTGCTCAGCCAGCCCGGGGCCGGCGTCCGGGCCGCCGGCGGCCTGGCTGCGCACGACCGGGACGGTGAACGCGAGCAGGACGCCGGCCACGGTGGCGTGGACGCCGGAGGCGTGCACCAGCGCCCAGGTGGCCGCCGCCAGGGGGAGCAGCACCCACCAGGACCGCACGCGCCGCTGAACGAGGATGCCGAACACGGCCAGCGGCACACGCGGCCAGGAGCAGGGGCAGTCCCGCAGGTCGGACGTGTAGAAGACGGCGATGATCGTGATCGCCATCAGGTCGTCGACCACCGCCAGGGTGAGCAGGAAGGTGCGCAGTGCCGCCGGCAGGTGGCTGCCGATCACTGCCAGCACGGCGAGCGCGAACGCGATGTCGGTCGCGGTCGGTATCGCCCAGCCGCGGAGGAGCCGGCAGCCGACGCGAGGTTGACCACGCAGGTACAGCAGGGCCGGGATCAGCACCCCGCCGACGGCCGCGGCCACCGGCAGCGCTGCTCGGCGCGGGTCGCGCAGGTCGCCGGCGACGAACTCCCGCTTGAGCTCCAGCCCGGCGACGAAGAAGAAGACCGCCAGCAGGCCGTCGGCCGCCCAAGTGCCGAGCGTCAGGTCGAGGTGCAGGCCGCCGGCCCGACGACGAGATCCGCGCAGGCCGTCGTAGCTGCCGGACCACGGCGAGTTCGCCCAGACCAGGGCAACCACCGCGGCCGCCAGGAGCAGCGCGCCGCCCAGGGTCTCGCCGCGCAGCAGGGCAGCAATGCGGGTGGCTTCCGGCCAGGAGCCGGGAGAAAAGAGCGGCGTCGCGGGACGGGGCACGATGGGCATAAGGATCCTCGGAGAGTCGGCAATGAAACCGCCGACCCGACTTCCCGGCACTCCGCACAACACTCTACGGGCGCAATGACTGGCGTCGGACCGCGCAACGTGAGGAGCGTGGGTGAGGTCGGCAATACTGCCCGGTCTGCTGACGCGGAGGTCCGCGCCCCTCACCATCTGCCCCAACGGCGTGCCAGCGTACGGAGGGCTGGGGCAGAACTTGCCAGGTCTGAAGCCAGTGAACCGACAACGGGGTGGGGACCACGCTCAGGCTAAGGCACCTGTTGGCCAGCCAGCTTTCACGGGCCGACTCGCAGCAGCGAGCTACGGTCTCTGCCAGAACTGTCGATAGATGTCGCTGGAGGGTGCTTCCATCAGCGATGTGTACTCGTCGGCCGGCATGGCGAGGGCTGTGTCGCCGAGGTCGGGGTGGCCGATGAGGGAGACGCCGAGCCCGGCCCGTCCGTTCGGTGGGGCCAGGCCCAGAAGGCCGAGGGTGGTGGGCAGGACGCTGAGTTGGTCGGCGTGGTCGCGGTTGAAGGTGACCGGGGTGGGGCTCCAGACGCGGAAGATGATGGTGCGATCGGCTTGGCTGTCGGGTTCGGTCTTGTAGAAGCCGCCCTCACTGGTGGCCTTGAGGTGGTCGCCCATGACCTCTACGACTGTGTCCTTGAGGTAGTCGTTGTTGCGTAGGTAGTCGATGAAGTCGGCGACCGCCTGCATGGAGCATTTGATTGCTGTGGCCATCAGCACCGGGGTCGTCGGTGTGGCAGGTGGGGTAGACCCCGCCGGGCTCGTGGGTGTCGATGGTCAGCATGGTCAGGCTGAACGGTTTTCAACCGAAATGACCCACCCCCGCATTCGGCTAACGGAGGTTTCGGCACATGGGCGGACGCCACCAGTGGGCCGCACTCGACCCTGCCCACGATCCGCTTGAACCGCCTACGTCATCCCGGTGCCGAGGTCACATTCCCGATGCCTATGCCCCGAGGGCGGGTCCAACCCCGCCCGGTCGAGTTGGACCCGCCCTCGAGTCCCAGTTCCCCAGGACCTAGCGGACAACAATCGGACCGGAGCCCACTTCCTTCGTAGCGTACGCAATGTACCATTGGGATGTGGCTATCACCGGCATGGGCATCGTGCGGGCGGCGGGCGCCGCCGGGTACGTGAAGTACCTGTCCGAGTGCAGCCATTCGCGCCCGGACGAGTACTTCTCTGAGCATGGGCACGCGGTGGTGACCTGGCGCGGTATTGGTGCCGACGGGAAGTTGGTCGAGCGGCAGCTGACGGCGGAGGAGTTCGGCCGGTTCATGGCTGGTCTGGATCCAGAGACCGGCGCGTCCCGGTGGGCGCAGCGGGTGGAGCCGGAGCATGTCGCGGCGGTCGACTTCCTTGTGAACGGGCCGAAGGAGTGGAGCATCCTCGCCGTTCTCGATCCGGGCGTGCAGGCCGCGCTGTTGCGGGGCCAGGTGAACGCCGAGCGGGCCGTGTTGCAGTACTTGTGGGAGAACGGGACGGTGCAGGTGAAGCAAGCCGGCCAGGTGGTGCGGGTGCCGGTGGAGCGGATCGAGATCGCGTCGGTGCAGCATTTCTCGTCCCGGGCAGGGGACCCGCATTTCCACCGGCACATGGAGATCTCGGCCCGGGTGTGGGCGGCGGGCAAGTGGCGGGCGCTGGACTCCTTGGGGGCGAGAAACCTGAACGTGGCCGTGCAGGCGATCTTCCATCGCGAGCAGCTGCGCGCGCTGCGGCCGGAGTTCGCCCGGCTCGGCTATGAGGTAGACGAGTTCGGTCAGATCGCGCTGTTGCGGCCGGTGGTGGAGGCGATGAGCCGACGCGCGGCCCAGGTGGAGCGGAACCTGGCGGTGATCGAGGCCGCGTGGCGGGTGGAGCATCCAGGGCAGGAGCCGACCGCAAGGATTCTGCGGAAGTGGGGCGTGCTGGCGTGGGAGAAGCAACGACCCTACAAGGGCGAGCCTGGTGCTTTGGATGCTGAGCTGGCGGTGTGGGCTGCTCGGATCGGCGAGTTGATGGTCGAGCACGGGATCACTGAACCCGTCCCGGGGAGTGTTGTCGACAGGCGGGTCAGTGTGGCCGAGTTCGACCGGGACGCGCTGGCGGCTCAGTTGGTGGAGACGCAGGGTCTGAGGCGGTCGGCGTGGTCGCGGGCGGATCTGGAGGCGGCAGCGATCATGGCCGTCGAGGGGCGGGTGCGGGGGGATCGTGCCGCGGTCGACGAGCTGGCTGCGGATGTGGTGGCCCGGGCGTTGGGGGAGTCCCGGCTGTTGCCGTCGGTCGCCGACGGTAGGCCATCGACGGCAGTGAAGTGGTGGACCAGCCCTGCGGTCGCGGAGCGGGAGAACGAGCTGCGCGCCGGGCTGGCCGTCCTGGCTGACGATGGCCGGTTGAGTGTGGTCGAGGGCGCCGCCGGTGTGGGGAAGACGACCAGCCTGGCGGCCTACCTCGAGGAGGCATCCGTGGCGGGCCGGCGGGTCGCCGTGGTCGCTCCCACGGGGGCGGCGGCCCTCGTTGCTGCAGGGGCTGGCGTGGAGGCGTCCACGGTGGACTCGCTGCTGGGACGGTACGGCTGGGACAAGAACACGGCCGGGAGCTGGGTGTGGGCCGAGTCCCACAAACGGCCGCGGGAGCCGCTGCCGCCCGGTAGCAGGCTCGTGATCGACGAAGCTGGCATGGTGTCCCAGGACGCCGCCCGGGCGCTGGTCACCCTCGCCGCCGTGTGCGGCTGGCAGGTCCGGGTCCAGGGTGACTCGTTCCAGTTCTCCGCGGTCGGCGTGGGCGGTGTCATGGAGATCGCCAAGGGTGCCGCGCAGCCCGACCGGGTGGCCCTGCTGGAGGATGCCAGCGACGTCCACCGCTTCCGGACCGCAGACGGTGGCCGGGATGAGGCCTATGCGGCGCACAGCATCGCGATCCGGAGCGGAACCGACCCCGAAGCGACCGCCGCGCGGGTGATGGATCGCGCGACGGTGTACGCCTCCGAGGCCGAACGTCAGACGGCGATCACGCAGGAGTGGGCCGAGCGGACTCATGCCGGGACGGGGTTGGTGATCGCCGGCACCAATGCGGACGTGCAGCAGCTCAACGGGCTGATCGCCGACCGGCTGCGCGCGGTCGGGATCGTGACCGGTGACACGCTCGCGACGACACCGCGGGGGGAGTGGGCCTCCGAGACGATCAGCGAAGGCGACATCGTCGCGACCCGGGTCAACGGCGTCGACGAGGCCGGCCACCGGTATGCGAACCGGGAACGCTGGCGGGTCGACGCCCTGGATGATGCCGGGGCGTACCTGATCAGCCTCGACGGCCGCCGGGAGTTGCGGCTGTCGGTCGGCGCGGCGCGCGAGCAGCTGCAACTGGCGTATGCGGTGACCGGGTACGGCGCCCAAGGGGTCACGGTCAACGAGGCTGTCCTGCTGGTCGCCGAGCAGATGGACCGTCCGTCGTTCTATGTGGGCTCGACCCGCGGCCGCTACACCAACCAGGCCGCGATCCTCGCCACCGATGGGGACGCGAACCTGGCGCGCGCCCAGGTAGAGGCGATCCTGTCCCAGCCTGGCGCCGATACAGGATGGCGTGCCGCCGACCTGGCCGCGGCCGCCGACCGGCAACGGATGGGCGACCTCGTCGACATGCCCAGCCGCCACGTTCCCGCGATCGGTGGCGGCCAGGTCGCCGAGGCTGCCCGAGCAGATCGCACGGGACGCCGACTGGCCGAGCGAGGTTCGCGATCCCCACCTGTTCGATCGGGCACTCGCCTACCTCGACCGGCTGCAGCGGCAGCGGGCTGTCGACGCCGGCCAGCAGGAGGCCAGCCTGGAGCAGCTGCGAGGCACGCTCGCCAAGGCCATAGACGCCAACCGACAGGCAGCGTCCAGGGTGGCCAGTGCGACGCGCGGAGTCGGGCAGGCCGAGAAGGCCACAAAGGCTGCCCAGGAAGCCGTGCTGGCCGCGGAGGACCGTGTCAGGCACGCGAACCCGTTCAACCGCGGCAGCCGCGAGCGTGACCTCACCGCCGCCCGCGACACGCTCTGGGCCGCCCGACAGGCCGAGACCGGCCAGCGCATTCGTCACGCCGAGCTCACCCAGAACGCCCAACGGCAGCAGGAAGCCACCCGCCGGCTCTCCCGCGAGGTCGAACTCGCCGAAACCCAACTCGGCTGGCTGCGCGGCGAGCGGCACCAGCTCACCCTCGACCTGATGCCGCTGCCCGGCGTGGAATACCAGCAGTCGTACAGTCGCGCCGACCTCGAAGCGCTCCGGGACGCCTGGCTCGCCGAACCCCAGCCCCGCGACACGGCCGACCCGGTTCGGGCGATCATCGACCTCGTCAACGACGACCGCCACATCGCCGACCTCGCTACCCCCAGCCAGTGGCACACCCTCGCCGACGCAGCCAGCCCCGATGACCTCGTGTGGGGCGGCGACTACGACAGGCCCTGGCTGCGAGGTCTACGCCAACCCCTCCTCGGCTGGCTCGGCGACCAAGCGAGCCGCCTCGCCAGCGACCCCCAGTGGCACGACGCGGCCGACCAGCTCACCAGCCGCTGGACCACCATCGAGCAGGCCTCCGAGACCCGGCGCGCCCAACTCAAACCCAGCCGGCCGCCCGCCGACACGCCGATCGCCCCACACCGAGAACCCCCAAGGCTCGGCCCACCCGGCCCCGACCTCACCCCCGGCTGGTGAGATGTCGCGGTCGACGAGTCTCCGACCTCGATGCCTACGGATCGCTCGTTTCAGAGCCGACCCAGCCCTCCAGTGCCTGCCGGAGCCCCTGCTCTGGGCGGATGGGTCCTGCTGACGCCGATCGTGGGTGCTGCCGCCCTGGTGGCCGCCCTGTTGTGGCGCAGACCAGAGCGGCACGCTCTCGACTTCTCGTGCGCCGACGATGGTGTGGGTTGTCGGCGCCACTGTGACGGCCGTGGTCCTCGTTGTTCGCGCTCTGGCGGCACAAGGAGTTCATCGCCTTGCCGGCCGGCAGCATCTCCTGGTCGCGCCCCCAAGCTCCCATTGGACGGAACTTCCCCAGACTCCTCGGAGCACTCGTCGTCGCGGCCGCGGTCAACTTCGCCGCTTCGAGGAGCTCATGTGGCGTGCCGCATTCGCTGACATGCCGGAGGCGATCAGCGCGGGAGGTGTGGCCGGAGGCGTTCGGCGAACCGCGGCGCACCGGCAGTGGAGATCTTGTCGGCCAACTCCTGGGGAGTCATTGGGGGGTTCTTCCTGCTCTCCGCCGCGCGGATGAACGATTCGAGAACGCCTTGGCTGCGGTGGATGAGTAGTTCGCAGAGGAAGTCGTCGGAGGTGCTGACTTTGACGCCGGCGGCCAGGACCGGTTTGGTGCGCAGGTGCTTGAGGTTGCGGGTGAGCAGCACGTCGACGTCGCCGTGGATCGCGGCGGCGGCGTGCACCCGGTCGTCGGGGTCGGGTGACAGGTCGTCGGTGATCTTGTCGTCGTACAGGGCTGGGTCGATGCGGTATTGGCCGAAGTGGGTGCGCACCGCGGCCGCCACGGAGGCGGCCGATTCCGGGGTGCGCTTGCCCTCGCGGACGATGACGTCGGTCCACTCGTCGAGGATCTGGTCGGTCCATACCCAGGTGAACAGGAAGTCCTCGGCGAGGGTGAGCAGCACGTCCATGATCGTGAACGGGAACAGCTCGCTGGTGTCGATGAAGACCCGCTGCAGTCGCGCCACCCGGCTACTCCCCGAGGGCGGCGCGGATCGCGTCGCCTCCGGCGCGGCGCTGGTCACGTTCGGCGGCGATGTCGATGGCGTCCTGGACCCGGATGCGGCGGTGGCGGCTACCGGGCAAGCGGCGGAAGGCGAGCACGCCGTCGGAGCAGAGTCGGTCGACGAACTGGCGGGTTACGCCGAGGATGGCGGCGGCCTGGGCGGGGGTGACTTCGTCCTCGGCGCGGAGCACCACGACGCGGGCGCCGTGGGCGACATCGTCGAGCATCGCGCGCACGGCGGCCTCGACCGGGGTGTCGCCGCTGAGGCGGTCGGCCAGGTGTTTCGCGTCGGACCGGACGGTGGGGTCGGCCGGGTCCAGGGTGGCGAGCGGGTGGGTTGTCATGTCCTCCATGGTACGCGCAAGTGCAATAACAGCAACCTCGGGTCGAGGATGCGGCAGACTTTCGCGACTCCCCAGAGGCGACCGCCGCCTACCTCGACGCCGCCGTTGAGGAAGCACGCGACGAACCCGGGAGACTGTCGATCCGACTCCCAGGGTTGGGCCAGACGGCACCGGACCGAGTGCTTGGGAGAACACCCGGAACACGGATTTGGTGTCGGTCGCTGAGGGCTTGGGAGTCCGCAGGGAGTCCGCAAAATCTGCAGCTGCCCCAAACGCCGCCAACCTGCCAAACTGAAAAACACCTAGTCAAGTGCGGTTTGCCAACCTGGCCAACATGACCAATTCCGGCCGTTTAGGCCGAAAACAGAATCCGGCTTACAGGCCGACTCGTCCCCATCCTTGTCATGTACGAACCTGCGCCCGTCCCGCGACAGGGCGCTGGTGACCCACCTACTGTGGGTTCATGCTCACCCCGGCACGGATCCTGGGGACGGTCCTGGCGGCCACCCTGCTCAGCGGTTGTGGGCTGCGCGCGGTCTGGAGCGACATCCCGGCACCGGCTCCGGTCATCACCCCGGCCCCCGCACCTCCGGACGAGCGCACGCTGCACCCCTACACCGGCGAACTGGCTGCGAACACCGATTGCAAGGTGGTGTCGAAGGGCGACCTCTCGCTGCTGCAGGACGCCGGCAACGTCGGTGGTGCCGTCACCTATCCGCAGGGGGTGGCCGTGCGGTCCAACGCGAAGTGGTGGACGGTGGTCGTCCGCACGGCCGTCGACCCCTACGGCGTCCTGAAACGCAGCGACGTGCCCAGCTTCGCCTACTTCGCGACGAACCTGCTCACCAGCGATGCGGAGAAGTACCTCGACGACGACTTCAGCTGGAGCGTCGATGGCGGGACCGCTTCCGCCACCAGGGCGCTGGCGTGCCTGAAGAAGCTGCCCGCGCCGAAGGTCCCGGTGAAGAAGCCGCCGAAGCCGGCGTCCCCCGCCGACACCTACAACGGGAAGCCCGCGCCGGGGGCTGCCTGCCACAAGGTCTCCGACGCGCTGCTGCGTTACCTGGAGCAGGTCGGCCAGGTCGGCGGAGCGATCACCTACCCGCGCGCGCAGATGCTGCACGCCAACCGCAACTGGTGGACGGTGGCCGTCGCGGTCCAGGTGAATGCCAACAGCCAGGGCTTCACCAAGGACAACGTGCCGGCCGTTGCGTACTTCGTCACCAACGAACCGTCGCTGGGGAGCAAGGCCCCGACCGTCTTCTCGTTCCCGATCAAGGGCAAAGACAAGGCATCGGCGAAGGCGGGGGCGTGCCTCAAGTAGCCCTGTGCGCCCGCCGGAAGGGTTGAGGACGGCCCAGCCAGACAAACCGGGGGGTTGGGGGCCTGGCGGGGCCTGACCGGGCACTCCAGGTGTCTTGCGAGGGGGGCGGAGGCCAACGGCTGGGTACAACGCTAGCTGGTTGGAAGCGCTTTCTTCTAACTCGAAGCACCATTTCGCCACGTAGTGAACCAATTCGTCTCATACTCGTCGCCGAGCGAGATCAGGGGACCGTCAGGACCTCTGCGCCCTCCGGGGTGACGACCAGCGTCTGCTCGAATTGGGCGACCCGGCTGAGGTCGTCTGTGACCACCGTCCAGTTGTCGTCCCACAGGTGGGAGCGCTGGTCGCCGAGGGCGAGCATCGGCTCGATCGTGAAGGTCATGCCCACCTCGAGCACCCGGTCGACCAGTGGCTCGTCGTAGTGCGGGATCACCAGCCCGGAGTGGAAGGCGGTGTGTACGCCGTGGCCGGTGTAGTCGCGGATCACGCCGTAGCCGAACCGGCGGGCATAGGACTCGATCACGCGGCCGATCACGTTCACCTGCCGGCCGGGCAGGACCGCGCGGATGGCGCGGTTCATCGCCTGCTCGGTCCGCTCGCTGAGCAGTCGGGAGGCCTCGGCCACCTCACCGCAGAAGTACGTGGCGCAGTTGTCGCCGTGAACGCCGTCCTTGAACGCAGTCACATCGATCTTGACGATGTCGCCGTCGGCCAGCGGACGCGCGTCCGGGATGCCGTGGCAGATCACCTCGTTGACCGACGTGCAGCACGACTTCGGGAAGCCGCGGTAGCCGAGCGTCGACGGGTAGGCGTCGTTGGCGACGATGAAGTCGTGCACCACCTCGTCGATCTCGTCCGTGGTCACGCCGGGGGCGATGACGGCAGCCCCTGCCGCCATGGCCTGCGCGGCGATCCGGCCTGCGACACGCATCTTCTCGATGGTCTCCGGCGTCTGCACATCGGACCCGTCGTAGCGTTGCGGACGCGGCTGGCCCACGTAGTGCGGACGTTCGATGTGGTCGGGCACCTGCCGCAGCGGGGACACCGGAAAGGGCTTGATCACGGTCACGGGGGCGATCATAGTGGGCTGAGTTCACGTGATCGGAGGCGGGCACATGGCGCAGGGCGAGTGGTACTACTGTCTCGACCACCACACGGTCGAGCCGTACGAGGCGTGCAAGAGCGAGTCACGGCTCGGCCCGTACGCGACGCCCGCCGACGCGGCGAACGCCCTGCAACGGGTGGCCCAGCGCAACGAGGACTGGGAGAACGACCCCCGCTACAAGGACGACGACGAGGACGAGGACAAGCAGAAGGACCCCGGCCCGTTCGGCGCGTGAACCGAATCGGGGACGGTTCCATTTCCGTTCATGAACCGAACCTGGGGACGGTTCCGAGTTCGGTTCAGAGAGCGTCCGGGCAGCCAGAATTCAGGCCAGGTCCTTAACAGTGAACCGAACCAGGAACCGTCCCCAAGTTCGAGTCGGGGTGGACCGAGTTGGAACCGTCCCCGATTCGGTTCGGGCTCAGGTCCAGGCGAACAGGTCGACGTGGTTCCCGTCGGGGTCGGCGACGGTGGCGTAGCGCTGGCCCCAGAACGCGTCCCACGGAACCTTGTGGACGTTGAAGCCGGCCTGCACGATCTGGGCGACGGTCGCGTCGACCTCCGCAGGGTCGGTGCACTCGAAGGCGAGGCTCATCGCCGGGCCGCCGACGGGGGCCTGCCAGTCAGGGTCGAAACTGTGGATGACGGAGACGGTGTCGAACATGATCCGGACCCCTCCGGGGCCTTCGCATTCGACGTGTCCCTCCGCATCGTCTGCGGGCGCGAACTCCAGTCCGAGCAGGCGGTAGAAGGCCAACGTGCGGGCCATGTCGGTGACGGTGATGCCGATGGCGTTGAAGGTTGGAGCCATGGCTGTCAGGTTACCCAGCGTGTCAGGACTGCGATGTAACCATGCTGAAACATTTCCGGCGGCAGACTGGGCACCATGGATAAGCAGACCGAGTTCGTGCTCCGCACCATGGAGGAGCGGGACGTGCGCTTCGTCAGGCTCTGGTTCACCGATGTACTGGGGTTCCTGAAGTCCGTTGCCATCGCTCCCGCCGAGCTCGAGGGCGCCTTCACGGAGGGAATCGGCTTCGACGGATCGGCCATCCAGGGCTTCGCCCGGGTCTACGAATCCGACATGGTGGCCCACCCGGACCCGTCCACCTTCCAGCTGCTGCCCTGGCGCGGGTCGACCCAGGGCACCGCCCGCATGTTCTGCGACATCCGGCTCCCCGACGGCTCACCCTCCTTCGCCGACCCGCGCTTCGTGCTGAAGCGGTCGCTGAAGAAGGCCTCGGACATGGGGTTCACCTTCTACACCCACCCCGAGATCGAGTTCTACCTGTTCAAGCAGCCGATCGTTCCCGGCCAGCCTCCGGTGCCGGCCGACCAGTCGGGCTACTTCGACCACACCACCACCTCGCCGGGCGCCGATTTCCGTCGCCAGGCGATCACGCTGCTGGAGCAGATGGGGATCTCCGTCGAGTTCAGCCACCACGAGGGCGGACCCGGCCAGCAGGAGATCGACCTGCGCTACGCCGATGCGCTCACCATGGCCGACAACATCATGACGTTCCGTGTGGTGATCAAGGAGGTCGCAGTGATGCAGAACCTCTTCGCCTCGTTCATGCCGAAGCCCCTGAGCGATCATCCCGGCTCGGGCATGCACACGCACCTCTCGCTCTTCGAGGGCGACACCAACGCCTTCTACGACGCCAGCGCCGAGTACCACCTTTCGAAGACCGGACGGCAGTTCATCGCCGGCCTGCTGAAGCACGCAGGCGAGATCAGCCTCGTCACCAACCCGTGGGTGAACTCCTACAAGCGGCTGGTGGCCGGCGCGGAGGCGCCCAGCTACATCTGCTGGGGCCAGAACAACCGGTCCGCTTTGGTGCGGGTGCCGATGTACAAGCCGAACAAGGGCGCCTCAGCCCGCGTCGAGCTGCGTTCCATCGACTCCGCGGCCAACCCCTACCTCGCCTACGCGATGGTGCTCGCGGCCGGCCTTGCCGGGATCGAGAACGAGTACGAGCTGCCAGAAGGCGCGGAGGACGACGTCTGGACGCTGACAGACAAGCAGCGGCAGGCTCTGGGCATCGACCCGCTGCCGCGCAGCCTCGGCAACGCGATCGACCTGATGGAGAGTTCGCAGCTCGTCGCCGACACCCTCGGCGAACATGTCTTCGACTTCTTCCTTCGCAACAAGAAGGCCGAGTACGACTCGTACCGCGGGCACGTCAGCGAGTGGGAACTGCGGAACTCCCTGCCGGCCCTGTAGCCGGACGGGATTCACCAGCGAACGAGATCGTATGGACTCGTTCGTGTCCCTGCGGGTGGCTGCCGTGCCCCGGTTCAATGGGTAGGCACCGGCCCGACCTATGGCAGGCCACGGGCAGTTCGGGGGCACCCTGCCGGGGGGCTGGGTGCCCCCGCCTCCGGTGAGCGAGCCCGCCGAGGATCCCCAGGGGAGAGCCCGGCGGGCTCGCGTCCGTCCATCCCTCGCCGCCACCTACCCACAGACGCCCCCGAAACGGAAAGGCGCCCCCGGAATTTCGGGGGCGCCTTTCCGTTTCGGGGGCGTCTGGCCTGAGGGCCTGCGTTCCCGGTGAGGGCTACCTCGTGGCGGACGCGGTCGGTTGGGCGGACGCCTGAGTGCTGGCCCCCGTTGTCGGCTGCGCCGCGGCGGATGCCGAGGAGCTCGACGTCGACGTCGTCGTGGTGCGGCGGCGGTTGCTGTTCGTCGGGATGGCAGCGGTGCGATCAGCCAGCACCACCAGCTTCCCTGCTTCCAGCCCGTCGGTGATCTCCACCCAGCCGCCACCGACCGTGCCCGTCTTCACGTTCACGGTGGTGGTCGTGTCCGCGGTTGCCGAAGCGACGACCTTGACGGTCGCCGTCCCGGTACCTGTCGGGGTGACGGCCGAAGCCGGCACCCTGATCACGGCGCTGGCCGACTTCACAGCGATCGCGACGGACGCCTTCGCGCCGGTTGCGAGCAACTGGTCGGCATCGGCGACAGCCACCGTTGTGGCGTAGGTCGTCGTTGTGCCGCTGGTGCCACTGGTCTCGAGCGTGCTGATCGCTGTCAGCTTGCCCTTCATCGCCGTGGTGGAACCTGCCGGCGTGACCGTGACCTCCTGGCCGACTGTGACCAGTGACCTGGTCTTCAGCGGCAGCTGGAGGGTCACGACGGCGTTGCCGATGCCGACGATCGTGATCGTCCCGCCACTGGCGGAGTCACCCGTGGTGAGTCCCACCACGCCGACGGTGCCGGAGATCGGCGCAACGAGGGTCGCCGCGTCGAGGTTGTCGTTGGCTGCCTGCAGTTCCTGCTCCGCCTTCAGCAGGTCGGCCTTTGCCGACGCGACGGCGCGGGCGTTGGAAGTGCTCGAACTGGAGCCCGAGGACGACGAGGGCTTCTTCACCGTCGTCGGGGTCGACGGCCTCGGGGTGGTCAACAGCGTGACCACGGTCTGCAGGTTGGTGTTCGCAGCCAGCACCTCGGCCCTGGCGTTCGCGCAGTCCTGCAGCTCGGCCTTGGTCGGGTCGTTGGCCTCGATGGCCTTCAGCTGGGACGCCGACGTGGTCGGTTCCGGCACGGCCTGCGTCGTGGCCTTCGCTGCGGCAGTGGTCTCCGCAGCGGTCGGGGTGGCCGACGGGGTGGCCGACGGGGAGTGGCAGTGGCCGACGGCGTTGTTGTCGGGGTGGAAGTGGCTGTGGCGGCCGGGCTCGCATCCGACGATGCCGTTGAGGTGGCTGTTGGTGTCGGGGTCGCTGTCGGGGATGCTGTCGGGGTGGGGTCGGGAGCGGGAAGGATCGAGCCGAACACCGGCTCGCACTTCTGGGCCTCGTCGAGCACGGCGAGATTGATGCGGGACGCTGCCGCGAGCAGTACCGCCGGGTCGATGGTGACCGTCTTCCCGCTGCCCGGGACCGAGCCGCTGCCCGAGCCGGAGCTGCTGCCGGAGCCGGACTTGCTGCTCGTTGTGGTCGGGTTCTCCGCCGCATACAGCGAAGCCTTGGCCTGGGCGACCGCGGTTTCTGCGTTCAGCACGGCCAGCTTCAGCGGGCCGGTCTTCAGCGTCGCCAGTTCGTCGCCCGCTTCGACGGTGTCCCCGACGGAAACGGCAACCGCCTTGACGGTGCCGTCGACGGTGAACGCTGCTGCAACGGTGTTGTCGCGGGAGATGGTGCCGGTGGCGGTGTAGGTCTGCACGACGTCGCCGGTACCGACGGTGGCCGTCACGTACCTTGCGGTGGCGGCCTGTGAGGAGTTGGCCACCCCGAGGCCGATCCCGGCCACCACAACGAGCGCGGTGCCGACCGCGGCAACGGCGCGAACCCTCTTCGTCCAGAACTTCATCATTCACTCCTCAACGCGTCGATCGGGGCGAGCTTGGCAGCCCGTGAAGCGGGGTAGACGCCGGCGACGATCCCGATGCCGAGCGAGACGCCGAGCGCGATCAGGGTGGCCGGGGCGGAGATGGACACCGTGATCCCGATGATCGGGGTCAGGATGGCCGCGCCGGCGAAGCCGAGTCCGACTCCGACGAGACCGCCGAGGATGCCGAGGATTCCGGCCTCGACGAGGAACTGCCGGCGGATCACGCCCGGCGTCGCGCCGAGGGCTTTCCGCAGGCCGATCTCACGCACCCGCTCGCTCACCGACACCAGCATGATGTTCATCACGCCGATGCCGCCGACGAGCAGGGAGATGCCGGCGATGCCGCCGAGCAGCAGGGTGAGGATGCCGGTGATCGACGTCGCGGTCTCGACGAGGGACGCCTGGGTGCTCACCGAGAAGTCGGCATCGTCCGATGTCACCTGGTGCGAGGAGAGCAGCGCCGTCTTCACCTGCTGGTACGCAGCGGACAGGCTGTCCGCGTCCTTGCCCTCGAGGTAGATCGAGGAGACGCTGGTCGCGCTGCTCGAAGTGGACAGCCGGGAGGCGAAGGTGGTCAACGGCACCACGACGGTGTCGTCCTCGTTGCTGCCCAGCGATGAGCCGGCCGAGGCGAGGACGCCGATGACGGTGAACGACTGGCCGTTGATGCTGATCGTCTGGCCCACCGGCGAACCGGTGTCGAACAGCTCTGTCGCCGTCTCGGTGCCGATCACCGCGACGTTGGCGGACGAGTTCACCTCGTCGGTGGTGAAGAACCGGCCGGAACCCATCGTCCGGGCCCGCACCGACTGCCAGTCGGGGACGGTGCCGACGACGGTCGACGTCCACGTGCTGGAGGAGGACTGCAGCGAGCCGGAGACCGACGATGTCGGTGCGACCGCAGCGACGTCAGGGGCGACGGCCGGGTCGGCGAGCATCGCTGCATCGGCTGTCGTGAGGGTCGAGACCGTGCCGCCCCCGCCGCGGAAGCCGCCGTTGGAGGTGGAGGAGCTCGGGGTGACGATGATCATGTTCGAGCCGAGCGAGTTGATCTGCGACGTGATCGACTGCTGTGCGCCCTGGCCCAGGCCGACGGTCAGCATGACAGCCGCGATGCCGATCAGGATGCCCAGCATGGTGAGGAGGGAGCGCATCCGACGCGCGTTGAGCGCGGAGACGGCTGTGCGGATGGTTTCCATCCACCCCATCATCGGACGGCCACCGCCGCGGGTGCGGAGTCGGTCAGCAGGCCGTCGTAGATGTGCACGATGCGGCGGGCGTGCGCTGCCACATCATGCTCGTGGGTGATCATCACGATCGTTCTTCCCGAGTCGTTGAGTTCGTCGAACAGGGTGAGGATGTCCTTGGTGGAGCGCGAGTCGAGGGCTCCGGTCGGCTCGTCCGCGAGGAGCAGCGTCGGGTCGGTCACCAGTGCGCGGGCAACGGAGACCCGCTGCTGCTGGCCGCCGGAGAGCTCCCCGGGGCGGTGCTGGACGCGGTCGGCGAGGCCGACGCGGTCGAGTGCGACCAGTGCCCGCTCCTTGCGCTCGGCAGCATTGACGCCGGCGTAGATCAGCGGCAGTTCGACGTTGCGCAGGGCGCTGAGGCTCGGCAGCAGGTTGAACTGCTGGAACACGAAGCCGATCTTGCGGTTGCGCACCTCGGCGAGCGACTTCTCGCTCATCGAGCTGACGTCGATGCCGTCCAGCTCGTAGGTGCCTGCCGAGGGCGTGTCGAGGCAGCCGATGATGTGCATCAGCGTCGACTTCCCCGAGCCGGATGGGCCCATGATCGCGACATAGTTGCCCTCCTCCACCTGGAGGTCGATCCCGCGCAGCGCCTCGACCTCGACAGCGCCGGTGGCGTAGGTCTTGCGGACCCCACTCATGTTCAGCTGGTGGCTCATCGGCCGGTCCTGCCCACGACGCCGCCACCGGCGGGCGGGCCACCGTCGGTGATGCCGCCGCCGAAGCCGCCGCCGAAACCGCCGCCCTGGTTCGAGGATGAACCGGTGGAGTTCGAGGTGGGCCGGGTGAACGTGATCAGCACCGAGTCGCCCTCGGCGAGTCCGCTCTTGATCTCGGTGTAGTTGCCGAACACCTTGCCGATCGCGACCTCTGTCGTCGTGGTCGTGGCACCTGTGACCTTGGTGACGACGGTCTTGGAGTCCTCCGTGCGGATCGCGGCCGTCGGCACGGTCAGGACGTCGGGGTAGCTGCCGGTGGTGATCACAGCGGAGGCCGTGGTGCCGGAGTACAGGTCCTTGTGGGTGCCGGCCAGGTTGATCACGATCGGGAACGTTGCCGCGCCATCGCTGGTCGAGGTGGCCACGATGCCGACCGAGGCCACCGTGCCGGCGAGCTTGTCCGTGGTGGCGTCGGTGGAGATGGCCACTGCCTGCCCGGCCTTCAGGCTGGCGAGGTCAGCGCTGCCGACGCTGCCTTCGAGCTTCCAGGTGCTGGTGGAGATGACAACGAACTGGGCGGTGCTGGCGCTCGATGCCGTCGAAGCGCTGGAGTTGGAGGAGTTGCCGGAGCTGCCGCTGCCGGTGACGGTGTCGCCGTCCTCGAGGCTGACGCTGGCGACCGTCCCACTGATGGGGGAGCGGAGCACGGCGTCGTCGAGGTTCGTGTTGGCCTGGGCGAGGGCTGCCTTCGCTGAGGTGACCTGCGCCTTGGCGGAGGTGATCGCTGCGCTGCTGCCGCTGTTGTCGTACACGTCGGAGAGGTTGGCCCGTGCGGTAGTGAGGTTGGCCTTGGCCAGCGCGACGGCGTCTGCGAGGTCGGAGTCATCGACGGCTGCCAGCTTCTGACCCTTCTTCACGGCCTGGCCCGCCTTCACCTTCACCGAAGTGACGGTGCCGGAGACGCTGAAGTTCACGTTCGACTGCTTGCGCGGGCTGAGGGTGCCGTCGAAGGCCACCGACATCGTCTGCGTGCCCTTTGTCACCTGCACGGTGCGGCTGCTCGATGTGGCGGTTGCCGTCTTGGGTTTCAGCACGAACCAGGTGCCGACGCCGACGCCTGCCAGTACGACGACGGCCAGCCCGAGGACCAGCCATTTCTTGCCGGACATGAGAAAACGGCCGCTCTGCAACGCCCGGGCCTGTGGATTCCCAGGGGCGGTGGAACTCTCGGGTGCCTGCGGATTCTCAGTTGTCATTGGTTCGTTCTCCTCCGGGCGCGCTGCCCACACCGAGAAAGCTAGGGCAATGACCTGTGCCGAATCCTGTGCCTACCTGTGGTTCAGCTGTGTGGCGGCGTTGGAGCCTCGTCGTCGGGGATGAGGAACCGCTTCGGGATGCCGACGATGTGCGGCTCGTCCTCCGCCGGATCGTGCACCTGGTTGGTCAGGGCGTTGTCCTTGCGCAGCTGTTCGAGTGCCGGGCCGACGCTGAGGTCGCCTCCGGTCCCTCCGCCGACGGGTCCTACCGACATGGGGTGTGTTCCTTCCTCGGTGACACCCTCAACCTAGCTCCGGCAAGGGCCACAGCGTGGCCAGATCGGCGCGAATCCCGGAGGCTCGTACGGCGTGGGTCGCCACGGCCTCGTCCCAGGTGAGGCTGCCGCCGGCGAGGCGGAGGAGGGTGGCCGCGTCCAGCTGGACGACGTTGGGAGGGGTGCCCCTGGTGTGACGTCCACGCTCGCCGATGCCCAGCTGGACGGCCGCGAACGGCGGCACGCGCAGCTCCACCGTCCCGCCCGGGTAGCGGAGCGCGAGGAGCCCACACACGGTGCGCGACCCGTCGGCCAACTGCGTGCGGGAGAGCTCGGTCGCAGGGTCGTCCGCCAGCGCACGGACGGCGGCGCGCAGCGCAGACACATCGGCTGCTGACGGGGTTCTCGGCACCTGCCAGACGCTAGCATCGCCAGAGTGGACCCACGCATCGACAGCCAGCCAGGGCGGCTGGCCCGACTCGGCTTCGCGGACGCCACAACCGCCGCGGCGATGGTCGAGGCCTGGGCCGAGCACGGCACCGCGGAACAGATCGAGGCGGCACTGGCCGTACTGCCCGGCACTGCCGACCCCGACCTTGCGCTCGCCGGCTTCAACGAACTGGTGCGGGTACGACCGGGACTGTTCGCAGAGCTCGAGGGCGACCCGGCCTTCTCGCAACGCCTGATCGCCATCCTCGGTGCCAGCGTCGCGCTCAACCAGCATCTTGCTGGTCACCCGGAGGACGTTGGCGTGCTGCTCGGCAGCGTCGAACGGCGGTCCGCGGAGGAGCTGCGGGCAGAGCTGCTGTCAGCCCTTGATGCCGACCCCTCGAGCCCGACTCCCGTCGCGGCAAGGAACCGTTCCGACGACCTGCGCCGGGCCTACCGTCGCTGCCTGCTGCGGCTCGCTGCCCGTGACCTCACTGCCGCTGACCCACTCGCCGTCCTGCCCGACATCGCCGGTGAACTGGCCGACCTCGCCGACGGGACCATCGAGGCGGCCCTGGCGCTGGCGCGCGGCGAGGTGTCCGGCTGGCAACGCTGCCGGATGGGTGTCGTCGCGCTCGGCAAGACCGGGGCGCGCGAGCTGAACTACGTCAGCGATGTCGACGTGCTCTACGTCGCTGAACCGGCCATCGACGAGTCGGGGGAGCCGGTCTGCGAGCCGGCGGTGGCGATCGGCATCGCGACCAAGCTGGCCAGCGCGCTGAGCAGGGTGTGCTCGGCGCACACCGCTGCCGGCACCATCTGGCAGGTGGACCCGAACCTGCGGCCGGAGGGCAAGGCCGGGCCGCTGGTGCGCACCATGGCCTCGCACCGCGCCTACTACGGCAAGTGGGCGAAGAACTGGGAGTTCCAGGCCATGCTGAAGGCGCGGCCGATGGCCGGCGACCTCGCGCTGGCTGGCGAGTTCGTCGACCTGGTCTGGCCGATGGTGTGGCGGGTGGCCGACAACGACCAGTTCGTCGGCGAGACCCAGGCGATGCGCAAGCGGGTGATCGCCCTGCTGCCGGCCAAGGAGGCCAACCACGAGATCAAGCTGGGCGCCGGCGGCCTGCGCGACGTGGAGTTCAGCGTCCAGCTGCTGCAGCTCGTGCACGGCAGGTCCGACGAGCGGCTGCGGCTGCGTGGCACCTTCGAGGCGCTGGACGCGCTGGTCGACCACGGCTACGTCGGACGCAGCGACGGCTTCGACCTCGGTACCGCGTACCGCCTGCAGCGGCTCCTCGAACACCGGATCCAGCTGTACCGGCTGCGGCGCACGCACCTGATGCCGGAGGACAAGCTGAACCAGCGCTGGCTGGCGCGCAGCATCGGGCTGACAGAGACCGACGAGCTGATGCACCTGTGGCGCGCCACGACCCGGCGCGTCCTCACCCTGCACCAGCGCATGTTCTACTCGCCGCTGCTGGAGGCGGTGGCCCGCATCCCCACCGCTGCGGTCACGCTCACGACGGAGGCTGCGGAGATCCGGCTGCAGGCGCTCGGCTACGGCGACCCGAAGGCTGCCCTCCGCCACATCCAGGCGCTCAGCCAGGGCATGACCCGGTCGGCGGAGATCCAGCGGCAGCTGCTGCCGGCGATGCTCACCTGGTTCACTGCCGGCCCCAACCCCGACCACGGGCTCCTCGCCTTCCGCAAGGTGTCCGAGGAGCTCGGTAGTACGCCGTGGTACCTTCGGGCGCTCCGGGACGGCGACGCGATGGCCGAGCACCTGGCCCGCATCCTCGCCTCCTCGCGCTACGCGGTGGACCTGCTGTTGCGGGCACCGAAGGAGGCTGCGCTGCTCGGCGACCCGAAGGGGCTGTTGCCTCGTCCGGGCGCGGATGTACTGGCGGAGATGCGCACGGCATCGCGGCGCCACGACTCGCCGGCAGAGGCTGTCGCTGCGATCCGGGCGTCCCGCCGCAACGAACTCCTGCGGCTGGCGATGGCCGACCTCCTCGGCCAGATCGACATCCCTGAGCTCGGCAGGAGCCTTTCCGAACTGGCCGGCGCCACCCTCGACGCAGCGCTGGAGGTCGCGTCCCGTGGCGTGGAGGTGCCGCCGATCGCCGTGATCGCGATGGGCCGCTGGGGTGGACGCGAGCTGGCCTACTCCTCCGACGCCGACGCGATGTTCGTGGTGGCGGACAGCGACGACCCGAATGCGACCTCGGCGGCGATGACCGTCGTCAGCCGCCTGCGGGCGCTGCTCGCCAAGCCCGGTCCGGATCCGGCGCTGGAGATCGACATCGACCTGCGTCCCGAGGGCAAGGGCGGCGCGATGGTGCGCAGCCTCGCCTCGTACGCCGCCTACTACCAGCGCTGGTCGTCCACCTGGGAGTCGCAGGCACTGCTGCGGGCATCCGTCGGTGCGGGCACGCTCGCGCTGGGCGAGGAATTGCTGGCCGGCATCGACCGGATCCGTTACCCCGTCGAAGGCCTTTCGAAGTCGCAGCTGCACGAGATCCGCAAGCTCAAGGCCCGCATGGAGGCCGAGCGCATGCCGCGTGGTGGTGACCCGGGACGCCACGTGAAACTCGGTCCCGGCGGCCTCTCGGACGTCGAGTGGGTGGTGCAGCTACTGCAGCTGCAGCACGCAGCCACCGTCTTTGAACTGCGCACCACGGGCACCCTCGAGGCGCTGGACGCGGCGGCGGAGGCCGAATTGATCGGTCTCGACGACGCCGACGCGCTGCGCAGCGCCTGGCTGATGGCCAGCCGTATCCGCAACGCCGTCATGCTGCTGAGGGGCCGTGCAGCAGACAGCCTGCCCACTGACAGCCGGGAGTTGTCGGCTGTCGCGCTGATCCTCGGCTACTCCAAGGGCGAGTCGTCGCTGCTCGTCGAGGACTACCGCAAGCGCGCGCGGCTGGCGCGGCAGGTGATGGACCGGGTCTTCTGGGACCAGCCCTGAGCTACCCGCTGGGCAGCCCGATCGTCACTTCGTCGGGTCGCGCGGGCCGGCCGTGGATCAGCGGAACGTGGCCGGTGATCGTCGGAAGCCGCGGGCCCTGGCCGTCCAGCGGCACCCGGACGGGCTCCGGCCCGATCACAGCCACCTCGACGCCCCGCACGGTCACCGTCCCGCCCGGACCGTCGACGAGGGTGAGCACCAGTTCGCCCTGCCGCAGGTCGAGCTGCAGCCGTGAGCCGTTCAGGCGGAAGCCGAACCGCAGTGACGTCCAGCCGAGCGGCAGGCGTGGGTCGATGGTGATGCGGCCGCGGTAGTCGCGCAGCCCGCCGAAGCCGTACACCAGTGCGTTCCAGACCCCGCCGGCAGAGGCGATGTGCACGCCGTCCCCTGTGTTGCGGTGCAGGTCGGCGAGGTCGACGAAGATGCCCTCCATGAAGGACTCGAGCGCACGGTCCTGGTAGCCGACCTCCGCGGCGATGATCGACTGGACGACGGCGGACAGCGTCGAGTCGCCGGTCGTGATCGGGTCGTAGTACTCGTAGTCGGCGCGCTTCTGCTCCGGCGTGAACTCCTCGCCGGTGAGGAAGAGCGCGAGGATCGCGTCGGCCTGCTTCAGTACCTGGAACCGGTAGATGACCAGCGGGTGGTAATGCAGCAGCAGCGGCAGCCGTGACGGCGGGGTGTTGGCGAGGTCCCAGACCTCTCGGCGCAGGAAGTCCTCGTCCTGGGGGTGCACTCCGAAGCCCTCGTCGTAGGGAATCGTCATGGCGTCGGCAGCCTCCTGCCAACGCGACACCTCCTCCTCGGTGAGCTTCAGGTCGCTGGCCAGGTCCGCGTAGGCGGCCGAGTCCCTGGCCTGCAGCAGGCGGACGGCCTCCGCTGCCCGGTAGAGGTTCGCCCGCGCCATCAGGTTCGTGTACAGGTTGTTGTTGACCACGGCGCTGTACTCGTCCGGCCCGGTGACCGAGTGGATGTGGAAGCTGCGCTCGGGCCCGCGGAAGAAGCCGAGGTCGGCGTACAGCCGGGCGGTCTCGACCAGCACCGGCAGCGCTTCGCCGACGAGGAACTCGGGGTCACCGCACACGTCGGCGTACTTGCAGATCGCGAAGGCCACGTCCGCGTCGATGTGGTACTGGGCCGTGCCGGCGGCGTAGTAGGCAGAAGCCTCCTCGCCGTTGATGGTGCGCCAGGGGAAGAGGGCGCCGCGCTGGGCCATCTCCTTTGCCCGCTCCCGTGCCTTGTCGAGCATGGCGATCCGGAACCGCAGTGCCCGCCGCGCCAGCCCCATGTTGGTGTGGGCGAGGAACGGGATGAGGTAGATCTCGGTGTCCCAGAAGTAGTGGCCCTGGTAGCCGGAGCCGGTGACGCCCTTGGCGCCGATCCCTGCGCCGTCCGCCCGTGCCGTTGCCTGCGCCAGCTGGAACAGGCACCAGCGCACGGCCTGCTGCAGCGCGGGCTGGCCGTCCAGCTGCACGTCGGCGCGCGACCAGTAGTGGTCGAGCCAGTCCTGCTGCTCGAGCTGGATGGCCTCGCGTCCCACGGCCTGCGCGTCGTCGATGGTCAGCAGGGCGAGCCCGACGAGGTCGGCGACCTCCACCTCCGGCGGGCCGTCGTGGTAGGCGGCCCACTTCAGCAGCAGGATCGGCTCGCCCATGGTGGCTGCGATCCGGTAGGTGCGGCGCCCAAGGTCGGCGTAGATCCTTGTGTCGATCGAGACGGCGTCCGCGGTGTACAGCTCGTGGTCGACGACGATCGCGAGGCCCAGCCCGGAGTGGGCAGCGCGGTAGCCGAACAGCATCCGTCCCTGCTCCTCGCGGTTGACCTGGCTGAGCAGCACCCGGTTCTCGAACTGGGCGGAGCGCCGCGGGTCGAACCCGACGACGCCGCCGTCGGGCGCCTCGTCCTGACGGTTGCGCACGTCGGAGGTGATCACGACCTCCGCGTCGGAGTCGAGGACCACGATCTCGTAGGACATCAGTGCGAGGTTGCGACGGGTGAACGACACCATCCGCGTGGAGCGGAGCTGGACGCGCTGGCCGGCCTCGGTGATCCACAGCAGTTCACGGCGCAGCACGCCGTCGCGGAAGTCGAGGGTGCGGCTGAACGACTCGATCTCCGCCGTGGAGAGCCGCAACTGCTCGCCGTCGACGGCGATAACGATGGTCTTGACGTCGGGGACGTTGACGACGGTCTGCCCGACGCGGGCGAAGCCGACGGCGTCCTCTGCGTGCCGGATGTCCCAGGTCTCGTGGAAGCCGTTGATGAACGTGCCGTGGGCGTAGGCCTCGACGCTGCTCTCCTCGTTGTTGCCGCGCTGGCCGAGGTAGCCGTTGCCGACGGCGAAGACGGTCTCGCGCTGGCCGAGGCCGGCCGCGTCGTAGCGGTTCTCCGTGAGTCCCCAGTCCTCGATGGGGAAGCGGCTGCGATCGATCGGGTCAGCCGCGGGTGCCCTCACGGCAGCAACTCCGCGAGGTCACTCACCACCAGGTCAGCTCCCGAGTCGAGGAGGGTCCGGGCGCCGACGCCGCGATCGACCCCGACGACGAGGCCGAACGCACCGGCCCTTCCTGCTTCGGTGCCGGAGACGGCGTCCTCGAACACGACCGCACGCTCCTTCGGCACCCCGAGGGCGACGGCTGCGCGGAGGTAGGTGTCGGGGGCCGGCTTCCCCGGCAGGCCTTCTGCGTGGGCGAGCCTGCCGTCGACGACCACCTCGAACCGTTCGCGCAGGCCGGCTGCGGTCAGCACGGCGTCCGCATTCTGCGATGACGAGACGACAGCGACCGCTACGCCCTGTGTCGCGAGGTAGTCCAGCAGCCGTACCGAGCCGGGGTAGGGCGTGACGCCGTCGCTGGCGAGGACGGCCGCGAAGCTGACGTTCTTGCGGTTGCCGAGGCCGCAGACCGTCTCGGCCTCCGCCGGGTCGGACGGGTCGCCCCAGGGGAGAACGATGCCACGGGACGCGAGGAAGTCGCGCACCCCGTCGTAGCGGGGTTTCCCGTCGACATGGGCGAAGTAGTCGGCGTCCGTGTACGGCCGCGTGTCGGCTGAGTCGTCGCCGGTGTTGGCTGAGCTCGACGAAGCCCGTGCGGCGAGGTACTCGTTGAACATCCGTGACCAGGCGTGCATGTGCACCTCTGCTGTGGGTGTCAGCACACCGTCCAGATCGAAAAGGGCCGCGTCGCAGACGCGCATCAGGGTCTCGTTGGCGCTCATCATCAACGATGCTAGTCCCGGGTCCACCCGCACTCGGGGAGCCGCGTCGCAGAGTAGTCTGAGGCGCGATGAGCGACACCCTTGAAGCCGACCTGCCCACGAGCACCACCCGCCTCACCGGCTGGGGGCGCACCGCACCAACGACAGCGCAGGTCCTGTCCACCCCGGACGTCGATCTGATCGCGAAAGCCGTTGCAGCGGTCGCCGACCACAACGCCGACTCCCCTTCCCACCTGAAGCGCGGGATCGTCGCGCGCGGGCTCGGCCGTTCCTACGGTGACGTGGCCCAGAACGCCGGCGGGATCGTGGTCGACATGACCCCGCTGGACACGATCCACAGCATCGACCCGGACGCTGCGACCGTCGACGTCGATGCGGGCGTGAGCCTCGATGCGCTGATGCGCGCAGCCCTGCCGTACGGCCTCTGGGTGCCGGTCCTGCCCGGAACCCGCCAGGTCACCGTCGGTGGCGCCATCGGGTGCGACGTCCACGGCAAGAACCACCACAGCGCCGGGTCCTTCGGCGACCACGTCGCTTCCATGCAGCTGCTGGTCGCGGACGGACGCGTCCTCACCATCACCCCGGACGGCTCAGCGGACGACCCGGACGGGACCCTGTTCTGGGCGACCGTCGGGGGCGTCGGGCTCACCGGCATCATCCTGCGCGTCGTGCTGAACATGACCCGGACCGAGACCGCGTACTTCATCGCCGACGGCGTGGTCACCCACACCCTCGACGAGACCATCGCGGTGCACTCCGACGGCTCGGAGTCGCGCTACGACTACTCCAGCGCCTGGTTCGACGCGATCTCGCCGGAGCCGAAGCTGGGACGTGCTGCGCTGTCGCGGGGCTCGCTGGCGACGCTCGATCAGCTGCGTGAGCACGCCCCCAAGCTGGCTGCCGACCCGCTGGCGTTCAACGCCAAGCCGCTTTTCGAGCTGCCCGACGTCTTCCCGAACGGCCTTGCCAACAAGCTCACCTTCGGCCTGCTGGGCGCGGCGTGGTACGCCAAGAGCGGCAACTACACCGGCAAGATCCAGAGCCTCACGGGCTTCTACCACCCGCTCGACATGTTCGGTGAGTGGAATCGGGCGTACGGCTCGCACGGCTTCCTGCAGTACCAGTTCGTGGTGCCGCCGACAGCGGTTGCCGAGTTCAAGCAGTTGATCCGCGACATCCAGGCGTCCGGGCACTACTCCTTCCTCAACGTGTTCAAGCTCTTCGGGGAGGGCAACGCCGCGCCGCTGAGCTACCCGATGGCCGGCTGGAACGTGTGCGTCGACTTCCCGATCAAGGCGGGGCTCCACGAGTTCCTGCACGGCCTCGACGCCCGCATCCTCTCCTTCGGCGGCCGGCTGTACACCGCGAAGGACTCCCGCACGACCGCTGAGACCTTCCACGCGATGTACCCCGGCATCGACGGCTGGATCGCCACCCGGCGCCGCATCGACCCGCACGGGGTCTTCGCCTCCGATCTGGCCCGCCGGCTGGAACTGCTCTGACAACCAGGAGATTTCTGTGATCGACGCCACCGGCAACCCCCAGACCGTCCTGCTCCTCGGAGGCACCTCCGAGATCGGGCTCGCCATCGTCAAGGAGTACCTCGCCAAGCAGCCGCTGCGGGTCGTGCTCGGTATCCAGCCCGGCGACGAGCTCGCAGCAGCCACCGTCACCGCCCTGACGGCGAGCGGTGCGTCCGCCGTCGACGTCCTCGAGTTCGACGCGGTCGACTTCGACTCCCACCCCGGCGTCATCGACGCAGCCTGGCGGATCGCGGACATCGACGTGGCCATCGTCGCGTTCGGCCTGCTCGGCGATGCCGAGGAGCTGTGGCAGGACCAGGCCAAGGCCGTGCTCGCAGCCCAGGTGAACTACACCGGCGCCGTCAGCGTCGGCGTGCTGCTGGGCCAGAAGATGAAGGCCCAGGGCTACGGCCAGATCATCGCGATGTCGACGGTCGCCGGCGAGCTCGTGCGCCGCTCGAACTTCGTCTACGGCTCCACCAAGGCCGGACTCGACTCCTTCTACCGGCTGCTCGGCGAGGCTCTCGCCCCGTTCGGGCCGAAGGTGCTGGTGGTGCGTCCCGGCCAGGTGCGGACCCGCATGTCGGCGCACGTGAAGGAAGCCCCGCTGACCGTCGAGAAGGAACAGCTCGCCACCCAGGTCGTCGACGCCGCCCGCAGGGGTCAGAAGCTGATCTGGGTCCCCGCCCCCTTCCAGCTGGTGATGTTCGTCCTGAAGCACATCCCGGCCCCGATCTTCCGCCTCCTGCCGCTCTGATCGAACGGTCCCTGAGGAGCTTCGTGAGGAACGAACGAAGCGTCACGAACCGGTCCCTGAGGAGCTTCGTGAGGAACGAACGAAGCGTCACGAACCGGTCCCTGAGGAGCTTCGTGAGGAACGAACGAAGCGTCACGAAGGGCCGCCGCGAGGATCTCGATGACTGACGACAACCCGAACACGAACTTCGACGGCGTGGTCGTGCCGCCGCTGGTGCTCGAGCTGGCCGCCGGACGGTCGGTCGACCCGGTCTGGGTCAACCAGATCGGCGGGGTGACCTACGCCATCGATGGCGGGACCGAGTACGTGAAGTACGGCCCGCCGCACGACGAGTTCGATCCTGATCCGGAGTTCGCCCGCCTGCGCTGGGTGAGCGCCTACGTCAACGCGCCGCGTCCGATCGACCACGGCGTGGACGGGACCGGCAACCGTTGGCTGCGCACGGTCGGGATCCCCGCGACGTCCGCCGTGCTGGAAGGCTGGCGCAACCATCCGGACGTGGTCGTGCCCGAGCTGGGCCGGGCCCTGCGACGCTTCCACGACCTCGTCCCCGTCGACGAATGCCGCTGGGAGTACTCCGTCGACGTCCGGCTCGCTCCCACCTCCGTCGTGCCACCCCCGGTGGCCGACCGCCCCGCGATGGACGCGGTCGTCTGCCACGGCGACGCCTGCAACCCCAACTTCCTGCTCGACGAATCCGGCAGGTGCGTGGGCTACGTCGACCTCGGCATGCTGGGTGTGGGCGACCGCTGGGGCGACCTCGCGCCGGCGCTGCTCAGCCTCGGCTGGAACTTCGGCCAGGGCTGGGAGCCGACCTTCCTCGAGGGCTACGGCATCGAGCGGGACGCCGAGAAGCAGGAGTTCTACACCTGGGTCTGGAACGCGGTCGGGGACGGTTCCTGACTCAATCCACCTCCCCGATCCTCAACCGCCGCACGAGTCGATCTGCTTCAGCGTGAACTTCGCGGTGGCCTCACCGCTGTACATCTTGCCGTTGGCGCGGAACTTGTTGACCCCCGTGGCAACCAGCTTCCCACCCGTGCCGGCACTGTTGAGGGCGACGGTGTACGTGCCGCCCCCGCTCCAGGGAACGCCGCCCGCATTCCCACCGAGGTCGTAGGCTCCGCCGCTCGAGCTCGATGGGGTGAAGGACAGCCTGTAGCCACTGCCGGCGATCAAGAACGGCTTGTTGAGGTCGCAGATGGTGCCGGTGCCGTGGAACTCGTTGGCGCCGCCGTCGGCCGAGAAGGACAGCTGATCGGTGCTGAAGGTGATGCTGGCCTTCCCCACACCGCGACGGGAGCGTGACTCGAGGGCGACCGTCCCGGTCTCGCGTGTTGCATCCGGTGCGACGTAGGTGAACGTCGCGTCAGCGGGGACCTTGCTGCCCGACGGTGCCACCGAGGCCTCGCCGCCGGTCAGTTGGGCGGTGACCGTGCCGCCGGTCGGAGCGCCGTCCGACTTGGCCCGCGGTGCGGCGACGATGGTTACTGTCGAGCCCGGCTTCAGCCCGGTGGGTCCGGCGGAGACTGCCGGCTTGAGGGTCACGCAGTCACCGCTGAGCCACTTGTCCGTGGCCGCGTCGATTGCCACCTGCCCGAGGATTGCGCTCCATTGAACGCCGTTGATGGCGGTCGCGGTGACGAAGTCGTCGGTCACGTCGCCGACGGACCGTTTGATCGCGGAGGTGCCGTCGGTGCTGGCGACGATGTCGACGAAGCGACGACCTTTGGCGGAGTACTCCTGCTGCTCCATCCGGAAGGTCTCGCTCACGCCGGCGACCTGGGCGTCCTCGCCTACCTGGATGCTGACGTCAGCCTGGTAGCGGAACCGCGTCCCCGTGCCGGCCAGCTGGGTGGCCGCGCCGGCGGAGAGGCTGGCCACGACCTGCCCGGCGGCATCGGGGCAGGCCTGGACGGTGGTATCCACATCGATGGTGGTGTCAACGCCCTCGATCTTGCCGTTGGTGTGGATCGTTACGGAACCGGTGGTCGCGGTGGCCCCGCGGGTGACGCCGTCCTGGCCGGCGCTTCGGTGAGGCTTGCCGTCGACCAGCCCGGCGGCAACCTGGCTGTTCAGTCGCGCCAGCATCAAAGCGCTGCCCAGAGCGGCGCCGTCCGCCTTCGACAGGATGTCGGCGGGCATCACGATGCCCTTCCTGCCGATCGTTACCGAGGAGGTCAGGGCGCTGCCGATCGCGGCGAGCTTGTCCCGGATAGCGGCGTTCGACCGGGCGAAGACGTCGTCGGCCTTGCGGCTACCGCCCAGCGTGGCCTCCAGGCCCGACAGGGTCCACAGCTGGCGTTCGATCGCCAGGCCCTGGGCAGCCAGCTCCTGGTCCTGCTCGGCCGGCGAGAGTGCTGCGAACCGGTCGCGGACGGACGCCATCGCGTCTGGATTCAGGTGGTCACCCTCGACGAGGTCCGGGACGGCGGAAGTTGCGGGACTCACGGCGCCCGTGGGTGCCGGGGTTTGGGGTGCACCGGTGCACCCGGCCAACAGAACGAGCGTCAACCAGACGCCAACCACCCCCCGGGTCTGCATGGGCGGAGCCTAGGGATAATTCTGCGTTCATGTGGGGAATGGACCGAAGTGCCTACCCTATTCAGGGTGCGAGGAATTCGGCACCTCGCTCTCACGCCGTGGTTCAGGACTCCTGCGATGCAACCTCGGCGTCAGAGCGCAGGATGCAGAACTCGTTGCCCTCGGGGTCGCTCAACACGACCCAGCCGGTGCCGGGACCGTGGATGCCGCGGTGGTCGGCGACGTACTTGGCGCCGAGCTTGAGCAGCCGGTCGAACTCCTCGTCGCGGGTGCGATCGGTGGGACGCAGGTCGAAGTGCAGCCGGTTCTTCACCGACTTGGCCTCGGGCACCTCGATGAACAGGAGCCTCGGGCCCTCACCCTTGGGGATGATCAGGCACTCCTGGTGCCCGGGCAGGTTGGGGTCGTCGGGGTCGTCGATGTACTTCAACGCCTTCTTCCACCAGTTGGAGAGGGCGTAGGCGTCCTCGCAGTCGATGGTGGTGTGGGAGATCCGGCTCGTCATTCGGCGAGTATCGCAGGCCCGGTTCCGCCGAGGCCGAATCTTTAACGATACAGACGCTCAGCCCCTTGCCCTCTGTAACGATAAAGTTCACCATTGAGGTAGTCCAGGAACGAGGAGGTGGAAGAAATGGTCAGGGTGACCCAGCAGGACATCGCCAAGGTGATGGGGGTCTCCGTCATGACGGTCTCCAACGCCTTCAACCGTCCCGACCAGCTGTCGCAGGACCTGCGGACCCGCGTGCTCGAGCGCGCGGCGAAGATGGGCTACACCGGCCCGGACGCCATCGCCCGGCAGTTGCGGTCGGGGAAGACGAACACCTTCGCCGTCGCTTTCGAGGAGAAGCTGTCCTACGCGTTCTCCGACCCGTTCTCCGTCGCCTGGCTGGCAGCGTTCAGCGAGGTCATGGAGGAGCACAGGGCCAGCATCATGCTGCTCAGTGTCCCTGCCGGCGACCATGAGGCGCTGGCCGCGGTGCAGGACGCAGCGGTCGACGGGATCGCCGGGCTCTGCGGCAACCAGCCGGCGATGATCCGTGCCCGCGAGCGCGGGATGCCGACGGTGTACTGCACCCTCGCCACCCGCGCGGACGCCGAGGGCACGGGCGACTACGTGGTGATCGATGACCACGCAGCCGGACTGGAGTTGGCCGGCCACCTGCGCCGGCTGGGCCACAAGCGGGTGTTCCTGCTCGTCGAAACGCCGTACCGCGGGCAGCCGCGGATGGTGGAGTACCGGCCGGACGACTTCCGCGCCCTCGTGGACGCGCACGCCGTCTACCTGTTCTCCGACGACCTGCGACTGTCGGGACTCGTCGAGGGCCTCGCCGGCCTCGATGTGACGATCGTGCCTGTCGGCACGAACTCGCGGGCCGCAGGGATGGCCGCCGGCACCCTCGTGCTCGACCGCACCGACCGCCCGACGGCCGTCGTCGCCGTCAGCGACGTGATGGCCCTCGGCTTCATGGACGCGTGCGCGCAACGCGGCCTCGAGCCCGGCCGGGACGTCTCGGTGGCCGGCTTCGACGGGCTTCCCGAAGCCGCAGCCGCCGGACTCACCACGATTCGCCAACCCGTGAGGGACAAGGGCCGACTCGCAGCACAGCTCCTGCTCGACCCGAGCCTGCCCGATCGCCGGATCATCCTGCCGCACGAGTTGATCGTGCGACGCAGTACCCGCCCTGTGGCCTGACCGCAGGGCACGACAACCACCTCTGAGGAGACAACCATGTCCATGTTCATCACCTATGCCCCCGTCCTGGAGCACGCCGCCACCGAGAACGCCTCGGCGTTCCCCGATGCTCCGCAGCGGGAGGCCGTCATCCGTCCGGCCCGCTCCCGGTTCCTTGCCGCCGCCATCCTGCGGCGCACCGCGCGCCTCGAGCTGGCCGCGGCGGCACGGCTGGAACGTCCGGTTCGCCGGCACCTGGCCCCCGCCTGAGCGCGAGGGCGACGGGATTTGCACTGGCGATGGCCAATACCGGCCCTGTTCGGGCCAGGGTCGCTGCCGCGAGTGCACATCCCGTCGTCGCTTGCGGGGCGGCACCGTCACCCGAGTGCGATCACCGTTCCGTCCGGCAGTACCTCGGCGCCGAACTCCGCGAGTTCGGCGCAGAGCTGCGCCAGGGGCGGGTTGTCATGGGCCAGGTGCACGGCCACCACCTGAGTGCCCTCCGTGACGACACCGAGCTCCCGCAGCCGCGCGACCGTCTGGCCGAACGTTGCCAGGTGCAGGTGGCGATCGCCCTTGTCGGCGCGGGGTCCGAAGGTCTCCTCCAGCAGCACGAGGTCGGCATGCCTGCCGGAAAGGGCTGCCAGCGTCGACGCGGGCAGCAGTCCGGTGTCGGTGGCGTACAGGACGGACGCGGAGTCGTCCTCGATCAGGTAGCAGCACGCCTCGCCGAAGGCCTCGTGATTGGCCGCCAGCACCGTCACCCGATAGCCGGCGACCTCGGTCGTCTCCCCTGCGGTCACGCTCCGGAAGCTGATCGCCGTCTGGTCACCGTCCAGCCATTGCCTGCTCCAGGTGATCACCGGTTGCGGACCCACCACCTCCAGCGGCGACTGGGTGACCCAGCTGTGGTGCATGAGCAGCGCGGGGTCGAGGTGGTCGCTGTGGGCGTGGCCGGCGAGCACGGCGACGAGGCCGGTGAGGTCGCGGCCGTAGCGCGACACCTGGCGCGGCGCCTCAGGCCCGGGATCGATCAGCAGCCGTCCGTCGATCAGGACGGACGTGGGGGTGCGCAGTTCGCCGCGCTCGCGGTGGTCGGTGCAGGTGCCGCAGCGGCAGAACGGGTTCGGGATGCCGTCGGCGGCACCGGTACCGAGGAGCAGGACCTCCACGTCAGGACTCGGGGCAGGTGATCGGCATGGCAACAGGGTAGGGGCCCAGGAGCGGCAGCGGCCCCGCCAGGGAACTTGGCGGGGCCGCGATGCATTGGGGAAATCAGGCTGTCTGCTGTCATATGCCTCCGGGTGTGTGCTCGGTTCCTTGCGTGTCCCCTACTCAACCCCCGGGGTCTGTGATCTTCGTTAACGAACCCTGTGGATCGGCCAAGGAACATTTCGGTCCCCGATGTGGTTGAATGGTCAACTAGTACAGGAGGAACCCATGACTGAGCAGCTCCCGGCAGACACCCGGATGTCCCAGGTGGCGCTCGACGTCGCCGACCTCGACCTGATGACCAGGTTCTACAGCGAAGTCCTGCTGCTGGAGCCGGTGGGCCAGGGCGCGGGAACCGTCAGCCTCGGCCGCGGCGGCCAGCAGCTCGTGGTGCTGCGGCACCGTCCCGACCTGCCCAGGGGTGAGCGGCGCAGCGCCGGGCTGTTCCACACGGCCCTGCTCCACCCGGACGCCGGCATGCTGGCCACCGTCCTGGCATCGGTCGCGACCCGCACTCCCGACCTGTACACCGGCAGCGGTGACCACCTGGTGTCGCAGGCGTTCTACCTCGACGACCCGGAGGGCAACGGCGTCGAGCTGTACGCCGACCGCCCCCGCGAACAGTGGACGTGGAACGGCGACCAGGTGCAGATGGCGACCCTCTTCCTCGACCCGAACGCCTTCCTCTCCGACCACCTGACCGACGAGGCCCGCAACTTCCTGGAGACCGCGCCCGATCGCCGTCCCGCCCTCGCCGGTGGCGAGGCGCAGGTGGTGGGCCATGTGCACCTCAAGGTCGGGCAGACGGCCAAGGCGAAGGACTTCTACGTCGACACCCTCGGCTTCGACGTGACCGCAGAGCTGCCGGGCGCCCTGTTCGTCTCCGCCGGCGGCTACCACCACCACATGGCGATGAACACCTGGGGCACCGCCGGCGTCGGGTTGCGTGCGCCGGGCCTCGGCCTCGGCCAGGTGTCGATCGAGGTTCCGGCCGTGGACAACGTGCTCGACGCCGCTCGCCGGCTCACCAACCGTGGGCTGTCCGTCGCGCTGGAGTCGGGTCCGCTGACCGCGAGCCTGAGCGTCGAGGACCCGTGGGGCAACCTCGTCACGGTGGCGACCCCGACCCTAGGCTGATCCCTACCAACTCACCGGACGGGACGGCATGCGCACATCGAGGGTCGAGGCATTCTCCGACGGCGTGCTCGCGATCATCATCACGATCATGGTGCTCGAGCTGCGGGTGCCGGAGGGCCACGAATGGACCGACGTGCTGGCGATCTGGCCGAAGCTGATCAGCTACGTGATCAGCTTCGTCTACGTCGGCATCTACTGGAACAACCACCATCACCTGTTCCAGCTCGCCGAGCGGGTGAACGGTTCCGTCCTGTGGGCGAACCTCCACCTGCTGTTCTGGCTGTCACTGTTCCCGTTCGTGACGGGCTGGGCCGGTGAGAGCCACTTCGCCCCGATCCCGATGACCTGTTACGCAGCGGTCGCCCTGATGGCAGCCATCAGCTACACGGTGCTGCAGGTCGTGATCGTGCGTGCCCACGAGTCCAACGCGCGCGCCGCCCGGGCGTCCGGCGCCGACCGCAAGGGCTCGATCTCGATCGGCGCCTACGTCATCGCGATCATCGCCCCGTTCTTCGGGGAGGCGGGCGTGATCGTCTCGGGCATCTGCATCACCGGCGTCGCCGTGGTCTGGTTCATCCCCGACCGCCGCGTCGAGCGCACCCTTGCTGAACCGAACTAGGAACCGTCCCCAACTCGGTCCGGACCGAATCGGGGACGGTTCCTATTCGGTCCAGCTCAGAAGCCGGCGGTCGCTGCCAGGTGGGCGGTGAGGGCAGGGTTGTGGGGCAGGCGGACGCCGTCCAGCTCCAGCACCGGCAGGACGCCGCGGACGGCTGACACCAGCCAGACGCCATCGGCTGCGGGCAGGTCGTCGGCGCGGAAGAGCGCAGAGGTGGCGCCCACGCCCTCAGACCGGGCGGCATCCATGATCACGTCGATCGTGACGCTCTGCAGCACCCCCGTGGCGCCGATCGGTGTGGTCCAGAGCTGGTCGTCGGCCGCAACGAGCAGGCCGGCTGTCGGACCCTCGAGAAGGTAGCCATCGCTCGAGGTGAACACGATCTCGTCCACACCCCGGCGGACGGCCTCGCGCTTGGCGGCGACGTTCACCGCATAGGACAGCGTCTTCACGCCGCCGAGCAGCCAGGGCGCAGCTGCGAACGCGTCGCTGGCATAGCCACGCGATAGCGTCGCGCCCGTCACGCCCCGTCGGGCGGCGCTCGCGTCCCCGGCTGCTGTGATGGTGAGCAGCGCCGTCACACCGGACGCTGTGTGTTCCGGGCCGCGGGTGAGGACCAGCTTCAGGACGGCCTCGCCCGGGCCGGACCATTCGGCGAGGGCGGCGTCGATGAGCTCCTGCCAGTCTGCGGCAACGGGCGCGGGGAGCTCGAGGGCTGCAGCGGAGCGGGCGAAACGGGCGAGGTGCCGCTCGAGGTGGTCGATGCGGGGTGAGCCGTCAACGATCGTCACGCGGGCTGCGTCGAAGCACCCGTCGCCCCGGGTGAAGCCGAGGTCGTCCGCGACCAGCAGCGGGGTCTGGTTACCGACCACGCCCCTACCCATCACAGCCACCACCTGGCTGGTTCGATCAGTCACCCCTCCACCCTAGGGATCCCTGCCTTGAAACCGGCCCCACGCCGCGCGTAGCGTCGGACAACCAACCCAACGCGGAAGCCCAGCGAACACTGGAGGATGCATGCAGCTCGTCAAGGCCGACCTGATGGTCTCGCTGGACGGGGTCGCTGCCGGACGCGACCAGACAAGGGAGAACCCGTTCGGCGCCCATGTGGGTCAGCGTCTGGGTCAGACCTGGATGTTCGAGCATCCCGAGGAGAGCCGGGCGGAGATCGACGCCATCGTCGACGCCGGCGCCTTCATCATGGGACGCAACATGTTCGGCGCCGACCGCGGTGACTGGGACCTCGACTGGCAGGGCTGGTGGGGCCCGGAACCGCCGTACCACGGTCCGGTGTTCGTGCTCGCGCACCGCCCGCGGGCCGACCTGGTGATGGAGGGCGGCACCACCTTCCACTTCGTCACTGACGGCCCCGAAGCGGCCCTGGAACGCGCCCGGGTCGCCGCAGGGAATCGAAACGTCTCCGTTGCCGGCGGACCTGGCACGACGAACACCTACCTGGCGCTGGGCCTGATCGACGAACTGCGCCTGCACGTCGTGCCGATCACCCTCGGTGAGGGGATCCGGGTCTTCGACGGCGTGCCAGACCTGACCCTCGTCCCGGTCGCCAGCCGCACCACCCCGTACGTCACCCACCTCACCTGGCGGAGGCCCGCTGCGGGGTAGACCCGTCAGGAACCCGGGCGCAGGTCGCCCCGCTCGCGCAGTTCGGCAACGATCCGGGCGTACAGCGCGTCGTCGATGCGGTACTTGGCCCGGTAGATCAGGTAGCTGGCAACGATGAGGACCGGCGGCAGCACCAGCATGCCGATCTTGATGGTCAGCAGGCCGCTGGCTGTGGTGTCGGCGGGCCGGTCGGGATTCACCCCTGCGATCACGATGGCGACCGCGACGATCTGGGTGGACAGCGCTGCGCCCACCTTGTTGATGAACGGCTGCAGGGCGAAGGTGACCGCGCCGTTGCGCCGTCCCAGCTTCCATTGGCCGTACTCGATCGTGTCGGTGAGGAAGACCAGCATCAGCAAGGTGATGAAGGAGTCGCCGATGAACAGCAGCAGGCCAGCGGCGGCGATGAAGCCGATCTGGGTCGGGCTGAAGAAGAACACGACGTAGCCAGCGAGGATCAGGCCGGTGGCGAACGTGTACAGGGTGCGCCGGGAGAAGCGCTTCGAGAGGGTCGGGAAGACCGCGTAGCCCAGAAGTTGGCTCGCAACGAGCACCGCGCCGAAGGGGGAGTACATCGACTCGTCGCCGTAGACGTACTTGAAGTAGTAGGTGCCGAACGTCGTGGTGGTCAGGTAGCCGGTCATGAACAGGACCATCGCGATCGCCGTCCACAGCAGCTGGTCGTTGCCGAAGACCACCTTGCCCAGTTCACGCAGGTTGGTGCGCTCCTGCTCGATAACGATCCTGGGCTCCTTCACGCCGAACAGGGTCACCGACTGGCTGGCCAGCATGATCACGACGACGGCAACGGCGAACCACATCCAGGCCCCGGTCTCGCCGACAGCGGGCGCAAGCGCCTTGGTGACGGGGATCACCGCCACAACGACGGCGAACAGCCCGATGGTTGCGAAGATCTTGGCCAGCGACCCGAACCGCTCCCGCTCCTTCTGGTCGAGGGTCAGGGCAGGCATCAGCGACCAGTACGGGATGTCGTTGGCCGTCCACGAAAGGCTCCACAGCAGGTACACCAGCGCGAAGCCGAGCACGAACGCCGCGCCGGTGAGGCCGAGGTCGGTGAACAGCAGGACCGTGCAGACAGCGGACGCGACCACGCCGGCGGCGATCCACGGCTTGTAGTGCCCCCAGCGGGTCCTTGTGTTGTCGACGACGGCGCCCATCACGATGTCGGCGACGGCGTCGAAGAGTCGGGCCAGCAGGATCAGCGAACTGGCCCAGAGGAACTCCTCACGCGACGGCTTCAGCACGTCGCTGAGGAAGAACACCAGGTAGAGGCTGACCAGCGTGTAGACCATGTCGCGGCCGGTGGTGCCGACGGCGAACGCCCACTTGTTGCGGCGATCCAGGCCGGCCTGGGTCGGCTGGGCTGTCTCAGCAGGCTCGCTGCCGGTCATGACGGTCCTCCGTTGGTCACGTACTTCCGGCCGGCGACGTAGCGCTCGTAGGCGGCCTCGGTGACGCCATTGTTGGCGATGATGTCGGCGTAGAACCGTCCCGACTCCTTGATCGTGCGCTGCTGGGTCTCGAAATCGAGGTGGACGAGCCCGAACCGCGCGGCCTCACCTTCTGCCCATTCCCAGTTGTCGGTGAAGCACCAGTGGTAGTACCGCTCGATCGGCAGGTCTGACCCGGCGATCTGTGCCAGGTGCTCGTAGAGGTAGCGGGAACGGAACGCGTCACCGGAGTCGCAGGTGCCGTTCTCCGTGATCCAGATCGGCGCCGGGTAGCGCGAGTGCACCCGCGCCGCCACCTCGACCAGTCCGGGCGGGTAGACCTCCCAGCCCAGGTCGTTGGCGTCGACGCCGGTGGCCATCCCGTCGCCGATCCCGCGGACGGTGCCCCGCGTGTAGTAGTTGAGGGCGTGGAAGTCGTAGTAGCGGCCGGGTCGGATGCCTTTCGGCGTCCCCAGCGGCGGCGCCGGCCGGCCGGTGGCCGTCACCCGGATGATCGCGTCCTGGAACAGGTAGCGCGTCGCCGCGGCAGCGAACCGGTGAACCGGGTTCCGCGGGTTCTGCGGGGCGAAGGCCCTCACATGGTGCGCCACGCCAACCCTGGCGTCGGGCTGCAACTCGTGGATCACCCGGTAGGCGTTGAGGTGGGCAGCGACGAGGGCCTGCATCACCGCGATGGTGCGACGGTACGAGTGGTCGCCGGGCGGCCAGGTCCCGTAGAGGGACCCCTGGGTGGCGTGCACGTTGGGCTCGTTGATCGTGATCCAGTCCCGCACCAGGTCGCCGAACTCCCGCACGACCATTCCTGCGAAGCGCAGGAAGGCGGGCACGGCGTCCGGCGCGAGCCAGTCGCCGGCGTCGACGAACCAGCCGGGCGGATTGAAGTGGTGCAGCGTCACCAGCGGCCGGACGCCGGCGTCGCGGAGCCGGGTGAGTTCGTCGCGGTAGTGCGCCACAGCATCGGCGTCGAAGGCTCCGGGTCTCGGCTCCAGGCGTGCCCATTCCAGACCCATCCGGTAGTGCCGGATGCCCAGTTCGCTCAGCAGGGCGACGTCTTCAGCCACCCGGTTCCAGTGATCGGCTGCCCGCGCCGGGGATGACCCGTCCGGAATCCGGCCGGCATCGGCCCAGCGCTGCCAGTTGGTGTCGAGGACTCCGCCCTCGATCTGGGTGGCGGCCGTGGCCACGCCGAGTTCGCACCGGGAAAGCGAGAAAGCAGGCATGTCGCCGCACCCCTCAGAGTCGCTCAGGGCGACGCTATCACCGGCCCGGGCGGGCTACCCGGCGATGCGGGTGATCTTCACGTGGAACTCCTCGGGCTCCTCGACCAGGTACTCGACGGCGATCACGGCGCGCGACGACAGCTGGTTGAGCAGCGGGACGGGGGCGTGCGGGGCGATCAGGACGAGCGACCCCCCGGGCTTGATCGCGTCGAAGGCGCCGAACACGGCCGCGTGGCGGATCGCGTGCGGGATCGCGCGGACGTCGAGGACCGGCGCGGCGTCATCGTGGCCGCCGCACGCGCAACCGGTGCTCGCGCCGACGGTCTCCAGCTGGATGGGATTGGTCATGTCGATCTCCATTCGTCTTCTCCCGATGCCGGGAGGTCCGTGCCGGGGCGGGTGCCGCCGGATCGCTGAGGGGTCAACGCACCACCACGAAGCCGTGGGCGCCGCGTTCGGCGTCCACCATCGAGTGGCTGACCATGGCGTACCGTCCGGCCTCACCGAAGACGGTTTCGACGAAGCCGCCCTGCGCAGCCTGCAGGGCGAGGGCCTGCGAACCGCCTTCACGGGTGCCGAACGCGTCGCGTCCACGCCGCAGCAGGTAGGCGCCCTCGGCGTAGACGGTGTCGAACTGGGCGCCGACGACGTGGAAGCTGCTGGCCCGGTTGGGTCCGGCGTCCAGCACCCAGAACCGCACACGGTCACCCACCGCTGCCGTGAGCGGGTGGCTGTCGTAGCCGTTCGCGATGCCGTTGAAGGACACATAGGTCGGTTGCTCTGCCTTCACGGCGTCCGCGTTCACCTCGGTGGCCGAGGCAGCATCGTGCGCGGACGTCTGCAGGTAGGTCTCGGACTGCACCAGCACGTACGAGCGGTCCACCGGCGCGAGACCGTCGGGCTCGATCACCACTGCGCCGAACATGCCGGCGCCGATGTGGGCGGTCATCGGCATCGTGGAGCAGTGATACATCCAGACGCCCGCCCGGGTGGCGGTGAACCGGTACACCAGGGATTCACCGGGCTGGATGGTGCGCATGGGACGGTCCGGCGCGAGCGCTCCGGCGTGGAAGTCGATGGAGTGCCCGATCGTCGCGGAGTTGGTGAGGGTGACCTCGAACACGTCGCCGACCCGGCCGTGCAGCGTGGGTCCGGGCACCCGCCCGTTGAAGGTCCAGCGCCGCTGCCACACGCCGGGGGCCACCTCGAGCGCCACCTCCTTCGCCTCCAGCGTCAGCTTGTGCACCTTCGCGGACGTGAGCGGCGGCAGCACCGGGTCGATGACGCCGGACAGCGTCGCGTCGGCGTCCGGCATCGCACCCATGTCGTGGTTCCCGCCGGGCGTCGCAGAGGCGGACGGGGCGGAGTCCGCGCCGGTGACGACGACGTCGAAGACCATGCCCATCTGCCGGTGGCCCACGACGGAGCAGTAGCCCTGGGTGGACGCCGGGATGACGCCTGCATCCAGTTCCACGGTCTTCCCGGGACCGATCCGCGGAGTCCGCGCCGCGCCGATCACCAGGTCGTGGGTGTTGGTGTCTGCGTTCGTCAGTTCGACGACGAGCCGGTCGCCGGCGGCCACCGACACCTGGTTGGGGTGGTAACGCATCTCCCGGATCTCGACGTGGATCCGGGCGACGTGGCCGGTGGCCACCACAGCCCCGGCGGGCGCGGTCCCGGGTGCCGCGCCTGCTGCCTGCGGATCGATGCCCACGCCGACGACGACGACCGCGAGCAGGGCCGCCACTCCGGCGATCAGCTGGCCGGCCGAGGCGACGGGCGGACGGGGCTTGACCTCCACCGGTTCGGCGCCGGTGGCGAGCACCCGCCGCGCGGCCACCGATGCCCGGAGGCCGGCGATCATGAGCGGCAGGAACGCGGCCGCGGCACTGAGGGCGAGGAGCGAACCGGTGACCTTCACCCAGCTGGGGGTGGGGGTGAGCCACAGCAGCAGGCCGCCGTTGATGGCGACGAGGCGGAACCCTGCCCCTGCGTTGAACCAGCGCTGTCCCGCGCGGACGACGCTCGGGCCGCCGCCGAGAACCGACGGCAGCAGGTAGGACAGTGCACCGGTGAGCAGCTGCACGCCGAAGCCGGCGCCGAGCGCTGCAGCGGGCCAGATGAAGGCTTCGCGAATCGTTGCCCAGTCGGCAGAGCTGACCAGCACCCAGCCGGCCCAGGCGAGACCGATGACGAGCCAGATCATGGCAGCGGCCACCGATGCGGGCGCGAACTCGGTGAGCGGCCTGGAGCGCAGCGGCTGCCAGAGCATTCGGCCCCACAGGCCGAACGCAGCAAGGTAGACCACGAGCCCCGTGGCCGACAGCCAGGCAACACCGGCGAGGGCACCCACATCGGCGACCACGATCCCCCCGCAGAACAGCGGCAGCGCGCGCCGCGTCCACTGCTCGGCGGAGGCGTCCATGCGGGTGCGGAGCATGGTCGGCCACAAGGTGAGCAGGGTGCCGGTCAGGGTCAGTCCCACCCAGCCGAGCGCGTTGGTGAGCGCGTGGGCGACCAGCAGGCGTCCCTGCCAGGTGTCGTCCCACCCCCAGGCGAGGGTCACGCCGAAGCCGATCCCGACCGCGAGGCCGGCGGAGGCGGCAATGTAATAGCGGACGGTCACGCGGAACCTGGCGGGAAGCGCCCGGTGCAGCATGCGGACCAGCACGACCCCGTGCCAGCCCACAGCTCCGGCCACGACGACCCCGCCGACGAGGGTCAGCGGCCACCAGGTGGTGGGAACCCCGACGACGACCAGCGCTGCACCGACGGTGAGGAGCGCAAGCCGCGCGTCCTGGTGGGGCGGTACCGGCAGGCGCAGCAATGTCTGGGTGAAGTGGGCGCTCCAGACCATGATCGAGTGGGTGATTGCGCCCAGGAAGACGAGGTGCAGCAGGAGCCAGGAGGCATCGGGCAGCCAGCGGTGGGTGAGCGCAACGACGACAGCGGTCATGAACCAGCCCAGCACCGGCCAGTCACGCCAGGGGGAGCGTCCGCGCCTCATCGCCTGTGGTGCACGATCGCGGCGGTCGCTTCCGGCCTCATCGGGCACCGATCCTCCTTTGACACGAACTATTCGTAAAAATACCCCATGGCGAGGGTGGCCGCAGACGGTTCCACCATTTCCGCTCGCCGGGGGCCACACCAATCCGGATGGCCGTCGGCTACGAACCAGGGGCGTGACCACTTCGCGCGCGCGTTCGACATCCCTGCTACCGAACGACCCCGCACAACCGCGGGCGGTGCTGCGTGCGCTCACCGGGGTGGTGGCGGCCGGCGCTGCCGTCGGGGTGGGCCACCTGGTGGCAGCGCTGGTCAACCCGGTCGCCTCGCCGTTGCTCGCCGTGGGCTCCGCGCTGATCGACGCGGCCCCTACCCCTGCGAAGGAGTTCGCCGTGCGCACGTTCGGCACAGCAGACAAGCCGATCCTCGTCGGCAGCGTCGCGGTGGTGCTGGTCGTCTTCGGCGCCGTCGTCGGCCTGATCGCCTGGCGGCGTCCCCGCATCGCCGCCGTCGCGATCGGCCTGCTCGGCGTCGCAGGGGCAGGGGCGGCACTCACCCGTGGACCGTGGACGGACGCGATCCCTTCCGTCATCGCCGGCGCGGTGGGCGTCGCCGCCCTGCACCTGCTGCGTACCCACCCGGTTCCCCGCGCCGGCGATGCCTCAGCGCTCGACGCAGCAAAGGGACGCTCCCGGCGCGGGTTCCTCGCGACTCTCGGCGCGAGCACTGCCGTCGCGGCCGTCGCAGGCGCCGGCGGGTTCGTCGTGGGACGCGTCCGCGACGCAGCGTCCGCCGCCCGCCGCGCCCTCGGCCTGCCGGCCCCCGCCTCGGCAGCCACGGCCTTGCCGGACGGCGTCCAGGTGGAGGGGGTGAGCACGTTCACGACACCGGCGGCCGACTTCTACCGGGTCGACATCAGCCTCGTGACCCCGCACATCGACGCCTCGACGTGGTCGCTGACCCTCGACGGCATGGTCGACCACCCGCTCACCCTCACCTACGACGACCTGCTCGCCATGCCGCTGGTGGAACGCGACATCACCCTCACCTGCGTCTCCAACGAGGTCGGCGGCCCGTACGTCAGCACCGGGCGCTGGCTGGGCGTGCCGTTCCGCGACCTGATCGCCCGCGTCGGCGTCCGGCCCGGCGTCGACCAGGTGTACTCGTACTCGCTGGACTCCAACTACACCTGCTCGACGCCGTTCCAGGCGCTCACCGATGGCAGGGACGCGATGGTGGTGGTCGGCCTCAACGGCGAACCGCTGGCCGACGAGCGCGGCTACCCGGCCCGCATGCTGGTGCCGGGACTGTTCGGCTTCGTCTCCGCCACCAAGTGGCTGCAGCGCATCGAGTTCACCAGCTACGCGGCCCGCACCGCCTACTGGACGGCGCGCGGCTGGGCCACCGACGCCCCGATCCTCACCCAGAGCCGCATCGAGGTGCCACAGTCCCTTGCAACGCTGCCGAAGGACAAGCCGGTCATCGCCGGCGTCGCCTGGGCCCAGCACCGCGGGATCGCCAAGGTCGAGATCCGCATCGACGAGGGCGAGTGGAAGGAAGCCAGGCTCGCAGCCGACGGCGGCATCGACCTGTGGCGGCAGTGGTCCTACGTCTACACCGGGCCTGCAGGGCTGCACAGCGCACAGGTGCGGGCCACGGACCTCGACGGCAACACGCAGCCGGAGGAGCGCACCAAGGTGTTCCCGAGCGGTGCGCGCGGCTGGCACCAGATCCAGTTCACCTCCGTCTGAGGTTCGACCAATCCGTCCGGCCGACCGCACCGAATACCCAGTGAGAGACGGACCGCCAACTGGTCCATCCACCCGATGGGAAGGAACTCCCCAACATGTTTTCCAAGAACCGCAACGCCAAGCTCGCCGGCCTCGCAGCAGCCCTCTCCCTTCCGCTGGCACTGACTGCCTGCAGCGGTGCGATGACCCCGGCAGCGCCGGCCACGTCGTCGGCACCGTCGATGAGCGCCAGCGCACCGATGACCACGCCGGCCATGACGCCCTCGATGAGCGCAAGCACGATGGCCGAGCCGTTCGGTGCCGCCTGTGCAGCAGTCCCGAAGGACGGCAAGGGCTCCTTCGACGGCATGTCACAGGATCCGGTAGCAACGGCGGCCAGCAACAACCCGCTGCTCAGCACGCTCGTCACGGCTGTCAAGAAGGCCGGCCTCGTCGACACCCTGAACAACGCCAAGGGCATCACCGTCTTCGCGCCCACCAATGACGCCTTCGCCAAGATCGACAAGGCCACCCTGAACAAGGTGCTTGCTGACAAGAAGATGCTCACCGCGATCCTGACCGAGCACGTCGTCGGCCAGACCCTCACCCCGGACAAGCTCGCCGGCGATTTCGACAGCCTCAACCCCAAGCAGGGCGTCATGGTCACCGGCTCCGGTGAGGACTTCATGGTGAACAAGACAGCCAAGGTGCTGTGTGGCAACGTCCAGACGGCCAACGCGACGGTCTACATCATCGACACCGTCCTGCTGCCTGCGTCCTGACCAGGGTTTGCCAACGGGTACCAGGTCGTTATGACGACACCGACATGTCACTGACGGGAGATTGAGGGATGGGGATCTCCGCAGTGCCGTCCGGTCCGGGAGGCGATGCCTCCCGGGCCGCTCCGGCGGCCCGTAGCGAAGGCCTGGGGCGCGATGCAGAAGCCGCGCACCTGGCAGAGCTGGTGGCCCGCTCCTCACGGGGCCACGAAGAAGCTTTCTCCGAGCTGTACGACCTCACGGCCTCCCGGATCCACGGGCTGGTGCTGAAGGTCCTCCGCTCCGCCGACCATGCGGCTGAAGTCACCCAGGAGGTGTTCGTGGAGGTCTGGCGCCAGTCGGCCCGGTACGCCCCTGACAAGGGCAGCGTCCTGGCCTGGATGTCGACGATGGCTCACCGCCGCGCGGTCGACCGGGTGCGATCGGTCAGCAGCGAGGTCGCCCGCGACGAGCACTACGCCGTCACGGCCACGGTCCGCGAAGCCGACCGCGTGTGGGAGGACGTCGAGCAGAAGCTGGACACCGAACGCGTCCGCAAAGGGATGGCATCTCTGACGGCCATCCAGCGGGAGGCGCTCGGGCTGGCGTACTTCGGTGGCTACACCCAGACGCAGGTCGCCTCGCTCCTTAAGCTGCCACTGGGCACTGTGAAGACACGAATACGCGACGGCCTCATCGGCCTGCGTGACGCCTTGGGGGTGGAGGCATGAGCGAGATCCATGGCGCTGTCGGCGCCTACGTGATGAATGCACTGGACGGTGCGGAGCTCGAGGAGTTCGAGACCCACCTCGCCGATTGCGCTACCTGCCAGCGTGAGGTCATCGAGTTCCGCGAGACCGCGAGCGAGATGTCGCTGCTGTCGCGGACGGCTCCGCCGCCGGCGCTCAAGGAATCGGTGATGGCTGCCATCGCCGGCGTCCGGGTACTGCCGCCGGAGGCTGGTGCTGGTGATCCCGAGCCGGCGCAGGTCGTTGCGGAAACCGCTCCCCGTCGGGCACTGGACGAGGTGCCGGTCGAGCCGGTCGACGAGCTGGCGGAACGCCGCCAGCGGCGGACGACCCGGCTGCTGTCGCTGGCCGTTGCGGCAGTGACGGTCGTTGCCCTCGTGCTCGGTGGCTGGGTGGTGTCGCTGAGCCAGCGTCCGCCGGTGGCCAGCGCGACGGCGGAGACGGAGCTGCTGCGGGCGCCGGACCTGAAGGCCTACACGATCGACCTGAAGGATGGCGGGAAGGCAACCTTCATCGCATCGAAGAGCCTGAACAAGGCGATGTTCTCCAGCGGTGACCTGCCGGTCCTCCCCGGGGACGAGACCTACCAGTTGTGGACGCTGGCCGGTCCGCTCACGGCACCGACCCGGGTCACCCCGGACGCCCTCGTGGGCGGGGGGAGCGCGGTGAAGCAGTGGTTCACGGGTCCGGTGGCCCAGTCCGACGCCCTCGCGATCAGCATCGAGAAGGCCGGGGGAGCGAGCGCCCCGACCAACATCCAGGGGGCCACAGCGTTCTGAGAGTGGGGGGTGGCGCCAGGGCCGGTTCCGTTGGGGGGACCGGTCCTGGCGTCTTTGCGCGACCGCCCGTCACGCACCGAGGATGACGAGTTGCTGCGTCGCGCGGGTCATGGCGACGTAGCGGTCGATCTGGCCCTCGATCCCGTCGCCCCACGTCTCCGGTTCGACAAGCACGACGAGGTCGAACTCGAGACCCTTGCTGTGCTCGGCGTCGAAGGAGTGGACGCGCGGGTTCTCCGGGAAGTCCGGATCGCCGATGACGCAGGCGATGCCGTCGTTGGTGGCGAGCCAGCCCTCGACGATGGCGTGCAGCTCCGACCTGGACCCGTGCGACACCGGTATGCCGGTGCTGCGCACAGACATCGGCACGTTGGCGTCCGGCAGGACGGCGCGGATGACCGGTTCCGCCTCTGCCATCACCTCGACGGGGGTCCGGTAGTTGATGTTCAGGCTCGCGACGGCGATCTGGTCGAAGCCCACGCGCCCGAGCCGTTCCGACCAGGACTCCGCGAAACCGTGCCGCGCCTGCGCCCGGTCGCCGACGATCGTGAAGCTCCGGGACGGGCAGCGCCGCAGCAGGAGCTGCCACTCCGCGTCGGTGAGCTCCTGCGCCTCGTCGACGACGATGTGCGCGAACGGGCCGGCGAGCAGGTCGGGATCCGCAGTGGGCAGCGCGGCATCATCGACCAGGTCGTCCCGCAGGCTCTCGCGGCGCAGCAGCGACAGCGAGCTCTCCGGGTTGTCGTCGGTCTCCAGCAGGTAGTCGATGACCTCGTCCATGCGGCGGCGTTCGTCGGCCTCCGCCGCGTCCCGCCGGCGTCGGCGCAACGAGGCCGTCCTGTCGCCGATCCGCTGGCGTGCCGCGTCAAGGAGCGGCAGGTCGTGCACCGTCCACGCCTGCGGATGGTCGCGCTGCAGCGCCCGCACCTCCTCCGGGCCGAGCCACGGGGCGCACCGGCGCAGGTAGGCGGGCACCGACCACAGGTCGCCGACCAGCTCTGCAGCGTCCAGCAGCGGCCACGCCCTGCGGAAGGCGCCGGTGAGCTCGTCGTTCCGGGCGATGGACGCCCGCAGCAGTTCCGGCGGTACGTCGTCGTCCTCGACCTTGTCGACGAGCAGGTCGAGGAGCTCCTCCCAGATCTGGTCGCGCGCCTCGTTGTGCGGCGTGCCCGGATCGGCGGCGTCGAAGGCGTCGGCCCACTCGGCCGGGCTGAGCCAGATGTCGGCCCAGTCGGTCTCGACCAGCAACCCCTTCGTCGGTGGCTCCTCGTACAGCCCGACCGCCGGCTCGATCGCCGTCACCAGCTGCGCGGACGCCTTCAGGCGGGTCACCTCCGGGTCGGTCTCCGTTCCGGCTGACGCGCCTTCTGGCAGCAGGTCGCGGAGCGTGACGGTCTGGACGCCCTCCTCGCCGAGGCCCGGCAGGATGTCGGCGACATACGACAGGTAGGCCGGGTGGGGTCCGACGAAGAGGACGCCGCCGCGACGATGACCCAGACGGGGGTCGGCGTAGAGCAGGTAGGCCGTCCGGTGGAGGGCGACGACGGTCTTGCCGGTGCCCGGCCCGCCGTCCACGACCAGCGCGCCGCGGGAGCCGGCGCGGATGATCGCGTCCTGGTCGGCCTGGATGGTGCTGAGCACGTCGCGCATCCGGGCGGACCGGCTGCTCCCGAGGCTCGCGATGAACGCCGACTCGTCGTCGAGCGCTGCTCGCGACTCCAGCCCGCCCGGGGTGAACACCTCGTCCCAGAAGTCGGTGACCCGGCCCGCCGTCCACCGATACCTGCGACGGCTGGCCAGGCCCATCGGGGAGGCATGCGTCGCAGCGAAGAACGGCTCCGCCGCGGGAGCGCGCCAGTCGAGCAGGAGGGGCTCGCCGTTGCTGTCGGCGAGCGCGACCCGCCCGACGTAGACCGGCTCACCGGTCCCTGAGGAGGTTCGTGAGCTTGCGAGCGAACCGTCACGAAGGGCCGCGCGGGCAGGCTCCTCAGTCACGGTGGGCACCATTCGGCCGAGGCAGACGTCCAGCCCGAACCGGCGGAGGACGCGGAGGCGTGCGCTCAGGTGGTGGATCTCGATGTCCCGGTCCATTGCCTGCCTGCCCTTGCCGCCGGGTTCCATGCGCAGGACGGCGAGCCGGTCGAGTACGCCGGCGACCTGCTGCCCGAGGGCGTCGGCGATGGCTGCGAACTGCTGCTCGTCGCGCGCGATGAGGGTGGGGTCTGCCTTGGCAACCAGGTGGTCGGGAAGGGCGAAGGCGCTTGTCGCGCTGGGAAACATGGCACTCCCTTGGTTCAGCGGAGTGACGATTCTGCGCCCGGTGGGGGGCCTTGCGGCAAGCCCCCGGCGGCGCTATACCTTGGAAGTAGAGGGCCGAGAGGGTGCCTACACGCCGGCGAGGATCAGGCGGTTGCGGTCGGGATCCTCCAGCGTGACGAGGCGGACGCTCGGGGTGCTCATCGGGTCGTCGTAGGCGATGCCGACCTTGTCCAGCCGGGCGAGCTCGTCATCGAGGTCGGCCACCTCCACAACCATCGTCGAGCTGCCGGCGCGGGCGGGGTCGCGCCAGAGCTGCACCCCGGCGTCGTCCGAGAAGTGCCATTCCAGCAGGCCGGTCATCGGGTTCGCGTCGGCGTCGCGGCCGAGGACGGCGGCGTACCAGATGCGGGCATCCTCGAGGTCGGAGACGGTGGATTGGGCGAGCAGGCCGATCGGTTCCATCCCTGTCAAGTACCCAGCTTCCACGGAAATCACCCCCTGATGAAGAAGTTGGGGTGTAGCGTCTTGTATACAAGACAAGTCTTGGAGACGACGTGAATGCTTCAGCAGACCCGAACAAGCGCTTCTACGGCGCGATCACCGTCAGCGATCGCGGACAGATCGTGATTCCGGCACAGGCCCGGCGTGACTTCGGGATCGAGGTGGGTGACAAGCTGCTGGTCTTCGGCGACCTGCGGCACGGCCTCGCCATGGACAAGGCGGAGAACGTCATCGCCCGGGCCCCCGGTATCGAACAGATCCTCGGGGATGCTGCCGACAATGACTGACCGTGGTCTCAAGGTCCTCGCATCGGTCATGGCCAACCTCGCGGCCTGCCTCGCGGGCCTCGGCGGTGCTGCAGCGACCGGCTTCCAGCTGCCCTGGTCGATCCCCGCCGCGATGCTCGCAGGCATGGTCGGCTGGATGCTCGGCACCCTCCTGGCCGTGCCCCTGACCGGATGGCTGCGAACCCACCGCTACGCCGCTCCCGGACGCCCCGCCTACCGGCTGCGCGAGCTGCCGCCGTCGGAGACCGCCGCCGGCGGGAAGGCCCGCTCACTTGCGGCGATGATGCAGGCCGGACACCCTGTTCCTGCCGGGCTCGTGCTGCTGCCGTCCGCGTTCGTCGATGACCGGGTGAGCCCGGAAGTCGAGCTCTGGCTGCAGCGAGAGGTCAGGGCGTTCCCGACCAACCAGCTGTTCGCCGTCCGCTCGTCAGCGCTGGCAGAGGATTCGGCCGCTGCGTCCTTCGCCGGCGCCTACGAGTCGGTGCTCAACGTCGGAGTCGACGGCCTCGCTGCCGCGATCGCCGGCGTGCGCGAGTCTCGCAAGGCCGAGCGCGTGCAGGCCTATGCCGCCGCGTCGGGTGCCACCGGAACGGGGGAGGTGGCTGTCGTCATCCAGGCGATGGTGCCGGCGGAGCGGGCCGGAGTGCTGTTCACCGTCCACCCGATCACCAGGGACCTCAACACCATGCTCGGGAACGTCGTCACGGGGCTGGGGGAGGCCCTCGTCTCCGGGGAGGACACCGGCGCGGAGTTCACGCTTTCGCGCCCGGACGCCGCGTTCACCGGCCCCGAGTCCCTGCGTCCGATGGCCAAGCGGTTGCACGACGCAGCGCACCAGGTGGAGGGCACCTTCGACGGCGTCCCGCAGGACATCGAGTGGGCTGTCGCCGCCGACAAGCTGTGGATCCTGCAGTCGCGGCCGATCACCACGCTGAACCCTGCCAACCCGCGGACGGCGGAGCGCAACGACTCGCTGAGCGGCAACTGCCTGTGGTCAGCCACCAACCTCGGTGAGGCCAATCCGGTGCCGCAGACACCGCTGACCATCTCGCACATGGCCTACCTGCAGGCCAACGGCGGCCCGTCGATGGCGATCCGGGGGCGCGAGATGGCCGGCTACATCGGCGGGCGTCCGTACGCCAACCTCAGCGTCCAGATCACCGCCCGGCGCGGACGGACGAAGGTGGAGCCGCGGGAGGCCTACCGCCGGCTCGCGGGCTGGTGGGGTGAGCTGCCCGATCAGGTGCCGGTGACCCTCATCCCCATGACGAAGGCCGATTGGTCAGACGCCGGACTCGGGCTGCTCGCCACTCTCGCGAAGATGGCCTGGTACCGCCGTCGGCTGGACGGGTACCTGCGGGCGAACCCGCAGCGCTGCGCCGACAGTTCTTCCGCGATCGCCGCAGCGACCAGACCTGCGGAGCTCTCAGCGCTGTGGCGCGCCCGGCTGTTCGCGCAGGCGCTGGAGTCCTTCTGGACGATCATCGCTGCGAGCTCCGAGGGCCCGGCCCAGCTCGAGGCCGAGCTGCATGCAGAACTCGGCGCCACCGACACCGCCGCCCTGATGTCGAACATGTCCGGGTTGGCCGGGCAGCTGGCGAGCCTGGGCCCGTCGGTGGGCCTCCAGGAGGTCCGTGCGGGGCGACTCAGCCGCGAGGACTACACCGCCCGGTTCGGGCACCGCGGCGTGAACGAGGTCGAGCTCGCCTGGCCGCGTCCGGCGGAGGACCCGGGCTGGCTGGACGCAGCCCTGGCCGCGGCAGCTACCGGCAGCGATGTCGCCGTCCTCCAGGCACGGCAGGCTTCGGTGTTCGACGAGGCCCTCACCCGGTTGCGCGCTGCCGATCCACGCCGCGCTGCGAAGCTCGAGCGTCGCCTGCGCAAGGCTGCCCGGCAGGCAGCTGCCCGCGAAGCCGCCCGCTCGGAGAGCGTGCGCAGCACGTGGGTGATGCGGCGCTTCGCCCTGCGTGCCGGGGAGCTCCTCGGCATCGGAGAGAAGGTGTTCTTCCTGACCCTCCCGGAACTGCTTGCAGCCCTCGACGGCCAGCGGGACGCGCTCGACCTGCTGGAGCTCCGCCAGGAGGCGTCGCTGCGGTACCAGGCGCTGCCGCCGCTGCCGGGCATGATCTACGGCGCTTTCGACCCGTTCGCGTGGGCGGCGGACCCGGATCGCCGCACCGACTACTGGGTGGCCGGCGCCGCGGCTCCGAGTGCTTCCGACCACGAGGATTCCGCCGTGATCCGTGGCTGCGCGGGCGCTGTCGGCGAGGTCGAGGGAGTCGTCCGCCGCCTGGACGACTTCGACAAGGCCGGTGAGCTGGAGCCTGGCGAGATCCTGGTGACCCACCTCACCAACATCGGCTGGACGCCGCTGTTCCCGCGAGCCGGCGCCGTGGTGACCGACCTGGGTGCGCCGCTGAGCCACGCAGCCATCGTCGCCCGTGAGCTGGGGATTCCGGCCGTCGTCGGCTGTGGCGATGCCACCGCCCGGCTGCACACCGGTGACCGGGTCTCCGTCGACGGCGCAAGGGGAGAGGTCCGCATCCTTGCGTCCGCTGGCGCGAACCTGGGGACGGTTCCTGGTTCGGTTCACCCGGACGCCTGAACCGAACCAGGAACCGTCCCCAAGAACGGGAACCGTCCCCAAGAATGCGAGAGGCCCCCGGCGAACCGGGGGCCTCTCGTCTAGCTCAACAAGCGATCAATGGATCACAGGTCGTAATACATCTCGAACTCGTGCGGGTGCGGACGGAGACGGATCGCGTCGATGTCGGCACGCTTCATCTCGATCCAGGTCTCGATGAGGTCGGACGTGAAGACATCACCGGCGAGCAGGAACTCGTGGTCAGCCTCGAGCGCGTTCAGCACCGCATCAAGGGAGCCGGGCACGGTGGCGATGTTGGCGTGCTCCTCGGGCGGCAGCTCGTAGAGGTCCTTGTCGACCGGAGCGGGCGGCTCGATCTTGTTCTGGATGCCGTCGATGCCGGCCAGCAGCATGGCAGCGAATGCCAGGTACGGGTTGGCCGACGGGTCGGGGCAACGGAACTCCATGCGCTTGGCCTTGGGGTTCGTGCCGGTGATCGGGATCCGGATGGACGCCGAGCGGTTGCGGCTGGAGTACACCAGGTTGACCGGAGCCTCGAACCCCGGCACCAGGCGGTGGTAGCTGTTCACGGTCGGGTTGGTGAAGGCGAGCAGCGACGGTGCGTGGTGCAGGAGGCCACCGATGTACCAGCGGGCGATGTCGGAAAGACCCGCGTAGCCGGCCTCGTCGTAGAACAGCGGCTCGCCGTTCTTCCAGATGGACTGGTGCACGTGCATGCCGGAACCGTTGTCGCCGAAGATCGGCTTGGGCATGAAGGTCGCGGTCTTGCCGGCGGCCCACGCGGTGTTCTTGATGATGTACTTGTACTTCATCAGGTTGTCGGCTGCTGCGAGCAGCGAGTCGAACTTGGTCGCGATCTCGCTCTGACCGGCGGTGCCCACCTCGTGGTGCGCGCGCTCGATGACCAGGCCGGCATCGATCAGGTGACGCACCATGTCGTCACGCAGGTCGCCGAAGTGGTCGACCGGTGCGACGGGGAAGTAGCCACCCTTGTACTTGACCTTGTAGCCACGGTTGCCGCGGCCGTCGCCGTCGCTCTCGGAACCGCTGTTCCAGGCCCCGGCCTCGGAGTCGATGTAGAAGAAGGAGGCGTTCTGCTTGGTCTCGAAGCGGACCGAGTCGAACACGTAGAACTCCGCCTCCGGGCCCATGAACGCCTTGTCGCCGATGCCGGTGGACGCGAGGTAGTTCTCGGCCTTCCGGGCGATGTTGCGCGGGTCGCGGCTGTAGGGCTCCTTGGTGAGCGGGTCATGGACGAAGAAGCTCACGACCAGCGTCTTCGACTTCCGGAACGGGTCGAGGTACGCGGTGGTGGGGTCGGGCATGAGGGTCATGTCGGACTCGTGGATCTTCTGGAACCCGCGGATCGACGAGCCGTCGAAGGAGAGCCCGTCTTCGAAGACCTCGGGGCCGAAGGACTGGACCGGCACAGTGAAGTGCTGCATCACACCGGGAAGATCGCAGAAGCGGACGTCGACAGTCTCGACACCCTCGTCCTTGATGAAGGCCAACAGGTCGTCGGCGCCTTGGAACATCTTGCCTCCACTTGGCTTGGGATTGAACTCTGCCAACGCTAGGGATCAGCAGTAACCATCGAGTTGCGCCATTGTTTCAGGGCGGTTACGAGGTGAACCGCTGGCACCAAACCCTTCGGCCTAAGCTCACGGGTGTGACCGTTCCCGCAGCAGCCGAGTACCCCGGCCAGAGCATCGGCCTGCCGGAGAGCGGACGCGGCTCGCTCGCCTCCTGGTTCGCCCGGATCGCTGCGCTCATCCTCGACTGGGGCGCCTCCATGCTGGTGGCCACCTTCCTGTTCGGTGACGGCGTCATCCGCGAGGCCGGCTGGAGATCGTGGATGATCCTGGCGGTCTTCTTCGTGCAGAGCTCGGTGCTCACCGCCCTGACCGGCAGCAGCTTCGGCCAGCTGCTCGCCCGCATCGGCGTCCACCGGCTCGACGGGCAGCGCCTCGGCTGGGGACGGGCGCTGGCACGGGCTGCGATGATCTGCCTCGTCCTCCCGACGGTGGTGATCGGGGCCGAGCGTCGCGCACTGAATGACCTAGTCCTCGGGACGGTCGTGGTCAACAGACGCTGAGGCGGGCCGCTGTCAAGGTTTCCGTCCGATTGCTCGCTGAGGTACGTTGCGGGGCATGCTTCGCTACATCGGCCGGCGCCTGCTCAATTACGCCGTCCTCCTCTATGTGGCAATTTCCCTGACGTTCGTGCTGGCAGCCACCCAGTTGAATCCACGAGCCCTCTTCCAGTTGCGCCAGCCGCCGATCGAGCCTGCGATCATCGAACAGCAGTTGCTGAAGTACAACCTCAGCGACTCTGTCCCGCTGGTCGAGCGCTACTGGATCTGGCTGACCGGGATCTTCCGGGGCGACTGGGGCAGGTCGCCGCTGGGTGTGGACGTGGCGGAGCAGATCTCCACACGCATGTGGGTGAGCCTGCGGCTCCTGCTGATCGGCACACTCGCCGGCATCATCATCGGCGTGGCCGTCGGCGCCTGGACGGCGACCCGCCAGTACAAGCTCAGTGACCGCGCGATCACGGCGATCTCGCTGCTGATCATCAGTACCCCGGCGTTCGTCGTCGGCCACCTCACCCAGATCAGCGCCACCTGGTACAACAACACCACCCGGACGCGCACCTTCGAGTTCATCGGTGAAACCGGGGACGTGGGCGACTACCCGCTGGCCGGCCTGGTCGACAGGGTCCAGCACCTGCTGCTGCCCACCTTCGTGCTGGTCATCCTCGGCGCAGCATCGATGAGCCGCATCCAGCGCAACCTGATGCTGGACTCCCTCGGTGCCGACTACGTCCGGACAGCCCGCGCGAAAGGCCTGCGCGAGAGCAAGGCGGTGATGAAACACGCGCTGCGGACGGCGCTCATCCCCACCGGCACCTACTTCGCCTTCAGCGTGGCAACGATGTTCGTCGGTGCGACGTTCACAGAGCGGATCTTCAGCTTCCCCGGCATCGGACAGTACGGCGTCGACACCATCACCAACCGTGACGTCTTCGGCGTCGTCGCCGTGACGGCGTTCGCCGGTGTCTGCGTCCTCGCCGGAGCGGTGCTTTCCGACATCATGGTCGCGATCCTCGACCCGAGAGTGAGGCTGCAATGAGTCAAGCGGCAGTCAAGGTCGAGACCGAGGTCGAGCTCGTCAAGGCCGACCCGAAGCGCCTCAGCCGTGGACGGCTGGTCTGGCGGCGGTTCCTGCGCAACAAGACGGCCGTCGTGGGCGCCGTCGGCATCCTGTTCCTCGTGTTCCTCGCCCTGTTCGGCTGGAGCTTCCTGTACTGGAAGTTCGACGACATCGACACCCAGAGCTTCCTTGCCCCGCCCAGCGAGTCGCACATCCTCGGGGCCACCCGGGCCGGACGCGACGTACTCGCGCTCACCATCCGCGGTCTGGGGAAGTCGCTGCTGATCGGCTTCGTCGTCGCGCTGATGTCCACGACGATCGCAGCACTGGTCGGCGCCTCCGCGGCCTACATCGGCGGGTGGTGGGAGAAGTTCGCGCTGTGGATCGTCGACCTGCTGCTGGTCGTGCCGAGCTTCTTCCTGATCGCCGTCGCATCCCGTGGGGCACCCGAGGGCGACGCCTCCTGGATCATCCTGGCCTTCCTGCTGGCGATCTTCGCCTGGCCACTGTCTGCACGCGTCGTGCGTTCGCTGACGCTGTCCATCCGCGAACGTGAGTACGTGATGGCAGCCAAGTTCATGGGGTTGTCCTCGTTCCGGATCATCGTGCGGCACATCCTGCCGAACGCTTCGTCGCTGCTGATCATCGACGCCACCCTCGGCGTCGGTTACGCGATCCTCGCCGAGACCGGCCTCTCGTACTTCGGGTTCGGCGTCCAGCCGCCCGACACCTCGCTCGGCACCCTGATCGGTGAGGGCGCGCGGATGGCCACCACCTTCCCGTGGGTCTTCCTCGGACCGGCCACCGTGCTGGTGTTCCTCGTCCTGTGCGTGAACGCCGTCGGTGACGGCCTGCGCGACGCCCTCGACCCCAGCTCGGCATCCGGAGGGCAGGCATGAAATCACCCCACGGACTTCTTCTCCTCCGCTGCGCTCCTCCGAACAACTCCGAGGGGACCCCGAGTTCACCCCACGGACTTCTTCTCCTCCGCTGCGCTCCTCCGAACAACTCCGAGGGGACCCCGAAATGAGCCTCATCACCCCACTCAAGGACCGGCGCACCAAGGCCGGCGACACCGTCCTCAGTGTCCGCGACCTGCACGTCACCTTTCCCAGCGAGGCGGGCCCGGTCCGGGCCGTCCGTGGGCTCAGCTTCGACCTGGCCGCCGGCGAGACGATGGCCATCGTCGGGGAGTCCGGCTCGGGCAAGTCGGTGACCTCGCTCGCCGTGATGGGACTGCACCCGAACACCACCCGGATCTCCGGCTCGATCAAGCTGCACGACAACGAGCTGCTCGGCCAGTCGGACAACGACATGTCGAAGATCCGTGGACGCGACCTGGCGATGGTGTTCCAGGACCCGCTGTCCGCGCTGACGCCGGTGTACACGATCGGTGACCAGATCGTGGAGACGATCCAGGCCCACTTCGACGTGCCGAAGGCCAAGGCCTATGCGCGGGCGATCGAGCTGCTCGACCTGGTCGGCATCCCGAACCCGCAGGTGCGGGTGAAGTCGTTCCCGTTCGAGTTCTCCGGCGGCATGCGCCAGCGCGTGATGATCGCCATGGCGATCGCCAACGACCCCGACGTGATCATCGCCGACGAGCCGACCACCGCACTCGACGTCACGATCCAGGCGCAGGTGCTGGACGTGCTGAAGACCGCCCAGCGGGAGACCGGGGCAGCGATCATCCTGATCACCCACGACCTCGGCATCGTGGCGGGCATGTCCGAGCGGGTCGTCGTGATGTACGCCGGCCGCCCGGTCGAGCAGGGCACGACCGACGACATCTTCTACCGGCCGCGCATGCCGTACACGATCGGGCTGCTGGGCACCGTCCCGCGGCTGGACGAGTCGTCGCGCGGCGCGTTGCCGGTGCTCGAGGGCAATCCGCCGTCCGTTGTGGACCTGCCGCCGGGCTGCCCGTTCGCCCCGCGGTGCCCGATGGTCATCGACGCCTGCCTCGGCACCGAGCCGGAACTCGTGCCCACCGACGACCCGCAGCACGTCGCGGCCTGCGTCCGGACGGCCGACATCATCCGGCAGGAACTGCGCCACAGCGACATCTTCCCTGCGCCGGTGCTGACGACGTCCGAGCTGGCGGAGATCCCCCGCGAGCAGCGTCCGGCCGTGCTGGAGCTGAAGGACCTCAAGCGGCACTACCCGCTGATGAAGGGCGCCATCTACCGCAGACGGATCGGCACCGTGCACGCCGTGGATGGGATCGACCTCGACATCCGTGAGGGCGAGACCCTCGGCCTGGTGGGGGAGTCCGGCTGCGGCAAGACGACGACGCTGCTGGAGATCCTCAACATGGGGACGCCGACGGCCGGCTCGATCGAGGTGCTCGGCAAGGACACGTCCAAGCTGAACAGGCGGGAGCGCAAGGCGCTGCGGCGCAACCTGCAGGTCGTGTTCCAGGACCCGATGGCTTCCCTCGACCCCCGGATGCCGATCTTCGACATCATCGCGGAGCCGATGGGGGTCCACAAGATCCCGAAGGCGGAGATCGAGAAGCGGGTCGCAGACCTGTTGCGGCTGGTGGGGCTGGAGCCGATGCACGCCAGCAGGTACCCGCAGCACTTCTCCGGCGGGCAGCGGCAGCGCATCGGCATCGCCCGCGCCCTGTCGCTGGAACCCAAGGTGATGGTGCTCGACGAGCCGGTCTCCGCGCTCGACGTCTCCATCCAGGCCGGCGTGATCAACCTGCTGGACGACCTGCAGGGCAAGCTCGGGCTGTCGTACCTGTTCGTCGCGCACGACCTGGCGGTGATCCGGCACATCGCCGACCGCGTCGCCGTGATGTACCTGGGCTCGATCGTCGAGGTGGGCGCAGTCGACGAGGTCTACTCGGCCCCCGTCCATCCCTACACGCAGGCCTTGTTGTCTGCGATCCCGATCCCCGATCCCAAGACCGAGCGGTCACGCCAGCGGATCGTCCTCTCGGGTGACCTGCCCAGCCCTGCGGACCCCCCGTCCGGCTGCAAGTTCCGGACGCGCTGCTTCAAGTACGCGGCCCTCAATGAGGCGGACAAGGTGAAGTGCCGCGAAGTCGTGCCGCTGCTCCAGCCGTATGCCGTCGACCACACCGCTGCCTGTCATTACGGCAGCCACGCCGAGGGTGTTGCGGTGGGACAAGCGCAATTCGTTAGCAGGTCGTAATATCACCGCGAGCGTGCGGGAAGGCCCAAAAGGGTATTGTCGAACAGATCCATACACTCGGCGTGCCGCCTAGCGGGAACCGGGACGGGAACGTAAGGAAAAGAGGAAACGTGAAAGTTTCAAAACTGTTGATGCCCCTGGTGGCTGGTGGCATGGCGCTCGCCCTCGCAGCGTGCGGTGGGCCGGTGTCGAGTCCGTCAGCGGGCGCGTCGTCCGGTGGTTCGAGCGCTCCGACGACCAGCTCCGGCTGGGACATCAATGAGACGCCCCGCGACCAGCTGGCGGCCGGCGAGTTCATCGGTTCGATCAGTTACCCGATCGCGACCTGGAACGTCGCATCGGTCGACGGCAATGACGCGGAGCTGACCCTGCTGGAGTCCCCGATCAGCCCGATCTACTACGCCTACACGGGCACCGGCGACCCGGTCATGCAGAAGGACTTCCTGCTTTCCGCCGACCCCGTCGTCACCGCAGGCAAGCTCGTCGTCACCATGAAGCTGAACCCCAAGGCCGTCTGGAACGACGGCAAGGTGATCGGCGCCGACGACTGGATCGCTACCTGGAAGGCGCTCAACGGCAGCAACGAGAAGTTCGCGGCCGCGTCCACAGACGGCTGGAACCAGATCGAGTCCGTCAAGGCGGGCGCCGACGCCCAAGAGGTCATCGTCACCTTCAAGTCCACCTACCCCGACTGGGTCGCCGTCCTCGGTGACGGCCCGATCCGCGCCGAGGGTGCTGCCACTCCGGACGCCTTCAACAGCGGCTGGAAGGACTACAAGGACGCGTACTTCACCGGTCCGTTCAAGGTCAGCAACTGGGACAAGACCAGCGGCAACGTGACGATGGTCCCCAACGACAAGTGGTGGGGCGACAAGCCGCTGCTCACCAAGCTCACCTGGAAGCAGATCAAGTCCGACGGCCTGGCGGCTGCGTTCGCCAACCAGGAAGTCGACTACTACGACATCGGCGCCGACCCGGATGGCTACTCGCAGGCCAGCAGTGCACAGAACTCCAAGGTGCGCGTTGCAGCCGGCCCGAACTTCCGCCACTTCACGTTCAACTCGCAGGCTCCGTACCTGAGTGACGTGAAGGTGCGCCAGGCGATCGTCGAGGGTCTCGATCGCACGGTCATCGCCAAGTCCGACCTCGCCGGCCTGCCCGGCGACCAGGTGCCGCTGAACAACAACCTGTACGTCGCCAGCCAGACGGGCTACGTCGACCAGGCCAAGGCGACCGGCATCGACTTCAACGTCGACAAGGCGAAGTCCACCCTCGACGAGGCCGGCTGGAAGCTGAACGACAGCACCGGTTTCCGTGAAAAGGGCGGCAAGCAGCTGGATGTCGAGTTCGCGGTTCTCGGTGGCGTCTCCGCTTCCGAGAACGAGGGCCTGCAGGCTCAGAAGATGCTGAAGGAAATCGGCGTCAACCTGAAGCTGCGCACGGTCGACGTGAACAAGGACTGGCCGGGCGTGCTCGTGGAGCACAAGTTCGGGATCGTGGCGTTCTCCTGGATCGGCACCCCGTACCCGCTGCGCAACATCGGCCAGATCTACGGTGGCACGACGAAGAATGGCAAGTTCTCCGCGAACGACTCCAACTTCGCCCAGCTCGACGTCAAGAAGGTCAACGAGCTCACGCCGCTGATCGACACCGAGATGGACCCGGTCAAGCGGGCCGACCTCGGCAACCAGGCCGCGCAGGCGATCTGGGAAGACGTCCACACCCTTCCCCTGTACCAGCGTCCGATGCTGATCGGCGTGCGGGAGAAGCTGGCCAACATCGGCGCGCTGGGCATGGCCCGCTACCCGATCTGGCAGAACGTCGGCTACACCAAGTGACGCTCTAACCGGTGGCAATCAGGGGTCGGACCTTCGGGTTCGGCCCCTGTTGCCTGTCCGGCCCCAATCCGGTCCCCGAGGAGCTTCGCGAGCGAAGCGACCGAAACGTCACGAAGGGTCCAGAAACGCAAAACGCGATGGAATCAGATTCCATCGCGAAAACGTGGCCAGGGGCGGGCTCGAACCGCCGACCTTTCACTTTTCAGGCGAACGCTACTACCAACTGAGCTACCTGGCCGGATGAAGCAATTCGCTCGCTTCAGCGACCCCGACGGGACTCGAACCCGCGACCTCCGCCGTGACAGGGCGGCGCGCTAACCAACTGCGCTACGGGGCCTTGTTAAGGCCTCACCGACCGATACCCGGCCAGCCCCGAAACTATAACGTAGGACCTCGTCCGCGTGAAAATCGGCCCCGCTTGCGCGTCCGTTCCCATAACCTGACGCGCATGGGCCGACGAGTGATGATCCTTGCAGCCGGGGTGGGTTCCGGGCACAACCAGGCTGCAAGTGCGGTGGAGGCCGCGCTCGCGACGCTGGGCACCGATGACGAGGTGCGACGCCTCGACATCCTCGAGACGACGAACGAGGTCTTCAACCGGGTCTACGACGACGCCTACTTCGCGCTGGTGTCCGAGGCGCCCTGGCTGGTCGGCTGGGGCTACGACCAGGCGGACGCGCCGTTCAAGCTGCGCTCGATCGTGAAGTGGCTCGAGCAGCTGAACACGATCTCGTTCATCCGTGACCTGCGCGACTACGACCCGGACGTGGTGATCTGCACCCACTTCCTGCCCGCACGGCTGGTCTCGATCATGCTGGCCCGCCGCCAGCTGAAGGCGACGCTCACCGTCGTCGACACCGACTACGACTTCCAGGGGCTGTGGCTGACCAGCCCGTTCCACCACTTCTTCGCCGCCCGGAACGAGTCCCGGCAGTACCTGACCAGCATCGGGATCCCGTCAGACCGGGTGAGCGCGTTCGGCATCCCCGTCCGCCAGGGACTCGGCGACCCGGTGGACCGCGAGGCCGTGCTCAAACGCTTCCACCTGCGTCCCGACCTGCCGGTGGTGCTGATCAGCGCGGGGGCTGCCGGCGGGGCGTACACGACGCAGATCGTCGCGCAGACGCTGCGGATGGCAAGCCCATTCCAGGCTGTCGTCGTGTGCGGACGCAACACAGAGCTGAAGGCCTCCATCGAGTCGCAGGTGGCCGAGCATGCGGAGAGCTACCGGGTGCTCGGCTACACCACGGAGATGGCCGACCTGATGCGGATCTCCTCGCTGTTCGTCGGCAAGCCCGGCGGGCTGTCGTCCTCGGAGTGCATGGCCGTCGGGCTGCCGATGGTGATCATCAACCCGATCCCCGGCCAGGAGGTGCGCAACTCCGACTACCTGCTGGAGGAGGGCGCAGCTGTCCGTTGCAACTACGCGACCACCGTCGGCCACAAGATCGACCAGCTCCTGGCCGACCCGGAACGGCTGGCGCGGCTCGCCGAGAACGCACGCCGGGTCGGACGGCCCAACGCCGGGCGGGACGTGGCGCAGACTTCGCTGGCGATCACCGGCGAACCGCTGTGGATCAGCCGGGACGCGCAGCGCTCGATGCTGCTCTCCGGCGAGCAGGGTGTGGCGGCATCCGACCTGGCCGACGCGAAGCGCCTGAAGACGCTCAGGGACCCCGCCACGGGCCATTCGCTGGCGCTGGTGACCCAGGGCCAGCTCGAGGTGCTGGGCGCCCGACCGGGCGTCACCTCTGCCCACCTGGCCCTGCCCTGGCTGAACGCCCTGCGCTGGCAGCCCGAGAACTTCGACCTCGCGACCACAGGACGCTGGCTACTGGGCAACAACGAAGAGCGCACGATCACCATCGACTGAGAAACGGTCCCTGAGGAGGCTCGTGCCCTTCGTGACACGCAGCCTCGCGAGCTCGCCTGCGTTCCTCAGGAATCGTGAAGCGAACGAGCCGTCACGAAGGGCCGCCGCCACGCACAAACCGGTCCCTGAGGAGCCCGTGCCCTTCGTGACACGAGGCCTCGCAAGCTCGCCTGCGTTCCTCAGGAATCGTGAAGCGAACGAGCTGTCGCGAAGGGCCGCCGACCGCCCTAGAAGTCGATTTCGAAGCACGGCTTCGCAACGATCTCGTGCTCACCGTTCCCGAACCCGTCCTCAGCCCCGAACCCGTCCAGCATGAGGTTGTAGTAGGCGATGCTCTGCTGCGCGCTGAGGAAGCTGTTGTCGGTGGTGGTGTGGGCATCACTGGCGAGGACGACGTCGTAGCCGAGGGCGACCGCACGCCGGGCAGTCATGTCGACGCAGGCGTCGGTGGTGCAGCCACACACGACAACCCTTGTGGCTCCGAGGGACTGCAGCTGCTCGTGGAGGTCGGTGTGGTGGAAGGAGTCGGAGTAGTCCTTGCGGATGCGCAGGTCCTCGTCGCGGGCGTGCAGCCCTGGGTCGAGCTGCCACCCGGGACTGTCCGGCGTCGCGACGTCCTTGTCCAGCAGGTAGATGACCGGGACGCCCGCCAGCCGTGCGCGCTCGGTCAGGCTCCGGATGCGCGCCACCACGGCGCTGCCGTTGTGGACCGGCTTCTTGCCCTGGATGAGATCGACCTGGGTGTCGATGACAAGAATCGCGTCGGACGGGCGTGGGGAGTCACTCATCCTTCGACGTTAATACATCGCGAGGCGCCGAGGAAACCCGTGGGCCGGCGCCCCCGGAGAAGCAGAAAGCCCTTGTCGAATCAACTCCGACAAGGGCAATCGCTGAGTATCCCCAACGGGATTCGAACCCGCGCTGCCGCCTTGAAAGGGCGGTGTCCTAGGCCGCTAAACGATGGGGACCTGAGCCGAAACTATACGGGGTGTCATTGGCGCGGCCCAAAACGGGCGATCCCGCCCGGAAAGCCAAGCGACCCCCGTCCCTGGTGGGACGGGGGTCGCTCGGCTCGGGGGAGGTTCGGTTGGTCAGCTGGGTTCGAACGAGATGTGGACGTGGTTCATGTGGTTGGCGGTGTCGCTGCCACGGTCGGCCATCTTCTTCCAGGTGCCGCGGCTGATCGTGTAGCTCTGCTGCCGCCAGATCAGGTAGGTGATGTGGAGTTCCTTGCCGTGGGCGATCGCCCAGGCCGCGACGGCGTCCCCGAGAGCCTTGTTCTTCTTGTAGTCGGGGATCATGTTGTCGGTGGCGCGGCCGTTCGGGTGGTCGCTGGAGTAGGCGCTGGAGGCCCGCCAGCCGTAGATGGTCGTGATCTGGGGGAAGGCTGCACGGAGAGCGAGGACGGCGGCCTTGCCGTTGGGCTCCAGCTTGTTGAGGCTGGACGAGCCCAGGTCGCCGAACCCGTCCGCGCTGGGCTTGGTCGTCGACAGGGAGATGGTGGCGACCCACTTGGTGGCGCCGTCCCAGATGATCTGGGTGAAGGTGCCCTTGACCGTGCCGGTGGTGCGGACGGCCTCCGCAGCGGCGAGGGTCCCGACCTGGCCGGAGGCGGCGTCGGCGTCCTTCCGGATGACGGTGCCGGCGACGAAGGCGTACCGGGTGGACTTGCGGATCGGCAGGACGAGCGCTTTCGGTGTGCCCGTGACGGCCTTGAGGTAGCCGGTGATGACCCAGCCGACCTTGCCCTTGTAGAGCACCTGGCTGTAGCTGCCGGCGTGGACGCCGGTGCCGCCGACCTTGGCGCCCTTCTTGATGGTGCCCTGGTTCTTGGCAGTGACCACGCCGGTCTCCCGCAGGGCGAGGTCGGCGATGGTGGAGTAGGTGGCGACCACGTCGGGCGTGGTGTCGGTGGCTGCCGTGAGGAACTCGGAGTAGATCCAGCCAGGGGTGGTGCCATAGGTGACCTGGGTGAAGGTGCCGGAGGTGACGCCGCTGACTTGCAGGACGGTCTTCTTCATGGCGACGGCGAGGATTTCGGCGTTCAGGCTGGCGGTCTTGCGGAGATTGACGTTGACGGTGGCGACCTTCTTGCCGGCCGGTCCGGTGGCGATCGCTGTGGCTGCCTTCGTGTCCGCCTTCACGGCCGTGGTGGCGACGTAGCCGGTGGTGGCGGCGTAGGTGATCGGCAGCCAGCCGGCCTTCGAGGCGGCTTTCGGCAGCACGTGGGCGCCCTTGGCGACGGTGCCGAGGACGGGGGCGGTGGCAGCGGGGGAGGCGTGGACCTCGGCGACGGCCGAGGCGGTGTAGGTCTTGGTTGCAGCGCCCGCGGGGGCGGCGGAGATCAGGCCCGCGGTGACGAGGGAGGCAGTGACCACGAGCCAGGTCAGGGTGGCGCGCGTGGCGGCCAGCGCGTTCTTCACGATTTCGGCGGTTCCTTTCGCGACGGCCCCCATGGCGGATGAAGTTGAGGCAGGGGAAGGGTCTTCCCCGTGACTCGCGTCACACCCGTCTCCACTGCCTCAGGTGTCACGAACTTTAAGCTCGGAATGGCCGTCTGTCAGGAGAATTCTGAGGACGGGATAATGACATCCGTGTCATTTAGTGGCCCGTTCGGGAGGCTAGGGTTGGGGTCATGGCGCTGCCCGTGAGCCCGGAACGATTCGAGGAATTGGTGGACGCGGCATTGGCCGAAATCCCCGACAAATTGTTCGATCTGGTGGAGAACTGCGTGCTCATCATCGAGGACGAGCCGCCCTTGGAGTTGGCCGGAACCCTGGGTCTGTACGAAGGTATTCCCTTGTCGGAGCGGGATTCGCACTACTCGGGCGTGCTGCCGGACCGGATCTTCATCTTCAAGGGACCACTCCTGCGAATGGTGCGCAGCGAACGCGAGTTGATCGAGGAGGTGCGCATCACCGTGCTGCACGAAATCGCCCATTTCTTCGGCATCGACGACGAGGAACTCCACGACCTCGGCTACGCCTGACCCTGAGAATTCACCTAGAGCCCCACTTGAGACCTTGACCCCTGCTAATCCCCTGAGTTGAGAGTCGAGGAACGATCCCCTGAGCCGGCCAACCGAGACGGTCCCTGAGGAGCCTCGAGAGCGAAGGGCCGCCACTCACCAACGGTCCCTGAGGAGCTTCCCGAGCGAAGGGCCGCCACTCACCACCGGTCCCTGAGGAGCTTCGAGAGCGAAGCGACCGAAGCGTCACGAAGGGCCGCCGCCACCGATGCTCCCTGAGCCCGACGAAGGGCCCAAGTGACCCAGGAACTCAATCCCGCAAGATCCACAACCGCTCGCCGTTGCTGACCCACGTCCCACAAGTCCCGATAGCGGACGGCGGAACATACCCAGCCTGCAGATCCTGCCGAGTAAGAAGATCGGCCCCCACCAGAGAGCACAACGCCCGTCGGTGATGAAGATTCGGAAGAAGAACGGCGGCGTTGTCCAGAGTCCCGCTGACAGCGTTCATGCGCAGCGTCCCCAGAACAGCCTCCTCGATGGCCGGCGCCACCAGAACAACCTTGTGCCCAGCAGCAGAGGCCTTCTGCAGGAACGGCAGCACCTCACGGATGGAGTCGACGGTCTCGTTCGCAACGAGGATCCAGGGCTGCTCAAGGACGCAGAAGCCACTGTCGGCATCGGTGATGAACTCGGACGCCGCGTGCCCGTAGGCAAGGCTCGGAGCGCCGTCGAGCCGCTGCTGGAGCCCGGCGCGAACTTCGTCGGTGAGGACGGGCCGGGGACGGGGCTTGAGGGGCTGTGCGGCGCTCACATAGACCGGAGCAGGCGCGTCCGGCGCGAGGCCGGGAATGGGACGATCAGGGGCCTGCTCTAGCGCGGCCTGGCGACGCTTGGTGTCGAGACGGTCGGCAAGCCAGCCGTAGACGACGACCGCGATCCCGATGACCAACACGAGGCCGATCCCCAGGTAGCGCGCATCCACGCCTCCAGTGTGCACGGGCGCACCAGCCGCCGGTACGCTACGAGGGCGCCGAGGCGCTGGGCCTATAGCTCAATAGGCAGAGCAGCGGACTTTTAATCCGCGGGTTCTGGGTTCGATTCCCAGTGGGCCCACAAGCAGTTTCGGCTCCGTGACTAGGTGTTATACCGCCGGAGCGGCGGAGCTCTGGTGGTCACGTGTAGGCCGATGTAGGGTGAGATATCGCACGAAATCGACCCCCTTATCGCACGAAATGGAGGCCATGCGATGCCTCGTCGGCCACCCCAACGCCGAGACTTCGGCCACATCCGCAAGCTGCCCTCGGGGCGCTACCAGGCCAGCTTCACCGGCCCGGACCTGCTGCGGCACAACGCACCGGTCACCTTCGAGGCCAAGGACCTGGCCATCATGTGGCTGCTGAACGAGAAGAAGCAGATCGATGATGCGGCAGCGGCCGAAGCGCGCTGGGTGTCGCCGACCGAACGCGTCGAACAGGTGCGCAAGCTCAACCAGGCCGCCGAGACCCTCGGCGACTACGGCCAGCGGTGGATCGTCGAGCGGCGCAGCTCGAAGGGGC
>CAWCWL010000002.1:0-988630 GCA_963799235.1 uncultured Actinomycetota bacterium | reverse complement strand
CGACCTGCTCAGAACAAGCATAAGCCCTAGCCAGGGAGGCGGGAAGTGGGGTGCGTGGATCTCATGGAGATCTGGTGGGCCTAACTGGACTTGAACCAGTGACCTCTGCCTTATCAGGGCAGCGCTCTAACCGTCTGAGCTATAGGCCCGCAACTGCGGGAACACGCAAGAGTGAACGTTACCGACTCCGGTGGACAGGCTCAACTTGAGGCGTGTCGCCGGCCCTTCGTGACGCTTCGCTCGCAAGCTCACGAAGCTCCTCAGGCACCGGCTTGGGGAGCACTCGCAAGCTCACGAAGCTCCTCAGGCACCGGCTTGGGGAGCACTCGCACGATTACGAAGCTCCTCAGGGACCGTTGGGGACCTCGCCGCAGGCTCGCGAGGCTCCTCAAGAGCGGTTTAGGGCGGCTCAGTCCTCGGCCAGGGTGAGCTCGAGGCCACCGAGGATGTTGGCGCTGAGGTTGTACAGGAAGGCAGCGAGAGTGCCGAGCGCGGTGCTGATGACGACGTTGATCACGGCGAGCAGCGCGGCGATACCGAGCACCTTGTTGCCGTTGACGTAATCCTCGATGCGCCAGGTCTCCGTGTTGCCCGGGTTCGAGATGATGTTCACGATCGCTGCGTTGATGGCCTCGAAAAGCCCGGAGCTCGTGATGACGTACCAGAGCACCGAGGTGGCGATCCAGAACATGATCCCGAAGGCGATCGAGAACAGGAACGACGTCTTCATCACCGACCAGGGGTCAACCCGGGAGAGGCGCAGTCGCGCCTTCCGGGTGCGACGCAGGCTGGACGACTTCGCCTTCGGCGCCGCTGCCACAGCTGACGCCGAGGCTGCCGACACCGGCGCAGCCGGGACGGCGGGCGTGGTGGCCGTGGTCAGGAAGCTGTCGGGCGCCGAGTCGAACGCCGGTGCGGCGAACGGCTCGAAGGCGGGGCCGACCGGCTTGACCGGCGCCTCCGGCTTCCCGGGCGCAGAAATGGTGGCCGTGGCTTCCTCCTTGACCGTCGGGGCCGCCTTCACGGCGGGCCTGGATGCCGGCGTCTTGGCCGCCGCAGGCGTGTTCAGCTTGGTGTCCCGATCGAACGGCCGCACCTTGCTTGCCGGCCTCGATTGAGCCTTGGGGGGCTCGGGCAATTCCGGCGCAGGAGAGTCGTCAGTGATCTTGGGCATCCGGACGACGGTGTCGTCCAGTCCTTTTCCGGTCGGGTCGGCTGAGTTGCCGTCCACCCGCCACTGCGGCGCGTCGCCACCACTGGTCATGGCCTTGCCCGCGGTGCCTGGTCGGTCAGTCACCCTTCTCCTCCTCGGCCGTTGGCTGGTCGGCAGCTGTCGCCGCCTCTGGCTCCTGCGGCTCAACGGTACCCTCCGCGGTCACGTCGGGGTCAACCGGAGCACTTTCTTCCTCGTCAGCGCTCGACTCGGGGTTGATGGCGATCACCGAAACGGCGTCGTCCCCGGTCACCCCGACGAACTTGACACCCATCGTGTCGCGTCCCTTGGCCGGCACCTCTGCCACGGCAGAGCGTGTGATCTGGCCGCTCACCTTGATCGCGATGACCTCGTCGGACTCCTGCACCACCAGGCCACCGACGAGCGACCCGCGGTCCTCGTTCAGCTTCATGGCTTTGATGCCGAGCCCGCCCCGTCCCTGCTGGCGGTACTGGCTGACCGCGGTCCGCTTCGCGAAGCCGCCGTCGGTCACCGTGAACACGTATCGGTCGTCCTCGGGCATGTCCGCACCGATGATCGACATGCTCAACAGCGCGTCGTCACTCCTGAACTTCATGCCGGTGACGCCGGACGTCGCCCGTCCCATCGGACGCAGCTGGTCGTCATCGGCCCCGAAGCGGATCGCCTGCCCCTTGCGGGACACCAGCAGGACGTCGTCATCGGGGCTGCACAGCGCGGCACCGATCAACTCGTCACCCTCCTCGCGGAAGTTGATCGCGATCACGCCCGCTTGGCGCGGCGAGTCGTAGGCCCGCAGTTCGGTCTTCTTCACCAGGCCGTTGCGCGTTGCCAGTAGCAGGTACGGCGCGTCGTCGTAGGTCCGCAGCGTGAGCACCTCCGCGATCCGCTCTTCCGGCAGGAAGCTCAGCAGGCCGGCCACGTGGCCGCCCCTCGCGTCTCGTCCGGCCTCCGGCAGCTGCCACACCTTCGCGCGGTACACCCGCCCGAGGTTGGTGAAGAAGAGGATCCAGTGGTGGCTCGTGGTCGCGAACAGGTGGTCGACCTCGTCGTCCACCCGCAGGCTCGCCCCGCGAACGCCCTTGCCGCCGCGCTTCTGCGTGCGGTACAGGTCGGTGCGGGTCCGCTTGGCGTACCCGCCACGCGTGATCGTGACCACCATGTCGTCGTCGGGGATGAAGTCCTCGTCCGACATGTCGCCGTCCGCGGCGATGATCCTGGTGCGCCGCTCGTCGCCGTACTTCTCGACGATCTCGGCGAGCTCGTCGCTGACGATCTGCCGCTGCCGCTCGACTTTGGACAGGATGTCCTTGAACTCGGTGATCTGGAGCTCGATCTCGGCCAGTCGGTCGTTGATCTGCTGGATCTCCATCGCTGCCAACCTGCGCAGCTGCGTGTTCAGGATGTGCAGTGCCTGCAGGTCGTCGATCTCCAGCAGGTCCTTCAGGCGCTCACGTGCCGTCTCCGCGTCGCGGGACGCCCGGATCAGGGCCAACACCTCATCGAGCCGGTCGAGTGCCTTGACGAGGCCACGGTCCAGGTGGGCGCGCTTCTCGGCCTCGTCGAGGCGGTAGGCGGTCCTGCGCTGGATGACCTGGATCTGGTGGCGCACCCAGTAGGTGATGAACTGGTCGAGCCGCAGCGTGCGCGGGACGTCGTCCACAAGGGCGAGCATGTTGCAGCCGAAGGTGTCCTGCAGCTGCGTGTGCTTGTACAGGTTGTTCATCACAACGCGCGGCTGGGCGTCCCGCTTGAGCAGGATCACCAGGCGCTGGCCGGTGCGTGCGGACGAGTCGTCGCGGATGTCGGCGATGCCGGACATCTTGCCCGCGTTGACCAGCTCGGCGATCTTCACGGCGAGGTTGTCCGGGTTGCACATGTGCGGCAGCTCGGTGACCACCAGCTGGGTGCGGCCGGCCTTGTCCTCCTCGATGTCGATCACGGCCCGCATGATCACGGAGCCGCGACCGGTGCGGTAGGCGTCCTCGATGCCCTTGCGCCCGACGATCAGCGCGCCGTTGGGGAAGTCCGGGCCCTTGACCCGCTCCATGGCCGCCTCGAGCAGCTCTTCCTTCGACGCCTCCGGGTGGTCGAGCGACCACTGGACGGCCGAGGCGACCTCACGCAGGTTGTGGGTCGGGATGTTGGTCGCCATGCCGACGGCGATGCCGGTGGAGCCGTTGACCAGCAGGTTCGGGAACCGCGCCGGCAGCACGACCGGTTCGGTCTCGCGGTTGTCGTAGTTCGGCTTGAAGTCGACGGTGTTCTCGGTGATGTCGCGGACCATCTCCATCGACAGCGGCGCCATCTTGCACTCGGTGTAACGCATGGCTGCAGCCGGGTCGTTGCCCGGGGAGCCGAAGTTGCCCTGGCCGGAGACCAGCGGCGCCCGCATCACCCACGGCTGCGCCAGCCGGACGAGGGTGTCGTAGATCGCCGAGTCACCGTGCGGGTGGTAGAGACCCATGACCTCGCCGACAACGCGGGAGCACTTGTTCCAGCCGCGGTCGGGACGGTAGCCGCCGTCGTACATCGCGTACAGCACGCGACGGTGCACCGGCTTGAGGCCGTCGCGGACGTCGGGCAGCGCCCGGCCGACGATCACGCTCATCGCGTAGTCGAGGTAGGACCGCTGGATCTCGACCGACAGGTCGATCTCCTCGGTCTTCGCCTCTGTCGGCGCCAGCGCCTGGTCGGCGGCAGCGGCAACCTCGGTGTCGATGCCTTCTGTTGGCTCTTCGGGGCCGTCAGTCATTCAGGTTCTCCTTGGGGAGGTGCTTCAAGGTGTTCGTGTTGTTCGGGGGCCCTTCGTGACGCTTCGTTCGTTCCTCACGAAGCTCCTCAGGGACCGTGTGGTTCCGGATTCGTTCGTTCCTCACGAAGCTCCTCAGGACCGTGTGGTTCCGGATTCGTTCGTTCCTCACGAAGCTCCTCAGGGACCGTTACCGACTCAGATGTCGAGGAAGCGGACGTCTTTGGCGTTGCGCTGGATGAAGCTGCGGCGCTGCTCGACGTCCTCGCCCATCAGGATCGAGAACATCTCGTCTGCCGCGGCGGCGTCGTCGAGGGTCACCTGCAGCAGGGCCCGCTTGGACGGGTCCATCGTGGTGTCCCACAGGTCGCCGGCATCCATCTCGCCAAGACCCTTGTACCGCTGGATCGGGTTCACGTTCGGCAGCTTCTTGCCGGCGGCGACACCCTCATCCCGCAGCCGGTCGCGCTCCTCGTCGGAGTAGGCCAGCTCATGCGGATGATTGCTCCACCGAAGCCGGAACAGCGGCGGCTGCGCCAGGTAGATGTGGCCGGCGTTGATCAGCGGCTTCATGAACCGGAACAGCAGCGTCAGCAGCAGGGTCCGGATGTGGGCGCCGTCGACGTCCGCGTCGGCCATCAGCACGATCTTGTGGTAGCGCAGCTTGTCGACGTCGAAGTCCTCCTGGTACCCGGTGCCGAGGGTGTTGAAGATCGCCTCGACCTCACGGTTCTGCAGGATCCGGTCGAGCCGGGCCTTCTCCACGTTGAGGATCTTGCCGCGGATCGGCAGGATCGCCTGGGTGCGCGGGTCGCGTCCGCCCTTTGCGGAGCCACCGGCGGAGTCGCCCTCGACGATGAACACCTCGCACTCGCTCGGCTCGGTGGAGGAGCAGTCGCTGAGCTTGCCGTACTGGCCCTTGTTCAGCAGGCCCTTGCGGCTGCGGGCCATGTCGCGCGCCTTGCGGGCAGCCATCCGCGCGATCGCCGCCGACTGGCTCTTGCGGACGATGTCCTTGCCGTCGGCCGGGTTCTTCTCGAACCAGTCACCCAGCAGGTCGTTGACGATCTTCTGTACGAACGAGCGGGCCTCGGTGTTGCCCAGCTTGGTTTTCGTCTGGCCCTCGAACTGCGGCTCGGCGAGCTTGACGGAGATGATCGCGGTCAGGCCTTCGCGGATGTCGTCGCCGGAGACCCGGTCCTCCTTCTTCTTGATCATTCCCCAGGTCTCACCCCACTTGTTGACGGTGTTCGTCAGCGAGGCACGGAAGCCCTCCTCGTGGGTGCCGCCCTCGTGGGTGTTGATCGTGTTGGCGAAGGTGTGGACGCTCTCGTTGAACGAGACGTTCCACTGCATCGCCACTTCGAGGCTCATCTTCTGCTCTTCGGCGTTGGCGTCGATGGCGATCACCGTCGGGTGGATCGTCTCCTTGTTGCCGGTGAGGTACTTCACGTAGTCGATCAGGCCGTCGGCGTACTGGAAGGTCTGCTGGCGGGCGGATGCGTCCTCCGCCTCGGCGTCGGCGTCACCCTCGGACTCGCGGGTGCGCTCGTCGACGATCGTGATCTTGAGGCCCTTGTTGAGGAAGGCCATCTCACGGAACCGGCTCGCGAGCGTCTCGTAGGAGTACGTCGTGGTCTCGAAGATCACGTCGCTGGCGTAGAACGTGACGATCGTGCCGGTCGGTTCGCCGGGCTCCATCGGGGCGAGGCGCTCCAGCGGGGCCACGGGAACACCCAGCACGAACGCCTGGCGCCAGTGGTAGCCGTCACGGGCCACGTCCACGACCAGGCTCTTGCTGAGCGCGTTCACCACCGAGACGCCCACGCCGTGCAGGCCGCCGGACACCTTGTAGCCGCCGTCGCCGAACTTGCCGCCGGCGTGCAGCATGGTGAGCGCGACCGTCAGGGCGGAGATGCCCTCCTTGGGGTGCAGGTCGACCGGGATGCCACGGCCGTTGTCGACCACCTGGATCCCGCCCCCGTCGAGCAGGCGGACGAGGATGGCGTCGCAGTAGCCGGCCAGAGCCTCGTCGACAGCGTTGTCCACCACCTCGTAGACCAGGTGGTGCAGGCCGCGTTCACCGGTGGAACCGATGTACATGCCGGGACGCTTGCGAACCGCATCGAGGCCTTCAAGGACGGTGATCGCTGAGGCGTCGTAGTTGCCTGCGGCAACGTGGGCGGACTCAGCGGCGGACATGGCAGCGACGATGGGCTCGTCAGTCACGCAGGTACCTTTCGGACGTAAGAAACGGCCACCTACTCAGACGGAATGGGCGGCACGCTCGGTAACAGGTCGATACTACCTGATCCGGCAGAATTCCCTGGGCTGCCCGCGCCCTGGATGCCACCTGCGGCGCGGGATTTGCCGTTTCGCAGCCCCTCGGAGGGGTTAAGACAAGGTCCGATACGTCCCTGGGGCCGTCAGGCGGCCAGACGGGCCCTCAGTGGAGTTGGTCGAGCACCTCGTCGACGATCGCTGCAGCGGGGAGTTCGACGTCCACCGTGAAACCGGGCTCGTCGGCCTCCAGCGGCTCGAGCGTCTCCAGCTGTGACCCGAGAAGTGAGGTCGGCATGAAGTGGTCCTTTCGGGCGGTCATGCGCTCCGCCAGCAGGGCGGGACTGCCGACGAGGTGGACGAAGACGGTGCCCGGTGCTGCGGCGCGCAGCCGGTCACGATACGTTCGGCGCAGCGCGGAGCAGGTGACGATCGTGGAATTGCCTGCCGCTGCCTGCTCGGCCGTCCAGGCTGCGATCGCGTCCAGCCACGGCCACCGGTCGGCGTCCTCCAGCGGGATGCCGGCGGCCATCTTGGCGACGTTGGCTGCCGGGTGCAGGTCGTCGCCCTCACCGAACGGCCAGCCGAGACGTTCGGCAAGGGCCCGTGCAACCGTGGACTTCCCCGTCCCGGCCACGCCCATCACGACAACGTGGGTGCTCATCCGTACGTGTCCCGTGGACCCCGGCCCTGCACGGAGCGGAGGCCCTTCTTCCAGTTCGGTGCCTCAGGGCCGATCACGTGGACGCGGGTGACGGTCCCCTGGCCCAGCGACTCGTTGAGGATGGCGACGAGTTGCGGTGCTATCGTCCGGAGCGAGCTCGCCCAGGTGGTCGACTCCGCGCGCACCGTGAGCACCGTCTCCTTGTACGACTCCGGGACGGAATGGGCTGCGTTCACCGGCCCGACGAGCGTGGGCCACCGAGCCAGCAGTTGGTGGACGTTGACTTCACGCGTCCAGCCCTGGGCGTCGATGACCTCCTTCAGAACCTCACCGATCCGCGTCGGCTCGTCGGTCCGCTGCACCGGCGTGCGCTTCTTCTGTGGTGCCTTCCGGGGGCTGGAACTACGGGTGGCGCGGGCGATCTGGCGGGCGAGTTCGAGCCCCTGCGGGTCGTGGACGGGGGTCTCGGGGGTGTCGGGAGGCTCAGCCATCGGAACCTCCGTCCTCTTCCGCGGTCACCGTCGCATTCTGCACGGTGAAGCGGCGTCCCGACAGGGCGGGAGGAACATCTGCGGCCACCGCAGCCGTGATCAGCACCTGCTCGGCGCCGGCGATCAATTCGGCCAGCCGGGCGCGACGCGTCTCGTCCAGCTCTGCGAACACGTCGTCGAGGATCAGCACCGGCTCCACGCCGTCCGCACGCAGCAGCGCGAACCCTGCCAGCCGCAGAGCGAGGGCCATCGACCACGCCTCACCGTGGGACGCGTAGCCCTTGGTGGGCAGGTCGCCGAGGGTGAGCATGACGTCGTCGCGGTGCGGGCCGACCAGGCACAGGCCGCGGGCGATCTCCTCGCCGCGGCGCTCACGCATTCTCAGCTCCAGCTGGGCCGCCAGCTCGGCGATGGTCATGGTCGCGGCCGCGGCGGCCGGCTCGTCGGGCTCGACAAGTTCGGTTGCCGGCGGGAAGGCGGACGACTTGTAGGTTGCTGCCGCCAGGTTGTTCGTCGGCGCGATGTCGGCGTAGGCCGCGGACAGCAGGGGAGCCAGCTCCCTCAGCGTTGCGAGCCGGGCCGCCACGAGTTCGGCGCCGAGGGCCGCCAGCTGCGCGTCCCAGATGTCGAGGGTGACGTCGACACCCTCGCCTGCGACGCGTCCGTGACGTCCGGACAGGGTCTTCAGCAGCGACGATCGCTGGCGCAGCACCTGGTCGTAGTCGGCGCGGACGCCGGCCAGCCGCGGCCACCGCGCAGTGACCAGCTCGTCGATGAAGCGTCGCCGCTCCCCCGGGTCACCCTTGACGATCGCCAGGTCCTCCGGGCTGAACAGCACCACCCGCAGCGCACCGAGCAGGTCGCGGGGACGCCGCAGCGGGGCCCGGTTCAGCGAGGCCTTGTTGGCCCGGCCGGGGATGATCTCGATCTCCAGCAGGAGGCTGCGGGTGTCCTCGAGGCCGGCCTGCACGCGGGCCCGGGCGATGGCCCGCTCGGCTCCGGCCCGCACCAGCGGCGCCTCGCTGGCCACCCGGTGCGAACCGAGGGTGGCCAGGAACTCCACGGCCTCGACCAGGTTGGTCTTGCCCTGGCCGTTGGCGCCGGTGAACACCGTCACCCCCGCGTCGAGCGGGACCTCTACGCCTCCGTACGAGCGGAAGTCGGCGAGGCTGAGGTGGGTGACGAACACTTATGCGGGCAGGCGCATCAGCATGATCACGTGGCGGTAGTCGGCCAGCGGCTCTGCGTCGATCTCGTTCAGGCCGGTGAGCAGGCAGGGCTTGCCCGGGGCCGTGAACGAGAACTCGACGTAGGGCGCGTCCAGTGCCGACAGCGCGTCCTGCAGGTAGTGCGGGTTGAACCCGGCAGCCGTCATCGCCAGGCCGTTGCCGGTGGTGTCCACCACGACGGCCTCCAGCGCCTCGACGGCCTGCGCCTGGTCACCGGTGGCGGCCTCGAGAGTGATCGAGCCGTCCGCGATGAGCATCCGCAGCGAAGTGTTGCGCTCGGCGACAAGTCCGACGCGCTTGACGGCAGCGATGACCTCCGCCGTGTTGGCGCGGACCGTCACGGCAGCCTGCACCGTCATCAGGTGACGCACCTTCGGGAACTCCCCGTCCAGGAGTCGGGTGGTGATCTGGCGGACGCCGGCAGCGCCGGTGCCCTCGAAGCCGATCAGGCCATCGCCGGCAGCAGCGGAGGAGAGGCTCAGCGTGACCTGGTCGCCGGCCGTCATCGACTTGGCGGTCTCGGCGAGCACACGCGCCGGCACCAGGGCTGCACCCTCGCCGCGGCTCGTGCGGGGATTCCAGTCGAGTTCCTTGAGCGCCATCCGGTAGCGGTCGGTGGCCAGCAGCGAGAGGGTCTCGCCCTCGATCTCCATGCGGACTCCGGTGAACACGGGCAGCAGTTCGTCGCGTCCGGCCGCGACGACGACCTGGCCGACGGCCTTGGCGAAGTCCTCGCTGGGGATGGAGCCGGTGGCCTCAGGCATTTCTGGCAGTGCCGGGTAGTCGGCGACCGGGAGGGTCTGCAGTGTGAACCGCGCGGTGCCGCAGACGATCTCCATCTTGGTCTCGTCCGCCGTGATGTCCACGGGCTTGTTCGGCAGCGAACGCGCGATGTCCGCCAGCAGCCGGCCGGAGACCAGGGCTACGCCGTCGTCGGCGACCTCTGCTTTCACGGTGATCTGTGCTGAGGTCTCGTAGTCGAAACTGCTCATCACCACCTGGTTGGCTGCGGCCTTGACCAGCAGGCCGGCCAGGATCGGGACGCTCGGACGTGTCGGCAGGCTTCGTGCAGCCCACTGCACAGCTTCGGCCAGGACGTCGCGGTCGAGACGAATCTTCACCAGTTGCTCCCTAGAACTTCACACCCGTGGTCGCATGATCATATCGACGCGAAGGGTAAGTCGGTGTTCCCACAACGTTTCCCCCAGCCTGTGCACTGAGCTGACTTTGAAGTTCAGGGAGATCTATCAATTCGTAGTGGTCATAGCGGCTGTGGATTCGGTGGACAACCGCCGTCAGCCCTACTCCCGCGGCGTGGCGGCTGTGGGCGGCCGGTGTGGACAACCGAAAACTACACGGGGAGGATTTGTGGACGGCCGGAAGGGCACTTCTGGTTATCCACATGGGAGGGTGGTTATCAACAGGGTTTCCCACAGCGGTGTAGGCATCCTGAGGGTGGGCTGTGTACGTAGTCAACGCTGGCTGAGCGTTTCGATGCCTCCGGATGCCCCCGTCGTCAAGGCTCAGGGATCGCCGGACTCAGCGGAACGGGGACTGCTTGATCCGGTTGGTCAGCTCGGTGATCTGGTTGAACACGCTGCGACGCTCGCGCAGCAACTGACGAATCTTGCGGTCGGCGTGCATGACCGTGGTGTGGTCGCGTCCCCCGAACAGCTGGCCGATCTTGGGTAGGGAGAGGTCGGTGAGCTCTCGGCACAGGTACATGGCGATCTGCCGTGCGGTGACGAGCACGTGGGTACGGCTCTGGCCGCACAGGTCGTCGACGGTGATCCCGAAGTAGTCGGCAGTGTGGGTCATGATCGCCGTCGAGGAGATCTGGGTCTCGGCGCCGTCGGGGATCAGGTCGCGCAGCACGACCTCGGCAAGGGCGAGATCGACTTCCTGGCGGTTGAGGCTGGCGAAGGCCGTCACCCGGATCAGCGCGCCCTCGAGCTCACGGATGTTGGTCTGGATCTTGCTGGCGATGAACTCGAGCACGTCCGGGCCGGCGGTGAGGCGCTCGGCGGCTGCCTTCTTGCGCAGGATCGCGATGCGGGTCTCGAGGTCGGGCGGCTGGATGTCGGTCATCAGGCCCCACTCGAACCGGCTCCGCAGCCGTGGCTCCAGCGCCTCCAGTCCCTTGGGTGGACGGTCGGAGGTGAGCACGATCTGCTTCTGCGCGGTGTGCAGCGTGTTGAACGTGTGGAAGAACTCTTCCTGGGTCTGGATCTTGCCCTCGAGGAACTGGATGTCGTCGATCAGCAGCACGTCGACGTCGCGGTACTGGCGGCGGAACTCCGCCGTTCGGTTTTCCGACACCGAGTTGATGAAGTCGTTGGTCAGTTCCTCCGTTGACACGTACTTGACCCGCACCCGGTCGTAGTAGTTGCGGATGTAGTGGCCGACGGCGTGCAGCAGGTGGGTCTTGCCCAGTCCCGAGTCGCCGTAAATCATCAGTGGGTTGTACGCCTTGCCGGGCGCCTCGGCGACGGCGACGGCAGCAGCGTGCGCGAACCGGTTCGAGTTCCCGATGACGAACGTCTCGAAGGAGTACTTCGGGTTGAGCCGGTCACCGCCGGGCCGTCCGCCCGCGGGACGGGACGGGGTCACCGGAGGCTGCTGCTGCGGGGGCTGGACGGGCTCCTCGTCGAGCGCCGGCTCTGCGATGTCGGTGCCGAGATTGGGATCGACATCGATCGCGACCCGGATCGCACGGGAATAGAACTGGCTCAGCTGGTCCTCGATGAGCGGGCGCATCCGGGTTTCGACGCGGTCGCGGGTGAACTCGTTGGGGACGGCGAGGATGACGAGCGAGTCGTGCATCGTCACCGGCTGCATCCCCTGCAACCAGCCGCGCGTTGAGGCGTCGGAGGACGTCCAGACGAACGACCAGGCGGCCTTGAGGTCAGCCGGTGTCATCGCGTCGCTACCCGGGAGTGGTTGCGTCATAGCTTCTGCTTCGGCTCCTCACTACCGGCCACCAGCCAAGATTTCCACACGGTTGTCCACAGATGTGTACGAATATCCACGAGTGACGAGGTGACATGGTCCCCGGGCGGCAGTAGAGCAAACTAGCGAAGGTCTGGGCGGGTGCGCAAACAGTTTCGAATAAAGGTCGTAAGAGCACGGCGTGTCGACTCGACGTCGAGAGAGATGGACGTCAGTTTGCCCGCGGTCATGACCGCCGCGTATCGTTGGTAAGTCGCTGTCGCGGCAGCCGTGCGTCCAGGTGGGCGCATCTGATTCGAATATTACGAACTTTTGGGAGCACTTCCGTGACCAAGCGCACTTTCCAGCCGAGCAACCGGCGTCGCAGCCGCACCCATGGCTTCCGTCTTCGGATGCGAACCCGCGCCGGGCGCGCAATCATTTCGGCCCGTCGTCGTCAGGGCCGCGTCCGCCTCGCCGGCTGAGCCGGCTCCGGTGCTGCCTGCCCCGTCGCGGTTGCGTACTCCTGTCGACTTCCGCGACACGATGCGTCAGGGCGTCCGTTCTGGACGTAGCTGCGTGGTCGTGCACGCCCGACGGGTGGACGGGGCGCCTTCGCGCGCCGGTTTCATCGTCTCCAAGGCAGTGGGCAACGCCGTCAACCGCAACCGGGTGAAGCGGCGCCTGCGCCATCTCGCTGCCGCTGCACTGCCCGCCACGCCGTTCGGTGTGGACCTGGTGGTGCGGGCACTGCCGTCGTCGACCACCGGTGACCTGCCGGGCGACTTCCGATCGGCGCTCGGTACCTGCCTGGAACGGCTGTCGGCATGAAGTACGTGCTGATCGGCCTCCTGAAGGGCTACCGCAAGGTGATCAGCCCGCTGTACGGCAATGTCTGCAAGTACTACCCCTCGTGCTCGGCGTACGCGCTGGAGGCTGTCACCGTCCACGGTGCCCTGAAGGGCATCTGGCTCGCCGCGAGGCGGCTGGGGAGCTGCCACCCGTGGGCAGAGGGTGGCTACGACCCGGTGCCGGGAACCCCGGCAGCGGCTGTATGGGCGGCTGAACAGGCCGACCACGTCCATGGAGTGACATGTTGAACCCGTTGATCGCACTGATGATCCCGCTGAACCTGTGGGACGACTTCCTGAACATGCTCAGTGGGCTGATGACCCCGCTCTACTGGGCGGTCTCGGGCATCCTCGTGGGATTCCACAGCCTGCTCTCGAACTTCATGGACCCGAACTCCGGGTGGACCTGGACCCTCTCGATCGTCCTGCTGACGATGGTGATCCGGACGGCGCTGATCCCGCTGTTCGTGCGGCAGATCAACTCCGCGCGCAACATGCAGCTGATCCAGCCCAAGGTGAAGGCGCTCAACGACAAGTACGGAGCTGACCGCGAGCGTCTCGGCATGGAGACGATGAAGCTGTACAAGGAAGAGGGCGTCAACCCGATGGCGTCCTGCCTGCCGCTGTTGCTGCAGATGCCGATCTTCCTCGCGCTCTTCTACGTGCTGAACAGTGTGTCCGGCGGCCATGCCCTCGGCTACTTCTTCGAGCAGAACCCCGCGCTGGTCACGTCGCTGCAGAACGCGACCATCTTCGGGGCGTCGATCTCCTCGCGCTTCTGGCCGCTGGACGCCGGCTTCGGCCCGACCCAGTTCGTTGCGCTGACGCTGATCATCCTGATGTGCGGGATCTTGTTCATCACCCAGCTGCAACTGATGCGCAAGAACATGCCGCCGGAGGCCCTGACCGGACCGATGGCGCAGCAGCAGAAGATGATGCTGTACATGTTCCCGGCGATCTACGCGATCGGTGGTGTGAGCATCCCGATCGGCGTGCTGATCTACTGGCTCACCACGAACATCTGGACGATGGGGCAGCAGTACATCCTGATCCACAACAACCCCGCGCCTGGCACCCCGGCCTACGTCGACTGGGAAGAGCGGATGCGCGCCAAGGGTCTCGACCCGGACGCGATCGCCGCCAAGCGTCGCGGTGCGTCCAAGAAGGTCCGCGAGACCGTGAACACAGACCCAACCAAGGTGGCCCGTCAGAACCGGCCTGCCGCCGCAGCCCCCGCGTCCGGTTCGCCGGCGATCCCGGAGGTGATGGACGACGACGGCGTGAAGCGCCAGGTCATCCAGCGGCAGCAGCCGAGGAAGAACACCCGCGCCGCCCGCAAGCAGTGACAGCTAGGAGTAGGACATCGTGAGCGAAGAGATCAATGACGTGATCGTCGAAGAGGTCGACCTGGACGAGGCCGCGGAAGCGGTCGAGCCCGAAGCCGAGGTGGTCACCGAGACCGCGGCCGAGACCGCAGCGGAGGCCGAGGACGAGGCGAGCGAGGAGGCCGACGCCGACGAGGACGTCGACGCCGACGGGGCCCCGCGGTCGAAGAAGGAGTCCGTCCTGGAGACCGAGGGTGAGATCGCCGCGGACTACCTGGAGGAACTGCTCGACATCGCCGATCTCGACGGCGACATCGACACCTTCATCGAGGGTGGCCGGGCGCACGTCTCGATCATCACCGAGGGTGACGTGCTCGTGGGCAAGGACGGCGAGGTCCTCGAGGCTCTGCAGGAACTCGCTCGTCTCGCCGTGATGACCGAGACCGGTCACCGCAGCCGCCTGATGCTCGACGTCGCCGGACACAGGGACAAGCGCCGCAAGGTGCTGCAGGACCTGGCCAAGGATGCCGTTGACGAGGTCAACGACAGCGGCGAGGCCGTGCGCCTGGCTCCGATGAACCCGTTCGAGCGCAAGATCGTTCACGATTCGGTGGCGGCCGCCGGCCTGATCAGCGAGTCCGAGGGCGAAGAGCCGCAGCGTCGCGTTGTGGTGCTGCCGAAGGCCTGAGCTTGACGGTCGACGCCCGTGCCGAGCTCTTCGGAGCCGGCGCGGAAGCGATTAGGAAATATGTAGACATATTGGCAAGTCGAGGAATCGACTGGGGTGTGATCGGGCCGCGCGAAGGCGAGCGGCTCTGGGAACGCCACATCCTCAACTCAATAGCCGGCGCCTCCCTGTTTCCTGAAGGAGCCACCGTTGTCGACGTCGGCAGCGGTGCCGGGCTCCCCGGCATCCCTCTGGCCATCCTGCGTCCCGATCTGAAGGTGACACTGCTGGAGTCACTGCTCCGGCGGGCGAACTTCCTGGACCTGGCCGTCGAGGAGCTGGAGCTCTCCGACCGTGTGCGGGTCGTGCGGGCGCGGGCAGAGGACCACCGCGAGCGCTACGCCGTGGTGGCCAGCCGAGCTGTCGCCCCCCTCCCCCGGCTCATCGGCTGGTGTGCCCCCCTGATGACCGGCGGCGGCAGGATTCTTGCCCTGAAGGGATCCTCAGCGGAGACCGAGCTGACAGAGTCGGCCAGGGAGCTCCGTAAGGCGCGTCTGGCCGGCGTGGTCCACGAGCTTCCCGTCCCGGGCCTGGACGAGAGCACCTGGGTGATCGAGGTCACCTCGCGCTGATCTCCGAGTGATGGCGGAGCCTGACGAAGCCTGAGCTCGATACCTGAGCTTGACCAAGGCTTTGGTTGCGTTGGGTGGCGGCTGGTGGGGGAGTACCGGTCTGGAATCGACTTGCCCTCAGACTGCGCTTGGCTGCCCGTCGCTAGAGCTCGGGTTCTTAAGGGACGCGATTCCAGACCGGTACTCCCCCACCAGCCGGATTCGCGCCTCTTGCGCGCAGTGCTGACCAGGTGGACGGGGTTTGGTCTGCCTGAGACCGCACCTTCAAGCCATCCTCGGGTACACCACTCACACTCCGCATCCCTTAAGAACCCTTGCCGCGCCCAGCCCCGCACTCGACCGCCGAGCGTTGGTAGGTCGGAGTGTGAGTGGTGTACCCGAGGATGGCGGCACTTGGGCGACCAGGGCTTTGTCAGACTCAGCCACCACGGCACCTTCGTCAGGCTCAGCCGCCCAGACTGGCAAGGGCGGTCCGTGCCAACCTCTATCCTGATGTTTCACGTGAAACGCTTGACCGTTGGAGGGCCATGACCATCACTCCCCCGCCCACGCCACGACGGGTCGTCTTCGAGGAACCCGAGTTCGGGGATCCCAAGTCGCTGGTGCCGGACGACCTGGAGTTCGATGTTTCACGTGAAACAACGCTTCCGAAGCCGGCCCGGCCGCGCACGCTGGTGATCGCGAACCAGAAGGGCGGCGTCGGCAAGACGACCACAGCCGTCAACATCGCTACCGCACTGGCGCTGGGCGGTCTCACAGTGCTGGTGATCGACCTCGACCCGCAGGGCAACGCGTCCACCGCGCTCGGCATCGACCATCACGAGGGGGTCCATGGCACCTACGAGGTACTGACGGCCAACTCCCCCATCGAGTCGCTGATCAAGCCGTCACCCGAATCGGACGGTCTTTGGGTCCTCCCGGCCACGATCGACCTTGCCGGCGCCGAGATCGGACTGGTCAGCACTCCCGCGCGCGAGAGCCGCCTGCTGCACGCCCTTCGCAAATTCAAGGACAAATACCATCCTGACTACGTCTTCATCGACTGCCCGCCCTCCCTGGGGTTGCTGACGTTGAACGCCCTTGTGGCTGCCGACGAGATCCTGATCCCGATCCAGTGCGAGTACTACGCGCTCGAGGGCGTGTCGCAACTGCTGCGCACGATCAACCTGGTGAAGGGGTCGATGAACGACCATCTGCACCTGTCCACCGTCCTGCTCACCATGTACGACGGCCGTACCCGGCTTGCGTCCCAGGTGGCTGCGCAGGTGCGCGAGCACTTCAAGGAAGAGACCCTCGCTGCCGCGATCCCGCGCTCGGTGCGGGTGTCGGAAGCCCCCAGCTACGGGCAGTCCGTGATCACCTACCACTCGGCTTCTGCCGGAGCCCAGGCCTACCTGGATGCCGCGACCGAGATCGCCGCCCGCGGAGCGGCCATGGACACCACCGAGGAGAGGTCAGCATGAACGCCCCGAAGCAGCGCACCGGACTGGGCCGCGGGCTTGGCGACCTCCTGCAGCGCACCGATCCGGAACTCGCTCCGCACGTGGCCGGGGACCCCACCACCGAGCCGCCTGGCGGTGCCCGCTTCGCCGAGGTGCCGGTCGACCTGATCCGGCCCAACCCCAAACAGCCGCGCACGGTGTTCGACGAGGACCTGCTCGCTGAGCTGGTCGCCTCGATCTCCGAGGTCGGGCTGCTACAGCCAGTCGTCGTGCGGCCGCTGGACGACGGTGGCTTCGAGCTGGTGATGGGGGAGCGGCGACTCCGCGCCACCCAACTCGCCGGCCTTTCGACAATCCCGGCCATCATCCGCCGGACGGAGGACGCGGACCTCCTCCGGGACGCCCTCCTGGAGAACCTGCACCGGGCGAACCTGAACCCTCTCGAGGAGGCGGCCGCCTATCAGCAGATGATGAGCGACTTCAGCTGCACCCAGGAGGAGCTCTCCCTGCGGATCAAGCGGTCGCGTCCGCAGATCTCCAACACCATCCGGCTGCTGCAGTTGCCCGCACCCGTCCAGCGCCGCGTCGCCGCCGGGGTGCTGAGCGCCGGTCACGCCCGAGCGCTCCTCATGCTGCCCGACTCCGTCGCGATGGAGCACCTGGCCACCCGCATCGTCGCCGAGGGCCTCTCCGTGCGGGCTGCGGAGGAGATCGTGTCGGTGGGGGAGCACGGCACCCGTCGGGCACCCCGGTCGCGCACGGCGGTCGAGCTCTCGCCGGCGGCCGAGGACCTGCAGCGCGACCTCGTCGAGAGGCTCGACACCCGGGTCCTGGTCAGCGAGGGGCGGAGCAAGGGCCGGATCGTCATCGAGTTCGCCGGGCCCGAAGATCTCGAACGCATCGCCGCCTTATTGACATAACAATTTATCACTGTATCGACAAATGGCTAGATCGATGCAAGAGGTAGGCGCATGCGCTCGACCGTGAAGACCAGGCCGGGGTACGCCGTCTTGTCGATACTCTCGAAGCCGAGGCGGCGGTACCAGTCGGACAGCCGGACGTTCTCCGCGACGATTCCGATCGCCAGCGCTTCGGCGCCGGCGGCTCGTGCGCGGCGAGCGCCCTCCGCGACAAGGGCGGCGCCGTAACCGGCGTGCCGCGCTGTGGGGTCCACAGCGAGGTGGCGAAGGCTCCACACGCCCGGGCGGGACTTCGAGGGGCCGGCGAACACGCAACCGACGATCCGTCCGTCGTGCTCGACGGCGAACGGGTCGAAGCCCCTGCCCACAACGGCAGCGATGGCCGAGTTCTCCCAGAACGCAGGGTTCGAAGGAGTGTTCTCCCTTGTGATCCCGAAGTCCGCCACCTCTGTGGCGAAGCCGGCCCGCAGCACCTTCAGGCACTCGCGGTAGCGAGCGGGTGTGATGTCGATGATCCTCACGTCGTTCCCTGAGCTCGAAGAAGGACGTCGGCGGCCCCGCTTCGTGACGTCCTCGCTCGTTCCTCGCGAGGCCTCCTCAGGGCGGCCCTTCGTGACGGTCCGGGTTCGTTCCTCACCCGGACCTCCTCAGGGAGCGTCTGTGGGTTCAGGACCCTCCACAGCCTTCAGGCGGGCCTGCACGTCCTTGCGGGCGGAGTACTCGGCCCAGAAGGAGAGGAAGGGCACCGTCCCTGCGAGGGCGATGATCAGGAGGCGTCCCCAGGGCCAGTGGACCCGGCGTCCGAGGTCGTAGGCGGTGATCAGCAGCACCATGTACAGCCAGCCGTGGGGGACGCCGGTGAGGGTGACGACGATGCCGTTGTTGCCGAAGTACTTCAGGGGCACTCCGACCACAACCAGCACCACGAGCAGGGTGCCGACGACGTAGGCCATGATCCGGTACCGCAACAGCGCCCCACGGACGCCGGGGGCCTGGTCCGCGGTCAGCGCGGACACGGTTTCAGCTGGTGAACTCATTCTTCCTCCTGGTCCGCCAGCGTACCGAGGCTGCCGTCCCTGCTCAGCGCACGGACGAACCGCACGGTCATGAAGGCGCCGAACGCTGCGAAGACCCACCACTGCAGCGCGTACCCGATGTTCTGGATCGAGCCCGAACCACTGGGCAGCGCGACGACGGCCGTAGCCAGGCCCTGGGCGGCCGAATCGGCTGCCGGAAGGGTGATGAACCCGGGCAACAGCTGCTGGGGCCAGAACTGGGCAAGGACCGCCAGGCGGACGGTCCCCAGTTCCGTCCCGGTGTCGTTCTGCCCGGAGCCCTCCTCCGAGGGCAGGAACACGCCCGACTGGGTCAGCTCACCGGCCGGTGGCTCGGGAATAGTCTTCGCACCGGCAGGCAGCACTCCGCGCACCACCGGCAGGACCCGGCCGTCGGCCACCTGGAACGCCGTGAGGACGCGGACCGTGCCGTCCTCCGACCGGATCCTGGCCTGCAGGGCGGGTAGGTAGTGCCCCGTGACGCTCGCCGGCTTGCCGTAGATGTCGCCGACCGTCCCGTCCGCACTCACGAAGTCGAGCAGGGGCACGGCGGGCTGCCCGGCGCGCGCGGCTGCGGACTCGTTCTCCTTGTCCTCGAAGACGCGCATCTGCCACAGGCCGAGCCAGAGCATCGCCACCGTCAGCACTGCGCCGACGACGGCGATCAGCCACTGCCGCACGCGAACCCCCATATTGCGGAGGCTAGCTCAGGTGGCGCGCCCAGGCGTTGTCCACCAGCTGCGCGCACAGCAGGCCGAAGTCGTATCCCGCCGCCTCCACGGCCTGCGGCATCAGGGACGTCTCCGTCATCCCGGGGGCGACGTTGGTCTCGAGGAACACCGGGGTGCCGTCGGGCCGCACGATGATGTCGACCCGGGAGAGGTCCCGCAGCCCCAGGACGCGGTGCGCTGCGACCGCCAGCTCCGCACAGGCTTTGGACACCTCGTCGCTCACAGAGGCCGGCACGATGAACCGGGTCTCGCCCGCGGTGTAGCGGGCCGTGTAGTCGTAGATGCCTGAGTTCGGCCTGATCTCCACGGCAGGGAGCGGTACCGGCCGGCCGTCGAGTTCGACGACCGTCACAGCCACCTCCGTGCCCTCGATGAACTCCTCGATCACGGCGAGGTCGCCGTAGGAATAGGCGCCGACCATCGCCGACGGCAGCTCCTCAGCAGAGGCGACCTTCGAGCAGCCGAGGGCCGAGCCGCTGCGGGCAGGCTTCACGATCATCGGGAACCCGATCCGCTCGCCGAGTGCCGTCATCAGCGCGGCCGCGCCGAGCTCGCGGAACATGTCGTGGGGGAGGGCTGCCATCCTCGGCCGGGAGAGGCCCGCCTGGGCTATCAGCGGCCCGCCCACGGCCTTGTTGAACGAGCGACGGCACGCTGCCGGTTCTGAGCCGACGTAGGCCACGTCCAGCAGACTCAGCACCTGCTGCAGGCCGCCGTCCTCGCCGACGCCGCCGTGCAGCACGGGGAAGACGACCGGGTCAACGAGCCCACGCAGCAGCACGAGCAGGTCGGGGGTCAGGTCGGACTCGATCACCTCGCGGCCCTGGTCACGCAGGGCCTGTGCCACGCGGCGTCCGGAGCGGAGCGACACCTCGCGCTCGTGCGACAGCCCGCCGGCGAGCACGACGATCGGGCCGTGGGGACGAAGTTCGGACATGGTTGCTCCCTAACTGATATCGGGTGCCGGGCCGGTGGACAGGTCGAGATGCCGCGGCGATGCGGCGCCGAGGCCGAAGGTGCGGTTCAGCTCCAGCTCCTGCGTGAGCACCTCACCGAGCCGGCGGGTGCCTTCGTAGATGCGGTCGGGCGGCGGGAAGCAGAACGAGAGTCGCATGTTCCTGCTGCCGAGGCCGTCGGCGTAGAACGCCGTGCCAGGGGTGTAGGCAACGCGGGCGCTGACCGCGCGCGGCAGCATCGCCTGGCTGTCCAGCCCCTCGGGGAGGTTCACCCACACGAAGAAGCCGCCGTTGGGCCGCGTCCAGGTGGTGCCCTCGAGCATGTGGTCCTCCAGCCCGGCCAGCATCGCGTCGCGGCGCTCCCGGTACATGTCGCGGAACACGTCGATCTGGGCGCGCCAATCGAACTGGTCGAGGTAGGTGGCGATCGCGTACTGGCTGAACACCGGCGGGCACAGGGTGGCAGCTTCCTGCGTGAGCACCAGCTTCTCCCGGACCGCGTGCGGCGCCAACACCCAGCCGACCCGGAATCCTGGGGCGAAGATCTTGGAGAACGAGCCGAGGTAGACCACGTTGTCGGCGTCCATCGAGCGCAGCGCCGGCATGGGCTCCGCCTCGAGGGTGAGCAGGCCGTACGGGTTGTCCTCGATGATCAGAAGGCCGAACTCCTGCGCGATCGCGATGATCGCGTGGCGCCGTTCCAGCGTCTGCGTGACCCCGGTCGGGTTCTGGAAGTTCGGGATCGTGTACAGGAACTTCACCCGCTTGCCCGCGGCCTTCAGCGTCACCAGCGCATTCCGGAGGGCCTCCGGCTCGATGCCGTGCTCGTCCATGGCGACGTGGACGATCTCGCACTGGTAGGCGCGGAACGTTCCGAGGGCGCCGACGTAGCTGGGTGCCTCAGCGAGGACGACGTCACCCGGATCGCAGAACACCCGCGTGACAAGGTCAAGCGCCTGCTGGGAGCCGCAAGTGACCACGATGTCGTCGGCATGGGCGTGGATCTGCTCCTCTGCCATCACCTCGACGATCTGGTCGCGCATGAACGGCTCGCCCTGGCCCGAGCCGTACTGCATCGCCTGCGTGCCGCGTTCGTTGATCAGCCGGTCGACGGCGGCTGCGAGAGCTTCGCGCGGGAGGTCGGCGATGTTCGGCATCCCGCCGGCGAGCGAAACCACCTCTGGCCGGTTGGCCACGGCGAACAGGGCGCGGACGGCGGAAACCGTCAGTCCATGGGTTCGCTCGGCGTACGCGTCGATGTAGGGGTCCAGCCGCGTATCGCGACGGGCCGGCTCTGGCAGGCTCACCGCACCAGACTGCCGTACGTCGGCCCTAGGATGAAACCGACCCACCCGCGGGGGTGGAGAACGGATCGGCGGGTGCATGTCTCGTTTGTCGATGGTGACTCTTGCAGAGCTGCCCGGCTTGGCATGTCCCTACTGCGGTCGCGTGGTCGCCCCCGATACCCCGTGGGCTGTCGCCGCAGCGACGCGCTGGGGTTGGTGCGGGGTGAAGCTGATGGTGGACGGGCAGGTGGCAGGCCTGCTGCTGCTCGCGCCGCTGGAGGAGCCGGGTCAGGCGATGCTGATGAGCATCTGGGTCCGTCCCGCTTCGGTGCGGTCGGGCTACGGCAAGCAACTCCTGCAGGCGGCGTCCGCAGGCCTGGTGAGCCGCAAGGTCCGCGTCATCATCGCCCAGGGCAGCCGGCGCAGCGTGCGGTGCGAGGCGCCGTCCCGTGATTTCCTGAAGGCGATCGGCTTCACCCGCGGCCTGGATGACCGCCTGTGGCGGCTCGACCTCGACCGGACCGTTGCGGACAGGTCCGGCGTGCTGGGCATGGTCGGCCGGCTGTTCGAATCACTGAGGCCGGTGACGCCGCCGGAGCCCGCCGGCGGGGCCATCTCCGGGCGCACCACCCATACCGGTTCATGATCGAGATCCTGACCCCGACGCAGCTCGAGCAGGCCCGGCCCGCCGGACGCTTCGTCGGATCCACCCTCCAGGCACTGCGCGAGCGCGTGGGCGTCGGAACCAACTTGCTCGAGATCGACGACTGGACGCGGCAGCTGATCGCCGACGGCGGTGCCGAGTCCTGTTACGTCGACTACGCCCCAGCGTTCGGGCGCGGGCCGTTCGGCAAGGTGATCTGCACCTCGGTGAACGACGCCGTCCTGCACGGGCTGCCGCACGACTACGTGCTGGCAGTGGGCGACCTGCTCACCCTCGACTTCGCGATCAGCCTCAACGGGTGGGTGGCCGACGCAGCGATCAGCTTCATCGTCGGCGACGCCGGCGACTGGGCCGACCAGCAGATGATCAACGCGACAGAGGTGGCTCTGGCCGCCGGCATCTCCGCTTCCCGTCCCGGCGGATACGTCGGCGACATCTCAGCTGCGATCGGCGCGGTGCTCACCAGCGCAGGGTTCTCGGTCAACGGCGAGTTCGGCGGCCACGGGGTGGGGCGCACGATGCACCAGGACCCGCACATCGCCAACGCAGGGACGCCGAAACGGGGCTATCGCCTGCGTCCGGGGATGCTCCTCGCGATCGAGCCGTGGGTGATGCGTGGTACCAACCGCCTGGTCAAGGATTCCGACGGCTGGACCCTGCGCAGCGCCAACGGCGGGCGGACGGCGCACAGCGAGCACACCATCGCCATCACGGACGGCGGACCGGAGATCCTGACGTTGCCCTGAGCCTTCGTGACACGCCGGCTCGTTCCTCGCCGGCGCTCCTCAGGCAGCGTGTGTCAGAGGTATTCCTCGATGGCCTTCAGCAGCACGGACTTCGGCTTGGCGCCGACGAACGACTTCACGACCTCGCCGCCGACGAACACCTGGATCGTCGGGAGGCTCAGCACGCCCTGCTGTGTGGGCACCTGGGTGTTCTCGTTGGTGTCCAGCTTCAGGAAGGTGACCTTGTCGCCATGGTCGCGCGCGAGTTCGTCGATGATCGGGTTGAGCTGCTTGCAGGGCGCGCACCAGTCGGCCCAGTAGTCGATCACGACAGGCTTGGACGACTTCAGGACCAGGTCGCCGAAGGTGGCATCGGTGACGGCGTCAACGTGGGACATGTGTGTTCTCCTGGTCAGGCGGTCGCTGTGACAGTGAGGCTAGCGGCTACGTCGGACAGTGCCGCTAGGTACCGCTCGGCGTCCAGGGCAGCAGCACAGCCGGTACCCGCGGCGGTGATCGCCTGGCGGTAGGTGTGGTCGACGAGGTCGCCGGCCGCGAAGACGCCGGAGAGGTTCGTGCGCGTGCTCGGGGCGTCCACGAGGACGTAGCCGGCTGCGTCGGTCTCCACCTGGCCGCGGACGATCTCCGAGCGGGGGTCGTGGCCGATCGCGACGAACAGGCCCTGCACGGGCAGCGCACTGGTCTCACCGGTGACCGTGTCGGTGAGGACAACGGCGGACAGCGACTGCTCGCCCAACAGGTCGGTGATCACCGAATTCCAGGCGAAGCGGATCTTCGGGTCGGCCTTCGCTCGGTCGACCATGATCTTCGAACCGCGCAGCTCGTCACGGCGGTGGACCAGCGTGACCGACTTCGCGAAGCGGGTGAGGAACGTGGCCTCCTCGAGCGCGGAGTCGCCACCCCCGACGACGGCGATGTCCTTGTCGCGGAAGAAGAAGCCGTCGCAGGTGGCGCACCAGGAGACGCCGCGTCCGCTGAAGACCTCTTCCGCAGGCAGTCCGAGCTTGCGGTAGCCGGAACCCATGGCGAGGATGACGGCCTGCGCGGAGTAGCTGTTGCCCTCAGCGTCGGTGACCGTCTTCACCTCAGCGGCCAGGTCGGCGGTGACGATGTCGTCTGTGATGATCTCCGCGCCGAAGCGCTCGGCCTGGGCACGCATCGCCAGCATCAGGTCGGGACCCAAGACGCCGTCGGTGAAGCCGGGGTAGTTCTCCACCTCTGTGGTGTTCATCAGTGCGCCGCCTGCTGCCAGTGCGCCTTCGAAGATCAGCGGCTTGAGGCCTGCGCGGGCGGTGTAGATCGCCGCGGCGTAGCCGGAAGGGCCGGAGCCGATGATGATGACCTCGCGGATGTCTGACATGGGACCTCTGAGTCTCTGGTGGGTGCCCCAGTCTAGACGAGGCGACTCTGTCGACGCGGCAGCGGCGGCAGGTCGTCCGAGTCTTGACGCGATCGGCGCCAGCCGATCAAGGAGCATTCGAGCACCCGGGGTGACACGGTGCCTAACCAGCGTGACACCTCCGGCATTCCCTGGGAGAGGCTCAGCCTTGCGTCGCGGCGTACTGCGCTGCCCACTCCTCGACCCGGCGGAAGCTCTCCGCGTCAGGGATGTCCTCGATGCGGGTCATGATCGACCAGCGGACGCCGAACGGGTCACGGATACTGCCGTAGCGGTCACCCGAGACGAAGTCGGTCACCGGTTCGCGCACCACGGCGCCGGCGGCGACGGCACGCTCGACGAGGGCGTCCACGTCGGGGCAGTAGAGGGCGATGGAGTAGGAGGCGTCGTCGGTCGTCGACTGGGCGGCGAGGTGGTACTCCGGGGACGGCTCGCCGAGCTGCAGCCGGCCGTTGCCGAGGTCGAGTTCAGCGTGTGCGAGGACGTCACCGAACTCCGTGACCCCCACGACCGTTGCGCCGAACACGTCGCAGTAGAACGCCATGGCGTCGCGGGCGGGTGAGACGGCAAGGAACGGCGTGAGGCTGGAGTAGCCGTTGGGACGACCGTTGGTGGTGTGTTCTCCGGTGGCTGGTGTTGTCATGGGCCCACGCTAGGTGCAGCCCCTGACGACCTCTTGCAGATTCCCGACAGGTCGCCGCCTACGCTGGCGTCATGCCGGCGTCAACGCGGGGGACGCTCTACCCCGACCGCCTGCCCTCCCTGTACCGCCTCGCGCCCGGGGACCGGGCAGAGCCGCTCGTCCGCTGGTTCTGGATCACCCGCTGGAGCCTGCCCGTCGGTGAGGTGTCGCGGCAGGAGCTGATCAGCTTTCCCGCCCTCAACCTCGTCGTCGAGAACGGCATGGTGGGCCTCGCCGGCCCGACCACCCGCGCCGATCACACCGACCTGAGCGGTGACGGCTGGGCGGTCGGTGCGCTGCTTCGGCCGGCCGCCGTGCCGCTCTTCACACCCGATCCCGGCAGCCTGCGCGATGCCTACGTCCCGTTCGAGGCACCCCACCTCCACGCCGGCGTCGAGGCGGCGATGGCGTCCGACTCGGAAAGGGGACGGGCTGCTGCTGCGGAGCGGTTCGCCGCCTGGCTGGTGGCCCGGGCCGGTGAACCGACGGCGGAGGGCAGCCTTGCGAACCGCCTGGCCGAACTCGCCGAGGATCCCGGCATCCGGCGGGTCGGGACCATCGCCGAACGGCTGGCCGTCTCGGAGCGCACCCTGCAGCGGCTCGCCCGCACCTACATCGGGCTGAGCCCGGCAGCGCTGATCCGGCGGCGGCGCCTGCAGGAAGCCGCTGAGTGGATCAGGGACGATCCGGGCGCCGACCTGGCTGAGCTGGCCACGGAGCTCGGGTACGCCGACCAGGCCCACCTCACCAACGAGTTCGTGCGCGTGCTCGGGTTCACGCCCGCCCGCTACCGTCGAACCGTGTCAGGCTGAAGCCTCAGGCGAGGTAGTAGACCCTGCCGCCGGAACGCTTCTGGATCTGGTGCTTGTTGCCCGAGAACGTGCAGTGCACCATCCTCAGCTTCGCCTTCGACGCCACGACGATGGCGCTGCCCCGGTTCTTCGTGAACGAAATCGGCGACTCGATCCGACCGCTGGATCTCGAGCCGGAGAGCAGAAGGCCGTCCCTGTGGCTGTTGCTCACCTGATTGCCCGCGCCCCCGAAGGTGATCTTGCCCCTTGTGACGGAGATGTTGAACTTCCTGGAGCCGGTGATGGTGGAGTCGCTCACCGTGGCAGTGCCGCCCGAGGGTACAGAGATGCCGCTGGCCCTTGCATTCGCAATCGTGACCCGGTTGAGGGTCACGTGGGTCTTCGAGCCGGACGCGAGCACGCCGTTGTAGCCGTTGCTGTTCACCGTCGAGTCGGAGATCGTTGCCGTGGTCCCGGAGACGGTGCCGAGGCCGTGGCGACCATTGTGGTCGAGTTGGCTGTCGTTGATGTCCACGCGCGCCGATTTGCTCAGCGAAACCCCGCACACCTTGTTCGAAGACATGCTGGAGCTGTGGACGGTGACGCTGGATGCGGCGACACCGAGCCCGTGGCCGATCTTGCCCGTCGTGCTGCCAGAGACGGCTTGCCCGTTGCTGTTGAGCACGCTGTCGGTGATGGTTCCGCTCGACTTGACGGAGAGTTGGACGCCGTTGCGGCGGTTGCCGGTCGCACGGAGGCCGACGGCGTCGAGGTGGGAGGCCTCCACGTGCACGCCGTCGATCTTGTTGGAGGTCGCGATCACGTCGCGGATGACGAGCGTTGAGTTGGTGCGGGCAACGATCCCGTACTGGCCGGCCCTCGTCACGGTGACCTTGGCGACGTGGACTGTTCCATTGATGACGCCGATCAAGGTGGTGCTTGCCCGTCCCGCGCCATTCCAGGTGCCGCCGTAGACCCCTCCGGTCGTGTTGGCGAACCGGATCATGAAGCCGTTCGTTCCCCGCCAGGTGACGGTGGTGCCCAGGTCGGCGACGAGGTAGACGTTGTCGGCGGGATGGATGGACTCATCGAGCGTCAGCGCTCCGGCGGGCAGGTGCACGATGCGCGGCGCAGAGGGTCCGCCGGCCGACGACACAGCGGCAGTGAGCGCGTCGGTGATGTCGCCCGTCCCGCTCACGTTCGTGACAGTGGCGTTGGACAATTGGAACGCAGCTGCAGCCGCCTCGACGGTCGTTGCGGCAGCGGCCCGGGGGGCGGAAGCAGCCAGGCTCGCGCCGGTTGCAGCGAGGGCGACGAGCACAGCGGTCGCTCGCAGGGTGATCGTTCTCATTCTGGACACCTGGATTTCAGGCGCATCTCGGGGGGGATGCACTGCCAACCAGAGTACAAGCGAACCCTTCTTCCTGATAGGGGCTGAGGAGCGTCCCCTTTCTGCGGGGTACGCTCGCCAGCGTGCTGATCCTGCTCTCCCCGGCGAAGTCGCTGGACTTCGAAACGAAGCTGCCCCGGGTGGCGCCCACCCAGCCACGGTTGCTGGCCGAATCGGAACAACTGGCCGCACTGATGCGCACCAAGTCGGTAGCCGACCTCGCGGCGCTCGCCGACATCTCCGACGAGCTCGCGGCGCTCAACGCCACCCGCTGGTCGACCTTCCAGACCCCGTTCACGCGCAGGAACGCGCGGCCGGCCGTCCTGGCGTTCAACGGCGACGTCTACCAGGGCCTCGCCGTCCGCCGGCGCTTCGACACCCGCGCCTACACCGAGGCGCAGAAGACCATCCGCATCCTCTCCGGGCTGTACGGCGTGCTGCGTCCGCTGGACCTCATGCAGCCCTACCGGCTCGAGATGGGCACGCGGCTGTCGTCCGATCGTGGCCGCTCGCTGTACGACTGGTGGGGCACGACCATCACCGACCTGCTGCGCGAGGACCTCGCAGCATCGCCGGGTGCCGGGGTCGTGATCAACCTTGCGTCCGGTGAGTACTTCGGGTCGGTGCGGACGGACGCCCTTGGCGCGCCCGTCGTCTCGCCGCGCTTCGAGGACACCGATCCCCGCGGGAGGCGTGGCGTGGTGTCCTTCTTCGCCAAGCGCGCTCGTGGCGAACTCGCCGCCTGGCTGGTGCTCAACCGCGTCCGCACGGCTGGTGCGCTGAAGCAGTTCGACGGTGCCGGGTACCGCTACGACAAGGCGTCATCGACCGCCACGGTGCCGGTCTTCGTCCGGGAGTTCGACGCCCGAGGCTGACCTCGACCCAGCCCTCGCAAGTGGGAGGGTCGGGCTACCGCCTACGCAGCACCTTCGCCGGCCGGTGCGCGCACGCCATCGGTCCCTGACGGTGCGCGACGCGAGAATCGGCACGAAAGGGGACAGTCCCCTTTCATGCCGGACTCTCGAACGCGGTGGGCCTCCGACAGGCCGTCGACACGAAAGGGGACAGTCCCCTTTCGTGTCGGACTCTTTGACCGGGGGCCTACGACAGGCCGTAGGCGCGGTGGACCATCCAGATGGGGTGCTCGGTCTTGACGCCGGAGGACTGCTCGATCTGCCAGCGACAGGTCTCCGTGTCGCACAGGGCGAGGTCGGGATTGGTGCGCTTGACCATGTCGAACAACGGCTTGCCGACGGCCTGGGCGACCTCGTACTTCTCCTTCTTGAGGCCGTAGGTGCCGGCGATGCCGCAGCAGACCGCTCCGGACTCGACGATCGTGAGGCCGGGGATCAGCTTGAGCACCTCGACGGCCGGCTGGCCCATGCCCTGGCTCTTCAGCTGGCAGGGTGCGTGGTACGGCACGGTCATGTCGATCGCCTGGAAGTCGGTCGGCAGTTCACCGGCGTCATGCAGGTCGAGCAGGAACTCCATCATGTCCCGGATGCGCGTCCCGACGTCGATCAGCTTCTCCTCGGAGACGCCCATGATCTCGTGCGCCTCGTGCTTGAGCATGCCGGTGCAGGAGCCGGACGAGGAGATGATCGTCAGGTCCTTGCCGGCAGAGCGCAGCTCGTCGCACAGCTTCAGGACGGCTGCGGACGCCTGGTCGAACAGCCCGTTGGACTGCTGGGCGAGCCCGCAGCACCCCTGCTTCGGCACGATCACCTCGTAGCCGAGGTATTCCAGCACCTCGATGGACTTCTTCGAGGTCTCGACCTCGAAGTAACCACCGGCACAGCCGTGGAAGAACACGACCGGGCCACGGGTGGGTGCCTTCGCCGGCGCCTTCCGCTTCTTCAGCCAACCCTGAAGGGTCTGGGTCTGGGCCGGCGGCATCGGGGCGTCCCGGTGGATGCCGATGACCTTCTCGACGATCGTGCGGATCGGCTTGTTGTGCAGCGCAGCGTTGGCGAGCGGCGCCACCGGCGTCATCATCATGCCCATCAGCGTCGTGCGGGTGATCAGCTGGTCGCGCACCGGCATGTGGTCGGCCTTCATCACCGCACGCGCCTGGCTGTTCAGCTCTGCGATCTGGACGCCCTGCGGGCAGGCAAGGGTGCACGCGCCACAGCTGGAGCAGTAGTCCAGCGAGTGGTCGACGCTCTCGCCGTTGCGGAACCGCTCGGCCTGCGGCCCGACGAACTTCGGGCCGGAGAACAGCGGCGTGACCGCGGACACCGGGCAGGCCGTCTCGCAGATCGTGCACTTCACGCAGGCGTCCAGGGTGGCCCGGGACAGCTCGTGGCCGGCGAACTCGAGGCCCGAAGCCAGCCCTGAGGAGACCGGCCCGTGTGGGCTCGAGGATGCGATCGGGAGGTCCCGGTCGTCACGAAGGGTCATGCCAACTCCTTCAGGATCGAATCAGCGGCAAGGATGGCACTGCCGAGGGCGATGCCGTCGCCGGACTTCTCCGCCCACCGTGACGAGCCGCCGATGATGCCGCCGGCCGCGTAGAGGTTGGGGTGGACGATGGCCCCTGCCCCGTTCAGTACCCGCATGTCGCCGGCGACGCGCACGCCCACACGGAACAGCGGCTGTTCTGCGCCCCAGTAGTCACCGTGGACAAGCGGTTCCGCGTCGAGACCGGCCAGCGGCAACCCGAACAGGGTCTCCGTCACCACGCCGTGCGAGTCCATCGCCAGCGCTCCCGACTCGAACCCGCCGGCGGCGAGCAGGAAGGCGTCCGCCGTGAACTCGCGCGGTGCTCCGGCAGCCTCGATGGTCACGCCCAGGATGGCGCCGTCGGCGGCCCGGAAGCCCACCGTCCGGCTCCCCGGCACCATCCGGACGCCGGCAGCCTTGGCCGTGGCCAGGAGCGCCGCGTTGAGCCGCATCCCTGGGACGGCGGGCGGCGGCAGCGGGATCTCGAACACGGGGTGTCCCAGCTTGTCGGCCAGGTCCGACCACGCTGTGAGGTCCTTCAGCCCGAGGATGGCGGGCAGGCCCACCGTCTCACCCTCGGCCAGCAGCGGACGGAGCGTGTCGGCGAAGCCGACCCGGAAGGCAGGGTCGTCGAAGGCGCGGGCGTAGGTGAGACCGCTGGAGTCGGCCTCGCCGTCGCGGGCCGGTACGTCGATGCTCAGGTGCCGGACGGTCACGTGGCCGCCGTCGGGCAGGGTGGTGCGGGCGAGGTTCTGGGCGACCAGCTTGGGCTGGAAGTCCTTCAGTCGCCGCAGTCCGACGATCACCAGCTTCGCGTCGGCCTTCAGGTGGCCGGCGACCATGCTCGGCGACACGAGGCAGGTGGGACGGATCGCCCCGACCGCCGTGGGCAGCTGGTAGTTGGCCTCGGCATCCCCCACGAGGAGTTCCGCTCCGAGCAGGCCCTTGAGGTACTCGATGCCGGTGTGGACGCCGGCCGCGCCGATCATCGCGTACGGGTGTTCGGGACGCGAGGAGGCGATGGCTGCGAGGGTCAGCACCGGGTTGGTGACCCGGTCGGGCGTGTAGCCCAGCACGTCGATGGTGCCCTGGCCGAGTTGCAGCCCGCCGATGCCCTTGCTCAGCAGGGTGACGCTCGCACCGCCTGCGGCCAGGCGGCTGGCTGCGGTGAGGCCGGCGAGACCGGCCCCGATCACGACGACGCGGCTCACAGTGCCACCTCACTCTCGGGTTGCGGCAGGTGCTCGACGTCGAGGGTGCCCTGGAAGATCCAGTTGTCCAGCGCTGTCTGGCGTACCTGGTCGCCGTAGAGGATGGGCCACAGGCCGATCCAGCGGTTCTTCAGGAACAGTCGGAGCAGCCCGTTGGCCCGCTCGATGTCGATGTGATCGGTCTCCAGCGCGATGCCGGTGGCGCGCGTGGTGCAGAAGCCGCCCTGGCAGGGACCCATGCCCAGCCGCAGCTGGCGGCGCAGGTCGTCGAAGGTGCCCTTGGGCTGGTTGGCCAGGGCGTCGGTGAACATCTTGCGGCTCATCAGCTCGCACTCGCAGATGATCTGCTCGTCGAGGCGGTCGTGCTCGCGCTCCTCGAGACGGTGGGTCACGACGTAGTTCTTGGTCGGCTCCGGCCCGGGGATGTTCTCCTTGGCCGTGCGGCACTCGCGCTTCTCGCCGAGCTTGTCGCACATGGCGTCGACGATGTGCTCTGCCATCAGCCGGTACGTGGTGAGCTTGCCGCCACCGATCGTGAGCATGCCGTCGAGGCCGTCACGTTCGGTGTGGTCGATGACAGCCATGCCGCGGCTCATGTGCCTGGTGTCGGCGGCAGCGACGCGCTTGTCCTTGATCAGCGGGCGTGCTCCGGCCCAGGCGTGCAGGGCGCGGGCGCTGCGGAAGCCCGGGATCAGCACCTCGCCGGCGTCCAGCATCTGCTGGACCTCGTCGTGCTCGATCGCAAGGTTGTCCGGGTCGTCGACCTTCACGTCCGTTGTGCCGATGATGCTCACCGTGTGCACGGGCACGAGGATGTCGCCGTCGGCCGGGTAGATCATCCGGTTGACCACGCGGTTCACGAGGCGGTGGTTCATCGCGATCATGATGCCGCGGCCGGGGATCACGTCGACGGGGTCGGCGCCGGCCATGTGGGCGATCTGGCCGGCCCACGGGCCTGCGCAGTTGAGCACGAAGTTGCAGTCGATGACCACCTCTTCGCCGGACTTCAGGTCGGTGCAGTGCACGGCAGAGACCCGGTTTCCCTCACGGTCGATGCCTGTGACCGGGTGGTAGGTCAGCACCTGAGCGCCGTAGGCCTTGGCGGAGTTCGCAGCGCCCCACACCAGCTGCCAGCCGTCGACGGTGCCGTCCTCGACCTCCACGGCGCGGATGATGCCCGGGTTGAGACGCGGCTCGTTGCGCAGGGCCTCAGTGACGGCGATCTCGTGGGCGGGCACGCTGGTTGCTGCCGCACCGGCGAGGAACTTGTCCGCGAAGGCGGGGTCGTCGCCGGGGCAGGTCACGAAGTAACCGCCGGTGGTCTCGATGGCAGATGCCTGGATGCGGGCGAGGATCGCGTTCTCCTGCGCACACTCGGTCGCCGACAGTGGATCGCTCACGACGTACCGTCCGCCGGAATGCAACAGCCCGTGGAATCGGCCGGTGGTGCCCTGGCCCAGGTCGGCACGATCGAGCAGCACTGCGCTGTAACCCCGCATCGCCACGTCCCGCACCACGCCGGCCCCGGTAGAGCCGCCACCGATGACTACAACGTCAACCGCCAGCTTTCTCACGTAGACCCTCCCGCTCTCACTGCGACGCCGGCGGCCCTGGAAGCTCCATCGACGTCCGGGCAGCGCAACAGTGCGCCGTCGCCATCAAACTAACCAGAGCCGAGTGGACTAGACACCACCGGTACGTAAGGTCGCTCAGACGTGCAGCCCTGCCTAGTCGGGCTGGGAAATCGACAGCGGCCCTCCGCCGGGCCCAGGGTCAGAGACGGGCACGGTCGAGGATCGCCCGGGCGGTGCCCTCGTCGAGGACGATGTCGGTGGCGACGCCTGCGCGCAGTGCGCCGACGACGGCCGGTGCCCGGGACGGGTCGGCGACAACGCAGATCCGCCGCGGGATGCGTTGCAGTTCCGCCGGTGTCAGGCCGGTGGCGCGCTCGTTGTGCGTGACGTCGGCGTACGAGCCGTCCTCGCGCAGCAGGACGGTGCAGACATCGCCCACCACGCCGTCCGAGGCGAGTGCGCGCATGTCGGACGCGTCCATGTAGCCGGCGGTGTACACGTGGGACGGCACCCGCCCCTCCAGGCTCCCGACACCGAACACGGCGAGGTCGAGCTTCTGGTGCAGCTTCAGCACGTTCTGTACCGACCGCTCACGCCACATCGCCTGTTTGGTCGCCGCGTAGTCGAAGAAGGCAGGCACGGGGAACAGCACGACGCGGGCGTCGAAGGCGTCACCGATCGACTGCAGGATCTCGCCGATGTAGGGGATACCGGAGCTGCGCTGGTTCGCGCCACCGTTGATCTGGACGACGGTCGAGCCCACCAGCGGACGCCGGCCGAGGTGCTTCACCACGTGGGAGAGGGTGACGCCCCAGGCGACGCCGATCAGCTGGTGGTCATCGACGGCCTCGGTGAACAGGCGACCGGCGAGACGGGCCACCTGGTCGAAGCGGACGTTCTCGTTGGCGTTCTCCCGCACCGAAACCATGTGTACCCGGACGCCGAAGTGCCGGCTGAGGGTGGATGCGATGGGCGACTGCGAGCCGCTGTGGTCGGCGAGGCTGATGCGGACGAGACCGGTGTCCCTCGCGTCCTTCAGCAGCCGCGAGACGGAGGAGCGCGACAGCCGCAACTGGTGAGCAATGCTCTCCATCGTCTCACCCTGAATGTAGTAGCGAGAGGCAGCTTGATACATGTCCTCGTAGCGCTCGTTCAACCTTGCACCCTTCCCTTGCACGTTCGTGCATAGGTCTAGCGCATGCGTTCATCCATAAGCAAGATGAGGCCTAATGGGACGGGGTTAGCGCGATCAATGCGTCGTGCCCCTAACGGTGTGGTTCAGCGGGTACGAAGGAGTCAGATGAACCTCTCAACGGTTGGCGCGGGTGCGCGCACCGTCGGGGCCTTCGCATCGGAGATCAACGAAGAGACCGATCCCGCCGGCCACTGTTTCCCTGCACGTCCGTGCCTACGAGCCTCGGCGGACGCGATCCACGAGAGAGGGCTCCGGTGAACCTGTTGGGCCACCGCCATGTCAACCGTACGCACAGCAGCGTTTCGGCTGTCTCCCAGTACACCTATCCGGCGCACGACGCCCCCCTACGGGCGAACGGGGCGCGGCACCCCGAAGAGGTGTCTGTTCTCATCCGTACCGTCTGACAAGACAAAGATCACATCGCATGCGTCCTAGGGACGCCCAAACTGACGCCCGAATCGGGTGTCTGAAAGTGAGAATGAAGTGCTGGGGACCATTTTCCTCTCTGAGGTAGTCGGCACCGCAATGCTGCTCCTCCTGGGTGGTGGCGTTGTCGCCAACACCGCGTTGACCAAGTCCAAGGGCAACGGCACCGGCTTCCTATTCGTCAACTGGGGATGGGGCCTGGCGGTCTTCGCCGGTGTCATCGTCGCGTACAAGTCCGGCGGCCACCTCAATCCGGCCGTCACCCTGGGTATCGTCGCTTCCGGCGCCAAGGAGTTCGTCGCCGGTGTCCCGGTGGACATCGCCTCCATCTCCACCTACATCGGCGCTCAATTCATCGGCGCCTTCATTGGTGCAGTCCTGTGCTGGCTGACCTACAAGCAGCACTTCGATGAGGAGCCCGACGCGGCCACCAAGCTCGGCGTGTTCTCCACCGGTCCTGCCATCCGTAACTACGGCTGGAACCTGGTCACCGAGGCAATCGCCACCTTCGTGCTGGTGTTCGTCGTGCTCGCTGCCGGCCACTGGAAGTCCACCGACCTCGGCTGGCTCGGCGCTCTCGGCGTCGCACTGCTGATCGTCGGCATCGGCGCATCCCTCGGTGGTCCCACCGGGTACGCCATCAACCCCGCCCGTGACCTCGGCCCGCGCATTGCGCACTTCGTCCTGCCGATCAAGGGCAAGGGTGGATCGGACTGGGGCTACTCCTGGGTTCCGGTTGTCGGCCCGATCATCGGCGGCGTTCTCGCCGGCCTCGTGAGCGGCATCCTGCTGCCTGCGTGATCAACTGACGGTGGGTGGGCCTCCGGGCTCACCCACCCCGATACCCGCCCCCACACCAAAGACGAAGCGGGCCGGTTGCCGCCGACCCGCTCCTGAAAACCATCATCCTTAAACAATGACGTGGAAGGAATTATCCATGGCAGACAAGTACATCCTTGCGATTGACCAGGGAACGACCAGTTCCCGCGCAATCATCTTCAACCACGAAGGCCAGATCGTCTCCGTTGGGCAGAAGGAACACGAGCAGATCTTCCCGCGGGCCGGTTGGGTTGAGCACAACGCCATCGAGGTCTGGGACAACGTTCGCGAGGTCGTCGCCGAGGCACTGGCAAAGGCCAGCCTGAACAAGGACAACATCCAGGCAGTCGGAATCACCAACCAGCGCGAGACCACCCTTGTCTGGAACAAGGAGACCGGTGTTCCGGTCTACAACGCGATCGTCTGGCAGGACACCCGCACCGGCAAGATCGTCGAAGAGCTCGGCGGCGGCGACCAGGACAAGTACAAGAGCCGCGTGGGCCTGCCCCTCGCGACGTACTTCTCCGGCCCCAAGGTCAAGTGGGTCCTTGACAACGTCGAAGGCGCTCGCGCCGATGCCGAGGCCGGCAAGCTGGTCATGGGCAACATGGACACCTGGGTCATCTGGAACCTGACCGGTGGCGTCAACGGCGGCGTGCACGTGACTGATGTCACCAACGCCTCCCGCACCATGCTGATGGACCTCAACACCCTGGCCTGGGACGCGGAGATCGCGGCCGACATGACCATTCCGATGAGCATGCTGCCCGAGATCAAGTCGTCGTCGCAGGTCTACGGCTACGGCCGCGAAGAGGGCCTCCTCGGTGGCATCCCGGTCGCAGGCGACCTGGGCGACCAGCAGGCTGCCACCTTCGGCCAGGCTGCCTTCAAGCCGGGCATGGCGAAGAACACCTACGGCACCGGCTGCTTCATGATCATGAACACCGGCGAGGAGATCGTTCCTTCCAAGAACGGCCTGCTGACCACCCTGTGCTACAAGATCGGCGACGACAAGCCGATCTACGCACTCGAGGGTTCCATCGCTGTCACCGGTTCGCTGGTGCAGTGGCTGCGCGACAACCTGAAGATGTTCTCCTCCGCTCCCGAGATCGAAGATCTCGCGAACTCGGTGGACGACAACGGTGGTTGCTACGTCGTCCCGGCATTCTCCGGCCTGTTCGCACCGTACTGGCGTGCAGACGCCCGTGGCGCGATCGTCGGCCTCACCCGTTACGTCAACCGTGGCCACATCGCCCGCGCCGTCCTGGAGGCCACCGCCTTCCAGACCCGCGAGGTCCTGGACGCCATGGAAGCCGACTCGGGCGTCAAGCTCGCCGAGCTCAAGGTTGACGGCGGCATGACGATGAACGACACCCTCATGCAGTTCCAGGCCGACCAGCTCGGCGTTCCCGTGGTGCGTCCGGTTGTTGCCGAGACCACCGCTCTCGGTGCGGCTTACGCAGCCGGCATCGCGACCGGGTACTGGAACGGTGAAGAGGACGTCATCGCCAACTGGGCCGAGGACAAGCGCTGGATCCCGAGCACGGAGCAGGACGAGCGCGCTCGCCTGTACCGTCAGTGGAAGAAGGCTGTCACCAAGACCTTCGACTGGGTCGACGAGGACAGCGGCGAGTGAAGCTCGCTTGACCGACGACGCCGCCGGGATCTTCGGATCCCGGCGGCGTTGCCGTGTCCGGGGGTCCCGCGTGTCCCGACTCCGGCCTCAACCCGATGGTGCGCGGTCACCGGTAGGTGAACGTCGCGTACCCGGCCGCGGCGGAGGCGCCGGCGGGGTTCAGCACAGTGACGTCCACGCTCCCGGCGGGGTGCGCAGGGGCCGTGACCACCAGCTCGGTCGGCGACACGATGGTGAGCGACGTTCCGGTGGTACTGCCGAACATGACGGCGAGGGTCCCGGAGAGATGGGTCCCGCGGATGGTGACCCGGGTGCCCCCTGCAACCCCGCCGGTGGCGGGGGAGACCGCTGTGGCCTGTGGCGCAGGGCGGGCCAGGTAGGTGTAGTTCGCGGAGGTGGTGGCGTCGCTGGTGCCGTACGCCCCGACGACCCGAACGGCGACGGTGCCCGGGTTGTGTCCGGGCACGGTGACGGTGATGGAGGTGGGGGTGATTTCGTTCAGGGTGGCCTGGGTGTCGCCGAACGTGACGTACTTCAGGCCGTGGAAGCCCTTGCCGGTGATGGTCGCGGTGGTTCCGCCGTCCACGTCCCCGCTTCCCGGCGAAATGCCGGTGACCCGAGGCGCTTCGCCGTAGCTGAACCGCGTGCCTGACGTGACGGCCCTGCCGGCCGTGGTCTGCACGATGATGTCGACGGAGCCGATGCCCTGGGCGGGCGCCGAAGCGACGATCTCGGTGTCGGAGACCACGCGGAACGACGCTGCCAGGCTGCCGAACCGGACCGAGACCGCGTCGCCCAGCCACTTCCCCCTGATCTTCACGGGGGTGCCGCCGGCGGTCAGGCCCTGGGCCGGTGCGACCGAGGTCACGACGGGGGCCTTGCGGTAGAAGAGCCGGAGGTTGCGATTGGAGCTCGACAGAGCCGTTGTGGCGACGACCGGGGCCGCGTCCTCGCGCTTCCGTGCCGGCGCGCGCACCGTCAGCCGGGTGTCGGAGTTCACCTTCAACCGTGTGCCTGCGACCCCGTCGAAGTACACCTTCTCCACGGCAGACAACCCGCGTCCGGTGATGGTGACCTTCGCCGTGGTGTTCAGTGGCAGGTAGCCGGGCCTGATCGAGGTGATCGTCGGTGCGATGTTCAGCAGCCGGTTGGGTGTGCCGCCAGGGTTGTTGCTGATCGCGTTGGCGAGACTGAGCTTCAGGAGTTGGGCGCCCACCTTCGCAGGGGACCACTTGTGGTGCCGGGCGAGGATCAGTGCGGCCGCCCCTGCCACATGGGGGGAGGCCATCGAGGTGCCGGAGCGGTACGACGCAGCACGTCCCGCGCCTGCCGCCGCGGCGATGCCCGAACCGGGGGCGTACAGGTCGACGCAGGACCCGAAGTTGGAACTGGGGACCTGGAGGTCGGCCTCGTCCGAGGCTGCGACCGTGAGGGCGTTCTTCGCCGAGCCGGGCGAGTAGCTACAGGCACTGGCCATGTTGTTGCCCGCCGCGGTCACCACCGTGACGCCATCGGCGATCAGCCGCTGCACGGCCTGGTTCTCCGCCCGGCTGTACCCGCCGGAGAGGCTCAGGTTCGCAACCGCAGGGACGCCGCGCTTGTGCTTCGACGCCACCCAGTCGAGAGCCTGGGCCGTGCTGAATGCATCGCCGTTGCCGTCGCAGTCGAGGACGCGCACCGGCACGAGGGTCACCCGCTTCGCCACCCCATAGATCTTGCCGCCGATGACACCGGCCACATGGGTGCCGTGCCCGTTGCAGTCTGCGGTGCCACGGCCGTCGTAGACGAATGACTTGCCCTTCGCCACCCTTCCCTTGATATCGGGGTTGGCGGGGTCGATGCCGGTGTCGAGGACGTAGACCGTCACTCCCGACCCGGTCCGCCCGGTGGTGAACCTTCCGTCCAGCGGCAGGGCCGACTGGTCGATGCGGTCCAGCCCCCACGGTGCGTGCGATTCGGTGGCTGCCGCCCTCACGGGGACGTTCTGCTCCCCCGGTGCGACGTCGATATTCGCAGCGACGGACGCGGCAGGGAGGGACGGAGCCGGCGGGGTGGCCGCGGCGGTCGGCGAAGAGGGGAGAGCCACAGCGAATGCCAGGCATGCCCCAATACCGAGTGCGGTCAAGCGCAGCATTTTCATGCCCCCCCGAGCCTTCCCCCGAAGACTGGTTCGAGCTTAGCGACCGATGCCGGGTGATTTCTCTTCCGGTCCGGTTCCGGATGTACGAAGTTGTGCCGCAGTTAGTTGCCGTGGACGGTGATCTCCGCGATCCCGCTGCGGAAGTAGCCGTCGCCCATCGGCGCGAGCGAGGTGAGGTAGACCAGCACGTAGCGGGTGTCCTGCGTCCTGGTCAGGGGAAGCTGGACCTGCTCTGCCGCGTCGTCGATGCTGGCGAGCTTCGTCCACTGGTCGATCGACTTCATGGGGGCCGCGGCGGCCGTGGCCTTGGGAATCCGCACCTCGACGCTGGTGCCCACGCCGCTGAGCTGCAGGTCGACGCCGGTCACGTGCCGCACGGCTCCGAGGTCGAGCACGAGGCCCACGCCCGGCTTGATCCCGCCCAGTGTCGGCAGCTTCTTGTACCGCTCGGTACGCCACAGCGTCGCCGGATCTCCGTCGATGGCGAGCTTGGCCTGCTTGGCGTTCTCCGCACCGCCGCCGCCGTCGGCCTTCGGGTCGAAGTCGGTGGCCTTCGCCACCTTCAAGCTGGTGGCGGCCACCGGCGACGATGATGTCGGGCGGACGGACCAGACGGCTGCGATCAGCACTGCGACAACGAGCAACGCGACGCCGCCGATGAGGACCGGCCTGGAGGGGCGGCGCAGGTGCGGGAGCCGCAGCTGAAGGCGCGGCTTCTTCTCCACGGGCGCTGCAGGCACAGCGGGAGAGACGGCGGGCGGGGGAACAGGGGTGAAGGAGTCGCCGTGACTGAGCGCAACATCCACGAACGGGGCGGTCTCGTCGCCGGGATCCTCGTCCTCGTCGTCCAGCGGGACTGAAGCCGTGTAGCGGCTCGCGGCAGGCGTCGGCATCGGGGGCGCGACGGTGGAGACCGGTGGCGGCGGGGCGCTGTCGGGGTCGACGGTGGGGTGCAGCCGCGCCCTGAGGTCGTGGGACGCGCTCATCGGGCCCAGCACGAGGGAGAGCTGTGTGGTCACATCCTGCGCCGTGGTCAGCCGGGTGGCATGGGCCTGCGGCACCGGGGAGAGGATGCGGTCGACCACCTGATCGACGGCAGGAGCGACCCCGTTGCGCACCCGGCTGGGCAGCACCCAGTGCCCCTCGACGACCGGGGCTGCGGCGAGGCCGTAGCGGTCGCCGCCGGGCCAGCGGGCGACGAGGCAGGCGTACATCAGCTGGCCGAGGGCGCGGACATCGGCGGCCTCGCCGTTGAGGTGGCTGTCGGTCTGGTTGACCTCGTTGACGCCGAAGCCGACAACCTTCACGTTGCCGGAGCCCGTGATGAGCAGGGTCGCGGGACTGAGGTGGCGGTGGTACAGCCCCTGGGCGTGCAACCCCACGAGGGCGTCTGCGACCTCACGCACCACCCAGGCCGTCTCGACACCGGTCAGCGGCCCGGAGCGCAGCACCTTCTCCAGCGTCTGGCCCGCCGAGTACTCGTAGACGAGGTAGGGCTCTGTGCCGGGCTCGGATTCGACGACATCGAGCACGCGCAGGAACCGCGAGTCCGTGGCGAGGGCCGCGTCGCGTCCGAGCCGGAGCACCTCCGACGTGCGCGGGTCGGCGCTGTCGAGCAGGTGCACGAGGACGGCGCGGCCGAGGATGACGTCGTGGGCCCGCCAGGTCTGCGTCCGGTCGCGGAACGCCAGCTGTTCCTCCAGCCGGAAGCGGTCACCCAGCACGCGTCCGGTGGTGAGCTCCGCCTCCGGGGTGCCGGCGATCGGCGGTTCGGGGAAGTCCAGTACCTCCGCGGGTGGCCCGTCGGCCGGGTTGACCGGCACGAAGACGCCGGCGCCGTCCGGGTCGGGGTTCAGCTCGTCGGACTGCCGCTCATCCTCCGAGTCCGACTCGTCGATGATCGCCTGGACGGCGTCATCGTCGCCTCCACGCGGACGGCGCAGAACCTGCAGCAGGGAGGTGGTCTCAGGAATGCCAAGCCGTTTCGCAGCGAAGAAGAACACCAGCACGGCGACGAGGCCGGCCAGCGCCAGCCCCACCGCACGGAGCAGGAAGCTCGGGTAGCGCTCGAACCACCACGTGATCACCCACGCCACAGCGCCTGCAGGCACGGACGCGACCAGCAGGCGTCCGAGGTGCTGCAGGGTCTGCCGGCCGGGAAGCTCCGGCAGTCGTCTGCGCAGGACGAGGTGGGTGATGGCCACTCCCACGAAGTACGAAATGCTGTAGGCGATCGCAAGACGCGCTGCAACGGTGTGGCCGTCGCTCCATGGCAGGGCGAGGGCAAGGGCCGCAACAGCGTTGGCGCCGCTGATCCAGAGCTGCAGCAGGAACGGCGTCCTGGTGTTGTCCATGGCGAAGAACGCACGCAGGTACAGGTACTGGATCGTGAACGGGATCAGTCCGATGGCGAAGGCGATCAGGGCCCAGGCGATGAAGATGTAGTCGTTCGCCCCACTGCCGTTGCCGAACGCCAGCCGGCTGATCGGCACGGCGAGCACGGCGAGTCCGACCGACGCGGGCACGAGGAACGTCGTGGCGAGACGGAGCGCGCGCGTGGTCTCCGCGGCCACCCCGGCACGGTCGCCGGCGACGGCGAACCGCGAGGCGGACGGCAGCATCGCTGTGGCCAGCGACACCGTCAGCAGAGAGTGCGGCAGGATCCAGACGAGGTAGGCGTTCTGGTAGACCGTCCAGCCTGCGCCGCCGCCGGCATCGGCGTTGTTCACGACCGTCGCGCCGGAGGCCAGGTTGGCGACCAGCATCTGTACGAGGGTGGTCAGGGCAACGTAGCCCACCATCCACTTGGCCACATGGAAGGTGCGGCCCAGCCCCGTCCCCTTCAGGTCGAAGCGCGGACGGTAGCTGAAGCCGGCGCGCTTCAGGAAGGGCAGCAGCGCCAGCGTCTGCACGACGATTCCGATCGTGGATCCCAGCGCCAGCAGCCAGGCCTGCTGTGTGGTGAAGGGCTGGCCACTCGCCGCCGTCTGGTTGCCCCACACCCACAGGTAGAGGCCGAAGACGCCGATCGAGACCACGTTGTTGGCGATCGGTGCCCACATCATCGGGCCGAAGTGGTCCCGCGCGTTGAGGACCTGCCCGATCAGGAAGAAGACGCCGTAGAAGAACAACTGCGGCGCGCAGATGTAGCTCATCAGCAACAGCGAGTCCCAGTGGTCCGCCATCTGTGGCGCCGTCCAGGCGCGGGCGAACAGGCTCATCACGAGCGGTGTCGCGAAGGTGACCAGCAGGGTGAGGATGCCGAGGATGAGCACGAAGCCGGTGATGATCCGGTCGACGAAGGCCTTGCCCCCGTCCTCGTCGTGCGTGACGGCGCGAACGACCTGCGGCACCAGCACGTTGTTGAGGGTGCCGCCGGCCAGCAGGAGGTAGAGCGTGGTGGGGACGGTGTTGGCGTAGTTGAAGGCCTCGACCTGGCGGGTGCCGTTGCCGAGGACGAAGGCGATCAGCATGGCCCTGACCAGCCCGAGCACGCGCGACACCATCGTTCCCGATGCCATCACGGCCGTCGCGCTGATCAGCCGGTGCCCGCCCGCTTGTGCGTCGCTCATGCGTCCAGCACCTGCGTCTGGGTTGCGGCCGTGCGGCGGCGCACCTGACGGATGCGCCACGCTGTCGCGCCGACGAGGACGAACCCGGATACCCCGACGATGATCCACGCCACGACGCCGAGGTCGGTGATTTCGACGGTGATGGAGGTGTCCTCGCTCACGCGGTGACCGTCCGCCGTTGCGACGTAGGCGCGGGCGATCACGAGGCCGTTGGAGGTCGCCTCCGGGCGGATGTTCACGGTGACGCTCTGGCCAGGATCGACGGTGACAAGGGCGGACGGCGGAACGGTGAGCCGCTGCGGGTTGTCCGTACGGACCACCACCTGCACCCGGATCTGCTCCGCGAGGTTGTTGGTGACCGTCACGGGGAACTGGTTGGTGCGCGACGACATCAGGAACCGGTGGCTGGCGTCCAGGGTCACCGAGCGGCCGACCTCGGTGCCCCCGACGAGGGCTGCCAGCCCGTTGACCTGGGCGTCGAAGCCTGCCGAGTTGCCGATCCAGGCCGTTGAGGTGGTGCGGGTGATCGCAGCATCCGACTGGTCGATCAGGGCCGACTGGGGAACCAGGTTGCCGTACGCCTCGAACTCTCCGGTGAGCCGCTTGATCGTTTCCAGCTGGCCGGGGCCGAGTCGCGGCGGCTTGTCCGTGCCCAGCGCGACGTGGGCGACGCCGGGGGTGCTGGCCAGCAGGGAACCCAGGTCGCGGCGCACCATCCACTCCGTGGTGGTCGCCTCGTCCTCCGCGAGGTCGTTCAGGCTGTCGAGCAGCCGTACCTGGCCCTTGCCGCCAGCGATCAGGGCAGCGGCCAAGGCCAACTGGTGCCGCTCGAGGGCCGGGGTCTGGGCCGCCCCGGGCACCTGTGCGGCGATCGCCAGCACGCGCGGCTCCGCGTCCCCGCTCTGCAAGGCGCCGGCAGCGCCGGCGTTCACAGCCATGATTGCCTCTGCGCCGGAGTCGGACAGGTAGTCGTAGGTGGCTGCGGGCAGGATGTTGCCCGCAGGAACCACCACGAGGGGCAGGTCGTCGACGCCGGCGACGGGCTCCGTCGCGGCCCGTGCCCGGTGGACCAACTCGGAGTCCCTGGTGATCCGGCCGGCGTTGACGTCGGGGTTGGCGAACATGGTGCGTCCGCCGGCGTGGCGGTCGAGCTTCTCGAAGCGGGCCAGCCAGGCGGTCGCGACATCCTGGCCGGTGCCCGGACGCGTGCCGGCACCGTCCCTCACCTGGTAGCCGTCGGACATGTCGCGCACCTCGTCGAGCAGCGCGGGGTCGATCAGCCAGCCCATGCCGGGCCGGGCGGCAGCGGTGAGCAGGTTCTCCAGCCGCTTGCCGAGTTCGACGGTGAGGCTGTCGTCACGGAACAGGTTGTCGACGAGCTTGGTCGGGGTGGCGCTCAGCAGCACGACCGACGTGATGGGCACCGGCGTCTTGCCGGGGAGCGGCACGAAGGTGCGCAACTGGCCGACCGTGGAGTAGTTGCCCCCGGCGTCCGCGGAGGCGATCACGTCGGCGCCGAAGGCGTACACGGCTCCCCTGCTGGTGAACCCGAGGTCGGCGAGGGTCGCGCGCAGCTCGATCTGCCGGCTCGTGCCGGGCGCGAACGGCACCGCCGAGGTGGTGATGACCGCGTAATGGTCGGCGTCGATGGCGAGGCGTGCGCCCCAGCCTGCCTTGTTGGTGCCCGCCTGGCGCAGCGTCGCGAGGTCGCGGATCGCGTCCCTGCTGCTCCACAGCAGCACCTGGACGCCGTACGCGGGGGTGTCGCCCGTGTTGGTCACGGTGCCCTGCACGGTGACCTCGTCCTTCCCCTTCGTCCCGGACACGGCCAGCGAGGTCACGGTGAAGCTCACCTGCAGCGTTGCTGCGTGCGCGGGGACGGGGTTGACGAGGCTCAGCAGGCCCACGGCTGCCCCCCACGACAGGAGGAGCGCGAAGACCCGCCGCCTGCCGATGGTGGTGCCGATCACCGTCCCATCGTACGGGGGTCGGCGTCACCCGACCGGCAGCACCCTCACGCGCCGGGGGCCGGTAAAGTACCCGGTTGTGCCCAACCTGACCGAACAACAGCAGCTTGCGCTCGCCGACGTGCTCTCGGCCGGGCCCAAGGTCCGCAAGCTCGCCCGACTGTTCGAGGAAGCAGGGGAGTCGCTGTACCTGGTGGGTGGCTCCGTGCGTGACGCGCTGATGGGCCGGCTCGGCAACGACCTGGACTACACCACCTCTGCCCGACCGGACGTGATCGAGGCGCTGGTGCGCAAGGTCACGAAGGCTGTCTGGGACGTCGGACGCTCCTTCGGCACGATCGCCTGCCGCATCACCGAGTCCGACGGCAGGGAGTGGCTGGTCGAGATCACCACGTTCCGCGCCGACAGCTACGTCGACCACACGCGCAAGCCGGAGGTGCAGTTCGGCGACCACCTGGGCGGCGACCTCGTGCGCCGCGACTTCACGGTGAACGCGATGGCGCTGAACACCGTCGACGGTGCTCTGCTCGACCCGTTCGGTGGCCTCGGCGACCTGCACACCCAGGTGATCCGGACGCCGGCGGCGGCTGAGCTGTCGTTCTCCGACGACCCGCTGCGGATGATGCGCGCTGCGCGGTTCACTTCGCAGCTCGGCTTCCAGCCGGACGAAGACGTGGTGACGGCGATGACCCAGATGGCTCCGCGCATCGGGATCGTCTCCGCGGAGCGGGTCCGCGACGAGCTGGTGAAGCTGTTGCTGACGGACAACCCGCGTCCCGGCCTGAACCTGCTGGTGGATACCGGGCTGGCCGACATCGTGCTGCCGGAGCTGCCGGCGCTGCGCATGGAGCGTGACGAGCACAACCGCCACAAGGACGTCTACGAGCACAGCCTCACCGTGCTCGACCAGGCGATCGAGTTGGAGCGGGTCCGAGGGCACGCCCCCGACATCGTGAACCGGCTGGCTGCGCTGCTGCACGACATCGGCAAGCCGCGGACGCGGAAGTTCGAGGCAGACGGCAAGGTCTCCTTCCACCACCACGATGTGGTGGGGGCGAAGCTCGTCCGCAAGCGGCTCCAGGAGCTGCACTTCTCCAACGAGGAGGTAAAGGCGGTCAGCACCCTTGTCGAGCTGCACCTGCGCTTCCACGGCTACCGCGAGGGGCAGTGGACGGATTCCGCCGTACGGCGCTACGTCCGCGACGCCGGTGACCAACTGGAGCGGCTGCACATCCTGACCCGCTCGGACTGCACCACCCGGAACCTGCGAAAGGCCACCCGCCTGCGGCAGACCTACGAGGAGCTGGAGTGGCGGATCGATGAGCTGTCGAAGGCGGAGGAGCTGGGCGCGATGCGTCCCGACCTCGACGGCTCGCAGATCATGGAGCTGCTCGGGATCGGTGCCGGCCCGGTGGTGGGCGAGGCCTACCGGTTCCTGCTGGAGCTGCGCATCGAGGAAGGCCCCCTCGGTGAGGAACGGGCAGCTGCCGAACTCCTGGCCTGGTGGGCCGCGCGGAACGACGGCTCAGTGATGGTTGAGCCTCACGAAGCAGAAGGAACTGATGACTGAGCTCGACCGCGAACTGATGGCTGAGCTTGACGAAGCCCTCTTCGCGTCGCGCCCGGAAGGTGTCGTGTTCGACTGCGACGGACTGTTGGTGGACACCGAGCCGTGCTGGACGGTGGCCGAGTCCGCCGTCTTCGCTGCCCGCGGGCTTCCGTACGGCACGAAGGAGAAGGCGCTGTTCATCGGCAAGAGCGTGCCGGCGACGGTCGAGCTGATGGCCGGCTTGTTCGGTGAGGTGGGCAACGACGACGCGATCCGCGCCGAGGTGATGGGCACGGTCGGCGACGTGATCCTCGGCCAGGCCGAGCCGATGCCGGGAGCGCTCGAGCTGGTACGCGCCCTTTCCGGGCGGATGGCGATCGGGGTGGCGAGCAACTCCCCGCGGGTGATCCTCGACATCACCCTGCAGCGCGCCGGCCTGACGGGCGCCTTCGGCGCGGTGATCGCCGCGGACGAGGTGCCGATCCCCAAACCGGCACCCGACCTGTACCTGGCAGCGTGCCGGCTGCTCGGCGCGCGTCCGTCTGCGAGCGTCGGCTTCGAGGACACCTGGACAGGCGCGGCCGCCGCCCGTGCCGCCGGCATGCTGGTTGTCGGCGTGCCGTCCCTCGACCCGGAGGGGTTCCCAGCCGACCTCGTCCTGGAGAACCTCGCCGACCCCCGCCTGCTCGCCTGGGCCTGCTCGCTCTAGCCGGCACAAGAGCGGCACGAAAGGGGACAGTCCCCTTTCGTGCCAGACGATTCACGGACGAATCCACCCCAACGGTGCCTGAGGAGCGTTCGCGAGTTACGAGCGGTGGTCCAGGGAACTAGTTAGCTGAACTAATGAGCTAAGCTAACTATCGTGACTCTTCCGGGATTGGCCAATGACCTGCGTATCGCCTGCCAGCGGGTGAGCCGCCGCGTCCGCTTCGAGTCGACGGACGAGCTCGCGCCGCACCTGGTGAGTGCGCTGTCGCACCTCAAGAAGGGCGCGCGCACGCCGGGTGAGCTGGCAGAGCTCGAGCGGGTCGCGCCGCCGAGCATGACACGGACGGTGAACTGCCTCGTCGAGAAGGGCCTTGTCACCAGCGACCACAACCCCAGCGACGGTCGCTCCAAGCTCCTGGTGCTCACCGAAGCCGGCCGGGCCACGATGGACCGCATCGCGCACGCCCGCGACGACTGGATGCTGCGCCAGCTTGAAGGCCTGACCAAGGCCGAGCAGGACCTGCTGAAGGAAGCGGCAGTGCTGCTCAACCGAGTGGTGGGCGCGTGACATCGCAGACCTCGCAGACCGTTGCGATGTTCACTTCCATGCGTATCCGCAACTACCGGCTGTTCTGGACCGGCGGCCTGATCTCGAACGTCGGCACCTGGATGGCGCGCGTCGCCCAGGACTGGCTGGTCCTGACCATCCTCACGAACAACTCCTCGACGGCGCTCGGCATCGTCACCGGGCTGCAGTTCCTGCCGATCGCCCTGCTCGCGCCCTACGCGGGTTCGCTTGCCGACCGCATCCCGAAGCGGACGCTCCTGATGTACACCCAGGTCGCGCAGGCACTGGTCGGGCTCACCATGGCCGGCCTCGTGCTCACCGGAGTGGTGCAGCTCTGGCACGTCTACCTGCTGGCGACCCTGCTGGGCGTCGCCTCCGCCTTCGACGGGCCGGCGCGGCAGTCGTTCGCACCGGAGATGGTCCCGGAGAAGCTGATCCCCAACGCCGTCGGGTTGAACACGACCTCGTTCCACGCCGCCCGCCTCGTCGGGCCGGCCGTCGCGGGTCTCACCATCGCCTGGTGGGGCGTGGGTCCGGCGTTGCTGATCAACGGCATCAGCTTCATCGCCGTCCTCGTCGCGCTGGCGATGATGGACGGCTCAACGCTCACCCCCGCGCCACGAACCCGGGCGAAGGGCTCCATCGCCGCAGGGTTCCGTTACGTCCGCTCGCGTCCGGACATCATGCTGTTGATGTTCATCGTCTTCATGCTCGGCACCTTCGGGCTGAACTTCCAGCTGACCAACGCGCTCATGGCAACGGCGGTCTTCCACGTCGGTGCCGAGCAGTACGGCCTGCTGGGCTCGATCCTCGCCATCGGCTCGCTCTCTGCAGGCCTGCTGGCGGCACGGCGGACGCAACTGCGGCTGAGGCTGATCATCGGCGCGATGGCCGGCTTCTCGCTCGCTGTGGCGGTGCTGGCGATCGCCCCGAACTACTGGTGGTACGCGGCGTTCCTGATCCCGACCGGGCTGACCTCGCTGACCGTGATGACAACGGCCAACGCCTCCGTCCAGCTCTCCACTGAGCCCGTCATGCGTGGCCGCGTGATGGCGCTCTACCAGGCGATCTTCCTCGGCGGGACGCCGCTGGGTGCACCCGTGCTCGGCTGGATCGGCGACGCCTGGGGCCCACGCTGGACGCTGGCCATCGGAGCGATCGCCTGCGCCCTCACCGTCCTCGTCGCCGTCGGCTACCTCGTACGGCGTGACGGCTGGGGGGTCCTGCCCTGGCGTCACGACGAGGAGGACGTCGTCCTCGAGCCGCTGGAGGAAGCCCGCTGACCCGGTCCGCACCCGACTCGGTCTGAATCAGTTCGAGCGCGCCAGGTACTCGTCGCGGACCTGCTTCCGCAGCACCTTGCCCAGCATGGAGCGGGGCAGGTCGTCCCTTGCGACGATGTCGCGCGGCACCTTGTAGCCGGCGAGGCGCTCCCGGCAGAACTCGCGCAGCCCTTCCTCGTCCAGGGTCGCACCTGCGCGGAGCACCACGACCGCAGCCACACGCTCGCCGCCGCTCGGAGAGGGCACGCCGATGGCAGCGGCGTCCGTGACGTTGGGATGGCTGCGCAGGACGGCCTCCACCTCGGACGGGGCGACGTTGAACCCGCCGGTGATGATGAGCTCCTTCACCCGATCGACGATGCTGGTGAAGCCGTCCGCGTCCACGGTCACGACGTCACCGGTGCGCAGCCAGCCGTCGGGCAGCAGTGCCTTCGCCGTCTCCTCCGGGTTGTTCCAGTAGCCCCTGAACACCTGCGGGCCCTTGATCAGCAGTTCGCCGCGCTCGCCCTGGGCCACCACGCTGGTCGGGTCGTCCGCGTCGACGACCTACATCTGCGTGCTGGGGAACGGGACGCCGATCGTCCCGGTCTTCCTGCTCGGTGCGAACGGGTTGCCGAGGCAGACCGGAGAGGCCTCCGTCATGCCGTAGCCCTCCACCAGCAGGCCGCCGGAGACGCTCTCCCACAACTCGACGGTCGAGTCGGGCAGGTTCATGGCGCCGGAAATGCAGTACTTCGCCGAGCGCAGGCTGATGCCGTGCTCCTTCGCCTCGGTCGCCGTGCGCTCGTAGATCGGTGGGACGGCGCAGTAGACCGTCGGCGGTGACTTCTTCGCCGCCGCCAACACAAGGTCGACGTCGAACGCTGGGAACAGCACCAGCCGTGCCTGCTTCAGCACCCCGTAGGTGAGGAACAGGGTCATGCCGAACGCATGGAACATCGGCAGGATCGCGTAGAAGACCTCCTTGCGGTACTGCGCGCCGTGCATCCAGGCCTCGCCCTGGCGGGCGTTGCTGAACAGGTTGAAGTGGCTGAGCATCGCGCCCTTCGGCACCCCGGTCGTGCCGGACGTGTACTGGATGACCGCCAGGTCGTTCACCCCGGGCTTCGGGTGGGACGCGACCAGCGGCTCCGCGGCCAGGAGGGTTTCCCACGGCATCGTCCCGGGAGCGGGCTGTGTCAGCCGGTCGCGGGTGGCGCGGAGCTTCGGGATCGGCAACTGCAGAGCGAGTCGCTTGAGCGTGGGGAACGCCTTCAGCAGGTTGACGGACACGATGTGTTCGACGATGACGTCGCCCGGCATGGCCCGGAGCTTGCTGACCGCCGCGTCCCAGCAGATCGCGACGCGGGCATCGTGATCCTCGAACATGTGGCGCAGTTCGCGCTCGGTGTACAGCGGGTTGTGCTCGACGACGACGGCGCCGAGTCGCAGGACGGCGTAGAACGCCACAACGTGCTGCGGGCAGTTCGGCAGGATCAGCGCCACCCGGTCGCCGGCCTGCACGCCGAGGCGCCGCAGTCCCTCCGCAGCGCGGGAGATCTGGTCGCCGAGCTCGGCATAGGTGGTGGTGCGACCGAAGAACTCCGTCGCGACGCAGCGTGGCGCCTCTGCCACCGACCGCTCGTACAGCGCCACCAGTGATTCGGTGGGAAGTTCGATGTCTGCCGGAACCCCCGGCTGGTAGTGCCTTACCCAGGGTGCGTCCACGCTCAGACACTATGGGAACGGGACGCCGTTCGCTGGGACGGTGCCGTGATTGACTGGCGCGGTGAATCGTCTGCTCGTGCCGACAGCTGCACTGCTGTGGGGGCTGCAGGCTGCCTTCCTCAGCCCCGCGCTGGCGCTGATCCTCGTTTCGCTGTTCGGCGCTTCCACGTCCGACGTCGGCTGGGTGCTGAGCATCTACAACGCCAGCGGGTTCGTGTTCTCGCTGGTGCTGCCGGCCAACGCCGACCGGAAGGGCACGTACCTGGGCACCATGGCGGCCTGCGGCGCGCTCACCGGAGCGCTTGCGCTCGCCTTGGCGCTGGTCACGACGTTGCCACTGGCAGTGGTCGCCCTTGTCGTGCTCGGCGGGCCGGCGGGTGTGGGCAGTTCGTTGCTGTACGCCCACCTGAGGCACTCGGGTGGTTCCACGGCCGACGTGGTGAACACCCGCGCCATCTTCTCCGTCGCCTGGGTGGCCGGCCCGCCGTTGGCAGCCTTGATCATCGGCGCGTTCGGCAACCGGGCCATCCTTGCAGCGATCGTCGCCGTCGCCGTGCTCAACGTCGCAACGACGGCGGCCATGATGTCGCAGCACCGGCGCCGGGTCGTGGCAGACGAGGTGCCGGCCCCCGCCGTCGCGGACGGTCCGCCGGCCTCGAAGCTGACGGCCGGGCTGGTGATGGTGGCCTTCGTCGGGCTGCAGGCCACGAATGCCGTAGCGGTGTCGATCATGACCATCTACGTCACGCAGACGATGCACCTCGACATCGTCTGGGCCGGCATCGCGCTCGGTGTCGCAGCCGGGCTGGAGGTGCCGGCGCTGCTGGCGATGGGCAAGCTGAGTGACCGGTACTCGCACCTGCTGCTGATCGCCACGGGGTGCCTCGCCGGGATCGCCTACTACCTCGGGCTGGCGTTCGTTGCGGACCCCTGGTCACTGCTTGCGCTGCAACTGCTGAACGCCTGGTTCTTCGCTGCTGTCGCAGGGGTCGGCCTCCCGCTGTTCCAGGACCTCATCCCACGTCCCGGCCTTGCCACCGGGCTTTACATGAACACCCGCAGGGTCGGCGCGATCGTCTCCGGACCGATCATCGCCATCGGCGCCCTGACCGTCCTCGGCGAGCGGGGCATCTTCGTCGCCTGCGCCGCCCTCACCCTGCTGGCCCTGGCCGTGGTGGGAGCGGCGGCGCGGTCCAGGCGCGTTCCCGCCTGAGCGCAGCACCTGACCGTCACCGCGCCGGGCTAGCATGAGCCGGCGAAGGGGGAGTCATGGGTGAGCGTTGCGGCTGGTGCGGCACCGACCCGCTGTATGTCGCCTACCACGACGACGAGTGGGGGGTCCCGGAGCACGACTCGCGCGCGCTGTACGAGAAGCTCGTGCTCGACGGCTTCCAGGCCGGTCTGTCGTGGTTCACGATCCTGCGCAAGCGGGAGAACTTCCGGGCAGCCTTCGCCGGCTTCGACCCCGACGTGATCGCCGGCTGGGGCGAGCCGGACGTCGTCGGGCTGCTCGGCGATGCCGGCATCGTGCGGCACCGGGGCAAGATCGAGGCGGCCATCACCAATGCGCAGGCGTGGCAGCGCGTCGAGGCCGACGGCGGCTTCAGCGACTTCATCTGGAGTGCCGTCGACCACCGTCCGGTGCAGAACCAGCTCAACACCCTCGGCCAGATCCCGGCGACCAGCGCGCAGGGCGACGCCTTGTCGAAGCGGCTGAAGCAGGCCGGCTTCACGTTCTGCGGACCGACCATCGTCTACGCCTTCGCCCAGGCCGTCGGGCTGTTCAACGACCACCTCGTCGACTGCCCTGCGTACGCCCGCTGCGCCGCGCTGGCATGAACCGGTCCGTACTCCGGCTGAGCCCGGTCTGGCTGGTGCTCGGCGGCATCGTCTCCGTCCAGTTCGGCGCAGCGTTCGCGAAGTCGCTGTTCACCCTCGCCGATCCGACGGCCGTCGCATGGCTGCGGATGGCCGTCGCAGCCGTGATCTTCTGGGCCGTCGCGCGGCCGCGCCTCACCGGACGCACCTGGCCCGAGTGGCGGGTGGTGATCGGCTACGGCATCGCGCTGGCGACCATGAACTGGGCGATCTACCAGTCCTTCGCCCGCATCCCTATAGGCCTTGCGGTCACGATCGAGTTCCTCGGGCCGCTGGGCGTTGCTCTGGTCGGGTCCCGTCGGGCCCGTGACCTCGCCTGGGTCGGGCTCGCAGCCGTCGGGGTCGCGCTGCTCGGCGTCTTCCCGACCACCGTCGACTGGATCGGCGTCGGCTTTGCCCTGCTGGCCGGTGCGGCCTGGGCCGGCTACATCGTGCTGTCCGGGCCCACCGGCGCAGCCTGGGAGGGCGTCACCGGTGTGAGCGTCGGCAGCCTCGTCGGCGCGCTGGTGTTCCTCGTGCCCGGCCTGGTTGCCGGCGGGACGGCGCTCTGGCAGCCGAAGGTCGTCCTGCTGGGCGCCGCCGTCGGGGTGCTCAGCTCCGTCATCCCCTACGGGCTCGAAATGGTGGCCAGGCGCGCCATCCCTGCCGGGGTGTTCGGCATCCTGATGAGCCTCGAGCCGGCAGTGGCAGCCCTCGCGGCGCTGGTGGTGCTCGGCGAGCAGCTCGGGTGGGTGGAGTGGGTGGCGATGGCCTGCGTGATCGTCGCCAGCGTCGGCTCGACCCGGGCGCTGGCGAAGGCGCCTGCGCCCAACTGATCGTTCAGGACGGCCTGGCGACGAGTTCCGGTCCACCGGTGCCGGCCTGGATCCGGACGACGGCAAGCATGTCGTCGAGGATCGCTGGCATGGCCCGGCAGTCCAGGGCGAACGGTGGCAGCCGTTCGGCCTTGCGAGCGTTCCGGTGGACGATGTGGGCGACCTCATCGAAGAGCTCGCTCTCGATCATGGTTGCGACCCCCGTCCAGGCGCCGGAGTCGCGCGCCGCTGACCGGCCGATGTCGGTGAGCTGCACGGTGGCCACCATGCCCGGGAACTCGAACTTCTGTTCCCCGCCTGATCTCAGTTCCTCGAAGTCGATGATGATCATTTGGTCCTACCACCTCGGGTCGGTCGGCACCGCCCTACTCACAACGCTAGTCGCACCGGTCGGCTCAGGTGGGCAGTACGCCGAGGTTCGGGGACGGACTGCGCACCCCGGCCTTTCCGAGGGCCCTCAGGCTGCGCTCCAGCAGGGTGCGCTGCAGGCCCCAGTGCTGGTTGGGAGCCGTCTTCGCCATCATCCGGATGCTCATGGTGGTCGCTGTCACGGCGTTCACGCCGGCGACCGTCGGCTTCTCCAGCAGGATGTCCTCGAACGCCGGGTCGGCGTCGATCTCGCTCGCGACCTGCTCCAGGATGCCCATCACCTTGCCGGCGTCCTCGTCGTAGGCGACCGGGACGTCGATGATCGCTGTCGACCAGCCCTGGCTCTGGTTGCCCAGCTTCAGGATCTCGCCGTTGCGCACGTACCAGACGGTCCCGGTGGCGTCCCGGACACGGGTGACCCGCAGCCCGACGTCCTCGACCGTGCCGCGGACCTCGCCGGTGTCAATCAGGTCGCCCACCCCGTACTGGTCCTCCATGATCATGAAGATGCCGGAGAGGAAGTCCTTCACAAGGCTCTGCGCGCCGAACGCAAGGGCGATGCCACCGACGCCGGCGGACGCAAGGAGCGGGGCGAGCGGGATGTCGAACACGGCCATGATCGTCAGCACCACGATGGCCCCGAGGATGATCGACGTGAGGTTGCGCAGCAACGAGGAGACGGTTGAGATCCGCTGCTCGTAGCGTTCGTTGTCGGCACCGGTCGCCATCGCGAGGATCCGTGCTGCCCTCGACTCGGGATGGGTGCGCTGCATCGACGCGCGGTGGATCGCGGCCTTTGTGCCGTACTTGATCGCGCGCACGATCAGCCACCGTGCGGTCAGGGCCACCACGATGATGATCGCGATGGCGATGGGCGTGTCCGGCCAGGTCCAGGTGAGCGCAAGCGGCGTCATGGGTTCATTCTGCCTACTCTCCGTTGTAGCCGAGGAGCCGCCAGCAGATGGCGAGTCGTTCGCCGGCCTCATTGAGCGCCGGGTCGACGGCATGGGTGAGGCGTGGGTCGGAGAAGAGCTCCTTGAGCGCGGACAACGGGACCGGGAACACCCCCGTCCTGGGGTCCACCCCGAGACTCGCCTCGTCCACCACCAGGTAGTCGAAGCCGACGCGCTTCACCAGTCGCAGGTGGGACTGCTGCGTCTCGTCGGCGCCGAACCAGTAGGACGTCGTGACGCCGTCCGCACTCGTGCAGTCGACAGCCGTCCCGCACCGCGCGTAGCGGTCGTCTGTGGTGAAGTACGCGGCCACCCACTCCTTGCCGGGCGTCGTGTAGACCATGCCGCCGATCGGGCCAGGGTTCACGGGGTTCCAGTCCGCAGCGCAGGTGCCGACGACGTGGGACGCGACCACTGCAGCGATCGCCTGTGGGGAGATCGACTCGGTCGCTGGGCCGGACGCCGCGGTCAGCGGGATCGGTCCGATGGTTGCGGCGTGCTCGCAGCCCGGGTCCTCCGTCCACCCCGGGTACGCAGCGGCCCGGACAGCAAGGGCTGCGTCGGTGGTGGCGTCCAGTCGGGGATCGGAGGCGAGCGCCACCAGCTGCTCGATCGGCACGTGACCCGAGCCCTTGCCGGGGTCGGCCTCACGGGTGAGGTTCGCCACCTCGATGTTGACGAATCCGTCGCGACGGGCCGAGGTGAGGTACAGCGGCCCTGTGCCGGTGAACCACGCGATGCGGACGCCGCCCTGCCAGTGGCAGGTCGGTGGGGGTGCCTCTGTCGACAGGGCTTCGCAGTTCCCCGTGATGAGGGGGGTCGACGGCCCGTAGGTGACCGATGCCGACCAGAGCCGGCGGGTCGAGGTTGCCCGGTAGTGCAGGGTCGCGCCGATCGGGGCGGCGGTCCGGCTGTCGGCCAGGGCGGCAGAATAGGCGGCGAAAGCCGGCCCGAGGTGTTCCGCTGCCACCACGGCTGTGATCCGATCCGTGAGCGCCACGGGCCCTGGCGGGGACGGGGGCGCGACACAGCCGGTGAGCAGGAGCAGCAGCGCTGCCAGCGTTCCCTTGACCGCGTCCTTCATGGTGGCCACCAGTATGGTCATCGCCCCCGCCATGGGTGAGGATCAGGTGCAGGAATAGCCGATGCGGCCCCGGTGTTCCAAGTAGTTGAATCCGCAATCATTTGGAGTAATCATGCAGCTGGGCATCTTCTCTGTCGGCGACGTCACCCCCGATCCCACCACCGGGCGCGTGCCGACCGAGCACGAGCGCATCAAGGCAGCCGTCGCCATCGCGAGGAAGTCCGAGGAGATCGGGCTCGACGTCTTCGCCCTCGGCGAGCACCACAACCCGCCCTTCCATCCCAGCTCGCCGACGACGCTGCTCGGCTTCATCGCTGCGCAGACCTCCACGCTGATCCTGTCCACGGCCACGACGCTGATCACAACGAACGACCCGGTGAAGATCGCCGAGGACTACTCCGTCCTGCAGCACGTGTCCGATGGCCGCGTCGACCTGATGATGGGACGCGGCAACACCGGGCCGGTCTACCCGTGGTTCGGCAAGGACATCCGCGACGGCATCGCCCTTGCGATCGAGAACTACGCGCTGCTGCGCAAGCTGTGGCGCGAGGAGGTCGTGAACTGGGACGGCAAGTTCCGCACCCCGCTGCAGGCCTTCACCCTCGCACCGCAGCCGCTGGACGGCGTGCCGCCCTTCGTCTGGCACGGCTCGATCCGCAGCCCCGAGATCGCGGAACAGGCCGCCTACTACGGCGACGGCTTCTTCCACAACAACATCTTCTGGAACCTGTCGCACACCAGGCGCATGGTGAACCTGTACCGCCGTCGCTTCGAGCACCACGGCCACGGTCCGGCGGACACGGCGATCGTCGGTCTCGGAGGGCAGTTCTTCATGCGCCGCAACAGCCAGGACGCGATCAACGAGTTCCGGCCCTACTTCGACGTGGCCCCGGTCTACGGCTACGGCCCGAGCCTCGAGGAGTTCATGGCTGAGACCCCGCTGACGGTCGGCTCGCCGCAGGAGGTGCTCGAGCGCACCCTTTCCTTCACAAGGGAGGTCGGCCACTACCAGCGCCAGCTGTTCCTGCTCGACCACGCCGGCCTGCCGCTGAAGACGGTGCTGGAGCAGCTCGACCTGCTGGGCGAGATCCTGCCCGAGCTCCGCAAGGGCTACGCGGAGGGACGTCCCGCGCACATCCCGGATGCCCCGACCCACGCGTCCCTCGTTGCCGCCGCCCGGGAACGGAAGGCCGCGTCGGGTGAGTCCGTCGAGCAGCTGCCGTCCCGCGTGATCCTCGACTCGGTCACGGGCCGCTCTCCCGAGCCTGCAGAGCGGAGCCTGTGATGACCAACCTTGTCGTGATCACCGCCGGCACCGGCAACCCTTCGTCGAGCCGACTGCTGGGCGAGCGGCTGGCCGATGCCAGCGTCGCCGCCCTGCGCGACTCCGGCGTGCCCGCCGAGGTGACCCACATCGAGCTGCGCATGCTCGCCGTCGACCTGGCCAACCACCTGGCCACGCGCCTGCCGGGCGCAGCCCTGCGGGAGGCGTTCGACGCGGTCTGCGCCGCCGACGGCGTGATCACCGTCACGCCGGTCTTCAACGGCTCGTACAGCGGGCTGTTCAAGCTCTTCTTCGACGCCCTCGACGAGGGTGCGATGAAGGGACGCCCTGTGCTGCTCGCGGCGACCGGGGGCACGGCCCGGCACTCGCTGGTGATCGAGCACGCGATGCTGCCGCTGTTCTACTACCTGAAAGCCCTTGTCGCCACCCACCCGGTGTTCGCAGCGACCAAGGACTGGGGCACAGAAGGCGGCAAGCTCGAGAAGCGCATCCGCCGTGCAGCTGAAGCGTTCGCCCAGCTCGTGCTCGGTGCCAACCCCGCGAAGGGCGACGACGACTTCGAGGTCGTCGACTTCGCCGACCTTCTCGGCGGCGGCTGACCGCGGACCGAATCGGGGACGGTTCCAAACTCGGTCCACTTTCTTGGGCTGGACCGAATTTGGAACCGTCCCCAAGTCGGTCCGATTCGGTCCAGGTACGCATAATCAACCATTTGGTTGACCAAGGGTGGGGCTCCGAGGTAGATTCGTCATCAACCAATCGGTTGAGGAGGACCAATGGACCAGCTCTCCCGCACGTTCGCAGCACTCGCTGACCCGACACGGCGCGATCTTGTCGCCCGGCTGTCCGCCGGCGACGCCAGCGTCGCAGAGCTCGCAGCGCCGTATGCGATGAGCCTGCAGGCCGTGTCCAAGCACGTGGCTGTCCTGGAACGCGCCGGGCTGGTCTCCAAGCGACGCGAAGCGCAGCGCCGACCCGTCCACCTGGAGGCAGAGGTGCTGGCGCCCGTCACCGACTGGCTCGAGCTGTACCGGCGCCGCGCTGAGGATCGCTACCAACGCCTTGATGCGGTGCTCGCAGAACTGGCGGCGGACGAGGCCTATCCACAGACAGCTGTCTTCGCGCGGCCGCCGAGGAACACAAGACCAGAAGGGATGAACCGATGACCGTTGCCTACCACCAGGCACAGATCGAAGCAGATCCGAAGGTGCCGCTGATCCGCATCACCAGGGACTTCGCCGCGACGCCGGAGCAGTTGTTCCGGGCCCACATGGACCCCGACCTGTACGCGCGCTGGGTCGGCCCGGACGACGTCTCCACCCGCATCGACCACTGGGACGCCCGCAGCGGCGGCAGCTTCGCCTTCTCCAACCTGCGCAACGGCGAGGCGTACTCCTTCCACGGCTCCTTCCATGAGGTGTCACCGAACCGCATCGTCCAGACGTTCACCTTCGATGCCTGGCCGGAGAGCGTCTCGCTGGAGACATTGACCCTCACCGACCTCGGTGACGGCCGCACCCGGCTGGTCGCCACCTCGCTGGTCGACAGCTTCGAGGGCCGCGACCAGTGGCTCGCCAGCGGCATGGAGACCGGCATCAACGACGGCTACAACAAACTCGACCAACTGCTCTCGGAAGGGCTCTCATGACCATCATCACCTGCCTGTGGTTCCAGAAGGATCTCAAGGGGGCGCTCGACCGCTACACCAGCCTGTTCCCCGACTCGGAGGTGCACTCCCTGAACCAGATGGGCGGCATGGACGACGAGGTGTGGCTCGCCGACTGGCGGATGCTCGGCACCGAGTTCCGCGCCATCTGCCAGAAGTCGGGGTTCAGCCTCAACGAGTCGATGTCGCTCAGCGTCACCTGCGCCGACCAGGCGGAGGTTGACCGCTACTGGGACGGCCTGCTCGCCGGCGGTGGCGAGGAATCCCAGTGCGGCTGGCTGAAGGACCCGTGGGGCCTGTCGTGGCAGATCGTGCCGCAGCGGCTCAACGAGCTGATGGCCGATCCTGACCCCCGCCGTGCGCAGGCCGCGACCCAGGCGATGTTGCAGCAACGCCGCATCGTCATCGCGGAGCTGGAGGCGGCCGCAAACGCGGTGTGATCGTCCTAGAACTTCTCCAGGTTCCCGGAGAACTCGCCGAGGTTGGCGATCTCCACGGTGACCTTTGCGCCGGTCACGTTGATCCGGAAGGGCATCTTCACCCCGCCCTTCACCGGGATGCCGGGCGCCTTGTAGGTGCCGGCAGGGGCCCGTGCCAGTGCATCGAGCGCGCCAGCGCCCTTGATGGTGAAGCTGCCGAACCCACTCACATCCTCCATCTGGTACGGGAGGTCGCTTTCGTCAAGGGGAACGAGCGGGGCGAGGTCTCCGAACAGGGACGCGGTCGTACTGCCCTTCCCCACCCAGTGGATCTTGCCGAGTCCCTGGACGATCCCGCCGAGGACCTTGTTGTACTTGCCGGTGAACAACAGCGTTGCCGGGCCCTTGTAGTTGCCGCTGAGGGTCGACCCGCCGCCGGCAAGGTTCATGTCGAGGGTTGCGCTGAACTTCCAGTCCTGCACAGCGAACGACACCTTGTCGTGGACGGAGATGACGTAGTGCGACTTCTTCTGCTTGTTGCGGTCGCGCTTGGCCTTGTCACGCGCGGCGGCGGAGCCCTTGCCCACTCCGTAGGAGGAGAAGCCCGACACCTCTGCGATCAGGATCGTGCTCGCGTCGCCCTGCTGGCGATCCGTGGCCACCAGCTCTGCGGAGGTGCCGTCCGCTGACAGCCGGAAAATGGTGGCGTCCGGGTCGGCCTTGCCCGCCGCACGGAAGGCGATGAGGCAGTCGCCCGTGGGAGGGTTTCCGGCGTCGTCGACGTACACGCCCGGTGCGAGTGCTTCGGGGATGACGGCCGGTGCGAGCCGCAGTGGGAGCAGGCTCCAGGTTGTTCCGGCCGCCGCAGCCCCAGAGGGCACGGCCACCATTGCCGTCCACTCCCCGGAGGCGACGGCCGCCCGGCCGCCGTCGGCACCGATCGCAAGGGGCACGGCGGCGGCGCGGTCGAGAACGACACCGGGTGGGTCCTCTGGGGTGGCGCTGCTGCTGCTGGGCGTCCCAGCCCACGTGCCGGCGGATGGGTCCGGGACCGTCGACCCCCCGGTGGATGAGGCGGCACAACCTGTCAGCACCACGCACGCGATCAAGGCGGCGGGCAGCGGATTCCTGCGCATCTGAACCTCCGTTGGTCCGCGCGGAAAGACCCACAAGGGCCACCACCAGCCTAGGGGTGTGCGCCGCTGCCCGTTGCTACTTCTTGACACCCTTCAGCGAGCCCTTGATCCCGCCGTCGGGGGAGCCGGCGCTGCAGACGATGCGGTGGTCGGCCACCTTCTTCCACACGTCCGCGCCGGCGATGAAGTAGGTCACCTCGTACTTCGACTTGCCGACGTCGATGCCGACGAAGTCCTTGAAGCCGGCCTGGCAGACCGACGTGAACAGCTTGTCGAGTTCTGCCTTGGCCGGCGCGGTGGCGGAGCTGACCACCTTCGCTGCGAACACCTCGTAGGAGTGGGATTCCAGGCAGTCGATGATCGTGACCTCGAGGGCCGGCACGTTCTGGGGTCCGGTGCACTGGCCGGGCGTCGGGAAGACGAGATTGTCGCCCTTCGCCGAACCGACGAGACCACCGCCCGCCGAGCCGACGAGGCAGGTGATCACCCGGTTCTCCGGCACCGCCCAGGCCGCCTCGTCCGGCGCGATGTAGGCGGAGGCGTAGCGGCCGTACTCCGGCTCTACGCCCACGTAGTCGACGAAGGCTGGAGCGCACTGTGCAGCAGCCTGGTCGGCAAGGGACTCCGTGCCGGGGAACACGTCGCCGGTCAGCGGGAAGGTGGCGTGCACCTCGTAGTAGTGGGCCTGGTCGCAGGGGATGGCGGGCAGACTGGTGATGGAGGCGCCGCTGAGGTCGATGGGGCCGGTGCAGTCGCCGACCTTCAGTACGGCGACCGGTTCCGGCGTTGGCGCCGGCGTCGTGGCGGCGGCACTCGTCACAGGGCCGGGCGTACCGGCGGGCCCGGGGCCGGCGGGGGTGCACGCGACGAGGCAGAAAGCCAGGCCTACGCCCAGCCATGCCAGATTCCGGCGCATCGGCACCCCTCCTCTTCGCTGGGCCCATGGTAACGGGCCATAGTCTTGGCACCGATGGAAGCGAACGCATTGCTCTTCCCGCCCGGCGCGACCCGGCACGACTGGGTGCTCGACGCCGCGCTGGCTGCTGGGCTGGCACTGCTCACCGTCCCGCCCTACGGCGTCCGCGGCTTCGCGGCCGGCACCTCCACCTGGCTGTTCCTGAGCGCCCTGCTGATGGTCGGGTCGCTGGTCCTCCGCCGGCATTCCCCGCTGCTCGCCCTCCTCGGCGTGACGCTCGCCGGCCTGATGCAGATGGTGCTCACCGCCGACCCGATGGCGACGCTCGTTGCCGTCCCCGTCGTTTCGTACTCCGTGGCGCGCTGGGTCCCGGGCCGTCCCGCCCGGATCGTGCTCGCTTTCGGGGCGATCGGCTCGGTGCTGGGCCCGATCCGGTGGATCCTCCTGGACGTCAGCCATCCCAGCATCCGCGACCTGATCTGGCTGATGCTGGCCTGGTTCGTCTGCATGGGCCTCGTCATCACTCCCTACGCCGTTGGACGGCGGGTGCGCGAATCCACAGAGGCGCACCTGCACCGGGTCGCCGCAGCGGAGGAGCGGTACCGCACCATGGTCACCGAGCGTGAGCAGGACACCCGGCTGGCGGAGTCGAAGGCCCGGACGCAGATCGCCCGCGAACTCCACGACATCGTCGCCCACTCGCTGTCGGTGATGATCGTGCAGGCAGAGGGCGGACGGGCGATGGCGGCCAAGAAGCCGGAGGCCGCCACCGAGGCGCTGAACACCATCGCAGAGACCGGACGGGAGGCGCTCAGCGAGATGCGCCGCATCCTCGGTGTCCTGCGCGACGAGCCGGAGCAGGGCAAGCAGGCCGATTTCGCGCCGGCCCCCCGCCTGACCGACATCCCCGACCTGGTGGCCCGCACCAGCGACCGGGTGCAGCTCGCCGTGCACGGCCAGCCGCCGAAGGTGCCGCCGGCCATGGAACTCACCGCCTACCGGGTGGTGCAGGAGGCCCTGACGAACTTCCTCAAGCACGCAGGGCCCGAGGCGACGGCCCTGGTGACGATCACCTACGGCATGCGGGAGATCGCCATCGACGTGCTGGACAATGGCGTCGCGAGCCCGTCCGCCGTGCCGCAGAACCCGGGACACGGTTTGCGCGGCATGCACGAGCGGGTCGCATCGATGGGCGGGCGCCTGCTCACCCGGGCCCGTCCCGGCGGCGGGTTCCAGGTGACAGCCGTGCTACCGATCGCGCAGCAACTCAGCCAGCAGAAGGGTGCCTACTCATGACGCCGATCACGGTGTTCCTCGCCGACGACCAGGAACTGGTGCGCAGCGGCTTCCGGATGCTGATCGAGGCGGAGGAGGACCTGCGGGTGGTCGGCGAGGCCGCCGACGGTGCGGCCACCGTCACCGGAGTGCTGCGCACCCAGTGCGACGTGGTGCTGATGGACATCCGCATGCCCGTGATGGACGGTGTGGAGGCCACCCGCAAGATCGTCGCCTCCGGGGTGCGGACGCGAGTACTCGTGCTCACCACCTTCGACCTGGACGAGTACGTGTTCAGCGCCCTCAAGGCGGGTGCCAGCGGGTTCATGCTGAAGGACGCCCGTCCCGGCGACCTGCTGAACGCCATCCGGACGGTGGCGGCGGGCGAGGCCGTGATGGCCCCGTCTGCGACGAGACGGCTGCTCGACCACGTCGTCCCGATACTGCCAACGAGTCCCGAGGGTGCCGACCCGCGGCTCGACCTGCTGACCGAGCGCGAGCGCGAGGTGCTGGTGGAGATCGCAGCCGGGATGACCAATGCGGAGATCGCCGGCAGGTTGTACATGGCAGAGGGCACCGTGAAGACCCACATCACCCGCCTGCTGGCCAAGCTCCAGACAAGGGACCGCGTCGGCCTCGTCCTGTTCGCCTACGAAACGGGCCTCGTCCGCCGCTAGATCGGTCCCTGAGGAGGCTCGTGAGCGGAGCGAGCGAGCCGTCACGAAGGGCGCCGTCACGATTCGGGGTGGCCGTCAGCCCTTCGTGACGCTCGCTGCGCTCGCTCCTCAGGGACCGTTTGAGGTTCAGGCGCCGAGCGGGGGGTCCTCGCCGCGGACGTCCTCGAGGATCAGGCAGGTCTCCGTTCCGGCCGTGCCCGGCTGGCGGCTGAGTTCGTTCACGACGAAGTCGCGCAGGTCGCTGGTGTTGGCTGCCGCCACCCGTACGGCAAGGTCGTACTGGCCGGCGAGGAAGAACACCTCGAGCACGCCGGCGCAGGTGGAGAGCCGGTGGGCCTCCTCGCGCAGGCGGGGACGGGCGCTGTCCTGCAGGCGGACGAGGATCATGGCCTGGATCGGGCACCCGACGGCCGCGAGGTCGACCTCCGTCCTGAAGCCGCGGATCACGCCGGTCTCGACCATGGCCGCCACCCGGGTGTGGGCCGTGGATTCCGCGACGTTCGCACCCTGGGCGAGGCGGCTGTTGGACATCCGGCCGTTGCGCATCAGCAGCTGCAGGAGCCGCCGGTCCACCGAATCCAGTCCCCGCGGATTCTTCGGCCGCTTCTGGCCTCCCGTAACACTCTCGCCGGTCACATGTTGCAGGCTAGCCGAGGATTCTTTCGACTGTGTTTCGCCGGGAGGCGCCGGACGGGACCGCTTCTGCACACTGCTGCCAACCCAGCGAGAGGCAGCAGCAATGAAGATCGGCGTCCCGACAGAGATCAAGAGCCAGGAGAACCGGGTGGCCATCACCCCGGCCGGCGTTCACCACCTCACGCAGCGCGGCCACCAGGTGCTCGTGCAGGCCGCTGCCGGCACCGGTTCCGCGATCTCCGACGACGACTACCGCATGGCCGGCGCCACGATCGTCGAGACGGCTGCCGACGTCTGGGGCGAGGCCGACCTACTGCTGAAGGTCAAGGAGCCGATCGCTGCCGAGTACGGCTTCCTTCGGGCAGACCAGGTGCTGTTCACCTACCTGCACCTCGCGGCCGACGAGGCCCAGACCACAGCTCTGCTGGCCTCCGGCACCACGGCGATCGCGTACGAGACCGTCCAGACCGACGCCGGCGCGCTCCCGCTGCTGCGACCGATGAGCGAGGTTGCCGGCCGGCTGTCCGTGCTGGCCGGTGCGAGCGCGCTGCTGAAGCACTCCGGCGGCAACGGCGTGCTGCTGCCCGGCGTTCCCGGCGTCGCTCCCGGCAAGGTGGCCGTGATCGGCGGCGGCGTCGCCGGCCTGAACGCTGCACAGATCGCCCACGGGCTGCGCGCCGATGTGACCATCCTCGACATCAGCACCGACCGGCTCGTGCAGCTCGACTCCGAGTTCGGCGGCCAGGTGAAGACCCAGATGTCCACCGCCTACGCCATCGAGGCAGCCATCCGCGACGCCGATCTGGTGATCGGCTCCGTCCTTGTCCCCGGCGCCCGCGCGCCCAAGCTCGTCACCAACGCCATGGTCGCAGGGGCCAAGCGGGGAGCGATCTTCGTCGACATCGCCGTCGACCAGGGCGGCTGCTTCGCAGACACCCACGCCACCACGCACGCCGACCCCACCTACGCCGTCCATGACGCGGTGTTCTACGCGGTGGCGAACATGCCCGGCGCTGTGCCGGTCACGTCCACCTACGCGCTCACCAACGCAACGCTGCCCTACGTCACGCGTATCGCGGACGCCGGCTGGCGCGCTGCCCTCGCAGCAGACCGGACGCTGGCCCGCGGCCTCTCGACCGTCGGTGGCGCGCTCACCAGCGGCCCGGTGGCCGAGGCCTGGGGTCACGAGCACACGCCGATCGCCCAGGTCCTCGCCGCCTGACCTGCGGCGAACGCGCCGGTTGCGGAGGGCCGGCTACAGCAGGGCTGTCGCGTCCTTCTGGATCTTGGCCGCCACCTCGTCCGGGGTCGTCTTGTTGTGGAACAGGTTGTCCAGGTTGGGGCCGAAGACCTCGTTCAGCATCTTCTGGCTGTTGGCGTGGTACAGGTCACCGATCTGGGCCGTCGGCAGGGCTGCCATGGCCTCCTTGAAGCCCGACGGCATGCCGTCGAGCATCTTGGTCGACTCGCGGGCAGCGTTCTGGAGCGGGATCCAGTCGTGGTCGGCAGCCATCTGGTCCTGGAACTTCGTCGCCCGCCAGGTGGCGAACGCCTGAGCTGCCGAGACGGCGGCGGAGGCCTTCGGAATCACCCAGCCGCCCAGGAAGTACGGCATCACCGACTTGCCCTGGTACAGGGGCAGGGGCGCCATGTCCCATTTGTCCTTCATCTGCTGATAGCCGGTGATGTTCCACGTGCCGCCGGGCATCATCGAGACGACCCCGCCGGCGAAGCCACCGGCCTGGTTGTTGGAGTCGCGCTCGTCCGGACGCGGCGCGATGTGCTTGGCCCACATCAGGTCCTGCACGAAGGCCATGGCAGCGATCACCTTGGGGTCGGTCATCTGGAACGCCGTCGGCTCCAGTGGCTTGTCGAAGAAGGCCGTACCGGCCGACCAGGCGAGGGTCTGCAGGCCCCACCAGACGCCGAGGTCGCCGATGTCCAGGCCCCACCGCGTCACCTTCGTGCCGCTCTTCTGCTGCAGGGCGGCTGCGGCCTCCAGTACCTTGTCCCAGGTCCAGGTGGCGTCGGGATAGGCGAGGCCCGCCTTGTCGAAGTGCGTCTTGTTGTAGAACAGCGACATGGACTGGATGTTCTCCGGGATCGCGTACAGGTCCTTGCCGTCGAACTTCCACGGCTGGTACAGGTCCACCGGGTACTTCGCCGGATCGGCCATGTCGGTGCCGTCGACGGCCGGCTGGACGTTCTGCAGCAGCCCCTTCTTGTAGTGGGCGTAGGCCTGCACGTCCCAGTAGTACATGTCGAAGGGCTGGTTGGCTGCGTACTGCAGCTGGATCTTCTGCCAGTACTGGTCGTAGGGCAGGAAGTTGATCTTCGCCGTGAACTTGCCGGCCATCTCGGTGTTGAACAGCTCGACGCTCTTCTTGAAGTTCGCGTCGATCGTCGGACCGTTGGTCCACGCGTACACGGTGAGGTCCTTGTTCCCGATCATCTCGGTCGAGGTGGCTGCAGGCAGGGAGGCTACCGGGGCCGGGCTACACCCGGCCATGGCGAGTGCAGAACCGGCAAGGGCACCCCCGAGCAGAGTTCGGCGGGGCAGCAGGGGCAGGCTAGTCATACCTTGTCCTTTCGGATCACTTGTTCACGCCGGCAACGGAGATACCGGTCATGTAGTAGCGCTGGGCGAGCAGGAACACGATGATCGAGGGCGCTGCAGCGATCAGGGTGGCGGCGGTGAGCATGTGCAGCTGGGGGCCGATGCGCGGGCTCCCGCCGAAACTTGCGAGGGCGACCGAGATCGTCCACTTGGACTCGTCGGTCAGGTAGATCAGGGGACCGAAGAAGTCGTTGTAGGTGCCGACGAAGGTGAAGACCATCACCGTTGCGATCACCGGCATGCTGAGCGGCAGGAAGATGCTCCACCAGATGCGGAAATACCCTGCGCCGTCGATGCGGGCGGCCTCCTCCACCTCCTTGGGGATCGACAGGTAGAACTGCCGGAACAGGAAGATGAAGAACGCCGAGCCGAAGAGGGCAGGGACGATCAGGGGCAGGAAGGTGTTCAGCCAGCCGATCTTGTTGAACGCGATGTAGGTGGGCACGAGGGTCACCGTCGAGGGCAGCATCATCGTCGCCATCAGGACGCCGAAGATGACGTTCTTGCCCGGCGCCCGCAGCCGGGCGAAGCCGTAGGCGCTGAAGGAGCAGCTCAGCAGCGTCCCGACGACGACACCTGTGACGACGATCGCCGTGTTCAGGGCATAGTTCTGGAACGGGACCAGCGTCAGCACCTCGGCGAAGTTCGACCATTGCGGCACGAAGAACCACACCGGCGGGACGGCGAGGGTCTGTTGTGCGGTCTTCAGCGAGGTCAGCACCGTCCAGATCACCGGCATCAGCACGAAGAGTGCGCCGATGCTCAGCACCGCGATGCGCCCGATCACGCGGGGCTTGCTCAGCGGGACCCCACCGGTGCCGCGGTCTTCCTTCTCAGCCATCAGTCCTCCCCTGCCTCGGTGTGCACCCACAGGGGCAGTGAACGGAACACGAGCGCCGTCAGCACGAGGGTGATCGCGAAGACCACCCAGGCGATCGCCGAGGCGTACCCCATCTCGAGGTAGGTGAACGCCACCCGGTACAGGTAGAGCGGCAGCAGCAGGGTGGAGTTGTTGGGGTTTCCGGTGCCGCCGGTCAGCACGAACGGTTCAGCGAAGACCTGCAGCGCGCCGATGATGCCGATCACCAGGTTGAAGAAGGTGACGTTGGAGAGCATCGGGATGGTGATGTACCAGTGCTGGCGCAGCTTGCTGGCGCCGTCCACCATGGCCGCCTCGTACAGGTCCTTCGGGATGCTCTGCAGGCCCGCGAGGTAGATCAGCATGGTGCCGCCGAAGCTCCAGATGCCCATGAACATCAGGGACGGGAGCGCGAAACGCTCGTCGGTGAGCCAGCCGGGGCCGTCGATGCCGAACCAGGAAAGGATGATGTTGAACAGTCCGTGGTCGGAGTTGTAGAGCATCTGCCAGACGCGCGCGACGGCGACGCCGCCGATCACGCTGGGCAGGTAGTAGGCCGACCGGAAGAAGCCGATCGTGGGGATCTTCGTGTTGAGCAGGATCGCGGCCACCAGGCCGGCGATCAGGGTGCCCGGCACCGTGATCACCGCATAGATCAGGGTGACGGACAGTGATTTCTGGAACAGTTCGTCCGCCATGAGCTTGACGTAGTTGCGCATCCCGACGAACTCGGGGGCCGAGAGCATGTCGTAGGAGGTGAAGCTGAGGTACAACGAGGCGATCATCGGGCCGATCGCAAAAAGAAGGAGGCCGAGGACCGCCGGTGCCATGAACACGTAGCACCACATGGCCTCGTTTCGACGCATGCCGCTCAACCTCTGGCGCGCGGGTGCCGTCTTCCTTGCCTCGCCGACTGCTGTCGTGGTTGCCACCAGAGCTCCTCTGACCTGGTCACTAAATCCACTGAACGGATTAATGCCATGATGTTGCACGATCCAATTGCAGTCAAGACGTATGGGCAATCGTGATGAAGCCGATGCAATGGACTGGAATCACAGCCGCCGGGTGAGCCCGCCGTCCACGCGGACCGACTCGCCGGTCACGTAGGTGTTCGCCGGCCCGGCCAGCCAGGCCACCAGCGCAGCCACCTCCGCAGGGGCCGCGCCGCGGCCCAGCGGCAGCCGTCCGCCCTCGATGTAGATGCCGTGCATCGCCGGCGTCTCCAGCTCGTCGACGCCCTCCACCTCGGCCATCCGGGTGTTCACGAAGCCCGGCGCGACGGCGTTCACGAGGACGCCGTGCGGCGCGAGCTCGATGGCCGCGACCCGCGTGGCTGCCTCCAGCCCCGCCTTTGCGACGGCGTAGGCGAGGCAGCCCGGCTCGCTCACGGCTGAGTGCACGCTGGTCACGTTGACGATGCGGCCCCAGCCCCGCTCTGCCATGCCGGCGCCGAGGTGCTTCATCAGCAGGACCGCGGCGTCCAGGTCGACGGCCAGCAACCGGCGGTACCCGGCCAGGTCGAGCTCGAGCAGCGGGCTGGCGGCGAAGATGCCAGCGCAGTTCACCAGGATGTCGATCCCGCGTCCGGCAAGCAGCTCGCCCACCGCCGTGACGGCCTCCGGGTCGGCAAGGTCGACGGCGATGCTCTCGAAGCCGTCGGGTCCCGGCTCGATGTCGAGGCCGGTCACCTCGATCCCGTCGGCGGTGAAGGCCCGGGCGATCGCCAGCCCGATTCCGTTGCTCGTCCCTGTGACAACGGCTTTCATCGCGTCAGCTCCGGCGTGGAGTAGAGGGTCTTCCCGTCGATCACGATCTCCACCTGCTTCAGGTAGGGGGCGAGAGCTGCGGTGTCGGGCTCGATACCGAGACCGGGAGCGTCCGGCAGGCGTACGAGGCCGTCCGCACCCCGCAGCCGGACGGGGGTGAGCGCTACGGCCAGCGGGCTCGGCGCCACCGGGTACTCACACAGCAAGCCTTCGGGGGCCTCGGCGTACGGCGTCAGTGACGCGGCGAGCGCCAGCTGCGAGGTGAAGGTGTGGTTCACGAACTCGACTCCGTTCTGGTGGGCGTGGCCGGCGACCTGCGCGGCCGGGCCGATACCGCCGATGCGTCCGGTGTCGACCTGGATGAAGCCCACCCCGCCATGGTCGATCAGGTGCCTGGCGACGTGGGTGTTGTGGGCACCCTCCCCGGCGGCGAGCTTCACGGCTCCCGCCCGGCCTGCGAGCTTCGCGTAAGAGTCCAGAGCGCCGGAAACGAACGGCTCCTCGAGCCAGAGGACGCGGGCCGCCTCAAGGGCGGGCAGCCGCGCTGCCGCGGCCTCGACGTCCTCGCCCCAGATCGTGCCAGCATCCACCAGCAACGTTGCGTCCGGGCCGAGCCCGTCGCGGGCTGCCATCACCTGGTCCGCGTCGTCGTCCGCGCTGCCGCGCCCGTACGGGCCCCAGCCGAACTTGGCCGCACGGTAGCCGCCGGCCACCACAGCCTGCGCCTGGAGCCAGGTCTCGTGCGGGTCGTCGCAGAAGAGCTGCGATGCGTACGGCAGCCTCGGCCGGCTGGCAGCCTGCCCCAGCAGCGCCCAGGCAGGGACCGAGCGTGCCTTGCCGAGCAGGTCCCACAGGGCGATCTCGACCCCGGACCAGGCGTGCGCGGTCTGCAACAGGTCCAGGCCGCGCTCCGCGACCAGCCCAGCGAGGCCTGCGATGTGGGCAGCGTCGTCGATGCGCGCCCCCAGCACCGAGTCGAGCACGCCGTGGCAGGCCGAGTGGGACGGTGGTGTGACAAGGGCAGCGATCGTGGGCAGGGGCGACGCCTCGCACTCACCCCAGCCCGTGAAGCCGCCCGCGCGCACCCGCACCAGCGCCATGTCCTGGCTACCGTCGCCGATGTCGGCGATCGTCGGCATGGCGAGGTAGAAGATGTCGACGCTCTCGACCCTCATCGCCGGTCCCCCTCCACTGTCGCTGCGGCGCCGTGACCGCTGATCCGTGTCACGCGCTCCAGCCCGGCGTAGACGACGGCGCTCAGGTTCGTTGTGATGGTCTCGCCCACGGCGAGGCTGCGATGACGCCCGGCGGCGAAGCCCTCCGCAACGGACAACCCCGTTCCCGTGCAGGGCTCGAGCACGGCGACCCGGTGGTTGCGCCAGCCTCCCCAGGAGGCGAAGGTCCACACCGACGGGTAGGTCGCGCGGTCGAACACGAGGCCGATGCCGGTCCCGTCCGGGCTGGTGCAGGCGCACCAGCCGTCGTCGAGACCGGCGACGAACAGGAGCTCGCTCACCGCACCATCCTCGACCGGGGCGGACGCGTAGTCGACACCCCCACAGGCCCCCCAGTCGAACACCTGGCCGGGGACGCCGGCGCGCGGGCGCCCGAAGTCGCCGAGTTCTGCCGTCCCGCCCGGCAGGTCGATCCGGGAACCGGGCGGCAGGTCGACGGCGAGGTGCTGCTTGTGCAGCATCGGCAGCTCTGCACCGGAGCCGTTGGTGATGCTGAGTTCGACGTCGACGGCGTCCGAACCGGGAGCGAGCCGGACGGTGCGCACCAGCGTGCAGTTCGAGACACGAGTGGTGACGGCCAGCCGGACGGCTGCGTCCGGGCCGGGCAGCACCTCCCAGCTCCACGGCACCGACCAGGTCTCGCCGTGATCGGGGAACGGCTCGCCGGCGAGCTCCTCCGGCACGTCGTTGGGGAACAGTTCGTCCCAGCCGCCGAGGAAGTTGTCGTCGTAGCCCGCGGCGAACGCCACCGGAGCCGGGGGGACGCGCGGGTTGTGCCACAGGAGCTGCCTGCCGGTGGCCAACTGGCTGATCTCCCAGACCCGTCCGCCGAGAGCAGGCAGCAGCACGACCCGCAGGCGGTCGTTGGTGAGGGTGACGGCGTCGATCCCCCGGTAGGACCACCCGGTGATGACCTGTGCGTAACCGTGAGTGGCGGGCATCGGTGTCCTCCTGATGTGATGGAACCCCCACCGCCGGTCGGCGGTGGGGACATCTGGAATCGTTGACTAAGTCTTTCAAATTGACGTAGATTTTCCAACCACCTCACGGCTGGCGAAGGAGCTTCCGGTGCGCGATAACGAGTGGCTCTACCGGGGCAGGCTTGGGCGCTTCGTCGAGGAGCTGATCGCCCCCAATCTCTACGGCGAGACCCACCAGCTCGAGGTGCGGGCGTGGCAGGTGCCCGACGAGCCGGTGCCGTTCGCAGAAGCCGTCGGCCAGTCCTACGAACCGTTCGCTGTCGGCTCGACCTGGGGACGCGGCTGGAGCACGATGTGGCTGCACGTCACCGGCGCAGTGCCCAGCGACTGGGTGAATGAGCACCACTACGAGATCGTCGTCGACCTCGGCTTCCGCAAGAACCTGGACGGCGGGCAGGCCGAGGGGCTCGCGTTCCGCCCGGACGGCACGATCATCAAGGCGATCGAGCCGTTCAACCGTTACCTGCCGGTCGAGGCCCCGGGCAACATCGACTTCTACCTGGAGTGCGCGGCCAACCCGGAGGTCGCGGTCGGCGGCTCGTGGCACCCCACGCCCTTCAGCTCGAAGGACACCGTCCCCGACGAGGACCTCTACGTGCTGCGCCGCCTCGAGGTGGCGCGCCGAAATTTGGAGGTGTGGGAGCTCGACCAGGACATCGAGGTGCTCGCAGGCCTGGTGGAGGAGCTGCCCACCGACCTGCCGCGAAGGGCGGAGATCGTCGTCGCCCTGAACGCTGCGATGGACGCCCTTGACCCGCGCGATGTCGCAGGCACGGCGGGCAGCGCCCGGGCTGCCCTCGCGGGCGTCCTCTCCCGTCCGGCCAACGCCAGCGCCCACCGCGTCCTGGCCACCGGCCACGCCCACATCGACTCGGCCTGGCTGTGGCCGGTGCGCGAGACCGTCCGCAAGTGCGCCCGCACGTTCGCCAACGTGATCGTTCTCATCGAGGAGCACCCCGACCTGGTGTTCTCCTGCTCATCGGCGCAGCAGTACGCGTGGGTGAAGGCTTCCTACCCGCAGCTGTGGGAGCGGCTCAAGCAGAAGGTGGCTGAGGGACGGTTCGTCCCGGTCGGCGGCATGTGGGTGGAGTCCGACACCAACATGCCGGGCTCCGAGGCCCTGGCCCGCCAGTTCATCCACGGCAAGGGCTTCTTCCTGCGCGAGTTCGGCTACGAGCCCACCGACGTCTGGCTGCCGGACTCCTTCGGCTACTCCGGGGCCCTGCCGCAGATCGCCACCGCAGCCGGATCGAAGTACTTCCTCACCCAGAAGATGTCCTGGAACGAGACCAACGTGCTGCCCCACCACACCTTCTGGTGGGAGGGCATCGACGGCACCCGGATCTTCACCCACCTGCCGCCGGTCGACACCTACAACTCCCGGCTCGCGGCCTTCGAGCTGGCGAAGGCCGAACGGCAGTACTCCGAGCAGGGCCACGGGACGATCTCGCTCGTTCCCTTCGGCTACGGGGACGGTGGCGGCGGGCCGACCCGCGAGATGGTGGCCAAGGCGCACCGCACGGCCAACCTCGAAGGCTCACCCACGGTGCGCATCGGGACCGCTGCGGAGTTCTTCGAAGCGGCCAGCGCAGAGCTGCCACACCCGGGGACCTGGTCCGGCGAGATGTACCTGGAGACCCACCGCGGCACCTACACCTCGCAGCTGCGCACCAAGCAGGGCAACCGGCGCAGCGAGCACCTGCTGCGGTCAGCCGAGCTGTGGGCGACGACGGCCTCCGTGCGCGCCGGCCTCGAGTACCCGGCAGAGGAGCTCCGGGCCGTCTGGGAGACCGTGCTGTTGCAGCAGTTCCACGACATCCTTCCCGGCTCGTCGATCGCCTGGGTGCACCGTGAGGCCGAGGCCAACTACACCCGGGTTGCCGGTGTACTGGAAGGCATCATCGAACGCTCGCTGGCAGCGCTCACCGGGCCGGGCGACGCCGTGCTGGCCGTGAACTCCTCGCCCGTGCCGCTCGCCGGCATCGCTCCCTTCACCGTCGGTGCTCCCGTCGCGGGGCCGTCGGGCGTGACGGTTGCCGCCGATGGTGGCGGCTGGGTGATCGACACCGGCGTGCTCCGGGTGGTCGTCGATGCAGAAGGGCTGCTGCCGTCGGTGGTGCACACGCCCACTGGACGTGAACTCGTGGCTGCGGGCAGGAAGTTCGGCCTGCTGCAGGTGCACAACGACCGTCCATCGATGTACGAGGCCTGGGACATCGACGCCCACATCGGACGCGTGGTCGAGGACCTCGAGAAGGCTGACTCGGTGCGCCTCGTCAGCAGCGAGCCGGGCGTCGCAGAAGTGGAGACCGTCCACACCATCGGCGGGAGCACCATCACGACGCTGCTGCGGTTCACCGCCGGCAGCGCAGCCATCGACCTGGACCTCGACATCGACTGGCACGAGCAGCGGCGCCTGCTGAAGCTGGCCTTCCCGACGTCGATCTTCACCGACCGGGCGACCTCGGAGATCCAGTTCGGGCACATCGCGAGGCCGACGTACACCAACACCACCTGGGACGTGGCCCGCTACGAGACCTGCGCGCACCGCTGGGTGCAGGTGGCGGAACCCGGGTTCGGCTTCGCCGTCGCCAACGACTCCACCTATGGCCACGACATCCGGCGCGACCACCCCGGTGGCGGGGCGCCCGGCACCACCATCCGGCTGTCGCTGATCCGCGGGCCGATGTTCCCCGACCCGAAGACCGACCAGGGACGCCACCAGCTTCGGGTCAGCGCGGTGTGCGGTGCGGACATCGAGACCGCGATCGCCGCAGGGCAGCGCCTCAACCAACCGGTCCGCGAGGTGCGCGGCGCGGACGCCGTCGCACCGATCGTGACCTCGGAGGTGCCCGGGGTGCTCGTCGAGGCCGTGAAGCTGGCCGAGGACTCCTCCGGCGACGTCGTCGTGCGGCTGTACGAGTCGCTCGGCTCCCGCTCGACCGGCGTGATCCGTCCGGGGTTCGACTACGGCAAGGTGGAGCGCACGGACCTGCTCGAACGCCACACCGGAGATGTGACGACGACGTCCGACGGTGCCGTCGAGCTTGCCGTCCGCCCGTTCGAGATCATCACCCTGCGGTTCGCGGGAGTGCAGCGCCGATGACGGCTGCCACCACCCTCAGGGTCGGTGGCACCGGCCCGCTGGCCCGCAGGCTCGCACCCCTGGTGGCGGGGGCCCAGGAGTGCCTTGCCCGCAACATCGTGCCGGGACGGGTGCCCGGGGATCCGCCGGCGTTCCTGCAGGCCGGCGGCGGCTACGACACCCCGTGGACGCGGGACAGCGCCATCAACGCCTGGCAGGCTGCGGCGTGGCTGGCGCCCGACGTGGCCAGGGAAACGCTGCTGATGGTGGTCGAGGGCGGCCGCGTGGTGTGGGACACCCAGTGGTGGGACCAGATCATCTGGGTGATCGGCGCCCGTGAGCTCGCCCTCGTCACCGGCGATCGGGCCTGGGCGGAGCGGGCCTACCGGATCGGCGTCGCCACCCTCGAGCGGCTCGACGAGCGATGTCTCGCCGGCGGGCTGTACCGCGGGCCCGCCGTGATGGCCGACGGCATCACCGGCTACCCGTCCTACCTGCACGACCGGAACCTGCCAGGAGAGTCCTTCGTCCTTGAGCACCCCAGGACCCACCACATCCATGCGCTCTCGACCAATGCGCTGTACGTGCAGGCGTTCGGAGCCCTCGGCGACCTCGCCGGTCTGGTGGGCGTTGACCCTGCGCCCTGGCGCACGCGGTCGATCGAGCTGGCAGCCCTTGTCAGGGAGAGGTTCTGGCAGGAGTCAGCCGGAAGGTTCGGCTACCTGCTCGTCGACGGGCGCCTCACCACTGAGCAGGAGGGTCTCGGGCTGGCGCTGGCCATCCTCTCCGGCACGGCCACCCGCGGTCAGGCGCGCGCGACCATTGCCGGCATCCACCATGCGCCCCGGGGGTTGCCGGCGGTCTGGCCGCCCTTCGACGGCTACGACCTCGACCACTTCGGACGCCACGGGGCAGCCCTGTGGCCGATGATCATGGGCGTGTGGGCGCAGGCCGTCGCCGGCACGGGGGACGCGGCGACGTTCGGAGCGGAGCTCGACCGGGTGTGCGGCCTGTTCGAGGGCAGCGCCGGAGAGTTCTTCGAGGTGTACCACCCGGTCACCGGCGTCCCCGATGGCGGCTGGCAGGTCGGTCGCCACTGGCGCTCAGAACCCGACCAGACCTGGTCGGCCACCACGCTGCTGGGCACGGTGCTGCACGGGCTCGCCGGCCTCCGTGCCACGCCGTCCGGGCTGGAGGTGCGGCCCTGCGTGCCGCCGGGCAGCGGTGACCTTCACCTGCTGGGCGTGCCGTGGCGCGGCGAGCTGCTCGACCTGGACCTGAATGACGCCGATCAAGGGAGAAGCTGATGGAACTGCGCACGCCCGGCCTGCCAGGAGTCGACCTGTTGCCCCAGTGGCAGGACCTGCCCAACCCCTACGCCAGCGTGACCCGCTGCGACCTGACGGCCTCGTCGGTCGGTGAGGTCACGGTGTCCGACCTGCCGACGGTCGTCGTCGACCTCGGCCAGGGAGAGTGGACAGCGCACTGGTTCACCTCCGACTGGGGTGACGAGTTCACCCCCGAGGAGCAGGTGATCACCGGGGCGCTGCACCTCGGCATCACGTCGGGCCGCTCGTCGAAGGGGATGCACCCGTGGGCGCTGTTCGAGAAGGCCGACGGCGAGGCCGTCGTGGTCAGCCCGGCCTGGAGCGGAAACTGGCGCATCGACGTCGAGCAGACAGCCGACGGCGTCCGCGTGCTCGCCGGCATCAGCGCCTGGGAGTTCGCGCGGACGGTGCGTCCGGGCCGGCCGTTCCGCGCTCCCAGCGTCTACGTCGCAGCGGCTGCTTCCCGTGCCGACGCGACGGCGGGGCTCGCTGCAGCGGTGTCCCGCTGGGTCACGCCACGCACTCCCGACGTACCGCTCACCTGGAACCACTGGTGGCCCTACGAGGACCAGGAGATCAACACAGGGACCTTCCTCGCCGACGTCACCGTCGCCCGGGAGCTCGGCTACGAGTTGGCCGTGCTGGACGCGGGCTGGTTCGGCGGAGCGGATGAGGCCTCCGACTGGTGGAAGATCCGCGGCGACTGGGACGAAGAGAACACCGTCCGCTTCCCCGAAGGCGTTGCCGGGCTTGCTGCTGCGACAAGGGCCGCAGGGGTGGAGTTCGGGGTCTGGTGCGAGATCGAGGCGCTCGGCCTCGACGCCCGCGTCGCCGCCGACCAGCCCGGGATCGTCGCACGGCGCGACGACGACCCCGACTACGCGGGTATCCGCGAGGACGACAGGGGCTGGCTGGGCTACGTCTGTCTCGGCTCGCCGGCGGGCCGGGAACATGTGCTGGACGTGCTGGACCGGCTGATCGGCCGGACCGGCGCTCGCTGGCTGAAGGTCGACTTCAACCTCGATCCCGGGCCGGGATGCTCACGCACCGACCACGGGCACGAGGCCGGGGACGGACTGTACGAGCACTACGTCGGGCTGTACAGCGTGCTCGACGAGCTGCGTGGACGGTACCCGCAGCTGGTGGTGGAGGACTGTTCCTCGGGCGGGCTGCGGCTCGACCTCGGCCTGCTCGGCCACGTGCACTGCGGTTTCCTCTCCGACCCCGACTGGACCGAGTTCCAGCTGCAGCTGCTGTGGGGTATCAGCCAGATGCTGCCGGCGGCCAGCATCTACCACTTCAGCGAGTCCCAGTGGCGGGGGCATCACCCGCGCCAGCACCTCGACCCGAAGACGATCAGCACGGCCGACTACGACGCGTCCCTGCGGGCGGTCAGCCTCCACCGGTTCGCGCTGTCGCAGAAGCTGCACGAGCTACCGGACGCGCTGCGCGACCGGGTCCGCGCCCACGCAGCCGACTACCGCGGCCACGTCATCCCTGCCCTGCGGGAGCACGGCGTGATCCGCCCGCTGACCGCGCAGCCACGTCGCGACGGCGGTGGCGAGCGGTGGCCGGCGTTCCAGCTGACGGCGGGCGACCGGCACGTCGTGATGGCGATCGCCCTCGACGGTGCCGGGGAGGATAGCCGGGTGCGCCCACTCGGGCTCGCGCCGGAGACCATCTACGGCGTCAGGCTGCTCGGCCCGGGCGCCGAAGCTGCCGACCTCGGCACGACAGACGGCCTTGGTGCAGAGCTGGGTACGGAAGGGATCCTGCTACGGCGGGCATCCGGGGCAACCTCGTGGCTGCTGGTCATCGAGGAGGAGGATGCCTGACCGCCCCTTCGTGACGCACTTCGTTCGTTCCTCACGACTGCTCCTCAGGGCGCGGCTTCTAGTGGGCGAGGGCGATGGCCGTGACGGCCGGAGCGAACTCGTGGTCGAGCACGAGGCAGGCCGCCCCGATGGCGATCACGTCATCACCCAGCGCAGTCCCGACGATCGTCAGCGGCTTGCCCGCCCTGCCGCGCACCAGTCCGGGGCGCACCAGTCCGTCCAGCAGCGGAAGGTAGACGTCACGCAGGCGCATCCAGGTCGGGCCGCCGATCGCAACGATGTCGGTGTCCATCATGTTGGCGAGCGTCGTGACGGCCTTTGCCAATTGGCGGGCGGAGGCCTCGACGAGGTCGCGCGCACCCGCGTCCCCGCCGTCGACGAGGGCACAGAGCGCAGCGAACGACTCGTCGATCCGTGCCGGGTCCCCCGAGTGAACGGCGTCGAGGTGGGATCCGGTGAGAAGCCGTGCGGCCACGGCACGCTGCACCAGCGCGCTCGGGCTGAGCGTGACGCCGAGGCAGCCGCGCAGTCCGCAGTCGCACTCCGGGCCCCGCGGGTCGACGACGAGGTGGCCGATGTCGCCGGCATTGCCGCTGGCGCCGCGGATGATGGTGTCGTCCACGGCAGCGCCGACGCCGATGCCGGTACTCAGGTACAGGAACAGGGAGTTCGCCTGGCCGAGCGTGCCGCCCGTCCAGCGCTCGCCGACGGCTGCCGCAACGACGTCCTTGTCGAGGACGACCGGCAGGCCGGAGCGCTCAGCGAGGCCCTCGACGACCGACACGTCGCGCCACAGCGGCAGGTGCGGGGGGTCGAGGATGGTGCCGGTCGTGATGTTGATCGGGCCGGGCGCGGCCAGCCCGATGCCGGCGACCAGGTCAGGGTCGATGCCGGCCTGAGCCAGCAGCATCGGGATGGCAGAGGCGATGGCGTCCAGCATCTCGGCCGGCTGGGCGTTGGCGGGGCTGGGCAGCTTCAGGTGGGTTGCCACCTCACCGCGAAGGTTCACCAGCACGGCCGTTGCCACCAGCGGGTCGAGGTGGACGCCGATCGCGTAACGGCCGTCCGGGTGAAGCGTCAAGGGCGTCCGGGGCTTGCCGAGGCCCTGGGTCACGCGGTCGCCCTCGCGCAGCAGCCCCGATTCCAGCATGCGGCGCACGATGTTCGACACGGTCTGCGCAGAGAGCCCGGTCTGCTCGGAGATCTCCACCCGGGAGAGGCCGTCGCCGGCCCGCCGGATGGCGTCGATCACCACGGACTCGTTGAACCCGGCGACCCGCGACAGGTTGGTTCCGCGCCTCAGTGGACGCATGGAGGGCCTTTCCACTCATCCAGCAACATCACTGCTAGTAATTCCATTGGATGTACATTGTCATGCAAATTGCCGTCGGCGAGGAACCATCCCGCATGAAGCCCCTGATCTCCTGGGCACTCGAGCCCGCAGGACGACTGGTCTACGGCGCGTTCGTCGACTGCAACGTCGCCGAGGCCTGGGTCGGGGACCGGTTGCGGATCTTCACAGGCAAGTACGGCGAGGACCCGGTCTGGGGCGAGGCTCGCGACCTGAAGTACGCCGACGGCGTAGACGCCCCCGCGGCTTTCGCCACACCGGCAGGCGGCTTCCTCGAGGTCGAACTGCCGCAGAACGCCGCGCCCGGCACCCCGGGACTGCACGGTGCAGTCTGGTTCGAATCGGTGTACGCGCCGCCGACGGAGGGTCCCGGTGGTGTGCTGTACGCGCTCTACCACAACGAGAACTATCCCCAGACCCTGCCCTTCGACGCCCACACGGGCGAGGGCTACCGCGCTGACAACTGGCCGCCGGGCCTGCAGGGAGAGGGTTCGGTACAGGCGGTGTGCCGGATCGGCGTCATGTCATCGGTCGACGGCGGTCGTTCCTGGACCGATCGGGGCATCCTGCTGGAGGACCGGCAGCCCCGGCTCGTGCTGTCCCCGGTCAATGCGAACTACACCTTCCCCGGCGGGGTCGGCGACCCGTCCGGTGTGGCCTGTGGTGACCACCTCTACGTGTTCTACGGCGAGTACGGCTACCCGGGGGAGTTCGATCCTTCGACGTGGGATCCGGCGGTCGAGGCTGCCGGCCAGTGCATCTCGGTTGCGAGGATCGCCCTTGCAGACCTGGCTGATCCGGTGGGACGGGCCCGGCGGTGGGACGGCACCGGCTTCGGCGCAGCCGCGGACGGTGTCGGAGCGCCGATCGCTTCGCTGCAGCTGTCCCCGGCCGAGGGTGGCGGTCCGGTGTCCGCGGGGAACCGCAGCTTCCACTGGGGGCCATCGGTGAGCTGGAACGACCACCAGCAGGCGTGGGTGATGACCTTCGGGAGGGTGGACGCCGAGTTCTGGGCAGGTGACTCGGTCTGGATCAGCTTCAACCCGCACGCCGATCTCGGTGAGGGGACGAACAGCCAGGACTGGACGAAGCCGGAGTTGCTGTTCCGCAAGCCCGGCCACACGCTGTGGTACCCGTCGCTGCAGCCGCTGGGCACCGCGGAGGACGTTGCGGAGCGCCGCACCGGCGTGCGGTTGGGCAGGCAGGCCCGTCTCTGGGTGAAGGATCTCGGCCCGAGCACGCACCGCTACCTCTCTGAGCACGTGATCACCTTCGGCTGAACCGGAGGAGGTCAGGTCGCGAGCGAGACCACCACCTTGCCGGGGGTGCCGTCGCCGGCGGCGAGAGCTGCGAAGGTCGCGGGCGCCTCTGCGAGCGGGACCGTGCGGCTGATCAGGGCGTCGGCAGCAGCCGGCGCTGCGGCGAGGCTGGCGAGGGCCTGCTCGAAGTCGCCGCTGGAGTAGGTGAAGCTACCGACGAGGGTCCGCTCTGCCGTCGAGATGTCGAAGGCGGAGAGTTCGAGGCGGGGGGTCGCCATCCCGACGAGGCACACGGTCGCTCCCGCCAGGGTTGCGCTGAGGCAGTCGGCCAGCGATGCAGTGGCGCCGACGGCGTCGATCGCTGCTGCCGCGGGCTCTCCGATGGCTGCGATCACCTGGTCGCGGAGCGGCCCGGCGTCGGGATCGAGGGGGATCGCGCCCAACTCGGCGAGCACGGCGCGACGGGCGGCCGTGGGTTCGCTGATCAGGACAGTGCCGACACCTGCCTGCTGCAGGGCCACGACAACGGACTGTCCGATCGGGCCGCCCCCGGTGACCAGCACGGCCCCGCCTCCCGGGTTGAGCCGGCCGACGGCATGGGTGGCGACGGCGAGGGGTTCGACCAGCGCGCCGTGTGCCAACGGCATGCCTTCGGGCAGTACGACGAGGTTGCGGGCGGGCACGACCACCTGCTGGCCGAAGGCCGCGACGACATCGGGCCGGACGCCGATGATCCACTTGCCGGGGTGCTGCTGCTCGCGTCCGCGCCAGGCTGCGGCGTCCTCTGCGGGGAGCACCACCGGGTTGATCGTGACGGGGGTGCCGACGGCCGGCGCTTCCACACCCTCGCCGAGCACGAGCACCCGTCCGGCGGTCTCGTGGCCCATCACCATGCCGGGGACGCGGCGTCCGTTGGCTCCGGTGAAGCCGTGGATGTCGCTGCCGCAGATACCGGTGTAGGCGATCTCGACGACCACCTCGCCGGGGCCGGGTTGGGCGTCGGGCAGGTCACGCACCTCCATGCGGCCGAACTCGACCAGCACCAGTGCCTTCATGGTTGCTCCTCTCAGAGGTTCAGACTCACCGCGGCGCGACGACGACCTGGCGCTGCCGCCCCAACCCGTCGATGCCAAGCTCCATCACGTCACCGGGCTGCAGCCAGATCTGCGGCGAAAGACCCATGCCCACCCCTGGCGGGGTGCCCGTGTTGATCAGGTCCCCCGGCTCCAGCACCATGAACTGGCTGAGGTGGTGGACGATCGTGAACGGGTCGAACACCATCGTTGCCGTCGAGCCGGTCTGGCGGCGGATCCCGTTGAGATCGAGCCACAGGCCGAGCGCATTGACGTCAGCCGCTTCCTCGGGCGTGACCAGCCATGGGCCGCACGGGTTGAAGGTCTCTGCCGACTTGCCCTTCGTCCACTGGCCGCCGCGCTCCATCTGGAAGGCGCGCTCGCTGACGTCGTTGACGACGGTATAGCCGGCGATCGCAGCAGCCGCCTCCGCAGGGGAGTCGAGGTAGGAGGTGCGGGCGCCGATGACGATGCCCAGCTCCACCTCCCAGTCCGCCTTGCTGTAGCCCCGCGGCAGCCGGACGTCGTCGTTCGGCCCGACGAGCGTGTTGGGCGACTTGGTGAACAGGATCGGTTCGGTCGGCACTGCCTGGCCGGTCTCCGCAGCGTGGTCGCTGTAGTTCAGGCCGATGCACAGGATCTGGTGGGGACGCGCGATCGGTGCGCCGACGCGTTCGGCGCCGAACGGCTCGGGCTCTCGCATGGCGACGACGTCGGGCAGCCGGGCGAGTCCGCCGGAGCCGAAGAACTCCTCGTCGAAGTCGCGCACCTCATCGGAGACATCGACGTAGTGAGCATCGTCCACCCAGACGACGGGACGCTCGGCCCCAGGCTTGCCAAGGCGCATCAGCTTCATCGCAGTCCTCCCTTTCGGAACACGTTAGCGTCCGTCCGGGGTTTCGCAAATGATTCGACTAACCCAGCAGTGCGAGCAGTGCCTCGGGGTTGTGCCGATAGGTCTCGATGCTCTCCCCACCCGAGCTGAGCGCTTCGAGCGTGTTCGTGAGGACCGTGTTCACGGGGGTGGGGACGCCGTGTGCTGCCCCGTACTTCACGACAGCGCCGTTGAGGAAGCGCACCTCTGTCTGTCCGCGGCCGCCGTGCAGGTCGATGTGGAACGACGGCATCTTGTCGCCGCGGCCGCCGCCGAGCGCCCTGGCCAGGGCGGGCTGGGCGATGAACCGCGGCAGGCGGGACGCCGCGAGTGCCAGCGCCCGCACCGGGGTGCCCGGCAGGTCGACCGGCCGGAAGCCGAGGGCAGCCATCACGGCGAGGCACTCCCGCAGCACGGCGATCTCCACCTCGTAGAGGCGCCGGTCTGCGAAAAGGGTGGAGACCGGCTCGTCGAGGATCGCAGAGGTGGCGTTGCCGGTGAGGTTGGTGAGCAGCTTCGACCACTTCATCGGTCCGGGCTCGGGGTAGCCCACCCCGTTGAGGCTCGCGTCGTTGAGCGCACCGACGATCGTGACGCCGAGCGGGTGATCGAGTGCGATGCCGATGCCGCGGCGCTTCTCCTCGACGACCTGGCCGGTGCCGGGCTTGCCGACGGCCGTGGTGACGGTGCCCGTGATGACGCGGTCCGCGCCCAGCAACTCCCGGATCAGCGGCTCGTTGTCCACCCCGTTCTGCAGGGAGAGGACCGGTGGCAGGTCGACCCCGGTCGCCAGCAGTCCATCGATGGCAGCACGGGTGTCGAAGGACTTCAGGGCGAAGACGGCAACGTCATGGGGACCGGCAGCGAGCGCCTCGGCAGCGGAACCGAAGATGGCGAAGTCACGCACCGGCGCGGTGTGGCCGTCGCGGGTGAGGCGAAGGCCCTGCTCTGCGATGACGGCTGCTGCTGCCGGCTGTTCGCTGTAGGTCACCTTGTGCCCGGCCACGGCCAGCGAGCCACCCACATAGGTGCCGATCGCACCGGCTCCGAGGAACAGGAAGCGCATAGCGATCCTCCAATCAGTCGGAGGCAGCCTTGCACACCCCGGCGGTTCGTGGCAGACGATTCAGCCGCGCCACTCGCTGGCCAGCAGGCCCATGACGTGGCAGTCCACCCAGCCGTCATCGAACCGCAGGGCCTCGCGCTTGGTGCCCTCGAGGACGAAGCCCACCTTCTCGTAGATGTGGCGGGCCCGTGTGTTGAAGTCGTAGACGTCCAGTTCGACACGGTGCAGCCCGACGCCGAAGGCGTGCGTCATGCTCAGCCGCACGGCCTCCGTTCCGAGTCCCCGGTTGGTCGCCCCGCTGATCCAGATCCGGAAGCCGCAACTGCGGTTGTCCTGGTCGAGCCGGTTCAGGACGGCCTCACCGACGATCTGGCCGTTGTCGTTGTCGAGGATGACCCACACGATCCGGTCGGTGGCCGTCGTCCAGGAGCCGTAGATGGTGGTGAGCTCCTCGGGCGTCCAGAGCTCCGGCTCGCCCGTGCTCGAGTGGACCGAGCCGGTGAGCCGACCCACCTGAGGGTCGGCCATCAGCGCGCGCAGGGTGGGCACGTCGGCCGGCTCGACGGGACGCAGTGTCACGACGAGACCGGTGAGGGTCGGCTTGGTGGTGAAATCCAGCATCAGCCGTCCTGCTCCTGCTCAAGACGGTCGAGGATCCACGCCCTCACGAGGGTGGACGCAGGGAGGTGCCGGGTGTCGGCGATCCGCTGGATGGCGTTGCTCTCCTGTGGGCTCAGGCGGACGGAATAGACGAGGGTACGGCGCTGCGGCGTGGGCATGTAGTACAGCGTATGACTCGTCAGCCGCCCGAGGAAGAGGGCGCGGCAGCCCAACTCGAGCCGAGCACGACGAACGCCGAGCCCGCGCCCGCCTCGGCGAGCGCCTCATCGGTCGGCAGTCCTGCGGCCAGGCAGCGGTGGTAGGCCGCCATGACGGCGGCGGTCTCGTCGTCGGGGACGGGGGCAACGGCAGCGACAACGGAGGTCACCCCGGTCGCCAAAAGGGTGTGGGCCAGCCCGAGAGGCTCGTCGCCCGGTCGTACCTGGGCCGTGCCGACGTCGCAGGCGGAGAGCACCACGTGCCGTGCCCGGATCGCGCCTGCTGGAAGCTCGTGGGCGTACACATCGCCGTCCGCCATCCGCAGCGACGAGAAGAGCGGGCTGGACGGCTGGTGCTGGCCATGGGCTGCGACGTGGACGACATCGGACCCGGCAAGGGCGGACACCAGGTCGGCCGCTGCTGCGCCGCTCACCAGCCGTGAGCCGGGCCAGGCTGCAGCGACCGTGGTGGCCTCCAGCTCCGCGTGGCTCAGGCCCGGCCCGGTGAGCACGGAGACCTCGGCAGAACCGGAGACGGTGCGACGCGCGGCCCATTCCGTCGCGGAGCGCGCGACCGTCACCGGCATGCCGGCAAGGGAGGGCAGCCGTCCCCACGGCACCGAGGACACGGCGTGGGTGCCGATCACGACGAGGCCGGCGGAACGCAACCGCCACGGCCGGACGACCGCCTCGTCCAGCCAGTCGAGGCTCGTGGTCAGCGATGCGCCGATCAGTTCCCGCAGCGGTCCCGCGGGCTGGTAGGCAGTGGCTCGCAGGTCGGCCTGCAGCCGGCGCGTGGTCTCGAGGCAGCGGTCGAGGTCGGCGAGCCGGGCGAGCCGGCGGCGCCCGCCAACGACCCCGACACCCCAGACGCCTGCGTCGTGCGGGAACAGCCACAGGAGGTCCCTTCCGGCGTTAGTCATCGAGTCGAGCGCCTCCCGGAGCTTCGGGAGGGCTGCGGCAGCCGTGCCCTGCTGGCGCTGGGCCAGTCCAAGGGCCGTGAGTTCACGCTGCAACAGGGCCGACTCGGCTCGTCTGGCAGCAGCCTCCGGTGCCTGTGGCTCATCGCGGAGTGCCTGCGACAGCGATCGCAGGCGCTGGGTGAGTTCCGCCTGGTGCGGATCGGCGGGCGGGCGGACGGCAGGAAGTCCCGTCGCCCACCGTTCGAGGGTGTCCAGTACGTCGGTGGGGCCCTTGTCGACGGCGAGTCCGACGTCGAGGGCAGCGAGCCGAAGGCTCAGCACCTTGCGGGCGGCGCGGGAGTCCAGCGACCCGCTCGTGGCCTGGCTTGATGCGAGGTCGGACGCAGCCGCAGCCAGCCTTCGTCGCGGCGAGCGTCCGGCGGCGAGATCGGTGATGGCCGCGGCATAGACGTGTCGCAGATGGATCACCAGCCCGTGTGACTCCCGCGGGTACCTCCGCAGCGCAGTGCTCGCGACATTTGGCTGCCCAAGTCGTGCGGCTGCCTCCGCGGCGACGGCGATGCTGCGGGCGATCAGGTCGCTGTCCCCGAACTCCCGTGCCAACGTCTCGTGTGCCAGTGCGTCGAGCAGAACCTCAGGAAGCCGGCGCCCGCGACTCAGGTCACAGTCGAGGGCAATGAGCCCTGCAGCGGCCTCCGGATCGGGCGCGCCCAACCGATGGAAGGCGTTCCGCGCTGCGCGTGCGGCCCGCGCCGCGTCAGCGAACTCCCCGGTGAGCCGGAGCAGAACGGCGCGCTCCCGGGCTATCTCTGCGCGGAGGAGGCGGTCGCCCTGATGAGACGCAGTCTGGGCGCGGTCAAGGGTCTCGAGGGCCTGGTCGAGCAGGCCGGCCTCGCCGAGCACGCGGGCGAGGGCGAAGAGCGAAGCTGCCCGGTACACGTCGGCGTCCATTGCCTCGGCAGCGGCCATCCGTGACAACGCTCCCGGCAGGTCGCCGGTGAGGTAGCGGGCGTAGCCGCGATTGAACTCGGCCATGTACAGCAGCTGAGCGTCGCCCGCTTCGGCCGCAAGGATCCCGGCGGCAGCGTAGGCGGGCTCTGCCTCTGCCGGCCGACCCAGCTCGAAGCTGATCACCCCACGGTTCACCCAGATGGCTGCGCGTTCCCGGGTGGTGAACCACTGCAGGTCAACACCGTCGAGTTCGCGGGCCGCCTGGGCGAAGTCGCTGGTACGCACGAGCACCATTCCCCGCTGACAGCGGCACCGGGCCATCAGTTCGGGGTCGGTCCCGGCCACCTCCGAAGCTTCGGAGAGCCGTCGGATCGCCGCTTCGAGGCCGCTCGAGAGGAGTTCGGCCATCCCGAGGGTGAGCAGGCAGGCGACCCGCATCGCATCCACGTCGTGGGAAGGCGGCTGTCCGTCGAGCAGCCTGAGCGCCCTGTGCAGCGTGCGCGCGGCGCGCACGGGGCGTCCGGCGGAGTTGTCGGCAAGGCCCGCGAGCCGGAGCTCGCGGGCACGGGCGAGGACGTCCTCGCCATGTGCTCTCGCCGTCAGATCTCCATCGACGGCGTGATCACCGGGCGGTAGCCCTCGCGGCGCACCACGAAGTGGGCGCGGCCCCGCGGGATCTCGTCGAGCGCGAAGCGTCCGGTGGCATCGGCGATGACGGTGCGGGTGACGCCCTCACCGACCACATCGACCTCTGCTTCAGGGCTGGTGACCCAGCCGTCGATCCGCACGTGGTGTGCGGACCGCACCGTTGTCACCATCAGGCTCAGCGAGCCGCTGGTGAAGGTGACCGAATCGGTCTCCTCGCTGCGCACGCCGACCAATTCACCGCGGGTCAGTTCTGCGATGTCGGCCTCGAGCTCCGCCACCGCGAGGGCGAAGTCGATCCGGTCCACCAGGTCGAACGGCACCGGGTCGACCGTGGCGTACAGCGTCGCCAGCTGGGAAAGGATGCGCTCGTCGGTCGCGTCCATCGGGCCGTCTGCAAAGGTCTCTTCAGCCATCTCAGGCCTCCCAACTTGGATCGGAAAGAAGCATTGTTCGCAGCTTGGCAAGGCAACGTCCCCTGGTGGGACCGATGCTGCCGACCGGCATGCCGAGGCTGGCAGCGACGCCGGCGTAGTCGGGAGTCGCTGCGAAGGCGATCACCCGCAGCAGGGTCCGACAGCGCTCGGGCAGGTCGTTCACGTGCCCCCAGAGCAGGCGCTGCTGGTCGGAGGTGATCGCCAGGTCCTCCGGTGTGGTCTCGTCCGCGGTCTCCGGGACGCCAAGGTCCGAGGTGACGTCACGCCCGGCGAGCCGGAGCAGCCGCCAGCTCTCCCGCTTGACCGTGATCACCAGCCACGAGACGACGCCCTTCGGGTCGGTGATCGTGTCCGCAGCGTCCACCAGGCGCAGCCAGGCGGTCTGGATCGCGTCCTCGGCAACTTCCTTCGTTGCGTTCTGCGACCGCGCGGTGTGCCACAGGAGTGGGGTCAGCAGGGCGACGAGCGTGCGCAACTGGCCGCGGTCGCCCTCACGGTAGGCGATGAAGGCGCTGGCGGCCTGGGCACCGAGTGAGGTGTTCACCGCAGCACCCGTCGAGGTCGGAGGACGCGGGCGAGGGCGTCCCAGCCACGCTTCTGCAGCGAGGTGAGGTCCGCGGCCTCGCTGCCGAGCACACAGATCGCGTGGGCGAGTTGCCCGGCGAGGACGGGCGCGGAGAACGAGGTCCCGCTCCACACGCCGAAGCCGCTGGTGTAGTCGTCGAGGTCGATGGTGGCCCGGTCCTGCGGGGCCGGCATCTTGCCTGCGGAGACCTCCGTCTTCTCGCTGTCGGGAAGGGTGTCGATCCCCGCCACGACGGCCGACGCCTGGGTGCTCGCGTTCTGCTTGCGCGGCAGCGTCGAGATGATCGCAGCCCCGTGGCGATAGGTGGTGACCCAGGTGCCGCTGTTGGAGAACAGCGAGACCTTGGTCTGGTTGGGGTTGAGCGAGCCGACGCTGACCAGCGGGAGCTCGCCGGCTCCGGTGTTCGTGTCACCGGCGAAGGCTGCCGGCAGGAAGGGGCGCGACGTGGCGTCGTTCCCGGCGCCTGCGACGACGAGGATGCCGAGCTTGCCGAGGTCGCGCAGGATCGTGGCGAAGTTGGTCGCGGTGAGCCCGGACGGGTCACTGTCCTCGTCTGCGAGGTCCTCGTGGTAGCAGCCGAAGGAAAGCGTGAGTACGTCGATGATCGATGCGGCGTCATTGGTGGCGAGCGCCTTGACCTGCTCGTCCAGGAGGTCCTGGAGGAGTTCGAGGATGTCGTCCTCCGCCGCCAGGCCGTCCGAGGTCATGATCGCGTGCGACTGCAGGCGCGCGGAAGGCGCGGTCTGCCGCACGAGGCCTGCGATGAAGGTGCCGTGGCCGGCGAGCCGGTCGAACTCGCCGGTGAGTCGCGAGGTGACCCCCGAGCCGCGGTCGGCGACGGGGTCACCGACGATCTTGACCCCGAGCGAGGCCGGTGGAGCGGCGTTGATGCCAACAAGGGCCTCATCGGGGAACCAGGGGTGGTCACCGATGCCGGTGTCGGGCATCACAACCACCGGTGGGCGCTCCAACCGGGGGGCCGACTTGGACGGGTCGGCCATCACGACTGCGACCGGTGCCTTTCCGCCGTAACCGGGCACGCCGAACTCGTCGGGTCCCAGTCCGATTCCGGGAACGTGGCTGCCGCCCTTGCCGATGCCGGGAACGTGGCTCCCGCCCTTGCCCACTCCGGACAGCTCGCCGCCCGTGGCGAACATCACATGGACGAGCTCGAAGGCCTGGGCGACATCGGGGGCAGAGCTGCGGATCTGTTGCAGCACCGTCCACGCGTCAGGCGCGGGAGCACCGGCCTGGTCGACAACCACGAGTTCGAGGCCGACCACCTGCTGCGACTCCAGCCCGAGCTCCTTGCTCCGCTCCGGCCGGCGCGGAATCTCCCGGTAGTCGCGATAGTCGCGGTACCGCTTCGGCGGGCGCAGGTCGAGGCCAAGGCGCTTCAGCACGTCGCTGACGCGTGCATCCGGCGCATGGAGCTGGTCTGCGCGCACGAGGATGCGATCGGAGATGTAGACGGTGTCACCGATCTCCTGGTCGGGCCGAACGATGGCAGTGGCGGGGTCGAGCACTCGGATCACGGGGAACCTCCTGAGACCGGCAGTGACCGCACTCTATGCAGCCACATCCTCACCTGGGTAGAGCCCCCGGGCATCACCCTGATACACGACCTGTTGCCCGTCAGCTGGCCGCAGGCGAATTCGCCGCAGTGACCTCCGATGTATCAGGCGCAGCGGACGCCACTCTGAAGGACATTGGACGGACGGCCTGGGCGATTCGGGGGGAGCGACCAGGACGGGCCGCGGCGGTGGTGCGGGGGGCCACCGCCGCGGCCGCCGGCCTCACTGTGAGGAGTTCACGCGCACGGCTGCGGAGTCGCCCGTGCGCGTGAACTCCCATGTCACGGTGGGAGCCAGTGCCGCCAGCAGGGCCCGGTCGTGGGTGACGATCAGAAGCGTTCCCGCGAACTCGACGAGGGCAGCCTGGAGTTGCTCGATTGCCGATACGTCGAGATGGTTGGTCGGCTCGTCCAGCACGACGACGTTGACGGCCCGGCCCTGCAGGACGGCGAGCGCAGCCCGCGTCCGCTCGCCGAGGGAGAGCGTTTCGCAGGCGCGGCCCACGTGTTCCGCCCCGATCCCGAACTTCGCCAGCAACGTGCGGGTGCCCGCTGCGTCGGTGGTGCCGAGGGCCGTCATCACCTGGTCGAGCAGCTGCCCGGGGCCGCCGATGGCATCACGCGACTGGTCGAGTCGCCCGAGCGCGACCCTCGTGCCCCACGAGATGCGTCCCGCCTCAATGGCATGGTCGCCGAAGAGGGCCGCCAGCAGCGTGGTCTTGCCGGAGCCGTTGGCACCGACGAGGGCGACGCGCTCGCCGCGTCCGACCTGGGCGGAGACCGGGCCGACGGTGAAGGCGCCGTTGCGGGCCACCAGCTTGTCGAGGGTGAGCACGACGTCGGCGGACGCCGGGGCCTCCGTGATCGTGTAGCGCAGGTCCCACTCCTTGCGCGGCTGCTCCACCTCCGGCAGTCGCTGCACGGAGTCGCGGACGCGCGCTGCCCGCTGGTCCATGCGGCGGGCCCGGTCCTCGCGGTACTTCTTCTCCAGCTTCATCCCCGGCCCCAGCCGTGCCGACTTCGCCCGCCCCTCGCGGGCCCACTCCGTCTTGCGGCGGGCCTGCTCGACGAGGTCCTCCCGCTTGTCGGCGAAAGACCTCGTAGGCGGCCTCCGCCTGGGAACGGGCGAGCGCCCGGGCTTCGCGGTACTCCGACCACCCGCCGGTGTAGTGGTTCACAGCCTGCTGCGGCAGGTCGAGTTCCAGGACGGACGTCGCGACAGCGTCGAGGAAGGCGCGGTCATGGGACGCGACCAGCACCGGGGCTGGGAGGCCGAGGACGAACTCGGTGATCGCGTCCACGCCGGCAAGGTCGAGGTTGTTGGTCGGTTCGTCAAGGAGCAGCAGGTCGTAGCGGCTGACCAGGATGGAAGCCAGCCCGGCCCGGGACGCCTGGCCCCCGGACAGGCTGCCCAGCGGCCGGTCGATGGCGACGTCCAGCCCGACGCGGGCGAGGACCTCTGCGAGCCGTACCTCGAGGTCGGCGCCACCGAGGTTGAGCCAGCGGTCGAGGGCGAGGGTGTAGGCGTCGCCGTCGTCGGGGTGGTCGGCGAGGGCTGCTGCCGCCTCCTCGAATTGCCGCTGCGCTGTGGCGACCCCGGTGCGGCGGCGGACGTAGTCGAGGATCGACTCTGCGGCCGTCGGGGGTGACTGCGGGAGGTAGCCGACGGTTGCGTGCGGAGGCGCGACGCGCACGGTGCCGGCATCGGGGGCGTGCTCGCCGGCGACGATGCGCAGAAGGGTGGTCTTGCCGGAGCCGTTGGGGCCGACGAGGGCTGTCACGTCACCGGGGGCGAGGGTGAGATCGAGACCGGAGAACAGCGGACGCGCGCCGAAGGACGCTGCGACACCGGAAAGGAAGAGTGATGCGGGCATTGTGGACCTCAATCGCTGGCTGGAGCAGGGCGAGAGGTCAGTTCCACATGGCTCTAGGGTCACCCGGGCAGACGCCATTGGTCAAGCCGGCTACTGCAGCTTCTCCCCGCGCATCTGGGGGGAGGCGTACACCGAGCTCACCACCTCGCCGCCGAACCAGCGGGTGAGCCGGGTGGCTTCCCGCTCGAGGGCTTCCCGGGCTTCCGGGCCGGGCTCGCCGCGGTAGACGACCCGGACGGTTCCGTCGTCCGCCTGCACCCAACAGCCGACGATCCGGCCGTTCCACCAAGCCGTCGTGCCGCCGTTGCCGGCGTAGTCGAACAGGTACGGCACGTCCACGGGATCAAGGTAGAAGGCTCGCTGCTTCCAGCCCATGGTGGTCGGGTCAAGGGCAGGCAACAGCGCGCCCCAGTCTCCCACCGGGTCTTCCGGCGCGTCATCGCCGGGCAGCACCCAGCCGGTGTCGCCGGAATCGAGTGAGACCTGCACGGCGTCCACATCGGCCAGTGCGCGCCGGACGGCTGCCTTGGTCGCGCCCAGCCACCAGACGATGTCTGCTTCTGTGCCGGGGCCGAACGTCCACAGCCAGCGGCGGACGAGCTCCGCGTAGCCGTCGCCCTCGGGGAGGCGCTCGGGGACGTCGCCGTGCAGCCAGGTGGACATGCTCGTCCAGCGGGGACGGGAGATGCGCCAGTGGTGCACGTTGTTGCCGCGCACCAGCTGGCCGCGGGCGCCGAGCAGGGTGAGGATGCGGGGGGCGACCGGGCTCTCCTGGCTCCACTTGCCGGTGCCGAAGACGATCCTCTCCTCCAGCAGCGGCACCTCCTGGCGGAGCGTCGCCGCGTCCAGTGCCATGCCTTCTTCGAGATGGTCGAGGACGGCCTGGGCTGCGGTCTCCACCCAGGCGGCGCCGTCTGCTGCGACGCCAGCCTTGGTGACGTCCTGTGCGAGCCGCCGGAACTCGGCGGTGGCGACGCGCGCAGACGCACTGCCCCAGGTCGCCGGCAGGAGGTCTCGGGGGAAGGCGAACAGGGTGCGGCGCATGGCCAGCTGCTTCACCAGGAGCCGGGAGTCATAGAGCACTGCGTCGACGTCGGAGACGCTCAACCCGTCCACCCGGGCCTGCAGGGAGAGGTGGACGGTGGGCGGCTCGGTCGCGTGCAGGGCGGTCATGGCGCGGGTGGCGCTCACCGCATCGGGATAGCGGTGCTCGGGGTGGATCCCGTGGCGGCGTGCGAGTCGCGCCCTTCGCTCGGCGTCTGGAATGTGCTGCACCGGGCAATGATTGCCCACCGGCGGGCGACCGGAAAGTATCAGGGCCTCATTGAGCTTCCCCCCGGAGCGCAATGAGGCCCTACGCCGGCGGCTCGTCAACCCCGCGCGGGCCCCGCCCCTCCTCGGTTCCACAGCAGTGGCTGACGGCACTTGCTGCCCTGGGACAGCCGTCCCAGAACACCCCTCCAGCACTAGTAAGACCCGGCCTGGTGAACGGTATGACGCGAAAGACGGAAACTGTGCCGATTCCTTCAGGGTTCACCCTCCCGCGGGTGCACCGTTCCGCCCACGGCGGATCTGCCGACAGCAGCACGGTCTCCCGCTCCCGGCACGCAGCGGGGAGTCTGGCTCCATGAGTGAAACCACTGGCTCACTGCTCCACCTGGACCATGAGCTGTACGACCGACTTTTCGAGCAACGCACGATCCTGCTGGGCGAGCCCCTGGAGGATCTCAACACCAACCGGCTGTGCAACGCGCTGCTGGTGCTGTCTGCCAGCGACCCGAAGGCCGATATCCGCTTCCTGATCAACTCTCCCGGCGGTTCGGTGCCCGGCATGCTCGCCATCCGCGACACCATGCGGGCCATCCCCAACGACGTGGCGACGATCAACCTCGGCATGGCCTACAGCGCCGGCCAGTTCCTGCTCTCCTCCGGTACGCACGGACGGCGCTACACCATGCCGCACGCCCGGGTGCTGCTGCACCAGGGTTCGGGCGGCATCGGCGGGACGGCGATGGACATCGCGATCCAGGCGGACGACTTGAGGCGCACGCGCGACACCGTCCTCGGCTGCATCGCGGAGGACACCGGCCAGCCGGTCGCCCGGGTCGAGGCCGACTCGCGCCGGGACCGCTGGTTCGATGCGGCTGAAGCGCTGGAGTACGGCTTCGTCGACCACATCATCTCCACGCTCGCAGACGTCCTGCCCGGGCGGAGCCGCACGATCGGATTGGGGCAGACGGCATGACCAGCTACACGATCCCGTACGTCACGACACGGACCAATGCCGGCGAGCGGACGGTCGACATCTACAGCCGGCTCCTCGCCGACCGGATCGTCTACCTGGGCACGGGCATCGACGACGGGGTGGCCAACGCCGTGATCGCGCAGCTGCTGCACCTGGCCAACGACAACCCCGACACCCCCATCTCGCTGTACCTGAACAGCCCGGGCGGCTCGATCCCCGCGACGCTGGCGATCTATGACGCCATGCAGTTCGTCCGTCCGCGGGTGGAGACCACCTGCGTGGGACAGGTGGTGGCCAGCGCTGCCGTCCTGCTTGCCGGCGGGGCTGCGGGGCACCGGCAGATCCTGCCTCACGGCCGGGTGGTGATCCACGCGCCTGCAACCGAGGGACGAGGCACGATCCCCGACCTGATCCTCGAGGCCGACGAGGTGGCACGGGTGCGGGCGTTGCAGGAGCAGTTGCTCAGCCTGCACACCGGCCGGACACCGGAGCAGCTACGCGAGGACACGGAACGTGACCTGATCCTCACCCCGGAACAGGCCGTCGCCTACGGCGTGGTGGACCAGGTGCTCAACGTCGCCCCCGAGCCCTGACCGACACGAAAGGGGACAGTCCCCTTTCGTGTCGGAGTGCTGGCGATACGAACGAGAGCGGCACGAAAGGGGACTGTCCCCTTTCGTGCCGTTGTGGGCCAGCGATCAGCCCTGGAGGAGGGTCAGGCGGCGAGGGCAACCGGGCCGCGGAGGCCGGTGAGCCGTCCGACTGCCCGGGAGGTGAGGTCGGCGACGCTGAGCCGCAGGGCTCCGGCGAGGGCTGCGAGCACCTCGGACGACGGCTCCTTGAGCCCTCTCTCGAGCTCGGAGAGGTACTGGGTGGAGACGCCCGCGCGGCCGGCGACGTCGGTGAGACGTTCGCTGCGGGCGGCGCGCTCCTTTCGGAGCTGCTCGCCGACGGCCTCACGCCACAGCGGTTCTGCGCGCCCGGGCTTGTCAGCCGGACGTTCGAAGCGCAACACCTCACCCATGGCGCAACTCTAGTTGCGGGTCACCAGTGGGGATGGATGTCCGGACGCAGCAGTTCGTCGTAGGTCTCCCTGACGGCAGCGTCGAATCCCTCGAGGTCGAGCAGGTCGGCGGCCCGCGCGTTGGACGTGGCCTGGGTGATGCTGCGTGCGCCCGGGATGACGGCCGTGATGCCGGGCAGGGAGGTGATCCAGGCCAGGGTCGCAGTCGGGAGAGACACCCCGGCGGGAACGGCGGCGGCGAGCCGGGTCGCCGCCTCGAGGCCGACCTCGAAGTCGACGCCGGAGAACGTCTCCCCGCGATCGAAGGCCTGGCCCTGCCGGTTGTAGCTGCGGTGGTCGTTCACGGCGAAGGTGGTCTCGGCCGTGTACTTGCCGGACAAGATGCCCGAGGCCAGGGGGACGCGGGCGAAGATCGAGACCCCGGCCGCCTCGGCTGCCGGCAGCACCTCGTCCAGCGGCTTCAGCCTGAACGGGTTGACGATGATCTGGACGTTGGTGACGTTGGGTCGCGCGATCGCGGCGAGGGCCTGCGCACAGGTCTCCACCGAGACGCCATAGGCGGCGATCACACCTTCTGCGACGAGCTCGTCGAGGGCTGCGTAGGTGGCGTCGTCCTCGATCACGGCCGTCGGCGGGCAGTGCAGCTGGACGAGGTCGAGCATTTCCACGCCGAGGTTGGCAAGAGAGCGCCGCGTCCAGGCGCGGAAGTTCTCCGGGGAGTAGTTGGCCGGCTCCTGCGGTAGGCGGCGGCCCATCTTGGTCGCGACGGTGATGCCGTGACCCGGACGCCCCGCCAGGAAGCGGCCGATCAGGGCCTCGCTGCGTCCGTCGCCGTAGACGTCTGCGGTGTCGAAGAGGGTCACGCCCGCGTCTGCGGATGCGGCGAGAACGGCCGTGGCGTCCGCCTCGCTGACGTCACCCCAGTCAGCGCCGAGCTGCCAGGTGCCAAGTCCGACGATGGCGACCTCGCGGCCCGTCCGTCCCAGTGGTCGCTGCTTCATATCGGGACTGTAAACCCGCTCACACCGACAGCAGAAATGCGCGGTTGCCGACGGTGAGCGACTCCAGCAGGGTGGCGGTTGGAAAGGGGCACACCATGCCAGAAGCAGTAACCCACATCCTTGAGATTCCCGGCGGGGTTCTGGTCTATGACGTCATCGCGTCGGAGGCGGACGGCCAGCGACCGCTCTTCATGATCGGGCACCCGATGGGGACCTCCGGGTTCCTCGAGCTCGCCTCCTCCTTCCCCGACCGGACGGTGGTGAGCTACGACCCGCGCGGGTGCGATCGGAGCCAGGTGGCCGACGCGGAGCACAGCCCGCGGCAGAACGCCGAGGACGTGCACCAGCTGATCGGTCTTGTTGGCGGTGGTCCGGTGGATGTCTTCGGCAGCAGCGGCGGTGCGGTGACGGGGCTGGCTCTCGTGACGCAGTATCCCGACGACGTCGGCGTGCTGGTGGCGCACGAGCCGCCGATTCTCGGCGTGCTGCCCGACGCAGACAACGCTCGGGCGGCGTTCGGCAAGGTGACGCAGGCCTACCACCAGGGAGGCTTCGGCGCGGGCATGGCGCAGTTCATCGTCCTCACCTCGACAGAGGGCGAGTTCACGCCCGAGCACCTCGATCAGCCCGCACCGAACCCCGCCATGTTCGGGCTGCCGACCGAGGACGACGGCGGCCGCGACAACGTGCTGCTGTCGGGTGTCTCCGATCCGGTGATCGATTACCAGCTCGACCCCGATGCCCTGAACGCTGCGCAGACCAGGGTCGTGATCGCCGCCGGCACCGAGTCACGCAACCAGGTACCCGGACGGGCCGCGGCCGAGGTCGCCGGCATGCTCGGCACGGACCTGGCCATGTTCCCCAGCCACCACGGCGGCTTCAACGGCGGCGACGGTCCGTACGCGGGCAAACCGGCCGAGTTCGCAGCCAGGCTCCGCGAGGTCCTCGCCGCATGGTAGAGGTTGGCAGCAAGACCGCTGCGAGACGACGCGGCTAGGTAACGGTCCCTGAAGAGCTGCCGAGGAACGAGGCAGCGTCACGAAGGGCCGCCGACCCTCGTGATCCTGTTCCCTTAGCTCGCCGTTACCTCTGACCCTCCTGCCCGCGGCCCGGCCGGTCAGGCGCTCCTCGCCGACCTGGATTCGAACCGGGCGTGGCGGATGGGTCTTCGTTGGGGGTCGCATCTTCGGGGTGGGATGGCCTCGGGTATGCCGTCCTCGGCGATGCGGACTTCCCACTGGTCCCGGGTGCCGTACCTGGCTGGTTCGAGCAGGGCGTGGTGGTGATGGCAGAGAAGGCACAGGTTGGACAGTGCGGTTGGGCCCCCGCACCACCAGGGCACAACGTGGTGGGCGTCGCAGGTGCAGGCCCGGGCCTGGCAGCCGGGGAAGATGCAGCCGCCGTCGCGCAGGTCGAGGGCGGCGCGGATGTCCGGCGTCACCAGACGGCGTTCGCGGCCAACATCCAGCACCTGACCGGGTCCGCCGAGCACGGCGGGCAGGAGGCCGCCCTCGCAGCACAGTCGGCGGAGGTCGCAGGCGCTGATCGGCTCATCCATCCCGATGAGACCGGCTCCGGCTGCGTTGTGAAGCAACTTGTCGTAGTCGAGGGTGACCATGATCCTTGGCCGGTCACCTGCCACCCCGGGGGCCCGCTTCCCGCGCTGGTGACTGCCGATCATGGCGACCAACGCGTCAGCTCGTCGCTGTTGTGGGCTGAAGTTGGTGGCGAGCGGATCGCGCTCTTCCAGCGAAGTCCTTCGGCGGGATTCGGTGTAAGCGTCGAGGATCGCGATCCAGGCTTCACCGTCGACCAGCGGCAGGCTGCCGCTGAACGTGACCGACCCGTTGCCGTCGCGCCCGAACACGAGGGACCGGTTGTGGTGGGCGGCCTCGGCTTGGCGTTGCAGGCGTCGCTCCACGGTTTCGTCAGCCTGCTGCGGTGCGACCTGCGCCAACACCTGCGGCGTTGCCTTCGCCAGGCGGTCGGCGTCCATGGTGCCGGCGAGATCGAGCAATAGCTGCTCGGCCTGGGACTGCTGCTTGTCGTCCAGCTCAGTCATCCCGCCGAGCACGGTGTGGATCGCCCGCGCCTGGTTCACACTGATCCATCCCGCCGTGGCTGCCTCTGCCACCTCGGGGTGCGCTGCCAGTTCCTGGGCCTGGTGGAGGAAGCCGGCGGCTTCGCGTTTCGACATGCCGCCCCTCACCGTCAGCCACGATGTCGTCGGGGTACCGGCAGCGCTCATCGACTCCTGGGTGGCGTCGGCCTTCGCCAGCAGCAGGCCGGCCACGGCGGTCAGCCGGGAAGCCAGGGCACGTGCCCGCTGGGCACACGCCAACCTCTCGCCACGCGCAGCCTGCGCTGCGTCGAACCCGTCGAGGATGCCCTCGATCGCGTCCAAGGCCTGCGTCGTGGGAGTCGCGTGAACTGCCATGGAACAAGTCAAACACTCGCCGCAGACAATTTCGAACGTATGAGCGAATTCAGTGTTGTCACTGTGTTGCAGGTGAGCCAGGGCAGAGTTCCGACGCAGCTGAGACACAATCCGGACATTCCTCTGCCAGCCTGTCCGTGAGGGGGTACGCGGATGAGCCAGGTGCTGCTGGTCGAGGACGACGCCGGTGTGGCAGAGCTGCTCGCCCTCGCGCTGAGGTCCCTGGGGCACACGGTCACCACGGCAGAGGACGGTCTTGCGGGTCTGGCGGCTGCCGCGGGGGACCGTTTCGACGTGATGCTCCTCGACGTGATGATGCCGGGGATCGACGGCTTCGAGACTGCCCGGCGGCTCAGGGCGTCCTCGCCACTGCCCATCATCATGCTGACGGCCCGCTCCGACGCGATCGACATCGTCGCCGGCCTTGAGTGCGGTGCGGACGACTACGTCACCAAGCCGGCAGAGCCTCGGGTGCTGGACGCCCGCATCAAGGCCGTCCTGCGCCGCGCCACTCCGGAGAGCCCGGACGCGACCCTGCGGCTGGGCTCGCTCTGCATCGACACCCAGGCGATGATCGTCACGCGGGAGGGCAAGCCGATCGCGCTCACCCCGACGGAACTCAGGCTCCTCCTCGAACTCGCAGAGCATCGCGGCCAGGTGCTCAGCCGGCACCAGTTGCTGCACCGGGTGTGGGGCTATGGGTACGCCGGCGACTCCCGCCTGGTGGACGCGGTCGTGCAACGGCTCCGGGCGAAGATCGAGCCGACGCCTTCACAACCTGACTACATCCACACCGTCCGCGGGATCGGCTACCGGATGGACAGGCCATGAGGTGGCTGGGACTGCGGCTGCGGGTCGTCATCGCGCTAGTCGCGGTAGCCGCAGGGGCGTGCCTGGCGCTCACTGTCTCCACAACAGGATGGGCACTCAACGAGCGCCGGGTGACGATGGCGCAGCGGCTGTCAGCAAGCGTGGAGATGGACCTGGACTGGGTCTCGCGAGTACTTCAGGCGAACCCGGACGCCGGTTTCGATGACTTCGCGTTCCCGACTGGCCCCGCCGCCTCCTACCTTGGGGCTGAAGGCCTCCTGGTCCCGATCCCCACCCGCACCACAGACGTCGACCCCGCTCTCGCGTTCTCCTATTTCGACGTCCCCGATATCGACCTGCTCCAGCCGACCCCGCGGTGCGTCCAACCGCCGATCCGGGTCTGGATGGAAGAGCTGGATCCGGACGAGCTCGCCCTCTGGACCGAGCCTTGTGGCGACTACCTGATCGGCTACGGGGAGGTGCTTGTCGACGTGCCTGGAGCGAACTATGCCTGGCTGGTCGTGCAAGCCGTGTCACTGGGCGTCTCCGATGACCCGCTGGGGGAGCTGCGTGAGGTCCTGGTGGTGTACTCGGTCTACATCGTTTCCGGTGCGGTGATCGTGGCCGCACTGCTGGCTGCCATGGTGGCCTACCCGCTCACGCGTGCCCGCGCCATGGCAGAGGCCGTCGCAGGTGGAGACCTCGCAGTTCGGCTCCCCGTGCACGGCCGCGACGAGGTGGGACGGATGTCGACCGCCGTCAATGCCATGGCAGACCGGCTCACCGGCCAGATCTCCGAACTCGAGCAGGCCAACGAGGCCCAGCAACGCTTCGTCTCCGACGTCGCTCACGAACTCCGGACGCCGACAGCGGCGCTCCTCGCATCTGCCGAAGCCCTCGAGCACCCGGAGACGCGGGACGAGGCTGCTGTCCTGATCGCACCCCAGCTGCGCCGGCTCGCCGGGCTCACCGAGGACCTGCTCGAGATCAGCCGCATGGACGCGGGCCGCGCGCACGTCGAGCCCAGCCGCATCGACCTGATGGACCTGGTGAACGAGGTCATCGACGACTGTGGTGCACCGTCGGACGTGAGACTTGTCGGGTGCTTCCCGCTCGAGGTGTCCACCGACGCGGCCCGGCTGCGCGTGATCGTCCGCAACCTCGTCGCGAACGCGCTGCAGCATGGCGCCCCGCCGGTGACGATCTGGGTAGAGCTGAGCAAGGCAAACGTCTCGGTTTCGGTCACCGACGAAGGCACGGGGGTTCCGCCAGAGGTGCGCGAGCGGGTCTTCGACCGCTTCGTCCGCGGTGACGAGGCAAGGCACGGATCCTCCTCCGGGCTGGGCCTTGCGATCGCTGCGGAGAACTCCCGGCTGCTCGGCGGCGCACTTTCCCTCGATGCCGATGGCCGAACGTTCCTTCTCACCCTGCCTGCGTAGCGGCTATCGTCCCGGGATGACGACGAGCGTCGAGGAGTACATCGCCGGCTTCCCCGAGGACGTGGCAACGCGTCTGCAGCAGGTGCGGGAGGTGATCGTTGCCGAGGTCACGCGCGTCCTCGGCGCCACCCCTGAGGAGCGGGTCCGCTACGGCATCGCGGCGGTGATGCTGGACGAGCGCGGCGCGCTCCACTACGCGGGCTGGAAGCACCACATCGGCATCTACCCCGTCCAACCCCTGCCACCGGAACTCGAGGCCGAGGTCGCTCTGCTGCGCACGGCGAAGGACACCGTGAAGCTGGTGCACTCGCGCCCGCTGCCGCTCGACCTGCTCACCCGCATCACCGCAGAGGTGGTCGATCGCTACCGCGGCTGACCACCGAGACGAAGGCGCTGCGTTCAATCCCGGCCGCGCCAGGCATTCGATCGGTCGTGCGGCCTCTAGCCCATTCGTCGCAGGATGGCCAGCACCTTCTCGTCGATCCAGGTGCCGTCTGCCGCCACCCGCATCTCGTAGTTCTCCGTTCCCACCCAGGCGGCGAGGTCCGGGTGGCCGACGGACGCAACAAGGGTCGCGATCTCCTGCGCAAGGGCGGGAGTGACCACCACCTTCTCCGCGTCGGTCGAAGCGGTCAGGTAGAGGTCGTTGAGTGCGAGCAGCCGGCCCAGCTCCGTGATCGGCCAGGCATGGTCGTCGACGCGCAGGTCAACGGCAATGTCGTCGAGTCCGCCGTAGCCTGCGCCGTCGCGGACGACCAGAAGGGCCGCGGACTGCCGGCCCCTGCGGTCGCCACCAGCGGCGTCCCCCGCTGCGAGGGCTGTGAGCAGGCGCCGGGCGAGCGGGGTATCGGCAGAGCTGTCCAGCCATGAACGCTCGACCTCTGCGACCACGCCCTCGCCGGTGAGGATGTTGCCCTGGATGGCGTAGCCGTGACCGGCACGCCCCCCTGCCCAGTCGTAGCAGGCAGAACCGGTGTGCGAAGCCGAATCCCCGGTCGCGTCCACGATGCCGACCTGGCGGTGGTCGCGGCCGCCGTCATCAGCCAGCAGCGCAGCCAGGGCCTCCGATGCGGTGGCGCCTCCGTCGAGCAGGAACAGCGCCTGCGGCTTGTAGCCGACGTTCGCGTCCGCCTGGGTCGCGATCGCGCCGATCCCGGCGACAGCAGCGGGGACGGCCGAGCCGACGGCGAGGAACTTCGAGGCGACGGCCACACCCCAGGATGTGCCGTCGGTCGCCACGATGGAGAACGTCATGGCGGGAGCGTACCCACGGGACGCGCCTGCGGCTGCCAAGGCGCTGCGCTGCGCAGCTAGCGCACCCCCTGGAACCCGAAGCGGAACACCAGGTCCTGGGAGCGGGGGAGGCGGTACTCCGGGTGCGTCTCCGCACCCCAGGAGTCGTCCCCTCCCACGCCCCGTCGCATCAGCGCCGGGCGCAGCACCGTGTGCTGGATCGGTGGCAGTTCCGTCGGATGGGTGGCGTTCTCCACCTCGAACGGCGTCCACGGCAGGGCCGAGAACTCCATGCCGGTCGAACTGTCGAAGCGCAGGCCCGTGCCGCGGTCGTCGGTGACGGTCGCCCACCGGACACCGGTGTGGCTGCCTTCCTCCTGCGGACGGACGTAGGGCGTCAACTCCCTGCGGACATCGCTGGAGTACACACCGAGCCGGGCTCCGCCTCGCCGGTCGAGATAGCACTCCTCGGGACCCTCGCCGTACCAGCGGAGGTGGTGCAGGTCGGCGTCGGCGGTGAGTAGCAGCCCGAACTCCGGCATGTCCGGCAGTCCCTTACCGGGATGCACAGTGGTGGTGACCTCGATCCGGCCGGTGCCGAAGACGCGATAGGCGACGGTGCACTTGCTGGCCGGGGTCGTCGGCAGGGCCTGGGCGTAGGTCACGCCGATGGAGTCCTCCCGGCGTCACGACTGCTCCGGGCAAGGGACCGCTGAGCGGCTTCACGTCAGGCTGCAGCGCAGGGCTGTGGTCACGGATGTCCCGGCATCGCAGCGCGTCCACCCAGGGAACCGCGTCGGTCGCAACCCCTTACTACTTCTGAACGAGCCGGCTGTCTGGATGCACCGCCGGCGGAGTACTTCTAGCCCCCACGACTTCGGCGTGAGCTGCATCCGGAACCTCTGCTCCGCACGAACTGGGAGGTAAGGAACACCATCCACTGAAAGGAACGACCATGCAGCGCATCATCATCGCCGCAGGGATGATCGTCGGCCTCTCGATCGCAGCAGCAGGCTGCAGCCCGGCACCCATGGCCACCTCGGCAGCTCCCGCCCCCGCCTCCAGCTCTTCCGCACCCAGTTCGACGCCGTCGATGAGCGCGTCGGCTGCCGGGAAGGACATCGTCGACACAGCCGTTGCCGCCGGAGGCTTCACAACCCTCGCGACGGCCCTCACCGCTGCCGACCTGGTGGAGACCCTCAAGGGCGACGGGCCGTTCACCGTCTTCGCGCCCACAGACGAGGCCTTCGCCGCCCTGCCGAAGGGGGCTCTCGACAAGCTGGTTGCCGACAAGGAGAAGCTGACGGCCGTGCTCACCTATCACGTCATCTCGGGTGAGGTGATGGCCAGCCAGGTGACCGGGATGAACAATCAGTTGGTGAAGACGGTCCAGGGCGGCGAGATCACGATCAAGGTGGCCGACGGCAAGGTCAGCCTCACCGACGCAGCCGGCAACACAGTCAACGTCATCAAGACCGACGTAACCGCCAGCAACGGCGTCATCCATGTCATCGACGGCGTCCTGATGCCGTCCTGATCCCGCCGGGGCCGTGCCGGAACCCCTCCCGGCACGGCTCAGGCCGTCGTGCGGGGCCGGGCTACGTCGATCGGCGGGTGCTCGGCGCGGAAGTCGTTCACCCCTGCTGTGCCCGGATACCCGAGGGCCAGCCCGGTGACCAGCTTGTAATGCCTCGGGATGTCGAACTCGGCATCGATCGGGTGCCGCCAGGTCGCCAGCACCCCGAGGGCGCAGGACCCGACGCCGTGAGCCTGGGCCGACAGCATCAGGGTCTGCACCATCAAGCCTGCATCGTGGGCTGAGAACGGCAGCAGCGATTCGTGCACCAGCACCCAGAGCACCGTCGGGGCCCCGAAGAACTCGCAATTGCTGCGCGCCTGGGCGTCCCTTGCCGCACGGTCGCCGCGCTGGATGCCGAGGTGCCGGTACAGGCCGACGCCCACCTTCACGCTGCGCTGGCGCAGGCCGGGCGGATAGCGTCCCCAGGTCTTGAAGTCCGCGTCCGGCCAGCCCTTGCGCAGCAGCACACCGGCGAGAACGGCCAACGGCGTGCGGTGCTGGAGGCCGAGCGAGGCGTCGAAAGCGCGCAGGTAGGCCTCGCGCAGCCGCTCCCTCCGCTCCCCGGTGGCGATCGCCAGGCAGTAGGGACGGGTGTTGCTCCAGCTCGGCGCGTACCGCGCGTCCTCGAGGATCGCAGCCAGAACCGCTTCAGGAATCGGGTCAGGAAGAAAGTCCCGGACGCTGTAGCGGTCGCGGACCAGCCGCGAGAAGGCTTCCTCCATCACGTCCGGCAGTCTAGGGACCTCCCGTCCCCCGCGGGCTGTCGGGCCTAATGACACCGGTGTAGTTATCCCCACTGTGGACAACACCTGTGGATAACGGGGCATCGTCAGGCTCAGGCTTCGTCAGGCTCAGCCAGCATGGGTGAGATGGTCAGGCGATGGCTGCCTTGGTCTCCCGCGCCATGGCGAGTTCCTCGTTGGTGGGGACGACCATGACGGTCACCCGCGAATCCGTGCTGGAGATCACCCGGGCTTCCCTGGAGCGGGAGCCGTTGGCTTCTGCGTCCATCAGGAACCCGAGTGGTGCGAGCCGGTCGAGCACGCGGGCGCGGACGAGGGCGTCGTTCTCGCCCACGCCGGCGGTGAACGTCAGCACGTCGACCCCGCCGAGGACGGCGAGGTAGGAGCCGATGTAGCTCACCAGGCGGTGCACGTACACGTCCATCGCAAGGTCGGCGGCCTTGTCGCCCTCGTTGATCAGGTCGTTGATGTCGCGGAAGTCCGTCACCCCGCAGAGGCCGAGCATGCCGGACTTCTTGTTCAGCAGGCTGTCGACGCCGGCGAGGTCGAGGCCGAGCGTACGGCCGAGGAAGGCGTGCATCCCCGGGTCGACGTCGCCGGAGCGGGTGCCCATGACCAGGCCGGCCAGTGGCGTGAGACCCATCGACGTGTCGACAGCCACCCCGCCCTTGATGGCGGAGATGGAAGCCCCGTTGCCGAGGTGGCAGACGATCTGGTTCAGCGCGGAGTAGTCCTTGCCGAGCACCTCTGCGACCTTGCGTGACACGAAGCTGTGCGAGGTGCCGTGGAAGCCGTACTTGCGGATGCCGTGGGCCTTCGCGAGCTCGGTGTCGATGGCGTAGGTGTAGGCCTCCGGCGGCAGGGTGGAGAAGAACGCCGTGTCGAAGATGGCGACATGCGGCACGTCCGGCAGTGCCTCGCGGGCGGCCTCGATGCCGGCGATGCCCGGCGGGTTGTGCAGCGGTGCGAGCGGGCTGAGCTCGCGCAGCCTCTCCAGAACCCCGTCATCGATCACGACCGTTGACCGGAAGAACTCGCCGCCGTGGACGGTGCGGTGACCGACGGCCTTGATGGTGTCGAGGTCGGGCCCGTGGGCGTTGAACACCCGCACCAGGTAGCTGAGCGCGCGCGCATGGTTCGGGAAGCCGCGGTCAACGTGGACGGTCTCGCCGTCGAGCTTGTGGTCGAGCGTTCCGGACTCATCCCCGATGCGCTGGATGATGCCGCTGGCAACCACTGCCTCGGAATCGGCGTCGATCACCTGGTACTTGATCGAACTCGAGCCGCAGTTCAGTAGCAGGATCGGGGTGCTCACGCGTTCTCTCCTCTTGGTTCGGCCTGTGCCTGGATGGCCGTGATGGCCACGGTGTTGACGATGTCCTCGACGAGCGCCCCGCGGGAGAGGTCGTTGACCGCCCGCTTGAGGCCCTGCAGCACCGGTCCGATCGCTACGGCACCGGACGAGCGCTGCACGGCCTTGTAGGTGTTGTTGCCGGTGTTGAGGTCGGGGAAGATGAAGACCGTCGCACGGCCGGCCACCTTCGAGTCGGGCAGCTTCGTGCGTGCGACAGCAGCGTCGACGGCCGCATCGAACTGGATCGGGCCTTCCAGGGCGAGGTCGGGCCGGCGCTCCCGGACGATCTCCGTCGCTGCCCGCACCTTGTCCACGTCGGCGCCGGTGCCGGAGGTCCCCGTGGAGTAGGACAGCATCGCCACCCGCGGTTCGATGCCGAAGGCGATCGCCGTCTCCGCGGAACTGATCGCGATGTCCGCCAGTTGCTCTGCCGTCGGGTCGGGGTTCACGGCGCAGTCGGCGTAGACGACGACGCGGTCGGGCATGCACATCAGGAACGAGCCGGAGACGACGTTCACGCCCGGCTTCGTCTTGATGAACTCCAGCGACGGCCGGATCGTGTTGGCCGTGGTGTTGATCGCGCCGGAGACCATGCCGTCTGCCATGCCGAGGTGCACCATCATCGTCCCGAAGTAGGACAGGTCCTTCAGCTTCTCCCGCGCCTGCTCGATGGTGACGCCCTTGTGCGTCCGGAGCCGCGCGTACTCGGCGGCGAACCTCTCGACCAGTTCGGGATCGTTGGGATCGACCACCTGGACGCCGAGCAGGCCGAGGCCGAGGTGGGTCGCACGAAGCTTGATCGCCTGCGCGTCGCCGAGCAGGACCAGGTTCGCAACACCGCGGCGCAGCAGGATGTCCGCCGATTCGAGGATGCGGTCATCGGTGGACTCGGGCATCACGATCGTGCGGCGGTCGTTGCGGGCGATGTCCTGCAGCTGGTGCTCGAACATCAGCGGTGTCATCACCTCGGAGCGGTGCACCTGCAGCGCAGCGAGCAGCGCAGGCACGTCGACGTGTTCGGAGAACAGGCGGCGTGCGACCTCGACCTTGCGGGGGCTGGACGTCATCGCGCCCTCGAGGCGGAACATCTTGTCCGCTGCGGTGAAGGTACCCAGCTGGGTCATCCCGATAGGGAGTTCGTTGTGGATGCTGTTGATCAGCCGCGCGATCGTGTCGGGGATCTCGTAGCCCCCCAGCAGGATGATGCCGGCCAGCTGCGGGAACGAGCCGGACGCGTGCGCGAGCAGCAGCCCGGGCAGCATGTCGGAACGGTCGCCGGGCATGATGATCGTCGACTCCGGCGTGAGCCGCCGCAGCACGTTCGGCAGTGTCATCGCAGCGACGAGGACGTCCTGGCTCTCGCGGTCGAGCAGCTCGGGATTGCCGAGCACCAGGTTGGCGTCGACCGCCTCGAACTGGGCACGCAGCCGGGGGGCTGCCAGCAGCCGGTCTGCAGGGAGGGCCGCAGTGACGACGCCGGGGAGCTTTGCCAGCTCGGCGCGGACCGCGTCGAGCTCTTCGGCAGGCACCTCCTCACTGGACGCGCGGTCGAGGGAGGACACCCGGTTGGCGATCACGGCGATCACCTTCGCGTGGTGGTGCTGGAACTCGGCGAGGCCGCCCTCTGCAGCGGAGCGGATCTCCTCAGGCGTCCGGTTCCTGCCGGAGACGACGAGGATCACCGGCGCGCTGAGGTTGGCCGCCACCCGCGCGTTGAAGGTGAGCTCTGTGGGTGATGTGGTCTCGGTGTAGTCGGAGCCGAGGATCACCACCGACTCGTACTTCTCCTTGATGGCCGCGTACTTCTCGACGAGGACGTGCAGGGCTGCGTCCGCGTCTTCGTGGACCTCGGCGTAGGTGACGCCGACCGCCTCGTCGTAGGTCTGCGTGACGCCGGGCTGGTTGACAAGGATCTCGAGGATCTCGTCGTGGCGCCCGCTGCGGACCACGGGACGGAACACGCCGACCGAGCGGACGGTGCGGGTCAGGGCCTCGATCATGCCGACCGCGACCATGGACTTGCCCGTCAGCCCCTCCGGCGCGGCTACGTAGATGCTGTTGCTCACATCGGTCAGGTTATCGCTGGTGCCGGGACGCAATCGCCGGTGACGGCCCCTGAGCTCGATGAGCGGGACTCCGGGGCTTCGTCCCTTCACCAGGCTCAGGGCAGGCCGAGCTCAGCCGGCGCCAGTCACAGAGGCGATCCACTCCAGGTCGGCGGTCTGGCCCTCGACGCCGCCAGGGGTTTCGACGACGACGGGCGCACCGGCGGTCGACACCACCTCGGCAACACCCTCGGGGTCGCAGTTGCCCTGGCCGAAGTTGGTGTGCCGGTCTGCGCCGGAGTCGAAGGAGTCCCGGGAGTCATTCGCATGCACCAGGTCGATGCGTCCGGTGATGGCCATCACGCGATCGACGAGACCGAGCAGTTCCATGCCACCGGCGTGCGCGTGGCAGGTGTCGAGGCAGAAGCCCACCCTGTCGGCGTTCGGCGAGGCGGAGATCGCATCCCACAGCCGGGCGAGCCGGTCGATGTGGCGGGCCATCGCGTTGGCGCCGCCTGCAGTGTTCTCGATCAGCAGCGGCACGTCGATGGTGAGCCCGTCGATGGCCTTGCGCCAGTTGTCGAAGCCGGTCTCCGGGTCGTCGTTGGCGAGCACGTGGCCACCGTGGACGATCACGCCGGCCGCCCCGATCTGGGCTGCAGCGGTGAGCTGCTTCTGCAGGTGCTGGCGGCTGGGGATGCGGATGCGGTTGTTGGTCGTCGCGACGTTCAGGACGTACGGAGCGTGGACGTAGAGCTTCACGCCGGCCGCCTCCGCATCGGCCTTGAGGGCGGCAGCACCACCGGGGTAGGCCACCTGCGGGCCCTTCCATGCCTGCGGGTCGCCGAGGAAGAACTGGCTGAGACCTGCTCCCCTCGCCTTCGCCTCGGCGATCGGGTCGGTCTGGTCGACATGGGCACCCATCAACAACATGCCCAGCAGTCTAGGCAGCGCCTCGGACGCCGCGTCAGGGTCGGACGGCGCCCGGACTCAGAAGGACTCGAGCGAGGCCGGCGCTACGTCGTCCTCCGGCACGGAGGCCGACAGCCTCGAGAGGGCAGCCATCGCATCGTCCACCCGGTCCCGCGGCACGAGCAGGTGGTCGTGGTAGAAGCCGGCAAGGACATTGCACGGGATCCCTGTGGACGCCAGTGTGTTGGCGACGGCTGCTGTCAGCCCGACAGCATCGAGCGACGAGTGGACGGTAAGGGTGATCCAGGCGAACACCGAGGTGTACTCGAGGCGGAACGCGTCGGCCTTGTGCTGCTCGAGCACCAGTGAGGTGCCCTCCTCCTCGTCCACGCTGGCAAGGGCCTGGAGCCCGGACTGGCTGTTGGTGCTGACCATGACGAAGCTGCCCGGGCGCACCTCCGGCTTGAGTCCGCGCAGGAGTTCACTCAGGTCCAACAACCCCGGGTGTTTCATGACTTGCCCCTTTCGCTATGTCCAGCATGCCATCCACCGGATGGGCGGACGTGCACTAGTCGGATCCCCAACGCGATACCTACGGTGGAGTAGGTTTGAAGTGCACAGTTCGAGGCGAAGGAGCTCCGATGGACGCCGGTCACCTGGCGGTCAGGTTTGCGCAGGCCGCGGTGGCCCACGGCTCTCGTCCGGCAACCAGGGTGGCTGCCGGCGACGACTGGCTGGTTCGCACTTACTCCGAGCTGGCCGATGATGTCCGTCGCCTTGCCGGGCGACTCATCGCTGGCGGCCTCGAGCCGGGCGATCGAGTGGCCATCTTCTCCACCAACGTGCCCGAATGGAGTCTTGTCGACCTTGCCTGCGCCACTGCCGGCCTGGTCTCCGTCCCGCTGTACCCGTCGAGTTCGATAGACCAGGCCCGCCACATCCTCGCCGACTCGGGCTGCAGGCTCGCCTTTGTCAACGGCAAGGCAGAAGTGGACAAGATCGCCACCATTCGCGGCTCGCTCCCCGACCTCGCCAGGGTGGTCACCTTCAACACCGTCCCCGGCAGCGGCCACACCACCCTCGCGGAGGAACTTGCCGCAGCCCCTGCCGATCTCAGCGCCGTGGACGCCCGCCTGGCGACGGCGGCCGCGTCAGACCTCGCGACGATCGTCTACACCTCCGGCACCACCGGCGAGCCCAAGGGCGTGATGCTCGCCCACCGCGGTTTCACCCACCAGATGGACGTGCTGAACCCCGCGCTGGGGATCACTCCGGAGGACTCCTCGCTGTGCTTCCTGCCGCTCAGTCACGCGCTGGAGCGGGCCTGGACCTACATCGTGCTCAGCAACGGCTGTCTCAATACCTATGTACCCGACCCGCGCAGCGTCGCAGAGCTGATGATCAAGGCGAAGCCGACCATGCTGGTCAGCGTCCCGCGGCTGTACGAGAAGGTCTTCGTTGCGGCGCAGGACAAGGTTGCCGACTCCCGGGTCAAGCAGCGCTTGATGGCGTGGGCGGTCGAGGTGGGCTCGGCATTCCACCAGGCGGTCCGCGACGACGTGCCCCGCAGCGCTGCCCAGATCGTGAAGTACAAGCTCGCGGACAAGCTCGTGCTGTCCAACGTGCGCTCAGCCATGGGCGGACCGAAGAAGGTGCTCTCCTGCGGCGGCGCCCCGCTGCGCAAGGAGATCGAGGAGTTCCTGTTCGCCTGCGGACTCCTGGTCCTTCAGGGCTACGGCCTCACCGAGACATCGCCGGTTGTCAGCTTCCCCTCCTCGTCCGGCTACCGTTTCGGCACCGTCGGGCAGGTGATCGCAGGCGGTGAGGTCCGGATCGCGGAGGATGGCGAGATCCTGTACCGCGGGCCCAACCTGATGCTGGGCTACTGGGGCAAGCCGGAGGACACCGCAGCGGTGCTGGTGGACGGGTGGCTGCACACCGGCGACGTCGGGAGCATCGACGAGGACGGCTACCTGAGGATCACCGACCGCATCAAGAACCTGATCGTCACCAGCAACGGCAAGAACGTCGCGCCTGCGACGATCGAGCAGATGCTGGCAGCCGACCCGCTGTTCGAGTACACGCTGCTGCTGGGCGACAACCGCCCGTACCTCACGCTGCTGGTGGCTCCTTCCCTGCCGCACCTTGAGGACATCGGCAAGCAGTTGCAGCTCACCTGGGCGCACCGTGACGAGCTGCTCTCCCACCCGGAGATCATCGCCGAGTTGCGGCGCAGGGTCTCAGCCCTGACGGAGAAGCTGGCCGGCTACGAGCAGATCCGCGACCTTCGACTGCTGGTGGAGGAGTTCACCCAGGAGAACGGCCTGCTCACCCCGACCCTGAAGGTGAAGCGCAAGGAAGTCGAGCGCCGCTTCGCCCAGCTCGTCGAAGAGATGTACGCAAGGGCTGGCAAGGCGCGCAAGTAGCCCGGCCGCCCTCAGCCAGTGCCACGTGTCCGGATGGCGGAGATCGCCGGAGACGTAATTGCGCATTGTTGCTCCGATTGGCAAGTATTTCCGAAGACGATCCGGGCGAAAAGTGTCCCCTCTGACGCCCAATCTGTATGGCGGTTAGCACATGCGCGCGCGTATCCGGGTGATTGCCCAGGTGTACGAGTCTGTACGAACTCGCCCGTCCGGCGCGAGTTCCACCGTTGAGTAACGCTTCACTAGGAACAGCAGGCACGGTCATCAGGGCTGGGGGGCGCTGGACCGACCGCACGTATGAGGGGACGCGATCATGGCGGTGATCGCAATCAAACGGCGCGGTTGCACGCAACTTGCCCTTGGCTGTGCCTGCTGCCATGTCCGCGTCGGCGAGGTCACCCCCAACCCGGCAACACCCCCAAGGGAGCCTCGTGCAATATCGGCCTACCCGCACCGAATTGGCCCAGCTCATCAACCAGGCGCGACTCGACCGGCATCTCTCGATCCGGTCAGCCGCGCGGATCGCCGGAGTCCCGGCCGCGACCGTCCAGGGATGGCTGGCCGGCAGGCATTTCCCCACTCCGGCGTTGCGGCCGAAGTTCCTGCTCCTTGTCGAAGCCCTCGGGCTCACCGAGCACCTGCACGCGGCCCTTTGGCTGGATGAAAGCTCCTGACCGGCGCGATCCGGAATGAGGCGGCCGGCCCGACGGGGCTCTGACACAATCCGGGTATGCCCGCCCCCCTTAACCGGCAGCAGTTTGCTGCCCTGGTGAATGAGGCGCGTCAGCGCCACCATCTGTCAATACGGGTGGTCGCCCGAATTGCCGAAGTCCCGGCGACGACCGCCCAAGGCTGGTTGAACGGCAAGCACTTTCCAACCCCGGCACTGCGCGGCAACTACCAGCGACTCATCGACCACCTCGGCCTTGGCGACAAGGTTCCCTCGGACTTGTGGGACGACTCCTGGAGCGGAGCAGCTCCGGCACTCCGGACCGGTCAGGCACCGTACCTGGGCCTGCGCCCCTTTCGGCTCGCCGACCAGGACCTCTTCTACGGCCGCACGGAGCAGAGCCGGCGGGTCGCCGCCGTGATCCGCGCCATCCAGGAGTCCGAGGGCCACGGACTGTTGGCACTGGTCGGGCCGTCGGGAAGCGGCAAGTCCTCGCTGCTGGCAGCGGGGGTCCTCGGGCAGGAGATCTCGGCGGGCGCCCTGGTCGGCTGGACGGGTACCGGCATCTCCGTCGGTCGGTTGCTTGCCGGCGACACCGTCTCCCCGGCCGATGATCGTGGCCACCGGCTGGTGGTGGTCGACCAATTCGAGGAGGCCCTGCTGCTGCCAGTAGTCCCCAGACGGCAGCTCATGTCCGTTCTCGGTGAGCTGGCCGCCCAGTGCGTCGTGGTGGTCGGGATGCGTTCGGACGCCTTTGGGCTCGCCAGCCTCGAACCTGTCCTCGAATTGGCGATGTCGCGCCCGATACTGCTCCCGCCGATGACGAGGGCTGAGCTTCGAGAGGTCATCGTCCGTCCGGCCGAATCGCTCGGGGTGACCGTCGAGGATGACCTGATGCGGGTGTTGCTGGACGATGTGGCCCCCGGGTCCGGGGCCACCCGCGTGGCCCCCGGGGCGTTGCCGCTGCTCTCGAGTGCCCTGCTCCTGACGTGGGCGGTGAGCGACGGTCGCCGCCTCCAGTTGGCGGACTACCGAAGGGCCGGCGGGGTGGCGACCGCAGTGGATCGCCTGGCGGAGCAGGTGTATCAGTCGCTGGAACCTTCCCGGCAGGGCACGGCGGAACGGCTGTTCCTGCGGCTGGTGCGGGTCACAGACGACGGCCTTGTGCAGGAGACCCTGCCGCTGGACGGGATCGACCTCGAGACCCGGCCGGCCATGGAGGCCTTCGTCGCGGCCCGCATGTTGACAACGTTCGACGGCGAGGTGCGGATCAGCCATGAGGCCCTTCTCAGCCATTGGCGGCGACTCAACGGCTGGCTGATCGAGCACCGCGACGACCTGATGGTGATGGCGAAGCTGCGCCGGGCCGCCGAGGTCTGGATCGACTCGGGACGAGACCCGGCCGCACTCATCCCGGTCAAGAGCCTGGCGGTCTTCACCGAATGGCTCAGCTCGGGCAACAAGCAGGAACTGCTCACCGACGCCGAACGCGGTTTCGTGGCGGCCAGCGAGGGCCACTTCGCCTCGGTCCTCGACCAGGAGCGGGCGACCAGCCAGCGCCTGCGCCGACGGGGCAGAGTCGCCATCACCTTCGCGGCCATCGGCCTGGCGTTGGCTCTGGTGTCCGGCTTCCTCGTCGTCCGGGGTCGGGACCTTCAGCTCGAGGCAGACAGAGCCCGGAGCGAAGCCCAGTCACGTCAGATCGCGACGACTGCTGGTGAGCTGCGGTCGCAGGACCCGAACCTCCAGGCGCAGATGTCGGTGCTCTCGCGACGACTGGCCATCACGACCGAGAGCACCTCGGCGATTCTGGACGCGACCTCGCGGGCGGTGCCGACGCGATGGCTCGGCCGTCCCAACGCCGTCCTGGCCACGAGCCCGGATGGGCAGCTGGTGGCTCGGGGGGACAGCAGTGGCCAGGCGACGCTCTGGTCGGCCGCTGAGCTGACCGCCAGCCCTGGCAGGCGCTTCGCCGCAGCGCCAGGGACGATCGCCGCCATGGCTGTCACGCGCTCGGGAGCCTCGCTCCTGCTCGCTGTCGCCGGTGAGGGCACCGCCAGGATCTGGGACGTCACCGGTGAGCCACGGCTGATCGCAGACCTGCCGCTGGATGCCGCGGACGCTGACACAACCGCAGTCGGGTTCGATCGCGCCGGGACCACCGCAGCCTTCGGCACCAGCAGCGGTCAGGTGCACCTCTGGCGGGCAGGTGCCGCCGGGTTCAGCTCCCGGGCGATCGAGCTCGACCTCCCCGCCGGCGGTGGCAGGCCCGAGGTCAGCGTCGTGGCCTTTGACGACGGGCACCTCTACGTCGGAGGTGAAGCTGGGCGGCTGGCCCGTTGGCGCACAGGGGGGCCCTGGGCGCGGCTCTCCGATCTCGAGTTCCCCGAGGCCGACCGGTCGCGCGCCGCGCAAAGCCTTGCGCTCACCCCCGACGGGCAGTTCCTGGCCGCCGGGTTGTCGGGGAAGAGCCTCCTGCGCTGGCGGCTCGACGGCGAGCAGGCAGTCGCCGCGAAGAGCCTCACGGGATTCCAGGACTGGGTCAACGCGGTGGCCTTCTCCAGCGACGGCCGGACTCTGGTTGCGGGCGGTCTCGACCAGGTCACGAGAGTCTTCGACGCCGGCACCGGAGAGCTGGCCCGGACCCTGCCCGGACCGGCAGCGATCACCGGTGCTGCCCTGGTGGGCAGCAGTCCCGTCACCACCGACGCGGTCGGGACCCTTCGGGTCTGGCCGGCAATCGATCCAACCTGGCGAACATCGGGCTCCGAGATGTACAACCTCAGCACGGACGCCGCCGGGGCCAGGTGGCTTGCCGGTGGCACCCTCAGTGACGGAATCCAGCTGTGGAGCATCGACGGTCAGCCCACGAAGATGGCTTCCCCCGACAGTGGACTGCCGGCGGGCAAGCAGTCCGGCGCGGTCGGTGTGTCCCCCGACGGCACCTACCTCCTGGGCGCCACCTTCGACGGCCGGGTGTTGTCCTGGCCGCTGACCGATCGTGGGGCTGTGGGAACGGCGTCGGTGGTGGACGTGGGACTTGGCTACGTGTCGTTCGTCCAGGCAGCCCCGAACTCCCGACTGGTGGTTGCCATGGGTTACGTGGGCACTGAGTGCGCGCTCCTGGAAGCCGATGGGCAGGGGCACCTGAAACTGCTTGCGAAGATCGCTACGCCCAACCCGCAGATGGTGTGGTTCAGTGCCGACTCCCGAACCCTCGCAGTCGCCATGCCCAACCGGCAGGTGGTCCTGTGGGACGTCTCCGACCCGGGCAAGCCACGAAAGGTCGGCATTGTTCCCGGACTCGACTCGACCCCCATCTCGATCGCCTTCGCACCGAAGAGCGCACTCCTGGCCGTGGGCACGGAGTCGGGTGAGATCTCCGTCTGGGATGTGTCCGATCCCACCCGGCCTTCCCGGCTCCGGGACTTCGGCGATCCACACTCAGCGCCGAACTGCGTCCTGTTCAGCGCTGACGAGAGAATGCTGATCGCGGCCAGTGGGGACGAGCGCATCTGGGGCTGGGACCTCTCCCTGCTCACGGATGACACACCTGTGTTCACCCTGTCGGGCGACGTCGACCGCCCGTGGGATGTCCGGTTCCTCACCGGCGGCCGCATGGCGGTCTCCGGGGGGAACGGTGCCCTCCGGATCTGGGAGGTCGACCAGGAGAGAGCCACGTCCCAACTGTGCGGGCTGCGCGGCGACCCGCTTTCGGCTGACGAGTGGCGACGCTACCTTCCCGGGATCACGGTCAGTGACCCGTGTCAGCCGGCGCGCTGAACCGGCACGGCCGCTGACGTGACAGAGGTTGTCCGGTAGCCGGGACGGGTGGCCTGCACGCGAACCCGCACCTCCTTGTTCGCCTCCGCAGCTGTCAGCTCCAGGGTTGGCCCGGTCGCGTCACGGATCCTGCTCGTGCCCGCATACCACTGGTAGCTGATGCTACGGGGCGCCGGTGCCCAGTCCCCCACGCCGGACGTGAGCACGCCGCCCACCACGGGATCGCCCGTGACCGCGGGCACTCCGACGGTGGTGAATTCGGCAAGCGCCACCTTCACCGCAGCCGTGGTCACCACCCGGGTGTAGTAGCCGGGCTTGCGGACGGTCAGGGTCACCGAGAGCTTGTGGCCGGCGTCCGCGGCGGAGATCACGTAGCGCGCGGCGGTTGCGCCCTTGATGGTCTTGCCGTCCCGCTTCCAGACGTAGCTCAGGCTGCCGGGAACAGGGGCCCACTTGCCTGCGTCTGCAGAGACCGCCTGTTCCGTGGCCGGCTTCCCGACGATCTTCGGCCGCGGCGCGGTGGCGAACCGTGCCTTGAGTACCTCCGTTGTCCCGGGAGTTGTCCTTGCCGTCGTTCCGGAGGGCGTCGTCGCCGTGATCCGCACCGAGATCTGGCGACCGACCGTCTCCGCACCAACGACGTAGGTGGCGGCGACGGCGCCCGGGATGTCCCTGGAACCGGCCCGCCACTGGTACGTGACCGTGGCGTCCGCCGGCACCCAGGTGCCCGGCACGGCGGTGAGCGTCCGACCCACCTGCGGGCTCCCGCCAAGGTTCGGCTCGGTCCAGGGTGCAGGCAGGAAGGTGGCCGGTACGGCGGCCTTCACCAAGGGCCAGGTGCGGCCGCGTCCGATCGTCGGGAGGCAGGCCCGTGCGCCGTTCATGCCGCAGCGGGAGTTCAGCGGTTGGGTCACCGGAACGCCGGTCCACCAGGAGGTCTGCTTCATCGCGCCGTCCCAGGACAGCGAGATGTGCACGTGGTTCTTGTGGTTGGCCGTCACGGAACCGCGGTCGGCCATCTTCCGCCAGCCCAGCTCCGGGTAGTACAGCGACCAGATGTGCTGGTTCCAGATGATGTACATGACGCCGAGCCGGTAGGCCGCCTCGCCGTTGTTGGCGGTGAGCCAGGCAACGGCCTGCCCGACCCGCTTGCGCTGGCTGGCCGACTTCACGCTCATCCGCCAGTCGAGGGCCCTGCCCTCCTTGTGCTCGGAGGTGGTGCCGACGCCGCATCCCCGCGAGATCCCGGAGGACGAGCCGCCCCAGGTCGCGATCAGCAACTTCAGCACGGCGGTCGCTCCCGGCTTCGCCTTCGGCGTGCAGGTGGTCTGCGGCATGTAGCCGAGGTGGGCGTCGATCGTCGCCGCCGTCAGGGCCTTCGGTGGCGGCGGGACCTTGGCGTTCGCAGCAGGTGCAGGCCCGACAAGGGACAGGCTGAAAGCGGTGGCGAGGGCTGCGATGCCGGCGGCCAGTCTGCGCATTCTGTGTCCTTCGATCGGCGAACGCCCGTCCGCAGGCAGGCTAGCGGCGCCCCCTGCCCGACGGCCAGGGTCTCAACCTGGACGGGAAGGGCGGGCGATTCGCCCGCCGGGTCCGCTGCCGGTAAGGTTGCGCCTTGGCTGTTGCATCGGCGACAGCCGTTTGCTACGCCCTCCTGCCATGGGACCCGCTCATGGCCGCTCTAGACCAGAGGAGGTGGAGTTCGCGTATGCGCAAGTACGAAATCGTGGTGATCGTTGACCCGGAGGTCGACGACCGTCAGGTGAACGCCCTGCTGGAGAAGCCGCTTGCCGGCTTTACCAAGGCCGGTGGCACTGTGGATAGTCAAGATGTGTGGGGCAGGCGTCGCCTGGCTTACGACATCAACAAGAAGTCCGAAGGCATCTACGTCGTGATCAATGTGACCGCTGAGCCGGCCGTTGTGAAGGAAATGGATCGCCAGTTCACCTTGAACGAGCAGATCATGCGCACCAAGGTGATCCGCCCCGACCTGCACTGATTGCACCGAACCCCTCGCGGACTGTCGGTAGCTACTGACAGGCTTGGGGGGTCCTGAGCTAAGTCCGATCGAAAGAACCAAACATGGCTGGCGAAACCATCATCACCGTTGTCGGCAATCTCACCGCCGACCCGGAGCTGCGCTTCACCCCGTCCGGCGCGCCGGTGGCGAACTTCACTGTCGCCTCGACGCCCCGCACGTTCGACAAGAACTCGAACGAGTGGAAGGACGGCGACGCCCTGTTCCTCAACTGCGCCGTGTGGCGCCAGGCGGCGGAGAACGTTGCCGAATCCCTCACCAAGGGGATGCGGGTCATCGTTCAGGGCCGGCTGCGCCAGCGCAGCTACGAAACCCGTGAAGGCGAGAAGCGCACGGTGTTCGAGTGTGAGGTCGAAGAGATCGGTCCCGCGCTGAAGTACGCGACCGCCAAGGTCACCCGGTCTTCCGGTGGCGGCGGCGGCAACTACAACAGCGGTCCGTCTGCCGGTGGCGGGGGTTCCTCCTGGAGCAACTCCAACGCGAATTCCGGCGGCGGACAGAACGATCGCAGCGGCGGCGCCGACCCCTGGGCCTCGGCCCAGAGCGAAGAGCCCCCGTTCTGATCGAACCGTCGCCGGAATCCCGGCGTCGTCAGTAGTAGTCATTCCGGCGTGCAGCCGGGCTTCTCAGAACCTAGGAGAGCACCACAATGGCCTCACAGCGCAAGCCTGTGAAATCAAAGAAGGTCGCGCCGGCGAAGTCCATTCGCATCGGCACGATCGACTACAAGGACACCGCCCTGCTGCGGAAGTTCATCTCCGAGCGGGGCAAGATCCGCGCTCGCCGTGTCACCGGCCTGTCGGTGCAGGAGCAGCGGAAGGTCGCGATCGCGGTCAAGAACGCTCGCGAACTCGCACTGCTGCCCTACGCCTCGACCGCGCGCTGAGAAGGGGGCTGACATGAAGCTGATTCTCACTGCCCCCGTCGACCACGTCGGCGTCCCCGGCGACATCGTCGAGGTCAAGGACGGTTACGGCCGTAACTACCTGCTGCCCCGCAGCTTTGCGATCAAGTGGACCCGCGGTGCGGAGAAGCAGATCGACGGCATCAAGCGGGCGCGTGACGCCCGTGAGATCCGTGGCGTCGAGCACGCTGTCCAGGTGCGCGAGCAGCTGGAAGCCCTCACCGTCACCCTGCCCGCCCGTACGGGCGCGGCCGGCAAGCTGTTCGGCGCTGTCACCGCCGGCGACATCGTCCTGGCGCTGAAGAAGTCCGGTGGCCCCGCCATCGACAAGCGTTCGGTCGAGATCGGCAAGCCGATCAAGGTCGTTGGCCCGCACACCGTCGGCCTGAAGCTGACCTCTGGTGTCGTCGCGCACATCATTGTGAACGTCGTCGCCGCCTGAGTTCCGACTCAACAGCCAAAGCGCCGGTCTCCCTCGTGGAGGCCGGCGCTTTCTGCATCCCCGACCCGTGGGAGTGCCTCGGTTATGGTGGCGGGGTGAGCCAGCAGACGAGCCCCCGCGACGTCCGCGCGACCCTGTCGAATGCTCTCCGCAGGGTCAGCGACGGCGCAAGGAGGCTGGGTCCGCGGCTGTGGGCAGTGATCGCGGTCGGCGCCGTTGTCGTGCTGTCCATCGTCGTCTGGGTGAACTCCCTGCTGGCTCCGGTGTCGCGCGCCGGCCATCCCACGAGCACCGTCGCGCCACTCCCGGCACCGAGCACAGCCACACCGACCGTCTCGGCGACCCCGTCGACCTCGGGCTCACCGACGCCGTCTGCAAGCAACTCACCGACAGCCAAGGTGCCGAAGCTCAAGGCGTCCGGGAAGTTCACGACGTCGAACGTGAACGTCGGCGCCGTCAGCAGCAGCGGTGACCTGCGCCGCTACAGCGTCCGGGTGGAGACGACCGCAAAGCTGGACGCCAACAAGGTGGGCCGCCAGCTCGCCGGCATCCTCAACGATCCCCGAAGCTGGACGGGCAGCGGCGGCGTCCGCTTCGCCCTCGTTGCCGACCCGGGCAAGGCCGACTTCAGCATCACCCTCGGCGCCCCCGACACCCTTGCGAAGCTCTGCAAGCTGGACGCGGCCGGCACCTGCACCGACAGCGCCGACGTGTTGATCAATGCCGCGCTGTGGTCTGCTGCCCAGGGTGACTATGCCGGCGACAAGACCGCCTGGCAGTCCTACCTGGTGAACCACGGCATGGGCCAGCTCCTCGGCGAGAACACGGCCGAATGCCAGCGGAAGGGCGGGCCGGCGCCGGTGATGATGCCGCAGGCAGGGGCCCTGGACGGTTGTGTCGCCAATCCCTGGCCCTACCCATGAACCTGCAGATCCTCCGCGCTGCCGCTGCCGTGGCAGCGGGCATTGTCCTGCTTGCCGGCTGCACACCTCCGACTGCGGCGCCGCAGGAGCCCGGCACGCCGTTGGCAACGACGTCGGTGACCACGAACCCCACGCGGGACGCGCCGTCAGTCGGCCTGCGACTGATGAGCTTCAACATCCTCACTTCCGACCCGGTGATCTTCACCCGCAACCCCCATGTGCCCCACGAAGAACTGGTCTTCTCTGCGCGGGCTCCGCAGATCGCCCGGATGATCCAGACGACCGATCCGGACCTGGTCGCGCTGCAGGAGAACTTCGGCGACCCCGTGCCCTACGGCCTGCTCCGCGATCGCCTGCCCGGCTATGCGTGGGTGAAACCGGATGAGCAGGTGAGCATCCTCGTGCGGGAGTCGCGCTTCACGGTGGAGGAGACCGGCTACCGCGACCTGCACAGGACACAGAAGGGGTTCCTCTCCTGGGTGCGGGTGCTGGACGGGAACACCGGGGGCGACCTGTGGGTCTTCGATGTCCACCTCCGGGCCGGACAGGGTCGTGCCGACGCGAGGATCCGTTCGGCGGAGGTCGTCACCCTGCGGGCGATCATTGCTGGGCTGAACCCGGGTAACGCCTTGCCCGCGATCGTGATGGGGGACCTCAACACGTCGTCGACGGAGAAGCGGACCCTGTTCCGCGATCCGGTGGTGACGCTCAGGGGCGACGGGCTCGTCGACGCCGCGACCGTGGCTGTGAAGGACACCTCCAACGTGCAGCTGGCAGACACCCCGCACGGCTTCGACGCCAGGGTTGGCCGCAAGACCTATCGCAAGGTCGTGCGACGCACCGGCCTCCGCTTCGACTTCATCTTCGTACCGAAGGCGTGGCACGTGGCGTCCTTCGCGGTCGTCACCGGGCCCGCTGTCGAGCGCAAGATGGTCAGCGGTCACCGGGTGTACCGCTGGGTCGGCGTGGTCCCGTCGGACCACTCACCTGTGGTCGCAGACGTCGAACTCGCCCGGTAGGGCGCCCGGGCCTTCGTCAGGCTCAGCCAGCGTTCGGGGCTCAGCCGAACGTTCCTTGAGCTCGACATAGGGCGGGCGTGTCAGCTGATCGCCCCGGACAGTGCTGAGGACGGCCGGAAGGCCTCCGGACCGGACTCCCCGCCGAGCTGGCCGGCCAGCAGTTCCCGTGCGCGGGAGAGGTGCTCGTCGAGCAGGGCGGCCGCTGCGTCGGCGTCGCCGGTCTCGATGTGGGTGAGGATCAAGGCGTGCTCGGCGACGATCACCTCGGGGCTGAGGCGCTGGCTCCCCTGCAGCTGGGCCATGCACAGCTTCACCTCGAAGGCCAGGGAGCCGTAAACGTTGCTGGTGCGCGTGCTCCCGAGGGAGTCGATCAGGGCGGTGTGGAAGCGCATGTCCGGTTCGACGATCTCGAAGCTGCCCTGGTGCCACAGTGCCTCGATCTCCGCGTTGGCGAGGCGGGCCTCCAGCGGCACCTCCCTGCGGTCGGCGAGGCGGCGGAGCACCTCCGACTCGAGATAGGCGCGGGTGCGGTAGATGTCGCGCACGTCCGCCGGCCCGAGCTTCACGACGCGAGCGGTCTTGTGGTTCGTGCGCACGAGCACCTTGTCGCTCACCAGCCGCTCAATGGCAGCCTTCGCCGTAGCCCGTGCGATGTCGTAGCGGGCGGCGACCTCCGCCTCGGTGAGCGCCTGGCTCGGCTTGAGTTCCCGTGCCAGTACCTGCGCCTTCAGGTCTTCCACGACGGCGTCGATGACCGATGTGACGACGATGTTCCTGACCAAGACCCCACCTGCTTCTGAGCGTGCTAGCCGCATCCTATTGCGGCGCCGTCAATCATTTTGCCGAACAACTACAGCTTAACCTCTTGCACAACTGGTCTACTTGTTCGACAATCCTACCTGTAGGTCAATCTCAGTGAGGAGATCCCCAAGGTGTTCACCCAGCCCCTGGCCCCGATCGCGGGCAGTCTTGCCCTCTCGGCGCTCATAGCCGCTCTACCGCTCATCCTTCTTTTCGTCCTGCTCGGTGTCTTCAAGATGAAGGCCTGGATGGCGGCCGTGATCGGACTGTTCGCCTCGATCATCGTGGCCATCGTCGGTTGGGGCATGCCGTCCGTGATGGCGCTGAGCGCCACCGCAGAGGGGGCCTTCTACGGCGCCTTCCCGATCATGTGGATCCTGCTGAACGCGATCTGGGTCTACCAGCTCTCGGTGATCACGGGCTGGTTCGACCGCCTCGGCTCGCTGATTCGCTCAGTCTCGGACGACCAGCGCATCCTCGCGATCCTGATCGCCTTCTGCTTCGGTGCGCTGATGGAGTCCCTTGCCGGCTTCGGCGCCCCCGTCGCCATCTCTGCAGCCATGCTGATGGCGGCCGGCATGAAGCCGATGAAGGCAGCTGTCGTCTCGTTGCTGGCGAACACCGCGCCAGTGGCCTTCGGAGCCATGGGCGCTCCCATCATCGCGCTCGCAAGCGTCACCGGGATCGACGTCCACGTCCTGTCCTCGATGGCGGGCCGGCAGACGCCGTTCGTCGCCCTGATCGTCCCGCTGGTCCTGGTCTTCCTCGTGGACGGCATGCGCGGCGTGAAGCAGACCTGGCCGGTCGCCCTGGTCGCCGGTGTCGTCTTCGGCCTCGCCCAGTTCATCACCTCGAACTTCATCACCGTCGAGATCACCGATGTCGTCGCCTCCCTTGCCACCATCGCAGTCGTGCTGGTGATGCTGCGGCTCTGGAAGCCCAAGAACCCGATGCCGCTGGACCACTCCGCCATCGCGGAGAGTGCGGCCGCCACCGGAAGCGGCAAGCTCGCCCATTACCCCGACATCACCGCAACCGGCGGCAAGCGCATCTGGGGAGCCATCGCGCCCTACGCCATCATCATCGTCGTGTTCTCGATCAGCCAGATCCCTGCGGTGAAGGACTGGCTGCTGAGCATCGGCCAGGTCAAGTTCCCCTGGCCGGGCCTCGGCGAAATGGGGGCCGACCACAAGCCGGTCTCCTACATCCTCAACGCCGCTGGCAAGCCCGTCTCGACGGTCTTCACGCTGGACCACCTCAGGGCGACCGGCACCCTGCTGCTGCTGTCGGGCATCATCACCGCCATCGCGTACAAGGTGAAGCCGATGGACGCCGTCCGCGCGTACTGGACGACGCTGAAGCAGCTGAGGTTCACCATCGTGACGGTGCTGAGCGTGCTGGCCCTCGCCTACGTGATGAACCAGTCCGGCCAGACCACGAGCCTCGGCAGCGCCCTCGCCCTCGGCCTGGTCGGCGCTTTCGCCTTCGTGTCCCCGTTCATCGGGTGGCTCGGGGTTGCGATCACGGGATCGGACACCTCGTCGAACGCCCTGTTCGGGCTGCTGCAGGTGACGGCCGCCGAGCAGTCCGGCCTCAACCCGGTGCTGATGGCCTCGGCCAACTCCTCCGGCGGCGTGATGGGCAAGATGATCTCCCCGCAGAACCTGGCGGTCGCCGCTGCAGCGGTCGGCATGGTGAACAAGGAGGGCGACATCTTCCGTAAGGTCGTGCTGTGGAGCCTCGGACTGCTGGCGTACTTCACGGTGCTGGTGGTGTTGCAGGCCGGGCCGCTGTCGTGGATGGTCCCGGTGGTGCACCCGTGACGACGACGATGACGCCGGAGGCGCTGGCCACGATGTTGCGTGGCTGTGTCGCCGACGGCGCCCAGGTGCGCACGTCCGAGCTGGACCGCAGGGCGCTCGCCCACGACGCCTCGCACTTCCTGCTCACCCCCGCGGCGATCGTCGCCCCGAGGGACGCCGACGAGGTGGCCCGCTTGTTGCGGGCCACCGCCGCGGCGGGCATCGGGCTGACGTTCCGCTCCGGCGGCACCAGCCTGTCCGGCCAGGCCGGCACCGAAGGGGTGCTGGCCGACGTGCGCCGGAACTTCACCGCGGTAGAGGTGCTGGACGACGGGCTGCGCGTCCGCGTCCAGCCCGGCGTCACGGTGAAGCAGTTGAACGCGCGACTGGCCCGGTACGGCCGCAAGTTCGGCCCGGACCCGGCCAGCGAGGCAGCCTGCACGATCGGCGGCGTCGTGGCCAACAACTCCTCCGGCATGGCCTGCGGGACGGTGGAGAACAGCTACCGCACGCTCGAGTCGGTAGTCGTCGTGCTGTCGTCCGGCACCGTCATCGACACCGGCGCAGCCGACGCCGATGCGAAGCTCCGCGCGCTCGAACCGGCCCTGTACGAGGGCTTGTTGAACCTGCGGCAGCGGATCCTCGCCAACCCGGCCTCGGTGGCGAAGATCACCCAGCAGTTCTCGATGAAGAACACCATGGGCTACGGCATCAACGCCCTGCTCGACTTCGACACCGTGCCCGAGATCATCGCCCACCTCATCATCGGGAGCGAGGGCACCCTCGGGTTCGTCGCCTCGGCCACCTACCGCACCATCCCGCTGCGGAACTTCGTCAACACCGCACTGGTGGTCTTCGACGACCTCTTTGCCGCGAACCAGACGCTGCCGGCACTGGTGGCGACCGGTGCCGCGACCCTCGAACTCATGGACGCGACCTCCCTGCGGGTGGGCCAGGCGTTCCCCGACACCCCTGCGGTGATCCGGAATCTTGCCGTCGACCGGCAGGCAGCGCTGCTGTTGGAGTACCAGGCCACGACCCGTGAGGAACTGGAGCACCTCACCCGCGAGGCCCGGCCCACGCTGGATTCCCTGCCGGTCGGCGGCCCCGTCGAGCTCAGCGAGGACGCCGACGTGCGCGGCCAGCTCTGGAAGATCCGCAAGGGTCTCTACACGTCGGTCGCCGGCGCCCGGCAGAGCGGCACCACCGCCCTGCTCGAGGACGTGGTCGTGCCGGTGGCCAAGCTGGCTGACACCTGCGTCGACCTGACCGTGCTGTTCGACAAGTACGCCTACGCGAACTCGGTGATCTTCGGGCACGCCAAGGACGGCAACATCCACTTCATGCTCACCGACAGGTTCGAGAGCGAGGGGCAGCTGCGCCGCTACATCGACTTCACCGAGGAGATGGTCGAGCTCGTCATCGCCAACGACGGCTCGTTGAAGGCCGAACACGGCACTGGTCGTGTGATGGCGCCGTTCGTGCGCCGGCAGTACGGCGACGAGCTCTACGACGTGATGTGCCAGATCAAGCGGCTCTTCGACCCGACCGGCCTGCTGAACGCCGGGACGATCATCTCCGACGACCCGGACCTCCATCTCAAGCACATCAAGCTCAACCCGAGCATCGAGGCGGAGGTGGACCGCTGCACGTCCTGCGGCTACTGCGAGCCGGTCTGCCCGTCGCGTGACCTGACCCTCACCCCCCGCCAGCGGATCGCAGTCCGGAGGGAGATCGAGAACCTGGAGCTTGCCGGCGACCACGCGGCTGTGGCGCGCCTGGAGAAGGACTTCGACTACCAGGTCGTGCACACCTGTGCGGTGGACGGCATGTGCGGCACCGCCTGCCCGGTGAACATCAATACCGGCCTGCTGGTGAAGAAGCTGCGGCGCACCACCATCCCCAAGCCGACGGCTGCGGTCTGGACGACCCTGGCCAAGCACTGGAAGGGCACGACGGCCACCTTCTCAACGGTGATGAGCCTCACCGATGCCCTGCCCGGGCCACTGGAGGTCGCCCTCACCGGCGTCGACAAGGCCGCCCGCGCCGTGCTCGGCAGCGACTCCATCCCACTGTGGACGGCGGAGCTGCCCGGAGGTGGGGCCCCGCGCCGCCGTCCCCGCCCGGACGGCGAGCCGACAGCCGTCTACCTGCCGGCCTGCGTGAACGTGATGTTCGGGCCTGCGGAGGGGGTCGGCGTCCAGCTGAGCTTCGAGGCGCTGTGCGCAGAAGCCGGGCTGACGCTGCTGGTGCCCGAGCAGATCGAATCGATGTGCTGTGGCACGCCGTGGTCGAGCAAGGGGATCCCCGACGGCTACGCCGCGATGCGCGACAAGGTGCTGCCGGTGATCAGGGAGGCGACCGACAACGGCCGGCTGCCGGTGGTCTGCGATGCGTCCAGCTGTACCGAGGGATTCCGGCACATGCTCGAGACCGAACCCGACCTGCACGTCGAGGTGATCGATTGCGTGGCCTTCGTCGCCAGCCGCGTGCTCCCCGTGCTCGGCCTCAAGGACGGCAAGAAGTACACGAAGCTCGATTCACTCACGATCCATCCCACCTGTTCCTCGACCCAGATGGGCCTCAACGCCGACCTCGTCACGGTGTCCCGCGCAGTCGCAGAGACCGTGAACGTGCCCCTCGACTGGGGGTGCTGCGCATTCGCAGGTGACCGTGGGATGCTGCATCCGGAGCTGACAGCTTCGGCGACCCGGAGGGAGGCGGCCGAGGCCGCCGAACTGGGCGCAGAAGCACATGCCAGCTGCAACCGCACCTGTGAACTCGGACTGACCAGGGCGACCGGCGTCCCTTACCGGCACGTCCTGGAACTGCTCGCAGAACAGGCAGGTCTCGTCGAACACACCTAGGCACCCCCGCTGGACATGGCGCTGACGAAAGCCCTGGCACACGGCCAGGGCCAGCGATATGAAAGAAGGAGCACCGATGGATCCGAAAACCACAGCTCTTGTCCTGATCGAGTTCCAGAACGACTTCACTTCCGAAGGTGGCAGCCTTCACGGGGCGGTCGCAGAGGTGATGGCCGCCACAGACACGGTGGGTCACGGGCAGCAGGCACTGGCGGCAGCGCACGAGGCCGGCGCGACCGTCATCCACAGCCCGATCTCCTTCCAGCCCGGTTACTACGAGATCAGTGCGCACCCCTACGGCATCCTCAAGGGCGTCGTGGACAGCACCTCTTTCGTGAAGGGCACCTGGGGTTGCGAGATCGTCGACTCGATGGCGCCGGCCGATGGCGACATCGTGCTGGAGGGCAAGCGCGGTCTCGATGCCTTCGGCTCCACCAACCTCGACTTCATCCTTCGGTCCAAGGGCATCACGACCATCGTGCTGGCCGGCTTCCTCACCAATTGCTGCGTCGAGTCAACGATGCGCTCTGCCTACGAGAAGGGTTTCGAGGTCTACACGCTCACCGACGCCGTCGGCGCGACGTCGCTTCCCGAGCATGAGAACGCGATCACCTACGACTACCCGATGTTCTCCAAGCCGATTACGACGGCAGAGTTCGTCGCCTCGGTCGCCGGGTCCGAAGCGTCAACGTCTGACACTTCGCGCGGCTACTGAATTTGCCGCGCGTTCTCTGACAGAATCGCCTTCTCGCAGCAGGTTTTTCACACGCTGTGTGGCCCCGAATCGGCGGTGGCGACCCCAACCCCTCCGGGCCGTCACCGCCCCTCGTGCCTCCGGGGAAGGATCAGCTGTTGATGCGGGGCAGCACGACGGTGCCCTCGCCGTCGGTGATCTCCGTGAGTTCCTCCGGCGGCGTGCTGCTGCCGGGCAGGCGGATCGTGAACTCCGCACCGCCGGCCTCCGAGCGTCCAGCCTTCACCCAGCCCCCGTGCGCCTTGATGGTCTGCGCAACGATCGAGAGCCCCAGGCCGGAGCCGGGGGTGTTGCGGGCCTTGTCCGACCGGTAGAAGCGGTCGAACACGTGGGGGAGGTCGGCTTCTGCGATACCGGGCCCTTCGTCGGCGATGCGCACCCGGTCCCCGATCAGGCGGACGGTGACCGTGCCTCCGGGCGGGGAGAACTTCACGGCGTTGTCGAGCAGGTTGGTGATCGCCCGCTCGAGGCTGTCGGGCTCGCCGACGAGGAACAGGGGCTCGAGCTCGACGTCGAAGTGCAGCCCGGGCCCGCGCCGGCGCGCCCGTGTGAGCGCACTGTTCACCACATCGCGCAGGTCGATCGGCTCGGGGTGCGGCTCCACCTTGTCCTCGCGGGAGAGGTGCACCAGGTCGCCGATCAGCTGCGTGAACTCGCCCAGCTGGGCTGCGATGTCCCGCAGGATCTCGCTCCGGGCACCGGGCGGCAGCATGCCCTGGCGGTCGTCGGCGATCAGCAGCTCGACATTGGTGCGCAGCGAGGTGAGCGGCGTGCGCAGTTCGTGGCCGGCGTCCCCGATGAGGCGGCGTTGCCGGTCGCGGGAGGACGCGAGGGTGCTCATCATCGTGTTGAAGGACCGCGTCAGGTCGGTGAGCTCGTCCATCCCGCCGGGCTCGATGGCCTCCAGCTGGTCGGTCTCCGTGACCCGGATGACGGCTTCCGTGAGGCGCTGGATGGGCTCGAGGCCCGAACGCGCGATCACCCAGCCGATGGCGCCGGCCACCAGCACGGCCAGCAGGCCGAAGGTCAGCAGCGAGAACGCGAGGATGCGCAGGATCTCGTCCGTTGCCTGCAGGGGGCGACCGAGTACGAGCGCGTAGTGGTTGATGCCGTCGGTCAGCGGCACGGCGACGATCCGGTAGGCGTTGCCCTCCGTGTCGACCCCCGTGCGCGCGGACGACCCGGTCTGGGTGCGCGCAACAGCCATCTCGCGGGCGCTCGGCACCAGCACCGTCGTGGCACCGGGCGGCGCGATCGTGCGGTTGTCCGAGCGGATCACCAGCACGGTCACGTTCGCCGTCGCGAGGGCGTCGCTGTTCAGCCCACCCATGCTCTCGATGTCGCCGGAGATCCAGTTGCTGGTCACCGCTGCGATGTCGACGAGTTCCCGGTCGAGCTGGTCGTACACCGCCACCGTTGTGATCACGTAGGCGGCAATGCCGGTGATCGCCACAGCACCGGCGACAGCAGCGGAGATGAGTGCTGTCAGCCGGTCGTGCAGTGGCCGGTTACTGACCGAGAGGACCGAGCGTAACCAGCGGATCACGGCGGGGTCTCGCGCAGCACGTAGCCGATGCCGCGCACGGTGTGGATCAGTCGGGATTCGCCTTCACCCTCGGTCTTGCGGCGCAGGTACCCGATGTAGACCTCGAGGGAGTTGGCCGTGGTGGGGAAGTCGAAGCCCCACACCTCGTTCAGCAGCCAGCTGCGTTCCAGGACCCGGCGGGGGTTCTCGAGGAAGGTCTGCAGCAGCGCGAACTCGGTGCGGGTAAGGCTGATCTTCCGGCCGTTCCTCGTCACCTCGCGCGTCTGCAGGTCGAGGGTGAGGTCGGCGAAGCCGAGGACCTCTGCTCCCGGCTCGTCCGTCGCGGGGCGGGCACGGCGGGTCAGCGCGCGCAGGCGCGCCTGCAGCTCCTCGAAGGAGAACGGCTTGGCCATGTAGTCGTCGGCGCCGGCGTCGAGACCGTCCACGCGGTCCCCGACGGCGTCGCGCGCAGTGAGGACGAGGATCGGCACGTCGTTGCCGGAGGCCCGCAGGGAGCGGGTCGTCTCGAGGCCGTCGAGTCTCGGCATCATCACATCCATGATCACGGCGTCGGGACGCATCGCGGAGAGCCGGGCGAGGGCCTCGATCCCGTCGCTGGCCGTCGTGACTTCCCAACCGGAGTAGTGCAGCGACCGCGCCAGGGAGTCCCTAACCGCCTGGTCGTCATCGACAACGAGGATATGCATGTCACCAGACTGCCATGAGCAGGGCTGGCATTGTTCCAGGCAGGCAGCGTCCCCGCCGGGCACCTGCGCGAGTCATCCTGCGACGAGCTCCCTTGCGCGCTTGAGAACCTCGGGAATGGCCGCCTCGATCTCGGACAGGGTGGTCTCGAAATCGGAATCGTCGCCGTACCAGGGGTCGTCGATGGGTGTGCCCGGGACGGCGTTGCGGTCGAAGTCGCTGAGCAGGTACAGGTTGTGGGCCTGCGGTACGAGGGTGCGCAGCCTGGTGAGGTGCAGCTGCTCCATGCCGATCAGCATCGCAGCTGACCTCGCCTCGTCCTCGGTGATGCGGTGCGCTGCGAACGGGCCCGGGTGGTAGCCGGCGGCGGTCAGCGTCGCGGCCGCGCGGGGATCGATCGGGTGACCGGCCTCCTCGGCACTGACGCCGGCACTGCTGAAGGTGACGCCGCGCAGGCCTTCGCGTTCCGCGTGCTCGCGGGCGACGACCTCAGCCATCGGCGAGCGACAGATATTGCCCCAACAGACGAACTTGATGTCTGGGTTCACCTGTGATTCTCACTGCGCTTGTTGAAGAACGCGTTGAGGATGAAGCTGACGATCGAGACGATAAGGCCGCCCCAGACCGCTGAACCCCAGTCGGTGACGCTCCAGCCAAGGTGCAGCTGCCCGGCGACCCAGGAGACCAGCAAGAGCAGTGCTGCGTTGATCACCAGAAGGAAGAGTCCGAGGGTGAGCAGGATCAGCGGGGCGCTGACGAACTTGAACAGTGGTTTGACGATGCTGTTCACCACGCCGAAGATCGCGGCGACCACAAGGAGAGTGATGGACCGGCTGCCGAGGTCACCATCGGCGAGGACGATGCCCGGAAGCGCCCAGGTCGCGACAGCAAGAGCCGCGGCGCTGGCGAGGAAACGGAGGAGCATGGCCCCATGCTACGCACCCCTGCCGGGGCGGCGGCTCCCGGCTCAGGTATGCCACAGTTCTCCCATCGAGTTGATCAGAAAGGGCGACGGTGGCCAGCAGTCTTACCGGCAGGCACTTCCTCAAGGAGCAGGACCTCACCCCCGCGCAGTGGCGTGAGCTGCTCACCCTCACCGGGGAACTGAAGGCTTCCCGCAAGGCCGGCACCGAACGCCAGGTGCTGGGGGGCATGAACATCGCCCTGATCTTCGAGAAGACCTCCACCCGCACCCGCAGCGCTTTCGAGGTGGCAGCCCACCAGCAGGGCGCGCACGTGACCCAGATGGACGGCAACTCCTCACAGCTCGGCCACAAGGAGTCACCCGCGGACACGGCCCGCGTGCTGTCCCGCCTCTTCGACGGCATCGAGTACCGCGGCACCCACCAGTCGACGGTGGAGACGATCGCGCGGTACTCCTCGGTGCCGGTGTGGAACGGCCTGACCGACGAGTGGCACCCCACGCAGAGCCTGTGCGACATGTTCACCATGCGCGAGGCCTCCGGGCTGGACGACCACGACATCGCCTACGCCTACGTCGGGGACGCACGGTTCAACGTCGGCTGCTCGCTACTTATGGGCGGCGCCCTGCTCGGCATGGACGTCCGCCTTGTCGCGCCGGCCAAGCTGCTGCCGCCGCCCGCGGTCATCGCTACGGCGCGCCGGATCGCCGAGGAGACCGGCGCCCGGATCACGCTCACGGAGGAACTGGACGGCGTGAAGGGCTGCCAGTTCATCCATACCGACATCTGGGTGTCGATGGGCGAACCCGAAAGCGTGTGGACCGAGCGCATCCTGCTGCTGCGCGACTACCAGGTGAACGCGGCGCTCCTGGAGCGCACCGGGGTCCCAGAGGTGAAGTTCATGCATTGCCTTCCGGCCTACCACAACCGCGACACGACGGTCGGGGAGACGGTCTACAACCGGTTCGGGCTGCCCGAACTCGAGGTGACCGAGGAAGTGTTCGAATCCCCGGCCTCGATCGTCTTCGACCAGGCGGAGAACCGGATGCACTCGATCAAGGCCCTGATGGTGGCCACCCTCACCTGAGACCCGTCCAGCCGGCCAGGGCCGGGTTGCCCGGCTCGAGCCGCTGCACCCCGCGGGCGTCGAGGGCTACGGCAACCGCGTCCGGGGCGTCGAGGAACCCCTGCGGAATCGCCTGGCTGCCTGCCCGCAGGGTGAGGGTGTGGAACGAGTGCCCGCGCGCCGGGGGCTGCGACACGGTGTAGGAGGTCATCCGCTCGTAGGGCACCCGGGTCACCAGCGAGCCGTGGCTGGGGAAGAACCTCGAGCGCATCGGCTCGCCGCGGCTGACGATCACCAGTTCGGCGGGCGCGTCCAGCACCAGCACCCCGTTGCCGAGCCGGGGAAGGCCGCGGTCGTCGCGACAGAGCCGGTTGCCCCGCTCGGCGTGGATCGGCACCACCGGCGGCGGCACGTCACGCCGCAACTGGTTGAGCGCGCTCGCGAAAGAGGCGTCGTTGACCGCAACCGCGGCGAGGGGCACCCGCCAGCCCGGCGACGAGGCAGCGCCGATGCTGCCGAGCACGTACGCCATCGCAGCCTTCAGCCCACCGCCGGCCGCGCTGTTCAGGTCGAGGTGGATGCCGGTGCCGTCGTCGAGCAGGAGTGACCAGCGGGCGTCCAGCAGTTGGGTGCGGTAGGTGGTTGCGACGATCTGGCGCCAGCCGGCCACCTGCTGGCGCACCGAGCCGTCCTGCAACCGCAGGACGCAGACGCCGTCGTCGTGGATCGCGACGACCGCAGCGAACAGGTCCATGCCGGGACGCAGGTCGGCGCGGTCGTCCTCGCGGGGAATCTTCAGCAGGAAGCGGGCGCCGGCGTGCTCGGCGTAGTGGGCGCGGAACGCCCGCGGCATGTCCGCCACCGATCGCACGGGATCGATCCAGGGTCCGAACTCGTCGTACTCGCGCAGGTCGGCAGGGTCCGCCAGCCGTCGCCAGTCCAGCTCGGAGTGGCTGGTCACGGAAGGACTCCGACGACCTCACCCTGTGGCTCGGCGGGAAGCACCTGGCGTCCGTTCAGGGCTGCGATGACCGGGGCGGGGTGGTCGAGGCAGGCCTGCTCTATCTCCTGGCTACCGGCCAGTAGCGCGAGCGTGCGGAAGTCCGGCCCGGCCGTGCTCGCCGTCAGGGCCCACGCCTCCAGCCGGCTGTAGGGCACCAGCACCACATTGGTCGCGTAGTTGGGAGCGAAGATCGACCGAGCGGGCTCGCCGCCGCTGACCAGGACCAGTGCTTCCGGGGTGTCGACGACCATCAGGCCCGTCGAGAGGCGGCGGCTGAACCGGCCCGAGCGGCACAGCCGGTTCTTCTGCTCTACGTGGATCGCCACCACCGGACCTGCGAACGTCCGTCGAAGCTCCGCGAGCTTGCTGGCGGAGTAGTCCTGGGGCACGTCCACCGGCGGCAGGGCGGGCTGGCCCGACCTCTCCGACGGTGCGGCGATGTGGGCCCGCACGAAGGCGGTCACCTTGGCCATCAGGTCGGCGCCGACGCTGTTGTGCGGCACGTGGATCGCCGACCCGTTCGACAGCAGCAGCGACCAGCGCGCCAGCAGCAGGTTGTTGTAGGTGCTGCACGCGACCACCTCGTCCCAGGTGGCGTCCTCGCGGGTCACGCTGCCGCCGACGTGGCGCAGCTGGCACACCCCGCGCTCACCGACGGCGAGAATGGCTGCAAACAGGTTCTGACCCGGACGCGCCTGCGCGCGATCGATGTCCTTGGGGATCTTGAGCAGGAAGGTGGCGTCGGCGAGTTCGGCGTACCACGGCCGGAAGACCCGCGGCATGCCGATCTCCGTCCGTACCGGGTCGATCCACGGCCCGAACGCGTCGTACTCCCGCAGGTCGTCGGGGTCGGCGTCCGCGCGCCAGTCGGCGTGGGGGACGCGACCTGCGCGCTTGGCCATGGTGTGTTCCTCCTGGATGACTGATCGAAGGGTAGCCACCTCGACCGCAGGGATTTGCTGCGGAAGGGGTATCGAGACCGCGCCCGGCGATCGGTAGGTTGACGCCATGACCCTTCCCTCGTCCCTTCCCACGTCACGGGTACCGGATCCGGTGACCGCTCCGCCCCTGAACTGGGGCATCATGGCGCCCGGCTGGATCGCCCACATGTTCGCGTCCGCCTTGCGTTCCTCGACGCGGCAACGGCTGGTCGCCGTCGGCTCCCGCTCGCCGGAGCGCGGGAGGGCTTTCGCTGCCGAGTTCGGGATCCCTACCGTCCACGGCTCCTATGCCGACCTGGTCGGCGACCCGCAGGTGGACGTCGTCTACGTCGCGTCCCCGCACAGTGAGCATGCCGATCAGGCGCTGCTGGCGATCGAGGCAGGCAAGCACGTGCTGGTGGAGAAGGCGTTCGCCCGCAACGCCAAGGAGGCCCGCAGGGTTGTGGTCGCCGCCCGTCGTCGTCAGGTCGCCGTCATGGAGGCGATGTGGACGCGGTTCCTGCCGCGCACCGACATCGTCCGCCAGTTGCTGGCAGACGGCGTACTCGGCCCGATCGAGACCGTCACGGCCGACCACGGTCAACTGCTCCCCGCCGACCAGGTGCCGCGGCTGCACGACCCGATCCTCGCCGGGGGCGCGCTGCTCGACCTTGGCATCTACCCGGTCTCGTTCGCAGCCTTCGTGCTGGGCATTCCCGGAGCGGTGGTTGCCACCGGAGAACTGACGCCCACCGGCGTCGACAGGCAGGTCTCAGCCCTGCTCACCCGGTTCCCCAACCACCCCCATGCCCAGGCGCTGGTGAACTGCACGCTCGCTGCCAAGACGCCGACGACAGCCAGCATCAGTGGCGTACTCGGCCGGATCGAGCTGGACGGCGAGTTCTACGCTCCCGGCCGCGTCCGCCTCGTTTCGCCGTCGGGGGAGAGCATCACCAGCGCCCCTGCCGAGCTGTGCGCCCATCAGGGGCTCGCCCACGAGGCCGCGCACTTCGCGCAGCTCGTTTCGGACGGTTTCACCGAGTCGCCGCAGATGCCGCTGGACGAGACGGTCGCGATCATGGAGGTGCTGGACAGCATCCGCTCGCAGCTGAAGGTCCGCTTCCCCGGGGAGTGAGCCCCGAGCATGAGGAGTATGAGCAGGGCGTAACTGCAACATTCCCCGCCGTCGTGGCGTGACAATGAGGTGACGGTCTTCGGGGGGGTGATGGTGGGCGAGGCGGCGGCGGTGGTCGCGGACACCGGCGCGGGCTCCTTCGACGACTACGTCGCCACTCGTTCGGCCGGCCTGCTGCGCTTCGCCTACCTCGTCACCCGCAACATCGAGGACGCCCACGACGTCGTGCAGGACGCCCTGATCGGGCTCTATCCGCGCTGGCAGCAGATCGCGGCCCGCGGCGAGGTCGACGCCTACGTACGCCGCAGCATCGTCAACGCCCACGTCTCTGCCTGGCGGAAGGTGCGTCGGCTGTTCCCCGTAGAGGACACGTCGGTGCTCACCGCTTCGCCGGTGGTCCCGGACGCGTCCCAGGCCGTTGCCGACGCCGACCAGGCCCTGCGATTGTGCGGCGAACTGCCACCGATGCAACGCGCGGCGGTCGTGCTGCGTTTCTACGAGGACCGGTCGTTCGCAGAGATCGCACGGATCCTCGGTTGCCCCGAGGGCACCGCACGATCCCATGTGCACCGGGCACTGCAGGCGTTACGCGCGAAACTGGAAGGAGGCGAGGCATGAGCGAGGACATCGACCCCGAGGACTTTGAGCGCGAGGAGCGTGCCTTCGCCGAGGCGCTGCACGCATCCGTGCCGGTGGAGACCTTCCGTCCGCTGGATGCGGAAGCCATCAAGGCTGCCGCCCGTCCCGCGCGGTCAGGCCGCACCCGTTGGCTCAAGGGCACGGCGGCAGCCGCCGTGCTGGTCGTCGCCGTCGGCATCGGGGCCGCCCTGCTGCCGCGAATGGTCGCGTCCGCACCAACCGCCGCGCCTGCCGCGTCCGACGGTTACGCCGCCGGCGGGGCCGTCCCCGAAGCAGCGAACGACCGCGCAACTGCGGTCCCGCAGCGGATGGCCAGCAGCGCTCCCGGCTTCCGCTGGGAGTCCTACCGGGATGTCCAGGTGGAAGTGCCGGAAACGTGGGGCTACGCCCGCGCGCCGCAGTCCGACTACTGCATCTACAAGAGCTGGCCGAGCCAGCCGTACGTCGATCTCAACCGGGGCGGCGGTGCTGTGGCAGCCATTGGGTGCGGCGAGGCGCTGCGGGACGACCAGCAGGCCATGCACCTGAGCTTCACACCCGCGGATGGCGCGAAGCCATGGAGTGCCGACTCGAAGACGTGGAAGCAGCACAGCCGGATCGTCGGGCTGGCCCGGATCACTGTCACTGCCCGCAAGGCTGACAGCGAACTCGCCGATCGCATCCTCAACTCGGCGGTGGTGGTGCCGGCGGGCGTCGACCCTGCCGGGTGCCCCGTCCAGCTTCCAGCCGTCGATTCGGTGGAGCTCGAAGGTCTCGACGCCGGCGAGCTGACGGTCTGCCTGTACGACAGGGAGGGGGAGCCCGCAGGCCTGCGGAGCTCCGTCGTCCTCACCGGAGCGGAAGCGACCACGGCCTGGCAAGCGGCGCTGGCCGCGCCTGACGGCGGAGGTCCGGACATGGCGCCGGCGACCTGCGGCGACGACGGGGGCTGGCCGATGCTGCTGCTCGTCGGGACCGACCAGGTTCCGGTTTCGGCCTCGGCCGGTGGCTGCAGCGGGAACGGTGTCGCCGATTCGTCGGCACGCGGGGGGATGCGCGCGATCACCCGTGATCTCTGCCAGTCGCTGATGGTGGATCCCGTCCGCATCTTTGACGGCAGTGGGCCGTCAGCCGCACTCTGCATGCGCTGACCCATCACGTGCCCGGGAGGGTCGGCCGGGCGTCAGTGGCCGGTGACCTGCTTCAGCCAGGTGAGGGAGTCCTCGTCGTCCACCCAGAGGTGGGCGTTCCAGCCGGCCGCAGCCGCCGCGTCCACGTTCGGTGAGCGGTCGTCGATGAAGGCGATCTCTGCGGGGTCGGCGCCGAGCTCCGCCGTGACCATGTCGTACACCACCGGGTCGGGCTTGGTGACGCCGAGTTCTGCGGAGATGAAGATGAAGTCGAAGGCAGCCGCCCACGCCGTCCGCCGGATCGCCTTGCCCAGCACGATCGGTGCGTTGCTCAGCAGTGCGGTCTGGACGTTCCAGCCCTGCACCTCCTGCAGCAGGTCAGAAGCGGTCGGGCGCAACTCCGTCCACAGGTCAGCGTCGAGCGTCGCGAGGTTGCTGATCAGCTCGCCGGAGGGCTGCACACCCAGCCGGTCGAGGATGGGTTGCCAGTACTCCACACGCGAGCCGCCGGTGTCGTAGGCGCGTCGGTGCGACCAGTACAGCTCGCGGTAGGCATCGGGATCCACACCCAGCAGCTCGGCGGGGGCATGGTAGATGTCGGGGGGCGATGCCAACACCTGGCCCAGGTCGAAAACAACGAAGCGGATCATTTGTCGAGGGTAGCCCGCCACTCGGGCGGACCCCCGCGGTCCCAGATGCGACCTACACTCGCGAGGTGACTGATGCCAAGACACTTGACCTTTGGTTCGACCCGCTCTGCCCGTGGGCCTGGATGGCTTCGCGTTGGGCACTCGAGGTCGCGAAGGTACGCGACGTCGACGTCGTCTTCCATGTGATGAGCCTTTCCGTACTGAACGAGGGTCGCGAGCTGTCGCCGAACTACCGGGACCTGATGGACAACTCGTGGGCTGGAGCGCGGGTCTGCCTCGCTGTCCAGCAGCAGTACCCGGAAAAGCTGGCCGAGCTCTACACCGCGCTCGGCACCCGCATCCACCTGGGCAAGGAGCCCAACGACCACGTCACCCACGAGGCGGCGCTGGCAGAGGTCGGGCTGCCGGTCGGACTGGCCGATGCCGGCGACACCGACGCCAACGACAAGTCGCTGCGCGAGGAGCAGGCCAAGGTCACCGCAGCGGTCGGCGACGAGGTGGGCACTCCGGTGATCCGGGTGGGCGAGCTGAGCCTTTTCGGGCCTGTGATGTCGCCGGCGCCCAAGGGTGAGGAGGCCGGCAAGCTGTGGGACGGGTTCGTCAACGTCCTCGCCTACCCGGGCTTCTTCGAGCTCAAGCGGACGCGGACGGTCGACCCGATCTTCGATTGATCCTTGCGGTTCGTTCCTCACCGCTCGTCAAGACTTCTCCCTTGCCGCCGCTGACGCGGCGTCGCGGTCGGCGTCTGATTCCTCGCGCGGCCGGGCACGAAGCGGGGCAGCCACCAGGCGGCCCACGCTGCCCCGGCCAGTGACAGCCACCCGGTGGCGAAGCTGGCGGTGACCACCGTCACGGCGCCGGTCACAGCGATCAGCGCCGGCCCCACGAGGGCTCCCGCGTTGGTGAAGCTGTTCCACAGGCCGAGCCAGCCCGCCCTGTTCCTGCTGGGAGTCATGTCTGCGCTGAGGGTCTTGTTGATCCCCGCGCCGAGCCCGTTGCCGACGGCGAAGATCAGCGAGATGGCGATGAAGCCCGGCACGGTGGCTGCGATCGGCGCGAGCAGGTAGCCGATCCCCATCAGGGCGAGGCAGGGCACCAGCACCGCTGCCCTGCCGAACCGGTCCATCATGGTGCCGGCCGGCAGGATGAACGCCAGTTCCACGACGGCAGAGCCGGCGAACACCAGCGAGATCACTGCCTCGGCATGCCCGAACTCGTTGCCGAGCAAGGGCAGCAGCAGGTCGCGGTTGGTGCGAACGAGGGTGAGGACGAGGACGGCGGCCCCCACCAGCAGCAGGGGGCGCAGCACCTCTCCCCGCGTCGGGAGGTCCACGGGGTCAGGGGCGTCCGGGTCGATCACCTGCTTGAGGTGGGGCGGCACGAAGATCGTGATCAGCACCAGGCCGGCGACCGCTGCGACGAGATGGACGAAGAAGGCGGACGCAGCCCCGCCGACGGCGATCAGTCCGGCACCGAACAGCGGGCCGAGGATGCGTCCGACCCGCATCGTGCCACCGAATAGGCTCATCGCCCGGGCACGCAGGTGAACCGGAACCTCGTCGGCGATGTAGGTCTGGCGGCCGAGGTCCCACGTGAGGTCGCCGAGGCTCATCAGCAGGATCGCTGCGCAGAACAGGGCCGGCGCCCAGACCGGGGCCGGGCCGTTCCCGTCCGACAAGGCAGCGAAGAGGCAGCCGACGACGGCCACAACGCTCACGAGCCCGCCGAGGATCATCGCTCCGCGCTCACCGATGCGAACCACCAGTTGCCCCGTCGGCAGCGGACCGACGACGGTGATCAGGCCCGCGACCGTGCCGAGCAGCGCCACCTGCGGCACGGAAAGGCCGAGATCCAGGCCGACCAGAGGCACGACGGGGACGATGGCTGCGGCGCCGGTGGCGTAGAGGGCCGTGGGCAGGTAGACCGGGAGAACGAGCCTGCGCAACAGCGCCGGCAGTTCCTCAGTGGTCACGGGGCCCTCCAGATATCTCGATATCAAGCTATTCCCGGCCTGGTGGGATCGAAACCCCGCGTCCACCGCAGCGCATTCGGTCGCCGGCAAGCGGCGCCGCGTGTCACCGGTAAGTTGCCGCCATGCTGGAGATTGCCGCTCGCGCCCTCTCGCTGGTGGCGATCGTCGGCATCGGCCTCGGCATCAAGCGCCTTGGCTGGGTGACGAAGGAGCACTTCACCCTGTTCGCGAAGCTCGTGCTCGGCATCACCCTGCCGTGTGCGCTGGTGACCAGCTTCAACGATTACCACCTCGACCGCGCGCTGCTCGGGCTGACCGCACTCGGCCTGCTGCTGAACGTTGCGCAGCAAGGCATCGGCTACCTGCTCGCAGCCCGCAGGGGACGCAGCCAGCAGGCGTTCGCCGTCCTCAACTCCGGCACTTACAACATCGGGGCGTTCGCCACCCCGTACGTGTCCGGCTTCGTCGGGCCGCACGCGATGATCTACTCCTCGCTGTTCGACATCGGCAACGCCGTCGGTTCCGCCGGGTTCGGGTACGGCTGGGGCATGGCGCTGGCCGGGGAGCCCGGCGCGCACCGCTGGCGCGACACCGGGCGGACGCTCGCGTCCTCGCCGATCTTCGTGACCTACATGGGCCTGCTGGTGTTGAAGCTGTTCGACCTGCGGCTGCCGGACATGGTGATCACGTTCACCGGCACCGTCGGGGCAGCCAACCCGTTCCTCGCGATGCTGATGATCGGAATCGGGCTGGAGTTGAGGCTCCACCGCAACAAGTACCTCGCCGCCGCGCGGCACCTGGCGGTCCGCTATCTCTTCTCGACCGTTGTCGCCGTCGCGTGCTGGACGCTGCTGCCGCTCCCGGCGGAGGCCCGGGTGGTGCTGGTGATGCTGATGTTCGCGCCGATCGCATCGATGGTGCCGGGGTTCACGAGCAAGGCAGGGCTGGACGTCGAGCTGTCGGCGTTCATGGCCTCCGTGACCCTCGTGATCGGCATCGTGGCGATGCCGACCCTCTACCTGGCCCTCAACCCCGCCTGAGGGTGAGCCTCAGAGGTTGCCGGTGGAGCCGTACCGACGGTAGACGCCGGGCTTGATGCTGGACAGCGTGTCGATGATGTCGCTGATCGCGAGGTCGGGATGGCTGCGGGTGAGCTTGGACAGGTACCGCATGCCGGCCTTGGCCAGGTGCTCGCGGGTGGCTTCGATGCTGGTGCCAAGGACCTCCGCGGCTTCCGCCTCGTCCAGGTCGTCCCAGAAGCGCAGCTGGAGCAGTTGCCGGTCCCTGCCGCGCAGGTTGCTGAGGGCCTTGAGGAACTCGTCTGCCGGGTTGCGGGGGGAGGGGCTGCCGAACATCCCGCCGACGCGCAGGCGATCCATGATGCTGGTCCTGTTGGAGTAGTTCCGGTAGGCGTCCAGCACGACCTTGTCGATCGCCCGGTACAGGTCGCGCAGGCTGTGGTCGCGACGCTTGTCGAGCATGGCGAAGGCGTCGGCTGCCATCTGGTGGGGGTCTGCGAGCCCCATCGCGCGCCACTCACAGGCTGTCACCACCAGATCGTGGTACTTGGCTGCCAGTGCCTCGACGTTCACAGGAAACACCCTAGTGGCCCGCCGTATAACTGCACAGGCGGGCCGGAACCGACGGGAGCCCCGGTGTACGAGTTCTCCACAGATTCTCCGAGCGGTCTAGGAATCGGCCCGCCGGCCCGCCTACGATCCCACCACCGCCGGACCGCTGCGCTCCACCCCGGGCACCAGCCTTCCCGGCGCGAGGGGGTCGGTGATGGCCGAGGAGCGGTTGGGTGCGAGCCAGGTGAGGAACCGGCGCAACCTGCGCTGGATGGCTGTCGGCGTGCTCGCCGTCTGCCTCGGCGGGCTGGGTGCCGCGCTGCTCTACGGGAACCTCAGCAATGCGCACACCGTCCTCGTCGTGAAGCGGACGGTGTACCGCGACCAGGTGATCACTGCTGCCGATCTTGGTGCCACCTCTGCCGTGCCGGCGCTGGGCGTCGAGACCCTTTCGTCCGACCAGCTCGACACCGTCGTCGGCCGGACGGCCCTCAGCGACCTCGTGGAAGGCAGCCTGCTGAGCCCGCGCTCGTTCGGTGAGCCGGTGGTGGAGTCCGGCAGCGTCCGCATCGGGCTGCGCCTTGCCGCGGGACGCTTGCCGTCCGCTGCGATGCCGCCGGGCACGGAGGTGCTGCTCGTCCCGGTGGGACGCGACGGAGCGGAGCCGCCGGCGGGGGCGAGCGTGACTGCGCGGATCGCGACGGCAGCCGCCGTGTTGCCCGACGGTGCCTCGATCGTCGATGTGAGTGTCCCTGCAGTGGAGGGGGAGCGGGTGGTGCGGCTTGCAGCCAACGAGCAGCTCGCGCTGGTGCGCCTTCCCGGCAGCCCGCGGTGAGCATGATCCTGCTGGCGAGCGCCGGTCACTCGCCCGGCGTCACGGGGCTGGGGGTGGCGCTGGCGCTCATCCGGCCGGAACCGCTGCTGCTGGTGGACGCCAACCGGGAGCCGGACCAGACGGTGCTTGCCGGCCACCTGCAGGGCGTCGACCCGGGCGGAAGGGGCCTCGGCGGGCTGCTGCAGGCGCACAGGGAGCGTCGGTCGCTCGCCGAATGCCTGCCTTCGATGACGGTCCCGCTGCACGGGGACGAGGGAAGGGACTTCCTGCCGGGCTTCTCGCACCCGGGCATGGTCGACCTGTTCGGGCCGGTGTGGCCGGAACTGGCAACCACGCTCGAGGGGGCGGGCCGCACGGTGCTCGTCGACGCCGGAGGGATCACGCCGGCGGGCCTGCAACCGGCACTCGTCGCTGCGAGTAGCGGGGTGGCGGTGGTCACGGGTAGCCGGTTGGTCGACCTTGCAGCATTGCGGCTCTACCTGCCGCTGGTTGTCGCGGCGGCGGGCGCCGAGCGGGTCGGGCTGGTCGTCGTCGGGCCGGGACGCCCGTACGGTTCGGGGGAGATCGGGCACCGCTTCGGCGTGGACGTGTGGGCGAAGCTCGCCTGGCAGCCGGCGGAGGCTGCCGTGTTCGCAGCGGGCGCGGCCGCGCCGCGAAGGTTGATGGCCAGCAGCTACGTCGAGGACGTGCGGGCGCTCGGCGAGGTGCTCAGCAACAGGGCCGCCGGTCGACGGCTGCAGCTCGGGACGCCGCGACCGTCCTCAGGAGGCACCTAGGCTGAGCCGCGTGTCCGCCCTCACAACGCCGCCGATCGCCCCACCGCTGATCGAGTGGTACGCCGAGTCCGCGCGAGACCTGCCGTGGCGGCGCCCGGACTTCGGTGCGTGGGGCGTGCTGGTGAGCGAGTTCATGCTGCAGCAGACCCCGGTGAACCGGGTGATCCCGCACCTGGAGGCCTGGCTGGAACGGTGGCCGACGCCAGGTGCGCTGGCCGCCGAGCCGCCGGCGGAGGCCGTCCGGCAGTGGGCGAACCTCGGGTACCCGCGACGGGCTCTGCGGCTGCACCGGGCGGCTGTGGAGATCAGCCAGCGGCACGGCGGCGTCGTGCCCAGCGAGGTGGCGGCCCTGCTCGCGCTCAGCGGCGTCGGCGAGTACACGGCGCGGGCGGTTGCGGTCTTCGCCCACGGGGAGCGCCACCCCGTCGTCGACATCAACACCCGCCGGGTGCTCGCGCGGGTGCTGGCCGGACGGGCCCAGCCCGGGTCGCCCGCTCGCACCGACCTGACGCTGATGGAGTCGATCCTGCCGGTAGGGACAACGGACGCAGCCGCCGTCAACGCAGCGACCATGGAGCTCGGCGCGACGGTCTGCACCGCCCGCGCACCCCGCTGTGGGGTGTGCCCAGTTCCGGATTGGTGCGCGTGGCGGGCGGCCGGCTATCCGGACACCGGGGACCTCCGGCGAAAGCAGGCGTCCTACGAAGGCAGCGACCGGCAGGCGCGCGGGGCGGTGCTGAAGGTCCTGCGCGAGGCCGCGCCCCGGCCGGTCGCTCTCGAGGAGGTCATCCCGGCGTGGCCCGACGTGGCGCAGCGTGAGCGGGCGATCGCTTCCGTTGTGGCCGACGGGCTGGCGGAGGTTCGTGGGGCGGCGCTCCAGCTGCCGTCCTGACGGTTCTCCAACACCCTTCATTCCTCCGCGTCGTTCCTCCGAGCGCCCGCCGTCGGCTTTCCACAGGGCTGTACGAACCTGTCTGGGTTATCCACAACTTCCCTTCGGCCTCTGGGAATCGCGCCGGAGCTCGCTTACGATCCTCGGATTCGTTGGCTGCGAGCCCACCCCGGATGCCGCAGCTCCCGGAGTGAGGGGATCGCTGATGGCGGAGGAGTTCCCGGATCACGGCTGGCGGGCCTGATGCGACGCCTGGCCGAGGTCGACCTGCTCGCCAATGAGGTGAGTCTCGAGACAACTCACCGCAGGGAGCGGCTGATCGAGGCGAAGCCGAACGAGGCGCCGGTCGACTGGCCGTTGGTGGTCGCCCTGCGGCGCAGGGCCTCCGAGCGGATCACGGCTGCGATGGCCGGGAAGCCGGGGCATCTCGCCGACGTGGACCGACTGTTGCTCGGGCGCTCGATCATCATCGCCGTCGTCAGGGAGCACGTGGAGGCCCTGCGCACCAACGGTGAGGCGTTGTGGTCCATGGCTGTGGAGGAGGCCTACTCCCGGGCAGTCGAGAACGCGATCTTCGGGTTCGGCCGGCTGCAGCCCCTCTTCGAGATCCCCGAAGCGGAGAACATCGAGATCCACGGTTGCGACTCGGTGGTGGTGCAGTACGGGGACGGGCGGCGCGAGGAGCGTCCGCCGGTCGCCGACTCCGACGCCGAGTTGGTGGAGGCGATCCGCTTCCTGGGTGAGACCGTGAAACCTGCCCGCCCGTTCGACGACACGCACCCGATGATGACGCTCGCCCTCGGCGACCGGTTCCGGCTGCACGCGATCGGCTTCGGGTTGAGCTACCGGCCTTCGATCACCATCCGGCAGCACACCCTCACCGACGTGACGCTGCGGCAGCTGGCCGACGGCGGCATGATGCCGCTCGACGTCGCCAGGTTCCTGCACGCGGCCGTCCTGGCCCGCAAGTCGATGGTGATCTCCGGCGACCAGGGCGCCGGCAAGACCACGCTGTTGCGCGCACTGATCGCCGCGATCCCCGAGAACGAGCGCTTCGGCACCCTGGAAACCGACTACGAGCTGCTCACCCACCTGCAACCCCGACGCCGGAACATGCTCGCGCTCCAGGCCCGGGTGGGGATGGGCGAGGTCCAGGACGGCCGGCGCCTCGGCGAGTTCAGCGTTGCAGACCTGATCCCCGAGGCCTTGCGGCAGAACCTCTCCCGCCTGATCGTCGGCGAGGTCCGCGGAGGCGAGGCCGGCGCGATGTTCGAGGCGATGACTGCCGGCGCAGGAACATTGTCAACGACGCACTCCCACTCTGCGGCCTCGACGATGGACCGGCTGGCATCGCGCGTCGCGCAGGGCGGCGTGCTGACGGTGGAAGAGGCTTATCGCCAGATCGCCCACCACATCCACCTGCTCATCCATGTCCGGTTGGTGGACGACACCTGGCGAGGCGGCCTTCGGACAAGGGCAGTGGCCGAGATCCGGCAGCTCACCGGTGGTCTCGAGTCGGGTCGCCCGGTGACCCACCTGTGCTTCCGGTCAGGGCACGGCGGCCCTGACCAGTTCACCCCGGACGCCGGCCTGCTGGACGAGCTGGCACCGTTCACTTCGGCCTGGGACGCCTGATGGCCACGCTCCTCGCCGGCCTGTGCGGCGTCCTCATCGCGGGAGGGCTGATCCTGTTCGCCGCCGGCCTGCGCAGGCCCGCGGAATCCACCCGGTTGTCCACAGGTCTGTGGAAAAAGGTTGTGGATTCAAGCATCGGTCGTGCCGTACGAAGACGATGGTGGCAGCTGGCCCTCGCGATCGCAGCGGGCGCCACCGCCGCTGCGATCGTCGGCTGGCCGTTGCTCGCCGTCCTGGTGCCGGTGGTCGCCTACGGGCTGCCGATGGTGCTCTCCGCACCGTCCAACCGTGACCTCGCCGTCCTTGAAGCCCTCGATCGCTGGGTGCGGTCCCTTGCCTCCCTGCTGCCCACCGGTCGCTCGATCAGCGATGCGATCCGGGTGTCCGTCGGGCAGGCGCCGGCCCTCCTTGCCCCGCACCTGCGACTCCTCACCGCCCGGCTGGACGACCGCTGGACCACCGCGCAGGCCCTGCTCAGCCTCGCCGACGAGCTCGACAGCCCGGACGCGGACGCGGTTCTGGCGGCCCTCTCGCTTGCGGCCGACCGTGGCGGGACGGGCGCGACGGCCACGCTCGCTGCTCTGGCGGACAACATCCAGGACCGGCTTCGCGCCCTTCGCGAGATCGAGACCGAGCGGGCGAAGCCGCGCATCGTCGTCCGCCAGGTCACCCTGATCACACTCGTTGTGCTCGGCCTGGCTCTGGTGTTCGGGGGCTCGTTCTTCGCGCCCTACGGCTCCCCGCTCGGCCAGCTCCTGCTGGCTGCACTGGTGTTCGCCTACCTCGGCGCGCTCCTTTTCCTGCGACGGCTGACCCTGCCCCGGCCACGGCAGCGCATCCTCCGGCGGCTCGCATGAACGCGCAGCTGCTGGCGATCCTCGCCGGGGGCCTGCTCGGCTTCGGTCTCTGGGCCGTCGTCGGCGTGCTCGTCCCCACAGCGCCGCGACTCGCCGACGCCCTCGACCTGCTGGACGGCAGGCTTGCGTCCACCCCTGAGGCTCACGGCAGCGGTGTCGACCGCATCGGCAATTGGGTCCGTTGGCGACTGCGGCGACCCGTCACGGCCGACACCCTGCGACGCCTGCGGATGGCGGGACGTTCGGTCGACCGTCACTACGCCCACAAGGTGCTGTTGGCGCTCGCCGGCCTGCTCGTCCCGCCGCTGCTCGGGCTCGGGCTCGTGCTCTCCGGCGTCGCCGGCTTCGAGGTGCCCGCTGCGATCGGACTCGTCACGGCTTCGGTCGGCTTCTTCGTTCCCGACATCGTCCTGCGCCGTTCGGAGCGCGAGGTGAACGCCGACGCCACGGAGGCCCTCCTCACCTACTTCGACCTCGTCACCCTCGAGCGCCTGGCGAACTCCTCCGGGAGCCAGGCTCTCCGCTCGGCCGCGGCGGTCAGCGACGTTGCCGTCTTCGCCACCATCCGGGATGCCCTCGAGCGGGCCCGGCTCGAGCAGCGCGCGCCCTACACCGAACTCCACCGTCTGGGAGTGGAGCTCGAGCTTCCCGCCCTCGTGGACGCCGCCGATGTGATGTCCCTCGACGAGGCGGGCGCAGCACTGTCGGACGCCCTGCGCGCCCGCGTCCGTGAGCTGCGCGACGCCCACCTCACCCAGGCGAAGATCGCCGCGGCTTCGGTGTCGGAGCGGATGGCCCTGTTCATGGTGATCCCGAGCCTCGTGTTCGGCCTGTTCTTCCTCGTGCCGCCGATCCTTCGCCTTGTTGGCGGCTGAACCGACCCTGTTAGGAGAGCGATGAGAATCCTGCACCTGTTGCTCGGGGCGCTGGTGGCCCCACCCCCGCCGCGGGACCAGCGCGGGCTGTCGCAGTCGACGGAGAACGCGATCCTGCTCGCAGGGGCCGTCGCGGTGGCGCTGATCGTCATCAGCGCCGTCACCATCTACGTGTCCGCGAAACTGCCGCGGCCGTGAACCAGCGCGGGGTGGCCGAATCGACCCAGTGGGCGATCCTGCTGCCCACCTTGTTGCTGCTCGTCCTCGGCATGGTCCAGCTCGGCGTCTGGCTCTACTCCCGCACCGTCGCTTCCGAGGCTGCAGCAGTCACCGCCGACCTGCGTGCCACGGGCTCCGCCGCGGAGGCTGCTGCGCGTCTGGCCGGCGAACGGGTCGCCACCCGGGGCGGCCTGCAGCAGGTCGAGATCGGCGTCACGGCGGACAACGGGCACCTTGTCGTGACCGTCTCCGGTCGCGCACCGCTCTTCTTCGACGTCGGTCAGGGGCTCGTCGTCGGGCAAGCCGTACTCCCCCTCGAACGGGTCACGCCGTGAGTGGCCAACGTGGAGCTGCCTCTGTGGAGTTCGCCATGATGGTTCCTGTTCTCGTGCTCCTTGTCGGTCTTGTCGTCGGCGGAGCCCGGACGTGGCTGGCGCGAGGCGTCGTTGAGCAGGCCGCAGGTGCAGCCGCCCGGGGAATGTCGCAAGCGCGCGGGCCGGGTGAGGCCGTCCGCACCGCGCAGGAGCTGGCGATCGCCCAGGCCGCGGCCGGTGGGGTGCGTTGCGAAAGATTCCTTGTCGATGTCGATGCCTCCGGATTCGCGACGGCGCCCGGCACCCATGCCACGGTAACGGCCCGCGTGCATTGCGACGTGCCACTCAGCGACGTCCTCGTGCCCGGCTGGCCGGGAGTGATCGGCGTCGAGGCGAGTGCTGCGACCGTCCTCGACACCTACAGGGGGAGGAAGTGATGCGCTGGCTTCGCGGTATCGGCGCCCTGATTGCCCTTGGCCTCGTGATCGTCGGTGCCCCGGTGGCGCTCGCCGGCTGGGGCCGGATGCCGGTCGGCTGGCCGGCGGCCCTCACCAGGCCGGACGACGGTTCGGTGCTGCTGGTGGCGCTGACGCTGCTGGGTTGGCTTGCCTGGGCAGCGTTCACGTTGTCGTGCGCAGCGGAAGCCGCGCGCCTCGTCAGCAGCGGACGGGTGCGACTGCGCATCCCGCTCCTCGGTGGTCTCCAGCAGCTCAGTACCGGCCTCCTGCTCGCGGTGCTGGCCCTGGCACCGGGCTCTTCGGGCCCGCAGGCACCAGCGCCGGAACGGGTGGTGGCACTGGGGGCTGCGACACTCCCTGAGATCGAACCCGAACCGGATGAGGAAACCGCGGACGACACCTATAGCGTCGCGCCCGGTGATGACCTCTGGACGGTGAGCGAACGGCTCCTCGGTGACGGTGGGCGCTGGCGCGAGCTTGCAGAGGCCAACCCCGGAAAGCTGGCCGACCCGACCCGTCCGCTGACCCCCGGCACCCGGCTTTCGCTCCCGGCCCCACCCGCTGCAGCACCCCGGACGGTGCGGGTACACAAGGGCGACACCCTGAGCGGGATCGCGCTCGAACACCTCGGTGCCGCCGGACGCTGGCCGCGAATCGCTGCAGCGAACGACGACCTGATCGACGATCCCGACCACATCGAGATCGGCTGGCGTCTCGTCGTCCCTGGCGCACAACCCGCTCCCCGCAGCGTGCGGCCCGAATCGCAGGAGGAGACGACGGGCGACGGTGTCGATGTCGACCCACCCGTGCAGCGCCGGGACCCGAAGGCGGAGTCGGCCCCGACTGTCGAGCCGGCAGTGTCCGCAGAGCCCACCGCCACGGCTTCCGGGGCAGCGACAACTCCGGCAGATGGGCCGGCAGCACCCCTCGCCCCGCTCCTCGGCACGCTCGGCACCCTCGCGGCGGCAGCCATCATCGGGGCGTTCGAGACGCGGCGGTTCCTGCGTTTGAGGGAACGACCCGTGGGCCGGCGACTGATCCCCCCGGACGAGCAGGCCAGTCGCCTCCGGATTGCGATGGGGGCGCGGCAGCAACCGGACCGGCTCGTTGCCCTCGACGCCGTCCTGCGCGCCGTCGGGCGGCACAGCTATACCGCGCAGGTTCCACTGCCCGAACTGGAACGCATCGAGGTGGACGACGTCGCCATCGTCCTGCACTGGGCCACCCGGCAAGGAGCACCACCGGACGGGTTCGACGCGGCCATGGACGGCAAGACCTGGAGCGTCTCCCTCGATGAGACCCTGCTGGTCGGCGGTGACCATCCCTGCCCGTACCCGGCCGTCGTCAGCCTCGGCAGCAGCCCGGACGGTCGGCTCCTGCTGGTGGACGCGGAACGCTCCCGCGTCCTCGGAATTGCTGCAGGCGAGAGGGAGTTGGGCCGATCCACCATGGCATCCATGGGTGTCGAGCTCGGCTGTGCCCCCTGGGCGCAGGAGGTGCAGCTCGTGGTGTGCGGCGACGGTGCGGAACTCGTCCGCCTCGCCGGTGGTGACCGCGTGCTGCAGCATGCCCGCATCGAGGACGCGGTGACCCAGGTACATCTGCTCGCCGCCCGGCGTCGGGCAGCGTTGTCGGGTGAGTTCCTTTCGGCACTGCGCGTCGACCCTGACCGGGCCGATGCCGTCGCACCCGTCGTCTTCCTGCTGCTCGACGATGTGCCGGCGGAGGTGGCCGAAGAGCTGGACGAGCTGCTCAAAGGGCCGGCGCTCGGCATCGCAGTGATCCTCGCCACCGGAGCCGCCAGCCCTGCCCAGTGGAGGGTGACCGGCGATCCCTACGCCCCCGTCGGACGGCTGGCCGACACCCCGGGGACCTTCCAGGCCCACGCCATTCCCGAGGCCACCCGCGACGGCGTGGCGACGCTGTTCCGGGCGGCCGACGATCCCGCCACAGCGCAAGCCCCGTGGTGGAGTGGCGAGGACGACAATGTGCTCGCCCTGCCCCACATCCCACGACGAGGAGAGGAACCCGTGGACGTCGTCCGACTCGTGCCCGCAGACCACCCCCGGGTGCTGCTGCTCGGGCCAACGGACCTTGTGGGGGCCACCGGCCCCGAGCCGGCGAGGTCGCGCCAGCACCTGATCGAGTTCTGCGCCTGGCTGCTGGAGCATCCCGACAGCTCCCCCACCGCCATGGTTGCCGGCCTCCAGGTGGCCGAGGGCACCCGCCGCTCGAACCTCAGCCGCCTGCGGAACTGGCTGGGTGACGACCCGGACGGCAGGCCCTACCTGCCCGACGCCTACTCCGGGCGGATCATGCTGCACAGTGCTGTCACGTCCGACTGGCACGAGGTGCAGTTCCTGCTCGCTCCAGGCGTCGACCGGGTGGGGGACGCGACCCTGCTGACCGCACTCGAACAGGTCCGCGGGGCCCCACTGGCCGACGCAGCCCCCGGTCAGTGGCACTGGGCGGAGGAGCTGCGCACCGACATCTCCAGCGCACTGCGGGACGCTGGTGTCGTGCTCACCGAACGGGCGCTGGCAAGGGGTGACATCGACCTGGCGCGGTGGGCGGCCGCTCGCGGACTCGTGGTGGCCCCCGAGGACGAGCAACTCCTCTGCGCCCGGATCCGTACCGAACACCGCGCCGGCAATCAGGCCGACGTCGAGCGCCTCGTCAGCCAGGTCACCCGGCAGGCACGCATCCTCGGCGTCGACCTGCTGCCTGAGACCGTCGAGGTCTGCCAGAAGGTCATCGAGGGTCGTCTGCGGGCCCGCGAGGCCTGAGCGCAGATGTCGCTTTGGAGAAATCCTTCGTTACCCCTCCTGCAGCACCCGCGACCGTAGATAGTCTGCGCGCGTGTCGAACCAGCCGGGACAGCGGCGGCCCTACAGGCCAGCGCTTTGGGCCGGGCTGGTGGTGGTCGCCCTGCTGGTCTGCACCGCCACCCTCGGACGAGCCCCAACGGTCACCACGACCGGGGGCCCCGGGTGGCTGCCGGCCGACGGCTACCGGCAACGCTTCGCCGGTCCCGACGGCGTCGAGACCACGGAGTGGGCGGTCGACCAGGCCATCTCGATGGTCGGCTCCGGACCAGCACAGTTCGTCAACTGGCTCGCGATCACCAAGGTCGACTGGGCGCACACGCAGTTGGCCCGGCTGAGCACCGTCCGGGTCACGCGTGATGGGCAGCCGGCCGGCCGCAGCGACGACCTGTTCAGCCTCGGCAGCGACGGCGTCCGTGCAGAAGTGGAGAGCGGCTTCGACGGCACCTCCAGGATCTACGTGCCCGGACGGCTCGACCTGCCCCACGCCCTCGCCGCCGGGCGCAGCTGGAGTTCGGAGGGCGCGGTGCTGGTCGTCGATGCGGCGGGCAACAGGACGCCGCTGGGCTACCGGGCGGACTACAGCGCCGTGCCAGCGGACAAGTCGCTGCTTGCCCGCGCGTGCGTCGTTGTCACCATGCGCGAGCAGATCGGGGGGGACCAGCCGAGCACAACAGAGCGCACCTGGTGCCGTCACGCGGGCTTCGCCGGCTGGGCCACAGCACAGGGACGCTGGGAGGCCACCGACACGGCACCGGCAGCTGTCGCCCCCGACGTCCCGTTCGACTGGTCGACGGCCGACCGGCTCACCTTCACCCCGCGGCAGGTCAACGTGATCGGCACCGGCACCACCCTTGTCACCGCCGTGTCCCCGCCCGGGATCCTGCCCGACGGAACCGCGGTGTTCGCCAACAAGCTGAACGGCGACGTGATCGCTCTGCACACCACGGTCAACCCGCCACCGTCGGTATGGCGCAGCCGTCCCGGCGTCAGGAACACGGCGGCAGCAACGTTCGGCACCACGACGGTGGTGGTCTCGGTGAACCGTCACCTGGTGGCCTACGGGCCGGACGGTGCCTGGCTGTGGGACACCCCGCTGGCCGATCTCTCCATCGTGGTGCCCGTGCGCGTGGACGACCTTGTCGTCATCGCCACGCTCGATGGCAGCGTCACCGCCTACGACCTGGCCACCGGCGCGCAGCGGTGGCAGCAGAACGTCGGCAGTGAGGTGCGGGTCGTGCCCCGGGTGGCCGGCGGGCGCATTCTGGTCGTCGACCAGGCCGGAGGGTTGTCGTGCTTCGACGCTGCCGGCGCCCTGGTCTGGGCGAAGGACGTGGGTCGGGTGGAGGAGTTCGGCGTGACCACCGGAGCCGACCCTGTCGTCGTGCTCCCCAACTCCGACGGGCCACGCGTCACCGGGTTGTCGCTGGCCGACGGCAGGGAGCTGTGGCGACCGCGCCACACGCTGTCGACGAGGGGCGTGATCGCGCTCGACGACGTGGTCGTGCTGCGCGCCGAGGACGAGTCCATCGGGATCGACCCGGCCACAGGGCAGAAGCTCTGGAGTTGGCAGGGCGCTCGCACCTACGCAGGTATCGGCGGCGGCGAACGTGCCTTGCTGCTCACCACGGACAGCGTGGTGCTCCTGGACGCGCACGGCGCCCTCGTCGCCGAGTGGCCGGTCGGCATCGGTGACGCCTCCGACACCAGCACCTGGCTGACCGCAGCGCAGGGTCGCGTCCTCGTCTATGGGAACAAGGGCGTCGCGATCGGGGTGGCCGGATGAACCCTGTGCTGAGCCAGATCGTCGCAGCCGTCCGCGACGTTCTCCACATCACGTTCGTCAGCCCGGTGCGGGAGGGCCGGCCGCACCCGTCGGCGTGGCCCTACGGGCTGCGGGAGCTCGGGGCTGCCGCCACCGCCGTGTTCGCCCTGCTCGCCATCGCCATCGTGTTCGCCGTGCCCCTGCGTCAGGTCGGCGAGCTGTCAATGAGCTACGCCAGCCTCGACGGCGTGCCGCAGGTCACCGTGCCGCTGCTCCTCACCGGCCTGTTGTTCTCGTTCGCGATCGCCCTGACCGCTGCCCTGCACACCTCGTGGTGGCTGCGCATCGTGCTGCTGCTGATCGGTGGATCGGCTGTCGCCCTCTTCGCCGCGGAGGCGTGGACAGCGCCGGTTCCCTTCCTGACGTCGGTGGTCGCCTTCCTTGCCCTCGTCGCCTTCACCTTCTTCCGATCCTTCCGCGGCTATGCCTGGTGGGAGTTCGTGGTCGTTGCCGTGCTCCTGATGGTCGCAACCCTCGGCCCCTGGACGGCGGAGAACCTGGTCACCCTCGGTCTCGATCAGCGCACCACAGCGCTCCAGGGGGCACTCCTCACCCTGCAGCCGCTGATCCTGCCGGCAATGATGGTCGCGGGCTCTGCACCTGCGCAGATCGTCGTCACGGGCGCCCAGGCTGCAGCGGACCGTCCGGTCAGCAGGGGCATCTTCTGGACCGGCTTCGGCGTAGCCGTGGTCTGGCTCGCCGTCTCGACCTTCCTCGCCGCCGGTGGCAGGGAGCTGGGCGGGTCGTCCCTGCTGGCCAGTGCAGTGCTGCTGGCTGTGGTCGCCGGTGCCATCGCGATCCTGCTGCGACGGGCCCGCGTCCGCATCCCGCCGCCGCCGGAGCACTACCCACCTGTATGGGGACGCTGGCTGTACCCCCTGGCCGCTTCTGTCGCAGGATTGGTCGCGCTCAGCATGCCGGTGATCCTTGCTCGGGGCTTCTTCCAGCTCCTCGGGCAGCAGGAAGCGGTCGACGCGATCAACCTCGTCTGGTTCGCCATCATGGACAACAACCCGAGCCTGCTGTGGCGGGCGGCACTCGCACCGGTCACTGCCGTGATCGCCTGGCGCCTTGCCGGGAGGAACCGGCTGGCCGAAGCTGTTGCCCTTGCCACCTTCTCCATCCTGCTGCTCAGCGACTCCGTCGGCGCCGTGCCCGGCTTCGGCTTCCTGCTGGACCGCACGACCACGGCGTTCGGACTGCTGGCTGCGGTGATCGCCCTCGCCGCAGCGACGGTGCTCGCCCTGCAGCGCCGCTTCGACCGACTGCGGGCGATCGGGGTGATGACGGTGGTGCTCCTTGCGGTGCTCTACCCGCATCGCAACCTGATCGAGGACCCGACGAGCGCGCTCGCTGTGCTCAGCCCTGCCGCCCTGCTGGTGTTCGGTCTGGCCTGGCGTGCCGCGACGGAAGCCGAGTTCACCGACCTCTCGACCCCGAAGTATCCGCAGTCCACCCGGGTCATGCTCTTCCTCGCCAACACGCTGTTCGCGACCACGGGGGTGGCGTTCCTGGCCCTCGCCCGGGCGGCAGGAACGACAGCGGACCCTGCGCCCTATGGTGAGCTCGGCGACACGATGCTCGGCGATCCACTGTTCGTCACCGGTCTCGTGACCGGGTTGTGGTTCCTGCTCCACCCGGCAGCGCGGCGGGCTCCGGAACCGCAGCCGGTGCCCGTGCCCTAGTCGGAGACCAGTTGCCGCGAACGCGCACCCAGCCGCTTCGTGCGATAGTCACGCACAAGCGCCGGCCAGTCGGTCTGGACGGCGTCCACGCCGAGGTCGAAGACGGGACCGTAGGCAGCGTCCGGGCAGTCGCTGATGGCGAGCTCGTCGTCCAGTCCGCCGAACAGCGGTACGCCGGTGTTCAGCGTCACGGTGTTCACGAACACGAAGACACCCTGGCTGTGGCACCGCTCGACGGTTTCCGGCGAGAACCACGGGTGGTCACGGAAGTTGGTGATCAGTTCCACGCCCACCGTGTTCAGCCGCGGGTCCTGCAGTACGCGGTCCAGGTCCTCGGGGCTCGCGCAGATCGGTACGAACGGGAACTTCACCCGGAACTGGCGCAGCCGGTCGAGCGCAGCCTCCTCCCAGGCGGGGCACTTCATCAGGATCTGGTGGGCCATGATCAGCCCGTCCAGCGCCTTCAGCAGGTTCGGCCAGCGCCACCACGAACGGTCGATGTTGAACAGGACGTCCTGGCCCTTGAAGTTGTGCAACATCGGCAGCAGGTGCTCGACCTTCGCCGGACGCCCGGGCCGTTCGACCCAGATGTAGGACTGCCGGTCGATCTCCTCCGCCGTGAACGTCTGCAGGTTGGGCTCGATGCCCAGCAGTTCGGGCTCACAGCCGTCGTGGAAGCAGTAGAACTCGCCGTCACGGCTCGCTGTCACGTCGATCTCGACGATGTCGGCGCCCTGCAGGACGGCAGCCTTCACACCCAGCGTGGTGTTCACGGCGATGCTGCCGCCGCCACTGCCGCGATGGGCCGAGATGAGCACCTGTTGCCGCTCGAAAAGTCTGTTGATGTGTGCGTTCATGTCAGCAAACCGGGGCTGGCCGAACATTCCACCTCCGAGGTTCGGGCGTCGGCCGACCGCGTCGTCAGCCACATTGGATGGTACCCACCCGTGCCGCAGGTTACGCGTCGTCGTGCCCCTCCGCTGCACTCGTTCGTATCTGCGGCTCCGGCAAACCTCCGGGCTGTTGCATGGGAGGATGGTCGACGGCTCAACGAAGGAGTGTCATGGCTGAATTCCGCTACGAGGACATGTTGCCGACCGGGGAGGACACCACCCCCTACCGGCTCCTCACCACCGAGGGCGTGGAGACCGTTTCCGGTCCCGACGGCCGCACCTTCCTGAAGGTCGCCCCGGCGGCGCTGGAACTGCTTGCGGAGACGGCGATGCACGACATCGCCCACTACCTGCGTCCGGCGCACCTGCAGCAACTGCGCAACATCCTCGACGACCCCGAGGCCAGCCCCAACGACAAGTTCGTCGCACTCGACCTGATGAAGAACGCCAACATCGCAGCCGGCGGCGTGCTGCCGATGTGCCAGGACACCGGCACGGCGATCATCTCCGGCAAGCGCGGCCAGCAGGTGCTCACCGACGGCACCGACGAGCTCCCGCTCAGCCAGGGCATCTACAACGCGTACACCAAGCTCAACCTGCGCTACTCGATGAACGCCCCCCTCACCATGTGGGACGAGAAGAACACCGGCTCGAACCTGCCGGCGCAGATCGAGCTGTACGCCGACACCGCTCCCGGGCACGAGAACTCCTACAAGTTCCTGTTCATGGCCAAGGGTGGCGGCTCAGCGAACAAGAGCTACCTGTACCAGGAGACCAAGGCGATCCTGAACCCTGCCTCGATGATGAAGTTCCTCGACGAGAAGATCCGCAGCCTCGGCACGGCGGCCTGCCCGCCGTACCACCTGGCCATCGTCGTCGGCGGCACCTCTGCGGAGTACGCGCTGAAGACCGCCAAGTACGCCTCCGCGAAGTACCTGGACGGGCTGCCCACTTCAGGTTCGATGAGCGCCCACGGCTTCCGTGACGTCGAGCTCGAGGAGCAGGTGCTGGAGCTCACCCGCCAGATGGGCATCGGCGCCCAGTTCGGCGGAAAGTACTTCTGCCATGACGTCCGCGTTGTCCGGCTGCCGCGCCACGGCGCGTCCCTGCCGGTCGCGATCTCCGTTTCCTGCTCCGCCGACCGCCAGTGCATGGCGAAGATCACCCCCGAGGGTGTCTTCATCGAGCAGCTCGAGCGGGAGCCGGCGCACTTCATGCCTGAGGTCACAGACGAGCACCTCGAGGGTGGCGACGTCGTCGAGATCGACCTCGGCCGGCCGATGGCGGAGATCCTCGCAGAGCTCAGCAAGTACCCGGTGAAGACCCGCCTCGCCCTGCACGGCACCGTGATCGTTGGACGCGACATCGCGCACGCCAAGATCAAGGAGCGCCTGGACGCCGGCGAGGAGATGCCGCAGTACCTGAAGGACCACCCGGTCTACTACGCCGGCCCGGCCAAGACCCCCGAGGGCATGGCTTCCGGCTCCTTCGGACCGACGACGGCAGGGCGGATGGACTCCTACGTCGACCAGTTCCAGGCAGCCGGTGGCTCGATGGTCATGCTGGCCAAGGGCAACCGCTCGAAGGCGGTCACCGATGCCTGCGCGTCCCACGGGGGCTTCTACCTCGGCTCCATCGGCGGCCCGGCCGCCCGCCTCGCCCAGGACTGCATCACCAGCGTCGAGGTGCTGGAGTATCCCGAGCTCGGCATGGAAGCCATCTGGAAGATCGAGGTGAAGGACTTCCCGGCCTTCATCGTCGTTGACGACAAGGGCAACGATTTCTTCGCAGACGTCAGCAAGCCCACCGTGATCCACCTGGCGCCCCGCAGCTAGTCCTCACACTGCTGTGGTGGCTGTGGTGGCGAGCGGGGTCACGGGCGGGCGATGATCGTGACGCCGCTGATGCCGTTGTAGCGCTTGGCCTGGCTCTTGGTCAGCTTGACCTTCTTCGAGCTCACCTTCCTCCACGCGCCGGCCTTCCAGACCGACTTCACGATGGTGCCCTTGAGGTACTTCCCGCTGGCGTACAGCTCGAAGTCGCGGACGTAGCGATGCCCGTTACCGCTGGCGAAGCGGTACCCGAACCGCGTAAAGCCAAGGTCGGCCAGGTACCAGTCGTAGGAGCCCTTCATCAGGGTCTTCGGCGCGCGCTCGGCGACAAGGGCGCCGCTGCGCCAGGTGAGTACGCGGAACATCGCACCGTCGGCGCCGGAGGTGAGCACGATCAGTTCGTAGCCCTTCGCGCCGTCGAGCCTGGCCGCGCCGTACCAGGGCTCGATGCCCCAGTCGTCGTCGATGGTGGACGTGAACTGCGCGACGTCGTCCTGGCCGGCGTAGGTGACGACGTTCACCACGAAGGTGTTGGCGCCGTTCTGCTCGATCGTCACGTCATCGGAGTGGCCGTCGCCGTCGACGTCGACGTGGACGGTGCGGGTCGCCACAACGGACGGAAGGGCGACCGGCCTGGCGGCGGCAGCATGGCTGGCGGGCACGAGCAGTCCGCCGCTGAGGGCAAGAGCTCCGACGAGGGCTGCCGTCTTCACAATGCGCATGGTTTCCTCCTGAAGTCGATGTCGACCAGTGGGAGGCGCAAGCACCTGTCCTGATACGCCACCACTAGTCGTGTTTGCGGCTCAGCCCGACGCCGACCAGGCAGATGGCTCCACCTGCGATGGCCAACGGGGCGGGCACCTCTGCGAAGACGATGAAGCCGAGCGCGATCGCCAGCGGCGGCACGACGTAGGTCGAGACGCCGAGCTGGCCCGCTGGCATCCGGGCAAGCGCGTAGGCCCAGGTGCTGAAGGCCAGCGCCGTCGGCACGGCCCCGAGGTACACGACGCCCAGGATCGCGGGGAGCGGTGCCGTTGTGACCCCGTGGGCGAGTTCCCCGGAGAACGGGAGGCAGGCAACGCTCCCGACAAGGCAGCCCAGCCAGGTGACCTGGGCGGCCGGCAGGCGGCGCAACGCCGGCTTCTGGAACAGCACGCCGACCGCGTACGTGATGGCGGCAACGAGCGCCCAGACCACCCCGATGCCCGAGCCGAGCCCCGCACCGCCGGTCCCGATGCCGATGCAGACCACTCCGACGAACGCGACTCCACCGCCGATCGCGAGCCACTTCGGGATTCCCTCGTGCAGGATCCAGCCGGCGCCGAGCGCGATCAGGATGGGTCCGGTGTTGACGACCATCGCCGTCGTCCCTGCATCGAGCGTGCGTTCGGCGATGTTGAGCACGACGTTGTACGCACCGAACCAGGCGAGCCCGAAAGCCGTCACCTGCAGCCATTCGCGTCTCGTCGGTCGCACCCAGCGCCCACCGAGCCTGGCGAGGCTGAGCAGCGCGGAACCGACCAGCAGCCGGCCGAGCGCGAGCGCTCCACCGCTGAAGTAGGCAGCGGCGCCCCGAATGACGACGAAGGCGCTCGCCCAGGCGAGCACCGTGACGATGATCGCGCCGGTGACGAGCAGCGATTGACGTTGTGGCGCGGGTGCCTTGAGAGCAGGACTGGTGATCACCCGATCACGCTAAGCGCAGCCAGGCCCTCCCGCTGGCGGGTTTCGGACCTGGCGCCCCGCCCCTCAGCGTTGGTCGACAGGCACGAAGTCGCGCTCGACCTCGCCGATGTAGACCTGGCGGGGCCGGTTTATCTTGGTCGCCGGGTCACCCGCCTGCTCGCGCCAGTGGGCGATCCAGCCGGGCAGCCGGCCGAGGGCGAACAGCACCGTGAACATGTTCTGCGGGAAGCCCATCGCCTGGTAGATCAGGCCGGTGTAGAAGTCAACGTTCGGGTAGAGCTTGCGCTCCTGGAAGTACGGGTCGGACAGCGCGGCCCCTTCCAGTTGCTGGGCAAGATCGAGCAGTTCATCGTTGCCGTTGAGGTTCCGCAGGATCTCGTCCGCGTGCTTCTTGATGATCGCCGCGCGCGGGTCGTAGTTCTTGTAGATGCGGTGGCCGAAGCCCATCAGCTTGGTGGTGTCCTTCTTGTCCTTCACCTTCCTGACGTAGGACTTCACGTCTCCGCCTTCCTCCTTGATGCCCTTCAGCATCTCGAGGACGGCCTGGTTGGCGCCGCCGTGGAGCGGGCCGGACAGCGCACTGACCCCTGCGGCGATCGAGACGTAGATGTTCGCCCCCGAGGAGCCGACCATGCGGACGGTGGAGGTCGAGCAGTTCTGCTCGTGGTCGGCGTGCAGGATCAGCAGCACGTCGAGGGCGCGGGTGAAGGCGTCGTCGAACGGATACGCGCCGGTCGGGAGCCCGAACGACATCCGCAGGAAGTTCTCGATGTAGCTCAGCGAGTCGTCCGCGTAGAGGAACGGCTGGCCGACGGAGTTCTTGTAGCCGTAGGCCGCAAGGGTGGGCATGGCGCCGAGGAGCAGGTGGGTCGCCCGGTCGGGGTCGTGGGCGCCGGCGCCGTACTTGGACTCGGCGAACGTGGAGAGCGCGTTCAGGCCCGCCGACAGCACGGGCATGGGATGGGACTTGCGGGGCATGGAGCGGAACATCTCCCGCATCCGCTCATCGATCAGGTGGTACTTCGAGATGCCGGTCTGGAACTCCTGCAACTGCATCGGCGTGGGCAGTTCGCCGTGGAGCACGAGGTAGGAGACCTCGAGGAAGGTGGACCGCTCCGCCAGTTGCTCGATGGGGTAGCCGCGGTACCGCAGGATGCCGGCATCGCCGTCGATGAAGGTGATCGCCGAACGGCACGAGGCCGTGTTGGCGAACCCGACGTCGAGCGTTGTGTCACCGGTCACCGCCAGCAGCTTGGTGATGTCGTAGCCGTTGTTCCCCTGCGTCGCCGGCGCGAGGGGGAGTTCAAGGCTGACCTCATCGCGGCTGAAGGTTGCGTTGCTCATCCATCCTCCGTACAGGTCGTCGGACGGGCAGCGGCGCGCCGTCCGGCTCAGTGGTGGTGTCACCTTACCCCCCGGCCCAGCGCGGCGGCAGGGCGTTCGTGCAGGTGCCGCCCGAGGGGGTAGTTGACATTTTAACGATCTGCAACTATCGTTTTAGTTGAGAGTTCAACAAACGCCAAGGAGAACACCAATGAGCATCGACACCACCGCAGCAGCCCGGGTGCAGGACCTGTCCGGCACCTACAACCTCGACCCGTCCCACTCCCGCATCGGCTTCGTCACCCGCCACGCGATGATCGCCAAGGTCCGCGGCGCCTTCAACGATGTGACCGGTACCGCAAGCATCAACGGCGCCGACCCGGCCGCCTCGAGCCTCGACGTGACCATCCAGACCGCCAGTGTCGACACGCGTGACGCCAACCGCGACGGCCACCTCGCCAGCCCCGACTTCTTTGACGCCGCAGCCTTCCCGACCATCACCTTCGTCGGCACCGGCTTCGACATCACCGCCGACGACACCGTCCTCGTGACCGGCGACCTGACCATCAAGGGCATCACCAGGTCCGTGACCATTCCCTTCGAGTTCGGTGGCGTAGCCACCGATCCCTTCGGCAACAGCCGGGCGGGCTTCGAGGGCCAGATCGTCGTCAACCGCAAGGACTGGGGCCTCACCTGGAACGCAGCGCTCGAGACCGGCGGCGTGCTCGTCGCCGACAAGGTCACCCTCGAGCTCGAGGTTTCCGCGGTCAAGGCCGCCTGAGCGACACCCGTCGCTGGGCATCACAAGCCCGAGGAGCGCCACCGTGTCCGGGGGGACGGTGGCGCTCTTTGCTGCCCGTGGAGTCGGGTCGGGGCGTGTCCTGGTGAGCGATCCTCGCGAGGGCTTCGCTAGGATGACGGGCGGCAACTGCGGAGGGACTCTGGATGGCAAAGGTGGTTGCCGTGGCCAGCAATCGCCGATGGGATGGCGTGTTGCTCTGGGGCTTCCTGACCTCACTGGCCATAGCCCGGGCAGGTCATCCGGAGGAGCGGGACGCCTTCTGGCAGATCCGTGCCGGAATGGAGAACCTGGCCGGCGTCCCCTTCGCCCGGCCCGACACCTGGGGGTGGTCGGGCGTCGAGGGCAACTGGTACCCCAACTCACCGCTGTGGAACATCCTGCTGGCACTGAGCTACCGGGTCGCCGGCCTCTGGGGCCTGTTCGTCCTGTCTGCGGCGGCGATCCTCGCGTTGCTGATCGTGACCAACCTGTTGGCCCGCAGGCTCGGAGCCCGCCCCCTGCCCGGCCTCCTGGGCTTGCTGGCGGTCTACAGCGCCGCCTTCCCGATGCTCAGCGTGCGCGCAACGCTCGCGATCCAGGTGCTACTCCTGACCGCCGTGTACCTGGCACTTCGATTGAGTGACGTGGCGGTCGGGACGAAGCCCGCCGTCCTGCTCCCAATCGTGATGGCCGGTGCCCTGGGGCTGTCGACGCTCGGCAACTGGCTGCATCTGTCCTTCCTGCTGCTCGGGCCCGCAATGGCGGGAGTATGGGCGCTGATCTGGCTGCTCACCCCTGGGCTCACCGGGAAGCGGCGTCTCGCGTTGATCATCGCCGGAGGGATCGGATGGCTACTCGGGCCGGTCCTGTCGCCGTATGGACTGGTCGACGGCCTGGCTCGAGCCCGCGCCGTTCAGGAGGCCTGTGAGGGGATCATCCTGGAATGGGCCTCGCCGTTCAGCCCCCTGGTCCCCCCGAGGTTCTTCTTCATGCTGGCCGCCACCCTGGTCCTGGCGTTGGGCGCCACGGGATGGCTCTACCGGAGGTGGCGCGCCGGAGCACCGGTACGCGACCTCGCAGCCCTCGTGGCCATCGGGTTGCCGATGGCACTCGCGGGCCTGGTGGCGATCCGGTTCCTCGGGGTGTCCCTGCTCGTGCTGGCACCGGTGGCGGCAGCTGCCGCGACCCGCGCCGTCGACCGGTTGCGGAGCCGGCCGGGGCCCGCGTCGTTACCTCCCGGCCTCGCCGCGAGACTGCGGGACTACAGCACCGGACGCTTCTGGCGAATCGTGCTGACCGCCACGCTCGTAGTGCTGTCGCCCGGTGTGGTGCTGCTCGGCCTCCAGCATGGTGAACCTCCCGAGAGGGAGATCGTCAACCGGTTGCCGTCGGGGTGCAGGCTGTTCACGGATTCGGTCCTCGGCAGCGCGACGGTATTGCTCCGGCCCGACGTTCCGGTGTGGATGGATGGACGGCTCGACTTCGCCGGCAGACAAATGATCCTGGACGCCTACGGCTACCAGAACGGGACGATGGTCGAGCCGGTGCCCCCGGGAGCCACGTGCGTCCTGGTGGCCGCGAACGCCGAGGGGGCCGCCCTCCGGGCACGACTCTCGGCATCCGGTGAATGGCGTTTCGACGCAGGCGACGGGACCCTGGAGCTCTGGCTCCCGGTGGCAGCCGGCTGACCCGTTGACCGAGCGTTCGGTCCGGCGTGGTCGAGCCGACGCCAGGCTCAGCTGACCGTGGCCAGTTCGGCAGGTGACACGGCCTCGGCGAGGACCTCGGCGAAGGCGTCGACCGCGAGATCGAGTTCCTCCAGTGTGATCACCAGCGGCGGGGCCAGCCGGATGGTTTGACCGTGGGTGTCCTTCGCGATGACCCCCCGCTCGAGCAGGCGCTCGCAGATACTGCGTCCGCTGCCCAGCGCCGGGTCGATGTCAACGCCGGCCCACAGGCCGATGCCTCGCACCTCCGTGACGCCGTGCCCGAGCAGTCCGATCAGGCGGTCGTGCAGGTGTGCGCCCAGTTCGCGCGAGCGTCGTTGCATCTCCCCGGTCTCCAGCAGCCGGACGACGGCGAGCCCGACGGCTGCTGCCAGCGGGTTGCCGCCGAAGGTCGAGCCGTGCTGGCCCGGCCTCAGCAGGCCGAGTACGTCCTCGTTGCCGACAACGGCTGACACCGGCACGACGCCGCCGCCGAGTGCCTTGCCGAGCAGGTACAGGTCAGGGATCACACCGACCTGCTCGCAGTAGAAGGTGCTGCCGGTGCGGCCGAGGCCCGACTGGATCTCGTCAGCGATCATCAGCACGTTGTGCCGGTCCGCGATCGCCCGGACGCCGGGAAGGTAGTCCGCCGGCGGGGTGATCACGCCGGCCTCGCCCTGGATCGGCTCGACGAGGATCGCGACGGTGTGCTCGTCCATCGCAGCCTCGATGGCTGCGAGGTCGCCGTAGGGCACCTTCACGAAGCCCGGGGTGAACGGACCGTAGCTGGTGGTGGCGTCGTCGTCGGAGGAGAACGAGATCACGCTGATCGTGCGGCCGTGGAAGTTGCCCTCCATGACGATGATGTTGGCCATGTCCTCGGGGACGCCCTTGACCTCGTAGCCCCACTTGCGGGCCAGCTTGAGGGAGGTCTCCACCGCCTCGACGCCGGTGTTCATCGGCAGCACCATGTCCTTGCCGCACAGCTTGGCGAGGGCCTCGATGAACGGCCCGTAGGTGGCGGAGTAGACCGCGCGGGACGTGATCGACACCCGCCCCAGCTGTTCGATGGCCACCTTCACCAGCTCGGGGTTGGAGTGCCCGAAGTTCACTGCGGAGTAGGCGGAGAGGAAGTCGAGGTACCGGTTGCCGTCGACGTCGGTGAGCCAGGCCCCGGAGCCGCTCTCGATCACCACCGGCAGGGGATGGTAGTTGTGCGAGCCGTAGGTCTCGATCTGCTCGACGGCGAGCAGTTGGGCCGGGCTCAGCACGCGGTGGTCGGTCATGGGTTCCTCCTGGTCAGGCATGGAATCCTACCGCCGCGGCGCCTCGGGAGTGGCCGCTGGCCTCAGCCGGGGAGGCCAACGGCAGCTCGCACCAGCCGCGCCAACTGGTCGGGATCGTGCGGGCTGAGCGCGAACGCCGCCCGCACCACCGGACGGTCGAGGCCGAGCACTTGCGCCAGGTCGATGCGGGTCGCGTCGATGATGCCCTCGCTCGGGGTGGCGTCGATCGTCGCCTTCAGGTCGGCGAGGTCGGAGGGCCCGAAGCCCGACGTCGGCAGCACCGACTGGGCCTCCGGGTGCAGCCGGTACAACTCCACCAGCGCTCCGACGGCCTGCGGCAGCGGGCTGATGATGGCGGAGACACCCAGCAGGCGGGCCGCGGCGATTCCTGCTCCCGGCTTCATCGAGCCGAGGCTGAGCGTGTGCGCCTCCTCGACGACGACGACCGTCCGGCCGGCGACGCGCTCCCCACCGTCAACGATCACCGGGGAGTCGGCCGTGAGCACGGTGGCGCCCGGATTGACGGCGTAGATGCCGCTCTCGCACCGCTCGATCTGCTCGATGCCTGCCGACTCGCACTTCGTGATGATCACGACGTCGGCGAGACGCAGCCCGACCTCGCCCGGGAAGTAGTCGGCCTCCTCGCCGTCGCGCAAAGGGTCGGTCAGCGCGATATGCAGCGTCGGCTCCAGGAACGGCAGGTCGTTGCCGACCCCGTCCCACAGGATCACATCGGCCTCGGCCTCCGCTGCTGCGAGGATCTCGGCGTAGTCCAGGCCGGAGTAGGTCCACACCCCTGGAAGCGACGCGTCCAGCTCACGGAGTGGCTGGGTGAATCCCTGGGGACGGACGGGCTGGCGGACGACGGCGACCTGGAGGCCCGTGGCGACAAGGAGTTCTGCGAGGTAGCGGACGGTGGGAGTCTTGCCGGCCCCTGAACTGGCGGCGGTGACGGCGATCACCGGCTTGGTGCTCGGCAGCATCGAGCGCAACGGGCTGACCAGCCGGAAGTCGGCACCGGCCGCCAGCGCGCGCGCCGCGAGCCGGACAACCTGTGTGCAGCCAAGCTCGGAGTAGGCGAACACGACCTCGTCGATGCCGAGGTCGGCGATCAGTTGCTCCAGCTCCGATTCAGGCAGGATCGGGATACCGTCCGGATAGAGGGTTCCGGTGAGGAACGACGGGTAGCGTCCGTCGGTCTCAGGGGTGTCGGCAGCCGTGAAGCCGAGGACGAGTTGGTCGGGATCGGTGCGGTACAGGGTGTTGAACACATGGAAGTCCCTGCCGGCGGTGCCGACGATGAGTGTCCTGCGGGGCTTGTCCATGGCGGTCACTCCGATCTACCCCCCGTTGCCCGAGTCTATGGCCGCTAGAGTCGGTCCATGGATGACTCCGCTCCGATCGTGGTCGGCTTCGACGGTTCCGATTTTGCGCAGGAGGCACTGCGGAAGGGGCTGTGGCTGGCCTCGAAGGTCGGCGCCCCGGTCCGCGTTGTGCGGGCGTGGACCATCAGCAACGCGCCGCGCCCGAGCACCTGGGCGCCGGGGTACGTGCCGCCCGTCGAGGACTTCGCCGACGCCGTCCTCGCGCAGGTGCGGAACCAGACGGCGCGCGGCCTCGCCGAGTACCCCGACGTTGCCGTCACCTTCGCCGTGCCGCACGGCGCGGCCGGACGGGAACTGCTCAAGGCGTCGGAGGACGCACGGATGATCGTCGTGGGCACCCGCGGGCTCGGCGGGTTCTCCGGGCTCCTGCTCGGATCGGTCAGCGACCAGGTGGTGGAGCACGCCCACTGCGACGTCTTCGTGACCCGTCGGCGCAGCGGCGACCAGGCACCCGGGCGGACGCTGAAGCTCGATCAGGCCATCGAAGGTTCCTGAGCCCTCACCAGGGCAGGACGCAGCCGGCCCAGAAGACGCCGAGGACTGCTCCGAAGATCAGGAACGGGCCGAAGGCGAACGACATTCCCCTGCGCCGTCTGATCGCGATCAGCACCACGCCGATCACCGCGAAGGTCATCCAGGCCGCTGCGAAGCCGAGCAGCACAGCGCCCCAGCCGAACCAGCCGCAGAAGGCGCCGGTGATGGCAGCCAGTTTCACGTCGCCGAAGCCGAGGTCGGGGGAGAAGATCATCATCACGAACACGAAGGCGAACAGGGCTGCTCCCGCCTCGATCGCCCGCAGCAGCGACCACCACTCGCCGGTGACGGCCGCAGCGAGAGTGAACAGGACAAGGGTGATCGGAATCATCGGCAGCACGATGGCGTCGGGAAGCCGCTCCTCCGCGAGATCGATCACCGTCAGCAGGCCGCCGGCGATCGCGAGCACGACGAAGGCCAGCATCTCCGCCCAGCTGCCGGCCAGGCCGGCCAGACCGCCGAGCACTGCTGCGACCGGCACCTGAAGGTGGCTCTTCAGGATCCAGGCGTCGGACTCGGCATTGCGCAGCATGAACCCGTTGAGCGACCAGGCGGCCACCCCTGCCACGATGGCGCAGACCACGCAGGTGAGGACAATCGGCATTACTTCATGCCGCCGAAGGCATGCATGATGCCGAGTGCACCCGGCCCCATCACCACGATGAACATGGCGGGCATGATGAACAGGAGCAGGGGGAACACGACCTTGACGGGGATCTCCATGGCCTTGCGCTCCGCGTACATCCTGCGTTCGAGACGGAGCTCTTCCGCCTGCGACATCAACACGTCGGAGAGCGCGATGCCGTAGGCCTCCGCCTGGATGATCGAGCGGACGAACCGGCGCAGCGTGTCCACACCCGTGCGCTCGGCGAGGTCCTCATAGGCGACCCGGCGGGCTTGCCCGACCTGGATGTCCTGCAGGGTCCGCACGAGTTCCTGGGCCAGTTCCCCGCGTCCGTTCCTGGCCACGCGCACCATCGCCGCATCGAAGCCGAGGCCGGCGTTGACGGCGATGCTCATCTGGTCGAGCGTGTCGGGCAGCTGTCGCTTGATCGCCTCCCTGCGGTCAGCGCCGACGCTCTGGAGGCGGACCATGGGGTAGAAGAAGCCGAGAATGGGGAGGCCGAAGCCGAGGAGGAGTCCCATCGAACCTGCGACCGAGCGGAACAGGAGGAACCCGATGACCACGCCGACCAGGCCGAGGAGGGCCATCGTCGACATGACCCGGTCGGGAGTGTTGTTCTCCGGCCGGCCCGCACCGGTCCACAGTCGCGTGATCGTCTTCACCAGAGGGAGGGGCATTCCGCGACGCATCAGGGCGGCCAGGCCGCCCTTTGGCTTCTCCGCGATGGTGGGGGCGCTTCGTCTTGGGCTGCTCCTGCTGACGGCGCAGGTTGGCGAGCATCTGCTTGCGGGTGGCCGTTGCGCCGCCGAAGGCGAACCAGAACAGGACGCCGACGCCGACCGTGAAGGTGGCGATCGCAATGAGTGCATTGGGTTGCATGTCGCCGTCCCTAGTACTTGAGGTTGATGATCTTGGTCAACCAGAAACCACCGATCGCCAGCATGACGAACCCTGCGCCGATCATGGCCCAACCGAGCGGCTCGGCGAACAGCTGCGAGATGTAGGCGGGGCTCATGAAGAACAGGACCAGGGCGATCACGAACGGGAGCAGCATCAGGATGATGGCCGACAGCTTTCCGTCCGCGGCCAACGACGCCACCTGGCGCTTCATCTGGGTGCGTTGGCGGATCGTGTTGCTGACGTTGTCGAGGACGTCGGCCAGGTTGCCGCCCACCTCACGGTTGATGCCGATGGCCTGGGTGATCCAGTAGAAGTCCTCGTTGCGCATGCGGCGGGCGAGGTCGTCCAGTGACTCCATCATCGATCGGCCCACACGCGTCTCGTTGGTGACCCGGGCGAACTCCTGCGCCACCGGGTCGCCCGCCTCCTGGGAGATGGTTGCGACTGCCTGCGGCAGGCTGTAGCCGGCGCGGAGGCTGCCGGCCATCATCTGCAGGATCTCGTCCAGCTGGCCACCGAAGGCCCTTCTGCGCCGGTCAGCGAGCATGGACAGCAGCATCCGTCCGACGACGGGGCACATCAGGGCCAGTAGCAGGCCGACAACGGGCTGCCCCATGACGAGGCCGAGGGCGAAGAACGCCAGCGCCACGCCGCCGAGGATGACGATCAGGTCCTTCGCCGGGGTGGTCACCCCGGCCTCCTCGAGGATGGCGTCGAGTGAGCCGCTGCGGCCGCGCATGAACTTTTCCACAGTGTCGGTGGCGACGGTCGCCACCCGCTGCAGGTTCGTTCCCGATGCGGCCGAGCCCGGGCGGCGGCGTGAGATCGGCAGCCGGTTGTTGGGCAGGGCGCCGAGGACGACTGCTGTCAGGCCGGCGATGCCGAGGAGTACCCAGCCGAGGGTGAGAGCCGCGCCGGACGCGAGGAAGCCCGTCATCGGTGGCCCGCCGTCCAGAGCTGGCCCGTGCCGAAGATGCCGGGGGAGAGCATGATGCCGTAGTCGTCGAACTTCTGGGTGAAGGCCGGGCGTACGCCGGTGGGCCGGATCGAGCCGAGGAAGGTCCCGTCGGGAGCGACACCGGCGGAGTAGTCGAAGCCGAACACCTCCTGCATCGTGATGGTCTGACCCTCCATACCGTTCACCTCGGTGATCGACGTCACCCGGCGACTGCCGTCCCGCAGGCGGGTGATCTGGATGATGACGTCGACGGCGCTGCAGACCTGTTCGCGGATGGCCTTCAACGGCAGGTCCATGCCGGCCATCAGGACGAGGGTCTCGAGGCGGGCGAGCGCGTCGCGCGTGGTGTTGGCGTGGATGGTGGACAGCGAGCCGTCGTGGCCGGTGTTCATGGCCTGCAGCATGTCCAGTGCCTCGCCACCACGACACTCGCCGACGATGATGCGGTCGGGGCGCATACGCAGGGAGTTCTTCACCAGGTCGCGGATCGTGACCTCGCCCTTGCCCTCGACGTTCGCCGGGCGTGACTCAAGGCGCACAACGTGGTCCTGCTGGAGTTGCAGCTCGACGGCGTCCTCGATGGAGATGATGCGCTCGTCGTTGGGGATGAAGCTCGACAGCACGTTGAGCAGTGTCGTCTTGCCTGTACCGGTACCGCCGGAGACGATGATGTTGAGCCGTGCCGCGACACAGGCGTTGAGGAGCTCCGCGATCTCGGGAGTCAGCGACTTCTTCTCGATCAGGTCGGGCACCGTCAGGGCGTCCTTGGAGAACTTCCGGATGGTCAGCGTCGAGCCGCTCACGGCCAACGGCGGGATGATCGCGTTCACGCGGGACCCGTCCTCGAGGCGGGCGTCCACCAGCGGTGACGACTCGTCGATGCGGCGACCGACCTTGGTGACGATCCGCTCGATCACCCGCCGCAGGTGCGGCTCGTCCTTGAACCTGACCTGGCTGAGGGTCAGCTTTCCCTTGCGCTCGATGTAGACCTTGTAAGGGCCGTTGACCATGATCTCGGTCACGTCCTTGTCGTCGATCAACGGTTGCAGCGGTCCGAGGCCGAGGACGTCGTCGTGCACCTCGCGGATCAGGCGCTGGCGCTCACGGGCCGTCAGGGGCAGCTTGCCGCCCTCGATGATGGCGTTCAGCTCCTGCTGCACGAGGCCCTGCAGGGCTGCCTCATCGAGGTTGGCGTCGTTCAAGCGGTTGCCCATGCGCTCGAACAGCTGCTCGACAGCGTCCTCCTTGATCCTGGAGAGCGCGTCGTGGGTCTCGACAGCGACCGGCGGGGCCGGCGCGCGACTCACCAGCCGGTGCTGGTCCTCCTGGCCCGGGATCACCGGCGGCGCCCAGGTCACCGTCGGTGCGGCGGTGGGCTGGTTGGCGGCTTCGGGGACGGGGAGCCACGGTGCGGGCGGGGCATTGTCGGGCGGTGGCGGCATGGAACCGGGCTCGAAGGCGCGGGCCGGCGGCTGGGCGACCTTCGGTGCGCTCGGGTCGCGCGGGATGCCGCGCTCCCCCTTCTGGACGGCCAGGACGCGTTCTGCGAGATTCACTGTGCGACCTCCTTCTTGTGTCCGAAGTCGAGGAAGCGACGGCCCTTGTTCGCGACCTTGTCACTCTCGATCGAATCGACGATGGCACGAAGCGTCTTGGCGACCGGATCGCGGCTGCCGCTCTGGAGCAGGGGGATCCCCTGGTTGACCGAGATCGGCACCGAGTTGGACTGCGGGATCTGGAAGTCGACCTTGCGGCCGATGGAAGCCTCGACATCGCTCACGGAGATGCCGCGGCTCGGGTGCATGAAGTTCAGCACGACGGAGCGCGATTCCAGCATCAGCCCGATGTCGCGCAACGTGTCGAGTTCCTTGCGGAGCCCGCGGACACCGGGGACGTCGAGGCTGGTGACCAGGACCAGGACGTCCGTCTGATCCAGCACGGCGAGCGTGTGCTCGCTGAGTCCCGGTGCGGTGTCGACGACCACGTACTTGAACTGGGTTGCCAGGGTGTCGAGCAGGTTGACCACGTCCTTGGACGTGACCGCGTCGGCCGCAGCAGGCGATTCCGAGCCCGGCACGACGTAGAGGCCGGTCTGGTGCAGGTAGAGGTAGGTCTTCAGTGCAAGCGCATCCTGGGCAGCCGGGCCGTGCGCCATGTCGGGCAACGTGAACTCCGCTGTGACGTTCAGCGCACTCGCAACATCACCGAAGTGGATGTCGAGGTCGACGAGCACGGTTGACTGGGGCAGTCTCTGGGCCAGGCCGACAGCGAGGTTGGTGGACACGGTGGTCTTCCCCACGCCACCTTTGGGCGAAGCCACCGTGACCACCTTCCCCCGCTGGGTTGCAGCGCCCGGCACAGGTGCGGCCGGCTGCTGCGTCACCCGCGGCCCGGAGAGGCTGGCGGCCCGCTCCAAGGCTCTCTTCATCTCGTCGACCGGGGCGTCGGGGGTGACAATGTCACGGACTCCGGCGCGCATGGCCTCGAGGCTGATCTCCGCCGCACGGTCTGTGACCAGGACGGAGGCGATGTGGAAGTTGCGGTCCAGGTCGACCGCGAGTGCCAGTGCAGCCGTGACCTGGCCTTCGGGGTCGAGGACAACGACTGTGGGGAGCGGCACTCCATGCAGGTCGACCAGCAATGCCTGGACGTTGTCCGGGAACTGCTCGGGCGCGATGGCGTAGCCATCAGGCCCCCACGCCTGCTGGACGAGGCCCACGACGTGGGCATTCCGGCTGATGACGAGGACGGGGCTCATTTGAAGATCGTCTTCACCCTGATGAGCGGCGTGCTGGTGTGGTCGCCGTCCTTCGGTTCGAGCGCAAGGTAGATCTTCCCGAACTCCGAGCCCCAGACGATCTGGCCCGCGTTCTTCGGCTCGATCGCGAAGGTGACCAGGACGTCGGAGGAGGGTGCGACCTCGGCAGCGTCGCCGGTGGTCGGTGCCGCCGGCGCACCCTGGACGTTGGTGACGAGGACATCGCGGAAGGCGAGCTTGGTGACGGCTACCTGGTTCACCTCCACGGAGATGTACAGGGCCACCTTGCTCCCGGGCGCGACATTCGTGCCCACGACGTGCTGGGGGTCGAGCTGGACGGTCAACTGTGTGAGGTCGGTCGGCACCTCGACCTTGCCGCTGACGTCGGTATTGGGTTTCGCGAACCTGCTGGCGAGCACCTGCTCGCCCACCTGGAGGTCGGTGGTGGCCTCGAGGTCTGCAACATCCGCGGTGGAGGTGAGCGCGCCTTCGACGACGGCGACCTTGGGGAGCTGCTTCAGCGCGACGAACGCCGCAAGGTTCGCTCCCGGGGTACCCGCCGGGATGACCTTGGTTGCGACAAGGACCTGCGTGGTGTCCAGCGTGGCCATCGCGCGGGCGTCGGCGTTGTTGACATAGCTGTACAGCAGGACCGCGCCGATGCCGGCGAGGACGACCGCGGCGACCGCGGCGATGATTCGGCGTTGCATGCTAGGGACCGCCTTGAGACTCGAGTGATTGACAATGAACGACAGCCGTGGCTGTCGCGGTGGCGCTCGCTCGATCTGCCGCCAGACTTCTCGAACGAGATTGAATACTTGAGCCGGGCCCCGATCGGGGATCCCCGGTATTAGTGGAGAAGTGTCATCCTAATGGGTGACAAAAGAACAACCGTGTAAGTCGCTTATTGTCATCCGCCGGGGCCGACGATGCGGGCCCGGGTGACTTCGAAATGTCCTCCACCCGGGTGACAATAAATGTCCTCCCTGCGGGTGACCATGTTCAGTTCTGGGCTAACGACGCCCGCTGTTACTCCCGGGGGTGTTGGGGATGGACCGACGTGCCTCAGAAGTGCCTCGAGGCGCCCTGGGCGGCAGCCCGGGACGCCTCTGAGGCTTGAGTCCGAAGTTCGGTCTTAGATCTTGCCTGCGACGTGGTGAACATGGCTGCTGATGTTGCCACCGAGCGTGGTGACGACGGTGATGATGACGGCGGCGATGAGAGCGACCATGATGCCGTACTCAACGGCGGTGGCGCCACGCTCCTTCTTGGCAACGATGGATCCGACGATCTTGGCGGGCAGGTTCTTCATGAGAGACCCCTTTCAGGTGTTGGGATAGGTTTCCGCTGGTGACCCCGGAAACTTCCCCCCCAGGACCACTTCGAGAGAATCATTACACACGGGTACCGAGTGTTGTCAAAAGGTTTGCGAAAAAAGTCTCAACTTCGTATTAAACTGTTCCCACAAGGCCGTTTAGTGTCCCCCGTAAGGGGACGTAAATGAGGTCATTTCGGGTTTGGGTCACCCGTAAGAGGACATCTAAAGGGGTTAGTGTGCGATTCAGCGCGAAGTACGCCGGGGCTCTCCTCGGCCTGGCCGGGGCCGGCCTGCTGATGGCCCCGGTTGCAGCGCAGGCGGCGCCGTCTGTGGACGTCGACCAGGTGGTCGTTGCTCTGGGCCTCGCCTCGGAGCCGGCCGACTATGTACTGCTGGTGGACACGTCGAGCTCGATGAAACAGGGCGGGCTCTATGCCCGGATGCGCCAGCAGCTGCGCAAGCTGCTCGCCGGGCTGGACTCGGACGATCGCGTCTCCCTGCTCACCTTCGACTCGACCGTGGTCGAACGTTACCGCGGAGATGTCGGAACGAACCCCGACGCCGTCCTTTCCCACCTGCCCGCGACGGCGGCCGGCGACCACACCGACATCGGTGCAGCCATCGACGGCGGGCTGAAGCAACTCGAGCGTGCGGAGACCCATCGCCTGGCCGCACTGATCCTGATCACCGACGGCGTGAAGGACACTCTCCCCAACTCCAGGTATGCCAAGGTCGACTCCGCGAGCTGGAAGAAGCTGACCACGCGGACGGTGAGCCTTCAGCAGAACCACGAGCTGGCCGCCTATGCGGTGTCCCTGACCTCGACCACCGACGCGGGCCTGCTGAAGAAGGCGATGCCGCAGGCCACCGAGGTCAGCGCCGACGAGGTGGGCACCCGCTTCGCGCAGGTCGCCGGTGACCTCGTCAAGCTCCAGGCCGCCGCAGCGCTGAAGGAAGAGCTGGTCGCGCCGATCAAGGTCGTGCTCACCGGCAACCTCGGCACGGCCCTCGCCGACGGCGCCACCGTGCCGCTGCAACTTGACATCTCCTCTGCGTACCCGCACGTTCCCGTCGTGCTCAGCGACCTGAAGCTGCAGGCGACCGACGGTCTCCAGCTCGTGGTGACCGGACTTCCCGAGACGATCAGCCTCGAGCCAGGGGCAACGGCCAACGCAACGGCCCAGGTCGGTGTCACCGGGTCGGCCAACTCGAACTCGAAGGTTTCGCTGACTGCGACGGTGAGCTCCCCGTGGGGCAAGGTGCTGGAGAAGGACCTGGGCCTGACCTTCGCACCGGCCATCGATGGTGCGGCTGCCGTTCCGCCCGCTCCGATCAAGCTCCCGCCGGCCCTGCTGCCGACCGTCGGCGGTGTTGCGGCCCTGCTGGTCGGTGCCGTCCTTGCCCTCCTGCTCGTGCGGATGGCGCTCACTCGCCCGATGGACGGCGTGCTGACGTTCACAAGGGACGGTCGCGAGGTCGCCGACATCGTCCTGCGGGGCCGCAGGCAGAAGCTCACCGTCCCGGCAGGCGCACCGGAGCTGGTCGGGCTGTCCGGATCGGCGAGCGGCTCGCGGGGCGCTGTGCGCCTTGACGCCAGGTTCGGCGCTGCCCGAACCCGCGGGCTCGTTGCGGATGCACAGGCCGTCCAGCTGGGTGACATGACCGTCACCTACGTCAGTGGACGACGGCGGATTCTCGACAAGATTGGTCTCCCGAGAACCGACTCCGACAGCAATTAGCCCACTGTGTCCCCCAAAAGGGGGACCGGCATTGCGGTTACCGTGTCGCCCGAACGGGTGACAACGACGCCAATTGTGTCGAAAAGCCCGTTGGTTGTCGCCAATTGTCCGGTGTCGCCCGAAAGGGGGACACGGCACATTATCCGGGAACGGTCTCGGCGACCGGCTCGGCGCTGAACATCGCTATGGCTAGCACTGATGTCATCCGAAAAGCCTCGACACTCCGATTCGGGTTACCGCACAAACGGGGCCTGGTGGGCTAACCTGTGCGGTTTGGTTGCCGTCATTGACAGACGCATGACGACGCACCTAGACTCGCATTAATTCTGGAGGGGTCCGGAGTATCAATTCTCTTATTGGCAGAATGTGGGCACGCGTGCTTTCCAAGTTGAGGTCGCGCAAGTCGCAGCGTGGGGCTGCTGCGCTTGAGTTTGCGCTGGTTTTTCCCGTCCTCCTGCTGCTGCTGGTCGGCATCGTCGACTTCGGCATGCTGATGAGTACGCAGTCCGTCGTGGCGAACGCTGCCCGAGAGGGCGCACGGACCGCGGCGCTGAGCAACAACGCCATCGCTTCGCAGAACGCCGTGAAGGCGGCGATCGCCGCCCTGCCGGGTGCGACGAACGCGGGCACGACTGTGACTGTTGCCTGCACCACCGCAGCTGGTGACCCGTGCAACTTCAGCGACAGCACGCCGGACACCGGAGGCACGGTCACCGTCACGCTCAACTACGTCCACACCTGGCTGTCGCCCGTTCTGCTCGGACTCGCTCCAACCATCACCCTGCACGGTACGAGCTTCATGAGGATTGAGTGAACATGTTGAAGATGCTTCTTGAGCACAGGCGCGAACGCGGCGCTGTCGCAGTGATCGTCGCCCTGATGGTTGTCGTCCTCATGGCCTCGGCTGCCCTCGGTGTGGACATCGGCAAGCTGGTCTACGAACGCCAGCAGCTGCAGAACGCCCTGGACGCGGCCGCAACGGCGGGCGCCATGCACCTCCCGGACGATCCGGCGGCCGCGATCGTCGATGCCCAGAAGTTCGCTGCAGACAACATGATCGGCGCGAACCTCGGCAGCATCACGCCGAACATCGCCCTGCGGTGCGTGACCAGCTACAACGCCACCACCAAGTCGCCTGACTGGGCGACGGTCGTCGCCGTCTGCGGCATTACCAGCCACTCCTTCGACGTCCTCGACTGCAACGAGCAGGTCTGTTCGGTTGCCTGCACGGTCGCCTACCACTGCAACACGATCGTGGTGAAACACAACCTGACCGTCGCCTACTCATTCGGCCCCGCGATCGGTATTCCGACTGGCCAGACCGGAACGATCGTGGCCGCTGCGTGCCGAGGGATCTGCGGGACGGTGACCCCCAACCCTCTGGACATCGTGGTCATGGCGGACAGAACGCCATCGATGCAGGACAACAACAGCAGCGGTGGCTGGACCACCCCGGCAGGTTCCTTCAGCGCCATGAAGGCGGGCATCGAGGACATGCTCGGCTCCATGAACCAGGACCAGCAGTACGTCGCGTTCGGGACGCTCTCGATCAGCGTGCCCACCACCTCCGACAAGGCGGCACCACCCAACGGCGGAAACGCCTTCAGCGACGCCACCTATGTCACCTGCAACTCGAAGGGCGTGTGCACGCCGTCCTGGACCGCGACCGGAAAGAAGTATCACTTCAACGGCAGCTGGGTGCCGGTGGGCTTCACCAACAAGTACACCAAGACTGACTCTGCCGGCGTGACCAGCCTTGATACGACCTCGTCTCTGGGCAAGACCGTGCACAACCTCACCTACTCCACCCCGACGGTGAACTATCCGAGCTCTTCCACCGGCAAGACCACCTCCAGCAACGAGGGCACACACCTCGCGGCGGCAATGAAGGGCGCTGCACGCTACTTGTTGAATGTTGATCCGAGTGTCAATGCGGGGCTCCCGGTGCGGCCGAAGGAGTTCGGCACCCCCAAGAAGGTAATCATCTTCGAGACCGACGGCTCGCCATCGGAGATCTTCACCAGCGACTCCAGTGCCACGACCCTGACGAACACCCTCGACATCGGTGTGGCCGGCAACAACAACAAGCAGTCCTGCGACAACTTCTCGGCCATCGCTTCCGAAGCCAAGGCGGCCGGCATCACGATCATCACGATCGGCATCGGCGCGGTGAACAAGGCCACGTGTGGGTCGTATAACGTCCGCGACGTGATGGCTGCAGCCGCATCACCCAGGAAGTCGGGCGCAGCCAGCGATGCCTATGACTGCACGCAGTCCGGCAAGACCACGGCCGAGAACACCGACGGTGACAACTACTTCTGTGCAGCAACGTCGGCCGACCTGAAGAGCGTCTTCATCGCGGCGATGGGAAGCCTCACCAAGGCCTCGAAGCTGATGGCGTTGCCGAACATCACGTAGCCCATTGCGGCCGCGCCATCACGACCGATGGCGCTACCCAGGGTCGACGGAGAGGGCCGGTTGCCCCTCTGTCGTGTGGTGGTTCGGCCAGCGCCGCGACCGCTCGCCTGAGCGCCCGAACGCCCCGAAGGGATTTCCCTGATCCGGGTGGCAATTGTATCTCTGCCGTCCCCTCACGCCTCAGAAGGACAATGTGGCCCGTAGGGGGGGAAATGCTTGACCAGCCGGTGGTCGCCGTCGACGCTGACGCCTTGCGTCGTCGTGCAGAGAAGTGCCTTGCCACAGGTGACTTCGTGGCGGCTGATGCCGCATACGCCGAACTGCGTCGATTGGGCGGCCTTTCACGCACGGACGCGGGGAATTGGCTCGCTGCCGTCCACGCGCTCGGGTCTGCACAGCACCAGCCGACGTTGTCGGAATTGGTGGCCAGCTTCCCCGACGACCAGGACATTCTTGAATTCATCGCCGCGGAGTTGTGGCAGCGGGCGGAGAGCAGGGCAGAAGAGGCCGGCGGCGCCGACGACGACGTCCTCGCCAGGCAGGCCTGGGCCGCAGCCCTGCGGATGGCGGGCCCGGTGCCGGCCTCCGACACGGAGGGCGTGCGGATGATCAGCCTGCTCGACCGCTTCTTCCAGGCCGGACGCAGGCAGCGCTCGCCGATCGGGAGCTATGCCGAGTTCGAGGCAGCGCTGGTGCGGTTCGCAGCGGCAGGGCCGGAGTCGACGCTGCGCTCCGCTGACCTCCTGGCAGCGGAGAGCCCTGTGCTGGCGCTGGAGCTGGTGGCCTCCGCGGAGATCAGCCAGGCGGCCGTGCTGGTGCGGGCCATCGCCTCCGCGGAACTCGATGACTTCCCGACCGCTGCGTCGCTGTTCGACGAGCTCAACGCCCGATGGGGTCACGGCGTCGCCGACCTCGACATCGAGGACCGGTCGCGCTGGGTCCAGGCGATGACCGACGTCGGCCGCTTCGCGGAGGCGGAGCAGGCCTGCCTGCGGACCGTCGCCGTGATCGAGGGACGCCCCGCGGAGGCCGCCGGCTGGACGGCGTCCGGGCTCACCCCTGACGCGTTCGAGCACTGGCGGCACGTCTACCGACTGCTGGCCTACCGGCTGGCAGCACAACAGGGCCGCTACAGCGAGGCCTGGGACCACCTGCGCAAGTCGGTGGAGGTGGACGACACCGACCTCTCCGCGGAACTGCGGCGCTCGATCCTGCGGATCCGCATCCTGCTCGCGGACGAACCGATGGCGCTCGGCATTCTCGCCGACCTGCGGGCAGCCGCCAGCACCGACCCGTACGACACCGCCTACGCCGAGGCCGCCCTGTTGGCGGGAACCCAATGGGGCACGCCCGTGTTCGAGGGCCATGTGGGCCAGGACTCGCCGTTCTCCGGGGCCCGGTACGCCGGCCAGGCGTCCGCGCGCGCACTGCTCGCCCAGGCCGGGCCGGACACGAGCAGCCGGCAACGCGTCCGGTTGTGCCTGCTCGCCGGGGACGACGAGAGGGCGGCAGCTCTGCTGGCCGCCGACCCGCTCACCCCGGCAGACCCGTGGTCGGTGCGGATCCTCGCAGCGATGCTGGCGCTGCGCCTCGGGGACGACGTCGGGGCGAACGCCCTGCTCGACCAGGTCCTGCCCACCCGACGCCACGACCTCGACCTGCGGGTGCTCGGTGCGCAGGCCGCGCTGATCGGTGGCCAGTACAAGGAGTCGCTGCGGGAGTCGATGACCATCACGGACACCGTCGGGGAGCACATCCTCGCCCGCGTGATCCAGGCGGAGAGCGAGTTCGAGGCAGCGCTCGCGATGGCGGAGGACACGGCAGGGACCACCGGGTCGGTCGAGAACGCCCAGCAGTTGATGGCGGCCGTCGCCGACTACCGCACGGCGGCCGACCTGCACCGTGACACCAAGTCCTACCTGGAGACGGGGAGCGCGAAACCCGGCGTCCCGATCGGTTCCGAACCGCTGGCTCCCCGGCTGTTCGTCGAGGTCTGCCGCCGTGGGCTGCACGCTGCGATCCTCGCCCAGGAGGGGCTCGACCGGCTGGGGCTGCGCGGCGACGCGCGGCTCATCGACGACGCACAGGATCTCATCCAGCACCTGCGCGCCGTCCACCGGCCCTGCTGCCGCCACTGGGGCTCACGGCCGTGGCGCCTGCTGCACCAGGTGCGTCACCTCGCCGACAGGGACGAGCCGACGCGTCTTGCCATGCTGATGATCGCCTACCGCTGGTCGAGCTGGCGCAAGCGGCTGCTGAATCTCGGGTTCCTCGCGCTGGGTGCTGTGGTGACGTGGCTGGGCCTCACCGGCCAGCTGCCCGGATCGGAGTCGGACACCGTCCGCGCCCTCGTGATGGGGGTCGGCGTCCTTCTCCTTCTCATGCCGTTCGCCCGGAGCCTGAAGGTGGGGGTTGTCGAGCTCAGCCGGGACGCCGACACTGCCCCGCTCTCGGGGCGGTCCAAGTCCCTGCGGACGAGCCGGCTGTTGTTGCGTGCCAATCACCTGGGGACGTTCGCCCTGCCCTCACCGCCGGAGAAGGGACGCCGGGCACACGCCCAGTCCCGGCCTGGCGGGGCCGGGTCGCAGGGTCAGCCGGTCACTTGAAGACGTCGAGCTTGTCGAACTTCTCGGCCAGCAGGTAGTAGAAGGTCGCACGGCTCTTCGTGCGGTCGTCCTTCATGACGGCAGCGACGTCCTTGATCGCTGCGTCGAGGGTTGCGTCGTCCTTGGCGAGACCGAGCTTGCCCTTGAGGAACTTCTCGCGCACGGTGGCGACCTCTGCTGCGTCGCTTGCGGCAACGTAGGCCGAGTCGCGGTTGCTCAGTACGAGACGGTAGGTCGACAGCAGCTTGGCGACGACGGCGTCGTCGGCCTTCGGTGCGTACTTCTTGATGTCTGCAGCCCAATCGGTAGCCATACCTGCTCCTTCATCGCTGGGTGGCGCTTCGATGCGCCACTGACAGCCTTCACGCTACCGGCCTGCACCTGTGCTGAGCAGGGACTTCGCGCACGCCATACGTCCCGATTAGCGCCCGCCGGCCCGTCGGAGCCGTCAGGCAAGGGAGAGCAGGCGACGCTTCTCCACGGACGGCAGGAACGATGACTCGATGCTGTTGGCCGAGAGGGTTGCCAGTTGCGCAGCGTCCAGCCCGAACTCCGCCTTCACCGCTGCCAGGTTCTCCCCGAGGTAACCACCGAAGTAGGCCGGGTCGTCGGAGTTGATGCTGACCTTCAGGCCGGCCTCCAGCATGGCTGGCAGCGGGTGGTCGCCAAGGCTCGGGACGGCGTGCAGCCGGACGTTGGAGAGGGGGCACACGGTCAGGGGGATCTCCCGCTCGGCGAGGTGCCGCACGAGGGCAGGGTCGCTCATGGCGTTGATGCCGTGGTCGATCCGCTCCACGGCGAGGTGTTCGAGGACGTCCCACACGGAGTCGGGGCCGCCCTCCTCTCCGGCGTGGGCAACGGTGTGCAGTCCGTCGGCCCGGGCGCGGGCGTAGAGGTCGGCGAACGGCGCAGCCGGGAAGCCGACCTCCGAGGAGCACAGTCCGACGCCGAGCAGTTCCACCCCGGTCGCCAGCGCCTGGTCGTAGGCCAGCTCGGCGTCGGCCGCCGGCAGGTGGCGCAGGAACGTGAGGATGAGCCCGCTGCTGACACCGTGGTCTGCCTCCGACGAGGCAAGGGCGTCGGCGATCCCTGCGAGCACAACGGGCGCGGGCACCCCGCGGGCAGTGTGGGCCTGAAGGTCACAGAACACCTCGGCCCGCACGACACCCGCAGCCGCTGCGCGTGCGAGGTAGGCATCGGTGAGTTCCGCGAAGTCCGCTTCCGTTCGCAGGACCTGCATGTTCGCGTAGTAGAGGTCGAGGAAGTCCTGCAGGCAGCCGAAGGTGTAGCGGCCGCGCAGGTCGTCGACGTCGCGGTAGGGCAACGCGATCCGGTTGCGTTCCGCGAGGGTGAGGACGAGCTCGGGTTCGAGGGTGCCCTCCAGGTGCAGGTGGAGCTCTGCGAACGGCGACATCCCCGGCCTTCCTCCCTCGTCTGCACGTGATGGTAGCGGCCACAGCCCCGGACCGGATTGGGGACGGTTCCGACTCGGTCCAGGCACCGGGTGGACCGAGTTGGAACCGTCCCCAATGTGGTCCAGGCCCGGCGGGGTCAGCCGTGGCGCTGTAACTCGATGCCCAGTTGTTCCGCGTCCAGCTGGGTCAGGGCTGCGTCCAGCAGGCCGGACGGGTAGGTACCCAGGTCGCGGATGGCGAGCAACTCCTCCCGCTGGGCAGCGAGGAGCTTCAGCCGCAGCTTGCTGAGCTTGGCCGCCCGCTCGCCGGCGGCAGGGCCGCCGGGGAACTCGGCGTCCTCGTCCATCCCGGGAAGGCGCCTGAGCCGCGCCTGGACCCGCTCCACGATCTCGGGCGGGTAGCCCTCGAGATTCTCCGACAGCCGTTCCACCGCCGCCCTGGTCAGCTCGGCCTGGAGCTGCGCCCACTGGGCAGGGTCGCCGTCTGCCGCTCTGCCGGTGAGCCCGAGGCGCCCCACCAGCCAGGGGAGCGTGCCGCCCTGGACGACGAGGGTGCCGACGGCGACGAGGGTGGCGGCGAGGATCAGCAACGAGCGGTACGGGGTGGTTCCCGGCAGCGACTGGGCTGCTGCGATGGTCACCGCCCCGCGCATGCCGGCAGCGACGAGGACGATGCCTTCCCGCCAGCCGAATTCCTGCGCTGCCAGGTAGTCGATGTCGGCGAGCCGGCGACCGACCAGCTGCTGCCAACGCCCCAGCTGCGCCTCCGCAGAAGGCGCGTTCGCCCCCGCCCTGAGGGAGAGCCGCCGGACCCTGCGCTCCTGGCGGCCGGTCTTCTCGTCGTTGCCAAGGTGGGGCAACCGCCCGTCTGCGAGCTGGCCCTGCATCTCGGCGAGGTGCTCGCGGACGGCAGGCCGCCGACGGCTGCGCCGGGCAAGGGACCACACCGACCATGCGACGAAGGCCGCCCGGATCACGATCGCAACGGTGACGGCACCGATGGCGACGAGGGTCGCCTGCGCGAGACTGCCCCCGTTCTCGAAGAGGTCCTCGGTGAGCGCCGAGAGCTCGAGGCCGACCAGCAGGAAGACGCCGCTCTCGAGCAGCAGCTCCACCGTCCGCCAGACCGCGCGTTCAGCCAGCCGGTCCTCCGCCCCGAGCATCCTTGCTGCGCCCCGCCCCGCCACGAGGCCCGCCGTGACTGCTGCCACCAGGCCGGAAGCACCAAGGCGCTCCGCGGGCAGGTAGGCCATGAACGGTATGGCGAGGGAGAGTGCGACGTTGGCGGTGACGTGGTTGATCCGGGAACGGGCCAGCAGGTTGAGCTTGCCGACCGCGTATCCGATCGCCACCGCTGCGAGCACAGCCCACACGAACTGCCCGACGACCTCCCACAGCGACACCGAGACCCCGACGGCTGCGACGGCCGAGCGCAGCAGCACCAGCGCCGAGGCGTCGTTGAGCATGCTCTCGCCCTGCAGCACGGTGACGATCCGCGGCGGGACACCCGACTGGCGGACGATGCTGGTCGCCACTGCGTCGGTCGGACTGATGATCGCTCCGAACGCGATCCCGATGCCGAGCGGGACCCCAGGGACAGCTGCGCTGAGGAGGAACCCGATCGCGACGGCCGTGACGACGACGAGGGTCACGGAGAAGGCCGAGATCAGCCGGAAGTCCCTGCGGAACTCCATCGCCGGGGTGTTTACAGCCGCCGAGTACAGCAACGGGGGCAGGACGCCGGCGAGCACCCATTCCGGGTTGATCGTCACCTGGTCGACGAATGGCAGCAGGCTCACAGCGAAGCCCAGCGCGACCAGCAGCAACGGCGGGGCGATCCCCACCTTGGGTGCCAGTGCCGTCACGGACACCACCAGCACGACGCCGATGATGGCTACCAGTCCTAGGCTCATGGTCAGCAATCCTCCCATTCCGCGCTGCCGGTCGGTTCGCCGCAGGGCCCCTGCTCCGTTCAGCCCAGACGGGCCTCGGGGAGGTTGGCGAGCGCCACCCGCACCTGCTCGACGTGGCGTGGGGACATCGGCGGCATGGCGTCCACGGCGAAGAACGCCGCCTCGCTGGCCTCCCCATCCACCGGGTGCGGGTCGCCGGAGGCCCACTGGCAGCGGAACACGTGGTCGATGTACTGGGTCTGGTCTCCGTTGCCGTAGGTGATCACTTCCGTGACGGTCAGCCACACCAGCCGCTCGACGACGGCTGTGACGCCGGCCTCCTCAGCCACCTCGCGGACGGCGGCGAGGTGCGGGTGCTCGCCGGGATCGACGATGCCTGCCACCGGGGTCCACTCACCGTTGTCCGCGCGGCGGACCAGCAGGACCTCCTCGCCGTCCGCACCTGGACGGATGACGACGGCGGTCGCACCGGACAGCCACAGCCGGGTCGTGCCAACCTTCTCGCGGAGGGCAACGATGAACTCGGGTGTTGGCACGCCCGTGAGCCTACGCGTGCGCGGCGGCGGGCGGTCCCTGAGGAGCCGGACGCTGAGCTTGCGAAGAGTCTGGCGTCACGAAGGGACCTCGTGGTCGAAGGCGGTCTCCTCCGGCTTGCGCAGGAAGAACGAAGCGATGATCGCGGCCAGCCAGATCACACCAACGGTCGTGAACGAGGTGCGGGCGCCGGTCGCGAGGGCGACCTCGGGGGTGGTTCCCGCCGGCTGGCTCGCAGCGACGGTCGACATCACCGTGACGAACAGCGCCGTGCCGGCTGCTCCGGCCACCTGCTGCACGGTGCCGACCATCGCGGAACCGTGGCTGTACAGGTACGGCGGCAGGGCGCCGAGCGAGATCGTGAACAGCGGCGTGAACATGAAAGCCAGCCCAAGGCTCAGGCACAGGTGCGCGATCAGCAGCCACCACCAGGGAGTCGTGACCGCCACCTGGGCGAACAGCACGAACCCGACACCGACGGCAACGGAGCCGGGCACGACCAGCCAGCGCGGGCCCACCCGGTCGTAGAGCCGGCCGACGACCGGCCCGAGCAGGCCGGTCAGCAGCGCACCCGGCAGGAGCAGCAGCCCGACGGAGAGCGGCTCCGCGTGCATCACCTGCTGCAGGATCAGCGGCAGCGCGATGATCGTGCCGAACAGCGCAGCCATGGCGATGGCCATCACCCCGATCGCTGTCGCGAAGATCGGGTGGGTGAAGGTTCGCAGGTCGAGCAGGGCTGAGTCGGTGCGCTGCAGGACCAGTTGCCGCCAGATGAACAGGCCGAGGGAGACGACGCCGACGGCGAGCGCGATCTCCAGGCCCCAGCCTGCCGTCGGGCTACCGACGAGGCTGAGGCCGTAGACGAGGCCGCCGAAGCCCAGGCCGGCGAGCGGGACGCTGACGGCGTCCAATTTCACCATCACGGGCTCGTTGAGGTTCGGCACCTGGCGCAGACCCACGACGAGGATGGCCAGCGCGATCGGCAGGACGAGGACGAAGACGAAGCGCCACGGCAGGAACTGCAGGATGAGGCCGGACACGGTGGGGCCGATCGCCGGGGCTGCGGAGATGACGAGGCTGATGGTGCCCATCACCCGTCCGCGGGCACCCGGCGGCACCAGTTCCATGACGGTGGTCATCAGCAGGGGCATCATGATCGCCGTACCGCTGGCCTGCACGAGCCGGCCGGCCAACAGGCTTGGGAAGCCCCAACCCAGGGCCGCCATCAGGGTGCCGGCACTGAACAGCGACATCGCGAGCGTGAACACTGCGCGGGTGGGCAGGCGTTCCATGATCCAGCCGGTGATGGGGATGACGACGGCCATGGTCAGCATGAAGCCGGTGGTCAGCCACTGTGCCGTGCGCTCGTCGATGCTGAGGTCGACCATGATCTTCGACAACGCGACGTTGAGAGCAGTCTCGTTGAGGATCACGACGAAGGCGCCGATGAGCAGCACCGTGAGGACGCGGATCGACCGGGCCGAGAGCTTGTCCGGGTGTGCCCGGGTAGCGGATGACGATCCCGCGGGTGCGGTCTCGGTGTGTGCCATGAGCGAGCTTCCCGGGTTGATGACGGAGTGCGCGGGTCCCGGGTCGCCCCCGGGCGACCAACTGCGACGGACACCAGAAGAAGGAAAGCCGACCCGGAGTTATTCCGGGCCGGCAACACCTTGGCTCCCCGATCGTTCTCTCGTCAGCGCGAGGCCCCCACCTCGCTACTGACCACTTCGGAGACTGCCATCGGGTAGCCCGTGAGTCCTGGGAGCAAGGAGACTTCCAATCCGGTACCTGCCGCTTGAGGCCAGTCAGGCGTGCTGTGTACGTGGCTCGGTCGGTCTTGTGTTGTTCCCGCGCACGTCCCCCCGGTTGTGCTTCGGACTCGGTCGGGCTCCCCGCTGTGCAGGTGCCTCCCCCTTGGTGTATTTCACCATAGGGGCTCCAAACCACCCGCGACAGGGGCATTCACCCTCCTCCTCTGGTCGCGGACGGCGTACAACTACGCAGATGGGCGGGAAGGATGCGCGAGGATGTCCCACATCGGCGTGACGGGGGTGGTCAAGGGATGCGGTTGCCAGTAGTGGTGCGACCGATGGTCGCCGGCGACGTGGACGCCGTGCTCTCGGTGCAGCGCGCTGCGTTCACCGTGGAGGCGCAGCTCTACGACGACCCGTCCCTGCCCCCGCTGCAGGAGTCGCGCGAGCAACTCATCGCGGACCTTGACCGCAGCCGCGGCCTCGTCGCGCTGGACGGTGATCGCGTCGTTGGTTCCGTCCGGGTTCGGGTCGAAGGGGCGAGCCTGCACATCGCCCGGCTATCCGTCGCTCCCGACCAGCAGGGATGCGGCCTCGGGACACTCCTGCTCGCGCGGGCCGAGTCGGTGGCGGATGCGGAGGAGGCCCTGCTGTTCACCGGACACCTCAGCGCCTCCAACCTGCGGCTGTATGCCCGCGCCGGCTACGTCGAGCGGCGGCGGGTGAAGGTCGATGAGCGGGTCACCCTCGTGTACCTGCGCAAGCAGCTCGCCTGAGCTTCGAGCCGCAGGTCAGGGGACTTCGGGCTGGGGTGCCGTGACCGGCGGAAGGCCCTGCCGTGTCGGCAGCACCCGTGCCAGTCCGCCGGCGCGGGCGAGCGACATCGACGCGAGCGGCGCGGTGAACGGCTTCACATTGCCGACGCACACGCCGCCCGCCGGCTTTGCGAGGCCGAGCAGGTAGGCGTCCACCCTGTCGGTCACGCAGTCGGAGGTGCCGTAGGCGGTATGTCCCCACGAGTCGCTCGTCACGAGGTAGCTGTTCGGCATCAGGCGCTTCGCTGCCTGAGCGCCGGTGTAGTTGGTGGCCGGGTCGTGGTAGTTGCCGACGATCATGACCGGGGACGCCGTCCGCTTGCTGAACGAGCCGCGGTAGGCGTCCTCGTCCTTCGCCTTCCAGTAGTTGGTGGCGCACTGCACGTCCGACCAGCCCCAGATTCCGCCGAAGTGGGGCGCCCTGCTCGCTGCCCGCGCGTTGGACCGGGCCCAGATGTTGGGGTCGCTGGGCTCCCAGGTGTCCGTGCACATCACGCCGGAGTAAGCCTCGAGGCTGTTGTCGTAGGAGCTGTCCAGCCCGATGCCGGCGACCCGGTGGAAGTTCCTGACCAGGGTGTTCAGTTTCGCGCTCGAGCTGGCGATCGCGCTCGCCTGGCTGCTTCCGACAATCGACTTCAGCGTGGCGATGACGGTGGCCACCCAGTCCATGCCGTCGGGGTAGTACAGCGCGTTCAGGATGTCGGAGATGAAGTCGGCGTAGGTGTAGCGGACGATGTCGGTGCCGTTGGAGATCAGGATGCCCTTGGGGGCAGCCTTGAGGGCTGCGGCCACCTGGTCGAAGTCGCGGCGGGGACTGCCCAGCGGGCAGTAGGCGGGCCCGGCAGCGGCGCAGGCGTCGAGTCCGTCGCGGAGGGCTTTCCAGGATGCCTCGCCGGACTTGATCCGGATGCTGGTCGGCGTATACCGGGTGGCCCGGCTGCCGGCGTAGGCGGCCGGGTCGAGCACGCCGTCGATCACCAGCGCGCGGAAGCGCTCAGGGAACATGTTCGCGTACACCGCTCCGAGGTAGCTGCCGTACGAGAACCCGAAGTAGTTCAGCTTCGCGTCCCCAACAGCGCGTCTCAGGACGTCGAGGTCACGTGCGACCTCTGCTGTGGACATCGAGGAAGCCATCGTCTTCCCGTACTTCGAGCACCCCTTGGCGATGTTCTTGCCGGCCGTGACGAAGCTCTTCTCCTCCGACCCGGTACTGGGGAAGGCGGAGGCCATGCCCCTGAGGGCCAGCGACTGCTTGCTGCTGCTCGGGAAGCAACGCACCCGGCTGGAGGCATTGGTTCCGCGCGGGTCGACACCGACGATGTCGAAGCGGTCGAGGACCGACTGGGAGAGGAAAGCGGTGGCCGCCTTGGCGATCTCGACGCCAGAGCCGCCGGGTCCCCCCGGGTTGACGAAAAGAGTGCCGATGCGGCGCGCCGGGTCCGCTGCGGGCACCTTGAACAAGGCAAGGGTGACCTTCGCGCCCTTTGGGCTGTCGTAGTCGCGGGGCAGTTTCACCTTCGCGGAATAGCCGCCGCCGTCCTCGTCCTCGATCCAGGTGAGCCTCGGGGTCTTGATGCGGTCGACGCGTCGGGCCTCCGTCGAAGTGGTGCGGTCAGCAGCCTGGGCGGGCGTTGCCGCAACGAAGGACAGCAGCAGGGCCAGAACGAGGGTAGGAACGGCCCAGAAGCGACTCACGATCAGCTTCGGCATTCGCGCCCTTCCACATCCCGGCAGGGGGCCCGGGTCTTCCAAGGATAAGGGACGGGCCGCCGTGCTGCGAGGCCGGTGCTCCGAAACCCTCAAGTGATGAAAGAGGCTCAGGCCGTCGATGCCAGTGCGCCGGCGAGTTCGCGTCCCCAGGTGGTGGCTCTGCCCAGCTCTCCGTCGGCGAGGGGACCCTCCATGCCGGTGACGAAGAAGGACGGGCCGACGGACGCGTCAGCGCCCCGGCGACGCAGTGCGCGTGCCGCAGCGCCGGCTGCCGTGCCGAGGCCGATGCGCTCGGGGATCGAGGTGTCGAAGGTCGCGACCCGCAGCCCGGTGGGAATGGCGATCGACTCGATCCACTCGCGAACACCGGTGGGCTGCACGTGCGCAGCGCCATTGCCCTCTGCTTCGTGACGGCTGCCGGCGTTCGGCAGCGAGAGCAGGTGGGTCGGGGCGCCGACAACCAGCAGGTCGACGTCCGCGGGGAGTTCGGAGGGCGCCCGCGAGGCATGCACCACGCGCACCGTCCCCTGGCCATGCACTTCTGCGATGCCGCCGGCGATGGCTTCCGCGATCGCCAGCGTGTTGCCGAACAGCGATTCGGTCACGATCAGGGCGGTCATGGTTCAGGCTCCTCTCCGACGATCACCCTACGCATCGACCGGACGGGGTGAGGGCGCGGACGAGATGCGGGACGCGAGTTGAAGAATCTCCCATTCGCGGTGGCAATCTTGCGTATCATAGGTTAGCCTTGCCTAAGTCGCGGCGGCCAGCCGGCCGCCTCCCCCCAAAGGAGTAATAGATATGGCCTCCATCTCCCCCAGCACCGGCAAGCAGGTCCGGCTGCTCGGCCTCGTCAGCATCATCATCGGGGCGGTGATGATCATTGCTGGAGCCGTCACCTGGGGCGTGGTCAGCACCAAGCTTGCAGCAGAGAACATCACCGTCTCCGCGGACGCCCCCATGCTGGCCGGCGCCAGGGTCACCGGACCGATCGAGGCCTTCATCCAGGCCGACGTCATCAACCATCACGCCCTCACGGCCACCAACGGCAAGACGTACGCAGAGCTCGGCAAGGACGACCCGCTGCGCGCCACCGCCATGAACGGTTCTTTCCTGCGCTCGTCCCTGTTCACCTCCGTGATCGCCTTCGGCGTCGCGCTGTTCGCCATCGGTGTGGGCGCACTCGCGATCGTTCTCGGCTGGGGCCTGCGCCTCGTGGCGGTGTCACAGCGTGCTGAGGAGCCGGTGCTCGCGGCCGCGAACGCCTGACAAACGGCTAGCTGACGAGGGTCGGGGAAGCGATGATGCTTCCCCGGCCCTTTGTCGTCCGGGCGCCGTTGGCTTCTGACAGAGCCTGCCAGTTCAGAGGGCCAGCCAGGCCGCAGTGTCCGGTGGCAGCTGGCCGTCGCTGAGCTCCTGGCTCGCCAGGAGCAGCGTCGCCCCGTGAGGGAGCGCCACCGGTGCGCCACCGAGGTTCACCCAGCAGGCGAAGCCCGGTTCGCGGCGGAACGCCAGCACGTTGTCGCCGGCCTCCAGCCACTCCAGCTCCCCGTCGCCGAGCGCGGGGTGGCCGGCGCGGATCTTCAGCGCAGCGCGGTACAGCGTGAGGACCGACGCCGGGTCCCCTTCCTGCACGGACGCTGCCAGGTCACCGAATTCCGCCGGCTGGGGCAGCCAGGTGGGCTCCCCGCCGTCCGGGCCGAACCCGTAGCTGTCGCCCGTCGGCGTCCACGGCAGTGGCACCCGGCAGCCGTCGCGACCGACGTTCGCACCTCCGGTGCCGGCGAAGATCGGGTCCTGCCTCGCCTCTGCAGGCATCTCCTCGACCTCGGCAAGACCCAGCTCCTCACCCTGGTAGACGTAGGCGCCGCCGGGTAGCGCGAGGCTGAGCAGTGCTGCAGCACGGGCGCGCCTGCGCCCGGCCTCGAAGTCGGCCGGCAGGGCAAGGTAGGGCTGCAGGTTCGGGAAGCCGGGTTGCAGCAGTTCCTGCGGGCGGGCGTAGCGCGACACCGGGCGGCACACGTCGTGGTTGCCGAGCACCCAGGTGGCCGGAGCACCGACGGCGCTGTGCGCCGCCAGCGTCGAGGAGATGGTCGCGCGCAGCGGGGCTGCCAGCCAGGGCGCCATCAGGAAGTTGAAGTTGAATGCCGTGTGCAGCTCGTCCGGGCGTAGGTAGGCGGTGAGCCGGTGGTCGCGCCCCACCCAGATCTCCCCACAGAACACCCGCGGCCCGTCGTACTCGTCGGCCACGCGACGCCAGGATCGGAAGATGTCGTGCACGCCGGGCTGGTCCCAGTGCGGGTGCTCCACCCCGTCAGGGGTGTCGTCCGGCAGCGGGAAGGGCAGCCCGTTGATGTCGGCGAGGCCCTCGTCCTTGACCAGGCCGTGGGCGACATCGATGCGGAAGCCGTCGATGCCGCGGTCGAACCAGAAGCGCAGCGTCTGTTCGAACTCGTCGCGGATGTCGGGGTGATCCCAGTTCACGTCCGGCTGCTCCGGCGCGAACAGGCGCAGGTACCACTGTCCGGGGGTGCCGTCGGCCTCGGTCACGCGCGTCCAGGCCGGCCCGCCGAACTCGCTCATCCAGTCGTTGGGCGGCTCGGAGCCGTCGACGCCGCGTCCCTCACGGAAGATGAAGCGTGCCCGCTCGGGCGAACCGGGCGCTGCGGCAAGGGCATCCTTGAACCAGCGGTGCTGGTCAGAGGTGTGGTTGGGGACGATGTCGAGGACCACCCTGATGCCGGCGGCATGCGCCTCTGCGATCAGCGCCTCCGCATCGGCCATGGTGCCGAACACCGGCTCGATGTCGCGGTAGTCGGAGACGTCATAGCCGGCGTCCTTCATCGGGGACGGGTACCAGGGGTTGATCCAGATCGCATCCACGCCGAGTGCCGCAAGGTGGGGCACCTGTCCGCGGATGCCGTTGATGTCGCCGATACCGTCACCGTTGCTGTCTGAGAAGCTGCGGGGATAGATCTGGTACACGACCGCGCGGCGCCACCACTGCTGGTCGGACTTGACGGTGCTGGAGGGAAGCGACATCGGAACCTTTCTTTACCGCTATAGTCTGTACCGGTAAAGATAGACGGTCCTGCACGTGGATTTCAAGCGGAGGTGATGGCGGTGGCGCGGGTGACCCTGCAATCCATCGCCGAGCGTCTCGGGGTGAGCCGCATGACCGTCTCGAACGCCTTCTCCCGCCCTGACCAGTTGTCCGACGCCCTGCGGGAGCGCATCCTCGCCGTGGCAGCGGAACTGGGCTACCTGGGCCCGGACCCGTCGGCCAGGTCGCTCGCGACCGGCACGACCGGCACGATCGGCGTGCTCTGGGCGAAGGAGCTGCGGCACTCCCTTGCAGATGAGGTGTCCGCGCGGTTCCTGGGTGCCGTCGCCGACGAACTTGCTCCGAGCGGGCTGGCGCTGACCCTCCTGCCGGCGATCGCGGAAGGTTCTGTCGTGCCGGCCCGCGATGTGGCCATGGACGGCGCGATCGCCTTCTCCTGCGATCCGGAACTCCCGGCGCTCGACTGGCTGCAGCGCAGGGGGCTTCCGCTGGTCTACGTGGACATGGCTGCGCCGCGTGGCGGGGTGGCGATCACGATCGACGATCGCGGCGGCGCCCGCGCTGCCGCACGGCACGTCGTCGCCCTCGGCCACCGGCGCATCGCACTGTTCACCACCGGCTTCGGCGACGAGCCCGGTCCGACAACCGGGCAACTGCTGCCTGGGGCAGGACGCATCCGCGTGATCGCCGAGCGCCACGCCGGCTGGCTCGAGGGCCTTGATGCAACAGGAATCGTCCCGCTCTGGGTGAACCAGCCGAACACCTACGCCGACGCGCGGGAGGCCGCTCGCGCCATGCTGGCCGTTCCTGAGCGCCCGACGGCTGTGCTGTGCCTCACCGACGTGCTGGCATCTTCGGTGATGGCCGCCGCGGCCGACGCCGGGCTGGGGGTGCCCGGCGACCTTGCCGTCGTCGGATTCGACGACCATCCACTGGCCCTGCGGAGCCGGCCGAGCCTCACCACGGTCCGGCAGGACGTCGAGGCGAAGGGGCGGGCGGCGGCGCAGGCACTGCTCGCTCTGGTCGCCGGCCGCGCGGACGTCACCTTGTCACGCCCGCGCAGCCAGCGACTTCCGGTCCAGCTGGAGGTGCGGGGGAGCACCTCGGGGGGAGTCCAGCTGGACCGGTGAGGTCGAGACGACGAGCCCCGAGCACTGTGCCGGCGGGGCGCGGCGGATCGACCGTTCCAGGACTCAGCGCGGATTACCGAAGTCCTGGGTCCAATAGGTTCCGTAGGTGCCGCCTGTGGCGAAGCCCACACCGAGCTCGTCGTAGTTGCGATTCATCAGGTTCCTGCAATGCGAAGGGCTCTTCAGCCACGCCTTGACGACGGAGGCAGGGGTACGGAATCCGGCGGCAATGTTCTCTCCGGCGGAGCTATACCGGTAACCGGACTTCTTTATCCGCTGAAAAGCGCTGGTTCCGTTGCGGGAATCGTGACTGAAGTAATCGTGGTTGGCCATGTCGCGGCTGTGTGATGTGGCCACCTTTGCGAGGGTGGAGTCCCAGCGCAGCGGCCGCGTGGCCTTGTACTTGGAGCTGCCGCACTTGCGGGTGACGCCCCTGGCCTGGTTGACGAGGCGAAGGACCTCGGCCTCGAAGGTGCGGACGGTGTACTTCGCCGCAACGGTCATGCCGGCCGCGTTGGTGACGGCGACCTTGTAGGTGCCGGCCTTCAACGCGGGGGCGACGGCAGTGATGCTCGTGGGTGAGCTGGCAGTGAAGCTTGTCGCCGGTCTCGTGCCGAAAGCAACGGCCGTGACGCCGACGAAGTTGCGGCCGGTGATGACGACTCTGGCTCCTCCGTCCTCCACACCGTTGGTGCTGGAGAGCCTGGAGATGCTGGAAAGCTGCGGGGCTGGGGGGGTGGAAGGGGTGGTCGTTTCCGCGGTGGCCGGAGCCTGGCACATCAGACCGGCAGCGATGGCCAGGGTGATGACGCTGAGTGCGCGGGCGCGCACGGTCGGGAAGGGGTGCATGGCGGTGCAATCCTTTTGTGTAGTTCTCCGCCACCGAGGTGACGAGTACCCTCCCGTACAACACCCACTATGCACCCCTTCAAGGGATGGTTCCACCCGATTTCAGAATTCAGTGTGTGCGCATTTGCACCACGCTTGAGATTTCTCTGAACGCTGTCCCCCGGGTGGGCGACGTGATGCGTATTCCGGTCCCCCGAATGGGCGACCAGGCACGGAATAGTGTCCCCCTCAAGGGGGACAAATCAGCATATTCGGGCACCGCGGTCCTTGGTGCGCGTACGGCCGCCCGTCCGCGACCGGTCGGCCGCGGGGAAGCTGTTCTGGGGGATGATGGGTGGATGGTCGCTCATCCGTCTCGCCGGTCCGCGGCTCCTGCGCAGGAGCTGACGGTGGCGAATGCTGCCTTCGTCAGCGGGCGTCTCGCCGTCGGCGGTGACCTCTCGCCCAACTTCGGGCTCGCTCGCCGGCAGCTGGACGAACTCGTCGCTGCCGGGATCACCCACATCGCCGACCTCCGCGATGAGTGGAGCGACGAGACCCTCGTGAAGACCTGGGCGCCGCAGGTGCACTACCTCCACCACAGGGTGGCCGACGCGGGCCAGGTGATCGGCGGTGCCTGGTTCGACGAACTCGCCGACTGGGTGGACGCTGCCCTCGCCGAGCCGGGCAGCAAGGTGCTGGTGCACTGCCACATGGGGGTGAACCGGGCGCCCTCCGCCGTGCTGGCGTTGCTGCTGCACAGCGGGACGGGGCTGCGCCCCGCACTCGACGCGATCCGCAAGGCCCGCCCGGTGGCCGTCATCGACTACGCGCGCAGCGCCCTCGACTGGCAGCTGGACAGGACGGCAGCCGACGTCAGGGAGCGCCGCAACGCGAGGCGGACGCTCGACCGCTGGCGCAGCGCCAACCACCTCGACGCCATCGCCGTGATCCGCGCGATCCGTGACACCGAGCACCCCGGCAATCGGTGGTTCGTCCGGCTGGGACCCGGCGACCCCGATGCGCTCGCCGACGTCCTCGAGCCTGACGGCAATGTCGCGGTCGGCCTCGCCGTCGATGTCGACCCTGAAGCGCTCGGCCAGCTCGACGAGGTGCTCTTCCTCACCGGGGCCGGCCTTGTCGGGCGTGCCCTTGTCGTTGGGCCCACGCAGCCGGCCGAGCCGCACTCGCTGCTGCTCCCCGTGCTCGTCACCGACCTCTTCCCGCCCGTCCCCGTCCGGCTCGACGCCGAGGTCGAGCAGTGGCTGGCCGAGGCCGGCCCGAACCCGAGGCTGATGGCCGCGGGGGCTTTCGAGCGACTCACGGAACCGCGCGATCCGGGGCGATGATGGGGTACTGGACCCGGAGAGGCCCAGCGCCAGAAGGGTCTGGGCCAGAAGGGCCTGAGCCAGGAAAGGTTTCACCATGGACGAGATCCGCTGGCTGGACAGCCTGAACGCAACAGACGTCGACCTCGCCGGAGGCAAGGGGGCCAACCTCGGCGAGCTCACCCGCGCAGGATTCCCCGTGCCCGACGGGTTCGTCGTCACGACGGCCGCCTACGACGACTTCGTGGCCTCCAACGGCCTCGGCGAGGCCATCGCCGGCGTCGTGGCAGGGGTGATCGACTCCGGGTCGGCAGAGCCGGCGGAGACCGCAGTGTCGGACCTTTTCGCCGGCGCACCGGTGCCCACAGCCGTCGCCGACGGCATCCGGGAGGCCTACGCCCGGCTCGGCGAGGACGTGCCGGTCGCCGTCCGTTCGTCGGCAACGGCCGAGGACCTGGCGGAGGCGAGCTTCGCTGGCCAGCAGGACACCTACCTCAACGTCGTCGGCGAGGAGTCGCTGCTGGCAGCCGTGCGCGACTGCTGGGCGTCCCTGTGGACCGACCGTGCGATCTGGTACCGGGCGAGCCGGAAGGTCGACCCGCAGGGGTTGTCGCTGGCCGTCGTCGTGCAGCGCCTCGTGCCGGCGGACGCGGCAGGGGTGATGTTCACGGCCAATCCCGCCAACGGACACACGGAGGAGACCGTGATCACCGCTGCGTGGGGACTTGGCGAGGCCGTCGTCTCCGGCAGCGTCGACACCGACACCGTCGTCGTGGACACCGAGACGGCAACGATCCTGAGCAACGACGTGGCGGACAAGGCGATCCGCGTTGATGCCGCCGACACCGTCGACGAGCGGACGCGGACGACCCCGAACCCCGACCACCTGCGGCGCGCTGCCGTCCTCGATGATGCCCGGGCGCTGGAGCTGGCCGGCCTCGGGTCTGCGATCGCCGGCCACTTCGGCGCACCCCAGGACATCGAGTGGGTGCTCGCCGACGGCGCGTTCAGCATCGTCCAGTCACGTCCGATCACAGCGCTGCCCGAGCGGGTGGGAGCGGTGCCGGACGACTGGCCGCTCCCGGCGAAGGGCCTGTACTTCCGCGCCAGCATCACCGAGCAGCTGCCCGACCCGCTGACACCGCTGTTCGCCGACCTGATGGCCACGGCCGTGCCGACCGGCCTCAATCGCCTGATGACGGAACTCGCTCCCGGTGCTGAGTACGGCGACGTCGGCTTCCCGACCATCAACGGCTATGCCTTCTACCGCTACAGCTACCACGCCATGGGCAGCATGATGAAGCAGACCCCGCAGATGTTCTCGATGCTCACCAGCAAGGGCGGCAGCATGATCGAGGACCGCTGGCGACGACGCCTTGCGGAGTACTCGGCCGAGGTGTCGGCCGAGGAAGCCCTCGTCGACACGGGGGTGCCTGCTCGCACACTGCTCGATGCGATCGGCCGGTTGGTGGATGCGATGGCGTACTACTACACGGCCGTGCAGACGATCATCCCGCTGGCAGCGATGGCGGAGCTCACCTGGCTGGGGGTCTACGACAAGCTGCTGCAGCGCCCGGGCGACCCGGCCGGCGACGCCTTCATGCTGGGCTACGACTCGGAGCCGATCCGAGCGGAGAGGGCCCTGTACGACCTGTCGCGGTGGGTGCTGGAGCACCCGGGACTTGCCGATGTCCTGCTGCTCGACGATGTGGAACCCTTCGCCCACGAGACTCCCGCCGGCGTGGACGCCCACACCTGGGGTGACTGGCAGCAACGCTTCGGTGCGCACCTCGCAGCCCACGGGCACACGCTCTACAACCTCGACTTCGTGAACGCCGTGCCCGCCGACGACCCGGCGCCGGTCCTGCAGGCACTGCGTTTCGACCTTTCCGCCGGGGCGCCCGACCCCTACACGCGCCAGCGGCTGTCGGCAGCGGCACGGGAGAATGCCGCAGCGATGCTGCTCACCAGGCTGGGTGGCTGGCGGGCCGACCGCGTGCGGCAACTGCTCACAAGGGCCCAGCACACCGCGCCCCTCCGCGAGGACGCCCTGGCAGCGATGGGCCTCTACGTCCCGCCGGCACGCCGGCTCCTGCGCGAGTTCGGCGGTCGGCTCGTGACGGCAGGCGCTCTGGCGGAGCCACTGGAGGTCTGCTGGCTCACGCTCGCTGAGGCGAGGGACGCCGCCGGGAGCCTCGATGCCGACGGTGCCCTGCCCACGGACCTGCCCGAGCGGATCGCGCGGCGCAAGGAGGTCGCACGGGGACAGCGCCTTGCCAACCCGCCGCAGTACCTGCCGAAGACGGCGGCTCTGGACAGCATGGGCTGGATGTTCCCCGGCAAGGAGGGCCAGTCCGGGAACGTGCTGACCGGCAACGTCGGCAGCGGCGGCGTGGTCACGGCGAAGGCCCGGGTGCTGGCAGGACCGGAGGACTTCGCGGCCTTCCAGCCCGGTGAGGTGCTGGTCGCAGCGATCACGACCCCGGCCTACACCCCGCTGTTCGCCATGGCGGCAGCAGTGGTCACCGACATCGGCGGGGTGCTGAGCCACGGCTCGATCGTTGCCCGCGAGTACGGCATCCCCGCCGTCCTCGGCACGGGCTCGGCGACACGGGTCATCCACACCGGCGACGAGATCACCGTCGACGGCGGTGCAGGGAAGGTGCACCTGGCCGGCGCCCCAGCCGGCGAGGCTGCTGCCGCCGAGCGCCCGGACCGCACGAAGTGGCTGGTCGCCGGCGGCACGGCGCTGTTGGCCGTCGCGCTCGCCGTCCGCCTCTGGCGGCGCAGACGCCCTTCGTGACGCCGTCCTCGTTCCTCGGACGGCTCCTCAGGGAACGAGTGAAGTAACGGTCCCTGAGGAGGTTCGGGAGCGGAGCGCCGTGGGGGTCAGGCGGTCCCTGAGGAGGTTCGGGAGCGGAGCGCCGTGGGGGTCAGGCGGTCCCTGAGGAGGTTCGGGAGCGGAGCGCCGTGGGGGGTCAGGCGGTCCCTGAGGAGGTTCGGGAGCGGAGCGACCGAACCGTCACGAAGGGCCGCCCGCCACGTCGACGGTCTCGCCCAGCTCGGCTGCGCGCGCGTGCAGCCCGAGCCGGGTGGTCGCAGCGGCTGCGAGCCTTGCGGCCGACTCCGGCGTCCCGTGGACGGTGAACACCGTGCGGGGAGCCGGCGAGAGTGCTGCCAGCCAGTCGAGCAGTTCCGAGGCGTCCGCGTGCACGGAGAACTCCTCGTCGGAGAGGATCTCCGCCCGCACGCCCACCTGGCGGCCGTGCATCTTCAGGTGCGTCGCGCCGTCGAGCAGGGCCCTTCCGCGGGTGCCTGAGGCCTGGTAGCCGGCGAGGACGACGGCGTTGCGGCTGTCGGGCAGCATGTGCTCGAGGTGGTGCAGCACGCGCCCGCCGGTGGCCATTCCGGAGGAGCTGATGATGATGCTGGGCATCCTCGGCGTGTTCAGCGCTATGGACTCCTCCGTCGTGCGTACCTCGTGCAGCCGGGGCAGGTCGACGAAGCTGGCGACGTCGAGGTCCGTACTCAGTTCGGCCGCGTAGCGGGGATCGCGGTAGACGTCCAGCGCTGCGAGGGCCATCGGGGAGTTCACGTACACCGGCAGCTCCGGGATCCGGCCGTCGCGCAGCAACCCGGTAAGAGTCTGCAGCACCACCTCCGTGCGATCGACGGCGAAGGCCGGGATCAGCACGCTCCCACCTCTGCGCGCTGTGCGGCGGATCAGGTCGGCGAGCTGCTCGTGCTCCCGTCCGGACGGCTCGAAGTGCTCCCGGTCACCGTAGGTGGACTCCAGCAGCACGGTCTCGGCACCCGGCGGGATCTCCCGTGGCAGCAGGACCGGGTGCTCAGCGCGGCCGAGGTCGCCGGAGAACAGGATCGACGTGTCCGCCGTCTCCACCCGGATGCTGGCGGCGCCGAGGATGTGGCCGGCGCGGGTCCAGCGGGCTGTGACGCCGCCGCCCAGGTCGACATCGGTGTCGTACTCCACCTCGCGGAACCGCTCGAGGGTGCGTTCGACGTCGGCGCCCGTGAAAAGGGGCAGCGGCGGGTCGTGGCGGGAGTAGCCGTGGCTCGCAGCGTGCTCGGCGTCCCGTTCGGCGAGGAACGCTGCGTCGCGCAGCACGATGGCCGCCAGCTCGCAGGTTGCGGGCGTTGCCAGCACGTCCCCGCTGAAGCCGTCCCGCACGAGGACGGGCAGGTAGCCGACGTGGTCGGTGTGGGCGTGGGTGATCAGGATCGTCTCGAGGCTCGCGGGCGGCACGGGGAACGGCTGCCAGTTGAGGTCGCGGAGTTCACGCTCGCCCTGGAAGACACCCGAGTCCACCAGGAACCGGCGCTCGTCGTGGGTGATGACGTACTTGGAGCCGGTCACTGTCCCGGCCCCCCCGACGAAGGTGAGGCTGGTTGCCATACCACCAGCATCCTCCGCATGAGGTCCGCCGGGTCGGGATGCATGCTTTTCCCCGTGCGGCGTTCGGGCCGGCGTGAGGGTCGGGTCGTCCGCGGGTCAGCGCTGGCAGAGGACGGGGTTGTCCGTGCGTCCGAAGCGGTAGTCGTACTTGACCGTGCCGACAGTGACGACCACCTGCATCCCGGGGATCAGGGACTGGGTGTAGCTCTGGCCGGGCTTGGGGCAGCCGAGCGAGCCGTCGTTCCAGGTGACCGAGCGCGCGCTGACGAGAGCGACGGAGTCGGTGGGCACGCCCCGGGCCGTGAGGTCGCTGATGATCGCTGCCCATCGCTTGGGCGGGACGTCGGCGTTCGATCCGCTCGGGGTGGCCGACGGCTGTGACGGAGTGCTGCCGGGATTGGCCATATTCCCTCCGGTGGTGCAGCCGGTGAGGAGCAGGACCGACGCTGCGGCGGCGACAAGGGCACGAACCACGACCGGGCTGCCGGCAGACGCGGTGCGGTGCGGGGTGCTGCCCATCCTCGACACTCCCTTCGACGTCACCAGCAATCCTAGGCGCGCTCAGTGGCCGGCGTCGGCTGCGAGCGTGCGCGCCTCCCGCGCAGCCTCACGGGAGCCATCGGGATCGCCCAGCCGCCAGCGCAGCCCGACGAGGGCCTCGAGGGCAGTCACGAGTTCCGCCCGATGGGCGTCCGGATCGAGCAGGGCGAGCGGACGCAACAGGGTGGCAAGGCGTTCCTGGGCGTCGTGCTGTTCGCGCAGGTCGCCGGCACCGTCGTGGACGCGGGCACGCGCAGCCGCGAGTTCCGCTGCGGCAGCGTCGGCAGCGGCCGGGTCGACGGCCAGCTGGCGCTGGTGCTCCTCGGCAAGTTGTCGCCGGCGTTCGTCGGCAGCTGCGCGGGCTGCCGCCTCCTCCGCCTGCCGCCGGCTTGCCGTCTCCTCCGCCCGCACCCGGTCCCGCTCCTGGGCTGCTGCAAGGGCTTCGGCCTCTTCCGCCTGCGCCGCGAGCTCTGCCTGCTCACGTTCGGCGGCGCGCTCTGCAGCGTCGGCCTCTGCCTCTGCCCGGCTGCGTTCCTCCGACTGCTCGGCAGCCACGCGTGCGGCGACGCCGTCGAACACGGCGGCCTGCAGTTCCTGCGACAGGCGGGCCGCAGCCATGGCCAGCGCCGTGTCGTCCTCGTGGATGGTTCCCAATCCGGTCCAGTCCGACGCGGTCCAGGAGCAGGGCTCGCCGGGCCGCGCCGCCTGCACCTCGGGTTGGGAGGCGGCCCCCGGATCGAGTGCGACGGCCTCCGCCATTTCTGCGGCGGACTCCTCGCCCCGTCCCTGCGCTGCGAGGGCACGGGCCAGCCCCGTCCGCGCAGCGGCGAGGGCGGTCGCCGGTGCGCCGAGTTCCTCCAGCCGGGAGACTTCCACACGGCGGACCGCGACGGCGAAGAAGGTGTCGCCGAGGTGTGCCAGGCGCTGGGCGTACGGCTCGTGGAGGGCAGCCAGCGGTGCGATCGCCACCTGCGCGACAGCTGGACGGAGCCGTCCGTCCGCCGGGCCGAACAGGCTGCGGTAGGCACTGAGAGCACGGCGGTGGTGCGCGAGGGACTCGGTGGGCAGGCCGGCAGCCCAGCGGGCATCTGCCAGCAACAGGTGGACGGTGAGCGGCAGGTAGTCCTGTGCTGCGTCCAGGCCGGAGGCGTACAGGCGCCGGGCCGCGGCATCTGCGCAGGCGTTGGCTGTGGGCACGTCGGTGGCCAGCAGCGATCGCGCTCGCGCGACGAGCGACCAGATGACGGCCATCGGCTCGAGGTGGTCGCGCAGCGGGAAGCGGCCGAGCTGCTGGATCCAGCCGTCCACGCCGGCGAGGGTGCGCGCTGCCGCCTCGACCTGGCCGAGACCCGACTGGACGGCTGCGAGCAGCGCGGACGCCGTGAAGAAGCGGGCTGCGTCGGCGGGTGAGGTGTACGGGCCGGCTGCGCCGTTGCGGGCCAGGAGACGGGCTGCCAGCAGGACGGCCTCCGGAGCGTCGGCGGCTGCCTCCGCGAGGTCGAGGCTGAGCAGGCGGGCGCCGGTCAGCCGCACCAGCGTGTCGACGAACTCCTCGCCCCTGGCAGGGTCGGACGTGGCGAGCACGCGGAGCCGCTTCACAGCGGAGACGAGCTCCCGGCGGACGCGTTCGGCCTGGTCGATGGGTGTGGTCATGTGGCCTCCTCGCTGACAAGGATGCTCCACGAAGGACCGGCGTGAGCTCCGTTCAGGGTCCGTTCCGGGTCGCGTCCCCCTGTTCTGGCCAGGGATCGCGGCGTAGCGTCGAGGCGAAAACACGATCACCTGACGGAGGCCGACATGGCGGGACCGCAGTGGGAGAACCTCCCCGAACCGAGGCAGGATCGCCCGGTGCCATCGCTTCGGTCCGGCTGGCAGGGCTTCACGGTGGACCCGAGGCCGCCGGCCAACCAGGGGCTGCGGGCCGCTGACGCCGACCGCGACTACGCCGTCAGGCTTGTCGAGCAGGCCCGGCTCGACGGCCGACTGGCCGTCGGGGAGGCTGAGGAGCGCGCCGCGCGGGCATCGGGTTCTCGCACCCTCGGTGAGCTGTTGCCGCTCGTCGGCGACCTGATGGCCGTCGCACCGATGGGCTCTTCCGCACGCTTCGACCGTGGCCGCCGGTTCGTCCGCGGAGGCGCGATGGGCTGGGTCGGCCTGGCGCTGCTGTTCAACGCGATCTGGATCATGACGTCGCTGTCCACCGGCCATCCGCTCTACTACTGGCCGATGTGGCCGCTGTTCTTCATGGGCCTCCCGCTGGTGATGAGCCTGTTCGCCAACCGCTATCAGAGCCAGCCGCCGCGCCAGGAGCAGCCACGCCAGCTGCCGCCGGGCGACGACCTACGCTAGCCGGTGATGCGCTCCGTCCCCTCCAGGTAGAGGCGGCCGCGACGATCGGAGGCCTGGGCCAGCCAGGCGTCCTCGATCACCTCCGCGAGCTCGAGGCGCGTCAGTTCGCCCAGCCGGGACAGGCGCAGCAGCACGGACGGGTGGCCAGTGAAGTGGTCGGTGGTGAAGAACGGCGTCGCCGGATCCTGCACGAGCGCCTGCTTGGCGTCCTCGCCCTCCACCCAGAAGATCACCACGTCGTCGTACAGCTCGCCCGTGACCGGGTCGACGGCGTCCTTGCGTGGCGTGCGGAAATAGACGAACGACTTGCCGCCCACCTGGTACACCAGCCGCCCCGACGGCGTCGGCCAGGTCGTGGTGTGCGGCATCGCGGCTGCGAGGGCGTGGATGTCGGCCTCTGTGGCGGCGGGTTCTGCGGCGTCCATCCGCCAACACTGGCACCGGCCGGGCCTTTCCTCAACGGGGCCTGGCTAGGCACCGGGCACACTGGGAACGACATGGAAATTGAACTGATCGACCTTCCCGAGCTGGCCATCCGCCGGATCGCCGTTTCCGGCATGAACAACAACGTCTACCTGCTCACCGCACGCTCCGGTGACCAACTCCTCGTCGACGCCGCAGCGGAGCCGGAAGCGATAGCAGCGCTGCTGTCGTCAGCTCCGGGGACGCTGCGCGGTGTGCTGACCACGCACTCCCACCACGACCACATCGGTGCGCTGGCCGCCGTCACCGCCGACCACCCCGCTGCGGAGACACTCGCCGGCGAAGCCGACGCCGAAGTGATCACCACCGCCACCGGTGTTGCGATCACGCGACGGCTCCGCGACGGCGACCGGGTGGAACTGGGCGGGCTGGAGCTCGCCGTGATCGGCCTGCGCGGGCACACGCCCGGGTCGGTCGCGCTGGCCCACACGGCGCCGGGGACGGCGCCCCAACTCTTCACCGGTGACTCGTTGTTCCCCGGCGGTGTCGGCAACACCCAGCGGGATCCGCAGCGGTTCGCGAGCCTGCTGGCAGACGTTGTCGACCGCATCTTCGACGCCTACCCCGACGACACCGTCGTGTGGCCGGGCCACGGCCTGCCGACGACGCTCGGCGCAGAGCGCCCGCATCTCGACGAGTGGCGCGCCCGCGGCTGGTGACGTCACTCGAGCCAGTTCGGCGTCAGCACGGTCCCTGCGCAACCAATCGGCTGTAGCCGCGCCCGGAGGGCCCGAACATCGTCGGGATTCTGTGCAGTTGTGTCCGTTAGCGCCCGCAGGGCGCTGATGAGGACCCGATTGGGCCAGTACTCCGGCCTTGCAAGCGCATTCGGCAGCGACTTGCCCTCTCGGGCCCTGCATTCGGGCCCTAAGCGCGCGACGGCGTGGCGCGCCGTCGTCCCTCGCCGACTTGTTCGCGTGTCAGGAGCGCAGGCCACGTCCGAACACGCGTCCCACCAGATGCCAGGCTGTGCCCGGCGGGTCGGAGCGGGTGAAAGCCCACTCCGGGTCGGTGAGCATCCGGGCGCCCGAAAGTCCGGCAACCATGGCGATGACGGCAAGCACCGTCTGGACCCCGTTCTGCATGGCCTGCAACACATCGGCCTGGTCGAAGTAGATCAGGGTCCGCAGGGCCGCAGACCCGGGGATCGAGACGAGGATCGTCGGCACGGTCATGATGATCTTCTCCAGCGAGAACAGCCGGGCAGCGAGGGCGCACAGCAACCCCATCAGGAAGCAGCCTACGAAGGTGGCCACCGGCGGCTTGACCCCGGCCTGCAACAGCAGCAGCCGCGGAACGTTGCCGATCAACGCTGCGACACCGCTGGCAAGGGCCATCTTCAGGGGGGAGTTGAACATCGTCGCCCACCCGAAGACGGCGAAGAAGCTCGAGGCGAGCAGCGCCAGCCAGACGACGGCCGCCGGGCCTTCGAGAACGGGGACGGGGTCGGGGGAGACACCGCTGAGGGTCACCATCACCCACACGCCGATGGTGATGGCGAGCAGCACCATGGCCGCGTACGCCATGCGAGGCACGCCGGCCAACAGGTCGATGCGGGTGAGGTCGAGTCCGGCAGTGATCAGCGGGAAGCCCGGGATGAGGAAGATGGCCGCACAAATCAGGCCGGCGGCCATCCTCGGGCTGGGCGCGCCGAAGGCCAGGTCGAGCAGCCGGGTGAAGACGAGGTACAGCCCGGTGGCCGTTGCTGCCGACGTCAGGACGACGGCGAGGTGGTTCAACTGCATCCGGGTCAGAGTTCGGTGCAGCCAGTACGCAAGCGCGGCCGCGGGCAACACGGCGAGGACCTCGCGCCAGCCGCCGTTGGTGAGGACGGTAACCGACCCGCATGCCAGCGCGACCAGCAGGGTCAGCAACCAGGCGGGATAGAGCGGACGCTGCTGCGCGACGTCGTCGAGCATGGCGTCCACCTCTGCGACGGTGGCGCGTTCCGGCAGGGAGTGGGCCAGGTCCATGAGCAGTGCGATGCGGTGCGCGTTCACGCCCGGCGCCGGGATCTCGGCGACCTGGGTGCGGAACGTGCCGCGGCGCTTCACGGTGAGGACGATGTCGGTGAACGTCACCTGGGCGAGGATCTTGCGGATCCCGACCGTGCGGGCGACGGCCCGCATCACCTCGCGCACCCGCAGGCCCGACGTGCCGGCGCCCAGCATCATGATGCCGGCACGCAGGATGACGTCCGAGCGCCGGATCAGGTGCCGGGGTTCCAGGGCGTCCTCATGCTCGTGCTCGTCCAGGTTCTGGGGTTCGGTAGGGCTCTGCACTTCAGGGACACTCACGCCGTCAAGGCTAGGACGGCTCGCGCCGGGGACTTGACCGCGTCTGCGGGCTGGCCCTCGTCCCCGCCCCCTCCCGACTGTCAGAACGTCGTTCGGCTACAGCCGAACGAGGTTCTGACAACTCCGGGACGGGGGTCAGGCGTTGGTGAGCCTGGGAGGCCGTGACCCTCGAGCTGTGGGAGCACGGCCCGGGAGGCATGGGTGAGCTCCGCCCTTATCCCGTCGGTGCGGTGGAAGGCGAGGAAGGCGGCGGGGAAGGCCTCACAGAAGGCGTCGGCTGCGGTCACGCTCCCCTGCGCGGGCCCTGCTCATTCATCGTCAATCCCGATGAATGAGAATCCCGAGCGGTCAGTCGGTGCCCTCTGCGACCCTCTTCAGCGAAACCATGACCTGCTGCCAGGTCTCCCGGTTGCGGGCAGCCTCCTCCTCAGAGGAGTTGTTGTCCTGGTTGAGTACCACTTGGGTGCCGCCGGAGACCTCCTCCAGCGTCCACCGCAGGGTGTGGTAGTTCTCCGGGGAGTCCTCCGCGCCGCTCAGCGGGCTGTAGTGGGTGTAGGCAAGGCGCTTGCCCTCCTCCACCTCGATGACCTCACCCTTGTCCGTGTAGGACTTGCCCTCCCACTCGCCCGACCACGTGATCGGGCTACCGAGCTTCCAGTCAGTGTTCAGGGTCGTCCCCATCAGGTACTGGCGCACGTGGTCCGGCTCGGTGAGTGCGGCCCAGACCCGCTCCGGCGGTGCGGCAACGATGATGCTGGCTTCTGCGATATGTCCCTTCATGACAGGACTTGTACCCGCGGGGAGTGCCGGGCTCACCAGCTCGAACCAGCCGACGGCAGCCGCCACCACGTCCGGCGCCCGTCCGGTGGACACGAAGCCATGCCCGGCCCCGGGCAACACCACGAGGCGGCTGCGGACGCCCGTCGTCTCACAGGCTGCGACGAAGGCGCGGGCCTCCGGGACGAGTGCGTCCCGGTCGCCGACGACGACCAGGCATGGCGGCAGCCCTTCCGTCCGGTAGCGCAACTCCGGCGCATTCGCGAGGTCGTCGAGGCGGGACCAGCTGAGCAGCGCGAACTCGGACAGCTCGCGATCCGGGCCCTCGGGGGCTTCGTTGTCGAAGGACGACAGCGACAGGTCGAGGACGGGGTTGGTGAGCAGCAGGCCGTGGAGCGGGAGGTCCGTTGCTTCCGCTGCGAGGCAGGCCACCGCACCGCCGGCCGAGTCTCCGGCCAGCCATAAACGGGGGACGCCGCGGGTGTGCAGCAGGTCGAGAACGGTCAGGGCGTCGGCGACGGACTCGGCAAGCGTTGCCTCGGGCGTCAGCCGGTAGTCGACGGAGACGACTTCCACAGCGAGACCGGCCGCGAGGAGGCGGCAGTAGTTGTCCTGCAGGTCGAGGTCGCCGAAGACGCCATAGCCGCCGTGCAGGTAGATGAAGGCTCCGGGGGCCGCGCCCGCGGGTTGATAGCGACGCACACCGATGCCGGCGAGGTTGGCACCGACGATGTCACCGTCGAAGGCAAGCGGGGAGCGCGCCGCCGCTCGCGCCCTGGCGTCGGCACGGAGCTGCATCACGTCCAGAGCCCCCGTCATGCTCCCAGTATCGCTCGCGCCGGGTCCTGCGATCCGGCGTCCCTGATCCAGGTCGCCGTCCCGGTCGGGAACGGCCTCCGTTCGAATTGTCGGGGGAGTGCACCCAGGCGGCCTGCCTGCCGACCGTGCGCTCCCTCGGACGTGAGGTCGGCGACGGTGTCGTCGTCCTCCTCGCCGGGATGGCCGCGCCAACTCCGCTTGCTCCCGGCGATCCGGACGCGGGACGCCACGCTCCGGCCACAACCATCTCCGCCCTGGCTACTCGAGTCGTCGGGTGTGGAAGCGCGCGTGGAGTCGTGGTCGTTGGCTGGGGTCGACGCGGAGTGGCGGGATGATTTCGGGCACGCTGTCTGTGCGGAGCCGGATCTTCCACCGGTCGGCGTCGGGGTTGTGGCTGGGTTCGATGGTGCCGTGGTGGTGGGCGCAGAGCAGGACGAGGTTCGACAGGGCGGTAGGGCCGCCGAGTCTCCAGGGGATGATGTGGTGGGCTTCGCAGTCCCTTGCCGGTGTGGTGCAGCCGGGGAACACGCAGCCGCCGTCGCGGAGTTCGAGGGCGGCCCGGATGGCGGGGGTGACCAGGCGTTGGGTGCGGCCCACATCCAACACCTCTGAGGGTCCGCCGAGGATGGCGGGCATGAGGTCGGCGTCACACAGCAGGCGGCGGGCGGTGCCGGGGTCGATCGTGTCGGCGGTGCTGAGCAGCCGGGCATCCCTGCAGTCGGCCAGGAGTTTGTCGTAGGGCAGGGTGATCACGATCCGTGGCCGGTCACCGCCATGGTTGGGTGCCAACGATTCCTGGCTGTGGTGGTTGACCATCGCGAGCAGCGCGTCAGCCCGTCGCATGGCGGGCGTGACGTATTCGGTGTGCGGGTCGAGGCGTTCGATGCCGCGCTTGATGGCGGCGGTGTAGGCGTCGATGATTCGGATGAACGGTTCGGCCTCGGCGACTGGTAGTGATCCGCGGATCAGGACGGAGCCGTGGTGGTCGTCGCTGAACGTCAAATGCCGGGTGCGTTCGGCGAGGCGGTGTTCGCGGTCGAGCCGGGCGGCTTCGCGGGTTTCGGCGGTGGCGGGGTCGAGGATCTCGACCAGGTGGCTGGTCAGGCGGCGCAACTCCACCGAGTTGTGACTGGCTGCGAACCCGACCAGCAACTGTTGTGCTTCCCGGATGGTGTCGGTGGGGAAGTCGTCAGGCAGGTCATCCAACACCTGCGTGATCGCCTCGGCCTGGCCGGGCAGTACCGATCCCGACCTTGCGGCATCAGCCACCAGCGGGAACCGGGCCAGGCCTTGCCCGGCGGCGATCAGCCGGCCGGCTTCGCGGCGGGTCAGGTTCGCCGCGTCGGCCAGCCAGGTCGCGGTCGACGTGCCGTGTTCCTGCCAGGCGATCTCCGCCGTCTCGATCCGGGCCGCCTGCAGGGTCAGCCAGGTGTGCAGCTGGGCCTCCAACGCGAGGCCCTCCTTCAGCAGGTCCAGCTGTTCCGCACCCGACAACAGGCCAGCCGGCTGGTCGCACACGGCTTCGAGGGCGACGCACAGTCCGGTCAGCTGTTCGCTGCCGATCCGCTCGTCCAATCCCTGCGCCATACGACAACGCTAAACACCGGCACTGACAGTTTCAGGCCGAAAAGGTGTTATCCACAAGCACAAACACCAATTCTCAGGTTATCCACAACGAACCATTTGCCCATTGACAAATGACCGATGTCGGCTCGAAACGACGCAGTGGGACACTGGACCTCAATGACCAGACGGCGCACCTCCATCAAGCTCAGGCTGGTGAACCTTGGGATCGGCGAACTGGTGGCTGCAGCCGTGTTTGCCTTCCTCGCAGCCCCTGCCGTGATCCACGCCGGCCTGCCGGCCGCGCCCGTGTGGAGCGCACTGGCACCGCTTCTCTTCGTCCTGGTGCAGGCCGGGGTGTACTGGTTGGTCAGAAGCGGTACGCACCGGTTGCCGACCCCGATGGCGGCGAGCTATCGGGTCCTGCGTGTCCTCGATGCCGGCCTCCTCGCGCTCGGTCTTGCGGGAGTCGCGCTCTGGTGGCCGGCGGAGCCTCTGGCCGCGGCGGCGGTCCTTGCAGTGTGGTTGTTCGGGGTCGTCGAGTTCGCCGACTACTTCGTCGTCAGGCTCGCCTACCCGCCCACTCAGTGGCTGGCGCAGGTGGGTCGACGCCGCACGCCCCGGCTGATGAAGGACCTCGCCCTGTCCCGCCACGCTTTGTGGCAGCACGAGGGTTACTAGGCTGCCGCCGTGACGACAGGCCCGCAGACGAGACCCGGACGCGTGGCGGTGACCGGCGCAGCCGGCGCGATCGGCGGTCGGGTGGTCGGCCTGCTCACCGCAGACGGCGTACCGGTGACCGCCCTGGTCCGTGATGCGCGGCGAGCCCACCGGTCAGCCACAGCTGCCGTCGTCGACTATGCCGATCGGGCCAGCCTCGACGGGGCGCTGCAGGGAGCCGACACCCTTGTCTTCATCGGCAGTGACGGTCGGGCCGACCGCGTCCTCGCGCACCACCACAACATCCTGTGTGCGGCCACCAGTGCCGGTGTACGGCGGATCGTGCTGTTGAGCTCGCAGGATGCCGACGCCGAATCGCCCTTCTGCTATGCCCCCGTGTACGCCGACACCGAGGTCCAGCTCGCCGAGTCCTGCCCTGAGCCGGTGGTCCTGCGGGCAGGGCTCTACGCCGAGTTCTTCGGACGCTGGGTGCTGGACGCCGCACGCTCCGGAGAGCTTGCGCTTCCGATGCGAGCGCCGGTGGCGCCCATCGGCCGCGCCGACGTCGCGAGCGCCCTCGCCAGCGCCGCGGTCGGCCCCACTCCGCGGCTGGCAACGATCACGGGCCCGGCGGCGTTCGAACTCGACCAGCTGTCAGCGCTCGCGTCCCGTCTCGGCGGACGACAGGTGCGCGCCAACACCATCACTCCGGACGAGTTCCGGCATCGCCTCATCGAGACCGGCACCGACCCGTGGTGGAGCTACGCCTTCACCTCGATGTTCGAGAGCATCGACCAGGGCCGTTTCGCCGAGGTCACCCCTGACCTCACAGCCGTCATCGGACGGATGCCCGATTCGTTCGAGGACGTGCTGCGCAGAGGGTCGGCCGAATGACGCGCGGCTACGGTGGCGGCGTGCCGGAAACCTTCGTGAAGACCGCCCCGAGCGGTGAGCGGCTCGACCAGGAGGCCGCCGGACTCCGCTGGCTCGCGGACGCAGAGCAGGCCGGCGGCACCCGGATTGCGCGCATCGTCGACCTCACCCACAACCGGCTCGAACTTGAGTACATCGCGGAGGTTGCCGCAACCAGGGAGTCCGCGAGACGGCTCGGTGCCTCGCTGGCACGGACGCATGCCGCCGGCGCGGGCTGGTTCGGCTGTCCACCCGACGACTGGCCCGGCGGTGACACCATCGGGCGTTCCCGCCAGCCGTTCATCCTCGACGCTGCGGACGCACCGTCGACCTGGGGCCGGTTCTACGCCGACTGGCGCATCGCGGTCTTCACCCGGCGCATGCGCGACGGCGGCCTGATCGACGCGGCGGAGGCGCGCACCTACGACCGCCTCTGCGACCGGCTCCGCGCCGGCGAGTTCGACGTGCCCCAGCCCGGCCTGGTCACAGCCGCGGTCGCTCGCGTCCACGGTGACCTCTGGGCCGGCAACGTGTTGTGGACGGGCGGCGACACCGGCGCTGTCCTGATCGACCCGCTCGCCCGCGGCGACCACGCAGAATCCGACCTCGGCATGCTCGCGCTCTTCGGCCTCGCCCACCTCGCCGAGGTCTACGCAGCCTACGACGAGGCCTCGCCGCTGGCCGACGGCTGGCGGGACCGCCTGTCGCTGCACGCGTTGTCACCGCTGATGTTCCACGCACTCCTGTTCGGCGCCGGCTATGGCGCGCAGGCATTGTCCGTCGCCCGCAGCTACGCCTGACCGGCCAGATACATCTCCCCGGCGCGGGTGCGCCGGGCTCCACCGGAAGGGACGCGAGCACCGGCGTGGTCCCGTTCATCTCTCACGATCCGTCGAGCAGCGTGATCAACCGGGCCGTGGCGGTGAACCGGTACGACTCCTCGATGAAGCCGGCCACGTCGTCCCAGTCGGTGCGCGGGCCGAGGTCGAGCCCCGTCCACCCGTAGGGACCGAGGTAGCCGGGCACCCAGGCCTGGGGCAGCGCCCGCATCGCGGACTGCCCGTCGAGGTCGGCGAGCACCATGACCGAGTTCGGGTGCTGCACCCACTCCCCGTTGACCTTCTGCGATCCGCCGTAGTATGCGAAGACCTTGCGTGTGTAGAAGCACGGACGGCCATGCGACACCTTCTCCAGGGCTTCGGGCAGGACAAGGGTGATCAGTCGCACGCGGGCCAGCACGGGGTCGTCGTCGTCGAACATCCTCGGGTGCTCCACGGTGGGCCTCCGTTCGCGGGCTGGCTCGAAGATACCCAAACGGCCACAGCTTGGGCAGAACCAGCAGGTTGATGGAGTAGCCGGGGAAGCTGGTCTTGATCTTCGAGCCCTGCACCGACACCGAAGCCAGTTCCGTGATCCTCGTGAGGTGGGCGGAGGAGAAGCGGAAGACGCTCGCCTCCGATCTCCCTGCGCAGCTCGTCACTGCCCCGTTGGAGGGCCGACGCGCAACCCGGCACATCGGTCAGGCCGCGCGGGCGACGGGGCTGCCGCCCAGGACGGCCTCGACGTCGGAGCGCCACTGCCCGCTCCGGGCGTACCACGAGACGGACGCTGCGACGGTGGCGCCGGCTGTCGCCCCGGAGCCGCCCTTCCCGCAGAGCTCGGGTGGGGCCTGGATCCCCGTGCGAGCCAGCGCCCGGAAGGTGACCAGCGCACCGGCCCCGCCGTCCGTCCCTCCACAACCGTCGGAGGGGGGATTGCCGGAGCCACCGCGGGCGATGAGCCTCACGTTGGTTGCGCCAAGGGCGTACAGGGACAGCGCCGAGGCCGGACGACCGGGTGCCCCAGGGGTGCCCGCCGTCCCGCTGGTGTCGATCGCGCCGTCATTGCCGTCGTAGGACTCGGTGATCACGACCACCGGATGGCCGACCACCCGGAGTACGAACTCGGGAGCATGGCGGACGGATCGCGCGACGAGCACGATGGTGCTGTCGGCGGGCGGCCTTTGGAACGCCAGCACCCCGTTCAGCTCGTCCGCGAACGACTGGTCGACCACGACCCAGTCACGGTGCAGGACCCATCCGATGCTCATGGACGTGAGAGGCGACCCGGGCCGACGCTGATACTCGACCGGAGGTCCCGGCACGCCCCAGTCGGTGCTGCTGAACGCCTCAGTGCTGCATGTCGACGAAGCGGCTGTAGTGGCCCTGGAAGGCAACGGTGACCGTCTTGGTCTGGCCGTTACGGTGCTTGGCGATGATGAAGTCGGCCTCGCCGGAACGCTCGGAGGCGTTGTTGTACATGTCGTCGCGGTGCAGCAGGATCACGACGTCGGCGTCCTGCTCCAGCGAGCCGGATTCACGCAGGTCGGAGAGCATCGGCTTCTTGTCCGTGCGCTGCTCGGGACCACGGTTGAGCTGCGACAGCGCCACCACCGGTACCTCGAGCTCCTTGGCCAGCAACTTCATCTGCCGCGAGAACTCCGACACCTCGAGCTGGCGGCTCTCCACGCGCTTGCCCGAGCTCATCAGCTGCATGTAGTCGACGATCACGAGCTTCAGGTCGTTGCGCTGCTTCAGCCGCCGCGCCTTCGCCCGGATCTCCATCATGGTCAGGTTCGGCGAGTCGTCGATGTACAGCGGAGCGGAGGACACGTCGGCGGTCTTGCGCGCGATCCGTCCCCAGTTCTCGTCGCTCATCCGCCCCTTGCGGATGTCACCGAGAGGCACCTGCGCCTCCGCGGAGATCAGGCGCATCACGATTTCGGTCTTCGTCATTTCCAGGCTGAAGAAGGCAGAGCACAACCCGTGCTGGATGGACGCGGACCTCGCCAGGTCGAGCCCGAGCGTCGACTTTCCGACACCGGGGCGGGCGGCGATGATCACCATCTGGCCGGCGTGCAGCCCATTGGTGATTTCATCAAGTTCGACGAACCCGGTCGGGACGCCGGCCATGATGCCGTGCGCGCTGAGCGCCTCGATCTCGTCCAGCGTTGATTCCATCAGCGCGGACAGCGGTTCGTAGTCCTCGCTGGCCTTGCCCTCTGCCACTTCGTAGATGGCCTGCTGGGCCGCGTCCACGATTCCGGCGACATCGCCCTGGCCGGCGTAACCCATCTGGGAGATCTTGATCGACGCCTCGACGAGGCGTCGCAGGATCGCCTTCTCCTTGACGATTTCCGCGTAGTAGCCGGCGTTGGAGGCGATCGAGACCTGCGAGAGCAGGTCGTGCAGGTAGATGTGGCCACCCACCCTGCCGAGCTCGCCCTGCTTGGCCAGCTCGTCGGCGACGGTGATGGCGTCGGCCGGCTCGCCACGGCCGTACAGGTTGATGATCGCTTCGTAGATGGTCTCGTGCGCCGGCCGGTAGAAGTCCCTGCCCTTGACGACCTCTGCGACGTCGCCGATGGCGTCCTTGCTCAACAGCATGGCGCCGAGAACGCTCTGCTCTGCTGCTACATCCTGCGGGGGAGTCCGGTCGGGACCGGCATAGTCGGCTTCGGAGCCGTACGGCATCACCTCAGCGAGCGACATTTTTCCTCCAGGAGCAGCAGTTGAGCTCTGATGAGCACACTAGGACGCTCCTCTGACAGTCTTTGGCAGCCGGCAAGGGGTGTGACCGACCTTGGTCAACCTAGACCCATCCGGACCAGCCCTCAACGGCGTCATCCACAGGCCCTGTGGATCATTTGGGGACAACGTGGACGCCACGCCGGGCGGCCTGTGTACGACGCAGTGTCGTAGCTGTGGATGCAGCAATTGAACCGGGTTCAATCGCCTGTTGACTAGGGGATACGAGTTCGTACACGTGTGGACAGAAAGAAATTCCAGGTGAACAGGGGATGACGGTTGCCCACTTGACAGCCCACGACTCGGGTGGTGTATGGCGCGTCGGCCCGAGGGTTATGCACACAATGTCCACAACCTCCGCGTTGGCGAACGATACCCATGGGGGGTATCCTGACAAGGGAGGATGAACATGCCTACGAACCACCATGATCAGTTGTCACACCCGTCCGATTGTCACCACGACTCCGGACACGGTTATCTCGACCACAAGGACGAGTACCTGCGCCGCCTGAAGCGCATCGAAGGCCAGGCGCGGGGCCTGCAACGCATGGTGGACGAGGAGCAGTACTGCATCGACATCCTCACCCAGGTGTCCGCAGTGACGAAGGCCCTCGAGGGCCTGGCGCTCGCCATGCTCGACGAGCACCTCAGCCACTGCGTCGTCCGCGCCGCCCGCGCCGGCGGCGAAGAGGCGGAACTCAAGCTCGCGGAGGCCTCCGCAGCCATCGCACGGCTCGTCCGCTCCTGAACCCGGCAAGCCCCCGAACGCAAGACCCCCCAACAAGAAAGGCACGGCAATGATCACCAGCTACACCGTCACCGGAATGACGTGCAACCACTGTGCACACGCGATCTCCGAGGAGGTCGGCGCAGTCCCCGGCGTCACAGAGGCAGCCGTCAGCCTCGAGACCGGCAAGCTCGACGTCACGTCCGAGGCCCCCGTCGACTTCGACCGCATCGTCGAGGCCGTCTACGAGGCCGGCGACCAGTACAGCGTCGCCTGAACCGATGAGCACCCAGCAGCGGGAGTCGGTGGACCTCGACATCTCGGGCATGACCTGTGCGTCCTGCGCCGCCCGGATCGAGAAGAAGCTCAACAAGCTGGACGGGGTGCAGGCATCGGTGAATTACGCGACCGAGAAGGCGAAGGTGCTTTACCCGTCGATGTTGCGGGTGGAGGACCTCATCCAGGTGGTGGAGAACACCGGCTACCGCGCGGCGATGCCCGAGCCGGACACGGTACCCGTCGACCATGCTGCCGCCCTGCGCGGACGCCTGATCTGGGCCGTCGTCCTCGGCGTCCCCGTGATCACGATGGCGATGGTGCCTGCGCTGCAGTTCACCGGCTGGCAGTGGGTGAGCCTCGCGCTCACAGTCCCGGTCTATGCCTGGGCGGCGTGGCCGTTCCACCACTCGGCCCTCGTGAACGCCAGGCACCTGGCGACAACGATGGACACTCTGATCAGCCTCGGAACCACCGCTGCGTTCGGATGGTCGTTGTACGCCCTGTTCTTCGGTGACGCCGGACGCCTGGGCTACACCCACCCGTTCCAGCTAGAGCTGATGCGCGGAGCGGGCGAGGCCAACATCTACTTCGAAGCCGTGGCAGGCATCGTCGTCTTCCTGCTGCTCGGACGCTACATCGAGGCCCGGTCGAAGGCCGCGGCCGGCGAGGCCGTCCGCGCACTGCTGCACCTCGGGGCCACCGAGGCGACGCTGCTCGTCGATGGCGCCGAGCGCCAGGTGTCGATCGACCGGCTCGCCGTCGGTGACCTCTTCGTCGTACGCCCCGGCGAAAAGGTCGCGACCGACGGTGAGGTGGTCGAAGGCTTCTCCGCCATCGACAACTCTCTCGTCACGGGCGAATCGGTCCCGGTGGACGTGGTCGCAGGTACCCAGGTGATAGGCGCCACCCTGAACACGACCGGACGGCTTGTCGTGCGCGCGACCCGCGTGGGCAGGGACACCCAGCTGGCCCACATCGCCCGACTCGTCGAGGAGGCGCAGACCGGCAAGGCCAAGGTGCAGGCGCTGGCCGACCGCATCTCCTCCGTCTTCGTCCCCACCGTCCTCGTCCTTGCTGCACTCACCCTCGGCACCTGGCTGCTCGTCGGGGAAAGCCTCGCCTTCGCGGCGGCGGCAGCCGTGGCGGTGCTCATCATCGCCTGCCCGTGCGCGCTGGGGCTGGCCACCCCGACGGCACTGCTCGTCGGCACCGGGCGCGGTGCGCAGCTGGGCATCGTGATCAAGGGCGCGGAGGCGCTCGAGCGCACCCGCGAGGTCGACACCATCGTCCTCGACAAGACCGGGACGGTGACCACCGGCACCATGTCGGTCGTCGACGTCCGGGCTGCCGGAGGCACCACCGGGGCCGAGCTCCTGCGTTATGCCGGGGCCGCGGAGGCCGGGTCCGAGCACCCGATCGCCCGGGCGATCGCAGCCCGCGCGGGCAGCGACCTCGCCGTGACCACCCTGACCAACACCCCGGGGCAGGGAATCGTCGCCCTTGTCGACGGTCGTGAGGTGCGCGTGGGTCGTCCGGACTGGGTCGTTGTCGGGAATTCTCAACCCGAAGCACCTGTCGGGCCTCCTCAGGGCGACCAGCTGGATCTGGACGCGAATTCCCGACACCAAGCGGCGGCTACCGAGGTGGCGGTGGCCTGGGACGGCCGGTACCGCGGCTCGATCCTCGTCGCAGACACGGTGAAGCCGACGTCAGCGGAGGCTGTTGCTGCCTTCCGACGCCTGGGGCTCACCCCGATCCTGCTGACCGGTGACAACGCGGCGACGGCCGGCGTGGTGGCCGCAGAGGTGGGCATCGACGACGTGATCGCCGGCGTCCTTCCGCAGGACAAGGTCGCGAAGATCAAGGAGCTCCAGGCCGCCGGACGCCGCGTCGCCATGGTCGGTGACGGCGTCAACGATGCCGCGGCCCTTGCGCAGGCGGACCTCGGCATCGCTCTGGGCACCGGCACGGACGCTGCGATCCAGGCAGCGGACCTCACCCTGATGCGGGGCGACCTGCGGGTGGCCGGCGACGCGATCAGGCTGTCCCGCGCGACCCTCGGACGCATCCGCGGCAACCTGTTCTGGGCGTTCGCCTACAACGTCGCGGCCATCCCGCTCGCCGCGCTCGGCTTCCTGAACCCGATGATCGCCGGGGCGGCGATGGCTTTCTCGAGCGTGTTCGTCGTGCTGAACAGCCTGCGCCTGCGCGGCTTCACGCCCTCCGCCTGAACCGGCGAACCTCGTGCTGATGGAGGTGCTCACGCCGGTACTCGGCATCGTTGCCGCCATGGTCCTCACCGAGGCGGGCCTCTTCCTCGCCGGCCATGCGGTGCAGAGCCGGCTGGTGTTCGTGACTCCCGTCACTGTCCCGGAGTCGGCGACAGCCTCGACCACGGCCACCATCGGTTCGGGCGTGGTGCCTCCACCGGTTCGAGGGCAGAGGGATCCGGGCTCTCGAACGTCGCAGTGACCCTGCGACGCGGGAACACCCGCCGGCCGTAGTCGGGATTGAGTCCCTCGGTGAGTGCCACCTCGCGCCCGTCAGCCAGGGCCTCGTAGATGTCGACGAACTCCTTGGACTGGTTCGCGATGGTGAACCTCGAAGCCAGCTCGCGGCTGCGGGCGCTCGCCGTTGCTGCGAACTCCTCGTCCTTCATGGCGTTCAGCATGCTGACCATCGCACCGGCCAGCGAGACGGCGTTGGGACGTGCGAGCACGGCATTGACGCCGGGATCGACGACCAGCCGCAACTCGTGGTCGACCATCACGAACGGCAGCCCTGCATGCGCGGCCTCGTGCAGGACGAGGGCCTGGGTGTCGGTGAGGGAGGCGAACACGAAGGCGTCGCCGGAGGCGTAGTAGGCGCCCAGCTTCTCCCGCGGGATCTGGCCCGGCAGTTTCACGCCGCCGAAACGGGCGGCCCGCTGCAGCCGTCGGCGCAGGCTGGCCGGCGTTTCCTTCCAGTCGCCGACGATCATCAGCTCGACGTTCGGCACCTGGTCGCGGACCAGCTCGAACGCGTCCAGCATCAGACCGATGCCCTTCTCGATCGAGATCCGCCCGACGTAGAGCAGCCTCGGTCCGCGCCCCTTGGCGATCGGCGGCAACACGGGCAGCGCGTCCGTGCCGTTGGGCACCACCCGCACCTTCGCCGTCGGCGCGATCTCCAGCACCCGCTTCCCGGTCTTGTCCGACGGTGTGGTCACCAGGTCGGCGTCGGTGAGCATCTTCGCCGCCAGTTGCAGCAGTTCGACCTGCGCTCCGCCGCGGCGGGGCGCCTTCAGCTTCATCTTCTTCAGCTGGGTCCAGGTGCTCTTCGCGTGGTGGAGCTCGTACACCTTGTAGGCGGCGTTCAGCAGCGGCGCGACATGCCAGTAGTAGTCGGCGTAGGCCTCGAAGTCGGTGTGCCAGGTGATCACCAGCGGACGTCCGGTGCGTTCAGCCACCCACATGCCCAGCATGCCGATCGGCCCGAGGCCGTGGACGTGGATCAGGTCCGGCGGGTTGGCCACCATCTGGGCGAGCCGGTAGTCGAAGTCCTGCCCCATGCTCAACCGGATCTGGGTGCCGGGGATCGGCACCGACGGCAGCCGGATCTCGCGGCGACGGGGGTGCCCGGCGTGCGGGTTCGGCCCGTCCGCCACCGGCGCGACCAGCAGCACCCTGTGCCCCGCTGCCAGCACCTGCTCCTCGAGGAACTGGACGGCATAGAGCAGGCCGCTGTGGGCGGGGCCGTAGTTGTCGGTGAACTCGGCGATCGTCAGGGGTCGGCGTGCCGGGACGGACCCGGTGGCGGGGACGTCGGCGTCCGGCGCCGGTGAAACGCTATCGCTGATCTCAGGCCCTCCTGCTCGGATTCGACCAACACTGTAGCGCCGGGGAGGTCAGGGCTTCGCGACCTCTGCGAACCGGTCGGCGCCACGGGTGGCCATCTCCTCGTACTCCGCCCAACGGCGGTTCACCGCTTCCTGGCCCATGGCCAGCAGTCGCTCGCCCGACTCCGGATCGGAGTTCATCAGCATCCGGAACCTCAACTCCTGGGCGTGGTAGTCGCGCAGCGGTATCCGTGGACGCGGCGAGTCGAGCATGAACGGGTTCTTCCCTGCCGCACGCAGCACCGGGTTGTACCGCATCAGCGGCCAGTGGCCGGACGCAACGGCCGCGTACTGCTGGTCGAGGCCCTTGCGCATGTCGATGCCGTGGGCGATGCAGTGGCTGTAGGCGAGGATCAGGCTCGGACCGTCGTAGGCCTCGGCCTCACGGAAGGCGGTCAGGGTCTGCTGCTTGTCGGCCCCCATCGCCACCCGGGCGACGTAGACGTTGCCGTAGGCGGTCGCCTGCAGGGCGACGTCCTTCTTCCCGGTCGGCTTTCCTGCGGACGCGAACTTCGCGACCGCGCCCATCGGCGTCGACTTGGACGCCTGGCCGCCGGTGTTGGAGTACACCTCGGTGTCGAGCACGAGGATGTTCACGTTGCGGCCGGAAGCCAGCACGTGGTCGACGCCGGCAGAGCCGATGTCGTAGGCCCAGCCGTCGCCACCGACGATCCACACCGAGCGGCGCAGCAGGTGGTCGGCGACGGACCGTAGGTCCTCGACGAGCGGTCCGGACATGGTGTCCAGCCGCGCCTTCAGCGCATCGACCCGCGCGCGCTGCTGGCTGAGCTCCGACTCGTACTTCTGCGGCGCGTCGAGGATCAGTTCGACGTTCTCGTCACCGAGTTCCTCGCGGAGCGCCTCCAGCCGCCGCCGTGCGGTGGCGGTGTGCAGGTCCGCAGCGAGCCGGAGGCCGAGACCGAACTCGGCGTTGTCCTCGAACAGCGAGTTCGACCAGGCCGGACCGCGCCCGTACTTGTTGGACGACCACGGCGTGGTGGGCAGGTTGCCGCCGTAGATCGAGGAGCAGCCGGTGGCGTTGGCAACGGTCGCGCGGCCACCGAACAGCTGGGTGAGCAGCTTCAGGTACGGTGTCTCGCCGCAGCCGGAGCAGGCGCCGGAGAACTCGAACAGCGGCTCGAGGAACTGGGTGCCGCGCACGTTGGCGAAGTCCACGCGGGAGCGCCGGTTCACCGGGATCGTCTCGAAGAACTTGACGTTCGCGATCTCCTTGGAGCGGTCCTGCACGGGCGTCAGGTTGATCGCCTTGCGCACGCCGCCGGTGCCCAGCGGCTTGACCGGGCATGCCTCGACGCACAGGCCGCAGCCGGTGCAGTCCTCGGCGTACACCTGCAGGGTGTAGCGGGAGCCGGGGAAGCCGGCGGCGTTCAGCGGCGCGGAGCCGAAGCCCTCAGGGGCGCCGTCGAGGGCAGAGGAGTTGTAGTACTTGGCGCGCAGTACTGCGTGCGGGCAGACGAACGCGCAGTTGCCGCACTGGATGCAGGCCTCGGAGTCCCACTCGGCGATGACGTCGCTGATGTTGCGCTTCTCGTACTTCGTCGTGCCGGACGGGTAGGTGCCGTCCACCGGCAGTGCGCTCACCGGCAGCTGGTCACCGGTGCCGAGCAGCATGGAGGCGGTCACGGTGCGCACGAACTCTGGCGCGTTGGCGGGCACCGGCGGGATCATGCCGGTCTCGCCGACGGTCTCTGTGGGGACGGGGACGCGGTGCAGGTTCTCCACAGAAGCGTCGACAGCAGCCTCGTTCTTGACGACGACGTCTGCGCCCTTGCGCGCGTAGGTCTTGCGGATCGTCCGCTTGACCTCGTCGATGGCCTCGTCGCGCGGCAGCACCTTGCTGATCGCGAAGAAGCAGGTCTGCAGCACCGTGTTGGTGCGCTTGCCCATGCCGGCCTTGCGGGCGACGAGGTTGGCGTCGATGGCCCACAACTCGATGCCGAGGTCGATGATCTTGCGCTGCATCGGCTCCGGCAGGTGCGCGAAGGTCTCGTTCGGTTCGTAGGGCGTGTTGATCAGCAGGATCGTGCCGGGACGGGCGAACTCGAGCACGTCCATCCGCTCGAGGATCGACCAGTGGTGGCAGCCGATGAAGCCGGCCTGGCTGACCAGGTACGGCGCCTCGATCGGGTTCGGGCCGAAGCGCAGGTGCGACACCGTCCGCGAGCCCGACTTCTTGGAGTCGTAGACGAAGTAGCCCTGGGCGTACGTGTTGTCGATTCCGCCGAGGATCTTGATGCTGTTCTTGTTCGCGCCGACCGTGCCGTCGGAGCCGAGCCCGTAGAACACCGCGCGCAGGGTGGCCGGGTCCTCGAGGTCGAGGCTCGGGTCGTACGGCAGCGACAGCATGGTGACGTCGTCGTTGATGCCGATGGTGAACCGCGGACGCGGGGAGGCAAGGGCGAGTTCCTCGAAGACGCCCACGACCATGGCGGGCGTGAACTCCTTGCTGGACAGGCCGTAGCGGCCGCCGACCAGCAGTGGCATCCCGCTGGCGAAATGGTTCGACAGCCTCGCGCCGGAGGCGTAGGCCTCGCCCATCGCCGCTGCCACGTCAAGGAACAGCGGCTCGCCGCCGGAGCCCGGCTCCTTGGTGCGGTCCATGATCGCGAGGGCACGGGTGCTGGCCGGGATCGCGGCAAGCACCTCCGCCGTCGGGAACGGCCGGTACAGCCGGATCTGCACGACGCCGACCTTCTCGCCGCGGGCGACCAGGTGTTCCACGGTGCTGCGGACGGTGTGCGCCCCGGAGCCCATGATCACGATGACGCGCTCTGCCTCAGGATCGCCGTAGTACTCGACGAGGTCGTAGGCACGCCCGGTGATGCCGGCGAAGGTGTCCATGGCGTCCGACACGATGCCTGGTACTGCGGTGTAGTACGGGTTGACCGATTCGCGACCCTGGAAGTAGGTGTCCGGGTTCTGCGCTGTTCCGCGGATGTAGGGGTGCTCGGGCGAGAGTGCGCGGCCGCGGTGGGCGCGCACGAGCTGCTCGGGCACCAGCTGCAGCAGCTCCGCGTCGGCGAGCAGCTCGACGCTGTTCTCCTCGTGGCTGGTGCGGAAGCCGTCGAAGAAGTGCACGAACGGCACCCGCGACCTCATGGTGGCCAGTTGCGAGATGGCGGCCATGTCGTGGGCCTCCTGGACGCTGGAGGAGTTCAGCATCGCGAACCCGGTCTGGCGGACAGCCATCACGTCCTGGTGGTCGCCGTAGATGCTCAGGCCCTGGGCCGCCAGCGAACGCGCGGCGACGTTGAGCACCATGGAGGTGAGCTCGCCGGCGATCTTGTACATGTTCGGGATCATCAGCAACAGGCCCTGGGACGCGGTGAACGTCGTGCTCAGGGCGCCACCCTGCAGGGCGCCGTGCAGCGCACCGGCAGCCCCACCCTCCGACTGCATCTCGATGACGGTGGGGACGGTGCCGTACACGTTCGGCTGGCCCTTGGCCGACCACTCGTCGGCCAGTTCCGCCATCGTCGAGGACGGGGTGATCGGGTAGATGCTGCACAGCTCGTTGAGCCGGTAGGACGCAGAAGCTGCGGCCTCGTTCCCGTCGATGATCACGCGGCTCATCGGATCTCCTCGATCATGTCGATGGCGTGCACGGGGCACTGGTCGTAACAGGTGGCACACCCGGTGCACTTGTCGTAGTCGAACCTGTACTTCAGGCCCTTGCCGAGCTTGATCACCGCGCCTTCCGGGCAGGCGCCGAGGCAGCCGTCGCACTCGAAGCAGTTGCCGCACGACAGGCAGCGGGCGGCCTCGACGTGGGCCTGTTCGTCGGTCAGCCCGCCGACGATCTCGTCGAAGTCGGTGACACGTTCGGAGGGCTCAAGTTCGGGCTGTGTGTTGCGGCGCGCGTCGCCGAAGTACCACAGGTGGAGCTTGTCGAAGCTCGCCAGGTCGTGCTTGGGCCGCGATGGGGCCTCGCGACCGGCCAGCCAGGCGTCGATCTGGGTGGCCGCGCGCTTGCCGTGCCCGACGCCGATGGTCACCGTCCGCTCGGACGGGACGGCATCGCCGCCGGCGAAGATGCCGGGGACGCCGGTCATCAGGGTGCGCGGGTCCACCTGCACGACGTCGTGCTCGAAGTGCATCCCGGGGATGCGGCGCAGGAAGTTGGAGTCGGTCTCCTGGCCGAGGGCGAGGATGACGGTGTCGGCCTCCAGCTTCTCGAACCGGCCGGTGCCACGGGCGCGGCCGTCCTCGTCGAGCTCCATGATCTCCACGGTGAGGTCGCCCTCGTCGAGGGCTGTGATCGTGCGCAGCCAGTTCATTTTCACGCCTTCGCGCAGGGCGCCTTCGCGCTCCTCCGCGTGGGCGGGCATCTGCTCCTCCGTGCGGCGGTAGACGATGATCGACTCCTCCGCGCCCAGCCGCCGGGCCACGCGTGCGGCATCCATCGCCGTGTTGCCGCCGCCGTAGACGGCCACCTTGCGACCGATCAGCGGGCGCTCGCCGGAGGCCACGTCCCGCAGGAAGGTGACCGCGTCGACGATCTTCGAGGCGTCCCGGTTGGGAATATCGACCCGCTTGGACAGGTGCGCACCGATGGCGACGAAGGTGGCCTCGAAGCCGCCCTCGGCCTGGTCTGCCATCAGGTCCTTGACGGTGTAGTTGTTCACGATCCGCACACCGAGGTCGAGCAGGCGCGCGACCTCGGCGTCCAGGATGTCGCGGGGCAGGCGGTACTCGGGGATGCCGTAGCGCATCATGCCGCCGGGGGAGTCAGAGGAGTCCCTGATCTCTACCTCGTGGCCCATCCTGGCCAGCTGGTAGGCAGCGCTCAGGCCGGAAGGGCCGGCGCCGATCACGAGGATCCGGCGTCCGGTGGAGAAGCGAGGCTTCTCGAACGTCCAGCCCTTCTCGATCGCGAGGTCGCCGAGGTAGCGTTCCACGGAGTGGATGGACACCGACCCGTCCAGTTCAACCCGGTTGCAGGCCGCCTCGCACGGGTGGTAGCAGACCCGGCCGTGGATCGCGGGGAACGGATTGTTCTTCACGAGCTCGCGCCAGGCTGCCTCCTCCTGGCCGGCCTTCACCAGCCGGAGCCACTCCTGGATGTTCTCCCCCGCAGGGCAACCGCTGTTGCATGGTGGGAGCAGATCGACGTAGACCGGCATCCGCGAGCGGATCGGGGCGACGCGCCCACCTTCAACTGCCAGGTCTGGGAGCTCCGTGATGTCGCGGGCCATGGGCCACCCTTCGTTGGGGGTACAGGTATCGGGGTACGGGGGTAAATGTACTCCCTCCGCTCGTCAGCTCCACTTCGGGGTTCACAAGGCAATTTATGCAATAACTCCTACGCGTAAATACCCGGGTGGGTATGTCAGAATGTTCTACCAATCTTCGGAAATTGAATAAGCGCCACCGTCGGGTGGACGGTGGCGCTCAGGGCTCAGGCCTCCGCTCCTCAGGCCAGCGCCTTGGCCTTCAGGGAGGCGAACTCGTCTGCGTTGATCGTGCCGGCGTCCAGCAGTGCCTTCGCGCTGGCGATCTCATCCGCCGGACTGGCGGCAACGGAACGGATGTAGTTGTCTGCGGCCTGCTTGTTCTGGTTGGCCTGTGCAATGGAGCGCTCGGTCATGCCCTTGCCGCGGACGAGGATGTAGATGATGGCCGTGATGAACGTGAAGAAGACCAGGCAGAAGATCCATAGAGCCTTCGCGCCACCGCTGAGCGAGTGGTCGCGGAACACATCGCCGATGATCGAGAACAGCACCATCAGGTACGAGATCATGACGAGGAGGGAGAAGGCCCACCAGATGGTGTTGCCCAGTGCTGACCAGAATTCCGGCATCTTTTGCCTTTCGCAGTGGCGGTTTTGTGGCGGACCGGTGGGTCCGCCGCGTGGACTCTAGTGCCGGCCAAAGTGCCGATTCCGGCATTATGGCGTTCTCTGGCGCCTTTGGCGGCAGAAATACTAAGTTTGCCGCACAGCGGGACTGCTAGCCTCCGCTGAACGTGACCACAGAATCGGGGCCCCGCCAATGACCGCCGAAAAGCAGGCCTCAGAACAGGCCTGGTTCCGCCGACTGATGCCGCTACGAACGGTGGCCCCCGGACACCCGCAACCCACGACGAACCACGCCGAGGCAATGGCGGCATTCGCAGCGCTGTCTGCGCTGGACGAGGGAATCCCCGAGGCGACGCGCAGCCGCCTCTTCGAACCGGACGGCAATGCCGTGGCGACCATCGTGATCTGGCACGGCTTCACCAATGCGCCGTCACAATTCCGCGCCGTTGCAGAAGCACTGCAGTCGTCCGGCTATCGCGTGCTTGTGCCGCGAATGCCTTATCACGGCGAGCAGGATGTGCTGAACCGTCACCTGCTGAAGCTGACCACCGGGGAACTCGTCGGTCACCTCAATGCGGTCGTCGACATCGCTGCCGGATTCGCGGGTCCGGTGTGGGTGGTGGGCCTTTCGGCGGGTGCGACGATTGCCGGCTGGGCCGCTGCCACGCGGGAGGAGGTCAGCCGGCTGGTCCTGGCCGCTCCGCTGGTGGCGCCCGTGGGCTTCCCGCTCCCGCTGGTCCGCCTGTTCGTGAAGTTCCCCAGGATCGTTCCGCGCCTCTACTGGTGGTGGGACCCGCGGGTGAAGGCGAAGATCGTGGGCAGTCCGCACGCCTATCCCGGTTTCCCGCTGCCGGGCATCATGTCGTTCCTGCACCTGTCGGAGTGGTTGTACGACGGCTCGGTGGGCGTCGGCCACGACCTCGAGCGCGTCGTGCTGGTCACCAACCCCGGCGACTTCGCGATCAGGAAGGACGCAGCCAAGGCGTTCACCTCCGCGGTCTTCGAGCGCCACTGCGCCTACCTCGGCGAGGCCCTCATCGATGCCGCCCTGAAGTGGATGCACGACTTCGTCGACCCTCTGTCCCCGAGTACGGGCACAACCCAACAGGTGGCCGACATCGTGCTCGCGTCCCTCGGCACGGGGGAGCCGACGGCCGGAGGCGTCCTCGTCCCGCCCCTGGTCACAGAGCAGCCCTGACCGACCCACCGCCGCCCATCCCCGACTTGTCAGAACCAGGGGAGGCTATGGCACCCCCTGGTTCTGACAAGTCGGGGATGGGGGAGGGTCAGGCGGTGGCGCAGGCCTTGCAGAGGCCGAAGAACTCCACCTCGTGGTCGATGCTGGCGAAGCCATGGTCGGCCGCCATGCCGCGCACAAGTCGCTCCAGCTGGGGCACGGTGACCTCCACCGTCCTCCCGCAGGTGCGGCAGATCAGGTGGTGGTGGTGGCCCGGCGAGCAGGTCCGGTAGGCGATCTGGCCGTCGGGGTTGCGGATCGAGTCGAGCTCGCCGCCGCCGGCCATCGCCTGCAGGGTCCGGTAGACCGTTGCGAGGCCGACACCCGAGCCCTCATGGCGCAGCCGGTCGTGCACCTCCTGGGCTGTGGCGAAGCTCGCCAGCGCCTCGACGGCGTGCCGGATCTCCGAGCGCTGCCGTGTCTGCCGCGGGCTCGGCCGGCCGAGGTCAGTGTTCGTCATAGTGGTCTCCGTGCGCCGCGTGGCGGTGGCCGTCATGGACGTAGTCGACGTGGCCGGCGTGCTGGACCGGCAGGTGGCCGCAGTCCTCACTGTGCACATGCGGGTGCGCTTCGGTCAGCTCGTGGGTGGCGGGCTCGACGGCGTCGGCCACCTCGATGATCGGACGCTGCCGGCGTTGCAGCACCCTGGAGAGGGGCCAGCTGAGCGCGAACAGGCCGATCGCGATCACCACGATCAGCGACCCGGGTGCGGTGTTCAGGTAGTAGGAGCCGATCGTCCCGCTGAGGGCGGCGACCGCGCCGAACCCCATGGACGCGAGCAGGCCGGTGCGGAACCCGATCACGATGTGGTTGGCCGTCGCGACCGGCACCACCATCAGCGCGCTGACCAGCAGCAGCCCGACCGTCCGCATGGAGACGGTGACGGTGATGGCGGCGAGAGTGACGACGAGGATGTTGAGGAAGCGTGCCGGCAGCCCGATGGAGCGCGCGAACGGCTCGTCCGCCGAGACGGTGAACAGCTGCGGCAACAACCCGAGGGTGACGACGAGCACGACGAGGCCGAGACCGGCGATCACCCACAGGTCCTGAGTACTGATCGTCAGCAGGGAGCCGAACAGGTACTGCGACAGCGTTCCAGCTCCCTGGCCGGCCAGCCCGGCGAACAACAGGCCGCCGGAGAGTCCGCCGTAGAACAGGATCGCGAGCCCGACGTCGCCACTGGCGCGCCCGGACTCCCGCAGCATCTCGATGCCGATCGAGCCGAGCACGCAGATGGCCACCGCCATCGGCAAGGGCGCGGTGCCGGTGAGGAAGGCGAGGCCGACACCGGCCACGGCGAGATGGCCGAGGCCGTCACCGAGCAGGCTGAGCCGGCGTTGGACGAGGAAGGTGCCGATCGCCGGTGCCGTGACACCCGTGATCAGGGCGGCGATCAGGGCGCGTTGCATGAACGCGAGAGTGAGCCATTCCATGTCAGCCGACCTCAAGTCCGGTGTGGTGGGTGCGCGGACGCTCGTGGTCCTCCACCTCGTGGCCGCCGTGGATGGCTCGGTGGTCATGCTCGGGATCGTCGTGGTCATGGCCGTGCTGATGGTCGCCGTGGTGCAGGTCGTACCCGGGCGGCATGACACGTCCGTCCGCGAGGATGATGCTGCGGTCGATCAGGTTGCGGAAGCAACCCAGCTCGTGCAGCACCATCACGATCGTCGTCCCTCGCTCCTTGAGGCGGGCTGCGACGCCGGCGAGCAGTTCCTGGGTGTTGCGGTCGACGCCTGCGAGCGGCTCGTCCCAGACCATCAGGTCGGCGCCGGTGGCCAGCGCCCGCGCGATCAGCACTCGCTGCTGCTGGCCGCCGGAGAGCCGGACGAACGGGTAGCGGCCGCGGTCTGCGAGGCCGACCTCCGCGAGGGCGCCGGCGATGGCCGCCTTGTCGGAAGCAGACTCAGGCAGGAAGGCGCGACGGCGGCCAAGGCGCCCGCTGGCGACCACCTCGCGGGCGGACGCCTGCTGCACGAGAATGTTGCCGCGCTGCGGGACGTAGCCCACCCGGCCCCAGTCCCGGAACTGGCCCAGCCCTGTGCCGAAGAGTTCGATGTCGCCACGGTGCGGGACCAGGCCCATCAGCGCCCGCATCAAGGTGGTCTTACCAGAGCCGTTGTTACCAAGGATCGCGACCATCTCGCCTTGTGCGATGGCCAGCGATGCTCCGCGGACGATCGGGATGCCGTTCAGCACCACGTCCACCGAGGTGGCTGAGAGCGCAGGGACGGCCGTCGCGCCGTCGGGGGTCAGGAGCACTGGTTGGCCACCTTCAGGGAGTTCGCGTTGGCACGCATCACCTCAAGGTAGTCGCTCCCCCGGGAGTCAGCCGTGATTCCCTCGAGCGGGTCCAGCACGTCGGTCTTCAGCCCCAGGTCGTTGGCGACCGACTGCGACACGACGGGTGAGACCAGCGCCTCGAAGAAGATGGTGGTCACGTGCTTGTCCCGCACGATGGCCTGCACCTCGGCCAGCCGGGCAGCGCTCGGCTCGACGTCGGGCTCGAGCCCACGGATGCCGACCTGGGTCAGCCCGTAGCGCTCGGCGAGGTAGCCGAAGGCCGCATGGGACGTGACGAACGGCTGGATCTTGCAGTCGGTCAGGTCGGCCTTGATGTCGGCGTCCAGGGCGTCCAGGTCGGCGAGCAGTCTCGTGGTGTTGGCGGCGAACGCTGCAGCGTCGGCCGGTCGGGCCTCGGTGAGGGCCTCGCGGACATGCTCGGCGATGCGCGCCATGTTTGTCGGGTCAAGCCAGGTGTGCGGGTCGCGCTGGTCAATGCCGGACGCGGGCTCCTCGGCACCGTCGGCCGAGGCGGACAGCATGGTGAGGAAGGAGGCGGTGTCGACGACCCGCGCCGGCTTCGCCTGTTCCACCGCGGTGTCAACGGCCGGCTGGAAGCCCGACTGGTAGACCAGCAGGTCGGCGGTCGACAGGCCGGCGACCTGGCGGGGGGTCAGTTCGAGGTCGTGCGGCTCTGACCCCGGCGCGGTCAGGCTTGTGACCATCACTGCGTCGCCGCCGACCCGTTCGGCGATGAACTGGAAGGGGTAGAACGCCACCTGGACACTCAGCCTGCCGTCGGCGGCGGAGGGGGTGCCGGAGGCGCAGCCGGAGACAGCCAGCGCCATGACGCAGGCGACGATGAGCGCCTTCCAGATCTTCATGAAAATCATTCTCATCTACCGGCGGATGGCTGTCAACTTGCCGTGAAGATGCGGCCCACGGCGACGTCGCGCCAGTTAGTGCACCTTGCGCCCGCTGTAACAGGCGCAACGTGCACCAGGTGGCGCAACGTCGAGGTGGGCGGGTCAGCCGAGGGTCACGAGCCGGTCGCAACGGGCGACCAGGGCTGCGTCGTGGGTGATCACGACAACGGGACGGTCGTCGCTCCCGGCCCAGATGTCGTCGATCAGGGCCGTGGCCGTTGCCGCATCGAGGTGCTCGGTGGGCTCGTCGAGGATCATCACCTGGTAGTCGCCGACCAGCAGCCGTGACAGGGCCACGCGACGGGCCTCGCCGCCGGAGAGGCTCTCGCCCCCCTCGCCGACCTGGCGCTGGGGGTCCAGGTCGAGTCCGGCGCGGGCAAGCGCTTCCACGACGTCGGCGTCGGTGGCGTCGCGGTTGCCGATGCGTACGTTCTCCGTGACCGTCGTTGTGAAGATGTGTGCGTCCTGGGCCAGGTAGCCGATCCGGCCGTGCGCGACCACCTCGCCCCCGCGGGCAGGGATGAGCCCGAGGACGGTGGCGGCGACGGTGGTCTTGCCGACGCCGCTCGGTCCGACGATGGCCACCTTCTCCCCTGCACGGACGCTGAAGGTCAGGCCGGCCACGATCTCCGGTGAACCGGGCCAGCCGACGGCGAGGTCACGAACCTCGAGGCTGGGGTCGGCCACCGGGGCACCTGGATCGGTGAGGTCACCGGCGCCGACCGGTTCTGCGTCGAGCACCTCCGAGACCCGTTGCAGGGCGGCGCGGGCCCGCGTGCGGGTCTGGGCCGAGGCGATCAGCGTCGAGAGTGCCTCGTGCAGCGCGAGGGGCGTGAGGACGGCGACTGCGAGCATCACCGGCGCCAGCGTCCCGTCGTGCACCTGGTTGCCGCCGATCACCAGGGCACCGATCACGGCCGCTCCGGCCGCCAGCACCTGCGCAGCGGTACCGACGCCACGGATCCAGGCCGACCGTGCCGCGGCCTGACGCAGCTTCTCGTCGATGGCTGCGAAGGCGTCCAGCCGCGCGCCCGCAGCGCCGTAGGCTACGAGGTCGGCTGCGGTCCGGGTGAGTTCGCGGGCCGAGTCGGCGAGCTCACCGCGCAGTGGCAGGGCGATGGCGTCCGCGCGGGCGGAGGCCGTCCGTGAGATCCAGGGCACTACGGCGGCGGCGACGACGGACGTGGCCAGCAGCACGAGGGCGGAGCCGGGGGAGAAGAAGGCGATGCCGACGGCGGTGAGCAGCAGGACGACCGTGGAGGAGGCGAACGGGATCCAGACCCGCACCACCAGGTCCTGGATGGACTCCACGTCGGCGATGACCCTTGCCAGCAGGTCGCCTCGGCGCCTGCCGAGCAGGGTCGTGCGGGCGAGCTTCGCGTAGGTCTCCAGCCGCAGGGCCGACTGCAACCGCAGCGCGACATCGTGCCCTACGAGCCGTTCCAGATAGCGGAACCCGCCCCGCGAGATGCCGAAGAAACGGACGCCGACCGCTGCCGCCTCGAGGTAGAGCACCGGCGGGTGTTCGGCGGCGCGGGACAGCAACCACGCGGAGACAGCCATCAGGGCGACGGAGGCAGCGGTCGCGCAGAAGGCCAGTAGGACCGAGAGGACCAGCCGAGTCCGGGCGCCCGGGACGGCGTCGAAGAGACGCTTGAGAAGGGTGACGGGCGGCCCTTCGTGACGCTTCGTTCGTTCCTCACGAAGCTCCTCAGGGACCGTTTGAGGGATCGCGTCCTGCGGAACGGTTCCTGAGGAGGCTCGTGAGCTTGCGAGCGAGCCGTCACGAAGGGCCGCCGTCACCGGCGAGTCGGGGAAGTCACGAAGGGCGGCCTCCACCTCGGAAACAGGGTTGGCACCGACGCTTCCGGAAGCAGGCTCGAGCCGCACCACGCGATCGGCCTCTGCGAGCACGGCCGGCCGGTGGGTGACAACCAGCGCCGCAACCCCGAGGGCGCGAAGGCTGTGCAGCAGGTCGGCCTCCGTGTCGGCGTCCAGGCCGGCCGTCGGCTCATCGAGCACGAGCAGCTTCGCCCGTCCGAGGGTCACGCGCAGCAGGGCGCGGGCCACGGCGATCCTTCGCCGCTCGCCGGCCGACACGCCCTCTGCGTCGTCGCCGATCAGCTGGCGCAGGGGAAGGTCCGTGGCCCCGGCCCGGCGCAGCGCATCGGCGACGGCGGCGTCCGTGGCGTGCGGGAAGCCCATCCTGACGTTGTCAGCGACCGTGCCCGACAGCAGTCCGGGCTCCTGCCCGACGTAGGCCAGCTGGTCGCGCCAGTGCGGGAGCCTGCCGATCTGCTCGCCGTGGCCGATGACCTCGCCACCGGTTGGCGCCAGGAATCCCATCACGACGTTGAGCAGTGTCGTCTTGCCGACCCCGCTGGGCCCGGTGAGCGCGACGATCTCCCCGGTGTGCACCGTCAGTGACGTCGGCGCGAGGGCAGGGGCATCCGCCCCGGGATAGGTGTGTGTCAGGTTCGTGACGCCGAGGAGCGGCCCTTCGTGGCGCCCGCGGGTCCTGAGGAACGCTGCCGAGCTTGCGAAGTTGCGTGTCTCGAAGGGCGCTGCGCTCACGGGCTCCTCAGGGACCGTTGCAGCCGCCGCTGCCGGCGGGTCGATCACGGCGAAGGCCTGCTCGACGGCTGCGAGGCCGTCGGCGGCATCGTGATAGTGGACGCCGACCTGGCGCACGGGCAGGTACACCTCGGGCGCGAGGATCAGGACGAACAGCGCCGTGGTCAGGTCGAGGTCGCCGAAGACCACGCGGAAGCCGATGGTCACGGCGATCAGCGCCACACTCAGGGTGGCCAGCAGCTCCAGCACGAGGGCGGAGAGGAAGGACACGCGCAGCGTCGCCATGGTCTCCGAGCGGTGCCGGGCCTCGCTCGCCAGCAGCCCCTTCGCCTGGGCCTTCGCGCGTCCGAAGACCTGCAGGGTGGGCAGCCCGGCGATGAGGTCGGCGAAGTGGTTGGCGAGCCGGGTCTGTACCGCCCAGCGACGCTTGGTGATGGCCTCCGTCGTCCATCCGACCAAGGCCATGAAGACCGGGATCAGTGGCAGCGTCAGGGCCAGGATCACCGCAGAGGTCAGGTCGGAGGTCAGAATCGCAACGCCGACTATCAGCGGCACGGTCACGGCAAGCAGCAGCTGCGGCAGGTACTTGCTGAAGTAGCCGTCCAGGCCATCCAGGCCCTGGGTGATCAGGGTGACGATGGTGCTGGACGACGTCGCGTCGAGCGGACGGTCGATGCGGGCTGCCATCACGTCGCGCCGCAGCTGGGACTTCACCGCAGCTGACGCCCGTTGCGCGAGCCACTCGTTGAGCCACGACAGCAGGGCCTTCAGGCAGAAGACAAGGGCAAGGCCGCCGACGGCCCAGGAGAGAGTGCCCAGTTGTCCGGTGGCGAAGATGTCGGCAACGGAACGCGACAACAGCCATGCCTGACCAAGGGTCAGGATGGCTGTTGTGCTGCCCACCGCGACCCCGGCGACCAGGTAACCCCTGGTTGCACGGGCTCGTCGGATGAGGCGGGGGTCTATCGGCCCCGCCATCAGCCAGCTAGCGCAGGCTCAGCCGGCTCATCGTCGGGAATGTTCTCGACGCCGAGCCGGCGACGGAACACGGTGTACGTCCACGCGGTGTAGGCGAGGACGATCGGGACGAAGATGCACGCTGCGATGGTCATCAGCGTGAGCGTCATCTGGGTGGACGATGCGTTGAACGCGTTCAGCGGCGACTCGCCACCCCCGACGGCTGAGAAGCCGAGGCCCGGCCACATGGTGAGGAAGATCCCCACGGCGACGAACAGGATCGCAGCGGTCGTCGAGACGAACGCGATGCCGTCCCTGCCCTTGCTGTTGAACCACCAGGCGGAGGCGAGACCGGCTGCTGCCAGCACCAGCAGGATCCAGCCGGGGATCCCGACCGGGTGCAGCAGGTTCGAGGAGACGAGGAAGATCGCGCCGAGTCCGATCGAGACCAGTCCGACCTTGCTGGCGAAGCCCTTGGCCCTGTCGTGGATCTCGCCCTTGGTCTTCAGCGCCAGGTACAGCGAACCGTGGAACAGGAACAGCGCGACCAGGGTGACGCCACCGAGGAGCCCGAACCAGCTGAACAGGTTCCAGAAGTACGGGAACGGTGTCACGACGAACAGCGACTCGTTGCCCGGCGCCGTCGCCACCGGCAGGCCGATGATGAAGTTGGCGAACCCGACACCGAACACCAGCGTCACGACGAACGAGCCGATCGATGCCATCCAGTCGAAGGCGTTGCGCCACTTGGCGTCCGGGTGCTTCGAGCGGTACTCGAAGGCGACGCCGCGGATGATCAGGCCGACCAGCACCAGGAAAAGGGGCAGGTACAGGCCGGAGAACAGCGTGGCGTACCAGGCGGGGAAGGCTGCGAAGGTGGCGCCACCAGCGGTGAGCAGCCAGACTTCGTTGCCGTCCCAGACCGGGCCGATGGTGTTGACCATGACCCGCTTCTCCTTCTCGCTCCTGGCGAGGAAGGGGATGAGCATGCCGACGCCGTAGTCGAAGCCCTCGAGGACCAGGTAGCCGATCCAGAGGACGGCGATCAGGATGAACCAGAGTGCCTGCAGGGCGAGGGGCGCGTTGCCGGCGATTTCAAGTGCGAACATGTTCGGCGCCTCTCTCAGTACGCGAAGGACAGGGGAGCGTCTTCGTCGGTGAGCACCTTTGGCTCACTGACGTCGGGCAGTCCCAGCTTGATGTAATGCATGAGCAGGCCGACCTCGACGACGGCGAGGGCGCCATAGATGACCGTGTAGAGCACCATGGTCAGGCCGACTTCGAACGCGCCGACCCCCGGTGACACCGCGGACATCGTGGGCAGTACGCCGAACACGATGAACGGCTGGCGCCCCATTTCCGTGAAGATCCAGCCGAACGAGATCGCGAACAGCGAGGACAGCGGGGCGGCGAACATCAGCGCGGTCCAGAGCCTGCCCGCCTTCGGCAGGCCGTCCTTGCGGGTGATCCACAGGACGAAGAGGCCGATGGCCATCGAGAGGAACCCGAGGCCCATCATCAAGCGGAAGGTCCAGTAGGCGACGGGGATGTTGGGCACCCAGTCCGTTACTCCCAGCTTGGCCAACCGGTCAGCGGACTCCTTCTGCAGCGGCACGTTGGAGTTCGTGAACGCCTCGGTCTCCATCTTGGTGACCAGGTCGTTGATGCCGAGCACCTTGCCGTTGAAGTCCCCGGTGGCCAGGAAGGACAACACCCCCGGAATCTTGATCGAGAAGACCTCCTGCTTGCCGTCGAGGGTGCCGAGCGTGAAGATCGAGAAACCGGCGGGCTGCTCGGTCGTCCAGAGAGCCTCGGCGGCGGCCATCTTCATGGGCTGGACGTCGGTCATGATCTTGCCCTGGATGTCGCCGGTGACGATGCTCAGGGCGCCGGCGCCGAGGAGGATCCACGCACCGAACTTGGTCGCCCAGCGGTAGGCGCCGGCGTCCTTCTTCTGCTTCTCGTCCGACGGCTTCCCGATCTTCGCGAGGTGCCAGCCGGCCACTCCGAGGATCAGGCCGCCGGCCACCATGTAGGCGGTGACGAGCACGTGCGGGATGGTGATGAGCGCGACCGGGTTCAGCAGCACGTCGAGCAGGGAGGTCATCTCAGCGCGGTCGGTGCCCGGCGTGAAGGTGGCGCCGACGGGGTTCTGCATCCACGAGTTCGCAGCAAGGATGAAGATCGACGAGATCATGGTGCCGATGGCTGCGAGCCAGATCGTCAGCAGGTGCACCTTCTTGGGCAGGCGGTCCCAGCCGAAGATCCAGATGCCGAGGAACACGGACTCGAGGAAGAAGGCGATCAGGGCCTCCAGGGCGAGCGGGGCACCGAAGATATCGCCGACGAAGCGGGAGTACTCGCTCCAGTTCATTCCGAACTGGAATTCCTGCACGATGCCCGTGACCACACCCATGGCGAAATTGATCAGGAAGAGCTTGCCGAAGAACTTGGTCAGTCGCAGCATGTTCTCACTGCCGGACCGGACCCAGATCGTCTGCATGATCGCCACCAGCATCGACAGTGCGATGGTGATCGGCACGAAGAAGAAGTGGTACACGGTCGTGATACCAAACTGCCATCTGGCAAGGGTTTCCGCGGTCATGGCGCGCAATCTACTACCCTGTGTCGTAGACCGCAATCATTGACGTAACATGATCTCATGGCGTTGTTGGGAGAGCTCGAGCAGGCGGTGATGGACATCCTCTGGAATCGTCCCGACCCCTTGTCCGTGCGTGACGTCCACGAGATGCTCGCACACGACCGCGACCTGGCGTACACGACCGTGATGACCGTGCTCGACCGACTGGCCAAGAAGGGCTTCGTGGTGAGGAATTTGGACGGTCGAGCCTGGCTCTACCGTCCGGCCAACTCCCGGGCCACCCAAATCGCCTCTGAGATGCTGGATCTCATGGGTCGGCTGTCAGATGACGAGCGTCGCGAGGTGCTCTCCAAGATCGTCCCCGTCCTCGGTTGAGGCCCAAAAGCTGAATACCCCCACGGGTGTGCCGGGGGCGTGCGGGACGTGTCTCCGGGCCCACCCGGGCATGCTGGTCGTAACGTGTCGCCATGACGCTTCCCGACTGGCTGCACCCGTTCCTGAGCATGGACATCTCCCTGTGGGAGAAGGTTCTCCGCACGATCGTGGTCTATCTGGGAATCGCAATCCTCGTCAGGGTTGCCGGCAAGCGGCTCCTCGCGCAGATGAGCTCCCTCGACCTTGTCGTGGTGCTGCTGCTGAGCAACGTCGTGCAGAACGCGATCATCGGTCCGGACAACTCGGTGCTGGGCGGCATGATCGGGGCGGTGGTGTTGATCGGCTTCAACGCAGGGCTCGACCGACTGGCGGAGTCGAACCCGACGTTGCGCCGCCTGCTGATCGGGCACGGGACCGACCTGATCGTTGACGGCGAGGTCGACCGCAAAGCGCTCAGCCGGCTGGGACTCAGCCAGGGCGAGCTCGACCTCGCCCTCCGCAGGCAGGGTGCGGACGAGGTCGTGGAGGTCGAACGGGCTGCCCTCGAACCCGAGGGCGAGATCGTCGTCACCCTGAAGCCCGGTGAGCGGACGGCGACCCGGGACGACCTCGCTGCGGCCGTTGCCGAGCTGAAGTCCCTGATCGCCGCCACCCGCTGACGGTCCCTGAGGAGCCTTCGTGAGGTACGAGCGAAGGAGTCACGAAGGGCCGTCCGGTCAGTCGGCGAACGCGTCCAGCCGGTCGGACAGCACGAGTGCCTCAGCCTTGAGCATCAGGGCACGGTCAACGCTGCCGTACTGCCGCAGCACCGCAGCATCCTCGAGCCGCCGCTCCACCTCCCCGCGAGCGAGCGCCATCATCTCGTCCGCGCTCAGCTCCCGCACCACGCGCTCGGCCTGGCCGAAAGCGATGGCGCCGCAGGCGAACTCGGTGGGTGCCCCCACCGTCGCCGGTGTGGTGAGGTAGCTCGTCTCGGCGTTCTGGATGGCGCTGATCGCGTCACGCACGGCGCGCAGCCCCACCTTCTCGCGGCGCTTCATGAGGCGCACGAGGTCGTCACGCAGATAGGTCATCAGGTCCATGTCATTCCTCCTCTTCGTTCTTCGAGAGAACGTAGAGGTTCACGTGACGTGAAGGTCAAGCAGCCTGCGTGCGACCGCGGCAACGGTCGGGTCGTCGAGGGCCTCCTCGATGGCCGGACGGGCGTCGGCCCCCAGCTCTCCGAGGGCCAGCAGCGCAGCCAGCCGCACCGCACGGTCATCATCGGCCAGTGCGGCGGCGAGGGCCGGGATGGCGTCAGCACAGTCAAGCCGTCCGAGGGCTTCTGCCGCCTGGGCGCGAGTCTCCGCCCCGCCGCCGGCGAGGCGCTCCGCAATCGCGGGGACGGCCTGCGCGCCGAAGCCGGCAAGCGCATCGATCAGGTCGAGTTGCCTCACGGCCGGCGCACCGAGGAGGTCGGCGAGGGCGGGCACCGTGTCGGGATCACCGATCCGGCCGAGCGCGTTCACCGCTGCGTTCACCACGTGCGGTTCCGGGTCGTCGAGGACGGCGGCCACGGCCGCTGCCGTCGCCGGATCGCGCACCTTGCCGAGCAGGCGCACCATCAGGCTGCGGACGCCGGCGTCGGGCGAACCGAGGAGCCCGATGGCTGCTGCGCCTGCGTCCGGCTGGCGCGCGAGGGCCCAGACGAGCACCTCCTGCACGGCCGGGTCCGTCTCCGCAGCGAGGGCGGGGAGCAGTTCTGCCGTCGTGCTGCCGGGCGACTGCAGCGCAGCCCGCAGCCGCACGATGGGATCCGGATGGGCCAGGGCCTGCGTGAGCGAGATCGCGTCGAGGACGTCCTCCCAGCTGCGTTCGGCCGCACCGGCCATCGTCCGCAGCCGGTCAGCGAGCCTTGTCTCTGCCTCGATGCGGTCCTCGAGGTGGGCGAGGTGGGAGCGCAGTGTCGCAGCGGCGTTCGTGGCCGGATCGGCAAGGACCCCGGCGACCTCCGGCAGGCTGAGCCCGAGCGCCTTGAGGCTCTGGATCTGGAGCAACCGCAGGAGATCGTCCTGGTCGTAGAGCCGGTAGTCGCTCCAGCTCCGGGCAGAAGGCACCAGCAGGCCCAACTCGTCGTAGTGCCGCAGCGTCCGCCGGGTCAGCCCCGTCCGCTCGGCCACCTCCCCGATCCGCCACGTCCGGCTCATGGAGCCGAGATTAGCCGTGAACCGAACCTGGGGACGGTTCCTGGTTCGGTTCAACGCTCCCGTGGCGGGAATGTTGAACCGAACCTCGGAACCGTCCCCAGGTCCGAGTCAGCTCGATCAGGCGGCGTCTTCCTCGTCGGTGATCGCTGCGGCGAACTGGGTCTGGTAGAGGCGGTAGTAGCTGCCCTTCGCAGCGAGGAGGGCGTCGTGCGTGCCCTGCTCGACGATGGCGCCGTCCTCCATGACGAGGATCACGTCGGCGTCGCGGATCGTCGACAGCCGGTGCGCGATCACGAAGCTGGTGCGGTCGGAGCGAAGCTTCGCCATCGCCCGCTGCACCAGAAGCTCGGTCCGGGTGTCCACCGATGACGTCGCCTCGTCGAGGATCAGGATGGACGGTTCGGAGAGGAACGCCCGCGCGATCGTGATCAGCTGCTTCTCACCGGTGGAGAGGTTCGAGGCCTCCTCGTTGACCAGGGTGTCATAGCCGTCGGGCAGCGAGTGCACGAACCGGTCGACGTAGGTGGCCTTCGCAGCTGCGAGGATCTGGTCCTCGGTCGCGCCTTCCCTGCCGTAGGCGATGTTGTCGCGGATCGTGCCGCCGAACAGCCACGTGTCCTGCAGGACCATGCCGATCTCCTGGCGCAGGGTCCGGCGCGGGACGCTGGCGATGTCCACCCCGTCGAGGGTGATCCGTCCGCCCTGGAGGTCGTAGAACCGCAGCACCAGGTTCACCAGCGTGGTCTTGCCCGCCCCGGTGGGTCCGACGATCGCGACCGTCGAGCCGGGCTCCGCCACCAGCGAGAGGTCGTTGATCAGCGGCTTCTCCGGCGTGTAGCTGAACGTGACGTGCTCGAAGGCCACCCGGCCGGTGACGGCGGGCAGTGTCCCGTTCACCTCGACGGGCTCCTCCTCAGCGTCCAGCACCTCGAAGACCCGCTCCGCCGACGCGACGCCCGACTGCAACAGGTTGGCCATGGACGCCAGCTGAGTGATCGGCTGGGTGAACATACGTGAGTACTGGATGAACGCCTGCACCGACCCCAGCCCGAGCGTCCCCGACGCGACCTGGAGGCCGCCGATGACGGCGATCACCACGTAATTCAGGTTCCCGACGAAGAACATGACCGGCATGATGATGCCGCTGATGAACTGGGCGCCGAACGCGGACTCGTAGAGCTCCTGGTTCTTGGCCCGGAAGGTCGTCATGACCTCGCGCTGCCTGCCGAAGACCTTCACCAGGTCGTGGCCGGTGTAGGCCTCCTCGATCTGGCTGTTGAGCTCGCCGGTGGACTTCCACACCTTCGCGAACAGCTTCTGTGAACGCTTGCCGATCACCATCGTCAGGCCCAGTGCCACCGGGATCGTGACGAGGGAGACGACGGCGAGGATGGGCGAGAGCACGAACATCATCACCAGAACGCCCAGCAGCATGAAGATGTTGGTGAGCACCTGCGACAGCGTCTGCTGCAGCGACTGGGCGACATTGTCGACGTCGTTGGTCACGCGGCTGAGCAGCTCGCCGCGGGGCTGGTTGTCGAAGTACTTCAGCGGCATCCGGTTGATCTTCGACGACACCTGCTCGCGCATCCGGTACACGGAGCGCTGCACGACGCCGTTGATCAGGAGGCCGGAGCTCCAGGTGAACAGGCCGGCAACCAGGTAGCAGCCCAGCGCCAGCAGCAGGACGCTGCCGAGCGCGCTGAAGTCGATGCCGGTGCCGTTGCGCACGACGCCGTTGAAGATGATGTCGGTGGCGCGGCCGAGGATGGCCGGGCCCACGGCATTCGCGATCGTGCCGAGGATCACCATGACGATCACGGCGTAGACGATCAGGATCTCGGGACGCAGGTGGCCGAGCAGTCGTCGCAGGGACGGGCCGAAGCTCGCAGCCTTCTCGCCGCTGCCTGCGCCATGGCCCATCGGGCCACCGCCGCGGTGGGTCGGACCGTACTTGGGACGCTCGTTGGCCTTCACCGGAGCCGTGGGTCGACCAGAGGCCTCGTTCTTCGTGGTTGTGCTCATGCCGCAACCTCCTCGCTCTTGAACTGGCTCTCGACGATCTCCGCATAGGTCGGGCATCGTTCGAGCAGTTCGTCGTGGGTGCCGATGTCGATGATCCGGCCGTCGTCGAGGACGAGGATCTGGTCGGCGTTGCGGATCGTCGAGACCCGCTGGGCGACGATGATCACGGCTGCGTCCCTCACCTCGGGGGCGAGGGCGGCGCGCAGGGCGGCGTCCGTGGCCACGTCGAGGGCGGAGAAGCTGTCATCGAAGATGTAGATCTCGGGCTTGCGCACCAGCGCCCGCGCGATCGAGATGCGCTGCCGCTGGCCACCGGAGACGTTCGTGCCGCCCTGGCTGATCGGGGAGTCGAGGCCGTCGGGCATCCGCTCGACGAAGTCGCGCGCCTGCGCCACCTCGAGTGCCCGCCAGAGCTCCGCGTCGGTGGCGTCGGGCTTGCCGAGACGCAGGTTCGACGCCACCGTCCCGCTGAACAGGTACGGACGCTGCGGCACGAGCCCGACCCGTCCCCAGAGCAGGTCGGGGTCGATGGCGCGGACGTCCACGCCATCGACGCTCACCGTCCCCGCTGTCGCGTCGAACAGCCGGGGCACGAGGTTGACGAGGGTCGTCTTGCCCGAGCCGGTGGAGCCGATGATGGCCGTGGTCTGGCCGGGACGGACGCTGAACGTGAGGTTGGACAGCACCGGCTGTTCTGCACCCGGGTAGCTGAAGGCGACGTCGTCGAACCGCACCTCGGAGTGCCGCGCCAGCGTGGTCACCGGGTTGGCCGGCGGCACGACGGTCGAGTCGGTGGACAGGACCTCGTTGATGCGGCCGGCGGACACCGATGCGCGCGGCGCGATCATCAGCATGATCGTCGCCATCATCACGCTGAACAGGATCTGCATCAGGTACTGCAGGTAGGCGGTCAGCTGCCCCACCTGCAGCACGCCGGCCGCCACGCGGTAGGAGCCGAACCACATCACGGCGACCGAGGAGAGGTTCATCACGAACATCACGGCCGGGAACATCGTCATCATGCGCCGCCCGACGCGGGTGGCTGTGTCGGTGAGGTCGTAGTTGGCCTGGTCGAACCGCTCCGCCTCCGTGGGCTCGCGGACGAAGGCGCGGATCACCCGCAGGCCGGAGATCTGTTCGCGCAGGACCCTGTTCAGGGTGTCGATCTTGGTCTGCATCGCCTTGAACAACGGGGTCATCTGGATGACGAGCGAACCGATGATCACGCCGAGCAGGACGACGGCGACGACGATCAGCCACGAAAGCCCGACGTCCTCGCGCAGCGCCATCACGATGCCGCCGATCATGGTCAGGGGCGCGGCCACGATCATGATCGCCGTCATCAGCACCATCTGCTGCAACTGCTGGACGTCGTTGGTGTTGCGGGTGATCAGGCTGGGCGCCCCGAACTTGCTCATCTCGCGGGACGAGAAGCTCAGCGCCGAGTCGAAGATGGACGACCGCAGGTCTCGCCCGAACGCCATCGAGGAGCGGGCCCCGAACCAGGTGGCGCCGATCTGGCCGGCGATCTGGATCAGGGAGACACCGAGCATGACGAAGCCCAGCTGCCAGATCAGGTCGGTGTTGCCGGTGGCGACCCCGTCGTCGATGATCCGTGCATTCAACGTCGGCAGGAACAGCGAGGCGACCGACTGCACGAGTTGCAGCACGACCACGCCGACCACCAGCCAGGTGTAGGGCTTCAGGAACTTCATCAGAAGGCGGATCATGAGTCTCCTTTGGCGATGCCGTGCAGGACGGCGTCGCTGAGTTCTTCGGAACTGAGCGGGGGTTCGGTCTCCGTCAACGTGAAGCTGCTGGCGAAAGCGAGGGCGGACAGAAGATTGGTGGCGAATGCTGTGGATACAGCGAGTTCTGCTGAATAGGGCTGCAGGGCTGCGGCAACGGCCGCGTTCAGTCGGGTCTTGGCTTCGTGCGGGTTGAACGGTGGGCGGATGCCCCCGAACGGCGCACGGACGCCGACGGGCGGCGTCTCCACCGACGGGCGCGCGAAGTGCGCGAACAGTGACCGCGTCCGGTGGATCTCGTCGCGCAGCAACTGGATGATCGCTGCCACCCGCTCGGTCAGGGACTGGTCCTCCGGCAGGGCCGTGAGGTGGGCGATCGCTGCGTCCGGCATGAGCGCGGTGTGGATCGTGGCGTGGATGAGGTCGTGCTTGGTCTCGAACGCGCGGAAGATGGTGCCCTCGGCGATTCCGGCGGCCTGGGCGATCTCCCTAGTGCTCATCTCCGTGCCCCGCTCGAGGAGCAGGGGGAGCGTCGCATCGATGATCGCCTGGCGCCGTTCCTCCGGTGCCATGGGTGTTGCTCTGCTCACCGGGCCATAGTAGTGAGTGAGCACTCACTCAGCAAGCGGGCGAGCTGTTCGGGGAGCAATTGCTGATTCATCGACTCCGGCTTGCGCGTAAGTGCGGAACTCATCATCCCTGCGGACCCGGAACGCACCTGGAGCGCGATGCTCACTCTACGCAGGCAACAAATGCAAGCGCTTCCACGCGCCGAATTCGAAGGGTCTGCCCAACCCCGCACGAGGGGATTTCCTCAGGGGTTAGGCTGCCACCGTGCTTGCCGAAAACCTACCCCTGTTGAATATCGTTTCTCATCCGGCCCTGCACCCCCACCGACCTCATGTTGTGGTGGCCGTGACGCGTCCCGACTTTGCCGCCGATGCCTACGTCGGGCAGTTGTGGCGGGTGCAGCTGGACGGCACAGCCCCGCGTCGCATCACGCGTGGATTCCGTGACACGCGTCCCCAGTTCTGTGCGGACGGTCGCCTGCTCGGCTTCCTGCGGGCGGACGCAGGGAAGCCGCCGCAGCTGGCGATCGTCGGTGCTGAGGGCGGCGAACCGATGGTCGTCACCGACACACCGCTCGGCGTCCGCGACTTCGTCCTCAGCGCAGACGGCACGCGCGCGGCGTTCATCGCAGCGGTGGCGGAGCAGGACCGCTACGGCACAACAGAGGGCGTACCGGCGACCCAGGAGGATCCGCGCCTGATCAGGGCCTTCCAGTTCCAGCTCAACGGCACCGGCTACACGGCGGACCAGCGCACGCAGGTGTTCGTCGTCGACCTGCCGGATCCGGGCAGTGAACCGCCGGTACGGCCGGTCGGAAGGGCGGCGAAGGCCGGCGAGGTGTTCCACGCTGTGCCGGCGGCGCGGCAACTCAGCAACGGCGACTTCGACCACCACTCCCCGGCGTGGGACGGCGAGGCGGTCCTGGCCATCGCCGCCCGTCACAAGGGCTGGGACGACGACTTGCGCGAGGACGTCTACCGTTTCGCCCTCGACGGGTCGGAACCCGTGCGTCTGACGGACTCCTGCAGCGGGCGCAGCGCCAACTCTTCGCCCGTCGTTGTGGGCGACCGGGTCTTCTTCGTCGGCTTCGAGTGCGGCCTCGACGGCCGGTCCTTCTTCGCGGAGAGCCCCGGGGTGTACGTCGTCTCCCGTGAGGGCGGCGCCGTCCGACGCCTGACCGACCTCGACGGCATGCACGTGAGCGGCGACCTCGTGGCAGACGGGGACGGCGTGCTCACCATCGACCTCGTCCGCGGAAGGGGCGTGGCAATCCGGGTGGACGCGAGCGGCGAGGCTGCGCGCTGGGAACTGCCCGGCTCCGTGCAGTGTGTCGCCGCTGCGTCCGGCGTACGCGTCGCCGTGCTGGGCACAGCCTGCAGCCCGGGCGAGGTCGTGCTGCTGGACCATCCCGAGCGTCCCCTCACCGACTTCGCGGCTGGACTCCGCGACGCGTCAGCACCCCTGAAGCCGATCGAACTGATCGCTTCGGCCTCCGACGGCCACCCCGTGCACGGCTGGGTGGTGCGCCCGGACGGCGAGGGTCCGCACCCGGTGCTGCTGGTGATCCATGGCGGGCCTTTCAGTGCGTTCGAGGATTCCTTCTTCGACGAGGCGCAGGTGTACGCGGCTGCAGGGTACGCCGTGGTGATGTGCAATCCGCGCGGCTCCGCCGGCTACGGACGCGCGCACGCCATGGCCATTCACGAGGCCTTCGGTGACCGGGACGCCGTCGACGTGCTCGCCTTCCTCGACCATGCCATCGCGGCGGTGCCGGGGCTGGCCGCCGATCGCGTCGGCATCATGGGCGGCTCCTACGGCGGCTACCTCACAGCGTGGCTGATCGCCGGCGAGCACCGCTTCTCGGGCGCAATCGTCGAGCGTGCCTACCTCGATCCGGCCTCCTTCGTCGGGCCGTCGGACATCGGCTGGTTCTTCGCCGTCGGCTGCCACGGGGACGGGGCGCGGATGGACGCTCAGTCGCCGCTGCGACTCGTCGACCAGGTGCGGACGCCGACGCTGGTGATCCACTCCGAGCAGGATCTGCGATGCCCGCTGGCGACGGCGGAGCGCTACTACACCGAGCTGAAGCTGCACGGTGTGGACACGGCGCTGCTGGTCTTCCCCGGCGAGAGCCACGAGCTCTCCCGCTCGGGGACCCCGCACCACCGCAAGGCGCGGTTCGAGCACATCCTCACCTGGTGGGGCGAGCACCTGCCGGTGGGCGCGGCTCCCGAACCCGTCCCGACCGCGGAGTTGTCAGAAGCTCGCTGAGCCCTGGCGCAGTGAGCCTCTGACAAGTCGGGGAGTGGGGAGTCGCTACCCTAATCCGGTGACCGAGCAGACCGCCGTGACCCCGTCCCTCTCCGAGCAGGAGCAGGTGCGGCACGAGAAGCGCGCCCGGCTGCTGGCAGAAGGCGTGGCGCCCTACCCGATCGAGGTGCCGCGGACGCACAGCGCTGCTGCCGTGCACGCCACCTGGGGCCAGCTCACCGCCGGCGAGGAGACCACAGACGTCGTGTCGGTCAGCGGCCGCGTTGTGTTCATCCGCAACACCGGCAAGCTCTGCTTCGCCACCATCCAGGACGGGTTCACTTCTGACGATTCCGGCGTCCGGCTCCAGGTGATGCTGTCCCTGGCCGAGATCGGCGAGGAACGGCTGGAGGCGTGGAAGGCCGACATCGACCTGGGTGACTTCGTCTCCGTGACCGGCCGGGTGATCTCCTCACGGCGCGGCGAGCTCTCCGTGCTGGCGTCCGCCTGGCAGCTGGCGAGCAAGGCGCTGCGTCCGCTCCCGACCCTGCACAAGGAACTCGGCGAGGAGACCCGCGTCCGGCAGCGCTATGCCGACCTGGTGGCCCGGCCGGAAGCCCGGGACATGGTGCGCATGCGCGCCCTCGTCACGCGGAGCATCCGCGAGACCCTGCACGAAGACGGCTACCTCGAGCTGGAGACCCCCGTGCTGCAGCTCGTGCACGGCGGAGCCGCCGCCCGGCCGTTCCGCACGCACCTGAACGCCTTCGACATCGACATGACCATGCGGATCGCCCTCGAGCTGTTCCTGAAGCGGGCCATGGTGGGTGGCGCCGACCGGGTCTACGAGATCGGCCGCATCTTCCGTAACGAGGGGATTGACTCCTCGCACTCCGCCGAGTTCACGATGCTGGAGGCCTATCAGGCCTGGGGCGACCAGAAGTCCATCGCTGCGATCACCCAAAAGGTGATCGTCGCAGCAGCGGACGCAGCCCTCGGCACGCGGGTCATCCAGACACCTGCCGGCGAGATCAACCTCGACGGCGAGTGGGCCTGGAAGCCGGTCTACCCGACCCTGTCCGAGGCCGTCGGCCATGAGATCACCCCGGCAACGGACGCGGCCGTCCTGCGTCTCATCGCTGATGCCCACGGCGTCGCGTACGACGCGGCGTGGCCGGCGCAGAAGCTGGTGATGGAGCTGTTCGGAGAGATCGTCGAGCCGCATCTGCTGCAGCCGACCTTCGTGTGCGACTACCCGCCGATCGCGCAACCCCTCGCGCGGCAGCACCGCGACAACCCCGACCTGATCGAGGCCTGGGACCTGGTCGTCGGCGGCGTGGAGCGGGCGACGGGCTTCTCCGAGCTCATCGACCCGGTGATCCAGCGCGAACGGCTGGTCGCCCAGTCCCTCAAGGCTGCGGCCGGTGATCCCGAGGCGATGCAGCTGGACGAGGACTTCCTCGCGGCACTCGAGTTCGGCGCTCCACCGATGGGCGGCCTCGGCCTCGGTCTCGACCGCCTGATGATGCTGCTCACCGGCTCCGGTATCCGCGAGACGATCCTCTTCCCCTTGCTCAAGCCGCAGGGCTGACTCCGGCTGAATCGAACCTGGGGACGGTTCCCGGTTCGGTTCAGGCCGAGCCTGGACGCCCCCGAAATGCAAGGAAGCCCCCGGAAATTCGGGGGCTTCTGCCGGTTTTGGGGGCGTTTGCGGTTGTGAACCGAACCAGGAACCGTCCCCAGGTTCGGTTCAACTGGTCCTGCGGACCGAGTTGGAACCGTCCCCAATCTGGTCCGGCTACTTCCAGAGGGTGGCGAGGACGAACGCGAGACCCATGGCTCCCATGCCGATCAGCACGTTCCAGCCGCCGAGTGCTGTCATGACGGGGACGTCGATCGAGGTCGAGGCAGTGATGTAGTAGACGACAAGCCACAGCACGCCAAGGAGGCCGACGGTCACGAAGGTCGGCACCACCCACTGCCGGCTGCCCGGTGCGGCAACGGTCCTGGTGCGCTGTGCGCGCTTCTCGGCGACCTGTGCCTGCGTGTTCAGCTTCTTCTTCTCGGCTGCGGTTTTGCGAACCCTGGATTCGGGCACCGGATACTCCTGACCAACTGGACGACCGGACAAGGATAACCGAGAACGCCCGATCCTCCGGCGTCGGGCACCCACCGGGGTGGACCGGCGGACGTCGCAGGGTCGTGCGTGGGGGAGAATGGCGCCATGGCGCGGATCCTTGTGGTCGACAACTACGACTCCTTCGTCTACAACCTCGTCCAGTACCTGGGCCAGATCGGGGCCGATGTCGAGGTGTGGCGCAACGACGACCCGCGCTTCGACGAGCCCGGCTGGGTGGACGGCTTCGACGGAATCCTGCTCTCACCCGGTCCCGGCACCCCGGAGCAGGCCGGTGTCTGCGTCGAGCTCGTGCGCACGCAGGGCGGCCGCGTCCCGATCTTCGGGGTGTGCCTCGGCCTGCAGTCGATCTCTGTGGCGTTCGGTGGCGTCGTCAACCGGGCGCCGGAACTGCTGCACGGCAAGACCTCGCTCGTGCACCACGACGGACGGGGCGTCTTCGCCGGCCTCCCGAACCCGTTCACGGCCACCCGCTACCACTCGCTGGCACTCGACCCGGGCACCGTCCCTGCAGAACTTGAGGTCAGCGCCACGACCGAGTCCGGCGTGATCATGGCCGTGCGGCACCGTGAGCTTCCGATCGAGAGCGTGCAGTTCCACCCGGAATCGGTACTCACCGAGGGCGGCTACCAGATGCTCGCCAACTGGCTCGTCACCTGCGGGGACGCGGGCGCGCCGGCACGTGCTGCCGGGCTGACCCCGCTGATGGCCCTTCGCTCCTGACAGCTGCCCCGCAGGGGTGGGATCAGGGAACGGTGGGGCTCACGGTTGGCGAAGGTGATGGTGTCGTCGGCGGCGCCGTGGGAGCAGCCTTGGCCAGGACCAGGCGGATGGTCGTGGTGCGCTTCACGTTGGAGCCGGCTCCCGGGTTCTGGTCGAACACCTGCCCAATGGGCAGCGACGACTCGGCCTCAGTGAAGGACACCTTCGTGAAACCTGCGTTCTTCGCTGTCTGGACGGCCTCTTCACGGGTGAGGCCCCGGAAGTTGGGGACCTCGCCCATACCGGTCGCGTAGAAGACCTTGATGGGCGTGTCAAGGGTCACCGAAGCCCCCTCGGCCGGGTCAACGGCCGTGACTTCGTCCGCCTTGGCCGACACCGGCTCGCTCGTCGCGGCGAGCGCAGTCACGTTGGTGAAGCCGCTGGCATTCAGCGTCTTCACCGCGTCGTGGTAGTCCATGCCGGCAACGGAAGGGATCACGCCCTTCGTCGGGCCGATGTTCACCGTGATGACGATTTCGGTGCCGATCTGCACCTTGGTGTCGAAGAGGCTCTGTTTGGTCACGCGGCCCTTCGTCGTGTCGTCAGGGCCGGTGGTCTGAACGACGCGGGGCTGCAGCTTGGCCTGCTGCAGGACCTCGATGGCTTCGGACTCGCGACGGTCGACCACCCAGGGTACGGCGACCGTCTCCACCTGGTTGGACTGCACCAGGTAGTAGACGCCGATGCCGGTCGCGGCGAGGATCAGGGCGAGAACGAAGACCAGCAGGCCCCAGCGGCGCCGCGGCTTGGCAGTCTCATAGACGCGCGAGGCCGTGTGGTGCTCGTCTGCGGAGAGGACGGTGGTCTCCGACCCCGGCGAAGCGGGCGCCAGCATCGTCGCGCCTGCCGGAACGGCGACGGGCGCGACCGGGACGCGTGCGGTGACCTCCTGGCCGGCAAGCAGCCGGGTGATGTCTGCCCGCATCGCGCTGGCGGTCTGGTAACGGTCGGCGGGGTCCTTGGCGAGCGCCTTCAGCGTGATCGCGTCCATCCCCGGGGAGATCTCCGGGTCGAGGTGGCTCGGCGGCACCGGGGCCTCGCGCACGTGCTGGTAGGCAACGCTCACCGGCGAATCGCCAACGAACGGCGGACGTCCGACCAGTAGTTCGTACAAGAGGCAGCCGGCGGAGTAGATGTCGCTGCGGTAGTCGACGGTTTCGCCGCGGGCCTGCTCCGGCGAGAGGTATTGCGCCGTCCCGATCACCGCTGCGGTCTGCGTCATCGTCGCAGACGTGTCAGCGACGGCGCGGGCGATGCCGAAGTCCATCACCTTCACAACGCCACCGGTGGTGAGCATGACGTTGGCGGGCTTGATGTCGCGGTGCACGATGCCGGCCTTGTGGCTGTAGCCGAGGGCTTCGAGCACGCCCTGGGAGAACTCCAGGGCCTTGGCCGGCATGATCTGGCGTCCGGTGCGGAGCAGTTCACGCAGGGTGTGGCCCTCGACCAGCTCCATCACGATGAAGGGCACCATCACACCGGAGTTGGGGTCCGGCTCTTCCCCGGTGTCGTACACGGAGACGATATTGGGGTGGTTCAGGCCTGCGGCCGCCTGCGCCTCCCGCCGGAAACGGGCCTGGAAGGTCGGGTCGGACGCGAGGTCGACGCGCAGCTGCTTGATGGCCACGTCGCGGCTCAGGCGAAGGTCACGCGCACGGCGCACTTCGGCCATACCGCCACGGCCGATCACCGGGCCCAGCTGGTAGCGACCCCCGAGAAGCCTCGGCTCTTCGGTCATCCGCAGTTTCCTTTCCGCCTGCTCATCCGGAGAACTGTGGCAGCAGCCCAACTCCCCCATTGTGGCCGACACGACGTGAAACCCGTTAGGCGGGTCATCGGAGGGCCTCGATCACGGCTTTGGCGATGGGTGCTGCCACTCGTCCGCCGGCAATGTCGGTCGTGGGAATCTCCGCGTCCTGGATGAAGACGCAAACGGCGACCTTGGGGTTGTCCGCCCACGCCGTGAACCACGCATAGGGACGTCGCACGTTGTCGGAGTGCGCCGTTCCGGTCTTCCCGCCGACCGTGACGCCGGGGATCTGCGCCCTGAACCCGGTGCCGTTCTGGACGACGGAGACCATCATCTGGCGCAACGCCGCTGCATTCTCCGAGCTCATCGCCACCGACTGCTGCTGCGGGCGTGTCTGGCTGGTGACCCGCAGGTCGTTGTCGAGCACCTTGTCGACGATGTAGGGATCCATCACCACGCCGTCGTTGGCGATGGACGCGGAGACCAGCGCCATCTGCAGCGGGCTGGCGGCCACCTCGAACTCGCCGATCGCGCTCATCGCCGTCTGGGCCTGGTCGATCTCCTCGGGGAACTTGCTCGCAGCGGACCCGATGTCGTCGAGGAACCTGGTACCGAACCCGAACTTCTCGGCCTGGGTGCGTAGCGCCTCTTGCCCGAGCTTCACGCCGAGCCGGGCGAACGCGGGGTTGCAGGACACCTCGAGGGCCCGGGTGAGCGTGATCTTCGCGCCGCCGCAGTTCTCGCTGATCACCTTGGTGGAGCCCGGCAGTTTGTACGAGGTCGCGTCGATGAGGGTGTCGGGGCTCATTCCCGCGTCGAGTGCCGCAGCAGCGGTGACGACCTTGAACGTGGAACCGGGCGGATAGATCTCGCGGGTCGCACGGTTGGACAAGGGCCGGTCGGCGTCGGCGTTGAGGCGCTTCCATGCCTGGATCGAAGCCGTCAGGTCGTGGGTGGCGAGGTCGTTGGGGTCGTAGCTCGGGAAGCTGACGAGGGCCTTGATCGCACCGGTGGAGTAGTCGATGGCGACGACGGCGCCCTTGCGTCCGGCGAGGCCGTTCCAGGCGGCCTTCTGGGCCTTGGCGTCGATCGTCGTCTCCAGCGTCGCGCCGCTCTTGGTCGAGCCGGTCGCCGAGTTCAGCAGGCGAGAGAGGAACTGGGAGTCATCGACACCGGAGAGCTGGCTGGAGTAGGACGCCTCCAACCCGGACGTCCGGTAGAGGTAGGAGTAGTAGCCGGTGATTTGCGCGTACAGCTCGCCAGAGGTGTAGGACCGCTGGAACTTGTACCGGTCCTTGACCTTCTCCGACTTCGCGATCGCGGTGTTGCCGACCATGATCGGCCCACGGTCCTGCGCGAAGCGTGCGTCCGCGACACGTCGGTTCTCCGGCCGCGCGTTGAGGTAGTTCTGCTGGCCGATGTACAGGTAGCTGAGGTTGATCATCAGCGCTGCGAACATGACCATCGACGTCACGGCGACGCCCCGGATCGGACGGTTCATGGGCGGCCTCCCGGCAGCTCGACCACTTCGGTGGGTTCGTCGCCCCCCTCGTCCGGGCTGATGGGCGTGATCGGCGCGGTGTTCTCCGAGCCTGACGGGATGCTGGCCGAGTCTCCCGGAATGATGGCCCTAGGAACAGACGAAGCCCCTGGCCGAGGTGTGCTCGACGAGGCCCCCACGGGGATCATCTGCGTCGGCTCCGACTCCAGCCACTGCTGCGGTTCGACGGACTGCTCCGCCACCGGGCGACGCACCTGGTGGGTCACGATGAGCAGGAGCCCGACGGTCACCCAGTTGGCGATCAGCGAGGAGCCGCCCTGCGACATGAACGGCGTGGTCAGGCCGGTCAGTGGCAGGAGCCGGGTGACGCCGCCGAGGATGGCGAACACCTGGATCGCGAAGACGAAGGCGAGGCCGGCGGCCAGCAGCTTGCCGAAAGGGTCGCGGGCAACCAGCGATGCCCGCAGGCCACGGGCGACGATCAGGCCGTAGAGCAGCATGACGGCCAGCAGCCCGGCGACGCCGAGTTCCTCACCGATCGCTGCTGCGATGAAGTCGGTCTTCGCCAGCGGCGTCAGGTTGGGACGCCCGAGGCCCCAGCCGGTGCCGAAGGCGCCACCGAAGGCGATGCCGAACTGGGCGTTGATCACCTGGTAGTTCTGGTCGTAGTTGGAGAACGGGTCGAGCCAGGACGAGACGCGCACCTGGACGTGGCCGAAGAACAGGTAGCCGAGATAGGCGCCGAGCACGAACAGCAACGTGCCGAGGATCGGCCAGCTCGGCTTCTCCGTCGCCACGTACAGCATCATCACGAACAGCCCGAAGAACAGCAGGGAAGTGCCCAGGTCCTTCTGGAAGATGAGGACGGCGAGGCTGACCAGCCACATCACGAGGATCGGGCCGAGGTCACGCGGACGGGGCAGGTCGATGCCAAGGATGCGTCCGCCGGCCAGCGCCAGCACTTCCCGCTTGTCGACGAGGTAGGAGGCGAAGGCTATCGACAGCACCAGCTTCGCCAGTTCCGCGGGCTGGAAGCTGTAGTTGCCCAGGTGGATCCAGATGCGGGCACCGTTCTTCTCCAGTCCGAGCCCCGGCAGGAGCGGCAGCATCAGCAGCACCATGCCGGCGAGGAACATCGTGTAGGTGTAGCGGTGAAGGATGCGGTAGTCGCGCAGGAAGATGATCAGGAGGCAACAGATGCCTGCGGCGATCATGAGCCACATCAGCTGGAGTTCCGCGCTGTGCATGACAGGGTCGGTGCCCAGGTCGAGGCGGTGGATCATGGCGAGCCCGAGCCCGTTGAGCAGCATCACCAGCGGGAGGATCAGCGGATCGGCGTAGGGCAGCCGCCACCGGATCACGAGGTGCAGGACGAGGCCGATCCCGGCGAGGGCCGCCACAGCCCAGGGCCACTGGGCCGGCAGCTCCGCGTCCCGGTTGAGGTGGATGAGGACGTATCCGCCCAGCCCCAACGCGATGGCGAAGACGAGCATGAACGCTTCGACGCCACGTCGCCTGCGATAGCCGACAACTTCGCTCATCAGCACTCCATGGGCGCTGCCGGCGTGGACGTGTCGGAAGGGGTCGGGGTGGCGGATGGTGTCGCGGTCGACGAAGGGCTGGCCGAGGGGGTGCTGCCCGGCTTCGCCGTCGACGACTTGGACGGAGAGGGCGTGGGCGTCGGCGTCGGGGTCGGGGTGGACTGCGGCACGGTGCGCTGGCGGATGCACTCGGCAGCCTTCAGCCGGAGGGTCGCAAGGGTCGAGCGGGCCGCGTCGAGGGAATCCGCCGGCATCGTCTCGAGGACGCGCTCCTGGTAGTACGGCGGGAGGTCGACGACCCGCGTGGTGTCCAGCTCGACGACGTGGGAGAGCGGCAGGTTGAACACCGGCTCGGGCACGCCCTGGAAGATGGCGAGGGTGGTCTCGTGCGCCCCGAGGTAGTACTGGCCCTGGGTGTAGGAGTACCAGAGGGTGCCTGCGCCGCCGATGGCCACCATCGGGATGAGGATGGCGAGCACGACCTTCACCCAGGTGGAGGCCCGGCGGCGGGCGACCGGGGCGTAACGCACGAGCTCGCCCTCGCCCGGGTCGGGACGGGGAGTGGCTTCTGCTGCGACGACGGCCTGGCGCGCCGTGGTCTCCGCAGGGTTGTCCAGGTCGAGGGTTGCGGCAGCACCCAGCACCTCGGTTGCAGAGTCCGCCTCACCGTCGACGACGTCGGCGAGGATGATCGTGATGTTGTCCTGGCCGCCTTCGTGGTGGGCGAGTCCGACGAGGGCAACGAGGACATCCTCGCGGTCGCCGTCGAGTTCCGCTGCGATCACCTTGTCCGTGACCATGCCGCAGAGCCCGTCGGAGCAGATCAGCAGCCGGTCGCCGACCCTGACCTCGACGAGCTGCAGGTCGGGCTGGTGGTGCGGCTGCCCGTTGATGACCTTGAGGATCAGCGAGCGGTGGGGGTGCTCCAGGGCTTCTGCCTCGGTGATGCGGCCCTCGTCGACGAGGGTCTGCACCCAGGAGTGGTCGCGGGTCAGCCGGGTGAGGACGCCGTCGCGGTAGAGGTAGGCACGCGAGTCGCCGATGTTGGCGACCCCGAGGTGGGTGCCGTCGAACATGATCCCGCACACGGTGCTGCCCATGCCGTCGAGGCTCGGGTCCGCGTCGACGAGCTCGCTGATGACCTCACCGGCGCGGTCGATGGCGTCGGCGACGACGTCCAGCATCTCCTCGCCTGCGAAGCTGCCGTCCGCCGCCTTCAGCTCGCGGATGGCGACGGCGGAGGCCAGGTCGCCGGCTGCTGCGCCGCCCATGCCGTCGGCCACCATCAGCATGGTGGGCGAGACGTAGGCCGAGTCCTGGTTGTTCTTGCGCACCAGCCCGATCTCGGAGTGCGCGACATAGCGCAGCGCCAGCGTCATCTACTTCTCCACGCTCATCAGGGTGCGGCCGATGCGCAGGGTGTCGCCGGGGCCGAACGGTGCCGGCTGGGTGAGGCGCTGGTTGTTGATGAACGTGCCGTTGGTCGAGCCGAGGTCCTCCACCTGGTAGCCGCCGGCCGCCAGGGTGATGCGCGCGTGGCGGGTGGAGACGTAGTCGTCATCGAGCAGGAGCTGGCAGTCGCTGGACCGGCCGATGAGGATGCCGCCCTCGAGCGGGAGCTGCAGGCCGGCCTGCTTGCCGTGGGTGACGGTGAGGGTGTGCGGGAGCTGCTTGAGGGCGCGGCGCGAGAGCCGGGGCTGGTGCGGGGCCGGGGCTGCACCGGGAGCCGGCTCGGCGATGAGTTCGGCGGCCGGCACCTTGCGTCCGAACAGGTCGGTGCGGATGACGTTGCCGGTGAAGAGGATGAACAGCCAGAGCAGCGCGAGGAACCCCAGCTTGAGGCCGAGGACGACCAGCTCAGACATCGGTCACCGGCGAGACGATCGCCAGCCGAGTGGATCCGATCTCGATCCGACTCCCCAGGCCGAGCGTCGCGTGCCGGGTGCGCTGGCCGTCGACGGTGACGCCGTTGGTGGAGCCGAGGTCCTCGATGGAGATCAGCTGGCCGCCACCGGTGCCCACCACGGCGATCCGGGCGTGCAGGCGACTGATGCCGGGGTCGTTGATGCGCAGGTCGGCTTCCGTGCCGCGTCCGATGGTGACGCCGGGCGGGGTGAGCGGGTGCCTGACGCCGTTGACCTCGACGACGAGGTTCGCCGTGCGGATGGCCGTGGGTGTTGGCTCCTCCGTCGCGTCCACCCCTGCGACGGCGGCGGAGGTGACGGTGAAGCGTCCGACGGGCAGTGCGGTGTCGAGGGTGTACTCGATCATGATCGGGCCGTTGAAGATGTAGCCCGCCTCGGACGCGTAGTCGCGCAGCTCGGGGCCGATCTCGGCGTTGAGCGTCTTGCTGTACGGGGTGAGCCGGTCGTAGTCGTGCTGGGAGAGTGCGACGTGGAACTCGTTGGGGACGAGCTTGCGTTCGCGGCTGAGGAGCTTGGCCTCCGAGTCGAGCTCACGCTGGAGCCTCGCGGTGATCTCCACGGGCTGCACGTCACCCTTGAAGGCGCGCGCGAAGGCTCCGCTGACGGCGCTCTCGAGCTTCTTCTCGACGCGGTCGAAGACCCCCACGGTCCCCTCCTTCCCCAGTTGACGTGACGCTCAAGACTATCCAGCGCAGAACCTCCAGCCTACGCGACGGTCCCGCTTGGGCACTCAGACTCCAGTCGGGAGTGAGGGTGGACCACCGCTGGGGGCCGGTCATCCTCAGGAGCGATGGAAGCGGGCTCTGCGGGGCCTCTGCGCGGGTGCCCACCCTTGTCGCGGGGGTCCCCAGCCGAATCGGAACAGCCCGGACACCTGTGCTAATCTCTTTCGGCTGGCTCCTCAGGGAGTCGGGCGCGAGTGGCGGAATGGCAGACGCGCACGGTTCAGGTCCGTGTGTCCGAAAGGACGTGGAGGTTCAACTCCTCTCTCGCGCACTTCAAGAATGTGGCTCTGACTAGGTTAAATAGTCAGAGCCGCTGTCGTCTCCGGACCCTGCACGACATCTTCGCGTGCCCATTGCGCCCTCGTGGGCACGCGTAGGCAGAAGGGTGCACCCGTGCGCGCCGGATGGAGCCTCCCACCGATGGTCGAGCCTGGTCGAGACCAGGACACCACAAGCCCAGCTAGCGCTCCCGGATGTGCCACTCGGTGACGTCCATGAGAAGGTTGGTGGCCGGCACCAGGACGGTCAGGTCCCGCTTGTAGATGCGACCCTGGCCAAGCAGGGTGCCGAGGAGGTCGAACAACTCGACCCACTCCTGGATGGTGTGAGGTTGGGCGGGCGTGCGGACTTCGATCAATCCGAGGTGAACAACTCGACCCACTCCTGGATGGTGTGAGGTTGGGCGGGCGTGCGGACTTCGACGCGCTCGGTCGATAGGCGTGCGCGGCCTTTGCGCGCAGCTGGTGACAGCCATGCACGGCATGCTCGTGGCCATGCCAGACGGTGCGGGGCTTCCGAGTCGCGACGTCGCTCGCGTCGAGCAGTGGTGTCGGGACCGGGTCCCGGACCACCTGACAGACCAACTCCGGGTCGAGTGCGATGCAACCGATCGCCATCTCACAATTCTTGAGTGCCACCCGCCGTGGCGAGAGGACGTCGGTCCGGAATGGACTCGGTCCCCAATCGCCAGGCTTTACTTCTCGAAAGCCCGGCAGGAGTGGACCCTGTACTGGCGGGATCGCAACCTTCGGTTCCATCTCTACGAACGGGTCAAACCTGCGCGGGATGTCAGTCGTCTCCTCGCTGAAGTGGACCGCGATCCTACGGCCATCTTCTGGGGGTAGCTGGCTCCTATCGCGTGCGGACTGCGGCATGTGCCTGCGCTGATTGAATGTGCCTCCGCGCAACTGGTGCCGTGTCGGTGAAGTACCTTCACGATGTTTTGACAATCGAGTGTGGCGAACAAGACGGCTGCCCGGTTGGTCCTGTGTGACGGGGATCGGGTCAGGCTGGAGCCGATGACCCGATAAGGGACGGGCGCAGCTGCCGGGGCGCGGCGGGACTGCAGGTCAGCTAGCATTCGCTCCATGTCGACCCTCCCGCACTCGCACCGCAGCCGTGCTCGTGCTGGGTGACCCTCTCGGCCTGCTTGTGGGAGCACTTCTCCCCTTGCTCGTTGGAGTGATGATCAACCCGCCCTTCCAGCTCGCCGCCGTTGTTCTCGTCATCGGTGTGGGAGGTCGACGCAAGGCGGGGCTCTACATTCTCGGTTACTTCGCCGGCCAGGTCGTGCTCTCGGCACTGGCGTTCGGTGGCTTCGCGTCCATTGGCGGTGGTGAGCCCAACAGCGCCTTGGCGTGGGTGAAGATCGCGCTCGGAATCCTCTTCGTCTACCTCGCCTACAGCCAGGTGCACGGTCGTCCGCGACATGGCGCCAAGGCCGAAAAGCCTTCCTGGATGGTCAAGCTCGTGGCGATGTCCAGCGCCGCGACCTTCGGCGCAGGTGTCATCGCGGCCACCGTGCTCAACGTGAAGAACATCTCCTTGATGGTTGCAGTGGCGGACCTGGTGGCGACATCGACCCTCGCCTCGCAGACCAGGGCGATCGTCGCGGTGGTGTTCACGATCCTGTCGCCGTTGCTCGTTGCTGCGCCCTGGATCTATGCGGAGGTCCGGGGTCCGGCCGCCGACGAACAGCTGGCCAGGCTCGGGGAGTGGCTCACGCAGACGTCATGGGTCATTCTGACGTTCCTGTTCATCTACATGTCCGCATCGCTGATCGGAAGCGGACTCGAAACGATCTGAACCTCGCGACGATGGGGTCGGCTTCGATCTGATGCAGTTATGGAGGTCACTTCGGCAGGCTTCGATGCCGTAACCGACTTGCCCACATTCAGCGTCGACGGTGTGCGCATGCTGGGTCGCTCAGCGATCGCGACCGCCCTGTTCGTCGACCTGACAACGTGAATCCCGCCCCACACCCGCCCCACGCGGCCGTGAGGACAGCGGCGAGACTGTACGCAACGCCTAGTCAAGCACATGTTCCGCCGCGCTCCAGAGGAGGTTCAACTCCTCTCTTGCGCACTTCAAGAATGTGGCTCTGACTAGGGTAGATAGTCAGAGACGCTGTCATTCCCGGACCCTGTACAACATGTGCACAACATCTCGGCGCGCCTCGTGCGCCCTGGTGGGCAGGTGCGGGCAGAAGGCTGACGGTGGCGAAGACGAGAGCTGGCGTTATCGCTGAGTGTCGGCGGCGTGCTTTGGTGGCTTGCGGGATCGCGGTCGGGGAGACCACGCATGAAGCCATCCTCGGATCGGGAGTTGATCGGCGGAGCCGTCGGCGCCTCCGGCCCCCGAACCCCCGCCCTGCAACCCCGTCGAACCCATCCAGGAGAGCCGATTTCCAGCCATCGTGGGAGACGCGAATGAGATGAATCCAGGTACGGGGTCGGTTGCGCGTTCAGCGGATCGAGTCGTGGTTGGTGGGGGCGAGCGCTGTGGAGGCCCTGACGATCAGGCTGGTGGCGAGCTCCATCGGGGGTGCCGCCGCTCGACCTGACTGAACGCTCACGACGCAGCTGCGGACCGCCTCCCTTCCCATTTCGATCAGGGGTTGCCGAACCGTGGTCAGGTGGGGCCAGACGAGTTCGCCTCCGAGCGCATCGTCGAAGCCGACGACGGAGACGTCTGTGGGGATCCGCAGGTTGAGCTCGTGGCAGATGTCGTAGAAGCCGAAGGCCACGGCGTCGCTGGCCGCGAAGACGGCGGTGGGGCGGCTCTTGCCCTTGAACAGTCTCCCGGCGGCGCGGCCGTCGTCGCTGTTGAAGCGTCCCGGGAGGATGAGGTCGGGGTCTGCGTCGATCCCGGCTTTGCGCAGGGCGTCGAGGTATCCGGCGAGTCGCTCACCGCCCGGGGTCGATTCCAGGTTGCCGCCGATATAGGCGATACGTCGGTGGCCCAGCTTGATCAGGTGTTCAACGGCGTCCTGGCCACCCCTGAAGTTGGTGGCGCCCACGGTGGCGACGCCTGCGGGTGGCCGGTTGACCGGGTCGACGATCACCAGGGGGGTGCCCAGTTGGGTCGCGGTGTCGAATGACTGCTGGGTGATCGAGGTGGTCACGAAGATGAAGGCCTGGGCGCCGCTGCGGTGGGCGTTGGCCATCCATTTCCTGCTCGTGGGTTCAGGCCCGGGTGTGCTTGCGTGCACCTGGCTGACGACGGTGATCGCACCGCGGCTGTGCCCCTCGAGGAGCATCCCGCTCATGACCTGGGGTGCGTAGTAGTTGTTGAGGGTGTCGACGGTCACCCAGATGCTGACGCGGTCGCTGACCCCTTTGCGGACGGGTGCGCGATAGCCGAGGTCGTCGGCTGCCTGGCGGACCTTCTTCGCGGTGGTTGCGCTGACGTCGGCCCGGTCGTTGAACACCTTGGATGCGGCGGCTTGTGACACTCCTGCGCGGGCCGCGACGTCGTTCAGTGTTACCCGTCCATCCATGCTGACACTCTAGCAGCGGCGAAAGGTTTCGCAACCGATTCGTGATCTCTCACTCGTTCAAATGACTCTTGCGTACTATCACGGGTCGGCGTATGGTTCCGAAACGGAAGCGAATACTGATCGAAAAGTTTCGCTAGGACTCAGAGAGGTGTCTGACATGAGGTTCTCATCACGTCGTGCGGTTCTGGCCGCGGCCGCGTCGGCGGCAGTGCTCGCGCTGACTGCTTGTGGCGGTGGGGCGCAGCCGTCCGGGCCGGGCGCTGCCAGCGCAGCTGGAGCAGGATTCAGTGCATGGGCCCTTACCGGGGGTTCCAGCGAGAAGGCGTTCAAGGCGTCCTTCGAGGAGTGGAACAAGGCCAACGCCAACGCTCAGGTGAAGGCGGAGTACTTCGCCAACGACGCCTACAAGGAGAAGATCCGTACCGCGGTTGGTTCCGGCAACGCCCCCACCCTCATCTACAGCTGGGCTGGTGGCACGCTGCAGGACTACGCCAAGAACAAGAACGTCGTCGACCTGACCGGCAAGCTCACCGCGCTTGAGCCGCGGATCCTCAAGAGCGTGCTCGACACCGGCAAGGTGGACGGCAAGCTCTATGCGGTTCCGAACAACAACGCGCAGCCGGTCGTCATGTACTACAACAAGGACCTGTTCGCGAAGGCCGGTATCGCCGCAGCCCCGCAGACCTGGGCCGAGCTGCTCGACGCCGTCGCCAAGCTGAAGGCAGCCGGAGTCCAGACCCCGATCGCGCTGGCCGGCCAGAGCGTGTGGCCGGAGCTGATGTGGCTGGAGTACCTGACCGACCGGATCGGTGGGCCGGATGCGTTCAAGGCGGTCGCCAGCGGCCAGGCCGACGCCTGGAAGAACGCGGCATTCGTTCAGGCGTGCCAGAAGATCCAGGAACTCATCGACGCCGGCGGGTTCGGTGACAAGTACGGCTCCGTCGTTGCCGACTCCGGCGCCGACGTGGCGCTGCTGCACACGGGCAAGGCTGGCATGCTGCTGCAGGGCGCGTGGGTGTACGGCACGTTCCTCACCGACGCTCCAGACTTCGTGAAGGGCGGCAAGCTCGGCTTCGCCAGCTTCCCGACCGTTGACGCCGGCTTGGGTGACGCGAAGAGCATCGTCGGCAACCCGGCCAACTTCTGGTCGGTCTCGGCTGCCGCCAGCCCCGAGGCGCAGGCGTCGGCGATCAAGTACCTCAACGAGGTGATGTTCAACGACAGCTACACCGACACCCTGATCTCCTCCGGTGCGGTGCCGGTCACCAACGATGCCGAGGCCAAGATCAAGGCCTCCGACCAGGCCGAGTTCCTCGGCTACGCCTACAGCATGGTCAAGGACGCGCCGAGCTTCCAGCTGTCCTGGGATCAGGCGCTCACCGCTGCCCCGGCGCAGGCACTGCTGACAAACCTCAGCCAGGTGTTCTTGAAGAAGCAGACTCCTGACCAGTTCGTCGAAGCAATGGCCGCAGTGAAGTGAGCACCAATCCTGGTGCCGGTGCGCAGGCGGGCCTGCGCACCGGCCCATCGATCTGGCTAGCTGCGCCCGCCATGACGTTCTTCGCCATCTTCGCCCTCATCCCCCTACTCGGGGTCGTGGCCCTGTCCTTCATGAACTGGGACGGTCTCAACAACCCGGGTTTCGTGGGTGGGGAGAACTGGACGAGGATCCTGACCGACCCGGTGACACTGAACGCGATGAAGCTCAGCGTCATGCTGACCATCGCCACCTGGGTCACCCAATTCCCCACCAGCCTGCTCCTCGGCGTCTTCATGGCCGGCAAGCAGCGCTACCGCGAGTGGTACTCAGTCCTGTACTTCCTGCCCCTGCTGTTCTCCTCCGCAGCAGTCGGCATCGCCTTCAAGGCGCTCCTCGATCCGAACTTCGGCCTGGGTAGTGCTCTCGGGATCGATGCGATCAACAAGGACTGGCTGGGCGATCCGAACCTGTCCATGCCCACCCTGGTGTTCGTCATCGCCTGGTCGTTCGTGCCGTTCCACTCCCTGCTCTACCAGGGCGCGGCGCGCCAGCTTCCCGTGTCGGTGTATGAGGCAGCCATGATCGACGGGGCCGGCCGGGTGGCCACGTTCTTCAACATCACCCTGCCGATGCTGCGCAGCACCATCATCACAAGTTCGACCCTGATGATCGTCGGCTCCTTGACCTACTTCGACCTGATCTTCGTCATGACCGCCGGCGGCCCTGGCAACGCCACCCGGATCCTGCCTCTCGACATGTACCTGCGCGGCTTCCGCTCCTACGACATGGGCGGGGCAAGCGTCGTTGGCGTGATCCTGGTCGTCGTCGGTGTCGGGATCTCCTACGCCCTCAACCGGGCATCCGGCAACACCAAGATGGAAAGCACCCTGGAAGGCGCCTGACATGGCAACGACCCGAGCACATACCCGTCCGAACATCATCGGCAGCGCCTTCGGGAGCCTGTGGCTGCTGATCACCATCGTGCCCATCTACTACATCATCGTCACCAGCCTGCGTCCCCGGCCGGACTACTACACGGAGAACCCGCTGTCGTGGCCCTCGCACCTGACCTTCCAGGCCTACGCCGACGTGCTGGCTGCCAATTTCGGGATGTACTTCCTGAACTCGGTGATCGTCACGGTGGCCTCGGTGAGCGCGGTGGTCTTCGTCAGCCTGCTGGCTGCCTACGTGATCGTGCGGAACCGCCGTCGGGCATCGATCCAGATGTTCAACGTGCTGCTGCTGGGCATTGCCATCCCGCTGCAGGGCGTGATCATCCCCGTGTACTACCTGATCGTGAAGCTCGGCCTGTACGACACGTTGTGGGCGATCATCCTGCCGGCGATCGCGTTCGCGATCCCGCTGACCGTGTTGATCCTGGTGAACTTCCTCCGCGACGTGCCCAACGAGCTGTTCGAGTCGATGCGTCTGGACGGGGCAACGGACTGGCGCATGCTGTGGAGCCTTGTGGTTCCCCTGTCCAAGCCGGCGATCATCACCGTCGCCGTCTATGACGCACTCAACGTCTGGAACGGCTTCCTGTTCCCACTCATCCTCACCCAGAGCGCCGACAAGCGGGTGCTGCCACTGTCGCTGTGGACGTTCCAGGGCGACTTCACCACCAACATCCCAGCCGTCCTGGCCGCAGTCGTGCTCTCCGTACTGCCGATGTTTGCCGCCTACGCGGTCGGACGCCGCCAGCTGGTTTCCGGTCTGACCGCCGGGTTCACCAAATAGTCCCCCTAACGAATCGCTCCCACAGGAGAACAACATGCAACCGTGGCAAGACCCGAGCCGAGATGACGAGGAACGCGTGGACGCCCTCATGGCAGCACTGACGCTTGAGGAGAAGGCGGGCCAACTGGGAAGTTTCTGGCCCGTTCCCCCGGCGGAAAGCGATGAAGGGCTCGGGGACGTCGCACCGATGTCCACCGCCTTCTCCCAGGGCACACCCTGGGAGAAGGCGACCGAACACGGGCTGGGGCACATCACCCGCAACTACGGCGCTGGCCCGATCAGCGTCCCTGACGGGATCGCTCAACTTCGCCGACTTCAGGGCGGGGTGGTGTCCTCCTCCCGGCTCGGTATCCCTGCGATCGTCCACGAGGAGTGCCTCACCGGGTTCACCGCGCTGGGTGCCACCGTGTACCCGGCCTCCATCGCCTGGGGAGCTACCTTCAACCCGGAGCTGGTCAGACGGATGGCCAACGCCATCGGGGCCGACATGCGCGCCGTCGGCGTCCATCAGGGACTCTCCCCGCTGCTCGACGTGGTGCGTGACTACCGGTGGGGCAGGGTCGAGGAAACCTGCGGGGAGGATCCCTACCTCGTCGGCACCCTCGGCTCGGCGTACGTCGAAGGCCTCGAGAGCGCCGGCATCATCGCCACCCTGAAGCACTTCGTCGGGTACTCGGCCAGCAAGGCCGGGCGCAACCACGCCCCGGTTCCCATGGGCCGCCGCGAACTCGAAGACGTCATGCTGCCCCCGTTCGAGATGGCAGTAAGGGCCGGCACCGGATCGGTCATGAACTCCTACAGCGACATCGACGGGGTACCGGTCGGGGCTTCTTTGGAACTCCTCACCACCGTCCTGCGGGAACGGTGGGGGTTCACCGGAACCGTCGTCTCCGACTACTGGGCCGTCACCTTCCTCAAGATGATGCACCATGTCGCTGGCGATGATGCCGCGGCGGGACGGGTCGCGCTCACCGCCGGAATCGACGTCGAACTCCCCAACACCCTCTCCTACGGGTTCCTCGCCCAGGAAGTCCGGGCCGGACGCCTCGATGCGGAACTCGTCGACCGGGCAGCCCGCCGGGTCCTGCTCCAGAAGGCCCAACTGGGGCTTCTCGACGCCGCCTGGAACGTCCAGGCTCAGGGATCCGACCGTGACCTTGATTCCGCCAAGAACCGGGACATTGCACGCGAACTGGCCGAGGAATCGATCATCCTCCTCAGCAACGATGGAGTGCTGCCGCTGGCACCGAACATCAAGGTCGCCCTGATCGGGCCGTGCGGAGACGACGCCCGCACCTTCCTCGGCTGCTACTCCTTCCCCAACCACATCATGTCCCGCTACGAAGGTGCCGGAATGGGCATCAAGGTGCCTTCCCTCGCCGACTCCCTCCGCGACGAACTCGGCTCCCAATACGTGGTGGTGGCCAAGGGCGTCGACATCCTCGACGGGGACACATCCGGCATCGATACGGCGCTGGAAGCTGCCCGGGCAAGCGACATCGCGATCGTGGCAGTCGGCGACCTCGCGGGCCTCTTCGGGCGCGGCACCTCCGGTGAGGGCTGCGACGTTGTCGACCTCCGGCTGCCCGGCATCCAGGGCGTCCTCGTCGAACAGCTGCTCGCCACCGGTACCCCGGTCATCCTGCTGGTCATCTCCGGACGGCCCTACGCCCTTGGTGCCTACGCAGACCGCTGCGCCGCGATCGTCCAGGCGTTCATGCCCGGCGCCGAAGGTGCCGGCGCCCTCGTCCGGGTCCTCGCCGGCCAGGTCAACCCCAGCGGGCGACTGCCCATCGGAATCCCCAACCACACCGGCGGCCAGCCCGGAACCTACCTCGCAGCACCCCTGGCCTGGCATTCCGACGGAGTCTCCAACCTCGACCCCCGGCCGCTGTTCCCGTTCGGCCACGGCCTCAGCTACAGCACGTTCGGACTCTCCGACCTGCACCTGGGCGCCACCGAGGTCGCCCCCGACGGCACCGTCGACGTCTCGGTCACCGTCACCAACACCGGCGACCGCGCAGGCCACGAACTCGTCCAGCTCTACCTCGGCGACCCCGTCGCCCAGGTCACCCGCCCCATCAAGCAACTCATCGGCTACGCCAAGGTCCCACTCGAACCGGGTCAGGCACAACGCATCACGTTCCAGGTGCACATGGACCGGACCTCGTTCACCGGCATCGACCTGCAACGGATCGTGGAACCGGGAGCCATCGAGCTGTCCGTCGGCACCTCCAGCGAGGACCGACCCTTCACCGGGCAGGTCACCATCAGCGGAGCTACCCGAATCGTCGAGGAAGGCCGCGTCCTCGACACCCCCTTCACCATCACCGAACCCACCTAGCCCGGCCCGGAAATCGCCGCGCTCCTATAGGTCATCAACGACGGAGGTATTCCCATCATCCACACGGGTGTTCGGTGTGCGACCGCCAACTGCCCGATCCGGTTTCTCAGCCGAGCGAGGCGCCAACGTCCTGCCCTCGGGAGTTCAGGTCGTTTCGGTGACCCCGAACCCGGGCGCCGCGTGGAGAATTTCCACGATTCGGCCGAATTCGGCCAGCCGTTGGTGCCCTCGAGGGCCATTCCTGCCCTACGACGCAAGTTGTGGACGGACCACACGTCCGCTTGTACGCTATGGGAGCGCTTCCATTCCCGCTCAAGCCCGCGCTGGCTCTGCTCCCAACGACGAGAGGCAGTCATGCAGTACGGCCATTTCGATGACCTCGCTCGTGAATACGTCATCACTACGCCACACACGCCTTACCCCTGGATCAACTACCTGGGATCCGAGCAGTTCTTCTCTCTGCTCTCCCACCTCGGCGGCGGATACTCGTTCTACCGCGACGCCCGGATGCGCCGGCTCACCCGGTACCGCTACAACAACGTCCCCACCGACGAGGGCGGCCGCTACCTCTACGTCAATGACGGCGGCGACGTCTGGACGCCGACCTGGCTGCCGGTCAAGGCCGACCTCGACCACTTCGAGGCCCGTCACGGAATGGGCTACTCCCGGATCACCGGGGAGCGCGGCGGGCTGCGCGTTGCCACGACCTATCTGGTGCCGCTGGGCGAGAACGCCGAGGTGCACAAGGTCACCCTGACCAACTCCAGCGACGCTGCGAAGCAGGTGAAGCTCTTCTCCTTCGTCGAGTTCGCGCTCTGGAACGCCAACGACGACCAGACCAACTACCAGCGCAATCTGTCGATCGGTGAGGTCGAGATCGAGCAGCTCACCCCGTCCGGCGGTTCGGCGATCTACCACCGCACCGAGTACCGCGAGCGCCGCAACCACTACGCCGTCTTCGCCGTGAACACCCCGGCCGCCGGCTTCGACACCGACCGGCAGAGCTTCCTCGGTGGTCCCTACGCCGGCTTCGCCGAGGCCGCCGTGCCTCGCGCCGGCGCCTCGACCAACTCTGTGGCCTCAGGCTGGTACCCGATCGGCTCCCATGAGGTGGTCGTCGACCTCGCCCCGGGCGAGAGCCACGAACTGGTGTATGTGCTCGGCTATCAGGAGAACGAGGCCGAGGCCAAGTGGGCCGACCCCGAGCATCAGGTGATCAACAAGGCCGGCGCCCACGAACTGCTGGCCCGATTCGCGACCCCGGCAGCGGTGGACGCAGCCCTGGCGGAGCTCCAGCAGTACTGGACCAACCTGCTGTCGACCTACACGGTCAGGTCCACCGACTCCAAGCTCGACCGGATGGTCAACATCTGGAACCAGTACCAGTGCATGGTCACCTTCAACATGTCCCGCTCCGCGTCCTACTTCGAAACCGGCATCGGACGCGGCATGGGCTTCCGTGACTCCAATCAGGACCTGCTCGGCTTCGTCCATCTGGTTCCTGCACGTGCCCGCGAGCGGATCATCGACATCGCCTCCACCCAGTTCCCCGACGGCAGTGCCTACCACCAGTACCAGCCGCTGACCAAGCGCGGGAACAATGATGTCGGCTCCGGCTTCAATGACGATCCGCTGTGGCTGATCGCCGGTGTCGCTGCCTACATCAAGGAGACCGGCGACGACGCGATTCTGGACGAGCTCGTGCCCTTCGACAACCAGCCGGGCACGGAGGTGCCGTTGTGGGAGCACCTGGTGCGCTCCTTCCAGTTCACCGTCAGCAACCGTGGTCCGCACGGGCTGCCGCTGATCGGGCGGGCCGACTGGAACGACTGCCTGAACCTGAACTGCTTCTCCACCGAGCCCGGTGAGTCCTTCCAGACCACGGAGAACCAGGCCGGGGGCGTGGCTGAGTCGGTCTTCATCGCCGCCCAGTTCGTGCTCTACGGCGAGGAGTACGCCGTGCTCGCAGAGCGCAGGGGCCTGCCGGAGGTGGCGACGGCTGCCCGGGGGGCTGTCTCGGTGATGCGCGAAGCCCTGCTCGCCGACGGTTGGGACGGCGAGTGGTTCCTGCGGGCCTACGACTTCTACGGCAACCCGGTGGGCACCGACGCAAAGCCCGAGGGCAAGATCTGGATCGAGCCGCAGGGCTTCGCCGTGATGGCCGGCGTCGGCGTGGGTGACGGTCCCGAAGATGCCGACGCCCCGGCGATCAAGGCACTGGATGCCGTCGAGCGCCTGCTGGGCACCCCGCACGGTCTGGTGCTGCAGTACCCGGCCTACACCACCTACCAGGTCGAGTTGGGGGAGGTGTCCACCTACCCGCCCGGCTACAAGGAGAACGGTGGCATCTTCTGCCACAACAACCCGTGGGTGATCATCGCCGAGACGGTGGTCGGACGCGGCGGGCGGGCCTTCGACTACTACAAGCGGATCGCTCCGGCCTACCGGGAGGAGATCAGCGATGTGCACCAGCTGGAGCCCTATGTGTACGCCCAGATGATCGCCGGCAAGGAGGCCGTCCGGGCCGGTCAGGCGAAGAACTCCTGGCTCACCGGCACTGCGGCCTGGAACTTCGTGGCGGTATCGCAGTACCTGCTCGGCGTGCGTCCGGACTTCGACGCACTGGTCATCGACCCGCAGCTCGGACCGGAGGTGCCGAGCTTCACCGTCACCCGGCGACTGCGGGGCGCCACCTACGAGATCTCGGTCACCAACTCCGGTGCCCCGGGCAGCCGGGCCAGCCTGGTCGTCGACGGCCGGCCGGTCGAGGGCAACCGGGTTCCCTACGCGGCTCCCGGGGCCGTGGTGCGGATCGAGGCGACCCTGTAGGACCCCGCAACCCCTGGAACGATCAGCGCGGCGCGGCGTGGGTGGAGGCGCGCACAATCAGTTCGGGCCTGAACAGCAACTCGGTGCGCGGGCCGGGATTGCCGTCCAGTTCGCCGATGAGCGCGGACACCACGGCCTGGCAGATGGCGCCGACCGGCTGGTGGACGGTTGTCAGCGGGGGGTCGACGAAGGCGATCAGGGGCGAGTCGTCGTACCCGATCACGGACACGTCCTGCGGTACCCGCAACCCTCTGCCGCGCACCCCCCGGATGGCACCGAGTGCCATCAGGTCGGAGCCGCAGATGAGCGCGGTGTGCCCGGTATCGACCAGTTGCTCTGCGGCGGCGTGGCCGCCCTCCAGCGTGTACAGAGTGCGGAAGATGTGCGGCTCCGCGTCCTCGATGCCGAGGTACTCGGACAGCGCCGTCCGGAACGCCGCGATCTTCCGGTGCGCCGGCACCAACCGGTCGGGACCGATCAACAGACCGATCCGCGTGTGCCCGAGAGAACTCAGGTGACGCACGGCGCCGTCCATGCCGGCAGCGTCGTCTGTGGCGACGAAGGTGCCGTCCACCCCTTCGGCCCACCCGTTGACGAATGCCAGGGGGATCCCACGGGCGCGTAGGTCGTGGTAGCGGTCGAGCGGGACGGAGGAGTCGGCGTGCAGCCCGGAGACGAGGATGATGCCGGACACGCCCTGGCTGAGCAGCAGGTCGATGCACTCGTCTTCCGTGGTGCCGCCGGGGGACTGTGTGCACAGCAGCGGGCTGTAGCCGTGCTGGGAAAGGCGGGTCTCCAGGCCCTGGGCAAACGCAGGGAAGATGGGGTTGTTGAGTTCGGGTACGACCACCCCGACAAGGCCGCTGGTCTTGTGTCTCAGGGCGGCGGGACGCTCATAGCCCAGCATGTCGAGGGCGGCCAGAACGGAGCTGCGCACCTCGTCGCCCACGCCGGGCTTTCCGTTCAGCACCCGCGAAACCGTTGCGGTGCTCACGTCGGCCACCTCAGCGATGTCGAGAAGCCGGGGCTTCCGCTCCTTGACTGCGCGTGTCCTTGCCATCCTGCTCCGTTTCGACTGCGTCGTCGCGGCAAGAAAGTTATCGGATCGACTGCCCACCCGCGCAATCGCCATGATCTCGACTCGGTAACGAATGCGCAAGGGGTTGCGTAATCTCTGCAACGAGATACTAGGGTGCCTTCATCGACCGCTCCCCCGGGGGATCGGAGCCACCCAACGAAGAGGAGCATGATGCGACGGAGCATCGTCAGTCTGGGAGTCGTCACAGCAATCGTGGCGCTCAGTGCATGTTCGGCCACCCCGGCCACTCCATCCGCCAGCGCACCGGCCACCGCCAGTGAGTCCGCGACGTCCGCGGACTACACCGGCACCACCCTGACGGTCTGGGTGGACGACACCCGGATGGCCGCCACCCAGGCTGCGGCCAAGGCCTTCGAGGCTGCCACGCATGCGAAGGTGAGCCTGGTCAAGAAGAACTTCGCCGACATCCAGTCCGATTTCACCTCGCAGGTGCCCACCGGGAAGGGCCCGGACATCACCATTGGCGCGCACGACTGGCTGGGTAACCTGATCCAGAACGGTGTCGTGGCTCCGATCGAGCTCGGCGACAAGACGAGCGAGTTCGAGCCGGTCGCGATCCAGGCATTCAGCCAGGACGGCCAGGTCTACGGTGTCCCGTACGCGATCGAGAACATCGCACTGATCCGCAACACCAAGCTGGCTGACAGCGCACCCGCCACCTGGGACGATGCCGTCGCAGCGGGCAAGAAGGCAGGAGCCAAGTACCCGATCCTGCTGCAGATGGGCACCACCGGCGATCCGTACACCGCCTACCCGCTGCAGACCTCCTTCGGCGCCCCGGTGTTCACCCAGAACTCCGATGGCTCCTACAGCAAGGAGCTCGCGATGAGTGGCGCGAACGGTGAGAAGTTCGCGCAGTGGCTGGCCGCGCAGGGCAAGGCCGGGACGCTCGACACCTCTATCACCTACGACATTGCTGTGGACGCCTTCGCCAAGGGGAAGTCGCCGTTCATCATCGGTGGCCCGTGGATGCTGGAGAAGTTCAAGGGCCTTGACCTGGCCATCGACCCGATCCCGTCCGCCGGCGGCCAGAAGGCCTCCCCGTTCGTGGGCGTGCAGGGCTTCTTCATCTCCTCCAAGTCCGCCAACCCGATCGTGGCCAACGACTTCCTTACCAACTACATCGCGACCACGGACGTCCAGTACGCCATGTACCAGGCCGGGCAGCGGACGCCGGCGCTGAAGTCCGCGGCGGAGAAGGCCGCGAGCGACACCGTCACCGCTGGCTTCGCGAAGGTGGCGCAGGACGCGGTGCCGATGCCGTCCATCCCGGAGATGGCCGCGGTGTGGACCTACTGGGGCGTGACGGAGGCCAACATCGTCTCGGGCAAGCAGCAGGCCGCAGCCGGCTGGCAGAAGATGATCTCCGACATCCAGGCGAAGATCAAGAAATAGCCTGATGCCGCAGGGGGACGCCGAGGAAGCAATCGGCGTCCCCCTGCGCAGGCAACGACACGATCATGGCTGATCTGAAGGAAGCCGCGGTCCCGACGATCGCTCCCGTGCAGAAGAAGGCCTGGAACTCACGCGACTTCGGCGTGGGCTTCGTGGTCAAGCTGGTCCTGATGGCTCTTGTGAACGGCCTCGGGGTCTTCGTACTCCTTGCAGCCTGGCGGGTCTCGTCCTGGTGGGTGTTCGCCGCAATGCTGGTCGTGCTGGTTGCCCTCGACTACATCTACTTCTCCAGGAAACACACCCTTCCGGCGAAGTACATCGCGCCCGGTGTGGTGTTCCTGCTGATCTTTCAGGTCTTCGTCATCCTCTACACCGCCTACATCTCGCTGACGAACTACGGCGACGGTCACAACCTCGACAAGGACCAGGCGGTCGTTGCCATCCTTTCCCAGAACGAGAGGCGTGTCGCGGGCTCGGCTGCCTACCCGCTCACCGTGGTCTTCCTGGGTGGTGAGCCCGGCTTCGCGATCATCGACAAGGGTCAGGTGCTCGTGGGCACGGCGAACCGGCACCTCGAGCCGGCACCAGGGGCGGTCCTCGCCGGCACCCGGGTGAAGACGATTCCGGGGTACACCGTCGCGACGCAGCAGCAGATCTTCAGCAACCAGGAAGTAATCACCAACCTGCGCGTGCCGTTCAGCGCCAACCCGGCGGACGGCTCCGTGCGCACCCAGAACGGGACAACGGGTTACCAGTACACGTCGACGTTCACCTACGACCCTGCGGCGGGGACGATGACCGACGCGGTGAACGGCACCGTCTATACCGCCACCGAACGCGGGCAGTTCGTCGCGCCGGACGGCACTGCTCTTGCGACCGGCTGGCGTGTGTTCGTCGGCGTGGAGAACTTCACCAAGGCCGTCACCGATGAGCAGTACGCCGGCCCGTTCCTCAAGGTCCTGGTGTGGAACCTCGCGTTCGCCCTGCTCTCGGTGGTCACCACCTTCCTGCTCGGACTCGTCCTCGCGATCGTCCTGAACGAGGAGCGGCTGCGCGGTCGCAAGATCTACCGCACCCTGCTCCTCCTGCCGTACGCGCTGCCGGGCTTCCTCTCCGCGCTGATCTGGTCGGGCCTGCTGAACGCGAAGTTCGGGTTCATCAACCAGGTGCTGCTGGGGGGCGCCGACATCGGTTGGCTGGACGATCCCTGGCTCGCCCGGCTGTCTGTCCTCGGAGTGAACCTGTGGCTCGGTTTCCCCTACATGTTCCTGGTCGCCACCGGCGCGCTGCAGGCGTTGCCGAACGACATCAAGGAGGCCGCGAGGGTGGACGGCGCTGGCCCCCTGCGCACCTGGCGGTGGGTCACCGGCCCGTTGGTGCTGATCACGACCGCACCACTGCTGATCGCAAGCTTCGCGTTCAACTTCAACAACTTCACCCTGATCTACATGCTCACCAAGGGAGGGCCGCGCTTCGGCGACACGTCAGCGCCGATCGGGGCGACGGACCTGCTGATCACGATGGTCTACTCGATCTCCGGCGTCGACGGTTCCGCGGGCAAGAACTACGGCCTGGCGAGCGCCCTCTCGATCGTGATCTTCGCGCTGGTCGCCATCATCTCGGGCCTCGGCTTCCGCCAGACCCGCAAGCTGGAGGAGGTGCTCTGACATGGCTGCACCGGCATTGCCCGAGCGGCGGCGCAAGAGTCCCAAGCAATGGCTGAGCCAACTCGGCTGGCGCCATCTGGTGGGGGTCGTCGCGGTGATCTACGCAGCGTTCCCGATTGTCTACGTCGTCTCGGCCTCGGTGACGACAGACGGCACCCTGACGGGCTCCAACCAGCTGTTCGCCACGCTCTCAGGGGCCAACTACACGGCCCTGAACAGCACAGAGTTCTGGGCCTGGATGGGCAACACGCTGGTGATCGCAGTAGCGACGTCGATCGGCACTGTGGTGTTGGGTGCGGCGGCCGCGTATGCGTTCTCGCGCTTCCGTTTCACCGGACGCCGGACCGGTTTGACCAGCCTGCTGATCGTCCAGATGTTCCCGCAGGTGCTCGCGTTCGTGGCGATCTTCCTGCTGTTGATCACGCTGGGTGAGGTGGTCCCCGCGCTGGGGCTGGACTCCAGGCTGGCCCTGATCATGGTGTACCTCGGGGGCGCCCTTGGTGCGAACACGTTCCTGATGTACGGGTTCTTCAACTCGGTGCCGAAGGAGATCGACGAGGCGGCCAAGATCGACGGGGCGACGCACGCGCAGACCTACTGGACGATCATTCTTCCCCTGGTTGTGCCCATCCTCGCTGTCGTGGGACTGCTCAGCTTCATCTCCTCCTTCGCCGAATTCGTGGTCGCCCGCGTGGTGCTGCAGACGGAGGGGAACTGGACACTGGCAGTCGGGCTGTACAGCATGGTGTCCTCCCAGAAGGACGCGAACTGGGGCCTGTTCGCCGCTGGTGCCGTGATTGCGGCACTGCCTGTGCTGTTGCTCTTCATGTTCCTTCAGCGCTACATCGTTTCTGGCCTCACGGCCGGAGCTGTCAAGGGGTAGCGGCAAGAGGGTGCCGGCTCAGCGGTCGACGAACAGCGCTTCCGTGCTGTGGTCGAGGAAGGCGATGACGCTGGCCGGCAGTGATCGTTCGGTGCTCCAGGCCAGGCCGAGGGTGCGGGAGTGGCGGGGTTCCAGCGGAACGTAGACCTCTTCGCCGGAATCGGCGGACGTCCGCTCGGGGATGATCGCCACGCCGAGCCCGGCGCCGACAAGGCCGCGAATGGTGTCGATCTCGCTGGACTCGAACGCGATCCTCACGCTCGCACCAGCAGCAGCCAGCATCGGGTCGATCACGGTGCGCAGTTCCGTGGTGCGGGTGAAGGCAACGAACTCCTCCCCGTCCAGGTCGCCGGGACTGACGCTCCCGCGTCCGGCGAACCGGTGTGTGCTCGGCACAGCTACCGCCAGCCGCTGCTCCACCAGCGAGCGCCAGCCGAACCCGGATCGCGCAGGTCCAGGTGCGGTGACGAAGGCCACGTCGAGGGCATCGTCGGCCATCCAGCCGAAGAGGTCACGGGCAAAGCCCTGGCGCAGTTCGAACCGGCTGTCGGCAGCGACCCTCCGGAAGTTGCCGACCAGGCGCGGGACGGCCCAGAGCGCCGCCGATTGCAGGAAGCCGAGGCGGATCGTGCCCAGGGGGCCGGTCAGCTGGCGAACGTGCCGCCGGCCTCGTTCGAGGCCCTCGAGCGCCTGCTGGGCATCGGCCCGGAACGCTGCGCCCGCCCTGTTGAGTTCCAGGCGGCGGCCGTGGCGATGGAAGAGCTCTGCACCCACCTCGCCCTCGAGGCGCGCGAGCGCCCGGGACACGTTCGACTGGTTGACCCCCAGGAGCGCCGCGGCGTCCCGGGTGTTCTCGGTGTCGCTCAGCGTGAGAAAGACCTGGAGCGTCTGCTCGTCCATGACGCTCAGGCTAGTGATGCTTGTAGCGCATCACAATACGATGCTCGATCATTTCGCGCATCGAGCCGCGCATCGGAGAATCGTGCCGTGCCCTCCGTGATCCACGTGCCGACGACGCCCTCACCGGGCGCCGTGCATACCGGGCACGCGGTTGGCAGTCCTGCCTACCGCCGCATCGTTGTCGCGCTGATGGCGGGCGGCCTTGCCAACTTCTCGCTGATGTACTTCGTGCAGCCGTTGCTGCCGATGCTGGCCCAGCACTATCGGGTGAGCGCCGCGGAGTCGTCCCATGCGCTGTCGATCACCACCCTCACCATCATCATCGGGCTGCTGGTCACCGGGCCGCTCGCCGACCGGGTGGGCCGCGTGCAGGTGATGCGCTGGTCGCTCCTTGCCTCCGGCGTGCTCGGCCTGCTGTCCGCGATGGCACCGGACTGGTCGACTCTCGTGATCCTGCGTGGCCTGCTCGGCCTCACCCTCGCCGGGCTGCCGGCTGCAGCCCTCGCCTATCTGCGCGAGGAGGTGGCCACCGGTTCCCATGCACGGGCCAACGCCGCCTACATTGCCGGCACTGCCATGGGTGGCGCAGCAGCCCGCCTGCTCCCGGGACCACTCGCAGCGCTGGGAGGGTGGACCCTCGCGGCCACCGCGTTGGGCCTGCTCACCCTGACCGCCGGCATCCTGATGGTGGTGCTGCTGCCCGCGTCCCAGGGCTTCAGCCCGCGTCCGGTGAGCCTCCGCGAGGCGCTCCTCGGGACGCTCGCCGCTCCGGCGGATCGGGTGGTCGCGCTGGTCTGCGTCGTCGGCTTCGCCGCAATGGGAGCGTTCGTCGGGGTCTACAACGCTGTCTCCTTCCGGCTGCAGGCGCCGCCGTTCCAGCTCGGCGCAGCCGCATCGTTGGTCTACCTGGCCTACCCGGTCGGGATCGCGGCTCCACTGCTCGCTCGCGTGCTCGCAGAGCGGATCGGACGGGGCCGCACTGTCTCTGCTGGTCTCGTCCTGCTCGTTGCCAGCATCCTGCTGCTGTCACTCCCGTTCCTGCCTGCCGTCGTTGTGGGGCTCGCACTGCTCGGTTTCGCCTTCCTCGGCGTCCACTCGATGCTCAGCGGCTGGGTGGTCGACCGGGCGCGACGGCGCGGCCACGGCACGGCGCAGGCCTCCAGCGCCTACCTCGGCACGTACTACCTGGGCAGCACCATCGCCGGCGCGCTGGCCACCTGGCTGTGGCAGGTGGGCGGCTGGAGCGGCGTCGCTGCGCTCACTATCTGCCTCGGTTTCGTCGCGCTGCTCGCCAGCTTCGTGGCCACTCGCGCCGACCCCACGGGACGCATCACCGGCCAGGTGGACTCGACACATCCCGTCGCTGCCTGATTCCGCCCCCCGCCAGCAGCGGCTGACGAGGACGCCGGGACGGCTAGCGGTATTCAAGCCTTCCGGAGTCGACGAGCGTGAGGACCAGGTCCTCGCCCGTGATGGCGAAGCTGGCCGTGCTGGCGATCCCTGTGATGTACAGGTCGCCGTACGAGCCTTCGCCGCAGGCCTTGAGGGTGACCGGTCCCGGCACAAGGCTCAGGCTGCCGCTGGAGCCCGAGGGGTTGGCGGGTGAGTAGGTTCCGCTGACGGTGTTGCAGTCGGCCTGCGCCGTGAACGTGCCGTCCTCACGGAACTGGATCGTGAACCTCGGCTGCTGGTCCTGCGGCACGTCCCCCTCGAACTGCGGCGTGCGGAGGGAGAAGGCTGTCAGCTGCCAACCACGGCTGGTGAGGCCGGGACCTGCTGGCGGGGCGGGGGTCGGTGTCGCCGTGGGAGTCGCCGTTGCTGTGGGCTTGGGTGTCGGCGTCGCTGTGGGCTTGGGTGTCGGAGTGGCCGGGGGCGCACTCGCCGTCGTCGTGGCTGTCGCAGTGGCGGTTGTCGTGGCCGTAGCGGTGGCCGTCGTTGTCGCCGTGGCTGTCGTTGTCGCGGTGACGGTGGTCGTCGGCGCTGGTGTCGCCGTCGGTGTGGGCGTGACTGTTGGTTCGGGCGTCACCGGCTCGGTGCCGGGTGACGGGCTTGCCGGCGCCACCGATGTGTAGTCGAGCCGTCCGCCGTCGGCGAGGGTCAGGCTCATCCCGGTCGAGACGACGTTCCAGTTACTGGCCTGGCCCAGCAGGCCGGCGTACAGGATGTCGAGGGACAGCTCACCGCAGAAGGCCATCGTCATCGGTCCGGGCACGATGCTCACCCGGTCCGATCCGGGGGCCTGCCAGGTTCCGGCGAGCTGGTTGCAGTCGGCTTGTGAGGTGAACCCGCCATTGCTCTCGAACCGGATCGTGTACCGGCCCTGAGCGTCGGCAGGCACGGTCCATTGCCAGGACGGGCTCTTCTCGGTGCCTGACATCAGGTACCAGGTCGTCGCGGTCAGCTTGTCGGTATTGCTCACGCCGCAGGCGGCGAGGAGTGCGGCTCCGAGCGTGAGCAGCATGACTATTGCGGTGGCCCTTCGCATGAGATCCTCCCGGTCCTCAGCAGTGGCCCCAGCTGCAGCGTCGCGTCCGGCGGCCTTTCTGTGCGCACGATCATTCCAGCCGTTCCGCCCACTTGGCTATGTCTTCGGAGGGCGATGAACGGTGATTCCGATGCGTGCGGTGGAATGCGGCTTGATTCCCGTGCCGTGCGAACAACTGACCCCTATCGTTCTGGCAGGAGGAGCCACATGAGCGAGCATTTTCATCCCTTGGGCAAGCAGCCGTCACCGTCGACGCGCGCCGCCCAGTCAGCATTGCGGAACGAGTTGCCGTTTGAGGACACGCGGGACTTCGAGGAGTCGACGCACGGTTTCCTCGTGGCGCCGGACTATCGCGAGATCCGCGCGGAGGCCGGACACGTCGCGTGGAATATCGGCGCTTACGATTTCCTGCTCGACGATGAAATCCGCGACAGCATCCACCCGTCCCTGCAACGGCAGGCCACCCTCAACATGGGATACGGCCTTTTCGAGGTGGTTCCCGATGAGATCTACCAGGTGCGGGGATTCGACCTTGCCAACATCAGCTTCATCAAGGGCGACACCGGGTGGATCGTCTTCGATCCGCTCACGTGCAAGGAGACAGCTGCTGCCGCACTGGCCCTTGTCGACGAGCACCTCGGTGCGCGTCCCGTGGTCGCCGTGGTCTACTCGCACTCCCACGTCGACCATTTCGGCGGCGTGCGCGGCGTTGCCGACGAAGCCGACGTCAAGGCCGGACGGGTGCAGGTGATCGCTCCGGTCGGGTTCATGGACCATGCCGTCGCAGAGAATGTGTACGCGGGCAACGCCATGAACCGGCGCGCGTTCTACCAGTACGGAGCGCTGCTCGACCGGAGCCCGTTCGGCCATGTCGACCAGGCGATCGGGAAGGCCGTCGCAGCGGGGACGGTCGGGCTGATCCCGCCAACGAGACTGATCGTCGCCGACGTCGAGGAGCTGGTTGTCGACGGCGTCCGCATGGTGTTCCAGAACACCCCGGGCACGGAGGCCCCGGCGGAGATGAACACCTGGTTCCCCGACCTGAAGGCCTTCTGGGCGGCGGAGAACATCGTTGCCACCATTCACAACATCTACACGCTGCGGGGCGCCCTCGTCCGCGACGCCCTGGAATGGTCGCGCCAGATCAACGAGGCCCTCTACCTGTTCGGGCAGGAGGCGGAGGTGATGTTCGCCTCCCATTCCTGGCCGCGCTGGGGTAATGACCGCGTCCAGGAGGTCATGCGCACCCAACGCGACACCTATGCACACCTGAACAACGGTGTGCTGCACCTCGCAAACCAGGGCGTCACGATCAACCAGATCCACAACCGGTACAGGGTTCCCGAAAGCCTGCAGCAGCAGTGGACGGCACGCAGCTATCACGGCTCGGTCGCCCACAATGCCCGCGCTGTCGTGAATCGCTACCTGGGCTACTGGGACGGGAACCCCACAACGCTCATCCCCTTGTCACCGGAGGACTCGGCGCCCTTGTTCGTTGAAATGATGGGTGGTGCCGAACCGATCCTTGCAAAGTCGGAAGGACTCCTGGAGGCGGGCGACTACCTGCTGGCGACGGAGATCCTGAACAAGCTGGTCTACGCCGAGCCCGACAACACCGCTGCGAAGCAGCTGCTGGCGGACGCGTTCGAGCAGCTCGGCTACCAGCAGGAGAGCCCCAGCGTGCGGAACAGCTTCCTTGCCGCTGCTCTCGAGCTCCGCTCCGGCATCCCGCAGGGCGCTGCCCCGAAGAGCTCGGGCCCGGACATGACCCGTGCCCTGAGCACTGGCCAGTTCCTTGACTTCCTCGGCATCCGGCTGCGCACGGAGGCCGTCGTCGGAAAGGCGTTCACCGTCAACCTGGCAACCCCCGACACCGGCGAGACCTTCGTCGTGGAACTCAGCAACGGGACGCTGACCAACCTCGCCGGCTTCCAGGCACCTGACCCGACCCTGACCATGACCGTCAACCGGGCTGACCTCGAGCTGGCGATGACCGGGGCCCGGACGGTGCCGGAACTCATCGCAGACGGCCGACTGGTGCTCGATGGCGACGCCACAGCGCTCCAGCTCCTCGGCGCCTCCATGGTGCACTTCGAGCTGGGCTTCGAGATGATGCCCGGAACGGGCGTGGCGCAGCTCAGCGAACCCATGGACGAGTTTCAGGCCGAGCCCCTCGGCGACAGCTCGGGAGGCTGAGTCGGGAGACGATTCTTCGAGCCACGAGCCCGCGGGCCGACTCCCAGCAGCTAAGGTGCGGCCGTTCGGACCCACGATCGGCAACACAGCCCTCCGTGAGCTCAGGCGATCACTGTCACTGAGTAGCCACCGACGTCGTTCCGCTCTGCGTCGGTGTGAACGAACCGAAGGAGGTGCGCCAGCCCCGCCCCTTCCGCCAGTGCGGCGGCGAGGTCGCCGGCGTCCAGCCCTTCGAGGTGCCACAACCGGGCAAGCCCCTCGACCAGCGCCTCGCCGGGCTCGGCCTCGACGATGACCCCGAACGCCTCGACGCGGTCGAGACCGACCCGCTCGATGATGCGGCGCGTGCCGAGAGGCGTCGCGAACGGGTGCGACTTCCACTTCAGGACGACCTCCTCGACGATCCCGAGTTGCAGGGCGAGGGCCCAGAGCCGGCCAGTGTCAGCGACCAGCCAGCCCTTGGGAGTGCCGAACATGGTGAGCAGGTGGCTACCCGTGGGAGTCGGTACGCCGAGGCGGAGCTTCCGCGATGACGGCGCCCGCAGCCGGCCGGGGAACTCCGACTTGGCCCGACCGAGAACCCCCCGCAGCAGCGGTGTGACGGCAGCGCCGCCGTGCATCAGCTCCAGCGTCCCGGTCTTCGTCACGAGGCCGCCCAGCGTGAACAGCAGCTGCTTGGCGCTGTCCGTTCCGGCGAGGATCGTGAGGTTCCGCTGCCCGACATGCCGGTCGTTGTTGGCGTCGAGCACACCGCCCCACTGGTCCAGCGGGCAACTGGTCGACACCATCAGGCACTCGTGCCCTGTGAGGTCTGCCGGGATGTCCCAGGTGTGGTCGAGTTCGACGACCTGCATCGCCCCGGGCTTCTTCCTGTCGTCGAGATTCACCATCACCCCGCCGATGGGCTGGGGCTGATAGGCCGGGTTGGTCGGGTCGCCGCCGAAGAAGCCGGGGTTGACGTACCAACCCCGCACGTGGACGCCGACGGCAGGCAGCAGGCCGAGGTTCCAGACCCGCACGAAGACGCGGTAGCGGCGTCCCGCTGTCGGGCTCGCGATCAGTTGGGACAGCGTGAAGGGTCCCGTGTAGGAAGCGTCGATGAGCAGGATGTCGGGAGATTCCCAGCAGGGGATCGAAGGCCAGGTCGGCCGGGCCCCGCGGTCGCCAGGGCTGAATGCGCGGACCATCAGGTAGGGGTAGACGTCCTCGCGATGGGGCCGGTGTTCGCGCCCCAACTCCTTGATGAGTTCCTCCGCCTCGTGCCGGACGTCGTCGTTGGGCGTCCAGCCAGGGGCGAGGTCACCGCTGGGCGGATCGGTGTGACCGAAGGAGCCGGGAGGGTTGTCGCCACGCTGCTCGCTGTCCTGCTTTTCAGTCAGGACGGGGTGCTGCTGGTCGTCGTTGTCGCGAGGCATGGTCAGCCTTCCTTGTGGTCGAGGCGCTCACGCCACTTCGGGTCGGTGTTGGGGTGGTGCGGCTGCGTCTCGATGCAGGTGTCCGGGTTCGGACCCGGCACGTAGTGGACGTTCAGATCCCGGGATTCGTCGTACCAGCGGCCGGGCTGCGCAGGGAAGTCGTGGTCGGCGTGGAAGAACTGCGGCGACGTGCAGGGCAGTGGATAGCTGTAGTCCTCCGCGCCGACGGCATTGATGTCCGGCACGCAGGTCTTGTCGCTGCGGTCCCAGTCCCAGGTGTGCCAGCCGTAACCTCGGTCGGAGTCGAGGTTGAAGTCGGGCACCCCGAACTCCGGCCGGCCCACCTCTGCTGCCATCCGTCCGACGAGGTAGACGCCGTAGTCGACCGGACCGCCGAGGTGTTGGTCTGCAGGAAGGCGGATGTCGAGGACCTTCTCGGTGTCCACCGGGGTGGCGGCCTTCTCCAGGTCGGTACGGGCATCGTCGTTGCCGGTCACCCCGCTGAGCAGGATCGTCGAGTTCGATCCGACGACGTACGGCCCGACGTGGGTGCCTGCACCCTCCTGGGCAACGGCGTCTCCGTGCTGGTTGGTGAGCGGGTACCGCCACGGCGCCACCCACTCCGACGGCCTGAACTCGTCTCCAGCTGCATCCGCGAGGTACCGCAGGGGCGAGGTGAGCCCCAACGCTCCGACCAGGTCGGGGCGTCCGATCGCCGACGGCAGGTCGCGGACGATACCGCGCGGGTAGGCGTGGTCGAGGCCCTGTGGATCTCCTGCGTGCAGGCGGCCGGACGGCTCTGTGATCGGCGGCGGCGCCGTGGGCAGCCCGAACGGGTTGTCCAGCGCGGAGGCGATGTCGTAGGCGCCCTCGCGGCCGAGGGTGGTGAGTCCCGCATTGACCTCCGCCGGTTTCGGCATGGCGAAGCCGGACATGACCAGGGCGCGACGTGCCAGCAGGTACAGGTTCCAGGCCGGCACGATGACGGCCCAGTAGATGACCTCCCGGGCAGGGAACGTTGTGATGTCGATGATCAGGCTCGGCAGGATGGTCGCGAGCCAGATCACGACCTGAGCGAGGTAGACCGCCCACGCGAACAGCGCGAGCAGGAGGTCGAGCAGGGTGAACGAGTCGTCGTCATCGACGTCCGCGCCGCGGCTCGGGTCGTCGTCGATCCCGGAGCCTCCACCGCCGGGCGGGGTCGGGAACGAGTGGTCGGTGAAGACGGACGGTGGCGGTGGAAGCCGCAGGCTGATCGCGTCGCTCCCGGTCATCTTCAGGTAGCGGTAGACGATCTCCCACATCTCGGCCATGGCTGCGTCGTTGGGCCGCCCGTCCGGCTGGCCGGTCACCGGATCGGTGGCGGAGAACGGCGGATCCTGCAGCAGGATGTGCGGGCCGTCCGCCCCGTAGACGTCGCTCATGGTGTCGAGCAGGCCCTCGACGAGGTGGTCGGGCAGCGGCCCGGTGTCCAGGTCGAAGAAGGTGTGCCGGTTGGCCGTCGCGGTCGGGCCGTCGCCGTTGTCGTAGGCAGGGAGGCCGCTCCAGTAGTCGTAGGCGGGGGCGTCGTCACGCCCGTTGTACGGGGCGTCGTCGCGGTGCCGGAACGCCAACCGGAAGTGCAGGGCAGACGTGCCGTACTCGCCGTAGAGCGAGCCGGGGTGCCGGGCGTCGTAGTTCTCGGAGTCCATGTGGTTCTCGACGAGGTGGTGGCGCTGCCAGTGGTCGCGGTAGGGGCCGCCGGCCTTCGCGTTCGTGAACGGGTGGCCGGTGACGTCGGTGGCGCAGTGCGACATCCAGCCCACGGCGAAGGCGATCCGGGCCTCCGCGTCCTTGCGCTCGTCGTCTGTGGTTGCCGCAGCCAGGGCGGCCTGGGCCTGCTGGAACAGGACGAACGGGAACTGGTACGTGCGCCGGTAGTGGAACATGTCCGACCAGTAGAAGGCGTCGTCCCCGAACGCCTGCGGGACTCCTGAGGTGAGGATCCCGAACCAGTCGCCCATCTCGGCCAGCAGCCCCTTGAAGGCGGACATGATCGCGGACGTCAGCTCGTCGAGAACCTGGGCCAGCTGCGTGGACAGGCCACCGGTCAGCTGCGATGCGAGCTGGGAGTTGTTCGTCGTGATCGGGCTGATCCACTTCTCCCACTTGGAGACGAACTCGCCGTCGACCACGTCCCAGACGTCGAGCGACCACTTCACGACCTGGCGGATGACCTGCCCAGTGGTGTTCTTGAAGTCGGGCAGCAGGTAGAAGACGTCGGGGCCGAGCGAGCCGAGCGCGAGGTAGTTGCGCCAGGTGTGGCAGTGCTCCCCGATCGCCCGGGCCTGGCCGATGCTGATGGGGAAGCCCGCAGGGACGTTGCCGTCGCGGAGTTGCCGGGCCGTGTCGTGTGCTGCTTCCAGGTGAACGTACCAGCCGGGCATATCGGTCTCCGTCTCTTGGGAACACGTGTTCCTTCGAGGATCAGAGGCGGGGAAGCCGCGCGCAATACACCGGACTGCTGATGCGCGCCTGTGACGACCGCAGGGATGCCTGCGACTCGTGAAAGACTCATCCAATGCGCACCTATCTTGAGATCCTCAGGATCCCGGGCGCGTTGAAGTTCAGCGCCGCGGGGCTGCTCGCGCGCTCCGGCGGCGCGATGATGGGCCTCGGCATCGTGCTGATGGTGTCTGCGCTCTACGGCAGTTACGGTCTCGCCGGCGCGCTCGCCGCTGCGAACGCCGTCGCCTGGGCCGGCGGCACGGCCGTCCTCTCCAGCCTCGTCGACAAGTACGGCCAGCGCCGTGTGATGTATCCCGCGACCGTGATCTCCGTCACCATGCTCGCCGTCGTCGTCGTGCTCGCCGTGATGCAGGTTCCCGCGTGGGTCCTGTTCGCACCGGTGGTGATCAGCGGTGGTACCGGTGGTGCGCCGGGCGCCCTTGTCCGGGCCCGCTGGAGCCATGTCACCTCCGACCCGCAACTACTGCATGCCGCGTACTCCCTGGAGTCGACGCTCGACGAGATCACGTTCGTTGTCGGCCCGGTGGTGGCGACAGCACTTTCTGTCGGCGTCCACCCCGCTGCCGGGCTGGTCGCACCGATCGTGCTCGCCCTTCTCGGCGCGCAGCTGTTCTACTCGCAGCGCTCCACGGAGCCGCCGGTGCCGCCCCGTCCGGCGGACGGGAGTGCCCCTCCACGACGGCGGTTCATCCTGTTCACCCCGGGAGTGGGCTCGGTCGTCGCCGTCAACCTGCTGATCGGGTGTGTGTTCGGCAGCATCGACGTGAGCGTCGTCGCTGCAGCAACGGAGTGGGGAGTCCGGTCGGCGTCAGGCGTCGTGCTCGCCATCTTCTCGTTCGCCTCCGGGGTCGCGGGCTTCGTGTACGGCGCCCGCCATTGGCACTCTCCGCTGACCAGCCGGTTCGTCAGCGGCGTTGTCGCCCTGTTCCTGTGCGCCGCGGGACTCCTGATCGCCCACACCGAGCTCCTGCTGGCCGGAGTAGGGCTACTCGTGGGCGCCACCGTCGCGCCGACGCTGATCAACGGCAACACCTTGCTCGAACGCATGGTGCCACGTGAGCGGCTCACCGAAGGGCTGTCATGGATGGGCACCGGCCTTGGCATCGGGGTCGCGGTCGGCTCCGGCATCGCCGGGCCGGTGATCGATGCCCGCGGCTACACCGGCGGGTTCAGCACCGTGGTGGGGTTCGCTGCTGCGGCAGCTGTCATTGCGGTGAGCTCGCTCCCGTCCCTGCGGCGCACGGTGCCGCACGTCGCCACCATTGATCGCGCGGACGATGCCGCGTCCACTGGTTCGAATGACCAGAATGCGGCGCGCGATCGGGACCCTGCCGGCTAGACGACGACGACCTCGACGCCAAGGGCACGAAGCCGGTCCAGCTCGGCGGCGTCCGCGGATTCGTCGGTGATCAGGACGTCGATCTCCTGGATCGGGGCCATCTGAGCGAGGGCGGCGCGGCCGATCTTCGAACCGTCGGCCACGACGATGGTCTGGCGGGCCTTCGACACCATGGCGTGGTTGGTCCTCGCCTCGGTCTCGTCGTGAGTGGTGACGCCGGCGTCGGCGGAGACCCCGTCCGCGCCGAGGATCGCCGTGGTGATGTTGACCGCTGCGAAAGTGCCCTCTGCGAGCACCCCCACGAGTTCGAGGGACTGCGGCCGCAGGATCCCGCCGGTCATCACGATCTTCAGGCGCGGGTGCGCGGAAACGAGGGTCGCGATCGAGAGCGAGTTCGTGACGATGGTCAGGTCGGCATGCGTGGCCAGCTCGCGGGCCACGCCGGCCGTGGTGGTGCCGCCGCTGAGCGCGACGGCGTGGCGCTCACGGGGGATCCGAGCTGCCGTCGCCCTGGCGATGCGGCGCTTGGCGTCGGCGAACCTGCTGTCCCGCAGCGCTACGGGCACCTCCGCCGACAGCCCATTGGTCTTCGCGCCGCCATGGGTGCGAACGATCAGCCCCTGGTCGGCAAGGACGGTGAGGTCGCGGCGCATGGTGGCAAGGGAGGTGGCGAACTGCGCTGCCAGCTCGGTGAGCTGGATCTCGCCGCGCTCGGTGATCACGTCAAGGGTGCTGGCCAGCCGACGCGAGCGCTTCGGGGAGCCGCCGAGCTCCGCGACCGACGAGAGACTGAGGGCGGTAGCCATGGAACGAGCATTCCAGATGATCGTTTGGGCGTCAATCTGCTCAGTTCCTTGCGCGATACGCTCAGTTGGTCAGAGAATCGGCACATGCCGACGATCGTCTTCCTTGGTGCCGGCAGTGTCGTCTTCACCAGGCAACTGCTGACCGACCTGCTCCGCTTCCCGGACCTGCCAGAACTGCACGTCGCCTTGCACGACATCGATGCGGAGCGACTCGAAGTGGCGCGGCTCACCGCTGCGAGCGTGTCCCGGCAGCTCGGACGGCCGGTGCGGGTCACCGCGTCCCTTGACCGGCGGGAGGCGTTGCAGGGGGCGGACTTCGTGATCAACAGCATCCAGGTGGGTGGGATCGCTGCGACGAAAGTCGACCTGGAGATCCCCGCCCGCTACGGCCTGCGCCAGACGATCGGCGACACCACGGGCGTCGGCGGCGTCTTCCGCGGCCTGCGAACCTTTCCCGTCCTGACGGCGATCGCCCGCGACATGCTCGAGATCTGCCCGGACGCCTGGTTCCTGAACTACACCAACCCGATGGCGATGAACGTGTGGTGGCTCTCGCTCGTCGCTCCCGAACTGCGGGCCGTCGGACTGTGCCACAGCGTCCACTGGACGGCGCACGACCTGTGCGAACTTGTCGGTGTGCCACTGGAGGGCACCCACTACCGGGCCGCCGGGGTGAACCACCAGGCATGGCTGACCGAGTGGAGTCGCGACGGCGTTGACCTCTATCCCCTGCTGCGGGCCAAGATCGCCGCCGACCCGGAGCTGGAGCGCCGGGTGCGGGTCGAGATCTTCACGAGGATCGGCTGGTACCCGACGGAGACCAGCGAGCACTCCGCCGAGTACCTCGGCTGGTTCCTGCGTTCGGACGAACAGGTCGCGAAGTACCGGCTGCAGCCACTGGAGTACATCGGGATCTCCGAGGAGAACGTCCGCGAGTTCGAGGACGCGAGGACGGTGCTGCACGCCGGCGGGGACATCGAACTCCATGATGAGGGTGACGCCGCCGAGTACGCCCCGCAGGTGATCCACTCGATGCTGACCGGTACCGAACGTGTCATCCACGGGAACGTGATCAACCGCGGGCTGATTGACAACCTGCCCGAGGGTGCAGCTGTCGAGGTGCCCTGCCGGGTGGACGGCGACGGCGTGACACCGATCCCCTTCGGGTCGGTGCCGGCGGCCGGGGCTGCGCTGAACCGCACCTACCTCTCGGTCGCAGAGCTCACCATCCGGGCGGCTGCCGAAGGGGACCCGCTCCTTGTGCGCCAGGCCGTCCTCACCGATGCGAACGCGAGTTCCTCGCTCACTCCGGAGCAGATCTGGACGCTGTGCGACGAGCTCACCGTGGCCCATTCCGCTTACCTGCCCGAGTCCCTCGGCGGCAGCCTGCCGAACACCTGAGCCACGGGGTTAACCCTGTCGGGACCGGTGGCGGCCGGTCCCGACAGGCTCGTGGCCGCCCCCAATCACGCAAGCTGTGAGTCAGGCGCCGACATCGGCGCCCAGCTCACAGCTTGCGGGTCACTCGGCTGTTTGTCAGACGCTCCAGGCCAACAGTTCGGCCACCATCCCGGCGAGGATGCGCTCGACCACGGCCGGATCTGTCTCGCCGTCGGCGTACCCGATGGCCAGTGACAACTCGCCGACATACGAGCTCGGTGCGAGCATCATGAACGGCGGGTGACCCACCGGCGGCAGCACCAGCGCGCGGGACGGCATGGTTCCGGCAAAGGCGAGCGCGTGCGGGTCGAGAACCCCGAGGTTCGACAGGAACGGGAACGAGACCCCGTGCTCCCGGCCGCGCCGCATGGGCTCTGTGGACATGCGCTCGACCCTCCTGAAGCCGAGCCGGCTCGCGTACTCGAGCTGGACGGCAGAGGCGACCCCCGGCTGCCCGCCCTTGAGCCTTGCCATCTCCGCAACCACCCGTGTCAGGGTCCCGCTGAACCTCTCACCACTCACCCGCGCCAGCCTGGCCGTCTCCATGCCGGAAAGGTTCGCCGCTGCCGGCATCGGGTCGGCGGGGTCGAGGTAGCGCCGCAGGTCGAAGGACACGTTGAGCGCCATCGGCCTGCCTTCTGTGGGCTGGAGTTCGACGAAGAGGGCGCGGTAGAAGGCCGCGAGGACGACGTCGTTCACCGTGGCCCCGGCTGCCTTGGCCCTTGCATGCAGGGCGACGAAACTTTCGGCGTCGACCGTCGCGATGCCATGGTGGCGCTTCCCGGGATGCTCGCCGGCAACCGGGAGCCCCCATGCCGGGCGGATCGACTCCAGCGATCTCAGCAGGCTCACCTTCTGGGCCAGCGGGAACCGGTGGAGCAAACGCTGGGCGCTGCGGTCGGGAGCCGCCGCCGGGCGGTCGTTGAGCATCCAGCTCTGGCTGCTGTAGGCGGTGGCGAGAAGCTCGGCGACCTGCTTGGCGCCCTGCCCGTCCGCCGCGACATGGTCGATCCTCAAGGCCAGGACGTCCCCGTCCCTGCCACGGAACAGGTCGACCCGGAAGACGCCCTCGCCGGCGTAGTCGATGGGCTCGGCGGCGGCCTCCAGGGCCGCGGCGACCGGATCCTCTGCATCCCTGGTGAACAGTGGCGTCGCTCGCTCGGCCTGCGCGAACCGAGCAACGCCATCGGCGTAGGCGAAGCGGCAGCCGAGTACTGGTTGGTCCCGCAGGACAGCGGCGACCGCGAGCCCGACTCGGGTCTCGTCGAGCCTTGCGGGAAAGGAAAGGATCACAGCGAGCTGCTGGTCGGCCGACAGTCGGGCGAAGTGGTTGTAGGCGTCCTGTGGCTCGGGCCGGCACACCGGGGTCTGGGTGAACATCGGGAATCTCCTGCATCGTGAGCGCGACGCTCCTCTGCGTCGGCAGTTGAAGTCTACGCTGTAGACAGGGCACTGTCTACACAGTAGACAAATGCTTCGACGAAGGGACTGCGACATGGTGGGCGAGCTCCCGAGACCCAGGTTGACCAGGGAACTGCTGGTGCGGACGGCGCTCCGTATCGCCGACGAGGAGGGGTTGGCGGCCTTGTCGATGCGCCGGCTCGGCGCCGAACTGGGCGTTGACCCCATGGCTGCCTATCGTCACCTGCCGGACAAACAGGCGCTGCTGAGTGGCGTGGTTGACGCGGTCCTTGCCGACGCCGACGCCGGGGTCGATTACGCCGCTCCCTGGCCCGAGCAGTTCCACCAGATTGCACACGCCTACCGCTCGGCGATGCTCGCGCACTCGCCCGCGGTGACCCGCCTCGTTGCGACCATGCCGCTGAACACCGTCGACTCGCTCAGGATCGCCGAGCATGGCCTATCGATCCTGCTGGCGGCAGGCGTCCCTGCCGCGGACGCCGTGCTCGCCATTCAGACGCTCAGCGCCCTGACCTGCGGGGCCGTGCTCGCCGAGTCCTACTGGCGCGAGCAGGCCGATCACGGACGTCCCGTGCAGTACGCCCCCGCAGTCCTCCCGCTCGCGGAACTGCCGTGCCTCAGCGGTGCGGCAGGTCTGTTCGGCGAACCCGACCGCGTGTTCGAGAGCGGCCTGAACGCGATTGCGAAACAGCTCGAGGACGCCGCGGGCGCACCCCCACCTCGCAGGCTGTGACTTGGCCGCCGGTGTCGGCGCCCAACTCACAGCTTGCGAGTGATTCGGCGTGTCAGGCCAGGCCGAAGACGCGGCGAGCGTTGTCGCGATAGAGGGCGGGCAGCAGCGCCGGGTCGAGCGCAAGGGCAGACACCGCCCACCGGCCCTGCGGCGGGATGGGCTCGCCGGGGGCGTACTCGAAGCCCTCGTCGGCCGACTCGAGGAACCGGAAGTGCAACCGGTACTGCTCGTCGGTGATCGGGTAGATGTCGGTGCCGAACAGCACGCGGTCGGGATGGTCGGCGACGAAGCGGGCGAAGCGCCGGGGTTGGCGGCCGAGCTCGGCGATCCGGCCGGCGATGTCGACGTGGTAGTTGGGTGCGAGGTTCACCAGACGCTCCACGCGATCGAGGTCTTCTGCGGCACAGCCTGCGTGGACCCCGACGAACGTGGTGCCGGGACACGCGAGGACCAGCGCGGCATGGGCGGCCAGCAGTTCGTCGAAAGTCGGGTACCTGTCGCGATCACCGAACCACCAGTCCGCCGCGCCACGCAGTTCGTCGAGGCGCTCGTTGTGGGCGTCCAGCGGCTCGAAGAAGGCGATCGGGTCCGCGGTGTGGATCACCACGGGGAGGCCCAGTTCGCCGGCCCGGGTGAGGACGGTCACGACCCCGGGATCATCCGGTCGAAGGAGTCGACCCGCCCCGTCACGGAACGCCAGCCCGAGGTTCTTCCACACCTTCACCCCGCGTGCACCGCGCTCCGCGCAATCCTCCAGCGTCGCGACAAGGGACTCGGCTCCCCCCGGCTCGGCGAGCCGGCCCCAGTCGAGCTGGCACAGGGTGAGGAACCGTCCGGGGTGGGCCCGGTCGTAGCGGTCGAGGTTGGCCTCAAGCTCCTCGCCCGAGAAGCCGTCGAGGTTGACGATCGCTTCAACATGACGCTCATCCATCATCTCCAGCAGTGCGGAGACGTCCTGGATGATCCAGTCGCCGTCCTCACTGAGCCACCTGCCCAGATGGTTGTGGGCGTCGATGCAACCGACCGCTGGATGGTCGACCCGGGTGACCGGTGCCCGCAGTTGGCTGGACGGGGTCCAGTCGCGCAGCCGGAGATCCTCGATACCGCTCATGACTGCCCTTCCGTGAGATGGCTTGAGGTGCAGCGTAGAGGGCAAATGACGATTTGGTAACGAATCGATCATAAGCAATGCGCGTTTCACGCAATTCTCTTTACATATCGCTCATTTCCGCTCCATGATGGCGAGGAACCTGTTCTCCACTGCATCGAGAGGCCAGTCCATGACAATCCGCACGCGTCGTTTGAAGGCAGTCACAGCAGTCGCAACGGCCTTTGCAGCCATGCTGGGCTTCACCGCGTGCACCAGCGCCGGCGAGGCACCGAAAGCGAGCGTCACCCCGGACGCCCCGGTGAGCCTCACGTTCTGGACGGGGCAGTCGGACGAGGCGGAGAAGCTGCTCGAGAAGCTCGCGGCCGAGTTCCACAGCCTGCACCCGAACGTCACCATCGAGACCAGTTCAGGCGCATCCTCGACAGAGGAGTTGCTGCAGAAGCTGTCCGCAGGCTTCGCGAGCGGTACCTACCCGAACATCTCCTACTCCTTCGGCTCCTGGGCGAGTGAGCTCGAGACCTCCGGCAAGACCCAGGACATCACGGACCTCGTTTCCGACCCGGCGATCAAGTGGGACGAGTTCTCCGAGGCCGCGCGCGCGACCGTCCGCCCCACCGGGACGAAGACCATCGGCTTCCCGGCCCTGGTGGACAACATCTCGCTGATCTACAACAAGACGGTCTTCGATGCCGCAGGGGTGGCCTACCCCGACGAGAACTGGACCTGGGACGCCTTCCGGTCGGCGGCAAAGCAGCTGACCAGCGCTGCGAAGCAGACCTACGGCTACGCCTATTCGGTCTCGGGTTCGGAGGAGACGACCTGGCAGTTCTGGCCGCACCTGTGGCAGAACGGCGGCAAGATCCTCAGCGACGACAAGACGAAGTCGGCGTTCGCCTCGCCGGAGGGCGAGAAGTCGCTGGAGTTCCTGCGCGGCATGGCCGTCGACGACAAGAGCGTCTACATCGACCAGACCGACACCAAATTCGCCCAGCTGTTCGCCGCGAACCGGGTCGGCATGATGACGTCAGGGCCCTGGCAGCTGTTCGACCTCCAGACGGCCAAGACCAAGTACGGGGTCACCGTCCTGCCCGGCACGAACGGCGACCACCAGACCGTTTCCGGCCCGGACATCTGGGCGTTGATGGACACCGGCGACGCCAACGAGAACCACTGGTCGTTCGAGTTCCTGAAGTGGCTCACCGATCCGGCCCAGGACGTCCGCTGGAACGTCGCCTACGGCAACCTCCCCTTGCGCAACTCCGAGCTCGACTCGCCGGAGTTCAAGGCCCAGGTCAAGGCCCTTCCCGGGCTGGACGTGATGGCTGCGAACAACGCGAATGCCAAGCAGGCGCGACCGACGGTCGCCGGCTACGTCGGGCTGTCGGAGGCGATCGGGAGTGCGATCTCCCACGTCCTGCAGGGCGACGGGACTCCCGCAGAGGCGCTCGCCGCCGCTGCCAAGAAGGCCGACGACGCGCTCGCCGACCGCTGATCCCATCGACCCCGCCACCACGAGCCCAGGAGCACAATGAGCATCACGACAGAAGAGATCGAAAGCCAGCCGGCCACCTGGGCTGCGGCCATGAGCCTCATCCCTGAGGCCACCCGGCTGCTCGCCCGTCCGGGTGAACGGGTACTTGCGATCGGCTGCGGCACCTCGGTGTTCGTCGCGGAGTCCTTCGCGCACCTGCGGGAGGCGGCAGGGCTGGGCGAGACCGATGCTGCCTACGCCTCCGAGCCGCGGATCCCGCGACCCTATGACACGGTGATCGGCATCACCCGTTCCGGTACCACGACGGAAGTCATCGACGCCCTTGCCGTGCTGCCGGCAGGCGTGCACAAGATCGTCGTCACCGGTGTCGCCGACTCCCCGTGCGCAGCACTGGCGGACGAGGTGCTGCTGCTGGACTTCGCCGACGAGGAGTCGGTGGTCCAGACGCGCTTTCCCACCACCTTCCTCCTGCTCGCGCGGGCAGCGTTCGGTGAGGACGTCTCGTCCCTTCCCGGCAGGGCGGCTGTTGCGCTGGCATCCCGGGCGCCCTTCGTGCCGGACGGTCTGGACCATTTCGTCTACCTCGGCCGCGGCTGGACCTACGGGCTCGCGCAGGAAGCAGCGTTGAAGGTGCGCGAGGCGGCCCAGGCCTGGTCGGAGTCGTACCCGCTACTGGACTACCGGCACGGCCCGCTCGCCGTTGCCCACCCGGGCTCCCTGGTGTGGATGATCGGGGCGGAGGACGAAGAACTGGCCGCCGAGATCGAGGCGACCGGCGCGGCAGTCCTCTCCGGGGCGGCCGACGATCCCCTGATCGAACTCGCGCTCGCGCAGCGGCTTGCCGTCCGGATCGCCGACGCGCGCGGGCTCAACCCTGACCGTCCGCGCCATCTCACCCGGTCGATCGTGCTTTCCTGAGACATCGAGCAGCCAGACGCACGGCAGGAGCGAGATGGCGACCACGACGGGCACAGCGGCTCCACCGCAGGAGGAGGCCTACGACCGGGCGACGCAGCGCAACGGGCTGAGCCCACAGCTGCGGCGCAAGCGGCGTCGGGAGACGCGGGAAGGCTGGGCCTTCGTCGCACCGGCGATGCTCATCATCCTCGGGCTCTCGGTCTTCCCCGCGGCGTGGGCCCTCCTGCTCTCGATGCAGAAATGGAACGGGTTCGCCACCCCGAAGTTCGTCGGTGCCGACAACTATGTGCGGCTGATCAGCGACGACGAGTTCATCGACGCCATCGTGCACACCGGGCTCTACGTCGTGCTGTTCGTGCCGGCCTCCGTGCTCGCCGGGCTGTTCCTCGCCGTTGCACTGAACCGGAACATCCGGTTCATCGGCTTCTACCGGACGGCGATCTTCGTCCCGTTCGTCGCGTCCGCAGCGGCCACCGGCATCCTGTCCACCTACCTCTTCAGCCCGCAGTACGGCCTGGTGAACAACGTGCTGCGGGTCGTCGGTCTCCCTGCCCAGGGGTGGCTCGAGGATCCCTCGCAGGCCATGGTGGTGATCGCGATCATGTCGTTGTGGGGACAGGCTGCCTTCACGACGGTGATCTATCTGGCAGCCCTGCAGGACATCCCCGGCGAGCTGGTCGAGTCGGCGATGATCGACGGAGCCAGCCGCTGGCAGGCGTTCTGGTTCGTCGTCTGGCCGCAACTCAGTCCGGTCACGGTGTTCGTGACGATCTGGCAGGTGATCGGGGCGATCCAGCTGTTCGACCTCGTCTACACCACCACCCGCGGCGGGCCGCTGGACGCGACGAAGACGATCGTCTACTTCCTGTGGGAGAAGGCGTTCAAGAACCTGCAGTTCGGCTACGGCTCCGCAGCAGCCTACGTGCTCTTCCTCGTGACCCTGCTGATCACGATCGGCCTTGTGGTCTACGCCCGGCGCAGGAACCTGGAGGCCTTCTGATGGCAGTGTTGCCCTCCGATCGGCTGACGCACGAGGTCCCGTCCTCCTCCGAGGCGAAGCGGCGTCGCACGCGGGTCAGCGGCTGGCACTTCGTGCTGGCGCCGATAGCCCTGCTCTTCCTGACGCCCTTCGTCCAGATGCTCCTTGCTTCGCTGTCGCCCGCCGAGGAGCTCGTTCGCTTCCCGCCTCCGTTCGTACCGTCGCGGCTGACGTTCGACGGCTTCGTCGGGCTCTTCGCGGACACCCAGATCCTGCGCTGGTTGCTGAACAGCACCATCGTGTCCGTCATCGCGATCGGCGCCCACGTCGTGCTCTGCTCACTCGCCGGGTACGGATTCGCCCGGCTGCGCTTCCGTGGCCGTGACTTCGGGTTCCTCGCGATCGTCGCGACGATCATGATCCCCACCCAATTGCTGATGATCCCGACCTACATCATGTTCGCGAGGCTCGGGCTCATCGATTCGCTTGCCGCAGCGTTCGTGCCCTGGCTGGCTTCGGCGTTCGGGATCTTCCTGATGCGGCAGTTCTTCCTCTCGATCCCGGTCGAGCTCGAGGAGGCGGCAGCCCTTGACGGTGCGAGCAGGCTGCAGACGTTCCTGCGGGTGGTGCTGCCCCTTGCCAAGCCGGCCCTGGCAACCTTGGCGATCTTCACCCTGCTCGGCGCCTGGAACGACCTGATCTGGCCGCTGGTGGCGATCAACAAGGAAAACCTGTTCACCATCCAGCTGGGCATCGCCAACTTCCAGAGCACCAGGCGGACGCAGTGGTCGCTGCTGATGGCCAGCAACGTGGTGGCGACGGCTCCGCTGATCGCCTTCTTCCTGTTCGCGCAGAAGCACTTCATCGCGACAATGACCATGTCGGGACTGAAGGGATGACCGTGAAGGTGCTGGTCGCGGGCGACGCGAACCTCGATCTGGTGCTCGGCGGAGATGTGGTGCCGAGGTTCGGACAGGCAGAACAGCTGCTGGACTCCGCGCAGCTCGTGCTCGGATCGTCGGCCGGGATCTGCGCGTCGGGACTCGCGCGGCTCGGGGTGGACGTTGCACTCGTCGCGCGTATCGGCCATGACCTGTTCGGCGACCAGACCATCCACCTGCTGCGGGCCAACGGCGTCGACACCACCGCCGTGCTCCGGACGGATGCGCCGACCGGGATCTCGGTGATCCTCTCCGCAGCCGCCGACCGCGCCATCCTCACCCTCACCGGCGCCATGACGACGCTGACAACGAGGGACGTCCTCGGTGCGCTCCCTGGGCCTACCGCCACGACTCCTGAGCCCCCCACCACGACCCTTGAGCCCCCCACCACGACCCCTGAGCCCCCCACCACGACCCCTGAGCCCCCCACCACGACCCCTGAGCCTGACGAAGGGCACCTGCACGTCGCATCCTTCTTCCTCCTCCCCGGGCTTGCCGAAGGGCTCCCCGAGCTCCTCGCCCACGCCCGGGCAGCGGGGCTCACGACCAGCCTCGACACCAACTGGGATCCGGCGGAGCGCTGGGCGGGCGTCGAGGCCTGCCTGCCGCACCTGGACGTCCTCCTGCCGAACGCCGCCGAGGCCGTCGCGATCGCCCGCTCGGTCGGGGCGGACGTCGCCGACGCTGAAGCTGCGGCGCGCGTCCTTTCCGCCCGCGGTCCGATCGTCGCGGTCAAGGACGGCGCCGCAGGAGGTTTCGCCGTTGCGGGGGATCTGCTCGTCCGGGCGCCTGGCCTGGCTGTCGAGGTGGTCGACACGACCGGCGCCGGCGACAGCTTCGATGCCGGATTCCTCTGCGCCTGGCTGGCAGGGGAGGACCTGCCCACGGCCGTGCGTTGGGGAACGGCGGCCGGTTCGCTCTCCACTCGTGGCTTCGGCGGTACCGGTGGCCAGCCCACGCGCGACGAACTCACTTCAGCGGTTGCCGGAAGCGGCTAGCGGGCGCGCTGCACCCGGCCCTCCTGCCACACCGGCTCGTCGGACTCGTACACCGAGCCGTCTGCGCCGAACACGACGAACCTGTCGAACCCGCGCGCGAACCAGCGGTCGTGGGTGACGGCCACCACCGTGCCTTCGAAGGCTGCGAGGCCCTCCTCCAGCGCCTCCGCCGACTGCACGTCCAGGTTGTCCGTTGGCTCGTCGAGCAGCAGCAGGGTCGCGCCGGACAGCTCGAGCAGCAGGATCTGGAACCGGGCCTGCTGGCCGCCGGAAAGGGTCTCGAACTGCTGCTCGGACGCTTCGGACAGCTCGTACCTGTCGAGGACGCGGGCAGCCTGCTCGCGTCCCATGCCAGCCCTTCCGCGACCATCGGGCGTGCGGTCGCCGCGGTGCAGGACCTCCAGGAGCGTGCGTCCCACCAGTTCGGGGTGCTCGTGTGTCTGCACGAAGAACCCGGGCCGGACGCGGGCGCCGAGCCGTGCCCGTCCGGTGTGCTCGACGGGGGCGATCGCGTCGGCCTCACCGACCGGTTCGTGCTCCAGATCGGGCATCGTTCCGCCGCGGGCGAGCAGCCGCAGGAAGTGGGACTTGCCGGATCCGTTCGATCCCAGCACAGCGACCCGCTCGCCGTACCAGATCTCGAGGTCGAAGGGACGCATCAGCCCGGTCGACTCCACCTGTCCCTCGGCAGGCGCGAGGCGCAGTTCGAGCTGCTCGCAGACGATGGCGCGCTTGGCCGTGCGTCCGCCGGGCAGCCGGATGTTCACCTTCTGCTCGCGGGGCTGCTCGGTGGGAGGGCCGGCCTCCTCGAACTTGCGGAGCCTGGTCTGGGCGGCCTGGTAGCGGCTGGCGAGTCCGTCGTTGAACATCGCCTTCTGCCTCAGGGTGAGGACGAGTGTCCTGAGTTTCTGGTGCTCCTCGTCCCAGCGGCGCCGCAGCTCGTCGAACCGCTCGAACCGGGCGCGGCGTGCCTCGTGGTAGGCCGCGAACCCGCCCGGATGCGTCCACACCCGGTTGCCGTCTGCCCCGAGTTCGACGGTGACGATCCGCGTCGCCGTCCGCGCCAGCAGTTCGCGGTCGTGGGAGATGAACAGGATCGTCTTGGGCGACTCGACGATCCGCTCCTCCAGCCAGGTCTTGGTGGGCACGTCGAGGTAGTTGTCCGGCTCGTCGAGGAGCAGCACCTCCTCGGGGGAGCGCAACAGGTACTCCAGCACGAGGCGCTTCTGCTCACCACCCGACAGCGTCCGCAGTGAGCGGTACTTGGTCTTGTCGTAGGACGCGCCGAGGGCGTTGGTGGTGCAGACGTCCCAGACCACCTCGAGGTCGTAGCCACCGGCGTCGGCGAACTCCGACAGCGCCTCGGCGTAGGCGAGCTGGGCTGCCAGGTCGTCGGACTCCATCAGCGTCTGTTCGCAGGCCTCCATCGCGGCAGCAGCTGCGCGAACCCGGCTGGGAGCAACGGAGAGCAGCAGGTCGCCGACGGTGGGATCGTCGCCGCCGGCTCCGCCCTCGACCACTCCCTGGCCGACGAACTGGCGCATCACGCCGAGGCCACCGGACCGCGTGACCGCCCCGGCGTGGGGATCGAGGTCGCCGGTGATGATCCGCAGGAGCGTGGTCTTGCCGGCACCGTTGGCGCCGACGAGGGCGACCTTGGCCCCGTCCCCGACGCGGAACGAGACCTCGTTCAGCAGCACCCGCCCGTCCGGCAGTTCGTAGCGCACTCCTGCGACGTCCACATGACCCACGCCGGTCACCGTACCGTCGCGCACCGATCGGGGGCATTCCGGAAACTGCGAACGGCGGCATAGGACCGAGTCGGGGACGGTTCCGACTCGGTCCATCCAGGGTGGACCGAGTCGGAACCGTCCCCAATTCGGTCCAGCGGAGCAGATGGCCATGACCCCTGGTCGGCGACCCGCCGGTGGAAGGGATGGGCCTCACCCGGCGCGGTCGATACATGCGGATGCCCATAGCCGCTGAAAGTGACTGACGATCAGTGATTTTCGCCCGGGATCGGTTCAAGGGCTGGCAGGAGGAGGGTGACACAGGGAGGGTCTGCGGGTAACTCCCACCTGACCCTGTCCGAAGCTAGGGTCACCATTGGTGGACCGAATTGGGGACGGTTCCGGTCCACCCACCCTTGAGAGAACGAGGAAACACCGATGAGCGCACTGACCGAGACCGCAACGCTGGCCAACGGCGACAGGATCCCGACTGTGGGGTTCGGCACCTGGCTGCTGAAGGAGGGCGACGAGTGCTACGACGCCGTCGCAGAGGCCCTGCGTGTCGGCTACCGGCACATCGACACGGCCCGGGCATACCACAACGAGGCATCGGTCGGACGGGCGGTGCGTGATTCCGGCATCCCCCGCGAGGAGCTCTACGTCACCTCGAAGCTGCCGGCGGAGGCGAAGAGTTACGAGAAGGCACTGGAGCAGTTCGAGACCACCATGGCCGAGATCGGCCTGGACTACCTCGACCTGTACCTCGTCCACGCACCGTGGCCCTGGGACGAGATGGGCAAGGACTGCCGCGAGGAGAACAAGCAGATCTGGAAGGCCATGGAGGAGTTCCTCGCCAGTGGCCGCGTCAAGGCCATCGGGGTGTCGAACTTCGATCCCGACGACCTCGCCAGCCTGCTGCCCGCCTGCACCGTGAAGCCGATGGTCAACCAGATCCGGTGGTTCGTCGGGCTGGACCCGTCCGCCACCGTCGCGGCGTGCGAGGCCAACGGGATCGTCGTTGAGGCCTACTCCCCGTTCGCGCACGGCCTGATCGTCAACCACCCCGAGATCGCCGACATCGCTGCGAGGTACGACGTGAGTGCCCCGCAGCTGTGCATCCGCTACCTGTTGCAGAAGGGTGCCGTCGTGCTGCCGAAGGCGACGACCCCTTCGCACATCCAGCAGAACGCAGAGCTCGACTTCGGGATCTCGGACGCGGACATGGACGCCCTCGAGGCGATGCGGGACACGGAGAAGCACAAGGACGCCATGGACTTCCGCTGGTGAGACCTGCCTGACCCGCCTGGCGCGAACCTGGGGACGGTCCTGGTTCCGTCCACTTTCGGCCCATGACGGGCGATGAGTGGACCGAATAGGAACCGTCCCCAATTCGGGCCAGGTTGGGTGCTGTGCCGGCACGGACGCCGGTCGAGTGGGTAATGGGCACCCATGACCGAGAGGGCGATGAGGGAGGCCGGTGCGGGAACGGCGCCGGGTGCAGGGGCCAGCGAGCCAACCCAGATTCCCGCCACCGGCTGGTGGCAGGTGCTCAAGCGCGGCTGGCGTGAGGCGTCGGAGGACCAGGTGTCGCTGCTCGGCGCGGGTGTCGCCTTCTTCGGGTTCCTCTCGCTCTTTCCCGCGCTCGCGGCGTTCACGCTGGTCTACGGGCTGGTCGCCGACCCCGCGACGATCGCCGACCAGGCCCGGACGCTGACCGCGTCCCTGCCCCCGGAGGCGCGGACGCTGCTCCTCGACCAGCTGCAGCAGCTCGCGTCCGCCCCGCGCCAGAGCCTGGGGTGGGGGCTGGCGCTCGCCATCGTCCTCGCACTGTGGAGCGCTTCGGGCGGCGTCGGCAACCTGATCACGGCCGTCAATACCGCCTACGACGAGGAGAAGAAGCGCGGGTTCGTGAAGGAGAAGCTGCTGGCCCTCGGGGTGACCGTCGGCGCTGTGGTCTTCATGGCGTTGATGCTCACTCTCGTCGCCGGCGTTCCCGCCGTGCTCGGCTTCCTCGACGTGAACGGTCCTTTGCGGTGGGTGATCGAGGTGGTGCGCTGGCTGCTGCTGGCGGTACTGGTGATGGTCGCCCTCGCCGTGCTGTATCGGGTCGCTCCCGACCGGGATGCGCCCAAGTTCCGCTGGGTGAGCGTGGGAGCCGTGGCCGCAACAGTGCTCTGGCTCATCGCTTCAGCTGCGTTCTCGCTGTACGTGACGTTCTTCGGCAACTACGCGAAGACCTACGGCGCTTTCGCCGGCGTCGTCCTGATGATGCTGTGGCTGTGGCTGACCAGCTACGCCATCCTGCTGGGGGCGGAGATCAACGCCGAGTCGGAGGAGCAGACGGCCAGGGACACCACCCGCGGTCCGGAGCGTCCGCTGGGCAGCCGGGGTGCGGTCAAGGCCGACTCGCTGCCGCCACCAGCCCGCTGAGGGTCAGCCCGTTGCGGACGGCGTTGCCGTCCGCGTCGTTGTTGAAGTAGCCGTAGACGTCCAGCCCCTGCCCGTGCCACTCGCCGATGCGATCCGACCACCACCGCATGGACGAGTCGTCGTAACTGCCGCCGTAGAGGTGCTGGTGGTCGGGGCCGTGGAAGCGGACGTAGACGAACCCTGCTGTGGCGCGCAGGATGCAGGGCAGGCCCGCGCCACTCATCACGACGTAGGCGGCGCTGTGGCGTTCGAGGAGTGCGAACACTTCCTCGGTGTGCCACGACTCGTGCCGGAACTCCACGGCCACCTGCAGCCCGCTCGGCAGCGCGCCGAGGAAGTAGTCCAGCCGCGCGTCGTCGCGGGGCATGCCGGGAGGCAGCTGCACGAGGAACACGCCGAGCCGGTCTTCCAGCAGCGCGAGCGATGTCCGGATCCGGGCGATCCACCGCTCGGGCTCGTACAGGCGCTTCGCGTGCGTGAGCCCGCGCGGGGCCTTGACCGTCATCGCGAACCCGGGCGGCAGTCGTCGCCGCCACGACCGGAACTGGACGTCGCCGGGCCAGCGGTAGTAGCTGGCGTTCAGCTCTACGGTGTCGAACAGCTCACCGGCGTAGAACTCCAGCCGCTGCGCGTCGGGTACGTCGGCCGGGTAGACCGTCCCGCGCCAGCTGTCGTAGGTCCACCCGGAGGTGCCGATGCGTACCTGGCTCATGGCGGACGGGATCAGGCCACACCGGAGACGACGGGGGACTCCCCAGCGGCCCTGCCGGCGGTGGCCGACGAGGCATCGGGACGGGGTCCGGCGAGCGCTCGGAGACGCCGGCCGAAGCGTGCCAGCAGCGGGCCGCGGCTGCGGAACGGAATCCGGTTGCGCTGCAGCAGCACCTGGATGGTCATCATCACGCGCGCGTCCCGCAGTAGCTTCCGATAGGCGGGGTACCAGGCGTCCCAGAGGCCGAGCTCCTGCAGTTCCGTGCGCAGGATCGCGAGGGAGGCGGCGAAGGCGAACACGTTCCTCGGGCCGAAGTCGCCGGTGATGCTGTCCGACCTCAGGCAGTAGTGGTAGTAGGCGCGTCGGGTCTGGGCGATTGTTGTGGCTCGCGCCAGGAGCCGCGGCGTCGTCGCGAGATCCTCGTAGAAGATGTTCGGGAACGGCGCCTCGCCGGGCAGGAAAAGGTCGCGGCGGTAGAGCTTGTTCCAGGCGAAGGCCGGGAAGCGGGCCATGTTCAGGCTCAGCTCCGCGGCCCCGAGGCCGGTCAGCGTCCGCTCTCTGGCAGCGAAGGGGAATCGGAGGCCCAGACCCAGGACGTTGAACCAGAAGCTCGTGACCACGACGTCGGCGCCTGTCTCGCCGGCGATGCGGACGGTGTCGGCGACGAAGCCGGGCTCCACCCAGTCATCGGCGTCCACCATGGCCACGTACTCACCCTCTGCGACGGCAAGGGCAGCGTTGCGGGCCGGGCCAACGCCACGGTGATCCTGGTGGATGGCACGGACCTCCGGGTGTCGTGCGGCATAGTGCTCGATCACGTCGGAGGACGCATCGGCCGAGCCGTCATTGACGACGATGATCTCCAGCGGACGGTGGGTCTGGGCGAGCAGGGAATCGAGGCAGCGAGGCAGCAACCCGGCCACATCGAGCACAGGGACGAGAACGCTGACCAGTGGTTCCGGCATGCCCCTCCTGCGTGATGTGGGTCCGTGCCCAACATACCCATCCGCAGGCCGACGCAACCGGGAGCCGGACGTTCTGTCAATGGGCACATCGTTCGTTGTGGATAACCGACGAATTGGGTGTTTGTGCTTGTGGATAACACCTTTTCGGCCCGAAACTGTCAGTGCCGGTGTTTAGCGTTGTCGTATGGCACAGGGATTGGACGAGCGGACCGGCAGCGATCAGCTGACCGGACTGTGGGCCGCCCTGGACTCTTTGTATGGCCGGCCGACCGGCCTGTTGTCGGGGGCTGAGCAGCTGGAGTTGTTGCGGGAGTCGTTGCGGCTGGAGGCCCGGTTCAAGGCGTGGCAGGCCCAGCTCGCGGCCCGGATCGAGACGGCGGAGATCGCGTGGCAGGAACACGGCACCTCGACCGCGACCTGGCTGGCCGACGCCGCGAACCTGACCCGCCGCGAAGCCGGCCGGCTCATCGCCGCCGGGCAAGGCCTGGCCCGGTTCCCGCTGGTGGCTGATGCCGCAAGGTCGGGATCGGTACTGCCCGGCCAGGCCGAAGCGATCACCCAGGTACTCGATGACCTTCCTGACGACTTCCCCACCGACACCATCCGGGAAGCACAACAGTCTGCTGGTCGGGTTCGCAGCCAGCCACAACAGTGTCGAGTTGCGCCGCCTGACCAGCCACCTGGTCGAGATCCTCGACCCCGCCACCGCCGAAACCCGCGAAGCCGCCCGGCTCGACCGCGAACACCGACTCGCCGAACGCACCCGGCATTTGACGTTCAGCAACGACCACCACGGCTCCGTCCTGTTCAAAGGCAGCCTGCCGGTCGCCGAGGCCGAACCGTTCATCCGAATCATCGACGCCTACACCGCCGCCATCAAGCGCGGCATCGAACGCCTCGACCCGCACACCGAATACATCACCCCCGCCATGAGAAGGGCCGACGCCCTGCTCGCCATGGTCAACCACCATAGCGCAGGAATCGCTCGCACCCAACCATGGCGGTGACCGGCCCCGGATCGTGATCACCCTGCCCTACGACAAACTCCTGGCCGACTGCAGGGATGCCCGGCTGCTCAGCACCGCCGACACGATCGACCCCGGCACCCTCCGCCGCCTGCTGTGCGACGCCGACCTCATGCCCGCCATCCTCGGCGGACCCTCAGAGGTGTTGGATGTGGGCCGCACCCAACGCCTGGTCACCCCCGCCATCAGGGCAGCGTTGGAGTTCCGTGATGGCGGCTGCGTGTTCCCCGGCTGCACCACACCGGCAAGGGACTGCGAAGCCCACCACATCATCCCCTGGAGACTCTGCGGCCCTACCGCCCTGTCGAACCTCGTCCTGCTCTGTACCCACCACCACGGCACCATCGAACCCAGCCACAACCCCGACGCCGACCGGTGGAAAGTCCGGCTCCGCACAGACAGCGTGCCCGAAATCATCCCGCCACTCCGCGTCGACCCCAGCCAGACGACCACGACTCCACACCCGCTTCCACACCCGACGCACACCGGGAGGCGATCCGTGAGCCCCGCGACCTCGAGCCCGACGAAGGGCCGGGCAGCCAGCTACTGCGCCAGGCCGTACAGGCGGTCGCCGGCGTCGCCGAGGCCGGGGACGATGTAGCCGCGCTCGTTGAGCGTCTCCTCGACCGAGGCGGTGACGAGCGTGACCGGGACACCGAGGGAATCGGCGAGGGTACGCAGGTGCTCGATGCCCTGCGGCGCAGCCAGCAGACAGATGCACGTGATGTGGTCAGCGCCACGCTGCACGAGGAACTGCACCGCTCCGCCCAGCGAGCCACCGGTGGCCAGCATCGGGTCGAGCACGTAGCACTGGCGTCCGGACAGGTCCTCGGGAAGGCGCTCCGCGTAGGTGAACGGCTGCAGGGTCTCCTCGTCGCGCACCATGCCGAGGAACCCGACCTCCGCCGCCGGCATCAGCTGCATCATGCCCTCGAGCATGCCAAGGCCGGCCCGCAGGATCGGGACAACGAGCGGACGCGGCCGGCTCAGCTCCACGCCGGTGGTGGTGATCAGCGGAGTGGTCACCTCACGCGGCTGGACCCGGACTTCCCGGGTGGCCTCGTAGGCCAGCAGGGTCACCAGTTCGTTGACCAGGGCCCGGAAGGTGGGGGAGTCGGTCGCGACGTCACGCAGGAGCGTGACCTTGTGATCGATCAGGGGATGGTTGGGTGCGACGAGTTCCACAACCAGAACCTTCGCACACCCGAATGGCCCCCACCACCGGCGTCCAAGGCTGCCGGGCCGCAGCGATCCTTCGGTCTCACTCCTCGGTGATACTGGCCTCCCACTGGTCGTCTGCGGAGCTGCCGGTGATGATGAGGAAGTAGGTGCCTGCCTTCTCCCTCGTGTTGCCGTCGGAGTCCTCCGGCTTGGCCTTGTTCACGTACTTCGGCACGTTGAGCACGGCATCACCCGTTGCTGCGTCGTAGATGTTGGCCGTGGCCAGCATGGCCCCTGTCGGGGCATCGGGATCGGGGCTGCCGAGGTACTTCAGCGAGAGCTTCACGTAGGTTCCGGCTGTCTTGACCAGCGGTGTCACGGTGGTGCCGGCAGCGCCCTTGAAGGTCTGGGGAGCTGCAGCCGGCGTTCCGGTGGGCGGGTTGCCAAGGGCAATGGTGTACGCGCCGGTCGCCTCGATCACAAGGCTGAGCGAAGGAGCGTCGGGGCGGAAGACCGTCGTGTAGTCGGCTGCCAGCGTCATCATTGCCGGTAGCTCCTTGCCCTTGACCGTGACCATGACGCTTCCGTAGTCCGCTGCGGCAGCGTTCGTGATCTTGGCGATGTAGTAGGGCTTTTCCAGGGCGATCGGAGCGGTCTCGCCGTTGCCGGACCCGGTGATGGTGATCGAGTCCGTGCCCGCGCTGACCTGCGGCGCTGCCGCAGGCGCGGGCGCCCCGTCGGACGTCTCGTCCGCGGCCGCGGATGTCGCTTCCGTGATGGCTGCGTCCGGCACGCCCGATGTGGGAGGTGTGGACGTTCCGCACGAAGTGAGGATGGCGAGTGAGAGAGCGATACCCACTGTGGCCAGTGGGTTGATGTGCGTCATTGCACGTTCCCTTTCAGCAGAGGTACTCGAATTCTCCGCCTGTTGAGCCTCCTTCGTGCGGTAATCCGAGAGCATCCTCCCTGCCTGCTGTCCGATCTTCAGCCGAGGGCCTCCGCGACCGCCGGTACCACGTCATCCACGGCGCGAGGTCACTGGATCAGGTGGCTTCGCAGCCGCAGGAGCGACGCACCACCAGGTGGGTCGGATAGCTCCCGCCAAGGCTCGGGACGCCGAGCGCCTCTGCGATCGCTGCGGTCGCCATGGCAGCGAGGGGGACGTCAACGGTCGTGAGGGGCGGAACGGTGAACTCCGCCTCCGGCGACCCGTCGAACGACGCTATCGCGAGATCGCCGGGCAGTGAACGACCTGCGCTGTGCAGCCCGGCGAGCAGCCCGATCGCCTGCTGGTCGGACGACGTGAACACGGCCGTCGCCGCAGGATGCTCGGAGAGCAGGCGGTGCGCGGCCTCCCGGCCTCCGGCGGCCGACCAGTGCACCCGGACCACGTGCTCCGTTGTCAGGCCGGCATCCTCCAGCGCGTCGCGCCAGCCGCGTTCGCGGCCGTCGACCGACTCCTCGGGCCACTCCGGATGGTCCGAGCCCATCACGAGCGCCACCCGACGATGGCCGTGCACCTCGACGAGGTGTCGGACAGCCGATCGCGCGCCGCCTGCGTAGTCGGGCCAGATCGCCGGCGAGTCAGAGGGCATGGCAAGGCTGAGCCGCACCAGCGGGATCCGGTTGCGCAGGATCAGGGCCACAGCGCTCGGCTCGGGCACGGTTGCCGTGATGATGCCCGCGACTCGGTGACCGGTGAGTGACTCCACAAGAGACTGGAGGCTGCCGGTCGAGCCCTGGGCGAGCACAAGGTTCACCCCCTGCGCGCGGGCAGCCTCCTCCGCCGCCTGCGCGAGAGCTGCGAAGTAGGGGTTGCGGAGGTCAGGGACGATGAGGCCGATCAGGTCGGATCGGCCGGTGATCAGCGCCCTCGCCGCAGCGTTGGGACGGTAGCCGAGCTTCTCAATGGCTTCCTGGACACGCCGACGGGTCGATTCTGCGACCGGTCGCGGGCCGTCGTTCACCACGTAGCTGACCACCGCGGAGCTCACTCCGGCGAGTTTCGCGACATCGTCACGCGTCGCGTCACGGGTCGGACGAGTCGCACTGCCGGCCACTGCGTCCCCCTCCTGGCTTCGTCACGCTCAGCCAGCATGGTAGCCGGGTCAGGTACCGGCCTCGTCAAGCTCAGGGCTTCGCAGGGTTCAGCGGGCGATCAGACGGCGTCCACAAGGTAGATCACGGTGTGGTCGGGGTTGATCGGGGCGTCGATGAGGCCGGTGGACACCAGCACGGAGCCAGGCAGCACCACCCCTGCCTCGTCCGTGACCGCCCGGAACTTCGGCGGCCTTCCGGAGACGAGGTCGTTGAGCTCACTGTCGAAGTCGCGCTCCAGCCCCCACCACAGCGGCGGGCGCAGGCCCGACGGCGGTCGCCCGACCATCGCAGGGGCCACCCGGTACCGGCGGGAAGGGTCGAGCCCGGGGAAACGGAGCCGGCCGAGCAGGACGGTGTCGTAGGCGTCCATGGCCGTGAAGGAGTAGATCGCCCGGGACTTGTCGGGGGCCACGACGCCGAAGGCGTTGAGGGCAGCGTCCGGGAAGTCGACCCGCACCAGGTCGCCACCCAGCAGCAGGCCACGATTGGCCTTGTAGAACGCGATCCACTGGGCCAGCTCGTCGAGTTCCCCTGCAGTGGCCTTGCGCAGGTCCCACTCGATGCCGAGGTGGCCGAAGACGGCGGTGGCGGCCCGGAAGTTGAGCTCGTGGGTTCGTCCGGTCGTGTGGGAGGTCCCGGACGCGATGTGGGAGCCCAGCAGTTCCGGCGGGAGGAGCTGTTGGGTCCAGCGCATCATCTGCTGACGTTCATGGGGGTCGATGCAGTCCGACACCCACACCCGGTCGGTGCGTTGCAGGATGCCGAGGTCGACCCGGGAGCCGCCGGAGGAGCAGGACTCGATCTCCAGGCCCGGGTGGGCTGCCCTGAGCTCGTCCATCAGCCGGTAGACAGCGTCGGTCTGCGCGTGCACGCCGGGGCGCCCGGCCGGGGAGGTGCCGGCGTCGACCAGGTCGCGGTTGTGATCCCACTTGATGTAGCTGACGTCGTACTCGGCAAGGATCGCGAGCATGGCGTCGCGGATGTAGTCGTAGCAGTCGGGCATACCGAGGTTGATGACCTGCTGGTGCCGTGAGGGCACCGGGGTGCGGTCACCGGTGGCCATCACCCACTCGGGGTGCGCCCGTGCGACGTCGGAGTCGAGGTTGATCATCTCCGGTTCGAACCACAGCCCGAACTGCATTCCGAGCCCGGTCACGTGGTCGACCAGCGGGTGCAGCCCGTCCGGCCAGACGTCCTTCGACACGGTCCAGTCACCCAGGCCGGAGAAGTCGTCGCGCCGGGAGCCGAACCAGCCGTCGTCCAGCACGTACCGCTCCACGCCGATCGCTGCAGCAGTGTCGGCCAGCTCGAGCAGGGGTGCGAGTTCGTGGTTGAAGTACACCGCCTCCCACACGTTGAGGGTCATCGGACGCTCGGCGGACGGGTGCTGCGGGCGCGAGCGGAGCCACCGGTGGAACCTGTGGGCCACCTCGTCGAGACCGTCGCCGTGGGAGCCGTACAGCCAGGGGCTGGTGTAGCTGTCGCCCGAGCCGAGCACGATCTCGCCGGGCAGGAGCAGTTCGCCGCCGCCGAGCAGCTGCTCACCGGTGAACGCCCTTTCGGCGTAGTGGGTGTGGTTGCCGCTCCAACCGACATGGACGCCCCACACCTCGCCCGTACCGAAGCCGAAGCCGGGCACGCCGGCGTGCAGCACCGTGGCAGCGTCCGCCCCGGTGCGGCCCTTGCGGCCCTCGCGAAGGTGGACGCCGGTGGTGAACGCCCGGCGTTGCGGCACCCGCTCGCGGCCCCAGTGCCCGGCGAGGTCGAACAGTTCCCTTGCCACCGGTGGCACCGGGTAGGCCAGCACCAGGTCGTCCAGCTGGTAGCCGTCCGCGCCGGTGTTCGTCAGGGTCGCCTGCGAGCGCAGGAGACCACCCACTGTCAGCTCGATCCCGATCACCAGCTCGAGGTCTGCCACCTCGTCGACCGCTGTGATCTCCAGGCTGCTCACGCCGAGGCTGAGCAGTGACGGCTGCTCCGCGCCGGCCCCCACCGCGCCGCCGTCGATCCGCAGCCCCGTCGTTGTGAACTTCGGGGACCAGGCCTGCCCCCCACGCGAGCCGCTGATGCCTGGCCGTCCGACCCAGCCCGTGTGGTGCTCAGGGAGCAGCCCGATCCGCAGGGGTTCATCGACGATGTTGGCGACGATCGGGTGCACCCCGGCGTGCGCAAGCGTGACGACGTCCGCGCCGGTCAGTTCGCCAAGGTCCGTGCCCCAGTGGACGATCGCCGGCAACCGGCCTTCGCTCAGGTCCAGCACGACGGAAAGGTCGTCGGAGCGCAGGTGAACATAGGTGTTCAGGGGTTCGGACACGATTCTCCCTTGGATGAGGCGGGGGCTTAGGTGAGGCGGGAATCCCGGGTCACGACATCGACCCGGGGGTACTGGATGGTGTCGGCGGTGCAGCCGCAGGACTCGCGGAGGATGAGGTCGGCCTCGAGCTGGATGTGGGTGCCGCTGGCGAAGTCGGGGGCGTCCATCAGCGCGATCGCTGCAGCTGCGAGCTCGGGAAGGCGCTGTCGGGCGACGGTGAGCGGCGGCCAGCAGAACTCCGACTCCTTGGTGCCGTCGAAGGTGACCACTGCCACGTCCACCGGGATCCGGACACCGCGCTCGTGCAGTGCGCGGACAAGGCCAACCCCCTGCAGGTCGCTGCTGGCGAACACGGCGTCGATGCCGGCGTCCTGGTCGAGCAGGGCATGGCCACCGGCGTAACCGCCCTCGCGGCTGAACGGCACCCGGACGATCGGGCCGTCGGCAAGACCGGCGGAGCGCAGCGCGCGGCGCCAGCCACGCTCGCGCGGGTCGGGATTGCCGAAGCCGTGGTCGCCGACGATGAGGCCGATGCGTCGGCGGCCGTGCTCGACAAGGTGCGCCACGAGCATCTCGGCTGCGCCGCCGGCGTTGGTGCCGACCGTCCGGCGGCCCGGCACCGGGCCGGGGCAGTCGATGAGGACCGTCGGGATCCCCGCGGCCTGCAGGGTCCGGCTGCGTTCGAAGCGTGCGAAGGAACTCGCGAAGAGCAGACCGTCCACCTGTCGCGCCACGAATTCGTCGACGATCGCGGCCTCGTCGGCCTCGTCCTCGCGGGAGTCGGCGATCAGCAGGCGCCACCCGCGCGCGTCGGCGGCCTTGACGAGCTCGGAGGTGTACTCGGCGAAGAACGGGTTGAGTGAGTCGGCCATGACCAGGCCGAGGGTGAAGGTCTTGCCGAGGCGCAGGGCGCGGGCGCTGGCGTTCGGCCGGTACCCCAGCAGTTCCATGGCTTCCTTGACGCGGACGGCCGTCGCCGCAGCCACCGGACGCGGGCCGTCGTTGACGACGTAGCTCACGACGGCAGTGCTGACCCCGGCCATGCGCGCGACGTCGGCACGGGTCACCGGGGGTCTGCGCGGACCGGGACGCAAGCGCCCCGTGGGCTGCGTCTTGTCGGCGGAACCTGGCCCGGTCACGTCGTTCCCTTCGTCGTCGATGGCGCGAATCTACACCAATAGATCAGGCGTGCACAGCCTCGCATGGAATCACCTCAAGCGTAAATGCCGTGATCGATCTGTTATTGGGCGACCTCTTGCCATCCGTGATCTACACGTGTAGCTTCTTGCCCATCAAGCACTGGCACCTCCGCCAGGGTTGGCCGGCAGTCCCAACGAGGGGAACCGTGATGAGTGCAAACACAATCGATAAGCCGGCCGCCGTGCGGCGAAGGCCCAGGTCTGAGTCTTCCCAGACCGGGGGACGTAGCGAGCTGAAGATCGCCCTGGTCTTCATTGCGCCGGCGCTCGTCGGGTTCCTGGCCTTCTTCGTCTACCCCACCATCCGGGGCTTCTACTTCAGCCTCACCCAGTACAACCTCCTGGGCACGCCGAAGTTCATCGGTCTCGACAACTTCGTCAAGATCGGCAAGGACCCGCTGTTCTGGAACGCGATGGGGGTGACGATCGAGTACGTCCTGCTGAACATCGGCTTCCAGACGGTCATCGCGCTGCTGCTCGCGTCCCTGATGCAGCGCCTCACGCAGTCGACGTTGCTCCGCGGCGCTCTGCTGCTGCCCTGGCTGATCTCCAACGTGATCGCCGCGATGTTGTGGTTCTGGCTGCTCGACTACCAGATCGGCCTGGCGAATGTGGCCTTGGAATGGCTGGGGCTGCCGAAGGTGGCCTTCTTCGCCAACGAATTCTGGGCCATCCCGACCATGGCGTTCGTGAACGTGTGGCGCCACATGGGCTACACCGCCCTGCTGATCTACGCGGGCATGCAGACGATCCCGAAGTACGTGTACGAGGCGGCCTCGATCGACGGCAGCTCGGAGTGGAACTCGTTCTGGCGCATGACGATGCCGCTGCTCCGCCCCGTGCTGGCCATGATCCTCGTGATCACCGTCACCGGCTCGTTCCAGATCTTCGACACCGTCGCAGTCACCACCCGTGGCGGCCCCGTCAACGTCACCCGGGTGATGCAGTACTACATCTACCAGAAGGCGTTCGGTGAGGGGCAGTTCGGCTACGGCAGCGCCTTGTCCGTTGTCCTGTTCGCCATCCTCGGCATCCTGGCCGCCGTCCAGCTACGCCTGCTCCGCGCCGGCGAATCCGATCTCGCGTAAGGGGCATGGCCATGGCAACCATCGAAGTCCGCGCCGCAGAGGACGCCAGCCGCAAGCAACGCCGTCGCAACCTCTCGCCAGGGCGGATCGCGGCCTGGGTCGTCCTGTTCGCCTTCCTGATCCTCAGCCTGTTCCCGTTCTACTGGATGATTCGGACGGCCTTCTCCACCACCCGCTCGCTACCGTCGGACCCGACGTCGCTGCTGCCGGTGGACTTCACGTGGGGCGCGTTCCAGCGAGTGCTCGGGCTGGGCACACAGGCGCAGGCGATCGCCGAGGGCGGGTCCGGGGCTTCGGTGAACTTCTGGCTCTACCTGCGCAACTCGGTGATCTACGCGACCGCTGTGACCGTGGGCCAGGTGTTCTTCTGTTCACTCGCTGCCTATGCGTTCGCCCGGCTGCGCTGGCCCGGACGCAATGCGGTGTTCGGTCTCTTCCTCGGGGCGCTGCTGGTGCCGCCCATCTTCACGAGCCTGCCGAACTTCATCCTGATCAAGAACCTGGGGCTTCTGAACAGCCTGCCGGGCATGATCCTGCCGTCGTTCCTGATGGCCCCCTTCGCGATCTTCTTCCTGCGCCAGTTCTTCCTCGGGATCAACCGTGAGATCGAGGAGGCAGCGTCCATCGACGGCGCAGGCCCGTGGCGGGTGTTCTTCCGGATCATCCTGCCGATGAGCACGGCGCCCATCACCACGCTGGCGATCCTGACCTTCATCGGCACCTGGAACGACTACTTCTGGCCGCTGCTGGTCGGCAACACCGATGCCACCAAGGTGCTCACCGTCGCGCTGGGCGTGTTCCGTTCCCAGACGCCTGCCGGCTCCCCGGACTGGGCCGGCCTGATGGCAGCGACGCTGGTCACAGCGATCCCGGTCCTGATCCTCTTCTTCGCGTTCGCAAGGAAGATCATCGATTCGATCGGCTACTCCGGGAGCAAGTAGCAGCCGACCCCCACCCGAGCAACCGTGGGAGAAGTGCCCCCACCCGCGGAAGGAAGCAGTACCCCGTCGCCCGAGTCCGTCTGGCGACGGCAAGGACCCCAACGAGAACCCACTACAGCCCTACCGGAAGGAACCTTCGACCATGTCAGGATTCACCAGGAAGAAGGCCGGCGCAGCCATTGCTGCCTTCGCGGCCATCGCCCTGTCGCTCACCGCGTGCAGCGGTGAAGCAACACCCAGTGCCTCCGGTAGCGCCCCCGCAGCCGGCGGCAAGGCCACCGGCGAGATCAGTTACTGGCTCTGGGACAACAACCAGAAGCCCGCCTACCAGCAGTGCGCGGACGCGTTCCACGCCGCGAACCCCGACGCCACCGTCAAGATCACCCAGTACGCCTGGGACGATTACTGGAGCGGCGTGACCAACGGCTTCGTCGCAGGCACAGCCCCCGACGTGTTCACCAACCACCTGTCGAAGTACCCCGAGTTCGTCTCCCAGGGCCAGCTCGTCCCGCTCGACGACCAGCTCGCCGCGGACGGAGTGAAGACCGACATCTACCAGAAGGGCCTTGCCGACCTGTGGGTGGGCCAGGACGGCAAGCGCTACGGCCTGCCGAAGGACTTCGACACCGTCGCCGTCTTCTACAACAAGAAGCTGATCAAGGACGCCGGCGTCGCGGAAGCCGACCTGCAGAACCTGACCTGGAATCCCACCGACGGTGGCACCTACGAGAAGCTGATCGCCCACCTGACCGTCGACGCGGCGGGCAAGCGCGGCGACGAGGCCGGCTTCGACAAGACCAAGGTCAAGGTCTACGGCATCGGCCTCGACGGTGGCTCCGGCGGCGGCAACGGCCAGACCCAGTGGAGCATGTACTCCGGCACCACCGGGTGGACCTTCACCGACGTGAACCCGTGGGGCAAGCACTACAACTACGACAAGCCCGAGTTCCAGGGCACCATCGCCTGGATGCGGTCCCTGATCGAGAAGGGCTACGCACCTTCCATCGAGGCAGTCACCGGCCAGAGCTCCGGCGACATCTTCGGCGCTGGCAAGTACGCCATGATCACCAACGGCTCGTGGATGATCAACCAGATGTTCAGCTACAAGGGCATAGAGACCGGGGTCGCCCCGACTCCTGTCGGCCCCAGCGGGAAGCGCTCCAGCATGTACAACGGCCTGGCCGACTCGGTCTGGGCCGGCTCGAAGAACCAGGCGTCGGCCATCAAGTGGGTCGAGTTCCTCGGCTCTTCAGCCTGCCAGGACATCGTCGGCAAGGCCGGGGCTGTCTTCCCTGCCATCCCGAGTGGCACCGACCTCGCACAGGAGGCGTTCAAGGCCAAGGGCGTTGACGTGACCAACTTCCTGGTGCACGTGAAGGACGGCACGACCTTCCTGTTCCCGATCACCGACCACGCCTCGCAGGTGACCAACATCATGCAGCCGGCGGTGGACGCGGTCATGACCGGCAAGTCAAAGCCCGATTCGCTGACGGCGGCGAACGACCAGGTCAACCAGCTCTTCGCTGGCTGACACCGGACCCGGTCGGGCCGGGTGCGCGGAGCAACCGGCCTGACCCGGCTCACCGTCGAGGGCCACCTCTTTTCCCAGGGGTGGCCCTCGACCTTTCGGGGCTTGGTGCTGCCATCCTGCTGGTGGCCCGAATGCGCCGTTCCGTCGACGGGGAAGGACAGCCATGACCATCGGAGTCGAGCAGGTTCCGCTACCGGACCTGGTGCGCGTTCAGGTGCGTCCGGACGGGGGATGGACGTCTCCCGAGGCTGTCGGGGTCAAGGTGTTCCTCCGTCCGGACGGTGAGGGCCTGCGAGTGGGGCTGGCGGCGACCGGGGAGTTGTCGCGGGTGCACCTGCGCTGGCGTCGCGCCCGGTCGTCTGCTGCGCTGCTCCTAGGGGACGCCTGGGAACGGAGCTACGGCGAACTGGGGTGGGAGTCCAGAGCGCGAGCCGAGCAGGTACACCCGTGGATGGTGCTGGTCCACGACGACATTGGCACGTGGGGCGCCGGTGTCGACGTCCGTGCGGGAGCCTTCGCCGGGTGGTCGGTGGACCCGGCCGGGGTGTCGTTGTGGCTCGACGTGCGGGCCGGCGCGGATCCTGTCGCCCTGGGTGATCGCGAGCTTCCTGCCGCCACCGTGCGCTGGGTTGCCGGGGACGGCCCGTTCGCCGTCCAGTGCGCCCTGGCCGCTGCCCTGTGCTCGGATCCCTTGCCTGTCGGGCCGCTGGTGGGGGCGAACAACTGGTACTACGCCTATGGCCGCGACTTCGATGCGGACGCTGTCGTGCGCGATGCGCGGCTGGTCGCCGACCTCGTCGGTGACCACCCGGTGCGGCCCTTCGGGGTGGTCGATGACGGCTGGAGCGTCGACGGCACTGCTGACGGCAGGTTGTCCTCAGGCGGACCGTGGGACTCGGGTCGAGCGGGGAGCTTCGCCGACATGGCAGAGGTGGCCGGCCGGATCGCTGCCGAGGACGTGCGTCCGGGCATCTGGTTCCGTCCGTTGCAGGCGCGGATCGCTCCCGGCGCCGGCGTCCTCCGTGCTTGGGAGGACGGTTGGGCGCTTGACCCGAGCCATCCCGCGACGCTGGAGACCGTCGCCGCCGACGTCCGCCGGATCCGGGACTGGGGCTTCGAGCTGATCAAGCACGACTTCTCCACCTTCGAAGCCCTGGGCAGGTGGGGCTTCGAGATGGGGCCGAGGCCGGCAGCGGGCGACCTGCACGTGCACGATCGAAGCCGGTCAACAGCGGAGGTGCTGGTCGACCTCTACCGGACCATCAACGAGGCCGCCGGCGCCGGGATCGTCCTCGCCTGCAATGTCGTCGGGCACCTGGCTGCCGGCTTTGCGCATGCCCAGCGCACCGGGGACGACACCTCGGGCCGGGTCTGGGAACGGACCCGTCGCATGGGGGTCAACACGCTGGCCTTCCGGCTCGCCCAGCACCGTCGGTTCTTCACCGTCGACGCCGACTGCGTTGCCAGCACCCCGGGCACCGACTGGGACAAGAACCGCCAGTTCCTCGACCTCGTCGCCCGCTCCGGCACCGCACTGTTCGTCTCCGTCGACCCGGCCACCCGCACGGACGCGGTCGATGCCGACCTCGCTGCTGCCCTCCGGCTCGCCCTTGACGGGGGTGAGCCCGGCGGGGTCGAGCCGGTCGACTGGCTGCACAACCCCACCCCCGCCACCTGGCGCAGCGGCGGGCGCACGCGCACCTACGACTGGTTCGAGACCTCGGGCGCGGACCCGTTCGACCTCACCGACGTCGCTCCGGGTGGGTAATCCTCGGCCCACCGCTGCCGGGCGACCCGGCCTAGGGTGGCGTGATGGACCATGGCACAGCCAAGGAATGGCTCGATCGCTACGTCGCGGCGTGGATCTCCTACAACCCGAGAGCGATCGGCGACCTGTTCACCGATGACGTCTCCTACCGCTACCACCCCAGTGACGAGCCGACGGTGGGCCGCGACGCCGTCGTCGCCTCCTGGCTGGGGGAGTCGGCAGCGCAGGAGGTCTCCACCCGGGACGCGCCCGGAACGTACGAGGCCGCCTACGCGCCGGTGGCGATCGAGGATGACGTCGTCGTCGCCGTCGGCACGTCCACCTATTACACGGCGGCGGGCGGTCCGGTGGACGCGATCTACGACAACTGCTTCCTGATGCGGTTCGACGAGTCCGGCAGGTGCAGCGACTTCACCGAGTACTACGTGAAGCGCCCTTCCTGAGCCCTGGCGGCACGGCAGGATGCACGCTGGTCAGTGCTCGTCAGGACACGGTGTCCATCTCCTGCTGCCCGGAACGCAGGCCGACGAGGCCACCTGTCACCGGGTTTCGCGGAATCCGCCCGAGGCTGCCCACGTCTCGGGCGGCGGTGGAACAAATCCAGCGGGCAACCAACTCCCCGCGCCGGTTTGGCTGTCTCGGGCCGCGGGTATCGACCCGATGCCACAGAAGGAGGAGCCATGGCCAACACGGTTGAGTGCCCGGTGTGCGGGCAACAGGTCGACCCGAGCAACGCTCCGGCCAGCGACACCTACGACGACCAGACCTACGTCTTCTCCTCCACCGCGTGCCGCGACGCGTTCGCCAGGGATCCCGGGCGTTACGTCGGCAACACCGGGAGCTGAGGCCGCCGACAGTGTCGCCTTGCCTCCGGTGACTGCAGGAATGGTGCCCACACGGATCGGGCCTCCCTCGGTGAGCGTCACCCGCTCGCCGCCGGGTCCACACCCAGCAGGTCGAGCAGCGCCCTCTCGAGCGCAGCCTGGCGGCGATCGGGGTTCGCGTAGCTGCGCCGGACCACCTCGCCGATCGTGCTGCCCGCCTCATAAAGGTCGATGACCCGTGGGTCGATGTAGGACGTCCGCGCCATCACCGGCGTGTTGCCGAGGTAGCTGGCAACGTCAGAGACCGCCTGCCGCACAGCCCGCTTCCGCGACGCTGCGGTGTTGCCCGGCTCTTCACTCGCGGCAAGCACCTCGGCGGCGATCACGGTGGCGTGCCAGGTGCGGAAGTCCTTCGCCGTCATCCGGCCGTCGAACAGTTCCGCGAGGTAGGCGTTCACCGTCCCCGATGTGAGGTCGACCCAGGTGGGCCCGTCGCGGTAGGCGAGCAGCCGCTGGCCGTGGTCGCGGCGCGACCGCATCACCTGCAGGGCCGCCATCACCGCCTCGTCAGTGATGGTGATCAGGTGCTCGATGCCCGACTTCCCGACGAACCGGAACACCAGCCCGCCGCCGTTGCGACGTACGTGGTGGCGTTCGAGAGTTGTGAGGCCGAAGGAGCCGTTCGCGTCAGCGTAGAAGTCGTTGCCGATCCGGAAGTAGCCGAGGTCGAGCAGGCGCACGGCGACCGCGGCCGCCCGCTCCAGCGGCATCCCGGAGCGAGCGAGGTCGCGCGCCACCGTGCGCCGCGCCCGCGGCAGGTCCAGGGCCGCCTCTGCCACGCGATCGAACTTCAGCTTGTCGCGGCGCACCCGCCAGCTGGGGTGGTACAGGTATTGCCGCCTCCCGGCCGCGTCCACCCCGGTCGCCTGCAGGTGGCCGTTCGGCACCGGACAGATCCACACGTCCCGCCAGGCCGGCGGGATCACCAGCGCCCTGACCCGCTCGACATCATCGGACGGCAGCATCGCGCCGTTCTCGTCGAGGTACCGGAAGCCGCGTCCGGAACGGCGCCGCGTCCAGCCCGGAGAGTTCGGTGAGACCCGGCGCAGTCGCGGCATGCCGCTCCAGTACCCGATGCGGTGGGGTTCTCACGGCCGGTGCCGGCGACTGCGGGGGACGCGAGCGGGTACCTGTGCAAACACGAACGCGAGGAGGCGGGATGCCAGCACCGGAGGAGCGACGGGAACCGGGCGACGTCGCAGAGGCTGAGCGTGACGAAACCCCGACCGAGCGGTTCGACCGCAACTGGTCGGAGCTGTTGCAGGAGCTACGGGTGGCCCAGACCGGCATCCAGATCCTTTCCGGCTTCCTGCTCACCCTGCCGTTCCAGGCGCGCTTCAGGGAACTCGACCCCGCCCTCGTCGTGGTCTTCCTCGCCGCAGCAGTACTGGCGACCCTTTCCACCGCGCTGGTCATTGCACCGGTCACCGCCCACCGCATCCTCTTCCGCCGCCACGCCAAGGGATTGCTGGTGGAGGTCGGCAACCTGATGGCCAAGATCGGGCTGAGTTGCCTCGCCCTCACGGTTGTCCTCGTTCTCGTGCTCGTCTTCGGTTTGGTCGTCGACGTCACCGCCGGACTCGTTGCCGGGGCGATCTGCCTGGTGGTGTTCGCCGTCCTGTGGCTGGCGTTGCCGATGGCCTTGACCAGGCGGGGGAGGACCGCCACCGGGGAGTCGGGCCCGACAGGCGGGTGAGCCGGACCTCGTACCGGTATGGTGCGGAACGACACGGCGCGGGGATCGCCGTTGGATCGCAATGGAGGAGCCCTGGTGAGCAGTCCGCCTGAGGCCGACTTCGATGTCGTCGTGCGGCCGGGTTTCGCGGTCGTCCTTGCCTGCCTCGTCCTGGTCTACACCGGGCTCTACCTCTTCGCCGGCCAGATGGCCGGTGAGGCTACGACGTTCCCGATGGCCCTGAACTGGTCAGCCGGTGTGGTCGTCCTCGTGCTGCTGGGAATCCTGATGCACGAACTCGGGCACGTGGCCGTTGCCGCCGCTCGAGGCCAGCGCTGGACGCGGGTCATCCTCGACCGCTCCGGTCTCGGCGTGGTCATCCAGCCAGGGCTACCCGGCTGGCCCAATGTGCTCCGCAGCCTTGCCGGACCCGTGGTGCAGCTCATCGTCGCCCTCCCCATGCTGGCGACGGTGCTCCTTGAGGACCCCTCGATACCGCTGACCCTGCGCACCGGCGCGCACTCGTTCTGGTGGGTTGCCGGCGTGAGCAACGTCGCGATCGCGCTCGCCAACCTGCTCCCCGTCCGCGGCTGGGACGGCGGCGAGGCGATCGCCGGCATCCGGGAAGCCCGACGCAGGAAGCCTTGACCCGCGGTCGCTGCGCGGATCGCCCGACCCGGCACCGGCTTCCTCGGTGGCTACACGATTTTCTCAACGGCGAGCGTCGAGGCGGCCCGGTTGACCCGCGCGGGACGGGGCTGGACGGTGCTCGTCCACGCCTGCGGGATGCTGCTGCTGAGCGTCGGCGGCGCCATGGTCGGGGTCTGGCTGGGCGCGCTCCAGCAGGTGCCGGAGGGTCCCCGTCGGAACTCGAAAGCCGAACGGGGTTCGCCTCTGGCGGAAACCGTGCAGGTACTGGCAGAGTTCTTTCTCGAACGACAGCGGCCCGACCGATACCCCTGGTCCTCACCCCGTCCGCTGGGTAGAGCCCCACCGGGGGGCCGGTTGCGTCCAGGGGAGCGGACGTGACCGGTCCGGGTCAGTGACGGACCCCGGCCACGTGCCCACCTCTTCAGATGGCAGCGTCGGCGACGGCCTTCATCACCGGACGCAACGCCAGCCACCACTGGTCCTTGGGGCGGCGGAAGGTGAGGTCCATCTCGGCCATCATCTCCGCCATCGGGTGCGCTGTGACCTTCGACTTCACCAGGCCGAGGTAGAAGCTGTCGGTCGTGCCCGCGGTGAACTGGTCATTGATCAGGTCGAGCGCCCTCGACACCAGCCGGACGGCGAGCAGCCGGTCGAAGGGTGTTGGACAACCACCCTGCTGGATGTGGCCGAGCACGTTCTGGCGCACGTCGTAGAGCCCCTGGCTCTCCTGCTGCAGCAGGCGGGCGAGGAAGTCCGTGGTGTAGAGCGGGTTGGCGTTCTCGTTGCGGATCGCGAGGAAGAGCTTCCGCCCGGAGGCGAAGCTGTGACGCAGCCACTGGAGGTCCTCCTGCATGCCGGCGAGGCTGATGCCCTCCTCGTGCAGGTACACCCGCTCCGCGCCCCCGGAGAGCGCGCACATCAGCGCGAGGTAGCCGCAATAGCGCCCCATCGTCTCGACGACGAAGGCGCGCTTGGCTGCGCTGCCGGACATCTTGATCCGGTCCACAGCCTCCGTGATCACGTTCAGGGCCGTGTCCGCGCCGATCGCCAGCTCCGAGCCGGGCAGGTTGTTGTCGATCGATGTCGGGACGCAGACGATCGGCAGTCCGCACGCCGGGAAGCGGTCGCGCTCGCGGTGCAGGAGTTCCGAGGCCTGGTAGCCGTTCCAGCCGCCGATCATCAGCAGGGCGTCGATGTGGTTGTCCTCGATGGCGCGGCTGATCCGGTACAGCTCCTCGACCGTCGGCACCGTCCGGCGTACGCCGAGGTCGGCGCCGCCGTCGATGAGCCACCCCTCGACGTCACCCCAGCGCAGCTCGGTGATGCGGCCGTCGCGCAGGCCGGGGAAGCCGTCATGTACGCCGAGCATGGTGTGGCCGCGACTGATGCCGAGGCGCACCGCCGCACGAGCGGCGGCGTTCATGCCGGGGGCGAGTCCGCCGGCGTGCACGATTCCGATCCGCTTGCTCGCCTCCGGCGCATCGATGCGGCTGGGTTCGACGAGTTCTGCGAGGATCTTCGACGCCTCGATGAACGAGCCGCCGCGCAGCTCCATCGCCCCGGCATAGTCGCCGGAGCGGATGAGCTCGGGCACCTGCCTTGTCTTGGCGACGGCTTCGACGAGCGGCACCCTTGTCACGCGGTTGCCGCGGAAGCCGATCACGGGACCCGCCGTCTCCGGGGTGGCGTTGAGCACCTCCAGCACAGCTTCGTAGCCGAGCCAGGTGGACGCCCAGCGATCGTAGGCGCTGGGTGAGCCGCCGCGCTGCACGTGACCGAGGATCGTCACCCTCGCGTCCTCGTGCAGGTTGTCCTCGATCACCTGGCGCACGTGGTCGGACGTGATCGGCTGACCCTGCTGGTCGCACGCGCCCTCCGCGACGACGACGAGCGAGTCGCGACGGCCCTCCTGGCGTCCGCGGTGCAGGGCTGCGCACATCCGCTGCTCCCAGCCCGGGCCCGGCGGATCCTCCGGGATCAGCACGTAGTCGCAGCCGCCGGCGATCGCGCTCATCAGTGCCAGGTAGCCGCAGTGCCGGCCCATCACCTCGATGACGAAGCTGCGCTGGTGGCTCGCGGCCGTGCTGGAGAGGGCGTCGGTGGCGTCGACGATGCGGTGCAGCGCCGTGTCGGCACCGATGGTCATGTCCGTCCCCACGAGGTCGTTGTCGATCGACCCGACCAGCCCGGCGAACATCAGTGCCGGGTGGGCCTCCGCGACCTCCTGCGCAAGCTCACCTGCGGCCACGAGTTCTGCCAGCAGCTCGCCCCATTCGGAGCGGAACTGGTCGAGGCCGGACAGGGAACCGTCCCCGCCGATGACGATGAGGCGGTCGATGCCGTGTTCGAGCAGGTTGCGGGCAGCCTTCCTGCGCCCGTCGCGCTCGCGGAAGTCCTTCGAACGGAAGGTGCCGATCATCGTCCCGCCCTTGTGCAGGATGCGGCCGACGTCCTCCCACGCCAGTTCGCGGATGCCGTCGCCGCCGTCCACCATGCCCTGGTAGCCCTCGTAGACGGCGAAAACCTGGGCGCCGAGGCTGACAGCCGTCCGCACGGCTGCCCGCACTGCTGCGTTCATGCCCTGGGCGTCACCGCCGCTGGTGAGGATGCCGATCCGCTTGCCTGCGCCGATCTGCTCGGTCGGGGGTCCTTGAACGTCGCTGGTCATGCCGCCATTCTTCCGCTCCCTCGGCCTCGCTACACGAAAGTCGGGAAGCTACCCGTCTCAGGCGAGCCCGAGGTACTCCTCGAGCGTGAGGGAGTTGCCCTTGAACTTCATCGCGTCGGCCTTGCCGATGTAGCGGTAGTGCCAGGGCTCGTAGTGGTAGCCGGTGATCCTCGTCTTGCCGTTGGGGTAGCGCAGCACGAATCCGTAGGAGTGGGCGTGCTTGAACAGCCACTTCCCGGTGGCTGTGTAGGCCATCGGCAGGCTCCAGGTGACCCCGTCCCACAGATCGACGGCCAGCCCGGTCTGGTGCTCGCTGGCGCCGGCGGGCGCGTAGAAGCTGAGGTTCTGCGGGTAGTTGCGCTTTGCGCGCTGGTAGCTGGCGTTCTGGCTTGACCAGTTCCGGTAGCCGCTGTGCACCCGGATCCGCACCCCGTCGGCCCGGGCTGCCGCGGTCATCTTCGCCAGTGCCGCCGCCGTCGACGCCTCGAGGTGATAGGCACCGGTCGGGTTCTTCGGTGCGTAGGCCGCCGTGATCCGGTGCTTCTTGGAGACGACAGGGATTCCCCTGACCAGGTAGGGCTCGCTGAGCTGGGAGCCCTTCCTCGTGTCCTTGGGTGGCGCGATCGGCGTGGCCTTCTGCGTCGGCGTGGGGGAGGGCTTCGTCGCGGAAGGTGTCGGGTTGGGCGTGGCCGTCGGCGTGTGCACGGCGGCCGTCGTCGTGGCGGGGACGCTGGCCGGACCAGGCGAGGCCATCGGGCCGGCTGTACAGCCGGTGAGGGCGAGCACGGCGGCGAGCGCGAGCGCCCTGCTGCGCAACGTCACCGCACGTCGCGCCAGCGGAAGCCGGCCCAGCCGCGGGTGCGCTTGTTCGCAGCCGCATCGATCCGCTTCGCCGTCCACGAGTTCAGCCGGCGCGCGCCGGCGTCCGTGGCGTCCACCGACCTCCGGCCGCCGTCGGCCGATGCGTGCGAGCCGGCACCACGGTGATGACGATGCCGGGGCGGATCGCTGGCTGTCGGGGTCGGTGTCGCGCTGGGCTCGGCGGCCTTTGCCGTCGGAGTGGGCTGCGGAGACCGCCTGTGGTGGTGGCCCTCGGACCGGGTGCTGCTGGCCGCCGGTTTCGGGGTCGTTTCGGTGGTCGGCGTCGTGGACGGTGCCGATTGGCCGGACGAAGCCGTCGGTGTACTGCTCGGACGCGGTGTCCGGGTCGGTCGGGGGCGAGGCTCCGATGCGCCGGGCGGCGTGGTTGACCCGGGCACGACCGCAGCCTGCTCACTGGCAGTGGCCGTCGGGGTCGCCGGGGGACCGGACGTCGCCGTCGGGGTCGCGGAGGGACTGCACGTTGCTGTTGGGCGCACGGTCCACCATCCCGGCGGGCAGTCGGGCCACGCCGAGGCTGCGGCTGGGGGTGCCGCGCCCGGCCAGCAGGTTGGCCATCCCGTCGGGGAGGCCGTCGGTGTCTGCGTCGGTGTCTGCGTCGGTGTCTGCGTCGGTGTCGGCGTCGGTGTCGGCGTCGGCGGTCCGGTCGGAGTGGGCCACGGCATCGTAGGCGACGGGTCGGTCGGCGTCGGAGTGACCGTCGGGGTCGGGGTTTCGGTCGGTGATGGCGTGACGGTGGATGTCGGGGTGACCGTGGGCGTCGGGGTGACCGTGGGCGTCGGGGTAACGCTGGGCGTGACCGTGGGCGTTGGGGTGACGCTGGGCGTGACCGTGGGTGTTGGGGTGACGCTGGGCGTGACCGTGGGCGTCGGGGTGACGCTGGGCGTGACCGTGACCGTGGGCGTGGGCGTCGGGGTTGCCGTCGGCCTCGGCACGTGGGGCTCCGTCGGGGTTGCCGTCGGCCTCGGCACGTAGGTCTCCGTCGGAGTGACCGTCGGCGTCGGGGTAGCCGAGGGTGTGAATGTCGGCGTGGGCGTCACTGTGGGCGTGGGCGTCACTGTCGGCGTGGGCGTCACTGTCGGCGTCGGCTGGATCGTCGGCCTCGTCGTCGGCGTCGGCTTCTCGATCACGGGGATCGTGTGAGTTGACGTCGGTTCTGCCGTGGGCTCGGTCGTCTGCGAGGGAGTCGGCGTCGGCGGTGCAGAAGCGGTCGGCTCCCCGGTGCCGGTCACCGTGGGCGCAGGAGTGAAGGGCGGAAGGGTGATGGTGGCAGTCGGTTCAGCCGTTGGGGACGGGGTGGTGGGAACCGGAGTGGGGGAGGTGCCTGAAGGCGTAGCGATCACGGTGACCGTCGGTTGTACCCGATCACCGGTGGTCAGGTATGGCGTTCCTGACCTGGGCGGCGCGACGAGCGCGCCGGCGGCAACGCAGGCTGCTGCTGCAACCCAAACACCCGCCTTCGCCATTGCGTACCCCCCGCATGCAGTGGCTAGTGGTTCCCCTGGTTTCCCTACCTAGGCGGTTCCGACAAGTTTCGACCAACGCAGATGCTCCACGTCGAGGTTCCCCCTTGCCCGGGCCTCCCAGAACTCCCGTCCGGCGAAGGAGCCGAACAGTTGCTTCCTAGACAATAGCCCGTCAAGTGCCCTCAATCGACCTGCCGCGAACACTTGATCGTCGACCTGGGGGTACTCGAGGCGTACTCCACGCGAGTAGAAGTGGTACCGGCCGGGCGGCAGGCCAAGGACGGAAAGGTCGCCGTCGACCAGCAGGTTTCCGGCTTCGTCGCCCGGATCGGGGCCGTGGTCGATGGTAAGGAGGACCAGTCGGACGACCTCGTCCACCTCGTCCGGCGGAAGCGCTGCGGCCTCGAGCGAGGTTCGCGACAGGACAGCGGACGCCCGCTCGTCGTCGCCGGCGACGCCGTCGTGAACGGCGTCGTGGAACCAGGCAGCAAGGGCCACCGGGCGCGCCGGCCTTCCCCCGCTGAGCGCGGTGAGCGACGCCAGCAGGTGCGCGAGGTGGCGTACGTCGTGGTAGTGCCGGTGCGGCTCCTGCCAACGCCGCAACAGGTCGCTGCCCAGGCCCGGCTGGGCAGGCATCAACTCCTGCCACGCCGCACGAAGACCCGGCAACACCTGAGCGGGCTTGGGCGTCCGGTCCGGCGTGCGGACGCGGAGCCCGCCGGCGATGAGCCGGCGCACCAGCTCCGACGGGGCCACCGGTCGCGCACCGGCCGCGATGAGGTCCTCGTAGCGTCGCTCTGCGACGTCGTAGTGGTCGTGATCGAACGCCCGGAAGGGCACGCCGGCGGCGTCGGCGAAGAACAGGAGCTCCTCCAGCGAGTCGTCGGAGACCAGGTGGGAGAAGCTGGTTCCGTGTGCCGGCCAGCGCGGCGGATCGATGAGTACCGCCATGCACGCTGTCTAGCTGCTGGGGTTGCGGAACGTCGCAGTGAACGACCCGGTGTCCAGCACGTTGAAGCTCAGCGTGAGCCGGGCGACCGCGCTGGAGGCCTCGTCGGGGACGTCGAGCCGGTCGACGCCGACGGCGAACACCGTGAAGACGTAGTGGTGCGCCGGGCCCGGAGGGGGCCACGGCCCTCCCCAGCCGGTGTAGCCGTAGTCGTTCAGCCAGGTGCGGGCCCCGCCCGGGAGCGCTGCTCCTTGCGCGAACGAGGTCACATCGGCGGGGATGTCGGTCACCACCCAGTGCCACCAGCCGCTCCCGGTCGGCGCGTCCGGATCGAAGCAGGTGACCGCATAGCTGCGGGTGCCCTCCGGTGCGCCGGACCAGGTCAGTTCCGGTGAGAGATTGGCGCCGCCGACCCCTGGCTCGGCGAAACGCAGGTCGATCTCGGAGTTGGCGGGGATGTCCCCACTTGTGATCTCCATCGGTCCTCCTCGGCGTGGCTCTGCCGCTCAGCTAACCACGCTGTCTGCCGGGTGTCACCGGATCGGGCAGTATAGGCGCGTGACACCTGACTTGCCGGACTTCGGCATGCACGAAGTGATCGTCTCGCTGCCCGACATCGAGCTGGACGACCTGGTGCCCGCTTGCGAGGTCCTATGCCAGGAAGGCTTCCGTCTCTGGTCGGTGACCGTTGCCCGGCTCGACGATCTCGCCGGCCTGCTCCGGCTGTTCGGACGGCGCGCGAAGGTTGGCGTCCACGACGTCAGGGAACCCGACCAGGTGGTGGCTGCAGCTGCGGCCGGCGCCGTGTTCGCCGCGTCGACCTACCTGTTGCCGGAGCTGGTATCCGCCGTCCCCGAGCTACCGGTGATCCTCGGTGGCCTCACCCCCTCAGAGCTCCACGCCGGTATGGCCGCCGGCGCAGCCGGCGTCCAGCTCGTGCCGACAGAGGCCTTCGGCACCGCGTACGCCCGGACGTTGCCGGAACTCATGAAGCCGGCGCCCATCATCGCGACCGGCAGACTGGAGCGATACCAGGCGGAGCTGTGGCTCGAGGCCGGCGCCGTTGCGGTCTGGCCCAGTGCGCTGGTGACGGCGACCCTCGCCTCGAGCGAGAGTCTCGACGGCCTCCGCGTCACGCTCCAGCAGTGGCGCTTGCACGATTGACCGGACCAAATTGGGGACGGTTCCAAACTCGGTCCGGCAAGTCGGTGGACCGAATTAGGAACCGTCCCCAATTCGGTCTGGCTGCGGTCAGGGCCTGGGCTTGGGGCGGCGGCGGAGCAGTGCTCCGATGCCGAAGAAGAGAGCGACGGCGCCAAGCAGGCCGCCTCCGGCGACAAGGGCGAGCTGCACCCAGCGGTCACCCTCTTCCTCCGCCGCCGTGCGTCGTCGCGTCGTCGCGCTGGCTGAGGGGGACGGGGTCGGCGTCGGCGTCGCCGAGGGCTTCGGCTTGGGTTTCGTCGTCTTCGCCGGAGCTGCGGGCAGCACGTGCTGCGGGACGGGACCGAGAACGGGACCGGCCTGGGCCGGACGCGCGGGGGCGCTCAGTCCGAAGGTCAGGGCGAGCGCCAGCGCAGCAAGGCCGGCCACCAATGGCTTCATATCCCCTCCGCCGAGGCGCGCGACATCGCACCCCTCTGTCGAAAGTATTGCCGACGAACCCTTACGCCGGTGGAGTTGGCGCCGATGTAGGGTTGCCCACCCCAAATCCTTAAGTTATCCTGAGAATCCGGTTCAGGTTCGTCAGGATGGATCACCCATGTACCAGCCCCGTCGGGTCGCCGACCCGATCGTGACGGCTGAGCCTGTCCACCCCACTCGTGGCCTCGATTTCAGTGCCCCTTCTGCGCACCATGCAGCCGCCCGTCGCGCGGCTCCCGGTATCACCGATCGGCTGCTCAGCCGCAGCAGTATCGCGCTCGCAGCGGTGACCGTCGCGGCAACGGCGGGCGCAGTGGTCATCGGCAGTAACGGTGGTGCAGCAGTCGCGCTCGGTTCGACACCGCCGGATGCAGCGACCTCGCCGAGCCTCGTGCCGGACGCCGCGCCGCCGACAACGACCACCGTCCGCACCCTCACCGCCGACCAGCTCGCAGCGCCGATCGCCGCGACGACGCGGAGCAAGAAGGCGCCGCTCGCGCTGCTCAGCCTCTCCCGGCTGTACACCACCGGCAACCTGAACGTCCGCGCAACCGCGAAGACCTCCGGCAAGCTGCTCGGCGCGCTCGACGTTGGCGTCCGGGTGAGCGCAACCTCCGACGTCGACGGCAAGTACCGCAAGATCGAGTTCGAGAAGGGTTACGGCTGGGTCCTCGAGACCAGCCTCACAGACGCAGGGCCCGTCGAGGCGGCCGGCACCACTTGGGCCGCGTGCCCGCGCGGCTCCGCCGTCGAGCACAAGCTGCGCAAGGACACCGTCCATATCTACCGGTCGGTGTGCGCGCTCTTCCCGGCGGTCAACTCCTACGGCGGCTGGCGCGCCGGCGGGCTCCCGTTCCACAAGAACGGCCGGGCACTCGACATCATGCTCACCCCCCGCGCGGAGAGCGCACTCGGGCACCGCATCGCGAACTACCTGATCAAGCATGCCAAGGACTTCAACGTCGACCACATCATCTTCGAGCAGCAGATCTGGACGCCGGGCACCCCGCACTGGCGGCACATGGCCGACCGTGGCAGCATCACGGCCAACCATTTCAACCACGTCCACGTCGCCATCCGCGCCTGAGCACCCGGCGGAGTCCCGCCCCTCCCATAAGCTGAGCGGCGTGAAGCGCGGCAGATCCATCGCGAGCCTCGGCCGTGCCCCGGTACCCGAATGGGAAGAGGTGGCCCGAGCCGCCTGGCCCGGACGCCTGCCGCAGCAGCTCGTCACCCCCGCAGGAGCCGGCCAGCTCGCGTCCCTCGTCGTCACCATCCTCACGCTCGTCCTCGCCGCCTGGTTGCGCCTGCCGTGGCTGGGCCTGGCCGCCTGGACGCTCGGAGCCCTGGGGGAGTGGCTCGCGACGCCGGCCGACAGCCCGATCGCGCGGTTGATGGACCTGGTCGGGCTGCGTTACCAGGTGCGCGCCCTCGTGAAGAGCCTGATCGCCTCCGCGCTGATCTTCCGCACCGTCGCCGAGCCCTATGCCGGCCTCGTCTACGTCGTGGTCGTGCTGTTCGTGCAGCTGGCCTGGAGCGTGCAGCCGGTGCTCGCCACCTGGCTGTGGCGCTCGTCGCCGCCACTGCATTACCAGCCGGACGCGGCCGCGCAGCCGGCTTCGCTCGCCGCGCATGCCCGCCTCTACGCCCGCGGGGTCGGCTATCCCGCCATCCTGCTCAGCATCGAGTTCATCGCCCTCGCGAAGGCGCTGGCTGCCGACGACCCGCGCATGGGGGCGTTCGGCTCGATGGCAGCGATCGGAGCCCTCCTCGTTGCGGCGACCCTCGTCTACCTCGCGTGGACGCTCTTCGTTGCCCAGAAGCTGCGTGCGGGCCAGTTGGTGGCCGGTGAAGCGCTGCTGGCAGAGCTCGCCGGACGCGACCCGGCCTTCGTGATCTACGTCTCCCTCGCCGCCCGGCAGTCGAAGTACATCGTCAACCAGTGGCTGCCGGCCTTCGACGCCCAGCCGCGCAACGGCATCATCGTCGTGCGTGAGGCCAGCCAACTCGCCCCGCTGGCGGCAACCCGGCACCCCGTGGTCTACGCCCCCACCACCCGGCACGTCGAGAGCCTTGTGCTCCCCGGCGTCCGCGCGGCCTTCTACCTCGCCTACGGCGAGAAGAACTCCAACCTGCTGCGTGACCCCAACCTGATCCACGTCATGCTGGCCCACGGCGACTCTGACAAGGCAACCAGCGCGAGCGCCCTCGTCCGCATCTTCGACGAGAACTGGGTTGCCGGACAGGCCGGCGTCGACCGGTTCGCGAAGGCGCGCATCCCGATGGCCCCCGAGCGCTTCGCCGTGATCGGACGTCCCCAGGTGTCCGGCCTGCCCGTCGGACCCACGGGGCAACAGCCGGTGGTGGTCCTGTACGCCCCCACCTTCGAGGGCTACTACGAGCAGACCACGCACTCCTCGCTGGACTCGATGGGCGTCGACCTCGTGCGGCGGCTGCTCGCCGACCGTCCGGAGGTGCAGGTGTGGTTCCGGCCGCACCCGTCCAGCGGCGTGCTGCGGCCGTCGATGCTGACGGCCATCGACACGATCACCGACCTGCTGAAGGCTGCCCCCGGCGGGCACCTGGTCTCGACCGGAGGCGGCTCGAGCATCACCGAGTGCCTCGTACGCGCCGACGTGCTCGTCTCCGACGTGTCCAGCGTGGTCTCCGACTACCTGCAGACCGAGCGCCCCGTCATCGTCTGCGACCCCGACGGCCTCTCCGCGGAAGAGTTCGCCCGGCGCTACCCGTCCCAGGCCGGCTCCTACCGGCTGACCCCCGGTCTCCCCGAGCTGGACGTGGTGCTGGCGGACGCCCTCGGCGCCGACCCACTGCACGCGCGGCGACTGGAGATGAAGCACTACGTGCTCGGCGACCCGCCCGGTGGCCCGCAGGCGGCCTTCGCCGCCAACGTCGCCCGCGTCACCAGCGTCTCCTGAACCGACTCGGCAGTCGGGCCGGGACTCGTTAGTCTGGGTTCATGAGCGCACCCGTGGACCCGACCACCACTCCCGCGTGGGAGAAGCTGACCCAGCTGGCCTCCGACCTGCAACCCGACCTTCGCGGCTGGTTCGCCGCAGATCCGGGGCGAGCCGAGCGGTTCAGCCACACCGCTGCCGACCTCTACGTCGACCTCTCCAAGAACCTCATCGACGACGCCGTGATCGCAGCACTGGTCGAGCTCGGTGAGCAGGTCGGCCTCGCGGAACGCCGCGACGCCATGTACGCCGGGGAGAAGATCAACGTCACGGAGAACCGCTCGGTGCTGCACACCGCCCTGCGGCGCCCGCGCACAGACAGCCTCGTCGTCGACGGCACCGACGTGGTCGCCCAGGTGCACGAGGTGCTCGACAAGGTCTACGACTTCGCCAACCGCGTCCGCAGCGGGGAGTGGAAGGGCGTCACCGGCGCCCAGATCAAGACCGTCGTCAACATCGGCATCGGTGGCTCCGACCTCGGCCCCGTCATGGTCTACGAGGCGCTCAAGCCCTACGTGCAGGCCGGCCTCGAGTGCCGTTTCGTCTCCAACATCGACCCGACGGACGTCTTCGAGAAGACCGCAGACCTGAACCCTGCCACGACGCTGTTCATCGTCGCCTCCAAGACCTTCACGACGCTGGAGACCCTCACCAACGCGCGGATGGCCCGCGAATGGCTGCTGCGCAAGCTCCGCGACGCCGGCTCCCTCGACGGCTCCGAGCGCATGGACGCGGACGCGATCAGCAAGCATTTCGTTGCGGTGTCCACGGCGCTGGACAAGGTCGCAGCCTTCGGCATCGACCCGGCGAACGCCTTCGGCTTCTGGGACTGGGTCGGCGGGCGCTACTCCGTCGATTCCGCCGTCGGCACCTCGCTGGCCGTTGCGCTCGGCCCCGACAACTTCGCCGACTTCCTCGCCGGGTTCAATGCGATCGACCGGCACTTCGCGGAGACCCCGCTGGAGTCCAACGTTCCCGCGCTGATGGGCCTGCTGAACGTCTGGTACGTGAACTTCTTCAAGGCCGGCAGCCACGCCGTCCTGCCGTACGCGCAGTACCTGCACCGCTTCGCCGCGTACCTGCAGCAGCTCACCATGGAGTCCAACGGCAAGGGCGTGCGCATCGACGGCTCCGAAGTGGTGACCGAGACCGGCGAGATCTTCTGGGGCGAGCCCGGCACCAACGGCCAGCACGCCTTCTACCAGCTGATCCACCAGGGCACGCAGCTCATCCCTGCCGACTTCATCGCCGTCGCGACGCCGGCCCACCCGATCAAGGACGGCGACGCCGACGTCCACGAGCTGTTCCTCGCCAACTTCTTCGCCCAGACCAAGGCGCTGGCCTTCGGCAAGACCGCCGAAGAGGTGCGCGCAGAGGGCACGGCAGAGGCGATCGTCCCCGCTCGGGTGTTCCCGGGCAACCGGCCCACCACATCGATCATGGCTCCGTCGCTGACGCCGTCGGTCGTCGGCCAGCTGATCGCGCTGTACGAGCACATCACCTTCACCCAGGGCGTCGTGTGGGGTATCAACAGCTTCGACCAGTGGGGTGTGGAACTCGGCAAGCAACTGGCCATGCAGATCGCCCCTGCCGTCGCCGGAGATGCCGAAGCCTTGGCCGCGCAGGATGCCTCGACGAAGGCGCTGGTCAGCTATTACCTGGCCAACCGTGACCGCGCCTGAGGCGCGATTGGGCAGGCTACCGGGGGAGTCCGGTAGAATCAGCGCGTCCGCAGGCCGGTCCGGCCGTGTATCGATGGGATTGCGTACCGCATGAGTCTGGCCGACATTGCCGCTCAACACGGCCTGCACCGGGTAGGTGCAAGACCGAAACTGGGCAAGTACCTCAAGGAGACCTGGGGGCGGCGGGACTTCATCGTCGCGCTCGCCCAGTTCCGACTCCAGTCCGACCTGTCGGAGAACCGCCTCGGCATCCTCTGGCTGGTGCTCCGCCCGATGCTGAATGCAGCGGTCTACGGCCTGATCTTCGGCGTGATCCAGGGTTCCAGTCGCGGCGCCGACTACCCGGCGACCGTCGTCACCGGCGTCTTCCTCTTCGAGTACTTCAGCTCCAGCCTCAGCCGCGGGGCCAAATCGGTGACGGGTAACCGCTCGCTGGTGCAGTCGCTGGCCTTCCCCCGGCTCACGCTACCGATCGCAGAGGTGATCGAGGGCTTCCTCTCGTTGCTGCCGAGCCTCGTCGTGCTGGCTGTCCTGCTGCCGATCCTCGGGCACCCGCCGACGCTGAGTTGGCTGCTGATGATCCCGCTGCTGGCGATCTTCACCCTGTTCAACGCAGGCGTTGCGATGTTCGTCGCGCGCCTCACCGTTCACGTCCAGGACCTGACCCAGTTCCTGCCGTTCGTGACGAGGATCCTGTTCTACACCTCCGGTGTGCTGTTCAACGTTGACACCATCTTCAAGGACCACCCGTGGGTGCTCCAGCTCTACGACTTCCACCCGATCTACCAGGTGCTCAAGATCGCTCGGACGGTCCTGATGGGCGGCAGTCAGACCTACGACCCGATGTACTGGTGGTACTTCACGGCATGGGCCGTCGTTGCCTTCGTCGGCGGGCTGCTGTTCTTCTGGGTTGCGGAGGAGCGCTATGGACGGGACTGAGAACATGACCGACCGCGTGCCGGTCGTGGTGGTCGAGGACCTCCACGTGAAGTACCGCGTCTTCTCCAGCGGCCGCGCTGCACGGCGGACGAAGACCGGCCTGCTCTCACGCTCACCGCGGGGTGTCCGGTACGTCCATGCGCTCAAGGGCGTCTCCTTCACCGCCTACCAGAATGAATCGATCGGCGTCATCGGTGCCAACGGCTCGGGAAAGTCGACGCTGATGCGGGCCATCGTCGGGCTGACTCCACCGCATTCCGGTGCCGTCTTCGCCTCTTCGCGGCCCAACCTCCTCGGTGTGGGTGCTGCGTTGATGCCCGGTCTGTCCGGTGAGAACAACATCGTCCTCGGTGGTCTGGCACTCGGCTTTCCCAAGAAGGAAATAGCGAGCATGCGAGACGACATCGTTGCCTTTGCAGAGCTGGAGGAGTTCATCGACCTGCCGATGCGCACGTACTCCTCCGGAATGCAGGCACGGTTGAAGTTCGCCATCGCGGCGTCCAAGCAACACGAGATCCTGATCGTCGACGAGGCACTCTCCGTCGGTGACAAGCGCTTCCAGAAGCGGAGCGAGGCCCGTATCCGCGAGATGCGCGACGCGGCGGGCACGATCTTCCTCGTTTCCCACTCCCATCAGTCGATCCGCGACACCTGCACCCGGACGATCTGGTTGCACCAGGGGGTCCTGATGGCCGACGGGGCGACCGAAGAAGTTCTTGGCGCCTACGAGGCACATCGGAGCGCGCAGTGAGCCGGTCTGCCCGGCGGGCGCACGAGAAGGGTGGAACCAATGCCGGATAGCCGACGCACGATCGCAGTGATCCTGGCAGGGGGATCAGGCTCGCGGGTGGGCCTCTCCATCCCCAAACAGCTTCTCAAGGTGGCCGGCAAGCCCGTCATGGAGCACACCCTCGCGATCTTCCAGGAAGCCGAGGTCATCGACGAGATCTACATCATGATGCACCCCGACCATTTGGACGCAGCTCGGCGGATCGGTGCCAAGTTCGACAAGGTCACCCAGATCATCCCCGGCGGTGACACCCGCAATGACTCGACCAAGGCGGCCCTTCGAGTCCTCGGCGAACTCAACACACCCGACACGCGGGTCATGACGCACGACGCAGTGCGCCCGCTCCTGGACACCAGGATCATCAACGACCTGGTCCTCGCGCTGGACACCTATGACGCGGTGGATGTTGCAATTCCCTCAGCCGACACGATCATCGAGGTGAACGAGAGCGAGGAGATCGTCAAGATTCCGCCGCGCGGGAAGCTTCGACGCGGCCAGACTCCGCAGGCGTTCCGGCTCGGTGTGCTGCAGGAGGCCTACCGACTGGCCTGGCAGGACCCGAAGTTCGCCGCACCCGACGACTGCTCCGTGATCCTCAACTACCTTCCCGGCGTGCCGATCAAGGTGGTCGAGGGTGCCGATCACAACATGAAGATCACCGAGCCCATCGACGTCTTCATCGCCGACAAGCTGTTCCAGATCGGATCCACCCTCGCTCCGCCACCCACGGACGCCCACGAGTACACCGAGCGCCTCGCAGGCAAGGTCGTCGTCGTGCTGGGCGGCAGCTACGGGATCGGCGCGGACATCATCGAGCTGGCTTCCGACTTCGGTGCCCGGGCCTACGCGTTCAGCCGCAGCCAGACCAACACCCACGTGGAGATCGCGGAAGAGGTCGAGGCCGCGCTGCGCCAGGTCTACGAGGAGGCCGGCCGCATCGACTACCTCGTTGTCACGGCCGGAGTTCTCAACATCGGACGCCTTGCCGACGTGTCGATGGAGGACATCATGTCCGGCATCGCCGTGAACTATGTCGCACCTGTCGTCGCAGCCCGCTCCTCGCTGCAGTACCTTCGGGAGACGAAGGGGCAGCTGCTGTTCTTCACGTCCAGCTCCTACACGCGGGGTCGCGCCGAGTACTCGGTCTACTCCTCCTCGAAGGCCGCCGTGGTCAACCTCACCCAGGCACTGGCGGACGAGTGGTCGGCCGATGGCGTGCGAGTCAACTGCATCAATCCCGAGCGGACGGCCACGCCGATGCGTACCCGTGCCTTCGGCGCCGAGGCTCCGGAGACCCTGCTGTCCTCCCGTGCTGTCGCGCTCACCTCGCTCGACGTGCTGATGTCGGAGCTGACCGGTCACGTCGTCGACGTGCGGCGCCTCGATCCTGGCATCGGCGCGATGTCGCGCAGCGACCATGAGGCTGCTGCGATCATCGCAGCCCTCGAGGCCGCCGGCGACGATCCGGAGGGCCATGCGTTCTGAGCCGTTGACACTCTGGTCGGGTCGGATGACGAACGCGTACGACCAATGGCTCAAGCGGGCCAACGCCGTGGGACTGCGCGGCTGGCAGCCGCTGGCCCTGCTGGGTCTTGTGGGTGTCTCGGTGCTCGGCGTGATCGGCGGCGCTGCCCTCGGTTCCCTTCCGCTGTTCCTGGTCAGCGCGTTGGTCGGCCTGCTGGTCGACCTCATCGCCGACGGCCTGCTCCTGGTGCAGCGGCTCCTCGAGCGGGCCTACCTCGGCCTCCCCGAGCGCTCGATGATCCGCGAGTTCGCCCTGCTGTTGCTGTTCACCCGACTCGACATGCCGGACGGCGAGATCAGCTGGGCCGCCCTGCTGGTGTTCCTGGTGATCCTCGCCAGGACCTTCGTGATCCTCGTCGACGGTCAGGCGACGGAACTCCAGATGCCGAAGGTGAGCACCCGCAACTTCTCGATCGCAGAGGTGGAGGAGTCCACCCCGGTCTCGCCGCTTGGCCTGCCACTGCTGGTCGCCATCTCTTCCGTGCCGCTGTTCGGTGGCCTCGTGACGGCCTACACCGGCTCGATCCTCGCCCTGCTGATCGCCACTGGCGTCTATACCCTGCTCGCGGTCAGCTGGTCGAGCTGGCGCCTCTACGACTGGGTCTCCACGAGCCGCAGGCTGAACCCGCAGGACGTGATGACCGCAGCGTCGGAGGAGATCGCGCTGATGCGCCCGGAGGTGCTGGTCTACTTCAGCGGGCCGACGGAAGCCCTCTACCAGCTGGAGATGTGGCTTCCGGTGCTGGAGAAGCTTGACCGCAGGGTCCTGGTGTTCCTGCGCGAGCGGCCGAACCTGACAGCCCTGAAGCAGACCACTCTTCCTGTGGTCTGCATCCCCAACCCCAACGACACCATGGATTTCCGACTGCCGACCGTCCGGGTCGCGTTCTACGTCGCGCACGTCGGCAAGAACATCCACATGATGCGCGAACCGCGGATGAAGCACGTCTTCATCGGTCACGGGGAGTCCGACAAGATCTCCAGCGTGAACCCGATCAGCAAGGGCTACGACGAGGTGTGGGTGGCCGGTCGCGCGTCCCGCCTGCGGTGGGCGGCGGCGAAGGTGGGCGTGCGCGACGACGCGATCGTCGAGGTGGGGCGGCCCCAGCTGGGCGGCATCCTGCGCGGCGACTCGGCGGAGGCGCGGGCGGGACGACCGTTCAGCGTGCTCTACGCCCCCACGTGGGAGGGCTGGGTGAACGACCCGCACACGAGCTCGCTGCTGCTGATGGGGCCCACTCTCGTGCAGGCCCTGATCGAGCGTCCGAACACCCGGGTGATCTACAAGCCGCATCCGTTCACCGGCAAGGTCTCCCCGCTGGCCCGCAAGTCGCACGCCGAGATCGTCGCCCTGATCGAGGGCTCCGGTGGCCGCAATCTCAGCAACGGCGCGGCAGGGGAGCAAGCCTGGGCGGAGGCTGTGCAGCTCAACGTCGTCGTCGACGGCCCGGAGCCGACGCTGTACACCTGCTTCAACCACAGCGACGCGCTGCTCGGTGACATCTCCAGTGTCGTGCCGGACTTCATGGCCAGTGGCAAGCCCTACTTCATCCCCAACACCCGTGGCCTCGACCACAAGGAGTTGCGGGACAGCAGTGCCAGCGCACGCGCCGCCTACCTGCTCGACCCCGATCCCGCCGGTTGGGAAGAGGCCTTCGCCGACGCCACCGGCCACGATTCGCTGCGCGCGTCGCGAGAGGAACTCAGGGAGTTCCTGCTCGGCCCCTATTACGCCGACCCGATCGAGCCGTGGCGGATCGCCACCTGCGACCTGATCGACCGCGCCAACGCGGAATGGCCCGACGCCGAGGCGGAAGTCGCTGCCCTCGGGCGCGAGTGACCTCCGGCATACTGAACAAGTGGACCGTGACGCCGAGACCGGGGGCCCCCCGCAAGGGCGTGGGAACCAGCTACTGAGGGCCCTGCTCTCACCGGCGTCGCCGCAGGGCGAAACACCGCTGCGGGCCTGGCTGCGACGAGGATCGCTGGTCGTGGTCACGCTCGTGGCCTTCGGGGTCGCGCTCTTCCGGATCGGGGTGCCGTCCCCTTGGGTCGACGAGGCGGTCACCGTCCTCGTCGTGCGGCGTCCCTGGACAGGCATCATCGCGCTACTGCCGGGCGCCGACGCGCCCCTTGTGCCCTACTACCTCCTCGCGAAGGCCTGGGCGGGCATGCTGCCGGGGCTACCGACCCTCGTCGCCGTCCGCTCGTTGTCAGCCGTCGCTGCGGCCATCACGGTCGCTGCCCTGTTCACGCTTGTCGCCCGCCTCAACGGCGTCCGCACTGCACTCCTTGCCGCGATCCTGCTCACCAGCCTCGCCGGGTTCTCCCGCTACGCCCAGGAGGCACGTCCCTACGCCCTGCTGGTCATGACGGCGACGGTGTCCTGGCTGGCCTGGGACAGCTGGCGGCGTCCCACGCCGGCTGAGCCGCAGCCGCACGGCTCCCGGCTCGCCCAGGTCGGCGGGGCAGTGGCCTACGTCGGCAGCCTGATCGGGTCGGTACTGTTCCACCTCTTCGGGCTGTTCCAGTGGCCCGCGCAGGTGGTCGCCGACCTCGCGACACCGGCGGGCACCGGCACCGCCCGCCTCCGTCGCGCCGTGCACACCGTCGGGGCCATGGTTGTCGCGGGGCTGCTCGTCGGCTTCCCCCTGTTCTACGCCGCGACCCACGGCACTGGTGCGCCGCGTATGGTCCCGATGAACCTCACGACCGTCCGGGAGTACTTCCTCCAGGCGGTCAACTCGAGCCCCCAGCTGTGGCCCAGCCTGCCGATCCTCGTCCTCGCCGGCATCGCGGTCGTCGCCGTCTCCGTCCGCCTGCGCATCGCGCGTTCGCACACCCGCCTTGTCGTGATCGGCGTGATCTGGGCCGGCATACCGCTGGCGCTGAGCATCGTGGCCGCCATGGTCCGGCCGGCGCTGTTGCGGCCACGCTACTGGATGCCGACCGTCGTGCCGCTGGCCATGCTTGCGGCCGTCGGCGCCTTGATCGCCACGGACCTGGTGTGGCACCTGGTACGTGGTCACCGCCGGGTCGCCCGCCCGCGCCTCGTCGTCGCGACGGTGGCGGCTGCCGTCGTCCTCGCCCTCGTTCTCGCCACACAGGCAGTGGCGGTGAGGCCTCACCAGCTGGCCATCCGGAAGCCGGCGGGTCACGCGCTGTCCCTTGCGCCGGCGCTGAAGCTGGTGGACTCCTACCTCGAGTCCGAACCGGACCTGCCGTTCACGGTCACGCCCGATACACGTACCACCGTCGTCTGGGCGACGCGTCCCGACCTGGTCGAGCGCGACGTCCTTTTCCACCTCGACCAGTCGGCGGCGTCGGTCTGGCCGCCGGCGCGGGATGCCGGCGAGGTGGCCCGGCGCACAGCGGGCCACTCGACGATGCTGTGGATGCGGGCGGCCATCTCGGGCACCAGCATCACGCTGAAGATCAAGCCGAAATTGCCGCCGAAGGCGCTGCAGGACCTCGGCTTCACCCTGATCTCGGCCCAGCGCGCCGGCAACTGGTGGGTGTGCATCCTCCAGCGCGCCGGGTGAGAGCGCCCCGACCTACTTCCGGGGAAGCTTGATCGTGTAGCCGCCGTCCTTGGTGATCGCGACGTTGTTGACGTTGATCGCCTTGTAGGTCGAAGAGCCGACGTAGGAGGCACGCAGGGTGTAGGTGCCGTTGGGGACGCCCCTGAAGGTGACCGTTCCCGAGGAGTACTGGCTGTCGATCAGCTGCTTGGGTCCGTCGGCGTTCTGCAGTGTGACGAGGGCACCGGAGACGGCCTTGCCAGTCCTGGCGTCGATCACGTTGACGGTGATCACATGCCCGGGCGCGATCTTCGTCGACGGCAGGTCGGTGTTCGCCTCGTTGGCAACGGTGAACGTTGTCGCCTGATTGGGGTTGACCGCCGGACTGGCCGTCTTGCTCACCCACGATGAGGCGAAGTTGCCCTCACCGATGTAGGCGATCCGAACCTTGTACACCTCGAGCGTCGAGCCGGAGTTGAACGGCCGGACGTTGAGAACGTAGCTGCCGTCGGACTTGATGTCGGCCTGGTCGGCCAGCTCTCCGGAGCTGGTGTAGGCGTCGGCCACCAGGTCCTTCAGGGGTGCCGAGGTCGAGACTGAGCCCGTGAGCGAGCCGTGGGTGGTGAGCGTCTTGATCAGCAGGTAGCCGGACCGGTCACTGCGCTGGTTGTGGGTAGCCGTGTCGACCACGACAACGCGGGCGTAGTAGATGTGGCTGCTGGACAGCCCGGTCATGGTGATCTTGGTGTCCTTCGTGGTGTCCTTGTACCACCGTGCGTTCTTCATCGCGGAGTTGTCGCCCAGCAGGATCCGGTAGGAGTCGGTGGCAGCTGGTGCCGGATTGGTGGGGGCCGTCCAGTCGAGCGTCGCCTGCCAGGTGCGCTGCGGGGGCACCAGCTTGAGGTCCCCGGGTCCCGCGAGCGTGTAGGCCGACGTCGTCCGGTAGATCTTCTTGGTTCCGCCGGTGATGTTGCGAGCCGGCCAGCCGCCCGAAGCGGGGGCCACCGTGTAGAGGGTGATGCCGTACTTGGTGGACTTCGACAGTCCGGTCAGCGTGAAGGCGGTGGTGCATTGAATGGCCGGTTGCCCGGTCTTCGGCGACGGCGACACCTTGACGCGGAAACACGCGTACTGACCGGACGGCGTGGTCCACGTGAGGTCGATGGAGGACCCACTGACGTCATCTGTGCTGATCTTGGTCGCCTTCTCCACCTTCGTACCGTTGTACGTGCCGGCGTAGGACGTCTTCTTGGAGACCTTGGGAGACCAGCTGCTTGCGCCCTTCGTCCGTACGCGGAAGTAGTAGGTCTTGCTGCCGGTCAGCTCGTTGACGTACGTGCTGTTGGAGGCGACCTCGATGGTGCGTGCGCCCTTGAAGGTCTTCGAGGTGCCGTACTGCACCTGGTAGGTCTTGCCGGTGCCCTGCGACGTCCAGGTGAGGTGGACGGCTGTGTAGCTGACCGAGGCCTTCAGGCCATAACTCACACCGGTTGCGGGTCCTGCGGAGACAAGTGCCATTGAGGCGACCAGAATGACCGTGAGTGCGGCCGCCAGCCATTTGCGGATGGGCTTCATCGTCAGCATCCCTTCGATTGCTTGGCGATCTCTGTCCAGCCACTCATGTATTCGCCATAGGCATGCCTGATGGCTTCGGCATAGCCGGGAAGCGTGGCACGGGAGGAATCGAAGATCGTCGTGTGCTCGTCGCTCTGCGTCAAGGAAAGGACGCCCATCGCCGCGGTGCTGGTGATCACCTTGGCGTCGAGACCGGTCTTTGAGCCGATCAACACAAGCTTCGTGTGCAGCGAGATCGGGGAGCACTTGAACCAGATGCCGGCGCTCTTCAGCTTCTTCTTGACGTAGCTGGTCACCGAGTAGTTGCCCACCGGAGAGGTCAGGACGATCTTGATGTCGCAGCCCTGCTTCTTCATCTCGGCGAGGCGTCCGGCGAATTTCTTGGACGCATCATCGGTGAGCCGGAACATGGCGACCCGGATCTTGTTCTGCACCGCGCAGTCGACCTTGTCGAAAGCCTGGAGGTAGTAGTCGCGGGTGGACGTCGGCGCGGGCGCGAAGGCCACCCAGGTGCCACGGCCGGAAGCGGTCGGGTGGCCGCTCTGGATCGGATCGACCCAGATGCTGCGCTTCTTCTTCAGCCACTGCTTCTGGTCGGCGGGGAAGCCGGTGTTCTTCTTGCAGCCGGTCTTGGCGCAGTAGAGCATCGCGTCGAAGCGGTTGGACATGAGGGTGGTGTACTTGCTGTCGCCGTACACCAGCACGGTGTCCTGGTAGAAGAGTCGCGTCTGGCTGCGTGCCCAGTTGCCGGAAGAGGACAGCACCACCGAGTCGTCCGAGCCGACGTTGCTGTCGGACTTCCCCCACACCGTGTGGCTGATGGTGACGATCTTCTCGTGGTTGATGTAGTCGATCGTCTGGGTCTTGCTGATCTTGGTTGCGCTGTTACGGGTGTTGAAGCAGCCGTGGCTGCAGTAGCTCACCGAGGCGATGCCCGACAACCGCTTGCTGACCAGCTCGCGGGTGGCCTGCGGCATCGCGCGCTTCTCGAGCACGATCGTGATCTTCACGTTGCGGTTCTTGTGCACCCACTCGAGGGCGTTGTAGACGACCTCTGGATCGGATTCTGGCCGGGAGCCCTCTCCCGCCGATGTCATCGTGCCCAAAGCCCGAATGAAATACATTCCGATTCGGATCTCAGCATTCTTGGCTGCGCCGCAAATAACCTGGGCGGTCTTCACCATGAATGGCCAGGCCTCATGATTGCCGGGGTCGCTGTAACCACGGGTATCCATGTCGTCGAGGTTGTACCAGACCTCAATGGGGCGAATGCTCGACAGCGTAGGGCAAGTGTCACCCTTTGCCGTCGGTTTGGTGATGTTGGCATCGGCGCCACCGGTGAAGTTGACAGCCTGTGCCGGACTGATGACTCCGGACCACGCCACAACCGCTGCAATTCCGATCACAACAATCTTGGTGTGCAGTTTTCCCAAAACTCTAACCATTCGCCTCAAGCCGCCGTATCTCGTAGGAATCACCCACGCGCCAATTTATAACGAACAGTTATCGCGTGGGATGGCATTCTCTAGTGCAGACCGGCTACAGTCTACGCAGGGCTCGGGAGTCTGTCCAAATGTTGTGAACGCTCCGCGAGCCGGGGTAGTTGGGTTGGCAATCGGAGGTCGCGAAGTGGGCAAGGTGAGCACGGTGTTGCGGTTCGTCACAGCTTTGTTGGTGGTGGTGGCGCTCGGGCAGGCGGTCCCGCTTCCGGCCACGGCGGCCGAGGAGTTGCTCGCAGCGAGCGACCCTTACAAGCACCAGGAGCTGACGGATCCGCCCTCTGGCGTCGTTCTGGCCTTCGAGCGGGAGGTTGACGCGGCAGCGGCGCAGATCGTCGTCACTGACAGCGCAGGCAGGAACGTCAACATCAACAGCCTGATCGTCGAGGGCACGAACGTGACGGCCCAGGTGAAGCCCAACCTGCCCAAGGGCACCTACACCGTGCACTACCAGGTGGATCGCAAGGACGGCCAGGTGGAGGGTGGGGCGTTCCAGTTCTCCTACGGCAAGGGTGAATGGACCAAATTGCCGGATGAGCGGTGGTCGGGTAACTCGGCCCAACCGACCGTGATCGCCTCTCCAGAACCAGACCCGACCACGGAGACACCTGTGGCGAGCGAGACGCCGAGCGCCACGGAGTCGCCGAGCGCTTCCGCGCCCGCCCCCACAGCGACCGAGACTTCTGCAGGGCCGGCACCCGTCAGCGGTGGCGCCGATCCGGCCCCGTGGCTGTGGGGCGGTGCTGCGCTCGTGCTGGCGGCTGCGGCCGGACTCATCGCCTGGCGCAGGTCGGTCACCCGCGGGGCGAAGCGGTCCATTCGCTGACGTGTCAGTGCACCGGCCGTGAATGCTGTGTGATCAGCTGGTCGACGTGCGCGGAGTAGGCGCCGACGACCGCCACGTCAGTGTCGGTGACGATGAGGTCGTCGGAAGCGACCAGCGCCTGCAGCAGGAAGTTGGACGATCCGGTGACGGCGAGGTGGAGTCGTGCTCCTGAGGTGTTCCAGCCGTCGAGGGTCACGATCTTGCTGTGCAGGTACACGCCCCTGCCGGAGGTCTGGTGGAGTTCGATCCCCGCGTCCAGCAGGGTCGTGGTGATCTCCGGGTCCCAGCCCTCATCGCTCTCCGGGCTCAACGGTTGCCCGATCGCGACCACCCGGCACCCGGCCCGTGCGAGCTCGGCGAACCGCTTCGCCACCTCGAGCCGGGGATAGGTCCACATGTACATCGCGATCCGGATGGTGGTGCTGTGGTCGCCGCCGCACTGGATGTCGCGCAGGTAGTCGAGGTAGGGGTCCATCGCCGCGGGCAGGGGCTCGTCCGGCTCGACCTTGTAGTCCTTGGGCAAGGGCACCGGGAACATGGTCATGCTGACACTGCCCGAAGTGACGGTGCCGTAGGCCGTGCCCGCGTCCTTGCGCATGATGTCGAACCGCGCGCGCAGGAAGCTGTACACCGCGTGGTCGCCGCGCAGCACCATCATGTCGTTGGACTGCTCAAGCGCTGCCGGCGTCAGGTTCTCGCTGGGAATCATCACCACGTCACGGTCTGTGCCCGAGCGGTCGATGATCAGCCACTTGGCGTGCACGTAGGACCGGATCGTGCCGGCACTGCGGCGCCGGGGGTAGGTGACGTCGCTGGCGCAGGCGAGGTGGCACCGCACGACGTAGGACCGGCGGTGCTGGTTGGTGCCGAGCACCGCCTGCAGCCGCTTGGTCCAGCGGTAGTTCTCGTGGTCGTCGATGATCACCCGGACGTTCACCCCGCGCCGGTGGGCCGCAAGAAGGGCCCGCCCCGCCCAAGCGGTGGCGAACGTGTACATCACGAGGTGGATGGTGGCCCCGGCAGGGGCAGCCTTGATGGCGGCGACCTGGGTGAGGTGCAGCCGCAACTGCGCCGCCGACCGGGTGCTCCAGGGGTCACTGAACTGGATACGGGTGGACGTAGCAGCCGTCGGCGTACCTGCCTTGGTGGGGCTCTGGGTGGGGCTCTGGGTGGGGCTGCGGGTCGCGGAAGCGGAGGTCGTTGTTGCGGCGGTGGGCGAAGCGGGCGGGGGCATCGTGGACGGCGCGACGCAACCCGTGATCGCCAGCGCGAGGGCGACAGCGCCCCCGACAGCAGCCACCGCCGGCCGGCGCATCCGCGTTCCCTTCCCTCGACGCCCCGATCCTACGGGGAGCACGCGGCCCTTCCGCGGTTAAACGGGTGGACAGGCCGCGGTCGCCCTGAGCGCCTGCCGTGCGTGCCGCAGGGGTCGCAGCGCCTAAGATGACTGCTGACTTGGCAAGCATCTGCGGGAGGTCTGCGGCGTGAGGGTGATCACCTATGGAACCTTCGATCTGTTCCACGAGGGGCACCGTCGCCTCCTGGAGCGGGCGAAGGCGTTGGGTGACCACCTCGTTGTGGGGGTCACGACCGACAACTACGACAACAGCCGCGGCAAGCTGAACGTCAGCCAGTCGCTCATGGAGCGCATCCGGAACGTCACGGACACCGGACTCGTCGATGAGGTGATCATCGAGGAGTACGAGGGCCAGAAGATCCACGACATCCAGCGCCTCGGTATCGACGTGTTCGCGATCGGGTCCGACTGGGAAGGCCGTTTCGACTACCTCAAGGACTACTGCCGGGTGGTGTACCTGGACCGCACCAAGGGCGTCTCCAGCACGGAGTTGCGTGCGGAGAACCACGGGATCCTCTCCATCGGCGTTGCAGGCTCGGGACGGATCGCGCGCCGGTTCGTCGCAGAGGCCCGCTTCGTGAGCGGTGTCAGCGTCGAGGCAGTGTGGAGCCCCACGTCCGAACACGCCTCGGCCTTCGCAGCGGAACTGGAGCTCGAGCGCACGGCAGCCAGCTTCGCCGAGCTCCTCGACACCATGGAGGCCGTGTACATCGCTACCCCGCACAGCACCCACTACGACCTGGTCCGGCAGGCACTGGCGGCCGGCGTGCACGTGTTGTGCGAGAAGCCGATGACGCTCACCGAGGCAGAGACCAGGGAGCTGCACGAGCTCGCCGCAGCCGCTGGTGTCGTGCTCCTCGAGGCCTTGAAGACTGCCTTTGCGCCCGGGTTCCAGCGGCTGGTGGCGGTGGCCCGCAGCGGTTCGATCGGTGACATCCGGTCGGTCGACGCCACGTTCACGAAGCTGGTCTCCGGCGGACGCGAACTGCAGGCGCCGGAGGGCGGCAGCATCTCCGAACTGGCGAGCTACCCGCTGCTGGCGGCGGTGAAGCTGTTCGGTGTCGGCCACACGGCCTTGCGCACCCGCAGCTACTGGCCGTCGGACTCCCCGGTCGAGTTGTTCAGCCAGATCGACCTCGACTACGCCACCGGCTGGGCCATCGCCCGCACGGGCGTCGGCGTGAAGTCCGAGGGCGCTCTGGTGATCTCCGGCACGGAGGGCTACATCTACGTTGCCGCGCCGTGGTGGCTCACGGAGTACTTCGAGACCCGGTTCGAGGACAGCCGGCGCAATCAGAAGTACTTCCAGAAGTTCGAGGGTGACGGCCTGCGCTACGAGCTGGCCGAGTTCGCAGGGATGATCCGCGACGGGTCCCTGGCGAGCTTCAAGTACACCGCTGCGGAATCGATCGAGATCGCCGGCATCCTTGAGGCTGCCCGCTCGCAGGCCGAGGTCTTCGGCCGCCGTGAACACGTGGAGGTTTCGAGTGCCGGTTGACCTTGGCAGGCTCAAGCGCAAGGCGTCCCGTGCGGTCAGTGTGGTCTCCGGCCCGATCGCCGCACGCCTCGCCCTTCCTGAGGGACGGTTCCCGACGGCGCGTGACTGGATTGCCGACCTGCGCTCGCTGCGCTGGCTCGATGACGACCGTTTCGAGCTGGTCGGCTGGGCCTACGACCGGGACGTCGACTACACCGGCACCCAGCCGTCCGTGCGGGTGTGGGCGCAGTCGGAAGGTGCGTTGCCCAGGTTCGTGCCGCTGGAGGTGGCGATCGATCCGTCCCCCGAGGCAAACCAGCCGTTCAACGGGGCCACCCGGGACGCCGACTACTCCGGCAACTGCTTTCGCGCCGTCGGTTCGCTCGCACAGCTGTGCCGCTATGGCACGCGCGAGTGGAACCTCCGGGTCAGCGTCGCTGCGGGAAGCAGCCAGGTGCAGGGCCACTTCACCAAGTTCTACGGGCTCGGGCCTGCGGGCTACCGCACCTCGCGGCGGTGCTCCGCGGGGACGGCGCTGCCGCGATGGTCGAAGGCCGGGCTGAGCATTCTCGTGGTGCCACTGCTCCCGACAGCGACCGGCATCGACGCCGACGGTGACCGGCTCAGCATCCACGTCGTGCACCGCGGCACGATCACGTCGGCGGTGCTCGTCTCACCCCAGGGCCGCACCAAGCTGGAGGTGCGACACGGCCCGCAGGGCTCGACTCTGGTCGGCAGCCTTCCCGCCGTCGACCCCTCACGTCCCTGGCAGGAGGCGACACCCGGCGTCTGGGGCTACCCCGTCGATGACCCGGCCACAGCGTTGCCCTGGCTGCAGCACCGTGTGCTCGTCCGCACCGGCGGCGGCGAGCAGCCGGTGCTGATCGGTTCCGGCGAACTGGTGGATGCGAACCCTGTGCTTGTCGAGGCCGGCCCTGACGGCGAGTTGCGGCTCGATGCCGGCTCCACGTGGGCGATCGTCACCGGGGCAGAGCTCCTCGGCGACGATGAGCCGGTGCTGCGGGTCAGCGGACGCTGCAGTGGCGACCTGTCCGGCGCCCGGTTCGCCCTCGTCAACGAGCGCGACACCCGTTCGGGTTCCGTGAGCCAGGTCGGCGACAGCTTCACAGCTGAGATCGCCTTCCTGAAGTCCCGCTGGGACCTGCCGGCGCTGCCGCCGCAGATCGGACGGCTCACCCTCGCCGCCACGACGGCAGACGGCCTTGCCATCCCCGTCCGTTGTGCGACTGGCGTCATCGACAAGGCGCCGGACTCGGTCTGGAACCGGTGGTTCCGGCTCTACTACGCCGTGAAGGCTGGCAAGGTGCTCTCGCCGCGGCTGGAGGTCCCGCTCACCACGGAGGAGATCGGCACCCATAACCAGGCGAGGATCCGGGCGCAGTACGAGTCCGGCGTATGGCCGATCGTCGACAGGATGTACTTCGAGAGCTTCTACGGCCGCCAGTGCGGCTGCAACCCCCTCGCCCTCCGCGAGGAGATGGTGGCGCGGCATCCGAACGTCCCCCGCGTCTGGGCGGTGCGCGACCTGTCCGTCGCCGTGCCGGAGGGCGACGAGGCAGTCGTCGACGCGACAACGGCGTGGTGGCGGGCACGCGCAGAATCCCGCTGGCTCGTCGTGAACGACTGGCTCCGGGCGCGCTTCACCCCGCGCGAGGGCCAGACCACCCTGCAGACCTGGCACGGCACGATGTACAAGAAGGTGGGCCTCGACCGCGGCGAGCAGCTGGACGCGGAGGAGCGCGAGTTCATGCTGGGGGAGCGGAAGAAGTGGGACCTGTTGCTGTCCCAGAACCCGCACTCGAGCCGGGTGTTCCGTGAGTCGTACCTGTCGAACCCCCCGATCTACGAGGAGGGCTACCCCCGTAACGACCTGCTGGTCAACGGCTCGGGTGAGCACATCCGCAGCGTGCTCGGTATCCGTGACGACCAGCGGGTGGTGCTGTACGCGCCTACCTGGCGTGACGACCGCACCGAACTGGTCGACTACCTCGACGTCAGCAAGCTGGCCGCGGACCTCGGCGACGGCTACGTGGTGTTGCTTCGCGCGCACTCCCGCGTGATCCGGGTAGGCAGCGCAGCCAAGGTGGGCGCTGGCGTGATCGACGTCAGCACGTATCCCAACACCACCGACCTGCTGCTGATCGCCGACATCATGATCACCGACTACTCCTCGATCATGTTCGACTACGCGGTGACCGGGCGTCCCATGATCTTCTTCACCCCTGACATGGATCAGTACCGCGACCAGTTGCGCGGCGTCTACCTCGACCTCGAGGAGGTCGGCCCCGGGCCGGTCGTCTCGACGCAGGAAGAGGTGCTGGCGACGATCCTCGGCATCGACGAGGTCGCGCACCGGTTCGCCGAACGGTACCTGCAGTGGCAGGCCGACTACACCCCGTGGGACGACGGCGGCAGCTCAGCCCGGGTGCTCGACCGGCTGCTGGTCGACGCCCCGCCGGCTGATCCGGCCATCCTGACCTGATCAGCCCCGTCGCTCGAGGACTCCCGCGTTCAGGACAGGTGGATGGTGGCCGTGAGCATGTTGTGGTCGGACGGAATCACGCCGACGAACCTGCCCGCCGTGTCGACGTCCACCGCGACGGCAGAGACGGCGACCCGGATCTTCGGGCTGTGCCAGATGTAGTCGATGTCCGAGCCGTTGTCGTACTTGGACCGCCGCGCGTAGGCGTCGAAGTTGTTGTAGGTGTTGTAGTCGAGGTTCACCCGGTGCTCAGCCGTCGCCGTCCTGGCGGGCGTCCACGAATTGTTGGTGTTGCCCAGCGGCTCGCGGTAGCCGGCGGCGCTGAGCACGTCGTAGACATAGTTGGACGGCTTGTAGTCGCGTCCGGAGTTGAAGTCGCCGGCGATGACGACCGGTAGCCCCTGGGGGTTGTTGGCCGCCACGATGGCGAGGAGCTCAGAGGTCTGCACCTTGCGCAGTTCCTGCCACGCTTCGCCCGCGACGAGGTGGGCGGAGACGGCGAACAGCTTCTTGCCGCTCAGCTTGTCGATCAGGATCGCCCACACCACCCACTTCCGCGTGCCGGACTCCCCGGAGGTCAGTTCCACCGAACCGTCCTTGCTCGGAACCATGTCGAAGCGCAGGGTGTCGTAGGCCAGCTTGGTCGTGCCGGAACCCCCCTTGCTGGGCGGATCGCTGGTCATGTAGGAGCGTGACGTCGCGGCGTTGAGGCCGTCGAGCAGGTTGGCCAGCAGGCTCCGGTCCATTTCCTGCAGCGCGATGATGTCGGGTGACTGCGCGGCGATGTTGGCGATCACGGCCGGCTGGCGGACGCTCCAGAGCCGGGCGCTCGCATCGCAGGCAACGCTGCACACGTTGTACGTCGCTACCTTGATGGCGGGCGAGGTGTAGGTCTTCGAGACCGTGAACGAGGACGTCCTGGAGTAGTTCGAGATGATGGCGCCCGTCGTCGAAAGGACGCGGACCTTGTAGTAGTACTTCGTCCCGGCAACCAGGCCCTTCAGGACGGTCGCCGAGTCCGTGCTGCTCGCCAGCTTCGACTTGCCCACCTGGAGCTTGGAGTTGGTGCCGTAGCGAATGCGGTACTGCACGCCCGGCCCGCGCGACCTCCACGAGATGTAGCTGGAGCTCGTGCTCTGAACGGTGGACTTCAGGGACACCGGCGCGAGTTCGGGCCTCGACTTGGCGGACGCGGTCTTGACCTTCAGCTTCTTGCCGTAGCTGGTCAGGTTCGCCTTGGTGAGGCTGATCACCTTCACGCGGAAGTAGTAGGTCGTGGAAGCCTTGAGGCGCGCCGACTTCGCAGAGGGGCTGGAGTCAAGGTTGGTCCACTCCAGGTAGGTGCCGACGACGTCCTTGGTCTTGAACGTCTTCATGTCCGACCGCGTGGAGAACTGGACGCGGTACGCCGGAGCGTTCCTGACGGCCTTCCAGTGCAGGCCGACGGCATGGGCCGCGACCGTTGCGCTCAGCCCGGTCGGCCTGGCGTAGCTCGCCGCGCTGGCCTTGGTGAGGACGCTCGCCGGCGGAGCCGCAACGAGGCCGAGGCCAAGGACGGCCCCCACCACGGCGAGCACGAGCCGACGTTGCATCGTCGGTGTTGTTGCTGCCATGGCTGGGGGCCTCCTCTGTGCTGGGGGTGACCGACCGGCGTGCCTCGGGGGAGGAGCACGCCGGGATCGGCTTTCACGATGCTAGGGGCCCGGCGACCTCAGGCTCCAGCCGCGGGTCCCTACCCGTGCAGGAGTCTGCAGTAGTGCTCGAGGGCTAGTCCGGTGGTGAATGCCGGTCAGCCCAGATGGAAGCTCGACACCATCATGTTGTGGTCGGACGACATCGTGCCAATGAAGTTCCCCGAGGTGTCGAGGTCGACGACAACCTGGAACGAGCCGACCCGCACACCCTTGCTGTGCCAGATGTAGTCGACGTCGTAGCCGTTCTCCCACTTGGAGCGCAGCGCGTGCCGCCGGAACTGGTTGGCGCTGGCGTACCCGACGTCGATCCGGTTCTCGACGGTCGCCGAGTCACTCACGTACCGCGAGTCGGACGGGTTGCCGAGCGGGTCGACAAGTCCGGCCCTCGACACGGTGCTGTAGACGGTCGGGTGGTCGGACTTGCGCTTGCTGACGTTGAAGTCGCCGGCAACGACGACGGGCAGGCCCTGGCTGTGAGCATCGATCATGCGGACGAGTTCTGCCGCCTCGCTCTTGCGCTTGCTGTCGCCGCCGCCGCCGTTCGTGAAGTGCACGGATACGACGAAGAGCTTCTTGTTGCCGTCAGCCTTGTCGGCGAGGATCGCCCAGACCGCGTCCTTGGAGCCGTCTGCGTCCCAGGGGTTGATGCCGCTGGCGAGGACGCTGAACCGGGCGGTGTCGATGGCGAGAGCTGCGTGCTTCTTGTTGGCGAGGAGTTCGAAGCTTCGGTTGGCGCGGTCGTTGTACCGACTGACCAGGTTGCCGGCGTTCGTGGATTCCTGGAGCGCGATGATGTCGGGCGCCTGACGGTCGAGGCTGTCCAGCATGCCCGCGCTGCGACCGCCCCAGTTGCCGCACGCATTGCCGCAGATGTTGTAGCTCGCGATCTTGATGGCGGGGTGGGCGGAGGCGGCCGGGGTGAAGGTCAACGGAGCGGATGTGGGGCTCAGGGTCTTGCGGTTGTCGCGGGAGATCACTTCGACGCTGTAGGAGTATCTGGCTCCTGCGGTGAGGCCGGTGAGCACGCCGCCGGCGTAGTCGAACACCCTGGTCTCGGTTTTGCCACCCGTGGTGTAACGCACGCGGTAGTGGATGCCGGGGCCCCGGGAGTTCCAGGACACGTACTCCGTGGTCGTGCTGCGGTGGGTCGCCTTCAGCTGCATCGGTGCGAGGTACGTGTGCGATCCGGTGCCGGAGGTCTTCACCTTCAGCCTCGCACCGTACTTGCTCAGCGACTTCGCCGAATGGTTCAGGTCGACCTTTGTGATCACCTTCACCCGGAAGTAGTAGGTAGTCCTGGCCTTGAGCCGGCCGGAGTTCGCCGACGGCTCGGGATTGAGATAGGTCCACTCGACGGAGTTGGTGTCGACGTCGACGGTCTTGAAGGACTTCATCCTCGACGACTTCGAGAACTGCACGCGATAGGCGTCAGCGCCCTTGACCGCGGTCCAGGTGAGGGCGACGGCGTTGCTGGAGACGGCAACAGCCTTGAGGCCGGTGGGGGTGCTCGCGGCGTACGCGGGCGCAGCGGCAGGAGCAACAACGAGGCCGATCCCCACGAGGGCAGCTAGCAGTGGGACAGTCAGGAGACGTCGGACAAGCCCGGACATATCGATCCAATCCGGCTCGGGGGGAGCCAACAACAAGGAGAGCCGAGCGGGAGGGGGAATCCTGCCGGGCCGGTCACGAGGACGGCCTCATCTTATGGGCCTGAGCACCCAATGGTAAAGATCTGATGAGAAAAACCTGAAGGCCAGCTGTCGGTCCGGGTGCGATCAGGTGAACGACTGGATCTAGGCCGACGTGGGCGCTCCGGCGCGAATCGCGTCCCGACAAGCGTCGACGAACACCTGGGTGTAGCCCTCGGGTGCCCACGGCCCGAGGTAGTAGGTGCGGATCGCATCCCGCTCCGCGGCCTTGCTGTCCTCAGCAAGCAGCTCACGGATCCCCGCGGCCAGGTCGCCGTCGACGGGCAGCAGACAGGTCGCTCGTGCCAGTGGGTATTCGGCCTCGAGGCGGTCGCCGGCATGGTGGGCAAGGGCGATCGGCTTATTGCTGTACAGGTAGTCCGCCACCACGCTCGAGACGTCGCCGACCAGGGCGTCCGAGGCGTTCATGCATTCGAAGATCGACAGCGCTGCGGCCTGTTCACTCAACAGGTGCCCGCCGGTGGTGCTGGCCGACAACAGCGAATCGATCCGGGTGACGAGCACGCGCGACTCGGCGTCCCGCTTGGCGTAAGGATGGGCCCGGAAGATCACGGCAGCGCCCGCGTCCAGCAGGGCGGAGACGATGGCCTCCCCAGAGGCGAGCGAACTGAGCTGCATGTCGGCGAGGACGCCGCGCCACGTGGGTGCGTAGAGCACGACCGGTCGCTGCGGGAGGGACGTGCCGGCCGGGCGGACGTCGATCGCCTCCACCTGCGGTCGTCCGACCAGCACGAACTTCTCCGCCGGAGCGAGCACGTCATGGGTGGCGAACCGGTCGACGCCCGCCTGGCCGGCAACGAAGATGCGGTCGAACATGGTCGTGCTGGAGGCGTAGCTGGCGGGCTTGTCGCTGTCGCCGTGGCCGAGGTGTACGTGCACGACCTGCTGGTAGCGCGTGCCGTCGACGTTCTTCGCTGCGTTGTTCACGTAGAAGATGGCACCGAGGGTCGGGACGATCGTGCGCTCGATCGGTTCCACCGATTCCGCGAGGAGGACCGGCAGCGTCGTCACGGCCAGCGCGGTGTCGACGAACTGGCGCTCCCGGATCAGCACGGCGCCGCGGGCCCCCGTCCGCTCGAGGTAGGGCAACCACATCTCCAGCTGGTAGGCGCCCTCCGGCCGTCCGCTGTAGTAGAGGTAGAAGTCGGGCCGGTAGGACACCAGGGCCGTGTGCACCGCGCGGTCGGCAAGGTGACGCCGGCGGCGCAGGAGCTGGTAGCCCGCCGTTGCAGCACCAGCGAGCAGGAACACCAGCGCGACCAACGCAGCCAGCCAGCTGGGCGCCAATCCGGCAGCGCCGGCCGCGAGGGCGACGCCGCCGCCGGCGGCCGCCTTGAAGATCGGATTGCGCACGCGTGCCAGCGGTGGGACGAGGTGTCCGGGGAGGCGGAAGGCCTCGAGGCGCGGCCTGAGCTGATTCTCGACGAGGGGAGCTGCCATGGCGTAGGCGAAAAGGGCTGCCGCAGACGTGGCGAGGACGAGGTCGGGCAGGGTGGGCACGAAGCCGAGGGTGAGCAGGACGGCCGACAGCGCCGCGGTGTTGCTCGCCGACTGCGCGCCGCTTCCGACGCTGTCCTGGCGCCACCAGAGGAACCCGAGCAGCACGGCGGCGAGCACGGCTGCCGCACCATTGCTGCCGAGCAGCAGGAGCCACGCGATGGCGACGGTGGCAAGCCAGATGCCGACGATGGGGAGTGCCTGGGCCGCGATGCGCTGGTAGCGCGATGCCAAGTGCCTGTTCACCGGCTGCCCCTCCAGTCCACTCCGGCACCGTCGGTGACCATCAGCGGCCCGAGGGCAGCGGAGGCAGCAGCGGCAGCTTTACCCGCGTCATGATAGCGGCCGGTCATGGGCCGAAGTGGTCAGGGCAGGTAGACGGTCGCGCGGATCATGTTGTGGTCGGAAGGGATCGTGCCGATGAACCGTCCGGCCGAGTCGACCTTCACGACGGTCTCCCATTCCGACACCCGCATCGGGGTGACGAAGATCTGGTCGACCATCACGCCGGTGGAGTAGTTGCCCTTCATCGCCTTGCGGTGGAACAGGTTGATCGTGAACATGTTGGCGTTGATGCGCTTCTCCGCGATGCCACGGGGTCCGCCGCGCCAGTCGTCGATGTTGTCGAGGGGATCGATGTAGCCGGCCCTCGTGATGATGTTGTACGGCGCGTTCTCCGGATTGCGGAACTTGTGGGAGTTGAAGTCGCCGACGATGATCGTCGGAAGCTTCTCGGTGTTGTAGCGCTCGACGATCCTGAGCAGTTGCCTTGCGCTGGACACCCGGCTGTTGTAGTCGTGCTTGTTCTGCTTCTGGAGGAAGTGGGTGTTGGCGAAGAAGAACCGCTTGCCGGTCGACAACTGGCGGAACTCGGCCCAGCTGACGTAGCGCCAGTTGTTGTTCGCGTGGCTCCCTGCGAGCTTCTGGTAGCCCTGCCGCAGCATGGTCACCTCGTCGCTGTCGTACAGGATCCTGGTGCCCTCGGGGCCGGCGTTGCCGACGTAGGTCGTGGACTTCCAGCTCTTGCCGAGCAGGTGGGCGAGGTCCGCGTACTGGCCCGACGGGTAGCCCCCGATGTTCCAGGTGGCTTCCTGGAGGCCGAGGACGGCGACGTGCTGGCCTGCCACGGTGTCCGCGACGGCGTGGCGACGCTTCGTCCAGTTCCCACCGCCGGCCTTGATCGTGCCGTTGCGGATGTTGTAGCTGCCGACCCGCAGCGGCAGCGACTCCGGAGTCTTGAACGCCACGGGGGCCGACCATGCCGTCACCGGGTCGCCGTCCGCATTCACGGCGCGGGCGCTGAGGTAGTACTTGGCTGTCTTCTCCAGCTTGTCGAACACCGTGGTCAGGCCGGTCACCTGCTGCGTGCTGGCGACGGTGTTCGCGTCCTTGCCGAGTGCGACCTCGTAGTGGAGCCTCGGGCCGACCTTGTTCCACTCGACGGTCAGCGAGGTGCTGGTGTCGCTGGAGGCGGACAGCGCCGGTGCCGGCAGCGAGTACTCACGGTCGCCGGTGGTGAACGTCATGGCCGCGGCCCACGGACCGATGGCGTTCGTCGCACCGTCGACGGCCGCGACCCGCACGTAGTAGGACGTGCTCGGATCGAGTCCGGTGAGGACGGCGAGTGTCTCGGAGCTCGTCAGGTTTCGTGCCGTGACGAAGCTGGGGCTGGTGTCGTAGTCGATCGCGTAGCCGGCCGCGTCGGCGACCGCAGGCCAGGTGACGACGGCCATGGTGGGGCGCTGGCTGATGGTGATCGATGTGGGCGCTGCCAGCTGTTGCGGGTCGGCAACGGCGGGCGCAGCGGGAAGCAACGCGGCGAAGAGGGCAAGGAGGACGAGCGCGACGGCATGACGTAGCAGCCAGCGTCCTCGCTCAGGCACGTGACCTCCCCGACCCCTCTGCAACCGTCCGCAACCGTCGTTGCGGACGCGTGGAATTTACCACGCGGCAAGGTGCGCGTTGAGGTCGGGAATTGCTCTCCGGGCCTGTGTGCCGGGCGCTCCACAGGCGACGTTGCAGGTGGGACGGGTGGGACCGGTGCCGTCGGGCTGGAGCCCCCCTCTACGCTGGCGGCATGGGAGACGTTCGCCGGTGGGGAACTCCGGTGGCGGTGGCTGCCGGTGCGCTCGGTGCCGGGGTGGGAGCCGTCCTGATGCTCGGGCTGGTGGTGCGCTCTCTCACCCGTCACCGCATCGTGACGGCAGAAGCGTTGCCGCACCTGCCGGTGGCGCTCGTGCTCGGCGCGGAGGTGTACGCCGACGGTGTCCCCTCCACGTTCCTGCGGGCCCGGCTCGACGTGGCACTCGACCTGTACCGGCGCGGGCTCGTCCAGCGCATCCTGCTCAGCGGTGACGGGCGTTCCCGGTTCTACGACGAGACCGGCGGCATGCGCGCGTACCTGCTCGAGCGCGGCGTCGAGGAGTCGGTGCTCCTTGTCGACCCGGCCGGCCTCGACACCTACGACTCGTGCCTGCGCGCCCGGGACGTGTACGACATCGACCGTCTCGTCGTGGTGAGCCAGACCTACCACCTGCCGCGGGCGCTGGCCATCTGCCGTGCACTCGGGCTCGACGCGTGGGGCGTGGGCGACGACAGCGCGCGGTCCAGCGCTCGTCCCTGGGCGAACGGGACCCGTCGCGAGCTGGCCGCGAACCTGAAGCTGGTCTGGGACCTGTTGAGCCACCGGCCGCCACGCTCGGGAACCCACCGCCTGTGACGTGGGAGGATATCGGCCATGCTGTCGTTGCCGTCCCTGTTGAGTGAGCGTGTCCAGGCCGTTGCCGGAATCGACCCGGAGCTGCGTCCGGCCACCCGTCCACAGTTCGGTCACTACCAGACGAACGTCGCGCTGCGGCTGGCCAACGCCGAGGGAACGAAGCCGCGGGACGTCGCTGCGCGGCTCGTCGAGCAGATCGACCTCGGTGACCTGTGCGAGCCGCTCGAGATCGCGGGGCCGGGCTTCATCAACCTGCGGATCCGCACCGACGTGCTGGCCAGGGTCGCCACCCAGGTGCTGACCGAGCCGTCCTCGGGGATCAGCCCAGCCGTGCAGCCGCGCACGGTGGTGATCGACTACTCATCTCCGAATGTCGCGAAGCAGATGCACGTCGGCCACCTTCGCTCCACGATCATCGGCGACTGCTTCACCCGCGTCCTGCGGGCACAGGGCCACACCGTCATCCCGCAGAACCACATCGGCGACTGGGGCCGGCAGTTCGGCATGCTCGTTGAGCAGATCCTCGAAGAGGGCATCGACGTCGCGGCGCTCGACCTGCCCGCCGCCGAGGAGCTCTACCAGCGGGCGAACAGCCACCTGCAGAGCTCGGAGGAGTTCGCCGACCGGGCCCGCGAGCGGGTGGTGATGCTGCAGGCGGGCGACGCGGCGACGCGGACGCTCTGGCAGCAGCTGATCGACGTGTCGCTGGCGGGCTTCAACGCCACCTACAAGCGCATGAACGTGCTGCTCACCAATGCCGACCTCGCGGGGGAGTCGATCTACAACGACGACCTCGCCGTGGTGGCGGCCGACCTGGAGGAGCGCGGGATCGCCGTCGTCGACGGCGGGGCGCTCGTGGTCTTCGTCGAGGGCTTCGCCGCCCCTGCGATCATCCGCAACGCAGCCGGTGGCTTCGGCTACACCTGCACCGACCTGGCGGCCATCCGGCACCGCGTCCGCGACCTGCACGCCGACCGGATGATCTATGTGGTCGGGGCACCGCAGGCCCACCACTTCGAACAGGTCTTCGCTGTTGCGCGGCTCGCCGGCTACCTGCCCGACGGCGTGTCCGCCGAGCACGTGGGCTTCGGCCAGGTGCTGGGCGCCGACGGCAAGAAGTTCTCCACCCGCGAGGGCACCGCCGTCACCCTGAACAGCCTGCTGGACGCTGCCGAGTCCGAGGCAGCCCCTGCGATCGCGCTGGCAGCGATCAAGTACGCCGACCTGTCCAGCGGGCTGCAGAAGGACTACACGTTCGACGCCGAGCGCATGGTGGCGACCACCGGCGACACCGGGCCCTACCTGCAGTACGCGCACGCAAGGGCGAACCAGATCCTGCGCAAGGCGGAGGCGGAGGGCTTCGCCGGCGACGCCGTCACGGTGCTCGCCGAGCCCGCGGAGCAGCAGGTCGCGTTGCTGCTGAGCCGCTTCGGCGAGGTGGTGGCCGCCGTGGGGGAGACCCTGCAGCCCCACCGGCTGTGCGGCTACCTCTACGAACTTGCCGGCGCCCTCAGCTCCTTCTACGAGCAGTGCCCCGTGCTCAAGAGCGAGGGCGAGGTGCGCTCGTCCCGGCTGGCGCTGTGCGAGGCAACCAGGAAGGTCCTGGCCACCGGCCTCGACCTGCTCGGCATCGAGGCCCCCGAGCGCATGTAGTCCGGCACGAAAGGGGACAGTCCCCTTTCGTGCCGCTTTCGCGCCACCTCCTCACCACAGACGCCCCCGAAACAGGCAGAAGCCCCCGGAATCCCGGGGGCTTCCTTCCGTTTCGGGGGCGCCTGTCGCTGATCAGGAGGGACGCTCGGGGTGCTCGACCTTGTCGACGGCAAGCCAGGCAGCGCCGATGATGCCGGCCCGGTTACGCAGGTGCGCCGGGACGATCGGGGTCTTCAGCTTCAGCTTGGGCATGAACTTGTCCGAGTCCTTCGACACGCCGCCGCCGACGACGAACAGGTCGGGCCAGAAGAGGGCCTCGACGCGCTCGTAGTAGCGCTGCAGCCGCAACACGTACTCGCTGTAGTTGAGGCCGAGCAGCGTCTTGATGGAAGCCGCTGCCTGAGTCTCCGCATCGTGGCCGTCGATCTCGAGGTGGCCGAGCTCGGAGTTCGGGATGAGCACGCCGCGGTAGAGGATCGCGCTGCCGATGCCGGTGCCGAGCGTGGTCATCAGAACGAGGCCCTCGTTGCCCTTGGCCGCGCCGAATTTCACCTCGGCGACGCCCGCGGCGTCAGCGTCGTTGACGAGCACGACGGGGCGTCCGAGTCGCTCGGAGAAGATCTTCTCCGCGGGAGCGTCGATCCACGACTTGTCGATGTTCGCTGCCGAGCGGGTGACGCCGTGCGTGACGACGGCAGGGATGGTGATGCCGATCGGGCCGTCGCCCATCAGGTCGGCGAACTCCGCCACGATCTCCGCCACGACGGAGGCGACATTCTTCGGTGTCGACTCGGCCGGAGTCGGGATGCGGACGCGGGGGGCGGCGAAGTCGCCGGCGGCCAGGTCGACCAGGGCTCCCTTGATTCCGGAGCCGCCGATGTCGATGCCCAGCACGGGTTGGTTCTGCATGGGTCCACCCTAGCCAGACGGCAGGTCCACGCACCCCTGAATCGCCCTAGACTTCCGCGTGTGACGACATGGCTGGTTACCGGCGGAGCCGGGTACATCGGGGCGCACGTGGTGCGGGCCCTGCAGCAGCAGGGGCTGACCCCCGTGGTGCTGGACAACCTCTCCTCTGGAATTGCCAGCTTCGTGCCGGCCGGTGTCCCGCTCACTGAGGCCGACATCCTCGATACCGACGCCGTCGCCGGCGTGCTGCGCGAGCACGGGTGCACCGGGGTGATCCACGTGGCCGGCTACAAGTACGCCGGGGTCTCCGTGCAGCGTCCACTCCACACCTATGCGCAGAACGTGACCGGCACGGCAAGCGTACTGACGGCCATGGCCGACGCCGGCGTGCAGAACCTGGTCTTCTCCTCCTCCGCGGCGGTCTACGGGACGCCGTCCAGTGACCTGGTCACCGAGGACTCCCCCAACGCGCCCGAGTCGCCCTACGGGGAGTCGAAGCTGATCGGGGAGTGGCTGATCAACGACCAGGCACGCGCCACCGCCGGGTTCCACGGGGTCAGCCTGCGCTACTTCAACGTCGTCGGGTCTGCAACGGACGAGGTCTACGACGCCAGCCCGCACAATCTGTTCCCCCTTGTCATCGAGGCCCTGCTGGCGGGAAGGACGCCCCGCATCAACGGCGTCGACTACCCGACGGCGGACGGCACCTGCGTGCGCGACTACGTCCACGTCGGCGACCTTGCGAACTCCCACGTCGCAGCTGCCCGGGCGCTGGAGGCGGGACGCGAGCTGCGCAAGGCCTACAACCTCGGTAGCGGCGAAGGCCTCAGCGTGCGGCAGATCATGGACGCGATGGCCAGCGTGACCGGCATCGACTTCACCCCGGTGATCGCAGAGCGGCGTCCCGGCGATCCGGCCCGGATCGTCGCAGACGGCAAGGCTGCCGCCGCCGACCTGGACTGGAAGATGAGCTACTCGGTGGACGAGATGGTGGCCTCGGCCTGGTCGGCGCGGAAGGCATCCGGCCCGGCCTGACCCACCCCGATCTCCGAGTTGTCAGAATCTGACTGAGCTATAGCTTCGTGAGCGTCTGACAAGTCGGGGCCGTGGTGGTGCAGCAGGGCCATCAACTCGGCCTGGCGCTCGAGCACCACCCCCGCGTCCACCCCGGACGCGTGCGCCGCGATGTGCATGCCTGCGGTGTGGAACTCCAGGTCCGCCAGCCCGAGGCGGCGCGATACCGGCCCCTGCGTCACCCGCACCGACTGGACGCGGGCGTGCGGCACGAGCTGCCAGCGGCGCACCAGCCAGCCGTGCTGTGACACCACCAGGTACTCGTCGTGGCCCCAGCGAAGGAAGGGACCGGAGAACGGGTGGATCCAGCGCGCCCGCACCGGTGCCGGCGAGAGCTCGACGGTCGTGAAGTCGGCCCGCGGCCAGATCGCGGCGAGCGCCACCTGAACCTGCGCGAAGGAGCCGGCCGGCAGCAGGATGGTCGAGACCCCGGACTTGTCCTCGTTGTCGGTGACAGCACCCCAGCCGATCACCTCGATGTCGATGCGGTACAACCCCAGCAACCGCCAGACCGGGGACTGGCTCAGCTGGGCTGCCTGGATGCGTCGCGCCGGCAGCGACTGGCTGGTGAGGCTGGTGAGCCCGCGGGCGATCCGCAGGCCGTGCGCGCGCCGGGAGAGCGTGTAGTTGAACTGCCCGGTCACGCGGCGGCTGACGAAGCCGAAGAGGCCGCTGATGGTCGGGATACCAGCGGCGAGCAGCACCCACCACTGCCCGATCGCGAGCCCGACGCCGACGAACACCAGGCCGCTGAGCACGATGCCCCAGAACTCGTGGGACGTGACCGCTGCCAGCAGCAGCGTCTGCGGGGACACCTGCACAAGTACCTCGTCGGTCTCGTGCAGGTCGGTGAGCACGGAGACCGAACGCGTGGACGTCGCAGCCTCCGCCTGGTAGCCACGGGCACGCGCCAGCAGATAGTCGCGCAGGGCGTAAGCGCGTCCCAGCGAGAGGTAGCGCAGCTTCGAGCGCTCGTGGGAGCCGACGTCGATCTGGAGCTCGGCCAGCCCGAAGAGCCGGGCGGCGAACGGCTGCACCACGTCGATCGACTGCACCTTGTCGAACGCCACGCGGATGGAGCGACGGAAGATCGCACCGGTGTCGACGCGCAGTTCGTCGGCGTCGATCACGAATCGGGTGAACCGCCACGAGATGTAGCCGGCTGCCACAGCTCCCAGCGCAAGGACGCCGACCCCTGCGAGGATCCACTGCAACGGGGGCAGCGGCCGGGCACCCTCCCCGTTGGGCACGAACTCGCGTCCGATGCCGATCACCAGTGCCAGCAGCACCACCCAGCCCCGGATGAACGGGGTGAGCGGATGTGGCCGCTCGGTCAGCTTCGCCACCGGCGGCACCGGGCCAGGCTGGGCTGTCTCGGGCTGGACCGTGTCGGGCTGGAATGCTTCGGGCTGCAGCGGCACCGGCGGCTGCTCCGGCGGAGGGAACCCGACCGGGCCGGGGTCGGCGGTCATAGCGGGAGCGCCTGTGCCTCTCCCGCCGCGATCAACCGGTCGCGCAGCACCGCCGCGTCCGACTGTTGCAGGCCAGGGATGTGTCCGGCCGACTGGACGCTGGCCGTGACGAGCTCGACCCGGGCAAGGCCCCACGCGCGGTCGATCGGGCCCGACTCGACGTTGACCGACAGCATGCGGCCGTACGGAATCGCAGTGAGCCGCTTGTTCCACAGGCCGTGGGTGATCAACAGGTCGTCCTCGCGTTCGGCGTAGCCGAACGTGCGCACCCACCGTCCCGCGCGGATGACGCGCCATGTGGTCCACGCGAGGCCGGCGATGGCGAGGCCGCCCGCCCAGGTCCAGTCGGCGATGAAGCCGACGGTCAGCGCGACGACCACCGTCGTGACGAGGTTGTACGCCAGTGCCCCCAGGCGCCGCACCGTCACGTAGCGATCGGGCAACCGCTGCCAGTTGGCGGCAGGGGTGAACAGGTCGGTCATGAAAAGAATCTAGCCCCGGTTCTTCCTGACCTTGGGGTTGCGGACCTCCAGGCCACCGAAACCGACGAAACCCTTGAGGGTGATGCGAGGCGCGGAGGGGTCGGGCGGAGTGAGCCTGCCGACCTCGCTGCCGCCGAGTACTGCCATCACCTGGTTGTTGACGTCGGTGCCGGGCGGGACGGTGAGCTCGATGCCACCGAAGAGGCAGAAGACGTTCATCTCGACGTCGCGGGACTCGAAGATCGCCTGAGTCAGGTCGATCTCCGCGCCACCGAAGACCGTGAGGATCGACGTGTGCTTGCGCACCCGCCAGGTGTGCTTGCGGGAGGCGCCGGCGAAGATGGCGACGATCTGGTCAGCGGACTCGGTCGCGTTGGCCTCGTCGTAGTTGACGGCAGGACGCGCGGCAGCCGGGCCCACCAGGTCGCGGGTCAGCGGGACGAGGTCGTCGAAGGTCTCGGCAAGACGGGCGGTGGCGATGCGCTGGTCGCGTTCCGCCGCGGTCAGCCGTCCCTCGGCGTGCGCGGCGTTCAACAATGCGACGACATGGTCGCGATCGGCGTCGGCAGCCGTCAGGTCTCCTCCGACGACCGGGCCGACGTCACTGGGTTCGAGAGGATTGCTCATGGTCCGAACCTAAGCCTCGGTAGCGCCCGTTGGAACCCGTCCGCGGGTCGGTTGGGGGTGGGGTGGGGGCCAACCCTGAGCGGCGAACCAACTGCGTGCGGTGGACGGTGCGACAAAGGCCCTGCAGTGCCAGACCTGAGTCCGTCACGCGGCGATGAGGCCCTGCGCCCTTGCGATGCTGACCGCGACCAGACGGTCGTGGACGCCGAGCTTGGTGTAGACGTTGCTCAGGTGCTTGTGGACGGTGCGTGGGGACAGCCCGAGGCGGGCGGCGATCGTGCGGGCGAGCAGGCCTTCTGCGAGGAGCTGCAGCACCTCGACCTCACGGGCGGTGAGGTTCAGGGCAGCCGCGGCATCCGCTGCGGTGCGGACCTGCTGGGCGCGACGGCAGGCGTCAGCGACGTGCGGCAGCAGCAGTTGCAGCGGTGCGACGGATTCGGCGAGCAGCGCGCGGGCCTCGGGGCTGAAGCCGCCCCGCTTGGCGAGCGCGACGACGCGGACGCGATCCTGGCCGGGCACCTGCTCGACAAGTTCCGGGCCGATGGTCACGATCTCGCCCAGCACGGGGTGCTGGCCGGCCTGGAGGTGCGTCCCCTCCGAACGGCGTCCGCCGTGGAGGGCCGCGTCGGCGAGGACGGCAGCGTGGCGCTGGTTCGGGAACGCGGCATGCACGCGCAGGCGTCGCCCCAGATCGATCCCCAGGAGGGCTGCGCTGTCGGCGCCGGTTGCCTTCGCGAGGGCGCTGCACACGAGCTGTTCCGCCTGCTCACCGTCATCGATGACCGCCATCGCCTGCGAGATGAGGTCGACGATGCTGATGGCCCGGTCTTCTCTGGTCACCCGCTCGCTCCCCACTTTCTGATCCGCCCGAAGATGGTGGCCTCGGTGGTTGTCACTAAGCAGTTTGGCAGACACAGGGCCCCTACAGGCAAGGTTTCGCCCCAGCGGGTCACCGCGTGGCGCGTTCAAGCCGGCGTGCAGGCTCCAGCCGGCTCCGGCTAGACTGCCACTCGCGCGGACGCGGAGGCGCCTGCAGGCGGATGTAGTTCAATGGCAGAACATCAGCTTCCCAAGCTGACAGTGCGGGTTCGATTCCCGTCATCCGCTCCACTGAACCCCCTAGTCAGGTCGGGATTGTTTGTTCGAATAACTCACCGATTTCCGATCGTGTCGAAGTCGTGCCCGCTACGTGCCCTGACGGTCAGGAAACTTGCCCGCGCCGGGCCTGTCGGGCAGCAACTCGAGATCTCCTAACTCCGTGCCCATTCGCGGGCTCGCCCACAGGAAGACGGGCGGGGCGGCGAGAAATCTCTTCGGATCGGTTGCGCTCGGCCCCTTGAGGAAGCTCTGCAAAGAGGTCGATAAGTCCGTCGGTGAAGGTCCGCGATCGCGGACCCCCAAGGCCGAGCCGCAGCGCCTCACAAATCAATGACACCAGGGGCAAAAACTCGGAGCCTGACGAGTTGTGTGTCGGCGACATCCGTCTGTCGGCGACGGGTGGCGTCACAGATGCCGAGCCACACCGCGCAGAGGCGCCTTCTGGCGAGCGGGCCTCAAGTTGGGGGGAGATCAGGCACTCTCCGTCATTCACAACATCGTCGGTTGCAGCCCGAAACGTCCGCTAGTCCCGAATGCAGGACGTTTCGCGTGGTCGACTCGGTGTCGCTGAGATGTACGTCTGCGCTGTTTCAGCAGCTATGCTGGCTGTCATGAGGGACATGACTGTGAGCGACGCCCGAGCGCGTCTGGCAGACGTCGTGGACGCCGCCAGGGTCGGTCATGACCCGGTCTACCTGACTCGTCGCGGGCAGCGGGTGGCCGCGGTCATCGACTCCGACGACCTAGACCGTTTGATCGCCGCCGCGGAAGACCTGGCCGACATCGAGGCGGCCCGGGCCGCCCGCGCCGAGATCGCTGACGGCGAGCCGGCGATCCCTTGGGAGCAGGTCAGGGCCGACCTCGGCCTGGCATGATCTACCGCGCCGAAATCGCTCCTGCGGCGGTACGGCAGCTGCGCAAGCTGGACCGTCCCGCCCAGCGCCGGGTGCAGGCCGCGATCGAGCTGTTGGCGGCCGAGCCCCGACCGGGCCGAGCCAAGAAGCTTGTCGGCGGAAATGGCGAATGGCGCGTCCGCACCGGCGATTACCGGATCGTGTACGAGATCCACGACAACGTACTGCTTGTCCTCGTCATCGCCGTCGGGCACCGACGCGAAATCTACGATCGCCGATAGCCCAACGCCCTGAAGTGCCGCTACCGGGATGGTGCGCTGGCCGGTGACGCCTGGGCCGTAACATGGCGTGGTGACCAATGGAGTGACCTCGGAGATAGCTGGGCCGAAGACCCGCACTCCGCGTTCCCGTGCACTCGGGCTCCTCCTCGGCCTTGTCGCCGCTGCACTCGCTGCGGTGGGGCTGGCCTGGTGGGCAACCTCGGGACTGTTTGACTTTCAGCTGGCGCTGGCCGGCTTGTCCGTCGCGGGAGCCCTTCTTCTGTTCCCGTTCAGGACGCGCTGGATCGGCGTGGGCGCGGTCGCAGGAACAGCGCTGTTCTGGCTGTTCATTGTCTTTGTCAAATGGTCGCTCAGGGATCTCGTAGTCCCTTAGACAGACGAAGCGGCGTTCTCTTCGACTGGTTGATCCAGATCGCATCGCGAAGTAGAAGACGATTCCTGATCCAAGCACCCGCTTCTAGCCGCCCACGGCGCGTGTGTCTGGTCAGCTCGGTCGTTAGTTGCTTTGGACTGCTGTCATGCGGATCGAGACCAGGACGCCGGGGATCACGGGGCCAAGTCTCGCGACGTAGCTTTCGGCGGGTCTGTCGGGAACCACCTTGCCCACTCCTCGTTCAGGCCGACGAAGTCGTCTGGATCGGCGAGTAGTATCCCGACCTTGACGACATCCTGAAGGATGGCCCCCGCAGCGGCCAGCACCGCACGGCAGTTGGTGAGTGCTTGCCGTGCCCACGGTGTTTCTTCTTAGTGCCCTGCAGGGTGGAGGCGTCGATCTCCGGTGGCGGGAGCGATTCCGGCAGCAATGCTGAGCGCGGTGGTGGTCGGTTCCGCTGTCAACGGAGTTCGATACCTCATCGATGGCGACGCTGCGCCGACCCGGTCGGCCGATGTCCTCATCGCGGTCCTGATCGCGGGCTCCACCTGCTGATCACAGGGTTGCAGATCCTCTTCTACTACCGCTCTGCCATCGGATCTAGCGCGAGCCCGTTGCCGGCGGCAAGTTCGCTGCCGGAGCAAACCTCAGTCAGCCAAGTGCTGATGGAAGACGTTACCGGCGCCACCGCCTTCACCCTGGAGCCAACTGGTCCCGGCGACGTGTGGAGCAGCTGAACGCCGCCGCGCAGCGACGAGGCGTCGGCTGGCCGGTGGCGGCCGTAGCAGTGATCCTGGGTTTGTTCACACTGCCGTGGGGCCTTGCCGTCTGACTGCTCGCCGTTCCGACCTGTTGGTGGCTCTTCCAACGCGATGCTGCCCGCCGAACCGTGGTGTTGTTTTACGACTTCAACGATGCCCACGAAACCTGGTTGTCCAACTTGGTGGACGGTTGGGCGTGGCTTTCAGGATCTCAAGGTTTGTGGCGAGAGATCCAGTCCGGCAACGTCGAGACGATCTACCAGCACAAGACGAACGCCGGGGCGAGTTCCTTGGTGCAGCGAGTCAAGGCAGCGGCATCGCGCTCCGGCCCAAAGCACCTCGCCACCAACGTCGCGGTCCCCACGATCATTGCAGGTGATTCCAGCCTTCACTTTTTGCCGGATCGCCTTCTCGTTCGTGAGGGCCGGAAATACTCTCACGTCGCCTACCTGCACCTGCAGGTGAACGGCTACCAGCAGCGGTTCATCGAGTCGGCGTCGGGCTATCCCCGCGACGCAAGGCAGGTGGGCCAGACCTGGCAGTACGTGAACGTCAAGGGTGGTCCAGACCGGCGTTACAACAACAACCCGGCACTGCCGACCATGCTCTACGGAGGCATCGACCTAAGGACCGCCCACGGGCTCAACTGGGTCATCCAGGTATCTCGGGAGGACGCGGGCGCGAACATAGCTGCCCTACTTAGCTCAGTGCCACGCAGGTCCGTAGAACGCTGACCCTTCAGAGGGGAACCAGGTCGGTGTTCTTCTCACTGAGTAGTCCGCGAGAACCATCCGCTCATCAGCGGAGCAGTTGGGCCATCCGCCCTCGCTCCCCCTAGGTCTTCCAGCTATTCGGGCCGATGATTCGTGTCACTGCCGTCGTCAGTCCTGCCGCAGGACGCTGGGCCCGGGCCCGCAACAAACGCCACACCGCGGGAGCCACTCCGTAACGTCTAGTCACCGGAATGCCGGCACCTCAAAGACCCGACCCGCTTCGAGGGCAGAACTGTGCGCGCAGATCCCCGGCGCGGTCCACTCGGCCGATCGAATGACATCCACCCGCGGCGCCCTGCCTTCGGCAATGCTGCTGACGAATTCGTGAACGAGGTGCGGATGGGACCCGCCATGTTCAGCTCCGACCAGCACCGGCTCATTCATGCCGGGAAAATTCACGGACGTCGACTTCGTGTACTGCCCAAGCTCAGGCGGCAAAAGATCCAGAAAGTCTTCCGGCGTGACGCGGCTCGTCTCGATAGCATTACCGCGGGTGCCCTCCCTTGGAGGAAACATATCGTACTGCGTCATAACGCCCTCATTGTCATGCGGCCATTCAATCCCCCGGCGTTCGCCATAGAGCGAAAACCCTTCCGCAAAACTCCTCGCGGTCTGGAAAAAGGCCATCGTAACCTCAACCAACGCATCGCTGTTCGTTAGGGTGAACAATCCGACCTCGGCCGGGTACTGATTATCAAATCCCCCGGCTCGACGTTTCGGCGTGAGCATCCCTGCACCCCGCGCCTGAACCGAAGACACCGCCGTCCCAAGCAAAGCAAGCGCCGGGGACAACGCATGCGTGAGGTAGTGCATCGGCGGAAACCCCTGCCAGTAGTCGGGGTATCCATCCAGATTCTGGATGTGAAAACCCCGGTATAGGCTCAGCGCGCCGAAATCTCCATCGCGATACATCCGCTCCACCGTCAGATACTCGCGACCGTATACGGAGGTCTCCATCATCATGTAGTTGCGGCCACTCGCAGCCTGGGCGACCATGATTCGATCGATGTCCTCGAGCGTAGTCGCCATGGGCACCGCACACGCACAGTGCTTACCGGATTCGAGAACACGCACGGAAAGGTCAGCGTGGAGAGGAACCGGTGCAAGAATGTGCACAGCGTCCACTCCCGGGGCCCGCAGCACATCCTCGATATCGAGGTACCTATCGGCAATGCCATAGCGGTCCGCAACGGCCCGCAGGCGCACAGGATCTCGTTCCACGAGCACCACTTCGCTCACCGCCGGGTGGCTGAGGTAAATCGGCACGAATTGCTCACCGAAACCGAGTCCAACCACAGCAATCGTCAGGCCCCGCGTCCTCACCACAGCTCCACCTGCCTTTTGTCACCCATTGAATACTCGAGTGTTCCAGTCACGAAATTCTTGAGATCATCATTCGCTGCGATTCCTTCTGGTGACGCAAGCACGAGCTTCGAGATCTGCCGCGTTTCGGCATAGAGCTCCGTGAGGAGTTGGCACTTCGGAGATGCCCCATCCGAGGGATCGATCCATGAATGCGGCGAGCAGGCCCGTATAGCTGATGTGCCGGAGCAATCGATATGGTCCGCGGTCGATGACTACTTGGTCATCGGAGGTCTTCACGACGACCGTGAAGTCGGCACCCAAGGTTCGGATCGACCACCGGCGCAGCAGGAGCCCGGACCAGCCGATGATGGCCCCGACCACGAATGTCGCAGGACCTCCCAGCACGGCACCGGGAGCCAGGGTCCGGCTGAGAGGTAGAGCGAGAATGGCTGCGAAGAAGACCAGGCGAAAGATGATTGCGCCTCGCAGGTCCACATTGGAGCCAGCGCCACACCATTTCATCGCCTGCGCCAGCTCACCCACGGCGAAGCCAGCCACAGCCAGTTCGAACACCAGCATCGCCACGGCCTCACGCAGCACTAACGCCATCACCACAGGCCCAGTATCCGCCGACCCACCACCCAGTGGCGGAGACGTCCTGCCGTCATCCCCCAGACCTAGAGATGCACTCGCTCATCAGCGTGAGGTGGTCGTTGTTGGGTGTGGCCACTTGAGGCGCCGGGCCGGGGGATAATCGGCTGGTGTCGATGCTGAGGTCGATGCTGGTGTGTCCCCTTTGCGGCAAGGATCAAGACCCGGCAGGTCCCAGAGTCGGATCGATACGCGACGACGATCTCCCCGCGGGAGCAGTGGGAGTCGTACTGGATCCCGTTCATAAGACAATCGCGGCGGACCCAGCCGCCTGGTCCATCCGGAGTGCTTCGCAAGAGAGCACAACCTGAGCGACTTGATCACCTTGGTCACTGCAAAATGACCGCCGCACGCGCATCGACCTTTCTAGGTCCTCCCAGCGCCAGCCCGACGCACTCATCTAGCCGCTAACTTCGTGGTCGAGACAGTCCCGCGCTCACCCATGACGCGTGGGTTCTTCTTGCGTGGTCCCAACAGGGGCCGTCCCGGTTGGGCGGACGAACCGGGCCCAGCTAGCCAGCGGCGGTGATTTGGATCTCGCACAGGGACTACGAGCCTTCGACCGGGTGGCTCACATGGCCGTGGTGACGGGGTGGAAGAGTCGGATCTCGTCGACCTGCGTCCCTTGGTGTGTGAGCATCCATAGGACGGCTGGCGGGCAGTGGGATGGATCCCAGGGTGGGCTTTGGAGGTCGCATTCCCAGATGGTCAGGTGGCTTCCGGCGACCACCTGGGTGAGCTTCTGCTCAACTCCGGCCTGAAGGTCGGACTCCATGATGGTCTCCAGTCGCTTGCGTCCGCGCTCGTGTGCTCCATCGGGACTGACGATGTGAACGCCAGGGCTTGCGATGTCGGCGAGCGCGGAGGCGAAGCTTCCGTGGCTTGCCGAGGAGAGCAGCTGGACTGCGACCTGTTCGCGCTCTGCGGTGAGGGTGGAGGCGCCGCGGTGACTGCGTTCGGCATTGTCTCTCATTGTCTTGGCAAGTCGGGCTCGGGCCTGGTTGAGACGGCTTCGGACCGTGCCGATCGGAACCCCGCACATGGCGGCAATCTCGGAGTAGCTGTGTGCGCTGCTGAAGTATCGGAGCAGGACTACTTGTTGCAGCGCCTCACTCAGTTCATCGAGCGACGACCAGATCCAGTCGCGCAGGGCGTGTGATTCCAAGATCTGCTCAGGGGAGGGCTTGGGGTCTGCGAGCCGGTCGGCAAGGACGGTTGGCGTTGCAGCAGGGCGGGTGCGGAGCCGCATCCGGGAGGTGTTGAGCGCGATCTTCTGAAGCCAGGAGCCGACGGCGAGGGGCTCGCGGAGCTCGTCGAGGGCGCGGATCGCGCTCAGCATGGCGTCCTGGACGACGTCGTCGACGTCGGGTGTCCAGCCGATGGCTCTGATGACGACTGCACGCATGGCTGCTCGGTGCCGCTCGAGCAGGACACCGAGTCCTGCGGTGTCGCCGGCCTGTGCCGCCGCGATCAGCTCGGCATCTGAGGGTGTTTCCACCACGAGTCAATCGTGGGTGGTCGGAAAGTGTCGCGACAAGTGGTCGAACTTTCCATTCGCCTCCGCATCTCTTCAGTAAGAAGCCATGCCAGGCCGGGCGGGCCACCAGCCAGAGAGGGAGCCATGAATATCCAGGTCAACGAAGCGACTTTGTATGTCGATGTCCACGGGGCCGAACGCCGCGTTGTGGGCACGCACTTCGACACACGGCCAACGATGGTGGTGCTGCACGGAGGGCCTGGGTTCGACCAGGGCTACCTGCGGCCCGGGCTCGACCCGCTGAGCGAGGCAGCGCAACTGGTGTTCATCGACCTGCGGGGCCAGGGCAGATCGAGCAAGGTCGCGGTCGCCAGCTGCACCCTCGAACAGATGGCCGACGACGTCGCAGCGTTGTGCAGCCACCTCGGGATCGACAAGCCGATAGTGTTCGGCCACTCCGCAGGAGGGTTCGTCGCACTCCACCTCGCCCTCAGGCACCCGGACCTCGCCGCCGGCCTCATCCTGTGCGACACCGCACCCACGCTGGCCTCGGTTCCCGACCTCGCCCCGCCGTCCGGGCTGAACCAGCGCGCACCGGCAAGCGTTCTTGAGGTCGCCGCAGCAATGTTCGCCGGCGACTTCTCCGCCGAGCGGATCAAGCTGTTCCGTGACCTGGTCATGCCCTACTACGCGGCCCCCGACCACCACGACGTGCCCGGCAGGATCATGCCACTCAGCGGACTCGCCGCCGACGTCGCCGGACACTTCTTCGCAAACCTGGCCCCCCGATACGACGTACGAGACAAGCTCAGCTCCATCGACGTGCCCACACTCGTGGTCGTCGGCGAACACGACTGGGTATGCCCACCGGCATACAGCCGAATCCTCGCCGAACAGTTACCTTCGTCCCGCCTGGCCGTCATCGACGGAGCCGGACACTTCCCGTTCTCGGAGGAACCCACACGATTCCTGCACGAATGCACCGACTTCCTCACACTGCGGCGCTAGCCCGACGGGGACTCCCCACGGACCGGCCTCCGAGTCCGAGAACGGCCAAGCCGTCGGAACCCAGCCCTGGGAGCCGATGACGGATGCGACCGGACATCAGCCGCACCTCGCGCGCCGGGTGGCCGGACGTTAGCGGAGGTCTTGGTGGTCTAGCGTCATCTCCGTGGTGGACCAAGTCGGCCGGGTGAGTTGGCGGGAGCGCGAGCTGGCGAACAGCCTTCGAGGCAGCTCCGCCGACGACCTGCTGCGCGGGCTAGGGGCGGGGCGGGCCGCCCCGGTCCTCGCCGGCGTGGCCCGCCTGGCGGTCGGCCGGTTCGTCACCGACCTGACCGAGATGGACGCCGCCATCGCCCGCGGCGGGCTGGCCGCCGGCGCGGACGTGGTGCTCTCCCGGTATGCCGGCACAGTCACCATCCGTGGCGCCGAACGCGTACCTCCCAGCGGCCCGTTGGTGGTCGTTGCCAACCACTCCGGCACCGTTGACGCTCTGGCCCTGTGGCGCCTGCTCGCGGCCCGCGACGACCTGCGGATCATCGCGCTCGATCGGCCCTTGCTGCGTGCCCTGCCCCACGTCGAGTCCCGGCTGCTGTACGTGAAGGGGGACGCACACGAGAGAACCGGGCTGGTTCGCCGGGTCGCCGATCACCTGCGCTCGGGTGGCGCGGTGCTCACCTACCCGGCCGGGGCGATCGAACCGGACCCCGGGTTGCGGCTCCGGGACGCCCTGACCTCCCTGGCCACGTGGGGGAACGGGGTGGAGCTCCTTCTTCGACTTGTGCCGGGAGCGGCGGTGCTCCCAGTCGCGGTGTCGGGCGTGATCTCGCAGCGAATGCTGCTGAACCCGCTGGCCCGCTGGCGGGCGACGTCCGCGGACCGCGAGTGGGCCGCCGCGACGCTCCAAGTGCTCATACGCGACCGGTCGATCAACCCGGTCCTGTCCGCGGGCGAACCGTTGCGGGGCACTCCAGGCACCGGCGAGCTCCGATCCGCGATGGTGGGACTACTGCACGACTGTGTCAGCCGATGAGCGTTCGAACCTCACCTGGAAGAACCACAGATACCTAGGCGGGTGGACTGTCCGCGGACGACTGCTGACGCGGTCATCACAGATGGCCCACCGACTCGGCGACGGGCCACAAACGCCTACTCACCGCAGTCCCATTCAGTCCACGTACCGCTCGCCACGGAGTCTCCCTCGTTGCAGATCCGGCCCGGTGGGATTGCCCCAAGGTCAGCGGGGCGTGGCTCGTCGGAGTACGACCTTTCGACCCTGAATGGCTGGTACGTCGAGTCCCACCCCCAGGCTGAACGGCTGTCCTGAATGGCCGTCGAGGTCCGTCTACGACAGCCGTGTAGCCTCCAGGCTGGTTCCCGATATTCGAGCGGATGGGGAGGCCATGGCCGCCTTCAGCAGGTTCGGCGTGTTCGCCGCTTGCCTTGTGATGCTCGCCGGTTGCGCGGTCACCCATCCTCTCCCGGCGCCGACGGCATCCAGCTCGACTGTGCCCAGCAGCGCAGCAGCGGCCCCGGCAACGGGGTCGGCGGAGGATGCGTTGTGGGCGGAAGGTGACAGTCCCCGAGTGCTGGACGCGGAGTTGCTCGGAACCCTTCTGGTGGGTGTCGAGAGCCGTTCGAGCAGCTCGCCTCGCATCTTTGCCTCTTGGCCGCAGTTCGGGTACCCCACCGTGGGCCAGCCGATCGCCGGCTATTTCTCCAACACGATCAACAGCTTCGAAGAAGCGTTCCGCAAAGACCGGGGTTCGGCCGCCGAACTCAATATGGGTTGGCAGCTGTTGGCCAGTTCCCCGTCAGTAGTGGGCATCGTCAGCGATAGCTATCTGCTCGGGAGGGGACCCGCGGCGAACCGATGGCGCTCGTTCTGGCTCGATCCGGCGTCCGGCACGGTGTTGGGCGTTGATGCTCTGATCGACCGCGCGGCCACCCTCGCTGCGCTCAGGTCAGTCGCTTCGGCTCGCAGCGGCATCGAACTCGACAAGGCTGGCGCCGATCCCGTGCTGGCGGCCCCGCTGCTTGCTTTCACGCCGGCGGGAGAGCTGCTCCTGGGTTTCGACCAATGCCAAGTCGCTGATTGCGCCCGCGGCAGAATCACCCTCACCATCCCCCGGACAACAACTGACCGGTTGCTCACCGAGGACGGCCGGTCGGCCCGTGCAGCCACCGTTGCCCCAACCGATCACACCGCACCCACCGCACCCACCCTTGCGACGCCGCCGCCGACGCCCGACACGGCGCAGCCGTCCACGACCCCATCGCCGACATCTACGGGCACGAAGCTCGATTGTCGGAAGGTCAAGTGTGTCGCGCTTACGTTCGACGACGGTCCAGCGCCCACGACCCAGAAGCTACTCCGATATCTCGCCGACAAGCGGGTCCAGGCCACCTTCTTCATGCTCGGTCAGCAGGTCGAGACATACCCGAAGCTGGCCAAAGCCGTAGCCAGCGCCAGCAATGAGATTGGTGTTCACACCTGGGATCACCGCGACCTCACCAAGCTCAACCCCCAACAGATCGACCGCGAAATCACCTCAACGATCCGGATTCTGAAAGAGGCCGGGATCACACCTAGATACCTGCGCCCGCCCTACGGGGCCATGAATGCCAAGGTTCACGCGGCCGCCAAACGTGCGGGCCTGCCGATGGTGCTGTGGAACGTTGACACACTGGACTGGCAGACCCGAAGCACGGAGAAGACCGTCGCAGCAGCACTGAAAGGAACCCGGCGCGGCTCGATCATCCTGGTCCATGACATCCACAAGTGGAGCATCGAGGCCATCCCCAGCATCATCGACGGCCTCCGCGCGAAGGGCTACACCTTCGTCACTGTCAGCACCCTGCTCGGCAAGACAAAGCCGGGCCACAAGTATGACCACGGCTGAATCCGTCCGTCTGTCCGCGCCGTCGTCCATTCAAAATCAGGGTCCATGCATGTGACCGCTTTGCCAAAGGAGGCGAGGGGAACGGAGCGGGTTCGAGCCGCCGACAGGTAAGCCAGGCGGCCACCCGAGGGCAGTCATCCCGACCGGAACCAGCCCGCGCCGACTATAGCCCGGCAATGTTGAGGCGCTGGCCGGGCTGGCCGCCCCCGGGGCCAAGCCGTCGGCTCGCCGACCTCGTCGGCATAGGTGCCGGCACGACCATGGTCGAGGTTCGGGAGCGAAGCGCAAGGGCCGGACCTATGGCGTTGACCAAAGGTCGGCGTGGCGGACCTTCGCCGTGCGCAGCGTCTGCCTGACAAGCTGACAGTGCGGGTTCGATTCCCGTCATCCGCTCCGCTGGGACGGCCCAGCCGACACGCAGTGGCCGCCTACAGGTCCCTGATTCGCCGTGCGGGCACGCCGACGTAGACCCCGTTCGGCTCCGTGTCGCGGGTGACGACAGCGCCCGCTCCCACGACGCACCCGGGCGCGACGCGTACGCCGGGCAGTACGACCACCCGAGCTCCCAGCCATGACCCGGCGCCGATCACCACCGGCCCATCGTTGGGCCCGAGGGCCCGTCGTTCCGGGCCGCTGATGTTGTGTCCACCGGCAGCCAGGACGACGCCGACGCCGAAGACGGTTCCGTCTTCCAGGTGCACGGAGGCGGTTCCCGCGTCGATGTCGATCCCGCGGTTGATGAATACTCTCGAGCCGATCACAATCTGCTGGGGTTCGCCGTGGAAGCGGAAGCCTGACCAGATGAGGGTCTCCGACCCCACCTGGTAGCCGAGCCGGCGCAGGATCTGCACGCGTCGCCCGTCCGGCAGCACCTGCGATTGCGCGATCGTCATCAGCGTCTGACGCAGCATGACCGCTCCTCTCAGGTTGCGCATCCGGATGCGCAACCTGCAGGTGTAGTACCCAGGAGTTGCGGCTAGATGAGCCAGAGGGCTGCGAACGCGAGCGCAAGGCCGCCGTCCGCTGAACCCGGGGTGATCATGTCGGACACCGTGAGTACGTCCGGATGGGCGTCGGCCATCGCCACACCCATCGCGACGAACTGGATCATCTCCAGGTCGTTGGCGCTGTCCCCGAAGGCGATCGTGGCCTTCCGGGCGATGCCGAGGTGAGCGAGGACGAATCGATGGCGGTGGCCTTGTGGACCCCGGGAAGCGACATCTCACCGCTGTTCGGACCGAACTTCGCCACGGTCCCGGGCACGATGTCCAGTTCACCGGCGGACTCCGACCGGATGCGATCGATCGTCATGGACGGCCGTTGCTCCGGGCAGCGTGAACCGCCGAGGCGGCACTGTCGGGAACGAGCCCGCGCTCGTTCAGGTACGTCCCGTCGATATCCAGGAAGTTCGGCTTTGGGCGTCACCTAGTGCTCGCTGGCGAGACGCGCGACGTGGAGGGTGAGGTAGACGACCTCATCCGGTGTGATGGGTTTCTCCAGGCGAAGCTCGAGGAGGGCCTTGACCCGCTCGGCGCACGTGTGCGCTTCAGAGAACGACGTCCGGATGGTGGTGACGAAGGACTCGGGGTTCTCGACCAGCTGCTCGTCCTTGTCGATGCGTACGAAGAAGTAGCGAAGGTGGGTGATGAAGCGGGCGGCATTGATGCTCTCGGTGTCGAAGTGCCGGTCGTAGGCGGAGTCAAGGATCTGGAAGACCTGCCGGAAGAGCTCGGTCATCTGGAAGGTTCGGGAAAGGTCGTCGCTGGCGAAGAGGGCGTTGACGAAGTGGAGGGCGATCGGCACGGCCTCGTCATCGGGGAGGTCGACGCCCGTGCGCTCCCGGACGAGCGCTACGGCTTCCCGGGCTACCCGCAGTTCGTTGGGGTAGAGGTGCGCGACTTCTGCACGCAGGGGGTACTCGATGGCGATGTGCTGCCGGGCGCGCTTGATCGCAAAGCTGATGTGATCGGCCAGCGGAATGATCATGCTCTGGGCGAAGGTGGTGCCCAGTGATGCCTGGGCCGACTTCAGGATCTCCGCCGCCAACGCGAGGTGTTCGGGCGGGATCTCGGTGAGGAATGCGGAAAGCTGCTGCACGTCGTGCTCGGCGTCCGGTGGGAACCGGTGTGTGACCTTCGCGGCGTCGACCTGATCGCCGCGCTTCGCCGCGTAGCCGATACCCCGACCGGTGACAACGACGTCCCGGCCGTCCTCGTCGCGCACGAGGACGACGTTGTTGTTGAAGACCTTCAGCACTTCCATGTGCGGTCCTTCCCACGTGACGGGGCGCATGGCCGAGCGCGCCGCCCCGCGGAGGTGGCTACGGGTGCAAAAGTAGTCGACCTCCGCGGGCTGCGCGTCGGACAGAGGGCCCGCCGTGCGGTGTGGCGGTGGGGATGCTCAGGCCGGAGTGAGGCTGGCACCGTTGCTGGCGATGACGTCGCGGTACCACCCGAACGACTTCTTGCGGTACCTGTCGAGGGTGCCGGTGCCGTCGTCGTTGCGGTCGACGTAGATGAAGCCGTACCGCTTGCTCATCTGGGCGGTGCTCGCTGAGACCAGGTCGATCGGGCCCCAGGAGGTGTAGCCCATCACCTGCACCCCGTCGGCGATGGCTTCGCCGACCTGGAACAGGTGGTCGTTGAGGTAGTCGATGCGGTAGTCGTCGAGCACGGTCAACGCACCGTCTACTTCGACGAGCTGGTCCTTGGCGCCCAGGCCGTTCTCGACGATGAACAGCGGCTTCTGCCACCGGTCCCAGAACTGGTTGAGCACCACCCGCAGGCCTGACGGGTCGATCTGCCAGCCCCACTCGCTGGCAGGCAGGGTGGGGTTCGGCACGCCGCCCATGATGTTGCCCTCGCCGGCGACCTTCTTCGCGGGGTCGGCCGTCTCGCAGATGCTCATGTAGTAGCTGAAGGAGACGAAGTCGACTGTGTTGGTGAGGATCTGGCGATCCTCCGCTGTGATGTCGAGCTCGATCCCGTTCTCGCGGAAGTACCGCAGGGCGTAGCCGGGGTAGGCGCCCCGGGTGTGTACGTCGCTGAACATCAGGTTGGCGTGGTCGGCGTCCATCACGGCGACGATGTCGGCCGGATCCGGGGTGAGTGGATAGATCGGCATGGCGATCACCATGCAGCCCACTTGCGATCCGGGGAGCATCTCGTGGGCGATCCGGGTGGCCAGCGCGCTGGCAACGAGCTCGTGGTGCGCGGCCTGGAACAGGTCGCTCTTGCTGAGGTGCTCCTTGGGGGTGTTGATCCCGCCCGACATCAGCGGGGCGTGCAGCACCGAGTTGATCTCGTTGAACGTCAGCCAGTAGGTGACCTTGCCGCGGTACCGGTCGAACACGGTGCGGACGTAACGCTCGTACAGGCCGATCAGCTCCCGGCTGACCCAGCCGTCGTACTTGTCCGCCAGCGCGAGCGGCGTTTCGTAGTGCGAGAGGGTGACCAGGGGTTCGATGCCGTACTTGGCGCATTCGTCGAACACCCGGTCGTAGAACGCGAGGCCTTCCTCGTTGGGTTCGGCGTCGTCACCGTTGGGGAAGATGCGGCTCCAGGCGATGGAGAGACGGAACACGGTGAAGCCCATCTCGGCGAACAGGGCGATGTCTTCTGCGTAGCGGTGGTAGAAGTCGATACCCACCTGCTTCAGATTGTCATAGGTGGGTCCTTCGACTCGGGGCGCCGTGATGCCCTTCGGCATCACGTCCTGGATGGAAAGTCCCTTGCCATCCTCGGCGTAGGCGCCCTCGATCTGGTTGGCAGCTGTGGCTCCACCCCAGAGGAAGCCCTGGGGGAACGGTGTGGTTGCTTGTGACATTCTCTCGATTCCTCTGCGTGCGAGTGGGTGGAAGCAGGTGTCCGGCCGGGTAGGGCCTGGTCGAGCTCGCGTGGGAGTGGGAGCTCGACCAGGCTCTCGGCCCTCGGGTCAGCGCTCGATGACGATCGCTGTGTCGCCGTGGGCGAGCTGGTGTCCCTCTGCGGGAAGGACGGCGGCGAACTGCGCGGTGTTGGTGATCACCACGACGGTGGTGGGGTCGTAGCCAGCAGCCTTCACGACATCGAGGTCGACGGCCACGAGAAGGTCGCCCGCCTCGACGGCCTGGCCCTGGGTGACCGCTGCGGCGAAGCCCTTGCCGTTGAGCTGGACGGTGTCGATCCCGATGTGGATCAGCGCCTCAACGCCGTCGGCGGACTTGATGCCGAAGGCATGGCCGGTCGGGAAGGCTGTGACGACGGTGCCGGCGAACGGGGAGTACACCTTGCCGCTGGACGGGACGATACCGATGCCCTTGCCGAGCGCGCCGGAGGCGAACACCTTGTCCTTGACCTCAGCGAGCGGGACAACCGCACCGCTGACCGGGGCGCTGACCTCCACCGCTCCGGGGGCTGCCGGGATGAGTTCCGGCTCCCTGGCCTCCTCGTTGGGAATGTCGTCGAAGCCGAGCACCATGGTGAGGGTGAAGGCGATCGCAATCGCGACGCCGGTACCGATCAGCTGCAGGGTGAAGGAGCCGACCTGCATGTAGGCGGCGAGGCCGAGGAGCGACGGGAAGACGAACGCGCTGGAAGCGGAGCCACCCCATGCTGCGATGGCGCCACCGACGACGCCACCGGCGATGCCGTAGTAGAAGGGCTTCTTGAGCCGCAGGGTGACACCGTAGATGGCGGGCTCGGTGATGCCGGCCACGAACCCGGAAAGGGCAGCGGGTCCGGCGAGTTCCTTGAGGCTGATGTTCTTGGTCTTGAAGAGCACAGCGAGCGTCGCGGCAGCCTGGGCGAGCACGGCGGAGGGCAGCGGCCCGGCAAGGAGGGAGTAGCCGATCGTTGCGTAGTCGTTCACCATGAACGGGACGAAGCCCCAGTGCAGGCCGAACAGCACGAACACCTGCCAGAAGCCGCCCATCAGGGCGCCGGCCAGCCACGGGGCCGTGGTGAACAGCCAGGCGATACCGGTGGAGATGCCCTTTGCAGCGAAGCTGGTGACCGGGCCGACGGTGAGCAGGGTCAGCGGGACCATGATCAGCAGCACGAGCAACGGGGTGGTGAAGTTCCGCAGCCAGGACGGAAGGACCTTGTTGAGCCAGTGCTCGAGGTAGCTCTGCAGCCAGACCGCGACGATGATCGGGATGACCGAGGAGGTGTAGGTGACCATCGCCACCGGGATGCCGAAGAAGGTCACCGGGGTGGTGGCGCTCGCCAGGGCGACGATGGCCGGGTAGCACAGGGCGGCAGCGATCGCCATCGAGGTGAACTGGTTGGTCTTGAAGCGCTTGGCCGCGTTCACGGCGAGGAAGATCGGCAGGAACGTGAACAGCCCGTCGCCCGCAGCGTTGAGGATCGCGTAGGTCGTCCCGGTCGCGTCGAGCCAACCGAAGGTCGTGGCCATCGCGAGGAAGGCCTTCAACAGGCCCGCGCCGGCAAGCGGCCACAGGATGGGGGTGAAGATCGAGGAGATCAGCGCGATGAAGCGGTTGAGCAGGCTGCCCTTCTCCTCGCCACCGCCGTTGTCGGCATTGTCGCCGGTGAGCTTCGAGATCTGGCCGATCTCTGCGTACGCGATGGACACGTTGTTGCCGATGACCACCTGGAACTGGCCGCCGGCCTCCATCACGGTGATCACGCCCGCGAGGCGCTCGACGGCAGCCTTGTCGGCCAAGGTCTGGTCCTTCAGCTTGAAGCGCAGGCGAGTTGCGCAGTGTGTGAGGGAAGCGACATTGGTTTCGCCCCCGACTTTGTCCAAGACGTCTACGGCCAACGACCGATAGTCCACTGACGGCATGCTTCCTCCTCGGAACTTCCCTGTTCCAGGACCCGAAACCAGAAAAACCCGAGCTCGCCCCGGGGTTGCACGCGCATGAGCACACCGAAGCTAGCTCAGGCTTTGCCTCTTTCGAGTTACAACCCTGGGGAACCACTCAGGTTCCTGGGTGAAAGGCTAGCGACGTTCGGGATTCCCTGTCAAGAGGCTTGGCCAGAGTTGCTTCTCGTCACGTACCCACGGAGATCCAGTTGATCCGAACGGGCCCAGCCACGCGCGTCGGGAGCCGTCCATTGACGGCCGCCGGAGGCGGGAATAGCGTCGGGGTGAGGCGATCTCAATGAGGATGGTTCGTCAACCCGCCGTAGCGGGCCACTTCTACCCGGGCCTCCCTTCAGTTCTGGGGCGCGCGGTGGAAACCCTGCTCGACCACGCCCGCGGAGTCGCTGATCCCCTCACGCCGAAGGCACTGATCGTTCCCCACGCCGGCTACGTCTACTCCGGCCCGACGGCTGCCAGGGGCTACGTGCTGCTCGAACCGGCGCGGGCGAGGGTCCGGCGCATCGTGCTGATCGGGCCGGCCCACCGTTTCGGCTTCAGCGGTCTCGCGCTGTCGTCGGCGGCAGCGTTCGCCACACCGCTGGGGGAGGTGGCCCTCGACCACACTCTCGACGCCGAGCTGCTCGCACTTCCCCACGTCATCGAGGCCGACCGGTACCACGCCGCGGAGCACTCCCTCGAGGTCCAGTTGCCGTTCCTGCAGCGCGTACTCGAGGACTTCGTCCTCGTTCCCGTCGTTGTGGGGGACGCGACGCCGGAGCAGGTCGCTGCGGTCATCGAGGCCGCCTGGGGCGGGCCGGACACCGTGGTGGTGATCAGCTCCGACCTGTCCCACTACCTGCCCTACGACGTTGCTGAGGCGAAGGACAAGGACACGGTGCAGCGGATCCTCGACCTGCGCGGGCCGTTGCCGGACCACGCCGCCTGCGGCGGCAGGGCCATCAACGGGCTCCTCCTCGCCGGTCGTGAGCACCACCTGCAGCCGGCGCTGGTGGATCGCCGCAACTCCGGTGACACGGCGGGCGACCGGGAACGGGTTGTCGGCTACGCCGCAGTGAGCTTCACAGGAACCGCTACCACGGAGGGACACGATGAGCAGAGCTGAAGTCATGACTCCGACCGTTGGCCACCGGGCAGGCCGCCGTCGCCCCGTCACTCGGCCGCTCCACCCCGAGTCTGACCCGTCCGCCGGGCCGATCCTGCTCGGGCTGGCCCGCTCGGCGATCGCCGCCCGCGGCACGTCGATCCCTCGCACCGGCGAGGGGCCCGCCTGGCTCTCCCGCCCAGGAGCGGTGTTCGTCACCCTGACGAAGGACGGACGGTTGCGCGGGTGCACCGGCTCGATCGAACCGAGGTGGAGCCTGCGTGAGGACGTGATGCGGAATGCCTGCGCTGCGGCCTTCCACGACTCCCGGTTCCCGCCGCTTTCCGCAGCGGAGTTGCCGCAGGTGCGGATCGAGGTTTCGCTGCTCTCGCCGACCGAGCAGCTGTCCTTCCTGACTCGGGAAGCCCTGCTGGCCCAGCTGCGGCCGGGTGTCGACGGCCTGATCCTGAGCTGGCACGGGCACCGCGGCACCTTTCTGCCCCAGGTGTGGAGGGAGGTGCCCACACCTGAGGACTTCCTCGCGCACCTGCTGCACAAGGCCGGCCTGCCCGTGTTCTTCTGGGGGCCGGACGTGACCGTAAGACGCTTCACCGTCACTTCCTGGTCGGAGCCCGGGCGAGCCTCGAAGCGGGTGTCGACGTGACCGGCGCTCCCGTGCTGCACCCGGCACGCTGGTGGCACCGCCTCGACGACGGCCGGATCCAGTGCGACCTGTGCCCCCAGGAATGCAAGCTCCGCGCAGGCCAGCGTGGCGCCTGCTTCGTCCGCCGGCGCGATGGTGAACAGATGGTGCTCACGACCTACGGGCTCGCATCCGGCTTCTGCATCGATCCGATCGAGAAGAAGCCCCTCGCGCACTTCTACCCCGGTACGAGCGTGCTGTCCTTCGGCACCGTCGGCTGCAACCTCGCCTGCCGGTACTGCCAGAACTGGGACATCAGTACGTCCCGCAACGTCGAGCGCCTGCAGGATGCCGCGGCGCCGGAAGCGATCGCGCGGGCAGCCACCCAGCTGGGCTGCCGCAGCGTTGCCTTCACCTACAACGATCCGGTCATCTTCGCCGAGTATGCGATGGACGTCGCCGACGCCTGTCACGAGGTCGGGCTGCGGACCGTCGCCGTGACGGCAGGGTTCATCCACGAACGTCCGCGCCGGGAGTTCTTCGCCCACATCGACGCCGCGAACGTCGACCTGAAGGCCTTCACCGAAGAGTTCTACGTCTCGTTGACCCGCTCACACCTTCAGCCCGTGCTGGACACGATCCGCTACCTCGCCCACGAGACGTCGGTGTGGCTGGAACTGACCACGCTGCTGATCCCGGGCCACAACGATTCGGCTGCGGAGATCGACCGGCTCGCCACCTGGGTCGCAGCCGAGTTGGGCCCCGACGTACCGCTCCATTTCTCCGCCTTCCACCCGTCCCACCACCTGCGGGACGTTCCACCCACACCCGCTGCCACGCTGTCGCGGGCACGCCGTATCGCGATGGGCTGCGGCCTGCGTTACGTCTACGTCGGGAATGTGCACGATCCCGACGGTGACACCACCTGGTGCCCCGGCTGTGGTGCTGTCCTGATCCGGCGTGACTGGTACCGGATCCTCGAGTACCGCCTGCGCGCCGACGGCAGCTGTCCCGACTGTGGATTGCCCGTTCCCGGTCACTTCGCCGAGACCGCGGGCGACTTCGGCCAACGTCGCATTCCCGTCAACCTCAGCGGTTCCTGAGGCCGGAACCAGCGCCGGGCAAGGGGGTGTCATGACGGAGGCCGGACCTTCCCCGGTCAGCCGGGCGACCCGGCTGTTCTTCATCGACTGGCTCCGGGTCATTGCGACGGGGCTGATCTTCGCCTACCACTGCGCGCGCCCGTTCGACGACTTCGAGGCCTGGCACATCAAGGACGACGCCCTCACCGCCGCATTCACCTACCCGATGGGGATCGCCGGCCAGTTCGTCATGCCGCTGTTCTGGCTGCTGTCCGGCATGGGGATGTGGCTGGCATTGCAGGTGCTGCCGACGATGGCGTTCCTGCGGCGACGCTTCTTCCGGCTGCTCGTTCCGGTGATGACCGTTGGCTGGCTCGTCCTTTGTCCTCCACAGGTCTACATCGAGGCCACGACGGACCAGCGCTACAAGGCTCCGCCGTTCGTCGGCACCTTCTGGGAGTTCCTGCCGCGCTACTTCACCGGTGGGGCGTACGGGTTCGGCGGCTGGTTCCCGGTTGCCGGATTGCACCTGTGGTACCTGTTCTACCTCGCGCTGTTCACGCTCGCCTCCCTGCCTCTCCTGCGGTACCTGACGAGCGACACCGGGCGACGCATCGTCGCCCGACTCGCAGCGGCGGCCGAGCGCTGGTGGCTGTTGCCGGTTCTCGGTGTTCCCCTTCTGGCGACAGAGGTCATGCTGCCGCCGGGCATCCCGATCCTGAGTTGGGCAGAGGGCGGCTGGAGGCTCGGCACCCACTGGATGTTCCTGATCCTCGGCTTCGTGCTCGGCGCCGATGTGCGGCTGCGCGCCGCGGCGGAGAAGTGGCGCCGGCTCTGGCTCGCCCTCGGGCTGACGACGCTCGTCCCTTTGCTCTTCCTTGCCGTGACCATCGGCGACCTGGCCTGGGGAACCCCGGACTTCGCCTTCCAGTGGGCGCTGCGGACGATCAACGGCTGGCTCTGCCTGCTTGCGATCGTCGGTTACGGTTCGCGCTACCTGCACCGCGGGAGCAGCTGGCTGCGCGCCACCGGTGAGCTCGTGCTCCCCTTCTACGTCGTGCACCAGACTGCGATCGTGCTGCTCGTCTACCTCATCCGGGACTGGCCACTTCCGATCGTGATCGCCTACCCGCTGCTCATGGCGGTGGCGTTCCTTGCCTGCGCTGCTGCCTGCCTGGTCGTCCGGAAGATACCGGGTGCTGAGGTTCCTGTTCGGCATGTCGAAGCCACACCCTCGCGCTGCCTCGGGTGAGCGCCGCAGCCCGCTGCCGGCGACCGAGTGACTCCCCCAGGCTGCCTCGGCTGACCGGGGTGGACCGATCGGCCCGGCACGCAGGCCTGCGTCGTAGGCTCTTGGGCATGCATCCACAGGCGGTGGCGCAGGCCCCGATAGATCTGATCGCCACGATCGAAGTCCGCCCGGAGGTCCTGCCCGCCGCAGCGAGGCTCCTGCTCGAGTACGGGGAGACGGTCAGCGCCGAACCGGGCAACCTTCGCTTCGAGGCCTACCGGGACCGCGAGAGTGGCTCCATCGTGGTTGTTGAGCGCTACGCCTCCGCGGACGCGTTCGAGGCACACCTGGCCAATCCCGCCAATGCTGAGTTCAACGCCCAGCTTGCGCGGATCCTCGGCGGCGGCGGCTCCACCCTCCAGATGCTCGACCCGCTCGCCTGAAATCCAGAATGGCGGGCGCCGCCCTCCACGCCCGTCGATCAGGGTCTCCGCGCGCCCGGAGGAACCTCCGATGCCTCCATCACAGGGCTGCGCGGAGCTGATCGTCAAGATTTCAGTTCGGTAACGTTGTCGCGCATACGATTGCGCAATCGTGTGCGCGTGCACGAGACTCTCGTTGGCGGGGCGAAGAAGCACTGCCGAAGAGGACGTCAGAGTGGACGTGATCAGCGCCCGGCATGCGCAGCTGCGGTGGTGGTCAATGCGTTTTCGGTCCAGATGGCCCGGGCCGGATTCACCCACCTGCACCCTCGCCGAACGCATCATTCTCAAGGGAAGGTACCCACATGAACTTCAAACGTGCAGCGGTCCTCGGCCTCGCACTCCCACTCCTCCTGACGGCCTGTAGCTCCGGCGCTGCGGCCCCATCCGGCTCCACTTCCGGTTCCGCCCCGGCCTCTGGCGAGATCGTCGTCGGCCTGATCACCAAGACCGAGACCAACCCGTTCTTCGTGAAGATGAAGGAGGGCGCGCAGGCCAAGGCCACTGAACTCGGCGCCAAGCTGCTCACCGGCGCAGGCGCCAAGGATGGCGACAACGAAGGCCAGGTGACGGCCATGGAAAACATGATCAACGCCGGCGCCAAGGGCATCCTGATCACCCCGAGCGATACGAAGGCCATCGTGCCCTCGATCCAGAAGGCCCGGGCTGCCGGTGTCGTGGTGATCGCTCTCGACACGGCGACCGATCCGCAGGACGCCACCGACGCCCTGTTCGCCACCGACAACTTCGCCGCAGGCACCCTGATCGGCCAGTGGGCAGCGAAGGCAATGACCGGCAAGACCCCGGTGATCGCCACCCTCGACCTCGCTCCCGGCATCACCGTCGGAGCCCAGCGCCACAACGGCTTCCTGCAGGGCATGGGCCTGGCGTCCGGTCTCGATGCCAAGACCACCGACCTGGCCACCTCCAAGGAGGTCGTCTGCGCACAGGACACCCACGGTGACCAGACCGAGGGCCAGACCGCAATGGAGAACTGCCTGAGCAAGAACGCAGACATCAACCTGGTCTACACGATCAACGAGCCCGCAGCCTTCGGTGCGTACACGGCTCTGAAGAACGCTGGCAAGGACAAGGACGTGACCATCGTCTCCGTCGACGGCGGCTGCCAGGGCGTCCAGGGTGTCGTCGATGGCAAGATCGCGGCCACGTCGCAGCAGTACCCGCTGAAGATGGCCTCCCTGGGCGTCGAGGCGATCGTGAAGTACGCCAAGGATGGTGTGAAGCCTTCCGGCTACACCGACACCGGTGTGACGCTGATCACCGACAAGGCGCAGGCCGGCGTCGACAGCAAGGACTCCACGTTCGGCACCGCCAACTGCTGGGGCAACAAGTAACCCTTCACCCCTCGGACGGCGGTGGCGAGCGCCGCCGCCGTCCGAATCCTAGAGAGGCCAGGTAACTCATGAGCTCAGCGCAGAGTGCGGTGGTAACCGACCAGCGCCCCGGCATTGTCAAGATCCTGCTTGGATCCCCGATTCTCGGCCCGGTGGCGGCGCTGCTGATGGCCAGCATCTTCTTCGCCGTGATGAGCCCCCGGTTCCTCTCCGGCCCCAACTTCTCCCTGATCCTGCAGCAGGTCACCGTCGTGGGCGTGCTCGCGATCGGGCAGACCCTGATCATCATCACCACCGGTATCGACCTGTCCAACGGCATGGTGATGGCACTGTCCGGCGTCCTGATCGCCAGCTTCGCCGCCCAGAAGGGCCTCAACCCGTTCCTGGCCATCCTGATAGGCCTCGTCGTGGCGATGGTCTTCGGCCTGCTCAACGGCGGACTCGTCACCGGTGTGGGCCTGCCGGCCTTCATCGTCACCCTCGGCACGATGAACATCGCCTACGCCCTCACCCGGATCTACACAACCTCGACCATCACCAACCTGCCCAACGAGCTGACGTTCCTTGGGGACACGTTCAACGTCGGCGGCACAGCGATCGCCAACGGCACGATCCTGATGCTGGTCCTGTATGTGATCACCTGGTTCGTGATGAAGTACACGCCTGCTGGCCGGTCGGTCTATGCCGTGGGGGACAATGTCGAGGCCGCCCGCCTTGCCGGCATCAACACCAAACGGGTCCTTCTCGGGGTGTACACCGTCGCAGGCCTCGCCTACGGCATCGCAGCCCTGCTCCAGGTGGCCCGTACCGGCGTGGGCGACCCGCAGGCAGGCCAGACGTCCAACCTGGACAGCATCACCGCCGTTGTGCTCGGCGGCACCAGCCTCTTCGGTGGCCGCGGCAGCATCGTCGGCACCCTCATCGGTGCCCTGATCGTCGGCGTCTTCCGCAATGGCCTCCAGTTGCTCGGCGTCGAGTCGACCTACCAGGTGCTCATCACCGGCGCCCTGGTGATCGCTGCGGTGTCGGTGGACCAGCTCACCCATCGCAAGTGATGGTGGGGTGAGCCAAATGACCACTCAAGAACCCGGCCGCGTCCTGTTCGAGATGAAGGGGATCGGCAAGTCCTTCCCCGGGGTGAAAGCACTTGAGGGTGTGAACCTGACCATCCGTGAGGGTCAGGTACATGCCCTGCTCGGCGAGAACGGCGCAGGCAAGTCAACGCTGATCAAGATCCTCTCGGGCGCCTACACCCGGGACGAGGGCGAGATCTTCTTCGACGGGAAGCCGGCGGACATCAGGAATCCCGGCGACGCCGAGCAGTTGGGGATCTCCACGATCTACCAGGAGTTCAACCTCACCCCGAACATGACCATCGCGGAGAACATCTTCCTCGGCCACCTGCCCACCAAGGCCGGCCGGATCGACTGGGCGACGGTCAAGCGGCGCTCCCGGGAACTCCTCGACAGCCTGGATGTGGACCTTCCGGTCGACACGCTCACCGGCAGCCTGTCGGTAGCCAAGCAGCAGATGGTCGAGATCGCAAAAGCCCTGAACCGCAATACCAAGATCCTGATCATGGACGAACCGTCGGCCGTGCTCGGCGAGAAGGACATCGACAACCTGTTCTCCGTCGTCCGTAGGCTCCAGGCCACCGGCATAGGCATCGTCTACATCTCCCACCGGCTGAAGGAGATCTTCGAGCTCGCCGACGAGGTCACCGTCCTCAAGGACGGCCGCTACATCGACACCCGCCAGGTGGCCGAGGTCGATATGGATGACCTCGTCCGGCTGATGATCGGCCGCGACCTGTCCGACGTGTACCCCAAACGCGCCGCAGCGCCGGGCGACGTGGTACTCGAGGTCTCGCACCTGGCCCAGGCGCACCTGGCCAAGGACGTCAGCTTCCAGCTGCGGGCGGGCGAGATCATCGGCTTCGCCGGCATCACCGGATCCGGACGCACCGAGGTCGCCCGGGTGATCTTCGGCGCGGACCGGGCCACCGCGGGCGAAATGACCCTGCACGGCAAGCCGTACCGCCCCCGATCACCGCGGGACGCCATCAACCACGGCATTGCCCTTGTGACAGAGGACCGCAAGCGCGAGGGACTGCTGCTGAAGCTCCAGGTGTACTTCAACACGACCGTCTCCGGCCTGGACCGACTCACCAGGTTCGGCGTCTTGCGCCTCAAGGACGAGATGACTCTGGTGCGGAAGTGGATCGCGAACCTGCGGATCAAGACGCCTTCACCGCAGTTCATGGTCGTCAACATGAGCGGTGGCAACCAGCAGAAGGTGATCCTTGCCCGCTGGCTCAGCCTCGGCATCAAGGTGTTCATCATGGACGAGCCCACCCGTGGCATCGACGTGGGCAGCAAGTCCGAGATCTACCAGATCATGACCGACCTGGCCAACCAGGGAGTCGCGATCATCATGATCTCGTCGGAATTGCCTGAGGTGCTCGGCATGAGCGACCGGGTCATGGTGATGCGGGAGGGCAGGATGGTCAAGGAGTTGACCCGCGCGGAGGCTTCGGAGGAGGCCGTCATGTCGTACGCCGTGGGCCACGAGGAGGCCGTGAGTTGACCACCGTGCCGACCGATGCGGCCGTCGTGGACCAGCTCGCCGCCCGTCTGCGGGATCGGGCGGCGGGCGGCCGGGTGATGATCGGCATCTGCGGTGCGCCCGGGGCCGGCAAGTCCACTCTGGCGGCCGAGCTTGCCGCCCGGCTCAATGATGGTGCGCCCGGCACGGCAGTTGTCGTGCCCATGGACGGGTTCCACCTGGCCGCATCGGTGATCGCCGGCGACGAGAGGGCCGGGCGAAGAGGTGCACCCGACACCTTCGACCCCGCCGGGTTCGCCGCCCTCCTGCGGCGGCTGCGCGAGAACTCGGAGGAGGTCGTCTACGCGCCGGAATATCGTCGCGAGATCGAGGACCCGGTGGCAGGGGCGATCGCGGTGTCGCGGGCGTGCCCGATCGTGATCACCGAGGGCAACTACCTGCTCCACCCCGACCTTGCCTGGCGGCGGGTCCGGCAGTGTCTCGACGAGGTCTGGTTCCTCGAGGCGCCCGATGAGGGCCTCCGCGTTGATCGGCTCATCGAGAGGCACCAGCACTTCGGCAAGACACCCGACGACGCTGCCGCCCACGTCCATGCGACCGATGAACGCAACGCGGAGCTGGTGGCCGGCCACCGGGAGAACGCCGACGTGATCCTTCGCCGGGAATCCTGGTAGGAGGTCGGCACGGCGCGGCCCACCCGACGAAAGTGCTGCGGTGCGCGGTCGACGAACCGGGGGGCGATAGGGTCACCGCAGGTTCGACAAACGGACATTGGCGAGCAGAAATTCTGTGCTTGGTACGAACCGATCACTCGCCGGCCGTGGTGATCGGACTCTCACGGCCGGGCGGCGTGCGAAAGCGAAGGAGGGTGTTGCGTGGTCACGATGAGCGACGTCGCGCGGGTCGCCAACGTGTCGGCGAGCACCGTTTCGCATGTCATCAACAACACCCGGAAAGTCAACCCGGAGACGGAGAAGGCGGTCCGTGACGCCATAGAGGCAACCGGCTACGCCGCGGATGCCGTTGCGCGGTCGCTACGAACGGGCAGGACGCACATCATCGGGCTTGCGATGACGGCCATCTCCAACACCTACTTCGGAGATGTGGTGCACGCTCTGGAGAGGACGGTCACCAGCCGCGGCTATTCCTTGATCCTTACCGACACCCATGACACTCCCGAGCAGGAGATGCGTGCGCTCCGCGCCCTGCTCTCGCATCGTGTCGACGGAATCGTTCTTGCCCCGTCGGCCGAGCCAGAGGCGGCTTACGCCCAGCTCGCCAGGCGGAAGGTCCCGCTGGTGCTGATCGACCGCGTGCCGGAGGACTTCCTCGTCAACGTCGACGCTGTCGGTGTGCACAACGTTGAGCCGATCGCGACGCTTGTCGAACACCTCGCCGTCGTCCACGGCCACACCAGCATCGGGATGCTCGCGCCGAAGGCCGGAATCATCACGACGCAGGAACGTGTCGCCGGCTTCCGTCTCGGGCTCGAAAGGAACGGGCTCGACCCGGGGGAGGCCCCGGTGGAGTACGGCGGGGAGAGCCCTGAGCAGACCGCGGCAGCGCTGGTACGCATCCTCGATGTGCCACATCCGCCGACAGCACTGGTCCTCGGGAACAACCAGGTCACCGTTGCGGCCATCTCCGAGTTGCGGAAGCGCGGCATCACCCCGCCACGAGGCATCGCCACAGCATCCTTCGACGACTTCCCCTGGGCGGACTCGTTCCAGCCCAGACTCACCACCATGTCGCAACCGGTCGACGAGCTCGGTGCCATCGCCGTGCAACTCCTGCTCGAGCGCATCGCGAACCCTGCCCTCGAAGCGCGCCACGTGCGTCTCGAGCCCACGTTCGAAGTACGTGAGTCCTGCGGCTGTCCCTGACCGGAGGCCTCATCCGGCTTCAGGATCGGCTACCCACGTTCGGACTTCGGTGTTGGCGGCGGTCGCACGCATCGACCATTGGCTGGCCAGAAGCACGGCGACACGGAGGGCGTCACGGCTTGGCCGGACGTCGCGACCAGCGGTGGTGATGGCGAAGTAGCCGACCTGGGAGCCGCGCTGGACGACGGGAATCACCGTGTAGGCATGGGCAGCCCGGGGAAGGCCGGTGAGGGCCACGTCGAGGTTCTTTCCCTGATGGCGGAGGCTGCCATCGCGCTGGATCACGCCGGCTCCCGCGTCGTGCTCACCGTTGGTGAAGGTGACCCGGTCGACGCCGAGGAGCTCTCTGATGGTGCCTGCGACACGTTCAAGGCCGTCGGCCTCATTGATGCTGCCGGCCGCGAGGTCCGCGGACTGGAGGGCGCCGGCGACGAAGCTGGCCTGCTCGGATGCGGAAGCGCTCTGGCGGATCGCCCAGGAAGCGAGCTCACTGACGGCCAACCCGATGAGCAGCAGCAGGATCGCGAGTTCGATGTCCTCCGCGCTGTCGATCTGCAGGCGGAAGTAGGGCTGGGTGAGGAAGAAGTCGAAACCCACGGCGGCCGACATCGCTGCGAGAAGGCCGGCGAGCCGGTCACCGGTCGACGCGGCGCCGACCACGAACAGCACGAGCACGAGCGCGGCAGCGCTGTTCGCGACCAGCTCGCTGATCAGGTGAAGCACTCCGCTGATCACCAGCGGTACCACGACGGCCAGCGCCCGGACGATCCCGCGGTGCTGCCGGTACCAGGCCATCTCCATGAACTCCACGCAACCACCAGCTAAAGGCCCAGAGAAGGACCTGGCCGGTCAAGGTTGTATCAAGATCGCCGGCGTGAGTGAGGGTCAAGCGGCTCGCGCCCATGCGGAGGCCGCTGTGTCGTGACGCCGGTCAGGTTCTGGGAACGACCAGGCGGAGCTCCTGGCGTCCCTGCGGAAGGTCGACCTCCACCAACGATCCGGCGTGCAGTTGGCAACCGCGTCTGACTTCGGTCTCGCCGTCGACCTTCACGTTTCCGGCGGCGATCAGGGCCTTGGCCTCGCTGCCGTCCATGGCGACACTGGCGAACTTGAGCAACTGCCCGAGACGAATGCCATGCTCGCTGATTTCGATGTCCACTCCGCCAGTGTGGCCCACGGAGCTCAACCCGACAGCCGTTCGGGTTCTGCTGCGGGCAGCGGCTGCTGCAACCCCTGGCCGCTCCGCACAGCCCAGGTGACGAGCAGGACGGCGAGGGCTGCAACCCCGACGGCGACACCGAGGGCGAGTGTGTAGTCACCGTTGGCGTCCTTCGCGATGCCCCACAGTGGCGACCCGATGGCGATGCCGACCGGCATCGTTGCCGTGGCCATGCCGAGCAGCGGAACGAAAGCGCGCCCGCCGAACGCCGCGCGCAGCAGGATCGGGGTCATGATCGGGGGCGTGATGGCCGGGATGGAGAACACCAGCACCGCCATCGCCTGCAGTGCGTACCCGGACGTGAGCAGGAAGAGGCTCAGTGCCACAAGGAGCAGGCAGCCCGCGAGGAGGAAGGCGCGTCTGGGCCCCCACCGGTCGGCCAGCGCGCCCAGCAGCAGGGTGGTGCCGACATTGACCAGCGACAGCAGCGTGATGAGGGTCCCGGAGGCAGCGACGTCAAGGCCGCGGTCGGACATCATGGATGCGAAATGCTGCTGCAGGGCCATGATGCCGCTGATGGCGGTCAGTCCGACGAGCAGCACTGCGAACTGGGGAGTGCGCATCGCCGTGCGGGCCGGTATGCCGTCGGATTCGGCACGCTCCTCCTCGACGAGGTTGTGCGCACCATGTGCCAGCAGGCCGACGTCGGTGGGGTGCGACCGGATCATCAGTCCCCCGCACGCAACGGTGAGTACGACGGTAAGGGCGCCTACCAGCTGGAAGCCGACCCGCCAGCCGTAGGCACCCACCACACCGGGCAGGACAAGGCCGGCGACGATGCCACCGAACCCGGCAACGCCCATCAGCACACCCTGCATCAGCCCGCGGTGCGTGATGAACCAGGCGTTGACAAGGGCGGCGCCCGTCATCTGCAGGGCCGCCGTCGCGAGCAGGCCGGAAGCGAACGCCAGGACGTACAGCTGCCAGAGCTCCACGATGAACCCGATCAGGAACAGCATCAACCCTGTGAAGATCCCGCCGATCAGGACCAGCCGCCTCGGGCCAAGGGCTCGCAGCAGGAATGGTCCCGCAACGGTGAGGACGGCGGCGCCGGTGAGCATGCTGATCGAAACGAAGACCATGGCCTGGCCAAGTCCCACGCCGAGCGAGGCGGCGAGCGGGGGCATCAGCAGCCCAACGGCGAGGAACATCAACACGTTGAGCGACATGAGCAGGCCGGAGCCGACCACCACCATCCAGTGGCGCGGGCTGATGCCTGCGAGCCGGGTTGTGCCCATGACTTCCTTTCGTCCAGGTACCAGTGAACCGCGTCACGCGGCTCTGGAGATACGCCCAGATGATGGGTGTATCGCCGGTGCATGGCACGAGCGGGCCGATCATCGTGGCGGTGCCCGTCACCAGACGAAGGGAACGAACCTCCGCGGGACGCGTTCGGTATAGGCCGTGTAGTCGGGGTACTTCGCCACCAGCCACACTTCCTCGCGTCGCCGCTTGGCGTCGAAGAAGGCGGCGGCGACCACGAAGGGGATCAGCGTCAGGGGCGAGGAGACCAGCGCCCAACCGAGCAGGAGCAGAAGGACACCGCCGTAGATCGGGTGACGCGCGAAGCCGTAGATGCCGTCCTGACGGAGCACCCCTGCGTCGAGGGGCCGGGGAAAGGGCGTGAGCTGCTTGCCGAGCCCTGCGCCGCCCGCCAGAAGCAGGCCGACGCCGGCGACCAGCGCACCGATGCCGGCCACCCACAGCCATGGCCTCGCCGGGGGCGGCCAGCGCATCCCCAGCCAGCCGACAAGGGCTGCCACAACGAACAGCACGACCTGCAGCGCCACCCAGCCGCCGCCCCGATTGCCCAGTGCGGGCAGTCGGCTCTCCTTCTCCTCCATCAGGTCAACCGCGGCGACTAGACAAAGATCGTCCGGTAGTCGTCGATCAGTGCAAGGTGAGCTGCGGCCTCCGCGACGTCCATGCGGTCGGCCTCTGCAGCGATCGCCTTTCCGAGCAGGGTCGTCTCCCCAGCGGTGGCCAGGCCGGCGATGTGGGGGAAGCTGCCGAGCACCCACGACATGGCCGCACGGATGTCCTCCGGCGTGGTGAACGGCTCGTACCAGGTGGCCAGCTTGTGGTCCCCGACCCACGGCTTGCGCGCTGTCGCCTTGATCGTGCGCAGGGCGACGTCACGTTCCTTGAGCAGCGCGTAGAGGATGTCGAAGTTGTCCCTGAACTCCGCATCGGCCGTGTACAGGTGGTAGTTCACCGGCGTCAGCACCGAGTCGAAGTCGTGGCGGTGCACGGCCTCCGCGTGCACGACGGGGGCCTGCTCGGTGTGGCCGGTGATGCCGATCCAGCTGACGATGCCCTCGTCCTTCGCCCGCACGAACGCCTCGATGGCGCCGCCCGGTGCGAACACCTTGTCGAGCTCGGGAAGATCGCACACCGCGTGGATCTGCCACAGGTCGATGTGGTCGGTGTGCAACAGCTCCAGCGACCGGTTCAGCTCGCGCCACGCGTCCTCCGCGCGACGCTCCGTCGACTTGGTCGCAAGGAAGACGTCGTCGCGGATGCGTTCGACCGTCGGGCCCATGCGCAGTTCCGCCTCCCCGTAGGAGGCCGCGGTGTCGAGGTGGTTGATGCCCGCTGCCAGCGCCTGCGCCAGCGACGCGTCGGCGACCTCCTGCGTGACCTCGCCCAGGGCTGCAGCCCCGTACACCAGCACGCTCGTCTCATGACCGATGCGGCCAAGCCTGCGCTTCTCCATGTCGTCCTCCGTCACTGTCGTCAGTCGCTACGAACGATACGACCGTTACCGAGTGCCTGTACCCCGGCAAGGTCTGGCAACTCGTTGCTGTCCTGAAGCACGGCGGGATCTACTCAGGTCATCCGATCGAGCACCAGGAGTTCGCAGTGAGCATCGCAGCCACCGTCACCGAGGCAGCCCCGTCGTCCGCACCCCCGGTGCCCGACGCGGCAAGGGAGCTCGTGGACTTCGTTCCGACCAAGGCCTTCTTCGTCGGCATCGACTCCGACGGCTGCGCGATGGACGCCATGGACATCAAGCACCAGGAGTGCTTCACGCCGACCTCCATCAAGTTCTGGAACCTGCAGCCGATCTCCACCATCGCCCGTGAGACCGCACTGTTCGTCAACCTCGGCTCCGTGACACGCGGCCTCAACCGGTGGCTGGCCCTGCGCCAGCTGCTCGACCTGCTGCGCGACCGGGCAGACGTCGCCGAGCGTGGCGTCACCATTCCGGACTATCCCGAACTCACCGCCTTCATCGATTCGCCCTACCCGCTGTCCGACCGCGGCGTCGCAGCCTGGGCTGCCGCGAACCCGTCGCCGACAGCCGAGCGCATGATCGCCTGGGGCGACGCCGTCAACGCAGCCATCGCCGACATGGTGCACGGCTGCGGTCCGTTCCCCGGCGTCCGCGAGGCCATGGTGGCCCTGCATGACGATGTGGACGAGATCACCGTGTCCGCCACCCCGGTGCAGGCCCTTCGTCGCGAGTGGGCCGAGCACGGCCTCGCCACTTACATGCGGGTCATCGCCGGCCAGGAGATGGGCAGCAAGGCAGAACACGTCCAGTACGCGGCGGCGGGCAAGTACCCGCGCAGCCACATCCTGCTGATCGGCGACGCCCCGGGCGACCGGGACGCCGCGGCACGGGCCGGCTGCCTCTACTACCCGATCCTGCCGGGCGCGGAGAGGGAATCCTGGCGCCGCTTCACTGCGGAGGCGTTGCCCAGGTTCCTTGCCGAGACCTTCGATGGCGCCTACCAGGACTCCCTGATCGAGGAGTTCACGGCGAAGCTGCCCGACGTCGTGCCGTGGGAGACCCGTTCCGGCATCCGCACCGTCACCATGCCAACGGTCAAGTAAGGAGGAAGCGCCATGCCCGCACTCGTAGACCTCACCGCCGCGCCGTACAACCTCGACGCCGGCCAGCTCGCCTGGGTGGAGGACACCCTCGCATCGATGACACTGGACGAGCAGGTCGGCCAGCTGTTCACCAACCTCTTCTTCTTCGGTGCCGACAGCTTCTCCGGCAATCCGTACACGGCGGAGGAGATCGTCGAGAAGTTCCACGTCGGTATCGCCCGCTACCACGGCGGCACGGCGGAGTCGGTGCAGGGCCTGCTGAACCGGCTGCAGTCCGCGTCCCGGATCCCGCTGCTGATCGCAGCCAACTGCGACTCCGGTGGCAACGGCGCGATGAGCGACGGCACCTACATCGCGTCCGGCGCCCAGACCGAGGCGTCCGGGTCGACCCAGGTCGCCCACGACGCCGGCTACGTTTCCGGGCGGGAGATGAGGGCCATCGGAGCCAACCTCAACTTCGACCCCTGCGTCGACATCCTGTTCAACTGGCGCAACACGATCGTCAACACCCGCGCCTACGGCACCAACGCTGCCGACGTCGTCAAGTACACGATCCCGTTCGTCGAGGGCCAACGGGAGTCCGGCATCCTCAGCTGCATCAAGCACTGGCCCGGGGACGGGGTCGAGGAACGCGACCAGCACCTGGTGCTCGGCATCAACGACCTGCAGCCCGACGAGTGGGAGGCCACCTTCGGCGAGGTCTACCGCGCGCACATCGCCAACGGCGTCGAGATGATCATGGCCGGCCACATCGCCCTGCCGCACTACCAGCAGAAGCTCAACCCCGACCTCGCAGACGCCGACATCCTGCCGGCAACGCTCGCGCCCGAGCTGATCAACGGCCTGCTCAAGACCGGACCTCGGCTACAACGGCGCGGTGATCACCGACGCCAGCCACATGATCGGCATGGCCTCTGCCATGCGCCGCGAGGACTACGTGCCGGCGGCGATCGCCGCCGGCTGCGACGCCTTCCTCTTCTTCAACGACCTGGAGGAGGACTTCGGCTTCATGAGGGCCGGCGTCGAGAACGGCGTGATCAGCGCGGAGCGGCTCGATGACGCCAACCGCCGCATCCTCGGCCTCAAGGCCAAGCTGAACCTGCACCTCGCCGCGTCCGACGGCACGCTCCTGCGCACAGCAGAGGACCTCGAGGTCGTCGGCTGTGCAGAGCACCTCGCCCTGCAGGCGAACGCAGCCGACCTTGGCATCACCCTCGTGAAGAACACCCTCGACCAGCTGCCGCTGAACCCGAGGGATCACCGGAGGATCCGGATCTACCACCTCACCGGTGAAGTGGGCGGGATCACCGGAGGCGGCGAGCCGGAGATGCTGAAGGCCTACATCGCCGACCTCACCGAACGCGGTTACGAGGTCACCGTCAATGACGGCAACAGCCGCGTCAAGGGCGCGACCCTTGCCTACCGCAACGAGGTGGACGCAGCCCTGATCCTTGCCGAGGTGGTGGGCTACGGTGCTCAGAACAACTACCGCATCCAGTGGAAGACGGCGATGAGCAACGAGTGCCCGTGGTACGTGTGGGAGGTGCCAACGTTCATGGTCAGCCACAACTACACCACGCACCTGCACGACGCGAGCATGGTGAAGTGCTACGTCAACGCCTACCACCCCAACGCAGCGAACGTCCGAGCCACCCTCGACAAACTTGAAGGCAAGAGCCCGTTCAAGGGCACCCCCAACGACCTCGTCTGGACAGGGAAGTGGCAAGCGAGACTCTGATCCGTCGGACCGCCACCCACGCCGAGTGGCGGCCCATCCTCGGGATGGCAGGCTTCATCGCGCTGCTGCACGTCGCCGGCTGGGGAGTCCTTGCCGGCATCGTCGTTCCCCAGCAACTCGCCGCCGGCTCCGCCCAGGTATTCGGGCTGGGACTGGGCGTCACCGCCTACACCCTCGGCATGCGGCACGCGTTCGACGCCGACCACATCGCAGCGATCGACAACACCACCCGCAGGCAACTAGCTACGGGCGGGCGTCCGGTCTCCGTCGGGTTCTGGTTCTCCCTCGGCCACTCCACGGTGGTCCTGGTCCTCGTGGCGCTCCTCGCGTCCGGGGTGCGCGCGCTGGCCGGGCCAGCTCTCCGACGAGTCCTCGCTGCTCCATCAGGTGGCCGGCGTCGGCGGCACCGTCGTCTCCGGGGTCTTCCTGCTGCTGATCGGGGTGCTCAACCTGATCGTGCTCTCCGGCATCCTCGCGGTGTTCCGTCGGATGCGCCGAGGCGGGTTCGACGAGGCCGAGCTCGAGGCCCAACTGGAGAACCGCGGTCTCTTCAACAGGTTCCTCAAGGGCGCCACGCGCGCGGTCACCAGGCCCTGGCACATGTATCCGGTCGGTCTGTTGTTCGGGCTCGGCTTCGATACCGCCACCGAGGTGGGCCTGCTCGTCCTTGCCGGCGGTGCGGCGGTGAGTCTGCCCTGGTACGCGGTGTTGACCCTGCCGGTGCTGTTCGCCGCGGGGATGAGCCTGCTGGACACGATCGACGGGCTGTTCATGACCTATGCCTACGGCTGGGCCGACCTGCGACCCGTCCGGAAGGTGTACTACAACATCGCCATCACAGGACTCTCTGTTGCCGTTGCCCTTGTGATCGGAGGCATCGAGCTGGTCTCGGTTGTCACGGAGAAGCTGGGCATCGTCAGTGGGCCACTGGCAGCGATCGCCACGCTCGACCTCGGCGACGTCGGCTTCCTGATCGTCGGGATGTTCGTGGCGGCATGGGTGGTCGCGATCGCGGTGTGGAAGGTTGCACGCATCGAGCAACGGTGGACCGGCGCCTGACCTGCGGGCAGCTTCCCCCGAGCCCAGTTGAACCGAAAGGGGACTGTCCCCTTTCAATTCAGCGCCCCGCTCGATTCAGCGCACGACGCGGGCGTTGCCCTCCCAGATCGCCCAGACCTGTTCCTCATCGGCGGGTGCGCCGTGGTCGTCGAGGCAGGTCGCTGCGAGGGCGCCCGTAGCCCACCCGAACTGGGCGCACTGCTCGGCGTCCCAGCCCTTCAGGATGCCGTAGAGGACGCCCCCGACCGAGCCGTCGCCACCGCCGATGCGGTCGATGACGTCGATGTCGCGCAACGGCAGCACCACGAACTCACCCTCGTGCCACAGGATCATGCCCCACCGGTGGTGGTTGGCGGAGACGACCTCGCGCAACGAGGTGCCGATCCAGGACGCGCACGGGTAGGCCCGGGAGATCTGCCCGATCATGGCCGTGAAGCCGCTGATCTTGTGGTCGATGCCCTCGCCGCCGGGAGGCGGGCCGGGAATTCCGAGGCAGAGCTGGAAGTCCTCCTCGTTGCCGTAGAGGATGTCGCACAGCCCGGCGATCTCGTCGAAGGCCCTGCCCAGTTCCTCCTCGCGGCCCTTCCAGAAGGACGCCCGGAAGTTCAGGTCCATGCTGACGACGGTGCCGTGCCTGCGTGCTGCGCGCGCGAGTTCGACACAGAACGTGGACGTCTTGGGTGACAGCGACGCGATCAGGCCGGACAGGTGCAGGATCTTGACGCCCTCGTCACCGAAGAGCCGGTCGAGGTCGAACTGGTCCACGCTGAGTTCGCGGCCGACCTCACCGGCCCGGTCGTTCCAGACGCGCGGGGCGCGTCCGCCGTAGCCGGAGTCGGCGATGTTGAACTGGTGCCGGAACCCCCAGGCGTCGCCCTGCGGCAGCTCGGGCCCCTCGTAGCTCATGTTCCGGGCCCGGAGGTTGGCCTTGATGATGGCGGCCATGGGCGAGCCGGCCACGAACGCCGTCAGCACCTTGGTGGGTTCGCCGAGGTGGGACACCACGGCTGCGACGTTGGTCTCCGCGCTGGTGGCCTGGAGCACGAAGCGGTCGGCGGTGTGGACGGGTTGGCGGTTCTCCGGCGTGATCCTCAGCCCCATCGAGGTCGGGACGACGAGGGACCAGCGCGCGTCGGCGCGGAGCTTCATGATTCTCTTTCGCTCGTGGATCAGCCGGCGAGCCCGGCGAGGTCGATCGCCTCGGCGAGCACGGCGGCGCGGACACCCTCATTGCCGGCGAGGCCTGCATCGAGGAAGGCGAGGACGGCGGCAACGGACTCCTCGAGCGTTCCGGCCGCGAGCGCCTGCACTTCGGCAGCGGCGACGTCCTTGACGGGTGCGCCAAGGCCCCGCAGATGCTGCACCCAGGCTGCGACAGCGCGGACGGCGCCCGCAGGGATGCGGCCCTCAGCGAGCTCTGCACGCAGGGTGGGGAGGATGCGGACCGCGATCTTGAGCGAGCCGTCCGAGGCGATCTGGGCGAGGGCGTGGCGGATGTTGGCGTTGCGGTAGCGCTCCAGCAGGGCCTGCCGGTAGGCGGCAAGTTCGCCTGCCGGGAGCGGGATGTGCGCGCAGGCCTCGTCCCACCACTGCTCGACCCAGGCCAGGCAGCGGGGGTCGCGGATCGCGTCAGCCACCGTCTCGTGCCCGAGGATCGTCGCGCCGTAGGCCAGGAGGGAGTGGGAGCCGTTGAGGAGCGCGAGCTTGCGGCGCTCGAACGGCGCGACGTCGTCGACGATACGGGCGCCGGCCGCGTCCCAGGCCGGGCGGCCGTTGGGGAACTCGCCCTGGATCACCCACTCGCTGAACGGTTCGGTGGGGACGGGGGCCTCGTCGACCGTGCCCGTGGCTGCCAGCACGGAGGCCTTGAGTTCCGCCGTCGTTGCCGGGGTGATGCGATCGACCATGGTGGTGCCGAAGGCGACGTTGGCTGCGATCCAGCCGACCAGGACCGGGTCCACCTCCGCCGCGAGTTCTGCGACGACAGTGGCCAGCACCTCGCCGTTGTGGGAGAGGTTGTCGCAGGAGACGATGGCGAGCTTCCCCGCGAAGGCGGCACGGCGGCCGATCAGGCCGGCGACGATCCGGCCGGGTGTCGTCGTCACGGTTGCCTGCGGGTCTGCCCGGAGGGTCTTGATGTCGGCGACGACGCCGGGGTTCGTGAGGTCGAGGTGGCCGTCCGGCCCGCGCAGGTAGCCGGCCTCCGTCACCGTCAGGGTCACGATGGCGAGCCCCGGGGATCGCAGGTAGGCGAGGAACGCCTCGTGCTCCGCGGAGGAGTGCACGGCGCTCAGCGTCGAGATCACCTCGTAGGAGTCACCCTCGGTGCCACGGGTGATCAGCGTGTACAGCCCGTCCTGCGGTCGCAGGGCATCGGCCATCGCGGGGGAGCGGCCGGTGAAGGCAGCGATGCCCCACTCGGCTGCGTCGGGGGCGTGCTCGGTGTACCAGGCCTGGTGGGCGCGGAAGAAGTTACCGACGCCGAGGTGGACGATGCGCACCGGCGCGGCGGGCCGGCCATGCCCGGAGGCGCGGGTGAGCCGGGTGAGGATCGAAGAGGTCACAGCTTGAACGCCTTCCTTGGGTTGCCGACGACCAGTTCGTTGGCGGTGTCCAGTGCTTCGTCGAGGCTGAGGCGGTGCTCGCCGACCAGCTTGGCGAGGTAGCCGGCGTCCACGCGGCGGCTGAGGTCGTGGCGTGAGGGGATGGACAGGAACGCGCGGGTGTCGTCGATGAACCCCGACGTCCGCCCGAATCCTGCGGTCTCCGTCACCGCGCCGCGGAAGCGGGCCATCGCGTCGGGTGCGTCGATGAACCACCACGGCACGCCCACGTAGACCGAAGGGTAGAAGCCGGCCAGCGGTGCGAGCTCGCGGGAGTACACGGTCTCGTCGATGGTGAAGAAGACCACCTGGAAGTAGGGGGAGTTGCCGAAGGCCGCCAGCATCGGGGCGACGGCGTTGGTGAACTCCACCTGCATCGGGATGTCCGCGCCGATGTCCGCCCCGTACTCGCTGTAACTGCCCGGGTGGTGGTTGCGGTGGACGGCGGGATGCATCGTCATCACGAGACCGTCGTCTGCTGCCATCCGGGCCTGGGCGAACATGAAGTTCCGACGGAGGGTGTCGGCCTCCTCACCCGTGATCCTGCGTGTACGGGCCAGCGCGTAGAGGCGCTCGGCCTCTGCGTCGGTGAGCGGTTCCACGCGGGCGTCGCGGTGGGAGTGGTCGGTGGACACCGCGCCGTGCGCCTGGAAGTAGGCGCGGCGGTTCTCCATCGCAGCCACCCAGCCGGCGTAGCTGCCGGTGTCGATGCCGCTGACCGCACCGAGGCGGTCGACTGCCTCGTTCCAGCAGGCTCCCGCCGGTTCGAGGTACGCATCAGGTCGGAAGGTGGGTGCCACCTCGCCTCTCCAGGACGGGTCGGCGGCGAGTTTGGCGTGGTGGGCCAGGTCATCGCAGGGGTCATCGGTGGTGGCGAGGAACTCGATCCCGAACCGGTCGAACAGCGCTCGCGGACGGAACGCCGGGGTGACGAGCTTCGCTGCAATCGCGTCGTAGATCTCGTCGGCGGTCTCTGTGGAGGGTGCGACGTCGACGCCGAAGATGTCGACCAGCTCCGACTCGAACCAGAACTTCACCGGGGTGCCGCGATAGGCCTTCCAGTGCGAGCAGAGCAGGCGGAAGGCCGCACGGGACTGGTCGGGGGTGAAGTCCGCCTGGCCGACGCCGAGTTCGGAGAGGGCGACGCCGTTCGCGTGCAGCATCCGGGTGACGTAGTGGTCGGGAGTGATCAGCAGGGAGGTGGGGTCGCCGAACGGCACGTCGTCGGCCAGCCATTGTGCGGGTACGTGACCGTGCGGGGAGATGATCGGCAGGTCCCGCACCGCCTGGTAGATCTCGCGGGCAATGGGACGCAGGGTGGCATCGGCCGGGAGCATCCGGTCTGGGTGGAGATCGAGTCGGGACATGCCCCCCATCGTGGTCGGAGCGGACCACCGGAAGGTACGCGTTGCCGCCTGTTGCCATGGACGGTTGCCGCCGGAGGGGGCGAGGAGCAGTGTGGTGGCATGACCGACAACCGCGAGGCCGTCGTCGCACTCGCTGCCGATGCTGCCGTGATCGGTGGGCCGGAAACGACGCTCACCACCGACGAGATCCGCCAATTCATCGCTGAGCAGCTCGCAGCGACCGACCTCGACGGCAAGAGCGTCTGCCTCGTGATCCCCGACGGCACCCGTTCCAGCCCGCTGCCCCTCCTGGTGCGCTGCGTCCACGAGGCGCTGGCCGGTCGGGCCACCCGGATCACCGCCGTGGTCGCCCTGGGCACCCACGTCGCGATGTCGGAATCCGCCCTGGCCCACCATCTCGGGTACGCCGAGGACGGGCTCGAGGCGACCTACCCGGGCATGACCGTCATCAACCACGAGTGGGAGAAACCCGAGACCTTCGTCACCCTCGGCACCATCAGCGCGGAGCGGGTCTCCGAGCTCAGCGGCGGACTCCTCGCCGTCCCGGCGGAGGTGGCCCTGAACCGGGTTGTCGTCGACCACGACGTCGCCCTCGTCATCGGTCCGGTCTTCCCGCATGAGGTCGTCGGCTTCTCCGGCGGCAACAAGTACTTCTTCCCCGGCATCGCCGGCCAGCAGATCATCGACCTCACCCACTGGGTCGGCGCACTGATCACCAGCGCCCAGATCATCGGTGCGCTCGGCGTCACCCCGGTCCGTGCCCTGATCAACGAGGCGGCAGCCCTGATCCCCAGCCGACGGCTCGCGTTGTGCGTGGTGGCGAAGTCAGGCAGCTACGACCTGCACGCCGCCTCCTTCGGTGGTCCGGAGGCCGCATGGGCAGCGTCCGCGTTGATCTCGGCGGAGACCCACGTGAGGTACCTGGACGCACCGGTGAAGCGGGTCGTCTCCCTGATCCCCGAGAAGTACGAGGACATCTGGACGGCAGCCAAGGGCTTCTACAAGCTCGAACCGGTCGTCGCCGACGGCGGTGAGGTGATCCTCTACGCGCCGCACGTCAAGGAGATCTCGTTCGTGCACGCCGATATCTACGACATCGGCTACCACTGCCGCGACTACTTCGTGAAGCAGTGGGACAGGTTCTCCGGCATCCACTGGGGCGTCCTCGCGCACAGCACCCACCTGCGCGGGGCCGGCACCTACGACGCGGTCGAGGGCGAGAAGTGCCGGGTCAACGTGACGCTGGTCACGTCCATCCCGCGTGAGTTGGTCCTGGGGGCCAACCTCGGCTGCATCGCGCCGGAGGACTTCGACCTCGCGGCCTACGAAGCCGACCCGGACACCATGGTTGTGCCCAACGCAGGGGAGACCCTCTTCCGCCTGCGCTGACCGGTCGACCCGCGCACCTTCAGCTGGGTGGGCATGACCAGTGCCTCGCCGCCGCCGTGCCGGGCGCCCTTGATGATCGCCAGCACGTTGTTGACCGCCGTCATGCCCATCTGGCGCGTCGGTGCTGCGACCGTTGTGAGTGTCGGCAGCACCAGCTGCGAGGTGAGGATGTCGTCGAAGCCGATGATGCTGACCTGTTCGGGGACCTTGAGGCCGGACGTGATCAACGCGTGCATGACGCCGATGGCCATGAGGTCGTTGTAGGCGATCACCGCTGTCGGCGGCTTCTCCAGCAGCACCCGTCCCGCTGCCATGCCGCCCTCGAAGGTCGGAAGGAACGGCCCGACCTTGTGGGTGTGCAGCCCGCTCGCCGTCCCGTAGTCGCGCAGCGCGCGGAACCGGACGCCATCCGCCCAGGAAGCCTCGGGCCCGGCGACGTAGACCACGGATTCGTGGCCAAGATCGCGCAGCAGGTCGACGGCGGCGTGCATGCCGCTGACGTTGTCGGTGATCACGCTGGGGACGTCGCGCAGCGAACGGTTCAGCACCACCATCGGGCGCTGCTTGGCGATCGTCCGCAGGGCGGAGTCGGCCATCCTCGAACTCCCGATGATGAAGCCCTCGACCACCGGCACCAGGCGCTCGAGGGCTGCCCGCTCCCGTGTCCCCGACTCGCGGCAGTCGGCCAGCAGGATCTCGTAGCCGGCCTGGGTGGCTGCGATCTGGGCGCCTCGGATCAGTTGGGAGTAGAAGGGGTTCGCGACGTCGGAGATCATCAGCCCGAGAAGGTGCGTCTGTGAGGTGGGGAGCGCCTGGCCCACCGGGTTGGCGCGGTACCCGATGTCCTCGGCCACCTGGCGGATCCGTGCTGCGGTCTCTGCGTTGACACGGCCCGGCCTGGCAAAGGTGCGGCTCACGGTCGATGGCGCCACCCCGGCGGCCTTGGCGACGTCGTAGATGGTGACTTGCGCGCGCGGCTGATCCGTCACGCCGACAGGTTATCCTGCGGCAACCGGCGGCAACCTGTTGCCGCAAAACCAGCACCGCTGGTTGATTGGAGTCACGCGGCCGATCACCGGCCTTAGCGAACCTCGCCTGCGCCAGGAGCCATCGATGTCCATCACCGTCCACACCGAGCACACCGTCACCGAGCCGACCGCCGACGTCGGCGTGATCGGCATGGCTGTGATGGGCAGCAACCTCGCCCGCAACTTCGCCAGCCACGGCTATACCGTCGCGGTGTACAACCGGACGCCCGGACGCACGCGGGACCTGATGGCCGCCTACGGCAAGACCGGCTCCTTCGGCCCGACAGAGAGCGTCGACGCCTTCGTCGCCAGCCTCAAGCGCCCGCGCCGGATCATCCTGATGGTGCAGGCCGGCGACGCGACGGACGCCACCATCACCGCGCTGCTGCCCTACCTTGACGAAGGCGACATCGTCGTCGACGGCGGCAACTCGCACTTCCCCGACACCATCCGCAGGGAGCGGGCGCTGCGCGAGCGCGGCCTGCACTTCGTCGGCGCCGGCATCTCCGGTGGCGAGGAGGGCGCCCTCCTGGGTCCAGCGATCATGCCCGGCGGCACCGAGGAGTCCTACAAGTCGCTCGGCCCGATACTGGAGACCATCTCTGCCAAGGTCGACGGCGTCCCGTGCTGCACGCACGTCGGGCCCGACGGCGCGGGGCACTTTGTGAAGATGGTGCACAACGGCATCGAGTACGCCGACATGCAGCTGATCGGTGAGGCCTACGACCTCCTCCGCCAGGGACTGGGCGCGAGCCCGGCTGAACTCGGCGACATCTTCTCCGAGTGGAACTCCGGTGACCTGGAGTCGTTCCTGATCGAGATCACAGCAGAGGTCCTGCACCACGTGGACGCGGAAACCGGGAAGCCGTTCATCGACATCGTTGTGGACGAGGCCGGCCAGAAGGGCACCGGGCGCTGGACGGTGCAGAGCGCCCTCGACCTGGGTGTGCCGGTGACCGGCATCGCGGAGGCGACCTTCGCTCGCGCCCTCTCCGGCTCGGTGGCGCAGCGCACCGTTGCGCGGGACGTCCTTCCGGGCGAAGCGCAGCCGTGGGCGATCGCCGACCGCCAGCAGTTCATCGACGACGTCCGCTCCGCCCTGCACGCGTCGAAGGTGGTGGCCTACTCGCAGGGCTTCGACCAGATCGCTGCGGCAAGCGAGAAGTACGGCTGGGCGATCGACCGTGGCGCGATGGCCCGCATCTGGCGCGGCGGCTGCATCATCAGGGCACGGTTCCTCAACCGGATCACCGAGGCCTACGAGCGCGACCCGGAGCTGCCGCTGCTGATCGCGGACCCGTACTTCGCAGACGTGGTGGGCACCGGCGTTGCCGCCTGGCGCCGGGTCGTTGCGCAGGCCGCCATGGCCGGCGTGCCCACGCCTGCGTTCGCCTCGTCACTCAGCTACTACGACGGCCTGCGGGCAGAGCGCAGCACAGCCGCCCTGATCCAGGGCCAGCGCGACCTGTTCGGGGCCCACACCTATCGTCGGGTGGACCGGGTGGGTACGTTCCATACGCAGTGGTCGGCCGATCGCACGGAGATCGAGATCGCGGGGGTCGCGATCCCCGCAGGGCAGGGCCGGCCCACCACAGGAGGCTGAGATGAGTACAGCAGTGATTGGAAGGCTGACCGGCGAGCCGGCGATGATGGCGGACCGGGTCACCGCGGCACTCGGCAACCCCGACCGCCTCGGCGTCGCGTTCTCCGGTGGCGTTGACTCGTCCGTACTGTTGGCGCTCGCCGCCCGGGCCCTCGGACCGACGCGGACGCTGGCCATCCTCGGGGTGTCGCCGAGCCTCGCCTCCGACGAACGCACCGCCGCCCACCAGGTGTCGGCCTCGATCGGCGTCCCGCTGATCGAACTCGAGACGCATGAGGGCGACAACGCCGAGTACCGGGCCAACGGGCCGGACCGCTGCTTCCACTGCAAGGACGAACTCTTCACCCGCATCTCCGACGAGGTGGCCGATCGGTACAGCCTGAGCGCGATCGCCTACGGCGAGAACGCCGACGACGCGCGGCGCCCCGACCGTCCCGGCTCGCAGGCAGCGACCAACCACCGGGTGCTCCGCCCGCTCGCCGACGCAGGGCTGGACAAGGCCGCCGTCCGCGAGGTGGCCCGCGCTCTGGGACTTGCCTCTGCGGACAAGCCGGCCGCACCCTGCCTCGCGTCCCGCATCCCGCACTTCCAGGAAGTCACTCCCGAGAAGCTGCGCCAGATCGACAAGGCCGAATCGGCGGTGCGCGCCCTCGGCTTCTCCGACGCCCGCGTGCGCCATCACGGCGACATCGCCCGGCTCGAACTCCCGGTTGCCGACCTGCCGCATGCTGTCTCCGTCGGGGTTCGCGAGCAGTTGCTCACAGCCGTCCGCTCCGCCGGCTTCCGGTTCGTCAGCCTCGACCTCGCCGGCATCCAGTCCGGCGCCTTCACCCTGCCGCTGGTGACGCGTGCCTGACGCCGGGGCCTGGCAGCCGTCGGCCGCCCTGCAGGAGGTGGCCGACCTCGACTTCGATCGGGCCGAGCGCCGGGGCTATCCCGAAGCGGTGTACTGCGAGTCGAAGACCCCTGCCCAGCTGCGGCTGATCGCCGCCGCGGTGCGGGAACGCTCGGCAAGGACGCTGTTCACCCGTGCCAATGCAGAGCAGGCGGACGCCGTACTGGCTGAACTCCCCGACGCCGGCAGGGACGAGGAGTCACGGCTGCTCTGGTGGCCTGCCGAGCCACCGGTGGAGACCGGGGGACTTGTGGTGATCGCGGCCGCCGGTACCTCCGACCTTCCCGTCGCCCGCGAGGCGCAACTGGTGGCCCGCTACCTCGGCAGGCGCACCGAGCTGGTTGCCGACGTGGGCGTGGCCGGCCTGCACCGCATCCTGAACCGGCTGGAGCTGCTGCGCAGCGCGGCGGTGATCGTCGTCGTCGCGGGCATGGACGGGGCCTTGCCGAGCGTCGTCGCCGGCCTGGTGGCAGCCCCGGTGATCGCCGTGCCGACGTCGGTGGGCTACGGCGCAGCCTTCGAAGGCCTCGCAGCGCTCCTGACGATGCTCAACTCCTGCGCTCCCGGCGTCGCCGTCGTCAACATCGACAACGGCTACGGCGCCGGCCACCTCGCCGCCCAGATCGCCGCCACCGCCTGAAGCGGGACGTCGGCGCCCTTCGTGACGCGCTGCGCCTCGCAAGCTCAGCGCCGCGCTCCTCAGGGACCGGTACTTCGTGACGCGCGGCGCCTCGCAAGCTCAGCGCCGCGCTCCTCAGGGACCGGTACTTCGTGACGCGCGGCGCCTCGCAAGCTCAGCGCCGCGCTCCTCAGGGACCGGTACTCCGAAACGCTCCCTGAGGAGCGTTCGTGAGCGGAGCGAGCGAGCGCGTCACGAAGGGCGTCCGCCACCTCCCTACAACTGCTGGCCCTCGGGCAGGATGCCGCTCTGGCGATAGACCTCGCGGAGGACCTGCAGCGGGACGAGGCCGTCGGCGGGGCCGATCCAGAACGGGTCCGGGTCGTCGAGGTTGGCGTGGAAGTCGTCGATCAGCAGGGAATGGCCCTTGCCCCAATAGGAACGCTCGCCGCCGGCCTGGGCGTCGGTCGCGACGCGGTGCGTGCCCGAACGGTCGGTCAGCCAGGCCTCGCCGCCGACGAGCCGGACGGAGCCGTCCCTTCCGGTGACCTCGAGTTCGACATCGGCGTTGGAGTGGTGGCCGTTGGTGGCGAAGAAGGTCGAGCGGACGCCGGAGTCGTGGTCGATCACGATCGTCGCGGTGTCCTCCACCTCGATCGCGCCGGCCAGTGACAGCGTCGCGGCCACGCCCTTCACGGCTGTCGGCGCGCCAAGGAACCACAGCAGCAGGTCGAGGGTGTGGATGGCCTGGTTGATCAGCACCCCACCGCCGGCGGTCTCCCAGCGCCCTCGCCACGGTGCGGCCACGTAGTACGCGGTAGGACGGAACCACCACACGGCTGCCCGTGCACCGGTGATCGGCCCGAGTGCGCCGGAGGTCAGCACCTCACGGATCGCGACGGCTGTCGGGTTGTACCGGTTCTGGAACACGACTCCCACCTTGCAGGAGGAGGCCGCAGCACGCTCGACCAGCCGGCGGCCCGCTGTGACGCTCTGCCCGATGGGCTTCTCCGTGAGCACGTGCGCACCGGCGTCCAGGGCATCGAGGGCCACCGGAACGTGCTGGTCGTGCGGCGTGGTGACGTGCACCACCTGCGGGCAGACCGCGCGCAGGAGCTCGCGGTGGTCGGTGAAGAAGGGGACGCCGAAGGCTCGGCCCGCGGCCTCGGCGCGCTGTGCGTCGAGATCGCAGACGCCCACGAGCTCGATGAGGGGGTTCGCACGAATGGCGTCCAGGTGGAGTGCGGAGATGTCGCCGATGCCGACGACGGCTGCGGTGCTCATGAGTAGGCGATGCCTTCTTCTTCGAGGACGGCCGTGAAGGCCCGGTAGGCCCGCGTCCAGTTCTCGGGCCCGGAGAACCCGCCGAGGGAATGGCCGTAGCCGAGATGCGGCTCGAGCGAGACGAACCCGTCGAAGCCGGCTGCCGCGAACGCGCGCATCGTCTGCCTGAACTCGCCGTCACCCTCGCCCGCAGGCACCACCGTGCCATCGATGGCCAGAGCGTCCTTCACCTGCAGGTAGGCGACGTGCGGCGCGAGCAGCGGGTACGCCTCCGTGAACGGGCGGACGCCGCACTGGACGAAGTTCGCGTTGTCCCAGGTGAGGGCAAGGGCCGGGCTGTCGACGGCTTCGACGATGTCGAGGCAGCGCCGGGGGATGTCGCCGAAGATCTCCTTCTCGTTCTCGTGGATCAGTGTGACCCCGGCATCCTCCGCGATGGCGGCGAGGTCACCGATGCGGGTGATCACCTCATCCCGGTAGCCGTCGGGGTCGGCGCCGGCGGGCATGAAGTAGGAGAACATCCGGATGTAGGGAGCGCCGAAGAGCTTTGCGACGTCGGCAGCGTGCCGCATCCGTGCGAGGTGCGGAGCGTTGTCATCGGTGATGGCGATCTTGCCGATCGGCGAGCCGATGCTCGAGACACCAAGGCCGGCGCCGTCAAGCGTGGTCTTCACCCGGCACAGCTGGTCGCCGTCGAGGTCGAGGACGTTCACGTCCCACGCCGAGCGCAGCTCGATGTACCGCAGGCCCAGGCCAGTGACGAGGGCCACCTGCTCATCGAGGTCGGGGGAGATCTCATCGGCGAATCCGGAAAGCGTCCACATGGCTTCCATTGAGCACGGACGCCCGGCAGCGCCGCAACCTGCGCCGACAACGAATGGCAACAACAGGCCGGTGTTGGCGTGGGCCGCCTAGCGTGAAGCAACACCGAAGACATCCAACGAAGGATCACCACCATGGCTGACCAGAAGATCCGCCTCGGCATCATCGGCCTCGGCGCGCAGGGCGGCTATTACGCCGGCTTCCTCACCGCCGGCAAGGTCGGCAACACGGTGCTGGGCGCCATTTGTGACATCGACGAGGCCAAGCGTGCGGTGGCCGACGGCTACGGCGTGCCCTTCCACACCGACTACCTGGCGATGTTCGACAGCGGCCAGGTGGACGCCGTCGTCACCACCGTGCCCCACTACCTGCATCCGCAGATGGCGGTGGACGCGCTCGAGCGCGGCATCCACGTGTTGGTGGAGAAGCCGGCCGGCGTCTACACCGGACAGGTGCGCAGGCTGCTCGACACCGCGGCAGCGCACCCCGAGCTGACCACGGCGATCATGTTCAACCAGCGCACCAACAGGCTCTACCAGGACCTTCGTGAACTCGTCGCGGGCGGCACTCTCGGCAAGCTGCGGCACACGAGCTGGATCATCACCACCTGGTGGCGTCCGCAGGGCTACTACGACCAGAGCCAATGGCGCGCCACCTGGGGCGGAGAGGGCGGGGGCGTCCTCGTCAACCAGGCGCCCCACCAGCTCGACCTGTGGCAGTGGATCTGTGGCGTGCCGACGTCGGTGTTCGCGAAGCTCGCGTTCGGCTTCCAGCGGGACATCGCGGTCGAGGACGAGGTGACGGCCGTGGTCGACTTCGGGGGCGGCGCGACCGGCACGTTCATCACCTGCACCCACGACCTGCCGGGCACCGACCGGCTGGAGATCCTGCTCGACCAGGGCAAGATCGTGGTCGAGGACTCCAGGCGGGTCACCGTGACGCGTCTCAGTGCTCCCGAACGCGAGCTCAGCGAGCGCATGGACATGACCGACGTGATGCGCATCTTCGCCGGCGGCGCCGACAGCTCCGACCTGATGACCACCACAACGACCACCTACGAGTCGGTGTGGAGCGAGCAGCACCCGGCGGTCATCGAGAACTTCGCAGCCAACATCCTCGACGGCACGCCGCTGATCGCCCCGGTCAATGACGGCATCCACGGGGTCCGGCTCGCCAATGCGATCCACCTGTCAGGCTGGACGGGACGGGAAGTGTCGATCACGGACTTCGACGAGGCCGCCTATCTCGCCGAGCTGAACGAGCGGATCGCCACCGAAGGCAAGTTCGCCGTCCGAGAGGAGAACTGACATGGCGAAGGTCGGCGTGCAGCTGATGATGGTGCGCGACAAGGTCGCCGACGTCGGCATGTTCTCCGTGCTGCAACGGGTCGCAGGCCTCGGCTACGAGGCCGTGGAGGTCTCGCAGATCCCGATGGACGCGGCCAACGTCGAGCAGCTGGAACGGGGACGGGACGAGCTCGGCCTCCAGGTGGCAGCCGTCTCCGTCGCACTGAAGAAGGGCCCCACAGCTACCGGGGACGCCCTGGACGCAGACTTCGCCAAGATCGTCGACGACTGCCGACGCCTCGACTGCCGTTTCGCCCGCATCGGCATGATGCCCTTCGAGGCGATGGTCTCGAAGGAGGCAGTGGTGCGGTTCGCCGACGAGACCGAGGCGGCGGCCCAGCGCCTGGCGGCAGAAGGCATCACGCTGGCCTACCACAACCACCACGTTGACTTCGCGAAGCATGACGGCGAGACCCTGTTCGACATCGTGCGCCGGGTGTCGCCGTCGGTCCACTTCGAGATCGACGTGCACTGGGTGCAGCGCGGCGGCAGGAGCCCCGTCGAGGTGCTCGCCGAGGTCGCGGGCCAGGTCGAGCTCGTGCACCTCAAGGACTACCGGGTGGCAACGCTTCCTCCGGCCGCCATGGAGTTGCTGGCCGCTGGCGATTCCGCCGGCTTCATGCAGGCCTTCGCCAACCTGGTGCAGTTCGCAGAGGTGGGTGCGGGCACCATCAACTTCGGGCCCGTGATCGAGCAGGCCGTCACGAGTGGCGCCGAGTACCTCCTGGTCGAGCAGGACGAGCTCTACGGCCGCGACGCCTACGACTGCCTCGCCGACTCGATGGCGCACATCAAGAGCCTCGGCTACTAGCCTCAACGGTCCGAGAAATCGCGATGTCGGCGCCCTTCGTGAGGGCTCGTTCGCTGCGCTCCCGAGCCTCCTCAGGGACCGTTTCCGCGAAGCTACCTAGGAGTTGCGAAGGGTCGGGGACGTCCCACCCACCGTCAGCCCGGCAGCGGCCGCAGCGGCATTGGCTCTGGCGAGCACCGACCGTTCGGTAGCGCCGGACGCCTCTGCCACCGCGGCAACGTCGGAGAACTCCGGGGTGGCCGTGATGATCCGGCCGCTCCGGTGGCCGAGCTTGATCCGGACGGGGCCTCCGTCAACCACCACCTCGACCCAGGACCGGTCGAGCACGTGCTTCTTCGTCGGCGTCTCGCGCATGCCGAGCGTTGGCACGAGGTCGAAGACCAGTTCGCGCAGCCGGGCGAGAGCCTCGGCGCCGGCCAGCACATGAAGGGTGTGTGCGGGCCTGCCCTTCTTCATCAGGATCGGGGTGAGCCAGGCGTCGTCCGCGCCGGCGGCCATCAGGGTGGAGAGCACTCCCGGCCACAGCCGCGGATCCAGGTCGTCGACGTTCGCCTCCAGCACCCAGGCCTCGGCGCTACCAGCAGCTGCGGTCACCTCGCCGACGATCAGCCGCACCACATTGGGGCGGCCGGGATCATCGCGTGAGCCGGCCCCGATCCCCACTGCCGCCACCGTGCAGTCGGGCAGGGTCGGTGCCAGTTCGGCAAGCGTGGTGACCAGCGCCATGCCGGTGGGTGTGGCCAGTTCACCCAGGCCAGCGGCCAGCACCTGCCAGCCACGCGACAGCTCCAGCACAGCCGGCACCGGGATCGGGATCTCGCCGTGCGCCGTCCGGATGCTCCCCGAGCCGACTCCCACCGGTCCGGCAGTGATCCTGTCGACGCCGAGTTCGACCAGGCCCGCGCACGCCCCCACAACGTCCGCGATCGAGTCCCAGGCGCCCACCTCGTGGAAGTGGACGGTCTCGACGTCGATCCCGTGCGCCCTGGCCTCCGCGTGGGCGAGGCTCTCGAAGACCGCCAGCGCACGCTCCTTCGTCGCAGGCTGCAGCGTCGAGTCCTGCAACATGGCCCGGATCACGGTCCAGTCGCGGTGCGGCAGGTCGTCGACGAGAACCTCCACCTCCACCTTGGTCGCGCGCTGGCCTGCGCGCTGGACCTCTGCCATCGTCAGCCGCACCGTCCCCGGCATCACGGCGTCGATCGCCTGCTGCATGGCAGTCAAGGAGACCCCGACGTCGGCGAGCGCGCCGAGCAGCATGTCACCGGCCACGCCGTTGCGCGCGTCGATCCAGACGAGCTGTGTCGGGCGGCTTCCAGCGGTATCGGCCATGCCCGCGATCCTATGGCCGTGCCGGCTGCGCAGGAGGATCCTTGGACGCGAGGGAAGTGCGCATCCGGTGCGTCAGCGCTGCCAGGCGTGGTGCGGAGGAAACAGTTGGCAACAGCTCAGAGCTGAAGTTGCCATCGCCATAGCATCAAGCAACTTCGAATCCGGTAATGGCCCGGCCTCACGAAAAGGATCAATGATGACCGCAATCTCAGCGCCACCCGTTCACCTGGGAGCGGTGGCCAAACAGCCGGCGAAGGCCGTTGTCGGATATGGACTCGGCGACTTCGCCATGAACCTCTCCTTCTCGATGTCGACGTCCTTCCTCCTCTACTACTTCACCGATGTTGGCGGCCTGTCCGCGGCGGCCGTGGGCACGATGTTCCTAGTCGTGCGCCTGTGGGACGCCTTCACCGACCTGTTCGCCGGCCGCGCGGTCGACAAGGTCATGACCCGATGGGGCAAGTTCCGGCCGTTCATCCTGTGGTTCGCCGTCCCGGTCCTGTTCCTCAGCTTCCTCAACTTCAATATCCCCACCCCCGGAATTAAGTGGCTGGGAATCTTCGAGGTCAACCCCGACATGAATGTCCAGCTCCTTTACGCCTACCTGGCATACGCGGCGCTGGGCCTGATCTATTCCCTGATCAACATTCCCTACGGCTCGCTGGCCTCCGCGATGAGCCAGTCGGTGAACGAGCGGGCCAAGCTCGTCGCCGGGCGGGCGTTCGGCGCGGCCATCGGCGGCGTCCTGCTCACCTACATCGTCGCCCCGCAGATCTCGGCCATCCAGAAGACGGCCCCCAAGCTGGCCCCCAACGCCGACGCTGCGGCGAAGGCCACGTATGACGCGGCCGTGCTGGTCTACCGGCAGGCCGTCCAGTCTGTGTTCACCTCGACCACCATGTGGTTCATCGTGGTCGGCTCGGTCGCCTTCTTCCTCACCTTCCTGTGGTGCAAGGAGTCGGTGGTTCGTACCACCCCCCGCGTGACCATCAGGGAAACCATCGACACGATCAAGCACAACAAGGCCCTTGCCTACCTGTGTGGCGCCAGCTTCTTCTACCTGATCGGCCTGTTCGCCGTCGGCGGCGCGACCGCCTTCTACGCCAAGTTCGTCCTCGGTGACATCGGGCAGACGGCCACCATGACACTGGTGAACTCGGGCATCGCCCTGGTGATCACCCCGATCATCCCGTGGATCATTCGCAAGATGGGTAAGAAGAACGTCTTCCAGTACTGCGGCCTGTTCACCGTCGTCGGTGGTGTGGCCCTCTTCTTCGTCCCCACGGGTGGTGTCATCCTCGCCCTGGTCTTCCTGGCCATCAAGGGCGTGGGCGCATCCCTGATCAACACTGTGATGTTCGGCCTCGAAGCCGACACCGTCGAGTACGGCGAATGGAAGACCGGCAAGCGGTCGGAGGGTGCGACCTACGCGCTGTTCTCCTTCACACGCAAGATCACCCAGTCCATCGGTGGGGCCGGCGGCGCCTGGGCACTCGCGATCGGCGGCTACCTCTCGGCGACTGCTCTCGACCCGAACCCGATCCAGCCGGACTCGGCCATCTTCGCCATCAAGTTCACCATCGGCCTGCTGCCCGCCATCTGCGCGATCATCGCGATGCTGATCTTCTGGAAGTACCCGCTGAGTGACAAGCTGTTCCGTCAGATCCGCGACGAGAACGAGGCCAAGAAGGCTCTTCTCGGTGCAGAGTTCACCGGCGCAGCCAACGCGTGATCACCACGCCCGCCTGACCAACTCGAACCGCCCCGGCGCCTTGCCGGGGCGGTTCGGCGCTACCCGAACGGAAGCCCATGAACGTCCTGATCGGGGCACCTCGGCAACCCTGCCTGAGTGGATGGACTGGCCCCGGATGAGGATCTTCGAGACTGTCGTCAGCCGCTTCTTCCCCACTGTCTTCGCAGGCGACGAGGACGGGTTCGACCTGTGGCGGCTTCCCAACGACCCGGACAGCCCGCACGTGAGCGCGATGCGTGACCTGTTCGCCGAGACCTTCAGGATGCGTCCCTCGACGTTCGACGCCCAGATCGAGCCAGTGGAGGGCATCCATCGGCGGCTGATCGTGGCAGCCCGCAGGCACGTCATCTGCGGCGGGATCCTCTACCAGATGGCCGACAACCACACCCGGCCCCCGGAGCATCGAGTCGACGGCGGCTACGTCAGCTATGTCGCCACGCGGAGGAGCCTGCGGGCGCAGGGCGCCGGGCGGGCGTTGCTGTCGCTGGCCCATGCCGACTTCATCGTCAACCACCACACGGTGTCCCGGCTGATTCGCCTCGACCCCCGCCACACCGCCTTCTTCGAGGCCGCCGGCTACCAGCGCACCGAGGGCGTTGGCTACGGCGACATGCACCGGACGCTCGACCTCTCGCCGCAATCGCTGGCGGCCTCCCAGGAGCTCCTGAATGGCCTGATGACCCTGGACTGATGGGATGACCACGCGTCCTGGCTGTGCGGAATAGTGGAGACCATGGAAGGCGTGGGCAGGAGCAACCGGGGCGTACGGCTGGCCCTGATGTCCGCCGTCCTCTTCGGCGCAGGCACCCCCGTCGCCAAGCTGCTGCTCGGGTCGGTGAGCCCGTGGCTCCTCGCCGGACTGCTCTACTGCGGATCGGGCGCAGGGCTGTGGCTCATCCGGCTGGTCCGCCGGTCGCCGCGCGTGCGACTCTCTCGTCGCGAGTTCTGGCCGTTCGCCGGCGCCATCCTTTCCGGCGGCGTTGTCGGACCGGTGCTGATGATGTTCGGGTTGGCCAACATGCCCGCCTCGGGGGCGTCCCTGCTGCTCAATGCCGAGGCGTTGTTCACTGCGCTGCTCGCCTGGTTCGTGTTCGGCGAGAACGTCGACAGGCGCGTCGCCGCAGGGATGCTTGCGATCCTCGCCGGCGCAGCGGTGCTGAGCGTGCCGTCCGGTGCCACCCTCGGCAGCGTGTGGCCGTCCCTCGCGATCCTCGGCGCCTGCCTGGCGTGGGCGCTGGACAACAACCTCACCCGCAAGGTCGCAGAGACCGATGCCACGTGGCTCGCCGCTGTGAAGGGCTCGGTCGCGGGCCCCGTCAACCTCGTGGTCGCCTTCGGCCTCGGTGCAGCGCTCCCGGCTGCCGGACCGATTGCCGGCGCGCTGGTGGTCGGGCTCTTCGCGTACGGCATCAGCCTCGTACTGTTCATCGTGTCGATGCGGCACCTCGGCACGGCGCGTGCCGGTGCCTACTTCTCGATCGCACCGTTCTTCGGTGCGATCCTTGCCGTGGCGCTGGGCGACCAGCTGACCTGGCCGCTGGGAGTCGCAGCGGTCCTGATGGCCCTCGGGGTGTGGCTCCACCTGACCGAGCGCCACCAGCACGAGCACACCCACCGGTCAGTCACGCACGTGCACGCCCACGTCCACGACGAGCACCATCGCCACAATCACGAGCAGCAGGTTCCGCCGGGCGTGCGGCACAGCCACTTCCACACTCACGAGGAGCTCACCCACACCCACCGGCACTACCCTGACACCGAGCACCGTCACGAGCACTGAAGGCTTCGGTCAAGGCAGTGTCGTGGTCCCGAAGGTGTCGTACCAGTCCTGGGCGAAGGCGTTGACGGCCTGCACCACGTCGGGGGCGCCGAGTGCTGCGCGGAGCAGGAACGGGGGCAAGGTGACGGCAGCGGCGCCGGCCTCGAACGCCGCGCTGACCTGGGCGACGTTCTTGAAGCTGGCCGCCATGATCTTGCACTTCGCGCCGTGCCGGTCGATGAACTTCGCCAGCGACTTGATCGTTGCAGAGGTGTCGATGTCCAACGACTCCATCCGGTTGAAGTAGGGCGCGATGTAGTCGGCGCCGGCTGCGATGGCGAGCATGCCCTGGGTCTTGGAGTAGATCGCTGTCGCGGTCACCCCGATGCCCTCGTCCTTGAGCAGCCGCATCGCCCGGATGCCCTGCTCGGTGGTCGGGATCTTGGCGAACACGTTCCCGTCGACCTGGTCGAGCAGCCGGTGGGCGTCGGCCACGATCCCGTCCGCGTCCTGCGCCAGCACCTGGATGTGGAGCGTGCGGTCGGGCCCGATGATCTCCCGGATCCGCCGCAGGTGGTTGTAGAAGTCGATGCGTCCCTCTGCCTTGATGATCGTCGGGTTCGTCGTGACACCGGACACCGGGTAGAACGGCGTCATCTCCTCGATGTCGGTCAGGTTGGCGGTGTCGAACAGGATCTCCATCGGGATTCCTCACTGGCGAGTGGACGTACCCAGTGATCCTCCCAGACCCCAGCGCAGACTCACCCCGGTCGCAGCTGGCTCCACCGAGAGGAAGCCCTGACAGTCGTCCTTCGAGTCCGCTGCCCAGCGGTGGGCCGTCCTCAGGCGGACGGGAGGCGTGAGGCGATGCCGTCCAGGATCAGGTCGAGGCCGCCGACGAACTGCTCCCGCTCGGTGTGGCGCAGGAGCACGGGGATGCTGAGCGAGATTCCCGGGAACACCTCGGGATCGAGAGCTGCGATGTCCTCGGCGATGCGCTGAAGGCGCACCTCCCTTCCGCCATCCGGATCCGTGCCACTGACGCGTTGGGTAGCGGACACGAGACTCATCGCTCCGAGGTGCCCCATCAGGGCCGAACCGGCGTAGAAGGACTCCTCGACGCTCAGGCCGAGGCTGCCCAACAGGACACCGACCCGGTCCCAGACCAGCATCACCAGCCGGCCGCGGCTCTGCTGGCTGCTGATCAGTTGCGCCACCCACGGGTGCCTCGTGAGCAGGTCGAAGAGGTCGCTGAACATCGTGCGAAGGTCGGCCTTCCAGCTCGCCGCATCGAACCGGTGTCCTAGCAGGTCGGTGACGACCTGCTCCAGCGTGGCGTTCAGGCAGAGCTCGATCAGCTCGTCCTTGCCGTCTACGTACCAGTAGACGGAAGCGGCCCCGACGCCCAGCTCGCCGGCGAGCCGTCGCAGGGTGAGGCCCTCAAGGCCCTCGTTGTCGAGCAGCTGGCAGGCGCGGTCGATGATGGCCTCGAGAGTCAACGACGTGCGGGGGCCCTTGCCCGCAGCCCTTCGCTCGCTGGCGCGCGGACGATCGACCATTGCGGAGCTCCTGTCCCACATCGTGTTGTCAAACATCGTACGACGGTCGTACGCTGTTCGAGATAACTGGAACGATGTTCGATACGGCGAGCAGCGTTCGATAGGAGGCACGATGATGGACGGCCGAGCCGCAGCGGACGCCGACGCCATGCGCATCGGCAATCGGTGGCCGATCCTCGGCGCGCTGATGCTGGCGGTGATGGTGATCATGCTCGACAATTCGGTGCTCAACGTCGCCCTGCCTTCCATCGGAACGGCACTGGGAGCCAGCAACGCCGAACTGCAGTGGGTGGTGACCGCCTACTCCGTCACCTTCGGTGGCCTGTTGCTGACGACGGGCAACCTCTCCGACCGTGTGGGACGCAAGAAGGTCCTCGTGGTCGGGCTGCTGCTGATGGCTGCGGGCTCTGCGCTCGTCGTCGTTGCGCACACCGCTGCCGTGCTGATCGCCATCCGGGCCCTGGTCGGCGTGGGCGCCGCCCTGGCCATGCCCAGCACGCTCTCCCTCATGTACGTCACCTTCCCCGGCCCGATCCGGACCAAGGCCGTCGGTATCTGGAGCTCGGTCTCCCTCGCCGGCATCGTCTTCGGCCCGGTGCTGGCCGGCCTGATGCTGACACGGTTGAGCTGGCAGTGGCTGTTCGCCATCAACATCCCGGTCGCGCTCGTCGCCGTGCCGGTGGTGCTGCGGGCGATCCCGGAGTCGAAGGAGGCCACGGGGGAGCCGACGGACTTTCCGGGCGCCATCCTGTCCGTCGGCTTCCTCGCCGCGTTGATCTACGGGCTCAGCAGTGGACCGGAGGAGGGCTGGCTGTCGGTGCCCGTCCTCGCCGCCTTCTGCGCGGCGGTGGTGCTGTCGGTCCTGTTCTGCCGGCGGGAACTCACGGCCATCCATCCGATGCTCGACCTGCGGGTTGTGGCAAGCCGCGCCTTCGCGGTGCCCGCCGTCGTCGAGGCCGCGGCCTTCATGGCAATGGCGTCGATCATGTTCATCCAGACCCAGCTCGTGCAACTGGTGCTGGGCTACTCGCCGCTGGTTGCCGGCCTGCTGAGCCTCCCCGTCGTCGTGGCACTGATCGTCCTGACCGGGCCGATCGCCACCTTGGCCAACCGGCTCCCGGTGCGGGTGATGATCGCGGGCGGACTGGCCATCAGCGCCACGGGCGCCGGGATCATCGCCGTCTGGCCCTTCTCGGTGTGGGCCATCGTCAGCGGCATGGTCGTCGTGATGATCGGGGTGCGTGCCTCGCTGACGACGGTGGCCATCGAGGTGATCGATGCGCTGCCGGTCGGTCGCGCAGGCATCGGATCAGCGTTGAACGACACCTTCCAGGAGGTCGGCGGGGCGCTCGGGGTCGGGCTGCTGGGCGCCGTGCTCAACCAGGCGTACCGCTCTGCACTCCCCGCTGGGGCGCCTGCTGCCGTCAGGGCGTCCATCGTCGGCGCAATCAACGACCCGACCTGGATAGCCCCGGCCCGCGCAGCGTTCAGCCAGGGCGCGAGCGTTGCCCTCGCCTGCGGTGTGGTGATCCTGCTCATCGTCGGCGTGGTGGGCGCAGCCTTCCATCGTCCGGGGCTCAGAAGCGGCCTGGGGTCCGCCGATGCCCAGGACGCGCAAGGGGCCGCCGTCAGCGCACCGAGGCAGGTTTCCGCGCCCTGAATCCGGGCAGGTTGGGACGGAGGCCCTCTCGCCAGATCGTCACAGGGATGCTGACGGTCTTGTTCGTTGTCGCGACCGCAAGGGCCTTGCCGATGTAGTCCGAGCGGCCGAGCTGGTCGACGATCGCAGCCGCCAGGTCGCGACGGGCCGTCTGTGCACCGCTGATGTGGTCCTCTGCGATGGCGTACTCGGTAGGCGGGTCCATGTTGGCGAGGCCGAGCGGACGCATCACCGTCCAGTCGAGTCCGGATTCGCCGACAAGCTCCTCCATCCGGGCCATGTCGGCGTAGAGCGTGCCGCCGACCCTGTCGAGGATGCGTCGCACGAGGTTGCGCGTCAGCCAGCCCCAGGCGGGGTCCTGCCAGCCGGTGGTCGCCATGGAACTGGTGACGACGAGACGCCGGACGCCGACGGCCCTCATCGCGCCGATGATCGCCCGCGCACTCTCCGAGTAGACGGTGATCGGCTGGCGACTGTAGGGGGTGCCGAGGACGGAGACCGCAGCGTCTGCACCGCCGAGGGCGCGTTCGGCATCGGTCGACCTTGTCGCGTCCCCTGCGAGCACGGTGAGATGCTGGCCGGCGAGCCCGACGAGGTCCGCTGTGTCCGGATGCCGCACCAGCGCCGTGACCGTGTGGCCGGCGTCGAGGAGCTGTCGGGTGAGCAGGCGACCGGTGGGGCCGCTCGCTCCGAAGACGGTGACGCGCATGGCTGCTGCCCTTCCTGGGAAGATGATATGAGACTCATACTATATGAGTACCAAACTATCAGGGCTTTGCCGCTAGGCTTGCCCAGGTGACCCCGAGCAAGCGACCCGACCCGCGACCGGCGATCCAGGACCTCTACATCGAGTTGCTCGCGTTCAACCGGAGCAACGGTCGCCTCCTCGGGCTCAGCGACACCGACCTCGCTGCGCTCGACCTCGTACACAGGGCCCGGACCATCACGCCGACCGAACTCTCGCGTCGCACCCACACCCACCCCGCCACGATGACCGGCATCCTCAAGCGCCTTGAGAACGGTGGCTGGATCAGCCGCACCCGCCCCGATGAGGACAGACGCGCTGTCGTGATCGCGATCAGGCCCGACCGCGAGCAGCAGATCCAGGACTCCTACGCACGCGCCGACGCGGCCATCGACCGACTCAACCGGGCGACCTCAGGGGCCGACCTGGGGGCAGTGGAGGCTTATGCGCGCGCCATGGCTGCAGCGATCCGGGAGCTCCACAGCACTGGGTAGCGTCAGGTCAGACCCACATCACCACGGCGCGGAGCGCCGCCAGTGCCTCGCGCTGCAGTTCGGCAAGGTCGCGCTCCTCGCCGTCGGCGATCCAGCGGGCGAAGCCGACATGGAAGACCCCGATGGTCGACTCGGCGGCGACGGCGGCCTTGACGCCCTCGACCCCGTGGTCGGTGAGCGCCACCCAAAGGGCCCGCTTGAGGGCGGCGAGCTTCAGGAGTTCGCGCTCTTGCAGGGTCGGTTCTGAGGCGAGTACGGCATTCCGCCAGCGGGCGAACTCCCTGCGCTCAGCGGGGAACGCGCTGGCAAGGGCGTCGAGTGCGATGGCCACGAGACGTGCCGGATCAGCCGTGGGGGCCGCAGCGGTCACGGCGTCGACCATGCGGCGCTGGAGTTCGGCCGAGCCCGCGAACAGCACCTCGCGCTTGTCGGAGAAGTAGCGATAGAAGGTGCGTTCGGTGACGCCCGCCCGCTGGGCGATCTGCGCGACGGTTGCCTGTTCATAGCCCGCCTCGGCGAACAGCGAGAGCGCTGCCGCACGCAATCGTTCCGGTGCTCCCGGCTCCCAACGGCCCATGGGGTCCATCATACGTGATGACAGTCTCTGACGTCAGCGAGTACATTGGGATGTCAGAACCTGTCATCACGTGAACGAAAGGAAATCCATGAAGGTGTTCATGACTGGCGCGTCCGGCTGGATCGGATCCGCCGCCGTCCCGGAGTTGCTCGCTGCGGGCCACGAGCTCCGCGGCACTGCCCGTTCAGCGGCATCGGCGGACAAGCTCCGCCTCGCCGGCGTCGAGCCGCTCGACGCCGGCCTCGACGACCTCGCTGTGCTGCGAGCAGAAGCGGGCGGTGCCGATGCGGTCCTGCACCTGGCCAACAAGCACGACTGGTCGAACCCGGCCGAGTCGAACCGTGCCGAGCGCGCAGCGGTCGAGACCTTCGTGACGACGCTGGAGGGTTCAGGCAAGCCGTTCCTTTTCGCCTCCGGCATCGCCCCGACGCCTGGCCGCGTCCGGACCGAGGTGGATCCCAGTCCGTTCTCGGGTCCGGAAGCGCCACGCGGGGGAGCCGAGGCGCTCGCGATGGAGTACGCCGCCCGGGGTGTCAACAGCGTCGCGCTGCGGTTCGCGCCCACCGTCCATGGCCAGGGCGGTGACCACGGGTTCATCGCCCAGATCGCGAGAGTTGCACGGGACCGTGGCGTGTCGGCCTACGTCGGCGACGGCACCAATCGCTGGACCGCCGTGAACCGCCTCGACGCCGGACGACTGATCGCGCTGGCCCTCGACAAGGGCCCGGGCGGCACCGTCGTGCATGCGGTGGCCGAGGAGGCTGTGACGTCGAGGTCGATCGCTGAGGCGCTGGGTGAAGCACTGGGGTTGCCGGTCGGCTCCGTCCCGGCCGAGCAGGCAGCGGATCACTTCGGCTGGATCGGTACCTTCTTCGCCCTCGATGTTCCGGCGTCGGCGCAGCTGACTCGTGACCGTTTTGGCTGGGAGCCGACCCACGCGACCCTCGTCGAGGACATCGCTGCCGGCGCCTACAGCGACTGACCCTGACGGACCGAATCGGGGACGGTTCCTACTCGGTCCAACCCTCACGTCGCGAGAAGGTGGACCGAATTGGAACCGTCCCCAATTCGGTCCGGTTCAGGCGGTGGGCTGGGCGGCCTGGCTGAAGGCCGCGTCGAAGCTGGTGGTGGGTGGGTCGAAGAGGTTGGCGCGGACGAAGTCCACGGCTTCCTTGGCGCCGCGGAGGCGGTCCATGCCGGCGTCTTCCCACTCGATGCTGACCGGGCCGTCATAACCGATCGCGTTCAGCGTCCGGAAGCAGCGTTGCCAGGGCACGTCGCCGTTGCCGGTGGACACGAACGTCCAGCCGCGGCGCGGGTCGCCCCAGGGCAGGTGGGAGCCCATGCGGCCGTTGCGGCCGTTGCCGGTGGCCATCTTCGTGTCCTTGCAGTCCACGTGGTAGATCCGGTCGGCGAAGTCGATGAGGAACCCGACCGGGTCGATCTCCTGCCACATCATGTGGGACGGGTCCCAGTTCAGCCCGAACGCTTCGCGATGGTTGATCGCCTCCAGCGTCAGCTTGGTCGACCAGTAGTCGTAGGCGATCTCCGAAGGGTGTACCTCGTGGGCGAACCTGACTCCTTCGGAGTCGAACACGTCCAGGATCGGGTTCCAGCGGTTCGCGAAGTCGGTGTAGCCCTCATCGATCACCGCATCGGGTACCGGCGGGAACATGGCGACGTATTGCCAGATCTTCGAACCGGTGAAACCGACCACGGTGTCGACACCGAGCTTGCGGGCCGCGATGGCGGTCAGCTTCATCTCCTCCGCTGCGCGCTGCCGGACGCCCTCGGCGTCCCCGTCGCCCCAGACCCGGTCGGAGACCATGTCGCGGTGCCGGAAGTCGATCGGATCGTCGCAGACCGCCTGGCCCTTGAGGTGGTTGCTGATCGCCCACACCCCCAGCCCGTACTTCTCCAGCGTCGCCAGCTTCGCTGCGACGTAGCTGTCGTCGGTCGCGGCCCGGTAGACGTCCAGGTGGTCGCCCCAGCAGGCGATCTCCAGGCCGTCATAACCCCACTCGGACGCGAGCCGGCACAGCTCCTCGAACGGCAGGTCGGCCCACTGACCTGTGAACAACGTGACGGGGTGGCTCATTGCAGCTCCTCAACGCTTCCGCTGCTCAGAACCGGACGGGCTCGCCGGACGCGGCCGACGCGTAGATGGCCTCGAGGATCTCGGTCACCGTGCACGCCTGCTCGGGCAGGACGAGCGGGTCGGTGTCGTTGGCGATCGCCTCGAGCCACTGCCTCGTCTCCAGGATGCCGAGGGCGGTGAAGCCGGCGGAATCCTTCGCGCTCGCGTTGGGCCGGGTGACGATCATCCGGTTGGCCAGCACCTTGTTCAGGGAGGCCTCGTAACCGCCCTCGCCCGCCTCGATCTCCGCGCCGCCCTCAGTGCCGATCAGCGTCACCGCCGCCTCACGGGGGTTCTTGACGTTGAGTGCCCACGCCGCCTCGAGGAAGATCGTCGCGCCGTTCTTCATGCGGACGTAGCCGAACGCGGAGTCCTCGACGCTGAACGTCTCGGGGTCCCAGCCGCCGCCGGGGTTGCCCTCGGGCTTGCCGCGCAGCTTCTCGTAGACCGAGCCGGTGACCGAGTCCACCTCGTAGTTGCCCATGTACCACAGGGCCAGGTCGAGCGCGTGGGTGCCGATGTCGATCAGCGGCCCGCCGCCCTGCTTCTCCTTGTCCGTGAACACGCCCCAGGTCGGGACGCCGCGGCGGCGCACGGCGTGGGCCTTGGCGACGTAGACCTCGCCGAGCTCGCCGGCGTCCACGGCGCCGCGGACGAACTGGGCGTCCTGGCGCAGCCGGTTCTGGTAGCCGATCGTGAGCTTCTTGCCGGTGCGCTTGGCCGTCTCCACCATCGTGCGCGCATCCTCGCCAGTGACGGCCATCGGCTTCTCGCACATGACGTGCTTTCCGGCCTCGAGCATCGCGCAGGTGATCTCACAGTGGCTGACGTTCCACGTGCAGACGTAGATGACGTCGATGCTGGCGTCGTTGGCGAGGTCGTGCCAGTCGGTTGTCACGTAGGAGTCGGCGCTGCCGAAATTGTCCTTCGCCTTCTTCGCACGGTCGATGTCGAGGTCGCAGACCGCCACCACATCGCAGAGGTCGGCGTTGCCGCCGAGCCCTTCGAGATGCTTGAGGGTGCCGATGAATCCGACGCCGATGATTCCTACCCGGAACTTGCTCACAATCACTCCTTCGTAATCGGTGATGCTTGGCCATCGCGCTCACGGCGGCCCGGATGTGTCTCAACCCCCTCGCCGGGAGCGCCGCAGCGCGATACCTTTGAGAGCGCGATCATTCTAACTACAGGAGGCGTTGTGGCCGCAGTAAGCATCCAGCTTTACACCCTTCGGGACCAGCTTTCGTCCGACCGGGACGCGACTTTGGCCGCTGTCGCGGCCATGGGAGTCGACGAGGTCGAGCCGTTCGGCATCGAGAATTTCGACTGGCTCCCCGAGGCTCTGGCCACGGTCGGCCTCAAGGCGGGCAGTGCGCACGCAGGCCTTCTCGCCGACCCGGAGAAGGTGCTCGGGGCAGCGAAGGCGCTCGGTGTCCGCACCGTCTTCCAGCCGTACTGGGACAAGGAGAAGTGGCTGGACGCCGCGGGGATCCGTGAGCTGGCAGACGGCCTCAACGCCCAGGTCGACGCCTTTGCCGACGCCGGCCTCGCCATCGGCTACCACAACCACGACTTCGAGTTCACGGCACCCGACATCGACGGCGTGCCCGCCTACGACTACTTCGTCTCCCTGCTGGACGAGCGCATCGTCCTCGAGGTGGACACCTACTGGGCAGCAACCGGCGGCCGCGACGTCCCGGCCCTGCTGGACACCTACGGCGACCGGATCACCCACCTGCACGTCAAGGACGGCCCCCTGCAGCCGTCGCGCAGCGGCGCGGCCAACGTTGTGCTCGGCACCGGCCTGATGGACATTCCCCCGATCCTTGACGCGTCGCCGAACCGCACCTGGGTGTGCGAGTTCGACTTCGCAGCAGTCGACCCGATCGAGGAGGTCCGTCAGAGCATCGCTTACCTCAAGGCGCGGTGATGGCGGTCGGGATCGGCCTGGCCGGAGCCGGAACCATCTCGACCCAATACCTGACGAACCTTGCGCGGTACCCGGATGTCGAGGTCGTCGCCATCGGCGACCTCGACACCGAAAGGGCAGCAGCGCAGGCAAAGGCTCATGGCGTGCCGGTCTCCGGCTCGCTCCAGACGGTCCTCGACCACCCAAGGGTGCACATCGTGGTGAACCTCACGATCCCTGCCGCCCACGTGGAGGTCTCCACCGCAGCGATCCGCGCGGGCAAGCATGTGTGGAGCGAGAAACCGCTCGGGCTCGACCGGGCGTCCGCCCGGGCGCTGCTCGACGAGGCGGCCTCGCTGGGGCTGCAGGTCTGCTGCGCTCCCGACACGGTTCTCGGACCCGGTATCCAGGCCACCCTGCGTGCCCTTGCCGACGGCTCGGTCGGCCGGCCACTGGCGGGGCTTGCGATCATGCAGAATCCAGGACCGGACGCCTGGCACCCCAGCCCGGAGTTCTTCTTCGCCCCCGGTGGGGGACCCGTTCTCGACATCGGTCCGTACTACCTCACCTCGCTCGTCCTCGGGCTCGGGCCGGTCACCTTTGTCGTCGCCGCCGGCGGACGCGCGCGCGACGTGCGCACCGTGATGGCGGGGCCGAACACCGGGGCCACCTTCGACGTGTCCGTGCCCACCACTGCGAACGTGCTGCTGCGGCACGCGTCCGGTGCGTCCTCGGTGTGCCTGTTCAGCTTCGACTCGGGCCAGCGGCGCACCGGCGTGCTGGAGTTCCAGTGCACAGGGGCCACCGTCGTCGCCCCCGACCCCAACCGGTTCGACGGGGTGCTGCGGACGCACGTCGACGGCGAGGAGCACAGTGAGCTCGAACTGGACGATGCCGGCACGGGCAGGGGGATAGGCATCGTCGAACTCGTCCGTGCGCTCGCTGACGGCACCACCCCCCGCGCCAGCGGGGAACTGGCGTACCACGTGCTCGACATCATGCTGGCTGTCGAGGAGTCGATCGCCTCTGGGAATCCGGTGAGCGTGACGTCGGTTCCGCCCGTCGTTTCGCCACTCCCTGCAGACTGGAGCCCGTTGAGCCCGCGCTGAGCCGGGCAGCGGGCCGCTGCGTCCGCCCGACCAACCACCGTTACGGAGATTGAATGAAGCTGGGATTCTTCACCGCCTGCCTGCCCTCGTGGACGCTGGAACAGGTGGCCGGTTACGCGGTCGCGCAGGGCTACCAGTGCCTGGAAGTGGCGGCCTGGCCCGCCCAGCCCGGACGCGACTTCGAGGCACCCCACCTCCCCGTGGCCACCTGGACCGGAGCGGATGTGGACGCAACCCTCGGACTGCTGGAGCGCACCGGCCTGGAGATCTCTTCGCTCGGCTACTACGAGAACAACCTGATCGGCGACCCTGCACGCCGTGAGGAGATCCGCACCCATGTGAAGGGCTGCATCGACGTGGCGCAGTCGTTGGGCGTGCCGTCCGTAGGCACCTTCATCGGCAGGGATCCGGCGAAGTCGGTCACCGACAACATGGCCGAGGCCGAGCGCGTATTCCCCGAACTGGTGGATTACGCGGGCGAGCGCGGCGTGAAGCTGATGATCGAGAACTGCGTGATGGAGGGCTGGCACCCCGACGGCTACCCCGGGAACATCGCCTACTCCCCGGAACTCTGGGACTGGATGACCAGCAAGCTCGGGCTCTACCTGAACTGGGACCCGTCCCACCTTGCCTGGATCGGCATCGACCCGGTGGAGACGATCCTGCCGTTCGCCGCGTCGATCATCCACGTGCAGGCCAAGGACCTCGAACTGTTCCCTGACAAGCGCAACCAGTACGGCTTCTTCGGTTCGGTGCTCAAGGGTGACAACCCTTGGCACACCGGCTGGTGGCGTTACCGGGTGCCGGGCCGCGGCTCCGTCGACTGGCTGCGGGTCGTCGACCGGCTGTACGAAGCCGGCTTCGAGGGCACGGTGTCGGTGGAGCACGAGGACCCGATGTGGGGCGGCACCCCGGAGAAGGTCGTCGAAGGGCTGCGGATCGCGTACGGCACGCTGCGTCCGCTGATCGGCGACGTCAACGTCTGAGCCGGCGCGGACCGGTCAGCCGCGGGCCTTGCGGACGGCTGCCCAGACGAGGCCTGCGAGGACCACGACTCCCCCGATGATGATGAAGTAAGGCTCCACTGGTTGCGCTCCCGCTCGGATTGGGTGTCGAAGGGCCCCGGCTCTGCGGACGCTCCGAGTGAAGTATGCCAAGGCCCAACCCTGTCGCGCGCCCGATGCTTGAATGGGAATGTGGCAGGGGCACGGGTGGGCAGGAAAGCACCCCGCAGGGCACGTCCCAGCAGGACGGCATGGGGTGCGGCGCTGTGCCGGGTCATCGAGCAGGGGCAGCCACCGGCCTCACGGTTGTTCAACGATCCGGTGGTTGCCCGCCTCCTCGACCCGATGATCGTCACCATGGCCGGCGGCCCGATGCGCGAGCTGTACCTCACCGAATTGGGGTCGGGCACCTATGGCGCGCAGGTCATGCGCACGCGCTACATCGACGACGTGGTGAACGGGCTCGTCGAGGGCGGCACGACCCAGGTCGTCATCCTCGGTGCGGGGCTCGACACCCGGGCCTTTCGCCTGCCGCTGCTGGCCGGTGCCACCGTCCTCGAGCTCGACCTTGCGGGCACGCAGCAGTACAAGGTGGAGCGCCTGCGAGGTGTTCCGGCGCTCGCTGCCGAGGTGAGGTTCATCCCGGCGGACTTCACGACGGAGCCGCTCTGCGACGTGCTGGGAGCAGCAGGTCTCGACCGTACGAATCCCGTCCTCTTCGTGTGGGAGGGCGTCACGCAGTACCTCCCCGAGGCAGCGGTCCGCTCGACACTGGCGTGCGTCGGAGCGTCCGTCCCCGGCAGTGTCCTCGTGTTCACCTACGTGCGGCGCGGCATCATCGACGGCTCGGTGTGGGACGGCTGGTCCGACGGCCGGCGGCCACGGCTGGACGCGTCCGAGCCGTGGATCTTCGGACTGGAGCCCAGCGAGGTCCCCGGACTCCTCGAGAGCTACGGGCTCAGCCTCGTCGACGACGTCGGCGAGGCTGAGTTCCGGTCCCGGTATGCAGAACCCCTTGGTCGGCGGGTTGACCTCAACGAGGTCGAGCGCGTCGCCCTTGCCGTGGTCAGAGCTGCGTGACCGCAGCGTCGCCCAGCATCTCGATGGCCTTGTCGAAGGCTGCGACGACCTCGGGATCGTCGTAGTGCGCGGAGATCTCCGCAGCGGCGAGCATGCCGCCGAGGTAGGTCTGTGAGACCTCCCAGGGATCGGGTTGCGGACCGCCCACCGGCCCCTTCTTCGGCCAACGCCGCGGCCAGCCCGTGCCGCACCAGTCCTCGAGGTCGTCGGCGAACTGGCCACCGAAGCCCCGGCCGCCGGCCAGTGCAGCGGCGGTGATCTTGTTCATCAGCCGCGCACCGACGACGACGCCGGCAGGCGGCAGCGGCTGCGGGTTCAGCGCGACCTCTGCCGCGTGGCTGACGGTCGCGAACTCCGAGCGCAGGGGACCGCGCGGGATGACATCCGCGGCCTTGGGATTGAGCGCGATGATCAGCGCAAGGCGGTCCCCGGACATCAGGGCACGCAGGATCTGTGACGTCGAAGCCATTGCTGGTCCTCTCCTCGTGGTGGATCGGCCTCCGCAAGATCCCCCGAACGTGCGGATGCCTCAGCCAGTCAGAGTCGACGCCCGGGTCTCGTGATACCTCTTCTGCGTCTACGGCTGCGGGTAGGTTGCGAAGCATGAAGGCACTTCTCTACGACCAGTACGGCGGCAACGACAGGCTCAGGATCGGCGCGGTGAGTGACCCGCTCGTGGGGCCTGACTGCGTGCTGGTGAAGGTGGTCGCGGCCGGGCTCAACCCGGTGGACTACAAGGTGCGCGGGGGCTACCTGCAGGGTCTGATGCAGGCGGTCTTCCCAGTCGTGCCGGGCTGGGACGTTGCCGGCGTCGTGGTGAAGGTCGGGCTGGACGCCCCGGAGTTCGCCGTCGGCGACGAGGTGCTGGCCTACGCCCGCAAGGACTTCGTGCACGGCGGGACGCTCGCAGAGCTCGTGGAGGTGCCGGTGCGCACAGCCGCCCACAAGCCGTCAGGGCTGAGCTTCGAAGAGGCCGCAGCCCTGCCGCTCACCGGCCTGACAGCCCTCCAGACAGTGCGGCGCTCGGGCCTCGGTGCCGGCTCCACCGTCCTGGTGCACGCCGCTGCCGGTGGGGTCGGATCGTTCGCCACCCAGCTGGCCGTGATGGCCGGCGCTCGCGTCATCGGCACGGCGGGGGAGTCCAACCACGACTACCTGCGCGAGCTGGGCGCAGAGCCGATCGCGTACGGCGACGGCCTCGTCGCAGCGGCGAAGGCACTCGCGCCCGACGGGTTCGACGTCATCCTCGACTACGTCGGTGGCCAGGCGATCGACACCGTCCCCGACCTGCTGCGCCCGGGGGGCTCGGTGGTCTCGATCGCCGACGGTCGGGTCGCAGGGCTCGGCGGGACGTATGCCTGGGTGCGGCCGGACAGTGGCGAGCTCGCGGAGCTCGCCGCGATGGCTGCAGCCGGACGGCTGAAGGTCACGGTGTCCGAGGTGTTCGACCTCGACGACGCGGCCACGGCCTACGCAGCGCTCGAGGGTGGCCACACCCGCGGCAAGATCGTCGTGCGGGTCGCTCAGTCGTAGTCCGGAAGCACTTGCCGGTCTTCGTGCCGGCGCGGCCCTTGTGGAGGTAGCAGGCGTCGCAGGGTGGTTGGTGCTGTCTCGCAGACCGCATGTTCGAACCGGGAGCGTCTTCTGCTGTCGCGAGTTCGCAAGTCGATCGGCCAGCAGGTGCCCCGGTGCGAGCATTCGGCTATCGGGGTGTGGAATCGCGACATGGCGAGATCCGGCCGCCCGGCGCGGCAAATGAAGGTGTTCCGGTGACGGCGATTAGGTCGCGCTCCTGGTTGCGGCGATCAGCGACGTTCAGGCTGCTCGGGCCATGACGAACAGCCACGGCTCGAGGCTGCCGGCGATGTGGTCGACGAAGATCACGTCCCAGCGGGTCTGCGCGAGAACAGGACGCAGTGAGGGTTCGCGCCAGTAGGTGAAATGGCGGGGCAGATCCAGCTTGGCCTCGCTCCAGGCGTCGCCGTCGCCCTCCTTCAGCGTGAACGCGAAGACACCGCCGTCCACCACCGCTTGGCGGATTCGTTGGAGCGCGTCGGCGAACTGCACGCGATCCAGGTGCAGCAACACTGCCAGAGCGAGTACGGCATCCCAGGGACCGCCCAGGTCGTCGGAGCGGATGTCGAGCACACGGGCCTGGTGACCCGCGGTGCGCATCATCTCGACGAACGCCAGTGCCGCATCGGTGCGTGAGACCTCAAGCCCGCGCCCTTCCAGGTAAGTCGCGTCCATGCCGGGGCCGCTTCCGATCTCAAGCACGCGCCCCCGTCCGACGGTGTCAGCGAATCGATCAAGGAAGGCGCATGAAGCGGGGCCCGGTCCGGCGGTGTGATCGGCGTAGCGCTGGGCCGCCGTCTCGTAAGAGCGCAACGTGATGTCGACGGCGTCGTCGCGCCCACCGGTCACCATGTCCTCACGATATCGACACCTAGGTCTCCGCTCCGAAGTGGAGGGTGTGCCAGTGCCAGTACTCGATCATCGCTGCACCGCGAGCAACGAGGGCGAGGCCGGCCTGCAGGATCTGGCCGGGGTACGGCGGCAGGTTCTGCCAACCGACGTGGATCGCCTGGGCGTTGGTCTCGGTGACCAGGGGGCGACAGACCCGCGTGCTGCACGAGCAACAGTTCGACGACCTCGAGGTCGCCGACCTCGTGCGTAAGCACCCGGTACTGATCGCAGCCGGGTACTACACCGCCAGCACGGCGCAGCTGTGTTCTCCGGAGCCGTCGAAGCTGGAAAGGTGTTCTTCCTCCACAACTGGGGTCCGGAACCGGCCCGGGTCACCCTGCCGTGCGCACTCACGGATGCGTTCAGCGGCACGGAGCACCCGTCCCGCCACCTCCTCGACCTGCCGGCATGGTCGGTGTCGGTCCTCTTCGCGAAAGACACTCGCGGAACGGCCGCAGTGAAACCGTAGGGTGGGTGGGAAAGACCCAGGAGAAGCCATGACCGACCCCATCACAGCGATCGATCCGGGCTCCGGGCGTCGGGAGCGGCCGCGTGCCCATCTGGCCTCGGACGCCGCAGCGCTCGACCTCACCGGAACGTGGCGCTTCCACCTCAGCCCCACTGCCGCCGCGGCGCCGGCCGACGCCCGGGAGCCCGGCTTCGACGACAGTGGGTGGGACGACATCGCAGTCCCCTCCCACTGGGTGCTGCAGCGGAGCGGCGAATGGGGCTCGCCGATCTACACCAACGTTGCCTACCCGTTCCCGGTCGAGCCGCCGTTCGTGCCGGACGCCAACCCGACCGGCGACCACCGGAGGAGCTTCGACGTTGCGGACGGCTTCGTGCCCGACGGTAGCCGTGCGGTACTGCGCTTCGCCGGGGTGGATTCGATCGCGATCGTGCACCTCAACGGCGTCGAGGTGGGCGTCGTGCGGGGCAGCCGCCTGCCGCAGGAACTCGATGTCACGCCAGAACTCCGTGTGGGCGAGAACCTGCTGCACGTGAGGGTCCACCAGTGGTCGGCGATGAGCTACATCGAGGACCAGGACCAGTGGTGGCTGCCGGGCATCTTCCGCGAGGTCACCCTTCTCGTGCGCCCCGCGACCGGCGTGGACGACGTGTGGCTGCGCGCCGACTACGACCCGACCACCGGGGTCGGGGCGCTCGCGCCGGAGATCCGCGGCGGCTATCCCGTCCGCGTCGCGTGCGCGGCACTCGGCCTCGACGTGACGCTGGACGCGCCGGTCGACCGCATCGAGGTGGGCCCGGTGGAGCCGTGGAGCGCCGATGTGCCGCGGCTCTACGACGTCGAGGTCTACAACGCGGCAGAGACGGTGACGATGCGGGTCGGATTCCGTCGCGTCGAGCTCGACGGCAGTGCCTGGCTGGTCAACGGGCGCCGGCTACGGCTGCGCGGGGTGAACCGGCACGAGTTCCACCGCACGGGTGGCCGCGTGTTCGACGCCGCACAGGCCCGCAGCGACCTGATGCTGATGAAGCGGGGAAACCTGAACGCGATCCGCACCAGCCACTACCCGCCGCACCCCACCCTTCTCGACCTCGCCGACGAGCTCGGCTTCTGGGTGATCGACGAGTGCGACATCGAGAGCCACGGCTTCGGGATGCTCGACTGGGTCGGCAATCCCAGTGACGACCCGACCTGGCGCGACTGCTACCTCGACCGCGTCGAGCGCATGGTCGAGCGCGACAAGAACCACCCGTGCATCGTCGCCTGGTCGCTGGGCAACGAGGCCGGGACGGGGATGAACCTCGCTGCGATGAGCGAATGGATCCACGCTCGCGACCCCGGCCGCCCGGTGCACTACGAGGGCGACCACGCCGGTGACTACACCGACCTCAACTCCCGGATGTACCCGCCGGTCGAAGAGCTCGCGGACCTGGCCGCCGGCATCGGCGACAACGGGTCCGGCATCGACGGCACGGCGGCGAAACTGCTCGACCGCCCCATGATCATGTGCGAGTACGTGCACGCCATGGGCAACGGCGCCGGCGGCATCGATGGCTACGAGGCGGTGATCGACGCGCATCCGATCATCCACGGCGGCTTCGTCTGGGAGTGGCGCGACCACGGCCTGCTCACCCACACCGCAGACGGCACGCCCTACTTCGCCTACGGCGGCGACTTCGGCGAGGAGCTCCACGACGGCAGCTTCGTCTGCGACGGCATGACGCTGGCCGACGGCACGCCCACCCCGATGCTCGCGGAGTACGCGGCCGTGGTGAGCCCGATCAAACTCGCGCTCACCGCGAACACCCTCACGGTGACGAACCGGCGCCACGCCGGTGACACCGGCGACCTCGACTTCGTCTGGACGCACGAGCGCGATGGGCATCCGCTGGCTTCCGGGTCGGTCACAGCTGTGGTCCGGCCGGGGGAGTCGGCGACCGTCGACCTGCCGGGCCTCGACACATCGGCACCCGGGGAGCACTGGCTGTGCTTCGCCGCCCGGCTGACCGCCAGCACGTCGTGGGCCACCGCCGGTCACACGGTCGCCCGCACCCAGCTCGAGCTGACAACCCCCGAACGGTCCCTGAGGAGCCTCGCGAGCGGAGCGAAGGAGGCGTCACGAAGGCGTCGTCCTGAGCCTGTCGAAGGGGCCGCGGCCATCATTGAACCCGGAGAAGGCGCCGCCACCATCCAGCTCGGCGAAGCCACGTTCGACGCCACCACCGGCGCCCTCCTCCGCGTCGGCAACCTCGCAACCGGCACCCCGGAGGTCACACTCTGGCGGGCACCGACGGAGAACGACAGCCTGTCCCCGGCGAGCGCGGAGCGATGGCGTGCGATCGGGCTCGACCGGCTGCACGTCCGCGTGACCGGAGTGGAGGCAGGTGACGACGTCATCACCGTCTCCCAGCGCATCGCTCCCGCTGGTCACTCGCGGGCCCTGCTGGCCACCCTGCGCTGGACCTGGGCGGACGGCCTGCGCCTCGACCTCACTGCAGAGCCGGTCGGGGACTGGCCCACCACCTGGGCGCGCGCCGGCGTCCACTTCGCCCTGCCGAAGGGCTACGAGCGGGCCGCCTGGTTCGGGACGGGGCCAGCGGAGAACTACCCGGACAGCCGCACTGCCGCAAGGGTCGGACGCTTCGAGGCTCCGATCGACGAACTGGGGGTGGCCTACGCAGTCCCGCAGGAGACCGGCCACCGGGCGGACCTGCGCGAGCTGACGATCACCGGCTCCTACCTGCCGACGCTCACGATCGGGACGGACGCGACCGCGGGACGCCGTCCCGGGTTCACGCTGTCGCGCTACAGCGCTGAGGAGCTGGCGGCGGCGCGCCATCCCCACGAGCTTCCGGTGCCGGGCGCGACCCACCTGTACCTCGACGCCTTCCAGCACGGACTTGGCTCCCGCTCCTGCGGACCCGACGTCACGGCCGAGCACCAGCTGTGGCCGAGGGCCTTCGCGGTGTCAGTGCAGCTGCACGTCGCCGGCTGACGTCGCGGCGGCGGCGGAAACGGCCCCAGAAAAGGCTTTGCCCCGCCTCCTGTGAGGAGGCGGGGCCTGAGTCCCCTATCCCTAAAGGACTTGCCATTGGCAAAACACCTGTGGCAAGTGTAGTCAACCGTTCGGGGGGAACGCACGTCGACGCGCCTGAGAATTTCCTATGCGGCTTCGGCAAGCACCCCGTCGATCTGCTCGATCGCTCCGGCGAGGCCCTCCTCCATGCCCATCTTCACCATCTCGTCGAGTTGTTCGGCGGAGGCGAAGGTGCTGGTAAGGGTCATCCGGGTGCCGCCGGGCTGTTCGTCCAGCCTGACCTCCATCATCACGGGGTCACCGGGGGCGGGGTCTCCGGCCTCGTCGGTGAACCCGTCGTGCACGACGAGACGGGTCGGCTCGTCGACCTCCGAGATCTTCCAGTAGCCGCCGGGCTGCTCACCCTCGGGACCAGTCATGTGGTAGCGGGACTCTCCGCCGGCCACGAGATCGTGACGGGTGAAGGTGGCGGGCCACTCCGGCGGGCCCCACCAGCGCTCGAGCTTGCGGGGGTCGGCCCACAGCTGCCAGACCTGCTGGATGCCGGCGTCGAACTCCGCGACAACGACCATGGTGAGGGCGTCGAGGTCCTTCGTTGTGGTGACGAGGGTCACGGTTGATCCTTCCTTGTTGTCGGTACTGCTAGTCGGTTGTGAGGATGTCCCGCATGCGCTCGGCGCGTTCGACCCACAGCGCCTCGTACTGCTCCAGGAGGGCAGAGGCGCGCCGCACGGTCGCGGGGTTGCTTCGCACCAGCTGCGTCCGGCCACTGCGTTCCTTGGTCACCAGCCCTGCCTGCTCGAGCACCGCCACGTGCTTCTGCACGGCTGCGAAGCTCATCGCGTAGGCACGTGACAACTCGGTGACCGAGCGGGGTGCCTGCATGGACCGGACGACGATGTCGCGTCGTGTCCGGTCGGCCAGTGCGTGGAAGACCCGGTCGACCTGCGCTTCGGAGATCTCATCTACAACCATTTGGTTGTAGGTTAACGACCCTCGCTCGCCGGTCCCATACGTGCTGTTGCCTAGTGCGAGCTGGCACAAGTTGGCCGTCAGCGTCGCCGGTACAGGCGCATCCCGCTCTCGGAGTAGGCCACCCGGTACGTGAAGTGGAAGTCCGGGTCGGCGGCGATGGCGCGTCCCACCCGGTCGTCAGGGTTGTCCGTTGCCCACACCCAGCGGGCGTGACCGGCGGGGTCAGCGAGGGCTGCCGCGAACGAGGACGGGTTCGAGGAGAGGTAGTACTCGCGTAGGGGGAGGCCGACCAGCGGCAGGACGGTGTTGCGGGCCAGCGTCTCGTCGATGATGATCCGGCCACCGTCGTAGTGCCCGCCCAGCCAGGCCGCTGCCCTGCGCGGCCCGAACCCGTCGGAGAGCTGGATGACGGCCTCGGAGAGCACCAGTGAACGGCGGTCCGGTGCCGGGGCCAGCCACAGTGTCTGCGCCACCAGGGCTCCGGCAGCGACGACGGCGACGAGGACCTGCGCAACGGTCACGTAGCGGGGGTTCCGGCTGGACAGCGTGCGGGCGGCGAGGTCGACACCGCACGCGGCGAACAGTGCACCGGCAAGGATCATCGGCATGCCGTGGCGGTTGTTCCACACCTCGACGGAGTTCGCCTCGTTCAGCACGACAACGCTCCCGGTGATGAGGCTGACGGCGAGATAGGCGTAGGTGCTCAGGGTGACGGCGAGGAAGCCCGGCAGTCGCGGCACACGGTTCCAGGGCAGCAGGACGCACAGCCCCGCTGCGGCCAGCCCGACCAGTCCGAAACCGACGGTGTTGACCACGGCGATGTTCAGCGTGGTCAGGCTCAGCGCGACCTGGCCCATGCTGCCGAGCCCGATGCCGGGCGGACCGCCCGGGGAGGTCGACGACAACTCAACCATGTAGGCGAGTGGGGAATCGGCGGCCAGAAGGGAGGCCCCCGACCAGGCAGCAACAGCCAGCGCCGGGACGGCGACGAAGCCGGCCACCTCGCGCAACAGCGTCGGCAACTCCCGCGTGCTGTTCCAGGTGACGATCGCGACGTAGGCCGCGCCCACGCCGACGAGTGCCCAGCCCTCGTAGCCCGACAGCGCCGCCACCGCGCCGGGGACGCCGGCGTAGAGTGCCAGCTCGCGCGGTCGGAGAAGGCGGTCGGTCGCGGCCCAGTGGGCGAGTCCGGCAAGGCAGCCGGCCATCCCGGCGATCAACACCGGCCGGCTGAGTGCCGTCGAGTGCAGGTACAGCATGGTCGGATTGGCAACGACCGCTGCCACTCCGGTCAGCCGACCGAGGCCGTGCAGCCCCCACCGGGCACCGATCCGGTACACGGCTGCCGCAGTCGCTGCGAGGCAGCAGGCGCCGAGCAGGGCGGCTCCCCAGCCGGAGGACCACAACCACACGCTGACGACGAACGGGGCGAGCAGCAACGTCGGCATCGGCGCGACGGTGAAGCCGGCGGGGGCGTCGAACAACTGGCGGGCCACGGTGAGGTGGGCGAGCGCGTCCCCGTAGGCGAGGCTCAGGTCGTGGTTGCCCACGAAGTAGGCGGACGCGGCCAGGGAGGCAAGGCCGGCGAGGACGGCGACGGCCACCGTCCCCGGCACGCGGCGTCCGATGACGGGCAGGTGCAGCGCGTCGCCGACATCGTCGAGGCGGTCGAGGAGACGCTCGCGCAGGAGTGGGCGCGGTTCAGGCGTGGTGGCGGTCACGATGTCCTGTCGCTGGGGCTCCCGTCGAGGGGTGTTGGGGGCCGTGGCTCGATCAGGGTACCCGTACCCGGTCCGGGGAAACCCTCACCGGTGCCGGCGGACCCCGTCCGCCACACGGTCGAAGCGGGCCTTGTCGAGGGCGGCGCCCACCCTCCGGACACCGTTCGGGTCGACCCGGATGATCCGGTTCACCCGCACCTCGCTGACCCGGTCGGAGGAGTCCCACGGGCCGCGTCCGACCTCGACCCAGTACCGGCCTTCCGAGGCCTCCTGGCGTGCATCCCGGTCGTGGTCCTTGCTGGTCATGGGCAGTCCGAGGAGCCAGTCGCGGTCCCTGCCGATGATCAGCACCGGGCGGTCCTTGCCCTGGCTGTGGTCCTCCTCGTAGGGCACCCAGGTCCACACCACTTCGCCAGGGTCGGGCATCGAGCCGGGGTGCGGCGCGTACGTGAGGTCGGGACGGCCGCGGAAGTCGCCGGGGTAGTCGCGCCCGGATTGCGTGCCCCTGCCCGTGCCGCTGCGTCGCGGTGCCGACGGCTTCCGGGGGGCACTGCGCCGGGTCGAGCTCCGTGGGCGCAGGGCGTCGATGATCGCCTGGCCGATGGCCCTGATGATGTCGCTCGTTGCCGCCACGGCCGCAACCGTACCGTCAGGGCGTTGCCAACGGCTGGACAACCCCCATGCATGATCTGTTCAACAGAACGAGGGTGTCGTGACTTCGCCACTTGGGCTAATCTCAGGTTGTCCAATGGAGGAACACGTTGACAGAGCTCGGCATCGCTGAAGTTCTCGACCTGGCCCAGGTGCAGAAGATTCTCGAAGACTTCTCAGAGGCCACAGGTTTGGCGACGGTAGCCGTCGACGCTCGCGGCATCCCCGTCACCAACTCGTATGCCTTCACCGACTTCTGCCGGCAGATGCGCTCCGACCCGATACGGAGCAAGCTCTGCCACGGGTGCGACGCCCACGGCGGCCTGCAATCCCTCATCGAGGGCTCGCCGCAGGTGTACCGCTGCCACGCAGGACTGGTGGACTTCTCCGTCCCGGTCACCGAGGGCGAAAAGTATGTTGGCGCGATCCTCTGTGGCCAGGTACGTGTGCCGCGGTCGGACGAGCCGCAGTTCCTCACCGCCGGATCGAACTGGCGTGGCCAGGGTCAGGGGCTGGAGGACCTGTACGACGAGGTCCCGATGTCGACCCTCAGCCGCGTCGCCGCTGCAGCGAAGACACTCTTCGGGTTGAGCCGCATGCTGGACGGGATGCGCGTGCGCAGGCAGGCCTCCAGCATCGGTGCGGCGGTACCCGCAGCCACGCAGCGTCCGCTGCTCACCCTCGTCCCGCTCCCGAAGACGCGGATCGAGCCCGAAGCGGTCCCGCCGGTGGAGGCGACGGCCTTCCGGGACAGCCTCGATGCGGAGGACCTCGCCAGCGCCGTCGCCGAAGCCAGCCACCTGCTCGACGAGGTCTACACCGAGGGCGGTGACCTGCGCGACGGCGTCGCGCGCGTCGAGGACCTGGTCATCGCTGCCGCGAAGGACTGCGCACCGAGGCTCGTCCCGCACCTCACCCAGCTGGTACAGGGTCAGCGGGAGCGCCGGACCGCATCGATCAACCGCCTGCAGGCGCAATTGCACATCGAGCGCCTGCTGGGGATGGCGCTGGACGAAGTGCTGCGGTCACGGCCGCAACGCCGGCCCGACCTGCGTGACCTGCTCAACGACATCGCCCGGCACCCGAATCGTGCGATTTCGCTCACCGAGGCGGCGGCAGCGACCCACTGGTCTCCCGGTCACCTGTCGAAATTGTTCAAATCCGTCACCGGCTACACATTCGTGTCGTATGTGACTGCCTGGCGGATCTCCCGCGCGCAGCTGATGTTAGCTTCCACGCAGATGCCGGTTCAGAAGGTCGCGGCTGCACTGGACTTCAACCAGGTCAACTACTTCTCCAGGGTCTTCCGGGCGCATACCGGGGTCACCCCCAGCGAGTTCCGGCGTCAGTGTTCGTCACGCGACGGGAGACCTGCCGGTGTATCGCTTCCAACTCACCACCACCCTCTACTACGGGCCTGACTCGCTCTCTGCGCTGTCGCAACTCTCCGGACGCCGTGTCCTGATCATCACCGACGCCTTCATGGCCACGAGCCAGCTGATGTTCCAGGTGCGTGAGGTGTTGGCCGATTCCACGATCGAGGTGTACGACAAGGTCATCCCCAATCCCGACGTTGCTGCCGTCGCCGCAGGGCTCGCCGCCTTCCTCGCCTTCGAGCCGGAGGCACTCCTCGCCGTCGGTGGTGGCTCGCCGATCGACACGGCCAAGGCCGTGCGGAAGCTCGCGCTTGAGCTCGGGCACAAGGCGGAAGCCGGCTTCTACGTGATCCCCACCACCAGCGGCACCGGCTCCGAGGTGACCTCGTTCGCTGTGGTCACCGACCCGGTCAGCCACGCCAAGCTGCCGCTGACCTCTGACGACATGCTGCCCGACGTCGCCATCCTCGACCCCGACGCGGTCAGCACGGTGCCACCGTTCCTCGTCGCCGACTCCGGCATGGACGCGATCAGCCACGCGATCGAGGCCTACGTCGCGATCGGGCACAACGACTTCTCCGACGCGCTCGCGGAGAAGGCCCTGCGGATCGCCGACACCTACCTGCTGCGCAGCTACCGCAGCAACCAGGACGTGAAGGCGCGTACGCACCAGCACACCGGCGCGACCATGGCAGGGATCGCCTTCCAGAACTCCGGGCTCGGCATCGTGCACAGCCTTTCGCACGCCATCGGCGGCTCATTCAAGGTGGCGCACGGCCGCCTCAACGGCATCCTGCTTCCGCACGTCATCGAGTTCAACGCCGGCGAGCTCGGCATCCGCCCCGGCGAGATCTCCGAGGTCGCGCGCCGCTACGTGACGCTCGCCCGCTCGCTGGGACTCTCCGCTTCCAGCGACCGCAACCTCGTCCTCGGCCTTGTCGGCTGGGTGGAGCGCGTCCGTCGCGAGCTGGAGATGCCTGCGACGATCGCCGCTGCCGGCATCGACCGCGACGAGTTCCGCGCCAAGATCCCTGCGCTGGCGGCAACTGCGCTCCAGGACTTCTGCACGGAAGGCAACCCGGTCAGGGCCACAGAGGCTGACCTGGTCAAGATCCTGGACTGGGTCGCCTGACCAACCCCCGACGTTGCGCCACCTAACGCACGTTGCGCCCGCTGGAGCGGGCGCAACGTGCACTGGTTGGCGCAACGTCGGGTGGGAGGCGTTTCAGGCCAGGCGCGCGAGCAGTGCTGCGATGCCCTCGCCGGTGAGGGCGGAGACCTCGAGGATCTCGGTGGCACCGGCGAGCCGCAGGTGGTTGCCGGCCAGGTGCATCTGCTCGGGCGTTGCGAGGTCGACCTTGGTCACCACCCCGATGGACGGCGGCATGAAGAACGTGGTGAAGCCCGGCTGGAAGCGGCCCTCCGGAACGGTGGCGGACGCGAGCAGCACCACCAGCTCGACCTCGAAGGAGGCCAGCCGCAGGGCGTGCTTGAACCACGGGAGCTCGAGGTATTCGCCGGGGGTGTCGATCACCGCGCCGGAGGTGTACATCTCGCCGGTCTTGGCGTAGGCGATGTCCCGGCCCTCGAGCCGCTGCAGCAGGGTGGTCTTGCCACAACCGACGCCGCCGACCAGGAGGAGCTTCTTCACGTGCGCGTCAGGGGCGGCCGGGCGAAGCCCAGCTCACCGCACAGCACCGCGACGACGGCCTCGACGGCTGTCTGGACGTCGGTGAGGCTGCCGGTCACGACCAGCGATCCGGAGAACCGGTCGACGAACCCCAGCTCGACAGCTGCTGCCTTCGTCGCGACGTCAGCCGCGATGACCGTGCCTTCGCTGGGAGTGATCGTCATCACGCCGATGGCGCCGCCGCCCGGTGGCAGGCCGATCTTCGGGTACAGCCGCGCGTCAGGGTTGGCCACGACGTGCGCAAGGGTTACCTGCTTGCCGGGAACGAACTCCTGGATGATGCGCTGCTTCTCCGACATTTCCACCTTTCGTGGCCCCGGCACGGCGCGCAATACTCCGCCCGGTCAGCCCCATGCTCGGCATTTGCGCCCCCGGTGTCAATCAGGACGCCCGTCCTGTGCACAGGTGCACTTTTTGGTCGCGCGAGCAGCACTTTCTTGTCCTACCCGCTCCTGACAAGCGGATTGAAAGTGGTCGTTGCGTGGCCGTTTAGTGCCGGTGATTCCGACTTACCCTCAGGACGAACGGCCGCCATGCCCGAATTCGGCTCTGCGCGGCCCACCGACCCAACGGAGGAGTCTGGAATGCAAGAAGCCCTGGGAATGGTGGAGACGAAGGGTTTCGTCGCCGCTGTTGAAGCCGCGGACGCGATGGTCAAGTCGGCCAACGTCGTCCTGATCGGAAGCCAGCGTGTTGGCTCCGGTCTCGTCACCGTGCTTGTTCGCGGTGATGTCGGCGCGGTCAAGGCCGCAACCGATGCCGGCGCCGTCGCCGCTCAAAACGTGGGGGAGCTCGTCTCCGTCCATGTCATCCCGCGCCCGCACACCGACGTGGAGAAGATTCTCCCGCAGCTTGAGAAGTGAGGTTCTGACCCGCTATGGCAACTGAAGAACTGGTCAACCAGATCATGGCAGCCGTCATGAAGAAGATGGATGGGCCCGCAGCGGCCCCGAAGCAGGCCGGCGCCCGTCCGGCATCCACGGAGTTCGTCTGCGCCAGCGCGCTCGGCGACACGATCGGCCTCGTCATCGCCAACGTGGACCCCCAGGTCCACGCCCTGATGAAGATCGATCCCAAGTACAAGTCGATCGGCATCGTCGGTGCCCGCACCGGTGCAGGCCCGCACATCTTCGCCGCTGACGAGGCCGTCAAGGCGACCAACTGCGAGATCGTGACGATCGAGCTGCCCCGCGACACCAAGGGTGGCGCCGGACACGGTTCCTTGATCATCTTCGGTGCAGAGGACGTTTCCGACGCCCGTCGCGCCGTCGAGGTCACCATCAGCGAGCTCGAGCGGACCTTCGGTGACGTGTACGCCAACGACGCCGGCCACCTCGAGTTCCAGTACACCGCTCGTGCCTCCTACGCCCTGAACAAGGCGTTCGGCGCACCGATCGGCAAGGCCTTCGGCATCACCGTCGGCGCCCCGGCAGCAATCGGCGTCGTTCTCGCCGACACCGCTGTCAAGGCCTCGACGATCGACGTCGTCGGATACGCCAGCCCCGCTGCCGGCACCAGCTACTCCAACGAGGTCATTTCGTTCTTCAGTGGCGATTCCGGCGCAGTGCGCCAGGCGATCATCGCTGCACGCGAGGTCGGCCGCGGCTTGCTGGGCGCCATGGGTGCGTACCCGGAGTCCGTCACCACGCCCTACATCTGAGACGGGAATCAGCGTGAGATCAAAGCGTTTTGAGGCGCTTGACGCCAGGCCCGTCAACCAGGACGGGTATGTGACCGAATGGTCAGAGGTCGGCCTGATCGCCATGAACGGGCCGAATGACCCCAAGCCGTCGATTCGCGTCGAGGGTGGCAAGGTTGTCGAGCTCGACGGCAAGCAGCGCGCCGACTTCGACATGATCGACTCCTTCATCGCCGATTATGCGATCCGGCTGGACAACGCCGAGGCCGTCTGCAAGATGGACTCCCTCGACCTGGCCCGCAAGCTCGTCGACATCAACGTCCCGCGTTCCGAAGTGGTCAAGCTGACCACGTCGATGACGCCGGCGAAGATCACCGAGGTCGTCGGCAAGATGACGGTGCTCGAAATGATGATGGCAGTGGCCAAGATGCGGGCCCGGCTCACGCCGGCCAACCAGTGCCACGTCACCAACCTGAAGGACAACCCGGTACAGATCGCCGCTGACGCCGCCGAAGCCTCCCTGCGTGGCTTCGCGGAAGAAGAGACGACGGTCGGTATCGGTCGGTACGCCCCGTTCAACGCAATGGCCATCATGGTCGGTGCGCAGGTCGGACGTCCCGGCATCCTCACCCAGTGCGCGGTCGAAGAGGCCACCGAACTGAACCTTGGCATGCGCGGCTTCACCGCGTATGCAGAAACCGTCTCCGTCTACGGCACGGAAGCCGTGTTCATGGACGGCGACGACACGCCGTGGTCGAAGTCCTTCCTGGCCTCCTGCTACGCGTCCCGCGGGCTCAAGATGCGGTTCACCTCCGGTACCGGCTCCGAGGTCCAGATGGGCTATGCCGAAGGCAAGTCCATGCTGTACCTGGAAGCCCGCTGCATCTACATCACCAAGGGCGCCGGCTCCCAGGGCATCCAGAACGGTTCGGTCTCCTGCGTCGGCGTTCCCGCCGCCGTCCCGGGTGGCATTCGCGCCATCCTCGCCGAGAACCTGATCGCCATGGCCCTCGACCTGGAGTGCGCGTCGTCGAACGACCAGACGTTCACCCACTCCGACCTGCGCCGCGTCGCCCGGTCCCTGATGCAGTTCGTGCCCGGCACGGACTTCATCTGCTCCGGCTACTCGGCAACGCCGAACTACGACAACATGTTCGCCGGCTCCAACTGGGACGCCGACGACTACGACGACTGGCTGATCATCCAGCGCGACCTCAAGATCGACGGTGGCCTGGTCCCGGTTCTGGAAGTCGACGTCGTCGCCACCCGCAACAAGGCGGCCCGGGCGATCCAGGCGGTGTTCAAGAACCTCGGTCTGACCGAGATCACGGACGCCGAGGTCGAAGCAGCCACCTACGCCCGCGGATCGCAGGACATGCCTGCCCGCAACGTGGTGGAGGACCTGAAGTCGGCCGAAGACATGATGAAGCGTGGCACCACCGGTGTCGACATCGCGAAGGCACTCATCAAGGGTGGCTTCGAGGACGTCGCAGATGCGGTGTTCGGCATGCTCAAGCAGCGCGTCGCAGGTGACTACCTGCACACGTCCGCCATCCTCACCCGCAACTTCGAGGTGATCTCGGCCGTCAACCAGCCCAACGACTACCGCGGGCCCATGACCGGCTACCAGATCTCCGACGAGAAGTGGGCGATCCTGCAAGACATCCGCCAAGCCATCAGCCCAGAGAGCATCTGAGGTCATCACCATGGACGAGAAGACGCTCAAGAACATCATCGAAGAGGTCATGAAGGAAATGGCCGTCGTCGGGGCTTCCGCACCTGCGGGAAAGCCTGCCGGACGGTCGGCCGAATCCCCCAGCACCTCCCTGGTCATCACCGAGACCGGACCGGCCGCGCGGGGCACCAACCCGCGTGAGATCGTGATCGGCCTCGCGGCCGCCTTCGGCGGCCGGCAGACGCAGACCATCATCGGCCTGCCGCACGACCAGGTCGTCAAGGAGATCTGCGCCGGCATCGAGGAAGAGGGGCTGAGCTACCGCTTCATCCGCCTCTTCCGCACCGCCGACGTCGGCTTCATCGCACACGAGGCTGCAAAGCTGTCCGGTTCCGGCATCGGCATCGGCATCCAGTCCCGCGGCACCACGGTGATCCACCAGAAGGACCTGCCGCCGCTGTCGAACCTGGAGCTGTTCAGCCAGTCCCCGCTGATCGACCTGGAGACCTTCCGGGCCATCGGCAAGAACGCTGCCAAGTACGCCAAGGGCGAATCGCCCAGCCCCGTGCCTGTCCGCAACGACCAGATGGCCCGGCCCAAGTACCAGGCCATCGCCGCGCTGCTGCACATCAAGGAAACGCAGCTGCTCGATCCCAACAAAAAGACCCAAGAACTTCGGGTCGAGTACCGGTAGGAGGTGACCAATATGGATCAGGAACAACTCATTCGGCAGATCATGGCCGAGGTCATGGCCAATCTTGGCAAGGACAGCGTGGCCTTCCAGAAGAAGTCGCCGGCTGCCGGCGGCGCCATCGGCAAGGAGCAGTACCCGCTCGGCGAGAAGATGCCGGAGAAGGTCTTCTCCGCAACCGGCAAGAAGCTCTCCGACTTCAGCCTCGACAAGCTGAAGAGCGGCGAGCTGACGGCAGAGGACTTCCGGATTGCTCCGGAAACCCTCGAGATGCAGGCCCAGGTGGCCGAGTCGGTCGACCGTGACAGCCTTGCGCGCAACATGCGCCGGGCGGCGGAACTCATCGCCGTCCCGGACGACCAGCTGCTCAGCATCTACAACTCGCTGCGCCCGTACCGCTCGACGAAGGCCGAGCTCTACGGAATCGCAGACGAGCTGGAGACGAAGTACAAGTGCAAGGTCAACGCTGCCTTCATCCGTGAGGCGGCAGACGTGTACGAGAAGCGCGGCCGGCTCAAGGCTGAGTGACGCTGCGTCACTCCGAACGAGCTGAGCGAAACGCTCAGTGAGCATCTCGTCAGGCTCAGCCACGGTGGCTGGGCCTGACGAGGCCCCCAACCTTGAGGACCTCAACGACAATGGCTTTGATCGCCGGCATCGACATCGGTAACGCCACGACCGAGGTGGCACTCGCGGAACTGACCGCGGATGCAGCCCCGGTGTTCGTCGCGTCCTCGATCGTCCCGACGACCGGCATCAAGGGCACGGCCCAGAACACCCAGGGGGTGTTCCAGGCCCTGACGATCGCCCTCGACACGGCCGGCAGGTCCCTTTCCGAACTCGACCTGATCAGGATCAACGAGGCGGCACCGGTCATCGGCGACGTCGCCATGGAGACCATTTCAGAGACGATCATCACCGAGTCGACGATGATCGGGCACAACCCCACCACCCCTGGAGGCCTCGGCATCGGGGTGGGCATCACCATCGAGATCGGCAACCTGGATCGTGCCGCCGGCGGCACTGCCTACATCGTTGTCGCCGACCGCAGCCACACCTTCGACGACGTGGCCAACCGGATCAATGCCGTCCAGGGCAGGGTGGAGATCACCGGCGCCATCCTGCAGCGTGACGACGGCGTGCTGGTGCACAACCGCCTGAACCGCAAGATCCCCATCGTCGACGAGGTGAGCCTCGTCGAGAAGGTGCCGATCGGCATGCTGGCGGCAGTGGAGGTGGCAGAGGTCGGCCGCATCATCGAGACCCTCGCCAACCCGTACGGCATCGCCACCCTGTTCAGCCTCACCTCCGACGAGACCGCATCCGTCGTACCGATGGCCCGCTCGCTGGTCGGCAACCGGTCTGCTGTCGTCATCAAGACCCCGAAGGGCGACGTCACCGAACGCCGCATCCCGGCCGGCTGGCTGCAGTTCATCGGCGACCGCACCTCCGAGGTCGACGTCGATCGCGGTGCGGAGGAGATCATGCGCGTGGCCGGCACCGTCGGCCCGATCCGCAACGTCCGCGGCGAGCCCGGCACCAACGTCGGCGGCATGATGGAGAAGGTCCGCGTCGTGATGGGCCGGCTCACCGACCGCGACTCCGCCGGCATCGAGGTCACCGACCTGCTGGCCGTCGACACGGAGGTGCCGCAGAAGGTCACCGGCGGTCTCGCCGGCGAGTTCTCCCTCGAGGCGGCCGTCGGCATCGCAGCCATGGTGAAGGCCGACCGTCTGCAGATGCAGCGCATCGCACACGACATGACAGCCCAGTTCGGCATCCCCGTCGAGGTCGGCGGCGTCGAGGCCGACATGGCCGTCCGCGGCGCCCTCACCACCCCGGGTTCGTCGATCCCGATCGCGATCCTGGACATGGGCGCCGGCTCCACCGACGCCTGCGTCCTGCGTGCGGACGCGCCGGCCCGCTCGATCCACCTCGCCGGTGCCGGCAACATGGTCACCCTCCTGATCCAGTCTGAGCTCGGCCTGGAGAGCGCAGAGGACGCGGAGAACATCAAGCGCTACCCGCTCGCACGCGTGGAGACCCTCTTCAACATCCGGCACGAGGACGGGACCGTCCAGTTCTTCGACGCCCCGCTCCCGCCCCACGTGTTCGCCCGCACCGTCGTCCTGCACCCGGAGGGGATGATCCCGCTGCCGCTGCGCCAGCCGCTGGAGGTCATCCGCCAGGTGCGGATCAAGGCCAAGCAGCGGGTGTTCGTCACCAATGCCCTGCGGGCACTCTGCGCCGTCAGCCCCACCAACCACGTGCGTGACATCGCCCACGTCGTCCTCGTCGGCGGGTCCGCCCTCGACTTCGAGATCCCGCAACTTGTCACGAAGGCACTCGGCGAGTACCGCGTGGTGGCCGGGCGCGCCAACATCCGGGGCACCGAGGGCCCGCGCAACGCCGTCGCGACCGGACTCGTGCTTGCCTGGGAGGCGCAGCGATGAGACACCCCATGGAGTTCTTCTCCTCCGCTGCGCTCCCCCGAACAACTCCGCGGGGACCCCGATGAACGCCGAGCGCCCCACGATCCGCCTGCGGCTCAACGACCGGGTCGACGAGTCCCGCATCGCAGAGGTGCTGCACGGCATCGAGGAGGAGGGCGTGCCGGTAGAGGTAACCGTGCACGAACAGCTGAACCCGCTGCTGCTCGCCCACGACGCGAGTCTCGAATCCCGGCTGGGGATCGGCATCGGGATCAGCCTCGACCACCTCGTCATCACAACAGAGAAGCTGCCGGCCGACCATCCCTACCTGGTGGCCGTGCTCAACGCCTCGCCCACCATCGACCGCAGGGCCGGTGCCAACGCCGCACGTCTCGTCAAACGAATGCCACTGTCCGACCTGAACGCAGAATGAAGGAGCAGCCATGCCACAACTGAGCCTCGGCACCATCGAGGTGCTCGGCCTGCCGGCCGCGGTCGAGGCCGCGGACGTCGCACTCAAGACAGCTGACGTCAAGCTGATCGGCTACGAGACCACCGACGGGATGGGCATGGTGGCTGTGAAGATCGAAGGCCAGGTGTCCGCCGTCCAGGCAGCCGTCGCGGCAGCCAGCGCAGCCGCCGCCCGGGTCTCCAAGGTGTTCGCCACCTCGATCATCGCCCGCCCGAGCGACCAGGTGGAATCGGTGGTCTACACCGCCGAGACCGTCGGGTACGCGAAGCCGAAGCCTGCAGCGGCTCCGAAGCGCGTCGCAGCGCCCAGGGCCGAGCCGGTCGCGGCACCCAAGGCCGAGCCGGTCGCAGCACCCAAGGCAGAGCCGGAGGCGGTCGCAGCGGCCGTGGCAGAGCCGGAGCCTGTCGCGGAGACCGTGATCGAGCCGGAGCCTGTTGCGGAGACCGTGATCGAGCCGGAGCCTGTTGCGGAGACCACGCCGGTCGTCGAGCCGCCCGCGCCCCCCAAGCCGCAAACCACCCGACGGGCGCCAGCCCCGAAGTCGCGTCCCACCAAGAAGTAAGAGAGGAATGCCATGAATGAAGCACTCGGTCTCGTCGAGACCAAGGGTTACGTCGGGGCCGTCGAGGCCGCCGATGCGATGGTCAAGTCCGCCAACGTCATCCTCATCGGCCACGTGAAGGTCGGCGCCGGCCTGGTGACCGTGATGGTCCGCGGCGACGTCGGTGCGGTCAAGGCCGCCGTCGACGCCGGTGCAGCAGCTGCAGCACAGGTGGGCGAGGAAGTCATCAGCAAGCACGTGATCCCGCGTCCGCACGCCGACGTCGAGATGTTGCTGCCCAAGAAGGCCTGACGTGGCAGCCCCGGACACCCGTCACGTCGTCGAGGAGGTGACCAGAAAGGTGCTCACCCGGCTGCAGGACCTCGAACTGCAGATCGTCGTGGGTGTGTCGAACCGTCACGCCCACCTCAGCAAGGCCGACCTGGCAACCCTGTTCGGGCTCGATGCCATGACGGTGTACCGGAGGGTGCGCCAGCCGAGCGACTTCGCAGCGGAGCAGACGGTCTCGATCTCGGGACCGCGGGGGACCTTCCCGAAGCTCCGGCTGATGGGGCCCTGCCGTGCGAAGACCCAGGTGGAACTCAGTCTCACCGACTGCGTCACGCTCGGCATCAGTGCCCCGATCACCCAGTCCGGCCGGCTGGACAACGCCGGACCGATCGACATCGAGGGCCCCGCCGGCAAGATCCACGTCGAGCACGGTGTCATGGTGGCCGCCCGGCACATCCACATGGGCCCGAGCCACGCCAAGGCCTGGGGCGTCGCGGACCAGGACCTGGTCAAGGTGGCATTCTGTGGCGAACGTGGCGGTGTGATGGACAACTTCATCGTCCGGATCAAGGACGACTGGGTCCCGGAGATCCACCTCGACACCGACGAGGCCAACGCCCTCGGCCTGCACGACGGGGATGTCGGGAAGCTGATCAAGGAGTGACGACGACAATGGCGCCTGCCCTGATGGCACCCGAAGCGGCGATCCGCCGCTTCGCGGAACTGGTGCGCACCGGAGCGGTGGAGGAGCCGCGGGGCGAGCTGCGGCTCGGCATCGACCTCGGCACGGCGAACATCGTCGTGTCCGTCGTTGACGGCGGCAACCGCCCGGTTGCCGGCGCCTGGCTGCACTCCACGGTCGTGCGGGACGGCGTCGTCGTCGACTGGGCGGGCGCGACAACCGCCGTCCGACGCCTCAAGGAGGACGTCGAGCGCCGGCTGGGGCACCGCTTCACCAGGGCTTCGGTCTCCATCCCACCGGGTATCAGCGAAGGCGACATCAAGGTCTTCCGGAACGTGGCAACGGCCGCCGGCCTCGAGACGGACGAAGTCGTGGACGAGCCGGTCGCAGCGGCCCGGGCGCTCGGCATCACCGACGGCTGCGTGATCGACGTCGGCCACGGCACCACCGGGGTGTCGATCCTCGCCGACGGCCGCGTGCTGAAGAGCATCGACGAGGCCACCGGTGGCCACCACATGAACCTGGTCCTTGCCGGCGCCTACAAGATCGACTACGAGACTGCAGAGGTCATGAAGAAGGATCCGGCCCGACGCGACGATGTCGTCGGCGTGATCCGCCCCACCCTGGAGAAGATGGCCTCCATCGCGCACGCTGCGCTGGTGGGCTACGACGTGCCGATGGTCTACCTCGTCGGCGGCTCCAGTTCCTTTCCCAACGCTCCCGACGTGTTCGCCTCGCGACTGGGACGGCCGGTCGTCCGGCCGATCGAGCCGCTGTTCGTGACGCCACTCGGCATTCCCATGAAGGAGCTCGACGATGACAGAGGCTGAACTGCGCGCCATCGTCATCGAAGCGATCCTCGACCTCATGACGCCCGCTCCCCGGCGCGTTCTCGTGCTGTTCACCGGCGGGCTGCTGGGCTTCGACGATGCGGTCGAGGAACTGAAGCTGCTGGCCGCAGCCGGCGTCCAGCTGGACTACCTGCAGACCCCGAGCGCCCTCCGCGTGCTCGACCAGGCCAAGATCGCCTCCATCGGCATGCGCGAAGTGTCGAAGAAGATGGTGGAGGAGCACGACCTGCTGCTCGCCCCGACGCTCACCAGCAACATCGCAGCCAAGGTGGCCCACGGCGTTGCCGACTGCCTCGCCAGCAACCTGTTCAGCGAGTTCATCATGAGCAACCGCCTCGTCGTGGTCTCGCGGAGCGCTATCTGCCCCGACGGAGCACCCAAGCGCGGGTGGTTCCCGAACATGCCTCCGGCCTACGCCGACCTGCTGCGGTCGAACCTGGCAACCCTCGCATCCTTCGGGGTGCGGCTGTCGGACGCCCGCTTCCTCTACCGCACCGTGATCGCGGCCTACGAGCGCCGCGACGAGGCCCGCCGCGCGCCGGTCGTTGCAGCGATGGGTACGTCCGTCGCCGGGTTCGCGACGAACGTCGCCGCGTGGGCCGCAGCCTCTGCCGCATCCTCCGCCGGTGATGGCGACGGCGCCGACACCGCCGTCGATATGGCGCCGGCGCCCACTCCAGGCGTGGTGCCCTGCACCCGCAGCCTGATCAGCAACCAGGTGATCCAGCCGTTGCCCGACGGGGTCGAATTGCGGATCCCCGCCAACGCAAAGGTGACCGCGATGGCGCGGGACCTGGCGGCGGCCCGCTCCATCCGGATCTCACGAGAGGTGTGACATGTTCTTGGCCAAGGTTCGCGGAACCGTCGTCTCGACAAGCAAGGACGAGCGCCTTGTCGGGTTCAAGCTGCTCGTGGTCATGCGGCTCGGCATCAACGGCGAGTACATCGGCCTGCCGCAGGTGGCTGTCGACACGGTCGGCGCCGGCGTCGGCGAGACGGTGATCGTCACCGGTGGTAGCTCGGCACGTGTGTCCTCCCGCCCCGATTCGCCGATCGACTCGACCATCGTCGGGATCGTCGACGCGGTGGAGATCGAGCAGGAGTAGCGGATGCCCAACGTCTACACGCGCACCGGCGACGCCGGGCTCACCGGCCTGTTCGGCGGCTCGCGCGTGCCCAAGCAGGATCCCGGCGTTGAGGCCTACGGCACCGTCGACGAGGCCAACTCGGCGATCGGCGAGGCGAAGGCCGTCGCCATGGACGAATCCGTCCGGGCGACCCTGCACGGCATCCAGCAACGGCTCTTCGTCGTCGCCGCGGAGCTCGCCAGCGACGAAAAGGGCAGGGAGATCCTCGCCAACACCGTCGGCCCGGCAGACGTGAAGGACCTCGAGGACCTGATCGACATGTGCCAGGTGGTGACGGGCCCGCAGCGTGAGTTCGTCGTCCCCGGCAGGGACGTCCCCTCGGCAGCCCTGCATCGCGCGCGGACGGTGACGCGGCGCGCGGAGCGGCGCGTGCTCACCATGAGCGAGACCATCGGAGTGCGTCCCGAGGTGATCAAGTACCTCAACCGGCTGTCGGACACGCTGTACGCGCTGGCCCGACTGACCGAGCACCACCACGACATGACCATGATCGAGCAGGTCGTCCGCACAGCCGTCCGGCGGGCTCTCGGAGCGGCCTCGCAAGGCAACATGGGTACCTACGACCTGTCGACGCTGAAGGTGGTGGCGGAGGCAGCGGAGGCGAAGGCAGCGGAGCTCGGCGTGCCGATCGTGTTCGCGGGCGTCGATGCCGGCGGCAACCTGATGCTGCTGCACCGCATGCCCGACTCCCTGCTCGGCAGCATCGACATCGCCATCGGCAAGGCCTTCACCTCCGCTGCCTTCAAGCTGCCGACGTCGGCACTGAAGGACGCGTCCACCCCCTCAGGGGAACTCCACGGCATCCAGAACTCCAACGACGGCCGCGTCGTCGTCTTCGGGGGTGGGTTGCCCGTCTTCATCGACGGCCGGATCGCCGGAGGCATCGGCGTCTCCGGTGGCACGGTCGATGAGGACGTCTGCATCGTCACGCACGCAATTTCCGCAGTTCAGGAAGCGAGATAGCCATGAGCACCATCAGCGACGAGACCGTACGCCAGGTCGTAGCAGAAGTCGTTCGCCAGGTCGTCGGTGCGGGCAGTTGCCCGCCGGCCGCCGTCACCGACGGCATCTTTCCCGACATGGACAGCGCGATCGTCGCGGCGGACACCGCATGGCGCGCCTACATGAACTGCTCGATGAAGGACCGTGCGCGCTTCGTGAAGGCGATCCGGGACGTCGCCCTCGTCCCCGAGCACCTGGAGTTCATGGCCCGCTCGACGGTCGAGGAGACCGGCATGGGCAACGTGCCGGACAAGATCGCCAAGAACCGGGCTGTCGCCGAGCTGACGCCCGGCACGGAGGACCTGGTCACGGAGGCCTGGTCGGGTGATGCCGGACTGACCACCGTCGAGATCTCCCCCTTCGGGGTGATCGGCGCGATCACCCCCACGACCAACCCGACAGAGACCATCATCAACAACGGCATCGGCATGCTGGCCGCAGGCAACGCCGTGGTGTTCAGCCCGCACCCGCGTGCCACGAGGGTCAGCCACTGGCTGATCCGCAAGCTCAACCACGCCCTGGTGGCGGCGGGGGCTCCACCGAACCTGATCGTCACGGTGACCGAACCGTCGATCGAGAACACCAACGCGATGATGCAGCACAAGCTGGTGCGCCTGCTGGTCGCCACCGGCGGCCCCGGCATCGTGAAGGCCGTGCTGTCCTGCGGCAAGAAGGCGATCGGCGCCGGAGCGGGCAACCCGCCGGCCCTCGTCGACGCGACGGCGAACATCGAGAAGGCCGCCAAGGACATCGTCGACGGCGCGAGCTTCGACAACAATCTGCCCTGCACGTCGGAGAAGGAAGTCCTTGCCGTCGCGTCCATCACCGACCTGCTCAAGTTCGAGATGCTCAAGAACGGCGCCTACGAACTGCGCGACCCTGCACTGATCGACAAGCTCGCAGCACTGGTCGTCGACGGCCGCCACGCCGTCACCGACTGGATCGGCAAGTCCGCGCCGTCGATCCTGGAGGCCATCGGCATCGCTGCGCCGGCCGGGACCCGGCTGATCATCGCGGAGGTGCCCTTCGAGCACCCCTTCGTGCGGGTCGAGCTGATGATGCCGGTGCTGCCGATCGTCAGGGTGAAGGACGTCGAGCAGGGCATGGACTACGCCGTCATCGCAGAGCACGGCAACCGGCACACCGCGATCATGCACTCCACAGACGTGAACGCCCTCACCAGGATGGCCAAGCGCATCCAGACCACCATCTTCGTCAAGAACGGGCCGTCCTACGCCGGCATCGGGATCGGCGGCGAGGGCTACTGTTCCTTCACGATCGCCGGGCCGACAGGGGAGGGCCTCACCTCTGCCCGCACCTTCGCGCGGCGTCGCAGGTGCGTGCTCGTCGGTGGACTCAACGTCCGCTGAGCGGGTCGGATTCGACGGGGCCCGCGGAAGATGACAGCCTCGTGACATCCGGTGACTCGGAGGTGCAAACCGCCAAGGGTGGGTAAACCCTCCCTCGGGGCCGCTGGATCGCTGGCTACGCTGAGCCTCAAACGACCAAGGAGAACAGCGTGCAGGTCTGGCCGGGAAGTTCCTATCCGTTGGGTGCGACGTACGACGGGAGGGGCACGAACTTCGCCCTGTTCAGCGAGGTGGCGGACCGTGTCGAGCTCTGCCTGTTCGACGCGGACCGCAACGAGACGCGCGTCGAGGTGACCGAGGTGGACGCGCACGTCTGGCACTGCTACCTGCCGCAGGTCGATCCGGGTCAACGCTACGGCTACCGCGTCCACGGTACTTTCGACCTCGACGCCGGACTGCGCTGCAATCCCAACAAGTTACTGCTCGACCCGTACGCGAAGGCCACAGACGGCGACATCGACTGGGGGCAGCCCCTGTTCGGCTACGACTTCGGCGACGAGCGCAGCCGCAACGACGACGACTCGGCAAGCCGCATGATGCTCGGGGTGGTCATCAACCCGTTCTTCGACTGGACCGGTGACCGCACTCTCGCGATCCCGTACAACGAGAGCCTGATCTACGAGACCCATGTCAAGGGGATGACCCAGCTGCACCCCGACGTGCCGGAGGAGCAGCGCGGCACGTACGCGGGGCTGGCGCACTCCTCGGTGATCAAGCACCTGCAGGGACTGGGCGTCACCGCCATCGAGCTGATGCCGGTGCACCAGTTCGTGCACGACGCACACCTCCTCGAGCGGGGACTTCGCAACTACTGGGGCTACAACACGCTCGGCTTCTTCGCCCCGCACGCCGATTACGCCTCGTTGAAGGACCCCGGCGGCCAGGTGCAGGAGTTCAAGGCCATGGTGAAGAGCCTGCACGAGGCCGGTATCGAGGTGATCCTCGACGTGGTCTACAACCACACGGCAGAGGGCAACCACATGGGCCCCACCCTGAGCTTCAAGGGCATCGACAACCCGGCGTACTACCGGCTGGTCGACGAGGACCTGCAGTACTACATGGACTACACCGGCACGGGGAACTCCCTGAACGTCGGGCAGCCGCACTCGCTGCAGCTGATCATGGACTCACTGCGCTACTGGGTGCTCGACATGCACGTGGACGGCTTCCGGTTCGACCTGGCATCAGCGCTCGCCCGCGAGTTCTATGACGTCGACCGTCTGGCGGCCTTCTTCGAACTCGTGCAGCAGGACCCGGTCATCAGCCAGGTGAAGCTGATCGCAGAACCGTGGGACGTCGGCCCGGGCGGCTACCAGGTGGGCAACTTCCCGCCCCAGTGGAGCGAGTGGAACGGCAAGTTCCGCGACGCCGTCCGCGACTTCTGGCGGCAGGAGCCCAACCTCGGTGAGTTCGCCGCCCGGATCGCCGGGTCGGCCGACCTGTACGCGCAGTCCGGACGCCGGCCGTTCGCGAGCATCAACTTCGTCACGGCCCACGACGGCTTCACGCTGCGCGACCTCGTCTCGTACAACGACAAGCACAACGAGGCCAACGGCGAGGACGGCGCAGACGGGGAGAACTTCAACCGCTCCTGGAACCATGGCGTCGAAGGCCCGACGACGGACACCGCGATCATCGGCGAGCGTGCCCGCGCGCAGCGCAACCTGCTGGCCACCCTGCTGCTCAGCCAGGGGGTGCCGATGATCCTGCATGGCGACGAGGTGGGTCGGACCCAGGAAGGGGACAACAACACCTATGCGCAGGACTCCGAGATCTCGTGGATGCACTGGGACCAGCTCGACCTGCCGCTGCTGGAGTTCACGGCAACCATCGCGCGCCTGAGGGCGGACCACCCCACGTTCCGGCGCAAACGGTTCTTCACCGGCGCAGCCGTGCGGGTGGGCGACGAGCAGCGACTCAACGACATCATCTGGCTGCGTCCCGACGGCCACCACATGGAGGACGGCGACTGGTCCACCCCTGACGCGCGGGCGATCGGCATGTACCTCAACGGGCACGGCATCGCGGGAAAGGACGCGACCGGCAACCGGATCGTCGACCAGCACGCTCTGCTGTACTTCAACGGCGGTCCCGACCCGGTGAAGATCACCCTGCCGCCGGAGGAGTACTCCGCGCAGTGGGAGGTTGCCATCGACACCGCCGGTGAAGGGGTGGAGCCGAGCCCACTCGACGCGTGCAGCATCCGGATCCTTTCCGGGCGCAGCGTGCTGGTATTGATGGAGCACACCGGGGGGATCCCTGAGCCCCGGCTCTCCGTGGCCGCCTCGGTCGAGGCCATGACCGAAATGACCGGATGAGGAACGCATGACCCGCACCCCCGTCAGCACGTACCGTCTCCAGATCACCGAGGAGTTCGACCTGGTGGCGGCGGCACGGACCGTCGCGTACCTGCACGAGCTGGGGGTCGACTGGGTGTACCTGTCGCCGCTGCTGGCATCGGAGACGGGCAGCGACCACGGCTACGACGTGTCCGACCACCGGGCGATCGACCCCTCGCGGGGACGGGCTTCCGGGCTGGCCGCACTGGCGACGGAGGCGAAGCGGCTCGGCATGGGCGTGCTCGTCGACATCGTCCCCAACCACGTCGGGGTGGCCCGTCCGTGGGAGAACGAGTGGTGGTGGCATGTGCTCACCCTCGGCCAGGAGTCGCCGTACGCGACCGCTTTCGACATCGATTGGGCTGCCGGCGGCGGCAAGCTGCGCATCCCGGTCGTCGGTGACGACGACGTGATGCCCGACGGGCGCATCGACAACCTCACCGTCCTCGGTGGCGAGCTGCACTACCACGACCAGCGTTTCCCGCTGGCGCCGGACACCGCCCGGGGTGCTGACGAGGACCCCAACGCCGTCCACGCCCGGCAGCACTACGAGCTGATCAGCTGGCGCGAGGCGGACAGCAGCCTGAACTACCGGCGGTTCTTCGCCGTGAACACCCTTGTGGCCCTGCGGGTGGAGGACCCGGAGTGGTTCACCAGGTCGCACGCGGAGATCAAGCGCTGGTTCGACGAGGGTCTCGTTGACGGCCTGCGCGTCGACCACCCCGACGGCCTGCGGGACCCCGGCAAGTACCTGGATGACCTGGCCACGCTCACCGGCGACAGCTACGTGCTGGTGGAGAAGATCCTCGCGATCGGACGCAACGATGCGGAGGGCGTGGTTCTCGAACAACTGCCGTCGGTCTGGGCGACGGCGGGCACCACCGGCTACGACACGCTCGCACTGATCGACCGGGTGCTGGTCGACCCCGCCGGAGAGGCCGGCCTGACCGAGCTGGAGAACCAGCTGCGGGGACGCGAGGTGGTGTGGTCGCAACTCGTGCACGAGAGCAAGCTCGCCGTCGCCTACACGATCCTCAACTCCGAGGTGCGCCGGATCGCGCGCGAGGTGCTGGCCGGCTTCGACGCCGCCGACCAGCCCGACCTTGAGCAGGTGGTCGCCGCCGTCGCAGAGCTGCTCGCCGACTTCGAGGTGTACCGCTCCTACCTTCCTGAGGGGCACGAGTACCTCGACCGCGCCTTCGGGTTCGCGTGGGAACACCGTCCGGACCTCGGCCCCGTGCTCGACCTGCTCTATCCCGTGCTGGCCGACGGCGCGTCCGGTCCGGCGCAGCGTTTCCAGCAGACCTCGGGCATGGTGATGGCCAAGGCCGTTGAGGATGGCGCCTTCTACCGCTGGGCGCGGCTGACCTCGTTGAACGAGGTGGGCGGCGACCCCGACCTGTTCTTCGTGGGCACCGACGACTTCCACCGCCTGATGGGGCTGCGGCAGGAGCTGTGGCCGGCCGCGCAGAACGCCGGCACCACGCACGACACCAAGCGCGGCGAGGATGTCCGGGCCCGCATCAGCGTCCTTTCCGAGGTGCCCGGCGAATGGGCGGAGGCGCTCGCCGAGTTGCAGCGCCTCGCGCCGATGCCCGACCCCGGCTTCGCCAACCTGCTGTGGCAGGCCGTCATCGGCGCGTGGCCGGCGGAGCGCGACCGATTGCACGCGTACGCGGAGAAGGCGATGCGGGAGGGCGGGGACCACACCGGCTGGACCGCGCCGGACGCCTCGTACGAGTCGGCCGTGCAGGCCTGTATCGACGCAGCCTTCGACGACCCGGCCGTCACGGCCGTGGTGGACCGGGTGGCGAACCTTCTCGCCGGTCCCGGCTGGAGCAACGCCCTCTCTGCGAAGATGCTCGACCTGACGATCCCCGGCGTGCCCGACCTGTACCAGGGCAGTGAGTTGTGGGAACTGAGCCTCGTCGATCCCGACAACCGCCGGCCGGTCGACTTCGCCGAACGGGGACGACTCCTGACCGAGGTGCGCACCGGACGCCGACCAGCCCTCGCGTGTGCGCCCGGAGACGTCGGCGAGGCCAAGCTGCTGCTCGTACACCAGGCGCTCACGCTGCGTCGCGACCACCCCGAGCTGTTCGGCGGCTACGCGCCGCTGACTGCAGTGGGGGCGGCCGCCGGCCACCTGATCGCCTTCGACCGCGGTGGTGCGATCACGCTCGCCACCCGGCTGCCGGTCGGCCTCGCTGCCGCGGGCGGGTGGGGCGACACCGTCCTGCCGCTCCCGGAGGGACGCTGGCGCGACGAGGTGTCGGGACGGCTGGTTGCCACAGACGATGCCGGACGCGCGCTCCTGGCCGACGTGCTGGGCCACTACCCGGTGGCGCTGCTGGTGCGCGAGGAGCGTCGCGCCGGCGAACGCGGACGCTTCGACGTGTGGGCGCCACTGCCGCAACGGGTACGCCTGCAGGTCTCCAACCGGGTCGTGCCCATGACGAAGGACGATGACGGCTGGTGGACCCCTGCCGAGCCCGAACCGCTGGGCCGGGTGGACTACGGCTACCTGATCGACGACCGGCCGGACCCCGTGCCGGATCCGCGCAGCCGGTGGCTGCCGTTCGGCGTCCACGGGCTGTCGCGCACGTTCGAGCCGGGCGGCTTCACCTGGCACGACCAGGGCTGGACGGGCCGTCAACTGGCCGGCGGGGTGGTCTACGAGCTGCATGTCGGCACGTTCACAGCAGAGGGCACGCTCGACGCGGCGATCAGCCGGTTGCCGCACCTGGTGGAGCTGGGTGTGGACTTCGTCGAGCTGATGCCGGTGAACGCCTTCAACGGCGAGCACGGCTGGGGCTACGACGGGGTGGCGTGGTTCGCCGTCCACGAGCCGTACGGCGGGCCGGACGCCTACCGGCGCTTCGTCGACGCGGCGCACGCCCTCGGGCTCGCCGTCGTCCAGGACGTGGTCTACAACCACCTGGGACCCAGCGGGAACTACCTGCCGCTGTTCGGCCCCTACCTGACGGACGAGCAGAGCGGGTGGGGCAGCAGGATCAACCTCGACGGCCCGGGCAGCGAAGAGGTCCGCCGCCTGATCTGCGAGAACCTGCGGCACTGGTTCGTCGACCTGCACGTTGACGCGCTGCGGCTCGATGCCGTGCACGCCCTTGTTGACGAGTCGCGTCCGCACGTGCTGGAGGAGATGGCCCGGGTGGCCGCCGACCTCTCGGCCCACCTGCGGCGCCCGTTGACCCTGATCGCCGAGTCCGACCTCAACGATCCGCGCCTGATCACGCCGGTCGAAGCCGACGGCTACGGCATCGACGCGCAGTGGAGTGACGACTTCCACCACGCTCTCCACGTCGCGCTCACCGGGGAGACCCAGGGCTACTACGCCGACTTCGCCCCGCTGTCTTCGCTGGCGAAGGTGTGCGAGCAGGGCTTCTTCCACGACGGCACGTTCTCGAGCTTCCGGGACCGTCCGCACGGGCGCCCGCTGGACCGCGAGTTGGTGCCGGGCTGGCGGTTGGTGGTCTACAGCTCCGACCACGACCAGGTGGGCAACCGGGCCAGGGGCGACCGTCCGGCCGAGATGCTGGACGTCGACCAGCTTGCCTGCGCTGCGCTGGTCGTGTTCACGTCGCCGTTCACGCCGATGCTCTTCCAGGGCGAGGAGTGGGGGAGCAGTACGCCGTTCCCGTTCTTCGCCTCGCACCCCGAACCCGACCTGGGGGCAGCCGTCACCGACGGGCGGCTGGCCGAGTTCGAGCGCATGGACTGGGACACCGACGAGGTCCCCGACCCGCAGGACCCGGAGACCTTCCTTTCGGCGAAGCTGGCCTGGGCCGAGCTGGCCGAGGGACGGCACAAGGTGCTGCTCGACACGTACCGGGAGCTCATCACGCTGCGCAGGCAGTACGCCGAGCTGACCAACCCCGTGCTTTCCCGCACCACCTGCAGGGTGGACGAGGAGGCCCGGTGGTTCCTGATGCGCCGGGGCGGACTCGCCGTCGTCGTGAACTTCGGTGACCAGGAGGCTGTGGTCGAACTGGACGGCCGGCACCAGCTGCGCTGGGCGACGCAGGCAGGGGCGCGCGTGACGGGGACGACGGTGGTGCTGCCGCCGCACGCCGGTGCGCTCCTGCTTCCGCTGAAGCCCTGACACGAAAGGGGACAGTCCCCTTTCGTGTCGCGTGTCGACACCCTGACACGAAAGTTGACTGGCGAAAGACCCGGGGTCAGGCCCGGCGGTAGCGGGGCAGCGGCCCGTAGACCACGTCGACGGTGGGCGGGGCGAACACCTCGTGCGGGTGGCGACGCGCCGTCCAGGCGATGAAGAACTTCTTCGCCGGTGGAAGCCAGAGCATGACGGCGCCGAGCACCGCCGCGGGGATGGCGTACCAGCCGAGCTGGTTGAGGACGAGGGTGCCGCCGGTGAGGACCGCGCTGATCAGGCCGGCGATCCGCGTCCACCGGTAGCCGGTGAAGGCGTAGTAGCCGACGATCGCATTGGCAGTGCCGACGATGATGGCAACCACAGTCACCGCGACAGCGAGCAACACGCGCTCCAGCGATCCGGGCTCTGTGACGAACTGGCTCATCAGCCAGGATGCCTGCGCGAAGTGGGAGATCGCGTCCCAGTAGACCCACAGGACCGAAGCGGCCGTGATCGCGACAGCCAGCCAGCAGAGCACGGTGGCTGCGACGATCACGACGGGACGGCGCGGCTCACCCGTGCGCGGGTTGTTCGGCACGCCGACGACCAGCGGGGGTGGGGGAGCGACCGTCGCGATCGGGGCCGGCGCCTGCGGGGCAGGTTTCAGCGCTGTGGCCTGGGCAGGTTGAGCCTCGTCGAGCAGCCGTCGGGGCGCCAACGCTTCGACCGGCTGGTCCGCGCTCATCCACACCTCCGCTGTCCTGGGTGCTCCAGCCTACGTCACCACGGATCGACGAGGTGGGCCTGCATGGCCCGGCCGAGCGAGCGCGCGAGGGCCGGGTTGCGTGCCTTCACGAGGGCCGGCAATTCCAGGATGTCGCGGCTGAGGGTCAGCCCGAGGAGCAGGCTCACGCCGAGCTGGGCGCGGAGCTTGGCGTTGCCGTTCCCGACGGCTTCCGCCACCTTCACCAGCACCTCCCTGCTCATGAACTCACTGAGCGGACGTCGGGCGCCCGGGTCCGTGATCGCTGCCCGCATCATCGCGGTGAACCGCTCGCCGGCACCGGGGGCATCCCATGCCTGCAGGAAGACCATCACGGTGCGTTCGCCGATGCCCTCGGTGGGGCCGTCGAGGATCTGCCGGACGATCGCTTCCGCGTCGAGTGGCAGGTCGAGGACGGACCGCGCGAACAGGTCGGCCTTGTTGTCGAAGTAATGATGGATAAGCGCCGGATCGACTTCTGCTGCGCGGGCCACGGCTCGCAGCGAGACTTTCTCGTAGCCCATTTCCGAGAACAGCATCAGCGCTGCGCTCTGGATGGCACCACGGGTATCGGTTCTGCCGGGCCGCCGGCCCCTTGGCCGGTGCGCCTGGATGGTCACCTGGGTTCCTTTCCTGTACGGGGTCGTATTCTCGCCGTTGTGCCTACACCCCGATGGTCCGTCGTCGTCTTCGACTTGGACGGGACCGTGGTCAACACTATCCCGCTCATTATCGCGTCATACGAGCACGCAATGTGGTCAGTCTTGGGGGTAAGGCCCTCGCCGGGGGAGGCGCGAGGCTGGATTGGGCAAACGCTCTACGGAACTTTCTCGCAGCGGCACCCTGAACGAGCCCAGGAACTGGTCGACAGCTACGTCGAATGGAACGCAGAACACCTCACCGAGCTGCTCGAGGAGTACCCCGGCGCGGAGGACCTGGTGGTCGAACTGACCGGCTCCGGGGTTGTCATCGGCGTGGTCACGTCGAAGCGCCACGTCTCTGCCATCAACACGCTTCGGGCAGCGGGGCTGGACGGCCACCTGCCGCTGCTGGTGGCCATGGAGGACACCACCACCCACAAGCCCGACCCGGAACCCCTGCTCCTCGCGCTGCAGCGTCTGGGCGTCCGGGCAGCAGAGAGCGTCTACATCGGGGACGCGGTCGTTGACGTTCTGGCGGCCAAGGCTGCAGGCATGGCTGCGATCGCCGTCACCTGGGGGGCGGGGGATCGCGACGACCTGGTGGCCGCAAACCCGCTGGCCGTTGTCGACACGATGGAAGAGCTCCGCGCACTGCTCCTCGACGAGAACCGGGCCGAGCCTGGGGAAGCCTTGGCCTGACGAAGCGCGCCGGTGAATTGCTGGCTGAGCGTGACGAGGCCGGCTCGCTGTATCAGAGGTTCGATCGATGCCTCACACCTCACGAACGTCCAGCCGCCACCTGGCTGGCCCAAGAGGGGGTTTCTCATGGCAAGTCGTCTTTCCTGGCCGCGCGTCGTCGTCGGCCTGCTGGTCGCGGCCGGTTCTGCGCTGGTGATGCCTGCGGCACAGGCCATGGCTGCGCCGAAGGCCGTCACGGTCAGCGCCGGTTACTACCACACGTGCGACGTGACCTCTCGCGGCGCCGCGCGATGTTGGGGCTACAACGGCTACGGGGAGCTGGGCGACAACTCGACCACGAGCTCCACCAAGCCGGTTGGCGTGTACGGCCTGGGCTCGAAAGTGAAGAACATCAGTGCCGGGTACCTCCACAGCTGCGCCCTGACCACCAGGGGCAAGGTGTGGTGCTGGGGCTACAACGGCTACGGCCAGCTCGGCGACAACACGACAACCAACTCGTCCAAGCCGGTCGCGGTTGCCAACCTCGGCAAGGTGAAGGCGATCGACGCCGGCTACCTGCACACCTGCGCCATCACCACGAAGGGCGCCGTCAAGTGCTGGGGCTACAACGCCAACGGCCAGCTCGGGGACAACTCGACGACGAACTCGCTGACACCTGTCACCGTCTACGGCCTCACCAAGGGAGCCAAGTCGGTCTCCGCCTCCTACACGGGCACCTGTGCGATCTCGTCGAAGGGTGCTGCAAAGTGCTGGGGCAGCAACACCTACGGACAACTGGGCGACAACTCGACAACGAACTCGAACAAGCCGGTGACGGTGTACGGCCTGACGAAGGGCGTCAAGCAGATCTCTTCCGGCCAGTACTCCACGTGCGCGGTCAACGGCAAGGGCAAGGCGCTGTGCTGGGGCTTCAACTCGAACGGTCAGCTGGGGGACAACTCGACGACCAACTCCCCCAAGCCGGTCGGGGTGTATGGGCTTGGTTCAGGGATCAGGACGGTGAAGACGGCCGTCTACCACTCCTGCGCACTCACGTCCAAGGGCAAGGTCAAGTGCTGGGGCTACAACGGCTACGGCGCTCTGGGTGACAACTCGACCACCGACTCGCCCAAGCCGGTGAACGTGTACAACCTCGACAAGGCCACCAAGGTGAGCGTCGGCTACCTCCACACCTGCGTCGTCACCGCCAAGAAGGCCGTGAAGTGCTGGGGCTACAACGCCTACGGCCAGGTTGGCGACAACACCACGACGAACACCTCGCATCCGGTGAAGGTGTTCGGGTACTGACCAGCGGGCTGGTCACCGGTTCGCGGTGAACACGAACCCCGGGTCACCGTGAGGCGACCCGGGGTTCGATTTCTCTTGCGGTCGATCAGGAGCGAGCCATCGTCCCGGTCTCAAGGAACCGGACGTGCCAACTGTGCGCCTGGCGCAGGTCGTGCGGGGTGTGCAGGCCGTTGGCCACCTTGAGCGAGTGCTCGTAGTACTCCTCGAGCATCGGACGGTAGGCCGGATGCGCGCAGTTCGCGATGATCTTCCTTGCCCGCTGCTTGGGGGAAAGTCCACGCAGGTCGGCCAGGCCCTGTTCGGTGATGAGCACCTGAACGTCGTGCTCGGTGTGGTCGTGGTGCGAGACCATCGGCACGATCGCTGAGATTGCGCCGCCCTTCGCAGTGGACGGCGTGACGAATGCCGAGATGTAGGCGTTGCGGGTGAAGTCCGCCGAGCCGCCGATGCCGTTCTGCATCTTCGAGCCCATGATGTGGGTGGAGTTCACGTTGCCGTAGATGTCGGCCTCGATCATGCCGTTGCAGGCGATCACACCCAGCCGGCGAATCATCTCCGGGTGGTTCGAGATCTCCTGCGGCCGCAGGATGATCTTCGAGCGGTAGTCCTTCGCCCGCTCGTTCATCCGATGGGCGTAGTCGGGACTGAGCGAGAAGGCGGTCGCCGAGGCGATGGTCATCTTCCCGGAGTCGAGCAGGTCGACCATGCCGTCCTGGATCACCTCGGTGTAGGACGTCATGTTCTCGAAGGGGCCTTCGAGCAGGCCGGCGAGGACGGCGTTGGCGATGTTGCCGACGCCGGACTGCAGCGGCAGGAGGTTCCGCGGCAACCGATGGTGCTTGACCTCGTTGGTGAGGAAGTCGAGCAGGTTGCCGGCGATCATGCGGGAGTCGTCATCCAGCGGCTTGAACGGCGTGTTCCGGTCGGGATCATTGGTCTCGATGACGGCGACGACCTTGCGCGGGTCGACCCGGAAGGTGCGCTGGCCGATCCGGTTGCCCGGGTGGGTGAGCGGCACGGGCAGGCGGTTCGGCGGCAGCGCTGCACCGTAGTAGATGTCGTGCATTCCCTCCAGGTCGCGGCTCTGCCAGGAATTCACCTCGAGGATGATGTGCTCGGCTTCCTGCAGGTAGGTCTTGTTGTTGCCGACAGAGGAGGACGGGATCAGTTCCCCGTCCTGATCGATCGCGGTGACCTCGATCACGGCGACGTCCAGCTTGCCCATCGAGCCCTGCCACACCATCGGCGCCAGGTGGGAGAGGTGGATGTCGGCGTACTCGCTGATGCCGGCGTTGATCTTGTTCCGCATGATCGGGTCGGACTGGTAGGGCGTGCGGAAGGAGATGCCATCCACCTCTGCCAGCGAGCCGTCGAGCTCGGGTGCTGTCGACGCGCCGGTCCAGACGCCGATCATGAATTCCTCGCCCCGGTCGTGGGCTGCCTTGATCTGCGCGGCGAGGGCGACCGGCACTTCCTTGGGGTACCCGGAGCCGGTGAAGCCGGAGAAGCCGACATTCATGCCGTGCTTGATGAACTTGCTCGCCTCTTCGGCGGTGGTGACCAACTTGCGGAAGGCCTCGTTGTCGATGCGGGACATGTTTCTCCTCGACGCTGGGTGGAACGAGGAGCAGGCTATCGATTCCGCGACCCGCACGTGACCAGACGGCTGGTCTCGAACAGGGTCAGACCAGTTGCAGCGTCTGTGCAAGCGTGTGCGTCCCACCAGATGGGACAGTGACCGTCTGGTCCCCGGTATTGGCAGCTTCCACGCACACGAATCCGGCCCAGTGCTGCGCTACGTCGGGCATCGACGCGCCACGTGCGGCGCCGGGATTCCAGACGACGGTGATCGCGGAGCCCTCCTTCGACACCCGGATCCTCCGGCTCCAGTCCGGATCGTCGACCACGACGTCGCCGGTGTGGCTGTACAGCCGATCGGTCTCCCCCGTGAAGCGGACGGGGCCCGCCTGCACCAGTTCGCCGCCGTCCACCTTGTCGAGGTAGCTGCACCCGTCCAGCCCTTCGAGGCTGATGTGGGCGACATCGCTGACGGCGAGGTAGGTGTGCAGGGCCTCCTCATAGCTGAAGTCGGCATCACCGGTGTTCGTGACCGACAAAGAGACCCGAAGGTGGTCCCGAGTGAACTCTGAGACGAGGTCGGCGCTGAACGGGGCGGAGTCGAACCCTTCTGAGGTCAGCCGGTGGCGCACCTCGAGCCGACCGGTCTCGACCAGGTCGTCCACCAGACCCACCCGCTGCCACTCAGCAGTGCGGGCGAAGCCGTGGGCAGGCGACCGGTCGCCGGCCGGCCCGGAGCCGAACCAGGGGAAGATGACCGGGATACCGCCGCGGACGGGCACGCCCGGCTCGAACACGGCCAAGGGACTGACCCACAACACAGGTACCTGGTCATGAGGGGTCCAGGCCAGGACGTGGGCCCCGGCGTCGAGAACGGCGTGGTGGCCACCCTTGTAGTGGGTTTCAATGCCGGGAAAGAGCGCTGCAGGCATTCACGCAGGTTATCGCGCCCAGCGTCAGGTGGCACCCCCCAGCAGTTGCCCCATGTGAGCAGCTCCGGGCGGCTGCTGCCCCTCAGGCCAGCGGTGCGGTCGGTCGCACAACGAGGCCGGTGCGCAGCTTCGGAGTGAAGAACGTGGACTTCGGCGGCATCAGCAGGCCCTCACGCGCCGTCCGCTGGATCTCGGCCAGCGATGTCGGCCGGATCAGGATGGCGGCGGTGACGTCCTTGTCCGCCACGCGTCCGACCACCTCGTCCAGGCCGTGCTGGTAGTCCACGACGGCCCGGCTGCCCTCGAGCGCGTGCTCGAGGTAGGCACCGTCGAGGGCGCGCACGCCGTCGAAGACACCCTCCTTGGGAATCAGCCACTCGGTGGTGTCCGGCCCGATCAGCACCAGCCTGCCCAGCGCCACCATGTCGGCCAGCAGCTGTGGCGTCGGCGTGGGCGCGGGCTCCAGATCGAAACTGGACGACAGGTCGGCGCGGAGCTCGTCGACGCAGATGTTGCTGTAGACGCGGTGGATGGCCTCGATGCTCAGCTGGTCGGCCACCAGTTCGTTGATGAAGGTGAGCGTGAACTCTGCCTCGGTATCGGTGCGGCCGCTCGCTTCGCGCACCTCGTCGCGATAGTTGCGCGAGATCGCATAGCGGTGGTGGCCGTCGGCGATCAGCACGTCGTCGGCGGCGAGCAGCGCTGTGATGGAGGCGATGCGGGCCTCGTCCGTGACCCGCTCGACGATGTGCACGACCCCTTCTGCGAACATCTCGCCCACCGGCTCGCCCGGTTCGGCAAGGGCACCGGTGAGGCCGGAAGCGAGGGAGAGGCCCCAGACCGGGGAGAGGTTGGTGGCCGTGGCACGGGTGAGGTCGAGGCGGTCGGTGACCGCCTTGGCAGTGGTGCGCTCGTGCGGCAGCACGCCGCCGGCGTCGAGGTCGACGACCTCAAGACCGCAGAGCACCCCGACGATCGTGCGGGCAGCTCCGGTCGCGTCGGTGAAGGCCATCCGGTACAGCGTCAGGGACGGCGCCTCGTCGCGCACCAGCACTCCGGCATCCAGCCATTCGCCCAGCGTCCGGGCGGCCGCGTCGTAGCGGTCCTCGCCTCCGGTGGGTACGTCGATGTGGATGATGTTGTGCGGATCGCGGGCCCCCAATTCGGCAACGTCGGCCGGCGACAGCACGTCGTAGGGCGGTGCGATGACCTGCTGCAGGTTGGTGCCCGGGGCGTAGCGGATGGCCGGGAACGGTGCGATACGGGGCATGGGACAACGCTACCGAACTCTGGCGCAGCACCCGGCGGGGACCACGGCGGGTGCCTGCTAGGTGCTGCGAATAGGGTGATCACGTGAAGCGCTGGGGGTGGTGGCTTGCTGGAGCCGTGGTCGCCCTCGGCCTTGTCGCCGTCGGCGCCTGGGGCCTCCAGCGTGCCAACGACTTCGAGGCGCTGGCCCGGGCGGGCAAGTCCGACGCCAGGGCTGCGCTGCACAGCCTGGAAGCAAAGCAGGTGCCCGCTGCGCTCGCGTCCTTCCTGAAGGCGAAGGACGAGTTCGGCAAGGCGCGCGGCCTCCTCGGCCCGGACTGGGTGCGTGGACTTCCCTGGCTGGGACACCAGGTCACCGTCGCCGACACCCTTGCAACGATCGGCTACGAGGGATCCGCTGCCGGTGCTGAGATGGCGCAGCTGCTGACGTCCGCCGACTCCGCCAGCGGCAACGATCGCGTCAACCAGGTCCTGAAGCTGTCCCGTCCGCACCTCGACGCCGCACTTGTCTCCCTCACCACCGTCACCCGGCTCGCAGCGGACCTCGGGACGGACGGTCTCGTGCCGCCCCTGGCCGGCGCGGTCACGGAGCTGCAGGCACAGCTCACGCCGCTGGCACCCCTGCTGCAGCGCAGCCAGTCCATGCTCGACCTCGAGCGCTACCTCTTCAGCACGCAGCACCGATTCCTCCTGGTGTCGCAGAACAGCGCGGAACTGCGCCCGACGGGCGGCTTCATGGGCACCTACGGGCTCGTCGAGTTCGGGCCCGACGGCTTCGAGCTGACCAAGTTCACCGACATCTACCAGTTGCCCGGCGACACCCTGAACCTCCCGCTGCCCATCCGGGGGCCGGTCGGCTACAGCCACTTCTCCTTTCGGGACAGCAACTGGTGGATTGACTTCCCCACGTCCGCCAAGGTCATGAACCAGTTCTGGCAGAACATGAAACAACCGGAGATCGACGGGATCGTCGCGATCGACATCCCCACCATCCGCGATCTCCTGAAGATCTTCGGCCCGATCACGGTGCCCGAGTCCACGGTGCCACTCACCGCCGACAACGTGCTCGAGCAGCTCACCTACATCATCGAGTTCGAGAACGGTGGTCCGGGCACGGACAGGACGCTCAAGAAGAAGAAGGCGGCGCTCTCCTTCGCTGCGGAGCTGCTGCGTCAGGTCACCCGCCTCAGCAACGACCAATTCCTTCCGACCATCAACGCGCTGGCCACGTCGGCCAGCGAAAAGCACGTGCAGCTGTCGTTCAACGATGCGACCGCTCAGGCGGCCCTGCTCGATCTCGGGTGGGGCGGCGCCATCGACCCGCCGAGCGGAACCACCGACGTGCTCGCTGTCAGCAACGGGGTGATCAAGGCCAGCAAGGCCAACATCGGCGTCACCAAGACCCTCGACTACACCGTTGCACTCAAGGCGGACGGCGCCGCCGACACCAGGGCTCTGCTCGGCTACAACAAGAGCTCGCAACAACTCCTCGGTGTCCCGCGTCAGTGGATGGGCAACTACGTGCGCGTGCACCGCGGCGTGGGCACGACCGAGGTTGCAGCCGGTTCGACGGCCTTCGAGACGCTGGACGACGCCACCGGCCTGCCGACGTTCGGACACTACTTCCGCCTTGAACCGGCGGCAACGGCGAACCTGGTGCTGCAGTCCGCCGTGCCGCAGGCCATGCGTCCGGCCGACGGGGACAGCTGGCACTACGAGTTGCTCCTGATCAAGCAGGCCGACCTCGTCAACACGGCAGCGACGGTGACGGTGACCGCGCCGGCAGGCTGGAAGGTGTCGGGCTCGACTGCATCCTTCCGGGTGAGCGGCACGGCTGTCCCGGTCACGGCCGGTACGGGCTCGGTGAGCGTGAAGACCCCGCTCAAGCAGGACCTGTTGCTGGACGTCACCCTCGTCAAGGCCTGACGAGCGGCGGGCGGTCGCTAGACCAGCCAGCTGTTCACGATCGGGATCTTCACCAGGACGGCGCTCACCAGCGTGCTCAGGACGAGCACAGCGAGCCAGATCAGCGGTAACCCGATGAAGCCAGGCAGCAGCCCGGGGGTGATGTCGAACTCCTGCACGATCCGGACGAAGGCCGGGTGGATCAGGTAGATCGGCAGAGTCCAGCGCGCCCACGTGGCCAGCCGTGGACTCGTGACAGCGTCCCCGCTTCGCTCCTGGAACAGCAGGAAGACGGCGACCGCGGCAAGGACAACGAACAGGCTCAGGTAGTTGTAGAGCTCACCGGACGGCTGTCCATTGCTCAGCGAGAGCCAGGCTGTGCCGGCGGCAGTGACCGCCGTGCCGCCGATCCCTGAGGCGTAGAGGATCGTGCGCGTCCGCCGCGACAGCGATGCGCCCTTCTCGTGCAGCACGTGCCCCAGCACGAAGTAGAACGGGTAGCCGGCGATCAGGTACGGCGCGACCCTTGCCACCAGGTCGGCGGTCAGCCCACCGGCCACCGGCAGCATGGCCAGCGTCGGTACGGCGATGCTGGGGACGCCGGTGAGGATCAGGAAGTACCGGGTCAGGCCGGGCGAGGCGACCACCCGCTGCAGCAGCGGGATCAGCGCGTACACCCCGGTCAGTGCGAGCAGGTACCAGAGGTGGTAGTAGCCGTCCCAGAGGTGCTGCAGCAGGAACAGCGGGTCCGCCGTCCGCAGGAACACCGCGCTCAGCACGGTGTAGAAGGCGCTCCACGCCACCCACATCACCAGCAACCGCGAGATGTAGTGCCGCCACGTCCTCCCCGGGGAGTTCTCCCGCCCGGGGGCGAGGAAGAGCGCACCAGAGACCATGAAGAAGATCGGCACGCACCAGCGGCTGACCGCGGCGTAGACGTTCATGGCCTGCCAGTCCGCTGACGCGGGCGAGGTGTCCGGCCAGCGCATGGCGGAGACGTGGATCATCACCACGGCCATGGCTGCGCCGACGCGCAGGCGGTCGAGATAGGCGAGTCGTGCCACGGTCGGTCCCTTCAGGGGTGTGGGGCCATCGTAGGGAAGCCGGGCAGGCCCGGCGCCGTTCGGAATCGCTGCTCAGTAGGCGCCGGAGGACCCGACGATCGCCTTCGCTGTCCGGAACAGGATCATGACGTCCTGGATCAGCGACCAGTTGTCGACGTAGTAGAGGTCGAGCCGGACGGTGTCGTCCCACGAGAGGTTCGAGCGGCCGGAGACCTGCCAGAGCCCCGTCAGGCCGGGACGGACGTCCAGCCGGCGCCGGGTGTCGGAGTCGTACTGCGCGACCTCCGAGGGCAGTGCCGGGCGGGGCCCGACAAGGCTCATGTCGCCACGCAGGGCGTTCCACAGTTGCGGGAGCTCGTCAAGGGAGAACCGGCGGATGAACCGGCCAACGGTGGTGATCCGCGGGTCCTTGGTCATCTTGAACAACGGCCCGCTGCCTTCGTTCGCCGCGACGAGTTCTGCAAGCCGTGCCTCCGCGTCCATGCCCATGCTGCGGAACTTGAGGCACTGGAAGTCCTCGCCGCGCAGGCCGACCCGGGTCTGACGGAACAGGACCGGGCCACCGTCCTCGATCTTGATGGCAAGGGCGACGAGCGCCATGACCGGTGCGGCGAGGAGCAGCAGGACGGCAGCGCCCGCTGCGTCCCAGGTGCGCTTGATCCAGCGGGCCGCCGCGATGGCCTGGGGCCGGGCGACGTCGACCAGCGGGAGTCCTGCGACCGGACGGACGTCGAGCCGCTGTGCGCTGATGTCGGTGAGGGCGGGCACGACGATCATGTGGATCTCGTGCTCCTCCAGCTCCCACGCCATGCGACGGAAGTCGGCGGGGGACCGGAAGGAGCCTTCGGCGAAGATCACCGTTGCGATGTCGTGGTCCTTGATCACGTCGACGGTGTCGGTCACCTGGCCCAGGATGGGCAGCCCGTTGGGCGTGGTGTCCCCCCGGTGCTGAGTGACGGCGCCGACCACCTTGTAGCCGAGCCAGGTCTCCCTGCGCAGCACCTTCGCGATCTCATCGACGTGGCCGCTGTCACCCGCGACGACGATCGGGGTCATCAACGAACCCTGGCGATGGATGGCGGCCATCGACTTTCGGCGGACGAAGCGCGCCGCGACCAGGCTGATCGTGCCGATGCCGAACGAGAGCACGTACAACCCGCGCGGGAATTCCGCTTTGGTGAGGTAGCTCAGGATGGCGGTCGCACCGGCCACGATGAACGAGGCCATCAGCACCCGCTTGTACTCGGCCGTGCCTGCCCTGAGGTGGCGGAGCTGGTAGGTGCCGAAGGCGAAGAGTGCCGTGAGCCAGATGGCTCCGACCGCCACCGTTGAGAGAGCAGGCAGGCTCGGTGCGCCGCCGTCGAGCGGCACGAGACCGCGGGCGAAGACGCCCAGCAGGAGCGCTGCGGCAATGATCAGCGCATCCGCTCCGAAGAGCAGGAGGCGCTGGGTGGTGCGCCCCACCAGCCGGTTCTGGCCGATGTTGCGGTTGGTGGCGGCGTGATTTGTAAGCGTATCCAGATAACTACTCAAAGTGGTCATGGTGGTCCCCCGACTGTGACCCAGTTGTCTTCTTCACGGCCTATCCGACGGATGGCCTCCACGATGGTTGCTCCCCCGAACATCTCACCGACAACAACAAGCCTGACAGAGACCCTGCGATTATTCAATTCGTCTCAGAATGTGCGATGGATGCACCGACTTAATGCGTAAGATTACGCAGGTGGGTGGACAAGCAAGAGCGCAGCGGGGGTTGCCGTCCTTGGTCCTGCACCCTGCGCGACTAGCACCGATGACGCCTGTCGCGAGCCGCCGTCACCGCATCCTGACGTGTCAAACTGGATTTGACAAGCCTGAACAGCTTTCGGCATGGTCGAAGGACTGCCACCTGCTCCTGGCGGGCCACCCCCACCTGCTGCGCCGTCCGGCGGGCGGTCAGCGTGCATCGCGTAGGCACCGAATGGTGCCGTTGATCATTCTTGAATTCACTCGGAATTGACCTGCCATGTAGTCGAAACAATCCTGGAACATGCGGTCGCGTACCATTGGGTAACACCGGCAGCACCGGACTCGTGCCTCGATTGCGCGCAGGGCACTTCCAGTCAGAGGAGGCACCGTGCCAACAGTCAGTGTGATCATGCCCACGTACAACGCGGGCGCGCGCATTGGGGTGGCGATCGGCAGCGTTCTCACCCAAACCCACCCCGACATCGAGCTCATCGTCATCGACGACGGCTCGACGGATGACACGATCAGCATCGCCCGCGGATTCGGCGACCGGGTGACCATTCTGGAGCAGGCGAATGCCGGGCCCAACGCCGCCCGCAACGCCGGCCTGCGCCACGCGTCCGGCGACGTGGTCGCCCTGTGTGACTCCGACGACTTCCTGCTGCCCAACTACCTCGCGGAGGCGCTGGCCGTCATGTCGGCGGCTCCTCCCCGCACCTGGGTCACGTGCGCCAGCGAGCTGATGACCGATGAAGGGCTGAAGCCGTACGGGTACTCCCCGTTCGGGGAGGTCCCGCGGGATCAGCAGCGTGAAGCCATCCTCCAGGGCAACATCGTGTCGATCTTCTCTGTCTTCCCACGTGCGATGTCCACGGAGATCGGACCGTTCAACGAGCAACTGAAGCGGGCGGAGGACTGGGAGTACTGGGCCCGCGCCATCCTCTCCGGCTGGCGGGTCGCCTTCCAGCCCACCGTCGCCTCCTACTACCGCCAGCAGGGGCAGAGCCAGTCCTCGGACGCCGGGGCGATGCTCGAAGCCGAGGACGCGATGATCGCCGTCGTCGCCGAGCGCTTCGCCGGCACCTTCACAGCGCGTGAGGAGCACCTCCTCGCCGTGCGTGCACGGCTGGGCTCCGCCACCCGCCAGCGCCTCCGGGCGCGCGACGCCTGGCGCGCAGGCCACTTCACCGAGGGCGCCCGGCAACTCCGTGAGGCGGCGAAGGAATTCCCGATCTACCCGGGCGTACGCGGCAAAGCCGTCACCGCGGGGGTGCTCGCGCCCCTCCTCGAGCGGCTGCCGGACGGCTCCGCTCTCCGCGAGAGGTTGCGGAACCGGTGGTGACCGACAGCGGAGTGACCCAGGAGCCCGGACTGGTCCGGCGGCTGCTCGGCGGCACCGGGTGGCAGGCGCTCGCCCAGATGCTGCCGCTGATCTTCAACCTCGCTCTCACGCCCTTCGTCATCCACGGCCTCGGCGTCGGCATCTACGGGATCTTCCTGCTGGTGATGGTCATCCAGCAGTTCATCGGCAGCGTCGACGGCGGGGTCGGTCCGAGTGCCCGGCGATACTTCGGAATGTACGCGGGCCGGGGCGACCGGGCAGCGACCACGTCCCTGCTGGTGACCCTCGTCGTGCTGGTGGTCGCGGCTTCTGCGGTGATCTGCAGCGTCTTCTACGTCGCGGCGCCCTGGATCATGGCGTTCTTCCCGGGCACGGCCGAGGATCCCGACGGAGCGGTGTTCCTGCTGCGGGTCATGATCATCATCGTCGCGGTGTCCCAGGTCCGCGGCCTGTTCACGCAGGTGCTGCTGACCACCAACCAGTTCAAGGTGCCGGCCCTCGGCGACCTGCTCGGCTTCTTCGCCTACGCGACGATGATGGTCGTCACGGTGAACTACGGGCTGGGGCTCGTCGGTGTTGGCTGGGCCTTCATCGCGCAACAGGTCCTGCCGACGCTGCTGGTGCTGCCGGCCGCGCTGCTCCGCCTCGACCGGGGCGCCGTCCGCTTCGTCCCTGCCGACCTGCTGAAGGAGTTCTTCGCTTTCGCCTGGAAGCTGCAGGTGTCCGGCGTACTCTCCGTCGTCGCTGCCCAGGGCGACGCCATCTTCGTCGGACGGTTCGCCGCTCCGCAGATGACGGCCTTCGGTACCGGCGCCAGCTTTGCCGGCACGCTCCGCGGCGTCCCGATGAACGCCTACGCCCCGATCGAGACCAGCATCGTCCGGTCGCTCGGTGCCGCCGGAGCGGAAGGCGCGACACCGGAGGTCGCGCGGATCCAGCGCCTCTGGGTGCGGTTCGTCGCCGGCTGGATCGCCGTCGGCGTTCCTGCTGCCTACTTCGGGGTCACCGCCTGGCTGCACCTCGGCTCCGACCTGCCCGGCCAGGTGGCTGCGGTCGTGCTGCTCGCCCACGGCGTCACGCTGCTGATGCTCGTGCAGCGCTTCTGGCTGAACGCGCTGGGACGATCAGGGCTCACGCTCTCCCACGACATCCTGAACACCGTCGCGAACCTGGGCCTGACGTTTCCGTTGATCCTGCTGTACGGCGTCCTCGGCACCCTCAGCGCGACCCTGATCGCCGCCATCGCTGCTGCGATCTACCTGACCCGCATCGGCCAGCGTCGCATCAGCACGCCCATCCCGACGCCGTGGGGCCAGGTGCCCTGGCCGTCCGTCCTCGGGTCCGCCGTGCTGACCGCAGCCCTCGGGTGGCTGGTCGCCCACTTCGTCGTCGGGACGGTGGTCCCGTACGGCGCGCTCTCGCTCCTCGCCGTCGGCGCCGCCGCGGCTCCCGCGCTGCTGCTGTACCTCGGCCACACCATCGGTTGGCGCCGGCTGCGGGGGTTCGCCACCCGGATCGCTGCGAGGCGACGGTGAGCGGGCCGGCGGTGGCCGTCACCGGCTCCGAAGTCGGCGTGGTGTTCGTCGACTTCTACGACTACCAGAACGTCGGCGACGACCTGCTGTTCGTGACGCTGGCCAACCGCTACCCGCACATCCGGTTCGTCTTCATCGGGGACCAGACCGACGGCGCCACCTTCGCCGGCCTGCCGAACGTCCTGCGGTTCCGGAAGATCCGCTACGTCGACGGGTTGCTGCAGCGGCTGCGGATCCCGCTACGGGTCAACACGCTGCGCCGCCGGCTGCTCGTGAAGCGGTCTCAGATCGTCGTCCGCCTTGGCGGTTCGCTGTACATGGAGCGGGAGGGCTGGCAGAAGAACGCAGCGCGCGACGCAGGGCTCCTCGGCAGCCGCCTCGGCACCTTCTTCCTCAACGGCAACTTCGGACCCTGGCGGAGCCCGGAGTTCCTCGCCACCTACGAGCGCATCTTCTCCGGCGCGCTGGACGTCACCGTGCGTGACACCGCGTCACTCGAACAGTTGCGGGCGGTGCCGCAGGTGCGGCTGGCCCCCGACATGCTGTTCTCCGTCCCGGGCCCAGCGCCCGCCGAGCAGCGCGGGGGAGTTGTGGTGTCGATGATCGACCTCACCGGACGCGAGGGGCTCAGCCAGTACCGCGAGGCCTACGAGTCCGCGATCGCCGACCTCGTGGAAGACCTGGTCACCGTCCGCGGTGAGCGGGTCACGCTGGTGAGTTTCTGCCCGCACGAGGGCGACGAGGCCGCCATCGAGCGCGTCCTCGCCATGGTCCCCGAACGTCTCAGGGAATCGGTGTCCACCCACTTCTACCGCGGCGACATGGACGCGATGCTGGGCGTGCTGCGGAAGGCGGACACCGTGCTCGCCACTCGGTTCCATGCCATGGTGCTCGGCTTCGCCTTCGGGTGCCGGGTGGCCTGCGTGGAGTACAGCAACAAGCTGAGCAACGCCCTCGCCGACCTCGACGAGCTCGACAGGGGCTGGAAGCTGGCAGAGTTCGTCGGGGCCTCCCGCAGGGAGCGTCTCGACCATGTCACCGCGCTGGAGCCCGCCAGCCCCGGGGGTGTGGCGGAACGTGCCGCCGGTCACTTCGCGGTCCTCGACACCTACCTGGGCACCCCTCCCTCCGCTAACCGGATTGCTGACGGCTCCTGACTCGGTCCACACCTGGCTCCGGCACGAAAGGGGACTGTCCCCTTTCGTGCCGGCTCTGCTCAGCTGGTGTCAGCTGCGGGCCGTGAACTGCTCGGTGACGGTCGCGGAGGTCAGGGCGGAGTCGTAGACGGCGAACTCGTCGAGTGAGCCTGCGAAGTATGCCGACGTGGGTTGGTTGGGCCAGGCGGCGAGGTTGCCGCCGCCGAGGCGCCAGTAGCCCGCAGCGGTGCCGGCCCCGGTTGTCGTTGTGGTGGCGACGCGGACGGCGTCGACGTACAGGGTTGTGCCGGTGCTCGATTGGGTGGCGGTGGCCATGTGCCAGGCGCCATCGTTGTACCTCCTGCTGCTGACAACGGACATGGCGGTGTCGGCGAGGGTGCCGAAGGCAAGGCGTCCGTCGTTGAGCATGTACAGGGAACGGTCGGACGTGGTGCCAAGGCCGAGTTGTGATGTCTCGAGGCCGGCGAGCTTGCCGCCCTTGCCTGTGCCGGTCTTGAACCAGACCTGGACGCTGAAGGCCGCGGACGGGGTCGCCTGGGCGGAGCTGTAGACCAGGGACTTGTCGTTGCCGAAGGTGGCCACTGCTGTGTCTGACGGGATCGCGCCCGGAGCAGGACGGTAGACGGTGGTCATCCTGCCGCCACGCTCGTTGCCGCTGGAATCGGCGACCGCGGAGCCGGTCTCGTTCAGGCGCCAGTACAGGGCAGGGTTGGCCGCCATCACGGTCGTCGGGTAGTCGGCCACCGGGGTCGTCGGCGTCGGCGTGGGGTCGGGTGTGGGAGTGGGCGTCGGGGTCGGGGTGGGCGTCGGGGTCGGGGTGGGCGTCGGGGTCGGGGTGGGCGTGGGCGTCGGGGTCGGGTCGGGCGTGGGGGTGTCGACGGCCGCCGTGAACTGTTCGGTGACGGTCGCGGAGGTCAGGGCGGAGTCGTAGACGGCGAACTCGTCGAGGGAGCCTGCGAAGTATGCCGACGTGGGTTGGTTGGGCCAGGCGGCGAGGTTGCCGCCGCCGAGGCGCCAGTAGCCCGCAGCGGTGCCGGCCCCGGTTGTCGTTGTGGTGGCGACGCGGACGGCGTCGACATACAGCGTCGTGGCGGAGTCCGACTGGGTGGCGGTGGCCATGTGCCAGGCGCCATCGTTGTACCTCCTGCTGCTGACCACGGACATGGCGGTGTCGGCGAGGGTGCCGAAGGCAAGGCGTCCGTCGTTGAGCATGTACAGGGAACGGTCGGACGTGGTGCCAAGGCCGAGTTGTGATGTCTCGAGGCCGGCGAGCTTGCCGCCCTTGCCTGTGCCGGTCTTGAACCAGACCTGGACGCTGAAGGCCGCGGACGGGGTCGCCTGGGCGGAGCTGTAGACCAGGGACTTGTCGTTGCCGAAGGTGGCCACTGCTGTGTCTGACGGGATCGCGCCCGGAGCAGGACGGTAGACGGTGGTCATCCTGCCGCCACGCTCGTTGCCGCTGGAATCGGCGACCGCGGAGCCGGTCTCGTTCAGGCGCCAGTACAGGGCAGGGTTGGCCGCCATCACGGTCGTCGGGTAGTCGGCCACCGGGGTCGTCGGCGTCGGCGTGGGGTCGGGTGTGGGAGTCGCGACGGGCACCAGGTAGTCCATCGGCAGTGCCACCAGCTCGCTGAGTGGGAAGGCTGCCTCGCCGAGGCTCGGACGGGCCTGGAGCTCCTGGAAGGCGTAGCGGTTGCGGAAGAGGGCCGGGTAGGGATTGGCCGCCATCCCGTTCGCGTTCTCCGCGGAGAACGCCACGGAGCCGCCGGTGTCGGTGATGATGATCCCGTACTCCTGGGCCGCCTTCGCTATGGTCCTCGCAAGCGGGGAGAGCGTCATCGCGTCAAGGTCGAGAGTGGCCGGAAGGCGCAGCATCTGTCCGATGGAGAGCTCGGTGCCCGACCTCCAGCCGTCGGTCCGGACCGCCGGTGCGGAGATCGTGGACGTGGTGTACGGAATGGACATGCCGATCACGTGATCGATGTGGCCCTGTGCGATCTCGGATGCACGAATGGTCGTCGCCCACATGGCCATGCCGCTGGCGGACATGCCCCAGGTACCCGAGAAGACGCCCATGGACGTGTCGGCATCGTTGATCCGGCCGCCCCAGCACGCCTGCCAGTCGCCCTCGACCTTGCGGGCCTTCCACAGCTCGACGAGCTGCTTGGTGTCGGGGTTGTAGACCGTCATGCCGCCGTCGTCGGAGGCGTCAGCCACCGCGTCGGCCGGGATGTTGATGCCCTGCATGTTCTCGTTGAACATGGTTGCGAGATAACCCGTGTGGCCCTGGCAGCTCCACGACTTCACGTCGTAGAGCGGATCGGTGCTCCGGGCGACGTACATCGGGGGGGTGTGGGTGACCGTGTTGAGACCGACGTTGGCGTCCGTCTCCGTGCCGTAGAAGTCGTGGGCCTGCTGGTTCAGGCTGCTGACCAGCGCGGACGAGTCGGAGGCCACCGGGGCGTCGGTGGGGAGCTTCTGGTAAAAGGGTGACGCGGGGGAGAGGACGCGGGAGGACACCGCACGGGTGTCTGTTCCCGAGAGGGTTGCGGCCACGGCCGTGAGTGAGGAGGTGAGCAGGAGAGCGCTTACGCCGAGCACGCCGATCGCTGCTCGCGAGAGGTGGTTCACGAGGGTTTCCTTCCGAAGCGGTTCGGGGGGATGCCGCGGACGGCGGGTCGCTTCGTAGGGCTAACCTTACGCCTTATCTGAGGGTTTGATGAATTACCTGTCCCTCGATCTGGACAGATCGGGCTTGGCGCATTCACACAGTGACTAGGCATGTCCCCCTTGGGTGGGACCGTAACGACCCCCAGAGGGCTGTCCGATTGAGAAATGCCTGAGGGATGCTGCAGCTCGATGGGGGAGAATGGTCGGCATGGGTGATGGCAGCCTGACTTTCGCAATACCGGTCCGCGATCCGAGGGGAGTGGACGACTGGAGCACGGTGAAGGAACTGATGGGCGTCACCCTCGCCTCCCTCTTCTCCCAGCGCGGTCCGCGACCCCGGGTCGTGATCGGCGTGAGCCCCGGCACCGACCTGCCGGACCTGCCCGACGGCGTCCAGGTGGCCGAGGTCGACCTGCCCTATCGCCCGTTGCCTGCAGGCGAGGGCCCCGAAAGGTGGGACGCCATCCTCGTCGACAAGGGGCTGCGGCTCGCCCACGCCCTTGCCGCAGGCAAGCCGCAGGGGCACGTGATGGTCGTCGACTACGACGACCTGGTGTCCTCCCGGCTGACCGAGGTGGTTGCTGCGCAGCCCGACGCGTCCGGGTGGTTCGTCGACGCCGGCTACCTGTGGGACGGTGGCCCGGTGGCCTCGGTCCTGCCCACCGGCTTCAACGACCTGTGCGGGACGAGCCTGATCATCCGGGCCGACCTGCTGAAGATCCCCGCGGACCCGTCCGACCCGCAGCACCTCGACTGGATCAGGTCGACCCTGGGCTCGCACAAGCAGTGGCGGGGCCTGTTCGAGCTGGAGGACCTCGGCTTCCCCGGCGCGGTCTACCGGATCGGCAGCGGCGCGAATGTTTCCGGGGCCATCGGGCAGGGTCGGCGCGTCCTGCGCGCAGCCAAGCGTCCGGCCGAACTGGCCAGGCACCTGCGCGTGCTGCGGTTGTGGAAGTCCGTGCGGCAGGACTTCGGCGTCTGAAACGGGATCAGGCCGGAAGCGTCGCCTGCAGGGGCAGGTCCGCGGGACGGGTGGGGAGCTCGACCAGGATGCCGCGCGCAGCGATGCCCCAGATGAGCCAGACGAGGAAGTTCGGCGTCGGGTACGGGTTGGGACTCGACAGCGACGGCATGAACCAGATGAAGAACGCGGCGAGTGCCGCGAGCTTCCAGTACCTGGACGAGGCGGTCAGCGGCTTCGACAGCAGGCCGAGCATCGGTCCGGTCACGAAGCACAGCAGCCACAGCAGCAGTCCGGGGATGCCGGTCTCCGCTGCCCGGGACAGGAACACGTTGTGGATCTCGATGGTGACGGTTGTCACCGGATACGTGTCGGCCTGACGCACCCACAGCACGTTCTGGTGCACGAACTCGCCCCAGCCGATGCCGAAGATCGGGAACTGCTCGATGACCCGCAGCGCCGCGACGTTGGTGTTCTGGCGGTCGTAGACCGAACGCTCCGTCGTGATCCGGTTGATCAGGACGTCGCGGAAGTCGGGGAAGACGAACACGATGATCGCGACGGCGATCGCAGCGGCGATCAGCATCAACGGAAGCCTCCGCCGGATCCTCGGCACGATGAGCCCGACGACGAGGCCGGCAACGATCAGCGCCAGCCACACCGAGCGCACCATGCAGACGACGGAACCGACGAAGCCGAAGAAGATCCCGAGCATGCCGACCACCCGCCACAGGCGGAACGCGGTCGTGCGCACGAGCAGGCCGGAAAGGAAGATCGCCAGCGCGCAGACCAGGCCGAGGGGCTCAGGGAAGAGCCACGGCCCGCCGGACCTGATGTCGGTGCTCGGGTTCAGGTGCTCCATGATGTAGCTCGGGAACACGAGCGCGCCGAACCGGATGTACTCGAAGAATCCGATGAACCCGAGGTAGATGCCCATCAGGGCGACCGTCCGCAGCAGGAGCTCCCTGCGGTGGTCGGTGGCGAAGACCAGGGCGCCGAGCGGGAACATGGCCAGGGGCACGATGATCCGGTCGAGCAGCGCGAACGCCTTCAGCCCGTCGGTGAACGAACCGGTCGCGAACCACGAGAACGCCGTCCACAGGATCAGCATCGCAGCGATGGCGTAGAACCATCGCCAGCGGAGCCGGTCGCGGTTCGGGTCGAGGATCAGCAGCAGGACGGCAAAGGCGAACAGCGGCCGGTCCGGGGACAGCGGCAACCCCATGAGCTCGGTGTTGCCGGAGAACATGGTGAACACCAGTCCGGCGAGGAACAGCCAGACGTACAGCGGTTCCTTCTGCGCCTCGTGGGTGAGCGCAGCCCCCAAGTGGGACGGGGCCGACGACGTGAGCGTTGACGCCACGGTCACACCACTAGCGTCGCGCGCCGCGACGGCTGCGCGAACGGACCCGCCTGCGCTCGATCATGACGGCGATGATCAGCCCGACGGCAGCCCCGGCAACGAGGCCGGCGAGGCCAAGGCGTGCCAGCAGGCTGGTGCGGTTGGATTCGAGCCCCTCAGCAGTACGGATCAGCTGCAGGTTCGCCGCCGTTGATCCGCTGGCGACGAGGTTCGTGTAGCGCTGGCGCAGCGCGTTGGCGGTCAGGGCGGTGTTGGCCGCCTTCGCCGTCGCGTCGGTCACGTCGCTGCGCAGGGACTTGACCCTGGACTTCGAAGGCTTGTCCTTCGCGAGTTCCGCCTCGAGGTCGTGCTGGGCGGCGGCGAGGTCGGTCTGTGCAGCCGCATCATCCTTGGCAGCCTTCTCGAAATCGGCCGCAACGTCGGTGGCGGAGGTCTTGCCGCTGCCGTTCACCGCGTCCACGAGTAGCTGGGCCGCCTCGTTCGCGGCGGAGCGTGCTGCATCGGCATCGGCGGACTCGACCTCGATGCGGATCACGTTCGACTCCGGGATCTGCGACGCGGACAGCGTCACGTTCTCCGGAAGGTCGGTTGCTGCGACCCCGCGGTCGTTGACGTACCGCGCGTAGTTGGACGCGAGCTGCGACGCGGCGACGGGGAAGCCGGCGATCGCGCCCGAGGTCAAATCGCCTGCGCCGACGGCGACGCGCGCCTCGGCGGTGTAGGTGACCGGGATCACGAACGCCGCGCCCACGCCGAGGGCTGCGCCCAGCAGGGCTGCGACGACGCCAAGGATCCAGTGGTGGCGCCATGCTGCCAGTGGGCCCGCTGCTGCCCGGGTGAAAGGCTCAGCCTCGCGGTACTCGGTGGTGCTCAATGGTTTCATCCCCTCATCTGTGTGCAAAGGCTCGTGGCGGTGTGCAGGACAGGAGGCGGTGGCGGGTTCGTTGTGACCAGCTTGTCGACGTCTCGTTGTCGTAGTTCTCGGTTGCAGAAACCGTTTCAGAGCCGTTGGCACTTACCAGTATGTGCGAATACCACGGCCCGGGCAAATCGGTCCCACATTCCGACTGAGCGTCATCGGTGCCACTGGTATCATTTGCCGGATGGGACTTGAACGTACCAAAATCCTCGTCCTCGCAAAGTCCATTGCGCGTGACGTGTTGGTCGGCGCACAAGGTATTTGGGCACGCACTGAATTGCGCATGGCCTTCCCGGATGCCCTTATCAGCCGCAACGTGGACATCACGGGCGATGTCTCGAAGGTGGTGCTCGGCGACGGCGTCGCGATCTACGGACCCAGCGTCATCGTGCTGTACGACGGTGGTGGGCTCACCGGCTCCAGGCTCGAGATCGGCGAGGGTACCTTCGTCGGTGAGTTCGCCAACCTCCGCACGGCCGGCGCCCCGATAACGATCGGTGCGCACTGCCTGCTCGGGCAGAACGTGACCATCGTCGGAAGCAACCACGGGACTCGCGCCGGAGCGCCCATCGTCGACCAGCCATGGGTCGGCACCGGTGTGGAGATCGGTGACGACGTCTGGATTGCCTCGAACACCATCGTTGTCGCGGGGGCACGGATCGCCTCCGGCGCCGTCATCGCCGCCAACTCGGTCGTGCGTGGAGACGTCCCGGAGAACGCCATCATGGCCGGTTCCCCCGCTCGTCAGGTGGGCGAACGCCGCCCCTGAGCCGGTGCTACTGACGGTGGCCGAGCTGCCAGAGCTTGCTGCCGCCGTCGGACAATCCCGAGCCGCCGGTGCTCGACCAGAACGCAGCTCCACTCGCAGTGAGCGAGTAGTTGTCACCATGGGTTGCGTGCCACCACAGGGCTCCCACGGACCGCTCGGCCGCAATAGTGAACACGCTTTGCGCCGATTCATAATTCGCGTCATAGACATTCGGTGACTTGTCCTTGCTGACGGTGTAGCCGAACTCACCGACGAGCGGAGTGAGCCCGGCGTTGCGGACCGTCTCGATATAGGCGCCGAACTTCTCGGGTGTCGAATACAACCCATAGGCACCGTAATTGTGCTGCTCCAATATGACATTCCCGTAACGCTTGGCGATCTCCGGGGCCATCGTCGGTTCGTAGGCGAACCCGGCGTCTGTGAAGTACGGGCTGGTGTGGCCGACATCCTGTCCCCAGCACGGCGCACCGACAAGGATCGGCCCCTTGGCCCCGGTCGCACGGACTGCGCCGCCAAGGGTGTCCATCACCTTCAGCCAGTCGCCGTTGATGTAGTCGGGCTCGTTGATGAGCCCGTACCAGACCATCGGGTTGTCCTTGAAGGCCGTTGCGGCCATCGTCCACCAGTCCGCCATCCCGGCCTCGATGGTCGCCTGGTCCATCTTCTCCGCCTTGGGGTCGTCATGGGCGTCGATGATGACAACGATGCCGGCGCGGGTGTACTCGTCAACGATCTTCCGGGTCAGGGCCAGCAGGTTCTGCTGGCCGAGTTGGGCAACATAGGAGTACGAGTGGCCCGCCGTGACAAGCAGGTTCAGCCGGACCGTGTTCCAGCCCCAGGCAAGCGCGGCCGCCGAATGCCCTTGCGAGTCGCCCTTCCAGTCGAAGGAACTGGTGGTTCCGACGTTCGCGCCGATCGGGGTGAACAGGCTGCCGTCGGGGGCGTAGATGAACCCGTCGACCGCCTGGTAGGTGGGGCCGGGGGTGTGGCGGGGGGCCGGCGTCCGCCACGGGGTTGTCGACGGCGTCGGTGGCGGTGCGGGGACGGTGCACCCCGCGAGCGCGAGGGGTACAGCCAGTCCCGCCGCCAGCAGGCCGCGCCGGCTGAAGGGCGAGCCGGTCTCCGGGTCTGGGCCTGTCATCGGCCCACTGGTCCTGTCCCTGCCGCTCGTGGCCGGTGGGAGCTGATGAAGTTGTCCCAGCGCTTGAGGACTGACTCGATGCGCAGCGCGTCGTCGAGCTTCGGCTCCGGGCGCCCGCCCGAGCGCCAGAGCGCGAGCCGTGCCTCCACTGCGGCCGCGTCGGTCGCGTCCAGCGTCTCCTCCTCGGAGAGGAACTCACACGCGGATCCGAAGCGATGGGCCAGCACAGGGGTGCCGACGGCATGGCTCTCGAGGAAGACGATGCCGAAGGTCTCCGGCACCTTGTTGGACGGGTAGAAGACGCACAGCGAGGTGCTGATGTGCGCCAGCAGTTCTGTCTGGTTGAGGGTGCCCAGGTACTCCACGCCCTCAGGCATGTCGCCCCCGTCGATCCGGTCGTAGCCTGGAGAGGCCACGAGGAGTCGCAGGGTCGGGAACGTCTGCCGCACGTGCGCGAAGTGCGCCAGCACCATGCCGAGGCCCTTCCACGGCGCGCTGCAGTAGATGAGCTTGTCGATGTCGACCGGTTCCTCCGGTGAGGGCGCCGTGACCGAGATCGGGTTGTAGATCACCTCTGGGCGCAGCCTCCTTGTCAGGAACCGCGGCAGCAGCGACCCCTGGAAGGCGGTGCTGATGTTCGTCGCGTGGGTCTCGGAGACCGCAACGATCCCGATCCCGAACACCAGGTGCAGCAGGGCGCGGACCGCGTTCTTGGCTCGGGTTCGGGTGCGCGGCACAAGGCCGGCATCCTCGGAACCGTCGGGGACCCAGTCGTGGTACCAGACCGAGACCCGCTTCGCGCGGCCCCGCATCTTGGCGATGACGCCGTACTCGATGCGCCGCAACACCACGACGTGGTCGGCTGTCCTGCCGATCGTGAGCGCCTGGTCAAGGCTGGTCCACCGCACGCCGTCCTCGGTGAGCGGCCGGGCCGCCTCGCGGGTGAGCTGGCCAACGGTCACATCGTGCGTGGGCGCGAGCCCACCGGCGATGCGAATCGTGGTGATCTCTGCGCCACCGATCTTCGTGTCGGGGTCCTCGAGCGATGCCGCCGTGTACAGCACGGGTGAAGAGGCGTCGAGGAAGACAACTTTTCCCACCATCAGTTCCCCCCAAGGCCTGCGTCGCTGGCGATGGCCAGCAGTTCCCTGCGATAGGTGTACTCGTTGAACCGTGTGCGGGCAGCTTCCCTCCCGCGGGCTGCGACCTCGCGGTAGTGGTCGCGCCGGTCAGGGTCGAGGGCGTCGATGATCGCTGCGCGCAGTGCGTCCGGCTCCGGCGCTGCGATCACGCCGGTCACCCCGTCCTCGATGTAGTCGGAGACGCCGGGGGCATCGGTGACGATCACGAGCTTCCCCAGCGCCATCGCGTTGAGGTAGGTCTGCTGCCCTGCGCTGCGGACCGTGCGGTGCAAGGGCACGACGCACACGCCGCAGCCGGCCAGGTCGGCCATGAACTGCTCGTGCGTCAGTACCCGGGCGTGGACGTTCTTCAATCCCTTGCCCTGCCAGTTCGCAGCGATGTGCACCTCGATGCCCGAACCGGTGACGGCGGATTCCAGCAGGTCGTAGTCGCGCAGCGAGTTGCCGCCGGCGAAGACGTAGCCGCCGTCGGAGGTGGGCGCGTCGAGGGCGTCGTCGTACAAGGTGTGCGGGAAGGGCGTGAAGTGGACGCGCCCGGGGTCGACGCCCCAGATGCCGGGGAAGGTGTCGACCTCGGCGCTGGACAGCACGCAGTAGTGCACCCGCGGGCTGTCGACGAGATGCATGGCCGCCCGGGCCAGCTTGGGAACGAGCGGACGCACCCGCGCAGGCAGCCGACGCTCGACGGCCGAGCTGGACTGTTCCCAGGTGGCATCGGTGATGACGACGGCCGGACGGTTCCTCAGCCGCTTCGCTGCCATTGCGAGGACGAGGTCGCGGTACCGCTCGCCGAAGGACACCGAGCCGCGCAGGATGACGGCGCGCGCGCCTCGTGCGGCCTCAAGGAACGCACGGACGTCGCGGGGACCGAGCTTGCGGTGCTCCAGCACGCGGACGCGCTCGTTCCAGCGCGGGTCGGTCGGCGCCCACATGGTGCTGAGGTAGGGCTGCGTCATGACGCCACCCCCGACGCCGGCACGTGAGCGAGGAAGCAGCGCTGGGCCTCCGCGCAGCGGGCGAGGGAGAACCCCTCGATGACATCGGTGCGGGCGTGGTGGCCGAGTTGCCGGCGCCGCCCGGGATCGGATGCCAGCTTCGCGAGCGCATCGGCGAGCAGGTCGGCCCGTCCCGGTGGCAGCAGGTAGCCGTTGCCGCCGTCCTTCACCAGCTCGGGAATGCCGTTGATCGTCGAGGTGACCACAGGCAGTTCCGTGGCCATCGCCTCCATGAGCACAACGGGCAGACCCTCCTGGAAGCTCGGCAGGCAGAACACGTCAGCCCAGTGGTACTGGTCGAGGATCTCGTCCTGCCCGACGGAGCCCACAAGGGTCACCCGATCACCGAGGTCACGCTCGGCGATGATTCCGGCGAGGTCCGCCTCGAGCTCGCCACCGCCGACCAGCCGCAGTTCGACATCGACGCCGCGCTTGCCCAACAGTTCCACGGCGTCGAGCAGGACGGGTGCGCCCTTCTCCGGCACCAGCCGTCCGACGTCGAGGATGCGCAGCGGCCCGTCGGTGCGGGGCTCCGCGGGAGGGATGAACCGGTCGGTGTCGACGCTCATGTGCACGACGTCGAGCTTCCGCCAGTCCGACGGCGCGGACAGGCGCATGAGCTGGCTGCGCGTGAAATCGGAGATGCAGGCGACAGCGTCGGCGTCCGCCACCTTTGCTGCGAGGTCGAAGCGTTCGACGGCCTCGAACTCGGTGGGCCCGTGCATGGTGAACGACCAGCGCCAGCCGCCGTCGGGGTCCACCCGGCGGGCGTGTGCGATGGCCGCCCGGGCGACGTCGGCGCCGTTGTTGGCGAAGTGGGCGTGGATGTGGCGCACGCCGAGGGTGTTGAGTTCGTCCAGCAGCCGCATGGCCTCGGAGAAGTAGAACAGCTGCCACACCCGGCTCCGCGTGCGCGCCTCACCGGTCCCGAGGGCCCGTGCAGCGCCGGCGAGCGTGGCGCCCGGGCGGGCGACCAGCTCGCGCAGGCCCGCCCTGGCGATACCGGGCAGCGAGTCCTGCAGGACTGTCGTCCGTTCGGCCTCGGCACGCATCGCGTCGCTCAGCAGCGCGCCCGGCGGGCGGATGCTGAACGTGTGCACCGGCACCCCCAGCGCGCGTAGGCCCTCGATCTCGCGCTCGATGAACGTGTGCGAGATCAGCGGGTACTGGCTGACGAGGTAGGCCACCGGTGCAGGACTGGCAGTGCTGTCGAACTTCAAAGGACCTCCGTGGGAGTCGGGCAATTGACGAGTGGGTGGTGCGTGAGGGCGGGCCGATCAGTCCGGACGCCACACCTTGTGGGTGCCGGGCCTTACCACGGCCGGCACGCCGGCGGCGGAGCAGCCCTCGGGTACATCGGTGGTGACGACGGCGGACGGGTAGATGAACGCCCCGTCGCCGATGGTCACGCCACCGAGGACGAGCGCGTTCGGCCCGATGAAGACGTCGTCACCGATCACCGGTGCGCCGCTGTCGGTGGCACCGACGGTGACGCCCTGGTGGATGCGGCAGCGGGCGCCGATCCGGGCATCGGGGTGGATCACGAGCAACCCGGAGTGGGCGATGCTGAGGCCGGGTCCGGCAACGTGGCGTCCGATGTCGAAACCGAGGCGTTCGGACAGCCGACGCATCCGGGCCTTGTACAGCGGCGTGACGAGTCGCGCCAGCGGCCCGCTCTGGTTCTCCCAGAACTCGCAGAGCCGCATGACGTGCAGGAAATGGATGACCCCCCGCGTGAGGGCGTGCTGCGGCCGCCACCGCTCGACGCCGTTCATGTAGGCGTCTGCCGCCTGGAACTCGGCCAGGTCACTTCTGGTGCGGATCGCTTCCGCGCTGGGTCTGTGGTTCACCCGTTCCCCACCCCCCGCGCGCCGCCGATGGTGCTGCGGGTGAGCAGGCCTGCGGCGTAGGGGGCATCGTTCAGCAGGTAGCGACGCGCGAGGCGACGAGGCTCCTTGAGCAGGCGGTGGATCCACTCACCGCCGAGCTTCTGCATGGTCGGGTTGGCGCGATCGACGGCACCGGCAGCCATGTCGAGCGCACCGCCGCAGCCGAGGAACCAGGTGCGCGGCAGGAACTGCGCGAGCTGGGCGGCGACCACGTCCTGCTTCGGGAAGCCGAGGGCGAGGTAGACCAGGTCGGGTTTGGCGGCGTTGAGCTTGTCGATGACGGCGCGCATCTGCTTCGGGGAGTGCTCGAACCCGAAGTCGGGGCTGTCGTACCCGACGATCTCGAGGTCGGGGTAACGCTCGGTGAACGTCTGGCCTGCGCGCTGCGCAATGCCGGGCATGCCGCCCAGCAGGTACAGGCTGCGCCCTTCCGAGGCCGCCCGGCCGGCAAGTGACCACACCAGGTCGGCACCGGAGACCCGCTCGGGCAGCGGGGTGCGGAGCAGCTTGCTCGCCCACACGATGGGCATGCCGTCCGCGACAAGGATGTCGGCCGTCCGCACGAGCTCGCGGAGCTCGGGCTGACGCCGGACCGCCTGCAGGATGTCGATGTTGGGCGTCACGATCCGTCCGCCGAGGCCGGAGCCGAGTGCGTGGAAGACGCTGTCGACGACCTCGTCCTCGGACTGGCTGCTGAACGGCAGGTCGTCCACCTCCACGCGCGGCGCCGCCCATGGGCTGACCGCGCGGTCCTTCGCCGCGCCGCGGCGCAGGGGGGCGGGGCGGGTCGACTCGTCGCGTCCCCAGGCCCGGTCGTTGGAGAACTTCGAGCGGACCTTCGCGACAGCTGTCGTGCCGACGTAGACACCCGCTGCGCCGAGCAGTGCCGGATGCGCTGCGACGGAGCGCGCCATCGCCTTCATCGACGAGTCGGAAGTGCGCTCGAAACCCTCGCCGTTGTCGGCCGCCGTCGCGGAACCGGCCAGCTGGGCGTTCCCGCGGTCCACCCGGGTGCGCACCTTCACGAGGTCGGCCCAATTCCGGGGCGCCCGGACGGCGAACTCGCCACGGGTGCGCAGTCGTTCGTCCGGGGAGAAGAGGCGCTGGATGTAGAGGTCGTCCGCCAGCACGTCGGGGAACTCCTCGAAACGGTCCCTGCCCTGCGCCGAAAGCCCGTACACGCCGAGACCCACCAGGCCGTTGGTGACGTAGGGCAGTCGCTCGAACATGCGGTAGTACTCGCGCACCCACAGGTCGGCGCCGTCGAGGTCGAACCGGATATCGGGGGAGCCGGCCATCGGGGCGCTCACGGTCAGGCCCTCCACCATGCCCTCGAGGGCCTCCGGGCCGAGCACGATGTCGGCGTCGAGGTAGATGCGCGGGAACGCGTGGACCACCTCGTCGCCCAGGTTGAGCGCGTTGGTCTTGCCCGGGGTGCCGGTCTCGACGACCACGAGGCCGGGGACGCGCCGCTGGAAGGCGCGGGCAACGTCGGCGGTCTCGTCGTTGCAGTTGTTGGCGACGACGACCACCTCGAGCGACGTGGCGAGTGGATCCTCTGCGATCCGGTTCAAGGTGGCAGGGAGGACACCGGACTCGTTGTGTGCGGGTATGACAAGACTTGCGACGTTCATGGTTCCTCCAAGGGGGGTTTGGTGGTGACCGACGCTGGCCATGGCGGTGTGGCTTCAATAAGCATTACCGATGTGCACGGCACTATCCAAATCGGGCCCAGCATGTGAATAGCTGCACAGGTCGGCGCGCGCGGAATTCGGGCGCTGTATGCGTTGTCAATCGGGGTAGTCGGCTCCGGCAAGCAGGATCGCTGCTCTCGGCCGGCTGACTAACGGAATTCGTACCGGCGCGACTAGGGGTGTTGCGTGATCAAGTTAGCACGGCTCTGAATGCCGTCGGGGGGTGGTTTCGTGTATGCAACGTGAATGTCTTTTGAATTTAACAACCTTGCCCGCGGGCGTCATCCTACGTAACCATACGTATTTTTTTCGCGACTGTGGGTACCCCCGGATGTGGACAAACGAAGAGGCCCCGATCCGCGGATCGGGGCCTCAACGTGACCATGCATCCGGTGGCGCCGGCAGGGGGATTGACTCGGCGCCACCGTATGCGCCTCAGTAGGCTCCTGAAGTGCCGACGACAGCCTTCGCGGTCCTGGCCAGGATCATGAGGTCCTGGATCAGGGACCAGTTGTCGACGTAGTAGAGGTCGAGCCGGACAGTGTCGTCCCAGGAAAGGTTGGACCGTCCTGAGACCTGCCAGAGGCCGGTGAGACCGGGGCGTACGTCGAGCCGTCGTCGCGTGTCGGAGTCGTACTGGGCGACCTCGGAGGGCAGTGCCGGGCGGGGTCCGACCAGGCTCATGTCTCCACAGAGGGCGTTCCAGAGTTGTGGTAGTTCGTCGAGCGAGAAGCGACGGATGAACCGGCCGACCCTTGTGATCCGCGGGTCGTGGCTCATCTTGAACAGGGGCCCGCTGCCCTCGTTCGCAGCGGCGAGCTCGGCAAGGCGCGCCTCCGCGTCAAGGACCATGGAACGGAACTTGAGGCACTCGAACATCACGCCCTTGCGCCCGACGCGGGGCTGGCGGAAGAGGACGGGGCCGCCGTCCTCGAGCTTGATCGCCAGGGCCACCAGGCCCATCACCGGCGCTGCCAGCAGCAGCAACACCGCCGAACCCAGTACGTCGTAGGTGCGCTTGATCCATCGCGCAGCGGCAATCGCCCGAGGCCGGGCGACGTCGACCAGCGGGAGTCCTGCGACCGGACGGACGTCGAGCCGCTGGGCGCTGATGTCGGTGAGGGCCGGCACGACGATCATGTGGACGTCGTGTTCCTCCAGCTGCCAGGCCATCCTCCGGAAGTCGGACGGAGCACTGAACGACCCCTCTGCGAAGAGGACCGTCTTCACGCTGTGCTCGTCGATCACCGCGACCGTGTCCTCCAGGCCGCCGAGGACGGGGAGCCCACCGGGCGTCTGGTCGACCCGGTCCCTCGTGATCGCACCGACCACCTTGTAGCCGAGCCAGGTCTCGCGGCGCATCACCTTTGCGATGGCGTCGACGTGGCCACTGTCGCCGGCAACAACGATGGGGGTCATCAGGGCGCCCTGGCGGTGGATCGCGTGCATCGTCCTGCGGCGGGCGAACCGCGCAAGGACGAGACCGACCGTTCCGATGGCGAACAAGAGCACGAAGATCCCGCGCGGGAACTCCGACTTCAGCAGGTAGCTGCTGATGCCCACGGAACCCGCCATGGCGAAGGACGCGAGCATGACCCGCTTGTACTCGACGGCTCCGGCCCGCAGGTGGCGCAGCTCCGTTGCCCCGAACAGGTGCAACAGTCCAACCCATCCGGCGATGATCAGCGGTGCGACCGTGTAGACGAGATGTGCCGACTCGCCTTGTCCATCGAACGGCACGATGCCGCGCGCAAGGACGGCGATCACCAGTGCCGCACCGATGACGACCATGTCACTCAGGTACAGGAAGATGAGTTGGCTCCGTCGCGAGATGAGCCAGTGAACCTGGGAACTGCGAGCAGCCGTCGGCTGCCTCGTCAGAGCATCCAGATAAGAACTGATTGTGGTCATGATCCCCCCGGACTCAGACCAGTCCCCGAACGACCTTCCCCCCGAAGATCGAGCGCTGCGCCGACTTCCCAGGTCGGCACGTGCTGCCGCCATTCTGGCGCGTCGGGGGGGTCCCTGACAACCCCGGTCGCCGGCGTGAATTCAACACTTGGACCTCGCCACTTGGCAGTTCGTTGCCGGCGTTGGATAATCGGGGTACCCGATGGCGGTGCCGCCGGGTGAGCATGCCGACGTGGACAAGCCAATGCGGGAAAGGTCCGTTCACGATATCTGGGGGGAGGTCGGCTATGACGAATGGTCGCGTGCATGAGGGAATCGTCGGGTACGTTCCTGGCGCGTGGGACATGTTCCACATCGGGCATTTGAACCTCTTGAAGCGAGCTCGGGAGCATTGCGACCGGCTCGTCGTCGGAGTGGTGACCGATCAGGCCCTATTCAGCATGAAGGGGAAGTACCCGATCGTTCCGCTCGACGAGCGATTGGCCATCATCGATGCCATCAGGCTCGTGGATGAAGCCGTGATCGACGGTTCCGCCAACAAGCTGCTGGCCTGGGAGGCCGTCCGTTTCGACGTGCTGTTCAAGGGCGACGACTGGCGCGGGACGGCCAAGGGCGTGGCTCTGGAAGAGGCGATGGCCACCGTCGGTGCCGAGGTTCACTACTTCCCGTACACGCTGCACACGTCGTCGAGCGAACTCAGGCGGGTGCTGGCCGAGTACTGACTGGCCGAGTAAGGAGGCGTGCCGGGACGGCCGATCCGGCTAGTCCCGGGGCTTGCCTGTGCCCCGCACCTGCCGGAACCACCGACCGGCGGCCAGCACGAGGTAGCCGGCTGAAGCGAGTGCCATCAGGCTGTACAGGCCGAGGAACCCCGGATAGGCGCCGAGCAGCACGAATCCGATGCAGAGCAGGCCGTAGTCGATCGGTATCCGCGCGATCGTGAGCACCGTCGAGTGCTGGTCTCCGAGTACCTGGGCTCGATAGGGCTCCGTGGCCCCGATGCGATAGTGGTGCTCGCGCAGGACGAGGTCGGTGACGATCATGCCGAAGAAGTGCACCGACTGCACCACGGAGAAGCCAAGGGGAACCAGCAACCACCACGTCAAGCCGTCGAAGTGGCGGTACATGCTGACCAGGACGGCGAGGTGGATCGTGGCCAGCTTGGCCGAGTCGACGATGTGGTCGAGCCACTCACCCTCGGGACTTCCGCCGCCCAGCAGGCGCGCCAGTTGGCCGTCCGCGGAGTCGAGGGCGTAGCCGATGATCAGGAGCACCGCGACAACGACCCCTGTCATCCAGTTCGCCGGTAGGGCGGCGAGAGCAGCGATACCTGTGAAGGTGAACAGTGCGCTGACCGCGGTCACCTGGTTCGGCGTGCGCTGCAGGACGTAGGCGGCAGCAGCGAACACCCGGCCCAGCGGCCGGTTGACGAAACGCGAATACACCGGGGCGCCCCGCGAGTTCTTCTGTGCCCCGCGCAGCTGGTTGTACGCTGCCGCGAAGTCGCGGCGGCCCGGATCCGTTGCGGTCACCGGCGCTGACCCCTGGTAGCACTCATGGCTAGAGCCTGCCTGCGCCGTCGGTGACGCCCCGGGTGTCGAGGAACAGGCGCGCGTGACCGGCCAGCAGCGGGACGTCGTAACCGCGATGGTTCTGGACGAGGATCACGAGATCGGCCTCCGCAACGGCAGCGAGAACATCGCCCTCGACACGTTCCACCCCCTCGACGTTCCAGTGTGTGATGTGAGGATCGTGGAAGCTGACCCGGGCTCCCAGCTCCTTCAGCCTCTTCGCCAGGGGCTTCGCCGGGGATTCGCGGTCGTCGCCGATGTTCGGCTTGTACGTCACGCCGAGCAGGAGCACGGCTGCACCGTTGATCGCCTGCCGGTTGTCGTTCAGCAGGTCCTGGGCGCGGCGTGCGACGTAGGAGGGCATGGATGCGTTGATCTCCTGGGCCAGTTCGACGAACCGGAACGGGTGTCCGAGTTGTTGCTTCACCCGGTGCGAGAGGTAGTTCGGGTCGATGGGGATGCAGTGACCACCAACGCCTGGCCCGGGGTAGAAGGCCTGGAAGCCGAACGGCTTCGACTTGGCGAGTTCGATCACGTTCCACAGGTCGATGCCCAGCTCGTGGCAGAACTGCGCCATCTCGTTGACCATGGCGATGTTGACGTGCCGGTACGTGTTCTCGAGCAGCTTCGCCATCTCGGCCTCCCTCGTACCTCGGGCGGGCACCACCGTGTCCACGAAGCGGCTGTAGAACTCTGCTGCGCGCTCGGTGCAGGCCGGGGTGAATCCGCCGACCACCTTCGGTGTGTTCCGCACGCCGAAGGTCGCGTTGCCAGGATCGATGCGTTCGGGGCTGAAGGCCAGGTGGAAGTCGACCCCTGCCCGAAGCCCGGAACCGGCCTCGAGGATGGGCAGCAGGAACTCCTCTGTCGTGCCGGGATAGGTGGTCGACTCCAGCACGACCAGCGTCCCCGGACGCAGGTGGGCGGCCACGGCCTCGCCTGCACCGCGGACGGCGGACAGGTCCGGTCCGCCGTCCTCGGAGAGGGGGGTAGGGACGCAGATCACGACCGTCGATGCGTGCGCCACCACCCCAGGATCCTTCGTGGCGGTGAACCCGGCCTCCAGCATCTCCGCCACGGCTTCGCCTGAGAGGTCGTCGACGTGTGAACGGCCGGCGTTCAGCCCGGAGACCACGCGGTCGGAGGAGTCGAGGCCCACGATCAGAAGTCCGCTGCGCGTCGCCTCCTGCGCGAGCGGGAGCCCGACGTAGCCGAGGCCGAGGATGACGTGGGTCTGGTCCGCGGTCCGTTCGTGAGCGCTCATGCTTCCCTCTCCGTGTGCAGGCTGGGCTCTGGCCAGAACTCGGCGACAAGTCGGCGCGTGCTGGCGATGTGCTCCCTCGTCGACGCGCCGAACACGATGGCTTCGATGTTCGGCTGCGAGCAGACCCATTCGAGGGCCTCACGGGGAGGGATGGCCCCGGAGGCGAACACCGACATCGCAACAGCCCGGAAGGGCTTTTCGGCGAGCGCGCGCTGGTAGGCCGGCAGGCCTCCGCTCATCCGGAAGCCCGCCTTGTTGATGTTGGAGCAGATCAGGGGGTTCTCGAGCCCGGCCTTTTCCAGGGCCGTCAGCAGCATGGGCGTGTTCATGGTGATGAAGCCCGGCTCTGCGTGGTAACGGGAGCGGACGTGGTCGGCGAAGATGTTGAAGGCGTCGAGGAAACCCATGCCGAGGAGCATGTCCACGACCACGTTCTGGAGGAAGACCACCGGCGTCGACAAGCCCTCGAACATCTTCATCTCTGCGTCGATCAGCAGCGTGGTCACACCGATGATGTCCTTCTTGGCCAGCGAGCGTCCTCCGCGCAGCGCGGCGTCGAGGATCCCGCCCTCCGGCAGGAATCGCCGGACGGCACCGATGGGGCCGTCCTCCGTCATGGCGTTGGCGTACTTGTGCGCGTACGGCATGCACGGGAAGAACTTCTGGTCGGCATACCTCTCCGGGTTGGCCCGGAAGTGGTCGGCCACCTGCGCGATGCGGTCGTGCGTCGTGCACATGAACGTGGTGATGCCCTCGTCGTAGGCGGCATCGAGGACGTTCTGGATGGCGCGGTTGTCCTGGAACTTGATGGCCTGGGCACGGGCCTTCTCCTCGGACATGTGGTTCACGCCGAAGAACTGGTTGTCGCCGAACAGCAGTCGGTCCATCATTGTCACCCCTCTCCTCAGTGGCTCGACCGGCCGAGCCGGAAAAGGGAACGTCTGGGTGTCGGGACCGACGTCGGGGGGCCGGCGGTCACGCCGCTGGCGTCCGCGACCAGCATCGCCAGCGATGTGTCGGTGACCGACGCTTCAGCGAACGAGTTGACGCCGTCGGTCCGGCCGGCACCGACCCTGGACACGAAGTCCGCGGCCTGGGCGCTGTACTCCTCACCGCGAAGGTAGTACCACACCTCACTGGTGAGCTCTGTGGTGTTCTTCACGGTCCAGCCCTTGACGTAGCCCGCCGGCGCAGCGGAGCCATCCCGCAGGTAGGCCTGCACCTCCTGACGGTCGGCGTGGATCCGGCCGCCGGTTCCCCAGATGGTTATCTTGGTCGACATCTTCCGCTCGGACTCGTCACTCCAGTTGACGCAGAGTTGGGCTGTGGCACCGGAGTCGAAGCGCATGGTTGCGCTCACCTGGTCGTCGATCTCCGCGGAGAACACCGGCTGGAGCACGGTGCCGGCGGCTGCGGTCGGCTGGCCGAGGTACCAGTTCACCAGGTTCAGAGGGTGCGCGGCATAGTCGTAGAGGCTGCCGCCGCCGAGATTCTTGCGGCTTCGCCAGGTACCGCCCTGCGGCTTCAGCACCACAGGGCCGTATGCCTCTGCGAGCACTTGGGTGACGCGTCCGATCCCTCCGGCGTCGAGGAGGCGTTTGACCTCCTGGAACGCTCCGACATAGCGGTAGTGGTAGCCGACCTGGGTGACAAGGCTGCGCGACTCGGCAAGCGCTGTCAGTTCCGCGGAGTCCGCGGGGTCGAGGCAGAAGGGCTTCTCGCAGAAGACGTGCAAGCCGGCCGACAGGCACTGGCGGACCATCTGCGCGTGGAGCCAGGACGGGGTGGCGATGACCACGGCGTCCAGTTGTTGCTCCTTGAGCATGGAATCCAGGTCGGGGTAGGTGTTCACGCCCGTGTACTTGGACAGCACGGACAACAGGTAGCCGGTGGAGTCGCAGATGCCGGCGACCTCGACGTCCGGGTGCGCCCGGAAGATCGCGAGGTGCGACAGTCCCATCTTGCCGAGACCGACAATGCCTAGCCGAATCATTTGGCCTCCGTCCGGATTGAGCGGCCGGGTTGACCCGGCTGCGTTCTGTACTTGCCAAGAGCCTTCAGCAGGAGCTTTTCGTACTGCCCGGCGACATGTTCCCAGGTGAACTCCTCGGCATGCCGGGCGCGGGCCGCCGCTCCCAACCGCGCGACGAGGCCCGGATCGGTCGTCAGGTCGGTGATCGCCTGGTCCACATCCGACTCCGTCGTGAAGTACCGGGCGGCGTCGCCGGCCACCCAGCGGTTGTACGGATTGTCATGCGCGATCACCGGGTTGCCCGCGCCCATCGCCTCCACAAGGGACGGGTTGGTACCTCCGACGGTGTGGCCGTGCAGGTAGGCGAGGCTGTGGAAACGTAGTGCCTGCACCCGCTCCGGTTCGTAGATCGCGCCGGGGAACCTGACCTGGTCGGAGGCGGCGGCCATCACTGCTGCGTGGTACTCGTCGGTCTCAGGGTGGTAATTGCCGAGGACGACGAGCTCCACCGGCCGTCGTCGTGTTGAGAAGCCGCGCACCAGTTCGAGGATGGAATTCTCGGGGATCGGCCGAGCGATCAGGGTCAGGTAGCCGCCAGGGGTGAGTCCCAGTCCTTCCGGCACGACTGCCGGTGCGCTGATCACGGCATCGGCACCGTACGTGATCGTCGTGATCTTCCGTTCCGGCGCCCGCGTCCGCAGGTGGACGGCGATCTCGGGGTGGTCAGCGATCAATTCGTCGCCGACCCAGCATGCAATCCGCTCGTTCACGTAGAGGATGGCTTGCCGCGCCTTGCCCCAGCGCGCGCGTGACCACTCGATCCCGTCCATGTTGACCACATTCGGGACCCTCGCCAGCCGCTGGGCGACGTTGAAGATCGCGGTGTTGTAGCCGAAGGTAAGGCAAAGGTCACGATGCCGGGTGGCGTGCCGGATGGTGAGGAGGTCGAACTGGGACGTGCCGAGCCAGCCGCTGCGGTTCACGGGCACGCTCACCCGCTCGATGCCGTTCCAGACGTCTTCCGTGATCGGGCCGTTGCCCTTGGCCTGGCAGTACACGACGACGCGCCAGCCGCGCTGGACGAGGAATCGGGCGACGTTCTCGGCCGCGGTCTCGAAACCGCCATAGCCGGCGGGGATGCCGTGGGTGCCAAGGATGCGAACCGTCGGCATCATGACTCCCGATCGGCCGGTCCGGCAGAAACGGTGTCCGTGAGCCGGTCGAAGAGCGCTACCACCTCTGCGCAGTAGCGCTCGACGGAGAACCTCCTGATCGCCTCGCTCCTTGCCGTGACCGCGAGGGACTCGGCGAGCTCCGGTTCGTCGACGAGGCGGGCGATCGCCGCAGCCATCGCCGGCACGTCTTCAGCAGGGACAAGGAGACCGGTGGTGCCGTCCGTGATGCTCTCGGTGTGGCCGAGCGCAGCGGTCGCCACAACCGGACGCAGCGAGTACTGCGCTTCGACGACGGCGTTCCCGAACGGCTCGCGGAGCGATGGCGCGACCATGATGTCCGCGCGTTCGAGGCTCGGCCAGATCGGCGAGCTGTAGCCGGCGAAGGTGACCGTCCCGGCGAGATCGGACTGCGTTGCCCGTTTCTCGAGTTGGTCGGTGTACCACTCGTAGCCGGGGAAGGCGGTGCCCGCGAGCTCGAGGGTGAGCTCGTATCCCTTGCCGAGGAGGACCGCAAGGGCCTCGAGGGCGAGGTGCGGGGCCTTCCGTGGCGACAGTCGACCGACGACGATCAGGTGCAGCGGCGCCACCCTCCGCGCGGGATGAGGGGTGACCGGCGGTTGCGGCACCCCGTTGTAGATCAGGTTCGCCCGGCGCTCGAGCTTGGGGTCGGCACCGAGCATCGCCTCAAGCGTGGAGCGACTGATCACGATCACGGCGTGAGCGAGCCGCAACGGCGAAATGAGAGCCCGTCGCACCAGCCTGGAGTCGGTTGTCTCCGCCTCGTGCAGGTGCGCGACGGTCGGCACCCGCGTCAGCCGGGAGGCCAGCAGCCACCACGGAATCGTGACGGTGTTCACGTACACCGCAGCCGGCCGGATCCGTCGAATGCACCGGACGAGCCGTGGCAGGCAGCCCACCATGGACCACAGCAGGGCCAGGAAGCTGGGAATGCTCTGGTTGGACCGTCGCAGGACGGGGAAATCGATGAACAGGACCTCACCACCGCGTTCACGAATCTTCGGAACGAGGGCCCCGTCGTGGGGCAGCGCCACCACGACCCGATATCCGGCGTCGTGGAGCGCCGTAAGACTCTCCAGCATCTGCAGGTCTGAGCCGTAGACGTCCGGAGATGGGTTTGCGATCAACACGGCGCGATCAACTCGCATGCAAGACCAGGACCTTCCCTTTCGCAGCCCACCGCAACAGCCGGCGAACCGTTCCTCCCCCCGAGGGCGATCGTTGACTAGTAGTGCAACGGAGCGGAGTGGGGCCTGTCAAGCCATGACACCAGAATGCAACAACCCGCCGGGGACCGGCAGGTTGTTGCCCGGTTGCCTCAGGAGACCTTGACCAGGGGGTTGACGATCCCTCCGGTGAGTTCGAAGGTGTTGTTGCTCTGGGTGAGGTTGACGGCGGGGTAGGCGGTGAAGGGGCAGGACGAGACAGCCCGGTTGGGGCCGAACTTGTTGTTGGTCACCTGTGCGGTCTCCGCCCAGGTGCCGGCGATCTGGAGTTTCACTGTGCAGTGCCCTCCGTCCAGCCAGTTGCCGTCGACAACGAGGTTGGTGTTGCCGAGCGCTGCTGCACCGAGGATGGCGAAGTTCGTTGCCCCGCGGATGGTGTTGCCGGTGACCCTGAGGTTCTGGCCGTTCTGGATCTGGATGTTGTCGTTGTGGGTGGGGGTGCCGCCCTGCTGGGGGTCATTCGCGTAGTAGTTGGTGTTCTCCAGCAGGGAGTCCTCGACGACGGTGTTGTCGCCCTGGATCTTGATGGAGTCGACACCGCCGATGACATGGACACGGCGGGCCGTGAACCCGTAGCCCTTGATGCCGTCGAACTCCACGGAGGGGAACTCTGGTTCGATCGTTGTGTCGGTGATGAGAAGGCCTTGGTACCCGTAGTCCGTGATCAGGCCGAGGGGGTAGCCCAGCGCCTGGCGGCCGCGCACGATGCAGTTGGAGATGGTGACGTTCTTCGCCTTGACGAAGACGAACCCGTGGATGTCAAGGTTGGCCAGCGTCGTGCCGTCCTTGGTGATGGTGAAGTCGCCGTCGTGACGGGTCAGGGTGCTGCCTGCCTTGACGCCGGTCGTTCCGGCGCTCGGCTTCACCGGCCCCGTCACTGCCGGTGTCGGTGTCGGGGTGGGCGTCGGGGTGGGCGTCACCGCCGGTGTCGGCGTCACCGTCGCTGTCGGCGTCACCGTTGATGTCGGCGTGGGCGTCGGCGTGGGCGTCACCGTTGGTGTCGGGGTCGGCGTCACCCTGGGCGTGGGCGTGGGCGTGGGCGTGGGCGTGGGCGTGGGCGTCGGCGTCGGCGTGGGCGTCGGGGTCACCCTGGGCGTGGGCGTCGGCGTGGGCGTCGGTGTCGGTGTGGGCGTCGTCGGGGAGCTGGCCATGCTGTTGGACACAGAGACCCACTTGCGCACCTTGTAGGACTTCACCGAGTGGACGGAGGTCTTGACGGTGCTCACCTTGCGGAACGAGATTCTGGTCGGTGCGGACGACGAGCCCCGCAACCGTGTCTCGCCCCGGGTCCTGATGCGGCTGGCGGCGCGGTCGAGGGTTGCCAATTGCCAGCGCGGTGCGCCCTGGCCGCTCTTCCAGGCGCGAACGTACAGGCGCACCGGACTGGTTCCTGCGATGGCACCCTGCAGCCGGATGGTCTGGCCAGGGCGGACCTTGATCCCCGTGGGCTCGGACTTGCCGAGAGGCGTCTCGACGTCACCGATCACGCGGCTGAGGCTGACTGTCACGGCTCCATCGGCCGCCACCGCGACCTTGGTGCGGTAGCCGGTTGACGGGGTCTTCGAGCGCAGCTGGATGGCTGACTCAAATGGCAGGCTGGCCGGTACAACGAGGTTGACGACGGTCCTCGAGTCGAGCCGGCTGCTGGCGAGCCGGACCTGGCTGACGGAGGACGAAGCCAGGGAGAGTACGCCGGAAGTCGCGGCTGTCGCACTCACCGGCGCGACGCTTGTCACGAAGGAGGCGATCAACAGGCCTGCGGCAGGAGCGGAGAGCCAGCGGAATCGCCGCGGGGCAGGGCCGACGGCAAGGGCCGCGGGGTCGGGGGACAGCATGTCGGGGGGACCTTTCGGTTAGCTGCGCGTGTTGGCCAAGACGCCCATCAACCGCTAGGAGCTGATGCACGGCTCCCCCCGAAGCTGGAATAAGTATAGGTACTGAGTGAGTGCCATTTTCGAGCTTTGGTGAAATTCGGACCCTCTGCTCAAGCCCTCGCTGCCCTGCCCCCGCAGGTCAGTCATCCTTCGGTGTTCTGTTGTCTCTTCACTTGTGCCCTGACCTGCGAGGCTCGCTGCTGACCCGCGGCGAGCACGTGTCAGGAAACCGTCACCAGAGGCTTGACGGCAGCGCCGTTGAGCTCGAAGGTGTTGGAACTCTGCGTCAGGGACACGGCCGGGTAGGCCGTGAATGCGCAGGAGGAAACGGCGCGGTTGGGACCGAACTTGTTGCCGGTCACCCTTGCGGTCTCTGCCCAGCCATTGAGGATCTGGAGTTTCACGGTGCAGTGGCCACCATCGAGCCAATTGTCCTGGACCACCAGGTTGAGGTTGCCCCGGGTTGCGCCACCGAGGATCGCGAAGTTCTGCGCGCCCCGGATCGTGTTCCCGATGACCTTGACATTCGTACCGTAGAGCGTCTGGATGTTGTCGTTGTGGGTGGGGCCGCCGCCCTGCTGCGGGTCGCTGGAGTAGTAGGTCGTGTTCTCCAGGAGCGAGTCGGTGATCGTCACATTGCTGCCGTGGATCTTCACCGAGTCGACCCCGCCCCTGACGTGCACCCGGGTGGCTGTGAAGTCGCTGCCCTTGATGCCATCGAAGTACACCGACGGGAACTCGGGGATGACATCGGTATCGGTGATCAAGAGACCGGCGAAGCCGTAGTTGGTGATCAGCCCGGTGGCAATGCCCTTCGACTTGCCGCCGCGGACGATGCAGTTGGTGATTCGGACGTTCTTGGCGCGGACGGTGACGAAGCCGTGGATGTCGAGGTTGGACAGCACGGTGCCGTCCGTGGTGATGGTGATGTCTCCGTCGTGGCGGGTCAGGGTGGTGCCGGACTTCACGCCGGTGGTGGCAGCACTCGGCTTGCCCGCGGACGAGGGCGGCGTTGATGCCGCGGTCACGGCGGGGGCGCCGATCGAGACCCACCGGCTCGCCTTGTACTTCCTGACCTTCTTGACGGTGGTCTTGGACGTCGTCACCTTGGAGAAGCGGACCCGGGCCGTGCTTGTCGCGGTGTTCGGCAGGTAGCCCCACAGCCTGGTTTTTCCGGCCTTGGTGATCCGCGCCGCGGCAACGTCGAACGCCGCGTACTGCCACTTCGGAGTCTTGCTTCCCGACTTCCATGCGCGGACATAGACCATGACGGGGTTGGAGCCGGCGATCGCGCCCTGCAGCCGGATGGTCTTGCCTGGCTTCGTGGTGATTCCGGTCGCCTGCGATGCTCCAAGAGCGGTCTCGATCCCACCGGTGACGCGGCTGAGGCTGACCCGGACGGCCCCGTTGGCGTCGATGCTGACCTTGGCCCGGTACCCGTTGCCGGCAGTGGCGGAACGCAGCTGGATCGCCGCGAAGAACGGTAGCGACGAGGGAACCTTCAGGTTCACGGTGGTCTGTGAGTTCGTCCTGCTCTTGGCGAGCGTCGCCACGTTCCCTCTCGACGGAGCCACGACGAGGGTGCGGGTCTTTGCGTGCGCGGTGGACGGCGCGACGCCGAGAGTGAGGGAGATCAGGAGCAGCCCGATGGCCGGGGCTCCAAGACGGCGGAGCCAACGGGTACGGCCGCCACGTGAACGGGTGGAACCCGCGCTGTCGAGGTCGAGGAATCGCATTATGGGGGGGAACCTTTCGGTTGGGCACTGCGGTTGCAGCCAAGCCCCCGTCAACCCGCTAGTAGCTGACGACGGCTTCCCCCGAAGCTGAGAAAAGTATAAGTAGCCAGCGTGTTAGTTGACAAGCACGTGGGAAAAATCTCAGCCTCGCGCAGTGAAAGCGCTGCCGTCAGAAGGGTTCAGCCTCCGGGCGAGTGCTCCGGTTGGGGGCCCGCCGGCTGCGGCGGGCTCCCAACCAGGGGTGGTTCAGGAGACCTTTACCAGGGGGTTGATGGTTGCTCCGGTGAGTTCGAAGGTGTTGTTGCTCTGGGTGAGGGTGACGGCGGGGTAGGCGGTGAAGGGGCAGGAGGACACGGCGCGGTTGGGGCCGAACTTGTTGCCGGTGACGGTGGCGGTTTCTGCCCAGCCGGACAGGATCTGGAGTTTGACGGTGCAGTGTCCGCCGTCGAGCCAGTTGTCCTTGACGATCAGGTTGAGGTTGCCGATCGAGGCTGCGCCGAGGACGGCGAAGTTGGTGGCGCCGCGGATCGTGTTGCCGGTGACCTTCACGTTGGCACCGTTCTGGATCTGGATGTTGTCGTTGTGGGTGGGGGTGCCGCCTTGCTGGGGGTCGTTGGCGTAGTAGTCGGTGTTCTCCAGCAGGGAGTCCTCGATGATGGTGGTGCCGCCGTCGCCTTGGACCTTGGTGGAGTCGACGCCGCCGACGACGTGGACGCGGCGGGCGGTGTAGCCGGAGCCCTTGATGCCGTCGAGCCAGACGGAGCGGAACTCGGGTTCGATGTAGGTGTCGGTGATCAGGAGGCCGGGGTAGCCGTAGTCGGTGATCAGGCCGGTGGCGAAGCCTTGTGCGGGGCCGCCGCGGACGATGCAGTTGTCGATGGTGACGTTCTTGGCCCGGACGATGACGAAGCCGTGGATGTCGAGGTTGGACAGCACGGTGCCGTCCGTGGTGATGGTGATGTCGCCGTCGTGGCGGGTCAGGACGCTACCGGCCCTGACTCCGGTGGTCGCAGCGCTGGGCTTGACCGGCACTGACACCGTCGGCGTCGGTGTCGGCGTCGGCGTCGGTGTGGGCGTCGGCGTCGGTGTGGGCGTCGGCGTCGGTGTGGGCGTCGGCGTCGGTGTGGGCGTCGGCGTCGGTGTGGGCGTCGGCGTCGGCGTGGGCGTCGGTGTGGGCGTCGGGGTGGGCGTCGGTGTCGGTGTGGGCGTCGGCGTGGGCGTCGGCGTCGGTGTGGGCGTCGGTGTGGGCGTCGGTGTGGGCGTCGGCGTCGGTGTTGGGGTCGGCGTCGGTGTGGGCGTCGGCGTCGGCGTGGGGGTGCCTGCCGTGACCCAGGTCTTCACCGGGTACCACGAGACGCTGTCGACGGTGACCGCGGCTGTGGAGACCTTCTTGAAGGCGAGGTTCGCCGTGCTGGTGGCGGTTCCGGAGAGGTAGCCCCACAGGTACGTCGGGCCGGAGGTTGTGATGCGGGACGCCGAGTAGTCACGGGCAGCCAACTGCCAGGCAGGTGCGGTGGCGCCCTGCTTCCAGGCGCGGACGTAGATCTGGACCGGGTTGAGGCCGGCGACCGCACCCTCGAGGTGAACGGTGTCGCCGGCCTTGACGGCAGTGCCGGTGCTCTGGGAGGTGCCGAGCGCCGTCTCGACGCCCCCGGCGACCCTGCTGAGGGAAACGGTCACGACACCGTCAGTGCCGAAGCGCACCTTGGAGCGATAGCCGACGCTCGTCGAGGCCGACCGCAACTGGATCGCACCGTAGAACGGCGACGACGCGGGCACGGTGAGATCCAGGGCGGTCTGCGAGCTGAGCCGGGTACCTTCCAGCGCCACAGTCATCCCGGCCGAAGGCTTCACCGACAAGGTGCCGGAGGTAACAGCGTTGGCGGGGGCCGCGGCGATGCCGGAGGTGACCGGGATGAGAAGGAGGCCGGCTACCGGGGCGGCGAGTCGACGGAGCCACTTGGCGGAGAGGCTCTTGGTGCCGCGCGGGGCAGCACAGTGGGGGGCGGGGGCGTGCATGGTGGGGGGGAACCTTTCGGTACGTCGGGTTGGGGTGCGGCCTCAAGCACGCGCCAACCGACGGAGGAGGATCGTGCCTCCCCCCCGGGAGCCGGTCTAAGCATAAATGCTACGTAAGGATTTTGGCAACGACTCCTGAGAAACTCACAGAAAGAGGCCCGCCGGAATCGGCGGGCCCCTCTCCTGCTTGTGGTGTCAGGACACGAGCACGAGCGGCGCGACTGCGGCGCCGCCATTCTCGAAGGTGTTGCTGTACTGGGTGAGCTTCACGGCCGGATAGGAAGTGAAGGCGCAGGAGGATACAGCCCGATTCGGACCGAACTTGTTGCCGGTCACGCTGGCGGTCTCTGCCCAGCCGTTGAGGATCTGGAGCTTGACGGTGCAGTGGCCGCCGTCGAGCCAGTTGTTGGCGAGCACCAGGTTGGTGTTCCCCCGTGACGCTGCGCCGAGGATCGCGAAGTTGGTGGCCCCTCGGATGGTGTTGCCGGTGATCCGCAGGTTCTGGCCATAGAGGATCTGGACGTTGTCGTTGTGCGTCGGGCCGCCGGATTGCTGCGGGTCGCTCGCGTAGTACGTGGTGTTCTCCAGCAAGGAATCCTCAATGGTGACGTTGCTGCCGTGGATCTTGACGGAGTCGACACCACCGGTGACATGCACGCGGCGGGCAGTGAAGTCGCTGCCCTTGATGCCGTCGACCCAGACGGAGGGGAATTCAGGGACGACCCGCACGTCGCTGATCACCAGTCCGGCATAGCCGTAGTTGGTGATGACGCCGGTGGCGACCCCGGTGGCCTTGCCGCCGCGGACGATCGAGTTGGTGATGGTGACGTTCTTCGCTCGCACGATCACAAAGCCGTGGATGTCGAGGTTGGACAGCACGGTGCCGTCCTTGGTGACGGTGATGTTGCCGTCATGCCTGGTGAGGGTGCTGCCCGCCTTCACGCCGGTGGTGGTGGCACTGGGCTTGCCCGTCGACGAGGTCGATGTGGCCGGAGCCGGGGCCGGGGCCGGGGCCGGGGCAGAAACGGCCGGCGCTGTCGTGGAGCTGCCGATCGACACCCACCCCTTCACCGGATAGGACGCGACGCTCTCTGCGGTCACGAAGATGGTGTTCTCGTTGCTGAAGGCGACCTTGGTCGCGCTGGATGCACTGCCGGAGAGATAGCTCCAGAGCCTGATCGCGCCCTCCGTTGTGATGCGGGATGCGGTGTAGTCGCGGGCGGCGAGCTGCCAGGTCGGAGTGGCGGCACCCACCTTCCAGGCGCGCACGTAGGTGGTGACCGGATTGAGTCCCGCAACCAGGCCCTCGAGGCGGACGGTGTCTCCGGGCTTGACGGTGACGCCGGTGTTGACCGGCGACCCGAGCGCGGTCTCGACACTCCCTGCCACCCGGCTGAGGCTCACGGTCATGGTGCCGTTGGTGGCGAACCGCACCTTGGTGCGGTAGCCGGCGCCGTTGTTGGCGGAGCGCAGCTGGATGCCGACGGAGAGGGGCAGCGACGTCGGCACCTTGACGTCGACGACCGTCTGGCCGCTGATCTGGCTGCCCTCGAGGGTGGTCACCGTCCCTGCGCCGGGTGCAACGGAGAGTGTCCCCGAGGTGACGGCGTTGGCTGTGGTGGGGGCGAAGTTCACGGCGAACGCGGTCAGCAGGATTCCGGCCGCCGGGGCGGCCAGCCTGCGGATCCACGTGACGGAACCTCTTCGCGTGCGGCCTGGGGCCGCGGACGAGGCGGAGGGAAATATCATGCTGAGGGAAACCTTTCGTATGCGACGTTTCGCTCAGTCGTGCGTCCCCATAGGCGACGCCCGCTTCCCCCCAAGCTGAGAAAAGTCTAAGGACTGCAGCGTTTCCTGACAAATCTGAGGTGCAAATCTCAGGATTCACGGTCGATGGCCGGGTGTGGCGCTAGACTCCCCGGCCGCCGGGTTTGGGCCTTCCCACGCGGCGCCGCACGCTATATTCGACGCCGAGGCCGAGCCGGCCCTGGATGAACCGCGAGGGGGTGTGGCGTGGCGGAGGAGTCGAGTGAGCCTGGCGGCGCGCGCAAATGGTGGTTCATCGGTGCAGCAGCGGTCGTGGTGGTGGTGGCCCTGGTCTGGGCGATTGCCGCCGGCGCATTCGCAGGCAGGGTTGATGGTGCCTCCCCGACGCCGAGCGTGACGCCGGCGACTGGTCCAGTGACGACACCCGTCCCCGAGCCTTCCGTTGCGCCCCCCACGGCCACGGGCACTCCGACCGTCGAGCCCACCCACAAGGCCACCACCGTGAAGACGGGTCTTGACGGCAAGGCCGAGACCTCGCCTGGCGTCACGGCAAGTGTCGTCCGCGTCGAAGCGGTGTCCGGAGAGGCCAGGGGCCCTGGTGAGGTCGCCGGCCCTGCGCTCAGGGTGACCATCGACGTGAAGAACGGGAGTGGGAAGGCCATCCGGACCGAGCTCGGCCTTATCAACGTCTATTACGGTAAGGACCGCAGCCCGGCCGGAACGTTGAGCGGACCCGGCACGGCGCCCTTCCCCGACCAGATCCCGGCAGGCGGCTCCGGAACGGGGACCTCGGTCTTCAACGTCCCGGTTGCCGACCGGGGCCTCATCGAGATCGAGTTCAGCTATTCCACCGAAGCAGCGATCGTGATCTTCAAAGGATCGGCGTGACCGGACAGGGCACTTTCGACGCTCCAGGACCCGCCGCCTCCGAGCTGTCGGACACTGCCGAACTCCGCGCGGTGGTGACAAGCCTTCGTCGCTACTGGCGGAGCCTTGTCGGCTGTCTCCTTGCGGGCCTGGCTGCGGCCTCCCTTCTCACGGCCGCCACTCCGCGGACGTACCAGTCGACGATGACGTTCTTCGTTGCGACGGCGGCGAGTGCCCAGGCCGCGAACAACCAGCTCCAGGCCGACGAGTTCGCGCAGCGTCGGATCAACTCCTATGTCGGGGTGATGAACAGTGAACTCCTGGCCAGTCGTGTGATCACGGCCACAGGTCTCGAGCTCGAGCCGGAGGACATCATCGCGATGATCTCCTCCTCCGTTGACCCCGACACCGTGCTGATGAACGTGACGATCACGGACACGTCACCCGACCGGTCCCTGATCATCGCCAAGGCGATCGCCAGCAGTTTCGACGATGTGATCGGCGAGGTGGAGAACCGGTCCAAAGGTGCAGGGGTCCAGCTTCGGGTGGTCTCCGGCCCCACGCTCAACCCTGATCCGGTGACGCCGCGCACCACCCTCAACCTCGGCCTCGGCCTGCTCCTCGGCCTGGGCATCGGCGTGGCGCAAGCCCTCGTCCGTGACCGGGTCGACACCTCTTTCCACAGCAGGGAGGAACTGGCAAGGGTCACAGGGGTCCCGGTGCTCGCCCTGTTGCAGATGCAGCCCACTGCAAAGAAACAGGCGCCCATCCTGCTGGCGAGGGTGGGGAGGTCGCGCCTCGCAGAGGCGCTGCGGCATCTGCGAACCAACCTGCGCTTCGTCGACGCCGCCAGCCCGGTGAGCGTCCTCGTCGTGACCTCGTCTGTGGAGAGCGAGGGCAAGTCGACGATCTCGGCCAACCTGGCGCAGTCCTTCGCGGAGGCCGGTCGCAAGGTACTTCTCATCGATGGCGACCTGCGCAGGCCTCGCGTGGAGTCCTACCTCGACCTCGAGGCGTCGGCCGGACTCACGAACGTCCTGATCGGTGAGGCCGACCTGCACGACGTGACCCAGGAGTGGGGCTCGGACGGGCTCGAGGTGCTCGCCAGCGGCCCAATCCCGCCCAACCCCAATGAGTTGCTCGGTGGCGCGGTGATGGAGCAGTTGCTGCTCAAGGCGCGTGAGGACTACGGGCTCGTGATCATTGACACTCCGCCGATCCTGCCGGTCGCTGACGCCTTGATCCTGGCAGCCCTCGCCGACGGTGCCATCCTCGTCGTGCGGCACGGGCACACCACCGGCGAACAGGTGAGCCGGTCGCTCGAAATGCTGAAATCGGCGTCCGCCCGAGTTCTTGGCACCGTGCTTTCGATGGCGCCCGACACCAGGGGCGGCTCGTCCTACTACGAGTACGAGTCCAAGCCCGCCGACTAGGCGCTTCCATGACGCGACTCCTGCTCATCATCGGCCTCATGGTGGTCGGGGCACTGCTCCTGCGAACCCGGCCGGTCGTCGCCGTCCTGCTCGCGCTCGCTCTCTGGGTCGCGCTTCCTGCCGTGGCGGTCCCGGGGCTGAGCGGGCAGCTGGCGGGGCCATTGGCCATCCATCCGGCGACCTGGTTGGTACTGGCAGTCTTCGCCGTGCAACTGATCTTCCACCCCCGGCCGATCAGTGCGGCGGTGGCCCGGCACCCGCTGCTGGTGCTTGGCGCGATCATCTTCATCGGGGGCTGCGTCTGGACGAGTCAGGCGAACCACAGCGGCGGACTGAAGCTCCTGTTCGACCAGATCGTCGCACCGCTCCTGGTCTTCCTCCTCCTGGTGGCCTATGCCCGCGGCAACCAGAGCAGCATCCTGCTCGTCCGGAACACGATTCTCGGACTGGCCGCGGCGCAGGCCGTCCTCACCCTTGTGCAGGCACGGCTGGGACGCATGCTGGTGTTCGAGGCCGACTACGCCACGCTGCCCTGGTTCAACCCGCTGAAGTTCGACCGCTGGATGGGCACCGCCGACTCGCCGCTGATCCTCGCCTTCCTGCTGTGCATCGCAGCAGGGCTGGCGATCGGAGTCCGTAACGTCGCGCTCCGGCTGGGACTGCTCGGGCTGTACCTGGTGTCGGTCCTGATCACGCAGTCACGTACCGGCGTGGGAATCATCTGCGTGGTCATCCTGTACTCCGTACTCCGTTCCCGGATGGCGGTGTGGGCCCGGGCGCTCGCGTCGGTCTTCGTTGCTGCAGCCGGCTACATCCTCGTCACCTCCACGCTGATCGCCGGCTTTGCGAGCAGGCTGGCCGACGACACCGGGTCCGCAGACGCAAGGCGTCGTGCGATCGGCTTCATCTTCGCCAACTGGGCAGGCTACCTTTTCGCCGGCGAGGGCCTCACGGCCAGCTACACCGTTGGCAGGGGGGCAGGTCTTGCGACCAGCATCGAGAGCTCGATCCTGATGTACGCGGTCGATGTCGGCTGGGCGCTCACGCTGGTGTACTTCGGGGCACAACTCGCGCTGCTGCTGCGGCACGGCTTCCGCCACCGGCTGGCCGGCGTCACGATGGGTGCGGCGATCGCCTTCGTCCTGCCCCACGTCTCCAGCGCGCTGGCCTGGTCGAACTTCACGGGGATATTCCTGTGGACGACCCTGGCGCTCCTTGTTCTCGCCGGCACCACCGATTTCCAGCCGCCGCCGTCAACTCAGCGTTCGGGCGCTCCCGCTGCCGCGAGCCTTGCCACGTCCTCAGCCTCATAGAGACCCGCGACGTAGCGGTCGTTGGCACCCTCCCCGACGTTGCCCGATACGAGGGTTCCCTCCTGCGTGCCAGGGATGTACGGGAAGTGACGCGCGCGGGGGCTTACCTGACGGACGCCCACTCCGGCGCGGAGCTCCACCCAGTGCAGCCAGATGTCGTCGGCCTTCCCGCACCGCTCGAGGAAGTCCTCCCCGTGTCGGGCCAACTCCTCCAGCATCGCCACCGGATACCGGACGCCGGACACACCGGTGGCGAAGTGCGCGGTGCTGGCCTCCGTGTCAGTGCACCGCGGCCAGTCGACATACGGGGCAACCCGGCCATCGCGCAGGGCCACGAGGCTGGCGCGGTAGCAGTTGACCACGTCGGGATGTTCAAGGCCCGCCGCGACCAGGCCGGCGAGCCACTGCGGCGGGTAGAGGATGTCGTCATCGGCGGTGACCAGTGGCAGGCCGTCGGCAATGGCCAACGGCAGTGACGGGTAGTACTTGGTGTGCGGGCCCCGGTTCGCGGTGAGACGTACCTCGACCCCGCGCCGCTCGAGCCGACGCAAGGCCCGCGGTCGTGCGGCGAACCTCTCCGCGTCGTCCAGCCAGAGCACGAGGCGACGCGGGCGCATCGAGCCGGCAGCGATCGATTCGATGGCGTAGGCCACGCTGTCGATCCGGGGGCCGTAGCTCGTCAGCGAGACCATCACCGGCGCTTCGCCCAGCGCTGGAGCTGAGCTGAACCTGTTCCGTACCCGAAGGATCCCCAGGCCCACGTAGCTGGAGGCACGCTTGGATGCCTTCCTGGCGCGGCGGTAGAGGGCTCGCAGCGGCGATACGCCGGGCTGGACGGAACCCTCACGGCGGTACTCGACGTAGGTCCGCCCCCATGCTCCGGCGACCATCCCCATTCCGCGGACCATCGCCCGTTCCCCCCGGGCCCGGTGGCCCAGGTTCCCACTTGCGAGTCCGAGCCCACCCCGCAGCGCGCCGTAGCCGGCCCGCGCCAGACCGAGGACTGTCAGCCGAAGCTTCATCAGGGATCGCTCGAGCCGACCATCGGCGAGTTCCAATGAGGTGCGGCTCCAGGTGTTACCCACGCGGAAGTACCGCTGCCGTCCCCATGCCCGCGTCATGCGGCTCGACGGAACCTTGTCGAAGACGCCTGCAGAAGCGGCGTAGACGATGCGACGCCCCGCCTTCACCAGGCTGCGGGTGAACAGGGTGTCCGAGCCGCCGCTCATCCCGAAGCGGTCGTCGAATCGAAGCCCGAGCGCCCTGACCTGGTCGAGGTCCAGCAGCAGGTTCCCTGTGCCGGCGGCCGGCATCTCGGTGTCGTCGGGGTACTTCTTCCGGATGAAGATCCCTGCGGCCACCAGCCAGGGATCGGGCTCACCCTCATAGGCCGGGTACACCGGGCCGGTGACGCCGGCAGCGCCCGTGCGCTCATAGGTCGCCACCAGCGCTTCCAGCCATCCAGGGCAGGGGCGCTCGTCGTCGTCGATGAAGATCAGCAGTCGTGCGTCCAGGGACTCATCCAGCGCCCGGTTGCGCCCGTGCGCGATGCCCGGCGCGGCTTCATGGACGTACCGGAGGCCGAGGTCGGCGAAGGAGGCGACCACGTCGCGGGCGCTTGCCTCTGGATCGTTGTCCACCACCATCACGTCAAAGTCACGTCCGGCCGCCGTGATCTGGGCAAAGAGCTCCGGGATGAGGCCGCGCAGCTCGTCCGGGCGTCGGTAGGTGAGGACGGCGATTGCGATGCGGTCGGTCGATGTCATTCCGGTGCCTTTCCTGCGCTCCGCCTGCCGGGCCCCACCCGGAGGATGTCGGCTGTCGCTGCCAGCGAACGGGTCAAGGCCTTCCTGTGCACGAACCTCAGTACCGCCAGCACCACCAGCAGGTAGGCAAGGGTGCCGCCAAGGAGTGTCCACAGCTGGCCGGTGCCGGCCAGGCGGACGGCCAGGTATGCGCCCGCCCCCCATGCGCTGGCGTGGGCATGCGGCAGGATCCGACCAAGTTGCTCGCCGAGGCGCACGCCACACATCCGGCGCTGGATGATCAGCTGTACCGGCATCAGGACGAACCCTGCGATGGTCCAGCCCCACGCAACTCCGAGCACACCTCCGGCAAGACCGGCCACGATGCCACCCACCTGCACGACCGTGGCGAGGATCTCGTAGCGGATGATCAGCTTCCCCGCGCCGCGTGCCCTCATCAGCGGCCCGGTCACGTAGAACACGGTCTCCTTCGCGCCGGCGATGGCGAGCACTGTGAGGATGGGCGCTGCCGGTGCCCATGCCGGTCCCAGTACGAGCCCGAGCAGTTCAGGCGCGGCAACTGACACGAGCACCATGGGGGCGATCGCCGCGAACGCCAGCACGTCCATCGCTCGCAGGAGTCCCTTCGCCACCAGGTCCACCCGGTCCTGCAGACGCGCGAACATCGGGAACACCACCCGGTTCACCGTCTGTCCGATCATCTGCACCGGGACGACGAGCACGCGGTAGCTCATCGAATACAGCGACAGCGCGCCGACCCCGAGAAATCGGCCGATGAGAATGTTGTCGGTGTTGCGGGAGAGGAAGGCGAGCGCGTTGCTCCCGAACACCCGGAGGCTGAAGGGAAGGATCCCGCGGAGCTCGCCCAGGTGAAGGTTCGGCGCGGCGATCCCCCTTGCTGCCACCAGCATCGAGGCTGCAATGACGGTGTCCGTGACCAGCACCATCCAGGCCATCGACCAGATACCTGACCCGGTCAGGGCAGCGATGATTCCGGCTGCGGCCCCGATCATCCCACCGGCGATGTCGGCCTGGCCGATGGCGCGGAAACGCAGCTGGCGCTGGAGCATGGCGCGTGGGGTGATGGCAAGGCCCTTCAGCAGCAGTCCGGCTCCCAGCACCGCGAGGAGGGGGGCCAGATCCGGCGCGCGGAAGAATCCGGCGACCTCGGGGGACAGTAATGCCGTGAGCCCGCCGAGGATGACGGCGGCGAGGATATTCACTGTTGCCACTGCGCCGGCGAGCCGGCGGCTCGGGCTCGGGAGCTGGACAAGCGCAGAAGCGAGGCCTTGATCGAGCAGCAATGTGGTGAAAGTTACGTATACGGTTGCCGCACTGATCACACCGTAGGTCTCGGGGCCGAGCACGCGGGCCAGCACGAGAGCGGCCACCATCTGCGGGAGCTGGCGCCCGATGACAGCTGCAGCGCTCCATCTGACCGAGGAAGATGCCTCCTGGCGCACCTGCTGGACCGAGATCGGGCCGTCCGGCGCTGCGTGGTGGTCGTCAGCAGCAGGCAACCTCGACACCCCCCAGCAGTCGATCGTGAGGTCGACACACTACGCCACGCCGCCTTCCAGCGGCATCCACCACGATCCGGTCGCATCCGTCGGGGTACGTGCCGGCTATTCATTGTCCGACACCCTGCGCTAGCATCTCGTCGCTGCCACAAGTCCGCGAGGGATGCGGATGAGTGGCACGACGCGTCATTCGGGGGGATGAGCGAGCGGCCGGTTCACACGGCATTCGCCGCTAGGCGACGCATGACCTTTCTCCAACGTGTGCGTGGCGCCGGCGAACCGCCGGGCGCAATCGACCTGTCCGGACGGGCGGGCGGTTTCATTCGGGGGGATGAGATGGCACAGGGGTTCAACAAGTTCTTCAGGACGGCCGCGCTTCTGGCAGCCACGGCGCTCGTGGCGGCGTTTGCGCAGTTCCCGGCAGTGGCACGCGCTGACACCAAACCGGTGAACGAGAGCGATCCCGCGACGCCGGTGACGGTGGCTGTGGATCCGCTGCCGACGGTGCAGATCGACGGCGTGGTCTGGACCCAGCGGGTCATCGGCAACACGGTCTACGTGGGTGGCAGCTTCACCACGGCACGTCCGGCCGGTTCGGCGCCGGGGGTGAACACGGTCGCGCGGGCGAACCTGCTCGCCTATGACATCACGACCGGCAATCTGATCAGCTCCTGGGCGCCCACCACGAATGGTGACGTGCTGTCGATCGTGCCCTCCCCTGACAACTCCAGGCTGTACATCGGTGGCAGCTTCACCCAGATGAACGGCCAGATCCGCAACCGGATCGCGGCCGTCGACCGGGCAACCGGGAACCTGATCAGTTCGTTCCAGCCGAAGCCGGACGCCACTGTCCGCGCGATCGCCGCCACCAACGACACCGTATACATGGGCGGGCTGCTCACGGCGGTGAGTGGCACCGCGCGCACCCGTGTCGCCGCGGTGCAGGCGAGTGACGGCGCCCTGTTGTCCTGGGCACCGGTCGCGGCCAACGGCAGCGTCCATTCGCTGATCATGTCGCCGGACGGCAGCAAGGTCATCATCGGCGGCGCCTTCACGACGATGAACGGCTCTGCCAACCCGGGGTACGGCCTGGCGGCGGTCGATCCGCTGACCGGTGCCTCCCTTCCGTTCCCTGCGAACAGCCTCATCCGCGACGCCGGCGCGAACTCGGCCATCACCGGCCTCTCTTCCGACGCCGACAGCCTGTACGTCTCCGGCTTCGTCTTCGGCTCCGGCGGCAACCTCGAGGGCATCTCGCGGGTCAACTGGAGTGACCTGTCGGTCACATGGATCGAGGACTGCCACGGCGACACCTACGCCAGCTTCCCCAAGGGTGACGTGATCTACGCCTCCAGCCACGCGCACTACTGCGGCAACCTTCCTGACGGCTTCCCCCAGACCACCCCGTGGACCCAGCACTACGGCACCGCCTTCACCAAGGCCGTCATCGGCACCCTCAAGGCAGACCCGCTCGGTTACGCCAACTGGGTCGGCAACCCTTCGCCGAACCTGCTGAAGTTCCTGCCGCTGTTCACCCAGGGCTCCTACACCGGCCAGGGCCAGGCGACCTGGAACGTCAGCGGCAACGACAATTACGTGGTCTACGGCGGCGAATTCCCGACGACCAACGGCGTCGCCCAGCAGGGCCTTGTCCGCTTCGCCGTCCGTGACATTGCGCCCAACAAGGTGGGGCCGGTCTTCACCCAGTCCAAGATGAACCCGGTGGTCAACTCGTTCGTCGCAGGCACGGTGCGCATCGCCTGGCAGGCCAACTGGGACCGCGACAACGAGAACCTCACCTACAAGCTCATCCGCGACGGCATCACGGCTTCACCGATCTATACGGTGAACCAACTGTCGTCGGAGTGGAACCGGCCCATGATGGGCTACCAGGACACCGGCCTCGTGCCGGGCCAGCAGTACCGGTACCGCGTGTTCGCCTCCGACCCGTACGGGAATGAAGCGAGGTCCGACACGGTCTACGTGACGGCCAGTGCCGACGGTGTGATGAGCACCTACGCACAGTCCGTGATCGACGATGGTGCAGCGAACTACTGGCGCCTCGGCGAGTCGCCGGCCACCACGGTCAACGACTGGGCCGGCTTCTCCAGTGCGACGGCCGGCGCGGGCGTGACCGGTGGCCAGGCCGGTGCCATCAACGGCGACACCAACCCCGCTTCGTCCTTCAGTGGAACGACGACCGGGTTCGCAACGACGACCAGCGCCCAGCCGGGTCCGAACGCGTTCACGGTGGAGACCTGGGTCAAGACGACCTCCACAGCCGGCGGCAAGATCATCGGCTTCGGAAACGCCAGCACCGGCAACAGCACCAGCTACGACCGGCACGTCTACTTCGACAGTGCAGGGAGGATCACCTTCGGCGTGTACGCCGGCGCCGTGCGCACGGTCACATCCCCGAAGGTGTATCGGGACGGGCAGTGGCACCACGTCGTCGCGAGCCTCGGTTCCGGAGGCATGGCGCTGTACGTCGACGGCCTGAAGGTGGGGTCGCGCACCGACACCACTGCCGGGCAGGCCTATTCGGGCTACTGGCGGATCGGTGGCGACAGCCTCGGCAGTTGGCCGAGTTCGCCCTCGAGCGCGTACCTGAACGGACAAATCGACGACGTCGCCGTCTACCCGACGGTGCTCGCGCCCGCGCAGATCAGGCAGCACTACCTCAACAGCGGACGGACCCTGCCCGGGTCGACCGCGCCGGCGGACGCCTATGGCGCAGCCGTCTACACCTCTGAGCCCGACTTCTACTGGCGCCTGGCTGAGACCAGCGGCACGACGGTCAACGACACGGGCCCCAACCAGCTGCTCGGCACCTACAACGGCACCCGCACTCTGGGCCAGCCCAGCGGTATCGGCCTTGTCGGCGACACCTCCGTCGCCTTCAACACGACGACGCCACGGAACGGTTCGGCAGCGACTCAACTCACCGTCACCAACCCCACCGTGTATGCGGAGGAGTTGTGGTTCAAGACCGACACCACCAGCGGGGGCAAGCTGATCGGTTTCAGCAGCTCAGCCACCGGCAACTCCAGCAGCTACGACCGGCACGTGTGGATGCTGAACAACGGCCGCCTGAGCTTCGGTGCGTACAACGGAGCCCAGAACGTCGTCAGCTCGACGAAGGCGTACAACGACAGCCTGTGGCACCATCTGGTGGCCCAGCAGGACAGCTCGGGCATGAAGCTGTATGTGGACGCCGAGCTGGTGGGCAGCAACGCTGTCACCGGTTCCCAGAACTTCACGGGCTACTGGCGGATCGGTGGCGACGTCACGTGGGGCGGTAACAGCAGCAACTACTTCAACGGCACCATCGACGAGGTCGCGGTGTACTCGCACACGCTCAGTGGCACCGAGGTCGTGAACCACTTCGCCAAGGGTGGTGGCCAGCTGCCGAACGTGAACCCGACGGCGGACTTCGCCTTCACGGTGAACAAGCTCACGGCGAGCTTCACCAATGCCTCGACCGACCCGGATGGCACCGTCGCTTCGTACCTGTGGGACTTCGGGGACGGCCAGACCAGCACCCTTGCTTCTCCGTCGCACACCTTCGCCGCAGCCGGTCCCCAGACGGTCAAGCTCACCGTCACTGACAACAAGGGCGGCGCCGGAAGCGTGACGAAGACGGTGACGGCGGTGGCGAACCAGTTGCCGACGGGCTCGTTCTCCTCGGTCGTGACCAAGCAGCAGGTGTCGTTCACCAGCACGGCGGACGACGCTGATGGCACGGTCACCGGCTACCTGTGGGACTTCGGCGATGGCAGTGCTACCAGCAATCTGGTGAACCCGATCCACGCCTTCCCGGGCGTGGCCACCTATCAGGTGAGCCTCACGCTCACGGACAACGACGGTGGCACGACGGTGGTCACGAACCCTGTGGCGACGGTGGCCAACCTGGCGCCGACTGCAGACTTCACCTCTGTGGTCGACAGGCAGGATGCGACCTTCGACGGCACTGCTTCTGCAGATGCTGACGGCACCGTGGTCTCCTACCTGTGGGACTTCGGCGATGGTAGTGCGACCAGCACGGCGGCGAAGCCGAGCCATCATTTCCCGGCGGTGGGGTCGTACAACGTGACGTTGACCGTCACAGACAACGACGGGACGACCGGGACGGTCACCAAGCCGGTGGTCACGGTGGCGAACGCCAGTCCGACGGCTGTGTTCACCTCGACGGTGACCAAGCTGGTGGTGTCGTTCAATGCCTCAGGGTCGAGTGACTCCGATGGCACAGTGGCGTCGTACGGCTGGGACTTCGGTGACGGTCATACCGGCACCGGTTCGAGCCCCAACCACACCTTTGCGAGCGCCGGTGACTATGTGGTCGTGTTGACGGTCACCGACAACGAGGGTGGGACGGGCACGGTCAGCCACACGGTGACGGCTGTCGCCAACGTGAAGCCGGTGGCGGCCTTCAGTTCCAGTGTGAACAACCTCGTGGTGTCGTTCAACGCCTCCGGCTCGAGCGATCCCGACGGCACGGTGGCGTCCTACAGCTGGGACTTCGGTGACGGCCAGAACGGCACCGGCGCCAGCCCGAACCACACCTACGCAGCAGCCGGGTCCTACGAAGTTGTGCTCACTGTCACCGACGATGACGGCTCGACGGATTCGGTGACGCACTCGGTGACTGCCGTCACGCCGGCCGGCCCGATCGCCGAGGACGCTTTCGGGCGCACGACGACGAACGGGTGGGGGAATGCTGACACTGGTGGTGCCTGGACTCGGTACGGCACGGCCAGCCTGTTCTCCGTGGGCTCCGGGACGGGACAGATCCGGATGGCGGCTGCAGGTGCCGGCCCCCGGATCGCGCTGGAGGCGGTGTCGTCTGCGAGCACGGAGGCGTTCGTCAAGGCGACGCTGGACAAGCTCCCGAACGGTGGCGGTGGCTTCGTCTCCGTCGGGGCTCGGACCATCGGGACCAGTGACTACCGGGCCAAGGTGAAGGTCGCCTCCAACGGTGCCCTTACCCTCTATCTGGTGAAGGTCGTCAGCGGGGGGGAGACGACGCTGAGCTCGACCAGCCTCGGGTCGGCGTTCACCTACTCCGTCGGCTCGACGCTGCAGATCAGGGTCCAGGCGACCGGCGTCTCGCCGACCACCGTCAGGGCGAAGGTGTGGAAGACCACCCAGACCGAGCCCACCAATTGGCAGTTGACCACCACCGACGGCACCGCAGGCCTGCAGACGGCCGGCGGCGTGGGTCTGGTGACCTTCCTGTCAGGGACGTCGACGAATTTCCCGATCGTGGTGTCGTTCGACGACCTGCTGGTCACTGTCCCGTAGCTCCGGGAATGCTGAAGGGGCGCCCGCATGATGCGGGTGCCCCTTCGGCGTTCCTGCCTTGCCGCGCGACAGTGGTGCCCACAGAGTGGGGGGCGTGTCCGTCGCGCATGTCGTGCTCTATTCACCATCGGACCCTGTGCGCTAGCATCGAATCGCTGCCACAAGTCCGAAGGGGTATGGGTGAGTGGCACGACGCGTCATTCGGGGGGATGGGCGAGCGGTCGGTTCACACCGGCATCTGCCGCCGGACGCAGAACTCCTTTCTTCCCAACGCGGCGCCGGCCCACGGCCGGGCGCTAGCGACCTGTCCGAGTGGGCGGGCGGTTTCATTCGGGGGGATGAGATGGCACAGGGGTTCAACAAGTTCTTCAGGTCGGTCGCGCTCGTTGCGGCAGGCGCCCTGGTGGCGACGTTCGCGCAGTTCCCGGCGATCGCTCACGCCGACACCAAACCGGTCAATGAGAGCGATCCGACGACGCCGGTGACGGTGGCTGCGGATCCGCTGCCGACGGTGCAGATCGACGGCGTTGCCTGGACCCAGCGGGTCATCGGCAACACGGTCTACGTGGGTGGCAGCTTCACCACGGCACGTCCGGCCGGTTCGGCGCCGGGGGTGAACACGGTCGCGCGGGCGAACCTGCTCGCCTATGACATCACGACCGGCAATCTGATCAGCTCCTGGGCGCCCACCACGAATGGTGACGTGCTGTCGATCGTGCCCTCCCCTGACAACTCCAGGCTGTACATCGGTGGCAGCTTCACCCAGATGAACGGCCAGATCCGCAACCGGATCGCGGCCGTCGACCGGGCAACCGGGAACCTGATCAGTTCGTTCCAGCCGAAGCCGGACGCCACTGTCCGCGCGATCGCCGCCACCAACGACACCGTCTACATGGCTGGACTGCTCTCCTCCGTCGGCGGCGTCACTCGGCCCCGAGCGGCCGCGGTCCGGGCCAGCGATGGCGCTCTGCTGTCGTGGGCCCCGAACGCACAGGGCGGCTCCGCCCATTCCCTGATCCTGTCGCCGGACGGCACCAAGGTCATCATCGGCGGTGCGTTCACGACCATGAACGGGTCGTCCAACCCGGGGTACGGCCTGGCGGCTGTCGACCCGTTGACCGGCGCCTCGCTGCCCTTCCCTGCGAACGGCCTGATCCGCAACGGCGGCGCCAACGCTGCGATCACCGGACTCTCCTCGGATTCCGACAGCCTCTATGTTTCCGGCTTCGTCTTCGGTTCTGGCGGCAACCTCGAGGGCGTCGCGCGGGTCAACTGGGACTCCCTGACCACGACGTGGGTCGAGGACTGCCACGGTGACACCTACGGGTCCTACCCGAAGGGCGATGTGATCTACGTCGCGAGCCACGCCCACTACTGCGGGAACCTCCCCGATGGCTTCCCCCAGACGGACCCCTGGACCCAGCACTACGGGACCGCCTTCACGAAGGCCACCCTCGGGACGCTGAAGGCCGACCCCTATGGCTACTTCAACTGGATCGGGACCCCTTCGCCATACCTGTTGAAGTGGCTGCCTCTGCTCGCCAACGGCTACTACACAGGGCAGGGCCAGGCCGGCTGGAACGTCACCGGTAACGACAACTACGTCACCATCGGCGGGGAGTTCCCCACGGCGGGCGGGGCAGGCCAGCAGGGCCTGGTTCGCTATGCCGTCCGCGGGATCGCACCCAACAAGGTGGGGCCGGTCTACTCCCAGTCCAAGATCAACCCGACCGTGAACTCGTTCGTCGCAGGCACCGCACGGATCGTCTGGCAGGCGAACTGGGACCGCGACAACGAGAACCTCACCTACAAGGTGATCCGGAACGGCATCACGGCTTCCCCGATCTACACGGTGAACCAGCTCTCCTCGGAATGGAACCGGCCCATGATGGGCTACCAGGACACCGGTCTGGTGCCCGGTCAGCAGTACCGGTACCGGGTGTTCGTCTCCGATCCCTACGGCAACGAGGCGCGTTCGGACACCGTCTACGTGACGGTCAGTGCCGACGGCACCATGAGCAGCTACGCCCAAGGTGTGCTTGATGACGGCGCGGTCAACTACTGGCGCCTCGGCGAAGACCCGTCGACGACCGCCTACGACTGGGCCGGTTTCGCCAATGCGACCGCAAGCGCCGGTGTCACCGGTGCCGCACCCGGAGCCATCCTGGGTGACACCAACCCGGCCTCGACGTTCAACGGGACGTCGTCCGGGTTTGCCTCGACCAGCAGCGCCCAGCCCGGTCCGGATACCTTCTCGGTCGAGGGCTGGTTCAACTCCACGTCCGCTGCCGGTGGCAAGATCATCGGCTTCGGGAACGCCAGCACTGGCAACAGCTCGAGCTACGACCGCCAGGTGTACCTGGACAGCGCCGGACGCGTCACCTTCGGTGTCTACCCCGGCGGCGTGCGGACCGTCACGTCTCCGAAGACCTACCGCGACGGCCAGTGGCACCAGGTCGTCGCGACCCTGGGCGCCAACGGGATGGTGTTGTACGTCGACGGGATGAAGGTGGGTTCGCGCACCGACACCACGAGTGGCCAGGCCTACTCCGGCTACTGGCGCATCGGTGGCGACAACCTCAACGCGTGGCCGAGCCAGCCGTCGAGCAACTACCTGAACGGACTGATCGACGACGTGGCCGTCTACCCGACGGTGTTGACCTCCGCCAAGGTGCGGGCGCACTACCTGAACAGCGGTCGCACGCTCGCGGGGTCGACTCCGCCGGCCGACGCCTACGGGGCTGCCGTCTATACCTCGGAGCCGGACCTGTACTGGCGTCTTTCGGAGGCCAGCGGGCCGACGGCCAATGACACGAGCCCGAACCAGCTGCTCGGTACCTACAACGGTGGCACGACCTTCGGTCAAGCCAGTGGTGTCGGTGTCGGCGGCGACTCCTCAGTCCTCTTCAACGGGATCAACGGCACCGCGGCAACGCAGGTGACCTTCACCAACCCGACGGTGTACGCCGAGGAGTTGTGGTTCAAGACCGACACAACGACCGGCGGCAAGCTGATCGGTTTCAGCAGCTCGGCCACCGGCAACTCCAGCAGCTACGACCGGCACGTGTGGATGCTGAATGACGGTCGGCTGTCCTTCGGTGCCTATACCGGGGTGACGAACGTCGCCAGCTCGACGAATTCCTACAACGACAACCAGTGGCACTACCTGCTGGCACAGCAGAGCAGCGCAGGGATGCAGCTCTATGTCGACTCCGAGCTCGTTGCGACCAATCCCCAGACCGGTTCGCAGAACTACACCGGCTACTGGCGACTCGGGGGCGACACCACCTGGGGCGGCAACAGCAGCAACTACTTCCGGGGCAACCTCGACGAGGTCGCGATCTACTCCCGGACGTTGTCCGACACCGAGCGTCTTGACCACTTCCTCAATGGTGGCGGGAACCTGCCCAACGTCAACCCGACGGCGGACTTCACCTTCACGGTGAACAAGCTCACGGCGAGCTTCACCAATGCCTCGACCGACCCGGATGGCACCGTCGCTTCGTACCTGTGGGACTTCGGGGACGGCCAGACCAGCACCCTTGCTTCTCCGTCGCACACCTTCGCCGCAGCCGGTCCGCAGACGGTGAAGCTGACCGTCACGGACAATGAGGGTGGTACCGGCACCGTGACCAAGACGGTGACGGCGGTGGCGAACCAGTTGCCGACGGGCTCGTTCTCCTCGGTCGTGACCAAGCAGCAGGTGTCGTTCACCAGTACGGCGAACGACGCTGATGGCACGGTGACCGGCTACCTGTGGGACTTCGGTGATGGGAGTGCGACCAGCAATCTGGTGAACCCGATCCACTCGTTCCCGGCTGTGGCCACCTATCAGGTGAGCCTCACGCTCACCGACAACGACGGCGGCACGACGGTGATCACCAACCCTGTGACCACTCTGGCCAACCAGGCGCCGACCGCGGACTTCACAGCGGTCGTCAACAAGCAGGACGTGACCTTCGACAGCAGCGCGTCTGCCGATGCCGACGGCACGGTGGCGTCCTACGTGTGGGACTTCGGGGACGGCAGCCCGACCAGCACTCAGGCCAACCCGAGCCACCACTTCCCGGCGGTGGCGTCGTACAACGTGACGTTGACCGTCACAGACAACGACGGGACGACCGGGACGGTCACCAAGCCGGTGGTCACGGTGGCGAACGCCAGTCCGACGGCTGTGTTCACCTCGACGGTGACCAAGCTGGTGGTGTCGTTCAATGCCTCAGGGTCGAGTGACTCCGATGGCACAGTGGCCTCGTACGGCTGGGACTTCGGTGACGGTGCGACCGGCACCGGGGTGTCGCCCAACCACACCTATGCGGCGGCCGGCGACTATGACGTCACCCTCACCGCGGTCGACAACCAGGGTGCGGAAGGCACGGTGACACACACGGTGACGGCTGTCGCCAACGCCAAGCCGGTGGCGGCCTTCACCTCCACAGTGAACAACCTCGTGGTGTCGTTCAACGGCTCCGGCTCGAGCGATCCCGACGGCACGGTGGCGTCCTACAGTTGGGACTTCGGTGACGGCCAGAACGGCACCGGCGCCAGCCCGAACCACACCTACGCAGCAGCCGGGTCCTACGACGTCGTGCTGACCGTCACCGACAATGACGGCGCCACGGATTCGGTGACGCATTCGGTGGCACCTGTTGCCCCGGCGGGGCCGATCGCCCAGGACGCCTTCGGGCGCACCGTGGCCAACGGGTGGGGGAATGCCGACACTGGTGGTGCCTGGACCCGATATGGCACGGCAAGCCTGTTCTCGGTCGGTTCCGGCGCCGGTCACATCACGCTGGCGTCAGCGGGCGCAGGACCGAGGATGACCCTCAACGCAGTGTCGTCGGTCAACACCGAGGTGTCGGTCAAGCTGTCACTGGACAAGATCCCGAACAATGCCGGCTACTTCTCCCTCGGTGCCAGGGTGACCGACGCCAACGGTTACCGGGCCAAGGTCAAGGTGACCTCCAGCGGAGCGCTCACGCTCTACCTGGTGAGGGTGGTCAACGGCGCCGAGACGACGCTCAGCTCGACCAGCCTCGGGTCGGCATACAACTACACGCTCGGAGCAACCCTCCAGATCAAGGCTCAGGTGACCGGCACCTCGCCGACCACGATCCGGGCGAAGGCTTGGAAGACAACCCAGACCGAGCCCGGTTGGCAGCTGACCTCGACAGACAACACGGCCAGCTTGCAGGTGGCTTCGGGGATCAGCCTGGTGACCTACCTCTCCGGTTCGTCCACCAATGCCCCGATCGTGGCGTCGTTCGACGACCTGATCGCCACCGTCCCCTGATCCGGGCCACGACTGGCGAAGGGGGCGCTCATTTGGCTTGGGCGCCCCATCGCCTGTCGTCCGGCAGGTGGTGGTGTCAGAGCGGAACCGGTGGGACCCCGACGATGTTCGACGTCATCATTCCCCGGCAGCCGAGCGAGAGGCCGCGCGTTCGTTCCGTCACCCGCTGGATCGCCCACATCATCGTGGCCTTGCCGTTCTGGGAGGCGAGGCCCACCACCCTGTGCACGATGTCGTCGACCTCGGTCTTCTCGATTCCCAGCATGTCGATCGCAGGGTCGGCGGCGAAGCGGGGCAGCCGCTCGCCAAGGTGGCCCGGCTCGTTGAGAACGTAGCCCCAGGTGTGGAATCCGTTCGCCTTGGCCGTGGCGAAGTTCCGCTGGTTCACGGGTTGCTTCCACACCGTGCGCTCAGGCTGGTCCAGCTGCTTCATCCTGGCCATCAGCGGTTCGATGGCCTCGGGAACCTTTGGTTCGACGAACACCACCAGATTCGGCAGGTGCTGTTCGATCACTTCGTCGAATCGGCTCAACGGGCGCGCCGGCTGTATGGGGGTGTCGGTGTAATCGGCGACGACCTTCAGCTCGGAGAGCTGGTCCCACTGGGCTTTGCCGATTTCGAGATCGACACCGGTCATGCGGGCGGTGTTGCGGTCGTGGCTGCAGACCAGCACGCCATCGGCACTGATGCAGACAGAGACCTCGATGGCCTTGAGGTAGGGCAGTTGCGCTGCCTGCTGGTAGGCGTAGGCAGTCATCTCGGGCCAGTTGTCGCCGCCCCCGCGGTGCGCGACGTAGAACGGGTCGTCCCCAAGGAGGTCGGCGAAGGTCGCGGGCGGGCGGGGGGTCCGGGTCGGGCCCATCAGGGCTGTGATGGTGCTGCAACCGGAGAGCGCTACGAGACCCAGACCGCCGGCCAGGAATTCTCTACGACCGAAGGATTGGCTCGCCGGCATGGGGCTACCCCGCGGCCGTGCCAGGAATGTCCCAGCGGTGCCCACGCACGGGCGACCAGGCAACGGTCTCGCCGCCGAGGGCTCGAACGAGCTCCTCGACAGCTTCGACGACCTGTTCGGCCACCTGTTCGTGGATCCTCGCCGAGCGACCGCGCGGGTCTGTGATGTCGTCGTCATTGCCCTGTGGGGCAACCAGCCTGCTCTTCTCCTGGTTCACGCTCCGGGCCAGGTTCGCCACGAGTGCCGACCCGGTCAGGCCACCACCGTCGTAGGCGGACTCTGAGGATCCGAGTATCCGGGCTACCTGGCGCAGCGTGAAGGAGTACTTCACCGACGGCGGGTAGGTCTGGACCGCGGCGCTGCGGATCTGCCGGGTGGCGGTGATCACCATGTCGGCGCCTGCGAGCAGTTCGGGAGTGAGCTGCCGGGCCTTGTGGCCGGCGAGCGAGATGCCGTGGGCGGCAGCAACCTGTGCTGTGAGGTCGTCGGCGGGCTCGCCCTCCAGAGCCCGGGTACCGGCGCTTCCCGTTGTGATCCCCAGTTGGGGCGTGATCGACTCCCTCATCACGGCCTCGGCCAGAGCCGACCGACAGATGTTGCCCTCACACACGAACAGAATCATGGGCCGCCCCCCACAGCGTCCGGTTATGGCACGAGCATTCCTACTTGTCCGCCTGCGCGCCATAGCGCCTTGTTCCCCTCGCTTGAATCCTCGCCGCTGCACCTGCCCACGGCAAGCTTCCCAGACCCGGCTGCGTGTTTCTTCCACCACGCCGGATTCCTGCCCGGCAGGTGTCAACGGACCAGGCTGACGGTGTCCGAGGTCGAGTAGGAGCTCCAGGTCTCGTTCGTGTAGGGCGCGACGATCCGGCTGGTGACCAGACCCGACGCCGGGTTGATGGTGACGATCCGCACTGGATTGGTCGTGTCCGAGTGGAATGCCTGCAGGTAGCTGAGGATCTTGTTGCCGTTCAGGCCCTTGTCGACGCGTCGTGCGGCCATTCCCGTATGGCCGGAGAAAACCATCTTGATGTTCGCGAACCTGCGGATGAGGTTGTCGTAAAGGTATTGGCCAGACGTGGCGCCGTAGCCTCCCTTGGTCTGGTTGATGCCGCCGCCATCGGTGAGATAGGAGTGCGTCTGGACGACCACGTTGTACCCGGGATGGCTGGCGACGACCTTCTGTGCCCAGGTGACGACCGCCGCGCGCGGCCACAGTTCGAGGGTGAGGACCAGCCACTTGGTGCCGCTCGCCTCGAACGTGGTCCAGAGGTTGTCGACCTTGCCTGCCTCGAAGGCGCCGCCCACGTTCCGGATGGTGCTGAGCGGAAACGCCTGGTTGAACGCTGCGGTCTTGCGGACCAGTAGCCTCGAGCGGCATTCGGCTGCACTGAGCCGTATCTTGCATTCAGGGTTGTACGCGTAGGCCGACCCCCCGTACCCCTTGCTGCCAGCCTTGCCGTTCCAGCCGACTGCCGCCGTGTCATGGTTACCGACGGTCAGGGCGTAGGGGATGCCGGCATCGGAAAGGCGCTTCACTGCGGCTTTCGCGATCGTGAACTGCGACGGCACGAGCCAGCCCCAGTTCACGACGTCACCGGTGTGCAGCACGTACTTCAGGTTCAGTTTCGCGCGGTTGTCGACCAGCCACGCTGTGCGGTTGGCGAACCGCGTGTTGGAGGCGTACATCGTCTCCTTCTGAGTGTCCGGGAGCACAGCGATGCTGAACGTCGGGTCGTCAGGTGCCGCTGGCGCCGACGATGGTGTCTTGCTGGGTGCGGGAGGCGTGACCACGATGGGCAGCGTCGGCGTCGGCGCGGGCGCGGCGATGGTGAACTCCAGCACCGGAGCCTTCGCACCGCTCAGGGCGACAAGCACCTCGGCGCGCGAGGTGGAATGGCGGAGCCGCACAGCCGAACCACCGGCGAGGTAGCGGGCGGCTTGCTCGCCAGTGAACGGCACGATCACCCGCCCGGGCTTGGCGCGCACCGTACCGGCGATCGCACCGGCGAGGACTTTCGGTGACACCCTGCTGGTCACGCTGCCGGCACTCCAGGTGGTCGCCACCGGGAAGACCCGCAGACCGCCAGACTTCCGGGCAGCCTTGTTCGCCCTGGTGACGGTGAGCACGAGGCGTGCCGCCACGATGGACTCGCCGGCCTGCAGTGACGGGGCGGGGAATGCCAGGTAGCCGGCGAACCGGGCCTTGCTGACCCGGAGCGCGGTCCGGGACGCGTAATTCCTCCGGGGGTGCCGGGCGTCGGTGTAGGTGGCGCCACGTGTGGCCACCACTGAGGTGCGTGTGGTCGGTTCGGTCGGGCCCGCCGCCACGGCTGCGATGGGCGTCAGGGGCGCCCACACGAGGCCGACCACCATGACGGCGAGCGCTCCCACGGCGAGCGCAGCACGGCGGACGGCGGGGCCTGGGCGCGGAACAAGCATTGGTCCACCTACGAGTCAGTCGGGCGTGTGCGGGGGCGTGGGGGGGAGGTGCGTCAGCGAAGACTCGCAGCGCCTCGTACCCTCATGGGAAAGGTTGGCCGATTCGGGGATATCTTAGGCGGCGCCTTCGGCCACGCGCCAGAGCCGAACTTGCGTTTGAGCAGGCATTTGCCGGAGTTGACGACAGGTTTCGCGCGAGCTCCGGGACCCGGCCTGACGTGGACGGTGAATTCGTGCCCCGTCCAGCCTGTGAGCCAGCGAGGGGTGGGGATGATCTGTGTGCCGGAACCAGATACGGTTGGAGCGTATGCGCCGAGGTGTTGGGAAGCTCCCCCGATGCCACCAGGTCCAGGTCGATGTCGATGCTGATCCAGACCCAGCCGGCCACTACCGGAGCCCATTGAAGGAGACTCAACCTCACGATGACAGACCACAAGTTCGTTTATGAGTTCAGCGAGGGTGACGCATCGATGCGGAACCTGCTCGGCGGCAAGGGCGCCAACCTGGCCGAGATGACGGGGCTGGGAATGCCCGTCCCGGAGGGCTTCTGCATCACCACCGAGGCCTGTACCCAGTACTACGTCGATGGCGAGGTCATCAACGACTCCATCAAGGCCGAGATCCTCGGCTACATCACCAAGCTCGAAGCGACCACGGGCAAGAAGTTCGGCGACCCTGGCAACCCGCTGCTCGTGAGCGTCCGCTCCGGCTCCCGCGCCTCCATGCCGGGCATGATGGACACGATCCTCAACCTGGGTATGAACGACACTGTTGTCGAGGCCTTCGCTGCGAAGACCAACAACCCGCGCTTCGCCTACGACTCCTACCGCCGGTTCATCCAGATGTACTCCGACGTCGTCATGGAGGTGGGCAAGTCCTACTTCGAAGAGCTCATCGACGAGATGAAGGAATCCCGCGGCGTCAAGCAGGACGTCGAGCTCACCGCCGACGACCTCAAGGAACTCGCCACCGAGTTCAAGGCCCAGTACAAGTCGAAGATCGGCACCGACTTCCCGTCCGACCCGATCGAGCAGCTGTTCGGCGCCATCAAGGCGGTGTTCCGCTCCTGGGACAATCCGCGCGCCGTCTACTACCGCCGTATGAACGACATCCCCTCGGACTGGGGCACCGCCGTCAACGTTCAGTCGATGGTCTTCGGCAACATGGGTGACACCTCCGGCACCGGCGTGGCGTTCTCCCGCAACCCCGCCACCGGTGACAAGGGCCTGTACGGCGAGTTCCTCATGAACGCCCAGGGCGAGGACGTCGTCGCCGGCATCCGCACCCCGGAGACGATCGATCAGCTCAAGGACGAGAACCCGGCCGTCTACGAGCAGTTCGTGGAGATCGTGAACAAGCTGGAGAGCCACTACCGCGACATGCAGGACATGGAGTTCACCATCGAAGAGGGCAAGCTCTTCATGCTCCAGACCCGCAACGGCAAGCGCACCGCCGCTGCCGCCTTCAAGATCGCCTGCGACCTGGTCGACGACGGCATGATCAGCCAGGAGCAGGCCGTCCGGATGATCGATCCCAAGCAGATCGACGCGTTGCTGCACCCGCAGTTCAACCAGGCCGACCTGAAGGCTGCCGTCCCGATCGGCAAGGGCCTCCCGGCATCGCCGGGCGCTGCCTGTGGCAAGGCGGTCTTCACCGCCGAGCACGCCGCGGCCATGGGCAAGCAGGGCGAGGACGTCATCCTGGTCCGTCTGGAGACCACCCCAGAGGACATCGAGGGCATGCACCACGCCAAGGGCATCCTGACCGCCCGCGGTGGCATGACCTCCCACGCAGCCGTGGTCGCCCGTGGCATGGGCACCTGCTGTGTCTCCGGCCTCGGCGAGATCTCCTTCGGCCCCGGCGGAAAGAGCTTCACCCTCGGCGGCAGGACCTTCAACGAGGGTGACTGGATCTCCCTCGACGGCACCAGCGGCAACGTCTACGGCGAGAAGATCGCGACCGTGCCGGCTGACGTCTCCGGCTACTTCGGCCGGGTTATCGAGTGGGCCGACGCGTTCCGCACGATGAAGGTCCGCACCAACGCCGACACCCCGGCGGACGCCCGCCAGGCCCGCGCGTTCGGCGCAGAGGGCATCGGCCTGTGCCGCACCGAGCACATGTTCTTCGAGACCGACCGGATCGCGGCCATCCGCGAGATGATCGTCTCCAAGACGGTCGAACAGCGCGAGGCCGCCCTGGCCAAGCTGCTGCCGATGCAGCGCGGTGACTTCGAGGGCATCTACGAGGCGATGGAAGGGTTCCCGGTCACCATCCGGCTCCTCGACCCGCCGCTGCACGAGTTCCTCCCGACCGATGAGGACGACATCGTCGCCCTCGCGGCCGAGATGAACCTCGACCTGGCTGAGCTCAAGGAGATCATTTCCTCGCTGCACGAGTTCAACCCGATGATGGGTCACCGTGGTTGCCGCCTCGACGTGACCTACCCCGAGATCGGCGCCATGCAGACCCGGGCGATCATCGAGGCCGCGGTGAACGTCCAGAAGGCCCACCCGGAGTGGAAGGTCGTTCCGGAGATCATGATCCCGCTGGTCGGTGAGGTGAAGGAGTTGGTGTTCGTGAAGAACATCGTCACCAGCACCGCCGATGCGATCATCGCGGAGTCCGGCATCGCGCTGGAGTACCTCGTCGGCACCATGATCGAGATCCCGCGCGCGGCCATCACCGCTGACGAGATCGCCAAGGAGGCCCAGTTCTTCTCCTTCGGCACCAACGACCTGACGCAGATGACCTTCGGCTTCAGCCGCGACGACGCCGGCAAGTTCCTCGACGCGTACTACGCGACGAAGATCTACGAGAGCGACCCCTTCGCCCGCCTCGACACCGTGGGTGTCGGCAAGCTGATGAAGACCGCTGTCGAGCTGGGCAAGTCCACCCGTCCCGACATCAAGCTCGGCATCTGTGGTGAGCACGGTGGCGACCCGTCGTCCATCGAGTTCTGCCAGACGCTCGGCCTGAACTACGTGTCCTGCTCGCCGTTCCGGGTGCCGGTCGCTCGCCTCGCGGCTGCGCAGGCTGCGCTCAACTCCCGGTAGTCCACTGCCGACGAAGGCGCGCCGCTCCGTGAGGGACGGCGCGCCTTTGGCATTCGTGGGGCAGTGTGCGCCCGGAGCGGCCTTGAGCGGATCACTCGCAACCCCAGGACGTTGCGAAGGGCCCGAAAACCTTGCGGTCCGGGCCCTTCGTCAGGAACTTCGGTGGAAAGCGGGATTGACCACCACTCACAACTTGTAGCTCCTTGTGTCCGGCTAGCTGTCCGGACGGCGGCCGGATTGTTCCCCCCCGAGAAGTCCGACCACCTGAAAGCTTAGCCAATGCGACGACCGAATGCCAGCACTCTGTCACTCGAACGGGTGACAAGACAGATTTCCTGCACGGGTGGCCGTTCGGCGTGGTCGGATGTGCCGTTGGTGCTTGTCAACGACACTGGACGGATGGACAGACGAGGATTCCTTCTGGCTGCGTCCGCTCTGCTGGCCGCCGGGTGTGCGCGCGTGCCGCCGCCAGCCATCGCCGGAGCTGCCGGTCTGGCCACGCCCGCAACGTCCGGCCCGCTCCTGATCGGCACGGAGAATGCTGCGCCGGTTGCCCTGATGGCGCAGTTGCTGGCCAGGGCCGTTGCCGCAAAGGGACGCGCCGCAGGCACCGAGGCGTTCGGCGACGCATGGCAGGCGGCTCTGGGCGCGGGGGAATCGGCAGCGAAGCCGGCATATGCGGGCACCCTGTGGGCGAGCCTCGGCGGCGGCGGCGACGCACCTGCTGCCGCGGACCTCGCCGGCGAGGTTGCCGACCTGCTCTCGCCGGAGGTCAGCGTGGTCTCGGCTGCCGGGGTGGACGGCTCGCTGATGTGGGTGGTCACGGAGTCGACGGCGCTCACGGGCATCACGACACTGGACAAGATCGCGCGATGGTCACGCGGCAAGGTCGCTGCCGTCCCGGAGTTCGCCGTATCTCGCGCCGACGGATTGCCGGGACTGAAGACCGCGTACGGCGCAGGCTTCACTGTGTCGAAGACCGAGAGCCCGCGCGAGCGCGCCGCGGCCCTGACGACCGGTCGGGCAGCCATCGCAGCGTTCCGACGTTCCGAGTACAGCGGCACCGGCCTGTTCGAGCTGGCAGACACCAACAGGATCGAGCTGCCCGATCCCGCGGTCATCCTCGTCAGCAGCAAGCTCGTCGAAGCCGAACCCGACATGGTGCTCGCGATGCAGGCCCTGGCCGCCAAGCTCTCGACCAGGCCACTCCTGGACTTCCAGGCGAAGCTGGCCGGCGGGGCGAGCGCCGACGGGGTCCTGGACGCGTGGCTGAAGTCAGAGGGCCTGGCCTGACAGGTCCGGGCTCAGTAGCCTTCTGCGCGTCCCCCGGCGAGCACGGCAGCCGTGCCGGAGAGCCCGAGGCGTGTGGCGCCGGCCTCCACCATCGCAACAGCCGTGTCCCAGTCGCGGATGCCTCCGGACGCTTTCACGCCGAGACGGCCACCGACGGTCCGGGCCATCAGTTCGACGGCGCGCGCTGAAGCGCCACCAGCGGGGTGGAAGCCGGTCGAGGTCTTGACGAAATCGGCCCCGGCGGCCTCGGCGGCCCTGCAGGCCGCGACGATCTCCTCATCGGTCAGCGCGGCCGACTCGATGATCACCTTGAGGACCTTCGGTGCGGGGACGGCCGCACGCACGGCTGCGATCTCCGCCTGGGTCGCGTCCAGCGAACCGGCCTTCACGAGCCCGAGGTCGATGACCATGTCAACCTCGTCTGCGCCGTCGGCAACAGACTGGGCGGCCTCCGCGGCCTTGATGGACCCGGCGTGCTTGCCGGAGGGGAATCCGCAGACCGTCGCCACCTTGACTCCTGCGGCGAAGCCGAGCGGCAACATGGCGGGGGAGATGCAGATCGAGTAGGTGCCGAGGGCTGCGGCTTCAGCGGCGAGCGCTGCGACATCGGCGGGCGTCGCCGTGGGCGAAAGGAGGGTGTGGTCGACCATGCCGACCAGTTGTGCGGGAGTGACAGTCACCCAGCGACGGTAGCGCGCTGGTCCTCGGCGCCGCCAGTTCCCGCGTGCAGGAGGAGCGGCTCCCCGACCGAAGTCAGTTCGATCACTTCATCCTCATCGCTGCAGCCGAAGCGGCGCCGGTAGGCGACCGGCGAGATGCCGATGACTTCGCGGAAGTGTTCGCGGAGCACCACGGGGGAGTTGAAGCCGACCCGCCCGGCGATCTGGTCCACCGACAGGTCCGTGCGCTCGAGAAGGGTGCGCGCGGCGAGGATGCGCTGCTGGTTCAGCCACTTGTGCGGCGTGGTGCCCGTCTCCGCGAGGAAGCGGCGCGCGAAGGTGCGCTCACTCATCAGCGCCTTCGCAGCAAGGGTGGAGACGGTGTGTGGCTCGTCGATGTTGGTGACGGCCCACTCCAGGATGGGGGAAAGGCTGTCCGCCGAGCAGGCGGGGATCGGAGCCTCGACGTACTGCAGCTGCCCTCCGTCCCGCTGCGGCGGAACGACCATTCGGCGGGCGATGCGGGTGGCGACGGCAGCCCCCAGCTCCTTGCGCACCAGGTGCAGGCAGGCGTCGATGCCTGCGGCGGTGCCTGCGCTGGTGATGACCCCGTTGTCCTCGACGAACAGGACTCTTGCGTCGACCACGGCCTCCGGGAAGCGCCGTTGCATCGTGTCCGCGTACATCCAGTGCGTCGTGCAGCGACGCCCGTCCAGCAGGCCTGCGGCTCCGAGGATGAAGGAGCCTGAGCAGAGGCTCAGCACGGTGGCGCCAGCAGCGTGCGCTGCGCGCAAGGCTGCCAGCGCCTCCGGCGGGTATTCCTCGTCGGCCCTCGGCAGGGTGGCCGCGACGATGACGAGGTCGCTACCCGCCATGGCGTCCAGACCGAGCTTCGGGGTGATGGTGAAGGGGTCGAAGTTCTTGCTCGCGAGCGGCTGGCCGGGGTTGACGCCGCAGACCCTGAAGTCGAACGGCTCGATACCGTCTTCGCGGCGGTCGATGCCGAACACCTCGACGGCCACGCCGAACTCGAACATCGCAACGGGTTCGAGGATCAACACGCTCACCTGATGGAGTGTCACGGCACCAGCATAGTGGCTCTAATCCTTCGATAGCTGTCAATCCAGCCACTGTTGGCTGGGAAATGACGATGAAAGGATTACTGCCATGACCGGAACACTCATCCTCATTGCCATGATCCTGCTGCTCATCGTCGGTCTCGAGGTCAGCCACCGCCGCCACGGCGGCACGTGGAGACCCGGGTTCGAGACCCGCAGGGATCGCGATCGCGCCCGCCTGGAGGAGGAACTCCGTGCCGTCGCCCAGCGCGACACGGCCGACGTCCCCACTGTTCCCGTCCACCTTGCTGCACCCCGATCGGCCGCCACCGACTACCGGCTGGTCAACCGGATCGCCGCCTGAGGTGCGCCACTGTGTGTTCCTTGACCAGACCGGCGGGACTCACCGGCAGGAGTTCACGCACCCCTGCTCATGCTCGATATCGGCAACGATCACCTCGACATAGGGCGTCTGCAGGATGGACATGTGACTCCCGACGAGATCTCGCACCGTCGCATTCGGGAAGGTCCGGTTCCACAGCTCGGGCGGATCGGCATTGTCCGCTGATCGATAGGCGTAGGCCCTGCCGCTCCAGGGCAGGGGAATGTGATCGTGGGTCACGAGCGTCGCCTGCCGGAACGTGAGCGCAAAGCGGCGGTCCATCCGAGCAGAGAACAGTCCCGCACCGAGCAGGAGAGCGGGCTTGACCATTCGCTTGAGACGCGCCGCTGACCACCACGGACCCACGCGCCGGTCGCCAAGCAGTATCTGACGGGCGCCTCCTCCTCCGGGGGCACCGGTCCCTGAAAGGAACGGATCGATGAGGAAAGCCGTTACGTCGTCGCCCCGCGTCGACATGCGGCGTGAGACTTCGAGGGCGAGGACGGCTCCGAGCGAGTGCCCGGCTATGAGGTAGGGCCCGCTGGGCTGGGTCTTCTTGATCTTGGCGATCCGGCGGCGCACCATCCCATTGAACGTCCACTCGGCGAGTGCTCGACGGGCCACGCCGCGGCCCTGCAGGACAACCACGGAGTCGCCGGGTGCCAGCTTGGCGGACAGCGGGACGAAGGTGATGGCGGCAGCGCCCCCACCGGCAATGCAGAAGACGGCTCGGCCACTGGTGCCACCGCGGATCGTGATGGCAGTCTCGGGCCACTCAGCCGGCTCGGCGGCCTTGACGCTGCCGACAATGCGGTCAACGAAGTCGCTCAGCCGCGTCGCCCGGATGAAGTCCGAGGTCAGGACCTTCACCCCGATCTGGTTCTCCACCAGGGCCAGCATCTCCTCTGCCGCGAGCGAATCGCCGCCCAGTTCGAGGAAATCGTCGTTCCTGCCCACGGCGTCCACATGCAGCACTTCGCCCCAGATCGCCGCGACCTGGGTCTCGAACGGTCCCTGGGGTGGATCCACCTCCCGGGCTGGTACTGCTGGGAGCGCCTGCCGGTCCACCTTGCCACGCTCGTTCCTCGGAAGCTCCTGCAGCGCGACCAGGTGCGCCGGCACCATCCAGATGGGCAGGCGGGCGGCCAGGGAACCGCGCAGTGCGGCCACCGACGCGCCGCTGGCGCCTTTGGAGGGCACGAAGTACGCGATCAGCCGCGTGTTGTCATCCTCTGTGGCGGCGATCACCACTGACTCTCGTACGTACCCGGATCCCAGCATCGCCGACTCGATCTCGGACGGGTCAACCAGGTATCCCCTGATCTTGACTGCCGCCTCGCTGCGTCCGAGCAGGCGCAGTGTTCCATCCTCGTCGAGGGTGCCGACATCCCCGGTGTGCAGGTCCCACAACCCGTCAGCCCGCTTGCGGAAGCGTGCAGCGGACCGCTCGGGATCCTGCCAGTATCCGTCCGCCACAACCGGGGTCGCGATCACCAGATCCCCCGGCGTCCCGGCGGTAACCTCTGCGCCGGCCTCGTCGACAATGCGCATGGATCGCCAGGCGCCCGCCCTTCCTGCCGGGATGGACGTCTGTGGAAGCGGGTCGGTGGCGCTCAGGTGCAGGAAGGTCAGGCAACCACCTTCGGAGGATCCGAACACGTTGACCACGACGGCGTCCGGCGGCAGGATCGCGCGCGCGCCGAGCACGTCGGCCGCGTTCACCGCCTCCCCTGCGGTGCAGAGGAGGCGCAGGTGGGAGAGGGTTTCGCCGGGCTCGACGCCCCGGCAAAGGTTGCGCAGCATGGACGGGGTCATCGGGAGCACGGTGACCCTCTCCCGGCGAAGCCACTCCACCAGGCTGCCGGCTTCGAGGCGTCGGGGATCGGCGACATGCAGACAGGCGCCTCTGCTCAGCCCGACCACCGCCATCGCCAGGCCCCAGGCGAAACTGACGGGGAGCAGGAGGGCTAGGTCCTCGCCGGGCCCGTAGCCGATCCTCTGCCCGGTGCAGAACGGCTCGGAGGCGAGGAACCTCTGACTCCACATGACCCCCTTCGGCTGACCGCTCGATCCTGAAGTGAAGATGATGGCAGCCAGAGCCCCCGGATCGACTGGCCGGAGCTCGGTGGGGAGTCCAGGGGTCGACCTGAGTCGCGCCAGTGTCCGAACGGGCAACCGATTGTCGGCCACCTTGTCCGCAAGCTCCCGACTCGCGTCGTCGGTCATCAGGTCGGTCGCGCCGGAGAGTCGCAGAATCAACTGCAGTCGGGCGACCGGAACGGCCCGGTCAAGGATGACGATCGGCCGTCCACTGCGGACAACCGCGACAAGGGCGATCACGGCGGCAGCGGCAACGTCGGTCAGGACGGCGATGGGGGATTCGGGGGAGCCGCCGACGGCCTGGATGGCCCGAGCCAGCAGTGAGGTCTCATGCTCGAGCTCGAAGTACGTCATCCTCAGGGTGCCGTCGTCAACAGCGGCGGAGTCCGCCCACCGGCGGCTGCACTGTTCGAAGAGTTCGGCGAAGGAGGGAAGCTCGCTCGCGTTCTCCAGGCGCGGCAACAGCCCCCCGCCGTCGACCGGAACCTCCGCGGCTCCCCCGGTCCATGCCCGATCCGGTGACTGGTTGATTCCCTCTACGAAGACCTCATCGAGTGCCACGCCGCCCCCTTCAACGAGAGGGCCCAACGCCCGCGACGCCCCGGGTCAGCGGGGCGGAGGGTCCACTCGCAACCTACAACTCAACCTCGAGGCCGCGCGGGGGTTTCGTGAGTTCTGCCCGGAGCAGGCGACCGCTGGGAGTCAGGCCAGCGGGACGCGGATCGTGAGCCGGGTATAGCCGGGCCGGCTGTCCAGCTCGACGCGGCCGCCGTGGGCGTTCACGACGGCTGCGACGATGGCCAGACCGAGGCCGGTCGAGGACCCACCGGCCTTCCGGACGCGGCTGACGTCGGCCCTGGTGAACCGCTCGAAGACGCTCTCCTGGATCTCGGCCGGTACCCCGGGCCCGTTGTCGGTGACCGAGATCACGGCCCACCCGTCCTGTGTGCTCAGCGCGGTCTCGACTCTCGTGCCGGGCGGCGTGTGCGTGCGGGCGTTGGCGAGCAGGTTGGCAACAACCTGGTGCAGGCGGTGCGCGTCGGCCCTGCCCATCACCACGTCCTCGGGCAGGTTCAGCGACCAGGTGTGGTCCGAGTCGGCCGCTCGGGCATCGCTGACGGCGTTGAGCACGATCTCTGTGAGGTCGGTGGGCTGCAGGTCGAGGGTCGGCTCGGAGTCGAGCCGGGCGAGCAGCAGCAGGTCCTGCACGAGGGCGGACATCCGTTCGGACTCGGCCTCGATGCGGCCCAGCGCGTGCGCAGCGTCGTCGGGCAATTCCTCGGAACTGCGCCGGGTCAGTTCCGCGTAACCACGGATGGAAGCGAGCGGGTTGCGCAGCTCGTGGGAGGCGTCGGCGACGAACTGGCGCACCTTCGTCTCGCTGCGATGGCGTGCGGCGAGGGCGCCCTCCACGTTGTCGAGCATGTGGTTGAACGCGAGGCCCACCTGTCCGACCTCGGACGCGGGGTTGGCGTCGCCGGGCGCGACGCGGATCGGCACGTTGCCGTCACCGCTGTCGAGCGGAAGGTTGGAGACCTGGGTCGCGGTTGCGGCCAGCCGCGTGAGCGGACGCAGGCTGCGTTCCACCACCCGTCGGGCCCCGACGTAGGACAGCAGGATCGCGGCCAGTGTGAGCAGGCCTGCCATGATCAGCAGGCTGATCATCGGCCTGGAGACCTCGCTGTACGGCAGCCCGACAATGGTGTTCAGCCCGTTCCGCTGCACGACAAGGAAGCGGTAGAGGCCGAGACCTCTGACGTTCTCTGTGACCGGGGCGTTGCTGAGCGCGAGGTCGGTCAAGGCCGTGGCGGCGTCCTTGGTGAGGCTGTCCGGCGCGCTGGTCACCCGCCAGATGCCCTCCCTCAGCTCGTCCAGTCGGATCAGTCCGGAACCGGCCGGGTCGGCAGGACCGTTCTGGTCGTTGTCGGTCGAGGCGGGGATGCGTCCGGGCCGCCCGGAAGCGGCCTGCAGTCTGTCGTCGAGCTGGCGCTCCAGGATCTGGAAGCTGGCCAGCGCCAGGAACAGGGTCAGGACCACGGTCACGAGAGCAACCAGAGCGGTGGTACGCACGACCAGCTGACGGCTCAGCGTCCCCTTGCCCATCGGCGAGGGGACAGCCATCGCCACCGGGACGGGGAGCGTCATTCGGCGGCCGGCTTGAGCACGTAGCCGGCGCCACGCATGGTGTGGATCATGGGCGGCCGGCCGGCGTCGATCTTCTTGCGCAGGTAGGAGATATACAGCTCGACGACGTTGGCCTGGCCTCCGAAGTCGTAATTCCAGACACGGTCGAGGATCTGCGCCTTGCTGAGCACCCTGCGCGGGTTGCGCATCAGGTAGCGCAGCAGCTCGAACTCCGTTGCGGTGAGGCCGATGATCTCGCCGGCGCGAGCCACTTCGTGACTGTCCTCGTCGAGCGTGAGGTCGCCGACCACCAGTTGCGACTCGTTGCGCAGGGTGGTGGCTCCCGAGCGACGCAGGAGCGCCCGCAGCCGGGCGACGAGCTCCTCGAGGCTGAACGGCTTGGTGACGTAGTCGTCGCCACCGGCGGTGAGGCCGCCGATGCGGTCGTCGAGGGCGTCCCGGGCGGTGAGGAAGATGACGGGTACGTCCGGCTGCTCCGTGCGGATGCGTCGCATCACCTCGAGGCCGTCGAAGTCCGGCAGCATCATGTCGAGCACGATGGCATCGGGACGGACCTCCCGTGCGGTCTTCACTGCGGCAAGGCCGGATGCTGCCGTCGACACCTCCCAGCCCTCGTAACGCAGCGCCATGCTGAGCAACTCGGTGAGACTTGTCTCGTCGTCGACGGTCAGAATCCGGATAGCGGTCCCGTCGGGGCGGGTGAGAGCTTCCTGTCCGCTGCGCGCAGTGATGGCCATGGCTTCACTATCCCAGCGCCGGGTGAGTGTTGGCTGGCAGTTTCCTGTGGGAATCCTGTGGCTCCTCGGGGTGCGTCCGGCATCGGATAATCTTGGCGCCGCCCGGTGATCGCCGGTGCGTACCCCAGTAGGAGGCGTCATGCGGATCGTCCGCGGCATCGCCGGACTGCTGGGCGAGCTGTTGATCACGGTCGGCGTCATCCTCGTGCTGTTCGTCGGTTGGCAGCTGTTCTGGACCGACGTCGTCTCCGACGCGGACGCCGGCCAGGTCGTCACCACCATCGAGCAGGACCCCGCCGGGCCGGAGTGGGTGCAGCCGAAGCATGCGAAACTCGGGGACGCTTTCGCGATCGTGCGGATCCCGCGCTTCGGAACGAAGTTCGCCCGCCCCCTGTACGAGGGCACGACGCGGGACGTCCTGATGCGCGGCATCGGGCACTACACGGACACCAGCCTGCCGGGTGCCGTCGGCAACTTCGCGATGGCCGGCCACCGCACCACCTACGGCAAGCCGTTCAACCAGATCGACAAGCTCGTCGAGGGCGACGTCGTCCTCGTCGAGACGAAGGACACCTACTTCGTCTACCGCGTGACCGGCCACCAGATCGTGCCGCCCACCCAGGTGTCCGTGCTGCTGCCGGTCCCCGACGAGCCCGAGGCGAAGCAGACCGTTGCCATGCTCACGATGACCAGCTGCCACCCGGAGTTCAGCGCGCGCGAGCGCTTCATCGTGCACGCGGAGCTGGACGCCAGCTACCCCAGGGACAAGGGCGTGCCCGCGGACATCCTCAAGGTCGGTGAGTGACGTGTCGTTCTACGGGCTCGTGTGGCGCATCCTGCCGGGGCCGACGGCCCTCAAGGTGGTGGAGGCCGTGATCCTCGTGCTGGCCGTCGTCGCCGTCCTGTTCACCTTGGTGTTCCCGGTGATCGCGCCGTACATGCCGTTCAACGACAACACCGTCGGGGGCGTGAGTCAGCGGTAGCCGAAGGCCTTGGCGCCGAGGATCACGTCGGTCCACTTCAGGTCGTAGTCCTCGATCCGTCCGGGGCGGGCCGTGGTGGTCGGATCCTCGAGGGTGAGCCGGATCATCCGCCCGACCGCCTCGTCCTCGCCCTGGGCGCGGATCTCCACGGAACCGTCCGCCTTGTTCTCCGCGTAGCCGGACAGGTTCAGGTATCGAGCCTCGCCGGTGGCCCACCAGCGGAAGCCGACGCCCTGCACGCGTCCACGGACGGTGATGAGGACGGCGAGCATGGCGCCCATTCAACGCCAGCCGGGGTCCCCGGTTCAACACCACGCCCATGGTCGCGCCCCGTGATTCGAGAGACAGCCCGACCCGGCCGCCTCGTCTGGAAAGATGCTCGTCATGAGCGAACCGGTCCGCGAAGTACTCACCTGGGAACTGTTCGGGAAGGCGGCCCGCGAGCTCGCCCAGCAGGTCGTCGATTCCGGCTTCGAGCCCGACCTGATCCTCTCCATCACCCGCGGCGGCATGCTGCCGGCCGGCACGATGAGCTACGCGATGGGCATCAAGAACCTGCACATCATCAACGTGGAGTTCTACACCGGGGTGGACACCCGCTTGCCCCTGCCGGTCCTCCTGCCCCCCGTGCCGGCGGCGGTCGACCTTTCGGCGAAGAAGGTGCTGATCATCGACGACGTGGCCGACACCGGCGAGACGCTGCGCATGGTCCGGGACTTCTGCGAGGAGCACGTCGCAGAGACCCGCACGGCCGTGCTGTACGAGAAGTCGCAGTCGGTCGTGAAGTGCGACTACGTGTGGAAGCGCACCGACCAGTGGATCGCCTTCCCGTGGTCGAGCGAGCCGCCGCTGAAGGGTCACTCCACCGACAATTGATGCTCGCGTGGAGTCCTCAGCTGAGCGCTGCGACGACCTTCTCGATGCGACGCTGACGGGTCGCTTCCGCCTTCGCCTCCGTCACGGAACGCACGTGCTCCTTGCGACGGGAAGGGGCGAGAGCTTCGAACGCCGCCCGCAGCCCGGCCGCCGCCAGCGCCTCGGCAAGGTCGTCGGGGACGGCGGTTTCACGCGCGGACGTGTCATGGGTGAGCGTGACCTCATGGGTCTGGCCGCCGGCCACCCCGGCAGCCTCGCGGTGGGCGGCAGCGACGCCGACCAGGTACTGCCCGCCCATCACCGCGATGGTGGAGGGATAGCTGTAGCCGTTGATGGTGACGATCACCGGCACCCGCTTGCCGGCGCCGAAGCTCTCGACGACCTCTTCCGGCACGACGATGCCGACGTTGTTCCCGGTCAGCAGCAGGGTGGTGGTGAAGCTCGGCATGGCGTCCTCCTTCGCAGGTTCGAGGATCATGCCACGACGGGCACCCGGGTGACAGCCTTTCCGGTGCCGGCGATCACAATGCCGCCGAGCACCAGCAGCACACCCACGAGCTGCGGCAGGGTGAGCGTCTCGCCCAGAACGGCGACGCCGAGAGTCGCTGCGGTCAACGGCTCCGCCAGCCCGAGGGTCATCGCCGTCGAGGACGGCAGATGACGCAGGGCGGCACCCATCAGCAGGTAGGCAACGACGACGGTGACTGCGCCCATCCACAGGGCGACGGCCATGCCGCGGGGTTCCGCGATCCAGGAGTTGTCGGTGAAGGGCAGGACGGCCGCGCCGATCAGGCCGCTGGTCCCGACGATCGCGGCTGTGGCCGGGACGGCTGCGACGCCCTGCTGCACCACCTTGCCGGCGGAGACCGCGTAACCGGCGTAGCCGGCGCCTGCCACAAGGGAGGCAAGGACGCCGACCGGCTGCAGCGCCACATCCTGCCCAATGGCGCCGGAGAGCAGCAGGATGCCAAGGACGGCGACAGCGGTCGCTGCGAGCCAGCGGCGAGAGGGCCTGCGCCCGAGCAGCCACTCGAACATCCCGGCGAACAGCGGACTGGAGCCGAGTGCGATGACGGTGCCGACGGCGACCCCGTTGGTTCGGGTGCCGAAGAAGAAGGTGGCCTGGAACGCCATCACACAGGCGCCGGCGAGCACGAGCCAGCCGACCTTCCCCGACCACCGCGGCGGGCGCCTGCCGTGCACCCGCAGCCACCACACGAGGACGATCACCAGCAGCACCGAGCCGCCGATCACCTGGCGAATCGCTCCGACACTGAGCGGGTTGGCCGTCGCAGGACCGAAGGCCTGGGCTGTGCCGGTGGTGCCGAACAGCACCGCGGCGGCGAGCATCATCAGTGCCGGACGCAGGCGGGTGGGTGCTGGCACCCCGACAGGCTAGCGACGCTCAGGCGTCCGCGAACGTGTAGTTCAGGATGAGCGAGCCCAGCTCCGACGTGCGGGAGGACTCCAGGTGCAGGCGGCGCAGGTCCGGGAGTTCGCCGAACAGGCGCGTGCCGGTGCCCAGCAAGAGGGGATGCACGAAGAGGGTCAGCCCATCGACGAGGCCTTCGGCGAGCAGGAATCGGGCCAGCTGGCCGCTGCCGAGTACGACGATGGCACCGTCGCCCTCCGCCTTCAGGGCAGTGACGGACTCCGCCACGTCGCCGGAGATCACGGTGGTCGGCTCCCAGGTCGCCGCGTCGAGCGTCCTGCTGACCACGTACTTCCGGGTGTGGTTGAGGCTCGCCGCCATCGGGTTCGAGTCCGGCTGGTGCGGCCAGAAGGCCACCATGTGCTCGTAGGTCTTCCGCCCGAACAGGTAGCCGGTGGTCCCGACGAACGGCTCGGAGCCCGAATCGTCCTGCACGTCGACGGGGTAGTCCTGACCCCACCCACCATGGGGGAAGTCACCCTCGGGACCGGCGAGGCCCTGCATCACGCCATCGAGGGAGATGAACTCCACCAGGTCGAGCTTTCGCACGGGTTGCTCCTCACTGTCCGGAAAGGGTGCGCTCGAACAGCCGACGGAGCCGGTCGGGCAGGTCGGGTTCTGCCACCTCCACATCGAGCTCGACGGCCATGCACGTGACGCAGTACGCGAACGCGTCCGGGCGGGGGGAGCTCTCCGCTGCGAGGCGCGGCAGGAGGTCGTCGGCCAGCAGGCCCTGCCAGGTGCGCCGGTCGCGGGCCGGCAGGTCGGCCAGCTTCGCCTGCCGCTGGCGCGGGATGCCGGCGAAGCCGCCGGTGCGGCGCAGCAGGAGCTCTGCCTCCTTGTCGACGGGGGGCTTGCCCCCGGTCGGGGCCGGCGCGGTGGTGCCTGCGCCGACACCGACCGTCGTCCAGCCATCACGGACGGCTGCGGCTTCCGGCGACTCGGCCCCGAACCGGGCTGCTGCAGCGGCGACGGTCAGCTGCGCGAAGGCCGCGAAGTCGGCATCGGACGTGAGTTCGGTGCCGGTGAGCACGTCGTACCAGACGCGTCCGGCCTTCTCCCAGGCGGGGCCGCCGATGCTGGTGGCTGCGATCGCGAAGGCGCGGTTGGGGATGCCGGAGTTGTAGTGCACACCGCCGTTGTCGTCCGTGGTCTCCACATAGCCGCTCATGCTGTCCGGCTGCGGGTCCTTGCCGAGCCGGGGGTCGTCGTAGGCGGTGCCGGGATGCAGCATGCTGCGCAGCGCGACGCCCTTGACGCCGGGAAGGAGCAGGTCGCCGCCGATCAGCCAGTCGGCAGTAGCGGCGTCCTGGCCGAGCGCGAACTGCTTGACCAACACCCCGAACACGTCGGCGATGGACTCGTTGAGCGCTCCCGACTGGCCGGAGTACGTCAGGGCGGCGGTGTGCTCGACGACGCCGTGGGTGAGTTCGTGGCCGATCACGTCGAGGCTCGCGGTGAACCGGCCGAAGATCTCCCCGTCCCCGTCGCCGAACACCATGCGGGTGCCGTTCCAGAAAGCGTTCTGGTAACCCTCGCCGTAATGCACCGTGCCGAGCAGCCGTAGTCCGCTGCCGTCGATGGAGTTGCGGCCGTAGACCTCTTCGTACAGCTTCCAGGTGGCGCCGAAGCCGTCGTAGGCCTCATCGACTGCTGCGTCCCCTGTGGCCGGCGCACCCTCGTCGCGGACCGTCTTGCCGGGCAGTTTCTCGGCGTTGCCCGCATCGGAGATCCGCCGGGAGGGGCCCGCGGCAGCGGGCACGGCCATCGCAGAGGGCCGGCCCGTGCTTGTGCCGGTGGTGGTGGCGCGGCTGTGGCGGTACCGCCGGTCGTTTGTCAGGGTGGCCTTCGCGAACTGTGCGATCGGTTCGGTGGTCGTGGCCAGGTGGCGCAGCAGGTACGGCGGGACGATGTGGGTGACCGGGCGTTCGGGGTGAGTCATGCCTCCAGCATGCATCGGCCTTCCGACAGGAGTCGAGGACGTTGGCCGAGCTTGCCCGAGCCGTTCTGCGTCGAAAGGCACCGTGCGATTCACCACGGCGAGCTCATCGAACGAAGGTGCGGCCAAAGGCGCCGCATTGGTGGCCAACGCGTCGTTATCCGGTGCCTTTGGCCGCAGATGTCGACTGGCCGATCGTCAGGACTCTGATGGCCCCAGGCGACCCTCTGGCGAATCTCGTCGGCTGGGTTCCTTGAGCTCCACGAAGATCGTGTGGGTCGGGGTGTCACCGATGTTGGTTCCCGAGTGCTCCTGGGCGTCCAGCCATCGGGCCTGGAACGCAGGCAACTCGACATCGACCTCGCGTGCTCCCGACCGGAGCCGGCGTCGGAAGCTGCTCAACGTGACCATCACGCTGTCGGGGTGCGAGTGTGGCCGGGTGGCGTCACCGGGCCCGTCCAGGTATTCCAGGACCCGTACGCGGTCGTTCTCGAAGACCAGGTGGTACAGGTCGGGATTGGTGGTGATGGGGTCATCCATGGCGCTCCCTCCGGTGCCGGGAGGCACCTCGCTTGAGGAGCACTGTGCTACCCCTCCTTCGCCCTGGCAAGGGCGGACGGCCCAAGTGCCCCGGTCGGGGTGCGGTGGGGGGCGGCGCGGCAGGGGGCGTCAGGATACTGAGGGAGGCCAGCGGTGACTGCGCCACTCGTCCCAGGTCGCGAATCCTGACGGTGGACCATCGACAGGTTCGCTGCCATCACGTTCACCTGGCGTGGGAATGCTGATGATGGCGGCCCACTCCGTGAGTTCCTCGTCGGACATGTGCCACGTTGTGTGCGGCGCCTCGGCGTGGCGCTGGTCAAGGCGTTTCCGCTGCTCCGACGGTGCGACTTCGAAGTAGCGCACCTCAACAGCCGCGCCCAGGTCAGCCGCCGCCTTCCGGAGCGCGGAGCGCTCGTCCCGACCCCAGAGTCCGTAGTCGATGACGACATTGATGCCGAGTTCGAGAGCTCGGAGCCCGATCTCGATCAGCCGTCCCTCGATCACATCCGAGGCCGACGGCGGGTTGGCGAGCCCGTAGAGGGCCTTCACCCATTCGTCCTTCGTGAGACGAAGCGCATTCCTCTGGACCTCTATGCGCCGTGCCTCCGTTGTCTTGCCGGTACCCGGGAGCCCTACCATCAGGAACAGGGTTGGTCGCGTCATCTGCGGTCACCCAACGCAGACTCCGTCAGCCCTCGCTGGCCGAGGCGGACGGCTCGGTGATGTCGGCTCGCTCCGCACCAAGAGCGGCCAGCGACACGTCGGCGTCGACGGTCACGCTGGCCCCGTGCTGGCCGGCGCCCAGGGAGATGCTGCGTCCCGTGATCGTCGCGTCTGCGACGACCGGCCAGGCCGTGCTGGCGCCGAACGGGGTGATCGTGCCGCGCTCATAGCCGGTCACGGCCAGCGCGGTTGCCGCGTCCGGCATGGACAGGCGGTTCACGCCCAGGTGGGCGCGGAGCTTGGGCCAGGCGATCTCGCGGTCACCGGGAACGAGCACGAAGAGGTAGTCGTCCTCCCCGCGGCGCACGACGATCGTCTTGATGATGTCGGCGGGATCGACACCGCGCAGCGCTGCGGCCTCAGCAAGGGATCCGACCCGCTCGTGGCGGGTCAGCCGATAGGGCACGCCGGAGGCGGCAAGGGCTGCCTCCGCGGGCGCCGGCTCAGGTGTGGAGGTACTCAAGCAGGTGGTTGCGCTCGTCGGTGAGCTGGTCGATGCGGTTCTTCACGACGTCGCCGATGGAGATGATCGCGACCAGCTTGCCGTCCTGGACGACGGGGAGGTGGCGGAAGCGTCCGTACGTCATCGTCTGGGCGGTCGACTCCAGGCTGTCCTCGATGCCACACGTCTTCACGTCGGCGGTCATGATGGCGGAAACCTGCTCGTCCAGTACGGCGGCGCCCTGCTTGGCGAGGCGGCGGACGACGTCACGCTCGGAGACGATCCCGCTGATGGTCACGCCGTCGTCACTGACCACCACGGCGCCGATGTTGTGTTTCGCGAGCAGTGCGAGCAGCTCTGCGACGGTGGCGGCGGGCGCGATGGTCACCACGTCCGCGCCCTTCTTGCGGATGATGTCCTCGATCTTCATAGGCCGGACGCTACCCCGCCGGGGCGTCTGTGCACCAGAGAACGCGCGGTGCGGCAAGTGCTGTCCGGTAGTGTCTGCGGGCATGACCGAGCAATCCCCGCAGACCAGGGCGGTACGCGCCGGGATCAACACCGACGCTGCCCACGGTGCGGTGGTTCCGCCCATCTACCTGTCGACGACCTACGCTTTCGAGGCGTTCAACAGCCCCGGGCAGTACGACTACAGCCGCGCAGGAAACCCGACCCGAACGGTGCTCGCTGACGCCGTCTCGGACCTCGAGGGCGGTGCCGGGGGAGTGATCACCGCCTCCGGCATGGCAGCCGTGACCGTACCGGTTCTTGCGCTGCTGCCGCCCGGCGGGACGCTGCTCGCGCCCTTCGACTGCTACGGCGGCTCGTGGCGCCTTTTCGACGCCCTCGCACGCACCGGACGCCTGAAGCTGCGGCTCACCGACTTCAGCGACCCGGAGCGTGCGCTGGAGGAGATCGCCGACGGCGTCGACCTGGTCTGGCTCGAGACACCGTCGAACCCGTTGCTGCGCATCACCGACATCGCTGCGGCCAGCGCGGCAGCCCATGCCGCCGGTGCCCTCGTCGTCGCCGACAACACGTTCGCGACACCGGTCGTGCAACGTCCCCTGAGCCTCGGCGCGGACATCGTCGTGCACTCTGCGACGAAGTACCTCAACGGCCACAGCGACGTGGTGGCCGGCGCCATTGTCGCTGCGGACGCCGAACGCCTCACCCACCTGGCCTGGTGGGCGAACACCCTCGGCGTCACCGGTGGTGCGCTCGACTCCTACCTCACGCTGCGCGGGCTGCGCACCCTGCACCTGCGGATGGCGCAGGCCCAGCGCAACGCTGAGGCTGTCGTCGAGTTGCTGCTCGGGCATCCCGCGGTGACGGCCGTGCACTACCCGGGACTGGACGGCCATCCCCAGCACGGGCTGGCCGTCCGCCAGCAGGACGGCTTCGGCGCGATCGTGACCTTCGACGTCGGTACCGGGGCAGCCGTCCGGGCGCTGGTGGAAGGCCTTGACTTCTTCTGCCTCGCGGAGAGCCTCGGCGGGGTCGAGTCGCTGGTGTCGCACCCGGCGACGATGACCCACGCATCCATGCCGGATGACATCAGGTCCGCGGCCGGCATCACCGACGGCATGCTGCGTCTCAGCCTCGGCGTGGAGGACCCGGCGGATCTGGTGGCGGACCTCAGGGCCGGTCTCGACCGGGTGCTCGCTCTCGGCTGAGCCGGAGCGCACACTGGAGGGGTCCCTTCCGGAGGAGAGCCATGCGCGTGTTCCACCGTCGCCAGGCGATGTTGGTCCTTGCCTGCGCGTACCTCGCCGGATGCACGACGGCCTCGCCGACTCCGCCGCCGGCGCCCACAACACCGGTTGCGGCCTTCGCCTGTGCCGATCCCACGGTGAGCTCGCTGCCGGAGTGGGCACGGACGGGCTTCACGCCGCCGGACCAGCCCGTCGCGCACCTGCAGTCCCTGCAGGGCCATGTCGTCGCCGTGCCGTTCGGCTGGCCGCTGCGGTCCCGGCAGCCGGAGGGCAGGTCGAACAAGGTGCTGTGGGTCGCCGACCTGAGCACCGGTGGGCCGCTGGTCATCCAGGCACGGCGCGAGGCCGACACCGAGACGATCCGCCGCGAGGTGGCCGGCGGCCCCGGGCCGTCGATCATCGACCTTCCCGGTCAGGGGTGCTGGCAGCTCGACCTGTCCTGGCCGGGCGGCGAGGACAGGATCTACCTGCGCTACCTCGGGCCGGTCGCCTAGCCCGGTCACCGATGACCGCGACGGCGTCGATCTCCACCCGGAACGGCGGGTTGGCAAGGGTAGGTGAGCTTCCCCACCCGCGATCAGCCCACGTTGGCGGGGAGTGCAGCGCCCGGGTCGAGACCCGCGAACTTGTGGTTATGAACGTCGGAGTGAGCCCAGGCGCCGCCGCGACCCCCGTTGTGGTGGCTATGGACCGTTCTTGTGGGCCGGTAACCACAACGGCTGGGGTCACGCGCGCCGTGCTGCTGCTGAACGCCCTCATAACCACGACAAGCGGGGTCGTTGTGGCGATGGCGGGATGGCCGCACACCTGCTGCGCTCAACCAGGGGGGTCCGGCCAGCACCCCAGGGATGCAGCCGGGTGCCGTCCGCGGCGTCAGTCCTCGATCTCCACGTCGAACTTCGGCGCAGCCTTCTTGATCCGCTTCCGGATCTCGGCAGCGTCGGTCTTGCTGTACTTGGCTGCGTTGTCCTTGTGATTGATGTAGCTCCACGCCGCGCGCACGTGCTCCGCGGAGTCGATCGGGTACTTCTTGTTCGTCGCGTCGGCGAACTCGACGTCGCCGTACTCCCGCCTGCCCTCCGTCGGACTCACGTCCTCGCGCTTGTCGATCCGTGCCATGGTCCACCTCCGATCGTCGGTCCCAATACCCCATCGGCACCCGCGCCACACGTGCCCGTACGGGGACTTACCTCACGGGATCACCCCCGTGCAGAATTCACGTATACCCCAGCGCGGCCAACCCGTCCCTCGACGATCCGAGCGTCCGGGGTCCGCACGCACGCCCGCACCACCGCATTGGACGCTGATGACCCCCCTGACACGTACCTGCCTGACCGCCGCCGGCGTGCTGGCACTGCTGGTGACGCCGCTGTCTCCCGCGGCTGCGCAGAGCCGGTCAGGCTCGGACTCCCGCCCCTACCCAGCGCGGGTTTTCGCGGCATCCTCGCCGCTCTACCAGAAGCTGCCGGCGGCCACGCCCACTGCCCCCGACTCGACGAAGCTGATCGCGAGCCTCAATGCCCAGGCCCACAAGTACTACGGCACGCCGACCGACGCCAACGTCAACATCAACACCAACCGTTTTTCACCAGCGCTGTACGTGGCAAGGAACAGCGATCCGGTCTTCGACATCAAGGGCTGGAACTGCCAGCGCAAGTGGGACGGCTGGGACACCGACCTCAACCGGCAGCTGCGCAACATCCACGTTCCCGCCGACCTGCAGCCCGACCCGTCCACCGACGGTTCGGTGTCGATCTACAACGTGGACACCCGCGAGCTGGTGGAGCTGTGGAAGGCACGGAAGGTCAACGGCAAGTGGCAGGCCTGCTGGGGCGGCAGGATCGCCCGCACCGATCAGTCCCGCGGCACCTTCGGCAACTACTACGGGGTGTCTGCCAGCGGCCTGGCCCTCTGGGGCCTGACGATCCGGCAGCAGGAACTCCTCGACGGCCACATCAACCACGTGATCAACCTCGCGCTCCCGCTGACCCGCCGCAACACGATTTCCTGGCCGGCCAACCGCACCGATGGCAACTCCCCCGGCACCCAGCTCGCCATCGGCCAGATGCTGCGGCTGCCTGCGAGCCTCGACCTCTCCAGGCTCAAGCTGTCGCCGGTTGCGCTGACCGTTGCCAGGGCGGCGCAGGAGTACGGGGTGGTCATCTCCGACACGTCCGGTTCGGTCGCGTTCGCTGCAGAGAACCCGATCGCGCTCGCGGACAACAAGTACTCAACGATCTTCCGTGGCCGCTGGCCGTTCCTCGAGATGACCGGCATCAAGGGCAGGGGCGAGGTGCCCTTCCCCCTCGACAAGCTCGTCGCGCTGCCGCTCGACTACCAGGTCCCACCCGCCGCAAAGGGTGGCAAGGTCACAGCCAACACCGCCTACGCCGCGGCCGTGAAGAAGGCCAAGCCGGTGATCCACTGGCGCCTCGCAGACACCGGGTCGGTGGCAGCCGATGCCAGCGGACGCGGCAGCGCTGGCAAGATGGTCGGCGTAACCCGCTACGTGGCGGGAGCGATCCGTGGCAACAACGCGATCCAGACCGACGGCGACCCCACGTCCGGGGTCTACCAGTCGGCCAGGTCGAGGCCGGCAGCGGCGTTCAGCGTCCAACTGTGGTTCAGGACCACCACCACAGCGGGCGGAAAGCTCGCCGGTTTCGAGAACGTCCAGACCGGAAAGGGCAGCCGCGCCGACCGCTCGCTGTATCTCACCAACGCCGGCAAGCTGGTCTTCGGCACCTACCGGACCACCATCCGCACGGTGTCCAGCCCGAAGTCGTACAACGACGGCCGCTGGCACCAGGCGACAGCGACCCAGGGGCCCAGTGGTACCCGGCTGTATGTGGACGGTGCCCTGGTGGCGAGCACGAAGCTCACCGGCGCACAGCCGGGGGACGGCTACTGGCGGATCGGGGGCGGCAACCTCGACGGCTGGCCGTCGAAGCCCTCCAGCGCCTACGTCGCCGGTTCGCTGGACGAGTTCGCCTACTACGGGACCGCCCTTTCTGCGAGCAGGATCGCTGCCCAGTTCAAGGCGTCCGCCTAGGCTCGCGGCGTGAGTCCTTCCGCGATCCGCCGAGCCCGGTACTGGCTGCGTGGCGGTGTCGCGCTGGTCACGGTGGCCTCGATCACGCTGGGATGGCTGCTGTGGACGGGCACCGTCCACGCCAACAACCCTTCGACGAGCAGCTATCCGGTGCGCGGGGTCGACGTTTCCGGCTACCAGGGCGCCATCGACTGGCCGGTGCTTGCCGGTCAGGGCATCCAGTTCGCCTTTGTCAAGGCGACGGAGGGCAGCACCTTCGTCGACGACCACTTCGCAGCCAACCTCGCCGGCGCACACGCCGCCGGCCTGCGCGTCGGGGCATACCACTTCTTCAGCCTCGACGGTCGTCTATGCCACGGCGGAGTCGTACGACCGCTACCTCGCCGGGTCGTTCCCCCACGTCGACATCTGGATCCGTGACACCTGGCGCGAGCCCGCGCTCTCCGACGGGAGGGCCTGGACGTTCTGGCAGTTCAGCGACCGTCACCGGCTCGCCGGCTATGCCGGGCAGGAGCCCTTCATCGACCTTGACGTCTTCGCCGGCAGCCAATCCGAGTGGGAGGCGTACGGGCGCTAGTTCAGCGACCGAAGAGGGCGCGCGCGAAGAAGACGAGGTTGGCCGGACGCTCGGCGAGGCGGCGAATGAAATACCCCCACCAGTCGGTGCCGAACGGCACGTACACCCGCACCTTCGCCCCGCTGGCGGCGAGGCGTCGCTGCTCGTCGCTGCGGATGCCGTACAGCATCTGGTACTCGAAGGTGCCCGGCTCGCGACCCAGCTGGCGGGCGAGCTCCGCGACGGCGGCGATCATCTCGGGGTCGTGGGTGGCCAGCATCGGGTAGCCGTCGCCGGCCAGCAGGGTCCGGGCGCAGGCCACATAGGCGGTCGACACCTCCTCGCGTCCCTGCAGTGCGACGTCGACCGGCTCGGCGTAGGCGCCCTTGCACAGCCGGATCCGCGAGTCGGGACCGGCCAGCAGCGCACAGTCCTCGAGCGTCCGGTGCAGGTAGGCCTGCAGCACGCCGCCGGTGGCAGGGAACTCCTCGCGCAGCTCGGAGAGGATCCCCAGCGTCGTGTCGGTGGTGGTGTGGTCCTCCGCGTCGACGGTCACGGTCGTCCCGACGGCTGCGGCTGCTGCGCAGATCTCCCGGGCAAGCCCGAAGGCGAGGTCGCGTCCTCCGGGAAGGCCGAGCCCGAGGGCTGTCAGCTTCACCGACACCTCGGCGTAGCCGGTGAGGCCGACTGCTGCGAGTTCGGAGATCAAGGTGAGGTAGCCGTCCCGGATGGCAGCGGCCTGCTCGGGCGTGGTGGTGTCCTCTCCGAGGTAGTCGATGCTGCTCAGCAGGTTGTCCGCAGCAAGGGTGCGGACGGCTGTGACGCAGTGGAACACCGTCTCCCCGGGGACGAAACGGGCGACGACGGCTGCCGTCATCGGCAACCGGACGGCCAGCGCCTTGAACCGGGCGCTGCGGGCGAGGCCCAGCAGGAGCTTGCGCAGGACGAGGTCGACCGACTTCATGCCGCACCCACCAGTCCTGCGACGAGGTCCGTGGTCAGGTCGTCGAGGGAGTCGAGGATCACGTCCGCGAGGGCGAGCGTCGCCGCCGGCGGGGGGTTGAAGTGCGGCGGGATCGCCACCACCTTCAACCCCGCGGCGTGGGCCGAGAGGATGCCGTTGTGGGCGTCCTCCACCGCAACGGCGGACGCAGGGGCGACGCCGATCTTGCGGCAGACCTCCAGGTAGACGTCGGGGGCCGGCTTGCCCGCCCCGTTCAGTTCCTCCGTGCTCACCGTTGCGACGAAGAGGTCGCCGATCCCCATCGCAGCAACCGCAGCATCGATCAGCACACGGGGGGAGGAGCTGGCCAGCCCGAGCGGCCACACGGCGTGCATCCGCTGGACGGCAGCCACGGCGCCGGGCAGCACGTCGAGGCCACGCGCGTACGCCGCCACCATGCCGTCGATGGTCTTCTTCGCTGCGTCCTCGGGTGTGCCGGCGAGACCGACGACGTCGGCGAGGTAGGCCGACCACTCCTGGGTGGACATGCCCATCATCGCCCGGCTGGCCTCGCCGGGCCACGGCAGCCCCTCGGCCTCGGCCAGTCCCCGGCGCACCACGTCCCAGATGTGCTCGGTGTCGGTCAGGGTTCCGTCCATGTCGAACACCACTGCAGTCATGGTTCGCATTCTTTCGCGCCGCGCGGATTGCCGCGAAATCGGGGAAGCCCCGACTGCCCGCACCTCGCTCCCTGCAGGCAGCTACCATCGCACCGTGGAGCAAGTAGCCCGGCCGAGGATGAACCTCTGGGTCGACCCGAGGTCGCTGCATTCCCGCCCCACCTCGCCGGTGCGGCAGCACACCCTGCGCCCGTCAGGACTCGCCCCGCTGGACGCCCTGATCGCCACCCCAGCCGATCCGGTCGGCGTCCTGCTGTACTTCCCGGGCTTCAACACCCCGCTCGGGCCGTGGGAGATCGCCAAGTGCGCCCACCTCGCAGACGCGACGTCGCTCACCGTCGTGCTCACCGAGATTCCCGGCATGAGCCGCTTCGCCGACCCGATCCCGAAGGCCGTCCGCAAGGACATGCTGACCGGCCGGGTGGAATCGTGGGCCGACCTGAACCTCTCCTACATCGACGCTGCGATGAGGGTCGGCGAGGTGCGCAACCCGGAGTACATGCAGGTGCTCGGCTACTCCACCGGTTGCTCGCTCGCCGTTGCCTCCCTTCCGGTGCTGGCCGAATGGGGACCGATCGAGGGACTGAACCTCGTGGAGCCGGTGGCGATCTCGCAGCGCAACGTCGCATCGCTCCAGGCCCACAACCTCGCCGACTGGGGACGGATGGGATCCGTCCTCGCCACGAACCGCGGCAGCGAGTGGGTGATGAGCGCACGACGTCGCCAGCGCAGGGAGCCTTCGGTGAAGTACTCCGCCGTCGACCTCGTTGCGATCGGCCAGGTGCTGTCCAGCCAGGGGCTCCTGCACGGCATGGACGCGGCGGAGCTCGCCCGCTGCGCGCTGGTGCGCGGCTCCCGCAGTTCGCTGTGCCGCCGCCCGGACTACGACAAGCTCGACGAGAGCCTGAGCGAGCGCGGGGTTCCCGGTCCCACGATCACGGTCGAGGGCATGGGGCACCAGCTGTGGCATTCCTTCCCGATCGTCGTGCAGCTGACACGGGCGATGTTGGGCGATGCAGAGCTGCGCGATTCAGGGAATACCCCCAGCTGACCCACAGTTGAGTCTGGTGAACTCAACAACAGAAGTTGAGCGTGTTAAGCTCAACCCTGTCCAAGACTCAACCGGAGGTAGTACAACATGGCACGAGCAGTCGGCATCGACCTCGGCACCACCAACTCTGTCGTCGCCGTCCTCGAGGGTGGCGAGCCCACTGTCATCCCCAACGCCGAAGGCGCCCGCACCACCCCGTCGGTCGTCGCCTTCGCCAAGGGCGGTGAGGTGCTGGTCGGCGAGGTCGCGAAGCGCCAGGCAGTGACCAACGTCGATCGCACCATCCGTTCGGTGAAGCGCCACATGGGCACCAACTGGAACGTGGACATCGACGGCAAGAAGTACACGCCGCAGGAGATCTCCGCGCGCGTACTGATGAAGCTGAAGCGCGACGCGGAGGCCTACCTCGGCGAGCCCGTCACCAACGCAGTCATCACCGTCCCGGCCTACTTCGGCGACGCCGAACGCCAGGCGACGAAGGAAGCCGGCGAGATCGCGGGCCTCGTGGTCGACCGCATCATCAACGAGCCCACCGCTGCCGCGCTCGCCTACGGCCTCGACAAGGGCCACGTCGAGCAGACCATCCTCGTCTTCGACCTCGGCGGCGGCACCTTCGACGTCTCGCTGCTGGAGATCGCAGACGGCGTCTTCGAGGTGAAGGCGACCAAGGGCGACAACCGCCTCGGTGGCGACGACTGGGACCAGCGTGTCGTCGACTGGCTGGTCACCCAATTCAAGAACAAGAACGGCATCGACCTGAGCAAGGACAAGATGGCCCGCCAGCGCCTCCAGGAGGCTGCCGAGCGCGCCAAGATCGAGCTGTCCAGCACCCAGGAGACCTCGATCAACCTGCCGTACATCACCGCTGGGGCCGACGGCCCGCTGCACCTCGACGAGAAGCTCAGCCGTGGTGACTTCCAGCGCATGACGCAGGACCTGCTCGAGCGCACCCGCGCGCCGTTCAACAACGTCATCTCCGACGCCAATTCCAGCGTCGCCAAGATCGACTATGTGATCCTGGTCGGCGGTTCCACCCGCATGCCGGCCGTCGTCGATCTGGTCAAGGAGCTGACCGGCGGCAAGGAGCCCCACAAGGGCGTCAACCCCGACGAGGTCGTTGCCCTCGGCGCCTCCCTGCAGGCCGGTGTGCTGAAGGGCGAGGTGAAGGACGTGCTGCTGCTCGACGTCACCCCGCTGAGCCTCGGCATCGAGACCAAGGGCGGCGTGATGACCAAGATCATCGAGCGCAACACCACGATCCCGACCAAGCGCAGCGAGGTCTTCACCACGGCAGAGGACAACCAGCCGTCGGTGATGATCCAGGTGTACCAGGGCGAGCGTGACTTCGCCCGGGACAACAAGAGCCTCGGCAACTTCGAGCTCACCGGCCTGATGCCTGCCCCGCGTGGCCTGCCGCAGGTCGAGGTCGCCTTCGACATCGACGCCAACGGCATCGTCCATGTGCACGCGAAGGACCTGGCCACCGGCAAGGAGCAGTCCATGACGGTGACCGGCGGTTCTGCGCTGGGTCGCGAGGACATCGACCGCATGGTCAAGGAGGCAGAGGCGCACGCGGAGGAGGACCACCAGCGTCGTCTGGCCGTCGAGATGCGCAACGAGGCGGACGCCCTGGCGTTCCGCACCGAGAAGCTGCTCGCCGACAACGCCGAGACCATCCCCGAGGACACCAAGGTCCCGGTCGTCGAGGCCCTCGAGGTGCTCAAGGAAGCACTGAAGACCGACGACAATGATGCGGTCAAGGCTGCCATGGACGACCTGAACACCAAGGCCGGCGCCATGGGCCAGGCGATGTACGCCGCAGCCCAGGCCAAGCAGCAGTCCGAGGAGTCCCAGGCCACCCCGGAAGGCGCCCAGGCGTCCGATGACGATGTCGTCGACGCCGAGATCGTTGACGAGGACACCAAGGAAGACAAGTGACGGATTCCGAACCGGACAACACGCTCCCTGAGGAGCCCGTGAGCGGAGCGAGCGGGTCCGCCCACACGGTCCCTGAGGAGCCCGTGAGCGGAGCGAGCGGGCGTCACGAAGGGGCCGCCGAGGCTGCCCAAGACATCCCGACGACCGACCCCGAGGGCTTCGTGCCCGAGGGGGAGGCCGGTGGGGACGGCGCCGAGGAGCCGATCGAGACGAAGGCCTCGCCGATCCGCGACGCCAAGCTCTCCGAGATGCAGGAACTCGTGGACGAACGCACCAACGACCTGCAGCGCCTGCATGCCGAGTACAGCAACTACAAGAAGCGGGTCGACCGTGACCGGGCGCTGTCCCGGCAGGGCGGGGTCGAGGTCGTCATCCTCGACCTGCTGCCCGTCCTCGACAGCGTCGAGGCCGCGCGCGAGCACGCAGAGCTCGTCGGAGGCTTCAAGCTCGTCGCAGACGAACTGGAGAAGATCACCGCCAAGTACGGCCTGGAGACCTTCGGTGAGGTGGGCGAGGAGTTCGACCCGCAGATCCACGAGGCGCTGATGCAGATGCCGATCGAGACAGCGATCGCCGTGCCGACCATTTCGGCAGTGATGCAGCGCGGCGTGAAGTTGAATGATCGGGTGCTGCGACCGGCCCGCGTGGGCGTGGCGAACCCCGAGTGATGAGGAAGGAGGCGCGATGAGTACCAAGGACTGGCTCGAGAAGGACTACTACAAGGTGCTCGGCGTCTCCAAGGACGCCAAGCCCGACGAGATCAAGAAGGCGTTCCGCAAGCTGGCAAGGCAGTTCCATCCTGACCAGAACGCGGACAACGCCGGCGCGGAGGCACGGTTCAAGGAGATCTCCGAGGCGAACTCGATCCTCTCGGATGTGGCCAAGCGCAAGGAGTACGACGAGGCGCGCAGCCTGTTCGGTGGCGGGGGATTCAGGTTCCCCGGTGCCGGGCAGGGCAGCGGCCCGTCCATGGAGGACCTGTTCCGTGGAGGCGGCGCCGGTGACTCCGGCATCTCCGACCTCTTCGGCAACCTCTTCGGTGGCACCACGACCAGACGCCCCTCAACCCGTGGGCCGCGTCGTGGGGCCGACATCGAGGGCGAGGTGACGATCGATTTCGCCGACGCCCTCGCCGGTTCGCTCGTCAGCATGCAGACGACGTCGGACGCTGCGTGCGAGACCTGCCACGGCACAGGCGCCCGTCCCGGTACCCAGCCGACGGTCTGCCGCGCCTGTCAGGGCAGCGGCATGCAGACGTCCACCTCCGGCGGCGTGTTCGCCGTCACCGAGCCCTGCCGCGAATGCCGCGGTCGGGGCATGGTGGTCGAGGACCCGTGCCCCACCTGCGCCGGCACTGGACGCAGCCGCTCGACCCGCACCATGCAGGTGCGGATCCCGGCAGGCGTCACGGACGGCCAGCGGATCCGCATCAAGGGCAAGGGCGGGGCAGGGGAGAACTCCGGTGCTGCCGGCGATCTTTACGTTCTCGTGCACGTCCGTCCCCACAAGCTGTTCGGCCGCAAGGGCGACCACCTGACGGTCACCGTGCCGGTGACCTTCGCCGAAGCCGCGCTCGGCGCGGAGATCGAAGTTCCGACGCTCGATGGTGCCCGGGTGCGACTCAAGGTGCCTGCCGGCACCCCGAACGGGCGCACCTTCCGCGTCCGGGGGCGTGGGGTCAAGGGCGGTGCCGTGGACGGAGACATGCTGGTGACCGTGGATGTCCAGGTTCCCCGCCACCTCTCCGACGAAGCACGAGCCGCACTGGTCGATTTCCAGGCCAAGGCCGGCGGTGGCGACCCGCGGGCCCACCTGCTGGGGAGCCACTGATGGACCTGCTTCCCGACCGGATGGATGCTGACGCCCCGATCTTCGTGATCTCGGTGGCGGCCCAGCTGGCCGAGATGCACCCGCAGACCCTGCGCGGCTACGACCGTCTCGGCCTTGTGGTGCCCGGTCGCGCCCGGGGGCGCGGTCGGCGCTATTCGCTGCGCGACATCGCCAAGCTTCGCCACATCCAGCACCTCTCCCAGAACGAGGGCATCAACCTCGAAGGCGTCCGGCGCATCCTCGCCCTGGAATCCGAACTGGACGGCCTGCGCGGCCAGGTGACCCGCCTCGCACAGGTGGTGCAGGAACTGCAGCTCCTCCCCGAGGGTGTGCGGCTGTTCACAGCGGAAGCCGGCGGTTCCGTCCACATCGGACGGACGCCCCGTCACCGGCCGCTCGCCCTCGAGCGCGGCATCCGGCACCCCGAGGTCTGAGAAGCGGACGGTCCTCCGTTCGGGTGCCAGACAGGCCCCCGGTTACCGGTTAGGGTGTCGCCCAGTTGACCGGCACGGTCTGGGACAGGGAGGTGCGCTGTGCACGCAACAGCCACCACCGGCCCCCGGGCCTGGATCCTCGCCGTCGGCCTTGCTGCTGTCGCCGTCGCCGTCGCCGTCATGCTGGTGGTCACGCTCGCAACGAATTCCACGTCTGGGCTCCTCGGCGACCTGGACATCTACCGCGGCGCCGTGCAGACGGCGCTCGCCGGGCAGGACCTCTACTCCTACACCTACGTCCACCCGACGGTCCACGGCCTCGGCTTCACCTACCCGCCATTCGCAGCCCTGGTCCTCGTGCCGATCGCACTGCTCGATTCGGTGTCGGCGAAGGTCATCTGGACGGCGCTCACCTTCGTCGTCACGGTCGGCTGCATCTACCTGCTGGTCCGCACGTCCGGAAGGGGCGTCGTCGCGGGCTCGCCGAGCGGCTCCCACCGGGCAGCCTGGGTGGCTGGCCTCTCGATCCCCGTCATGCTCTCGTATCCGTTCCTGCACAACCTTGTCGTCGGCCAGGTGAGCCTCTTCGTCATCGCGCTCGCCCTTTTCGACCACCTGCTGCCTCGCCGTTGGCAGGGCTCCCTCGTCGGGATCGCCGCAGCCATCAAGCTCACCCCGCTGGTGTTCCTCCCGTACTACCTGCTGACGAAGCAGTGGCGCCAGGCCGCGGTCTGCACCGGCGCCTTCATCGGCGCGACCGGCCTTGCGTGGCTGGTCCTGCCCGCTGCTTCGGTGTCCTACTGGACGAACCTGCTCTGGCAGACCGGACGGGTGGGCCGCACCGACTCGACCGTGAACAAGTCGCTGCTCGGCCTGCTCGCACGGCAGCTCCCCGACGGTCTCCCCACGACGCTGGTCTGGCTGGCCGTCGCCGCAGCCGTCGGCGTGCTGGCGTACTGGCGGGCCGCACGGCACCTGCGTGACGGCAGCCCGCTCGCCGCAACGCTGGCCGTGGGAGCCCTGTCCGTTGCCGTCTCGCCGATCTCCTGGCCCCACCACCAGCTCTGGCTGGTGCTGGCCGCGTGCTGGTACGTCCTGCTGGGTGGGCGCACGGCGGCACTGGTCGGCGCGGGCCTCTTCGTTGTCTTCCTCGGCTACCCCTGGTTCGACGACTATCCGGCGGGCACGGTCGGGACGTTGCTGGGCATCGGGATCGAGCTGCCTGCGCTGGCCGTGCTCCTCGTCATCGGTGTCGGCCTGCTGCCCGGACGACAGGTGCCGGACCTGACGCTGGACGGGGTGAGCGCGAGTGGTTGAGACCAGGTGGGGCCCGGTCCGCATCGGGTTCAGCCTGCTCGCGATCGTCCTCGGCCTGATGCTGGTGACCTACCTAGTCGGCGGTCTCGACCAGCAGTTGGCCGGGAGCGACTTCGGTGTCTATCGCGGGGCGATCCAGCTGATGTGGTCCGGCGGAAGCCTCTACGACTTCACCCTCAGCATTCCCGGGGCCGAGCCCCTGCCGTTCATCTACCCGCCGTTCGCCGCGCTGTTCCTCGCGCCGGTCGTTGCGCTTCCGGGTGACTCCGCACGGTGGTCATGGACGGCGATCCAGCTCGCCCTGTGCCCGGTACTCGCCTGGATCACGATCCGGGCGACACCAGCGAGACGTCACGGACGCAGCCTGGAGGGCTGGCTTGTCCTCGGGTTGTCCACCGTTGCTCTGGTGCTCACCGAACCCATCGTCCACGGGATCGCGCTCGGGCAGGTCAGCCTCGCGCTGGCGGCACTGGTGATCGTCGACACCTCGCTGGTGCCGCCCCGATGGCGGGGGGTGCTCACGGGCATCGCCGGTGCGGTGAAGCTCCTGCCCATGGTGTTCCTGCCCTACTACCTGATCACCCGGCAATGGCGGCCCGCGCGGAACTGTGTTGCGGGCTTTGTGGGCAGCACAGTGTTGGCACTCGTCGTACTCCCTGCCGATTCGACGCGGTACTGGACGACGGTGATTTTCGACACCGACCGCTTCGGGCTGCCGGGCGAGTCCAGGAATACGTCGCTGCTCGGCCTGCTCACCCGCTGGGGTGTCGGGGTGGCATGGCTGTGGGTGGCGCTGGCCCTCGTGCTCGGCGGGGCGAGCCTGCTGCGTGCCCGCGCCCTGTTCGTACGCGGCCAGGAGTTCTCCGCGATGCTCACCGTCGGGGTGCTCTCCACCGTGCTCAGCCCGATCTCCTGGCCCCACCACCTGGTCTGGATCTCCCTGGGTGGGCTGTACCTGGTGCTGACCGGTCGTCGCTGGCCGCGCCTGCTCGGGATCGGCGTGCTCGCGCTCTTCGTCATGAACACTCCGTTCATCGGCTTCGAGGCCACCACCGAGGTGTGGCTGAACCTGGCCAGGACGCTGCCCAGCCTTGTCCTGATCGGCTTCGCTGTGCTCGGCTTCCCGGGAGGCAAGACCGAAGGGGCCGTTGAGGCCCGATCGGCGGTACCCGCGCCGACCGCACCATGACCACCGCAGGAGTGCCAGCCCTGCTCGGACCCGGAGCGATACTCCCGGATCGCAGATTCGGCCCGCGCTGGGTGGACGCAGTCATCCTCGACGGACAGCGACTCGGCCACTACCGGCGCCGGCTCGACCGCCCCGACCGTCCCTGGGTACGCGTCGGCACTGTCACCGAGCAGGCCACCGGCCCCGGGCGCCTCATCAGGAGCGGACGGGCGCTCGTCGCCCTCGTCCCCGAAGGCGCCCGGACGGCTGCCTACCGCTTCGAGGCCACCGGGTGGCAGCCGTCCGCTGGTACGAATCTTCACCTGGATGCCCCCGATCGGCCGGCGCCGCCCACAGCCGGGGATCTGGGTGCAGATACGTCCCACCTGCGGGCGGTGGCCACCTTCACGGCGTCCGGCTGGGCCCAGGCGCTCACCGATGAGGACGGGTCGATCTTCAGCTACCACCGGACGCCGGAGGGCCACTGGGAACGCAACGCCTGCCTGCGACTGCACGATCCGGACTTCATCGCGGAAGTGCCCGAATCGGTCAAGCTGGCCCAGGTGACCGGCGACGTCGATGCCACCCCGACGCCGTGGGGGGAGCGCGCGCCCACCTTGAGCGCTTCGCTGTCCAGCGCCGGGATCCGTGGCACCGATCTCGGCGTCCGCTTCGAGCACGACGGACGCAGCTTCCTGTTGTTCGGCGACACCCACTGGACCAGCCGCTGGCTCACCACGCGGGACTCGATCGCGGAGGTGACGGGCACCGGGCCACGGCAGGGGCTGCCGGGCATCCGGTTCCACGGGTCGCCACTGAAGCTTGTCGGCGGCCGCACGACGATGCGCGAGTACGACGTGCCGCTGGACGCGTTCTCGAACGGGGGAGGGTTGTACGGCTTCTTCAGTTCGAACCACTTCCGCCGCCGGCGCGTGATGGGACGCTCCGTCCTCGCCCGTGCGGAGGACCCCCGGCTGGTGATCGACCCCGCGAGCCGGCGCGCCCCGGTGCGCTTCCGCGTGCTCGGCACCTTCAGCGACCGCCACTTCATCAACGTCTCCACCCAGCTCGTCGGCGACGACCTGCTGATCTGGGGCAGTGGTCCCTACCGGGCCTCCGAACCCCGGCTCGCGAAGCTGGACGGCGAGGCGCTCGCCCGGCTGACACGAAAGGGGACAGTCCCCTTTCATGCCGCCGCGACACGAAAGGGGACTGTCCCCTTTCGTGTCGCCCTCGGCGTCCGCTACTGGGACGGCGCCGGCTGGTCGGACCGGGAGGAGGATGGCGCGCCGCTGTTCACCCCGGCCGCGCTGGGGGAGTTGTCGGTCCGTTGGGTGCCGGCTGTCGGCGCCTACCTGATGCTGGCCGGTTCGGGGCCGGAGGACCCGATCGGGCCTGCGATCACGCTGCGGGTCGCCCCCAATCCCTGGGGACCCTGGTCGCCGCGGCTGCGGCTCCTCGACTGGGTCGCAACGGGCATGTCGCACGCCGACCCGTTCACGCGGTTCATCAAGGCCGCCGGCGAGAGTGATCCGGTCGGCGACCGGATCTTCCCCGGACAGGCCGACGGCACCGGCGCCGCCTACGCGCCGTACCTGTTCGACACCCGCCTGGAGGAGGACGATCTCGTGCTGCGCTACACGCTTTCCACCTGGAACCCCTACCAGGTGGTGCTCATGCAGCACCGGTTGCACTGGCCTCCCGTAGTCTTGGACGGGCTTGCGTGAGGGAGGTACGGGTGCAGACCCAGCGATTTCGGGCCGTGGCGCTCAACGCGTTGCTGATCCTTGTGCCGTTGCTGGCGGCCTACTACATCGGCGGCACCCAGATTCCGGGCAGCACGCTGTGGCCCTGGCACCCCAACATGATCGACCTCGACGTCTACCAGCGCACCGGCCAGAAGCTGCTCGCCGGAGGCGACATCTTCGACTCCGGCGGCCAGCTGCCGTGGATTTACCCCGCTTTCGCCGCCATGCTCACTGTGCCGTTCGCCGTCATCCCGTTCGTGCTGGCAGCCTTCATCTGGCTCACGCTGTGCACCGCAGCCCTCGCGGCCATCTGCCGCCGGCTCGGCTACACCGGGTGGCGGCTGAGCCTGCTCACCACCGTCCTGATCGTGGGCTGCCAGCCGGTACGCGACACGCTCGGCTTCGGCCAGCTCGCGATCTTCCTCGTCGCGGCTGCCGTCCTCGACTCGATGCCCGGCCCGCGCCTGTTCCGCCGCCGGATCCTCCCCGAGGGCTGGCTGGTCGGCGTGGTCACGGCCATCAAGCTCACCCCGGCGGTCGTGGCCGCCTACAACTTCTTCGCCGGACGCAGGAAGGCCGGCCTTGTCGCATTCGCAGCCTTCCTCGCAGCGACAGCGATCGGTTTCGTTGTGCTGCCGCAGGCTTCGCTGTCCTACTGGCTGAAGCTTGCCACCGGTGACTCCGGCCTGAACTCCGGAATCCTCTACGCGTCGAACCAGTCGGTGCTGGGCGTGTGGAACCGGCTCACCGGCGAACCCAGCAGGGGCGGGCTGGTGCTCAGCGCCCTCGTTGTCGCGCTCGGTCTCTGGGCGGCCGTGCTCATGCATCGCCGCGGGCAGGTGGCCCTCGCCCTGTGCCTCGCCGGCCTGACCAGCCTGCTGGCTTCGCCGATCTCCTGGTCACACCACTACGTGTGGGTGGTGCCGCTGGGCCTCGTGCTCTGGCAGGCGAGGGAACTGCCCGGCTACCTGCGCTGGCCCGGCCTCGGCTACGCACTGTGGGGGGCGTTGGCGCCCTTCATGCTGCTGCCGATGGGCGGCGAGCTGGAACTCCAGTACACGTGGTGGCAGCAGGTGGTCGTGAACATCGGAGTGTTCGCAGGCGTCGCGCTGCTGGCCACCTCCGCCGTGACGGCGCTGGGCCCGTGGGGACGTGCCCGCCGCACCCCTGCCGACGTCGCCGACGGGGTGCCGGCGTGAGCCGCGCCACCCGTGGCTGGTTCACCGCCGCTGCCCTGCTGGCCTTCGCGTCCGTCGTGATGGGTGCCGTGGTCTGCGCGACCCAGTCGGGCGCCGCCTGCCCCAACTGGCCCGGCTGCTACTCCGACAGCTTCGTCCCGGCCGCGCAGCTGAACCCGATGATCGAGTTCGCCCACCGCGTCATCGCGGGCATCACCGGCCCGGCCGTACTCGTCGCCGCGATGCTCGGCCGCCGGCTCCCTGACCGTCGGCCGCGGGTCCTGGTCTGGATCGGCCTCGCGGGCACGGTCGCTGCCGGCGTGTTCGGCATGCTGACCGTCAAGGTCGGTATCCCGTGGTGGCTGGGCATGGTCGACCTGGCGTGCGCCCTGACCGCCACCGCCTGCCTGCTGCTCGCCCGCGTCCTGCTCATGCCCGGCGCCACGTGGGCGCCCAGTTACACCGCCCGGTTCGCGTGGGCGGCCGTCGGTGTCCTCGCCGCGCTGCACCTGACCGGCGTCGCCGTCGCCGGCCCCGACTCCTTCACCCGCTGCCTCAGCTGGCCGCTGGGCGTCCTCGAAGCCGACCGCTGGCCCTGGCTGCAAGTGGTGCGCATCGGCCTCGCAGTGGGGGCCGCAACCCTCATCGTCCTCGCAGCCCGCCGCAACGATCGCGGTGGGCTCCTGGTCCCTGCACGGCTGGCCGCCGGGTTGGTCGTGCTCGAACTGGCGCTCGCCTTGGCAATGGACTCCGGCTTCGGCGGACTCGCCATGCGCACCGCCTACGCCGTGGTCGCCGCTGCGATCTTCGGAGCAACAGCCCTGCTGGCGGCCCGAGCCTCCGTCCTGGCCGGCGCCGGGGAAGCCTCAGGGCAGAACCCGATCCCGGTGGATCTCTCCGCGGAATAGCGACACCGCTAAGCTAGTTGAGTCTGGTGAACTCAACTTTACGAGGAGACAACTCAACCGATGGACACCGAGAAGCTGACCACCCGCAGCAGGGACGCCGTCTCTGCCGCTGTCCGCACCGCACTCACCAACGGAAACCCCACGGCGGAGCCCGTCCATCTGCTGCACGCACTGCTGCTTGTGCCGGAGAACACGGTGGCCCCCCTGCTCGCGTCGATCGGTGTCGACCCCGCAGTCGTTGACGCAGCTGCCCGCGGCGCCATCACGAAGTTGCCGTCCGCCCAGGGCTCGTCCGTGAGCCAGCCGGCGATGTCCGGCGGCCTTGCCCGGGTGCTGGCGGACGCGGAGACCCGCGCCCAGCAACTCGGCGACCTGTTCGTCGCGACGGAGCACCTGCTGCTCGCCCTCACCGCCGTCCAGACCGACGCCCGCAAGATCCTCATCGACCTCGGTGCAACGACGGACAAGCTGGCCAAGGCCTTCGCCGACTCCCGCGGCGACAAGCGCGTGACCTCCGCGGAGGCGGAAGGTGCGGAGTCGGCCCTCGACCGCTACTCCATCGACCTGACCGCGCGAGCACGGGAGGGCAAGCTCGACCCGGTGATCGGCCGTGACGCCGAGATCCGCCGCGTCGTCCAGGTGCTGGCCCGGCGCACCAAGAACAACCCCGTGCTGATCGGCGAGCCCGGTGTCGGCAAGACCGCCGTCGTCGAGGGCCTCGCCCAGCGGGTGATCGCCGGCGACGTGCCCGACTCCCTGCGCGATCGCAAGGTCGTCTCGCTCGACCTCGCCTCCATGGTGGCCGGCGCCAAGTACCGCGGCGAGTTCGAGGAGCGGCTCAAGGCCGTCCTGAACGAGATCCGCGACGCCGAGGGCAGGATCATCACCTTCATCGACGAGTTGCACACCGTCGTCGGTGCCGGAGCGACCGGCGACTCCTCCATGGACGCCGGCAACATGCTCAAGCCCATGCTGGCCCGCGGCGAGCTCCGCATGATCGGCGCGACGACGCTCGACGAGTACCGGCAGCGGATCGAGAAGGACCCGGCGCTGGAACGTCGATTCCAGCAGGTCTTCGTCGGCGAACCGACCGTCGAGGACACCATCGCGATCCTGCGCGGCCTCCGGCAGCGCTACGAGGCCCACCACAAGGTGCGGATCACCGACTCCGCCCTCGTCGCGGCAGCGACCCTTTCGAACCGGTACATCACCAGCAGGCAGCTGCCGGACAAGGCGATCGACCTGATCGACGAGTCGGCGTCCCGGCTGCGCATGGAGATCGACTCCTCCCCGGAAGAGATCGACCAGCTGCGCCGCGACATCGACCGCATGACCATGCAGGCCTTCGCGCTGGAGAAGGAGGAGGATCCGGGCTCGAAGGAGCGCTACACCCGGCTCACCGCAGCGCTGGCCGACGCCAAGGAGGATCTCCGCGGGCTGGAGAGCCGCTGGGAGGCGGAGAAGTCGGGCCTGAATCGCGTGGGCGAGATCAAGGGCGAGATCGACAAGCTCCGGATCGAAGCAGAGCGCGCCCAGCGCGAGGGCGACCTCACGCGGGCCTCCGAGATCCTGTACGGCAGGATCCCTGGCCTCGAGGCTGAGCTGGAGAACGCGACGGAGGCAGAGAAGAACGCGACCTCCATGGTCAGCGAAGAGGTCTCCGCGGCCGACATCGCAGAGGTGGTCGCCACCTGGACCGGGATCCCGGTCGGCAGGCTGCTGCAGGGCGAGAGCGAGAAGCTGCTCACCATGGAGGACCGCCTCGGCGAGCGGCTGGTCGGGCAGCGGCCGGCCGTCCAGGCCGTGGCTGACGCCGTCCGCCGTTCGCGTGCCGGCATCTCCGACCCGAACCGCCCCACCGGTTCGTTCCTGTTCCTCGGACCGACCGGGGTCGGCAAGACGGAGCTGGCGAAGTCGCTGGCCGACTTCCTGTTCGACGATGAGCACGCGATGGTGCGCATCGACATGAGCGAATACGGCGAGAAGCACACCGTCTCGCGGCTGGTCGGCGCACCCCCCGGCTACATCGGCTACGAGGAGGGCGGGCAGCTCACGGAGGCCGTGCGCCGCCGCCCCTACTCTGTCGTGCTGCTGGACGAGGTGGAGAAGGCCCACCCGGAGGTGTTCAACATCCTGCTGCAGGTGCTCGACGACGGTCGGCTGACCGACGGCCAGGGCAGGACGGTCGACTTCCGCAACGTGATCCTGATCATGACCTCCAACCTCGGGTCGCAGTACCTGAGCAATCCGGCCCTGCACGCCGACACCAAGCGTGAGTCGGTGATGGGCGTTGTGCGTCAGGCCTTCAAGCCCGAGTTCCTGAACCGGCTGGACGAGATCGTCATCTTCGACGCCCTCGGCACGGCCGAGCTCGCGCGCATCGTCGACATCCAGCTGAAGCGCCTGAACCAGCGCCTGGCCGACCGCCGCATCGAGGTGGACGTGACCCAGGCCGGCAAGGACTGGCTGGCACTGACGGGGTTCGACCCGGTCTACGGCGCCCGTCCGCTGAAGCGGCTGGTGCAGACCACCATCGAGGACGCGCTGGCACGCAAGGTGCTCGCCGGCGAGATCGCCGACGGCGACAGGATCGCCTTCGACGTGAACGCTGACCAGACCGGGCTTGTCGCGGTGCAGGCGGTGGTTGCCGGCTGAGGCCGGTCGCCTGCCGTCAGGAGGTGAATTCGATCTTCACGCTGTGCGCGGCGAGCGTCGCGTAGACGAAGCGGATGGTGGCGTAGCCACGCCAACGGTGCCCATCGGTGGCTGCGCAGTTCACCCTGGTCTTCACCAACACCCTGGCGTGAGCACTGTGCGCCGAATCGAGGGTCGGCATGAGCGTCCGCATCGCGCTCCCACCGGTGGTCACCTGCCAGTCGATCGTTGAGGGACGCACCTTGGTGCCATTCGGCAGGGCCAGGTCGGCGGCGCAGTCGGCGGGAGTCAGCGAGTCCGTCTTCATGCACCAGTTCAGCTTCGCCTGCGCTGCCTTGCGGACGGCGGAGATACCCGAGGCGCTCAGCGTCAGCTTCGCCTCCCGGACAGCTCCGGTCGCCGTCCCGATCTTGACCTGCACCTTGCCCCCCGACACCGTGAACCACGTGTTCGACGCCGTGATGGTGTACCTGCCCGGGAAGACCGTCGGGTGGAGGTTCGGCAGTTTCCTGCCGTTGATTCTCAGGTCGGCCCCCGTGGTTTTGGACAGGTCGAGCGGCAGTGGCGCTGCGATGGCATCGAGTACCCAGGTGCCGTTGGCACGGGTGACCTCGAAGGTGGTGCTGACCGGGGTTCCGCCGAGCTTGTAACTGGCCTGAACGGTCTGGTGGTCGCCGCCGGTTCCCTCGGTGGCCTTGATGTCGGTGATCGGAGCCGCCGCGCGGTTCGCCGCCAGCATCTCGTCCGTGAGCAACGACTTCTCGATCGGCAGCGTCGCGCCATAGGAGATGGCGGACGCAGCGTGGCCGCCGGCGACGGCCTTGAGGTAGCCCTTGACCGCTGCTGCGCCTGTTGCCGAAAGGGGTGCGGTTGCGCCCGTCGTGCCACCGGCTGTCGTGGCGATCGGTGTGGGAACCGCGCCGCCGAGGATGCCGGGGAACGCGACGACCACGATCAGTCCGAGGATGACGACGCCGCCGACGATCCCGATGATCAGCGCGCCCTTCCCCTTGGGCTCGGCCGGCTGTTCCGGGTCAGGGACGTCGGGTTGGACCGGCGGGCGGTATGCCTCCCCTGCGTAGCCAGGGGGATATTGGTAGGCCCGGTATGGCTGCGGTTGATAGGGCTGCGGCGGGTGAGGCTGTTGCCCGGGTGCCGGCGTGCGGGGGGTGGGTTGCTCGCCGGAAGGTCCGGGCCTGTCGTTCACTTCGACTCCAGCTCATTGGGGGCAGCGCCGGGCCGCTCCGGCGTGCTTCACACTAGCGGGGGACCTCGGGCTCCGGGCCCGGTTCGACGATCCAGACGGCCGACCCTCAGGCGCCGAGGGTCACCTGCACCTTGCCGCCGCTGAGTGTGGCGTAGACGTAATGGACGGTCGAGAACCCGCGCCACCGACGTCCGTTCGTCGAGGAGCAGTCCACCCTTGTCGTGACGGACACCTTCGCGATCGCCGAGTCGGGGGCATCGAGGCTCGGCGTGAGCTTCCGCATCGCTGTACCGCCCTTCACCACCCGCCAGTCGATCGAGGAGGAGCGCACCTTGTTGTTGCCCGGCAGGTAGGTGCCGAACCCGCAGCCGGCCGGCGCGAGCGAGTTCTTCTTCAGGCACGAATCCAGCTTCGCCTGGGCGGCCTTGCGGATGGCTGAGACGCCCGAGGAGGTCAGCGCCAGCTTCGCAGCGGGCGCCTCGCCGGAGGGCGTCGCGTCTTCCACCTGCACCGTGCCCCCCGTCAGCTTGTACCAGCCGCTCGACGCCGCGACGGTGTACCTGCCAGGAAACACCGTCGGGTTGATGTTCAGCAGCTGCACACCGTTGATGGTGAGGTCGACGCCAACCATGGCGGAAAGGTCAAGGGGCAGTGGCACGGCGACGGCGTCGAGCATCCAGGCGCCGTTGACCCGGGTGACCTCGAAGGAGGTGCTGACCGGCGTGCCACCGAGGTTGTAGGCCGCCTGGACGGTCTGGTGGTCGGTGCCCGTCCCCTCGTTGACGACGATGTCCGTGATCGGGGCCACCGCCTGGTTCGCGACGAGCATCTCGTCAGTAAGCAGGGACTGCTCCATCGGCGGGTTCGCAGCATAGGCGATGGCGGACGCCGAGTCGCCGCTCGAAACGGCCTGGAGGTACCCCTGCACGGCGGCCTGGGCTGTACCGGTCTGCGTGACGGGCGTCACGGTGGCTCCCGGGAGGGTGACAGGGGCGCTCGGGACGCTCGCGGTCGTCGCGGGTAGCTGCGGCGTGACCGGCAGCACCGGGTTCCCTGGCACGAGGAACGATGCGATCACGGCGAGGACGGCGACTCCGCCGGTGATGCCGAGGATCAGCGCGCCCTTCCCCTTGGGCTTGCCCGGTGGCTGCCCGGCCGGACCGTAGGGCGGTACCGGGCCCTGCGGACCGTACGGCTGCTGGCCCGGGTAGGGCAGCTGGCCGGCGTAGGGCTGGCCGGCGTACGGCTGTTGCGGCTGGGCGACGTATGGCTGACCCTGCAGGGGCTGCTGGCCCGGGTACGGCTGGCCCGGGTAGGCCGCCGGATACTCCTGGGGCGCGTACTGCGGCGGGACCTGCTGGGGTGGGTAGGGCTGTTGCCCAGGATCTGGCACACCAGGGGTGGGAACGCCGGGGGTGCCGGGCTGTTGGTTGTTGGTCACGTCGACTCCAGGATCGATCTTGGTCCCCGATCGCCGGGCAGCTCCGGCGTGCTGTCACCCTAGCGGTTGGGGATGGCCGTTCGGAGGCGTCTGGGTGAAGCGGCCTGCAGGTAGGCTGCGACGACATGAACCGTGTGGTGCCTGCCCCCGACGACCGTCGGGCGTTCATGGTGATGCACGGCAGGACCGAGCAGTCCTGGGTCGACCCGACCGACCCCCTGAGGCTGGAGTTCGAGTACGTCCAGCGGATCGCGGAAGTGCTCGACGAGACGATTCTCGCCCGGCCGCTGACGGAGAACCTCCGGGTCATCCATGTCGGTGGCGGGGGACTCACCCTGCCCCGGTTCGTCGCCGCCCGGCGTCCCCGCACGGCTCAGGTAGTGCTGGAGCCAGACGAGGAGCTGACGGCCTCTGTGCGCGAGAAGCTGCCGCTGCCCCGCAATTCCGGCATCAAGGTGCGACCGGTGGACGGCCGCACCGGCGTCGCCGCACTGCCGTCGGGCTGCGCGGACACCGTGATCATCGACGCGTTCGCCGGCGCGAGCGTGCCGCCGGAGCTCGCAACGCTCGAGTTCTTCACCGAAGTGGCCCGCACGCTGCGTCCCGGTGGCCAGGCGGTGATGAACCTCACCGACTCGGCCCCGTTCAGCTGGGCGAAGCGCTGTCTCGCCGGCATCGTCGCTACGTTCGACGAAGTGGCGGTGAGCGCGGAGGTGCCGGTCTGGAAGGGCCGCAGGTTCGGCAACTTCGTCGCGGTTGGCGGCACGGACCTGCCGTTGCAGGCCTTCGAGCGACGGCTGCAGCGCGCAGGGTTCCCCTACCGGCTGCTGGCCGGACGCGAGCTGGCCCGCTGGCTGTCGGGCGCCGGGTCGTTCACCGACGAGGACACCGAGGGCTCTCCCTCCCCCGCGTGGAGCCGGGGCTGGTTCTCCTGAGCATGGCTGTAGTTTGCTGCCATGGCAGCGCGCGCAGAGCTCATCGAACATGTCTTGACCCTGGCAGTGGTGCGGGGGAAGGTCACCCTCGCCTCGGGCAAGGAGGCCGACTACTACGTGGACCTGCGCCGGGTGACGCTGGACGGAGTTGCAGCACCGCTGGTCGGTGAGGTGATGACGGATCTCGTCGCCGACTGGGACTTCGACGCCGTCGGTGGCCTCACCCTCGGTGCCGACCCGGTGGCCGTGGCGATGCTGCACCACGCCGCCCACTCCGGCAGCCGGCTGGACGCGTTCGTCGTCCGCAAGGAGTCGAAGTCGCACGGCCTGCAGCGCCGCATCGAGGGCACGGAGGTGGCCGGACGCCGGTGCCTCGTCGTCGAGGACACCTCCACCACCGGCGGCTCCGTCATGACAGCCGTCGACGCCGTCCGCGAAGCCGGGGGAGAGGTGATCGGGGTCGCCGTGATCGTCGACCGGAGCACCGGGGCCAAGGAAAAGATCGAGGCGCAGGGCGTGCCCTACCGGTATGCGATCGGACTGGCGGACCTCGACCTGTCCTGACGCCTTCTGGCCGGGTGCGACGTCGCCCGGTCGACCCTTCGTCAGGCTGGGGGTCGTTCGGTGAAGCTCAGGGAACGTTGGGGGTCAGCTCTCGACCAGCGGCGGGGGTCTGCCGTTAGGCTGGGCCCTGCCTGGCCGTGAGCGGCCGGGACCATCCCTCGGATTGGAGAACCTGGAATGTCTGGTGGCGTGATCTTCCTCATCGTGGTGTTGCTGGTTGTGGTCGGTGTGGCCTTCTATGCGGTCTCGCTGTACAACGGCTTCGTTCGCTCCCGGAACCTGATCCAGGAGTCGTGGCGCCAGATCGACGTCGAACTGAACCGGCGCTACGACCTGATCCCCAACCTCGTCGAGACGGTGCGGGCCTACGCTGCGCACGAGCGGAACACCCTCGAGGGCATTACTCGGCTGCGCAACCAGGCCGCAGCGCTGGCACAGGCCGGTGGCGGACAGGTGACCCAGGAGCGGGCACAGGTCGAGGAGCAACTGAGCGGCGCCGTCCGTAACCTGCTGGTGAGCGTCGAGGCCTACCCCGACCTGAAGAGCAACGTGAACTTCCTCGAGTTGCAGCGCGAGCTGACAGCCACAGAGGACCGGATCGCCGCCGGTCGGCGCTTCTACAACGCCAACGTGCGCAACTACAACACCCAGGTGGAGTCGTTCCCGTCGAACGTGCTCGCCGGCATGTTCAAGTTCGAGAAGGCCACCTACTTCGAGGTCAACGAGGCGGCTGTTCGCCAGGCCCCGCACGTGAGCTTCGGCGAGATCAGCGACCGGCCCGCCGGCGCCATCCCCGAACCGACGAACGACCAGCTCGCTGCAGGCAGCGTCCCGTCTGCCTTGCCGAACCCTCAGGCCTACCCGCAGGCCAGCCCTCAGGCCCAGGCTCCCGGTGAGTTCGCGCCGGCTCCGCAGCCGCCGACCTACGCACCTCCGGCCGTCCAGGCCCAGCAGCCGCCCACCTACACCCCGCCGACGGAGCAGCCGCCGACCTACCAGCAGCCGCCCCAGCAGTGATCGCTGCCGCGTTCAGGCGTCAGGGGTCTTGCCCCTGACGTCGTCGTAGGTCGCGCTGTTCGGAAAGTCGGACGGCGCGTAGATCAGCCGCGCCACCCCGGTGGGGAAGATCGCAGAGCGCAGCAGCGTCATCGGCAGGGGCGCGTCCGCGTCGTCGAAGAGCCGCTCGCCGTGGCGGGCGGCCACCGGATGCACCAGCAGGCGGAGCTCGTCGAGCTGGCCGGCGGCCAGCAGCTGGCGGACGACGGAGAGCGACCCTGCGACCAGGACCCGCTCCACGCCGGGCTCATCCCGCAGCTCCTTCACCGTCGCGACGACATCATCGGTGCGTTCGACGTTGCGCCACCCGAGGTCCTGGTCGCCGCGGGTCGCCACCACCTTGCGCATGTCGCCCAGCCGCTTGGCGAAGGGCGCGTCCACCTCGCCCGCCGACTCACGGTCCGGCCAGGCGCCGGCAAAGCTGTCGTAGGTGACCCGGCCCAGGACAAGGACGTCGGTGTCCTCGTAGTCCTCACTCACGGCCGCGCCCATGTTGCCGTCGAAGTAGGGGAAGTGCCAGGCAGGGTCGACCTCTGCGACACCGTCGAGGGAGATGAAGAGCGTGGAAATGATCGTCGTCATGGCAGGAGTCTTACCCAGACGATGGGCGCTGGCTACGGGGTGAGCCGCTCCGCGAGCATGCTCAGTGCCTCCGACGTGCCGGCGTTGAGCCGGACGGAGGCAAGCTCATCACCCCTGGTGATTCCACGGTTGATGATCACGATCGGCTTCTTCTGCCGGGCAGCGTGCCGCACGAACCGCAGCCCGGACATGACGGCGAGCGAGGTGCCCGCAACGAGCAGGGCACCGGCATCGTCAACGATCCCGAAGGCCTCCCGCACCCGGGGCTGCGGCACCGACTCGCCGAAGAACACGATGTCGGGCTTCAGCACCCCGCCGCAGGCCGGGCAGGAAGCGACGACGAAGCCGGTGGTCGACTCGAGCACGGCGTCGGCGTCCGGCGCGATCTCGACGTCGCCGAGTTCCTTGACGCGATCGAGGAAGCCGGGGTTCAGGGCGAGCAGCCGTTCGTCCAGCTCCGCCCGGGTGCAGGCCCAGCCGCAGGAGAGGCAAACGATGCGGTTGTAGTTGCCGTGCAGGTCGACGACGCGGCCGGAGCCCGCCCGCTCGTGCAGGCGGTCGACGTTCTGGGTGATCAGCCCGAGCACCGTCCCTGCCCGCTCCATGGCGACGAGGGCGAGGTGACCCTGGTTGGGTTCGGTGCGGTACATGCTGTGCCAGCCGAGGTGGTTGCGCGCCCAGTAGTGCTGCCGGTAGCGCGCGCTGGAGGTGAACTGTTCGTAGGTCATCGGGTTCCGCGGTGCCGCCTCGGGACCCCGGTAGTCGGGCAGCCCCGAGTCGGTGGAAAGTCCCGCCCCGGTGAGCACGGCGAGCCGGTGCCCGGAAAGGGCCGCGACGGCTGCGTCCAGCTCGGCAGGGCCGGCCGGCGGGCGGGTGTCGGTGGCGGCCGGCATCCAGGCGATCGACCGGTGCTGCACCATCAGGATCGGGCCATCAGGGCTTGGCTGCCACCGTCCGGCGGCGGGCGAGGATCGCTTCCACCGCCATCGGGATCACCGAGACGAGGATGATGACGACCAGCACCAGGTCGATGTTGTTCTTGATGATGTCGATCCGGCCAAGGAAGAAGCCCAACAGGGTGACTCCGGCAGCCCACAGGACAGCGCCGATGCCGGTCCAGGTGATGAACGTTCGGAAGCTCATCCCTGCGGCGCCCGCGACCATCGTGATGAAGGTGCGCACGAACGGCACGAACCTTCCCATCACCAACGCCTTCGAGCCGTAGCGCTCGAAGAAGAGATGGGTCTGCTCCAGGTGCTTCGTTGAGAAGATCCGCCCCATCAGGCCAGGGCGCGGTTTGAACAGCCACGGCGAGACCTTCTTGCCGACCCAGTAGCCGACGACGTTGCCGAGGACGGCGGCCACGACGAGCACAAGGATCGAGATCCCCAGAACGGCCGGCTTGCCCAGATTTCCAAAGTGGATGATCTCCGCGTCGTTCGCGATGAACATGCCGACAGCGAACAGGAGCGAATCGCCGGGAAGGACCGGGAAGATCGCGCACTCGATGAAGACGATGAACGCGGCCCCCCACAGCGCCCAGTTCCCCAGCGAGGTCAGCAGGAACTCGGGGTCGAGCCAATTGGGGAGAAGCAAGGGCACGATGGCCAGCTGGGGCAACAAGTCCATGATCACTCAGGGTACCGTGACCGCCATGGCGACCCTGAGCGACGACGAGGTGGCAGTTATGAGCGCCCCCGGCGTGGGCCCGCACCCGCTGCCCTGGCCAGAGGGTGAGCAGTACGACACGGCCCTGCTCGCGGAGGGTGACCGGCGCAACGTCAGCGACACCTACCGCTACCTGACGGTGGAGGCGATCGTGGAGGACCTCGACACCCGGCGGCAGCCCCTGCACGTCGCGATCCAGAACTGGGAGCACGACTTCAACATCGGCTCGATCGTGCGGACGGCCAACGCCTTCAACGTCGAAGCCGTGCACATCGTGGGACGGCGGCGCTGGAACCGTCGTGGCGCGATGGTGACCGATCGCTACCTGCACGTGCACCACCACCCTGACGAGGAGAGCTTCCTCGCCTGGCTCGACGCCAACGACGTCGTTGCTGTCGGCGTGGACAACATCCCCGGCTCGGTACCGCTGGAGACCGCTGAGCTCCCGCAGCACTGCTGCCTCGTGTTCGGTTCCGAGGGGCCAGGGCTGACCGACACCCTCGCAGCCGGCTGCACCCAGCTGGTCGCGATCACCCAGTACGGCTCCACCCGGTCACTCAACGCCGGTGCTGCTGCCGCCATCGCGATGTACCACTGGGCCCGCCAGTGGGCAGCCTAGGATTGGCCCGGTGAGCGACGAGTACGGCGTGTACTACCGCCCCGACCTGGTGGCCAACAGGTTGCGGCGCGCACGGGGCATGCTCGTCTCCCGCGCCGTCTCCACCGTCATCAGCGCAGGTCTCGTCGCGGCGGGCTGGTACTTCTGGCCGGACCAGTTCGGTTCGTGGGCGCCGTGGATGATCGGCCTCTCCGTCGCCACGGGTCTCGCGACCACCGTGTACAGCCTGATCGAGTTCCTGCGGGTGCGGGCCGACGCCCGCCTGGCCCAGCCGGGACTCGCGATCGGGCTCAACCGCCAGGGCATGCTCATCGGCCAGCGCTGGTTCCCCTGGCCGGAGGTCGGCTCGGTCGTGCTCAAGCCGGGCGTCCTCGGCGCGTCCACCTCACTGGTCACCACCGACCGCGCGCGCGGCACCGGGCTCGTGCCTATCGACTACACCGACACCATGCCGGCGACGCTCGACGCCGCCGTCCGCGTGCTGTCGTCGGGACGGGCGTGGGTCGATCTGTCCCGCGTGGACTGATGCACGACTTGGGTCAATCGCGTCCATTCTCTGCACGGAATACCAAGGCGGCCCGAGGTTTGAGAGACTGGGGGTGTTCCGCCTAGCGGTCGCATCGTCGCGGGCGCTGTCACCTGAGAGAGGCCAATACGAATGCCCATTGCCAGTCCTGAGAAGTACGCCGAGATGCTCGATGCCGCGAAGACCGGCAAGTACGCCTACCCGGCGATCAACATCACCTCTTCGCAGTCCATCAACGCCGCCCTCGCCGGGTTCGCAGAGGCGGGTTCTGACGGCATCATCCAGGTCAGCACGGGCGGCGCGGAGTACGCCTCCGGCCCGACCATCAAGCACATGGTCACCGGCGCCGTCGCGCTGGCCGAGTACGCCCACGTTGTCGCGAAGAACTACCCGATCAACGTCGTCGTGCACACCGACCACTGTCCCAAGAACAAGCTGGAGGACTTCGTCCGTCCGCTGATCGCCATCTCGCAGGAGCGCGTCGACCGCGGCCTCGAGCCGCTGTTCCAGTCCCACATGTGGGACGGCTCCGCCGTGCCGATGGCAGAGAACCTGACCATTGCCGACGAGCTGCTCGCCCTCACCAGCAAGGCCCGCCAGATCCTGGAGATCGAGGTCGGTGTCGTCGGTGGCGAAGAGGACGGCGTCGCAGCGGAGATCAACGACAAGCTCTACACCACCGTCGCGGACGGCCTCGCCACCATCGAGAAGCTCGGCCTCGGCGAGAAGGGCCGCTACATGACGGCGCTCACCTTCGGCAACGTGCACGGCGTGTACAAGCCGGGTGCCGTGAAGCTGCGTCCGGCAGTGCTCAAGGAGATCCAGGACGCCGTCGGCGCCAAGTACTCCCATGACAAGCCGTTCGACCTGGTCTTCCACGGTGGCTCCGGCTCCACCCCGCAGGAAATCTCCGATGCAGTCGACTACGGCGTCATCAAGATGAACATCGACACCGACACCCAGTACGCCTTCACCCGCCCGGTCGTGGAGCACATGTTCCGCAACTACGACGGCGTCCTGAAGATCGACGGCGAGGTCGGCAACAAGAAGCAGTACGACCCCCGCGCCTGGGGCAAGTCCGCGGAAGCCGGCATGGCCAAGCGCGTCATCGAGGCCTGCGGGTACCTGCGCAGCGTTGGCAAGACCATCGGCTGACACAGCACTGCAATGCGGCCCGGGACCTCGGTCCCGGGCCGTTCTGGAACGCCCGTCGCACCATGGTCACCACATACTCGGGCTGGTCGAGGTGTTCCCAGCCGAAGCGGAGTACGTGGTAACCAGCAGCCTCAAGGAGGTTCCAGCGCGCGCCCGTCGTCGACTCCCGCGAGCTCGACGGCTGCGTAGGCCGGGCTCGCCACCCGGAGCCCGGCAGTAGCTCGAACGAACTCGGGCGGCGCGAGGTGGCGGCTGACGACCACCCGGCCACGTGCTCGCAGTGTCGGGTGGGCGACGAACGCGACCGGCCCGGCCAGTTCCGGCAGCCACAGGGACCCGCTCCCGGCTGAGGCGTCGAAGGGATGGCTCCAGCCGCGGGTACGCAGCAACCGTGACGACGCCCTGCTCGGCGAGGATGGCTTCGATCCGGGGATGCACGTCCCCACCGTCGGCAGGACCCGGCCGGCTCGTGCAGTCGTCCACAGGTGTCCTCGACGGGATCCGCACTGTGGACGGATAATTCACCCCGTTGTGAAGCGAAAGCCGCCACGCCGCTGCAAATCCCGTCGTCGTGCCCGCTAGCATCGCGGCATGGGTTCCGCCGGCCGCCGCCGCTCCGGCGTGCTGGCCGAGTGGAATGATCAGCGCGGCTTCGGATTCGTCGAGGCCGGCGGGAAACGCACCTTCGTCCACATCTCCGCCTTCGAGGCATCTTCAGGCAGGCCCCAGGCAGGGGAGTTCGTCGAGTTCGCCCTCGGCGAGGGTCCGGACGGGCGTCCTTGCGCCGTGAGCGTGAGCCGGATCTTCTCCGTTCCCGGCCGTCAGGGCCAGCGACCGACACGGCGCGCCGGCATGGACCTGGTGGCGTTCGCCCCCGTGCTGGTGTTCGGCGTGATGCTGGCCGTCGTCATCTCCGTGCTCAGGCTGCCGTTCTGGTGGGCGACGTACTACCTGGTGATGAGCGCCTTCACCTTCCTGGTGTACTCCTGGGACAAGCGCGCGGCCGTGGCCGGGACCGCCCGCACCCCCGAGCGCGCCCTGCACATCGCAGCCCTGCTCGGCGGCTGGCCGGGCGCCGTGCTTGCCCAGCAGTCCCTGCGGCACAAGAATCGCAAGGAATCGTTCCAGATCGGGTTCTGGCTGGCAGCCCTTGCCAATGTCGTCTGCTTCATCGCACTGACCATCGGCCCGCAGCTCGCGCTGGTGAACGCGGCCTGACACCGTGCCGTCGCCCCCGATCACCGAACCGGTAAAGTGAGGTCGCAAGAGCCCGCTCGGCATTGCCGCGGGCTTTCCTGATGAAGAGGGGCAGACAATGCCGGGAATCGTGGTCGTCGGTGCGCAATGGGGCGACGAGGGCAAGGGCAAGGCGACCGACCAACTGGGTGACCGCGTTGACTACACGGTGCGCTACTCCGGCGGGAACAACGCCGGCCACACCCTCGTGGTTGCCGGCGAGAAGTACGCCCTCCACCTGCTGCCCTCCGGCATCCTCAGCCCCAAGAGCACACCGGTGATCGGCAACGGCGTCGTGATCGACCTCGACGTGCTGTTCGAGGAGATCGACGGGCTCGAGGCGCGCGGCGTGGACACCTCCAGGCTGCTGGTGTCTGCCAACGCGCACATCATCACGCGCTACCACAAGGAACTCGACAAGGTCACCGAACGGTTCCTCGGCAAGCGCAAGATCGGCACGACCGGACGCGGTATCGGCCCGGCCTATTCCGACAAGATCAACCGGCTCGGTATTCGCGTCCAGGACCTGTTCGACGAGTCGATCCTGTGCCAGAAGGTCGAGGCGGCGCTGGAACAGAAGAACCACCTGCTGCTCAAGGTCTACAACCGCCGCGCCATCGACCCCGCCGAGGTCTCTGCCGAGTTGCTGGCCCACGTGGAGCGGCTGCGTCCGATGGTCACCGATGTGACCCGGGTGCTGAACGACGCACTGGACGCCGACTTGGTGGTGCTCTTCGAGGGCGCCCAGGCCCACCACCTCGACGTCGACCACGGCACCTACCCGTACGTGACCTCGTCCAACCCGATCGCCGCAGGAGCTTGCATCGGCGCCGGGGTCGGCCCGACCCGGATCGATCGCACGATCGGCATCATGAAGGCCTACACCACCCGGGTGGGCGAGGGCCCGTTCCCCACGGAACTGCTGAACGCCGACGGCGACAAGCTGCGCACCGACGGCGCCGAGTTCGGCACAACGACGGGACGGAACCGCCGCTGCGGCTGGTTCGACGCGCTCGTCGTCGAGGCCGCCGTGACGGCCAACGCCTTCACCGACCTGTTCCTGACCAAGCTGGACATCCTCAGCGGCTGGGAGAAGATCCCGGTGTGCATCGCCTACGAGGTGAACGGTGAGCGCACCGACCGGCTGCCGATGACCCAGACCGACTTCCACCACGCGGTGCCGGTGTACGAATACCTCGACGGCTGGACCGAGGACATCTCGGGGTGCCGGAACTTCGACGAGTTCCCGGCGAACACCCAGGCCTACGTCCGCCGGCTCGAGGAGCTGGTGCGCTGCCGCATCTCGGGGATCGGCGTAGGCCCGTCCCGCGAGCAGGTGGTCATGCTGCACGACCTGCTCTGATGAAACACCCGCAGCCGTCCCCGTGGTGGGTGCCGATCCTGCTGTCGTTCCTCGGGCTCACCGCCTGCTTCCTCACCGTCGCCTACCTCTCCTGGATCCAGGTGGCGGGGAAGCTGTACATGTTCGGGCTGGTCATGGTGCTGGCCAACCTCAGCGCGACGGTCGCAGCCATCGTCGCCACCGGCATGGACGCCCGCAGCGGACGGGTCAACTGGACGTGGTGGGTCGTGCTGTTCACCTTCGTTGCGGCCAGCATGGTGTTGTTCCCGATGATGGGCACGTGGGCGCCGCGCTGAACGGCATGTGCCGGATCAGTGCGACAGCGAGAGCCGTTCGAGGCTGATCCCCTCGTGTTCGAGGGCGAGCCGGGCAGCCCCGAGGATCGGCGGGTCGGTGACGTGCACGATCATCGCGTGCGGCGCTTCCGCGTCCAGCCCCGCCGCGATGCCCGACATCAGCCGGGGGTCACCGGCCTGGAGGATGCCCCCGCCGAGGACGACGGGGACGACGGCGTCCAGCAGCTCGAGCCGCTTCAGGCAGGCGGCCACGAAGGCGACGACCTCGGCTGCCTGCCGGTCGACGAGGGCAGCTGCAACGGCGTCCGAGGCAGCCAGCGCGAAGACCGCCGGGGCCAGCTGGGCCAGCCCTGACGAGCTGCGCTCACCGAAATGGAGTTGCTCGATCAATTGCGGGATCGGCCCGAAGCGTTCCCGGACGGCGTCGGTCAGGGCTGTGTGGGGCCCGCGCCCGTCCTCATCCCTTGCCGCGTGCCACAGTGCCTCGGCCCCCAGCCCGGAGCCGCCGCCCCAGTCGCCGGAGATCTGCCCGAGCGCTGCGAAGCGCACAGAGGCGCCGTCCGACCGCACGCCGACGGCATTCATGCCGGTCCCGCACACCACCGCGACGGCATCGGGCTCGGCCGTGCCTGCCCGGAGCAGGGCGAACAGGTCGTTGTCCAGGACCACCCGTTGGGCCCAGGCGCGCCCGGCGATGGCCTCGGAGTACGCAGCGAGTTCCCTCGGCAGGTCGAGCCCTGACAGGTACAGCTCCGTGCGCTGGACGGGTGCACCGCCGGCCACCTCGAGGACGAGGGACTCGACGAGGGCAACCGAACGGGCAAGGCCGATGCCCTGGGGACTGGACGCTCCGCCACGGACCCGCGCCACAAGGCTTCCGTCCAGCCCGAGTGCAACAGCATCGGTCTTGGAGCCGCCACCGTCGACGGCGACGACGACAGGGCTCAGGCCCATGGCAGGAACCTCGCGTTCTCGGCCAGCAACAGGTCGGTCAGCTTCTCCGCACGGTCGTGCTGCAGCACCAGCGGGTGCGCGCGCATCGCACGCAGCACGCGCCCCCTGCCGCCGTGGACGGCAGCGTCGAGGGCCATCCGCTCGTAGCCGGCGACGGCGGCGACGAGACCGCGGATGTCGTCGGGCAGGGCAGCGACCGGCTCTGCGACGAACCTGCCGGCGGTGAACCGTGCCGGCACTTCGATCACGTGGTCGTCGGGCAGGAAGGGCAGCGTCCCGTCGTTGCGCAGGTTGACCACCCGCGGCGGGCCGTCGGCCCCCCGCATGGCAGCGAGCAGCTCGACGGCGGCCTCGGAGTAGAACGCACCGCCGCGGCGTTCGAGCGCCTCGGGCTTGGTGTCCACAGCCGGGTCGGCGTAGAGGGCGAGCAACTCGTCCTCGATCGCCTTGACGGCCTCGGCCCTCGTCGGCTCCCTGAGCTGCTCGGCGAGCACCTCGTCATGGGCGTAGTAGTAGCGCAGGTAGTAGGAGGGGATCATGCCGAGCTGGGCGAGCACGGCAGGCGCCGACTCCACCTCTTCAGCAAGTTCGCCGAGCCGCGTGCCGAGCATGCCGGGCAGCAGGTCCTGCCCGCCGACGCTCACGCTGCGTTCCCAGGTGAGGTGGTTCAGTCCGACGTGCCCGAGGGCGACATCGTCCGGGGCAACGCCGAGCATGCCGGCGAAGCGGCGCTGGAAGCCGATCGCGACATTGCACAGACCGACGGCCCGGTGGCCCGCCTGCAGCAGGGCGCGGGTCACGATGCCGACGGGGTTGGTGAAGTCGACGATCCAGGCGTCCGGCTTGGCATGCATGCGCACGGCGTCCGCGATCTGCAGCACCACCGGCACCGTCCGCAGGGCCTTGGCGAACCCGCCCGGCCCGGTGGTCTCCTGGCCGATGCACCCGACCTCGTGCGGCCAGGTCTCGTCCTTGCGCCTCGTGTCCTGGCCGCCGACCCGCAGCTGCAGCAGTACGGCGTCGGCGTCGGCCACACCGGCGACCAGGTCGCTGGTGGCGACGACGGTCGCCGGGTGCCCTGCGCGGGCCAGCATCCGCCGTGCCATCCCGGACACCGGGCCCAGCCGTGCCGGATCGGGGTCGACGAGGCACAGTTCCGTGATCGGAAGGTCGGTGCGGGTGAACCCGTCGACCAGCTCCGGGGTGTAGGTCGATCCACCCCCGACGATGGTGAGCTTCATCAGTCCTCCTTGCCTGCGGACGCGACGATGGCGTCCTCTAGTCGTTCCCTGATGCTCTCCACCAGCAGCCGCCGGGCGCCGAGCAGGACGGGATGGGCGCCGGCCCGCGCAGCGAGGACCGGGAGTTCGCGACGCACGGCCACCCGCGCCTGCACCAGCGCAGCCAGCCGTTCGGCCCCGACGAGGGCGGTCGGACCACCGAGCACGACCCGCGCCGGATCCGCAACGGCCGCGAGGGTGTCGACCAGCAGGGCGATGCGGTCGGCCAGTGAGTCGAGGGCCTTGTCGTTGCCCGGTAGCGCGGCGAGCGCCTCGGTGTACGTCTCGCAGCCGAGCAGGGCCGTCATGCCCGGCCAGCCGACGAGGTCGGTGAAGTCGAGGGCATCGGGGTCGATCGCCAGGGCGGAGCGGGGCACCTCCAGGTAGCCGATCTCGCCGGCAGAGCCCGTTGCGCCGCGCTGGAGGCGGCCTCCCGCGTCCAGCCCTGCACCGAGGCCCTCGCCCAGCCACAGGTAGGCGAAATCGACCAGCCCGGTGGCTGCGCCCTCCGCGAGGGTGGCGAGGTTGACGTCGTTCTCGATGATCACGGTGAGCCCTGTCCCCTTCTCGATCGCCGCGCGCGCGCCCTGCTCGGGCCAGCCGGGAAGGGTGTCGGTGAAGGACAGCCGGTCGGTGTCGGAGTCGAAGGCGGCCTGCACCCCGATGACGACGAGGCTCACGGAGTCGCGGCGGACTCCGGCGGCCGCGCAGGCAGCCACGACGGCGGCGGTCACGTCACTGACCGGCGTGCGGTCGGTGCCGGTCGGCAGCGCCGTCACGGGGTGGACGGCGTCGGTCGGGTCGACGAGGACGGCCTCGATGCCCTCCTCCAGCATGCTGATCGCCACGCCGGTGAGGCTGTCGGTGCGCACGCCGTACGACGTGGCGTTGGGCCCGCGAGCGCCGGTCACCTCGCCGGCCGGGGTGATCAGCCCTGCCCGCTCCAGGCGCGCGATCATCTGGCCGGCTGTGGGCTTCGACATCCCGGAGAGCTCGCCGAGCTGCGAGCGGCTCAGCGGACCGTGCGCGAGGAGCAGCCGGAACGCTGCCCTGTCGTTCTGGGTCGCCAGCCAGGCCGGGGTTCCGGTGATGGTCATGCTGCCCCTCCGGACATCTCGCGGCGGACCTCGTCGCGCAGTTCGCCGAGCCGGTCGGGGTCGGCAGCTGCTTCGCGCAATCGCTTGGTGTACTCGTGCTGGGGGTTGAGGATCACTTCGTCCGCCTGTCCGCGTTCGACGATGTGGCCCCGGTACATCACGAGGATCTCGTCGGAGAAGTGACGGGCCGTTGCCAGGTCGTGGGTGATGTAGAGCACGCCGAGGCCCTCCGCCCGCTGCAGGTCGGCGAGCAGATTGAGCACGCCCGCCCGGATCGACACGTCCAGCATCGAGACCGGCTCGTCGGCGACGATGAACCGGGAGCCGGGTGCGAGTGCCCGTGCGATCGCCACCCGCTGCCGCTGGCCGCCGGACAGTTCGTGCGGTCGGCGCTCGAGGTAGGCGGCCCCCGGAGTCAGTTGCACCCGCTCGAGCAGTTCGACGATCCGTGCGCGGACGGCCTCCGTCGACAGCTCGGGGTGGTGGATCCGCAGTGGCCGCTCGATGTGGTGGCTGATCGAGTGGAACGGGTTGAGGGATGCGAACGGGTCCTGGAACACCATCTGCACCTGGCGCCGGTAGTCGGCCGTTGCGCGCTTCGGGGTCGGACGGCCGTCCAGCAGCACCTCGCCGGACGTCGGCGTCTCGAGCTTCGCGATGATCCGCGCGATGGTCGACTTGCCCGAGCCGCTCTCACCGACGAGCGCGACGGTGCGGTGTGGTTCCACCGTGAACGACACGTCGGCAACGGCATGCAGGATCGTTGAGGTCATGCCGTTGCGCAGGCGGAAGTCCTTGTTCAGCCCGCGCACCTCGAGGGCGGCGCTCATGCCGCACCTCCCCTGACGAAGGCGCCGCGGGCGCCGGTGAGGCTGGGGAAGCTGGAGAGCAGGTGGCGGGTGTAGTCGGCCTGCGGGGCGTGGTAGATCTGGTCGGCCGCGCCCTCCTCGACGATCCGTCCGTCGCGCATGATGGCGATCCGGTCGCTGATCTCGATCAGCAGCGGCAGGTCATGGGTGATGAAGATCACGGCGAACCCCAGCCGTTCGCGCAGCCGCATGATCTGCCGGATGATGCCGCGCTGCACAACGACGTCCAGTGCCGTGGTCGGCTCGTCCATGATCATCACCTGCGGGTCCAGCGCCAGAGCCATAGCGATCATCACACGCTGCCGCATGCCACCGCTGAGCTCGTGCGGGAAGGCGGACAGCCGGGACTCCTCGACACCGACGAGGTCGAGGAGTTCCGCGCAGCGGTCGTCCTTCGCCCTGCGGCCCAGTGACGGCTGGTGCGTTGTGAAGACGTCGGCCAGCTGCGAGCGGACGTTCATGACAGGGTTCAGTGAGTTCATCGAGCCCTGGAAGACCATGGAGACCTTGCTCCAGCGGTACCGTCGCAGCGCCTCGGGACCCATGGTGCCCACGTCGACGTCCTCCCCGCTCGCGTCGTGGAAGGTGACCTCGCCGGACGTCATCACCGCCGGCGCCTTGAGCAGCCGGTTCACCCCGTAGGCGAAGGTCGTCTTGCCGCAGCCCGACTCGCCGGCCAGACCGAGGATCTCGCCGCGGTGCAGGGTGAGGGAGACGTCGCGGACGGCGTCCACCGGCGGGTTGACCTCGTAGGTGATGGACACGTTGCGGGCGGTGAGTACCGGAACAGAAGCAGCGGTCATGCGAACGCACCCCCTCCGGCAACGCCCTTGCCCTCTTTGGTTGCCTTGCGCTGCAGGCGTGCGGCCTGCGGAGCGAGCCGGAGCTTGGGGTTCACGATCTCGTCGATGGCGAAGTTGATCAGGGACAGCCCGGTACCGAGGAGGGCGATCATGAGGCCCGGCGGCACGAACCACCACCAGGCCCGCGAGCCGACGGCCTGCCCGGTCTGGGCGTCGTTGAGCATCGTGCCGAGGGTGATCGAGTTGGTCGGACCGAGGCCGAGGTAGCTCAGGCCGGCCTCGCCCAGGACGGCTGCCATCACCCCGAAGATCAGCTGCGCTGCGATCAGCGGCACGAGGTTGGGCAGGATCTCGACGAAGATGATGCGCAGCCCGCTCTCGCCGGCCACTCGTGCGGCGGCCACGTACTCCCGCGTCCGCAGGGACCTTGCCTGTGCCCGCAGCACCACAGCGGAGCCGGCCCAGCCGGTGATGCCGAGGATCAGGGCTACCAGCGTCGAGCTGCGGGCGAACTCGCCGAGCCCTTCGGCGTTCTGGACGTAGGCTGCGATGACCATCACCAGTGGCAGCCCGGGGATGACGAGCATGATGTTGGTTGCCAGCATCAGGACCTCGTCCAGCCAGCCGCCGAAGTAGCCGGAAAGAATGCCGAAGACGATGGCCAGCAGCATCGCCGAGAGCCCGCCGACCAGCCCGACGTAGAGGGATCCGCGGGTGCCGGCAGCGAGCTGGGCGAAGACGTCGTAGCCGAGCTTGGTGGTGCCCAGCAGGTGCTCGGCGGACGGGGGCAGCAGGCCCTTGTTGCCGGAGTCCCGGGGGTCGGCGGTGAAGAACGGGGCGATCACGCCGAAAGCGCTGATCAGGCCGACGATGACCAGCCCGGAGATGAGCTTGCCCGACCAGGTCGGCAACAGGTAGCGGATGTTCGCGAAGCGGTCAGCCATGGCTGCGCACCCGGGGGTCGATGAGGCCGTAGAACAGGTCCATCAGGAAGTTGGCCGCCAGCACCGTCAGCGTGATCACGAGGAAGACGCCCTGCATCAGCGCGTAGTCGAGGCCCTGGACGCTCTGGATCATCAGCTTGCCGATGCCCGGGTAGCTGAACACCTGCTCGGTCACGATCGAGCCGGCGACGACGAAGCCGAGCGCGATGCTGAATCCTGCGAGGCTCGGGATCGCTGCGTTGCGCGCGGCGTAGCGGTCACGGATCCGTCCGGGACGCAGGCCCTTGGCCTCGGCGGTGAGCACGTAGTCCTCGCTCATCGTCGAGACCATCATGTTGCGCATCCCGAGCAACCACCCGCCCACGGACGAGATCACGATCGTCAGGGCCGGAAGGAACGCGTGGTAGAGCGCGCTGAGCGCGAACTCCCAGCTCCACTCCGGCCCGGAGGGGAAGGCGAACACGTCGTAGGCGCCGACGATCGGCAGCCAGCGCAGCTGGACGGAAAACGCGGCGACCAGCACCAGCGCCAGCCAGAAGTAGGGGATGGACTGCAGCAGCGACGTGGCCGGCACGAGGTGGTCGAGCCAGGTGCCCCGCTTCCAGCCGACCCAGGCGCCGATCACGATGCCGAGCACGAACGAGATCACCGTCGCAGCACCGACCATCAGCAGGGTCCACGGCAGGGCGTTGCCGATCAGCGTCGCCACAGGGTAGGGGTAGCGCGTCGAGGAGATGCCGAGGTCACCGGACAGCAGGCGTCCCCAGTAGGCCAGGTACTGGTCCCACGCCGGGACGCTCTTGTCCGCGCCGAGCAGGGCGTAGATCGCCTTGACGGTCTCCTCCGAAAGCTCCCTGCCGCCACTGGCGCGGCGCAGCTTCCCGATCATGATCGCCGCGGGGTCGCCGGGCATCATGCGGGGAAGCAGGAAGTTCAGCGAGATCGCCGCCCACAGCGTGACGAGGTAGAAGGCGATCCGCCGGAGGTAGAAGACCATCACCGGCCTCGCTGGGGGCAGCCGCTCACGAGACCGGCTTGAGGTGCAGCAGCACGATCGCCGGCGCGACGGAGAGATAGGGCAGCGGGTCGGCGTACAGGTTGTCGTCCGTCGGCCAGCCGGTGAAGCCCCTGGTGTTGAAGAAGGCCTGGGACGCGTTGAGCACGACCGGGATGTAGGGCAGGTCCTTGGAGATCTGCGCCTGGATCTTGGCGTACTCGGCCTTCTTCGCCGCCGGGTCGTTGGTGGCGCCGGCGGCTTCGACCGCGGCGTCGACCACCGGGTTGGCGTACCGGGAGTAGTTCTGGCCGCGCGTCGGCGCGTCGCCCACCTTGGCCGTCGACTTCCCATAGAAGTACTGGTCGTAGTTGCTGAACGGGTCGGCGACCAGCGACTGGGTGAGGCCGTACATGGCGAGCTGGAAGTCGCCGTTGGTGACCGGCGTCCAGTACTCGGCCTCGGAGACGGTGCGGGCGGTGACCTTGATGCCGGCCTTGCCGGCCTCCTCTGCGATCAGCTTCGCCGCGTCGTTGTAGTCGGTCCAGCCGTCGGGGCTGAACAGGTCGAGGTCCACCTCCTTGCCGTCCTTTGCGTAGAAGCCCTTGGCGTTCTTCGCGTACCCGGCGGCCTCGAGGAGCTGGCCGGCCTGCGCGGCGTTGGGGCTCTGCGGGCTGGGCGCCAGCGACGGGTCACCGAGCCACTGCTGGTCACGGGGCAGCAATACGAAGGCCGGGTTGGCCTCGCCGACGAGGCCGGCCCAGGCCTTCTCCGCCAGTGCCGGACGGTCGATGGCGACGTTCAGCGCCTGCCGCACCACCGGGTCGGTCTGCGCGCCCTTGCAGCCCTTGGACGCGTCCGAGCAGGTCACGATGACGGTCGGGTCCTGCTGCTGGTTCATGGTTGCGATCGCCCCGTCCGCTGTCACGGTGTCGGGGTTGGCGACGAACATGCCGGTCCAGTCGATCTGGCCGGTGGTCAGCATGTCCTGGCCGGACTGGTTGGAGTCGAGGCCGAGGTACTGCACGTCGCTGATCGGGGGAGCGCCGTCGCGGTAGTTCGGGTTGGCCGTGAAGGTGTATGACGCGTCCGAGGTGGTCTTCACGATGTAGGCACCGGAGCCGACCGGCTTGGGGTTGGTCTCCTTCATGTAACTGGTGATCTTCGACCAGACATGCTTCGGAACGATCATGGTCGCACCGAGCAGTTGGGACTCGTTCGTGAACTGCGGCGTCGAGTACTTGACCTCGACGGTGCTGGCGTCCGTTGCGGTGGCAGAGATCATCTTGTCGGTCTTGTTCGGCCCGTAGCCGAGGGTGAAGGCCACGTCGTCAGCGGTCAGCGGCTCCCCGTCGCTCCACTTGACGTTCGGCCTGAGCTTGATCGTCACCGATCGCCCGTCCGCGCTGTAACTGAAGCTCTCGCCAAGCATGGGCGTCGGCGGGTCGGCGGAGAGCTGGTTGTAGAAGAACAGCGGTTCGTAGATCGGGCCGTACGTGCCGAACAGTGCCGTGTCGACGTGGAACGGGTTGAAGTCCACCGTGATCGGGGTGGAACTACCGGCCCACACCCGCAGCAGGGATGCCTTGGGGGCAGTCGACCCGGACACGGATGCTGACGCCGTCGGGGTGGGCGGGGTGGTGGTGCAGGCAGTCAGCACCATGGAGACGGCCACTGCTCCAGCAGCGACGACGAACGGGATCCTCTTCACGCCAACTCCTCATTCAACGAGCTTCGCCGCTCGCGCGGCCCTGGTCAGGAAGATACTGAAAAGACCCTATCCGAAAACAGTCTTTCCTGTTAAGCTCTCGCTGCAGACTTCTTCTCCTGGGGACCCGTCCGCACCAGCACAGAACCGCGAGGGGGCTCGAGCGTTGATCGTGCTGGGCGGACGGGACAATCTTTGAGGGGCTCCGGCCTCGGTAGGATCACCGCGTGACTAACCTGACCGTACTGGTGATCGGATCGGGCGGACGGGAGCATGCACTCGCCTGGGCCCTCAGCCGCGACAGCGATGTCCACGTCGCTCCCGGCAACCCCGGCACGGCTGCGGTCGGCACCAACCATCCCGTCGACGCCATGGACGGCGAGGCGGTCGCCGACCTCGCAGCAGCCCTCGGAGCCGATCTCGTCGTCGTGGGGCCGGAGGCTCCGCTGGTGGCAGGCGTGGCGGACGCCGTCCGTGCCCGCGGGATCCCGGTCTTCGGTCCGAGTGCAGCCGCAGCGCAGCTGGAGGGCAGCAAGGCGTTCGCCAAGGAGATCATGGAGGCCGCCGGCGTACCGACGGCCGACGCCCGGCTCTGCCTCGACATGGGCGAGGTGATCGCAGCGCTGGACGAGTTCGGCGCCCCCTACGTCGTGAAGGACGACGGGCTGGCCGCAGGCAAGGGCGTCATAGTCACCGACGACAGGGACGCCGCCATCCGGCACGCCGCCGGCTGCCGCCGCGTCATCGTCGAGGACTACCTGGACGGGCCGGAGGTCAGCCTCTTCGCCCTCAGCGACGGCACCAGCGTGCTGCCGTTCGAGCCCGCGCAGGACTTCAAGCGGGTCGGGGACGGCGACACCGGGCCCAACACCGGCGGCATGGGCGCCTACACCCCCTTGCCGTGGGCACCGGCCGGCCTCGTCGCCGACGTGGTGGACCGGGTCATCCAGCCCACCGTCGATGAGCTCCGTCGTCGCGGGACCCCCTTCGTCGGCCTCGTCTATGCCGGCCTCGCGCTCACGTCGAGTGGGCTCCGTGTCGTGGAGTTCAACGCACGCTTCGGCGACCCCGAGACTCAGCCGCTGCTCACCCGCCTCAAGACCCCGCTCGGCGAGGTGCTGCTGGCTGCGGCCACCGGCGAGCTCGGCAGCCACGCCCCGCTGGAGTGGGGCAGCGGTGCCGCCGTCGGCGTCGTCGTCGCAGCCCACGGCTACCCGGAGGCGCCGCGCAAGGGCGACCCGATCACGGGCGCGGACGTCGAGGGCGTCTTCCACGCCGGTACGGCACTGGACGCCGACGGCTGCCTGGTCAGTGCCGGCGGCCGGGTGCTGACCGTCGTCGGCACCGGTGACACGCTCGCGGAGGCACGGGATGCCGCCTACGCCAAGGTCGCCCTGATCACCATTCCCGGCGCCTTCCACCGCACCGACATCGCCCTCAAAGCCGCCCACCATCCCGAGTTGTCAGAACCACAGGGGGCTATAGCCTCCCCTGATTCTGACAAGTCGGAAGGAAGGGGTCAGTCATGATCCCCAACGTCCTTGCCAACCGCTACGCGTCCGCAGCGATGCGCGAGATCTGGTCGCCGGAGGCGAAGATCGTCGCGGAGCGCCGGCTGTGGATCGCGGTCCTCCAGGCGCAGGCCGACCTCGGCGTCGACTTCGGCGGTGACGATGCTGCGGCGGTGATCGCCGACTACGAGGCCGTCGTCGGTCGGGTGGACCTCGCCAGCATCGACGCCCGCGAGCGGGTCACCCGCCACGACGTGAAGGCGCGCATCGAGGAATTCAACGCCCTCGCCGGCCACGAGCACGTGCACAAGGGCATGACGAGCCGTGACCTCACGGAGAACATCGAGCAGCGCCAGCTGGTGAGCTCGCTGGACCTCGTCCGTGAGCGCATCGTCACCGTGCTGGTGAATCTCGCGCGGCTCGCCGTGCAGTACCGCGACCTGCCGATGGCGGGACGCTCGCACAACGTCGCCGCCCAGACGACGACGCTCGGCAAGCGGTTCGCTTCCGCTGCCGACGAGCTGCTGGTGGCCTTCGCCCGCGTCGACGAGCTGATCGCCCGCTACCCGGCACGGGGCATCAAGGGCCCGATGGGCACCAGCCAGGACATGCTCGACCTGCTCGGCGGCGATCAGGACAAGCTGGCGGACCTCGAGCGCAGGGTGGCCACCCACCTGGGCTTCGGCGGCGTGTTCACGGCTACCGGCCAGGTGTACCCGCGCTCGCTCGACTACGAGGTGCTGACGGCCCTTGTCCAGGTGGCTGCCGGCCCGTCCAGCCTCGCGACGACGATCCGGCTGATGGCCGGCCAGGAACTGGTCACCGAAGGCTTCGCCGAGGGCCAGGTGGGGTCGTCGGCGATGCCGCACAAGATGAACACCCGGTCCTGCGAGCGGGTCAACGGCCTCGCCGTCGTGCTGCGCGGCTACGCGTCCATGGCCGGCGAGCTCGCCGGCAACCAGTGGAACGAGGGCGACGTCTCCTGCTCTGTCGTCCGCCGTATCGCCCTGCCGGACGCCTGCTACGCCCTCGATGGCCTGTTCGAGACCTTCCTCACAGTCCTTGCGGAGTTCGGGGCGTTCCCCGCCGTCATCGAGGCGGAGTTGCAGCGCTTCCTGCCGTTCCTCACCACGACCCGGGTGCTGATGGCAGCCGTGCGTGCGGGAGTGGGACGCGAGACCGCCCACGAGGTGATCAAGGAGCACGCCGTCGCCGTCGCCCTGGGCATGCGCGCCGGTGGCGGAAACGACCTGTACGACCGGCTGGCCGCCGATCCGCGCCTCGGGCTGAGCAGGGGCCAACTCGGCGGGATCGACCCCCTCGAGCTCACCGGCTCCGCGCGCAGCCAGGTGGACGCGATCGCAGCCCGGGTGGGCGAGCTTGCCGCCCGCTTCCCCGACGGGGCCGCCTACACCCCCGGCGCCGTCCTCTAGGACTGCCCTTGGACCGAGTTGGAACCGTCCCCAACTCGGTCCGGACCAGATTGGGGACGGTTCCAACTCGGTCCGGGGGCCCTCTTGTGCGTCCGGTATTCAGTGTTACTATCTACTGGTAGTCAGTCACGCTGAGTAGTTGGGAGAGCCCGATGGGCAAGCAGATGACGGAGATGCTCAAGGGGACGCTGGAGGGGATCATCCTTGCGTTCCTCGCGGCGCGTCCCGCGTACGGCTACGAGATCACCGCCTGGCTCAGGGAGCAGGGGTTCGTCGACATCGCAGAGGGCACGGTGTACGCCCTGCTGGTCAGGATCGAGCAGCGGGGCCTCGTCGACGTCGAGAAGGTCCCTTCGGAGAAGGGCCCGCCGCGCAAGGTGTACTCCCTCAACGACGCCGGACGTGGCGATCTCGAGGAGTTCTGGACGACCTGGGGCTTCCTCACCGAACGACTCGCACAGCTCAAACAAGGAGGCAAGTAGTTATGGCACCGAAATGGATCGAGGCGGTCACCGGATCGCTGGAGGAGAAGAAGCAGTACAAGCTGCACAAGTCACGCATCAAGCAGCTTCCGGACAACTACCGCACGGCCGTGGAAGCGCTGGAGCGCTACTACATGTACTTCGGGGGGATTGCGAACGGCCGCGTCCTCGTGACCATGCTCGACGACCTCGCCGACCTGTTCGAGCAGGCAGCGGCCGACGCCACGCCGATCCGCGCGATCGTCGGCGACGACCCGGTGGAGTTCGCGGAGACCTTCATCGCGAACTATTCCGACGGCCAGTGGATCAACAAGGAACGCACCCGGCTGATCGACGCGATTGATCGCGTCGCCGGCACCGACAAGTAACTCCTGAACGGAGATGGATATGACAAGCACGTCTGTGGCCGAACCGGTGATCACCGTCCGCGCCCTCGAGAAGTCCTACGGAAAGGTGGAGGTGCTCAAGGGCGTCGACTTCGACGTGGCCAGGGGCAGCATCTTCGCCCTGCTCGGCTCCAATGGGGCGGGCAAGACGACGGTCGTGAAGATCCTGTCCACGCTGCTCAAGTCCGACGCGGGAACCGCAGGGGTCAACGGCTTCGACGTGGCGCGGCAGGCAGCGGACGTCCGGCAGTCGATCAGCCTCACCGGGCAGTTCGCTGCCGTCGACGAGATCCTCACCGGACGGGAGAACCTCGTCCTCGTCGCCCGGCTGCGCCACCTGAGGAACCCCGGAACGATCGCAGACGACCTGCTCGCGCGCTTCGGGCTCACCGAGGCAGCCACCCGCAAGGTGTCGGCCTACTCCGGGGGCATGCGCCGCCGGCTCGACATCGCGATGAGCCTGATCGGGAATCCGCCGGTGATCTTCCTCGACGAGCCGACGACGGGGCTCGATCCGCAGGCGCGGCTCGAGGTCTGGCAGGCAGTGAGGGAACTCGCCGCAGCCGGCACGACCGTGCTGCTCACCACCCAGTACCTCGACGAGGCAGAGCAACTCGCGAATCGGATCGCGATCCTGCACGACGGCCGGATCATCGTCGACGGCACCCTCGCGGAACTCAAGCAACTGCTGCCACCGGCCAAGGTGGAGTACGTCGAGAAGCAGCCGACGCTCGAGGACGTGTTCCTCGCGCTCGTCGGCCAGGACAAGTGAGGAACGACAATGACCACCACCCACTTCTTCGGTGACACGGCCGTCCTGACCGGACGCTCCCTGCGACACATCACCCGCAGCCTCGACACCATCATCACCACGGCGATCACGCCGATCGCCATGATGCTGCTGTTCGTCTACGTGCTCGGCGGTGCGATCAACACCGGCACCGACTCGTACGTGACCTACCTGCTGCCCGGCATCCTGATCATCACGATCGCCTCCGGCATCGCCTACACCGCCTACCGGCTCTTCCTCGACCTGACCAGCGGCATCTTCGACCGGTTCCACTCCATGCCGATCGCACGGTCGTCGGTGCTGTGGGCGCACGTGATCACCTCGCTGGTCGCCAACCTGATCTCGATCGTGGTCGTCGTGCTGGTCGGCCTGCTGATGGGCTTCCGCTCCGGCGCAGGCGTGCTCGGCTGGCTCGCCGTCGGCGGCATCCTCGTCCTGTTCACCCTCGCCCTGACCTGGCTGGCCGTCATTCCCGGACTCACAGCCAAGTCGGTGGACGGTGCGAGCGCCTTCTCCTACCCGCTCATCTTCCTGCCGTTCGTCAGTTCTGCGTTCGTGCCGACCGGGACGATGCCCGGCCCGGTGCGCTGGTTCGCGGAGAACCAGCCGGTGACCTCGATCGTGAACGCGATCCGCGACCTGTTCGCCGGCCAGCCGGTGGGCGCCGACCTGTGGATCGCCCTCGCCTGGTGCGTGGCCATCCTTGTCGTCGCGTACCTGTTCGCGATGGCCGCCTACCGCCGCAAGCTCGCGTAGGCAGACGGACGGGGGAGCTGCTGCCTACTGCCGTTAGGCTGGCGCCGTGCTCGACAACCCGATCCACGTTGGCAAGGTCCGACGGCTGTACGACTGGCCGGGCGGACGCATCCTGATGGTGGCGACCGACGCGATCTCCGCCTTCGACCACGTCCTGCCGACGGAGATCCCGGACAAGGGAGTCGTGCTCACCCAGCTGTCGCTGTGGTGGTTCGACCAGCTCCCGTTCCCCAACCACGTGGTCTCCACGGACGTCCCGCACGAGGTCGCCGGCCGGGCGGTGGTCGTGGAGAAGCTCGACATGGTGCCGGTCGAGTGCGTCGCCCGCGGCTACCTCACCGGGTCGGGCTGGGTGGAGTACCAGGCGTCCGGGACGGTGTGCGGCGTGCCGCTGCCGGCAGGGCTGGTGGACGGCTCGCAGTTGCCGGAGCCGATCTTCACCCCTGCGATCAAGGCGCCGATGGGCGAGCATGACGAGAACGTCGACTTCGCCACCATCGTCGGCCTGCACGGCGAGGACCTGGCCACCCGGCTCCGCGACGCGACCCTCGCCATCTACACGACTGCAGCCGGCCTCGCCGCCGAGCGGGGCATCATCCTCGCCGACACCAAGTTCGAGTTCGGACTGCGCGACGGTGAACTGGTGCTCGCGGACGAGGTACTCACCCCGGACTCTTCCCGCTTCTGGGATGCGGCAGCGTGGCACCCGGGTAAGAGCCTGCCCAGCTTCGACAAGCAGTACGTGCGCGACTGGCTGGCCAACGAATCCGGTTGGGACAAGGTGTCGCCGCCGCCGGAACTGCCGCCGGAGGTGGTGGCGGCCACCCGTGCCCGCTATCTCGCCGCCTACACCAGACTCACCGGCGCCGACCTCGGCCGTTAGACTCCCTGCCATGGCCCGAGTGATCGTTGACGTGATGCCCAAGCCCGAGATCCTCGACCCGCAGGGCAAGGCTGTGACCGGGGCACTGCGCCGGCTCGGCTTCTCCGGACTCGCCGTCCGGCAGGGAAAGCGGTTCGAGATCGAGGTGGACGGCGACGTCACCCCCGAGCGTCTCGACGACATCCGCCGCGCGGCGGAGACCCTCCTTGCCAACACGGTGATCGAGTCCTTCGACGTGCGGACCGAGCAGTGACGGCGCGCATCGGCGTGGTCACCTTCCCCGGCTCGCTCGATGACTCGGACGCGTCCCGCGCCGTCCGTCTCGCAGGCGCGGAGCCGGTATCGCTCTGGCACGCCAGCGACTCCCTCGACGTCGACGCCGTGATCCTTCCCGGCGGCTTCTCCTACGGCGACTACCTGCGCTGCGGCGCGATCGCCCGGTTCTCCCCCGTGATGGGCGAAGTGATCGCCGAAGCGGCGAAGGGCATGCCCGTCCTCGGTATCTGCAACGGCTTCCAGGTGCTCTGCGAGGCGCACCTGCTGCCCGGCGCGCTGATCCGCAACGACCGGCGCACGTTCGTCTGCAGGGACCAGAAGCTGCGCGTCGAGTCCACCGACACGGTCTGGACGCAGGACTACCAGACCGGCGACGAGATCGTGATCGCGCTGAAGAACGGCGAGGGGAACTTCCAGGCCGATGCGGAGACCGTCGCGAGACTCGAGGGGGAGAACCGGGTGGTGTTCCGCTACCTCGACGTCAACCCGAACGGCTCCATCAACGACATCGCCGGCATCACCAACGAGCGTGGCAACGTCGTCGGCCTGATGCCGCACCCCGAGCACAACGTCGAGGAACTGGCCGGCGCGTCGATCGACGGCCTCGGCTTCTTCACCAGCGTGCAGCGCTTCCTGGCCGCAGCCGTCAGCTGACCTCCCTGGCCACAAGGCCGGACAGGGGCGAGTCGTGCCGCAGGTCGGCGAGCCGGGCGGCACCGTCGAGGGCGTTGCCCTGGGGCTCGGCCAGTTCGAGGTCGGGCCACTGCAGGCGGAGGTAGCGGACGAACCGGCTGCGGATGTTGCTGGACCGCAGCACCTGGCCCAGCGCGCACACCGTCGGATCCTCCATCAGGCACACCCGGCGCAACCCGGCAACGACGGATTCGCTCAGCTCCGCCGCCGCTGCGTCCATGATCCCTGCGGACACCGGGTCGGTGGTGGCCAGCTCGTCGACGACGCGGGCGAAGTCGGCGATACGGCTCACCCTTCGCTCGTCGGACTGCAACTCCACGTAGGCGTTGTCGAGGTCGGGGAAGATCTGCTGCAGCCGGTCGGTCAGCGGTGTGAGTTGGCCGCGGCGGTCATAGCCGCGCATGGCAGCGTCCATACCGGCCCTGCCGATCCAGAAGGCGCTGCCGGCGTCGCCGATCAGGTAGCCCCAGCCGTCAACGCGTGCGACGGTGCGCCCGACGGCGAGCGTCACCACTCCGGTACCTGCTGCGATCACGGCGCCCGGCGCGTCGCCGAGTGCGCCGAGGTAGCTGGTCGTCGCGTCATGGGCGACGGCAACCTCGCGGACGCCGTACCCGGACACGAGCCCGAGCAGCTCCGTCGCCTCCGGTGTGACCAGCCCCGAGCACCCGACACCGACGAATTCGGGCTTCAGGCCGTGGGCGGTCACCATGGTGCCGACGGCGGCGGCCAGCTGCGGCATCAGGGGACGGTCGGTGAGTACGCCGGGGGCGCTGGCCTCGAGGCGTTCCCGGTCGTGCTCCCAGCGCAGACGAATTCCTGTCTGGCCGGCGTCGACAGCGATGCGCTCGGTCATGGGGTTCACCCTAGCGAGCAACGAGGATCGCAGGGCACCATCCACGGACGGCGTTGAGGAAGGCCATCCCCTCGGCCGCCGCCAGGTCGTCGAGGAGCACGGTGCGCTCCCGGATCTCACCGCTGGCTAGGAGTTCCGCCCTTAGCGTCCCGGGAAGGAGCCCAGCAGTGGCCGGCGGCGTCACCCACTCACCCCCCAGCTTCACGGCGAGGTTGCCGAGGCAGCACTCGGTCACTTCGGACCCGGTGTGGCAGATGACGTCGAAGACGCCGGCGGACGCCTGATCGCGCAGTCGCTGGTAGTGGGCCCTGTGGGTGGTCTTGTTGCGGATCACCGGCGCGAGCGCCGCCACGTCGAGAGGTTCGGTAGCCAGCTGCAGGCTGACGGGGACGCCTGCCTCCGGCGCTGGCGCCACCTCGACCAGCGATGCGCCGTCACCGGCGACCAGCCGCAGGCGGTGCCGTCCGGACGGAGGTGTCACAGCCTGCAGCACAGCAGCCACCTCGGCGAGGTCGACGGCGAGGCCCAGGTCGGCGCAGCATCCGGCCAGCCGGGAGAGGTGGGCCCCCAGCCGCCGGACGCTGCCATCGGTGGCCAGCATGGTCTCGAGTGCCCGCAGCGGCGATGCCTGGAGGAAGCGTGCCTTCGCCCGCCACTCCGCGACCTCGGCCGCCGGGTCGGAGTCGGCCACGATCCCGCTGCCGATACCGCAGGCCAGCCACCGCTCGCCGATGGTGACGGTGCGGATCGGGACGTTGAAGGTTGCTGTCCCGCCGGGACGGATCACCCCGAACGCGCCGCAGTACCAGCCGCGCGGGCCGTCCTCCAGTTCTGCGATCACCGACATCGCTGCCAGCTTCGGCGCCCCGGTCACGGAGCCGCAGGGGAACAGCGCTGCGAACGCTTCCGCCAGCCCGGTGCCCGGGCGTGGCCGGCCGGTGACCGTGGAGGTGAGCTGCCACACGGTCGGCAGCCGGTGCAGCTCGAACAGCCGCTCCACGGTGACGGTTCCGGGTTCGCACACCCGGCCGAGGTCGTTGCGGAGCAGGTCGACGATCATGAGGTTCTCGGCCCGGTCCTTCGCGCTGGCCAGCAGTGTCTCCGGCGGGTGCTCGACGCCGAGCGTGCCCTTCATCGGCTGGGTCACCAGCAGCCCCTCGCAGCGATGGAAGAACAGCTCCGGCGAGACGCTCGCCACTCCCGCGCCGGCACAGTAGACGGAGTACCCGCCGGGCTGGGCGGCGGCGAGAGCAGCGAAGTAACCGAACGGGTCGAGGCCGACCGGCCGCACGGCCCGCCAGCGGCCGGTGAGGTTCACCTGGTAGCAGTCGCCCGCTGCGATGTGCTCTCGCACAGCCCGGATCGCCGACTCCGGCCGGGTGCCGCCGGCCAGCGTCGGGTCGTCGCGCCAGTCCAGCGCGGGCAGTGGGGGAGATCCGACCGGCCAGCCCTCCACCGTCGCGTACACCTCGAAATGGGCCGCGGGGCAGTCGGCCACGGCGCTCTGGGCCGCGTCCCAGGCTCCGGCCGCCGAGTAGCTCAGTCCGCCGACCACCCAGTTGCCGGCCAGCGCGGCCCGCTCTGCCGCCGCGACGACGGCAGGAACCTCGCGGGGGTGAGCAGCGGAGAGCACCTGGAGCGGCGGGCTCGTGAACCTGCCGCGAAGGCGGACCTCCCGCCCCGGCGGCTCGGCCGGCAGGTCGAAGGCTGCGAAGACGCTCAACGTCCCCTGCCGACGAAGTGGTCCATCGACCGGTTGATCCCGAACAGGTCGGCCAGGGCGTCGAACGCGACGACCGGCAGCACGCGCAGCACGGGCAGCACACGGACCAGCGGCGGCAGGACCAGTTGCTTCCTTCCCGCCTGGACCGCGTCCAGCACCTTCCTGGCCACGTCGGACTCGCGCAGGATCGGCAGCAGGAGCGGGAACCGGGTGCGCACCCCCGCGAACATCCCGGTGTCGATGTAGTAGGGCGCCACGACGAGGGTCGACACCGCCGTGCCGCGCAGCTCTGCCCGCAAGGACTCGGTGAATCCGATCGCAGCCCACTTGCTGGCCGAGTAGTCGGTCTGTCGGGCAACGCCGACGAGGCCGGCCGCGCTGGCGATGGTGACGACGGTGCCGCTGTCGCTGGCGAGCATGCCGGGAAGGAAGGCGCGGGTGGTCCAGTACAGGCCGAGCACGTTGACGTCGAACGTCCGCCGGATCTGGGCTTCGGAGGCCTCGAGCAGGAGTCTGCCCGTGACAACTCCTGCGCAGTTCACCAGGACGTCCACCGGCCCTTCGTCCGCGGCTGCAGCAGCGACGCCCGCCGCGTCCGTGACATCGACCTGTCGGTGGCACGCCGACCCACCGGCGGCGGTGATCAGTGCGACCGTCTGCGCAGCCGCATCGCCGTCGAGGTCCCACACGATCACCCGGGCACCACGGGACGCAGCCTGGCGACACAGCTGGCGGCCGAGCCCGCTGCCGCCCCCGGTGACGAGAGTCGTCATCGCCGGGGCCCGTTCAGGATCCTGATGGCTGCGGTCAGCACCGTCGCGAAGCCCTCGTTGCCCAGCTTCGGTGGCGGCGCGATCCGGTGCAGGCGCTGGACGCTGACGGTCTGCGGCTCGGTGTACTTCAACAGGCCGTGGTCGCCGTGGCGCCGTCCCATGCCGGACTCGCCCATGCCGCCCATCGGCGCAGCATGCGAGCCCCAGGCAGCGGCATAGCCCTCGTTGATGTTGACCGTCCCCGTGCGGAGCCGCGCTGCCACCTCGGGGCCGCGGCGAGCGGACCACACGCTGGCGTTCAGCCCGTACGAGCTGTCGTTGGCGAGGGCGACGGCCTCGTCTTCGGACTCGACCCGGTAGACGGCCAGGACCGGTCCGAAGGTCTCCTCCCTGCACAGCGCCATGTCCTCGGTCACACCGGTCAGCACGGTCGGCTCGTAGCAGTAGGGGCCGAGGTCGGGTCGGGCGCTTCCCCCGGCCAGCACGGTCGCCCCCTTGGCAACCGCATCGTCGACGTGCGCGGTGACGGACTCCAGCTGCCTTGCCGACGACAGCGACCCCACGTCGAGCTTCCAGTCGTAGCCCACCCCGACCCGCAGCGCGCCGACACGCGCCAGAAGGCGTTCGACGAACTCGTCGTACACACCCCGGTGGACGTAAGCGCGCTCGATGCCGACGCACACCTGCCCGGTGTTCGCGAAGGCGCCGTGTGCGGTGCCGGCGGCGGCCGTCGCGAGGTCGGCATCGTCCAGCACCAGCAGCGGGTTCTTGCCCCCGAGCTCGCCGGAGAAGCCGATCAGTCGCTCGGCGCATGCGACGGCGAGCTTCCGTCCGGTCGCCGTGGAACCGGTGAACATCAGGTGGTCGACACCGGCAACAAGGGCAGGACCGAGCTCAGCGCCGGAGCCCGGCAGCACCTGGAACAGCCCGTCCGGCAGGCCGGCCTCCGCGAGGAGCTCTGCCAGCAGGAGGGCTGTGAACGGGGTCTGCGAGTCGGGCTTCAGCAGGACGGCGTTGCCGGCCAGGAGCGCCTCGGCGCCGTCACTGGCCGGAAGGTTGAACGGGTAGTTCCAGGCGTTGATGATGCCGACGACCCCGAGGGGACGGTGGTGCTCGAAGGTCTTTGTGAGTACGGGAATCGCCCCGCCGCGACGCCGTGGACGGAGCAGGCCGGGCGCGCGACCGGCGAACACGCGGACGGCGCGCGCCGCGTCCATCACCTCTTCGAAGGCGCTGAGGCGCGCCTTGCCGGATTCCGCCTGGATGGTGTCGAGGATCCGGTCGCGGCCATCGAGGATGAGGCCCGCGAGCCGCCGGAACACCCGGGCCCGCTCTGCGACCGGCACTGCTGCCCAGACGGCCTGCGCACGACGCGCCGTCGCGATCACCGCAGGTACCTGATCTGCCGTCGTCGACTGCAGCGTGCCGTAGATGCTGTCGTCGAACGGGCAACGCACGACAAGGTCCCGGTTGGACGACATGTCCCCTCCTCTGCCCCTGGCTGTCAGGGTACGCGGACGCCGCTGAGTCGGCAGCAGTTGCCACGGTAGATTTGCCGCCGTGGCCGACACCGTGAGCAACGCTTCTCAGAACCCCGACGACTCCCAGCCGTGGTCGGAGCTCGGCCTCAAGGTCGACGAGTACGCCCGCATCAAGGAGATCCTGGACCGGCGTCCCACCTCGTGCGAGCTGGCCATGTACTCGGTGATGTGGAGCGAACACTGCTCCTACAAGTCCTCCAAGGTGCACCTGGCCAAGTTCGCCGCCGTCGGCAAGGACACCCCGCGCGGCCCGCTGCTGGCCGGTATCGGCGAGCAGGCAGGCGTCGTCGACGTCGGAGGTGGCTGGGCTGTCACCTTCAAGATCGAGAGCCACAACCACCCGTCCTACGTCGAGCCGTACCAGGGCGCAGCGACCGGCGTTGGCGGCATCGTCCGCGACATCCTCGCCATGGGTGCCCGCCCGATCGGCGTGATGGACGCTCTGCGCTTCGGCGCCCTCGACGCTCCCGACACCGCCCGCGTGATGCCGGGCATCGTCGCCGGCGTCGGCGGCTACGGCAACTGCCTCGGCCTGCCCAACATCGGCGGCGAGGTGGTCTTCGACCCCACCTATTACGGCAACCCGCTGGTCAACGCCCTGTGCGTCGGCGTCCTGCGGCACGAGGACATGCACCTCGCGTTCGCCTCCGGCACCGGGAACAAGGTGATCCTCTACGGCGCGGCCACCGGCGGCGACGGCATCGGCGGCGCTTCCATCCTGGCTTCGGAGACCTTCGAGGCGGACGGCCCCGCCAAGCGTCCGGCCGTGCAGGTGGGCGACCCCTTCATGGAGAAGCTGCTGATCGAGTGCACCCTGGAACTGTTCGCAGCAGGGATCATCGTCGGCATCCAGGACCTGGGCGCCGCCGGCATCTCCTGCGCCACGTCCGAACTGGCGAGCGCCGGTGACGGCGGCATGCACGTCGACCTCGACCTGGTGCCGCTGCGTGACTCGACACTCTCGCCAGAAGAGATCCTGATGAGCGAGTCGCAGGAACGCATGTGCGCCGTCGTCGAGCCGGCCGACGTGGCGAAGTTCCTCGAGATCTGCGCCAAGTGGGACGTGCTGGCCACCGTCATCGGCGAGGTCATCGAAGGCGACCGGCTGCTGATCGACTGGCACGGTGAGCGCGTCGTCGACGTCGAGCCCGGCACCGTCGCCCATGGGGGCCCGGTGTACCACCGCCCGATCGAGCGTCCGTGGTGGATCGACGACCTGAACGCCCGCAGCGCCAACGTCCTGCCCCGCGCGAGCGAGCCTGACGACCTTGCTGCGACGCTCCTGAAGCTGGTGGGCGCGCCCAACCAGGCCGACAAGTCGTGGGTCACCGACCAGTACGACCGCTACGTGCGCGGCAACTCGATCCTCGCCCAGCCCGAGGACTCCGGCATGCTGCGGATCGACGAGGAGACCGGCCTCGGCATCGCGCTGGCCACCGACTGCAATGCGAGGTTCGCCCTCCTGAACCCGTACCTCGGTGCCCAGCTGGCCATGTGCGAGGCCTATCGCAACGTTGCGGCAACCGGCGCGGAGCCGGTCGCGATCACCGACTGCCTCAACTTCGGCTCGCCGGAGGACCCGGAGGTCATGTGGCAGTTCAGCGAGGCAATCGGTGGCCTCGTCGACGCCTGCAAGGCCCTCGGCACCCCGGTCACCGGCGGAAACGTGAGCTTCTACAACCAGACCGGCGGCGCCAACATCATGCCGACGCCGGTGATCGGGATGCTCGGCATCATCGAGGACGTCGCTGACCGCATCCGCTCGGGGTTCACCACCCCCGGCGACAACGTCTTCCTCGTCGGCGACACCCACGAGGACATGTCCGGCACCGCCTGGGCGGAGACCATCCACGGCCATATCGGTGGTGTGCCCCCGACGCCCGACTTCGACCACGAGCAGCGGCTTGGCCGCATGCTGGTCGCGGCATCCAGGGCCCACCTGCTGAGCTCCGCCCATGACCTCGCCGATGGCGGGCTCGCGCAGGCGCTGGTCGAGTCGTGCCTGCGCAACGACCTGTCGGTGTCCGCGACGCTGCCGGCCGGCGATCCCTGCGTCCAGCTGTTCTCCGAGACGCCCGGACGGGTGCTGGTGTCGCTGCCGAACGCGACGCTGGACGCCTTTGCGGAGCTGTGCGCGAAGCACCAGCTCCCGGTGACCCGACTGGGTGAGGTGACCCGGACGGGCTTCCTCGAACTGCAGGGCAATTTCGCCCTTCCGATGGACGAGATCCGGCAGCGCTGGACCGCGCCGATCCCGGCTGCGATGCACGCCTGATCAGGGGAGTTTCGGGGGTATTCCGGCTGTCCAGCGCGGGCGGGCGCATTAGGGTTGGACCCATGGAACCGACTGAGAAGGACATCGATCCGCAGGTCACCGAGCCCGAGGCTGCCCCGGCAACGCCCGCTGCGGAAACACCCGCGCAGCCCACGGCAGAAGAGCCGATCACCGATGACCTGATCTCCCACGAGCTCGCACCGAAGCTGACCGTCGAGGACGCAGAGCCGCCGGTGCCGGTCGCGCCCGACCTGGACGCTGTCCAGCCCGATTTCCCGTCCACAAGCGGCACGGCGACCAACCTCGACCTGCCGAGCCTCGAGCTGCCGCACCCGGCCTACCCGGAGCCGCAGCAGGTTCCGCCGGCCGCCGCCTACCAGTCCCCGGGAGAGGCCTACGGCCAGACGCCCTACGCCGTGCCGCAGCCCCAAGCCGCGCCGCCCCCCGGCCAGACGCCCTACGCCGTGCCGGAGCCCCCGGCCGCGCCGGCCTACGGCCAGCAGTTCAGCCAGCCCGGGTACGCCCCGTCCTACAGCGGGCAGCAGCTCGCCTACCCGGTCAGTGGGCTGAGCGCTGCTGACGAGAACGTGTGGTCCGGCGCTGCGCACTGGTCCGCCATCCTCGCCAGCTTCGTCGGCCTCGGGTTCCTCGGCCCGCTCATCGTCCTGCTCACCCAGGGCACGAAGAGCCCACGGGTGCGCGCCAACGCCGTCGAGTCGCTGAACTTCGAGATCACGTTCATCATCGCGATGATCGCCAGCATCCTGCTGATCTTCATCGTCGTCGGCATCGTCACGACGATCCTGATCCCGCTGGCCTGGCTGATCCTGCGGATCCTCGCCTCCGTCCAGGCGTCCTCCGGCCAGGACTACCGCTACCCGGTGAACATCCGCCTGGTGAAGTGAACCCGGTCGGGCGCCCCGGGCGCCCGCCGGTACAGTTGGCGCGTGCAGAGCCCCGACGAGCTGTTCGACGACCCTGGACCCCGTGACGCTTGTGGTGTGTTCGGGGTGTGGGCACCCGGGGAGGAAGTGGCCAAGCTCACCTACTTCGGCCTGTACGCGCTGCAGCACCGTGGCCAGGAGTCCGCGGGCATGGCGGTCAGCAACGGCGAACGGATCATGGTCTTCAAGGACATGGGTCTTGTCTCGCAGGTGTTCGACGAGCCGACCCTGAACTCCCTCAACGGCTACATGGCCGTCGGCCACTGCCGCTACTCCACCACCGGTTCCAGCACCTGGAGCAATGCCCAGCCCACCTTCCGTGGCACGGCTGCCGGTGGGCTCGCTCTCGCCCACAACGGCAACCTGACCAACACCGACGAGCTCGAGGCCTGGCTGGCCACCTCGATCGAGGCCTCCGAGGTGCCGCACAAGGACGGGATGGACTCCACCTCCGACACCGCGCTGGTGACGGCCCTGATGGCGGTCTACGCCGACGACGGCCTCAAGGCCGCAGCGCTGACGGTGCTGCCCCGGTTGCAGGGAGCGTTCTGCCTCGTGTTCTCCAACGAGAAGACCCTCTTCGCCGCCCGTGACCCGCAGGGGATCCACCCTCTGGTGCTCGGGCGCCTCGAGCGCGGCTGGGTGGTAGCAAGCGAGACCGCTGCACTCGATATCGTCGGCGCGACCCTGATCCGCGAGATCGAGCCCGGCGAGCTCATCTCCATCGATGAGGCCGGGCTCTCCAGCGTCCGCTTCGCAGAGGCCGACCCCAAGGGCTGCCTTTTCGAGTACGTCTACCTCGCACGCCCCGACACCCTGATCGCCGACCGCCGGGTGCACGCCGTGCGTGTCGAGATCGGCCGCACGCTGGCCCTGGAGTCCCCGGTGGACGCCGACATGGTGATCCCGACCCCGGAGTCCGGGACGCCGTCCGCGATCGGCTACGCGGAGGCTTCCGGCATCCCCTTCGGCCTCGGCCTCGTCAAGAACTCCTACGTCGGGCGCACGTTCATCCAGCCGTCGCAGACGATCCGCCAGCTGGGCATCCGGCTGAAGCTCAACCCGATCCGCGACGTCATCGAGGGCAAGCGCCTCGTCGTCGTCGACGACTCGATCGTCCGCGGCAACACCCAGCGGGCGCTGGTGAAGATGCTGCGCGAGGCCGGTGCGGCAGAGGTCCACGTCCGGATCGCCTCCCCGCCGGTGCAGTGGCCGTGCTTCTACGGCATCGACTTCGCCACCCGTGCTGAGCTGATCGCGCCCGGACTCAGCGTCGAGGAGATCTGCCGCTCGATCGGCGCCGACTCGCTGGGCTACATCAGCATCGAGGGCCTGACCGCCTCAACGGGCATCTCCGGCCGCAAGCTCTGCCGGGCCTGCTTCGACGGGGTCTACCCGGTGCCGATCCCGGCCGGCCGGGCGTTGCAGATGGGATTGGAGCAGAGCCGTGGCAACTGAGAGCGCGTACGCCGCAGCCGGCGTCGACATCGCTGCCGGCGACAGGGCCGTCGCACTGATGAAGGACGCGGTTGCCCGCAGCCACCGTCCCGAGGTGCTGGGCGGGCTCGGGGGCTTCGCCGGCTTCTTCGATGCCTCAGCGCTGGCCAGCTACCGCCACCCGGTACTGGCGACGTCGACGGACGGCGTGGGCACAAAGGTGGCCATCGCCGGAGCCATGGGCGTCTACGACACCATCGGGTTCGACCTGATCGGCATGCTCGTCGACGACCTGGTCGTCACCGGCGCGGAGCCGCTGTTCGTCACCGACTACATCGCCTGCGGCAAGGTCTATCCCGAGCGCATCGCAGCCATCGTCGGCGGCATCGCCGCAGCCTGCACGGCAGCGGGCGCCTCCCTGCTCGGCGGGGAGACCGCGGAGCATCCCGGCCTGCTCGGCACGGAGGAGTTCGACATCGCCGGTGCGACCACCGGGGTGGTGGAGTTCGACGAGATCCTCGGCGCCGACCGGGTGCGCTCCGGCGACGTCGTGCTGGCCCTCGCCTCGTCCGGGCTGCACTCCAACGGCTACTCGCTGGTAAGGCACGTGTTCTCCGGCTGGAGCCTTGAGAAGGACGTCCCCGAGCTGGGCACCACGCTCGGCGAGACCCTGCTGACGCCAACCCGGGTGTACGCGAAGGACCTGCTGGCGATCATCCGCGGGTGCGAGGTGCACTCGATCAGCCACATCACCGGCGGTGGTCTCGCCAACAACCTCGTGCGCGTGCTGCCTGACGGCATCGGCGTTGACATCGACCGCGCCAGCTGGCGTCCACCGGCCATTTTCGAGCTCGTCCAGGCCGTGGGGAAGCTCTCCCAGCCCGACATCGAGGCCACGTTGAACATGGGCGTCGGCATGGCGCTGGTGCTGCCGGAGTCGTCGGTGGCCGAGGCTTCGCGGATCGCGGCCGAGGCCGGCATCGAATCGTGGATTGCCGGTGTCACGAGCGCTGCGCCCGGGGCGAAAGCGCGGGTCGACCTGCACTCCGACCACCGCCGCTGACGTCGCTTTGCTGAGGTGCCCGGATTGGGTACCCTTGGCTCACGACGAAACTTGATTATTAAAGCGGCTCGACCGCTGCGAAGGGGGCTGACCCATGGGGCGCGGCCGTGCCAAGGCGAAGCAGACTAAAGTCGCTCGCGATCTGAAATACCGTTCCTACTCCACGGACTTCGGGTCCCTGGAGCGGGAGCTGCGCAGCGAGCCAGGGGACGTCGGCTACGTCGCCGAGCCGGTTCCCGAGCCCGTCGAGGAGCCGGAGGACGACCAGTACAGCGGTCTTGCCGACCGCTACTCCGTGGACGACGAGCCTGGCGAGACCGAGTACCGCCGCATCGGCTGACCCGCACTCGCCGGTTCCTTTCCTATCTGCTGTTCCCCTGAGCTGGCGTGCGCCCGGAGCGTGCGTTCGGGGTGCTTGTTGCCGCTGCGGTGAACCGGGTGTGGGCGAGGCGCGTAGGGTTGACCTGTTGGGGTCCAGGCGAAACTTCGTCTCGCTACGGCCCATTCAGGGAAGGCACTCCGTGAACCCGATCAGGTGCGGTCGTTGCATCGCAGAAGATCATGCTCAGTGCGTCGGGAGGATCACGATGGGCACACCCAAGGCCACCTATACCTGGCATTGCGACTGCCTGTGCCACGCACAGCCCGAGCGCAGGGATGGCGGCGGACCGCGCGGGACACGGCCGTCACGGTAGCTGGGCCACGTCAGGGACAGCCACGGCGTCGAGCGCCTCGATGATGGTCCGGGCGTCCCACGGCCCGATGTGGCGCTGGGTACCGATGAAGAAGGTCGGGGTGCCGCGCGCTCCGCTGGCCTCGGCGCTGGCCACGTCCTCCCGGATCCGTGCGACGTGGCGCTGCTCGTCGATGTCGCGCAGGAACTCCTCCACGTCCAGCCCCAGCTGCCCGGCGTAGCCGGCGAGGTCGGCCAGCTCAAGCTCGTCCGCGTGCGTGAAAAGCATGGTGTTCATCTCCCAGAACTTGCCCTGCGCCGCTGCGGCCTCTGCAGCAGCAGCCGCCAGTTCGGCATGCGGGTGCACTTCGGGCAGCGTCAGGTGGCGGAACACGTAGCGGAGGCGGTCCCCGTAGTGCTCGCGGACCTCCCGGGCGGCACCGGTGGCCTTCGCGCAGAACGGGCACTCGAAGTCGGCGTACTCGACAAGGGTCAGCGGCGCGTCCACCGGCCCGACGATGTGGTCCCTTGCGGGGTCGACCGGAAGGGAGAGGACGGTCGGGAGGCCGGCAGAGGTCTCCCCGTGCCAGCGGGCAGCGACCTGGAACGTCACCCAGCCCAGCGCCGTCGCGAGGACGAGGCTCAGCAGGACGCCGATCGTCGCCTCGGCCCTGAGTCGGGGTGACTCGAAGGCCAGACCGATGATGAGCAGCGAGACAGTGAACCCGATTCCGGAAAGGGCAGCCCCGCCGAGCACCTGGCCGGGCCCCACGCCTTGTGGCAACCGGCCAAGGCGCAGCCGGGCGCCGGCCAGCGCCCCGCCACCGATGCCGACGAACTTGCCGACGACGAGGCCGATGACGACAGCCCAGGTCAGCGGGGATGCGAGGGCGTCGAGGAACACGCCACCGCGCAGGTCGACCCCGGCGTTGGCAAGGGCGAACAGCGGCACCACCACGTAGCCGGTCCAGGGGTGCAGCACCAGCTGCATCCGTTCGTTCACGGAGACGGCCCGCGCGACAGCGTCCCGTGCCGAGCGGCCCACTTCGGGCAGCGGGGACTGCCGGAAGGCACGGAACCGGACCGCTGCGTCCTTGACGACCTCTCGACGCGGCGAGAAGGCGGGGATCAGCAGGCCGCAGACCATGCCGGCGATCGAAGCGTGCACGCCGGAGGCGATCGTTGCCAGCCACACCAGCATGGTGGTCAGCACGTACGGCCACGTCCGCCAGACGCCGAAACGGGCGAGCAGCAGGAGTGCGGCGACGCCGGCCAGGGCGACGCCCACGGCCACCAGGTCGATGGAGTGGGCGTAGAACACCCCGATCACGCTGACGGCGACGATGTCGTCGACGACGGTGAGCGTGAGCAGGAAGACCCGCAGCTGGGTGGAGATCGTCGGCCCGACGAGGGCGAGCGTGCCGAGCAGGAAGGCCGTGTCCGTGCCGATCACCACACCCCAGCCGGCCGAGGCCTCCCCCGATGGGGCGATCAACAGGAACAGGAGGGCCGGCACCAGCATGCCTGCGAACCCCGCCAGCAGCGGCAGCACGACCCGGCTGCGGTCGGTGAGCTCGCCGATCGCGAGGTCGCGGCGTACCTCGAGGCCGATGACGAAGAAGAACAGCACCATCAGGCCGTCGCTGATCCAGTGCCCGATGCTCATCTCAAGGCCGAGAGTGCCCAGCTGGACGGAGGCCGCCGTCTCCCAGGTCGCGGTGTAGTCGGCCGACCACGGCGAGTTGGCCCACAGCAGGGCGACAGCCGTCGCCACCACCAGCACCAGCGCGCTGCCCGACTCGGTGGCGAGGAAGTGCCTCAGCGGCCCGGAGAGCTGCCCGGCGAGCTGGCGCCCGTTGGTCTGCTGGATCTGGAGCGGAACCCTCATCGCCGCCTCAGCGCCAGCCCAGCCCGGGCGCGACCAGGCGTACGACGCTGTCGAGGACATGCGCGTTGTAGTCGACACCGAGCTGGTTCGGCACGGTGAGCAGCAGGGTGTCGGCCGCTGCGATCGCCTCGTCCTCCGCGAGCAGGCGCACCAGCTCGTCCGGCTCCGCTGCGTAGGAGCGCCCGAAGCGTGCAGCACCGCCGTCGAGGAAGCCGACCTGGTCGGTGTCATCGCCACTGCCGCCGAAGTAGGCCCGGTCGAGGTCGGTCACCAGCGGGAAGATGCTGCGGCTCACAGAGACCCGCGGCTCGCGCGCGTGGCCCGCAGCTGCCCAGGCGTCGCGGAACCGCTGGATCTGTTCTGCCTGCAGCTGGTGGAACGGCACGCCGGTGTCCTCGGTGAGGAGCGTCGAGCTCATCAGGTTCATGCCCATGGTTCCGGTCCACTCCGCGGTGGCCCTGCTGCCCGCTCCCCACCAGATTCGGTCGCGCAGCCCCTCCGAGTGCGGCTCGATCCGCAGCAGCCCGCCCGGGTTGGGGAACATCGGACGCGGGTTGGGCTTGGCGAAGCCCTGGCCCTTCAGGACCTCCAGCAACACCTCGGTGTGCTGGCGGGCCATGTCGGCGTCACCGGAGTCCTCCGGCGGGACGTGGCCGAAGTAGCGGTAGCCGTCGATGACCTGCTCGGGCGATCCTCGGCTGATTCCCAGCTGGAGCCTGCCGCCGGAGATCAGGTCGGCCGCACCTGCGTCCTCCGCCATGTAGAGCGGGTTCTCGTAACGCATGTCGATGACGCCGGTGCCGATCTCGATCCGGGACGTCTTCGCGCCGATCGCAGCGAGCAGGGGAAACGGCGAGCCGAGCTGGTGGGCGAAGTGGTGCACCCGGAAGTAGGCGCCGTCGGCACCCACCTCTTCCGCTGCCACGGCCAGCTCGATCGACTGCAGCAGGCTGTCCGAGGCACTGCGCACCGCGGAGTGCGGCGAGTCCGACCAGTGGCCGAAGGACAGGAATCCGATCTTCTTCACACCCGATGGAAACGCGCCGGGCGCCGGATCATTCCCTCAGCCGGCCTTGGGGTTGGGGATCGGGATGCCGAGGGCCTGCGAAAGGTAGCCGTAGGACTCGGTGAGCTTGGCGTAGTTCTCGCTGTGGTGCTGCCAGGACACCAGGTCATGGCCGAGGCCTGCGCTGGCAGGGATGACCACGACGTCGAGCTGGTCCGCGGGGACGAGGCGGGTGAGGAAGCGCTCGTTGAACGCGCCGTCGATCCTCGGGTCGGCGTCGTTGCGCACCAGCGTGAACGTGGAGTGCGACGGGGGCTTGTTCTGCGAGTCCACCCAACCGAACGTCGACAGCAGGCCAGCGATGCCCTTCAGGGAGAAGCGCGGGTAATCGTAGCCCTGGACGTTCTTCTCCTTCTCCTCGTCGCTCCACCAGTTCCAGATGTCCACCGGTGAGAGGCGCAGCGCCCGCACCAGCGGGCGGTCCTGCCACTCCTGGTAGCCCAGTGGGTGCAGCAGCGGCGTCAGCAGCACGGTGTGGTCCACCTCCGGCCGCTCGAACCCTGCCCATACGCTCAGGGAGCCGCCCCCGGAGATGCCGATCACGGTCAGCTCGTCGCCCAGCCCTGCACCGATGTCGACGCTGGCGTCGACGAAGTCACGCAACTCCGACGCCGTGATCTTCGAGAACTCGTCTGTCATCCGGTCGGCCATGCCATGGCGTGGCAGGCGCGGGATCCAGACGTTGTAGCCCTGGGCGCGGTAGGCGTCCCCGACCAGCCGGAACTGCTCGGGCAGCACGGTGTAGCCGTGGAAGATGACCACTGCCTTCGCTGCGTGCGCGCCGGTGAGCATGGCGATGCTGTGACCCTCTGGCTGCAGGTCCATGCCGGCCTCGGTCGCAGCAACGGCCTGGATGCCGGCTGCTGCCGCCTCGTAGGTGGCAGCCGGATGTGGATGCGAGTTGAGGTACGGGTCCGTGATCGAGGTGAACAACACCAGGGCAAGGATGACGATCAGGGCAAGGAGGGAACTGCCGAGGATCGTGAAGAAGCGCTTCATCTGAATCCCCCCGTCACAGGTGAGCATTTCCAGCCTAGAGCGCTGCACCCGCCCGCGGGGGGCGTGCGGCGAATCGCGGCCGAAGTCGCTGCGCTGGGCGTGGACGGGGCTAGCTGCCCACCTTCAGCGGACGGGCGGCCGGCAGGACGAGCAGGGCGAGCAGCGAGACGGCCCCGACGACGAGCAGTGCGCGCAGCATCCCGAAATGGTCGCCGAGGAAGCCAAGCAGCGGTGGCCCGGCGAGGAAGGCCGTGTAGCCGATCGTTGCGACGACGCTCAGCCGTGCGTGGGCACGAGCCGGGTCGTCGGCGGCAGCCGACATGCCGACAGGGAAGCCGAGGCTGGCGCCCACGCCCCAGATGGCCGCGCCGATGAAGGCGACGACGGGGTTGCCGAAGACGACGAGCAGGCACCCGACGACAGCGGAGCCGAACAGGATCCGCAGCACGGGGACACGCCCGTACCGGTCCAGCAGGCCCGTGCCGAGGATGCGCCCGGCCGTCATGAAGGTGAGGAAGACGGCGAGCGCAACGACGCCGAGCGCCTTGTCGAGCTGGTGGCCGTCGACGAACGCGACCGCCAGCCAGTCGTTCGCTGTGCCCTCGGTGAAGGCGGCGGCCAGCACCATGACGCCGATGAGGAGGGTGCGTGGTTCCGTCCAGGCGGAGCGGGCCGGGCCGGCAGGGGCAGACTCTGCATCGCCGGTCTCTTCGAATGCCGGCAGGAACTGCGACGTGCCCCAGAGCACGGCGACGACGGTCAGTGCTGCGACGACGCCGATGTGCAGCAGCACCGGCACCCGCAGCCAGACCAGCAGCACGCTGATCAGTGAGGCGACGACGGTGCCGCCGCTCCAGGCTGCATGGAACCACGGCATGATCGCCCGGCCGAGCGACTGCTCGATGATCGTTCCCTCCAGGTTCTGGGAGACATCCCAGACGCCGTTGCCGACGCCGAAGAGGAACAGCCCCGGCATCACGAGGAACATGCTCCCGCGCGCTTCGACGGCAACGGCGGCGAGCACGAGACCCGCCATGGCGACCGCCATCGCAAGGCGGACGGCGAGCTTCGCGCCGAAACGGTGCGTCGCCCGGCCGGCAAGGGGGAGGCCGCACAGTGCCCCGGCCGAGACGGCGAGGAGCACGACGCCCAGCATCCCCGGGGTGAGCGCAAGCAGCTCCTTGACGTCCGGGACGCGGGACATCCACGCGGCCATGCTGAAGCCGTTCATCGCGAAGACGAGCAGGTCGCCGTTGCGCGCGCGGGCCGTGCGGGCAGGCGAAGGAGCCAGGGGTAGCGAGGTGGGCATCCGAGAACGCTACCGCTGCCCGGCGACGGCCGGCTCCAGGGGTCCCGCTGTGGGCGGCGGCTCACCGAACTCCGCAAGGCAGTCGCGGGTCACGGGCTCGGTGGTGGCATCGGCGCGGGTGATCCGGTCGAGCACGAACCAGCGCGGGGCTGCGCGCAGGCGGCACCACGCCAGCAGGTACCAGGTGCCCCTCGTGTGGGCGAGGGCCTGCGGCTCGACATCGCGGTGGGTGACGGAACCGGTGCGGTCCACGAAGGTGATGCGGGTGACCAGGCGGTGCAGGGTCGCGTGTTCCACAACGCTCCGGGACCGCGAAGTGCCTTGCTGGAGGCCTTGATCGACCCAGACAAGGGACCGCGACGTCCGCGAGGCCTGGCGCACGGAGGCGGGCAGGGCTTCCTCCAGCTTGGCGAGGGCCGCCTCCACGTCACGCCGGAACGGGATGTCTCCGGCAACGCGGACCGCTGCGTGCAGGCCCACCACCTGTTCTGCCGTCAGGGTGATCGGCGGCAGGGTGGCCGCCGGGTCCACGAAGTAGCCCCCTCCGGGCCCGCTCTGTGCCCACACCGGGAAGCCCGACCCCATCAGGGCCTCCAGGTCGCGCCGCACCGTCCGGATGCTCACGCCCAGCTGTCCGGCCAACTGCGTCGCCGTGCAGCCCCGTGGGCCGGCACGCCGCAGCGCCTCCCGCGCTGCGTCAAGACGATCTGCTCTTCGCACCGCACCAGAGTAGGTGACACTACGGTGTCACCAATAGGGCCGCAGGATGGAGTCATGAGCGAACAGAACACCCCTGTCCCGCTGCCCATCGTGCTCCTGGGCGGCTACTCCCTCGGGCCGTGGGCCTGGGACGAGGTCGTACCCCTGCTGCAGGCAGCCGGGCACCGCGTCGAGGTGCCGACACTCCCCGGGCTCGGGGACGGCACGGACCCGGCGACGGTCACCCTCGCCGACCAGGCCGAAACAGTGCTCGCCTGCCTTGAGCCGCTGGACCGGCCCGTGCTGGTGGTGCACTCCGGCGCCGGCGTCATCGCTTCCGCCGTGACCGATCGGGACCCCACAGCGGTGTCCCGGGTGATCTACGTCGACAGCGGACCGGTGGGCGACGGCCAGGTGCCGCGCCCGGACCTCGCCGGACTTGCCGTCGTTCCGGCGCCGACGGTCGAGGAGCTCGACGGCAGGGGAGCGCTCACGGCGGACCTCTCCGCGGAGCAGAGGGCGGAGTTCGCACGCAGGGCGGTCCCGCAGCCCGGTCAGGTCACGAACACGCCTGCGGTGTTGGGCAACCCGTCACGGCTCGACGTGCCCAGCACGATCATCTGCTGTTCGTATCCTGCCGAGTCGGTGCAGGAACTGGTCCGCAGCGGCGACCCGATGTTCGCTCCGACCCTCGAACTGCACGACCTCGACTACGTCGACCTGCCCGGCGGGCACTGGCCGATGTGGGCCCAGCCCGCTGAGCTGGCAGACGTCCTTGTGTCGATCGCTACCCGGCAGTAGTGGTCCGCGCGGTCAGCCAGCCGAGGAAGGCCACCACAAGTCCGAGGACGACGAGGGCGAGAGCCGGACCCCGCATGGGCCCGAGCGCCCCGTCCGTGAGCGCGGTGACCGCAGCGCTGGAGACACCGTTGGCGGCTGCGACGCCCATCCCCTCTGCGACGACCGCGCGGAAGGCCAGCCAGACCACAACGATGCCGGCAGTGACGGCAAGGCCGCACGCGATCACCGTGCGCCGGAGATCCCGGGCGAGAACGAGAGCCAGTGCGGGGAGCAGCAGGAGCAGCCACGGCAGCCATTCGGCGACGACGGAGAGCACCCGGTAGCCCGCCTGTGCCTGGGCCACCTGCTGCGGGTCGAGCTGGACGAGGTCGATGGCCGTCGTCACCGTCGGGATCCGTTCGGCGAGCGGGAAGCCGTTGGTGACCAGGCGCTGCTTGATCGCCTCGACGAACGGCCCGAGCTGCAGCTGGATCGTGCCTTCTGTGACGGTGAGCGGGCCACCTTCTTCGCCGGCGATCAGCGCGACGAACTGGGTGTGCGTGGTGCGCAGGGCGACGTTCCAGACCTGGCTGAAGGCGTCACTCGCGACAAAACCGTTCACCTGCTTGTCGATGAAGTCGGAGACGAAGGAGTTCAGCGGACCGGTGAGCGACGGCAGCAGCCGCCCGACCACCGGGCGCGAGCCGGACACCTCGTCGATGAGCTGCTGGGTCAGCGTGGGCAGGTCGAGGCGGTCCTGGATGGTTGAACCCAGTCTCGCAGCCAGCGCCTGCTGCACCGCCGGATCGCGGGAGAGGGGGCCGTAGGCGGCGACGAACGCCTCGGTGTCACTGACCTGGGTCTGCGCCCACGCCGCGACGACGGAGACCGGGGCGACGATGCCGGTCAGAGCAACGAGAATTGTCACCAGCGCGGTGCGCCACCACTGCTTCACCGGAAAAGCCTCCCACAGGGCCCACCGTGTCGGGCAGGGGTCAGCGGATCATTCGCCGAGGCGCTCGGCGAGCTCCAGCCATTCGCCCTCGAGTTCGCCCTGACGGGCGACGGCCTCCTCGAGTTCCGCTCCGAGCGAGACCAGCTTCGCGTAGTCGGCGGAGCCCTCCGCGAGAGCGGTGTGCAGGTCTTCGATGCGTGTGGCCAGCTTGGCCAGCTGGGACTCGACCCTGGCAAGGTCCTTGCGGGCCTGGCGGTGCCGGGCGGCGTCGGCGGAGCTGGTCGTGCGCGCAGGCCCGCTCGAGCCGGCACCCTTGGCGTGGGCGTCTGCGCGGCTGCGGCGACGCTCGAGGTACTCCTCGACGCCGCCGGGGAGTAGCACGCAACTCCCGTCCCCGAGCAGCGCGTACTGCACGTCGCAGGTGCGCTCGAGGAAGTAGCGGTCGTGGGAGACGACGATCAGGGTGCCCGGCCAGGTGTCGAGGTAGTCCTCGATGACGGTGAGGGTGTCGATGTCCAGGTCGTTGGTCGGCTCATCGAGCAGCAGCACGTTCGGTTCACTGAGCAGCAGGCGCAGGAACTGCAGCCGGCGACGCTCCCCGCCGGACAGCTCGCCGATGCGGGTGACGAGCTTCTGGCCGGTGAACCCGAAGTCCTCCAGCAGGTTGGTCGAGGTGATGTCCCTGCCCGTGGCGAGCCGGGTGGCGCGCTGCAGGCTCTGCACCGATTCCAGCACCTGCTCGCTGTCGTCGAGTTCTGTCACTGCCTGGGAGAGGTGACCGAGCCGCAGGGTCTTGCCCTGCTTGAGGCGTCCCCGCTGCGGGGCGAGGTCACCGGAGAGCAGCCGGAGCAGGGTGGTCTTGCCGGACCCGTTGACGCCGACGAGCCCGATCCGGTCGCCGGGCCCGATCGACCAGTCGAGGTGGTCGACGAGCGTGCGCCCGTCGGGCAGCCCGTAGTTGACCTGGTGCAGGTCGAAGACGTCCTTGCCGAGGCGCGCCGTCGCGAAGTCGCGCAACCGCAGGGTGTCGCGGGCCGGCGGCTCGTCCTCGATGAGCACGTTGGCTGCGTCGATGCGGAACTTGGGCTTGCTGGTGCGCGCGGGCGGACCGCGCCGCAGCCAGGCGAGCTCCTTGCGCAGCAGGTTCTGCCGGCGCGACTCGTTGGTCGCGGCCTGCCGGACCCGTTCTGCCCTGGCAAGGACGTACGCGGCGTAGCCGCCGTCATAGGCGTCGACGACGCCGTCGTGGACCTCCCAGACCCGGTTGCAGACCGCGTCGAGGAACCAGCGGTCGTGGCTGACGACCAGCATGGCCGTCCCCGCCGGCTGGAGCAGGTTCAGGTGCCCGGCAAGCCAGGCGACCACCTCGACGTCGAGGTGGTTGGTGGGCTCGTCCAGCACCAGCAGGTCGTGGCCGGCCAGCAGCACGGCTGCGAGGCTGACGCGACGGCGTTCGCCTCCGCTGAGCTCGGCAACCGGCTGGGCGAGGTCGAGGGTACCGAGCAGGTTCGTGACGACCGCCCGCTTGGCTGCATCCGCTGCCCAGACGTGGTCCGCGCGGCCCTGGATGGCGACGTCGCGCACCGTCGCTCCCGCAGGGAAGTCCTCGGTCTGGCCGAGGTGCCCGATGGAGGCGCCGCGGTTGCGCACCACCTGCCCCGAGTCGGGACGGCGGGTGCCGACCAGCAGTTCCAGCAGGGTGGTCTTGCCGTCGCCATTGCGTCCGACGACGCCGACGACGTCACCGTTGTCGAGGCCCAACGAGACCCCGTCGAGGATCGTGCGCGTGCCGAAAGCGAGCGAGACGCGTTCGGCGTTGACCAGGTTCGCCAAGCTCAGCGACCGCGCATGGCGCGGTTGGCGCCCTTCATGGACGGCAGCGGGCCGCGCGGGATCGGGACCTTGGGGCGGGCTGCGTCGAGAGCGCGGAGGCGGGCCTTCACGTCGGTCACCTGGCTGGGCTCGAGCTTCTTCGGGAGCTTCTGCAGGTGCTTGGCCAGCTTGGCCAGCGGCACCTGGCCTTCGCCGTCACCCATCAGGATGCTGGTCACTGCGACGCCGTAGGCAACCTGCTCGTGCTTCTTCGCCTCGCTGGCCATGAGGGCCTTCACGCGCGACGGCGCACCCTCGCCGATCAGGATGATGCCGCCCGGGCCGACGGCGCGGTGCACGACGTCGAGCTGGCGCGTTGCGGTGATGACCGGGGTGTAGAACCACTTCTTCTTGTCGAGCATCGACAACGCGACCTCTGCGGAGCCGGGCTGGCCGGCATAACGGACGTAGGTGGCCTTCTTCGCCCGATCGAGCATGACCCAGAGGGCCGCGGTGAGGCCGCCTGCGACGCCGAGGATCGACCACATCCACCACGGCGGGAGGAGGATGCCAAGGATGATGGCGACAACGACGACGGCGAGGAATGCTCCCGCCAGCCACCAGTTCAGCTGGGGGTCGGCGTCGGCCGTGACCTTGTAGGTCTGCCAGATCTGCTTGTACCAGGGCCAATCCTTGGGATCGGTGGAATTCTTCTTCGCCAGCTTGAGGGCCGCTACTTCAGCCTTCTGCTTTGCGGCCAGTTCCTTGGCCTTCTCGCTCGCCATCTAGGTACTCCGGGTCTCGTCTTGCGGCTGCCTCTGTTCGCGGGCGGCCATTGCCTGCCGGTACAACCGGCCGGCGCGGTAGGAAGAACGTACCAATGGTCCGCTCAGTACGCCGACAAAGCCAATTGCGGTGGCCTCTTCTGCCAGCTCGTCGAATTCCTGCGGGGTCACCCACCGGTCGATCGGGTGGTGGTGGACGCTCGGACGCAGGTACTGCGTGATCGTGAGGAGCTCGGTGCCCGCGTCGTGGAGGTCGCGCATCGCGGAACTGATCTCCTCGCGGGTCTCGCCCATCCCCAGGATCAGGTTCGACTTGGTGACCAGCCCCTCCTCGCGCGACCAGGTGAGGACCTGCAGTGACTTGTCGTAGCGGAAACCGGGGCGGATCTGCTTGAAGATCCGCGGCACCGTCTCCACGTTGTGGGCGAAGACCTCCGGCCGGGTGTCCCACAGCTGCTGCAACAGTTCGCGTCGTCCGGAGAAGTCAGGCGCGAGCATCTCGACGCCCACGCCGGGGTTCATGGCGTGGATCTGCCGGATCGTCTCGGAGTACAGCCAGGCGCCCTCGTCCTCGAGGTCGTCGCGGCAGACGCCGGTGACGGTGGCGTACCGCAGGCCCATGGTCCGCACCGACTCGGCGACCCGCACGGGTTCTGCCCTGTCGTAGCCGGACGGCTTGCGGGACTCGATCTGGCAGAAGTCGCAGCGGCGGGTGCAGGAGTCGCCGCCGATCAGGAAGGTGGCTTCACGGTCCTGCCAGCACTCGAAGATGTTCGGGCAGCCGGCCTCCTGGCAGACGGTGTGCAGGCCCTCGTCCTTCACCAGCTGCTGGAGCTCCCGGTAGTCCGGGCCCATGGTTGCCGTCGTCTTGATCCACGGTGGCTTGCGTTCGATCGGGGTCTGCGCGTTGCGCACCTCGAGGCGGAGCAGTCGCCGGGGCTGGGTGTCTGTCACCCGGCTATGGTAACTGCCCTTGTGCTGTCGGCCCTCAGCCGGTCAGGCCGTAGGTGATCGTTGGTGCGGGGGCCCTTCGTGACGCTTCGCTCGCAGGCTCACGAAGCTCCTCAGGGACCGTCTCCCGATGCGGAAGGTCCGCCGACTGTACGAAGGGCTCGAAGGCCAGCAGTTCTGCGAGGTACGGCTCGAGATCGTGCCCGACCTGGACGAGGGTCGGTGCGGAGCCGCCGAGTTCCGCGTCGAGGGAGGTGACGCCGGCATCGGAGATGCCGCACGGCACGATCCGGCCGAAGTCGGCGAGGTCACTGGAGACGTTGAGCGCGAAGCCGTGCATGGTGGTCTGCCGGGACACCCGGATGCCGATGGCCGCGATCTTGCGCTCGGGCCGTCCACCATCGGCAGCCAGCCAGACCCCGGTGCGTCCGGGCACGCGTCCGGTGGCGACGCCGTAGGCAGCCAGCAGGCGGATCAGGGCCTCCTCGACCCGCCGGACGTAGTCGACGACGCCGATGCCCCTCGGCAGGAACACGATCGGGTACCCGACCAGCTGGCCGGGGCCGTGGTAGGTGATCTTCCCGCCCCGGTCGACGTCGACGACCGGCGTGCCGTCGAAGGGACGTTCGTGCGGCTCCGTGCGCCGGCCGGCGGTGTAGACCGGCGGGTGCTCGACGTAGAGGACCTGGGGCCCGAGTTCACCGGAGGCCACCTGGGCGTGGACCTGTCGCTGCAGGTCCCACGCCTCGTGGTAGTCGGTGAGCTGTCCCTCGGCCAGCCCGAGGTAGCGGAAACCGACCGGACGGGCGTCCGGCACCTGGTCCCTGCCTGTCGTCGGAGCGGCCGTCACAGCTCGAAGGCACCCTCCTCGAGGCGAGCCTTGACGAAGCTCAGGAAGCGGGCGGCCTCTGCACCGTCCACCAGCCGGTGGTCGTAGCTCATGGAGAGGTACATCATGTCCCGCACGGCGACGATCTCACCGAGGTTTGGGTCCTTGACGACCATCGGACGCTTCACAAGCGCGCCGGTCCCGAGGATGCCGACCTGCGGCTGGTTGATGATCGGGGTGTCGAACAGGGTGCCTGCCGAGCCGTAGTTGGTGATGGTGAACGTGCCACCACCGAGCTCGTCCGGGGTGACCTTGTTGGAGCGGCTCCGGGCGGCGAGGTCGCCGATCTTCTTGGCGAGCCCGCTCACCGAAAGGTCGCCGGCGTCCTTCACCACGGGGACCATCAGGCCCTTCTCCGTGTCCACGGCGATGCCAAGGTGCTCTGCGTCTGCGTAGGTGATGGTGCCGGCCTCGGTGTCGATCGTCGCGTTCACCTTGGGGAACTGCTTCAGCGCCTCGACGGCGGCTTTCGCGATGAACGGGAGGTACGACAGCCCGACACCCTCGCGGGCCTTGAAGGCGTCCTTCTCCTTCGCGCGCAGCTTCGACACGGCCGTGAGGTCGACCTCGACGGTGGCGGTGAGCTGGGCGGAGACCTGCAGGGACTCCACCATGCGCTTGGCGATGGTGGCGCGGATGCGGGTCATCTTCTCGGTCGTGCCGCGCTTGCCGGCCTCGGTGCCCGAGGCCGCCGGTGCGGGTGCTGCCGCGGGAGCAGGAGCAGCGGGGGCCGGTGCGGGCGCCTCGGCAGCCTTGCGGGCAGCCTCGGCCTTGGCCTCTGCTGCAGCCTTCGCTGCCTCAGCGGCGGCGAGGACGTCCTGCTTGCGGATGCGGCCACCGACGCCGGTGCCGTTGAGCGTGCTCAGGTCGATGCCGTTGGCCTCGGCCATCTTGCGTACCAGCGGCGTGACGTAGCTGGTCTCCGAGGCGTCCTCAGCTGCCCGACGTGCGGGAGCAGGGGACGGGGCGGAGGCGGCAGTCGAGGGAGCGGGGCTCGGCGCGGGTGCGGGGGCCGCCGGAGCAGGGGCGGGTGCCGGAGCAGCGGCGGGGGCTGGGGCGGGGGCCGGGGCGGGGGCCGGGGCGGGAGCCGCCGGGGCGGGGGCCGCCGGGGCGGGAGCGGGGGCTGCCGGGGCGGGAGCTGGGGCTGCGGGAGCCGGGGCTGCTGCCGGCGCGGACCCTGCGGCGCCGATGACGGCGAGCACGGAACCGACGGCTGCTGTCGCGTCCTCCTCCACCCGGATCTCGATCAGCGTTCCTGCCACGGGGGAGGGGATCTCGGTGTCGACCTTGTCTGTGGACACCTCGACGATGGGCTCATCGGCATCGACGGCGTCGCCGACCTTCTTCAGCCAGCGCGAGATGGTGCCCTCGGTGACCGACTCGCCGAGCTGCGGCAGGAGCACCTCTGTGCCACCACCCTGCCCGGCTGCCGGGGCTTCGGTGCCCGGCTCCTTCTCGGTGCTGGGTGCCTGCGGAGCGGGCACGTCCGTGTCCACGGGTGTCGGCGGCGCCGGTGCGGGCTCGGGCGCCGCGTCCTCCTGGGCCTCGACGGGTGCGGCCTCTGCAGGAGCCGGCTCCGCGGTGGGTGCTGCAGGCGCAGGTGCCGAACCTCCGGTGGCCTCGCCCGGTTCGCCGATCGTCGCCAGCACGGCGCCCACCGGTGCGACGCCGTCCTCAGGCACCAGGATCTCGAGGATCACGCCTGCCACGGGGGCGGGGATCTCGGTGTCGACCTTGTCTGTGGACACCTCAACGATGGGCTCGTCCATCTCCACCCGGTCGCCGACCTGCTTCAACCAGCGGGAGATCGTGCCTTCCGTGACGCTTTCCCCAAGTGCTGGCAGTGGTACGGGAGTGGACATCTCGCGTGCTCCTTCGGCTGTCTTTGTCAGTGCAGGTTCAGACTAGCCCGGAAAACCGCGACCATAATGGGCGGCGTGGGTTGGTTCTCGAGAAAGCGCGGCAAGCGTGCCGAGTCGGCGCGTGGCGCCTCCATGGAGTCGGCAACGATCGCGCACCTCGAGAACTTCGTGTCCACGAGGCGCGGCGTCGAGGCGTTCATCGAGCAACCGACGACCATGACGAGGACCACCGTGCTGCTGATTGCGCACGACGGAGAGTGGACCCGGCGCAGCGTCAGCAGCGTCGACTGGGCCCGCCGGTTCGCCTCTTCCCACCGGCTGCCGGCCTATGACGCCGGGGTGGTCGGCTACCCGCAACGCATGCGCGACTACAACTCGCGGCGGCGCTCCGGCTGATCGGTTGCTGCGAGGAAGGCCTCGACGAGCGCAGCTCCCAGCGCAGCGCCAGGTGCCGGGCTCGCACCCTTGAACAGCGAAGCTGCGGCGCCCCCACAGGCGTACAGCCCCGGCAGGACGGTGCCATCGGCTGTCAGCACCCGCGAGCTCGCGTCGATCAACAACCCGCCCTTGGTGCCGGTGTCGCCGGGGTAGACCTTCACCGCCCAGAACGGTGGCTTCTCAACCTTGCCGAGGCTCGGGTTGCGGCGCTTGCCCGCCTCACCCGCTGCGGTGTCCCACGCGGATTCGCCCCGCTTGAAGTCGGTGTCCTTGCCCTTGCCCGCGAAGCCGTTGAACCGCACGACCGAGCCCAGCAGGCCGGCCCGGTCGACGCCGAGCGCTGTCGCCAGGTCGTTCAGGCTGCCGGCCCGGACGATGTCGCCATTCTCGATCGCCGCCTTCGGCGTGGTGTTCGCAGCCCAGGGCCCAAGGGGGACGTTCTGCCGGTGCACCTTGTCCATGATCAGGAAGGACGGCACGGCGCGGACGCCGCGGCTGCGGTCGTACAGCGCTCGGCCGGCGGTGTTGGCCGGAGCTGCCTCGTTGAAGAAGCGGTCGCCCGCCGAATCGACGATCAGGCTGTGCGGCTTCCCGCGCGCCCCGTCGAGGGAGTAGGCCACGCCGTCGACCAGCATGACCGGCGCCCACCAGGCGTCGTCGAGGGCTGCGGTCGCCCCGCCGTGCGCGACCGCGAGGTTCAGCAGGTCGCCGGTGTTCGTTGCTCCGGACACCGACCAGTCGGCCTCTGTCGGCAACGGCAGGTACTCCTCACGAAGGCTCTGGTTGCGCTCGAAGCCGCCGCTGGCGAGCAGCACGCGTCCGGCGGGGACGGCGACGTCCTCCCCGTCCTTGCGGACGATGACACCGGTGACTCGGCCGTCACCGAGCAGTCCGACGACAGGGCTGTCGAGCCACACCTCGACGCCGTTGGCCGTCGCGCGGTGCAGCAGTTGGCCGGCGAGGGCCTCGCCCGCCGCCTCGGTGTTCCTGCGCCCCGGCAGCAGCCGGCCGATCCGGCTGGTCTCCACGCCGGACTCCGGACGCAGCGACGCGGCCCAGTCGCCGAGCAGTCGGCGGTCCATCGGCTGCGCCTGCAGCACGCGGCCCTGCGGCTTGCCACCGGGCAGGTCGCTGTGGTGGTCGGGGACGCCCTTCACGGCGGTGAGCGCGACGTTCGACTGCGTCAGCCAGCGGGCGAGCTTGCCGGCAGTGCGGACATAGGCCTTCCGACGCTCGGGCGTGGATGCGGGCGTGGTCGGCCCGAGCAGCGCTTCCAGGTACTCCGCGGCCTCTGCGACCGAATCGGTGACGTTGAGCTTGGTCATCAGGTCGTTGGCCGGCAGCCAGAAGCGTCCGTCCGATCCCGCGGTGCTGCCACCGGCGAGGTCGTCGGCGTCGACGACCAGCACCCGCTCACCCAGGCGGTGGGCTGCGACGGCGGCCAGCAGGCCGGCAGTGCCGGCACCGACGACCACAAGGTCGAACTCTGTGTCCATGGTCAGTTGGCCAGGGCGTGGGCAAGCGCGACGAGTGTCCGGACGCCCACGCCGGTGCCGCCGGCGGGGGTGTAGTCGTAGGCTGCGCCGGAATTGAACGACGGGCCGGCGATGTCGAGGTGCGCCCAGGGGGTCTCCTCCGGCACGAACTCGGACAGGAACGCGGCAGCCGTGAGGGCGCCGCCGTACTTGTCGCCGGTGGACTTCAGGTCGGCCACCTTGGAGTCGAGCTTCGGCCGTGCGTCCTCGGGGATCGGCAGCTGCCAGAACTGCTCGCCGGCAGCCTCGGCTGCGTCGAGGATGATGTCGGCGGTCTCGTCGTCGCGGGCCATGAGCCCCGCGACGCGCTCGCCGAGCGCGACCATGCAGGCACCGGTGAGGGTGGCGACGTCGATGACGAGGTTCGGCTGGTCCTCGGAAGCCTTTACCAGCGCGTCGGCCATCACGATGCGTCCCTCTGCGTCGGAGTTGCCGTTCTCCACGGTCTTGCCGCCGTACATCGTGATCACGTCGGACGGTCTGTAGGCGCTGCCGGAGGGCAGGTTCTCTGCGAGCGCTGCGAAGGTCGTCACGCGGATGCGCAGGCCGAGCTCAGCGATGGCCGCTGTGGCAGCGATGACGGCTGCAGCGCCGGCCATGTCGCACTTCATGGTGTACATCCCCTCGCCGGGCTTCAGGTTCAGGCCACCGGCGTCGAAGGTGATGCCCTTGCCGACCAGCGCGAGGTGGAACTTCGCGCCACGCGGGGCGTAGGACAGCTTCACGAGGCGCGGCTTGCGGGTCGAGCCGCTGCCGACGGCGACGATCCCGCCGAAGCCGTCGCGCTCGAGGGCCTTGTCGTCCCATACCTCGATGGCCAGCTTCGCGTTCTTCGCCACCGGCTTCACCAGCTCTGCGAACGACTCGGGGAACAGGTCGTTGCCGGGAAGGTTCACCCACTCGCGGGCGAGGTCGACGGCCGCGGAAGTGGTCACGGCGAGTTCGAGGGCCTGACGGGCCTCGGGGCGCTTGTTCTGGCTCACCAGCACGAGCTGGCCGACCCCTGCGCCGGAGCCCTTGCGGTAGCTGTAGGCGCCGAGGAGTGCACCTTCTGCTGCCCCCTTGATCACCTGCGGCTCCGCGGTCTCGAGGCTGAGGGTCACCACGTGCGGCGCGCTCGCAGGCAGGCCTGCGACGAGGCGGACGGCTGCGCCGGCTGCGCGGCGTACCTGCTCGGGGGTGACGTCGATCGGGCCGACGCCGACGACGACGATGCGCCAGCCGGCCGGGCCGGCGACCAGCACGGTCTTGCCGGCCCTGGCCGACCCGCCCAGTTGCCGTGCGACGGTGGCGACGTCGGCGCCGAGGGTCTTGCTGAAGGTCTTGCCCAGATCGTCGGGGAGCCCGATCAGGATGTCGCCCTCCGAGGTCTCGGCGAAGCCGACCACGAGAATTCCGGGTTCCTTGCCCACTGCCGTGGACAAGGTGATGGTGGGTTGTCCGCTACTGATCACGATTGCTTCCTAACCTTGCGCCGACTTCGGCGCACCGACCCTAGGCTAGTGCCCCGTGACCTCCTTCACGTTCGCCACTGCCGGCCGGATCGCCTTCGGGCCCGGGCGCCGCACAGAACTCGCCGCAGCCGTCGCAGGCCTCGGCACCCGTCCGCTGGTCTGCACCGGCTCGGACCCCACACGGCATGCAGAGCTGATCGCGACGCTCCCGGCCGCCGCCACCTTCGCCGTCCGCGGAGAGCCGACCCTTGACGTTGTCAGGGCCGGGGCGGCGGCGGCGAGGGAGCACGGCGCGGACGTCGTCGTCGGCATCGGCGGCGGGGCAGTGCTGGATGCTGCGAAGATCGTCGCTGCGCTGGCGACCAACGGCGGCGACCCGCTCGACTACGCGGAGGTGATCGGCCAGGGCCGCCCCTTGTCGGTGCGCTCGCTCCCGGTGGTTGCCGTGCCGACGACGGCGGGAACCGGGTCCGAGGTGACGGCCAACGGGGTGGTCACCTCGCCGCAGCACAAGGTGAAGGTGAGCCTGCGCTCGGCGTCCATGCTGCCCGCTCTGGCCCTCGTCGACCCGGAGCTCACCATCGCGTGCCCGCCGTCGGTGACGGCCCACGCCGGGCTGGACGCGCTCGTGCAGTGCATCGAGCCGTTCGTCTCGCCGTTCGCGAACCCGCTGGTCGACGGGTTCTGCCGCGAAGGCATCCGGCGGGCTGCTTCCGGCCTGCGCCGGGCCTACAGCAACCCCGACGACATCGAGGCACGCAGCGACGTCAGCCTGTGCGCACTCCTGTCAGGGCTGGCCCTGGCCAACGGCAAGCTCGGCGCAGCGCACGGGCTGGCCGGCCCGCTGGGCGGCTACACCGGTGCGCCGCACGGCGCGATCACTTCTGCGGTGATGGTGGCCGTCAGCGAGCACAACCTCGGGAACGCCGGAGAGATCGCGATCGCGCGCTACGCGGAGGTGGGCGAGCTGCTCACCGGGCGCCGCGATCCACGAGCCTTCCTCGACTGGTGGGCGGAGACGGCCGGCCGGCTCGGGGTTCCCGGTCTCGCTGCCCTTGGCCTCGACGCAGACGGCATCGAGCCGGTCGCGGAGGCCGCGTCGAAGGCGTCCAGCACGAAGGGCAACCCGGTACAGATGACCACCGCAGACCTTGCCGCCGTCCTGCGGCGCTCGCTGTGACTAACCTGAGCGCCAGGAGGCACTGATGACCGGAACCGAAGAAGCAACGCTGCACTCGCCCCTGCACGACCGCCACGTCGCGCTCGGCGCGAAGTTCTCCGAGTTCGGCGGCTGGCTGATGCCGCTGCAGTACTCGGGGGTCGTCGCGGAACACCGCGCCGTGCGCACGGGAGTCGGCATCTTCGATGTCAGCCACCTCGGCAAGCTCCGGATCGTCGGCGACGGCGCTGCCGACTTCGTGAACACCTGCATCACCAACGACCTCACCCGGATCGCACCCGGCCAGGCCCAGTACACGCTGTTGTGCAACGAGGCCGGCGGGGTCGTCGACGACCTGATCAGCTACCTGATCTCACCGGTTGAGGTCTTCCTGATTCCCAACGCCTCGAACACGACGACGGTCGGCAAGCTGCTCGCCGCAGCGGCGCCTTCCGGTGTCCAGGTGATCAACGAGCACCGTGACCATGCCGTGCTGGCCGTGCAGGGCACGAGCTCAGACGAGGTGCTCACAGCCCTCGGACTGCCCGTCGCGATGGAGTACCTCAGCTTCACCACCGCCACCTGGCGCGGTATCGATCTGATCGTGTGCCGCACCGGCTACACCGGCGAGAAGGGCTACGAGCTGGTCGTACCCGCGGCCGACGCCACTGTCGTGTGGGACGCGGTGCTGGCTGCCGGCGCCGAGTACGACATCCTGCCCTGCGGCCTCGGCGCCCGCGACACTCTGCGTACGGAGATGGGCTACCCGCTGCACGGCCACGACCTGAGCCCGAAGATCTCGCCGGTGATGGCCAACCTCGGCTGGGCCGTCGGCTGGACCAAGGACAGCTTCTGGGGTGCGGAAGTGCTCCGCGCGCAACGTGAAGCCAAGGCGGGACGGCTGCTGCGCGGCCTGAAGGCGAAGGGCCGGGGCATCCCGCGTCCGGACATGGCCGTGCAGGTGGACGGCGTGGAGGTCGGCACCATCACCTCCGGAACGTTCTCCCCGACGCTGTCGATCGGCATCGCCCTCGCCCTGCTCGACCGCACGGTGAGCCTCGGCGACACCGTGGACGTCGTCGTGCGCGAGCGACTCGAGCCCTTCGAAGTGGTCAAGCCACCGTTCGTCGAAACCGGGGTCCGCGAAGACTAGGCGGTGAGGACCCGGTGGACCATTGGGACGCCGGGACGGTAGGCGAGGTGCACGTGGCTGGGCGCTTCGAGGATGACGAGGTCGGCACGGGCGCCGATGCCGAGGTGGCCGACGTCGGTCCGTCGCAGCGACGCAGCCCCGCCGGCCGTGGCAGCATGCAGCGCCTCCGTCGGGGTCATCCCCATCTCCCGCACGGCGAGTGCGATGCAGAACGGCATCGACGACGTGTAGGACGTCCCGGGGTTGCAGTCGGTGGCGATCGCGATCCTCACCCCCGCTGTCAGCAGGCGCCTCGCGTCCGGGTACGGGTGGCGCGTGGAGAACTCGACGCCGGGGAGCAGGCCGGCCACAACGCCGGAGTCGGCCAGCGCCGTCACGTCGGCGTCGCTGAGGTAGGTGCAGTGGTCGGCGGCGGCAGCACCCAGTTCGCAGGCGAGCTGGACGCCGGGGCCGTGGCCGAGCTGGTTGGCGTGGATGCGCGGCTGCAGCCCTGCCGCGACGCCTGCTGTGAGCACCGTGCGTGCGGCGTCGGCATCGAAGGCTCCCGTCTCGCAGAAGACATCGATCCAGCGGGCGTGGGGGGCGCAGCGGTCCAGCATCTCGCCGGTGACCAGCGCGACGTACGCCTCCGCCGTCCAGCCTTCCGGGACAACGTGCGCACCGAGGAAGGTGGTCTCCGGCGTGAGCAGTGAGGCCACCCGCAGCAGCAGCTCCTCTGTGTCGGTGTCGAGACCGTAGCCGCTCTTGATCTCGACCGTCGTCGTGCCCTGCGCACGCAACTCGGCCAGCCGGCCGGTGGCGAGCCGGGTGAGCTCCTCCTCCCCGGCGGCCCGCGTTGCCGCGACCGTCGTGCGGATCCCGCCCGCCGCATAGCGTTCGCCGGCCATCCGGGCGCTGAACTCCTGCGCCCTTTCACCGGCGAAGACCAGGTGGGTGTGGGAGTCGACGAACCCCGGGATGACCGCACGTCCCCCGGCGTCGATCACCTCGTCTGCCGCCGGTAGGTCGGCCGTGTCTCCGGCCCAGGCGACCACGCCGTCGGAGACCACGAGTCCTGCGCCCTTGCGCACGGGTCGATCATCGGCCCAACTGACCAGTTCGCCGATGTTGGCGATGGCGACGGAGGTCACAGCCGGCTCCAGATCTCGTCGATCACGGCCGCCAGTTCGGCGCGCACCCAGCCGGGGTCCAGGTCCGGTGGTGCAACCACGTCCGCAGCAGTGGCCGCCCAGAGCGGCTCCGTTGCCCCTGCTGTCCGCACCGAATCCGACAACTCGAAACCGCCGAGGCCGCCGAAGCCGAGCGACGCAGCCCCCTCGGTGGTCGCTGCCTGCCACAGCTGGCCGGCCGACCAGCCCTGGCGCAGGCCACTGGCCAGACGCTCATGCATGGCAAGCCCCCGTGCCTCGGCGAACATGTCGATCACGGTATTCGAATCCGAGCCCAGCGTGAGGCGCGCGCCGGCCTCCCGCAGCGCGACGCTCGGCCCGATCCCGTCTGCGAGCTCTGCCTCGGTCGTTGGGCAGAAGCAGGCGAAGCTCGCGGCGTCGCCGAGGATGGCGATGTCCTCGGGCGTCAGGTGCGTGGCGTGCACGGCTGTCGTCCGCTGCGCCCAGACCCCGGCATCGGCCAGCAGCCGGACGGGGGTGCGGCCGGTGGCTGCGATGCAGGCCGCGTTCTCGGCCGGCTGCTCGGACACGTGCACGTGCAGCGGCGCCCCCGGCAGGGTCTCCGCCACGGTCGCCAGTGCGGCTTCCTCGACGGCCCGGACGGAGTGGATGGCAGTCCCGATGACGACGGCGGGATTGCCCTCGTACCGGGCGGCGAGCTCTGTCACCCCGGCTGCCCAGGTCTCGGCGTTCGGATGGGTGAACCGGCGCTGGGCATCGGCGAGTTCCTCGCCGTCGAAACCCGCCCGCAAGTAGCAGGTATCGAGCAGGCAGATCCGCAGGCCGACCTCCCAGGCCGCAGAGATCACCGCCTCAGCCATCGCGTGGCGGTCGGCATAGGGGATGCCGCCGGGCGCGTGGTGCAGGTAGTGGAACTCCCCGACGGCGCCGATGCCGGCCAGCGCCATCTCCGCGTAGGTCGCCCGGGCGAGCCGGTGGTACAGGTCGGGGTCGAGGACCTCGGCGACCCCGTACATCCCGTCCCGCCAGCCCCAGAACGTCGACCCCCGGTGGTTCCGGCCGCGCAGTGCCCGGTGGAACGCGTGGGAGTGGCAGTTCGCGAATGCAGCGAAGCCCGTCATGCCAGCTCCCTGACCACCTGCACCAGCGCGTCCACCCCTGCGTCGATGTCGTCGGTGGACGCCGACTCCTGCGGCGCGTGCGAGATGCCGGTGGGGTTGCGGACGAACAACATCGCCGTTGGCAGCGAAGCAGCCAGGATCCCGGCGTCGTGCCCCGCCCCCGTCGGCAGTACCGGTGCGTCGAGGAGCGCGGCAAGGCGGTGGCGCAGCTCCGGGTCGAAGTCCACGGCGCCCGTGATCGATTCGGCCCGCACCTCGACGGTGGTGCCGTCGTCGCGGGCTGCGACGTGCGAGCGCTCGATGAGGTCGGCGACGAGGCTCTCCAGCTCCGGCTCTGACTCGGCACGGGCGTCCAGCCAGGCTGTCACTCGCGAAGGGATCGAGTTGGTGCTGCCCGGTTCCACCTGCACACGGCCGATCGTTGCACGTTGCCCCGAGTCGAGCGCGAGCTCGCGGGCGGCGAGGACGGTGGCGGCGTAGGTCAGCATCGGGTCGTAGCGATCGACCATTGCCGTGGCGCCGGCGTGGTTGCCCTGGCCGCAGAAGTCCAGCCGCCAGCGGCCGTGCGGCCAGATGGCCGATGCCACGCCGACGGGGGCGTTGTGGGGAGCGAGCCAGCGGCCCTGCTCCACGTGTAGTTCGACGTAGTACTTGACGTCGCCGAGCCAGCCCGCGGGGCCCGCCAGACGCGGATCCCGCCCCCTGGCGGCCATCACCTCGGCGAGGGTCGACCCGGCAGCATCCTTCAGTCCGAGCGCGTGGTCGGTGGCGATCGCGCCCGTCGCCAGCCGTGAACCGAGGCAGGCGACCCCGAAGCGCGCGCCCTCCTCGTCTGTGAAGTTCGCGACGGCGATGGGACGCGCCGGTTGCCACCCCTCGGCCTTCAGCCGGGCTACCGCAGCCAGCGCAGACGCGACCCCAAGAGGCCCGTCCAGAGGGCCACCGTCCGGCACGGAGTCGAGGTGGGAGCCGAGCAGCAACGCTTCCGTTCCCTTGCCCCACCACGCGACCTGGTTGCCGTTGCCGTCCTCCGCGAGCTCGAGCCCCGCCGCGGCCGCCTGCCCGGCGAACCACTCCCGCAACTGCATCGTTGCCGGGTCCCAGGACAGCCGGGAGTAGCCGCCCGACGGCGTGCGGCCGATGCCGGCCAGCTCGGCCAGCAGTTCGTTCGCGCCCATGTCAGCGGTCCAGCATCGGGATGCGCACGCCGCGCTCGCGCGCCACGTCGCGGGCCCGGTCGTAGCCGGCGTCCACGTGCCGAATGACCCCGGTGCCGGGGTCGTTGGTCAGCACCCGCGCGATCTTCTCCGCAGCGAGCTCTGTGCCGTCGGCGACGATGACCTGGCCGGCGTGGATCGAGCGTCCGATGCCGACGCCGCCGCCGTGGTGGATCGACACCCAGGTGGCCCCGGACGCCGTGTTGAGCAGCGCGTTCAGCAGCGGCCAGTCGGCGACGGCGTCCGAGCCGTCGGCCATGGCCTCCGTCTCGCGGTACGGGGAGGCGACCGAGCCGGCGTCGAGGTGGTCACGGCCGATCACGATCGGGGCCGAGATCGCACCGGAGGCGACCAGCTCGTTGAACTTCAGCCCGGCAACGTGGCGTTCCCCGTAGCCCAGCCAGCAGATCCGCGCAGGCAGTCCCTCGAAGTGCACCTTTTCCTGCGCCTTGGTGATCCAGCGGCGCAGGTGCTCGTCCTCACCGAAGAGTTCGAGGATCGCGGCGTCGGTGACTGCGATGTCGGCAGGGTCGCCGGACAGCGCGGCCCAGCGGAACGGGCCCTTGCCCTCGCAGAACAGCGGACGGATGTAGGCCGGCACGAAGCCGGGGAACGCGAACGCGCGCTGGCAGCCACCAAGCTCGGCCTCGGCGCGGATCGAGTTGCCGTAGTCGAAGACCTCAGCGCCCGCGTCGAGGAACCCGACCATCGCCGCGACGTGCGCTGCCATCGATGTCCGCGCCTTCTCGGTGAACCCGACAGGGTCGGACGCGGCGAGCTCGTGCCACTCGCCGACGGAGACGCCGATCGGCAGGTAGGAGAGCGGGTCGTGTGCGCTGGTCTGGTCGGTGACGATGTCGATCGCAACCCCGTCGGCCAGCAGCCGCGGGAAGACCTCGGCGGCGTTCCCGACGACGCCGACGGAGAGCGCCCGTCGCTCGGCCTTCGCAGCCAGTACCCGGGCCACCGCGTCGTCGTAGTCGTCGGTGTACTCGTCGAGGTAGCCGTGCTCCACGCGGCGGGCGAGCCGGTTCGGGTCGACGTCGACGATGAGGACGACGCCGTCGTTCATGGTGACGGCCAACGGCTGTGCCCCACCCATGCCGCCGCAGCCCGCGGTGAGCGTGAGGGTGCCGGCAAGGGTGCCGCCGAACCGCTTCCGGGCTACTGCTCCGAAGGTCTCGTAGGTGCCCTGCAGGATCCCCTGGGTGCCGATGTAGATCCAGGAGCCGGCCGTCATCTGGCCGTACATCATCAACCCGGCAGCCTCGAGCTTGCGGAACTCCGGCCAGGTGGCCCAGTCGCCGACGAGGTTGGAGTTGGCGATGAGCACCCGCGGTGCCCACTCGTGGGTGCGGAAGACGCCGACCGGCTTGCCCGACTGCACGAGCAGGGTCTCGTCGGACGCCAGGTCACGCAGGGTTTCGACGATCGCATCGAACGCCTCCCAGGAACGGGCTGCGCGCCCGGTGCCGCCGTAGACCACCAGGTCCTCCGGCCGCTCGGCGACCTCGGGGTCGAGATTGTTCATCAGCATCCGCAGCGGGGCCTCGGTCTGCCAGGAACGGGCGGTCAGGTGGGTGCCGCGGGGTGCGCGGACGGGCGGGTGGGTCATGACTGCTCCTCTGCTGAAAGGGCTGCGGCGACCAGGCGGCCGGTGGTGACGAGACGGTAGGTGGCTTCGATGTCGGGGGCGAGGAACCGGTCGGGCCCGGGCCCGGGTACGTCCTCACGCAGGATGGCGATGGCAGCAGCTGTCGCGGGGCCGGGTACCAGCGGCGAGCGCAGCTCGATGCCCCGGGCAGCCGTGAGGATCTCGATGGCCAGTACGCGGGCGAGCCCGTCGACGGCCGTCCGGAGCTTGCGGGCGGCGTGCCAGCCCATCGAGACGTGGTCCTCCTGCATGGCGCTGGACGGGATCGAGTCGACGCTCGCCGGGACGGCCAGCCGCTTCAGTGCCGAGCAGATGCCGGCCTGCGTGTACTGGGCGATCATCAGGCCCGAGTCGATACCCGGGTCGTCTGCGAGGAACGGCGGCAGGCCGCGGTTGCGGGCGACGTCGAGGAAGCGGTCGGTCCGCCGCTCGCTGATGCCGGCGAGGTCGGCGATCCCGATGGCGAGGAAGTCGAGGACGTGGGCGACGGGCGCGCCGTGGAAGTTGCCGTGCGACTCCACCCGTCCGTCGTCGAGCACGGACGGGTTGTCGATCGCAGAAGCCAGCTCACGTTCCGCGACCAGCGTTGCGTAGCCGACGGCGTCCCGAACGCTGCCGTGCACCTGGGGCGAGCAGCGCAGGGAGTAGGCGTCCTGCACGACGCCGTCGCCCACCCGGTGGCTGGCCATGATGGTGGAGCCGGCGAGGAACCGGCGCAGATGGGACGCCGACGTCGCCTGGCCCGGGTGGGGACGCAGCGCCATCAGGTCGGCAGCGAACGTGCGGTCGGTGCCCAGTTGGCCCTCGACGCTCATCGCGGCAGCGAGGTCTGCGGTGTCGAGCAGCAACTCCAGGTCGGCGAGCGCCAGCACCAGCATCCCGAGCATGCCGTCGGTGCCGTTGATGAGCGCGAGGCCTTCCTTCTCCGCCAGCACCACCGGGGTGAGGCCGTGGTCGGCGAGGGCCTCAGCCGCCGGACGCTCGCTGCCGCCGTCGACCACCGTGCCCTCACCGATGAGCGCCAGCGCGCAGTGGGCGAGCGGCGCGAGGTCGCCCGAGCAGCCGAGGCTGCCGTACTCGTGCACCACCGGCACCAGCCCCGAGTTCACGAGGGCTGCGTAGGCGGCGACGGTGGAGGGGCGGACGCCGCTGTGGCCGCTGGCGAGGGTCGACAGGCGCAGCAGCATCATCGCGCGCACCACTTCGTCCTCGACGCGCGGGCCGTTGCCGGCAGCGTGCGAGCGGATCAGGCTCTGCTGCAATCGGGTGCGGTCGCCGGCGGGGATGCTGCGGGTGGCCAGCGCCCCGAAGCCGGTGGACACTCCGTACACCCCGGCGCCGCCCGCAGCGAGGACGTCGATGTGGACCCGGGCCGCTGCAACGGCCGCCTCTGCCTCCGGTGTCAACGCGACGCGGGCGCCCGTGCGGGCGACGGCGACGACATCGGACCGGCTGACTGCGCCGATGCCGACCATGATCTGCTCCATGGACGAATTGAAGTGCAGCGGAGTGGCCCGGGCGGAGTGCCTGGACACCGGTTCTGTCTCGGATGCGAGACTGGTCGGGTGAGTCGCCCAGTCCCATCGGCAACGGCAGCACTCCAGGTGCTGCGCTACCTGTCGCTGCGCACCGCGCCCGTTCCCGCCGGACGGATCGCGCTCGACCTCGGCCTGCCCCGCTCCACCACCTACCACCTGCTGCACGCCATGGCAGAGGAGGCTTTCGTCGTGCACTACCCCGACGACCAGCTGTGGGGCGTCGGCGTGGCTGCCTGGGAAGTGGGACAGGGCTTCACCCGGCAGGAGCCGCTGACCCGGCTGGCCCGGGTGCCGATCGCCCGGCTGGTCGACGCCACCGGGGTGTCGGCGCACCTCGCCGTCCTGCACGGCGCCGACGTGGTGTATCTCATCGAGGAACGAGCGACCGGCAGGGGGCGGCTGGTCACCGACGTCGGGGTCCGGCTGCCCGCCCACCTGACCGCTACCGGGCGGGCGATCCTCGCCGCACTGCCGCCTGCCCAGGTGCGGGCGCTCTACCCGGGTCGGGACAGCTTCGTGCAGCGCACCGGGCTCGGGCCCGGGTCACTGAGAGAGTTGCGCGCCGTCCTCGCTGCCACCCGGCGCCGCGGCTATGCGGAGGAGGATTCGGAGGTCACGGAGGGGTTCAGTTCCGTCGCCGTCGGCCTGCGGTCACCGTCCAACCTCGCAGCGGTCGCCCTCACCTGGCGGTCTCCGCTCGATCGGGACGCCGAGCAGGTGCTGACGGCGCTGCGACAGACCGCGGCAACCATCGAATCCCGCCTGCGCTGAGTGACCGGACCCTAGGCTGGGATGGTGACCTTCGGAGGCCCTGCCGGCGACGGGCGGCCGGCCCCGTTCAGCGAGTACACGACGCCGGAGTTCTGGAACGACGAGCACATCTCGGCACAGATGCTGCGCTTCCATCTCGACCCCGAGTCCGAGCCGGCGTCCCGTCGGCACGAGTTCATCGACCGGTCGGTGGATTGGCTGATCCATGCGCTGTCACTGGGGGAGGCTTCCCGCCTGCTCGACCTCGGCTGCGGCCCGGGGTTGTACGCCCAGCGCTTCGCGGCCCGCGGCATCACCGTGCTCGGCATCGACGTGTCCCACCGTTCGCTGGAGTTCGCCCGTGAGGTTGCCCGGGGCCGGTCGTTGCCGGCCTCGTTCCGGCAGGGCAACTACCTCACCTGCGAGCTCGGATCCGGCAATGACGCTGCCATCCTCGTCTACGAGGACTACTGCGCCCTCAGTCCCGGGCAACGGGCGCGCCTGCTGAGGCGGGTCCGAGCGGCGCTACGTCCCGGAGGCCGGTTCGTATTCGACGTCACCGGCGTGCCGCGCTTCAGCCAGTACCGGGACGCGGTCACCCATGGACCGAACCTGATGGACGGCTTCTGGGCAGAGCCCCCGTACGTCGGGACACACGAGACCTGGACCTACCCGGACCTGCACCTCATCCTCGACCGGTATGTGATCGAGACCGCCACGGTTGAGAGGTGCTTCTGGAACTGGATGCACTGCCTTGCCCCGGACGAGGTGGCAGCCGAGCTCGCTGCTGCCGGCTTCGGGAAGCCCGAGTACTTCGGCGACGTGGCAGGGGCCGGCTTCGACCCCACAGCGACCACCTTCGCCGTCCTGGCCGGACGCCCCTTGGTGGACCCGGACGAGGCGCGCAGTAGCGCTGATTCGGCTGCGGGCCGGAGGCCGGCCGACTAGCGTTGATGGTGTTCGGGAGGAGCCATGGAGTTCCGTTATCAACCGCCGCCTGGATGGCCGCGGAGCGTCCCGCCGCCGGGATCCATCCCCGGCGTCGGCTGGCCGCTGGCGCCAGAGGGTTGGGACTTCTGGTGGGAGGAGCGCCCCCGCCAGGTGGGGCTCGGCGTCGGTCTCGACGTCGCCGTCTTCCTCACCGTCTGGCTGGTCACGCTCGGGTTCGCACGGCTCGACCTCACGATGTTCGCCGCGGCATCGAGGGCTGCCTGGTCCTGGTTGTGGATCGCCGGCGCCGGACTGGGCCTCACGGGCGCGATCCTTGCAGCGAGTCCGCGAAGGCGGTCCTTCGGCCTCGGGATCCTGGTCGGACTTCCCATTCCAGTTCTGCTGGCCTACTTCCTCACGGCCTGATCATGGCTGTCCGACAGAGGTTCGTCGTCCCGCCCGGGTGGCCGGCCCAGGCTCCCGGCTGGGTGCCGCCGCCGGGCTGGCGTCCCGACCTGACCTGGCCGCCCGCACCTTTCGGCTGGAGGTTCTGGGTGCCGCAGCGCTCCCGGCAGGAAGCGCTGGCGCTCGGCGTGGTGATCAGCATGCCGTTGCTGATGCTGGCCTTCGACGTCGTGGTCGGCGGCGGGAGGGTCGTGTTGTCCGTGTGGGCGTGGACCTTCGCCGGAATCGCGCTGCTGCTGGCGGCTGGCGCAGCGCTGGACCGGAGTTGGGCTGGATGCCGGCTGCAGATCGCCATCGGGTTCCTTGTGGGGTGCTGCTTCATCACCCTCGTCGCGCTGATGTCGATGTTCCTGTTCATCTAGCGCAAGGGCGCTCGGCGTAGCGGCTGCGCCGGACGGCGGATGCGTGTTTGATTAGCTCCGTGTCAACGAGCGCACCACGCAAGCGGGGGGATCGCCACGACGCGACCCGGGTCGACCTGGGCCGCGGTTTCGCAGCGATGTTCCCTTTCCTGATGAAGGGCCGCAACGACTCGGTCGCCTACATTCCGGTGACCATCGAGGTGGAGAACCTGCTCGACCACCTCGAGCAGCGGAAGGGCACCCCGGAAGAGCTGAGCCTTTTCGAGGCGGTGATGCTTGCCCTCGTCAAGATCCTGCGCGAGCGGCCGACCCTGAACCGCTACATCATCGGGCGCCGCCTCTACCAGCGCCGCGACGTTCAGCTGTCCTTTATCGCCCGCCGCCAGTACACGGAGGACAGCACGGAGACCAACGTCTACGTCACCGTGAAGCCGACCGACGACGCCGCGACCGCACTCGCGAAACTCCGCGGCGAGATCCGCACGGCGAAATCAGGGGAGGAGAAGTCCGACGACAAGCTGCTCGACCTCTTCCTGCACCTGCCGCGCGGCCTGCTCCAGGCGGCGATCAATCTCCTGGGACTGTGGGACTTCTACGTCGACACACCGTCCTTCCTCCGCGGCATCGACCCGTTGCGCTGCAGCGCCTACGTGGCCAACCTCGGCAGCGTCGGACTCGGCGCCGCCTACCACCACCTGTTCGAGTGGGGCACCTGCAGCCTGTTCGTCACAATCGGGAAGGTGCAGCCCACCGTCGTCGTCGCCGAGGACGGGCTGCCGACCGTACGCCGGACTCTGGAGCTGAAGATCGCCCTCGACGAGCGGATCGCGGACGGCTACTACGACGCGCGCGCCCTCGAGCTCTTCAACACCTACCTGAACGACCCCACGCAGCTCCAGCGGATCTAGGACGGGACGACGATGTCCAGCACACCCTGGCTGGCCTCCTACGGTGACCTGCCGACCGACATCGAGGTGCCGGACGCGACAATGTACGAGCTGGTGGCCGAGACGGCGCGACGGGTTCCACGGGCCACGGCCCTGATCTACTTCGGCCGGCGGATCTCCTACCGCGACCTGCTGGCGGACATCGACCGGTGCGCAGATGCCTTCCGCCGCAACGGCATCGGGCCCGGCGACAGCGTGATGTTGTCGATGCCCAACGTGCCCAACGCGATCGTCATGTTCTACGCGCTGAACCGCATCGGGGCCAGGGCCGTGATGACCCACCCGCTGTCGTCACCGACAGAGCTGCAGCACTACCTCACGCAGACCCAGAGCAGGTGGGCTGTGACCATGGACCTGTTCTACGGCCGCTTCCGCGACATCCTCGCCGAGACCTCCGTCGAGCGCCTGCTCATCACCCGGTTCTCCGACTACCTGAGCGGGGCGAAGAAGCTCGGCTTCTCGGTAACCAAGGGTCGCAAGATCGCGCCGGTTCCGGCCGGGGATCCGCGCGTGCTGAACTGGAAGGAGTTCCTGAAGGGGGCACGACCGCGACGTGGCTACGCCCGCGCCACCGATCCCCAGGAAGGGAGCGTTGTGCTGTTCAGTGGTGGCACCTCGGCCCTGCCGAAGGGCATCGAGCTGTCCTCTGCCAGTTTCAACGCGCTCGCCGTCTCGATGCAGGCGATCACCGGGATCAAGCCGGGGAACAGCGTGCTGGCGATCCTGCCCGTGTTCCACGGGTTCGGCCTCGGGCTGTGCATCCATACGCCGCTCACCGTCGGCGCCTTCGCCATCCTCGTGCCGGAGTTCAGCACGTTGGTCTACATCGACAACCTTGTGAAGCACTCGCCGTCCTTCATCGCCGGCGTGCCGACCCTCTTCCAGGCGCTCCTCGCGGAGAAGAAGTTCGCGAAGGTCCGGTTCACCAGGCTCCTCGGCGCCTATTCCGGGGGCGACTCGCTCACCAGCGACCTGAAGGCGCGCTTCGACACAGCGCTCGCCGCCCAGGGGAGTCGGGTGGAGCTCATGGAGGGCTACGGCCTCACCGAGTGCGTCACCGCCTGCACGGTGTCCCCGCCGCACGCATACCGCGAGAACTCGATCGGCATCCCGATCCCCGGCATGAGTGTGAAAGTGGCCGACACGACGGGCGCAGAGCTGCCCTACGGCAAGGAGGGCGAGATCTGCGTGACCGGGCCCACCCTGATGAACGGCTATCTCAATGAGCCAGGAGCGACCGCTGACACCCTGCGGGTGCACGACGACGGGCGCACCTGGCTGCACACCGGCGACATCGGCACGATGGACGCCGACGGCTACCTCTACTTCAAGGGCCGCACGAAGCGCATCATCAAGGTGTCGGGGGTATCGGTCTACCCGGCGCAGGTGGAGCAGGTGCTCGAGGCCCATCCCGGCGTCCAGCGTGCCTGCGTCATCGGGACGCCGGATGAGTACCAGATGTCATCGGTGAAGGCCTTCGTCGTGCCGGCCGGCGAAGCGAAGGGCGACCAGGCCCTCCAGGACCAACTCCTCGTCCACTGTCGCAAGCACCTCATGAAGTGGGCCGTCCCACGCAGCATCGAGTTCCGCGCGTCGCTGCCCACAACCCTCGTGGGAAAGATCGCCTACACACAACTCGAGAAGGAGGAGCGGGACCGGCTCGACGGGGAAGCGCCCTAGTCCTCCAGGCTCATCGGCCCGTACACCAGCCGGTCGGACTCGTAGAGGGTCACCGTGTGGACGCCGCCCTCAGCGAGCTCTGCGTAGCTCGCGCTGAGCCACGCCTCAGCCTCGGCCTGGTCGTCGAACTCGACGTCGAGGCCAAGATCGGCCGCCGCCTCCTGCGTGGGCTCGGGCATCGCAGCCCAGTAGTAGCCCATGGCTCAGATCTCGTCGCCCGGCTTCACCCGCGGTGCGGGCATGCGCAGCCGGCGAAGGTTGATGGCGCGGTTCAGCATGTAGGCGAGCAGGCCCTTGAGCGGCACGTTGGGCAGGCGCGCGGCGTGCAGCTTCTTGTACTTGGTCCACATCAGGAAGATGTCGATGGCGATCAGGGCGAAGATGCCGTACGTGAACCACGTCACGAGGTAGGCGGCGTCGGTGCTGAACGAGCTCACCAGCAGGGAGAAGGCGAGCGTGATCATCAGTATCGGCATCGAGTAGCCGGCAACACTGCGGCGGGAGTCGATGAAGTCGCGCATCAGGACCTTGCCCGGCGTGCCCTCCGTGCGGGCGAATTGTTCATCGCGCATGGAGTTCTTCGCCGCACGCTCCTTGACTCGCATCTCCTTCGCGCTCAGGGTGGGGTTGAGCCGTTCCCTGCGTGCAGCCTCGGCCTCGCGACGCGAAGGTGTGGGGGCCTCCTTCTTCGCGGACTTCGCCTGGTCGGCGGTCTCGACTGGCTTCGATTCGGGCAAGGCCCTCTCGGACCGGTCGTAGGGACGGAACAATGCCACTTCAATACCTCGCTGTGGTGAAGGATGTCTGCAACATCCTAGGTCAATCGGCAGTCGCCGGGTTCAGGGGGTTTGCGCGTGGTCGAGGCCGACGAGCTGTCCGCGGCAGAGCTGGCCTACCAGCGCGCCCTCACGGCCCTCCACGAGGCGAGGGCCGAGCTGTCTGATGTGGCAGCTGCGCGGCGCCGCTTCGCCTTCGACCGAACGCGCATGCCGGCTGAGGCCGCGGCAGCGCGGGCCGCAGTATTCGACACCGCGCACGCCGCCCTCACCTCCCGGGTGGACGCACTGCGCGAGCAGGCTTCGACGCTACGGGCGGGACTGCGCCGGCTCACCGACGACACCGGGAGCGAACCGGACGACCTGCCGGAGGAGCAGGAAGGCGAGGGGTTCCACCAGCCGCCGTTCGAGGCCAACCCGTGAGGGTGGCCGTCGTCTGCGGACGTATCGGCGACCTCGACCCGGTTGCCGCAGGGACGGCGCTGGCCCGCGGTATCGCACCCCATGCCCAGGTCGCCCTCGCCCCGATCGCCGCTGGAGGCCTTGACCTTGCCGGGGCCGTGGCTGCGCTCACCGGCGGCGAGGCCCGCACCGAGGGACGGGGCTGGCTGGTTCGCTGGCGGGGTGCCGTGCTGATCGGCTTCGCCCAGCCGGAGGTCCCGGCCTGGGCGCCACGGGTGACGACCACCGACGTGGGGGAGTGGATCGCCGCCTGCGTCGGTGATGCGGAACGCGTGGTGCTCGACCTCACCGGCGTCACGGCCCACGACGGCGGGGAGGGCCTGCTCACCGCGGCCGGTGCCTCGCTGGCCGGCCGCGAACTGGTCGGCCTCGTCGCCCCCGACGAGCTGGCACTGCCGGCGACGGGGATCGGCGGCGGACTGGCCCGGCGGGCCTTCGCCGGCCGGGTGGATGTCGCGGAGCTGCTCGCAGCGGACGCCGTCCTTGCCGCGCGCGCTGCGTCGCTCGGCGCCGGCCTTGCCACTGCACCCGGCGGTGGCGCTGCCGGTGGTTGCGGGCTCGCGGTGCTTGCCCACGGCGGAGAGCTGAGCACCGGTACGCAGTTTTGCCACCGCCTCGCGGGGCTGGCGGAGACCCTCCCCAAGGCCGATCTCGTCGTCACCGGCTGCACCGAACTGTCGGCCCTCGATCGGGGTGGCCCTGTCGTGCAGGCCGTGGCCGGCTGGGCGGACGAGGCGGAACGTCCTTGTGTCCTGTTCACCACGGGTGCCGGCCTTGCCAGGCGTGAACTGCGCACCCTCGGCCTGGAGGCTGCGCACCTGCTGCCGGCCGGGCCGCCGACCCCGGAAGGCCTCACAGTCACGGCTGCCCGAATCGCGGCTGGGTGGGTATCGGGTGTCAGGAGGCCTTGAGTAGACTGTGGTGACCGGCGGAATACCGGCCCTGCTGGGCAGGTTGAACGCACTGGAACCTCAGTCCGGAAGGAATTCAGGCAGATATGACGACGATCGAATCCCCCATCACCACCACCGATGGCCTTGCCCTCACCCCCGTTGCGGCGCAGAAGGTCAAGGACCTGATCGCCAACGAGGACGTCGAGACGCTCGCGCTGCGCATTTCCGTTGCTCCCGGTGGCTGCTCCGGCCTGCGCTACCAGTTGCAGCTGGACGACCGCGAGCTCGAAGGCGACGTCGTGGCCGACTGGCACGGGGTCACCGTCGTCACCGACCGCATGAGCGCCCCCTATCTTTCGGGTGCGACCATCGACTTCGTCGACACCATCGAGCAGCAGGGTTTCACCATCGACAACCCCAACGCACAGGGGTCCTGCGCCTGTGGGGACAGCTTCCACTGAGCAGGGCTGACAGCTAGGGTTTCGCGAACCAGTAGGTATCGAACCGGAAGGCGCCCTCGTGGTCCGACAGCTACGCCCGAAGAAGCTGCTGCTTGCCGGGTCGGTGCTCGGCGCCACGCTGGCCCTCTCTGGGTGCAGTGCGGAAACCGCAGCCCAGTGGGGTCGCTTCGGCCTTCCTGAGGCGGCAAGTGACCGCGCGCCGTTCGTCGGCAACCTCTGGGTGGGCGCCTGGATCGCATCGCTGGTCGTCGGTGTCTTCGTCTGGGGCCTGATCGTCTGGGTGATGATCAGGTACCGCAAGCGGCAGCCCGACGAGGAGCCGCGCCAGACCCGGTACAACCTGCCGCTCGAACTCCTGTACACCCTCGTGCCGTTCCTGATCATCGGGGTGCTGTTCTTCTACACCGTCCAGGCCCAGAACGGAGTGCTCGCCAAGGCGCCGCCGAGCAAGCCGCTGACGACCGTGAACGTGATCGGCCAGAAGTGGTCGTGGACCTTCAACTACATGGAGGCGTCGAACCCGGCGGTCGGTGCTGTCGTGCACCAGGCAGGCACGATCGACAAGATTCCCGACCTGTACCTCCCCGTGAACAAGGCGGTGCGGTTCAACCTCGCCTCCGCCGATGTGATCCATTCCTTCTGGGTTCCGGCCTTCTACTTCAAGCTGGACGTGATCCCCGGCCGGCACAACTCGTTCGACATCACCCCTGACAAGGTCGGCGTCTACTCGGGCAAGTGCGCGGAGCTGTGCGGCACCTACCACGCTGCGATGCTCTTCACCGTCCACGTCGTCCCGGAGCAGGAGTACGTCGCGTACCTCAACGACCTGAAGTCCAAGGGCCAGGTGGGCGAGATCACGGCGCCGGACTACCCGAACGTCGTTCCGACCGTCGCCGCGGTTGAGGGGGAGAAGAAATGACCACGATCGCGAGCCGCGCCGGGACCGAAGTGGTCGAGGTCAGCCCGGTCGTCGAGCGCAAGCGCTGGGGCACCCTGGCGATGAAGCTGCTGACCACCACCGATCACAAGGTGATCGGCAACATGTACTTCGTCACCTCGCTGGCGTACTTCTCCTTCGCAGGGCTCCTGGCCCTGGCCATCCGGGCAGAGCTGGCATTCCCTGGCCTGCAGTTCATGCATTACGAGACGTACAACCAGTTCTTCACCATGCACGGCACCTTGATGCTGCTGATGTTCGCTACCCCGATGTTCGTTGCGTTCGCCAACGCGATCATGCCGCTGCAGATCGGTGCGCCGGACGTGGCGTTCCCACGGATGAACGCCTTCAGCTACTGGCTCTACCTCTTCGGCTCGCTCACAGCCTGCGCCGGCTTCCTCACCCCCGGCGGCGCGGCAAGCTTCGGATGGTTCGCCTACGTTCCCCTGTCGGACGCGGTCAACTCGCCCGGCGTCGGTGGTGACCTGTGGGTGATGGGTTTGTACGTCATGGGTCTGTCGACGATCCTCGGCGCGGTCAACTTCGTCGCGACGATCGTCACGATGCGGGCGCCCGGCATGACGATGTTCCGCATGCCGATCTTCACCTGGAACATCCTGGTGACCTCGATCATGGTGCTGATCGCATTCCCGGTGCTCGCCGCAGGCCTGCTGGTGCTGGAATCCGACCGGAGGCTCGGATCGCACATCCTTGACCCGGCCACTGGCGGCGCGATCCTGTGGCAGCACCTCTTCTGGTTCTTCGGCCACCCAGAGGTGTACATCATCGCCCTGCCGTTCTTCGGGATCATCACGGAGATCCTGCCGGTGTTCAGTCGCAAGCCCATCTTCGGCTACATCGGTCTGGTGGCAGCGACGCTCAGCATCGGCGCCCTTTCGATGTCGGTCTGGGCACACCACATGTTCGTGACCGGAGCGGTGAACCTCCCCTTCTTCTCGTTCATGACGTTCATGATCGCGGTGCCCACAGGCGTGAAGTTCTTCAACTGGATCGGCACGATGTGGGGCGGGGCCATCAGTTTCGACACACCGATGCTCTGGGCGATCGGCTTCCTCACCACGTTCCTCTTCGGTGGCCTGACGGGGATCATCCTTGCGTCCCCGCCGCTCGACTTCCAGGTCTCCGACACCTACTTCGTTGTCGCCCACTTCCACTACGTGGTCTTCGGGACCGTCGTGTTCGCGATGTTCGGCGGCTTCTACTTCTGGTGGCCGAAGCTCACCGGGCGGATGTTGAACGAACGCATCGGCAAGCTGCATTTCTGGCTGTTGTTCATCGGCTTCCACACCACCTTCCTCGTGCAGCACTGGCTGGGCGTCGAGGGCATGCAGCGCCGGATCGCGGACTACCTGCCCACGGAGGGCTTCACCTTCCTCAACCAGGTCTCGACGGTCGGAGCCTTCCTGCTCGGTATCTCGATGCTGCCGTTCCTCTGGAACGTCTGGATCAGCCGCAAGTCCCCCCTGGTGAACACCGACGACCCGTGGGGCTGGGGCCGCTCGCTGGAGTGGGCAACCACCAGCCCGCCGCCGCGGTTCAACTTCGACAAGCTCCCGCGCATCCGGTCCGAGTCGCCGGCCTTTGACCTTTCGCACCCCGCGGCGCCACGGCCGCTCAACGCGGCGCAGGAAGCCATCGATTCGGCCGCAGCAGGGGGGTCCCAGAAGTGAAGGCCGAACGGTGGATGTTCGTGTTCATTGCGGCCTTCTTCGTCGTGGTGGTGCCGATCTACTGGTTCATGTCTCACGAGGTCATCGGGACGGTGGCACTCCTGCTGACCGTCGCATTCAGTGGCATGCTCGCGGTCTTCTTCACCGTCCAGTCGAACAAGATCGACGCGCGCCCCGAGGACCGCAAGGACGGCGAGATCATCGAGGGTGCCGGCGAGGTCGGATTCTTCCCGTCCAGCAGCATCTGGCCCTTCTGGGCCGCACTCACGGTCACGATCATGGCGCTCGGGCCGGTGTTCGGCTGGTGGCTCACCCTGCTCGGCGTTGGCATGGGTATCTGGGCAGTGACCGGGTGGTGCTACCAGTACTACCGGGACGATTACCAGCACTGAGCCGGTGGTGACAGACCGCGAACACCGTAGCCAATAGGCTGTCCCCGCCCCACTTCGGGGCCCGGGGAGGATTTGATGGACAAGCCGAGTTTCGCCGAGCGATTCCGTTATTGGTTCGACAACTGGATGGCGCGCGGCACCATTGCGTTGATGGGCCTTCTCGGCCTTGCCACAGTCGTGCTGGTCCTGGTGGTCACCCTTCTGGTGTTCCTTTTCGGGGCCTTTCCTGACGGCGCGGCCGAGGGTGACTGGCTCGACCTCCTCTGGGGTGGCCTGCTGCGGACCCTGGACCCCGGCACCATGGGCGGCGACACCGGCTGGGGCTTCCGGCTGCTGATGCTGGTCATCACCATCGGCGGCCTGATCATCGTTGCCAGCCTGATCGGCATCGTGTCCGGCGCCTTCGACAGCAAGGTCGAGGACCTCCGCAAGGGTCGCTCCCGGGTCCTCGAGCACGACCACACGCTGATCCTCGGCTGGAACTCCAAGATCCACTCCATCGTGCACGAGCTCGCGATCGCCAACGAGTCACGTGGTCGCGCCAGCATCGTCGTGCTCGCGGACAAGGACAAGGTCGAGATGGAGGACGAGATCCGCCTCGCGGCCGGCAACCTCGGCAAGACCACCGTGATCTGCCGCACCGGAGACCCGAAGAGCCTCACGGGTCTGGCCATGGTCAGCCCCTCTGCGGCCCGCAGCATCATCCTGCTCGCCCCCCAGGGCTCCGCAGACCCCGACGCCGAGGTGATCAAAACGGCACTGGCCCTCACCAACAACCCGGGACGCAAGCCCGAGCCACACCACATCGTCGGCGAGCTCGCCGACCCCGAGAACCTCGAGGTTGCACGACTGGTCGGCAAGGATGAGGCCCATTGGGTGCTCGGCCCCGACCTGATCGGGCGGATCACCGTGCAGAGCTGCCGCCAGTCGGGACTCTCCGTCGTCTACCAGGAGCTCCTCGACTTCGACGGCGACGAGATCTACTTCACCGAGCAGTCGGCCCTCGTCGGACGCACGTACTTCGATGCCCTGCTGTCCTTCACCGACAGCGCGGCCATCGGCCTCGTGCACGATGGCGTGGTGGCCATCAACCCGCCGGCGGACACCGTCATCTGTGCCGGCGACCAGGTGATCGTGATCGCGGAGGATGACAGCCTGATCACCCTCGGCGAACCGGGCACGCCGTCGGTCGAGGCGATCTCCGGGGCGGTGAGCCCCCCGGCTGCGCCCGAGCGCACGCTGGTGCTGGGTGTCAATGCCGGGCTCGCAGCGATACTGCGGGAGCTCGACGAGTACGTCGCGGAGGGCTCTGTCGTGCACGTCGTCTCCGCCACCACCCCGGAACTGCCGATCTTCGCGAACGTCACCGCAACGCACGTGTCGGGTGACCCGACCAAGCGGGCAGTCCTCGACGGGCTCGGGGTCGAGAACTTCGACCACATCATCGTGCTGGCGGACAAGGACGAGCCCGACCTGCAGCGCGCCGACAGCCGGACGCTGGTGACCCTGCTCCAGCTCCGCGACATGTCCGATCATGGTGGCTTCGACCTGAACATCGTCAGCGAGATGCTCGACGACACGAACCGCGAGCTCGCCGAGGTCACGGAGGCCGACGACTTCATCGTCAGCGACAAGCTGATCGCGCTGCTGCTCTCGCAGGTGTCGGAGAACCGCAAGCTCACCGAGGTGTTCGACACGCTGTTCTCCAGCGCCGGCAGCGAGATCTACCTCAACCCGGCGGCCTTGTACATCACGCCGGGGAGCACGGTGGACTTCTACGCCGTCCTCGAGGCTGCGCGACGCCGCGGTGAGACGGCCATCGGCTACCGGGTCGCCGCCGCAGCCCACGTCAGCGCAGCGGGCTACGGCGTGAAGATGAACCCGAGGAAGAGCGACCAGTTCACCCTCGCCCCTGCCGACCGCATCATCGTGCTGGCTGAGGGCAAGGAGTGATCCTCGCCTGAGCCCTGGTCACCAGCTGGAGTGCAGCGGCCGTCCCTCGTTGTAGCCGGACGCCGACTGCACCCCGACGATCGCCTGGTTCCCGAACTCGGTGAGGGTGCGGGCGCCGGCGTAGGTGCAGGAACTCCGCACACCGGAAACGATGAAGTCGAGCAGGTCCTCCACGCCCGGGCGGGCCGGGTCGAGGTACATCCGCGAGGAGGAGATGCCCTCCTCGAACAGGGATGCCCGCGCCCGGTCGAACGCCGACTGGGTGCGGGTGCGGGCCCGCACCGCCCGCGCTGACGCCATGCCGAAGGACTCCTTGTAGGGCCGCCCGTCCGAGGAGTACATCAGCTCGCCGGGGGATTCGTGCGTCCCGGCGAACCAGGAGCCGATCATCACAGCGCCGGCACCGGCCGCGAGGGCCAGTGCCACGTCGCGCGGGTGCCGGACGCCACCGTCGGCCCAGATGCTCTTCCCCGAGTCGCGGGCCTCGTCCGCGCACTCCAGCACCGCCGAGAACTGCGGGCGACCGACACCGGTCTGCATGCGGGTGGTGCACATCGCGCCGGGTCCCACACCGACCTTCACCACGTCTGCTCCGGCCTCGATCAGGTCGGCCGTGCCGTCGGCGGTCACAACGTTGCCGGCAACGATCGGGATGTTCCGCCCCGAAGCCGTCACGGCAGCGCGGCATCGCTGGACGGCGCTGATCATCCGCTCCTGGTGGCCGTGCGCCGTGTCCATCACCAGCACGTCCGCACCAGCTTCGAGCAGGCTCTCCGCCCGGCGCTCCACGTCGCCGGAGATGCCGACGGCCGCGCCGATCTTGAGCTTGCCCTCCGCATCGAGGGCGGGGGAGTACAGCGCGGCGCGCAGGGCGCCCTTGATCGTCATCAGGCCCACCAGCTGGCCGTCCATCACGGCGATGGCCGCCTTGTGCCGCCGGGCCGACAGCTGGTCGAACACCTCGGTCGGGGTGGCGTCGACGTCAACGATGGTGAGGTCGGTGCTCATCGCCTCATGCACCTGCGCGAAACGGTCGAGACCCTCGGCTTCCGCCGCGGTGAGGGTGCCCACGGGTTTGCCGTGGTCGACGACGACGACAAGGCCGTGCGCACGCTTCGGCAGGAGCATCATGGCCTCGCCGACGGTGGCGTGCAGCCCGATGGTGATGGCGGTGTCGAAGACCGTCGGTGCGGCCTTCACGCGCGCGATGGCATTGCCGACGATGTCGGTGGGCAGGTCCTGCGGGATGATCGCGATGCCGCCGCGGCGGGCAACGGTTTCCGCCATCCGGCGTCCTGCGACAGCCGTCATGTTCGCGACGATGAGGGGCAACGGAAGGCCGAGGCCGTCGGTGCTGGTCATGTCGACGTCGAGCCGGGAGGTGACCGAGCTGCGCCGCGGCGCCATGAAGACGTCGTCGTAGGTCAGGTCGTAGGAGGGCTTGCCGGTGAGAAATCGCACCGGTCAAGGTTAGCGGTCCTGCTCAGCCGTGAACGAGGACCTGTGCGTCGTCGCCGAGCGGCCGGTATCCCATGCGCCGGAAGAGCCGTCGCGCGGGGGTGTCGGAGTCCTCCAGCTGCAGCCAGTGCACCGGGGAGCCTGAAGCCACCATCAGCTGCTTGAGCAGCTCGAAGCCCAGCCCGCGGTGGGTGAACTTCGGGTGCACGGCGAGCAGTTGTACGGCGAACGCCTGCTCCAGCCGGATCGCGTCGTCACCCAGTTGTGCCGCGAGGTCGCCGGACCAGTCGTCGTTCTGTTCAGACCACAGCCAGCGGTGGCCGTACCCGAAGCCGACGAGCTCGCCCACCTCCCGCGCTGTGACGGCGACGACGTCGTTGCGGTCCAGCGCAAGGTCGTACAGGGTCGCGAACAGCTCAGCCGTCTCACCCGGGTCGCCGCCGGTCGACAGGGCGTACAGCTCCTCCACGTCCGACGGCGCCGGCAGCACGGCACCGGACCGCACCACCTCCACCAGCGGGCTCAGTGGGACGCCCCGCTGCCCGCGGTCTCGCTGCTCTCGATGGCCGGCTTCTCGCCGTCCTCGACCGCCGGCTCGACGGTATGGTGGGCCGCCGCCTCGATCTCCTCAGCGGTCGGAACGAGGACCTGTCCGTTGGCGTACCAACGCGAAAGGAGCTTCCGCGTCCGTCCCACCTTCTCGCCGTTGGGCGTGAGCGCATCCAGCTGCGGATGCCTGGTGAGGGAGAAGGCCTCACCCTGCGAGATCGGGGCGTGTGCCTCGCTGTAGCCGCCGTCGGGGCTGCGGACGATGATGTTCGACTCCGACCCGTGCAGCACCCGTTCGCGGTCTGCTCGCTGCAGCGAGAGGCAGATTCGCTTCGTGACGATGAAGGCCAGCACCGGCGCGACGAACACGGCCACCCGCATGAAGTAGGTCACCGCATTCAGCGACACATGGAACTGGGTGGCGATGATGTCGTTGCCACCGGCCAGCCAGAACATGCCGTAGGCGGCCATGCCGGCCACCCCGAACGCCGTCCGGTTGGGGGCGTTGCGCGGGCGGTCGAGCATGTGGTGCTCTGACTTGTCACCGGTGATCCAGGCCTCGATGAACGGGTAGGCGGCAAGTACGGTGAAGAGCAGGCCCATCAGGCCCACACCGGGAAGGAAGATGTTCCAGGACCAGGTGGTGCCGAGGACGTGCCACTCCCAGCTCGGCATGATGCGGATGGCACCCTCCACGAAGCCCATGTACCAGTCGGGCTGGGAGCCCGCTGTCACCTGGGACGGGTTGTACGGCCCGAACAGCCACACCGGGTTGATCTGCATCAGGGCGCCCATGAGGATCGTGACACCGAAGACGATGAAGAAGAAGCCGCCGGCCTTCGCAACGTAGACGGGGAAGAACGGGTAGCCCTGGATGTTGTTGTTGGTCCGTCCCGGCGCCGGCCAGTGGGTGTGCTTGTGGTAGACGAGCAGGGCCATGTGGGCGCTGATCAGGCCGAGCAGGATGCCGGGCACCAGCAGGATGTGCACCATGTAGAGCCGCGGGATGATCAGTGTTCCGGGGAACTCGCCGGCGAAGACGAAGAACTCGGCCCAGGTTCCGATCAGTGGGATCGAGCGGACGAGGCCGTCGACGAAGCGCAGGCCGGTGCCGGACAGGAGGTCGTCGGGCAGGGAGTAGCCGGCGAACCCTTCGACGAGGCCGATCGAGAGCAGGCCGACTCCGATCAGCCAGTTGAGCTCACGCGGCTTGCGGAAGGCGCCGGTGAAGAACACCCGCAGCATGTGGACGGTCATGGCTGCGACGAACAGCATCGCTGCCCAGTGGTGGATCTGGCGGACCAGCAGGCCACCGCGGATGTCGAAGCTGATCGACAGGGTCGAGGAGAACGCCTCGGACATGTGCACGTTGCGCAGGAGCTCGTAGGAGCCCGCGTAGTCGACCTCTGCCATGGATGGCTTGAACCAGATCGTCAGGAACACGCCGGTGAGCAGCAGGATGACGAAGGAGTAGAGCGCGATCTCCCCCAGCAGGAACGACCAGTGGTCGGGGAAGACCTTGCGGATGTTACCCACCAGCTTGGCGAGGCCGATGCGGTCGTCCACCCAGGTCGCAGCGCCGGCGAGCTTGCTGGGCCCGGAATCCTTGGGTGGGGTTCGAACCTCCATGGCTGGGGATTCGGTGCTCAGTTCTGCTGGCTTGGCCATCAGCGGTCACCCTCCGTGAAGTCCTTCGACGAGTCACGCTCGAAGAAGCTCGGCCCCACCGGGACGGTGAAGCCGCTCCTTGCCACCAGGTACCCTTCGGCGTCGGTCGTAATCGGCAACTGCGGGAGTGACCGCGCAGCAGGGCCGAAGACGACGACACCGGAGTTGGCAAGGTCGAAGGTCGACTGGTGGCAGGGGCAGAGCAGGTGATGGGTCTGCTGTTCCCACAGGCTGATCGGGCAACCGACGTGGGTGCAGATCTTGGAGTAGCTGAGGATCCCGTCGACCTGCCAGTCCTTGCGCGAGTCGGGGATCTTGATGCTGTTCGGATCCATCCGGACCACGATGATCGCAGCCTTCGCCTTCGCGATCTGGAACTCGGCACCCTCCAGTTTCTCCAGGTTGGCCGGGACCGCATTGACCAGCTGACCCACGACGATCTCGGAGGCCTTCAGCGGCAGGTAGGTCACGTCGTTGACGAGCCGGATGCCTTCGGCCCAGATGGTCGTCTCGATGGTCTCCCTGCGCACGGCCGCGGTCGGCCAGGGCCCGAGGTCGGCGAGGCTGACCAGTGCCGGCACGGCGATCAGGCCGAGGGCACCGGCCATGCCGGTGCCGAGCAGCTTGCGGCGGCGGATGCCGGAGCCCTCGATGCTGGACTCCAGGTCGGCCAGCACCCGTTCGCGGACTTCCGGCGGGGACGCGGCGCTGTGGCGATCGCCCACGATCTCCTCATCGCTCATCAGCGAGCGTGCCCAGGCGATGGCTGCGACGCCGATCATCAAGGTGGCGAGCCCACCGGTGAGCCCGAGGAGTGTCGTCTGCATCTTGAGGTTGGCGCCGAAGACGATCAGCTCTGCCTCCTTCGGTACGCCGAAGTAGACGAAGAGGAACGCCAGAACGAAAACCGGGACGGAGGCCAGCATGCCCACGATCTGCTTGTACGCCCGATCGGCAGCAGCTTCGTTCACGTCGGTGAAGCGGGGTGCGTGCTCCTCGATGCCCGGGTCCGGGAGCGGTGAGACCTTGTGCTCCTTCATGCGCGGGCCCCCCTGGTCGCGATCCAGATTGCGAAGAGCACCAGCGAGCCGATGCCGGCCACCCAGGCCCAGAAGCCCTCAGCCACCGGGCCGAGCCCGCCGAGCGAGAGCCCTGCGGACGGGGTCGCATTCACCTGATTGATGTAGGCGATGATCGACTTCACGTCCTCATCGGGGATGGCCCCGGCAGCGAACACCGGCATCTGGCCGGGACCGGTGCGCAGGGCTTCCCAGACCTGCTCAGGCTTGGTGTTCTCGATGCTCGGTGCGACGGCGCCGTTGGGCAGGGCGCCACCGGCACCCTTGAAGTTGTGGCAGGCAGAGCAGTTGGTGCGGAACAGGTCACCACCGCGCGCGACGCCCTCGGCGCTCACGCTGCTGGGGTCGTACTGGCTCTCGTCCGGGACGGCCGGGCCAGCACCGAGAGAGGCGACGTAGGCGGCCATCGCCGCGATCTCGTCATCGGTGAAGGTGTTTTCCTTCGCAACTGCCTGGCCCCGCGGGTCGGCCATCGGCATCCGGCCGGTGCGTACCTGGAAGTCGACGGCAGCTGCACCGACGTTGGTGAGGTTCGGCGCTCCCTGCTGGGCCAGTCCCTCCGCGTTCAGCCCGTGACACGACGCGCAGTTCACCGCGAAGAGGTTCTTCCCCGCAGCGATCAGCTGGGCGTCGGCGACGCCCTCCGCCGTTGAGCTCGTTGCCGGGGACACCGCAGCGTAGACGGCGCCGACCAGGAAGAGGGCGAGCAGGAGCAGCAGTGGCCGCGCGGCCTTGTGCCGACGTCCTGAGGCCAGGAATCTCATCAGGGTTCCTCCTAAGGAAGTCAGTGGTCAGCGCAGCAGGTAGAGCACACCGAAGAGCACGACCCAGATCGCGTCGACGAAGTGCCAGTAGTACGACGTGACAATGGCGTGCACGGCCTGTTCATGAGTGAACCTGCGCGAGACGTAAGTCCGTCCCAACATAAGCAAAAATGCCACCAGGCCGCCGATGACGTGCAGGCCGTGGAAGCCGGTGGCGAGGAAGAATGCCGAAGTGTAGGCATTTGTGGAGATCACAAAGCCTTCGCTGACGAGGTTCGCGTACTCGAAGGCCTGGCCGCCGATGAAGACTGCGCCCATCAGGAAGGTGAGGGTGTACCACTCACGCAGGCCCCATGAGCCGACGTTGAAGAGCTTCCCCGAGCGACTGACCTGACCCTTCTCTGCAGCGTGCACGCCGAGCTGGCAGGTCACCGACGACAGGATAAGGATCGTGGTGTTGATCGTTGCGAACCACGGGAACGTGATGCCGAACCAGTCGTTGTCTAGGTGCGAAGCACCCCACGACCACATCGTGGTTGATCCGGGGGCGGCCGCGGCTGTCGTGATTTCCCGCAACGAGAAGTAGGCGGCGAAGAGCGCAGCGAAGAACATCAGCTCGCTGGCGAGCCAGATGATGACGCCCACTGCGAGGTTGTCAGGACGGGTCCCGCTGCCCTGCAGCCGACTGGAAGCGATCGTGTGCAACGCGCCGGGAGTGGCCCCGGCGGGTGCGCTCAGCGGCGTGGTGTGGGCCATTGCGCCATTATGTCCAACGCAACCGCCGATGGTCACCACCGAAGACCGATAATGGGCCATGCGATTCGCCGGGTGGATCATGCCGTTGCATGCCGACCCGGGGAATCAGCCGCCTCCGCTGACGTGGCTCCGGCTGCTCACCGAGGGGAAGTTCGATCCAATCTTCGCAATTCCCGCAACCCTCGGCCTCGGGCTCTATCTGTGGGGTGTCCTGCGGCTGAGGGCGCGCGGTGACGCCTGGCCCGCTCTGCGTACCTGGTCGTGGTGCCTCGGTGGTATCGGCACGGCGTCGATCGCCGGTATGAGCGCGCTCGGCGCCTACGACACGGTCCTCTTCAGTGTCCACATGGTGCAGCACATGATCCTGACCATGATCACGCCGGTGTTCCTCGCGATCGGGGCGCCGGTGACCCTGCTCCTGCGCAACCTCGGTGGCGTCGGGAAGCGACGAGTGATGCGCATCCTGCACTCGTGGCCCCTGCGGGTGCTGTTCTTCCCGCCGTTGGCCACAGCGTTGCTGATCACGACACCGTTCGCGCTCTACCTGACCGCGATCTACCCGTACACCCTGCAGGTCGGGTGGGCGCACGACCTGCTGCACGTCTACATGGTCACCGTCGGCTGCCTGTTCTTCTTCCCGATCCTCGGCAACGACCCGATGCCCCACCGGTTGCCCTACCCGATGCGACTGCTGCTGCTGTTCATCACGATGCCGGCACAGGCCTTCCTCGGCACGACGATCATGGGGTCGTCGAGGCTGATCGCGGAGGACTGGTACCTGGCATTCCGCCGGGCCTGGCCTCCGAGCCCCATCGATGACCAGTACTACGCGGGCGCGATCATGTGGGCGACCGGCGACCTGACCATGGGGGTGATCATGGCCGTCTTCATCGCCCAGTGGTACGCCGACAGCAAGCGGGAGGCTGTGCGCATCGACCGCCAGCTCGACCGTGAGGAGCGGATCGCTGCACAGCGGGCGGCAGCGAGCCCTGGCGAGGGAAACGGTTACGATGACGCCACAGGCGGCCGCGCAGTCGCGGCGCCGGATGAGGATGATCGATGACCGAACAGACGACTGCCCGGGTGCTGCTGTACTCCGACGATCGGACGACCCGGGAGCAGGTGCGCCTGACCCTGGGTAAGCGGCTGGCAGCCGACCTGCCCGAACTCGACGTGTTCGAGGTGGCGACCCAGCCGGTGGTGCTGCAGGCGATGGACGCCGGTGGCATCGACCTGGTGATCCTCGACGGCGAGGCCGTTCCCTCCGGCGGCATGGGCCTGTGCCACCAGCTGAAGAACGAGATCGAGGATTGCCCGCCGGTGCTGCTCCTCGTCGCCCGCGTCGCCGACGCATGGCTGGCCACGTGGGCAGAGGCCGACGCTGTCACCCCGTACCCGGTCGACCCGGTCCGGCTGCCGGCCCAGGCCGCCGAACTGCTGCGGGCCCGGCTGGCGGCCCAGGCGACGGCGTGAGCCTTTCCTGGCCGCAGGTGCTCACCGAGCTGGTGGGCCGACGGGACCTGACGCCTGAGGCCGCGAACTGGGCGATGGACCAGATCCTCGCCGGTGAAGCCACCAGCGTGCAGATCGCCGGGTTCGCGATCGCGCTGCGAGCCAAGGGTGAGACGGTCGATGAGCTCACCGGGCTCTCCACTGCGATGCTCTCGCGGGCTACCGCGATCGAGTTGCCGCGGGAGGCTGTCGACGTGGTCGGCTCGGGCGGCGACCGCGCCAACACGGTGAACGTCTCCACCATGGCTGCCATCGTCACGGCAGCCGCCGGCGTGCCCGTGGTCAAGCACGGCAACCGGGCGGCCTCCAGCGCGTGCGGCACCGCCGACTGCCTCGAGGCCCTCGGCGTGGCGCTCGACGTGCCCCCGTCCGCCCAGGCCGGTGTACTGGCAGAGGCGGGCATCGTCTTCCTGTTCGCCCCCATGTACCACCAGTCACTGCGCTACGCCTCGCCCGCCCGTGGCGAGCTCGGCGTCCCGACCACCTTCAACTTCCTCGGTCCTTTGGCCAACCCTGCCCGTCCGGTCGCGCAGGCCGTCGGCGTGGCTGACGCACGGATGGCGCCGCTGGTCGCCGGCGTGATCGCAGGGAGGGGCCATCGCGGCCTCGTGTTCCACGGCAGTGACGGCCTCGACGAGCTCACAACGACCACCAGCTCGGACGTGTGGCTGATCCGGGACGGGGCTGTGCAGTCGACCGCCCTTGACCCCTCGGTCCTCGGCGTCGTGCCGGCCACCCGGGAGGACCTCGTGGGCGGTACGCCTGCCCACAACGCCGGGATCGTGCGCGAGGTGCTTGCCGGTCAGCCCGGCCCGGTGCGCGACATCGTGGCCCTCAATGCCGCGGCTGCACAGCTCGCCTTCGCCGGCCCTGACCTGTCCCTGCCTCTCGCCGACCAACTGGCCGGCCCCCTGCGGCGCGCGTACGACGCGATCGACTCGGGTGCTGCCGCATCGGTGCTGGACACCTGGGTTCGCGTCAGCCAGGCAGCCCGAGCCGGGTAACCAGGAGCGCGACGAGGGGCCCCAGCAGGAGCGCCGGCCCGTAGGCGAACGGCTCGTCTGTCCCTTTTCGCCACCGCTGCACGAGCGCCCAGACGGCGCCGATGAGAGTGCCGAAGAAGAACGCCGCCAGGGCGAAGGCTCCGCCCCTGCTGCCGGCGACGGCGCCGATCAGTCCGGCGAGGCGGACGTCGCCGAACGCGAAGCCGTGGCTCACCCGCCAGATCAGCCAGAAGAGCGCCGCACCCACAGCCCCCGCAGCGGCCGCAGTCACCAGCACCCACCAGTCGCCCTGCAGCCATGCCGAGGCAGCCACGCCCACCGCCGAGACGGCCCCGGTGAGGTAGTTGAGCCGCAGGGGCAGGAAGGTCGTGTGGAGGTCGATAAGGCCCAGAAGCGTGCCGAGGCTCACCAGCCCGATCCAGGATGGCCACTGGGCGGCCGGCAGACAGGCGAAGGCGACGGTGCCGGCGATCGCCGAGCAGGCGAACACGGCGAACCGGAAACGGGGCGTGGCCAGCTCGATGAACGGCGCCACCCCTTGCTCGTCCGGCGGGATGGGCAGCCAGCGCAGCAGCGCGGGCGTTGCGAGGGCGACAGCGACGGCGAGGACCACGGCGAGCAGGGGGACGGCCAGCAGGGCCGGGATGGGCACGGGCCGAGCTTAAGCGAACACGCCCTGCTGGCGGGCCACGCGCACGAGGCTGCTCTCGTCGAGGGCGAGGATGCGGCGTGCGCAGTCCCGCGGGATCCGCGACAGCCTGCGGCCGTCGCGCCCGTACAGCAGGCGGTGGACCAGTTGCGGTGGCAACCCGCCGTGGTCGGCGAGCACCGGCCACGGCAGGCCGGTGACGTCCACCAGACGCGCGAGCAACGCGCGGAACGGGGCGGCCTGCACCCACGCGTCGTGGTCGTTGGAGTCATGGTCGTTCACACCAGGGAAAGTCGAATCCGGGGGCCGATTGTGAGTCGGCGCCCCGGATTCTCAGGACTTCTTCAGGTTCTTCCTCAGCGCTGGGCCCGGACGAACCCTGCCTCGCGAGCGGCGTCCTCGGTGTTGAACCACACCTCGGCGATCGTCCGCTCGTAAGCAGCGCTGCCCGGCACGTGGTACTTCATCGACCGGTCGTTGCCCTTGATGCTGTACCCCTCCGGAGGCTCGTCGCCAACGTACGAGCCCGCACCGTAGGGGCTATCGGCTAAAGGGGACGCATCGCCACCCTCGGCCTCGTCGCCCAATTTGTCGAGCTTGTCCTCGATGTCGGCGGTGGTCTCCTTGGCCGCATCGGCCACATCGACCGCGGCAGCGGTGACGTCGTCCTTCACGTCCTCGACCACGTCGGCAGCCTTCGCCGCGGCGTCCTCGACCTTCTCGGAGACGTCCTTGGCCACGTCGGCGGCCTTGTCCTTCGCGTCATCGACAACGTCGCTGACCGGGTCGGCGACGTAGGCCGTGCTGGGCACGTGAGATTCCCACCCGGTGGACGGGTCGGCGAGCAGTTTCCTGATCGCGACCGCGACAGCGCCGAGCGCTGCGCCGGCCAGCAGGATCTTGCCGAACGTCTTCCAGCCCGACCGCTTCGGCTTCGAGGCCTTGCGGAGTTCCTTGGACAACGCGGCGGTTGCAGCGGCAACCTTCAGTTCCCGTGCGAGCGGCTGGCGCGCGAGTTCGCTGAGCAGTTCGGCCAGCTTCGGAAGGAAGTCCTCCTGGACGGCCTCCCTCGCGCGGTCGACAGTCGGCGGGATCATCTGGAGAACGTCGTCGACGGCAGGCTTCACCCGCTTCACTCCTGCGTCCACAGCGGGGGAAACCCGGTCGAGCGCCTCATCGATCACCGGGTGCACCTTGTCGAAGGTGTCCGCAGCGAGGCGGGCGCCGAAGATGCGTGCATCCTTGAGTACCGGACGCACTCTCGCATAGGTCTGGTCAGCCAATTCCCCGCCGTCGCGGAGCGCTTGCTCGACGTAGGGCGTCAGGTACTCCACAGCGGTGTGGGTCCCGTCCTCGACCGCGCTGAGTAGCTTCTTGCTCTTCACTTTGCCTCCCGGGAGCTCGGATGTCACCACCGTACCCGTAGCGGCGCTACGGCACACAGCATCTGTCAGGATGGGGGGTCCGGACAGAAAGGAAGGCCAGCATGGCCCAAAAGGCAACACTGCACACCAACCACGGGGACATCGTGATCAACCTCTTCGGCGATCACGCCCCCAAGACCGTGGCCAACTTCGTCGGCCTTGCCACCGGGAGCAAGGAGTACGCCGATCCTCAGACGGGCGCCAAGACCACGGGCAAGTTCTATGACGGAGTCGGCTTCCACCGGGTGATCAACGGCTTCATGATCCAGGGCGGCGACCCCCTCGGCACCGGCACCGGTGGCCCCGGCTACGCCTTCGACGACGAGATCCATCCGGACCTCGTCTTCAGCAAGCCGTACCTGCTGGCCATGGCCAACGCAGGCCTGCGGATGGGCAAGGGCACCAACGGCTCGCAGTTCTTCATCACCGTTGGCCCGACCCCTCACCTCAACCGCAAGCACACGATCTTCGGCGAGGTCGCCGACGAGGCGTCGCGCAAGGTCGTCGACGAGATCGCGGCCGTGCCGGTCGGTCGCAACGACAAGCCGGTGAACCCGGTCGTGATCGAGTCCGTCGAGGTCACAGAAGGCTAGGAGCCGATGGCGAAAGCCGCCTCCAGATCGTGGGTGGAGTAGGCACGGAACGCGATGTGTGTCTCCGTGCCCTCCACTCCCGACACCTTGTTGATCTGGTCTGCAACCGTGGTAGCGACCTCGTCGATGGTGCGCACCCGCACCATGACGATCAGGTCGATCGTGCCGGTGACCGAGTAGACCTCCGACACCCCCGACAGGTCTGCAAGCTTCTGGGCGACCTCGGGGATGCGGGCCACGTCGGCCTTGACGAACACAATCGCGGTGATCATGCGCCGATCCTAATCTGCGCGGACGCCGCGGGGCCGATGCGCAGCGGCCAACTCCAGTCCCCGTCCATCTCGATGATGCGGACGCCGGGACGCTCCAGCCAATCGGCGATCCGCTCGGTCTCCTCGACGATCGCCGCAGCTGCCGGACCCACCGGACGGGCCACCCATTCCGCTGTCGTCACGGCGTCGCGGGCGACCTGTTGCGGCACCTCGCCGGGTCGGGCCAGCGCGGCTGCCGCCAGCCGGCCGTGGCGGATCACGTGGATCTCCCAACCCGGCTCCGCACGGTAGGCGGCAACGATCTGCGGGCAACGGGCGAGGCTGGCAAGGCGGTGGTGGCGCAGGGCAGACCTGCTGAAGTTCTCGAGCCGGTCGCTCAGCACCGCCGCGTCCTCGAACCGTTCGGCGCGCACGAGCTGGTTCAGCCGCGGCTCGACAGCCCGCAGCACCAGCCGGACGTCGGACTGCAGGCTCGCCCTCACGCTGTCGACCAGTTCGGCGTAGTCGTCGGTGGTGACGGCAAGCTCGCAGGGTGCACAGCAGCGGCCCATGCCGCTCAGGGCGCACGGCGAGGTGGGTTTCTTCACGGACAGCCGCCTGGTGCACTGGCGGATCGGGAACGCGTCGTAGAGCGCCATCATGGTCTGCTCGGCCGCCTGCCTCCGGCGGAACGGCCCGAAGTAGGCTGCGGCGTCGGCAGCGATGGCCCGCACGATCGAAAGGCGCGGGAACGGCTCGACGGTGAGCTTCAGCCACACCTGCCGCTCGGGGAACTTCGAGCGGCGGTTGTAGCGCGGAGAATGGGCAGCGATCAGCCGCAGCTCGAGAACGTCGGCCTCCAGCGGCGTGCGGCACACCGTCGTCTCCACCCCGGTGGCGATCCGGACCATCTCGTCGATGCGCGGCCGGGTCTCTGCTGCGGTGAAGTAGGTGGCGACGCGCTTGCGCAGGTTGCGGCTCTTGCCGACGTAGAGCACCTGGCGCCGGCTGCGCCCGTCCGGGCCGGTGAGCTCTGCGATGAACTGGTAGATCCCCGGGGCGGCGGGCAGGCCCTTGGCGAATCCCCGTTTGGCCCTGCGCTCGGGGGAGACCCGGCGGGTGAACTCGAACAGGTCCTCGATCGTGGTGGCGCCCAGATTCCCGATGCGCTCCAGCAGGCCGTGCAGCACGTCGACGGTGGCGCGGGCGTCCGAAAGGGCCCGGTGGTTGGGGGTGGTGGTCGCGCGGAAGTGCGCGGCGAGCGTCGACAGCTTCACGTTGGGCACCTCGTCGCGCAGCAGCACCTGCCGCGCGAGGCCGACGGTGTCGATCACCTCGTTGTTGGGCCACGGGTAACCGTGAGTGGCGCACGCCCGCTTGAGGAAGCCGATGTCGAAGCCGGCGTTGTGTGCGACGAGGACGGTGCCCGCGGAGAACTCGAGGAAGCTCGGAAGGACCTCGGCCAGCTTGGGCGCTCCCGCGACCATGAGGTCGGTGATGCCGGTGAGGACGGCGATCAGCGCCGGGATGTGGGTGCTCGGGTTCACAAGGGTCTGGAACTCGCCCAGCACCTCGCCCCCGCAGACCTTCACGGCACCGAACTCGGTGATGGTGTCCTCGCCGGTGCTCCCGGTCGTCTCGAGGTCGACGACGCAGAACGTGACCTGCGACAGCGGGCGCCCGAGGTCCTCGAAGCTCGGCTGCGCGAAAGCTGCTGTTGTCACGGGAATGACGCTAGGACCCGCCCCTGACATTTCCGTTCAGCAGCGCGGCGGTTCGAGGCGTTGAAGTCCGTCGCCGGTGATCGCGTAGAGCCCTGCGGTTGCCGCCTGCAGCACGGTGGCCGTCCCGGTGGGCGCCGCGAGGGCGCGCCAACCGTCCGGACAACCCAGCTGCAGGCTTGGCGTGCCGGCCCCGGTGAGGACAACAGGGCGGTCGGCAACGAGGGCGGTCAGGGCGTTCGGGTCGGCGCCCGAGGGTGGCGTGCCGACAAGGACGGTCGGCTGCCGGGGGGTGATCGTGCCGTCGGCTGCGATGTCAAGGCCCCACACCACGGGCCTGCCCCGCACCCAGCCCGCGACCCAGCACCCCGCGCCGTCCGCGCAGGCCACCGAGGTTGCCCTCGTCAGTTGGCCCGCCACCGGTGGCAGGTCCGAGGGAAGCGGCAGCAGCGCCTGCGTCCACGGGCCGCCCGCCGAGCCCACCCAGACGGAGGGTTGCTGGTTCAGCCCGCCGAGAAGACCGACCTCGTCACCGACGACGACGAGGCGGTCGCCGAGGCGGTCGAGCGCCGTGAAGCTGACCACCCGGTCGGGGTTGGAGACGAGCGTCGGGTCGAGGCGCACGTGCTTGGTCCAGATCCGGTCGCTCCGGGTCCAGACCACGCCCTCGATGCCGGCGGTCGCCGACCGCAACCCGAAGATCACCGGCCTGCCGGCGATCACCTCGGTACCAAGGAGGTTGCCCGCGTCGTGGCCGCCGAAGGTGAAGAAGGCCTGCGGTCGGCTGGTGAGCAGGTTGCTGCTGACGGTGCCGTCCCACATGGTCAGGCGCGGGTTCGAGTGGGCGCCACCGAACCAGCGCCCGATCGCGTAGAGGTCGTCGCCGTCGACGGTCACCGAGATCAGGTCTGCGTCGGCAGCCGGCGGTTCCCGGGGGTCCAGTTCCACCGCCGTGCCGGTCTTCAGGCCGTCGATGCGCAGCAGGACGGGGTGGCCGTCGGCCTGGCCACCCAGGAGCACGGTGTCATCGCGCGACGCGAGGGAGGCTGCCCGGACGTCGGGGGGCACCTGGACGCGCTGCCAGGCGGGGGCCACGCCGGGGGGCGCCGTGCAACCGGCCGCCGCCAGCGTGGCCGCAGCGATCGCCGCAGCCGTCCAGGACGTCCGCCGGAGCATGGGCGCAGCGTAGGCCAGCGGTGCGGGAGTGTCAGAGGGGGCCGTCACGATGTGGTCATGGACGTTCTGCATGTCGATTGCGGCACCTGCCGGGCCCGGGGTCCGGCCTGCGCTGATTGCGTCATCTCTGTACTCCTCGGACCCATGACGGACGAGGTGTTGCTCGACGACCAGGAGCAGGCCGCTTTGCAGGTGATGGCCGACTCCGGCCTGCTGCCGCCCCTGCGTCTTGTGCGCTCCGTACCCCCCGTCGATCTCGAAGGAGTTGCCTATCCCGCCGCGCTCCCTTAGGATTTTCTCAGCTTTGCTTCAGCGGGAGGGGATTTGATGCGGCACCTGACAGGCGTGCGCTCTGCGTTCGCCGTGGCGGTGGCCGCTGTGGTCCTGCTCGGCGGCCAGCCGGTGGTGACGGCCCAGGCGGCTCCCACCCCGAGCCCTTCGCCTTCTCCGACGGCGCCGACGAAGATCAAGGACGCCAAGGCCCAGGTGCAGCAACTGGAGGACGAGGCCAGCCAGGTCGGCGAGGATTACGACGCCGCCAGCCAGGCACTCGACGACAGCAAGCAGCGTCTCGCCGTTCTCGAAGCCGATATCGCTTCCCAGCAGGAGAAGGTCGACGCCCTCGGCGAGCAGGTGCGGGCCATCGCCCTCGACCAGTTCCGCAACCGCGATGTGGACACCACCGTCCAGATCTTCACCAGCGGTGACCCGGAGACCCTGCTCGGCAGACTGTCAACGGCGAGCAAGATCGACGACGACATCAACGCGACGCTCGCGGCCCACGAGTCCGAGCAGGCCAACCTCACCGACATGCAGCGCACAGCTGCGGCAGAGGTCGCGGCCCTTGCCGAGCAGGAGCAGAAGCTCGCTGCGATGAAGAAGGACCTGCAGGACAAGGTGGACGCAGCGCAGGCACTCGTCCTCCAGCTCACCGCAGCCGAGCGCGAGGCCCTCAACCAGGCCGACGGCGGCAGCTCCAGCTGGGACCCGAACTCGCTCGACCCGGCCTCTGCGAACGCACGGGCGCTGGCAGCAGTGCGCTACGCGACGTCCAAGGTCAAGATCGGCCAGTACGTGTGGTCGAGCGCCGGCCCCACCAGGTTCGACTGCTCCGGCCTGATGCTCGCCGCGTACCGCGCCGCCGGCATCTCGCTGCCGCACTCCTCGCAGGCCCAGTCGCACATCGGGCGCCCGGTCTCCCGTGGCGAACTCAAGCCCGGCGACCTGATCTTCTGGTACCACCCGATCCACCACGTCGGCATGTACATCGGCAACGGCATGATCGTCCACGCCAGGAACCCGCGCGCCGACCTGGTGATCCAGTCGCTCGCCTCCTACCCGGCTCCGTGGGCCGGCGCCCGCCGCGTCGTCGGCTGACCCTCCGAGCCTGGTCGGGAGCACTGCTCCTCGCCATCGCCGGCTGTACCGCTGCCCCCGTCCCTGCAGGAACCCTCGCCGATCGCCTGAACGCCACCGTTCGCACCGACGAGGCGGCCTTCGCCAGCAACTTCACCGCAGGCTCCACCGCGGGTGGTGAGTGGTTCGCGGCGCTCAAGGGTGCCGCCCCCACTTTCAGCCAGTCCGACGGCCAGACCCTCGTCGTCACAGCGACGATGCCCGGTGACCGACGCCTCGCGACCTGGACCCTGCACCTCGAGCTCGACGGCGCCACCGGGCGGATCCGCGCAGTGGCGCCGACGCCCAGCCGTCCGATCTGGGCGCTCGGCCAGGTCGACGTCACCGCGGCCACCCACGGCACGCTCCTGAGCTCAGGGCTGGAAGCGTCCGCGCGCGGGGCCTGGGCGCAGCGCATCGATCGCGCTGCGGCAGCCGTCGCCCGTACGTCGCCGCCCGGTGAGGACGGCTGGACCGGCGGCCTTGTGGTGGAGGTGCCGGCCACGGGGTCGGACTTCCAGGCCATCACGGACGAACTGCCCAACACAGCGTCCGCGCTCACGGCCTGCGGCACCGGCACCCCACGGATCGTGGTCAACCCGCTGATTCTCGAGGAGCCGGACGAGTGGCTGGACAGCACCCTCGTCCACGAGGCCGTGCACGTGGCCACCGATTCCGCGTGCGTGCCTGCCGGGGAATCGCTCGCGTGGGCCGTCGAAGGCCTCGCCGAGTCGGTGACGGCCCGCAACGACCCTGCAACGGCCACCCGCAACCGCGGACTGGTGCACGACTACCTGAGGGATCACGCGGTGCCCACGGCCCTCCCGACACAGCTGGAGGACCTCACCAGCTACGCGCTGGCCCAGCTCGCCGTCGACCAGGTCCTTGCCCACCTCGGCGCGAAGGCTGATGACCTGCTCGTGCGCGCAACCCACGAAGCCGGGACGGTGACGCCGGTGGAGCTGCGGAGGGTCACCGACCTCTACGCCGCAGCTCTGCGCCGGCTGGCAGCTTCAGGCTGAGTGCTCTGCGAAGAACTGCAGCGACTCGGTGAAGATCTGTTCCTTGTCGCGGTCCATCGTCGCAACGTGGTAGCTGCGCTCGAGGATCCGCTCCGTGATGACGTCGCTGGACACATGGCTGAGGACGAACGCTGTCGAGGCGGCCGGCACGACGTGGTCGGTGGCAGAGCGGAACACCAGCAGGGGACAGCTCACCAGGTCGAGGCAGGCGCGGACGTCCACCCACATGCGCATCATGGAGTTGGCGGCCTTCAGCGGCGTCCGCGCGTAGGCGAGCTCCTCGATGCCCGGCTCGGCGATGTCGGAGCCGATCGACTTCGCCGAGGCGCGGAAGTGGTGCAGCACCGGCAGAGCCCGCATCTTGGGGTAGCCCATGACCGCGGGATTCACCAGCGCGAGGCCGGCGACCTGGTCGGGGTACTTCTCCGCCAGCCGCAGGGCGAGCGCGCAACCCATGCTGAGGCCGGCGATGAAGACCGTGTCGCAGTGGGCGCGCAGCTCGAGGAAGGCGTGCTCCGCCTCGCCGTACCAGTCGCGCCAGTCGGTGACGTTCAGTTCCTGCCAGCTCGTGCCGTGCCCGGGAAGGCGGGGGAGCGACACGCGGTAGCCGGCGTCGGCCGTCACCTGTGCCCACTCCCGCAGCGACCACGGTGATCCGGTGAAGCCGTGGCAGAACAAGACCCCGACCCGCCCGCCGTCGGCGTGGAAGGGCTGCGCGAAATCGCTCACCTGCATGCGTGTCATCGTAGGCTGTCGGGAGGCACCGGACGCGGAGGGCGTTGATGTACTACCAGCTGTTCAAGAACCTGCTCTTCGCACCTGTGGTGCGGTTGCTGTTCCAGGCGCGGATCGAGGGCGAGGAGAACGTGCCGGAGACCGGCGGCGCCATCCTTGCCAGCAACCACCTCGCCGCGGGCGACACCTTCGTGATGCCGGCACTGCTGCGCCGTCAGGTCACGTTCCCGGCGAAGGCCGAATTGTTCGCAGGCAATCGGGGGGTCTGGTCGAAGATCATCGCCTGGTTCCTGAAGGCCGTCGGCCAGGTGCCGCTCGACCGTTCCGGTGGCCGGGTGAGCCTCGAGGGCCTGAGCCCCGTGCTGCAGGTGCTCGCTGACGGTGGCCTCGTCGGCATCTACCCGGAGGGCACGCGCTCCCCGGACGGCCGGCTCTACAAGGGACGCACCGGCGTCGCCCGGATGGCGCTCGCCGCCGGCGTCCCCGTGATCCCCGTTGCGGTCGCCGACAGCGCGCCGATCCGGACGGCCATCGGCCTGCCGTGGATCTGGAAGCCGCGGATCGTCATCGGCAGGCCGCACGACTTCAGCGCCTACGCTGCGCTCGTCGAGGACCGCGACACGCTGAGGTGGATCACCGACGAGATCATGCACGACATCCAGCAGCTCTCCGGCCAGACCTACATCGACGGGTACGGCACTTCGGTCAAGAACGGGTCGCTGAGCGCCGCAGATGTGGAATCCAGGATGCTGCCGCGTCCCGGCTACGGGGCTACCCCGCCGCAGGTGCCCTCCGGCGGACTATCCTGACCGCCGTGCTCCAACCGATCCCGTCCCTTGCAGAACTGCACCGCCTGGGCGCTGCCCAGCAGCCGGCGTACCCCGACGCTGACGAGGTGGCGCGCGTACTCGCAGAGCTGCGGCACCGTCCGCCCCTGGTGTTCGCAGGGGAGTGCGACGACCTGCGCGGGAAGATCACCGACGTCGCCGCCGGCCGCTCCTTCCTGCTGCAGGGCGGCGACTGCGCGGAGACCTTCGAGTCGGTGACGGCTGCCAACATCCGCGGCAAGCTACGGGTGCTGCTGAGCATGGCCGTCGTGCTCACCTACGCTGCGCAGGTGCCGGTGCTGAAGGTGGGACGCATCGCTGGGCAGTACGCGAAGCCCCGCAGCCGCGACACCGAGACCCGTGGCGGGACGACGCTGCCGGCCTACCGCGGCGATGCGGTGAACGCACTGCCTTTCGAGCCGGACGCCCGGCGACCCGACCCGCGGCGGCTGATCGAGGTCTACAACCACTCAGCCGCGACGCTGAACCTCCTGCGCGCTTTCGTGAAGGGCGGCTTCGCCGACCTGCGGGCCGTGCACACCTGGAACTCCGACTTCGTGCGCAACTCCAACGTTGAGGAGCGCTACGAGAGCCTTGCGGCCGAGATCGAGCGGGCGCTGGCGTTCATGGTTGCCTGCGGCGTGGACTCCGACACGTTCCGCACGGTCGACTTCTACTCCAGCCACGAGGCGCTGCTGCTGGAGTACGAGCACGCGCTGACCCGCATCGACTCCCGCACCGACACCCCGTACAACACCAGCGCCCACATGGTCTGGATCGGTGAGCGCACCCGTCAGCTGGACGGGGCGCACGTGGAGTACCTGCGGCACCTGCGGAACCCGATCGGCATGAAGCTCGGGCCGACGGTGACGCCGTCGGCGGCCGTCGAGCTGGCCGAGCGGCTGGACCCCGACCAGGAGCCGGGTCGGCTGACGGTGATCACGCGCATGGGGGCGGCGAAGGTCCGCGACGTGCTGCCGCCGATCATCGAGGCCGTCGAGGACAGTGGCCGCAAGGTCGCCTGGGTCTGCGACCCGATGCACGGCAACACCTTCGAGACCTCGCTGGGCTACAAGACCCGCGCGTTCGACCAGGTGGCAGACGAGCTCAACGGCTACTTCGACGTGCACCAGGAGCTGGGCACCTGGCCCGGCGGCGTGCACATCGAGCTCACCGGCGACGACGTCACGGAATGTGTCGGCGGCGTGGGCGAGATCCTCGAGGCCGACCTGTCGAACCGCTACGAGACCGCCTGCGACCCGCGCCTGAACCGCAACCAGTCGCTGGAGCTGGCGTTCATGGTGGCCGAACGACTCACTGACGGTCGTATCCGCCGGGTGAACCCTGTGCAGGAATACTCTGCCGAAGACTTCTGAGGGACGGATGACCTTGATCGACCTGCGCAGTGACACGCTCACCCGACCCACGGCCGGGATGCTGGCCGCGATGGCGTCAGCGGAGGTCGGTGACGACGTCTACGCAGAGGATCCAGCGGTCAACGCCCTCGAGGCCCGGGTGGCGGAGCTGCTCGGCCACGAGGCCGGACTGTTCTGCCCGACGGGGTCGATGGCGAACCTGCTGGGCGTGTGGCTCCTCGTGCAGCCCGGCCAGGAGCTCGTCTGCGACGTCCGTGCGCACGTCGCCCGGGCCGAGATGGGGGCGCACGCAGCGCTGCACGGCATCACGATGCGCACGTGGGACTCGGCCTATGGGGTCGCGGATGCCGCGACGATCGCCGGCATCATCGCTCCCGACGCCGGCCCCTACCTGGTGTCGACTGCTGCGGTGGCGCTGGAGAACACGCACAACTTCGGCGGCGGCACGATCCAGCCGTACGAGCACCTTGCCGAGGTGTCGAAGCTCTGCCACGACGCCGGGGTCAGCCTGCACCTCGACGGCGCGCGGCTCTGGAACGCCTACGCGGCCACCGGGGTGCCGCTGGCCGACTACGGCCGGCTGTTCGACACCGTCAACGTCTGCTTCTCCAAGGGACTCGGTGCGCCGATCGGCTCGATGCTGGTCTCGACGGCAGCGAACATCGCGAGGGCCCGCGTGCAGCGCAAGCGGCTCGGCGGGGGTTGGCGACAGGCCGGCGTGCTGGCTGCTGCAGCCGGCTACGCCCTCGACCACCACCTGCCGAGGCTCGCGAGCGACCATGTGGCAGCAGCGGCCTTCGCCGCCGAGGTTGCTGCCGTGGTGCCGACGGCTGTGGAGGTCGCGCGGGTGCAGACGAACATCGTCGTGCTCGACGCCGGCGAGGCCACGGCTGGCTCCGTCGTCGCGGCGGCCGCTGCTGCGGGCGTGAAGCTCTCCGCCGTCGGCGCGCGTGCGGTGCGGGCAGTGACCCACCAGGAGGTCTCGGTCGACGAGGCGATCGCCGCGGGCCGGATCGTCGCGGAAGTGCTCGCGGGGTGAAGGCCGCCGTCCTGGGTTCGCCCGTCGCGCACTCGCTGTCGCCCGTGTTGCATGCGGCCGGGTACGCGGAGCTCGGGCTCACCGGGTGGTCCTACGACCGCTTCGAACTGCAGGCCGACGAGCTGGCCGGCTTCGTGACGGGACTGGACGGCGAATGGCGTGGGCTGAGCCTCACGATGCCGCTGAAGGAGGCCTGCCTCGCGGTTGCTGCCGAGGTGACACCGCTCGCACGGCGTGCCGGCGCGGGCAACACGCTCGTGCGGCTCGACTCCGGGGCCTGGCGTGCCGACAACACCGACGTCCCCGGCCTCGTGGACGCGCTGCGTCCGGCCTGGGATGTGGGCTGGACGCGGGCCGCGATCCTCGGGGCGGGGGCCACTGCGCGCTCCGCACTGCTTGCGCTGGCTGAACTCGACGTCACCCGAGTGCACGTGTACGCACGCAACCAGGCGAAGGGGGCGCAGCTCCTCTCCTGGGCGGCGACAGCAGCACCACGACTGGACGTGTCGTGCGCGCCGCTGGACCACCGGTTCGCCGGGACCGAACCGGCCGTCTTGTCCACCTTGCCCGGTGGTGCCGCCGACGGCTTCGTCCTGCCTGACCGTCGCGAGGGGCTGCTGTTCGACGCCGTGTACGCGGGCTGGCCGACGCCGTTGGCGCGGGCAGCCTCCGTGGCCGGCATGGCGGTCGTCGGTGGCCTCGACCTGCTCGTGTACCAGGCGGCACGCCAATTCGCCCTGTTCACTGGGTGGGAAGCACCGCTGGAGGCCCTGTTCGCCGCGGGCCGGGCTGCGCTGGGCGAGGCGCCGTGATCGTCCTGATCGGGTTCATGGGAGCCGGCAAGACCACGGTGGGCGGCCTACTTGCGGAGCACCTCGGCATGCCGTTCGTCGACTCCGACGCCGTGATCGAGGCCTCCGTGGGCCTGGCCGTCCGGGAGATCTTCGCAACGCGGGGCGAGGCGGAGTTCCGGCGGGTCGAGGCTGCCACGATCACACGCCTGCTGGCGGGCCCGGACGTTGTGCTCGCCCTCGGCGGCGGGGCACTGACGACCCCAGAGGTGCGTGCTGCGCTCGTTGGCCACCAGGTCGTGCTGCTGGACGTCGCCTTCGAGGAGGCGCTGGAGCGGGTGGCGTCCGACCCAGGGCGTCCGATGCTCCACCGGCCGGACCTCTCCGGGCTGTACGACCGGCGCCAGGACGAGTACAGGGAAGCTGCGCGCGTGGCCGTGCCGGTGAGCGGACGCTCGCCACGCGAGGTCGTCGCGGACGTGCTGGCCGCGCTCGGCGTTGACGGCGTGGGAGAGTAGGCGTCATGGACGTGCTGGTCATCAACGGGCCCAACCTGAACACCCTCGGCACCCGGGAGCCGGAGATCTACGGCGCAACGACGCTGGCCGAGATCGAGGCAGGTCTGGTCGCACAGGGTGCGGCAGCAGGGCTGGCCGTCGACACGTTCCAGAGCAACCACGAGGGCGCAATCATCGACCGCCTGCACGAGGCCCGCACCGACGGCACGCGGTTCATCATCATCAATCCCGGCGCCTTCACGCATACCTCTGTGGCGATCCGCGACGCGTTCGCTGCCGTCGCCGTCCCGTTCTGCGAGGTGCACATCTCCAACGTGCACGCCCGCGAGGAGTTCCGCCGCCACTCGTTCCTTGCCGACCTGGCCGTCGGGGTGCTCGCCGGGTTCGGCGTGACGGGGTACCGGATGGCCATGGACTACGTCATCGAGAGATTGGGAGCCTGACATGCAGCTCACGCACCTTGGCCATTCCGCCGTGCTCGTCGAGACCGGCGGACTGCGCATCCTGATCGATCCGGGGAACATGTCGGACGACTGGCAAAGTCTGGTGGACCTGGACGCTGTCCTGGTCACCCATCAGCATCCCGACCATGTCGACCCGGCCCACGTCCCTGCCCTGCTCGCTGCCAACCCGCAGGCCCGCGTCCTCGTCGAGCCCGGTGTGATCGACGCCGTACCACTCGAGCGTGCGGAGACGCTGACCGCTGACACCACCATCAGCCTCGGCGGTGTGACGGTCGCGGCCGTCGGCGGGCTGCACGCCGTGATCCACCGCGACATCCCACGGATCGGCAATGTCGGGCTCGTGGTCAGTGGCGAGGGGGAGCCGACGTTCTATCACCCCGGCGACAGCCTTGCCGAGGCGCCGTCCGGCGTCGACGTGCTGGGCGTACCGGCGTACGGGCCGTGGGCTGCGATGAAGGAGACCGTCGACTTCGCCCGCGCGGTGGGCGCGGTGCAGGGCTTCCCGATCCACGACGGGCTGCTGAACGAGCGGGGCTGGGGCCTGGTGTTCGGCCGCGTCACCGACATGACGCCGTGCAAGCTGGTCGACCTGCGCGGCAAGGGGCCCTGGACGCCGGCCTGACCGTCAGCCGACGTGGACGGTGACGACCGAGCCCTTCGGTGCCATCTGGCCGCTGGCCGGGTCGGTGCCCTTCACCCGATTGAAGATGCGGGAGTCATACACGACAGCGACCTTGAACCCACTCCGCGTCAACGTCCGTCGGGCGTCCTCGACGGTCATGAGGTAGGTGTTGGGAACCTCTGCCAACTCGGGGCCCTTGGAGACGGTGAACGTGATGGTCTCGCCCCGGGCGAGCGTGCCGCTCTTGGGGTCGGATGAGATGACGTTGCCCGCGGCGATCTTCTGGTCGAACTTGTCCTCCGGGGCCCGTTGCACGACGAGGCCCTTGCCCGTGAAGTAGGTCTGGGCGTCGGTGAACGGCTTGTCCTTGAAACTGATGATCTTCACCGGCGCAGGGCCCTTGGAGACCTTGATGTCGACGACGGTTCCAGGCTTCACCAGCTTGCTGGCCTCGATCGAGCCGCCGACCACCGTGCCGACGGGGATGGTCTCGTCGTAGACCTCGATCTGCTTGCCCGCCTTGAGATGGGCGGTCTCGAGGGCGTTGGCGGCATCCTCGGGAGTCCGTCCGGCCAGTGATGGCACCGGGTAGCGCTCGGGGCCCTTGGACAGGAACGCCGTGACGGTGCCGCCGCGACGTACGCGATCGCCGGTGCCCGGATCCGTGCGGATCACCTGTCCGACCGGAACGGTCTCGCTGTAGTCCTCGCCCCAGGCGAGCTGGAGCCCGTTCTTGGTGGCCAGGTCCTGGGCCTGCGCCTTGGTCTGGTTGGTGAAGTCGGGAGTGGCGGTGAACTGCCCAGAGAGGAAGTACCAGGCACCGAAACCGAGGATGGTCGCGACCAGCAGGAGCACGAGGAGCGAGACTCCGCCGCGACGACGATTGCGTGACTGGCGCTGCTGCAGCGGGATGGCGGCGGGCGACGGCGGGTGCTGAGGTAGGTCATCGTAGTACGGCATGCCGTCAGCGACGCCGGGGTGGTTGGGGCTGATGGGCGTCGACGGCGTGAATCGCAGGGTCGCCGTCCGCTGAACCTCTGCGCCCGCTGCGCTGAAGGCAGGCACCGTCTCCGTGACCTGGTTGGCGTCGTCGAGCTTGGTCTCGCGCATTCGCATGGTGAGCTGCGGGTCGTCCATCACGCCGTGGCCGATGGCATCCCTTGCCGCCCGCAGGTGGTCGAGCAGCACCTTGGCGTCCATCGGCCTGTCGGCGGGCTGGCGGGCTGCTGCAGACACCACGAGCGCGTCGAGGTAGACCGGCACGGCGGAACGGGTGTCTCGCCACTGGGCCGGGGCGCTGATCGACGGCAGGGTGATCTCGTTGTGCACGTGGCTGTAGGCCACCTGGATGGGGGTGTCGCCGGTGTGCGGCTTGCGTCCGGTGAGCATCTCGAACAGCATCACGCCCAACGCGTAGACGTCGCAGCGGGTGTCGGCGTGGCCGTGGGTGACGAGTTCGGGGGCGATGTAGGAGACGGTGCCGATGAGCATGCCGTTGGCGGTCGCCGTGTGCGCGGTGATGGCGCGGGCGAGGCCGAAGTCGGCGACCTTGATCTGGCCGCGGCTGGAGATCAGCACGTTCTCTGGCTTCAGGTCGCGGTGGATGATGCCGGCCTCGTGGGCAGCGGCGACGGCTGAGACGACGGGGATCAGGAGGTCGAGGGCGCGCTGGGGCTCCATCGGGGCCTCGCGGGTGATCAGGTTCCGCAGGGTCGAGCCTTCGACGTACTCCATCACCATGTATGGACGGCCGTTGTCGTTGCCCTGGTCGAAGACCGAGACAACGTTCGGGTGCGAGAGGCGGGCTGCGGCGCGGGCCTCGCGGTCGAAGCGATTGGCGAAGTCCTGGTCGCCGCCGAGGTTGTCGTGCATGACCTTCACGGCGACGGTGCGGGTTAGTCGACGGTCGGTGGCGAGGTAGACGGTGGCCATGCCGCCACGGGCGAGCTTGCGGAGGATCTCGTATCGGCCGTCCAACAAGTGCCCCACGAGGGGGTCGCTGTTGTTCATGGTCGTCACGTTGGCTCCGGACAGGGTCGGGGAAGTAGGCCTGCCAGACCTAGGGGCGATTCTAGGAGTGCTGGTCAAGTTCGGTCCGCCGACCCGCCGCGGCAATAGGCTGGGCGAATGACCGCACTCCTCGGCCTGGCCACCCGCCTCGGGCTGGCCCGCCTGCTGCTCATCACCGGGACGCGCGCTGACGTGGGCGATCTGGAGGGGTTCATCGACGCCGGGTTCGCCGGTGGCGTCGACATGGTCCAGCTTCGTGACCCGGACGCGGATCAGGCTGCACTCCTCGCCGCGCTGAAGGTGATGCGCGAGATCGGCTACCGCTACCAGGGGCTGGTGAGCGTGTACGACTCGGGGGAGCTCGCCGAGAAGTTCCAGTCCGACCTGCTGCATCTCTCGGAACGCGGGGAGAAGTCCTCGGTTGCGCGCACTCACCTGCATCAGTGGGGGCTGATCGGGCGCTCCTGCCATTCCACGGAGCAGATCGATGCCGCCATCGCCGACCCGGACGTGAACTACCTGACCGTCGGGCCGGTGTACGGCGGTTTGCCCATGGGTGATGCCGGTCTGGCCCTGGTGCGCCATGCCGCGAAGGCGGCACCGACGAGCTCGGCGGAGTCGAAGCCCTGGTTCGCCGTAGGTGGCGTCACGGCGTCGAACCTCGACGAGGTGCTGGACGCCGGCGCGCGACGGATTGCCGTCTCCCGTGCGATCACGGACGCGGATGACCCCGAGGCGGCAGCGATGGCCTTGAAGGATCGCCTGCGGCACGTCTGGAACGAGGATCCGGCCATGCAGAACCTCACCTTGAAGATGTTCCAGAACTAGGCCCCCTCACGCCGACAGGGCATCTTCCTCGGTGAGCTCACCCGAGGTCGGCGGACCCGTTCGGCCCAGGGCAAAGGTCAAGCCGTCTGCTGTCCTGAGGTAGGTGAGCCCCAGCGGACTGCGCCAGAGGAAGCACCCGGGAAGCACCTGTCTGACCAGCCATCCGGCGTGGGTCTTGGCGCGATGTGGTCGCCGGGTGAGCGGACCGAGGTTGTCGATGCGAGTCTGGCCACGTTCGTCCGTGCCGAAGCGATACGGATCGGTGTGGTCAAGATCGAGGTTGCGGCTGGGCCAGGAGCCGAACGGGAAGACGTCGAAAGGTTGGCGCAGGAGCACCGCTCGTCGCATGGGGGCCGGGATCTCGTAGGAGTCGACGGGAGGCACCGCGCCGGGGTCGAACACCGGCTGTACCCGCACCCGCGTTCCCTTCAGCAGGTGTCGCAGCTGCTTCACGGGGACCGGCCCGACCCCTTCCGCCCGGCCGACTCCCTCCTCGCTGCGTACGGAGCGGTCGCTCAGGTGGATGAACAAGGTTGACTTGGGAAGCAGCCTTGTCAGGTCGATGGAAGCGAGCTCTGCCAGCAGGCTTGCGGGGACTCCCGACAGGAGGTCGGGTGTCGGGGCGTCCGAGTCATCCTTGGAAGCCCGACGTAGGTGGTCGCGGTGCAGCAGGGCGAGGGCGAGGGCGGGGTTGGCCAGGATGCCGAGCGCGGAGGCTCGGCGGGCATCACGGTCATCGTTGTCTCCGTTGGTCTTGAGGACCGCGGCGATCCGGTTCAGGGTGGCGTCGAGCTGCCGGCCGTCAGCGCAGGTCAGCTTGCCGTCCAGCCAGCTGACGGCATCCGTGGTTGGCTGGATCCGGACCCACCGCTTGCGCCGCTCCGCCTCGGCCCGCTGCTCGGCAGCCCGCGGATCGACCGCCGCGATCAAGCCCTCCAGCAGCTTCAGTGACCGACCCACCGTGAGACCGGGCAGGGTCGGGGAGAGCCGCCGATCCAGCTCCAGGGCGGCGTCCAGCCCCAGCTCGACGCCGGAGACGCGCTGGGCGATCCTTCGGGCCTGCCACAGCGGGGTCTCGCCGCTGCACACCTGCTTCCACAACAGGGGATGGCGGTACTCCAGGTCGAGCAGGTCACAGATCAGCAACGTGATCGACTGCTGGCTCACCCCCAACGCCGCCGACAGCTCCAGAGGCACGAACTCGTTCAGCTTCGGACCGCCCTCCGCGGCGAGCTCCACCAGTCGTACCCGGCCGGGCATCGGGTTCTCGGGCAGGTCACGGTGGTAGTTCTCGACGATGTGAAGAATCGCCACCGCTTCCTGCACCTCGGCGCCGCGTCGGGTCGCGCGGGCATCGAGTAGTACCTCCATCGCCTCCGGCAGGGGCACGCCCTGCAACCCTCGCAACTCGATCATGTGTTCTATTTTAGGTATTGCCATCGACATCGTGTCAGCCAAGTTGGCGCCTGTGGAGAACTGCACGACTTCGTGCGGTCTGCTGTGGATAACCCCGATCAGGGCTGTTTTCCGGGTCGGCATGTGTGTCAAACTCCTGCCACCTCCAGGAGGTGCCATGCCGACTCTGTCAGGGCGACTCGCTTCGATCATCGTTGCTGCGTGCCTTCTGACCGGTTGCCAGCCTCCGGCGCCGACACCTTCTCCGCTGCCCAGCTATCGCTGCACGCCCGAGGCCGGAGGGGCGGAGTTCGAATGCTCCCAGAAGCAGTACGACGACATGGTCGCCAAGGACAAGCTCTACGCCGAGGCTGAGGCTGTGTATCGGAAGTTCCTGGCAGAAGATGTGCGCATCCTTCGGGCCGGTGGGGTGAGCGAACCAACCCCGGTGTTGGTTGAGACAACGACCGGCGAGTTCCTTCCAACGTCCTTGTCCGATCTCACCAGCACCATGACAGCAAGATCGGCGTCGCTGCGAGGGGATCGCCAAATGCCAGTGTCTAGTCGACTTGTCGGCGAGCACTCAAAGGGCGGTTCAAGTCGTGCTCGCATCTCGTCTTGCGTCGACTGCACGTACGTTCATGTTTCACGTCGAGCTGGCAAGAACGCTGGGCCCGGAAGCTCAGGGGTGACGACGGTCTACTTCGGCACTGGCGGACTCGATGCTCAAGATCATCGGAGCCGATGGGAGGAGGTGGCACGTCGTTGAGGAATTGTCGTGGCAAGCGTGCTGCCGTTCGGCGTGTCTTGTCGTTCCGCCTGAAGCGGCCGCTCTAGCCAGACGGTCCGGCGACGGCGCTGGTCGGGTAGGCGACGGCCACGGGCTACATGGAAGGGCCGAGTCGAACCTGGAGCGAAGAGCGCTGAAGACCAGAGTGCGCCATCAAGCAGCCGACCGATCAAGACGAAGAGCGTCGAAGGCACCCAAGCCCCACAAGCTCAGCAAACGGGAGCTCGCCGCGATCGAGGCGATGTGTCGCGAGGCCCCCGGCGGCACCTGCGACGATTCCGGACCGAAGGCAACGCCGAAGAACAAGCTCAGCCCGGCGAGGCTCGTGGGAGGGCTCAACCAGCTCGCCCGCACACTGATCGTCAAGCTCCAACTGCCCGACCCCACCCCGCGGTTCGGCCCCGACCCGTCCGTGAACGAGTGGAAGATGGCAGCCGTCGGCTACCCGCTGTGGCTGTGGACGGACGGTCCCACTGTCGTCTCCAGCCGGGTGCGGGCGTACGGCATCACCTTCACGCTGCGGGCCGACTGGCAGTCGACCACCTTCGACATGGGGGACGGCCACCAGGTCACCTGCAGCCGCACCCTGGTCTACCCGAGCAACACGAAGCCGGGCAGGAAGTCCCCGGCCTGTGGCTACACCTACTTCACGTCGTCACTGCCGAAGGGCAACTACACGGTCACGGCAACGACGAACTGGCGCATCAGCTGGAGCGCCCTTGGTCAGTCCGGGGCCGTACCCGGGACGCACACCGGTCAGTGGCCGCTCCCGGTGGGGGAACTGAATGCCCTTGTCGTGAAGTAAGCGGCCCAACAAGAGTTCACGCGTTGCGCTGGCTCGCCAAACCCGCCAGCCGTCGAAGACCAACGAGTGCCGGTGCAGCGACTCCCGCGGACTCGAGCGAGGAGAGGGCCTCAGCAGTGGCGTCCTCGATCTCCCGCTCGGTGGCCGCCAACGCGCCCGATCCCGAGATGATCCCCCGAGCCTCGTCCACATCGTCGAGCGAGAGCTGCGTCCCGAGGAGCAGGTCCAGCCGCTCGGCCTCAGCCTGGCTCGCAGCGCTCATCGCCTTCGCGATCAACACCGTCAGCTTGCCCTCGCGCAGGTCGTCGCCCGCCGGCTTGCCGGTCACGACCTCGTCCCCGAACACCCCGAGGACGTCATCGCGGTACTGGAAAGCCCGGCCCAGCGGTGAGCCGTAGCTACCGAGCGCCGCCAGCAGCTCCGGTCCTGCCCCGCCCAGAGCCGCGCCGATCTGCAGCGGCCGCACGACCGTGTAGCGAGCGGTCTTGTACTCCACCACCCGTCGCACCTGCGCGAGCACCGACTCGGGGTCGCTGCGGGCGTCCAGGGGCTGGCGGGTCTGGGCTGTGATGTCCAGGTACTGTCCGCCGGTCACCTCGGCCCGCATCGCAGCCAGCAGCGGCTGCGCCTTGGCCAGGGCTTCCGGCGGCGCACCGCACTCGGTGAACAGCTCGACGGACCACATCAGCAACAGGTCGCCCAGCAGGATCGCGCCGGCCCGTCCGAACGCATCCGCATCGCCACGATGGGCCGCATCGACATGCCGTCCGGCCAGCTGGACGTGCGCCGCCGGCACTCCGCGGCGGGTGTCCGACCCGTCCATCACGTCGTCGTGCACGAGAGCACTGACGTGCAGCAGGTCGAGGCTCGCCGCCGCCCGCACAACGTGCGTCGGCACCTCGCTACCTCCGGACGCGGCCAGGTAGCCCCAGCAGCAGAACGCCGGACGCAGCCGCTTGCCACCAGCAGTGAACGCGGAAGCCAACCCGACCAGCTCGCCGACCTCCGGCCCCAGCTCGGCCAGCCGGCGTCCACGCGAAGCGAGGAACCCCGCCAACTCGGCGCCGACGGCCGCCCGCAACTCGGCGGAAAGGGGATCGGCAGCGTCCAGGTTGACCACGGTCTGAGCCTAGACTGCCCGGCTCGTGGACGCTGGCCTACCCTTGCCCCCATGTCAACGACCAGGCCGGCGCCGAGTATCCCCGACGTCCTGGCCGGCGGTGACCATCCCACGATGTCGTTCGAGTTCTTCCCCCCGAGGGACGACGCGGGCACAGCGCAACTGGTGGAGACCATCGCCGGCCTCGACCCGCTGCGTCCCGACTTCGTGTCCGTGACCTACGGAGCGAGCGGTTCCACCCGGGCGCGCACCATCGACGCCACCCGGCTGATCAAGACAAGGACCGACGCCCTCACGATGGCTCACCTGACCTGCGCGAGCCAGTCCGTGGCAGAGATCTCCGGCGCGATCGACGCGTACGCAGAGGCCGGCGTGACCCACATCCTCGCCGTCCGCGGCGACCCGGCAGGCGGACCGACCGCGCCCTGGGAGAAGCACCCCGAGGGCCTCGACAACGCCACCGACCTGGTCAGGCTGATCAAGGCCAGCGGCGACTTCCGCGTTGGCGTCGCGGCCTTCCCCGACGCTCACCCCGAGCACCACGACTTCGACCTCGACGCCCGGATCCTCGCCGACAAGGAGCAGGCCGGCGCAGAATTCGCGATCACCCAGCTCTTTTTCGACGCCGACTCCTACTTCCGGCTCGTGGAGCGGGTGCGTGCCTCGGGCTGCCAGCTGCCGATCATCGCCGGCATCATGCCGGTCACCAGCGTCACCCAGATCGAGCGGTTCGCCACCTTCTCCGGCGCCGACCTGCCCGCGCCGCTGGTGGGGCGCCTGCACGCCGTCGCGGACGACCCGGCGGCGGTCCGCGCGGTCGGCCTGCAAGTGGCGACGGAGTTGTGCGACCGGCTGCTGGCCGGCGGAGCGCCCGGCCTGCAGTTCTTCACCCAGAACCGCTCCCGGGCTACTGCAGAGATTCTCGCCAGGCTCCGGCAGATTCCCCCACATCAAGGGTGACCAGCCGCTGCGTCGGACGGGTCAGCGCCACATAGAGCACGCGCACCCCACCCGGTGATTCTGCGACGATCTCGTCGGGTCCGACGACGATGACGCCGTCGAACTCGAGGCCCTTCGCATTGAGCGGGCTCAGGAACACGACCCGCTCGGCGTTGGCGCTGATCGCCCCGGTCCGCGAGGCCGCCAGCGACGACAGCGACCCGAGCCGCGACGGCGCGGCGATCACGCCGATCGTGCCCTCGACGTTCCCTGCGAGCGCTGCCACCTGTCGCTGGAGCTCCGCGGAGAGCTCTGCCTCAGAAGCGATCAGCAGCAGTGGCTCTACCCCCGTCGTCCTGATGGCGACGGGCAGGTCGGCGTCGGCGTAGGCGCGACGCACCACCTCTGCCGCCAGCGTGAACACCTCCGCGGGACTGCGGTAGTTGGTGGACAGCCTGAAGTTGCGGTGGGGCGCAGAACCGATCAGCTCCTGCAGCGACCGGGCGGACTCGTCCAGGTCCGGCCAGCTGCTCTGGGCCGGATCGCCGACGATCGTCCAGCTCGCCTGGGAGCCGCGACGACGCAGCATCCGCCACTGCATCGGGCTGATGTCCTGGGCCTCGTCCACCAGCACGTGGGCGAAGGTGTCGTGGGGGTCGGCATTCGGGTCGCTCTCCCGCACGTCGCGGAGCCAGTCGGCGGTGGTGATCACCTCTGTGGTCCTGGTCTCCTCGCCCAGGAACAGCAGCGGCTCGTCGTCCTCGTCCTCCTCGATCGGGCCCAGCACTGCGACCAGTTCGTCCAGCAGGGCGGTGTCGGCCACCGTCCAGTCGTCCTCGTCGTAGCTGGCTGCCAGCGCGGCCTGCTCGGCAGCGTCGAGGATGCCCTCGCCGACGCGGGCAACGACCCGCGGCGAACCGAGGCGGCGGAGCACGTCGGTAGCCGTGAGGTCGGGCCACCAGGCCTGCAGGAACATCTTGTAGGCGGCGGAGTCGCTGACCAGCTCGGTCATGTCCTCCAGTTCCATGTCGAGGTCCTCGGACAGCCGCGCGTACAGCGCAGACATCACCGCGGCCTCGGCAGCCGCGCGGCCGGCGTTGGCCTTGGTGCGGGTGAGCACATCGCGACGGATCCTGCCGAGGGTGGTCGCGTCCAGCGACAGCACCTCGCCCTTCACGGTGACGCGCAGCGGTACGTCACCGGCTGCAGCCTCGAAGAGTGGCAGGTTCACGAGCCGCTTCAGCAACGGCACCATCCGCAGGCTGCCCTTGACAGCGGCAGCCTCAGCACCGTCGATGCGGACGGCTGTGAAGCTCAGGGTGTCGACGGCTACGCCACCGATCGGACGCAGCACCACCGAGTCCTCACCGAGGGACGGGAGCACGCGCTCGATGTAGTTCATGAACAGGCCGCTCGGCCCGACGACGAGGATTCCGCCGCGTTCGAACCGGCGCCGGTTGGAGTACAGCAGGTACGCAGCGCGGTGCAGCGCGACGACCGTCTTGCCGGTGCCGGGGCCGCCGGAGATGACCGTGACGCCCGGGTAGTCGGCGCGGATCGCCTCGTCCTGCTCGGCCTGGATGGTTGCCACGATGTCGCGCATGCGGTGCCCGCGGGCCCGCTTCAGGGCGGCCATGAGCGCGCCCTCGCCGACGATCACGAGCTGGTTGGTGCCGTGGCTGTCGTCGAGCAGGTCGTCCTCGATGCCGGTCACGATGTCGTTGCGGCAACGCAGCACCCTTCGGCGCACGACGTCCATCGGCTCGGTGGGCGTGGCCCGGTAGAAGGGCTCTGCCGCCCGCGCCCGCCAGTCGATGACCAGCGGCTCGTACTCCTCGTCTCGCACGCCGATGCGACCGATGTAGCGGATCTCCCCGTCGGTGTGGTCGAGCCGTCCGAAGACGAGGCCCTCGTGCTCCGCGTCGAGGGTCGCCAACCGCCGGGCTGCCTGGAAGGCGAACGCATCGCGTTCGAACAGCGCCGTGCCGTCCTCCTCCCGCACGTAGCTCTCCCGGTCGGAGTGGAAGATCTCCCGTCCCTGGGAGGCAACCTTCCGTGCCGAACGGGTGGCGTGCTCGAGGTGCTCGTAGACAAGGTCGACGTGCGCCTGCTCGATCGCCAGTTCGCGTTCTAGTGCGTTGGGGGGTGTTTCAGCCGAATCCACTTATGTGTCCTTCGCCAAAGGTGCGCGACGGACAAGTCTAGCCGCGCCTGCGTTGCCGCGTCGCCCACAGTCGGAACAGTGTTCACGTGACGGTCAGCACGATCTTCCCGCCGGCACTCCGTGACTCGCTGAGCCGGTGCGCGTCTGCGGCCTCTGCGAGGTCGAAAGCCTGGGCGACGCGCACAGCGATCTTGCCCTCTTCTGCCAGTTCGGAAACCCGCGCGAGCGCACCCTTCGCGTCCCCACCGCCCCCGGAGAACCGGACGCCGGCGTCGCGCGCAGCGTAGTTGGCGATCGTCACGATCCGGTCGGGGGAGCCGGCGATGGCCAGCAGCTCGGCCATCTGGGTACCGGCGGCGTCCACGATGCCGGCCACGTCGTTGCTGAGCTGGTCGACCTGCGGCACCAGGCCGTCGCCGTAGACCACCGGCTCGGCACCCAGCTCGACCAGCAGGTCGTGGTTGGCCTCGCTCGCCGTCCCGATCACCCGAAGGCCAGCTGCGACGCCCAGTGCGACGATCGCCTGTCCCACGCCGCCCGCCGCACCATGGACGAGCAGCACCTGGCCCTGCTCCAGCGCCAGCAGGCCGAGGACCCGCAGCGCCGTCTCGCCGCCGACGGCAAGCGATGCCGCCTCCGCGAAGCTGAGCCGCTCCGGCTTGGGTGCCCACGCACGCAGGACCGCGTAGTCGGCGTAGGTGGCGGAACCGAGACCGAACACCGCGTCCCCGACCGAGACCCCGGTGACCCCTTCGCCGACCTGGTCGACCAGGCCGGACGCCTCGAGGCCGAGGATGACCGCACCGGTGAGTTCCTTGCCGGCCGCCATCATCCCCGAGCGCACCTTGTAGTCGAAAGGGTTCACCGCCGTGGCGTGGACGCGGATCCTGACCTGTCCCGGGCCCGCCGCCGGCTCGGGGGCATCGGCAACGAGCGTGAGGACCTCGGGGCCGCCGTACCGGGTGAACTGGATTGCGCGCATACCACCGGCAACCACCCGCTGCCCTGCGACATTCCGTCCGGCTGGACGCGAACACCCCCCGATTTGGGCGCGTTACCGCCTGTGAAGTAGTCTTGACCCTTGCATGACCTGTGCCTGCGCAGGCGTGCGTCCACATCACTTTAACGATTGGGAGTAATGGCGAAGAAGGAAGGCGCCCTCGAACTCGAGGGAACCGTCGTCGAAGCCCTGCCCAACGCCATGTTCCGCGTGGAACTGGCCAACGGGCACCGGGTTCTCGCGACCATCAGCGGCAAGATGCGGCAGCACTACATCCGCATCATTCCGGCCGACCGGGTGGTCGTAGAACTCTCTCCCTATGACTTGAGTCGTGGACGCATCGTCTTCCGGCACCGGTAAGCAGAGAACGCAAGAATCCACCACCAGTCCGATCGCAGGGCAGACCTGCGCGCGGCGATGAGTCAGAAAGTTGCTCGATGAAGGTTCACCCGAGCGTCAAGAAGATGTGCGACAAGTGCAAGGTGATTCGCCGGCACGGTCGCGTGATGGTGATCTGCGACAACCCGCGCCACAAGCAGCGCCAGGGCTGAGTTTGGCCTTACCGCGTGCAGCTGACGCGGGACGCGGAAACACCTGATCCTCCGCAAGGGGATCAACAACTAAACGTGATAGCACCTGTCGGAGCCCAGCTCCGGCAGCCACCCCCGGACGAAGGCCGGGGCCCATGCCAGGCGGCAAGGGGACGCATCACGCCAGACACCTTCGCGGGCCGGGACACCGACCTGATTATTGAAAGGTAACCGCCTGATGGCACGCCTCATTGGGGTCGACCTCCCGCGCGAAAAGCGCCTGGAGATCGCCCTCACCTACATCTTCGGCATCGGACGTACCCGCGCCAAGGAAACCCTGGAGGCCACTGGTATCAGTGGCGACATCCGTGTCCACCAACTCACCGACGAACACCTGGTCGCCCTGCGCGACTACATGGAGGCGAACTACGAGACGGAAGGCGACCTGCGACGCAGCGTGGCCGCAGACATCCGTCGCAAGATCGAGATCGGCTCCTACCAGGGCCGTCGTCACCGTATGGGCCTTCCTGTCCGTGGTCAGCGCACCCGGACCAACGCCCGCACTCGCAAGGGCAAGAAGAAGGCCGTCGCCGGTAAGAAGAAGGTCCGCTAACCGCGGGCCCATAGACACCAGAAACTCCAGGAGAAACTGAATTGGCTACAGCAGGCCGTACCGCGAGCCAGAAGGCCGCGAAAACCAAGGTGCGCCGCAAGGAGAAGAAGAACATCGTCTCCGGGCAGGCTCACATCAAGAGCACGTTCAACAACACGATCATCTCGATCACCGATCCCACCGGCGCAGTCATCTCATGGGCGTCTGCCGGCACCGTCGGTTTCAAGGGTTCGCGCAAGTCCACCCCGTTCGCCGCGCAGATGGCAGCCGAGGCCGCAGGGCGTCGCGCCATGGAGCACGGCATGAAGCGCGTGGACGTCTTCGTCAAGGGTCCCGGCTCCGGCCGTGAGACTGCGATCCGTTCACTCGGCGCAGTTGGCCTCGAGATCGGCCCCATCGCCGATGTCACCCCGGTGCCGCACAACGGCTGCCGTCCGCCCAAGCGTCGTCGCGTCTAAACCCTGAGCCGAAGAGAGGACTGAACAGATATGGCCCGTTACACCGGACCCATGAGCAAGAAGTCGCGCCGGCTCGGCGTCGACCTGGTCGGCGGCGACAAGGCTTTCGAGCGTCGCGCCTACCCGCCGGGCATGCACGGCCGCGGCCGCACCAAGGAGAGCGAGTACCTTCTCCAGCTTCGCGAGAAGCAGAAGGCCCGCTACGCCTATGGCATTCTCGAGAAGCAGTTCCGTCGTTACTACGAAGAGGCCAACAGGGTTTCCGGCAAGACCGGTGACAACCTGCTGATCATCCTCGAGTCGCGTCTGGACAACGTCATCTACCGGGCAGGCTTCGCCTCCACCCGTCGCCAGGCCCGTCAGTTGGTCGTCCACGGCCACTTCACGGTCAACGGCAAGAAGGTGAACGTTCCCAGCTTCCGCGTGAGCGCCTACGACGTCATCGACGTCAAGGAGAAGTCTGCGAACCTGCACCCGCTCGTTGTGGCCCGCGAGGTGCACAACGACCAGGCCGTTCCGGGTTGGCTGACCTCCCGCCCGAACAGGGGCCGGATCCTGGTTCACCAGCTCCCGGTTCGCGAACAGATCAACATCGACGTCACCGAACAGCTGATTGTCGAGCTCTACTCCAAGTAGTCACACCACCCGTCCGAGTTGTCAGAATCTCGCTGCGCCATAGCTCAGTGAGATTCTGACAAGTCGGCGGGTCGGGCTCCGGTCAGATCGTCCGGGGCAACCATGTCACCGTCAAATATCGGGCGGTGGAGAGGAATGAAGAAACACAATGCTTATCGCACAGCGTCCGATCCTTACTGAAGAGGTCGTCGACGAGTTCCGCTCCCGGTTCGTCATCGAGCCGCTCGAGCCGGGCTTCGGTTACACCCTTGGCAACTCGCTCCGCCGCACGCTGCTGTCGTCCATCCCGGGCGCTGCGGTCACGAGCATCAAGATCGAGGGCAACCAGCACGAGTTCTCCACCCTCCCGGGGGTCGTCGAGGACGTCACCGAGATCATCCTGAACCTGAAGTCCCTCGTGCTGTCCTCCGAGGAGGACGAGCCGGTGGTCATGTACCTGCGCAAGTCCGGCGCCGGCGCGGTCACCGCTGCCGACATCGCGCCCCCGGCCGGCGTCGAGGTGCACAACCCCGGTCTGCACATCGCAACCCTGAACGAGACCGGCAAGATCGAGATGGAGCTGGTCGTCGAGCGTGGCCGTGGCTACGTCTCCTCCGTCCAGAACAAGAACCCTGACGCAGAGATCGGCCGCATCCCGGTCGACTCCGTGTACTCGCCGGTCCTGAAGGTCACCTACAAGGTCGAGGCCACGCGCGTCGAGCAGCGCACCGACTTCGACAAGCTGATCGTCGACGTCGAGACCAAGATGTCCATGAAGCCGCGGGACGCCATGGCATCCTCGGGCAAGACCCTCGTCGAGCTGTTCGGCCTCGCCCGCGAGCTGAACGTCGACGCAGAGGGCATCGAGATCGGCCCGTCGCCGGTCGACGAGCAGCTCGCAGCCGACCTGGCCCTGCCGGTCGAGGAGCTCAAGCTCACGATGCGCAGCTACAACTGCCTCAAGCGCGAGGGCATCCACACCGTCAGCGAGCTGGTCTCCCGCTCCGAGCAGGATCTGCTGGACATCCGCAACTTCGGCTCCAAGTCGATCGAAGAGGTCAAGCTCCGCCTGCACGAGATGGGCCTCTCGCTCAAGGACAGCTCCCCGGGCTTCGACCCGTTGAGCGCCCTGTCCAACTACGACACCGACGTCGACTACGACGACTCGTACTGATCAATAGCCATACAGGAGACAACACACAATGCCACAGCCGACAAAGGGTCCCCGCTTCGGCGGTAGCCCGGCACACCAGCGGATCATCCTGGCCAACCTGGCCAGCCAGTTGTTCCAGCATGGCAAGATCACCACGACCGAGGCCAAGGCCAAGCGCGTCCAGCCGCTTGCCGACCGCCTGATCAGCAAGGCCAAGCGGGGCGACCTGCACAACCGCCGCATCGTGCTCGAGACGATCACGGACAAGGGCGTCGTGCACGTGCTCTTCACCGAGATCGCACCGAAGCTCGCCGATCGCGATGGTGGCTACACGCGCATCACGAAGATCGGGCCGCGCAAGGGCGACAACGCCCCCATGGCCGTCATCGAGGTCGTGAGCGAGACCGTCGAGGAGTCCCGCAAGAACAAGGCCAAGGGCAAGAAGACCGAGACCGTCAAGGCTGCTGAGCAGGCCAAGAAGGCCCCGGCGAAGAAGGCCGCTGCCAAGAAGGCCGACGTCGCAGAAGAGAAGGTCGAGGCCGTCGAGGTCGAGGCCGCTCCCGTGGCAGAGGTCGAGGCGACCGACGGTCCCGACTACGGCGAAGGTTCCTACGTCGGCGACGAGCCGCCGGCCGGCTTCGACATCAAGGGCAACGCCGACTCGATGAAGTTCCACACCACTGATTCGCAGTGGTACGAGGCCACCAAGGCCGAGGTCTGGTTCAACTCCGTCGAGGCAGCAGAGGCCGCCGGCTTCGTCAACGTCCTCGCCGGCAAGGACGAAGAGGCCTGAGCTCCACAGCTTCACCCGATCCGCCCGTTTCCCTTGTGGGTTGCGGGCGGATTTGTTTCCGCCCTCCTGACGTTGATCCTTGAAGACAACCTCAAGCGGTGAAGGAGTTGCGATGACCGGACCCTCCCCGGCCAAACGGCGCGTCCTCGTCGTGGGTGGCACGGGGCACGTCGGCGGCCTCGTGATCGACGAGCTTCTCGAACGCGGTACGCGCGTGACAGCCCTGGTGCGTCCCGGCACCGACCCCACCAGGCTCAGGACACGGGGCGTGGGCATCGCGATCGGCGACATGCTCGACCTTGAGTCGCTGGTGCGGGCAATGACCGGCGTCGACGCCGTGATCAGCACCGCGGCCGGCTACACCCGACGCAGCAAGCAGGCCGAAGAGATCGACACCGTCGGGAACACCAACCTTGCAGAGGCCGCGGCTCGGGCACAGGTCGGACGGTTCATCTTCACCAGCATCCTGACCTGCGACCAGACGCCGCAGGTGCCACATTTCTGGCACAAGAGACTCACGGAGGACCGGCTCGAGGAGCTCGGGGTCCCGTTCGTCGCGCTACGGCCCGGCGCCTTCCTCGACCAGGTCACGACGATGGGCGGCGACCCGTTCAGGACGGGCAAGCTCCGCTGGATCGGCTCGGCAACGGTGCCGCTGACCTTCGTCCTGACCATCGACCTCGCGGGCTACCTCGTGCGGGCCGTCGACGCGAACATCCGGCCGGGGGAGCGCGTCGACATCGGCTGGGACCGGCCGGTCAGCATGCAGGAGGTCGCCACCATCGCCACGGGACTTGTCGGCCGGAAGATGACCGTCGGCAGCCTGCCGACTCCGGTGATGCGCACCATGGGGCTGGTCATGCCGCGGATGCTGGACCTCGCAGCCATGGTCGACTGGTTCGCCACCGGGAACTACGTCGCCAACACCCACCGCCAGGCAGAGCTGTTCGGCGCGGTGCCGAAGGCCGAGGACGCCATCGCCCGGTTCGCGGAGCGGCTCGGCCATCCGGTCACGAGCGCAGGTACAACGCGCGCGCAGGGCACAGCTTGACCGCAAGCGCGGCCGCCTCGGGCTCGACGGCCTCGTGGCGGATGATCGGGTACCCCCACTCGTCGAGCACGATCGCTCCCGGCAGGGTCTGGGCGCACACGCCGTGCCCGGTGCAGAGCACCCGGTCGATGGCCACGCGGGCAGCGTCAGGCGAACTGGGCATGCTGGGTCCTTGCCTTCTGGGTCCGTGACTTCTGGCAGGTGCGGTTGGCGTGGGCCGCGAACTCCGGCGCGAGCGTCCGCAGCGCCGACTGGGCGAAGCGGGAGACGCCGTCGGGGTGCGCGCAGGCGCCCCGACGCTCCAGCTGGCTGAGCCGCAGCTTGAGGTTCTTCGTGCCCTTGCCCGTGGGGTTGCGTGCGAGGTCTGCCCACTCGGCCGCAAGGGCGGGCAGCCCGAACATGCACGGCCCGCACTGACCGGCCGACTCGCCCGCGCCGTAGGCGATCAGGCGGGCGGCCGTCTCGATCGGGCAGTCGGCCGGGTTCCAGACCGTGACGATCCCGGGGCCCAGCGCCCCGCCGAGCCGCTTCATGCTGGGCGTGTCCCAGATGGTCGTCCGCGCATCCGCAGCGGTGATGACCACACCGCCGAGCCCGCCGACACCGACGTGCCGGGCGTCCGCAGGCAGGCCGCCGGCGAAGTCGAGCAGGTCGCTGAGGGAGACACCCGCGGCGGCCTCGCACATCCCCGGACTGGCGACGTACCCGCCAACCCAGACCAGGCGTGGGCCCGGCTCAGCCTTGGTGCCGTACGACCGGAACCACTCCGCCCCGAGGCGGTTGATCTGGCTGATCCGCCAGACCGTTTCAGCGTTGAGCACCACGGTCGGCGAAACCCTGCGGCCCTGGCTGTCGCGGCCTCCGAAGACAAACGGGGCCCGCTTGGTCATCGGCTTGGCGAGGCCTCCGTGCGCAAGCGAGATCAGGGACGTCTCCTCAGAGGACACGTACCGGTGGGGGACCTCCAGCAACCGAAGCCCCGCCCTGGCGATCAACTCCGCAGTTCGCGAGCCACGGTGGGCTGCATAGCTGATCCGCGGCCGCTTGCCGCTCGCCACCAACGCGGCGCCCTCGATCAGCTCGTCAAGATGGTGTGCGACGATCCAGGCGTCCTTCGCGGCTCCGATCTCGCCGTCGCAGGCATTCACGATCAGCTCCGCGCCGTTCTCCTTCGCGGCCTTCAGCTTGATGGCGGTGCTGAAGGCCGCGCCGCCACGTCCGGTGAGGCCGGCGGTCTCGAGCAGTTCTGCGATGTCGGTCATGACCACTCCTGGGCGTCGATTGTCCTGCGTCGTTCCTTGTCCGAGTGGGTCGCGACCACCCGCCAGCAGGCCATCACGCCGCCGACGGCTGCGCAGGCGAGGGTTACAGCGCGCAGTCCGGCCTGGTCGGCCGTCCCCATCAGGAAGCCGTGGAAGAGGGCGACCACCCACATGGCGTAGGAGGCCCAGTGCACGAACCGCCACTGGCGTTCAGGGATGCGGTGGCGAAGGTAGCTGGTCACCATCACGACGACCAGCAGGTCGAGGGCGATCGTGCCGAGCCCGACGAGCAACGTCTCGTAGCCCGAGGTGAACGGCACAAGCACAGCAAGCCAGCTGATCGAGACGTAGCCGTCGAGGATGGCCGTGACGATGTGGATGCCGAGGAAGACCAGCATGCCGAGGGAGAGCCATCGGTGCAGGCCCATGACGATCGTCGCGCTCTCGCCCCGGGGCCGCCGGCGTCCGGCGGTGATGACGCCGAGGCCGACGACGATCGTCAGCAGGACGACCGTCACGACGCCGGTGGCGCGGGACAGGTACCACAGGGCTGAGCCGCTCATGGCTGTGGCCAATCGGAGGTGAGGACGACGCTGCCGTCGGGGCGTTCCAGCCGGGCGGCTACGCCGTTGCGGTTCAGCCAGGCAGGGGCTTCCTCACCGAGCACGATGGACGCTGTGGAGGCGGTGTTGGCCTCGAGTGCGCTGGACGCCACACAGGTGGCGTGGGCCCAGACGGAGGAGGCAGTCCGCCCGGTGCGGGGGTCGATGATGTGGTGGACGGTGCCGGCGTCGGTCTGCCAGCGGCGCAACTGGGTGGAGGAGGTGGCGATGGCCTGGTCGATGATCGCGACCACCTGGCGGATGCCCCCGTCCGCTGCCTCGATGCCGACGCGCCAGCCCCCGTCTGGGGCCGGTCCCGCTGTCGCGATGTCGCCACCGAGGTTCACGAGGAAGCCTCCCGGCAGGGCAGCGCTGAGCAGGTGAGCGATGGTGTCGGCAGCGTGGGCCTTCGCCGTTGCGCCGAAGTCGAGCACGGTCCCGCGCGGCGTGGAGATCCTTCCGGCCCCGCCGCGGACGACCCGCTCCCAGCCCGGTCCCTTCACGGGACGGGAGGGCAGGCTGTAGCCGCTGCGGGCCCGGACGATCTCGAGGTCGGCGTCATAACCGGAAGCGATCACCGCTGAGCCGACGGTGAAGTCGACGAGGCCCCCGCTGATGCGGGCTGCGTGGCGGGCGGCGTCCAGATGGTCGTTGAAGAGGCGGGAGCCGAAGTACCAGGTCTCGCCGGTCTCCGCCATGCGGGCGAGCTGGCTCACCTCGGAGTCGTCGCGGAAGCGTGACACGGCCTTGTCGAGCTCGGCGAGGTGTTCCTTCGCGATCTCGACGGCGGCGGGCAGGCTGGAGCCGACGGTGACCAGGATGCGGTTGGTCGTACCGATGGCGGCGAAAGACTTTGTCAGGGGCTCGGTGGCCTGCTGGTCGGTCATCATGGTCCCTCCTCGTCCTGCGATGTCAGGAGCCCGTGGTCTTGGTGTGGCTCGGTCTGGTCGTCGTACTGGGCTTGCTTGCCGGGGTGAAGCTCTGGCCGGTGGCCGTCGGCCTCTGGTGCTTGCCCTGCCGGGTCGCGGACACCGGCTCCATCGTGCCCCCGGCGGCGTTGTTCGCCGTGTCGCTGTTGGTGGTGTGGTTGCGGGACAGAGCCAGCGTGCCCGCGAGGCCGGTGGTGGCGAGGGTCGCCGTTGCCATCAGCATGCCGAGGGCGATCCTGGTCTTCGAAAGGGCTGGAGAACTCATGACCATGACTCTTCCGCGCCTACCTGTGGATTGCCTGTCGAGGGCCCCAAGCGGTCGTCAAACCGACCTCAAGTCCTCCTCAAGCCGTCAGGATCCGCTGGTCGTGGTCTGTGACGTGCCCGTCGAGGTGCTCGTCGACCCCGTTGAGGTGAAGCCGGAGTCGGTCGAGGTGGCCGTTGTGCTGGTCGTCGCTGAGGCCGTCGCCCCGGAGAGGGAGAACGCAACGCCGCCGGTAGCGAGGGTGGCGGCTGTGAGGATGGCAGCCAGCGCCCTGCGGGACTTGCTCACTGCTGGGTGTTCGTTCATGTCCGACGCTCCTGATCTGTCGATGGATCAAGAACACCGCGCGTGCCAGTGAGTGTGCTGTGCCCTGCCTGTACAGGAGGCAGGAGACGCGCAACGGCCCCGGGAACCAGGGGGGAGGAGGTTCTCGGGGCCGTCTGTGCGGGGGAGGGTGGTGCTGCGCCTATGCGCAGGTCCAGGGGCTGGTGCCAGCCTTCGCGTAGTAGCGGTTGGCAACAGTGATCTGTTGTGCCCGGCTTGCCTGGTGCGGGTAGGCGGCGAAGTCGCGTCCGCCGTTCGCGTTCCAGGAGGCCCGGTTGAACTGCAGGCCGCCGTAGTAGCCGTTGCCGGTGTTGATGTGCCAGTTGCCGCCGGACTCGCACCGGGCGATGCGGTCCCACATCGCAGCGCGTGCGAGGTTGATGCCGACGCCGTTGGACGACGTCTTCGTGCCGACCTGCACGACCTGGGTGACGGCCTTCCTCAGCACGGTCTCGCTGACGACGACCTTCCTGGTCACCTCGCCGTTGACGACGGTGATGCTGTAGGTACGCGTGGCCTTGCCGCTCCTGCCGGCGGTGAGGACGCGGGTCTCGCCCTTCCACAGGCTGGCGTTCTTCTTCTGCACCGTCGCGTACTTCACGGCCTCTGTCTTCGTGGAGGTCTTCACGACGACCCGGTCGAGGACGATCTGCTGGCCGGCCTCCACCGGGGTGGTGAGCACCGGCTTGACCACGTCGGTGGCGGAGAGGGAGAGGTTCTGCTCGGCGAGCACGTCCGCGATCGTGGTGGCCGTCGTCGTCACCTCGATGCTCTTGCCTGCGACCTTCAGCTCGACCTGCTTGGGGGTGCTGACGGTGACGCTGAGGCCTGCCCGGGGGAGGGGGGAAGCGGGGTTGACGGACAACCAGGCTGCGCCGAGTCCGCTGACGGGGGCTGCTGCGAGCACCGTGCTGAGCGTGGTGGCCGTGGTCTCGATGGTCAGGGGCGTGCCGTCGACGTTGAGGGTGACCGGCTTGTTGTACTTCACGTCGATGACCGTGCCGTCGGAGACAGTTGCGTCGAGGGCCGGGCTGACCACGTCCTTGGCCCCAAGGGTGACTCCACGGGCGGCGAGCACGTCAGACACGGTGAGCGCGAACGCACCCACGTGCTGGGTCTGCCCGTCGATGCTCAGCTCGACGTCCTTGTACAGGCCGGTGGCGGTGGCCGTGCCGCCGGTCAGCAGAGCTGCTGCCAGCGCGGTAGCGGTGATCGCCTTGTTCAAGACAGAGTCCCCCGAGGGTCTAGATGGCTTTCCTGAGAAAAGCCTCGCTCATTCTGAGAGATCGGTCAAGTTCTCTCAGGATTTCGACCCTCGGGGGACCCGGGTTCGTGCCTTGAATCAGAGGATGTCGGCCGCACGCGCCTTGGCGAGACGGGACGCGACGTCGGTCCAGTTGACGACGTTCCACCATGCGGTGACGTAGTCGGCCTTCACGTTCTTGTACTGCAGGTAGAAGGCGTGCTCCCACATGTCGAGCTGCAGGATGGGAAGCTGGCCGACGGGCAGGTTGCCCTGCTGGTCGTAGAGCTGGTTGATGTTCAGGCGCTTGCCCAGCGGGTCCCACACGAGGAGTGCCCAACCGGAGCCCTGCAGCGAGTTGGCCGCGGCGCCGAACTGGCCCTTGAATCCCGCGAACGAGCCGAAGAACTCGTCGATGGCCGCAGCGACGTCACCGTCGGGCTCGCCGCCGCCGTCGGGCGACATGTTCTTCCAGAACACCGAGTGGTTGATGTGGCCGCCCAGGTGGAACGCCAGGTCCTTCTCGAGCTTGGGGACGCTGGTGAAGTCGCCGGACGCCCGTGCCTCTGCCAGCTTGTCCAGGGCGGTGTTCGCACCCGCGACGTAGGCGGCGTGGTGCTTGCTGTGGTGCAGCTCCATGATTTCCGGAGCGATGTGCGGGGCGAGTGCTCCGTAGTCGTAGTCGAGGTCCGGCAGCGTGTAGGCCATCAGGTTTCCCTTTCGCAATTCGGTTGGTGGCATTCTTCTACCCCCAACCTGCCCCCTGCACCCCCTATTCCGCCAGAGGCGCGGTACTACCGAGGGGTACGAAAGCGGCCTGGCGAGCAGTCCTCCGGAACAGTCGCAGCAGCGGTGTGCCGAGCAGGAAAACCAGCACGGCGTTGGTGAGGGCACGGCCGAGGTTCCACCCCATCGACGTGGCGAGGTTGAACAGGACGAACCGGTGCAGGTTCTCCCACGGGGTGGCCGACGGGTCGAAGGACAACTGGGTGCCGTCGCCGATCGCGAACGGCCAGAAGGAGAAGTCCATCAGCCACCCGTAGGTGAAGGCGGACACCATGCCGTAGGTGCCGAGGAGCAGCAGCTCTGGGCGTCCGGTCGCCTTCGGCAGCCAGCCGGCGAACAGGCCGACGAAGCCGGCGGTCAGCATCTGGTAGGGCAGCCATGGCCCGACGCCGGAAGTGATCAGGGCGGACGTGAACAAGGTGATCGCGCCCAGTGCGAAGCCGAAGCCCGCACCGAACACGCGCCCGGCGAGGATCATCAGGAAGAAGATCAGCTCGAAGCCGGCGGTGCCGGCGCTGAGGGGACGCAGGATGGTGCCGACGGCCGCCAGCACGCCCAGCATGGCCAGCGCCTTCACGTCCATGCGTCCGCCGGCCAGTTCGGACAACACGATGGCCAGCACGAGCGGAAGGACGAGGGCGAAGAGGATCGGCGCCTGTGCTGCGGAGATACCCGACTCGGGGCGGAGGAACAGCGGCCAGGCGAACGCGACGACGCCGGCGACGAGCGCGACCAGCAGTGCTGCGGACACGCGGCGGTCGCTGCCGGTCATCGCAGTCCCCTCGCAACGTCGTCGGGCGTGAGGACGGGGATCGGGGCGAACACCTTGGACATCTGCGGTGCGTACGCGGGTGATGAGGTGAGCAGGTCGGCCGTGCGCCCTTCTGCGATGAGCTCGCCGTCGGCCATCAGCAGCGTCCCGCGGCTGGCGAGGGCGGCGAACTCGACGTCGTGGGTGCTGATCAGGACAGCCATCCCGCGCGCTGCGAGCCGGTCGACGATGCGGTGCAGCTCGGCCTTCGACCGGTAGTCGAGGCCGCGGGTGGGCTCGTCCAGCAGGAGGACGCGGGGCCCGGCAGCCAGCTGGATGGCGAGCACGAGCGCCAGCCGCTGGCCCTCCGAGAGGTCGCGCGGGTCGCGGTCGGGTGGCAGCTGGATGCCGAGCTCTGCAAGCAGGCCGGCCGTCGTGCCCGCCGGTGCATCGCTCTCGCGGTCCGCCTGGTCGCACTCGGCCCCGACGGTGGCCAGGTACAGGAGGTCGGCGGCAGTCTGCGGCACCAGGGTGACCAGGCGGCGGGCCTTCGCTGCGCCGAGCCCGCGCGGGTCGACACCGGCGATCTCGATGTGTCCCGCGCACGTCAGGGCGCCCTGAAGCGCCCACAGGAGCGAGGACTTCCCTGCACCGTTGCGTCCCATCAGTGCCTTGACGCTGCCTGCCCTCAGCTCGAGGTCGACGCCGCGGACGGCTGTGACGTCACCGAAGCGCACCTCGACGTCGGTCGCCCGCAGCACGATGGGGGCCGTCTCCGCGGGCGGCGGGGTCGGTGGGCTGGGGAGCAGCCCCTCTGCGAGCGCCCTGCGACGCGCCTCGCGGACGCTCAGCGGCACCTCGGTCCAGCCGACGGCGCGGGCGAGCGCAGCCAGCGGCGGCGTGATGCTTGCTGCCGCGAGGACCTCGCGGGGGTTCCCGTGGACGGCACTGCCGTCCCCGGGAAGCCAGATCATCGAGTCGGCAGCCTGCATGACCCGTTCGAGCCGGTGCTCTGCGAGGACGACCGTCAACCCGACCTCGTGGACGAGGGTCGCGATCGCAGACAGCACGTCCTGTGCAGCGGTGGGATCGAGGGCCGAGGTCGGCTCGTCGAGGACGAGTACCCGTGGCTGGGCTGCGAGGACGGAGGCGATGGCCACCCTTTGCTGTTGTCCGCCGGAGAGCTCCGTCAGCGGCCGACGACGCAGGTCGGCGATGCCGAGCAGGTCGAGCGTCTCCTCCACCCGCTTTCGCATCGCCACCGGGTCGATGCCCAGCTGCTCCATGCCGTAGGCGATCTCGTCCTCGACGGTGTCGGTGACGAAGCCCCGCAGGGGGTCCTGGCCGACGTAGCCCACCACCTCGGCCATGTCGCGGGGGCGGTGCAGGGCCGTGTCCCATCCGTCGACGACGATCCGGCCGCCGAGCGTCCCGCCCGTGAAGTGCGGCACGAGGCCGTTGATCGCCCCGAGCAGGGTGGATTTGCCGCTGCCCGTCGCCCCGATGACCAGGCAGAGGTCGCCTTCGGGCAGCTGGAGCGACACCTGGTCGAGGGTGGGGGAGTCCGCATCGGCGTAGCGCACGGAGACCCTGTCGAAGGTGATCACCGGGACGCCAGTTCCGGCGCGACCTGGGGCCGTAGCGACCGCACCCGGGTGTCATGCCGGACGGACGGGACGGTCCGCAGGGCGCGTGCCCGGGTGATGATCAGCGGAGCGAGGGTGAGGGCTGCGGCCACGAGCATGGCGACGGTGAGGTCGGGCCACTGCAGGGGGTCGGTGGACGGGTGCAGCGCGCCACCGGACGGATCGAGCCAGCCGAGCGCGAGCACCAGCACGGCCGCGCCCACGCCGGACGCGGCCACGAGGGTCTCCCGCCAGCCCCACGAGTCGGGACGGTGGGCGGTCACCTGCAGTGCGCGTCCCGCGCGGTGGAAGCCCCAGGCCGTCCCGAGGAGGCCGGTGACGAGGAGGCTGCTCGCCGGCAGCCACCAGGTGGAGCTGAGCAGCAGGAAGAGCCCGAGCACGGAGAGGAGGACGGAGGCGAGCATCAGCGGCAGGGCTCCCCGGATCGGGAGCCCCCTGGTGCGGGCGAAGCCCCGCGCTTCCATGCCCGCTGCCAGCGAGATGGACCGCTCGATGGCGTCGCCCAGCACCGGCATCGCAACGGTGGAGAGCGCGCCGAGCCCCTTGGCGGGTTCGCCGCGCAACCGTCGCGCCCTGCGCACCCGCTGCGCGCTCTCGATCAACTGGGGAGCGACGCTCAGGGCGACCACGACGGCGACCGAGGCCTCGTACAGGGCGGCCGGCACGGACCGGAGGGCCCTGCGGGGGTTGGCCAGCGCGTTCGCTGCGCCGATGCAGAGCAGCATGACCGCGAGCCGGAGGGCGTCGTAGAGGGTACGGACGAGGCCTTCAGCCGTCACAGCGCCTCCGAGCCGGATGCCCGCCGCCCAGTCCGGGAGCGGTAGCTCGGGAAGGGCGAAGAGGACCGTGTCCCCCGAACCGCTCCCGATCGCCACCTGGAAGAACACGCGCATGCCGATGACGAACAGCGACAACAACAGGTAGGCCTTCACCGACCGCGCCCACGGGGCGCTGCTGCGTCGCAACATCACGACCACGACCATGGCGGTCGCGATGAGTGCGAGCAGCAGCGGATTGGTGGTACCGCTCACGGCGATCCCGATACCGATCGCCCAGCACCACCAGGCCCACGGGTGCAATGTGGTCAGCGTCGTCGTCCCTTCAGGAGCCACCAGCCGCCGACGCCGGCGCCACCGGCGACGACGAAGCCTCCGGCAACGAGGGCACCGACAGGGCTGCCCCCCTTGCCGGAGGGCTCGCTGTTGCTGGCCTGTTGCTGGCCCAGTTCGGTTGCGTCGTCACTGGGTGAGGTGGTCGGGGTGGCGATCGGGGGGGACGTGGACGCCGAGGGAGTGGACGTAGGGGTCGGGCTCTTGGCGGGTGTTGCCGTTGCGCTCGCCGTCCGCGCGGAGCTGCTGGTGGGGGCGCTTGCCGTGGGCTTCTTGGTGGCCGTTGGCTTGGCGGTCGCCGTTGGCTTGGCGGTCGCCGTTGGCTTGGTCGTCTTGGTGGGAGTCGGGGTCGGCTTCGGGGCGGCCTCACCCTTCGGCGGGGCGGCGCCGGGCGCGACCTTGCCGGCCGAGAGGGGCTGGTAGCGCCAGCCCTCCGCGTTGCCCTTGGCGGGGTGGGAGCTAGTCGCACCGAGGTTGGAGTAGCTCCAGCCGGAGTAGCTGCCGTCGGACTTGAGGGTGGCCGTCCAGTAGGACCAGTAGTTCTTGTTGGGGTCCGGGTTGCCCGGCTTGCCCGAGATCTGGCTGACCATGCCGTTGTCCAGCGTCGGGTCGAACCCGGCGCTGCTCAGGGCGGCCCTGCCGGTGGAGTAGCTGGTCGCGCATTTGGTGCTTGTGCCACCGAGCGAGCCGTAGTCGACGACCACCCACACCCCGTCGCAGGAACTGGTCGCCGCGGAAGCCTGCGGGGCCGTCCCCACCCAGCCGAGGGTGAGGACGGCCATCAGCAGGCTCCAGAGGAGCCCCCTGTTCACGGCCGGATGGACCTGGTGGCCTTCGAAAGCTCGGTCACCGTCTTGAGGCCGATGCCGCCGGCGGTCACCTTGACCCGGATCTTCTTGCCCTTGTCCGCGATGGTGAGCGTGTAGGTCGCAGCGGTGGCACCAGCGATGGTCCTGCCGGAACGCAGCCACTTGTAGGTGATGACGGTGGGGCGCGGCGACCAGCTACCGACCTTCGCCGTCAGGGTGCTCCCCACCTTTGTCGCCCCGGAGATCTTCGGACGCGGCGACTTGGTGTAGCCCTTCAGCGGGTAGGTGAAGGTGGCCAACGACTTGCCGGTCAGGAGGTACATCGCCGTCGAGGTTGCCAGCAGGTTGGAGGTGGAGGTGCTGGTCTTCAGCTCGCCGGGGAAGCCGCCACCCTTCAGCTGCTGGGTGCGCAGCCAGCTGGAGGCCCTGCCGGTACTGCGGTGCACGAGCTTCAGTGCCGAAGCCATCAGGGACGTGCTGTCGACGGGGGAGTAGGCCTCCCAGTAGCCCTTCTTCGTCTGCGTGCTCTTGGCCCAGGCCGCAGCCTTCTTGATCTGCGCGCTGTGGCCACCGAGGAGGTGCAGGGCCTGGATCGACAAGGCGGTGCTGTCGGGGTCGGCGACGAAGCCGTTGAAGTCGTAGCCGAAGGCGCCGGATGCGTCCTGGAATTTCAGCAGCGTCGTGACGACCCCCGCGGGGACGGTCTGCCTGGCGCGCTTGAGGGCGATGATCGCCAATGCCTGGCCGTAGGCCGACCCGAAGGAACCCACCTGCCCGCTCGGGTCGATCCCGTCGAGAAGCTCCTGGACGAGGTTGGCCCCGCCGAAGCTCCTCGGGTTCAGGTGCATCGCCTTCACCAGGATGGCGAGGCTCGCGGCCGCGCCCGGCTTGCCGTCGACGGCGGTCGCAGCCTTGCTCTCGAGGACTGCAATCCTTGCCCGCATTTCGGGGGCATTCCTTCGGGCGACGGCGAGGGCGGTGGCGGCCGCGATCTCGCCGCTGATCCCGTCATCGACGGTTGCGGGGTTGGCCGCGAGCCAGCTGGCGGCCCGGGTGACCGCCCGCGAGCTGACGCTCGCCTGCGCGGTCGGTGCGGGGCCGAAACTCACGAGCGCAACGGCTGTCGCTGTCCCGACGGCCAGCAGTCGCTTGAGGTTGGGGAACATTCTGGATCCTTTCGCGCGAGGAACTCGGGCTTCGGATCCCGGCCAGTGGCGCGATTTCCGGCTCCACCCGCGTACCTCGACGGGTCATTTGTTGAGCCAGAACTTTGTGCAGGCAGTCCGACTTGCCGGCTTGCGCCGACTTCACGGTTGCGGGTCAGTCCCGGACTTGCACCGGGTTCCCCTGCAAAGGTTCAGGTGTCATCACCATAACCCACCCAGATGGGCTTGTCGGAACCTCAACCAAAACGTGCAAGGCACCCCGGTGGGGGTGCCTTGCACGTGATCGATTTGTGCTACGCGGTCGGTGCCGGCGGCTCGGTGGGGGCGTCGCCGTCCACCAGGTTCTTGACCGAGGCGACAGTGTCGTCGGTGACCTTCCTGGCGTTCTCGGGGAAGTCTTCCGCGAAGCCCTTGACCGCCGTAACGGTGTCGTCGGTGATCTTCTTGGCGTTCTCGGGCAGGTCCTCTGCGAAGTCCTTGACGTGCTCGATGGCGTCCTCAGCCAGATCCTTGGCCTTCTCGCCGAACTCCTTGGCCTTTCCGAGCAGGCCGCCGAGGAAGCCGCCCTCGGCCTCAGGCGTCGTGTTCTCTTCGGTCATGTGTTCCCTCTTCTGTGTGGGTGGACGTGCACCACAAAGCCTAGGACCCAGCCACCGGCAAGGGCAGGGTTAAGCGCTGCTTTCCGCGCTGACCTCGAACACCCGGAAACCCTTGGCGCTGGCCACCCGCTCGCAGCGGTAGCCGGAGTCGATCAGCCAGGCCTGCAGGGAGTCGGCCCCCAGGTTGCGGCCGACGACCAGCCGGGCGACCCCCCCGGGGACCAGTCGCGGAAGCCATTTCAGCAGCAACTCGTGCAGCGCAGCCTTGCCGATCCGGATCGGGGGGTTGGACCAGATCTCGTCGTAGCGGACCTCTGCGTCCACCTGTTCGGGGAGCGCAGGGACGACGCGGTCGGCGACCTCGTGGTCCGCTGCGTTCGTCGCGCACAGGGCAAGGGCCCGCTCGTTGGTGTCGACGGCATCGACGACGGCCTCGGGGCAGGCTGTGGCGAGGGCCACGGCGAGCACGCCGTAGCCACAACCGAGGTCGAGCAGGCGCCGGGCGCCGCTGGGTGGTGCGGACTCGCGCAGCAGCACGGCTGTGCCGAGGTCGAGCCCGCCGCCGGAGAACACCCCGTCCGCCGTGGTGAACGTCCAGTCGGTGTCCCAGAACCGTGCCTTTACCGTGCGACGGTTCTCCGGGCCGGTGGGTGTGTGGAAGTAGTGGCTCACTCGCACTCCTCGGTCAGGCTGCCCTCGGTCAAACTGCGGAGCGCGCGCGATTCGCGCGCCCTGTGGGCGAGCTGGTCGTCCGGCGGGTAGCCGACCTCCTCGAGCACCAGCCCACGGGCCGCCATCACGCGGATCTGGCCACACCGCCGGTCGGTGTCGGGAAGGGCCGCCAGCCAGGCGATGTCCCGATTGCCCGTGCCGACCTCCACAAGCCCGCCGACCAGTGAGCGGACCATCGAGTGGCAGAAGGCGTCGGCCCGGACGCCGATCTCGACACGGCCGTCGGGCAGGCGTTCGGCGTGCAGCCACTCCAGCTTGCGGATCGTCGTCGCGCCGGGCCGGGAGCGGCAGAACGCCGCGAAGTCGTGCAGGCCCAACAGCGAGTGCGCTGCAGCGTTCACCAGGTCGACGTCCAGCTTCCCGCGGATGACGGCGGTGTCCAGCCGGTCCAGCGGATCGACGTAGCCGTCGGTGAGGCGGTAGGCGTAACGCCGCCAGATGGCAGCGAAGCGGGCGTCGAACCCCGCAGGGGCGACGCGGACGCTGCGCACGGCCACGTCCTCGGGCAGGGCGATTCGGAGCTTGTGCATCAGCTTCTCCGCCACCACCTCCGGCTCGGGCAGGTCGAGGTCGAGATGCGCCACCTGACCCCTGGCGTGCACGCCGGCGTCGGTGCGGCCCGCGCAGAGGAGCAGCGGCCGGTAGGGCATCCGCAGTACCCGCTCGATCCAGATCTCGAGCTCCTCCTGCACCGTGCGCAGGCCTGGCTGCATGGCCCAGCCGTGGAAGGCCGTGCCGTCGTAGGCGATGTCGAGGCGATACCGGGTCATCGGCGGCCGAAGGCGAGGTCGTGGATGGTGCGGCCGGCGGCCAGCCCGCGCTGCTCGTACTTGGTGAGCGGCCGCAGCTCGAAGCGTGGCGCCCAGCCGTCGTTGCGGTTCACCAGGCCGGGCTCGGCCTGGAGCGTCTCCAGCATCGCCTCGGCGTAGTCCTCCCAGTCGGTGGCCAGCCGCCACGTGCCGTCGGCAGTGAGGCGGGACGCGACCACGCCGGCGAACTCTGCGCTGACCAGGCGCCGCTTGTGGTGGCGGGCCTTGTGCCAGGGGTCGGGGAAGAAGGTCCACAGCTCTGTGATGCTCGCCTCGTCGAAGACCACCGGCAGGGCCTGGGCGCCGTCGGCGACCACGAGGCGCACGTTGGTGACGCCGTGGCGGGCGAGCCGGCCGAGCGTGGAGGCGACCGCCGGCAGGAACACCTCGAACGCCACGAGGTTCGCTTCGGGGTGGGCGAGGGCGAGCTCGGTGATGGCGTGTCCGGTGCCCGAACCGATCTCGACCATGAGCTGCGCCTCACGGCCGAAGACGCCAGCCCAGTCGACCCGGGCCGACGCGGCGACGGAGGTGTCACGCTCGCCGGCGTCCAGCTTCACGACCCAGTTCTCGTGGTGGAGGTCCCAGGCGCGCTGCTGGGCTGTGTTCATGCGGGCACTGCGGCGAACGTAGGAGACCACGTCGCGATGGATACGTTCGGCGACGGGCATGGGCGACATTCTAGGGACGCGCGACCGGGGTGGTGTCAGGGGACGCTCAGGGACGCCACCGCTGGGGATTCGCGGCTCCGCACGGTTACATGGAAGGAGCGTCGAACAAGGAGAAGAATGCGCGCGATCCTGAACATCATCTGGCTGGTCTTCGGTGGCTTCTGGCTTGCCGTGGGCTACGTCGCTGCCGGCATCGTCGCCTGCATCTTCATCATCACGATCCCGTTCGGCATCGCGTCGTTCCGGATGGCCGGCTACTGCCTGTGGCCCTTCGGGCGGGCGGTCATCGCCAGGCCGGGGGCCGGTCTCGGCTCTTCCCTCGGCAACGTGATCTGGTTCCTGGTCGCCGGCCTCTGGCTGGCCATCGGACACGTCACGACGGCACTCGCGCAGGCCGTCACGATCGTCGGTATCCCGCTGGCGATCGCGAACCTGAAGATGATCCCGGTCACCTGTTTCCCGTTCGGCAAGGACATCGTCGACGCCCGCTCGATCCCCTACGGCGCCCGGCCGCTGCACAGCATCTGATCCCGCCGAGCTGATTCGCCCGGCACCGGTTGCCAGCAATACGCTGGTGGTGTGGACCAGTTCTTCGACATCGAGCTGTTCCTCACCACAGCCGTCACGATCTTCGTGATCGTCGACCCGCCCGGGTTGCTGCCGGTCTTCCTCGGTCTCACCAAGTCCCTAGGATCCCGCCAGCGACGCCGCGCAGCCGACCGGGCCTCGGCAGTCGCCTTCGGGGTGATCGCCGTCTTCGCGATCTTCGGCAAGCAGATCCTGGACTACCTGCAGGTGTCCGTTCCCGCGCTCCAGGTCTCCGGCGGACTGCTGCTGCTCCTGATCGCGCTCGAACTCCTGATGGGCAAGGGCGAGGACCCGGTGTCCCACGACGGCGTGAATGTCGCGATCGTCCCGCTGGGGACGCCGCTGATGGCCGGCCCCGGTGCGATCGTCGCAACGATGCTGGCCGTCCAGCGTTCACCCGGCCTCGCCGGCTACCTCACCGTCGCGCTCGCCCTGATCACCGTGATGTTCCTTGTCTGGGTGTTCCTGCGTTACGCCGGCCTGATCCGGGCGATCCTGCGCGAATCCGGCACGGTGCTCGCCTCACGCATCGCGGGCCTGCTGCTGTCGGCGATCGCCGTGCAGATGGTCGCGGACGGCGTCTTCGGCTTCATCGCAGCGCACCAGTGAACTGCGGGGACGGTTCCCCCGGTTCAGGTGACTGGCTCCAGTTCTGCCCACACCTGGCTAAGGACGCCGTCGAACACCTCCGCCGGCTGTGCGCCTGAGACGCCGTACTTCTCGGCGAGCACGAAGAACGGCACCCCGCGGATACCCAGCTGGGCTGCTGCGTCGATGTCGGCGGTGACCTGTGCGTCCAGCTCTGCGGAGTCGAGCGCTTCCCTTGCCGCGTCCGCATCGAGCCCCACCCCGACCGCGAGCTCGACGAGGGTCGACGGGTCGCCGATGTTGCGGCCGTCCCGGAAGTGGGCCCGGAACAGGGCCACCTCGAGCTTCCAGGTCGTCGGTCCGGACGGATCGGAGAGCTTCGCCCGCTGGAGAAGGCGGTGTGCGCGACGGGAGTTCGCGACGACGAGGGTGTCGAAGTCGAGAGTCAGGCCGTCAGGCGCTGCCGCGGCGCTCACCCGGCTGAACATCTGCTCGACCGTCGCAGTGTCGAGGCCCTTGCTCGCGGCGAGGTACTCCGCCTCCGTGCCCGGGTAGGCGTCGGGCAGCGTGGGGTCGAGCTGGAACGAGTGCAACTGCACCTCCACGGCGTCGCCGTGCTCGAAGCGGGCAAGGGCGGCCTCGAGCCGTGTGAGGCCGAGGTAGCACCACGGGCAGGCGATGTCGGACCAGATGTCTATGCGCACGTCCAAGCGAACCCACACCTCTGGTCCGGCATTCCCGCCCCGCGATGGGTGAAGGTCAGCTCGACTTCGCGTACTTCTCCATCAAGGGGGTCGGCAGCAGCTCGTAGCCGTGGAACTCGCGGGTGAACGTCCCCGAGCCGTGGGCGATGCCGCGCAGGTCGATGGCGTAGCGGGAGAGCTCCGTCTGTGGCACGAGGGCACGGATGATCGCCTTGTGGTTCTCCGCGTCCGAGCCGAGCAGCTGGCCCCTGCGTCCCGTGAGGTCCGTCATGGCTGCACCGAGGTACTCCTCGCCGACGGTGACCGTCACGAGGTCGAGCGGCTCCAGCAGGGCGACCGTCTTCGGGTTAGCAGCTTCCTTGATGGCAAGGGAGCCGGCCATCTGGAAGGCCATGTCGGAGGAGTCCACCGAGTGCGACTTGCCGTCGAAGAGGGTGACGCGGACGTCGACCATCGGGAAGCCGGCGAAGACGCCCTTCTCGAGCTGGTTGCGGACGCCCTTCTCGACGCTGGGGATGAACTGGCGTGGCACCGAACCACCGACGACCTTGTCGACGAACTCGAAACCGCTGCCGCGGGGAAGTGGCTCGACCTCGATGTTGCAGACGGCGTACTGGCCGTGGCCGCCGGACTGCTTCACGTGGCGGCCCATCGCCGTCGCCTTCGCGATGAAGGTCTCCCGCAGGGGGATCTTCAGCTCCTCCTGCTCGACCTTGACGCCGTAGCGCTCGACGAGCCGGGCGATCAGCAGGTCGGCGTGGGTCTGGCCGGTGGTCCAGAGCACCAGCTGGTCGCTGCCGCCACGGTCGAGGCGGACGGTGGTGTCCTCGACGGCAAGGCGCTGCAGGGCTGTGGCGAGCTTGTCCTCGTCGTTGCGGGTGGACGCGCGGATGGCCAGCGGCAGCAGGGGCTCGGGCAGGTTCCAGGCTTCCACGACGGCAGGGCGGTCCTTGGCGGAGAGCGTGTCGCCGGTCTCTGCCGTGGTGAGCTTCGGCACCATGACGATCTCGCCGGCGATGGCTGTCGGACGGGGCTTCAACTCGGTGCCGACTGCGGCCTGGATGAGCCCGACGCGCTCGTCGTTGTCGTGGTCGTGCTCATGGGCCTCCTCCCCGTGACCCGCGCGGGACCGGTGGCCGGAGACGTGGACGACATCGTCGGCGTGGAGGGTGCCGGAGAAGATGCGCACCATCGACAGCCGGCCGGCGAACGGGTCGGTGGTGGTGCGGATCACCTGGGCCACCAGCGGTGCGGACACATCCGTCGGCGGGTTCGGCAGGTCCTTGCCGTCCAGACTCGTTGCCGAGGGGTTCGGGTGCAGCGACGGGGTCGGGAAGCCGTGCTCGATCAGCCGCAGCAGTTCCTCGACGCCGACACCGGTGTTGGAGGCGACCGGCACCACCGGGTAGAGATTGGCGGTCGCGACAGCCTTGCGCAGGTCGTCGAGCAGGTAGTCGGTGTCGAGTTCCTCGCCGCTGAGGTAGCGGTCCATCAGAGAGTCGTCCTCCGCCTCCTGGATGATCGCCTCGATCAGGGGGCCGCGGTAGGTCTCGACGTGGGAGTCGTCGGCCGTGAGCTTGCGGTTCACAACCTCGCCGCTGGTGTAGTCGTGCTCCTCGAGGCTGAGCAGGCCGATGTTGCCAGAGATCACGCCGGGTGAGCTCTGCGTCGGCACGTGGGTGGGCAGCACGCCCTCGCCGAACTTGTCCTGCGCGTCGGCGACGGAGGAGTCGAAGTCGGCGTGGCCGGCGTCCAGCTTGGTCAACGCGATGATGCGGGGCAGGTGGGCAACGGTGCACTCATCCCAGAGGGCCTGGGCTGCGCCGTCGATGCCGTCCGCTGCGGAGATCACGAAGATGGCTGCGTCCGCTGCGCGGATGCCCGCGCGGAGCTCACCGACGAAGTCGGGGTGGCCGGGGGCGTCAAGGAGGTTCACCAGCACGTCGCCGGTCACCAGAGAGGCCAGGTAGAGCTGGGCCGCGCGCTCCGCGTCCTCCTTCTCGCCGCGGTAGCCGGCGATGCGGGCCTTGAGCAGCTGCTCGAACAAAGAGGTCTTCCCCGAGCCGGCGTTTCCGATCAGAACGACATTGCGGACGTCATCGGGACTGGTCACCTGCATCGAGGCAGCGCTCATCTTTGAACTCATGGGCAATACCTTGCCACGCGGGTAAGGGCGCGCAAGGGTCAACCCGGGATTTTCCAGCTGACTTGCTCGGATGCCCGGACGGGAGGATCAGGCGCGCTCTTCCATCGGAACGTAGCCGCGGTTGCGGCAGCCGGTGTAGATCTGCTTGGGCCGCATGATCTTCTGCTCGGGATCGGTGATGAACTCCTGGTACTGCGCCGCCCACCCGGACGTCCGGGGGACGGCGAACAGCACGGTGAACATCTCCGGCGGGAAGCCGAGGGCCTCGTAGATCAGGCCGGAGTAGAAGTCGACGTTCGGGTAGAGCCGCCGCTTCACGAAGTAGTCGTCGGTCAGGCCGTACTTCTCCAGCTCCTGGGCCACCTTCAGCAGCGGGTTCACCCCGGTGACCTCGAAGACGTCCTCGACGGACTTCTTGATGATCTTCGCGCGCGGGTCGTAGTTCTTGTAGACGCGGTGGCCGAAGCCCATCATCCGTGCCTTGCCGGCTTTCACGCCCTCGATGAACTCCGGGACGCGGTCGACGGTGCCGATCTCGCGCAGCATCTTCAGGACCGCCTCGTTGGCACCGCCGTGCAGCGGACCGTGCAGCGCCCCGATGCCGGCGGACGCCGAGGTGTACAGGTCGTTGCCGGAACTGGCCACCGAGCGGACGGCGTTCGTCGAGCAGTTCTGTTCGTGGTCGGCGTGCAGGATGAACAGCACCTCCATCGCACGGACAAGGCGCGGGTCGGCGACGTAGCGCCGCTCGTTCTGCTTGAACAGCATGGCAAGGAAGTTGTGGCAGTAGCCGTAGTTGTCGTCGGGGTTCACGTAGGGCCGGGCCTTGCCCTTGCGGTAAGCGAAGGCGGCCAGCGTCGGCATCTTGGCGATCAGCCGGGTGATGTTGAGTTCGCGTGCTGCGGGGTCCTCGAAGTTGCGGGCGTCCGGATAGAACGAATAGAACGCAGCGACCGAGGCCATCAGGATGGTCATCGGGTGGGCGTCGTAGGGGAAGCCGGCAAGCACGGTCTTCAGCTTGTCCGGCAGCATCCTGTGCTCGGTGATCGACAGTTCCCACGTGGCCAGCTGTGCCGGGCTCGGCAGTTCGCCGTGCAGCAGCAGGTAGGCCACCTCGAGGTAGGTGGACTTCTCCGCCAGTTCCGCGATCGGGTACCCGCGGTATTCCAGGATGCCGGCCTCACCGTCGATGTAGGTGATCGAGGAGCGGCACACCGCCGTGTTCATGAAGCCCGGGTCGAACGTGGCGAGGGGCTCCGCGCCGATCCTGAATTGCCGGAGGTCGGGAGCCTTGATGGTGGCATCGGTGATCGCCAGCTCAGCCTCGACGCCGGTGGCGGGGTAACGAATCTGGAGCATGTCTGCCATGGACGCACGATAGGGCTGATCTATTTCGGCAAGATGTCGTCTTGACGCAGGGCTCCTCGTGAATGCCCGGCGACGGAGTGCTGGGCGCGGCTGTGAGGCTCCGGTTCCGACGTCGCCGTCCTCCGGGCAACCGCCTCGGTTTTGACCCCCTCCCCGGCGCACGGTAATCTAAACCGCTGTTGCGCTGTGGTCTGTCTGTCCAAGGCGGATCCCGCATAGAGCTCGTTGGTACAACTCATGGAAGCAGGTCGTTGACCGTGTCTACGTACAGCCCCAAGTCTGGTGAGATCACCAGGGCCTGGCTTGTGATCGATGCTCAGGACGTCGTCCTGGGACGGCTGGCCGTCACTGCGGCGACCCTCCTGCGCGGCAAGCACAAGGCGACCTACGCCCCGCACGTCGATGGTGGCGACTTCGTCGTCGTCGTCAATGCGTCGAAGATCGCCCTCACCGGCAACAAGCGCACCGACAAGATGGCCTACCGGCACTCCGGTCGTCCGGGTGGCCTCAAGGCTGTTCCGTACGGCGAGCTGCTCGACAAGGACCCGCGCAAGGCAGTTGAGCTCGCGGTCTGGGGCATGATGCCGAAGAACAAGCTGGCTCGTCAGCTGATCAAGAAGCTCAAGGTCTACGCCGGCCCGGAGCATCCCCACAGCGCGCAGAAGCCGCAGCCGTACCAGATCACCCAGATCGCTCAGTGAGCCAAGGAAGCATCGTGACCGAGACCGTTGAAGAGACCGTCGTGACCGACGAGGTCGTTCCGTTCGTTGAGGAAGACCGCGAGATCGCGTACCGGGCCGAGGCTGTTGCCAGCGCTCCGCTGCCCGGCGGCCGCCCCGCCATCATTGCGCCGTCCGCGGCCACCGGCCGTCGCAAGGAAGCCATCGCCCGCGTGCGCATCTTCCCCGGCACCGGCAAGTTCTCCATCAACGGGCGCACGCTCGAGGAGTACTTCCCGAACAAGCTGCACCAGCAGACGGTCAACGAGCCCTTCGTTACCGCAGCCGTGGTCGACTCCTACGACGTGATCGCGACGATCGTCGGTGGCGGTGTGACCGGCCAGGCCGGTGCGCTCCGTCTCGGCATCGCCCGCTCGCTGAACGCCGTGGACACCGAGGCCAGCCGTCCGGTCCTGAAGAAGGCCGGCCTGCTCACTCGTGACGCCCGCGTCAAGGAGCGCAAGAAGGCTGGTCTGAAGAAGGCCCGCAAGGCTCCTCAGTACAGCAAGCGCTGATCCCGGTCGGGCGATGGCTCGACTGTTCGGCACGGACGGGGTTCGCGGCACTGCGAACCTCGAGCTCACCGCCGAGATTGCCCTGGAACTCTCCATGGCCGCAGCCCACGTGCTGGGCGAGGCCGGGGCGTTCGGGATCACCCGGCGTCCCATCGCGCTCGTCGGGCGGGACACCCGCGCGAGCGGGGAGTTCCTCGAAGCAGCGGTTGTGGCAGGGCTGGCCTCTGCCGGAGTGGACGTGGTGCGCCTCGGCGTGATCCCGACCCCCGGCGTTGCCCACCTCGTCGGCCAGCGTGACGCCGACCTGGGCGTGATGCTGTCAGCCAGCCACAACCCGATGCCCGACAACGGCATCAAGTTCTTCGCCCGCGGCGGCGTCAAACTCGACGACGACATCGAGGACGCCATCGAGGAACGCATGACGGAGGTGTGGCTGCGTCCCACCGGTGCCGACGTCGGCCGGGTCACGGAGGATCCCGGAGCGATCGAGGCCTACGTCGCCCATCTGGTCGCCAGCCTCGGCACGGACGCGAGTCTCGCCGGCCTCAAGATCGTCATCGACTGCGCCAACGGTGCCGCGCACATGACAGCGCTGGCATCCTTCGACGCCCAGGGCGCCGAGGTCATCCCCCTGCACGCCGAACCCGACGGCCTCAACATCAACCACAACTGCGGCTCGACCCACATGGGTTCGCTGCAGGCGGCCGTCATCGAACACGGCGCCGATCTCGGCGTCGCCCTCGACGGGGACGCCGACCGCTGCCTCGCCGTGGACCACACCGGCGAGATCGTCGACGGTGACCAGATCCTCGCGATCCTCGCCCTCGCGATGCGCGCCGACCAGACCCTCCACAGCGACACGGTCGTCGCAACGGTGATGAGCAACCTCGGCTTCCTCAACGCCATGCGGGACGCCGGGATCCATGTCGACGCCACCAAGGTCGGCGACCGCTACGTCCTCGAAGCGATGAACGCCAATGGCTTCACCCTCGGCGGCGAGCAGTCCGGCCACGTGATCATGAGCGAGTTCGCCACCACCGGCGACGGCGTGCTCACGGCGCTGCACCTTGCAGCCCGGATGATGCGCACGGGAAAACCCCTCCGGGAGCTCGCCGGGGTGATGGCGCGCCTGCCGCAGGTGATGGTCAACGTCCCGAACGTCAACAAGTCGCGCGCCGGCATCGACCCGGTCGTGAACGCTGCTGTATCAGCGGAGTCGAAGGCCCTCGGCCGCAACGGCCGCGTGTTGCTGCGCCCCTCGGGCACGGAGCCCCTCGTGCGGGTGATGGTCGAGGCCGAGACGGCAGAGCGTGCCCAGGAAGTCGCCGAACGGCTCGTCGAGGTCGTGCGCGAGCGGTTGTCGCTGGAATCTGCGCGCTGACACGCACATCCCTGGCTCAGTCCAGGCGGCGCCCGAGCACCACGCAGTCCTGCTTCGCATAGCCGAGGTGGTCGTAGAATGCGAGGACCTCCGCGTTGTCGCTTCGAACCATGAACTGGATCTTCGGCAGCCCGCGCTCGACCAGCCAGGCCTCCGCCGCCGCCATCAGGTCCCTACCGAGGCCCCGTCCACGCGCCGACGCCGCGACAGCAAGGTAGTAGACCCAGCCGCGGTGCCCGTCATGGCCGATCATGGCTGAGCCGAGCAGTGCACCGTCCTCCCGGATGCCCAGCACCACGGACGACGGGCCGGCCACAGCCCGCAGGAAGTCTCCGACGGCATCGTTCCAGGGACGCGTGAGGCCGGCTTCGGTCCACAGTGCGACGGCGTCGGTGGCGTCGTCGGGCGCGAGGGACGTGATCATCACACCTTCCTGATCCGGACCCAGCTGACCTGGTGGTCGGGGCCCTTCCGCAGGATCGCGGTCGCCCGCGCCCTCGTCGGACGGATGTTCAGCTCGAGGTTCGGGCCGTTGATGCGGTTCCAGATGTCGGTGGCCTCCTGCACCGCCTCGTCCTCGTTCATCCGGCCGAAGCGCACGAAGTAGGACGCCGGGTCCTGGAAGGCCGTCTCGCGCAGCGTCAGGAACCGCTTCACGTACCAGTTGCGCACGTCGGCATGCGCCGCGTCGACGTAGACCGAGAAGTCGAAGAAGTCGCTGACCGCCAGGCCGGTGGTGCCGTCAGCGCGGCGTCGGGCCGGCTGCAGGACGTTCAGGCCCTCGATGATCAGGATGTCGGGCTGGGAGACCGTGGTCACCTGGTCGGGGACGATGTCGTAGACCATGTGCGAGTACACCGGCGCCGTCACCCGCGGCATGCCCGACTTCACGTCCATCACGAACTGCACCAGCTTCCGCCGGTCGTAGGACTCCGGGTAGCCCTTGCGCTCCAGCAGGCCGTACTCGGCCAGTTCGGCGTTCGGGTAGAGGAACCCGTCCGTGGTCACCAGGTCCACGCGCGGTGCACCCGGCAACCGTCCCAGCAGTTCCTTCAGCATGCGGGACGTCGTCGACTTGCCGACGGCCACCGACCCGGCCACCCCGATGACGAAGGGGGTGCGACGCCCCGAGAGTCCGAGGAACTGGTGGCTGTCGGCAAAGAGCGCCCCGGTGCGCTCGATGTAGAGGCTCAGAAGGTCGGTCAGCGGGAGGTACACCTCGCGGACTTCCGCAGCGTCCGTGGGGTCGTCGATGCCGCGCAGGCGCTCGAGGGTTGCGTCATCCAGATTGTCGGGACGCGAGGCCGCCAGCGACGCCCAATGCTGGCGATCCAGGGTCAGGTATGGCCCGTACGGGTTGTCTTCCGGCGCGTCGGCCTCGTCGAAGACGCGTGCTGCTGGTGCCATTACCACCTCTGGGACTCGCTGGTTCGTCAGGAGACAACGAACCATTGTCGGTCGTGGCCGCCACTACAGTGGCCGCTATGTGCGGAATTATCGGCTATACGGGCCCCCGTGTCGCGCGCGACGTCGTCGTCGCGGGACTTCGGCGGATGGAATATCGGGGTTACGACTCCGCCGGCGTGGCCGTCGTGGCCGACGGGGCGATCTCGTACCGGAAGAAGGCGGGCAAGATCGCCAACCTTGTCGCAGACCTCGAGGCCAACCCGCTCCCGGACTCCGGCCTCGGTATCGGCCACACCCGGTGGGCAACCCACGGCGGCCCGACCGACCGGAACGCCCACCCGCACGTTTCCGCCGGTGAACGGGTCGCGCTGATCCACAACGGCATCATCGAGAACTTCGCCGTGCTGCGTGCCGAGCTCAAGGCCGAAGGGATCGAGTTCCAGTCCGAGACCGACAGCGAGGCCGCGGCCCAACTGTTGGGCCGCCAGGTGGGCGCAGGTATCGATCTCGCTGACGCCATGCGCGCGGTCTGCAACCGCCTGGAGGGTGCGTTCACCCTCGTCGCCGTGGATGCCCTGGAACCGCACCGGCTGGTCGCCGCCCGTCGCAACTCCCCTCTCGTCGTCGGCGTCGGGGACGGCGAGAACTTCGTTGCCTCCGACGTCTCCGCCTTCATCGAGTTCACCCGGTTCGCCATCGAGCTCGGCCAGGACCAGGTCGTCGACGTCACCGCCGACTCGATCGTCGTCACCGACTTCGCAGGGAACCCCGCGGAGACCCACCCGTTCGAGGTCACCTGGGACCTGTCGGCGGCAGAGAAGTCCGGTTACGACTGGTTCATGCGCAAGGAGATCTACGAGCAGCCCCGCGCCGTCGCGGACACGCTCCTTGGCCGGTACAACCCGGACGGCTCGCTGAAGCTCGACGAGCTGCACATCCCCGAGTCGGAACTGCGGCTGGTCGACAAGATCGTCATCGTCGCCTGCGGCACCGCGTACTACGCGGGTCTCGTCGCCAAGTACGCCATCGAGCACTGGACGCGGATCGCCTGCGAGGTCGAGATCGCCAGCGAGTTCCGCTACCGCGACCCGATCATCACCCGCTCCACCCTCGTGGTGACGCTCAGCCAGTCCGGGGAGACCGCGGACACCCTGATGGCGATCCGGCACGCCCGCGAGCAGCACGCGAAGGTGATCGCGATCTGCAACACCAACGGAGCGACCATCCCGCGCGAGTCGGACGCGGTCATCTACACCCACGCCGGCCCGGAGATCGGGGTGGCCTCGACCAAGGGCTTCCTCACCCAGGTGGCCGCCTGCTACCTGCTGGGCCTCTACCTCGCCCAGGTGCGCGGCACGATGTACGACGACGAGATCCACGCCGTCATGGCCGAACTGGCGTCCACGCCGCCGCTGATCCAGAAGGTGCTCGACGAGCTCGACCCCATCAAGGAACTGGCCAAGCGGTTCGTCGACGAGAAGTCGGTGCTGTTCCTCGGCCGCCACGTCGGCTACCCGGTGGCACTCGAGGGCGCACTGAAGCTGAAGGAGATCGCCTACCTGCACGCGGAGGGCTTCCCTGCCGGCGAACTCAAGCACGGCCCGATCGCGCTCGTCGAGGAGGGCATCCCGATCTTCATCATCGTGCCCCCGCAGGGCCGTGACCAGTTGCACGACAAGGTGGTCTCCAACATCCAGGAGGTGCGTGCCCGCGGCGCGCTGACCGTCGTCCTCGCCGAGGAGGGCGACCACGAGGTCGACGCCTACGCCGACGTGTTGTTCCGGTTGCCGAAGGTGTCCACCCTGCTGCAGCCGCTGGTGGCCACCGTCCCGCTGCAGATGTTCGCCTGCGAGCTCGCGACGCTGAAGGGCTACGACGTCGACCAGCCGCGCAACCTGGCCAAGAGCGTCACGGTCGAGTAGCGGCCATGATCGTCGGCATCGGCATCGACGTCACCCAGGTGTCCCGGTTCACGCAGGCCGCCGGACGCCCGGGCCTGCTCGAACGGGTCTTCACCCCGGCGGAGCAGGACGCCTCGATGCAACGGATGGCCGGCAGGTTCGCTGCCAAGGAGGCCTTCGCGAAGGCACTCGGTGCACCGACGGGACTGGTCTGGACCGACGTCGAGGTGCGCAAGGACGACGACGGTGCGCCCTACTTCGCCTGCACCGGCACCGTCGCAGCCCTCGTGGCTGAGCGTGGCATCGCCAGCATCCACCTCTCGATCACCCACGACGCGGGCATCGCCGCGGCAGTGGTGGTCTGCGAGTCCTGATGGACAACGGCTACACGGTCGCCCAGGTGCGTGCCGCAGAAGCCGCAGCCATGGCAGTGCTCGGCCCCGATGTGCTGATGCAGCGTGCAGCCGCCGGCCTCGCAACGGCCGTGCTGCGGCGGCTCCGTGACGGGGGCGCCTACGGGGCCCGCGTCCTGCTCGTCGTCGGCTCGGGCAACAACGGCGGCGACGCACTGTTCGCCGGTGCACGGCTCGCAGCACGCGGCGTCGCCCTCAGCGCCTGGCGAACCGGGTCGACGGTGCACGAAGCCGGCTGGGCGACCTTCCTTGCCGCCGGCGGACGCGAGCTGGACGCAGCCGGTGCCCGTGCCGAGCTCCCGCGCCAGCGACTCGTCATCGACGGCGTGGCGGGGATCGGCTCGCGCCCCGGGCTGGACGCAGCGGTGGCAGCGTTCGCCGGCGCCTGCAAGGACCTTCGCGTGCCCGTGGTGGCGGTCGACCTGCCGTCCGGCCTCGCGCCGGAACCGCCCTTCGGGGACGAGCAGCACTTCGTCGCCGACCTCACCGTGACCTTCGGCGGCTACAAGCTCTGCCAGCTGGTGGAGCCGGCCAGGTCCGCCTGCGGCGAGCTGGAACTGGTCGACATCGGGCTGGACCTGGCCGAACCGGTGGTCAGCCGGTGGGAGGCCGCCGACCTGGCCGCGGTGTGGCCCGTTCCCGATGCGCGCAGTGACAAGTACTCCCGTGGCGTTGTCGGGCTCGACACCGGGTCGGTCGACTATCCCGGCGCAGCCGTCCTCAGTGCTGCCGGTGCCGTCGGTGCCGGTGCCGGCATGGTGCGTTATCTCGGCCCGCTCCCGGTCGCGCCGCGCGTGCTCGACCGCTTTCCCAACGTCGTGGTCGGCCAGGGTCGCGTCCAGGCCCTGGTCGTCGGCAGCGGCTGGGGCGAACGCAAGGACACCGGCGTGGTGACGCGCGCGCTGAAGGCAGGCGTCCCGATGGTGGTCGATGCCGACGCGCTGCGACACCTGCCCACCCGTGGCGGGCATGCGGCAGTTGTGCTGACGCCGCACGCTGGTGAATTGGCACGGCTGCTCGGCCTGCAGCGTGCGGAGGTCGAGGCTGACCCCCTCACTGCCGTCCGGACCGCGGCCGCCCGCACCGGCTGCACGGTGCTGCTGAAGGGCGCAACCCAGTACGTGGCGACGCCGGGGGAGACCCGGGTCCTGCTGGCTGTTCCGGGCCCGGGCTGGAGCGCGCAGGCTGGCTCGGGGGACGTTCTCGCCGGGGCCTGCGGGGCGTTGCTCGCCGCGGGGCTCGCACCTTTCGAGGCTGCGCTCGCCGCAGCGAGCATCCAGGCGATGACCGCGGGGCAGTATCCCGGTCCGCTACCCCCGCAGGCCATTGCTGAACGCATGTTCAACGTCGTGGGAGGAATCGTGCTGAAATCGGACGGCGCGTGACGCCGGTTCTCGCCTTGGCGTGAGGTTCCGGGTTAGCCTGCTGGCGGCGGACACACCGAGCCGCCTGGTCGGGACCACAGCGGCGAGGTCACGGCTGAAACCACGTTCCAGTAAGGGAGTCACATGACTACGGAAGTAGTGGCGCAGAAGGGTTCGGCCCGCGTAGCGGTGCAGAAGTTCGGCACCTTCCTGTCCGGCATGATCATGCCCAACATTGCGGCGATCATCGCGTGGGGCATCATCACTGCGTTCTTCATCCCTGTGGGTTGGACGCCGAACGCGACGATCGCGACGATGGTGGGCCCGATCCTGACCTACCTGCTGCCGAGCCTGATCGCGTTCACCGGCGGCAAGATGGTCTATGACCATCGTGGTGGCGTGGTGGGTGCGGTCGCGACGATGGGTGTCATCCTCGGTACCTCCGACCCGACCATCCTGGGCGATCGTCCGGGTTCGACGATGTTCCTCGGCGCGATGATCATGGGCCCGCTGACGGCGTGGCTGATGAAGAAGATCGACGGCATCTGGGCCGGGAAGATTGCTCCCGGGTTCGAGATGCTGGTCGACAACTTCTCCGCCGGCATCCTTGCCGCCCTGATGGCGATCGCCTCGCTGTTCCTGCTGGCCCCGGTGATGCTGCTGATCATGGGCGCCCTCGGCGCCGGTGTCGGTTCACTGATCAGTACCGGTCTGTTGCCGTTGGCGTCGATCCTGATCGAGCCGGCGAAGGTGTTCTTCCTGAACAACGCGATCAATCATGGTGTGTTGACCCCGCTGGGTATCGAGATGGCCAAGACGACCGGCAAGTCGGTGTTGTTCCTGCTGGAGGCCAACCCCGGTCCGGGTCTTGGCATCCTGCTGGCCTACTCGATCTTCGGCAAGGGCAACGCGAGGGCGTCCGCTCCGGGTGCGGCGATCATCCACTTCCTCGGCGGTATCCACGAGATCTACTTCCCGTTCGTACTCATGAAGCCGATCCTCATCCTGGCCATGATCGCCGGCGGCATGACCGGCGTGTTCGTCAACGTGGCATTCAACGTCGGGCTGCGGGCACCGGCTGCTCCGGGTTCGATCCTTGCGGTGTACGCCCAGACCGCTCCGGACAGCTTCCTCGGTGTGACGATCTCCTGGATCGCAGCGGCGGCTGTCACCCTCGTTCTGGGTGCGATCCTGCTGCGCCTGGGCAAGAGCCCCGGCGAGGATGACCTGGTCGGCGCCACCGCAGAGATGGAAGCCATGAAGGGCAGGAAGTCCTCCGTCGGTGGCCTGCTCACCGGTGGTGCACCGTCTGGTGTCATCAAGACCATCGTGTTCGCCTGCGACGCCGGCATGGGCTCCTCCGCAATGGGCGCCTCCGTCCTGCGCAAGAAGATCCAGGCCGCCGGTTTCGGCGACGTCACCGTCGTCAACAAGGCCATCGCCAACCTCGACGACACCTACGACGTCGTTGTCTCCCATCAGGACCTGATCCAGCGGGCGAGCCAGAAGACCCCTTCGGCCGTGCACGTCGCTGTGGACAATTTCATGGCCAGCCCTCGGTACGACGACGTCGTCGAGATGGTCAAGGAAGCGAACTCCGACCCAAAAGCGTCTGAAGCTGCTCCGGCCGTGACCGCCGCCGTGGCCGCTCCGGTGGCAGTGCAGACGACTCCGGCGAGGGCGATCGTGCCCGAGCCGGCTCCCGCAGCCGAAGCGATCCCTGTGGCGACAACCACGGCATCCGGCGTGCTGAACCTGTCCTCGATCGTGCTCTCGGGTACGGCGAGCGACCAGGTCACGGCCATCGACGAGGCCGGCAAGCTGCTCGTCGACGCCGGTGCGGTTGACGTCGGTTACATCACGTCCATGCATGACCGGGAGAAGTCCGTTTCGACGTACATGGGCAACTTCCTCGCCATTCCGCACGGCACCAACGAGGCCAAGGGGCTGATCAGGTCCTCTGCCATCTCGGTGGTGCGGTACCCGAACGGCATCGACTGGAACGGCAACCCTGTGAAGTTCGTGATCGGTATCGCCGGCGCGAACGACGAACACCTGGAGTTGCTGAGCAAGATCGCCGAGGTGTTCCTGGACACCGAAGCGGTGGCGGCCCTGGAGAAGGCCGGCAGCCGCGAGGAGATCGCCGACACTTTCAAGGGAATGAACAGCTGATGAAAGCAGTGCACTTCGGAGCTGGGAACATCGGACGCGGGTTCGTCGGACTGTTGCTCCACAACGCTGGTTATGACCTGGTGTTCGCCGACGTCGCCGACGCGCTGATCCAGCGTCTCAAGGACACCGACAGCTACGTCGTGCACGAAGTCGGGGAGAACCCGCGGACCCATGAGGTCCGCGGGTTCTCCGCGCTCAACTCCGCAACGGAGGCGGAAGCCCTTACCGCTGCGATCACTTCCGCCGACATCGTCACGACGGCTGTCGGCGCGCACATCCTCAAGTTCGTGGCCCCCGCCATCGCCGCCGGCGTCGCAGCACGCCCTGCCGGTGCGGCGAGGCTCGCCGTGATGGCCTGCGAGAACGCCATCAACGGCACGGACATCCTCGCCGGCGAGGTCCGCAAGGCCTACGCCGGTGACGACCTCGATGCGAGGGTCATCTTCGCCAACACAGCCGTCGACCGGATCGTGCCCAACCAGGACCCGAACGCCGGCCTCGACGTCACCGTCGAGAACTTCTACGAATGGGCGATCGAGACCCCGCCCTTCGGTGAGGTCCACCCGGAGATCCCGGGTGTCACCTGGGTGCCCGACCTCGAGCCCTACATCGAGCGCAAGCTCTTCACCGTCAACACCGGGCACGCGACCAGTGCCTGGTTCGGGTACGCGGCCGGGATCGAGAAGATCTCCGACGCGCTCGCCGATCCCGGCGTCGCGGCCAAAGTTGCGGCAGTCCTTGTCGAGACGGCCTCGCTGATCGTCGCCAAGCACGGCGTCTCGGCCGAGACCCAGGCCGCCTACGTGGAGAAGATCCTGAAGCGTTTCGCCAACCCCTACCTGCCGGACACCACCCTGCGGGTCGGGCGGGCGCCGCTGCGCAAGCTCAGCCGGAACGAGCGGTTCGTCAGCCCCGCGTCCCAGCTGGCGGAGCGCGGCATGGGCCGGGCTGCGCTGCTGGAGGCGATGGGCGCGGGCCTGCGCTTCGACGCTGCCGACGACCCCGAGGCGGTCGACCTGCAGCAGTTGCTGGGCACGGCTTCCGCAGCAGAGGTCGTCGAGAAGGTCACCGGGCTCGGCACGGATCACCCGCTGTACGGAGACGTCCTCGCCGTTGTCGAGGCCCGTCAGGCGCACTGATCGCACTGGTAGGATCGCTCGGGCTGAAACGCCGGAAATCGAGGCGGCAACCGGGAGGATTCTTGATGCAGCGGACCGTGCTCGCAGAGACCCTGCTGGGTGACGGCCGACGGCTGCGACTGGCTGAGCCGACGCCCGAGGATGCGCGGGCCATCCGTGACCTGATCGTCGAGGCGTTCGCCAACCGTCCGCCGGTCGATCCGCCGCCGCCGGCACTTGCGGAGACGCCGGCCAGGGTCAGCGCTGCGCTGGCAGAGGGTTTCGGCGTCCTCGCGATCGTTGAGGACCAGCCGGCCGGCATCGTGATCGTGAGCGTCGACGGCCCGATGGCCGGCATCCACCGTGTGTCCGTGCGCCCCGGTTACCAGCGGCTCGGGATCGCGGCCGCAATGGTGGAGGTGGCCATCGAGGTGCTCACCGCCCGCGGCGTCGCTGCAGTCGAGCTGATCGCCCGGGCCGAGTTCCCGAAGGTGGTCGCCTGGTGGCGACGGCACGGGTTCACCGAGGTCGACCGGCGGGGGACGAGCCTCACCCTCGCCCGGCAGTTGCCGGTGCGCAAGGCAGCCCCGACAGCAGAGGACACCACCGAGCTGGGTCGACGCCTTGCCGCCGTCGTGCGGGCCGGCGACGTGATCATCGCCTCCGGCGACCTCGGCGCAGGCAAGACCACGTTCACCCAGGGCCTCGGCGCGGGCATGGGCGTGGCCGGCTCGATCATCTCGCCCACCTTCGTGCTCTCGCGGGTGCACCCATCGACCACCGGCGGCCCCGGCCTCGTGCACGTGGACGCCTACCGGCTCGGCTCCTTCGCGGAACTCGAGGACCTCGACCTGGAGATCTCGCTGGACGACTCGGTCACCCTCGTCGAATGGGGCGCCGGCATCGCAGAGGGCCTCGCAGAGGACTACCTCGAACTCGACATCCGCCGCGGCCTCGATCCCGAGGACGAGACACGGTGGATCTTCCTCACCCCGATCGGTGACCGCTGGACGGCGTCCCGACCCGAACTGGAGGCACTGTGAGCACCCCCTTCTCCGAACGCTCGGTGGTCCTGGGCATCGATACCGCAACCGACGTCCGCGCTGGCGTCGCGCGCGACGGTCGTGTTGCGGCCAGCGACGTCGTTCCCGACCGTCGGGCGCACGCCGAGCAGTTGCTGCCGCTGGTGCAGCGCGTGCTCGCCGCTGCCGGCGCGACCCCTTCCGACCTCACCGGTGTTGTCGTCGGCGTCGGACCGGGCCCGTTCACGGGACTGCGGGTCGGCGTGGCGGCCGCCATCACCCTCGCGGAGGCCCTCGGGGTGCCGGTGCGTGGCGTGTGCAGCCTCGATGTGGTGGCGCTGGCATGGGCCGACCGCGGCGACGCCCCGGCCGGCGGCTTCGCCGTCGTGGCCGACGCCCGACGCAAGGAGGTCTACTGGGCCGCCTACGACAGCGCGGGCACCCGGGTCGACGGCCCGTTCGTCACGGCTCCCGGCGAGGTGTCCGGCCTGCCCCTCGCCGGACCGGGCGCGACGCTCACCGGCCGCGAGTGCGCCGGCCCCGACGGCATCGACGCGGGCCTGATGGCAGCGCTCGGCGACCGACTGGCCGACGCCGGCCTCGAGCCGCTGTACCTGCGCCGTCCGGACGCAGAGGTGCCCACCACTCGGAAGTCGACCCTGCTCCAGCCCCGTCTCGCCATGATGGTGAAGCCATGATCATCTCCCACGCCCGGCCCGACGACCTCGCGGCCATCGTCGAACTCGAGAAGGTGGGCTTCGACGCCGCAGAGCAGTGGTCGGAGACCGCCTGGGCGGACGAGCTCGCAGGCCATGACCGCTACGTGCTGGCCCGCTTCGACGTCAACGACACCATCATCGGTGTCGCGACCTTCAGCCGTGTTGCGGAGATGTCCGACCTCAACCGCGTGATCGTGCACCCCGAGTTCCGCGGCAGGGGCATCGGCGCGTCACTCGTCCGCGCAGGCCTGGACTGGGCAAGTGCCGTGGGCGCGCGACGGATGCTGCTCGAGGTGCGGCCCGACAACGAGCCGGCCGTCGCGCTCTACCGGCGCCTCGGCTTCCAGCCCGTCACCACCCGGCGTGACTACTACGGGCCGGGGCACCACGCCCTCGTGATGCTGCGGGCGCTGCGCGACGGCGACGCCTGGGCGGTGGAATGCGCATGATCACCGGCCCGCTGATCCTCGGCATCGAGTCCTCCTGTGACGAGACCGGCGTCGGTATCGTCCGGGGCAACGAGTTGCTGGCGAATGCCGTCGCCTCCTCGGTCGAGGAGCACGTCCGCTTCGGCGGTGTCGTGCCGGAGGTCGCCAGCCGCGCCCACCTGCAGGCGCTGATCCCCACCCTGCGCCGCGCCTGCGAGACCGCCGACATCGACCTGTCCGAGCTGGATGGCATCGCCGTGACCGCCGGTCCTGGCCTGATGGGGGCACTCGTCGTCGGAGTCGCCGCGGCGAAGGCGCTGGCCGTCGCACTCGACAAGCCGCTGTACGGGGTGAACCACCTGGTGGGCCACGTCGCCGTCGACCTGCTCGACCACGGCCCGCTGCCGCAGCCCTGCGCTGCGCTGCTGGTCTCCGGCGGCCACACCTCCCTGCTGGCCGTGAACGACATCACCGGCGACATCGTCGAACTCGGCGCAACCATCGACGACGCCGCCGGCGAGGCCTACGACAAGGTGGCGCGCCTGCTCGGCCTGCCCTACCCGGGTGGCCCCGTGATCGACAAGGCTGCAGCGGACGGCGACCCGCGGGCGATCGCCTTCCCGCGCGGGCTGACCGCCAACAAGGACATGGCGTTGCACCGTTTCGACTTCTCGTTCTCGGGCCTGAAGACGGCGGTGTCGCGCTGGGTGGAGATCCGGCGACGCGACGGCGAGGAGTTCGCGATCGCCGACGTCGCCGCGTCCTTCCAGGAAGCGGTGTGCGACGTGCTGACGGCGAAGGCCGTCGACGCCTGCCACCACCTCGGCACCGACCACCTCCTGCTGGGTGGGGGAGTGGCCGCCAACTCCCGGCTCCGGGCCCTGCTGGAGGAGCGGTGCGCTGCGGAAGGCATCACGCTGCGGCGTCCGCGCCCGGCACTGTGCACGGACAACGGCGCCATGATCGCCGTGCTGGGCGCCCAGGTGGTCAGCGCCGGGCTTCGTCCGTCGTCGCTGGAGATCGGCGCCAACTCCGGCCTGCCGGTGAGCACCGTCCTCGTTTGATGTACACCGTCTGATGGCCTTCACCCCGATCGTTGCGACCCTCGGCTACCTGGTAGCCGACGGGCGGGTGCTGCTGGTGCACCGCGGACGCGAGGGCGATGTGCATGCCGGCAAGTGGAACGGGCTCGGTGGCAAGCTCGAGCCAGACGAGGACATCTACTCCTGCCTCTGCCGCGAACTGAAGGAGGAGGCCGGGATCACTGTCACGTCCGCCCGTCTGCGCGGCACGGTCTCCTGGCCCGGGTTCGGGACCGGCGGCGAGGACTGGTTCGGCTTCCTCTTCGTCGTGGACGCCTGGGAGGGCACCCTGCCGGAGCGCAACGCCGACGGTCCGCTGGTGTGGCACAGCATCGACGAGCTGGACGCCCTGCCGATGTGGGAGGGCGACCGGAACTTCCTGCCGCTGGTCTTCGCGGACGGCCCGGTCTTCCACGGGGTGATGCCCTACGTCGACGGCCAACCGGCCGGTTGGAGCTACTCCGAGGCTTGAGCACCGCTAGCGTGTGCGCATGATCGGGCTCCCGTTCGCCGGTAGCGGGCTGGTGCACGGGCTGTTCATGGGGTTGGGCATCGCCGCAGGGCTCGCGCTCTTCGCGTTCGAGGTGCGACGCCGCAACCTCCGCGACGACCGGCTGTGGGTGATCGCCGGCATGTGTCTCGCCCTCGCAGCGATCGCCTCCCGGATGGGCACGTGGTGGCAGCAGCTCGACCCGACCCAGAACGAGCCGCTGCTGCAGTGGTGGAGCGACGGGAACCGCAGCGTGCTCGCAGCGCTGGTGGGGGCCTGGGTCGGGGTCCTCCTCGGCAAGCGGATGACGGGCTACAGGCCGTCCACCGGTGACCTGTTCGCGCCGTCGGTCGCGCTCGCGATGGCGATCGGCCGCATCGGCTGCCTGCTGACAGAGCTTCCCGGACATCCCACGGGCGGTCCCTGGGGCATCGTCGTCACTCCCGGGCAGGCGGCCATCATCGGTGGCCCGGCGGGCGTCGGACTCCACCCCACCTTCGCCTACGAGATCGTCTTCCAGGCCGTCGCCTTCGTCTGGCTGTGGCGACACCGCGACCGCCTGCCCCGTTCCGGCGACCTGTTCATCGTCTACGTCGCGGCGTACGCCCTGTTCCGCTTCTGCGTCGAGTTCTTCCGGGCGAACGAGCAGGTGTGGTTCGGCATGACCCGGCCCCAGTGGTTCCTGCTCTGCTCGTTGCCGCTGCTCGCGTGGCGGGTCAGCCGGATCTGGCGACCACGCACTCCACCCGTCCCCGCCGTCCCTGCGACCCCTGGAGGCCACCATGACTGAACAACAACCGCCGCAGGACCGGCCGGAGTTCCAGCCGCCCGGAGGGAACCGGCCAGACCAGCCCGTGCCGCCGGTGCCACCAGCGCAGCCGCCTTCGACGCCGTACCCGCCACCCGGGCAGCCGCTGTCGCAGCCTTATCCGCAGCCGGGGCAGCCGCCGCAGCAGTACCCGCAGCCGGGGCAGCCGGGCAACTATCCGCCGTTCCAGCCTTCGCAGCCCCGGCCCACGACCGGCCGCGGCTCGATCTGGCTGGGTGTCGGCATCACCGTCGCCACGCTGCTCGCATCCTGGGGACTCACTGCAGCCGTGCCCTACGACAGTTCCCTCGCCCCTGTCACCAACCTTCTGGCCGCCGGACTGCCGTTCGCCCTCGTGCTCGGCGGCATCGTCATGGCCGCGATCCCGAGGACCACCCGCACCGGCGCCGGCATTCTGATCGCCATCGGGGCAGGCATCCTGATCGCCGGCGGGTTGTGCTTCGCACTTGTGCTGGGCCTCGGCGCCTTCGGAGGCTGAGTGTCCACAGCGTGTTCTGCACCGTCTACGGTAAGCCCTGACAAGGAGAGACGCTGATGACGAACCTTTTGAACACCCCCGTCCGCGCCCGCACGCTGGGGGCGGGTCAGCCTCTGCGCGGCGACCGGATCCACAAATATGTCACCGCCTACTGCCCCGACTGTCACGAGCCGGACGCGGAGCTGTCCAGCGTCCAGCGGCTCTCCGGCGTCCTGCTGGTGCGCGATGACCGGGTCTGGCTGCAGCGCGCCTGCCCCACCCACGGGCTCGTCGAGACCCTGTACGACGAGGACGCCAACATCCTGCGCTACCTCGAGCAGTGGCAGGCCCCGACCAAGGTGCACGTCCCCGACCAGGAGGGGAACTTCCGGCAGATGCCGGAGGCGTTCGCCTACGGGTTGCCGGCCTTCCACACCCAGCACACCTGCATCCTGATCCAGGACGTCACGGAGCACTGCAACCTGAAGTGCCCCACCTGCTTCACAGCTTCCGGCCCGGCGCTCACGGGGGTGGCGCCGCTGGCCGACATCCTCGCCAACGTCGACGCACGGCTCTCCCGGGAGGAGGGCCGCCTGGACGTCCTGATGCTGTCGGGCGGGGAGCCGACCCTCTACCCGAGGCTCGCGGAACTACTCGACGAACTCGTTGCGCGCCCGATCGTGCGGATCATGGTGAACACCAACGGCCTGCTGGTCGGCTCCGACGATGCGCTGCTGGAGCTGCTCAAGAGCCATCGCGACCGGCTCGAGATCTACCTGCAGTACGACGGGCCGTCCCCGGAGGCCTCGAAGCACCACCGCGGCGCGGACCTGACCCGGTTCAAGGAGGCTGCCATCGGGCGGCTCTCCGCCGCCGGCATCTTCACGACTCTGGTGATGACGGCAGCCCTCGGAGTGAACGACGGCGACATCGGTGCCGTCGTGCGCAAGGCCCTCGACACGCCCTTCATCGGCGGAGTGGCCATCCAGCCGGTGTTCGGCTCGGGCCGCGGGCAGGGCATCGACCCGATGTTGCGGCTGACCCACACCGGCGTCCTCGCCAGGCTCGGCCCGCAGACCGACAACGTCGTGCAGTGGCACGACCTGACGGCGCTGCCATGCTCGCACCCGCACTGCTCATCCGTCGGCTACATGCTGAAGGACGACGCCGGGGTCTGGCGCTCGCTCACAGCCCTCGTCGGCCACGACGAGCTGCTGCGCTGGCTGGAGCTCGACCCGGAGCACCTCGCCAACCGGGTGGCCGACCGCGACCTCCCGGCGCAGCTGCGCGAGATGATGAAGAGCTCGATGCTCGACCTGCTCAGCGAGCAGGCAACCCTCACCAACCCCAGCACCGGCCAGCTGTGGAAGAACATCTGCACCCAGTGCGACCTGGGCATCAGCACTCTTGCGACGCTGGCCGCGGGCAAGCTCCCGGGCCAGGAGGACAGGATGCGCCGCCTGCTGGCCGAGCGGGTGAAGCGGATCACCGTCAAACCGTTCATGGACATCTCCACGATGCTGGAGGAGCGGCTCACCCAGTGCTGCGTCCACGTCGGAACCTTCAGCGATGAGGGCGCCCCGCAGTGCGCGCCGTTCTGCGCCGTCCAGGCGTGGGGGAAGCTCGGCGACCAGCGCGTGAGTACCTCGAGAAAGGGCCAGGCATGAGCGACACCACCCCGGAGGCTGCATCCCGGCTCGCGAAGGGGCCGCGCCCTTCGGACTTCATCGCCGGGGGAACCCCGGGTGCACCGCATCCCGCAGAGGACGCCAAGCCGTTCGACCCGCTGCGGCTGTGCATCTTCGCCACCGTCTCGCTGCTGGGCTGGGTCTTCGGACCACTCGCCGTCGTGGTGTTCGCAGGGGTCGGCTTCGCCGGCTACTGGAAGGCGCGCCAGGCCGGGCTCACCCGGTCCCGGTGCTACCTGCGCGACACGCGCCTCGTGCTGGCCTACCTTGCGGCGCTGGCAGCTGCCGGGGTGTGGGGACTCGTCGTCCTCGTGCAGCACTGGCTCGTGCGCTAGGGCTCAGGCGGTCGGCTCCGTGGGGACGGGGATCGGCGCGATGACCTTGCGGGGACGACCGACCGCGAGACCGACGAGGAAGCCACCCACGAGCAGACCCACCGCGCCGATCGCCAGGGGCAGGGTGGCCGTCTGCACGTCCGCGCTGCGCAGCGCGTCGAGGGCGAGCCACTGGCGGTAGGAGATCCAGCCACCCCAGATCACGCCCCCCAGCCCGGCAAGGACCAGCAGGACACCGAAGAACGCGCTCACCACGGACATTGCCTTCATTCCCCTGATCATAGGAGGACGGCGGAGGACTCGGCGTGTGGCCCGCTAGGTTTCACGTGTGGATGCAGATCTGGCGCGCTGGCTGGTTTCGGCAAGTGCTGCCGAAGCGCTGGCGCAGGCAGCAGCCCAGCCGGATCCCGGATCACTGGCCGCTGCGACAGCGCTGCGCCGTCACTGGACGCCAGCGCAGGCCTCGGCGGTCCTCACGCAGGCGGAGTTGCGCCGCAAAGCCGTCAGCAAGTTCGGGGAGGATGCCGCCCGACTGTTCTTCACCCGGGACGCCCTCGAGCAGGCGACCCGGTCAGACGTCGCCCGGTGGCGCGCCGAGCGCTTCCGCGACGCGGGTGCGACGCAGGTCGTAGACCTCGGGTGCGGTATCGGCGCGGACGCCCTTGCCTTCGCCGCTACCGGCCTTGGCGTGGTGGCAGTGGAGCTCGACCCGGCCACAGCCGTCCTCGCAGCAGCGAACCTCGGCGAGGCCGGTCGTGTGGTCTGCGGTGACGCCGTCGAGCACGCCGCCGACCTGCTGGCCGGAGGGGCAGCGGTGTTCGCCGACCCGGCGCGGCGTACCACCTCCGGACGCACGTGGCGCGTCGGCGACCTGATGCCCCCCTGGGACTTCGTCACCGGCCTGCTGCCCGGTCGAATCGGCGGCATCAAGGCCGCCCCCGGCCTGCCGTCGAACGTCATCCCCGGCGGGGTCGCGACCACCTGGGTGAGCCACCGTGGCGACCTCGTCGAGGCGACCCTCTGGTCGGGGCCGTGGTTGCCCGGCTCACGGACGGCAGTGCTGCTGCCGTCCGGGCAGGAGCTGGACGCGGGCGAGCGGCGCGAACCGCCGGTGGGACCGGTGGGTCGCTACCTGTACGAGCCCGACCCCGCCGTGATCAGGGCCGGCGCCGTCGCGGCCCTCGCCGAGATGCTGGACGCGCGCAGTCCGCAGGCCGGCATCGCCTACCTCTGCTCTGACACCCTTCGGCCGACGCCCTTCGCCACGGCTTTCGAGGTGCTGGCAGAGCTCCCCTACGACGAACGCGCGTTGCGGCAGTGGGTGAGGGAGCAGGGCGTCGGCGCCCTGGAGATCAAGGTGCGCGGCATCGATGTCGACCCGGCTGTGCTGCGCAAGCGGCTCAAGCCGGCCGGCAAGGGGGCCGCGGCTCTGGTGCTCACCCCGACCACAGCGGGTGCGAGGGCGCTGGTGGCACGGCGGGTCGGCAACGGTCCGCGGTGACCTTGTGAAGTCCCGGCGCCGCGCGCCGGCGGCGAGTAGCGTCGTCTCCAGGAGGTGCGCGGTGTCTCTTCGACGTTTCCTGATGGTGGTGGCGGCGACGGCCATCCTCGGACTTGTCGCCGGGTGCGCTGCCGGTCCCAACCCCGTCCAGGGCTCCGGCGCGGAGGCAGGGTTCTGGCTCGGTCTGTGGCACGGGTTCATCTCGCCGATCGCCTTCGTCGTCTCGCTCTTCAACCACCAGGTCGGCATCTACGAGGTGTACAACAACGGCGGCTGGTACAACTTCGGCTTCGTCTTCGGAGCATCCCTGTTCTTCGGCGGCGGTGGCGGCGCCGGGGCGAGGGCCTCCCGTCGCCGCTGACGACCGCCAGCAGGGTCAGCTCACTGACCAGCCGTGCGGCTCGACCCCGTCCACTGTCGTGTCGCCGATGTTCAGCCGGAGCGTGAGGTGCTGGCCGTCGCCGTCCAGGTGGATGGCGATCGAGGTGTTCGTGACGTCACTGGTGGTCACCACCGCATCGGTCAGCCACGGGTGCCGGCGGCGGAGGCCGATCAGCTCCTGGTAAGTGGCAAGGGTCGGCTTGCCGAAGGGCACCAGGCCGGACGGATCGGCGGGGAAGGGCGGGCGGACGGCGTCGTCGCCGGCGCTGTGCTCCTGTTTCTCGCCGGTGAAGCCCTGCTCGTCGCCGGCGTAGATCGAGGGGATACCCGGCAGCAGCAACAACAGCGCCGTAGCCAACGGCACGTCGGCCGGATCGGTGAGTTGCGTCGCGATGCGGGTGACGTCGTGGTTGCCGATGAAGGTCTGCGGACGGAAGTGCTCGCAGAACTCCCTGTGCCGCTTCAGCGTCCAGTCGAGGGAGAAGAAGTTGCTGTCGTTGAGGGAGTCCCAGATGGCGTGCCACAGCTCGTACTGGGTGACGCTCGCCACGCCGGACGTCGCGACGAACTCGCTGTAGTCACCGTGGATCACCTCTGCGAACACCCACGCGTCCGGGTACGCTGCGGACACCTTCGCAAGGATCGGCGCCCACGCCTCGGCCCCCTGCGCGTAGGCGGCGTCGAGTCGCCAGGCGTCAATGCCACGGCCCAGCCAATGGGCCATCACGTCGGCGATGTGGTCGGCCACCATGGGCTGGCCCAGGTCGAGCTCGACCAGCGCCTCGTGACCCTCGAAGTAATACGGATAGGGGCCCTCCCACCGGATCCAGCGACCGGCCTCCGATTCCGGTCCGCCCGCGAGCGCAGCCCGCACGATCGGGTGCTCTCGTGCGACGTGGTTGAAGACGCCGTCGAGGCAGACCCGGATGCCCTTCGCGCGGCAACCGGCGACCAGCGCGTCGAAGTCGGCGTCGTCACCGAGCCGGGGATCGATCCTGAAGTGGTCGAGGGTGTCGTAGCCGTGGCTCGCCGAGGCGAACACGGGTGCCAGCAGCAGGCCGTTGGCACCCAGCTCGATCACGTAGTCCAGCCACGCCGACAACTGCGGCAGGCGGTGGTGGACGTCGCTGACTGCCTCGCGCTCTGCGCCGACGAATCCCAGTGGGAACACGTGCCACCAGATGACGCTGCCCGGCCAGTCCATGCCGACTCCCTCCGTCCGTGTGGAGCCAGCCTAGCGAGGTCGTCGCTGGCACTCGGCTTGATCGAGTGCTAAGGCCGCGATAGATTCGCTTTAGCACTCTCACCACGAGGGTGCCAACCAGACTCCGGCGGCACCGCGACGACGTCGGGTCTCACCACAGCTGACCATTCAGGGCGGTTGCGCCCTGCAGAACGAAAGGGTTTTGACGTGGCAGTCACGATCAAGCCTCTCGAGGATCGCATCCTCGTCCAGCCGCTGGAGGCCGAGCAGACCACCGCTTCCGGCCTCGTCATCCCCGATACCGCCAAGGAGAAGCCGCAGGAGGGCAAGGTGCTCGCCACCGGTCCCGGCCGCATCGACGACAACGGCAATCGCGTCCCGCTCGACGTCGCCGAGGGTGACGTTGTCATCTTCAGCAAGTACGGCGGCACCGAGGTCAAGTACGACGGGCAGGAGTACCTGTTGCTCAACGCCCGCGACATCCTCGCCGTCGTCACCAAGTAAGGAACCGATACATGCCAAAGATCCTTCAGTTTGACGAGGAGGCGCGTCGCTCTCTCGAGCGCGGTGTCGACATCCTCGCCAACACCGTGAAGGTGACGCTCGGCCCGAAGGGCCGCTACGTCGTCCTCGACAAGAAGTGGGGTGCGCCGACCATCACCAACGACGGCGTCACCGTCGCCAAGGAGGTCGAGCTCTCCGATCCGTTCGAGAACCTCGGCGCCCAGCTCGCCAAAGAGGTGGCCACCAAGACCAACGACGTGGCCGGCGACGGCACGACCACCGCAACAGTGCTCGCCCAGGCTCTCGTCCACGAGGGCCTGCGTGCGGTTGCGTCCGGAGCCAACCCGATCGCCCTCAAGCGGGGCATCGACGCGGCCGTCGAGGCTGTCGTCACCGAACTGCGCAGGCTTGCCCGCGACATCGAGACCACCGACGACATGGCGCACGTCGCCACGATCTCGGCTCGTGACGAGCAGATCGGCGCCCTCATCGCCAGCGCGTTCGACAAGGTCGGCAAGGACGGCGTCATCACCGTCGACGAGTCCCAGACCTTCGGCACCGAGCTGGAGTTCACCGAGGGCATGCAGTTCGACAAGGGCTACCTCTCCCCGTACTTCGTGAGCGATCCGGAGCGCATGGAGGCCGTCCTCGAGGACCCGTACATCCTGATCCACCAGGGCAAGGTCTCTTCGATGAACGACCTGCTGCCGTTGCTGGAGAAGGTCATCGGTGCCGGCGGCACCCTGTTCATCGTTGCCGAGGACGTGGATGGCGAAGCGCTCTCCACGCTCGTGGTCAACAAGATCAAGGGCACCTTCACCTCTGTCGCAGTGAAGGCTCCGGCCTTCGGTGACCGGCGCAAGGCCATGCTCGAGGACATCGCGATCCTCACCGGCGCGAAGGTCGTTGCTCCCGAGGTCGGCCTCAAACTCGACCAGGTCGGTCTCGACGTGCTCGGTCGGGCTCGCAAGATCACGGTGACCAAGGACAACACCACCATCGTCGAAGGCGCTGGCAAGTCCGAAGAGGTCGCCGGTCGGGTCGCGCAGCTGCGCGCCGAGATCGAGCGCACCGACTCGGACTGGGATCGGGAGAAGCTGCAGGAACGGGTTGCGAAGCTCGCCGGCGGCGTCTGCGTGATCCAGGTCGGCGCTGCCACCGAGGTGGAGCTCAAGGAGAAGAAGCACCGCATCGAGGATGCTGTCTCCGCGACCCGCGCAGCCATCGAGGAGGGCATCGTCGCCGGTGGCGGCTCCGCCCTCGTCCACGCTGCCCGGGTGCTGAAGGACGGTCTCGGCCTCGAAGGGGACGAGAAGACCGGCGTCAGCATCGTGGCGAAGGCCGTCGGTGAGCCGCTTCGGTGGATCGCAGAGAACGGCGGCGAGCCCGGTCTCGTCATCGTCTACAAGGTGGCGGAGATGGAGCCGGGTCACGGCTACAACGCTGCGACCGGCGAGTACGTCGACCTGGTTGCCGCCGGCATCATCGACCCGGTGAAGGTCACGCGCTCCGCGCTGGCCAACGCCGCTTCGATCGCTGCCCTGCTGCTCACGACCGAGACCTCGGTCGTCGAGAAGCCGGCAGATGACGAGGATGACCACAGCTACGGGCACAGCCACAACCACTGAGTCCGTCAGCGCAGAGACCCCAGCCCCCTCCGGGGGGCTGGGGTCCCTGCTTTTCCCGGGCCTTGCTGGAGGTCTGCTGGGGGTTGGCTGAAGGCAAGCTGGCGGTTTGCTGGAGGTCGGCCGAATCGTGGTGCGGAGCCGGCCGCCGGCCCACAGGATGGCGTCATCCACTACTCCAGAGGAGAGATGACAGCCATGCGCAAGACCCTCCAGCTCGCAGCCTTCGCCGTCCTGGGCACCGGCCTCGGAGTGCTCACTGCACTGCCCGCGAACGCTGGGACCACCACGCCGACGCCCACACCGGTGTCCTACACCTGCCACGTCTGAGCAGGGGCGGGGTCGGGGGTGGTGAGGCGCTTGCGGAGGATCGCGCGCCAGCCGATCAGGAAGACGGCGAGGCTGATGCCGCCGACGATGACGAAGCCCATTGCTGTGGAGCCGCCGGAGGCCACCCGCAGCGCCATGCCGCCGACGAGGGCGACCACCCAGACGAAGATGCCCTGCACCCACCACGGCCAGTTCCGCCACGACGCCACCACCGACCCCAGCGCAACGGACACAACGAAGGGCCAGGCGGTGGTCGCGATGCCGGCGAGGTCGAGGGACTCGGCGTGGCTCGCCCGTCCGATGACGGCGAAGACGGCGACGAGGACGATATCGAGGACGAGACTGCCGAGGATGCGCATGCGCCGACCCTAGCCGCCGGATCATCCTGGAGGATGACGAGGTTCGCCGTTCAGGATGACGCGACGACAACCGCGCGCTCAATAGGTTGGCACCATGAGCGACAATCCTCCCTCGGGAGACGGTCCGGCGCCGGGCATCGAAGCCATCGGCCTGAAGCGGGCCTTCGGTGACGTGCGCGCCGTCGACGGGATCACCTTCACGGCACCGGCGTCAGCGGTGACGGCTCTGATCGGGCCCAACGGTTCCGGCAAGACAACGTTGCTGCTCCTGCTGGCCGGCCTGCTCCAGGCCGACTCCGGTCGCGCGAACATCGCCGGCTACGACGTGGCGTCCGACAACCTGGAGGCCCGCTCACGGGTCGGCTGGATGCCCGACTCCTTCGGCACCTGGGACGCGCTGACCTGCACCGAGATCCTCTCGACCTTCGCCCACGCGTACGGCATTCCCCGCTTGGCGAGCCCTGCCCGCGTCGCCACGCTCCTCGACCGCGTGCACCTGGGCGAGTTCGCCACCCGTCCCGCGCGGGTGCTCAGCCGCGGCCAGAAGCAGCGGCTCGGCCTCGCCCGCGCCCTGATCCACGACCCCGACGTGCTGCTGCTCGACGAGCCGGCGTCCGGGCTCGACCCGCGCAGCCGCATCGAGCTGCGCGACCTGCTGCGCGAGCTCGCCCGGGACGGGAAGACCGTGCTGGTCTCCTCCCACGTGCTCTCCGAGCTCGAGGAGGTCTACGACCAGGCTGTGTTCCTCTCCCGGGGACGGACGGTCGACACGTCCGCCCAGCCGACCGAGGCGGCCAAGCGTGGCTGGCGCCTCGACGCGGCCGACCCGGTGGCGCTGCGGACGTTCCTCGACGCAGTCGGCATCCCGTGGACCGGGCAGCCCAACGGCGAGGTCATCGTGCAGCTGGCCGGCTACGAGTCGGCGCGTGAGCTGATCCGCGCCGCCGTCGGTGCTGACGTCCCGCTGCACACGATCACCCCGGTGGCCGGACGCCTCGAGGAGACCTACCTTTCGCTGAACGAGGAGCGGTCATGAGTGCGTGGCGTCTGTCGGTGAACGGACTGCGGACCGTGGCGGAACTCGAACTCAAGCAGCGCATCCGGTCCCGCCGGTGGATCGTCGCCCTGCTGGTGTGGTTCCTCGTGATCGGGGCAATCACCTCGCTGGTGATCCTCGCGACCTCACGCCTGATCGGTGGCTACGACAACGCCCAGAACCCTGGCCCGATGGCTTTCGCCCTCAACGTCTTCTTCGTGCTGGGCATGGGCCTGATAATCGCCCCGACGTTCACGGCGACCTCGATCAACGGTGACCGCAGCGCCGGTACGCTCGCCACCCTGCAGGCCACCCGGCTCAGTGCTGCGGAGATCGCGATCGGCAAGCTGCTCGCAGCGTGGCTGACGGCTTTGGTGTTCCTCGTCGTTGGCCTGCCGTTCATCGCCTGGTCGATGGTGTCCGGCTCGATCTCGCTGTGGCAGGTGGTGGCCTGCTTCGCCGTGGTCTTCATGCTGGTGGCAGTCGTCTGCGCCATCGGCCTCGGGTGGTCGGCGCTGCTGTCCCGTCCAGCCGGTTCGACGGTGATGACCTACCTCTCTGTTGTGGCACTCACGGTCATCAGCACGTTCGTGCTGCTGCTGATGGCGCCGCTGGTGCGCAGTACAGACGAAGTGCGGGTCTGGGGCATTCCCGAAGGCGTCGAGGCCCAGTACCAGGCGAGCATCGACAACTACTGGGCGACCCACACGGACGGCGACTCCAGCGGGCTGCCACAGCCGCCCATCGACAAGTGCACCTGGAACACCGAGACGCAGGACAACATCCATCTCGAGCGGGTCTGGTGGATCACCGTGATCAACCCGTTCGTCGTGGTCGCCGACGCTGCGCCGTTGCCTGCCGCTGCCTACGCCGACCTCAGTCACTATGCGAGTTCTGCGGCCGATCCGCTGGCGATGATCCGCCTCGGGGTACGGATGATGTCGTTGCCGCCGGCCACCGAGCGCGACGACTGCACGCAGCTCTACGCGATGAGCGACTTCTACCGCGTCGACTACGACTCCGATGGCACCCCGCGCATCACGACGGCTTCGGGCAACCCGGTGGACGTCCAGAGCCCGGTGAAGCGTCGCCCCATCGTTGTCGAGTCCCCGATCTGGCCGTGGGGCCTCGGGGCGAACCTGCTGATCGGCGCGACGTTCCTCTGGGTCGCCGTCCGGCGGCTCAAGGTGCCCTACGGGCAGCTGCCCCCCGGCACCCGGGTGGCCTGAGCGGGCCACTCAGTTCGCAGCGCGCAGTGGCAGGGTGAGCTCGACGCGGCCACCCGGCTCACCGGGCTCTGACGTCCGCAGGCTGCCGCCGACCTTTGCGAGCACCCGTCCGACGATCTGGAGGCCGAAGCCGGAAGACCCCTGGCGCTGCGTGCCGGGCGTCGCCGCGAAACCGGGGCCTTCATCGGCGACGACCAGCAGGGCTGACGCACCGGCGCGGGTGAGGGTCACGGCGAGATCGGTCCCATCCGCGGTGTGGGCGAAGACGTTGTCGATGCAGATGTCCACGAGGTCGCCGAGATCGGCCGCGCCGAGGGCCACCCGCACCGGCGCTGTCGGCAGTCCCACGCTGAGGACGCGGTCCTGATCCTCTGCCAGCGGCGTCCAGTAGGCCACCCGCGCTGCCGTCACGGCGACGGCGTCGCAGTCGGCGGGCAGGTCCTCGCGCACCGGGCGCCGGGCCTCCCGCACCAGGTCGTCGATCGCTGCCTGCAGCAGCCCGACGAGGCGTCCGAGCTCTGCGCGCGACTCGGCGTCGGGCACGTTCTCACTTTCCAGCCGTAGTGCGGTCACCGGCGTCCGCAGCCGGTGGGCCAGCTCGCGCACGGCTTCCCGTTCGATGACCAGCAGCTCCTCGATGCGGACGGCGAGCCCGTTCAGTGCCTCGCCCAGCTCGACCGTCTCCGGCGGCCCGTCCAGGGGTGCGCGTGCGTGCAGTTCCCCGGCCCGGAGGCGGTGGGCGGTGTTCGCGACGGCAAGTACCGGACGGCTGACCTGGCGGCTCACCTGTGCGGCGGCTACCACGGCCAGCCCTGCGAGGACGAGGCCGAGTCCGATGATGCTGGCCCAGGCCAGCGGGACGCCTTCGGACAGCTGTTCGGGGGTCATCGATGCGCGCGCGACGGCAACGCCGCCGTCGACGATGATCGGCACATACACCTGGCCGCCCGAGGAGTCGCGGACGGAGAACGCTTCGCCGTTCCTCGCCCGCAGGTAGGACTCGTCGCTGGCAGCGTCGGGCCAGGCGGCGCCGAGGACGGTGCCGTCGGCGAGCACGACGCTGGTCAGGGCGGCCGAGTCGGTGAGGGTGGGCTGCAGGAGGCTGGCCAGTTGCGGGTCGTCGTGCAGGCTGGACACGACGACGGCGACGGTGTTGGCCTGCTGGCTGGCCACGGCCATGCCGCGGTCGGCTGCCAGCGTCTGCACCAGCAGCAGCAGGGGAATCACGAAGGAAGCGACGATCGCCGTGCTCACAACAGCGACGAGGACGCTGACCTGTCGGCGCACCTCAGCGCTCGGTCCCTGGGTCGACGAGGCGGACCCCGACCCCCCGCACCGTCTGCAGGTAGCGGGGCTCCGCAGCGGTCTCGCCGAGCTTGCGACGCAGCCAGCTGAGGTGGACGTCCACCGTGCGGTCACCGCCGCCGAACGGCAGCTGCCACACCTCGGCGAGCAGTTCGCGCTTCGTCACCACCTCGCCGAGCCGCGTGGCCAGCACCCACAACAGGTCGTACTCCTTGCGGGAGAGGTCGACCGGCTCGCCATTCAGCACGACGGTACGGGCGGCCGGCTCGATCAGCAGCTCGCCGATCCGCACCTCCTGGGCGGGGCGCTGCCCGGGCTCGGTACGGCGCAGGACGGCCCGAATCCGCGCGGCCAGCTGCTCGGTGCCGAACGGCTTGGTCAGGTAGTCGTCCGCGCCGGCATCCAGAGCCCGCACGATGGAGGAGTCGTCATCCTGCGCCGTGATGACGATCACGGGAACGGAGCTCACCCCACGGAGCATCTCGAGCACCTGCTGGCCGCCAAGGTCGGGCAGGCCGAGGTCGAGCAGGACCACCTGCGGCTCGTCTGTGACGGCGAGGGCGAGCCCGGCGCCCCCCTCTCTTGCGACGGTGACGACGTGTCCGAGCTCTGTCAGGTTCCTGCGGAGCAGCCGTCCGATCTCCGGGTCGTCCTCCACCAGCAGCACACGCGTCATGGCCGTAACGTACTCCCGCTGGGGCCGCCGGATCGGGTGACATGATGGGAACGTGCCCATCAGAAGTGCCATTGCCATCAGCGGCGTCTGGCTGATCACCGTCGCGGTTGCATCAGCCCTGACCTGGAGCGTGATCTCGCTGGCCGGAGCCCGGGTGGGGCAGCCGGCGGTCGTCGCCATTCCGACGGCGCCGGTGGAATCGGCGACTCCCGGGCACAATCCTGCGACGTGGACGGGTGCCTCGGGCAAGGTCACTGCCCGCTGCAAGGACCAGGACATCTCACTGGTGGCCGCGACGCCGTCCGACGGCTTCGGCGTCGACGTGAAGGACCGCGGTCCCGCCCAGTTGCTGCTGGAGTTCGAGCGCAAGAGCGATGCCGGTGGCGAGAGCCACATCCGCGCGACCTGTGTCGACGGGAGCCCGGTCTTCACGGAGGACTGACTAGCTGCCGCCGCCCGGTCGGGCGATGCCGGACTCGTAGGCAGCAACGACAGCCTGCACCCGGTCACGCACCCCGAGCTTTGCGAGCACCCGTCGCACGTGCGTCTTCACCGTGGTCTCCGAGAGGAAGAGGCTGGTGGAGATCTCCGCGTTCGACTGGCCGCGGGCGATCAGCTCCAGCACCTCGCGCTCCCGGTCGGTGAGGGTTGCGAAGCGGGGGTCCTCGATGCCGGCGACGTCGGACCCGACCGCGACGTGGGCGAGCAGCCGACGCGTGGCGGACGGTGCGATCACCGCGTCCCCGGTGTGGACGGTGCGGATGCCGCCCAGCAGGTCGGCAGGGGGAGCATTCTTCAGCAGGAAGCCGGAGGCGCCGCTGCGGATCGCAGTGAGCAGGTACTCGTCCAGGTCGTAGGTGGTGAGCATGACGATGCGGGGCGGCTGTTCGACGCCGGCGAGGTCGGCTGCAGCGAGGATCTGGCGGGTAGCCTCGAGGCCGTCGGTACCGGGCATCCGGACGTCCATCAGCACGACGTCGCAGCCTGTGCGCCCGACGAGCGCGACGGCTGCAGCGCCGTCGCCCGCCTCGCCGACGACGACCATGTCGTCCTGGGCTGCGATCACCATCGCAAGCCCGGCACGCACCAGCTGCTGGTCGTCGACGAGGACCACCCGGATCTGTTCAGCCACGCAGCTCGACCTCCTCCGTCAGTGTCGCCAGCGGGATGCTCGCGCGGACGCGGAACCCGTCCTCCGTCGGCCCGGCCTCCAGCGTGCCACCGATGATCTCCGCGCGCTCACGCATGCCCAGAAGGCCCAGGCCCAGCCCTGCGAGCGGCTCCTCCGCCTCCGGGTCCACCTCTGGCGTCCCCGCTCCGCCACGGTCGGTGACGGTGAGCACGGCCTCCGACGGCGTCCAGCTCAGCGCGACGACGACCTTCACGCCGTCCCCGCCGTGCTTGAGCACGTTGGTGAGCGCCTCCTGGCAGATGCGGTACAGCGCGAGGCGCGAGCCCGACGGCAGCTGACCCGGGTCACCGACCCGGATGAGCGACACCTGGAGCCCGGTCGCGCGGGCCTGCTCGACGAGCTCGTCCAGCGGTGCCTGGTCGGGCACCGGCGAGAGTTCCGGACGGTTGTCGCCGTGGCGCAGCATGCCGAGGATGCGCCGGGTGTCGGTGAGAGCTGCCCTTCCGGTCTCGCCGATGGTGAGGAACGCCCGACGGGCGGCAGCGGTGTCGGTGACGATGAAGCTGCCGCCGTCGGCCTGGGCGATCATGATCGCCAGCGAGTGGGCGATCACGTCGTGCATCTCCCGCAGGATGCGGATGCGCTCTGCGGCGACCGCAGCCTCAGCAGCGAGGAGCTGTCCGTCCAGCACCCGTGCACGCGCGGCGTGCGCGACGACGAGGGCTGCCCGGGTACGCCGGTTCTGGACGAGGAGGACGGCGCAGACGACCACCAGCACCGCGGCGAGGGCCGCGAGGGCGATGGCGAGCGCAATCATGGTCGTCGCATCAGGAATGGACGACGACCTCGACCCGCTGGAACTCCTTGATGTCGGTGTAGCCCGTGGTGGCCAGCGCCCGGCGAAGGGCGCCGACGAGGTTCATGGTGCCGTCGGCGATGTGCGAGGGCCCGAGGAGGATCTCCTCCAGCGTCCCGATGGCGCCGAACTTCACCCGCTCGCCGCGCGGGAGGGTGGCGTGCCAGGCTTCCGGACCCCAGTGGTAGCCGTGGCCGGGTGCCTCGCTGGCGCGTGCCAGAGGCGTGCCGACCATGACGGCATCGGCACCGCAGGCGAGGGCCTTGGCGATGTCGCCCGAACGCCCGAGCGCGCCGTCCGCGATCACGTGCACGTAGCGGCCACCCGACTCGTCGAGGTAGTCGCGACGCGCCTCCGCGACATCGGCCAGCGCAGAAGCCATCGGTACCTCGACTCCGAGGACGTTGCGGGTGCGTTTGGTCGCACCGCCGCCGAACCCGACGAGGACGCCCGCAGCGCCGGTGCGCATGAGGTGCAGGGCCGACTGGTAGGTGGCACAACCGCCGACGATCACCGGGACGTCGAGCTCGTAGATGAACTTCTTCAGGTTCAGGGGCTCATCGACGCCGGACACGTGCTCCGCGGACACGGTCGTGCCGCGGATCACGAAGAAGTCCACGCCCACCTTCTCCACGACGTCTGCGAACTCCGCACAGGTCTGCGGTGACAACGAGCCGGCCACGGGGGCACCGGCTGCGCGGATCTGCGCCATCCGCTCGGTGATGAGCTCTGCCTTGATCGGCTCGGCGTAGAGCGCCTGCATCCGCTTGGTCGCAGTGACCGGATCCTCGATCTCCGCCAGCTCCGCGAGCAGTGCCTCCGGGTCGTCGTAGCGCGTCCACAGGCCCTCGAGGTTCAGGACGCCGAGGCCGCCGAGCTTGCCGACGGCGATGGCCGTTGCCGGCGACATCACCGAGTCCATCGGCGCTGCGACGATCGGGAAGTCGAACGTCAGGGCGTCGATGCGCCAGGAGAGGTTCACCTCCTCGATGCCGCGCGTGCGCCGGGTGGGCACGATGGCGATGTCGTCGAAGCCGAAAACGGGCAGGGCTCGCTTGGAACGGCCGATCTCGATCATGGAATGAGCTCCCTTGCTCAGGACTGCGAGGAGTAGTTGGGTGCCTCGATGGTCATCTGAATGTCGTGCGGGTGTGATTCTCGCAGCCCGGCTGCGGTGATCCGGACGAACCGGCCCTTGTTGTGGAGTTCGCCGATGTTGATCGCGCCGGTGTAGAACATCGACTGCCGCAGGCCGCCGACGAGCTGGTAGGCGACGGCGGACAGCGGGCCGCGGAAGGCGACCTGCCCCTCGATGCCCTCGGGGATCAGCTTGTCATCGCTGACGACGTCGCCCTGGAAGTACCGGTCCTTCGAGTAGGAGGTCTTGCGCCCGCGGGCGGCCATGGCCCCCAGCGAACCCATGCCGCGATAGCTCTTGAACTGCTTGCCGTTGATGAAGACGAGCTCGCCGGGGCTCTCCTCGCAGCCGGCCAGCAGCGAGCCGAGCATCACGGCGTCCGCGCCGGCGACGAGCGCCTTGGCGATGTCGCCGGAGTACTGCAGGCCGCCGTCACCGATCACGGGGACGCCGGCCGGCTTGCACGCGCGGGCTGCGTCGTAGATCGCGGTCACCTGGGGGACACCGACGCCGGCGACGACGCGGGTGGTGCAGATCGAGCCGGGGCCGACGCCGACCTTGACGCCGTCAGCCCCCGCTTCGACGAGCGCCTTCGCGCCGGCGAACGTTGCGATGTTGCCGCCGATGATGTCGACCTCCGCCGCTGCGGGTTCCGCCTTCAGTCGGCGGATCATGTCGAGCACTCCCTGGGAATGGCCGTGGGCGGTGTCGACGACGATCGCGTCCACGCCGGCATCCACCAGCATCATGGCCCGCTCCCAGGCGTCACCGAAGAAGCCGATCGCCGCACCGACGCGCAGGCGGCCCTGCGGGTCCTTGCTTGCCAGAGGGTACTTGTCGGACTTCACGTAGTCCTTGAGGGTGATCAGTCCACGCAGCCGGCCGCGGTCGTCCACCAGCGGCAGCTTCTCGATCTTGTGCTTCGCAAGGAGCTTCAGGGCGTCCTCGCTGCTGATCCCCGGGCTGCCGGTCACCAGCGGCATCGGGGTCATGACCTCGCCGACGGGGCGGTTGGGGTCGTCCTCGAACCGCATGTCGCGGTTGGTGACGATGCCCAGCAGCTTCAGGTCCGAGTCGACAACCGGTACGCCCGAGATGCGGAAGTGGCCGCACATCTCGTCGACCTCGCCGATGGTGGCGTCGAGGGTCGTCGTGATCGGCTGGTCGATCATGCCGGCCTCGGACCGCTTGACGCGGTCGACCTGGCTGGCCTGCTCCTCCGCGGACATGTTGCGGTGCAGGATGCCCATGCCGCCCTCGCGGGCCATCGCGATGGCCATCCGCGACTCGGTGACCGTGTCCATCGCAGAGCTCAGCAGCGGGATGCGCAACTGGATCCGGCGGCTCACGGAGGTGGTGGTGTCGACAGCAGACGGGATCACGTCGCTCTCGTTCGGCTGCAGCAGCACGTCGTCGAAGGTCAGTCCGAGGGCTGCGAACGGTCCCGGTACACCGGACGGCGTGAGGTCGGCAGAAATCGACACGTCTCACCAATCTGTCTGTCGGATAGCGAATGGTCAGTGTATCGCCGCGCGACGGGCCGACCTGCTGCTGGGTCAGCCGATGGCGGCGAAGGCCTGCATCAGCGTGGGCTGCTGGAACTCGAACCCTGCATCGAGCAGCCGTGCGGGACGCACCCGCTGCCCGGTCAGCAATGCCTCCTTGACGAACTCACGCCCGAACAGCAGCTGCACGCCCGGCAGCGGCAGGGGGAGCGGGGTTGGCCGGTTGAGGTGCGCGCCGAAGGTGGCCGTGAACTCCGCGTTGCTCACCGGGTTCGGCGAGGAGAGGTTGACCGGTCCGGTGATGTCGGAAGTGAGCAGGAACTCGATCGCGCGGAGGTGGTCGATCAGGCTGATCCAGGAGACGAACTGGTGGCCGCTGGCGATCTTGCCGCCGAGGCCGAGGGCGAACAGCGGCCACTGCATGGCGAGGTAGCCCCCGTCCCTTGTGAGCACCTGCCCGGTGCGGAGCTTCACCGTCGGGACCGGCGAGTGGTCGGCCGCGGCCTCCCAGTCGGTGACGACGCCGCACAGGAACCCGCGTCCCGGAGGAAAGGTCTCGTCGACGATCTCGGTGCCGGTGTCGCCGTAGTAGCCGACGGCCGAGCCGTTCAGCAGCCGCTGGCAGCGTCCGTCCGGGGCGAGCTGGGTGACGATGGTCAGGGTCGAGGTGGTCCGCGAGCGCCGGATCTCCGCCTTGCGCTCCTTCGTCCAGCGCACCCCGCCGATCGGCGAGCCGGCAAGGTTCACCACGGCGTCGACGTCGTCGAGGCCAGGGCCGTCGATCCGTCCCGCGTCCGGGTCCCAGTGCCGCTGGTCCGATGCCGTCACCGCACCGCGGACCAGTCGCACCACCTCATGTCCGGACCTGAGAAGGTGCCGGGCAAGGGCGGTTCCGATCAGCCCGGTGCTGCCGCCGATTGCTACCCGCATGAGTCGATCCTGCCACCGGCCTGCAAGGGCCCTCTTGACGAGGGCCGCGCCAGCGGGCCGAGGATCACACCTGGCCGTGCCAGATCACGGTCTGGATCGCGTTCCAGATGCAGAAGGCGATGGCGAACCCGAAGACCCAGTACCGCTGGCGACGGGTGAGGGGGACAAGGGCGAGCAGGGCAAGGCTCCACGGCAGGTACCACGGGTGGAGCGCCTGGCCGAGCACGGCGATCGCGAGCGAGCCCCAGGCGACGAGGCTGAGCGGGCGGTCGGCGAAACGGATGCCGATCCACACCAGCACCAGCAGCAGGATGAGCGTGCCGACGCGTCCGGCCTGGACGAGGAAGCCGGTGTAGGAGCCGCCACCCAGTTGCCAGAAGAGGGCAGCCCCCTTCGAGAGCAGCGCGAGCGGGGCAGGGGTGCCCGCCAGCCCCATCAGGTCGAGCCACTGCAGCCAGCCGAAGCCCAGCCCGGTGGCGAGGCTCACCAGAACGAAGGTCACGATTGTGACGGCGGTGGCGACCGCCGTCCGCCAGCCCAGCAGCCACAGCCGGCGTCCCAGCGGCAACGCGGCGAGCTGCGCAGCAACCGGCAACCCTGCGACGGCGATGACCGCGAGGCCGCCCTGCTGCTTGAACGCCATGGCCAGCCCGACCAGCACGGGTCCGGCGAGGAGCGAGGTCACAGGGCCCGGCCACCGGCACGCGACCCAGATCGCTGCGAGGGTGATGGCCACCATCGGGGCGTCGTTGTGGGCAGCACCGATGAAGTGCAGCAACAGCAGCGGGTTCAACACGCCCAGCCACACAGCCCCACGCTCCGGCACGCCGATCAGGGCCGCGATTCGCGGTATGAGCAGCAGCATCGCCACCACCGAAACGATGGCAGGCAGCCGCATGGCGACGACCGACCAGTACGGGTCGGAGCCAGAGGCCATCACCACCAGCTCGTTCAGGCGCAGGGTCAGCGGCGGGTAGGCGACGCCGCTCCCGGCCCACAGCGGGTCGACCCAGGGGGCGAACGGGCTGCCGGAAGTGGCCACCCCGACCACATAGGGGTTGGCGCCGGCGCCCAGCGTCCAGCCGAGGTCGGCGTACAGGATCGCGTCGTTGCTCAGCACCGGCGGGATGAGCAGCAACGGAAGACTCCACAGTCCGAGCGTCGGCCAGGCGTTCACGGCCGGCCGCGTGCCGGTGGGACGGATGTGCCACCAGCCCCAGGTGATGGCGACGGTGCCGAGGACGATCAGGATCCGGTTGAGCGGCTGGGGAGCGCTGAGCCCGATGGCGTTCACCAGCTCGGGCGGCCAGCCGTCCGCAGCGAAGGAGAACTCGGGATGGCACCCGCCCCAGGCGAGGGCGATGGCGCCGAAGAACCCGGCCCACACGCCGGGCGAGCGCAGCGCGGCTGCGTGGGTGCCGGTCACGACTCGGCGGCGATGGCCTCGTGGTGTCGCACGACCTCGGCGACCACGAACTCCAGCCACTTCTCGGCGAACTCGGGGTTCAGTTGCGCGCGGACGGCCAGGTCGCGGAGGCGGGCGATCTGCTGCTCCTCGCGGTCCGGGTCGGCAGGGGCGAGCCCGCGGACCTTCTTGAGCACCCCGACCTGCTGGGTGATCTTGAACCGCTCAGCGAGCAGGCAGATGATCGCGGCGTCCAGGTTGTCGATGGAGCCGCGCAGCCGTTCGAGTTCGGGGTCGCTCTGCACGCGCACAGCTTATGGGATGACCCCGATGTGCTCAGCTGTGCGGGAGTACCCCGATGGCCACGAGGCCGTAGAAGAGCGCCGTGCCGACGGCGACGCCGAGACCGAACCGGGAGATGAGCCCAAGCCGCTTGCGAAGCTTGGTGAGCCAGACGATGGCCGCGATCACGGCGCACACGCCGGCAGCCACGAGCAGGAACTCGGGACGGTACATCCCGCCGATCAGCGCCGCAGCGATCCCAGCGACAGTCGTTGTTGCATCCGCGCCCTGCACACCGGACGAGGTGTCGAAACTGACAGGGCTCATGGCGCAACTGTAGGCCTGTCCGGGCGGTGAGGTTGCCGGGGACGGGCCCGGCACGAACGCGCGGCACGAAAGGGGACAGTCCCCTTTCGTGCCGCGCGTTCGTGCAATCAGGCGATGACGTCGCCCGGGGAGGTGTTGGCGGGGATGCCGGTGACGATCGAGTTCGGCGGCACGTCCTTGACGACCAGTGCGTTCGAGCCGACCTTGGTGCCGTCGCCGATGGTGATCGGGCCGATGATCTTCGCGCCGGCGCCCAGCAGCACGTTGTTGCCGATGGTGGGGTGACGCTTGAACCGTCCGCGGGAGCGCCCGCCGAGGGTCACCTGGTGGTACATCAGGACGTCGTCTCCGACCTCGGCCGTCTCACCGATGACGACGCCCATGCCGTGGTCGATGAAGAACCGGCGTCCGATGACAGCGCCGGGATGGATCTCGATCCCTGTGAAGAAGCGGGAGAGCTGGGAGAGTATCCGCGCCAGTGGCTTGCCTGCCGGCCCGGACATCCACAGTCGGTGCGCCAGCCGGTGCACCCACACCGCGTGCATGCCGGGGTAGGTCAGTGCCACCAGGAGCTTCGAGGTGGCGGCGGGGTCCTCGCGGAGGGCGGTCTCCAGATCCTCGGAGATCCGCCCCCGCGCGGCCTTCAGGAGAGCGGGGAGATTCACGCGTCCAGTAGATCGGCGTACAGCACCGTAGACAAGTACCGCTCACCGAAGGACGGGATGATCACGACGATCGTCTTGCCGGCATTCTCCGGACGGGCGGCGAGTTCACCGGCAGCTGCAAGCGCTGCGCCGGATGAGATGCCGACCAGCAGGCCCTCCTCAGCCGCTGCCCTCCGGGCCCAGGCGACGGCGGTCTCGCTGCTCTGCGGCAGCACCTCGTCGATCACGGAGCGGTCGAGGATCTCCGGGATGAAGTTGGCTCCGATGCCCTGGATCTTGTGCGGGCCGGGGGCTCCACCGGAGAGCAGCGGCGACTCCGAAGGCTCGACGGCGATGATCCTGACCTCGGGCTTGTTCTCCTTCAGCACCTGCCCCACGCCGGTGATGGTGCCACCGGTGCCGACGCCGGCGACGACGAAGTCGACCGCGCCGTCGGTGTCGTCCCAGATCTCGACAGCCGTCGTCTTGCGGTGGATGTCGGGGTTGGCAGGGTTGGCGAACTGGCGGGCGAGGATCGCGCCCGGGGTCTCTGCTGCGACCTGCTCGGATCGGGCGACAGCACCTTTCATGCCCTCGGAGCCCGGGGTCAGCACCAGCTCTGCCCCGAAGGCGCGCAGCAGCGTACGGCGCTCCCTGCTCATGGTGTCCGGCATGGTGAGGATCACCTTGTAGCCGCGGGCTGCGCCGACGAAGGCGAGGGCGATGCCGGTGTTGCCGGAGGTCGCCTCGACGATCGTGCCGCCGGGCTGCAGCTGGCCGCTCGCCTCTGCCGCGTCGATGATCGCGACGCCGATCCGGTCCTTCACGGAGTTCGCCGGGTTGTAGAACTCGAGCTTCGCGAGGACGATCGCCGAGCTGTCGCCATAGAGCCGGTTGATCCTCACCAGCGGGGTGCGGCCGATCAGCTTGGTCGCGTCTTCGAAGTAGGCCATTGTCGGTTTCCTGTCCCAGTGTGTGTTGTTGCGATTCAGTCGGGTGGAGCGTCGTCTGCTAGATGCCGGCGAGGGCCTGGTCGAGATCGGCGATCAGGTCATCGATGTACTCGATACCCACGCTGAGCCGGACCATTTCCGGCGCGACCCCCGCCGCCACCAATTCGTCCTCCGTCAACTGGGAGTGGGTGGTGGTGGCATTGTGGATGGCCAGTGACTTGGCGTCTCCGATGTTGGCCAGGTGGGAGAAGAGTTCGAGCGACTCGATGAACTTCGAGCCGGCCTCGCGGCCGGCCTTCAGCCCGAACGCAAGGATGCCGCCGTAGCCGCGCCCGGTGAAGGTGCGGTCCGCGATGGCCTTGTACGGGGAGGACTCAAGGCCCGGGTAGTTCACCCAGGCCACCTTGTCGTGGCCCTCGAGGTACTGCGCGACCGCGAGCGCGTTGGTCGAGTGGCGCTCGATGCGGAGGTGGAGGGTCTCAAGTCCCTGCAGGAACAGCCAGGCGTTGAACGGTGAGATCGCTGCACCGGTGTTGCGCAGCAGCACCGTCCGGGCGCGGATGATGTAGGCGGCTGGGCCGGCGGCGTCGGTCCAGACCACGCCGTGGTAGGCGGAGTCCGGAGCGGTGAGCCCGGGGAAGCGGTCGGCGTGCGCCGCCCAGTCGAACTTGCCGGAGTCGACAAGGATCCCGCCGATCGAGGTGCCGTGGCCGCCGATGTACTTGGTCGCCGAATGGACGGCGATGTCGACACCGTGCTCGAAGACCTGCGCGAGGATCGGCGTCGTCACGGTCGCGTCGACGATGAACGGCAGGCCGAGGGCGTGCGAAGCCTCGCTCCAGGCGTCCAGGTCGATCACGTTGATGGCCGGGTTGCCGATGGTCTCGCCGAAGACCAGCTTGGTCTTCTCGTCGACGCTGGCTGCCAGCTCCTCCGGCTTGCCCGGGTCGACGAAGCGCACCTCGATGCCGTACTGCGGCAGCGTGTGGGCGAACAGGGCGTAGGTGCCGCCATACAGGGTGGAGAGGGCGACGATGTTGTCCCCTGCGTAGGTCAGGTTCAGCACGGCATAGGTGACCGCAGCAGAGCCGGACGCCGTCGCGAGTGCGCCGACGCCGCCCTCGAGGGCATTGACGCGGGCTTCGAACACCGACTGGGTCGGGTTCATGATGCGGGTGTAGATGTTGCCCGGCACCTTCAGCGCGAACAGGTCGGCCGCGTGCTCGGTGTCGTCGAAAACGTATGAGGTGGTCTGGTAGATCGGAACGGCGCGGGCGTTCGTGGCCGAATCGGCCTCCTCCTGGCCGGCGTGGACGCTGAGGGTGTCGGGATGCTGTGACATTTCGCTCCTGTGGTGATTGCTGTGGTGATTGCTTGGTGGTGCTGCCGAGTTGCTTCCGGCCTGACTGGGCCGGTGCCTGTAGGTGTGCCTCGAACCGATCCGGACGCGGATCAGCGAATGGCGATTGGCGTGATGACCTGTGTTGCGGGAACGGCTGATTCAGCGCATTCGACAACACACCATCGACGGCAGGCAGCGACAACACATGGTCGCGGAGCGCATCGAGGACATGGCCGGAGACTACCGGGGCGTCCATTGAATGGTCAATCGGGTCTTGGAATCCGAGAAGGCCGGTCGGCAATAGACTCTGCTGCCATGAGTGCAGAACACGATCTGGTGCTGGTTGTCGACTACGGCGCCCAGTACGCCCAACTCATCGCGCGCCGCGTGCGCGAGGCAAAGGTGTACTCCGAGATCGTCTCGCACACGATGAGCGTCGCCGACATGGTCGCCCGCAGGCCACAGGCGATCATCCTTTCCGGCGGACCGAGTTCGGTGTACGAACCGGGCGCCCCACAACTCGACGTGGGCCTGCTCGAGGCCGACGTGCCCGTGTTCGGCATCTGCTACGGCTTCATGGCGATGGCACAGGCCCTCGGCGGCACCGTCGCCCGCACCGGCCAGCGCGAGTACGGCAGGACCACGGTCGAGGTCCTGGCTCCGGGTCGGCTGCTCGACGGCCTGCCGGTAAGCCTCAGTTCGTGGATGTCGCACGGCGACGAGGTCACTGCGGCTCCGGACGGGTTCACCGTCAACGCGCGGTCGCCGCGGGCCACCGTCGCAGCGTTCGAGAACGACGAGTTGCGGCTTGCCGGCGTCCAGTGGCACCCGGAGGTGCTGCACTCCGAGCACGGGCAGGCCGTGCTGGAGCACTTCCTGATCGACATCGCCGGCTGCCGCCCCACCTGGACGAGCAACAACATCGCCGAGGACCAGATCGCCCGGATCAAGGCCGAGGTCGGGGACGCGCGGGTGCTGTGCGCCCTGTCCGGCGGCGTCGACTCCGCCGTCGCAGCGGCGCTGGTGCAGGCGGCCATCGGTGACCAGCTGACCTGTGTGTTCGTCGATCACGGACTGCTGCGCAAGGGCGAGGCCGAACGCGTGGAGCGTGACTTCGTCGCAGCGACCGGCGTCCAGTTGGTGGTGGCCAACGAGCAGGACCGGTTCCTGAACGCCCTCGCAGGAGTGAGCGACCCGGAGACCAAGCGCAAGATCATCGGCAGGGAGTTCATCCGCACGTTCGAGGACGAGGCACGCAAGCTCAACGCGTCCGGCCCGATCGACTACCTCGTGCAGGGCACGCTCTACCCCGACGTGGTGGAGTCCGGCGGCGGCGACGGTGCGGCCAACATCAAGAGCCACCACAACGTGGGTGGGCTGCCGGACGACCTGCAGTTCAGCCTGATCGAGCCGCTGCGCACCCTGTTCAAGGATGAGGTGCGCCAGGTCGGCCGTCAGCTGGGCCTGCCCGAGCACATCGTCGACCGGCACCCGTTCCCCGGCCCCGGTCTCGGCATCCGCATCGTCGGAGCCGTGGACGCGGAGCGCCTGCGGATCCTGCGCGAGGCCGACGCGATCGTCCGCGAGGAGACCACCCTCGCCGGGCTCGACCATGACATCTGGCAGTTCCCGGTCGTGCTGCTGGCCGACGTCCGTTCGGTGGGTGTGCAGGGCGACGGCCGTACCTACGGCCACCCGATCGTGCTGCGTCCGGTGTCCAGCGAGGACGCGATGACCGCCGACTGGAGCCGGCTGCCCTACGACCTGCTGGAGCGGATCAGCACCCGGATCACCAACGAGGTGCCCGAGGTCAACCGCGTCGTGCTCGACGTCACGTCCAAGCCGCCGGGCACCATCGAGTGGGAGTAGATGGCGCAAACGGGGACGGTTCTCTTTTCCCGCCAACTGGCGGATAGAGAGAACCGTCCCCGTCTTGCGCCGCCTCAATCAGCGGTAGTCGGACGGCGGGGTGCTGTTGTTGCCGCCGCTGAACATCTTCTTCAGGTCGTCGAAGCCGGTCGGACCGCCCTCTTCCAGCGGAAGGACGAGCCACAGGGCGATGTAAATGACCAGGACGACGCCGAAGAACAGCGACAGCACGACGGCGAGGATGCGCACGATGCTGGCATCGATGCCGAACGAGCGTGCGACGCCGCCGCAGACGCCGGCGATCATCTTGTCGGTGGCGGAACGGGTGAGTGGTTGGTTCATTCTTTCTTCCTTTCGAGGAACTTCAGTTGTGATTTCTCGAGAGCAGGAGCATGCCCACTCCGATGACGACCATCCCGGCGGGAGCGAGAATCCCCACGAGGTGCCAGTCGACATGTCCATAGCTGTTCCACAACCCGAGCCCGGCAAGGGCCAGGGCGAGGACGCCGAAGGCGAACGCTGCGCGATCACGGGTCATCCGCGCACCACCTTCACTTCACCGAGGTCGACGTCCACCGTGACGTGAAGGGTGGGTGCGTCGGCGACGGTCGCCGGGTAGCTGTTGACCCCGGAGAGGTCGAAGCCGTCGCGGCTGACCCCTTCGGTGTTGAACTCCCCTGCGCTGACCTTCCAGTTCACCTCGCTGGCGACCTGCGCAGGCAACGTGAGCTTCACGGTGCCGGCGTTGACCTTGATCGCCAGGTTGTGGTCGGCGGTCAGGTCCAGCTTGCTGAGGTCGAGCGTGACGTCACCGGCGGTCACGTTGACATCCGCAGGCAGCTCGGTGCTCGTCGTGACGACCCGGTTGAAGTCGCCCACCTCCGAGAGCCGGACGGCTGCTCCGGTGCCCATCATCGAGGCGGTGACCAGCCCGGCGATGATCGTGGCAGGAAGCAGCAGCGGTGGGCGTCCCGTGCGGGAGGCAAGGACGAGCGTGAGGCCGAGCCCTGCCAGCACGGCTGCGGCGTAGGCCAGCGGGCCACCGTGCAGGCCGGCCATGCCGAGGATCGTCACGACGAGGACGCCTGTGCCGACGAGGGCGAGCGCCAGCCACCAGAAGTGGCGGCGACGGCGCCGGTCGGCGATGACGGCGGGCGGCTCGTTGTCGCGGACGACGAGGTCGGCTGCCGGGTCGGTGTACGGCTGCGTCCAGCGCTGTTCCGTCGGGGCAGGCAGGGCGACAGCTTCATAGCCGGGAGTCTTCTGCTCGGCCAGCCGCACCCGCCAGGCATCGGCTGCCCGCTCGAAGGGTGTGGGCTCGGGGGGTGCGGCGGGACGTGCCTGTCCGTGGTTGCGGAATCCGAAGAACCAGACGGCGAAGATGATCAGTACCGGACCGAGCCCGATGCCGCCGGAGCTGGTGAGGCCGACGACGATGACGAGGGCGCCGATCGTCGCTGCGATCACCGTCGGGGTCGACCACGAGCGGGTGAAGGGCAGGAACCGCTGCACAGGCATCTGGGTCTGGCCCTCGCGAGGCATGAGGAGCAGGCCCGCTCCGTAGGCTGCGAGGCCGAGGCCGCCGAAGAAGGCGAGCACGACGATCGCGATGCGCAGCAGGTTGGGGTCCACCCGCCAGCGCCGCGCCATGCCGGCGCAGACGCCACCCACCATTGCGCCGGCACGGGGGCGGCTGATGATGGCGGGGAGGTTCTCGGGCACATGACCATTCAACGCTCCCTGACCCGATCCGACCATCGGGGGAGACCCTGACGGCTCCCCGCATCCTCAGGTCGGGGCAAAGTCTCAGGTAGCTTTGAGAGCGATTGCATTACGCGGCCCCGATTGCGCTGATAGCGTTCGCACAGGCATGAGATGCAGAGGTCGACGGCACCATCCACGATGGAGTGGCGCCCTCGTCGGCCCCGGTCGCTGAGACAGGAGGGCACCGGAGTGGTCAGGTTCACCGGGGGACACTCGGCGCCGACCCTCGAGGACGTTGCCCGCATCGCGGGCGTCTCCCGGGCCACGGTCTCGCGAGTGGTGAATGGCGGGACGCTGGTGGCCGCAAAGACCACAGAGGCCGTACGTGAGGCCATCACCCAGCTCGACTACCACCCCAACCGCGCTGCCCGCGCACTGGTGACCCGGCGGACGGGCGTGATCGCCGTGATCGTGCCGGAGACCGACGAGCGCGTGTTCGCAGATCCCTACTTCCCGCAGGTCTACCACGGCGCGCTCCAGGCCTTCGGCGACTCCGACGTGCAGGTCGTGCTGGCGATGTCCCAGCCCGGCGACAGTGCTTCGCGCATGGTCCGCTACCTCGAGTCCGGACATGTCGACGGGGCGCTCATCGCGTCCCACCACGGCCCGTCGCTCGCGCAGGCACTGGCGAACTCGTGGCAGCCGGTGGTGTTCATCGGCGACCCCGAGGTGCCGGGCGTCCCGTTCATCGAGCTCGACAACAGGGCTGCGGCACGGCTTGCGGTGCAGCACCTGATCGAGCGTGGCTCGCGCAGGATCGGCACCATCACCGGACCGCTCGACATGGGTTCGGCCCGCCAGCGGCTGGAGGGCTTCCGGGAAGCGATGGCCGAGGCAGGGCTGGAGGCGGACCTCTTCGTCGAGGGTGGCTACAACGCCCAGAGCGGCCAGGTGGTCGAGCAGCTCCTCAACCGTGCCCCCGACCTCGACGGGGTGTTCGCTGCGAACGACCTGATGGCTGTGACCGCCATGGGAGTGCTGCAGCGGCTGGGACGGCGCGTGCCGGAGGACGTCAGGATCATCGGGTTCGACGACGCGTCCATCGGACGGCAGTGCACGCCGCAGCTCTCGACGATGACCAACCCTGCAGCGGAGCACGCGCGGATGGCAGCGGAGTTGCTCATCGAGATCCTCGCGGGTGGCGTGCCGGAGACCCGGAACCTCATGGCGGCAAGCCAGCTGGTGGTACGCGGCTCCACATGAGCAGCACCGAACTGCAGCCGCGATCCACGCGTCCGCTGAATGCGGCCTGGGTCGGCGGGGTCTGCGCCGGCCTTGCCGACCACCTCGGCTGGTCGGTGCTGTTGTTGCGGGTGGTCGCGGTCGTCCTTGCCGCCATCGGGCTCGTCGGCGTCGCCATCTACTTCGCGCTGTGGCTCGTCATGCCGCCGTCCGCGGAACAGCGATCGGCCCCCGGCCTCGAGGCGAACACCCGCAAGGGGCTGCGTCCCCGCGGTTCGGTGAACCTGACCCCCGTCGACCTCGGGATGGCGAGCGCGCTCGGCCTCCTCGGCGTCGGGCTGTTGTGGATGCTGCAGGCGTCCGTCTTCGCACTGCCGGCCTGGGTGCTGATCGCCGGGCTGCTGGCGGCTACCGGGCTGGGCCTGATCTGGTGGCAGGCAGACCACCTCTCAACCAGGGAGTTGCGCCGGGGCTCCGGCTGGCGGCGGCTGCTCGCGCCCCTGATGGCGCACTGGACGACCCTCGTCACCATCGCGGTGGGACTGGCTGCGCTGACGGCCGCCGTCGCCATCGCCGTTGTCGCGCAGCCGGAGCTCGGCGAGGTTGCCCGCACCCTGCTGGTGCTCGGGCTGGCCGTTGCGGGCCTCCTGCTGGCAGTGCTGCCGTGGATCCTGAGCGTTCGACAGGCCCTCGCGCAGGCGCGCGATGACGCGCTCGTCGCGGACGCGCGGGCCGACATGGCCGCCCACCTGCACGACTCGGTCCTGCAGACCCTTGCGCTGATCCAGCGCCGGGCCGGCGACCCGAAGGCTGTGACGGCGCTGGCGCGACGGCAGGAGCGCGAACTGCGGCAGTGGCTGTATGGCGAGAGCCTCGGCTCCGCGACCCTTTCCGAGGCCCTGTCGGCGGAGATCATCGACGTGGAGGACCGTCACGGCGTCGACGTCGAGCTGGTGAGCGTCGGCGACTGCGAGCTGACCCCGGAGGTGACAGCCGTCGTGAAGGCCGCGAGGGAGGCCATGGTGAACGCTGCCAAGCATTCCGGGGCCGAACGGATCGACGTCTACGCCGAGGCCGACCCCGACCTGCTGTCGGTGTACGTGCGGGACCGCGGGACGGGCTTCGACCTCGCCGATGTCGACGATGACCGCATGGGCGTCCGCGGGTCGATCATCGAGCGGGTGAAACGTGTCGGCGGACGGGCGATAATCAGGACGGCGCCCGGTGAGGGCACCGAAGTCAGACTGGAGCTACCGCGATGACCGAAGCACAGACCCCGACCACGCCCGCTGTCTGGCGGGTGGTGCTCGTCGACGACCACGCCATGTTCCGCAGCGGCGTCCGTCACGACATCGGCGACCGGGTGCACCTGGTCGGTGAGGGGGAGGACGTGCCCACAGCTGTGGCGGCGATCCTTGCTGGTACGCCCGATGTGGTGCTGCTGGACGTCCACCTGCCCGGCGGCGGAGGTGTCGAGGTGATCAAGCAGGTGATCGCCGTCGAGCCGACCGTGAAGTTCCTCGCACTGTCGGTGTCCGACGCTGCTGAGGACGTGATCGGAGTGATCCGCGCCGGCGCCCGCGGCTACGTCACCAAGTCGATCTCTGCCGACGAACTCGTCGAGGCGATCGGACGGGTGGCCGAGGGTGACGCCGTGTTCAGCCCGCGGCTGGCCGGCTTCGTGCTGGACGCGTTCTCCGGGGCCATCGACGTTGCCAGCATCGATGAGGACCTGGACCGGCTCTCCATCAGGGAGCGCGAGGTGCTGCGGCTGATCGCCCGCGGGTACGCCTACAAGGAGGTCGCCCGCGAGCTGTTCATCTCGATCAAGACGGTGGAGACCCACGTGAGCAGCGTGCTGCGCAAGCTCCAGCTGTCGAACCGCCACCAGCTGACGCGCTGGGCGACGGACCGCAAGCTGGTGTAGTTGGGTGTGGTTGACGACGGACGGCCCTTCGTGACGACCTCGGTCGCTCCGCTCCCGAGCTCTCCTCAGGGACCGTTCAGCGGCGGCGCTGGATCAGGTTGTAGATCCACAGCACGAGCACGGAACCGCCGATGGCCAGCAGCCACGACCAGATCGAGAAGAAGCCGGTGACGCCGCGGTCGAAGATGGCCGAGCCGATCCAGCCGCCGACGACGCCACCGATCAGGCCGATGACCAGGGACGAGATCCAGCCGCCCTTCTCCTTCATGATCGACTTGGCGACAGCTCCGGCGATCAGGCCCATGATGATCCATGCAATGAAGTTCATGTCCTTCACCGTAGGCGGGCGCCTGGCCAGTTGCGTATCGGGTCTGTCCACCACTCGACCCTGAGCCGCCCGCCGGGGCGTGCCCGGAGGAGTGGTGGGGGTGCGGCGGCGTAGGCTTGCCGGGCCATGTCAGACACCCTCTTCCCAGACCTCTTCACCGCGGCCTTCGAGCCGCCGGTGAGGCCTGCCCCCAGCCAGCCGGCCGGCCAAGAGCAGGCGAGCGGAGAGCAGGCGGACGCGGCCCAGCAGCGGGCGGCTCGCCGCCAGGTGCGCGAGGACGAGCTGCTCGATGGTCTCAACCCGCCCCAGCGCGAGGCGGTCGTGCACGCCGACAGCCCTGTGCTCGTCGTGGCGGGTGCCGGCTCGGGAAAGACGAGGGTGCTGACCCGGCGGATCGCTCACCTGGTGGGCGTGCGCAGGGTGCATCCGGGGTCGATCCTCGCCATCACGTTCACGAACAAGGCTGCCGCGGAGATGCGGCACCGTGTGGTCGAACTGGTGGGCAACCGGGCGAAGCTGATGTGGGTCTCCACGTTCCACTCCGCCTGCGTCCGCATCCTGCGCAGCGACATCAGCCGGTTCGGCATGAGCCGCACGTTCTCGATCTACGACGACACCGACTCCAAGCGGCTGATGACCCTCGTGCTGCGCGAGCTCGAGCTCGACCCGAAGCGCTACCCGGTGCGGGCAGTGATGAACTGGGTCTCGAACTGCAAGAACGAGATGGTCGACCACGAGACGGCGCGGAGCCGGGTACAGGAGGGCTCCACCGAGGCGACGTACGCCGACGCCTATGCCGAGTACCAGCGGCGGCTGAAGGCTGCCAACTCCCTCGACTTCGACGACCTGATCATGACCACCGTCAACCTGCTGCAGGCCTTTCCCGACCTGCGTGAGCAATACCGGCGACGCTTCCGCCACGTGCTGGTCGACGAGTACCAGGACACCAACCATGCCCAGTACGCGCTGGTGCGCGAGCTCTGCGGGGTCAACACCGAAGTTGGCGCAGGGCCGGAGGTCGACCCGCCGGAGCTGATGGTGGTCGGCGACTCCGACCAGTCGATCTACGCCTTCCGGGGTGCGACCATCCGCAATATCCTCGACTTCGCCACCGACTTCCCGGGTGCGCACACGATCGTGCTCGAACAGAACTACCGGTCGACGCAGAACATCCTGAACGCCGCCAACGCGGTGATCACCCGCAACCCGGGACGTCCGGAGAAGCGGTTGTGGTCGGACGCAGGCGACGGCGAGCTGCTGGTCGGCTACGTCGCGGACACCGAGCATGACGAGGCGCAGTTCGTCGCGGAGGAGATCGACCGGCTGACCGATGCCGGCACGTCGCGTCCCGGCGACGTGGCGGTCTTCTACCGCACCAACGCGCAGTCGCGAGCGTTCGAGGAAGTGTTCATCCGCGTGGGCATGCCGTACCGGGTGGTCGGTGGCGTCCGGTTCTACGAGCGCAAGGAGGTGCGCGACGCGATCTCGTACCTGCGGGCGATCGCGAACCCCGACGACGACGTTTCGGTGCGCCGGGTGCTGAACGTGCCGCGTCGCGGCATCGGCGACCGGGCGGAGGCGATGATCGAGGCTTTCGCAGCGTCAGAGCAGATCTCCTTCGGCGCGGCCCTCGACCGGGCCGACGAGGCCCCCGGCATCGCCGTCCGCTCGCTGAACCAGGTGCGCGGGTTCGCTGCGCTGCTCGCCGGCTACCGGCAGAAGGTCGCAGAAGGGGTGCCGGCAGACGAGATCCTCGCGGGGATCCTGAAGGACTCCGGCTACCTCGAGGAGCTCACCAACTCCACCGATCCCCAGGACGAGAGCCGGGTCGAGAACCTGGTGGAGCTGGTCAGCGTGGCCGGGGAGTTCGTCGCAGCAGCCCACGCCGTCGACGTGACGGAGGACGAGGGCGAACTCGCTGCCGGTGCGCCGGAGCCGGACGACTCGCTGCCGGCCTTCCTCGAGCGGATCGCGCTGGTGGCCGATTCCGACCAGATCCCCGACAATGACCCCGAGGCCGCCGGCGTCGTGACGCTGATGACGCTGCACACCGCCAAGGGCCTGGAGTTCAACACGGTCTTCCTCACCGGCTTCGAGGACGGGATCTTCCCGCACCAGCGCGCGCTGGTGGACAAGAACGAACTGGAGGAGGAGCGGCGGCTGGCCTACGTCGGCATCACACGCGCCCGCCAGCGGCTGTACCTCACCCGGGCCAGTGTCCGCTCCCAGTGGGGCGCGCCGCAGTACAACCCTCCGAGCCGGTTCACGGACGAGATCCCGGCCCACCTGATCGACTGGCGCCGCCTCGGCATCGTGCGCACCAGCTACGCCTCACAGGCTGCGGCGCGGAGTGAGCAGGCCTGGCGCTCGACGGTGAGCTTCGGAGCGCGTCCGGCGATCAAGACGGTGGCTTCGGTTGACGTCGGTGACCGGGTGCTGCACACCACGTTCGGCATGGGGACGGTCATCGCGACATCCGGGGCCGGCGACGGCGCGAAGGCTGATGTGGACTTCGGGTCGACCGGGGTGAAGCGGCTGTCCCTCAAGCACGCTCCGATGGAGAAGCTCTGATCCTCAGCCCTCGGTGGGGGCGTCGGTGTACGGGTCGCCCTTGCGGTTGGCCTCGGGGTTCCAGCCGATGTACTCCATCGGGTCGCTGCCGCGGCCGTTCTTGTAGACCGAGAAGTGCAGGTGGCACGCGGTGGAGAGCCCGGTGCTGCCGACGTGGCCGATCAGCTGGCCCTTGTCCACCCTCTCGCCGACCTTCACGACGAAGCTGGTCATGTGCAGGTAGGCGGTCTCGACGTTCACGCCGTTGATGTTGCCGTGGTCGATGCGGACGTTGTTTCCGGAGCCGCCGTTGTAGCCGCCGCCGGCTGCCTTGACCACGACACCGGTCTGCGCTGCGTAGATGGGCTGGCCGCACTTGCCGCCGATGTCGTCGCCGTCATGCAGCCGCATGTAGTGGAGGATCGGGTGCATCCGGTAGCCGAAGGGTGAGCCGACGCCGCCCTCTGTCGGCCACAGGAACTTCCCAAGGCTCTTCAGCCGCTCGATTTCCTTGCTGATCATGGTGGCGTCGCCGCTGAGTGCGCTGGTGCGGACATCCAGGGCCGCGTCCTGCTGCGTCGCGACGATGTCCTCGCCGCTCTCGCTGAGCTGCTGGGCACGCTCGGCTGCCAGGTCGGAGAGCGACGGGGCTGCCGTCCCGCTGGCTGCAGCTACCGCGGGGATGCTGGCGATCGCGAGGGCACCGGAATCGGCGAAGGCCGTACCGATCGAGTTCGTTGAGGAAGTGGTGAAGGCGCCGAAGCCGGCAACGGCGATTCCTGAGACAACCACCACGGTCACGCCCCGCTTCAGCAGGTTCCGCAGGTGGGCGGCGGAGAAGCGCTTGCTCGTGGCCTCGGCACCGGATTTTCCGGGGAGCGCGCGACGCGGCTTGTCAGCCCGCAGTCGTGGAACGATCACTTGTCTCCCGTTCAGAGTCCCCGTTTATACCGAACCTGCCCACCCCAAGCGGGCAGGACAGAGCTTAGCATTTCCTTGGCTGTTTCTCAGAATCTCTCAGAATCTGGGTAGAAGGTGTGAGAGGTGGCATCAAGCCGGTGCAACCGGGGTAACCGCCCACTAGGCTCGGCAGGACTTCGCCGGCGGGCGAACGAAGAGAAGTGGACGGAGTCGGAGTGGATCTGTTCGAGTACCAGGCGCGAGAGCTGTTCGAGGCGCGCGGTGTCCCGGTGTTGCGTGGCATCACTGCCCGCACCCCCGAGGAGGCGCGGGCAGCCGCGGCCGAGCTCGGCACGCCGGTTGTGGTTGTGAAGGCGCAGGTGAAGACCGGTGGGCGGGGCAAGGCCGGCGGCGTGAAGCTCGCGCGCTCGGCAGAAGAGGCAGCCGAACGGGCCGGCGAGATCCTCGGACTGGACATCAACGGCCACAGGGTCGACATCGTCATGATCACGGAGGGCGCGAACATCGCCGAGGAGTACTACTTCTCGCTGCTCCTGGACCGCTCGACCCGCAAGTACCTCGCCATGTGCTCCAAAGAGGGCGGCATGGACATCGAGACGCTTGCCAGGGATCGTCCCGACGCGCTCGCCCGTGTCGAGGTCGACCCGCTGGTGGGCCTGGACTCAGCCAAGGCTGACGAGATCGTCGCAGCCGCCGGGTTCCGCGAGGACGACCGCGCCGAGATCGCCCGCGTGCTGGTGCTGCTCGGCGAGGTCTACCGGGCCAACGACGCGACGCTGGTTGAGGTGAACCCCCTGGTGAAGACCGGCGAGGGCCGCATCGTCGCGCTGGACGGGAAGATCACCCTCGACGGCAACGCGGCCTTCCGCCACCCTGACTGGGACGCCTACGCCGACGAGTCGGCCGACGACGAGCTCGAGGTCAGGGCGCGGGAGAAGAACCTGAACTACGTGAAGCTGGACGGCTCCGTCGGCATCATCGGCAACGGCGCGGGCCTCGTGATGAGCACCCTCGACGTGGTCGCTGCCGCAGGCAAGGACCTGCCCGGCCAGCCCAAGCCTGCCAACTTCCTGGACATCGGGGGCGGCGCATCGGCCCAGGTGATGGCTGACGGACTGGACATCATCCTCTCCGACCCGCAGGTGAAGGTGGTCTTCGTCAACGTGTTCGGCGGCATCACCGCCTGCTCCGAGGTGGCCAAGGGGATCATCGACGCCCTCGGCATGCTGGGGGAGCGTGCCACCCGACCGATCGTCGTCCGGCTGGACGGCAACGCCGTCGAGATCGGCCGGCACATGCTCACCGAGGCGGCGCACCCCCTGGTGCAGCTGGCCGACACGATGGACGAGGCCGCCCGCCGGGCTGCCGAGCTGGCCGCAGCGGCCGAATAAGGGGAATCACAGATGTCGATCTGGTTGGACCAGCGCAACAAGGTCATCGTCCAGGGCATGACCGGCTCCGAGGGCCGCAAGCACACCCAGCGGATGATCGGGGCAGGCACCCGCATCGTCGGTGGCGTCACCCCCGGCAAGGGCGGGCAGTCGGTCATCTTCGAGGAGGACGGCGTCCCCGTCTTCAATTCCGTGCTCGAGGCGAAGCAGGCCACCGGCGCCAACACGTCCGTCGTCTTCGTCCCCGCCGCCTACACGCGGCAGGCCGTTATGGACGCCGTGGACGCGGCCCTCGACCTCGTCGTCGTGATCACCGAGGGCGTCCCCGTCAAGGACACCGCAGAGTTCGTCGCCTACGCCGGCGAGTCCGGGCACACCCGGCTGCTCGGCCCGAACTGCCCAGGCCTGATCTCACCAGGGAAGTCGAACGTCGGCATCATCCCGCCGTCGATCTCCGGCCCCGGGCGCATCGGGCTGGTGTCGAAGTCGGGCACCCTGACCTACCAGATGATGTTCGAACTGCGTGATATCGGCTTCTCCACAGCTGTCGGCATCGGTGGCGACCCGGTCAACGGCAGCACCCACATCGACGCGCTCGCTGCGTTCGAGGCCGACCCGGAGACCGACGCGATCGTGCTGATCGGCGAAATCGGCGGCGACGCCGAGGAGCGGGCGGCCGCCTACATCGCCGACCACGTCACCAAGCCGGTCGTCGGCTATGTCGCCGGCTTCACAGCCCCGGTCGGCAAGACCATGGGCCACGCGGGCGCGATCGTCACCGGGTCCGCGGGCACTGCACGGGCGAAGAAGGCTGCGCTGGAGGCGTCAGGCGTGCGCGTCGGTCGCACACCGAGTGAGACGGCTGCCCTGATGCGAGAGGTGGTCGCAGGGCTGCACTGAGCGGGCTCAGGATGACTGGCTGGCCCGCTCGCCGGCGCGGACCGCGACCTTCGCCCAGTCGGAGTTGGAGAAGTCGAAGCTGGTGGACGGGTTCGCCAGCAGGTAGACGAGGCGATTGCCGACGCTCACCACGGCCACCCGGAAGACCACGGTGTTCGTGCCCGTCTTCTGCGTGACCAGGTAGGTCGAGCCGCTGATCTTCTCGGCGTTGGCCCCGGTGCCCTTGACCGTCGGGCCTTCCTTCACGCTCGCGGTCGGGGCACGGTCGGCGCAGCCGGTGAGGTTCTTGTCCAGCTTGCTTGCGAGGGTGCTGACTCCCTTGGCGTCGGCGAAGGTGTAGACGACCTGGTCGACCCCGAACCCCTGTGGCGCGTTGCTGTCGTCGGCCAGCAGCAGCGTGCGCTGCCCGACCGACTGGGTGCCGGACACCGACTTGAGGTTGATCACCTCGCACAGGCTGCCGACCACGTCCAGGGTCGTCTTGGGCTCGGTGGCGCCCCAGCGTCCCGCACCGGGGGTGATCCGCGGCAGGTCGGCGGGGACGAGCCAGCCGGCCGGGTTGCCGGCAGGTGGCGGCGACGTGGCGACGGAGATGCTGCCCGGGCAGGTGCCCAGCTCGCCACCACAGCCGCGGCTGAGAGCGGCGGCTGCAACATTGGCGAGGTCGGAAGCGGTCACTTCCGTTGCCGTCGTGACGTCGATCAGGCTCACGCTGCGGCCGGTGCGGCTGATCAGCAGCGAGTGGAACTGGTTCGTCTGCTCCTGGACGGTCAGGCGGACGACCTCAGCGGAGTCGGCGAGGCCAGTGATGGTGTTCGCACCCGTGATGAGGGCGACCGTGTCCGCGCAGGTGCCGGCCTGGACCAGCCGGGCGGCGTACGCCTGGGTCGCGGTCGCATCGTCTGCGTAGACATCGATCGCCTGGACCACTGTGTCTGTCGGTGAGCTGGAGGCTGTGACCTTCCGTGAAGGACTCCGCTGGGCCGCCGGCAGGCCGTCCGCCGTAGCGGACAGGCACAGGGGGCGCAGCCCGGCAGCATCGACGTTGGGGTCGACCCAGGTCACACCGCCGAGGGTGCCGAGGTCTGCACCGGTGAGGAACGGGTCCTGCGCAACGGCGGTTCCGCTGTCGCTGGGACCGCCACTGGGGGCCGTCGAGCGGAGGGTGAGCGCCCAGACGACTCCGGCGACGACCACGACGACGGCTGCGACGGCTGCGATGACGATCCGGGCCGGCCGTGAGCGGCGGCCCTTGAGTGAACCGGCTGTTGCGGGAGCTTCAGGAGCGCCCGCCGACACCTCGGCGGTGGCGGGCGTGGCTGCGCGGACCTTCGGCTCCCGGACCTTCTTCTCACGCGGGACCTTCTCGCGGGGAACGCGCGGCGGCTTCTGCGCCTTGCCCGGTTTGGTCGCAGGTTGTGCCGAAGCGCCGGTGTCCGGGGCGGGCGTCGGCTGCGAACGGGAGAAGAAGCTCGGCTCGGTGGACGCCGGGCGCACGACGGGCGGGGTGAGGATCGGCGCGTCCGTCGGCGCCGTCGGGGCAGTGGCCACCGACTTCGGGTAGGCGCTGAACGGCGTCGGGCTCGACCCGGAGCGCACCGGGGACGTCAGCGGCGGCGCGGGAAGCGCGGGACCGGTGACGGCTGCCTGGACGGAGACCGGCGGTGGCGGGGGGAGGCTCGGCGCCGCGAGTGCCGGGGTTGCCGGCGCCTGGACGGTGACCGGCGGCGGAGCCGTGGGCCGCACGACCGGCTGCAGGTGCGGCTCGAGGGCCGACGCGGGGGACGTTGCTGTAGCGGCGGAGCGCCGCGGCGCAGCGTGGACCACCTCGCCGGGCTCCATGCTGGCCGAGTAGCGCCGGCCGGCAGAAGGTGCGAGGCCTGCTTCGGAATCGGGAAGGACGGGCACGGGCGGAGGCACCGGCGTGGAGGAGTCGACGTCCAGCGGATCGTCAGGACTCTCCGGGCTCATCGGGCTCAGCGCGAACCGACCGCCCCGTCCACTACCAGCAGAGGCAGGGCTGGTGGGCGACGGAGCGTCGTCGGGGAATGCCCTTGAGCCGAAACGTCCACCGGCGGAGGAATCGCCAGCATCGTCCGGGAGCGATCCGAGCGCCCTCCTGGGCGCAGGCGTTCCCTCTTCTGCCACTGCTTTCCCTTGTCGTCGACGCTGGATGTCCTCGTCAGTGTAGCCATCGCGGGCGTGTCCCCACATCCGTAACGGAGGGGTTGAGTCAGCATGGACGGACCATGCGAATCCCCAGGAACCGCGACCCCGAGCGGCTCAGGTTCACCGTTTCGAGCGCCCGGACCGTCCGTCTGCCGCACATTCCCGACGCGCCGCCACTGTTGCCGTGGCCGTTGGCCGCCCTCGGTGGAGGGCTTCTCGCGGGGCTGGCCGGATCCCTCCTGGTGGCTGGGGTGGTCATGGTCGCCTGGCTGAGTGCGCTGGCCATTGCCCTGCCCACAGCCCTGCGCTTCGCAGCGCAGGTGTGGCTCCTCGCCCACGGCGGAGAGCTGGAGGTCGGCCCGGAGGCCGTGACACTCGTGCCGCTGGGCCTGACCATTGTCCTCGGCACCATCTGCGCCTCGGTCGGTGGCTTCGCCTACCGGCAGGGGCGGCAGGCCCGCCCCGCTGCACAGGACGGCGCGCGGCGGCTGCTCCTGCTGGGTTCGATCGGGATGGTGAGCGCCGGCTACCTCGTCTTCACCGTCATCCTCGCCTGGACCGTCGTCGGTGCAGCAGCGATCTGGCGGCCGGCCCTCGGCGCTCTCGTGGTGAGCGCTGTCGGCTCAGCGATCGGGGCCGGGACGGCGGCCGGCCTGCGCCCTGCGCACCTGCGTCCCGACTGGCTCGGACGCGGAGTGCGGGGGGCTGCTGCAGGAACGCTGGGGCTCGTCGCAGCTGCAGCGATCGTGCTGGCCACCGGCACGGTGATCGGTGAGCCCCGGATCGCCGCGCTCGAGGCCGGGCTCCGGTTCGACACCGGCGGCGTGGTGGTCTGGTCGCTCGTGGTGCTCGCATACCTGCCCAACCTGCTCGGCTGGGCGGCGGCGTGGCTTCTCGGAGGAGGGTTCACCGTTGGCACCGGGTCACTGGTGTCGCTGTCCACCACCGAACTGGGCATGCTTCCCGCCGTCCCGGTGTTCGGGGCGCTGCCGCCGGTCGGGGCCGCCGACCCGTGGATGCTCGCCTGGCTGGCACTGGGGGTTGCTGCCGCCGTTTTCGCCGGCGTCGTGGCCGTGCGTTCCGGGCGCACCGGACCACTCGGGGCCCTCGCTGCCGGAGGAGCAGCCGGACTCCTCACCGGGATCGTGTACCTGGCCTGGGCCGCGTCCAGCAGGGGAGGGCTGGGCAGCCTTCGCATGGCAGCGCTCGGCCCGCGGTTGCTCGAGGCGCTCATCCTCGGCGTACCGATCCTCCTGTTCGGTTCGGTGCTCGCTGCCATGGTCACCTGGTTCGTCCGCCGACGGGGCCCTGCGGCGTGAACCCAGGGGCTGTTCGATAGGGTCGTGGCCATGCCGATGCGCCTGGTCGTCCTGGTCTCCGGCTCGGGCACCCTGCTGCAGTCCCTCATCGACGCGTCCCTCACGGGTGAGCTGGACGCGTCCGTCGTCGCCGTCGGTGCCGATCGTCCCGACGCCTACGGCCTGGTGCGGGCCGAGCAGGCCGGCATCCCCACCTTCGTCGTTCCGGTCGAAAAGGGCGGCGACCGCGCCGTCTGGGACGCAAGCCTCGCCGCCCAGGTCGCGGCCCACGACCCCGACCTCGTCGTGAGCGCCGGCTTCATGAAGCTGGTCGGCCCGGCCTTCCTCGCGCGCTTCGGCGGACGCACGATCAACACCCACCCAGCCCTGCTGCCGTCCTTCCCGGGTATCCACGGCCCGCGCGACGCGCTCGCCCACGGCGTGAAGGTCACCGGCGCAACCCTGTTCATGATCGACGAAGGCATCGACACCGGCCGGATCCTCGCGCAGGAGCCGGTGCGGGTGCTGCCCGACGACACCGTCGAGTCCCTGCACGAGCGCATCAAGATCGTCGAGCGGCAACTGCTGGTCGACGCCGTCAACGAGTTCAGCCGAGGGAACAGATGACCGACCTCCTGCCAATCCGCCGAGCCCTTGTGTCGGTGTACGACAAGACCGGGCTGGTCGTGCTCGGCCGCGCCCTCGTCGAGGCCGGGGTGGAGATCGTCTCCACCGGCTCGACGGCCGGAACGCTCGCCGCTGCCGGACTGCCGGTGACCCCTGTGGAGCAGGTCACCGGGTTCCCGGAGTGCCTGGACGGCCGGGTCAAGACGCTGCACCCGCACATCCATGCCGGGTTGCTGGCCGACCTGCGGCTGGAGTCGCACCGGACGCAGCTGGCCGAGCTCGGCATCGAGCCGTTCCAGCTCGTGGTGTCCAACCTCTACCCCTTCACCCAGACCGTCGCCTCCGGCGCAGGGGTGGACGAGTGCGTCGAGCAGATCGACATCGGCGGGCCGTCGATGGTGCGGGCAGCAGCGAAGAATCATCCCTCCGTTGCGATCATCACCTCCCCCGATCAATACGGGCAGGTGACCTCAGCGCTCGCCGACGGCGGGTTCACCCTCGCTTCTCGCAAGGCGCTGGCGGCAGCAGCGTTCGTGCACACCGCCACCTACGACGTGGCAGTGGCTTCCTGGATGGGCAGCGTGCTCACCGACTCCTCCGACGGCGACGGCTTCCCTGCCTGGGTGGGTGCCACCTGGGACAAGGCTGGGACGCTGCGCTACGGCGAGAACTCCCACCAGCGCGCGGCGCTGTACCGCAACGGCTACCAGGCCCGTGGGCTCGCCACTGCCGAGCAGCTGCACGGCAAGGAGATGAGCTACAACAACTACACAGACGGCGACGCCGCCTACCGCGCCGCGTACGACTTCGCCGAGCCGGCAGTCGCGATCATCAAGCATGCCAACCCCTGCGGCATCGCTGTGGGCGCCGACATCGCCGAGGCCCACCGCAAGGCTCACGCCTGCGATCCGGTCTCGGCCTACGGCGGCGTGATCGCCACCAACCGTCCGGTCAGCCTGGAGGCGGCGAAGCAGATCGCGGAGATCTTCACGGAGGTCGTGATCGCTCCCGGCTACGAGGACGGCGCTCTCGAGGCGCTGCAGGCGAAGAAGAACGTCCGAGTCCTCCTCGCCGGGCCGTACTCGTCCGGAGCCGTGGAGATGAAGAGCATCAACGGCGGGCTGCTACTGCAGGCCGTCGATGCCATCGACGCTCCGGGCGATGAGGTGGCCAACTGGAAGCTGGTCTCCGGCGATGCCGCGGACGCTGCGACCCTTGCCGACCTCGAGTTCGCCTGGCGTGCGTGCCGCGCTGTGAAGTCCAACGCGATCCTGCTGGCCGCCGGTGGGGCTTCTGTGGGAGTGGGCATGGGTCAGGTCAACCGGGTGGACTCGTGCAAGCTGGCCGTGGAGCGCGCCGGCGAGCGCGCGATGGGCTCGGTCGCCGCGTCCGACGCCTTCTTCCCGTTCGACGACGGGCCCGCCATCCTGATCGAGGCGGGTGTGAAAGCCATCGTGCAGCCAGGCGGGTCGGTGCGGGATGCCGACACCATCGCCGCCGCGCAGGCCGCCGGTGTCACCATGTACTTCACCGGCACCCGCCACTTCTTCCACTAAGGAGCGCCAATGACAGCGACAAGGATGGACGGCGTCGCCGTCGCGCGCTCGATCAAGGGAGAACTCGCCGTCCGGGTGGCCGCCCTGGCCACCCGCGGCGTGCGGCCGGGGCTGGCAACGGTGCTGGTGGGCGACGACCCGGGCAGCCGCTCGTACGTCGCAGGCAAGCACCGGGACTGCGCGGAGGTCGGCATCGAGTCGATCCGGGTCGACCTTCCCGCTGACGCCACCGCAGACCAGGTCGAGGAGGCCATCGCCGGCCTGAACGCCAACCCCGACTGCACCGGCTACATCGTGCAGCTGCCGTTGCCGCGACATCTCGACGACAACTGGGCGCTGTCCCTGATCGATCCGGAGAAGGACGCAGACGGCCTCCACCCGGTGAACCTCGGACGGTTGGTACTCGGCATGCCCGGTGCGCTGCCGTGCACGCCGCGCGGCATCGTCGAGCTGCTGCGCCGCTACGACGTGGAGCTGAACGGGGCAGAGGTCTGCATCGTCGGACGTGGGACTACCGTCGGGCGTCCGCTCGGGCTGCTGCTGACCCGCAAGAGCGAGAACTCGACCGTGACGCTGTGCCACACCGGCACCCGTGACCTTGCCGCCCACACACGGGGTGCTGACATCGTTGTGGCCGCCGCGGGATCGCCCGGCCTCATCACCGCCGACCTGCTGAAGCCGGGTGCGGTGGTCCTCGACGTCGGCATCACCCGCACCAGCGAAGGCCTGGTCGGCGACGTGCATGCCAGCGCGTGGGATGTCGCCTCGCTGATCGCGCCGATGCCCGGCGGCGTCGGGCCGATGACCCGCGCGATGCTGCTCAGCAATGTGGTTGATCGGGCCGAAGAGCTCGCGCGATGACAACTGACCAGAGGCCGCCGAAGAACTTCGTCCAGCAAGTAGCGGGGCAGTGGCCGCTGGCATCGGTTCTGACCGGGGTGACGGTCGGGCTCTTCTTCGTCTTCATCGGGCACTGGCGCGCCGGCAGCAGCCTGATCGGGGCGGCCATCACCGCCGGCGGACTGCTGCGACTCATGCCGCAGCAGCGTGTGGGCCTGCTTGCCGTCCGCAACCGCGCGGTGGACTGCATCCTTCTGCTCGGCGTCGGGATCGGCGTCATGATCCTCGCGTGGTGGATCCCGCCCAGCGAGTAGGTGTCAGCGCGGCGGCTTCACGTTCGATAGCGGTGGTGTTGCCGCCATCGTCGTTCGCCTGGTGGTGCTCCGCGTCCTGGCGGTGCGCCGATCTCGGGGTTGCCCTGGGCGTCGAGCCGGATCAGCCAACCGGCGTCGGGGTCCCTGGGATCTGGTTCGACGATGTGGTGGTGGTAGCTGCACAGCATCACGCCGTTGGACAGTGAGGTAACGCCTCCGAGGAGCCAGGACACGATGTGGTGCACTTCGCAGTCGGCCGGTCCGCGGTCGCAGCCCGGGAACGCGCAGCCCTGGTCGCGCCGGATCACCAGTTGCCGCAGGGTGGAGGTGAACAGCCGTTGTGCCCTTCCGACGTCCAGCGGCACGGAATCGCCACCCATCACGATGGGGAGGATTTCGGCGTCGCAGGCGAGGCGGCGGGCTTCACGGGCGGTGATGCGATCGCCGGTGTTGAGGAGGGTCGCGGTGCCCAGCATGCCGATCAGGGTGTCGTAGTCGATGTTCACCAGGATCCGGGGACGGTCAGCACCGAACTGGGGTGCCTCGCCGCAGGAGGAGTAGTGGTCGGCCAGCGTGACCAGTGCGTCGGCCGCGGCCTGGGCATGGCTGATCTCCTCACCGGCCAGCAGGGCTGTGGACCGGTGGCGTGAAGCGATCGCGCGGAGCAGCCCAACGATCTGGGCGCCGGCCACCGTGCCGAACTTGCCGCGCAGGATCCAGGCGCCGTCCGGGTCGCGGGCCCAGCTGACGTAGCGGTCACGCTCCTGCTCTGTCTCGATGCGTTCGAGTGCCAGACGGTCGGCGTCCTCGGCAACCTCGGGTGCGACCACCTCGACGGCCCGGTTCGCCAGGCGTGACAGACCATAGGGGCCGAACTCGCCAGCCAGGCGAACGAGGTGCTCTGCCACCTGCTCGCGCTGGCCGGCGTCCAGCTCGGCGGGGAGCCGGCTCAGGCCGGTGACGATCACCCGTGCCTGCTCCACCGACACCTGTCCGCGTCCCAGTGCAGTGCCCACCACCGGAGTCTCGGAGAGCTGGACGGCGAATCGCACCTCCTCGCGTGCCGATCGTGCCCAGTGGGTGTTCTGGTTGGTCACCCAGTTCGCGGTGTGGAGGCCCAATTCGTGTTCGGTGGCCTCGCGGGCTTCTGCCTCGGCGAGGAGCGCGAGCCATCGGGCCTGCGCCCGGGTCGCCTGCACCTGGGCGGCAGCTAGTTCGGCGATCAGGCGACGATCCGTGAGCCGCCAGGGCTCCAGTTCCTCGGGCGCCGGGTGGGTGACAGCGGCAACCATCGCGTCCAGCAGTTCCGCGGCCTCCCCAGGGCACGGGTCGATCAGGCCGGTGCCACCCGCCGTTCCGCAGGAACCCGATTCGCTCACGTGTTCTAATATAGACCCAGCCTCTGACAGTCCCCTCATGTCCCCTCAGGCAGTCCCCTCAGTCCCCTCAGGATGCACTCGTCTCTCGCTGGACAGCTCCCGACGCCGTATCCTATGATGCAAGTAAGCACTTACATGCAAGGATGGAAATGACACCGCAAGGCTCAGCAACGAAGATCCTGGACGCTGCGTCCGGACTCTTCGCCGAGCGTGGTTACCAGGCCACAACCACCAGGATGATTGCCGAGGCCTCAGGGCTCAACGAGGTCACGATCTTCCGTAGCTTCACCAACAAGCAGGGCGTGCTCGCCGCGGTCGTCGGCAGGGTCGCCGCGCGCCAGCCCGGCAGCGCGCTTGCCGGCCTCGAGAACGTCCCGGTCAGGGAAGCCGTGCGGCAACTCGCGCATCGCGAGGTCGCCAACGGCCTCGCTGACGGCGGCCTGATGACCCGGCTGGCCTTCGAAGCCGGCACGGTGCCCGAAGTTGCCGAGCTCTTCGCCGGAGGTCCCCAGGGCAACCTCGAAGCGATGGCGGGCTTCTTCGCCACCCGCCAGGCGGCCGGGGAGGTGCGCAACGACCTGCCGTCCGCTGTGCTCGCCGAGGCGTTCTTCAGCCTCACTTCGAGCTTCGTGATCATGCGGACGGTGCTGGGCTTCACGACCGGGGACGCTGGGGCGCTCGAGGTCGCTGTCGACCAGCTCCTCGAGCTCTTCTGGAACGGGGCGGCGAAATGACGACGCGCGGTGCCCTTCGTGACGCTCGATCGCTGCGCTCACGAGCTCCTCAGGGAGCGGTTCGTGACGCTCGATCGCTGCGCTCACGAGCTCCTCAGGGAGCGGTTCGTGACGCTCGCTCGCTGCGCTCACGGGCTACTCGGGGAGCGGTTCGTGACGCTCGCTGGCTCGCGGTGTACTGCGGGTTCATCGGCCTGCTGGCTGCATCGGCGTCCGCGATCGGCGTGTTCGCCCGGGGGAGTGGCGCCAGCGCGCCGGCAACCAGCATCCGCGGCGAGGCGTACCGCTACGCCACCGACGGGGTATACGCCTACAACGCCGTGCGGGTGGTGGCTGAGGGGGTCGGCTGGGATGCGGTGACGCTCTTCCTCGCCGCGCCGGCCCTGCTCGTGGCGGCAGGCTTCATCGCCCGCGGATCGGTGCGCGGCCGACTTGCTGCGCTGGGGATCTTCGGCTACTTCGCCTACCAGTACCTGATGTATGCGGTGTTCTGGGCGCTCGGCCCGCTGTTCCCGATGTTCGTGCTTCTCTTCCCGCTCAGCCTCGTCGGCATCGCCTGGCTCTGGTCGACGCTGGACGCGGGGACGCTGGCCGCCCAGACGGTGGGTTTCCCCCGTCGCAGCCTGATCACGTTCGGCTTCCTCGCCGCTGCGCTGCTGGTGGCGATGTGGGTGCCACGGATCTCCACCGGGTTGTCCGGTGACCTTGCCGGGGCCGGGTTGCTCGGCACTCCCACCCTTTCCGTCCAGGCCCTTGACCTGGGGCTGGTGGTGCCATTGGCGCTCGCCACGTCTGTGCTGGTCTGGCGTCGGCGTCCGGCCGGGCATCTGCTGGCGGCGCTGTTCAGCGTGAAGGCTGTGACCATGGCCGGGGCGATCCTTGCCATGTTGATCTCCGCCTGGATGGTGGAGGGCAGCCTCGAAATGGTGCCGTTCACGATCTTCACCGTTGTCACCGTTTTCGCAGGGTGGCTTGCTGTGGGGGTGCTGCGGTCGGCGCGGTGATGCTGGCTGAGCGTGGATTGAAGGGTGGCGGCGGCCCTTCGTGACGCTTCGTTCGCTGCGCTCGCGAATCTCCTCAGGGACCGATTGCGAGGGCGGCCCTTCGTGACGCTTCGTTCGCTGCGCTCGCGAATCTCCTCAGGGACCGATTGCGAGGGCGGCCCTTCGTGACGTTTCGTTCGCTGCGCTCGCGAATCTCCTCAGGGACCGATTGCGAGGGCGGCCCTTCGTGACGCTTCGTTCGCTGCGCTCGCGAATCTCCTCAGGGACCGATTGCGAGGTGGCTAGCGGTAATCGCTCTCCAGGAACTGGTTGTCCCGCACCTGCTCCGCCACACGCCTGGCTTCGCGCTCGCGGAGCTCCACGCGGCGGATCTTGCCCGAGATGGTCTTGGGCAGGTCCGTGACGAACTCGACGATCCGCACCCGCTGGTAGCCGGAGAGGCGCTCGCGGGCGTGGGCGAAGATCTCGCGGGCCGCCTCCTGCTGGCGAGTGGCGGCGTCCATCGCGAGGGTGATGAACGCCTTCGGTACCGCTGCCCGCAACGGGTCGGGGCTGGGCACGATCGCCACCTCTGTGACGTAGGGGTGCTCCAGCAGGATCGACTCCAGCTCGAACGGCGAGATCTTGTAGTCGGAGGCCTTGAAAACATCATCGGCCCGCCCGATGTAGGTGAGGTAGCCGTCGGCGTCACAGGAGGCGATGTCGCCGGTGTGGTAGTACCCGTTGCGGCAGGCCTCTGAAGTCATGTCCGGATCGTTGTGGTAGCCGGCCATCAACCCGAGGATCGGCCTGGACAGGTCGAGGCAGATCTCGCCCTCTCCCACGCTGGGCTCACCGGTCACCGGGTCGAGCAGCACGACGGGGTACCCGGGCATCGGCCGTCCCATCGAACCGTCCTTCACGAGCTGGCCGGGGGAGTTGCCGATGCAGCAGGTCATCTCGGTCTGGCCGAAGCCGTCCCGGATCGTCGCCCCCCACGCCTTGCGCACCTGCGTGATGACCTCGGGGTTCAGCGGCTCGCCTGCGCCGAGCAGTTCGCGCGGCGGCTTCGAGAGCTGGGTGAGGTCTGCCTGGATCAGCATCCGCCACACCGTCGGCGGCGCGCAGAACGTGGTGACGTCGTGCGCGTCCATCACCTGCATCAGCTTGCCTGCGTCGAACCGCTCGTAGTTGAAGACGAAGACCGTCGCCTGGGCGAGGAAGGGGGAGAAGAAGTTGCTCCACGCGTGCTTGCCCCAACCCGGGGACGAGATGTTCAGGTGCACGTCGCCGGGACGCACGCCGAGCCACCACATCGTCGACAGGTGTCCGACCGGGTAGGACACGTGGGTGTGCGCGACGAGCTTGGGTCGGGCAGTGGTGCCTGACGTGAAGTACAACAGGCTCAGGTCGGACGCCAACGTCGGGGTCCTCGGCAGGTAGGACGATGAGGCGTTGTGCGAATCGGCCATCGAGATCCAGCCCGACGGTGTGCCCTCGCCCACGCCGATCCGCAGGACCGATTTCGGCAGGCCGTCGAGCCGGTTCTTCAGGTTCGTCGGTGCGACCACGGCGCGCGCCTCGCCGTGCTCCACACGGTAGGCGAGGTCGGCAGCCGCAAGCAGGGTCGACGTGGGAACGGCGACCGCACGGATCTTGAGCAGTCCGAGGAGCAGTTCCCAGAGTTCGATGGTGTTGTTGAGCATGACGATGACGTGGTCGCCCGCACCGAGGCCCTGGCTGCGCAGCCAGCGCGCCACCTGGTCGGAGCGGCGGGTGAGCTCGCCGTAGGTCCACGACTGCGTGCTCAGGTCCTCAGAGACGATGGTGACGGCGGCCCGATCGGGATGCTCGCCGGCGACGACGTCGAACCACTCCGTGGCGAAGTTGAACTCGTCGAGCTCCGGCCACTCGAAGCCGGCCACCGCACCGGCGTAGTCCTGGCCGTGCTCGAGCAGGAAGTCTCGGACCTTGCGCACCGCCTCGGTGGCTGGTGTGGCAGGGCGGCCGGTGAACGCCATTGTTCGAACTCCTTCGACATGTTCCAGGTCTTTGGTCACCTTATCGTCGCGAGCTACGCAACCGTAGGTTGTATCGCCGGCGCCGCCGGACAAGGGCCGCCGGACAAAGGCCGCCGGACAAAGCAGGACGGCCGGCCCAGAAGCGCCGGCCGTCCTGTCAGGAGAAGGTGATCACCCGATCGTGAAGGCCCTGCTGGTCCACGACTCCCAGTGCTTGCTCCTGGAAGAGGTGCCCAGCGGTTTGAGCACCCGGAGCTGCATCTTCCAGGTACCGCCATACACCGGGGATGCCTTGCCCTTGGAGTAGAGGCCCTCCAGCGCGATGACCTGCGCGCCGACATCCCTGGACTGCTTGTACAGGTGGGTCGACTTGCTGCTGATCCTGTAGCTGCCATCGGTCTTGAAGGTGCTCCAGTCGAGGATCGCGTAGTAGGACTTCCTGGTCTTCTGGTTCGTAACCTTCAACTGCACGTCGCTGGCCGGATAGTCCAGGTGGTAAATGGCGAACGGTACGTCATTGCCACTCATCGTGTAGTTACGGTTGCTGCCGGTCTCGAAGTTGATGGTCCCGGCGTCGAAATACCCGAGGCTTGGCAGCGTCCATGCCGAGGTCCCGTCGAAGTACTTGAACTTGTTGAGCACCTTGACGGCCTGGTAATCGCCGCGCATGCCGACGAACGGCACCGTGACGGTGTTGCCTGCGCCGGCGGTGGTGAACTGCACCCAGCCGCCGTAGAGCAGGCCCGCCTTGCCCCTCAGCACGGACGGCGGGGTCAGCTTGACCTTGACCTTGACGGTCTTGCCGGCCTTGACGGTGACGCTCTTGCCGGCCTTGAAGCCGATGTCCGACCAGCCGTAGTTCGGCGTGGTGGTTCCGACGTAGCTGCCACCGCTGGTGCTGGCAGCAGCGCTCACACCGGAGATGCGCTTGACCTGGTAGGTGAGCTTGCCGGTGGTCTTGTTCGTGAGCGAGATGGTCACGGTGTGGCTGTTACCCTCGCCGAGCTTGAGCACCGACGGTGAAGCGGTCACCATTGCTGAGAGCGCATTCGCAACATTCACGACGCCGGAGCCCTGTCGGAACACAGCCTCGGGCCTTGCCGTACCCAGCTCGGTGTTCTTCAGCACCGGGCTCGCTGTGTTGTACAGCAGCTTCGCGAGATCGGCCGGGTGACCCTTCAGGGTCGACTTGGCCTGCAGCATCACGGCTGCGACGCCGGCGATGTAGGGCGTCGCCATCGAGGTGCCGGACAGGTTGCCGTGTCCGCCCTGCTCCACCGGAAGGGTGGAGTAGATCTTTGCGCCCGGTGCGCTGATGGTCGGCACGAGGCTCAGGTCGGCGGCGAGGCCGGCGGAGCTGAACGTCGAGATCTGGCCGCCGTCAGGGTTGACGAGGTCGGACTGGACGTCCATCCAGGTCATGGGCTTCGGGAGCGTGGTCCGCAGTGCCTCTCCCTGCGTCCCGCCGATGCTGATGGCCGGAATCGCCAGTGCCGTGGGGGTGTCACTGTTGACGACGGTGAAGCTGTCCAGCCCCGGTACGTTGTTGTAGATCACGGCAGCCTCGGCACCGGCCGCGATGGCGTTCTGCACTTTCACCCGGAAGTCGCAGGTGCCGCGCTTGATCAGCAGGGCGGTATGTGCAACCACAGGGCTGATAGCGGTGCATCCCTCCAGAGGGGATGCTGCCACAAGGGTGAGCGGGATCGTGTTGTCTACCGGAGCTTCAGCCGTGCCGTCCACCTGGGTGTAGGCGTACTTCACGCCGTTGACCGCGATGGCCTTGGTCCTGATCGTTGCGCCCTCGTAGGACGCGACGGAGATGACGCCGGCACCGACGGCAGGCGTTCCTGCGGAGAACAGGCCGGTGTCACCGGAGTTGCCCGCGGCGACCGCCACGACAACGCCGGCCTTGGCCAGGTTGGCAACGGCTACGGCGTCGGGATAGCTCGGCCACGAGTCGAAGTCGCTGCCGAGGGAAAGGTTGACCACGTTCATCTTGTCGAACTTGGCCCGGTTCAGCGCGGCAAGGATGACTGCGGTGTCCGTGCTGCCCTCGCAGCCGAAGACGCGATAGGCGCCGAGGGTCACGTTCGGGGCAACGCCCCTGGCCGAGTCGCCGTCACCGGAGCCGTTGGCGCCGATGATTCCGGAGACATGAGTGCCATGGCCCTCGCAGTCGTCGGGGTTCGCGTCGGGAATCGGAACGTCGTTGTTCGGGTCGTCGGAGTTGTAGTCGTCACCGACGAAGTCGTAGCCGTTGGCGACGCGCGCCGTCGGGAAGGTGCTGCCGGCCGTGCCACCAAGATCGGGGTGGTTGTAGTCGATGCCGGTGTCGATGACGCCGACCTTGATGCCGGTGCCGTCCTGGCTGAGGCCGACCCCGGAGATCTGGTCGAGCGCGCTCGAGATCCTGGTCGCGCTCCTGGTGGTCTTGGGCAGTGCCACCCGGAGCACCGGGTAGACCGCCCTGACGCTCGGCGACTGGGCGAGCACCTTGATCTGGGCGTCGGTGGCGGTCACGCTCACGCCGCTCCACAGCTCGGAGTAGCTACTACCGACCTTCGCGCCGGCTGCCTTTGCTGCAGCCGTCGTGGCCCTGGTCGTGCTGTCGCTGGAGAACTTGCTGCCACCGCGGGACAGCGGCGTCGCCACCGTCTCGACGAGGTAGCGGCCCGGGATCACCCGGGAGGCCGCGGTGCCGTCGGGAAGCTTGAGCTTGGAAACCGACGGGGTCTGGATCGGGCCCGGCTGTACCGGAGCTGCCGACGCGGGAACGATGGTTGCGCCAAAAAGGGCGATGACGGTGAGGCCTGCGGCCGCGCCTGACAAAGCCCGTGCACGCGAGTTTGCTGACATGCTTACTCCTGAAAGTACGGACTGGCTGGGGTACTCGTCCGCTCCCCCCTGGAGCGCATGGACGCAGGCAGGATATCGGACCGCAACCCCGATTTCGGGGTGCGGTCCGATCCCGTACACCTTGCTTTTCAGCGGCCTCCTATGGAGTGGTCCGCTGGATGGTGAACGCGGGTGTGACGTAGGTCTCCCAATGGCTCGGCCTGCCCTTCTTCCCGAGCGCCTTCAGCACCCGGAGCTCCAGCACATAGTCACCGTCGGGCACCGTCAGGCCGGCGGACGTGGTGCTGTTGAAGGGGATCTTCCCGTCGAACGTCAGGTCGAGGAACCCGTCGTCGCGCCCGAACTCGCCGAGCTCGAGGAACGTCTTGTGGCCGGGGAAGACCTCAGCACCCTTCTTGCCGCTGGCCGTTGCCTTGTAGACGTTGAACACGGCATTGCTCACCGGGTAGTCGAAGTGGAACAGCAGGTGCGGGGAGTGCGCAGCGTCCACGAGGGTGAACGTTGGCTTCGGGTCCGTCGGAGCGACGATGTCGTCGGTGTCACCGGAGGTCGCCAGAGCCGGCAGGTCCGCCACGACCTCGAGGGCGGTTCCGGCACTGTTCACGTCCCAGACGTCCTGCAGCACCTTCACCTTCTGGTAGTCGCCGTAGATGCCGGCGAACGGGACGACGAGGGTCTTGCTCTTGTCGGACTTCGTGAACTTCACCCAGCCGCCGTAGAGCCAGCCCGTCTTCAGCGACGGCTGCTTGAGGTACACCGCAACCTTCGCCGTCCTGCCGGCCTTCACCGTCACCGACTTCGACGAGAACTTCGCCGACACCTTCCTGGTGCTGTAGTCGTACCAGAAGGTCGTCGGGCTCGGTCCGACACCTGCGGCGTTCTGCACGCTCAGGGTGTACTTCTCCGTCTTCGTGCCGTGGTTGGTGAGGGTGAGCGTCTTCCTGTAGTACCTGCTGCGGTTCTCCCCGACGGAGATCTTTCCCGGGCTGACGGTGGTGGCCGTCAGCGCCTCGGAGATCGCCTTGTCGATCTGGATCAGGCCTGCGCCCTGCCGCACCGTCGGCTCGTAGACGCCGTTGACGACCGCCTGTCCGAACTGGAACAGCGAACTGATCGGCTTCGCCGTGTTCTGCAGCGCAGAACGCACCGCCGACACGTCCCCGTCCAGGTCACGATGGGCCAGGCGTGCGGCCTGCAGCAGGAGCGCAACCGACCCGGTGACGTGCGGAGCAGCCATCGAGGTGCCCGAGAGGTTGGCGTAGCTCTTCTGCTCGATCGGGAAGGTCGACCAGATGTTGCCGCCGGGAGCTGCGACGTCCGGGTTGAGGGTGAGGTCGGCGGACATCCCGAACGAACTGAAGTCGGAGACCAGACCAGCCGTCGGGTTGGGGGACGCCTTCGTCGAGGTCGTCCAGGTGAGGCTCGTGGAAGCGGAGTTGACCTGCGCAACCAGCGACGCGCCGTCGCTCTGGGAGACGAGGACCACCGGAATGGTGATCGGCTGTGCACCCGCGACGGTGGGGCTCAGGATGCCGGGTGCGTTGTTGTAGATCACCACGCCGGCAGCGCCCCCGAGTTGGGCGTCGTACGCCTTCTGGTAGAACGAGCAGGTGCCGCGCTGGATGAGCACGACCTTTCCTGCGAGGCCCGTGAGCGGATCGCAGCCCTGGGTGTTGCCGCTCGGCGGGACGGCCAGCGGTGACGATCCGGAGTCCGGCGGCAGGGGTGCTGCCTCGGCAGGCACGTAACCGAAGTGGCCATCGGTGCCGGCCGGGACGGGGTCGGCGCTGAAGTAGCGCAGGGTGATGTTGGTGTTCTCCACGGAGGCGACCGAGATCACCTTCTTGCCCACGGCGGGAGAGCCGGACGAGAACAGGCCGGACTCGCCGGAGTTGCCGGCGGAAGCGACGACGAGGGTACCGGCGTCGGTGAGGGCGTCGGCCGCGGCCGCGTCCGGGTAGTCCGGCCAGGTCGCGAAGGCGTCACCCAGGGACATGTTGACCACGTCCATCCTGTCCTCAGCCGCGCGATCCATGGCTGCGAGGATCACCTCGGTGTCGGCGGAGCCTTCGCAGCCGAACACCCGGTACGCACCGAAGGTGACATGCGGAGCAACGCCCAGGGCGTGGCCGGCTGCCGGATCGCCGTCGGCGCCGATGATGCCGGAGACGTGCGTCCCGTGGCCGTTGCAGTCGTCGGGGAACCCGTCCGGCGCAGGTTCGGAACCCGCTGTGTTGGCGTCGTAGTCGTCGCCGACGAAGTCGTAGCCGTATTTCACCCGGGGGGCGCTCGGACCGAAGTCGGCATTGTTCCCTGGCGTGCCCGACCCGCCGAGGTCGGGATGGTTGTAGTCGATGCCGGTGTCGATGACGCCGACCTTGATGCCGTCGCCGGAGTAGCCGGCCACCTGGGCGACGTCTGCGCCGATCATCGGCAGCGAGTACTTCAGTTCGGGCTCCACCTTCCGGTCGGGGAGCGCCACCGTGAAGACGGGGTAGATCGCGGTCACGCCGCGCATCGTCCGCAGCTTCTCGACCTCCGCCTTGCTGGCCTTCACGGAGAAGCCGTTCCACACCCGGGTGTAGCTGTGCAGCACGGAGACCTTCACGCCGTCGTCGTGTGCCGCGCTCTGAACGCTCGCCTGCCGGGATTTTGCCGCCGTCCGGCTGCCGCCGCGCAGGGACGGGGCCCCCGAGACCTGGACGAACCACTTGTCGGGGAGTGCTTTCCCCTTCAGCTGGTCCGGGACGTGGCGGGCGGTGAGGTCCTCACCGGTGCGGTCGAGCGGATCGGCGTCGGCGGGCACCGCCAGCGTGGTGCTGACCAGTGCTGCGACCGCCAGACCGACGCCGAGGCCGGTCCGGATGCTGCGGGACGTTCTGCTGGGCATGTCTCTCCCGGGTGTTGTCTGACTGGGGGCTTCACTGCCCCGCGGGGGTGTGGACATTGGCACACTACGTGTGCCCACGTCGGTCAGTCAGCGTCCCGGGGCTGCGTACAACCTCGCAGTTACGGAAGCCGGGGGCCGGTCGGATGACGAATACCTAAGGGGTTGTGCGCCGGATGGTGAAGGCCGGCGACGTGTAGGTCTCCCAATTGCTGGCCACGCTGGGGTTGCCGAGTGCCTTCAGGACGCGGAGTTCGAGCACGTAGTCGCCGTTCGGCACGGTGAGGCCGGCTGTCGAGGCTTTGGCGAAGGGGATCTTTCCGTTGAACACCTGGTTCGGGAGGCCCTGGTTCCCGAGGGCACCTTCCGTGCGGCCGACCTTTCCCAGTTCGAGGAAGGTCGTGCGACCCGGGAAGACTTCTGCCCCCTTCCGGCCGTCCGCGGTGGCCTTGTAGACGTTGAAGTAGGCGTTGTTGACCGGGTAGTCGAAGTGGTAGAGCAGGTGTGGCTGTGAATCCGCGTCCTGCATCGTGAAGACCGGCTTCGGACCCGAGGGCGACACTATGCCGCTGTCACTCGCACTGGTCGAAAGGGCAGGCAGGTGGATGGGTTCCGCGGGTGTGTCGGGGTACCGGAAGGCCCAGCCGTCCTGCAGCACCTTGACGCTCTGGTAGTCGCCCCACATGCCGGCGAACGGCACCACAAGGGTCGAGTTGTTGTCGGTTCGGGTGAGCTTCACCCAGCCGCCATAGATCCAGCCGGTGGTGAGCACGGGTTGCCTGAGGGACACCGAAACGGTTGCCGTCCTGCCCGGCTGGACCGTCACCGTGCTGGCGGAGAACGTCGCCGGCACCGCCCGGCTCACAGAGCCGTACCAGTAGTTCGTCGGGCGGGGCCCGACGCTGGCGGCATGCTGGACGCTCAGCTTGTACGTCTCAGCCTTGGTGCCGCGGTTGGTGAGCGTGAGCCTGGTCTCGCGATAGGTCTTGACGTTCTCGCCGAGGGAGATCTGTCCCGGAGCGACCGACGTGCCGGTCAGTGCTGCGGCGATGGCCTTGTCGACCTGGATGACGCCGGCGCCCTGGCGGATGGTGGGCTCGTACACCCCCTTCGTGACCCGGCCGAAAAGGTTGAGCGAGCTCACGGGCCTTGCCGTGTTCTGCAGGGCAGCCCGCACCCTGGCCACGTCACCTTGCAGGTCGACGTGCTTGAGTCGGGCGGCTTGCAGCATGAGCGCAACAGCTCCGGCCGCGGAGGCGCCGGACGTGCCGAAGGCGCTCGCGTAGCTGTTCTTCTCGATCGGGAAGGTCGACCAGACGTTGTCACCGGGGGCCGCCAGGTCGGGGGTGAGGGTGAGGTCAGCAGCCATGCCGAACGACGCGTTCGCCGAAACCAGACCGCCCAACGGGTTCGGCACGGGAGTCACACCGCTCTTCCACGTGAGGGTGGTCGCCCTGCCTGCAGCCACCTGTGCCGCGAGTGCCTCGCCGTCAGCCTGGGAGACGCCGACCATGGGGATGGTCAGGGTGCGAGGTCCCGACAGCTCCGGAAACACCACAGGGTTCGGGGAATCGCTGTAGATGACGACGCCGGCCGCGCCCGCGTCCATGGCGCTCAAGGCCATGCCGCGAACGTCGCAGTCGCCTACCTGGATGAGGACGATCCTGCCGGTGAGGCCGCTGAGCCGTCCGCAGCCCTGGGCGTCGCCTGCGGGTGGGACCGCCAGCTGCGACGTTCCCGATGTCGGCGTCGGTGGCGCGATGCGAGCCTCGAGATAGCCGACCTTCTCGCTTCTCCATGCCGGGGCAGGGCTGACGCTGAACCAGGGCAGGGTGATGTCTGCGCTGTTGACGGAGGCTACCGAGATCACCTTCCTGGCAACGCTGGAGGAGAACAACCCGCTGGAGCCGCCGCCTCCATTGGGAGCGACGACAAGGGTCCCGGCATCGGTGAGCGCGCTGGCCGCTTCGGCGATGGGACTGCCCGGCCAGCTCGACGAACCTGGCAGGAGCGTTGTGACCACGTCCATGTGGTCGGCGGCCGCGCGGTCCATGGCTGCAAGGATCACCTCGGTATCGGTTGCACCGGCACAGCCCCACACCCGGTAAGCGCCGAAGGTTACCTGAGGTGCGACGCCCCTGACGTGGCCGTCTGCAGGATCGCCGGCGCCGCCGATGACACCGGCAAGGCCGGTGCCCCATCCGGCGCAGTCGTCGGGGAAGGCATCAGGCACCGGCTCACGTCCAGGGACGCCCGGGCTGTAGTTGTCACCGACGAAGTCGTAGCCGTACTTAACCCGTGGCGCGCTCGGGCCGAAGTCGTTGTTGTTGCCGGGGGTGCCGGAGCCACCGAGATCGGGATGGTTGTAGTCGATGCCGCTGTTGATGATGCCGACCTTGATGCCCTCACCGGTCAACCCCGCGCTCTGAGCGAGGTCAGCGCCGATCATCGACAACGAGTTCTTCAGTGCGGAAAGGCCCGACCGGTCGGGTTGCTGGACGGCCGCGACCGGGTAGATCGCGGTCACACCCGGCAGCGATAGCAGGTTCTCGACCGTGCTCCTGCTCGCCTTCACCGAGAAGCCGTTCCAGACCCGGGTATAGGTGTGGAGGACAGAGAGGGAGGAGCCGTGATCGCGCGCGGCCGTCTGCACGCTCGCCTGGCGCCTGGTCGCTGCGGCACGGTTGCCGCCACGAAGTGACGGGGCGCCGGACACCTGCACGAACCACTTGTCGGGCAGCGTCTTCGGCGCGACGTTCCCGTCGACCTGGCGCGCAGTCGGGTCTTCGTCCGAGCGGTCAACCGGGTCGGCAGTCGCCGGCACGGCGAGTGAGGTGGCGACAAGGGCCGCGAACACAAGTCCCACGGCCGTTGTGGTCAGCGCTCGGAGCGGATTCCTGGGCGGATTCTTGGCAGGCATGGCACTCCTGGACGTTTCTGACCCGGGCATCCATGCCCTGTTGGGGGTGTGGTCAGGTGACACGCTACGTCCGGCCGCGCCGGGGTGTCGTGCGAGTCCGTACAACAGCGCACTGCCGGCGGACGCGCGAGGGCGTGGGTGCGCACGGCACCCACGCCCCCGGACGTGCTGGTCAGCTCAGAATCAGATCAGGCCGAGCGCGGTGACGGCGTCCCGCTCGTCGATCAGTTCTGCCACGGAGGCGTCGATCTTGGCGCGGGAGAACACGTTGATGTCCAGGCCCTGGACGATCTCGTAGGTGCCGTTCTTCACCACGCACGGGAACGAGGAGATGAGGCCCTCGGGAACGCCGTAGGAACCGTCGGACGGCACCGACATCGATACCCAGTCGTTGGCTGCGCTGCCGAGCACCCAGTCGTGCATGTGCTCGACGGTGGCGTTGGCTGCGGAGGCAGCGGACGACGAGCCACGGGCTGCGATGATCGCTGCGCCGCGCTTGGCGACCGTCGGGATGAAGGTGTCGGCGATCCAGGCCTGGTCGTTGACCAGTTCTGCCGCGTTCTTGCCATCAACCTCGGCGTGGAAGATGTCGGGGTACTGGGTGGCCGAGTGGTTGCCCCAGATGGTCATGTGCCTGACCTCGGTCACAGCGACGCCGAGCTTGGCCGCCAGCTGCGAGATCGCACGGTTGTGGTCGAGGCGGGTGAGCGCGTTGAACCGCTCCTTCGGGATGTCGCGGGCGTTGCTCATGGCGATCAGGGCGTTGGTGTTGGCCGGGTTGCCGGTCACGAGAACGCGGATGTCGTCAGCGGCGACGGCGTTGAGCGCCTTGCCCTGGGCGGTGAAGATGGCGCCGTTGGCGCTCAGCAGGTCGCCGCGCTCCATGCCGGCTGTGCGCGGACGGGCGCCGACCAGCATGGCGAGGTTCACGCCGTCGAACACGGTGTTGGCGTCATCGCCGATCTCCACCTTGCTCAGCAGCGGGAACGCGCAGTCGTCCAGCTCCATGACGACGCCCTCGAGCGCCTTCAGGGCCGGGGTGATCTCGAGCAGTCGCAGCTCGACCGGCTGGTCCGGTCCGAGCAGGGCGCCGCTGGCGATGCGGAACAGCAGGCTGTAACAGATCTGCCCGGCTGCGCCGGTGACAGCAACCTTGACGGGGGTCTTGCTCACGATGGGCTCCTCAATGAGTTGTGATGCTGTGCGAGTCGCAACCGACGCTAGCAGTTGCCCGGCCTCCTGAGCGGCGACTTCCAGCCATCCGGCCCTGGCGCGGGAATTGGTGCAGGTGTGCTCTGGCTACGTCGGATTTCTTCCGTGCCCGACCGTCGGGTGTACGGGTCCTGCCGGCTGGTTCGAGGACCTCGGCTGCCTCGTCGCCTCCCCGGCGGATAGGGTGTTGGCTTCCGGACTGTCGTTACGCAGGCAACGGCAGGAAGCGGTTTGGGGGAAGTCATGGAGCGATCCAGGCGGGCAAGCACGGGGGTGCGCCCGTCCCGTTGGGCAATCGCAGCGCTCCTGGCGTTCGGGCTGGCGATCTCCGGGCTCGGTGCGATTGTGCCCACCGCTGCGTCCGCTGCGGGGGACGACCTGCGGGTGACGCTCCCGGGCGCGATGGCAGAGCAGACCGTGATCGCAGCCTCGGGGAGCTCGCTGCTCGTGTCGTCGACCGGCGGCAGGATTCCCGACAAGCTGAGCACCGACAACGGGGCCACCTTCGTTCCGTTCACGCCGACGGTGCCGGCCAACGGCAGCATCACTCACGTCGCGCACGGCCAGGTGGTGTGGGCAACGATCGGTCAAGACACCACCCTCTCCACCTACGACTTCACCAACGACGCGCCGGTCAGGACCGTCGTGCACGGCTGGGTGGAGGCCGCCGACGCCCACACCGCAGTCCTCCGGTCGGACGCCGGCGGCGTCACCACCCGGTCGGCGCAGGACCTGGCCACCGGCGACGTCCACCCGCTGCCGTTCACCTCACCGACCGACTCCCGGACGGCCCGGACGACGGTCGACCTGGACGACGGCTCCCTTGCGCTCGCGACAACGACGACAACGGACGCCGACGGCCTCGCCGGAGACGGTTACCTCGACCTCCGGTCGGTGACGGGCGAGGACTCCCCGCTCCCGGCCCCCGTGGTCGTGCAGGGCCTCGTCGCAGCAGTGCTGCGTGGCGACCAGGCGGTCTATGCCACGGTCGCTGCCGACGGCTTCGGCGTCTGCTTCCTCGACGTCGCCGCGCCGTCGGCCTCGCCCTGCACGTCGTTCACCGTCGAGGGCGTCCCCGACCCGCGTGCAGCGGCAGCAGCACTCCACACCGGTGCCGGCTGGGTCCTCGTCACCCCGCGCTGGGGCGCCGGCTCACAGGCCCAACTGGTGGTGGACGGTGCGACCACTCCCGGAGTGCCCGTGCCCGTCGTCGCGCCGGATGCCGACCGCTCGAGAGTGTTCGCCGTCGGCGACTCGGACCGTCCGCTCGCCTCGGTGTGGAAGGGAACCACCGGCTACATCGGCCAGGTGGACACCAACGGCAACGTCTCGAAGCTCTTCACGCACCCGACCACCCCCGTCGATGTCACCGGGCTGCGGCTCACGGCCGACCGGCTGACCGGCCTCGACGACCGCACCGGCGAGCAGGCGTCCGGCTACCAGGCGTGGCAACGCTCCGTGAGCGACTCGGCCATCGCCAAGGAGGCGCTGCTCGGCCCTGAGGCCGCCGGGATCGGCGCCTCCGGCTCGCGCACCCTTGTCGACGACGGCGTCCGCCTGCAGCTGTTCGATGACGGTCGGCCCGCCGGCTCGCTGGCACCGCCCAAGTACGGTGCGAGCGCGGAAACGCTGACCGGCCCCTACTTCGTCGGCCGCACCATCGCCTACGACCAGGTGATGCGCGTGGACGGGACGGCGCAACGCAAGGGCCAGGTGCGTGCCTTGTTCGGCTCGCATGCCCTGATGCTCACCAACCAGAGCCTCAACCGGTTCGAGGTCGCGGACGTGACCTCCACTGCCTCGACGCGGGTCGAGGTGCCGGCCCAGTTCGGGCCGGCCACCTTCGACGCGATCGGGTTGTGGGGCGACTACGTCCTCGGCTTCAACACCCTCGGCGCGTCGAAGACACCGACGACGATCGTGCTGAACTACCGCACCCACCAGTCCTGGCAGCACGCCGGCTACCCGATCGAGGTGGGCGACGGGTTCGCGGTCCTGCAGCTGCCCGCTGCGGCCGGCGACCCCAACACCGACGACGTGCTGGCGGTGTGGAACATCCTCACCGACGCAGTCACGCGCATGCCCGACCGCGACTGGAGCGCCGTGAGCTCCGACGGAAGCCACCGGCTGGCGTACAGCACCGGGTCGCAACTCGTCGTGCGCGACATCCTCGGTGCTGCACGGTCGGCCCCCCGGGTTCTCGGGGCCGTCGCCCAGCCGAGCCTGAACCTGATCACCGGCACCGCCAAGTGGACGCTGTCGATCGACGCGACCAAGGCGCTCGCGCCCGGAACCCTGACCATCAGGGGCGCCGCCGGGCTGGTCCACACCGCTCCGCTCCCGGCCGCCCCGAACGGCTCGCTGCACGGGCTGGCCTGGAACGGCAGGAACGGGGCGAACCTCGTGCAGCCGGGCACCTACCGCTGGACCATCAGCCAGGGGGCTGTCGACGGCTCCGGCAATCTCGTGGCCGCTGACGGGACTTCGGCTGTCACCGGCACGATCCAGGTCGTCCGGACGCCGCTGGGGACCGTGACGGGCTCGACCCCGACCATCCGCGACACCACTCCGGTGGTGGGCCAGAAGCTGGCCGTCTCCGTGCGTGCCTGGTCGCCGGCGAACGGGCTCGCCTTCTCCTACAGCTGGTACCGCAGGGGCAGGTCGGCCCCCATCGGCTCGGGCCCCGTGTACCAGGTGACCCCGGCGGACCTGGGGAAGCAGTTGCGGGTCGCCGTTACGGGGAAGGTGCCGTACTGGGCGGCAACGACGAAGGCGTCCGCCTACACCTCGAAGGTCGGCAAGGGCACGCTCGGAGCCGGGAGCCCGAGCATCGACAACACCCATCCGAAGGTCGGCTCCGTGCTCACGGCGAACCCAGGAACCTGGACGCCGGCCGGTGTGAAGTTCGGCTACCAGTGGTACCGGGTCTCGGCCAGCGGCAAGTCGACCAAGCTCAAGGGCAGGACAAGGGCGACCTTCACCGTCCCGAAGTCATTGCGCGGCCTGCGCGTGCGGGTCAAGGTGACGGGCAAGCTCGACGGCTACAAGAACCGCACTGCGAACTCGGCGCGGACGGCGAAGATCGCGAAAGCCTGAGGCTCTCGACGGGCACCTGCCGGCGAGGAGTCTGGACGGCCCTCTGGCGTCCGTAATCCGGTGGTGGTACTTTCCGCCTATTCCGCGCGTGTTGGAGCGCGCGGTGGGGGGATTGAGATGTTGCAGGGGGGTTGGCGCCTGCGTGCGCCGAAAACCGGGGACCATGGCCGAAGGTGTGTGGCAGGGCTGGCGGTTCTTGCCCTTGTCGCGGGACTGTCCGGACTGACGGCGACGCCTGCGGCAGCCGTCGAGGACATTGACCATGTCCCTCTGCCGAGAACCGGGTACGTGCCGGAGGTCGTTGCGGCGTCTGGCACCGGCATCATCCTTGCTCCGGCGACGGACGACGGCGGCTACCGGGTGTCGGCCGATGCGGGTCACACCTTCGATGACCTGGTGGCACCGGCCTTCACCGGGCAGGTCAGCTACGTCGGGGACGGCAAGGTGATGTACGTCGACCCCACGGGCGACACGGACGCCGGTGGGGATTTCTTCGACCTCTACACCTACGACCTCGGTGCCGGCCCCGATGCCGCACCGGTCAAGGTGTACGCACGTGACGTTCCGATGGCTCTCAGCGCCAACGACGCCGTGGTGATCGATGCCGCCGTGTCTTCCGGCTTCTCGGTTGTGCGCCTCTCCGATGGGCACAGCACCGAGCTCGCCGTGCCCGCTCGTGGCACCACCCCGACCTTCCACATCGATGGCGCCACGGCGCTTGCCGTGAGCACCGGTTATCTCGACTCCGTCCCACTGAGCGGTGCTGGCAGTACTCCGCTCGCCGTTCCCGGACTCGCGGCCGCCGCGTTGTCGGCATCCCGCGCCTACTGGATCCGGGCCGACGGGTCCGGCGCGACCCTCTGCTCCGCCGTCGCCGCGACCCTGGCGTCCCCCACCTGCCGCACGCTGGACCCCGGTGACCACTTGTCCACCACCGCCTCCCTCGAGGTGGGGAGCAGCTGGGTGGTCGCCCGGCTCGTCAACGGAGACACCTCCCGCGAATTCGTCTACCTTCCCGACCAGGACACACTCAGCCCGGTGTCCCCGACGGCGGCGATGCTGTCGCTGGCGGTCTACGGCAGGGGTGACACCGACGCCCCCCTCGCCACCGTCCTCACCGCGGGCGGAGGCTACATCGGCACCTACTCGGCAGGTGCGGTGACCAGGCTGTTCGACCTGCCTGAGACCACGGCGACGACGACTGCGCTTGTCGTCACCCCGCAGTCGGTGGGCGGGCTCGACAACCGCCCGGCGTCGGGCATCGCCGGCGCACAGGCCTGGACGCGTCCGCTGGAAGGAGTGACCCCCAAGGCGGAGCAGCTCCTCCGTCCACGGGCGACGGGCCTCTCCGCGTCCGGCGACCGCACGCTGATCACGGCTGCGGACGGAGCCCACCTGCTCGATGCCGGCCGGGCGGTGCGCACCATCGCAGGAGTCGCTGATGCCCGCTCACTCAGCGGCCCGTACTTCCTGAGTGGTTCGACGGCCAACGCCGACGTGATGCGGGTGGACGGCACCCCCGTGCTGGCCTCCGCCGGTGACGTGGTCACCCTGTTCGGGTCGCTGGCCCTACGGAAAGCCGGCGCAGGCTATGAGGTGGTCGACGTCACCCAGCCATCGACGAAGACCGCCGTCGACTTCGCGCAGTGCTCCGGGAGCGATTTCGAAGCCACCGGGCTCTGGGGCGACTGGGTACTGGCCAGGGAGAGCGGCTCAGGTGACACGGTCGTTCTCGACTTCCGCCACCCGGCAGGCTGCTACGCCCATGCCGGTACGCCGGTCGCGGTGGGCGACGGATTCGCTCTGGTCGAGCCCACGGACCCGGACACCGGCAACCCAAGCCTCGTCGTCTGGAACTTCCTCGACGGCCGCACCGACCTCCTTGGCAGCAATCCGGGAGCTGCGGCCACCGACGGCTCCCACACTGTGGCATGGACCACCGGCACGGAGTTGTGGGCGGCAAGCATCGACGACACCATCTCGCGCCCTTCCGCTCCGCGCGTCCTCGGGGTGCTCGCAGCCCCGTCCGTGACGATCGGTACGCCGTGGACGCTCGATCTGGACGCCACCAAAGGTCTCCAGGCCGCAGGGCTCGGGCTCGTCATCACCAAGGCCGGGGGAGAAGTCGTTGCCCGCATCCCGGTGCCCGCATCGCCGAACGGCTCCGTCCATGGCCTCACCTGGGACGGCATGATCGATGGCGCTCCCGCGCCTGCCGGTGTGTATGGCTGGGAGCTCGACCTGTACGCCAGTGACACCGCCGACGCCCTGGTCAACACCGACGGCTCCTCAACGGTGGCGGGAACCGTGACGGTGACGGGCACCCTCCCGCAGGTCATCGGGGTGACGCCGACCCTGTCCGACCCCAACCCGGATCTGGGCTCGGTCATCACAGCGCTGCCCGGCGCCTGGATGCCGACCGCGGCGACCCTGACCTACCAGTGGTACGCCGATTCGGTGGCCATCTACAACGCGACCACCTCCACCTATACCCCGGTGGCCGACGACCTCGGCAAGACGTTGACGGTGGCGGTCACCGGTCGGGCTCCGGGCTATACCCCGGTCACCAGGACCTCAGTCGCGAGTAGTCGTGTGGTCAAGACAAGGGTGACCGGGTCGACACCGAAGCTTTCCACCACCACGCCAACGGTAGGCAAGGAGATCACCGTCACCCTGGGCGCCTGGTCGCCGACAGGTGTCACCTATCTGTTCACCTGGTACCGCGACGTGACGCCCATCAACGGCGCTTCGGGAAGCAAGTACACGCCCGTTCCCGCCGACTACGGCCACCGGCTGATGGTGGCCGTGACCGGCTCGGCCACGGAACGCACTTCGGTGACGAAGACCTCGGCGGCCAGCGCGCCGGTGGTCTGGCCGCCGGTGACCGCTGGCGCGCCAACGCTGTCGACGACCACGCCTGTCGTCGGCAAGCCGGTCACTGCCCGCCCCGGCGTGTGGACCCCGGCGAGCGTGACATTCAGCTACCAGTGGTACCGCGACGCGACGTCCATCGGCGGCGCGACGTCGAACCCCGTCTACACCCCGGTTGCCGCGGACCTCGGCCACACGCTGAAGGTGCAGGTCATCGGCTCTGCCCCCGAACACACGTCCGCGACGAGGACCTCCGCTCCGAGCACTCTCGTGACCGCCGGCACCTTCGCTCCGACCGTCCCCGTGCTCAGCAACACCCGACCCGCCGTGGAACAGAAGGTGACGGCGAACACCGGCTCGTGGGGCACCGGCGTCGTGACCTTCACCTACCAGTGGTACCGCGTGTCCTCCTCGGGCAAGTCGCGCGCGATCAGCGGCGCTGTCCGTGCCGATTACGTCGTGGCCGTCAAGGACCTCGGCTACAAGCTCAAGGTCAAGGTGACCGGCAGAGGTAAGGGCACGACTTCGCTGTATTCCAAGGTGTCAGCGAAGGTCAAGAAGGCCACGTTCGCCACCATCCCGGTGCCGAAGGTGACCGGAACGGCCCAGGTCGGCCTCGTGCTGACGGCCGTCCCCGGCACGTACAGTCCGAGCGCGAAACTCAAGTACCAGTGGTACCGCGGTTCGAAGGCGATCAAGAAGGCCACAGCCGTCACGTACAAGCTCAAGACGGCGGACCTGCACAAGGTGATGAAGGTCCGGATCACCGCGACCCGACCCGGCTACGTCACCGTCGTGAGAACGGCCAAGCTGGCCAGAGCGGTCATCGCTGCCGCCTAACGGCAGGCCAGCTCAGGCCCGCCGGTGACGGTGTCGGGGCTGGGCACCCCGACCTGGCCGGTGTAGCTGATCGCCCTTCCGGTGAGCCTCGCCCTCTTCACGCCGGCGCTGGATTCGACCTCGACCCCGTCGCTGCCGGCGAGGTCGGCGAACGTCGGTCGCCATGGCAGCCGGTCGACCAGTGTGAGGCCGTCGGGCACCCGGTCGACGGCCACCGCCCAGCCGATCGCGATGGTGGCGCCGGCGCGGCGTCCGTAGTGCACGGTGAAGCCGCCCCAGGAATGGTCGAAGAGGGCGAACCGGCTGCGTTCGCCGGCAAGCCGGCAGACCTGGGTCGGGCCGGCCCTGGGCTTGCCGAGGCGGGCAACCAGGTCGCGCTCAAGCAGGCTCTGCGGGGTGGCCCCCAGCGGATGGTCGCCGATGGCGGTACCACTCAGGATCAGGTCCGTGCGCCCGGCGGACGGGGTGCCGGCGACACTCGGTGGCGGGCTCGCCGCGGTGCTGCCCGGTGAGGTCGCCGGGACGACGGCAGAGGGGGATTCCCGGGTCGGGGCAGGGGCCATCGGCTCCTGCGTCGGGGCTGCGCAGCCGGCGAGCACAAGTGACAATCCGACGATCACCAGCCGAGCCTTCACCGAACCTCCCGCCTTCACGGTAGCTGCCCTGATTCCCGACGGACCGGGTTCGGGCGGGGCGTCCACGCTCTCTATGCTCGAACCATGCGCCTGATCCTCGTCCGCCACGGCCGTACTGCCTCGAATGTCGGGTTCCTGCTGGATACCGCGGAGCCCGGCGCCGACCTCGACGACGGCGGGCTGGAGCAGGCCGCTTCCCTCGTCGAGCGGCTCAGCCACCACTCGATCGAGGCCGTCTACGTTTCCAATCTCGTCCGGACGCAGCAGACGGCGCGTCCGGTCGCGGAAGCGCGCGGCCTCGAGTTGCAGGTACTGCCCGAGCTGCGTGAGGTCCCTGCCGGTGAGGACGAGCTCTCCGCGGACGCCACGCGCTATATCGGCACACTCGTCGCCTGGGGCAAGGGTGACCTGGACGCGCGCATCCCGGGAGGGGAGAACGCGCACGAGTTCATGGACCGCTTCGATTCCGCGATCGCGACCATCGCTGCGTCCGGCAAGGACGTGGTGATGGTGGTGAGCCACGGGGCAGCGCTGCGGGTCTGGTCGATGGTGCGCGTCAAGGGCTTCACCGAGGCCCTCGGCAAGGCCCACCTCGACAACACCGGCGTCATCGTCGCCGACGGCTCGATCGCGGACGGTTGGGAGCTGGCCGAGCTGGTCGGGGCGCGGATCTTCGAGGAGCCCGACGCCCGCGCCGCCGATGACGAGTTGGCCGGTTCCCCTCGCCCGGAACGCGAAACCCACTAGCTTCGGAGCGTCAGGCCGGTCAGCTGAAGATGACCGTGCGGGCACCGTCCAGCAGGACGCGGTGCTCGGCGAACAGCTTGACCGCCTCGGTCAGCGTCCGGCTCTCCTGCTCCTGGCCCATGGCCACCAGCTGCGGGACCTCCATGGTGTGGTCGACGCGTCGGACGTTCTGCTCGATGATGGGGCCCTCGTCCAGGTCTGACGTGACGAAGTGGGCGGTCGCGCCGATCAGCTTCACCCCGCGGGAGTGCGCCTGGCGGTAGGGGTTGGCGCCCTTGAAGCCGGGCAGGAACGAATGGTGGATGTTGATCGCCTTGCCGGTCAGCGCCTCGCACAGCTCGGGGGAGAGGATCTGCATGTAGCGGGCCAGCACCACCAGCTCGATGTCGTGCTCCGCGACCACGTCGAGGATGTGCTTCTCCACCTCGGACTTGGTGTCGTGGGTGGTGATCGGGTGGTGCTCGAAGGGCACACCGTAGAAGCGGGCCAGGTCACCGAGGTCGGGGTGGTTGGCGATGATCAGCGGCAGGGAAATCGGCAGGTAGCCGGAGCGCTGGCGGAACAGCAGGTCGTTGACGCAGTGACCGGCCTTGCTGGCGAGGATGAGGGTGCGGCGGCGGCGTCCGACGTAGTCGAGGTTCCACTGCGCGCCGAGGCTGTCGGCGATCGTTGCGAAGGCCCGCTCGAAGTGTGACCTGTCGAAGCCGGACTGCACCTGGACGCGCATGAAGAAGCGGCCCGATTCGGTGGACGTGAACTGCTGGAGCTCGGTGATGTTGCCCCTGGCCTCCACGATCTCGCCGGTCACCTGGTGCACGATCCCGGGACGGTCGGCACAGGACAGGGTCAGCAGCCAGTGGGTGGAGTCGATCACGGCTGAAAGGGTAGCGTCCCGGGTGGACCACCCGTTGGCGCGGTCTGGCCACGATATGTTTTCCCCTGTTGCAGCGAGCCAGGAGGCGCAAGGTATGGCGAAGATCAAGGTTGTCGGCACGGTTGTCGAACTCGACGGGGACGAGATGACCCGGATCATCTGGCAGTTCATCAAGGAACGCCTGATCCACCCCTACCTCGACGTGGACCTCGAGTACTACGACCTCAGCATCGAGAACCGAGACGCCACCGACGACCAGGTCACCGTCGACTCGGCGAACGCGATCAAGAAGCACGGCGTCGGCGTGAAGTGCGCCACCATCACGCCGGACGAGGCCCGGGTCGAGGAGTTCGGCCTGAAGAAGATGTGGGTCTCCCCGAACGGGACGATCCGCAACATCCTGGGCGGCGTGGTGTTCCGTGAGCCGATCATCATCTCCAACATCCCGCGGCTGGTGCCCGGCTGGACGAAGCCGATCGTCATCGGCCGTCACGCCCACGGCGACCAGTACAAGGCCACCAACTTCAAGGTGCCCGGCGCCGGCCAGCTGACCATCACCTTCACCCCTGAGGACGGCTCCGAGCCGATCCAGCACGTCGTGGCCAACTACGGCGCGGACGGCGGCGTCGCAATGGGCATGTACAACTTCAACTCCTCCATCGAGGACTTCGCGCGGGCGTCCTTCAGCTACGGCCTGCAGCGGAACTACCCGGTGTACCTGTCCACCAAGAACACGATCCTGAAGGCCTACGACGGCGCGTTCAAGGACATCTTCGCCGAGGTCTTCGAGGCCGAGTTCGCCGCCGATTTCGCCGCCAAGGGGCTCACCTACGAGCACCGGCTGATCGACGACATGGTCGCGTCCGCCATGAAGTGGGAGGGCGGCTACGTCTGGGCCTGCAAGAACTACGACGGGGACGTGCAGTCCGACACCGTCGCGCAGGGCTTCGGCTCGTTGGGCCTGATGACCTCGGTGCTGATGACCCCGGACGGCAAGACCGTCGAGGCCGAGGCCGCCCACGGCACCGTCACCCGGCACTACCGGATGCACCAGCTGGGCTTGCCCACCTCGACGAACCCGATCGCCTCGATCTTCGCCTGGACCGGCGGCCTCAAGCACCGCGGCAAGCTGGACGGCACCCCCGAGGTCACAGCGTTCGCAGAGACCCTCGAGCAGATCTGCATCGAGACCGTAGAGAGCGGCAAGATGACCAAGGACCTTGCTCTCCTCGTCGGCCCCGACCAGGAGTTCCTCACCACAGAGGAGTTCCTCGCAGCCCTCGACGAGAACCTGGCCGCCAAGCTCGCCTGACCGCCCCACCCACCCCGACTTGTCAGAATCTCGCTGCGCCATAGCTCAGTGAGATTCTGACAAGTCGGGGGGAAGGGTGGGTTTTCCACAGATTCCATACTGAGTGACACCCTTCGCCCGTTCATGACGAAGGTGTGGATGTGTATGCGGGAGTGGATCGCTTTCCGGGGCTCGGTCTTGCGGCCGAGCGACAACACGGTGTCCTGAGCAGACGAAGTCTGTACGCGGTCGGAGTCGGTGACACGGTCGTCCGGGCGCAAGTCAGGGCAGAGCGATGGCTGGCCATCGGCGATGAGGTCGTGCTGCTCCAGAACGCTCGGCCGAATCGACGACAGCTGATGTGGATCGCGGTGCTGGATGCCGGCGTTTCCGCACTCGGGAGTCACACCTCGCTCGAGCTCGCGGGATTCAGGTCCTTCGCGACGGAAGCTGAGATGGTTCATCTGGTGATTCCGCGCGGGAACAAGGTCACGCGCATGGCTGGTGTGCGGGTTCATGAGTCGCGAAGGCTCCATCCGGAGCAGACCGTCTTCACCGATGGGTTGCCACGCACGCCCACCGCGCGCGCCGTCCTGGACGCTGCCGCCTGGCAGCCCTACCCACGCTTCGCAGCGACGATGGTTGCCGCCGCCGTCCAGCAGCGGCTGGTCACCGCCGACGAGCTCGACGCCATGCTGCGCTGCGTCGGACGGATACGGCACAAGCAGTACCTGCGCGAAGCCATAACGGACGCGGTGGCCGGTTCTCAGGCATTGGGTGAGCTCGACCTTGCCAAGATGTGCCGGAGCTACGGCCTCGCCCTCCCGAAACGCCAAGTGCGGAGGCGGGACGCCTCGGGCGTCTGGCGCTTCCTCGACGCCGAGTGGGAGGTGCGAGGCGGCGAAGTCGTTGTGCTCGAGGTCGATGGCGGACAACACATGGACGCGTCCTCCTGGCAGGCCGACATTCGACGGGAACGCTGGATCGTGGTCGGACGAAAGCGCGTCCTGCGAGCCACCAATTTCGAAGTGCGCCATGAGCCGGGCTACCTCGTCAATGATCTGCTTGCGCTCGGCGTCCCCCGCACCACCGAGTTGTCAGAACCTCGCGAAGCTATAGCTCAGTGAGATTCTGACAACTCGGGGAGGGGTGAGAGGATGACGCCGTGACTTCCGGCCCGGCAGCAAAGGTGCGCCCTGACCTCGAACCGCTTCCCCTGCACCCGGCGGTCTCGTATGTGATGCCGGTGCTCAACGAGGCCTCCCACCTGGGTGAGGCCGTCGGGGCTGTCCTCTCGCAGGAGTACCCGGGGGAGCAGGAGTTGGTGCTCGCGCTCGGCGCTTCCAACGACGGCACCGACGAGGTCGCAGCGGCGTTGGCAGCGTCCGATCCGAGGGTGCGACTGGTCCGGAACCCACGCAACGACATCCCGATCGGGCTGAACCTCGCGATCGCCGCGAGCCGCAACCCCGTCGTGATCCGGGTGGACGCCCACGCAGAACTTCCGGTCGGCTACACCGCCGCGGCGGTCGAGATCCTGCACCGCACCGGGGCCGCGAACGTCGGCGGCGTCATGGTCGCCAAGGGGCACGGACGGTTCCAGAGCGCAGTCGCCCGCGCCTACAACTCGCCCTTCGGTCTTGGTGGCGGTTCGTGGCACCACGGTGAGGAGGAGGTCGAATCGGACTCCGCCTACCTCGGCGTGTTCCGACGCGAGGTGCTGGAGGAGGTCGGTGGCTACGACGAGACCCTTCGCCGCGCAGAGGACTGGGAGCTCAACCATCGCATCCGTGCGGCCGGCCACCTGATCCTGTTCACCCCGAACCTCAAGGTCACCTACTGGCCCCGCGACAACTGGGACGCGCTGCGTCGCCAGATGTACGCGACCGGGGTGTGGCGCGGCCACCTCGTCCGCCGGCAACAGTCCACACCGTGGCGCTACCTGCCGCCGCCGGCCGTCGCCGTCCTGGTGGCTGTCAGCGTGCTGGTCGGGCTGCTGCAGCTCTTCGGTGTGGCGCGGGGTGCCGGCTGGGCGCTGGCGCACGTGCCGTCCCTCGGCTACCTCGCCGGCGTGACGGCGGTGGGGGCCACCCGCCTCGGCGGGGACGGGGTCGTCGACCGCCTGCTGAACATCGTCGTCCTCTTCACCATGCACCTGGGCTGGGGTGCCGGCTTCATCAAGGGTTGGCTGACGGGCGCTGCAACCACTGTGGACCGCTCGCGCGTCGCTTCCTGACAGCCTCCACCAGCGCTGCTGCCGCCTCGACAACGCGGACGGCGCTGCGGCCGTCGGTCCATTCGTGGAAGCGGGTGGCCAGTTCCTTGCTGTGCGCAGCAGCGTCAGCTGCCGCGTCCGGGTCCGTGAACACGGCCTCGAGGATGTCGAGCACCTGGTCCCAGTCGGTGCTCCAGTCACCACCGGCCAGCCAGGCGTAGTCGACGTACAGGCCCCTCGTGCGCTTGTAGGACTCCAGGTCGGGCGCGAGCAGGAGCAGTGGCCCTCCGGTCACGACGTAGTCGACCGCCATCGACGAGTAGTCGGTGACAAGGGCGTCCAGCCCCCAGAGCAGCGGCATCGACTCCGGCTGCATCGCTGCGGTGAGCAGCCGCACCCGCGGCGAGGAGTGGTTGTACTCCCCGACGCCGAGGGGGTGCGGCCGCACGAACAGCACCACGTCGAGTCGCTCGCAGACCGCCTGGATGCGCTGCCACTGCAGTTCGGTCGGCACACCCGGGTCGGGGTCGCCGTCCCGCCAGGTCGGTGCGTACAGCACCACCCGGGCGTCGGTGAACTCACCGAGGTGCGGGGCGATGACGGCCCTCGCCGCCGCCCGGCGTGCGTCCTCCGTCCCGGTGAACAGCAGGTCGGCACGCGGCTCGCCGAGCACCTGCACCTGGCCGCCGAGCAGGTCGAAGGCGCTGGCGAGGAACGGTACGAAGTAGCCGGAACTCGTGGGCATCAGCGAGATCCGCCGGGTGCCCTTGCGGTAGGCCGTGCGCAGCAGGGCGGCCACCCCGGGGACGCGCTCCAGCCCGCCGAGTGAGGTGACCGCGGGTGAGTCGGCATGCAGCTTCTTCAGCGGCGCCCCGTGCCACAGCTGCACGATCACCGCTCCCGAGAGCCCGTAGCGGTTCACGTCACCGAAGCCGTGCGTGACCGCAGCGAGTCCCGCCTTCAGGGTGTAGGCAAGGCCCTCCGCCGAGTCCCGGTCGATGACGCGGGTGATGCCCGCCGCCCTGGCCGCGGTTGCTTCGGTCTCCGACCCGCTCAGCCAGACGATGCGGGGCGGTTCGGGGAGGTCCCCAGCCGCGCGGACGAAGGCGAGCGCGCCCTCAGCGGGTCCGAAGGCGCTCCCCACCACCCACAGCTGAGGATCGCGCTCCACCCAGCGTGCGCGGAGCGCCCCGGCGACGTAGCGGGGCAGCGACAGCAGCTTGATCAGGTTTCCCCTGGCGAAACCGAACCCCCCGCTGGACATGGCCGCGAGGCTAGCACCGTCCCGACAGATCGGACGGAGGGGGAGCGCCGGTAGACTCTGCCACCACGGATCCCCTAGCGCGGCGGTGGCATGAACTCGATTGTCGGCGACATCCTGCTGATCGCTGTCTTCATCATGATCGGGGGCGTCTTCGCTGCGGCGGAGATGGCCCTGGTCTCGCTGCGCGAATCCCAGGTCCGGCAGCTCAGCGGTCGGGGAAAGCGGGGCGAGACCGTCGCGCAGCTGACCTCGAACCCCAACCGGTTCCTCTCGGCAGTCCAGATCGGCGTGACCCTCGCCGGCTTCCTCTCCGCAGCCTTCGGTGGGGCCACCCTCGCCGACAGCCTCGCTGTTGTCATGATCGGCTGGGGCCTGCCGGAAGCCGCGGCCGGCCCGCTCGCGCTCGTGTCGATCACCCTCGTCATCTCGTACTTCTCGATCGTCGTCGGCGAGCTCGCTGCGAAGCGGCTGGCGATGCAGCGGGCAGAGGCGTTCGCGATCGCCCTCGCTCCGCTGGTGAACACGATCGCCAAGATCGCCACCCCGGTGATCTGGTTCCTCGGCAAGTCCACCGACCTGTTGGTCCGGGTGCTCGGCGGCGACCCGAACGCTTCGCGCGAGGAAGTGTCCGACGAGGAACTACGCGCCATGGTCGGCAGCTCGTCCACCCTCGGCCGCGAGGAACGACGCATCGTGGACGAGGTGTTCGCAGCCGGTGAGGTCAGCCTGCGCGAGACCATGATCCCTCGCACCGAGGTCGACTTCCTCGACGGGTCGATGCCGGCCTACAAGGCGATCCGCGAGGTGCAGGGCGCGGCCCACAGCCGCTACCCGGTGATCGGGGAGGACCTGGATGACGTGATCGGCTTCGTCCACATCCGCGACCTCGCCGACCTCGACTCGGCCGAACGCAACGCCCCGGTGAGCCAGCTCGTGCGCCCGGTGATGTCGCTGCCGGAGACGGTGAAGATCCTGCGGGCGCTCACGGAGATGCGCCAGACCAAGCAGCACCTCGTCATCGTGCGCGACGAGTACGGCGGCACTGCCGGCATCGTCACCATCGAGGACCTGGTGGAGGAGCTGATCGGCGACATCTCCGACGAGTTCGACCCCGAGCAGGCACCGTCGGTCCCCAACCACGACGCGACCATCGACCTCGACGGCCTCGTCACGCTGGAGGACTTCGGCCAGCAGATCGGCTACCGACTCCCCGAGGGTCCCTACGACACCGTCGCAGGGTTCGTGATGGCGCAACTCGGCAACCTGCCGAACCTCGACGACGCCTGCACGGTCACCCTCGCATCGGAGACCGAACAGCAGCCGCCGGCCACGTTCGAGCTGCGCGTCACGGAGCTCGACGGACGCAGGGCCGCACGACTGCGACTCACCAGGCTCGGCGCGCCGCTCGACCCTGAGGCCTGACGTTCGAGCCCTGCGAAGTAGTCTGCTGCCAGCCCGGCGGACAAGGAGGTGGCCAGGTGGTACCCAGCGATCCCGATGGCTCGCTCCTGCTGACCTCTGACGACGTCGGCGCGCTGCTGGCCGCGGCCGTCCAGCACGCCGGTGGGACGCTCGTCTCCTGGGCACTCGATCACGTGGACGCCAACCCCGCGCAGTCGACCACGGCCACCTACTCCGCGCTCGTCGACTGGCCGTACGGACGCCGCGAGGAACTGCTCGGAGTGAGCGCACGCGCTTCCGGCCCTGCCGACACCGACACGGTCGCGGAGATCTTCGCCGATGGTGAGCGCGAGGTGGCGGTCTGGATCTATCCGCAGGACCCCGACCTGCCCGGCCTTGCCCGCGCCGCCTACGTCGAGTCCATGGCCGAGTTGTGCAACTCCCACCACATCTTCACCGGCGAGGTGCGGCCCGAGGACCTGTCGCTGCAGATGATCGGGTACCGCCCGCGGCGCCGTGCCGTGGTGCGGGTGAGCTTCGACGAGCCACCACAGGTGGTCTACGTGAAGGTCCTGCGGGCACGCTTGTTCGACGATGTCCTCGACCGGCACCGGCTGCTCCTGGCCGAAGGCCTGCCGGTGGCGCCCATTGCCGCCGTGACCGACGATCACCTGCTCGTGCTCCGCGAGCTGCCGGGGGAGCCGCTGGCGAAAGCCATCTTCGACACCGCCGACCCGTGTTCCGCAGAGGCCCTGATCGAGTTGCTGGACGCGATGCCGTCCTCTGTTGGCCGTCTCGACCGCCGTCCGCCGTGGTCGGACGCCGTCGGGCACTACGCCCGGATGGTGAGCGCCGCGTTGCCCGCACTCGAACCGAAGCTGAACCGGCTGGTCGAGACCATCAGCCAGGGCCTCGCCCCGATCCCGCCCGGCAATGAGCCCACACACGGCGACTTCCACGAGGGCCAGGTGCACGTCTCGGGCGGACGGGTGTGCGGTCTGCTCGACACCGACACCCTCGGTCCCGGCCGACGCGCCGACGACCTCGCCTGCCTGATCGCCCACCTGTCCACGATCCAGCGCATGAACGCTGCCCAGGAAGCGCGCGTGCACCAGCTGATCCGTCGCTGGGTGCCCGTGTTCGACACAAGGGTGGACGCGACCGAGCTGCGCCTGCGCGCCGCAGCGGTGATCATCTCGCTGGCCACCGGGCCGTTCCGCGGCCAGGAGCCGGACTGGGAACGTGAGACCGCCACCATGATCGGCTCCGCCGAGGCCCTGGTCCGCCAGGTCAGCTGACCCCGCCCCCCCGACTTGTCAGAACCACGGCGTGCTATAGCCCTCCCTGGTTCTGACAAGTCGGGGAGGGGAGGGGGTGGCACCGATCTCCTCGCTCTCCTCCGCTGGCACGACCGCGTAGTAGAAGGGTGCTGGACCGCGCCACTCGATCACCGTTGCGGTGAACTCGAACTCAAGGTCGCCCATCGTCTCAGTAGAAGCGCGCGTGCAGCTGGGCGTCAAGGCGGTTGAACTCGGTGCGGAGCTGCGTGGCGGGGGACGCGGCGCCGAGGCCGACGTCCTCGAGCAGGGAGGTGGGCACCTCGTCGGCGCGGCGAGGCGCCAGGAGATCGATCATGTCGCTGAGGGTCCTGACGAACCAGCCGTCCTGACGCTTGCGGACGTTCGGTCGGCCCTTGGGAGTGATCCTCGCCAGGTACGCCGGGCTGAACTCGTGGATGCGGGTGCTGTGCTGGATTCCCTGTGTCATGACACGACCGTAGAATCGATTCCGGACGTTCTACTTCCGGATTGTTCGGACAACTTCCGAGGAGTTCCGAGGGGGCCGATGAGCACAGAAACCAGCCCGACGTCGCGGGCACTGCAGGTGCTGGAGCTGCTCCAGAACCAGCCGGGCACCACGGCGGCCCAGCTGGCGGCAGAGCTCGGCGTCACCGAGCGGGCAGCCCGGCGGTATGTCGCAATCCTGCGCGAGGCCGAGATCCCCATCATCTCGGTGCGGGGTCGCTACGGCGGCTACAGCGTGGGCCGGGGAGTGCGGCTGCCCCCGCTGGTGTTCTCGGCCACCGAGGCACTCGGCATGGTGATGGCCGTGCTCGAGGGCCACCACGAGGCCGCCGACTCCGCCGACCCGGTGGCGAACGCGCTGCGCAAGATCATGCGCGCGCTCCCGGAAGGTGTCGCCGCCCAGGCCGAGCTGGTGCGTCGGACCGCCCGCCCGGTGCCCAACCGGTATGCGGCGCCCGCCGACCCGTCGATCACAGCTCAGCTGGTGCACGCCTCCTCGCTGCACCGGCTGGTGGAGATCACCTACCGGCAGGAGGAGGGCGCCGGGTGGACGAGCCGGGTGCAGCCGTGGGCCGTTGTGGTGCGGCAGGGGCGCTGGTACCTGCTGTCCCGTCGGGTGAGCAATGGGGCGATGCGCACCTACCGGCTCGACCGCGTCCGCGGCGTGACGATGCTGCCGGACGAGTTCGACCTGCCCGCCGACATCGACCCGGTCGCCCTCCTGGAGGAGAACTTCGCCGTGGGCTGGGAGTTCCCCACCGTTGTGGAGATCGCAGCACCCGCCGAGCAGCTGGCCGGCTGGCTGCCGCGCAGCATCGGCCGGCTGGAGCCGATCGACGCCGACACCTGCCGGCTCGTCGGGAGCACCAGCGACCCGGTCTGGTACGCGGAGGTCGTCGCCTCGATCCCTGCACCCTTCCGCGTCGTGTCCGGTCCCGAGCTCCGCGAGGCCGTCCGTGCCCTCGGTGAGCGCCTGATCGCTGCGGCAGGCTGATCGGACGCGAACCTGCGTAGTCCTTGGCGTCCAGCATCTGAGAGGGTACTTGCGCAATCGTCCGGAAATCATTGGAGGAACGGGAAGGGGCTAGTGGGAGCGATATGGTGCTGCCATGACCGACACGCCCCTCATGCTTGCCGGAGACTTCGCAACGCCGACCCGTGAACAGTGGGAGGCAGAGGTCCTGAAGGTCCTCAACCGGCGACGTCCCGAAGGCAAGGAACTGACCATCGATCAGGCCCTTTCGCGGTTGCGCACCAGCACCGTTGACGGCTTGACCATCGAGCCCCTGTACACCGAGGCGGTCGCCCCGCTCGGGCTGCCGGGCGCAATGCCGTTCACCCGTGGTGCCACCGTGCGCGACGCCGGTGTCGCCTGGGACGTGCGTGCGCTCCACGAGGACGCGGATGTCGCCTTCACCAACGCAGAGGTGCTGGCCGACCTGCAGCGCGGAGCCACCTCGATCTGGCTACGCGTCGGAGCGGGCGCCATCGCCATCGACGACGTCGCGGCAGTGCTCGCCGGGGTGAACCCGACGCTGGCGCCGATCGCGATCTCCAGCTCCACCGACCAGGTGGCGGCAGCCAAGGCCCTCGCAGCGTTCTGGAAGGGTGCCGGCGCAACCGGCGCCAAGGGCAACCTCGGGCTGGATGCGCTCGCGCTCGCCGCACGCACCGGTGAGAAGGTCGACCTCACGCCGCACGCCGTCTGGGTGCAGGCCGCCATGGCGGAACTGCCGGGCGTCCGGGCCCTCACCGTCGACGTGCTGCCCTACGACGATGCCGGTGCCGGCGACGTCGACCAGCTCGCTTTCGCGATCGCCACCGGCGTCGCCTACCTCCGTGACCTCGAGGCTGCCGGCGTCAGCGCAGCCGACGCGTTCGGCCAGCTCGAGTTCCGGGTCAGCGCCAACGCCGACGAATTCCTCACCATCGCCAGGCTGCGCGCGCTGCGTCGCCTCTGGGCACGTGTCGGCGAGGTCTCCGGGGTGCCGGAAGAGCACAGGGGTGCGATCCAGCACGCGGTCACCTCGTGGCGCATGATCACCCGCGACGACCCGTACGTGAACCTGCTGCGAGGCACGATCGCCACGTTCGCCGCCGCTGTCGGCGGCGCCGAGTCGATCACCTGCCTGCCGTTCGACACCGCCGTCGGCCTGCCCGACGACTTCAGCCGTCGCATGGCCCGCAACACCCAGCTGGTGGCGGCCGAGGAGTCCAACATCGGCCGTGTCGCCGACGCTGCCGGCGGCTCCTGGTACGTCGAGAGCCTCACCGACCAGCTCGCCACCCACGCCTGGGCGGCCTTCCAGGAGATCGAGGCGGCCGGAGGCATGGTCGCAGCGCTGGAGTCAGGCCTGGTCGCAGAGCGGATCGCCGCAACGGTCGCGGAGCGCACCAAGCGCCTCGCCACCCGCAAGCAGCCGATCACCGGAGTCAGCATGTTCCCGATGAAGGACGAGCAGCCGGTCACGGCCAAGCCCCGTCCCGCCGTCGTGATGGCAGGGCTCAAGCCGGTCCGCGACGCAGAGGTCTTCGAGGCGGTGCGCGACCGCGCAGCAGCCGGCGAGAAGCCCAAGGTCTTCCTCGCCTGCCTCGGTGCCCGTCGTGACTTCGGCGGACGCGAGATGTTCACCAACAACGTCCTGCTGGTCGGTGGCATCGACTTCCCCTCCTCCGAGGGCGGCACGCCCGATGAGATCGCAGCCAGGGCCGGGGCTTCCGGGGCCCGGATGGCGATCCTCTGCTCGTCGGCGAAGATCTACGCCGACCAGGCGATCGCCGTCGCCACCGCGCTGAAGGGCGCTGGTGTCGAAACCGTCTACATCGCCGGTCGCAAGACCGAGATCGGCGCGGAGGACGCGTCCGTCATCGACGGCGAAGTGTTCGACGGAATGGATGTGGTCGCCTTCCTTGAGGGTGCCCTCGACCGGATTGGAGTGGCCAAGTGAGCACGGTTCCCGATTTCACCGGTATCGAGCTCGGTGCCCCCACCGTCGCCGACACCGCTCCCGAGGTGATGGGCGAGGGTTGGCTGACCCCCGAGCACATCCTCGTGCCGCCGCGCTACGACGAGTCCGCATACGACGGGCTGGACTTCCTCGGCACCTACCCGGGCATCCCGCCGTTCCTGCGTGGCCCCTACGCCACCATGTACGTCAACCAGCCCTGGACCGTCCGGCAGTACGCCGGCTTCTCCACGGCCGAGGAGTCCAACGCCTTCTACCGGCGCAACCTCGCCGCCGGCCAGAAGGGCCTGTCGATCGCCTTCGACCTGGCCACCCACCGCGGCTACGACTCCGACCACCCCCGGGTGACCGGTGACGTCGGCATGGCCGGTGTTGCGATCGACTCGATCCTCGACATGCGCCAGCTGTTCGACGGCATCCCGCTGGACCAGATGTCGGTGTCGATGACGATGAACGGTGCAGTGCTGCCGATCCTCGCGCTTTACGTCGTCGCGGCGGAGGAGCAGGGCGTTGCCCCGGCGAAGCTGGCCGGAACGATCCAGAACGACATCCTCAAAGAGTTCATGGTGCGTAACACCTACATCTACCCGCCGACGCCGTCGATGCGGATCATCTCCGACATTTTCGCGTTCACTTCCGCGAACATGCCGAAGTTCAACTCGATCTCGATCTCCGGCTACCACATGCAGGAGGCCGGAGCCACGGCCGACATCGAGATGGCCTACACCCTCGCTGACGGCATCGAGTACATCCGCGCAGGCGAGGCCGTAGGCCTCAAGGTCGACCAGTTCGCCCCGCGGCTGAGCTTCTTCTGGGCCGTCGGCATGAACTTCTTCATGGAGGTCGCCAAGTTCCGGGCGGCCCGCCTGTTGTGGGCCCGGCTGGTGCGCCAGTTCGAGCCGAGCAACCCCAAGTCGATGAGCCTGCGCACCCACAGCCAGACCTCCGGCTGGTCGCTCACCGCGCAGGACGTGTTCAACAACGTGGGACGCACCTGCCTCGAGGCCATGGCTGCGACGCAGGGCCACACCCAGTCGCTGCACACCAACGCCCTCGACGAGGCCATCGCCCTCCCGACCGACTTCTCGGCCCGGATCGCCCGCAACACCCAGCTGTTCCTGCAGCAGGAGTCGGGCACCTGCCGCGTCGTCGACCCGTGGGCCGGCAGCGCGTACGTCGAGAAGCTCACCTACGACCTCGCCAGCAAGGCGTGGGACCTGATCCAGGAGGTTGAGCTCGCCGGCGGTATGGCCAAGGCCATCGAGGCAGGCATCCCGAAGATGCGCATCGAGGAGGCTGCGGCCCGAACCCAGGCGCGCATCGACTCGGGCCGCCAGCCCCTGATCGGCGTCAACAAGTACACCGTCGAGAACGACGTCGTGCCTGAGGTGCTGAAGGTCGGCGGCGGCAAGGTCCGCGACGAGCAGATCGCCAAGCTGGTGAAGCTGCGCGCAGAGCGCGACGAGGCTGCCACGATGGCTGCGCTGGAGAAGCTCACCTGGGCCGCCGGCAACGTCGACTCCACCGATCCCGACCGCAACCTGCTCAAGCTGGCGATCGACGCGGCGCGGGCGAAGGCCACGGTCGGGGAGATCTCAGACGCGCTGGAGAAGGTGTTCGGGCGCTACACCGCGAACATCCGTACGATCTCTGGTGTGTACAACTCCGAGTCCGGCGCCACAGAAGGGGTCACCAAGGCCCGCGAGCTGGTCGAGGCGTTCGAGAAGGCAGAGGGACGGCGTCCCCGCATCCTCGTCGCCAAGATGGGCCAGGACGGCCACGACCGTGGCCAGAAGGTCATCTCGACGGCGTTCGCGGACCTCGGCTTCACCGTCGACGTCGGCCCGCTGTTCCAGACCCCTGAGGAGACCGCACGCCAGGCCGTCGAGTCCGACGTCCACGTCGTGGGTGTCTCCTCGCTGGCCGCCGGTCACCTGACCCTCGTGCCAGCCCTGCGCAAGGCGCTGGACGAGCTGGGTCGCCCGGACATGATGATCGTCGTGGGTGGGGTCATCCCCGCCCAGGACTTCGACGAGCTGTACGCCGCCGGGGCAGACGCGATCTACCCGCCCGGAACCGTGATCCCGGAGTCGGCGATCGAGTTGCTGACGAAGCTGCGTGAACGGCTCGACGCTGCGTGACCTGGACCCGCAAGGACCGCGCCGTGGGTGAGGAGCAGGCGCCGCTGTACCTGAGGTCGGATCCGACCCCGGGTCGCCAGTATGGCGACAGCGCCCCACCCCAGCGCGATCCTGCCGTCGTGCGCCGTCCCAACCTCGACCCGGACCTGCTCGCGAAGCAGGTGCTGGCCGGCGAGCGGACGGCGATCGCACGCGCGATCACCCTGGTCGAATCCAGCAAGCCGGCGCACCACGCCGTCGCCGCCGACCTGCTGCGCATCCTGCGTCCGTACTCGGGCAAGGCCATCCGCGTCGGCATCACCGGGGTCCCTGGGGCCGGCAAGTCGACTTTCATCGACGCGCTCGGCCGCAAGCTGCTCGATGCCGGCCACAAGATCGCCGTGCTGGCCGTCGACCCGACCTCCGCCAAGACCGGTGGCTCGATCCTCGGCGACCGGACGCGGATGGGCGAGCTCGCCCAGAGCGAGAACACGTTCATCCGTCCCTCGCCCGCCGGGGCGCACCTCGGTGGCGTCGCCCGCACCACGCGGGAGTCGATGCTGGTCCTCGAGGCAGCCGGTTTCGATGTCGTGCTGGTGGAGACCGTCGGTGTCGGCCAGTCGGAGGTCGCCGTCGCCGGCATGGTCGACACGTTCCTGCTGATCGCACTTGCCCGGGCAGGGGACCAGTTGCAGGGCATCAAGCGCGGCATCCTCGAGATGGCCGATGTGATCGCGGTCAACAAGGCAGATGGCGACAACGAGGGTGAGGCGCGGGTGACCGCGCGCGAGTTGTCGATCGCGATGAAGCTGATCACCTCCGACCCCAATGCGCCCCGCCCGCCCGTGCTGACCTCGAGTGCGCTCACCGGAAAGGGTCTCGACGAGGTCTGGCAGGCCATCGTGAAGCACCGCGCGCGCCTTGAGGAGGACGGCCGGCTGGAGGCCCGCCGCGCCCGCCAGCAGCGGGAATGGCTGTGGGCCCTCGTCCGTGGGGAACTCGAGGACGCACTGCGCACGTCGGGCGCTGTGAGCGCCATCCGCAACGACCTCGAGGCGAAGGTGGAGGCCGGTGACCTGTCGGCCCTCGAAGCGTCGGCCGCGATCCTGAAGGCCTTCGCCACCGATGCCCCGTCCCTGTGGCCGGAGCACCCGAAGCACTGAGCCCGGCTCGGCAAGCAGCATCCTGGCCGCACCCATCCAACCGCGCGTCGGCTACGAACTCCTCTCAGAAGGACCCCACACACTCCTGAGGAGGAGAACCATGTTCGGAAAGAAGATGGTGGTCGACATGATCACCCGCAGTTCCGAGACCGACAACGACCGTCGCGCGTTCCTGCGCACGGCCGGGGTTGCCGGGCTGGGCGTCGTCGGCAGTGCAGCCTTGCTGGGCTCGGGAACCACGACGGCCGCAGCGGCCTCCCCGACCATCAGTGACGGGGCAGTGCTCAATTTCGCACTCAATCTGGAGTACCTGGAGGCGGAGTTCTACTCCCACGCCGTCTTCGGGCATGGCCTTGCCGCCGGCATGACGGGAGGAACCGGGCACCTGGGTGGCGTGACCGGAGGGCACGCCGTCCCGTTCAACTCACGGAAGCTCAAGCAATACGCCACTGAGATCGCCGGCGACGAGCTCAGTCACGTGCAGTTCCTGCGCTCGGCTCTCGGATCGGCAAGGGTCTCCCGACCACAGATCGACCTGCAGGCCAGCTTCACTGCTGCAGCGATGGCGGCGGGACTCATCAAGCCGGGCCAGACATTCGACCCCTTCGCCAGCGACGACAACTTCCTGCTCGGCGCCTTCATCTTCGAGGACGTCGGAGTGACCGCCTACAAGGGTGCGGCGCCGCTGATCACGAACAAGACCTACCTCGAGGCCGCGGCCGGCATCCTTGCGGTCGAGGCCTACCATGCCGGCATCGTGCGGGCCAGCCTCTACGACAAGGGCCTGGTCGTCCAGGCGGGGAAGATCTCCATCGCGCGCGACAGCCTGGACGGAACGACCGACCTCGACCAGGAGTTGACGCGCTACGGCGGGATGGCCAATCTCGTCCCCACCGACCCGAACGGTGTCGCATTCAGCAGGACGACGGCCCAGGTACTCAACATCGTCTACCTGACCCCGAAGAGGGTCACCAAGGGAGGCTTCTTCCCTGCCGGAGTCAACGGCAGCATCAACCAGAGCGGTGCCAACGGCTGAGGTTGCTGTGACCGGCTGAGGGAGATCGACCCTCGACGGCGGTGAGCGGCGGCCTGTGAGTGCTGGGATGAAACAGCAACCCAGGCCGTCGCTCACCGTCTGCAACCCTGCCGTTCCGCGGCTCAGGCAGCCGGTGGGGCGAGCACGGTGAACGGCGCGGCGTCGAGGCGGGTCCGGGTGCTCGCACCCGCGTTGACCGTCAGAAGATCCTGTTGGCGCGTGACGACCAGCGCGCTGTCGGCGGCGGTCCCGTCCAGGGCGGTCCGGCTCACGCCGATCGGGGTCCAGCCGGTCACCGAGTCCGCCAGCAGCGTGGTCGGGCACGCTTCGGTCGCGGCGAACGGGACAGACGCCGCAGAACTGGCCACATCGTCGGGGAATCCGGCCTGCACGAGCACCCCGTAGGCGCCACGACAGGGACGGTAGACGAGGACGCTGCGACCGAAGAGCTTGCTCGTACGTGCGCCGGGCACGCCGCAGGCCGGGCGTCGATGCTGCGGAGATAACGCACTTTGGGCGGGCCTTGCGTCCCGGTGACCCGGAACACGTGGACCCGACCGGACCCGGCAGCGACAGCAGCACCGGGGACGCCGATCGCCAGGTAGCCGTGGAAGAGCGATACCGACGTGCCGAAGCCGTCCCCCAACCGGTAGGAGCCGGGCACGCCGGGAGAGTCCTGTCCCACCCAGGTGGCCTCGTGTCGGAGCCCGGGCAGTAGACGGACCACCCACACCTCCCCGCCGTAACCGTAGCCCTCGTCGTCGAACTGGGGAGAGCTCACGACGAGCAGGTTGCCGGACGCAGAAAGGGCGGCCCCGTAGCCGTCGTCAGGGAAGCGTCCGGGCTTCGTTCGCGACTTGAGGGCGAGCAGCCGGAACGTGCCCAGTGTGCCGTCGGTGTTCACCGGATACAGGCGCGGACCATCCTCGCTGCTCACCACGAGTACGGGGGAGGGCAGCGGGACGAAGGCGAGCTGATGGCCGAGTCCCGATTCGCCAGAGATCAGGACGGCGGACCGGTCAGCGGAGATCCCGGTGCGTGAACCCCACAGAGCCCACACGGGGCTGGCGGCACCATCCTCTGCCTCGGCATCGCCGACCACCACGTCGCTGCACCCGTCACCGTTCAGGTCGCCGGCCACCACCGATCCGCCGAACCCGCCTGCGAACTTGCTGGGCTTGTCGCCAAAGGCAAGCTGATCGACGGACTGCACCACGTCGCTGCCGCCGTAGCGCACGGTCACCGAGCCGGCATGCCACGTGGCTCCATCACCGCCCTGCTCCGTGACCGAACCCATGACCAGGTCGACGATTCCGTCGCAGTTCACGTCGGTGATGCGCGAGGGCGCGCGAGGAGCGCCCGCAGAGGCCGGCGCCGAGGGCGCGGGATCGGAGGGTCCCGGGCGGTAGGGCGTGGCAGGGGAGGTGCAGGCGCTCGCGGTGAGGCTCACCATGGCCAGCAGGGTTGCGACGAACCGCATCGATGTGCGCATTGGACCTCCCGTCAACGGCAGTCTTGCAGGCGCGGGAGAGTGCCGACCGGGGAACGGAGGAGTTCGTGCAGCGAGGCGTCAGCGCCTACTTGTCGTGCTTCTCGGCCTTCTCGCGCTTCTTCCGCTTCTTGCGGGCCTTGGCCCAGGCGAGCACCTTCTTCTCGTCCCACAGCGGGGTACGGGCGTCGAGCCACTTGTCGCGGGGGGCGTGGAACTCTTTGCCGTTCTTGCGCTCCTTGGACATCGCAGAGCGAAACTGCTCCTTCGGGAGGCCTACAAGTTCGGCCGCCTGGGACGTCGTCAACACACGCAGCACCCTACTGTGCTTCGGGGCGTGTGCTCATCAACGGGCGCTACGAGGCTCCAGGACGTCGAGAATCGTGCGTACGTGTTGCGGCCACTCTTCGCGGCGAGCCGGGTCATCAGTGAGGAAGTGGACGAAGTCCTTGATGGCTCCGATGGTTTTTGCCATGTCGCCCTCCTTGTGATGTCGATCCCAATGAGGCGAGCTTAGCATCTCTAGAGATGCCAATCAAGCATCCCTAGAGATGCTAAGGGGATCTCGGGGGAGGTCGGAGGGTGAATTGCCGGTCCGATTGGTCAGACCACGACGAGGTCGAAGTCGCCCTCGTCGCGGAGGACGTCGGCGTAGTGGGCGCGCTGCTCGGCCGAGGGTTCGCGGAGGGGGACCGAGGCCGGCCGGACGCCGTGATGGCGGAAACCGATCACCTTCACGCGCATCCGCGGATCGACGGCTGCCAGCCACCGTCCGGTCTCCGACAGCAGTTCGTCGGCGTCGTTGACCCCGGGCAGCAGCAGCAGGCGCACCTCGTGGAGCTTCCCGGCTGCGGCGAGCAGCCGGATGCTGGCGAGGATTCGCTCGTTGCCCGAGCCGGTCATGCGCCGGTGGATGGCGTCGTCCAGGCACTTCAGGTCGACCATCGCCGCGTCCATCACCGGGAAGAGCAGTTGCCAGGTATCGCTGTCAGCGTCCCCGTTGGTGTCGACGAAGCAGGTGAGGCGGGCGAGCCCGGTGTCGGACTTCAGAGCCGTGAACAGGGCCCGGACGAAACCGGCCTGCTGCGTGGCCTCACCCCCGGACACGGTCACCCCGGAGAGGAACGGTGCTGCCGGACGGATCCGCGTCAGCAGGTCCGCAACCGCGTACGTCCGCGCCTTCGGGGTGGAGTCGTACTCGCAGACGTCGATGCAGGTATCACCCCCGGTGCACGTGGAGGCGTCCCAGAGCACCTTGCCGCCGGCATCGAGGCTCAGGGCTCCGGACGGGCAGGAGACGACGCAGTCGCCGCAGTCGATGCAGGGGTTGATCGTGTACGGGTTGTGGCACGCGATGCAGTCGAGGTTGCAGCCCTGGGTGAAGACGACGAACCGGTTGCCGGGCCCGTCGACGGCGGAGAACTCGATGACGTCGGTGATGAGGCCGGACGACAGCTCAGCCAACGGGGGGAGCCGCGCTCAACTCCGCTGCGATGATCCGCTTCACCGCGCGGGTGGTGACGGTGTGGTTGATCTCCGCCGTTGCTGCGAGGTAGTCGCTGGAGTGGCGCGAGCCGTGCTCCTCGATTCCCACCAGGTCGCTCTTGCGCACCAGGTAGCCAGTGATCCGGATGAACTCGTTGGAGTCGAGGTTGAACGTGAAGTCCCGCATGCCGACGCTCAGGGCACCGCGGATCACGTCGACCATCGCCTGCGGGTTGGCCTGGACGGTCTCGTCCACATGGAAGATGTCGGAGACGCCAGCGGCGAAGAGGGCGTGGTGCGGGGCGCAGGCCGCGATGTGCTCACGCAGTCCCGGCTCGTCCCCGATCGGGATGCGGGTGCCGGCGGTCGTGTCGAGGTCGAGGTCGATGCCGCTCTGGCTGTGCAGGTACGCGAAGCCGCCGCCCCCACCGCAGTAGGGCAGCGGCCTGGCCGCCACCAGTTCGGCCAGCCGCTTCGTCAGGCGGTAGGCGGCCGCGTTCGCCCGCTCGTCGTGCCCGTAGCGGCCGTCAACGCCCTCCCGGGTCATGAGGTCGTTCACGCACTCGGCGAGGCCGAAGATGCCGAACATCAGCGAGAACCGGTCGAGGTCGATCAGCCCCTCGGTGGCAAGGAAGTTCGTCTCGAAGAAGCGCGCGTGCTCGACCAGGGAGCGGATCCGGGCCTCGCCGAGCTCGGCCGTCAGCTCCACCCAGTGCGGCAGCGCCTCGTCACAGAACGCGTCGATGCCGCCGACGTGACGGGCGACGGCTTCCTTGAGGTTCAGGCGTACCAGGCTGTGTGCGCCGCCGCCGGTCTTCAGCGAGTTGTAGCAGCTGACCACCGCGTAGTCGGTGCCGTGGTCGGCCACCATCATCGGGTGGTTGACGAAATGTGGCTTGCCGGTGACGAAGACCGTGCGGACGGCATCCTCGATCAGGTCGTCGGGCGTCTCGGGAGATACCTTCAGGGTCAGGTTGGGCACCACCTGGCGTAGTGACCGCTCCACCCGCCAGATCGAGCGCACAACGCGACCGTCGCCGGGGCCGACGTTGGCGTGCACGAAGGCATCCGGGAGCATCCGGTCGAGCTGGATCCAGAAGCGGCGCAGCCTGGCGTCCAGCTCGGCGTCGGTCAGCTCGGCGGGGACGAACGGCTCGAGCAGGGCGTCGAGGTCGCCGAGGTAGACCGGGTAGGTCGTCACCGAGGGCACTTGGCTGTACAGGATCGTCAGGAAGGAGAGGGCATCGTCAAGGTTCGTCGGCGGCTCGAGCTCGAGGTGCCGGACGCCGTTGCGGAGCGCCTTCGCGTAATCAGGAAGCACGTAGCGCGGCGTGAACGGTGCATTTCCCTCGTACATGTCGCAGATCACCCGCGCCTGCAGCGCCTCCGCGCACAGGGGTGAGAGGTCCGGGTAGGGGAGGGCGCTCACGGCGAGCCCCGCAAGGCGCCGGATCTTCTGGTCATAACCGAGCGCGGCGCTGGTGACCAGCAGATCAGCTTGCGTCCCGAAGGACTCCATATCCACCCACCCAGCCTACCGTGAGCGGGCATCGCAGTTTCGTTTCGGTAACGGTTCGTCACAGGTGGTCAGACGCGGTCCGGGCGACTACCGGCGAGCACTAGAGTCATGCCGATGAGCGCGGCTTCCGCGCCAAAAAGAGATTCCAAAAAGGAGACACCGTGCGACAGGTGATCAAGATCGCTATCGCGGCAACAGCCGCTTTTGCCCTCGCTGCATGCAGCAGCGCCGCGCCTACCCCTGCGGCCAGCGGCAGCAGTGCACCCGCCAGTTCCTCGTCCGCCCCCGCCCTCAAGGTCGGCATGGCGTATGACGTCGGCGGCCGTGGCGACCAGTCCTTCAACGACTCCGCTGCAGCCGGCCTCGACAAGGCCGCAGCCGAGTTCGGCGTGGAGACGAAGGAAGCTGCTGCAACCAACGGTGAGGCCGAGTCGGCTCGCGCCGAGCGCCTGCAGCAGCTCATCGATGCCGGCTACACCAACATCGTCGCCGTGGGCTTCGCCTACGCCGGTGCCGTCGGAACCATCGCCAAGGAGAACCCGGACGTCAAGTTCGCCATCGTCGACGACGCCTCCGAGGCCTCGACCGGCGCCAACATCATGAACATCACGTTCGCCGAGAACGAGGGCTCGTTCCTCGTCGGCGCTGCTGCTGCGCTGAAGAGCAAGACCGGCAAGATCGGCTTCGTCGGCGGCGTCGAGACCGACCTGATCAAGAAGTTCGAGGCCGGCTACGTCGCCGGCGCCAAGGCTGCCAAGCCTGACATCAAGATCGTCTCCAAGTACCTCACCCAGCCGCCGGACTTCTCGGGCTTCTCCTCGGTCGACAAGGGCAAGGCTGCCGCTGAGGGCATGTACCAGGGTGGCGCGGACATCGTCTACCACGCTGCCGGTGGTTCCGGTGGTGGCGTGTTCACCGCTGCCAAGGCTGCGGGCAAGCTGGCCATCGGTGTCGACTCCGACCAGGCCAAGACCGCTGCTCCTGACGTCCGGGGCGTCATCATGACCTCGATGATCAAGCGCGTCGACACCGGCGTGTACACCTTCATCAAGTCGGTCCACGACGGCGCGTTCAAGGCCGGCAACAACGTCTTCGACCTGAAGGCCGACGGCGTGGGCTACTCCACCACCGGCGGCATGATCGACGACATCACGGACAAGCTGGAGGCCTACAAGGCCGACATCATCTCCGGAAAGATCGTCGTCCCCGCGAAGTGACCTCACCTGCGGGACCTGACTCCCGCAGCTGAAGAAACCTCCACCGGCCCGGGCAACACATCAGTGTCGCCCGGGCCGGTTCGTTCCCACTAGAGTGCCCAGCAGACGGTCGGGGAGCCGGCATCGGAGCCCGTGACCGCTGTGATGGAATCGGACGAGGAGCCCAGCCCATGTCGAGTGCCGTGGAGTTCGAACAACCGCCACCAGGGTCCACGGCCGACCTTGCGGTGGAGCTGCAGGGCATCACCAAACGCTTCCCCGGAGTAGTGGCGAACCGCGACATCGCCCTCAGCGTCCGCACGGGTACGATCCACGCCATCGTCGGTGAGAACGGTGCCGGCAAGTCGACGCTGATGAAGATCCTCTACGGGGTGCAGCAGCCAGACGAGGGCACCATCGCGATCAACGGCAGGAAGCTGGCACTGAAGAGCCCGATCGAGGCCATCAAGGCTGGTATCGGCATGGTGTTCCAGCACTTCATGCTCGCCGACAACCTCACCGTCCTCGAGAACGTCGTCCTCGGCGCGGAGGGCCTGCACGGCATCGGTGACGCAGCCCGGACGAGGATCCGTGAGCTGTCGGGTGAGTACGGCATGTCGATCGACCCCGACGCCCTCGTCGCGGACCTGGGGGTAGGCGACCGCCAGCGCATCGAGATCGTCAAGGTGCTCTACCGCGGTGCGCGGATCCTGATCCTCGACGAGCCGACGGCCGTCCTGGTGCCACAGGAGGTCAACGAGCTCTTCGACCACCTGCGCGAGTTGAAGGCAGAAGGCCTGACCGTCATCTTCATCAGCCACAAGCTCGACGAGGTGCTGTCGGTGGCCGACGACATCACCGTCATCCGTCGCGGTACCACAGTCGCTGCCGTCGACCCGAAGTCGGTCACCGCCCGCCAGCTCGCAGAGCTCATGGTCGGCTCGGAACTCCCGTCCCCGCAGACCGAGGAGTCGACGGTCACCGACGAGGAACGGCTGGTCCTGCGCGGCGTGGAGCTGGCCGGCAGCGGCGAGCGCAAGCTGCTCGACGGCATCGACCTTGTCATCCACGCCGGCGAGATCCTGGGCATCGCCGGCGTCGAGGGCAATGGCCAGGCTGAGCTCGTCGAGGTGATCATGGGCATGCGCCGACCCACAGCTGGACGGGTGCTGCTCGGCGAGGCGGACATCACACACGCCGACGTGCGAGCGATCCGTGAGGCCGGCGTCGGCTACATCCCCGAGGACCGGCATCGGCACGGCCTGCTTCTGGAATCCCCGCTCTGGGAGAACATGATGCTCGGCCACCAGACCCAGGCGCCCAACGTCAAGGGTGCCCTGATCGATGCCAAGGCAGCGAAGGCCGACACAGAGCGGGTCGTGAAGGAGTTCGACGTCCGTACCCCGTCCATCAAGGTGACCTCCGGCTCGCTGTCCGGCGGCAACCAGCAGAAGCTGATCATCGGCCGCGAGATGAGCCACCACCCCCGGGTGCTCGTGGCAGCCCATCCCACCAGAGGGGTGGACGTCGGCGCCCAGGCCGCGATCTGGGACCTGATCAAGGAAGCCCGGCGCGGCGGCATGGCCGTGCTGCTGATCTCGGCCGACCTGGAGGAACTCGTGGGACTGTCGGACACCATTCGGGTGATCCTGCGCGGCAAACTGTCGGGTGAGTTCGATCCCGATGTGGTCACGAGGGAGCAACTGGGTGCAGCCATGACCGGCGCGGCAACCGGCGGGGAGGACCCGCGATGAACGCCGCGAACCTCCGCAAGGCCGGCCTCGCCCTTGCTGCCCCCGTGCTGGCCATTCTGGTTGCCGTCGCGCTGACCACGCTCATCCTGATCGCAGCCGGCGACCCGGTGCTGGCGGTCTGGCAGGTGCTGTTCAAGGCGCCCCTGCCGCGGCAGATCGTCGCCATCCTCAACGAGGCCACCGTTCTCTACCTCTCGGCCGTCGCCGTGGCGATCGGGTTCAAGATGGGCCTGTTCAACATCGGCGTCGACGGCCAGTACCGGATCGCATCCTTCGCAGCTGCTGTCTTCGCCGGCGCGAACTTCCTGCCGGGTTGGCTCAACATCATCGTCTCGATCCTGATCGCCATGATCACCGGCGCGCTCTGGGCGCTGATCGCCGGCCTGCTCAAGGTGGGACGGGGGGTGAGCGAGGTGATCAGCACGATCATGCTGAACTACATCGCCACCTACCTCGTTGCCTACCTGCTCAAGGGCGCGGCGGTGAAGATCGAAGGCAGCAACGCCACCAGCACGCGGGTGCTGGACGAGGGCTCCCGGGTACCCGGGATCAGCGTGGAGGCGTGGCTGGGGACCGGCCGCGAGATCTACGGCCTGATCTTCCTGGCGATCCTCGTCGGGATCGTCTACTGGTTCATGCTCGGCAAGACCCGGTTCGGGTTCGATCTGCGGGCCACCGGCGCGTCCCAGACCGCGGCCATCGCCAGCGGCGTGAAGGTGAAGCGGATGGTCGTCATGGCCATGGTGCTCTCCGGAGCGTCCGCCGGGCTGGTGGGGATGCCGCTGCTGTTCGGACAGGACTACGCCTATGGCGACACCGTCCAAGCCGGACTCGGCTTCGCCGGGCTCTCGGTCGCCCTGCTGGGCCGCAACCACCCGGTCGGAATGGCCTTCGCCGCCGTGCTGTGGGGTTACCTGAGCCAGCTGAGCAACGGACTACAGATCAGCGCCGGCGTCTCGGACAAGCTGGTGCTGATCATCCAGGGCATCATCGTGCTGTCCGTGGTCATCGCCTACGAGCTGGTCCGCAGGACCGGCCTCGCGATGGAGCAAAGACGAGTGGCAAGGGAACTGGCCGCCACGCCGGAGCCCGCGCCCGAGGGGGTGGCGGCATGACCACGATCGCACCTGCGCAGCCCAAGCTGCGGGCCTCCATCACCAAGGGTCGCCCGGCCTGGTACTGGCCGGCCGTCATCGGCGGGTCGCTCCTCGTCATCGCCACCGTCCGGGTGCTGACCGGCGCCCACGACATCGACTCCTCTGGTGCGCTTGCCGCTGCCATCGGGCTGGCGATGCCACTGGCGCTCGCCGGCCTCGGCGGCCTGTGGTCGGAACGGGCCGGCGTCGTGAACATAGGCCTCGAAGGCATGATGATCCTCGGCACGTGGGGGGCTGCCTTCTTCGGCTTCCTCTACGGTCCGTGGGTCGGCATCCTCGGTGCCGTCGCTATGGGCGTCCTCGGCGGAGCCATCCATGCCTTGGCCACCGTGGTCTTCGGCGTCGACCACATCGTGTCCGGCGTTGCCGTGAACCTGCTGGGTGCCGGTGCCGGTGCCTACCTCGCCGTGCGGACCTTCACCGGCATGCCCGGTGGTGGGCCCACCCAGTCGCCGCCACTGGAGAAGCTGCCGTTCCTCTCCGTCCCGGGATTGGGTGACTGGCTGCTCGGACTGGAGCATTCGCACACCTGGCTGGTCGCCGACGTCGCGGGCATCCTGCGCACCCTGACCACGGACGTGAACGTGCTCACGATCATCGCCGTGCTGCTCCTGGTCGGTTCCTGGTGGATCCTGTGGCGCACCCCCATCGGCCTGCGCCTGCGGTCCTGTGGCGAGGCGCCGCACGCGGCGGAGACCCTCGGCGTGAACGTCCTCCGGTACAAGTTCCTCGCCGTGCTGGTGTCCGGTGGCCTCGCCGGGCTGGCCGGCGGCTTCCTCGTGCTGGTGGCGTCCAACCTCTACCGCGACGGGCAGACCGGCGGACGCGGCTACATCGGCCTCGCCGCCATGATCTTCGGCAACTGGCGTCCCGGTGGCCTCGCCGCCGGCGCGCTCCTGTTCGGCTACGCCGACGCCGTGCAGCTGCGGGGACGCGGCGACGTGATCCACGCCTACCTGCTGCCGATCGGGGTCCTGCTGCTCGCCTGGGGCGTGTGGCAGCTGATCCGTGCGAAGCAGGGCAAGAAGCTGGTCGGCGTGTGGCGGATCGTGATGGCCCTCGCCGTGCTGGCCTGGTACGCCGTGACTACGGAGGTGCCGCCGGAGTTCACCTCCATGACGCCCTACATCGCGACGCTGCTGGTGCTCGCGTTCTCTGCCCAGCGCCTGCGAATGCCCGCAGCGGACGGCCAGGTGTATCGAAAGGGTGAGGCCAATTAGCCCCGAGGTCGATTGGGAGGCGCTGCGGTCGAAGGCACGGGAGCTGACCACCCGGGCCTACGCGCCGTACTCGCACTTCCCCGTCGGGGCTGCCGGGCTCGTCGACGACGGCCGGATCGTGGTCGGCTGCAACGTCGAGAATGCCGCGTACGGGGTGGCGCTGTGCGCGGAGTGCGGCATGATCAGTGACCTCGTCGCTGGTGGCGGCGGCCGGCTGCTCGCCTTCAGCTGCGCCAACGCCAACGGTGACCTGCTGATGCCCTGCGGACGCTGCCGGCAGCTGCTCTGGGAGCACGGTGGCGCAGCACTGCAGGTCGACACCCCCGCCGGCGTGATGACGATGGACCAGGTGCTGCCGATGGCCTTCGGCGTCGCGGAACTGGACGTCGTGAGCGGCCAGGAGACGAAAGCCCGGGGAACGAAAGCCCAGGGAACGAAAGCCCAGGGAACGAAAGCAGAGGACGGCTAAGTGGCGGTTCCGATCGAGCTCTGCCGGAGCCTGCCGAAGGTCGCCCTGCACGACCACCTCGACGGTGGCCTGCGTCCGGCGACCATCGTCGAGGAGGCCCGGCTGATCGGGCACACGTTGCCGACGGACGACCCGGAGGAGCTGGGGGAGTGGTTCTACGCCGCGGCCGACAGCGGCTCGCTGGTGCGCTACCTGGAGACGTTCGACCACACCATCGCCGTCATGCAGACGGCCGCGCAACTGCGCAGGGTCGCCGCGGAATTCGTCGAGGACCAGGCGATGGACGGCGTCGTCCACGCGGAGGCCCGCTGGGCTCCCGAGCAGCACCTCACGGCCGGCCTGAGCCTGGAAGAGGCCGTCGAGGCGGTGCGGGACGGCCTGGCCGACGGCATGGCCAGCTGCGCGGACGCAGGGCGTCCGATCATCGCGAAGCAGATCCTCACCTCGATGCGGCACGGCGTCCCGACCACCCGGATCGCCGAGCTGGCCGTCGCCTACCGGTACGACTCGGTGTGTGGCTTCGACATCGCAGGGGCGGAGGACGGCTACCCGCCGAGCCGGTTCGCCGAGGCGTTCGACTACCTGAAGCGGCACAACTTCGAGTTCACCATCCACGCCGGGGAGGCGTTCGGCCTGCCGTCCATCTGGGAGGCCGTGCAGCTGTGCAACGCGTCCCGCCTCGGCCACGGCGTCCGGCTCGCAGACGACATCGCCCCCGACGGGACGCTGGGGGAGTTGGCCGGCTACATCCGTGACCGGCGGATCCCGCTGGAGCTGTGCCCTTCGTCCAACCTGCAGACCGGGATCGCCGGAACGATCGCTGAGCACCCGTTCGGGCTGCTGGCGCGGTTGAAGTTCCGCGTGACGGTGAGCTGCGACAACCGCCTGATGAGCCGCACCACGCTGAGCAGGGAGTTCGCCCTGCTCAGCGAGGCGTTCGGCTACGGGCTGGCCGACCTGCGCCGGTTCAGCGTGAACGCCGCGAAGAGCGCCTTCCTGCCGTTCGATGAGCGGCTCGTGCTCATCGACCGCGTGAAGGCAGGCTTCGCAGCCGCGGGGTTCACCGCTTGACCCGGTTCACCGTGTAGATGGTGTCGGGGGTGGGCGTGGTGGCGAACCGCGCGTTGGGCAGGTACAGCCATTTGCCGAACTTGGCCACTGTTGTGGGCACGTCGAAGTTCGGGTTGGTGAGGGTCTTCTTCAGGGCGCCAACCGTGCCACGGTGGTTGAGCCTGAAGACCGCCACCTTGTTGAGCTGGTTCTGCACCACGTACAGGGTGCGGCCGAGGGTGAGCAGGCCGTCCCCGTTGATGAGGCTGTAACCGCCGAGGTCGACCTTCTTCGTCACGCCGGTCTTCGGGTCGATCCGGAACAGCAGGCCGGTGCTGGTCTGCACGGCGAGGAGTGCCTTGCCGTCCGGGGTGGCCGTGATGCCGTTGAGGTTGAAGCCGGCCTGGTGCACGTAGTCGCCGGTCAGCGGCAACGCGATCACCGCGGAGGCCTCCGGCAGGGCGCCGTGCCTGCCGAGCGGCACGCCGTAGAGCACCGGGTTGGACGAGTCGGTGAACCAGGCCGTCCTGCGGACAAGGGCCACGTCGTTGATGAAGCTCGTGCCGGTGGTGAACTGGTAGCTCCTCAGGATCGCGCCGGAGCGGACGTCCACGACCCGCGCGTTGCCGGCAGGGCCGCCGGCGACGAACAGGCGGTCACGGTTGTCGATCTTCAGGCCGACGGACGGCGTGCCCGGCCCCTGGCTGATCACCTTGCCCCTGCCGCTGCGCAGGTTCACGGCGTAGAGGTCGCCGTCGGCGAGCGAGCCGAAGTAGGCCGTCTTTCCCTTGATGGCGATGCCTTCGGGCTGGAAGCCGTTCGGGAGCTGCAGGACGGCAGGGAATGCCCTGCCGTCGTTGGGGTGGCCGCCGTGACCATGTCCGTGGGCCTGGGCGACCGCTGGGGCGAGGGTGGCTGCGAGGGCTGTTGCGAGGGCGAGGGTGGCCACTCTGAGGCTGGTGCCGAGCTTGGTCATACGCTTTCCTTTCCACGCTGACAGGACAGTCGGAAGCTACCGGCGTGGGTGCGCGGCAGGAACCGCGGAATTCTGCCGACATCCGTTACGACGTCTCGTGCGTAGTGCGGGGGACGGCCCTTCGTGACGACTCCTTCGTTCCTCAGGAGTCTCCTCAGGGACCGTTCCCAGTGTTGGCGCAACGTTCACCTTGTGGTGACGTGCAGTTCCGGGCCGGCTCATCGCGGCTGCCTAGCTTGCAGGTGTGAGCTCCTCCCCGCGTCCCCGTCCGGCCCCCACCGTGGCCGTACTGGCAGACACCGACAGCCGCTGGAAGTGGGCCGTCCAGCTGTCCCGCCGGCTGCACCCCGCAGCGGTGCTGAGCGGCTACCAGCTGGACTCGGTGTCGCAGCCCAGCGCACGGCAACTGGCGGCGGCCGGCATCGAGCCCGAACTCATCCGCACGGTGACACCGGCAGGACTGGTCGCAGCGCTGGGGGAGGACACCCCGGAGGTCCTCGTCATCGCCCTCCCCGGTGGCGGCTGCCAGGCCATGCTGCACCTTCTGGCCGCAGCCGAGCTGCCGAACCGTCCGCTGGTCGTGACCGGCTACGTGGGCGTCGTGTACGAGAAGGTGGTCGAGGGACTCCTGCTGCGCGCCGGCGCCGACCTGATCGCTGCGAACAGCCCTGCGGACTTCGACCAGTTCCAGTCGGTGCTCACCGGGGCGGGCGTCGATCCGGGCTGCCTCGCCCTCACCCGGCTGCCGTTCCTCGGCGAGTCCGAGGGCGGCACCGACGCCGGGCGTCGCTTCACCGTCACCTTCGCCGGCCAGCCGGGGGTGCCGGTCACCCGCGCCCACCGGCGCTACCTTGTCGAACGACTCGCCCAGCACGCCCGCCTGCATCCCGATCGTGACGTGCTCGTGAAGCTCCGCAGCGTGCGCGGCGAGCGCATCACGCACGACGAGCCCTACCCCTACGACGACCTGCTGCGCCGCCTCGGTGCGGACTGCCCGCCGAACCTCAAGGTCTCCGTCGGCGACATGGGCACGGTGCTCAACCACACCGACCTGCTGGTGACGGTCAGCTCCACGGCTGCTGTGGAGGCGATCCACCGCGGCGTGCCGACGGCGCTGCTGACCGACTTCGGCATCAGGGAATCGCTCGGTAACGCGTACTTCCTCGGGTCCGGCTGCCTCGCCTCCTTCGACGACCTGGACGCGGGGGCCGCGCCCCAGGCCGACGAGCGCTGGTCCCGACGCCACGGCCTCGGCACCTCCGTCGACCGCCTGCCGTCCCGGGTCGCAGAGCTGCTGGCGAGCCCGTTGCCGCCGCTGCAACCCTTCTACACCCGGGCCAACGCCCGGGCGCTCCTGCCCGGCCTCCTGGGCGTCTACGGCGTCCGTGCGGACGGGCGACCGCTCGACGACGGTGAGGGCCGGCCCGGAGCACTCCGGACGGCGGTGCGCAGCAGCGCGCGCACCATGTACCGCCAGGGGGCGAACGTGGTCGCTCCCGCCCTGCGGAAGCTGGCGGCGCTGTGACCGCCGACGTTCTGGTCGTGATCCCGGCCCGTGGTGGCTCCAAGGGAGTACCGGGCAAGAACCTCGCGCAGGTGGGTGGCGTGCCGCTGGTGGCGCGCGCCGTCAGGGCCGCGCTACAGGCGTCCCGGGTGACCACCGTCGCCGTCTCCACGGACGACGGGCGGATCGCCGACGCAGCTGCCGCAGCGGGTGCCGTCGTCGTGCGCCGTCCGGCAGACCTGTCCTCCGACATCGCCAGCAGCGAGGCAGCAGTGCAGCACGCCATCGAGACGCTCTACGGCGATCGACCCTCGGCCCTGTCCGTCGTGCTGCTCGTGCAGTGCACCAGCCCGTTCCTCACCAGCGCGGAACTCGACGACGTGGTCGCGGCCGTTGTCGACGACGGCGCAGACAGCGCCTTCACCGCCGCGCCGTTCCACGGCTTCCTCTGGCGCAACCCCACCGATGCCTCCGGCATCAACCACCACGCCGCCGGACGGCAGCGGCGCCAGGATCGCGAGCCGGAATGGCTGGAGACCGGCGCTGCTTACGCGATGCGCGCCGACGGTTTCGCAACACACGGCCACCGCTTCTTCGGGCGCATCGCCGCTGTTGCGGCCGATCCGTCCCGCGTGCTCGAGATCGACGAGCCCGCAGACCTCGAGCGCGCCCGCGCGCTCGCTCCCCAGCTCGATGCCACCGAACGCCCGGGCCCGGGGGAGGTTGATGCCGTCGTCCTCGACTTCGACGGCACCCAGACCGACGACCGGGCGTGGCTGGCGGCCGACGGCACCGAGCGGGTGGCCGTGCATCGCGGCGACGGTATGGGCGTCGCCGCGATGCGCCGGTCCGGCATGAAGGTGCTCATCCTCTCCACGGAGGTGAACCCGGTGGTGGCGGCCCGCGCGGCCAAGCTGGGCGTGGAGTGCCGCCACGGCATCGAGTCCAAAGGGCCGGAGCTGGCCGGTTGGCTCGCCGAACGCGGCCTGCGTCCGGCCCGCGTGCTGTACCTCGGCAACGACGTCAACGACCTTCCCTGCTTCGCGCAGGTCGGCTGGCCGGTGGCCGTCGCCAGCGCCCAACCGCGCGTCCGTGCAGCTGCCCGGAGCGTGACCACCGTGCCCGGAGGGCACGGCGCCGTCCGCGAGATCGCCTCGTGGATCCTTCGAGAGGACCAACTGTGAGCAGCTCTGTCAACCCCCGCCTGCGCCGGATCGGCGACAGCCTCGTCGGCCCCGGCCAGCCCGTCTACGTGATCGGTGAGATCGGCATCAACCACAACGGCGACCTGCGGAACGCCTTCGCCCTCATCGATGCCGCCAAGGCCGCCGGCATGGACGCGGTCAAGTTCCAGAAGCGCACCCCCGAGGTCTGCACCCCCCGCGACCAGTGGGGCATCGAGCGCGACACCCCCTGGGGCCGCATGACCTACCTCGACTACCGGCACCGCGTCGAGTTCGGCGCAGAGGACTACCGCCAGATCGACGAGTACTGCCAGGAGGTGGGCATCGACTGGTTCGCCTCCCCGTGGGACGTCGAGAGCGTGGACTTCCTCGGCGCGTTCAACTCCCCGGCCTTCAAGGTGGCCTCCGCCTGCCTCACCGACGACACCCTGCTGCGCGCGATGCGGGCGACGGGCAGGACGGTGATCCTCTCCACCGGCATGTCGACCCCCGACCAGATCCGCCACGCCGTCGAGGTGCTCGGCAGCCGCAACATCATCCTCTGCCACGCCACGAGCACCTACCCGGCCCCGCCGGAACAGCTGAACCTGCGCGTGATCGAGACCCTCGCCGCCGAGTACCCGAACGTGCCGGTGGGCTACTCCGGCCACGAGGTGGGCCTTCAGACCACGCTGTGCGCCGTCGCCCTCGGAGCGGTTCTGGTCGAGCGCCACATCACCCTCGACCGCGCGATGTGGGGCTCCGACCAGTCGGCATCCGTCGAGCCGGAGGGCATGCGGCGCCTCGTCCGCGACATCCGCGTCCTCGAGGCATCGCTGGGCGACGGCGTGAAGCAGGTCTACCCGGGCGAGCTCTCTGCCATGAAGAAGTTGCGCCGCGTCGCCGGCGTCGTTGCAGAGGCCGCGGCAGGGCAGGGGCCGGAGCGGGTGGCATGAGCACCCCACGGAGTTGTTCGGGGGAACGAGGCGGAGCAGAAGAACTCCGCGGGGGCCCCGCATGACCCACGACACCCTGGCCCTCGTCGAGAGTCCCGCCCAGCTGCTGCACGTGCTGGAGTGGTGCCATGCCGAACAGGCGGCGACGAGGACCAGGCTGGTCGTCCTGAACCCCGCCGATCCGGTGACCGTTGCGCAGTTGCGCTCGATGGCCGAGTTCGCAGCGGAGGAGGGCATCGGGACCGAGTGGTTCGCGCCGCGCGCGTCCGCCCTTGCCGGCTTTCGGACGGTGGCCTCCCTGCGGGGCGCGGTCGCCGGGGCGCGGCGGCTGGTGATCGGCGACCCCTTCTCGGGCATGATCCAGGCCCTGCTGCCGTTCGCGAAGGCGTCCGAGGTGGTGGTGGTCGACGACGGCACCGCGACTCTCGAGTTCGCCAGCCAGGTCGAGCACGGCGGGTCCCTGCGCCGTTGGGACGCCTCGCCCGGCACCGGGATCCTGCGCGTGCCGCTGGCAAGGAACGCGAGGTCGTTCTTCGCTTCCGGACGGCTGCGGCTCTTCACGGTGATGACGGTGACCAGCCTCCCGGGCAGCCGTGTCCAGCGCCACGGCTACGACTGGACGCGGCGGCGCTTCGGCCCACCGGTCCGGCTGCGCGGGCTGGACGTGATCGGTTCCTCCCTTGTCGAGAGCGGAGTGGCGGAGGCCGAGAGCTACCTTGATGCGGTCACGGCGCTGGCCGTCGACGCCGGAGCAGGTGGACGGTACTTCGCGCACCGCAGGGAGGACCCGGACAAGTTGCGCCGGCTCGCCCAGCGCAGCGGTCTTCGGATCGTGCGCCCGACGGTGCCACTGGAGGTGGAGTTGCGGCGTGGCCCGGTGGCCACGCAGCTGGCCAGCTTCCCCTCGTCGGTCGGCTACACGTTGCCGCTCGTCCTGGCCGGTGTCGGGACGCGGATCGCCGTCCAGCCGTTGCCGGAGAAGATGATCCGTCCGCACGTCACGGCGGGCGCGAGGGCGTTCCTCGACCGCATGGCAGAAGACATGCGGCGGGCGGCCTCCGACCTCGCGGTGGGAGCCTACGAGCTCAGTTCGGCGTGACGACCGGCCAGATGCCGTTCATGGTGACGGTCCAGCCGAGGCTGTGGACGACGATGTAACCGATGCCCCCCAGCACGGAGAGGATTACCAGGGCGAAGATCGTGTAGGCGATCACGCGCCCCATCACGTGCGGCTTGAGTACCACCCCATCGGCGTGGATCCCGGCCTCACCGCCGGCGCCCCAGGCCAGAGCGCGGATTCCGAAGGCGAACATCGTGGGAAGGCCGGCGCCGAGCACCATGCCGACGAGAAGCACGCGCCAGCCGCCGTCAAGAGCTGCGAGAAGTTGGTCCATCAGTGCACCCCTCCGACCGGAACCTCGGCCTTGACCTCGTCAGTCGTGCTGTCCCACTCGTCGTTGACGTTGTGGTGGCCGATCGGGTCACGCCGGGAGTGCCAGCGCATGTACAGGGCCGCGACGCACATGATGGCGAAGACGGTCACTGCGCCGGGGGTTCCGCCGATCAGGTGGCCGATCCACCACATCGCGGCACCGACCAGCGCCGCGAGGGGCAGCGTGGTCAGCCAGGCGAGGCCCATGCGACCGGCGACGCCCCAACGGACCGTCGCGCCCTTGCGACCGAGGCCGGAACCGATGATCGAGCCCGTACAGACGTGGGTGGTGGAGAGGGCGAAACCGAGCTGGCTGGAAGTGAGGATGACCGCTGCGGAGGCGCTTTCTGCCGCCATGCCTTGCGGGGAGGAGATCTCGACGAGTCCCTTGCCCATGGTGCGGATGATGCGCCAGCCGCCGATGTAGGTGCCGGAGGCGATCGCGACGGCGCAGGCGACCTTCACCCAGATGGGGATCTCGGTCGTGGCCGTCCACTGGCCAGAGGCGATCAGGGCGAGGGTGATCACGCCCATGGTCTTCTGGGCGTCGTTGGTGCCATGGGAGAGGGAGAGCAGGGAGGCCGTGCCGATCTGGCCCCAGCGGAAGCCGCTCTCCTGGTAACGCTCGGCGACGCCCCGGGTGACCCAGAAGACCAGTCTGGTGCCCACCATGGCAACGAGAATCGCGATCGCCGGTGAGAGGAGCGCCGGCAGCACCACTTTGCCGACGAGGCCGTCGAGCTTGGTGCCGTCGCCGATCCATTTCACGCCGCCCCAGCCCATGCTCGCGATGGTTGCGCCGACCAGACCGCCGAACAATGCGTGTGAGGAGCTGGAGGGTAGGCCCCACAGCCAGGTGAGGATGTTCCAGATGATCGCGCCGGCAAGGCCTGCCATGAGGATCAGGAGGAGTCCGTGGCCCCCGTCCGCCATCAGTTCGCTCTTCGGCGTGCCGTCAGGGTTCTGGATGCGGATCACTGCATTGGTGACCGTGATGGCCACCTCAACGGAGAGGAAGGCACCAACAAGGTTCAGGACTGCGGAGAGTGTGACGGCAGCCTTCGGTGACAACGCCTTGGTTGCGATCGAAGTAGCCATGGCGTTCGCCGTGTCATGAAACCCATTGGTGAAATCAAAGGCCAACGCCGTGAGAACAACGAGGGCCAAGAGTATGAACTCAGGGGTCACGCTGATCATGGTACGGGTAAGTCGGCAGGATGTGGAACGCAGCAGGTTTCGGTCCATAACCGGGCCGGTTGAGCGTCTCATTTCGGGATGCGCGCCCTTTCTGGTGCCCGGACGGCTGTGCCTGCGGGTGTGACGAACCGCATAGGATGACCGCTTGTGAGTTCGCGCATCCTTGCCGCCGTCGCCTGGCCGTACGCCAACGGCCCGCGGCACATCGGCCATGTTTCCGGCTTCGGCGTCCCGTCCGACGTCTTCTCCCGCTACCAGCGGATGGTCGGCAACGACGTCCTGATGGTGTCCGGGACCGACGAGCACGGCACCGCCATCCAGGTGCAGGCCGACAAGGAGGGGCTCACCCCGCAGCAGACGGCCGACAAGTATCACCGCGTGATCGCGGAGGACCTGCAGGCGCTCGGCTGCTCCTATGACCTCTACACGCGCACGACGACGCTCAACCACACGGTGGTGGTCCAGGAGCTGTTCCGGACGCTGCACGACAACGGGTATGTGGTCGCGCAGACCGAGATGGGCGCGATCTCCCCTTCCACGGGGCGCACGCTGCCGGACCGCTACATCGAGGGCACCTGCCCGCATTGTGGTTATGACGGTGCCCGCGGCGACCAGTGCGACAACTGCGGCCGCCAGCTCGACCCGGTGGACCTGATCAACCCGAAGTCGAAGATCAACGGCGAGACCCCCGACTTCGTCGAGACCGAGCACTTCTTCCTCGACCTGCCGGCGCTGGCCGGTGCACTGGGCGAGTGGCTGGCCACCCGCACCGACTGGCGTCCGAACGTGATGAAGTTCAGCCTCAACCTGCTCAAGGAGCTGCGTCCACGGGCGATCACCCGCGACCTGGAATGGGGGGTGCCGATCCCGCTCGAGGGCTGGGAGGACGCCCCGATGAAGCGGATCTACGTCTGGTTCGACGCCGTGATCGGCTACCTGTCCGCCTCAGTGGAGTGGGCCCGACGCTCTGGCGACCCGGACGCCTGGAAGCTGTGGTGGCAGGACGCCGACGCCAAGGCCTACTACTTCATGGGCAAGGACAACATCACCTTCCACTCGGTGATCTGGCCTGCCATCCTGCTCGGCGCCAACGGCGAGGGCGATCGTGGCGGGCGGGGTTCGGCCTACAGCCCGCTGAACCTGCCGACCGAGGTGGTCTCCTCTGAGTACCTGACGATGTCGGGCTCGAAGCTGGCGTCCTCGCGTGGGCACGTGATTTACGTGCGTGACTTCCTGCGGGAGTTCGGGCCGGACTCGTTGCGCTACTTCATCGCCGTCGCGGGACCCGAGAACCAGGACTCGGACTTCACCTGGGACGAGTTCGTTCGCCGCAACAACTACGAGCTGGCCAACGAGTGGGGCAACCTCGTGAACCGCTCGATCTCGATGGCGCACAAGAACGTCGGGGCTGTGCCGGCAGCGGGCGAGTTCACCGACGCCGATCGCGAACTGCTGGCTGCCTCGGTTGCCGCGTTCGACGTGGTCGGGGAGCTGTGGGGACGCTGCCGCTTCAAGCAGGCCACCGGCGAGGCGATGCGGGTTGTCGGCCTGGCCAACAAGTACATCTCCGACTCCGAACCCTGGAAGCTGAAGGACGACCCGGCCCGCCGCGACACCGTGCTGCACGTCGCGCTGCAGGTGGTGCAGGACTGCAACACCCTGCTCACGCCGCTGCTGCCCCATTCCGCCCAGAAGGTGTTCGAGGCGCTCGGCGGCGAAGGTGTCTGGGCTGCCCAGCCCGAGCTGCGTACGGTGAGTGAAGAGGGAGCTCCCGACTACCTGGTGCTGCAGGGCGACTATGTCAACCAGCAGGCGTCCTGGGCGTCCCGTCCGCTCCTGGTAGGAGCCCCGTTGGTGAAGCCGACCCCGCTCTTCACGAAACTGGACGACACCCTCGGCCAGACCGGCCCGACCTGGGCCCCCATCGCCTGATCCATCTCGCAAGCTGTGAGTTAGCCGCCGACATCGGCGCCTAACTCACAGCTTGCGCGGGTTGTGGGGACGATGCTGCGGGATCCAGTGGTTTATCCACAGGCGCTTCCTTGCGTGACGCGCTGACGTCGGCGCTGCCGATGATCAGGGCGTGCAGAGACGACAAGATCTCCCGCGGGAGCTCCGGCAACTAATCGGGTCGCAGCACGGGCTGGTGACAGTCGAGCAGGCGAACCTGCTGGGCGTCGGCGACAAGGCGCTCCAGCGCCTGGCCACGCAGGGCCACCTCGTGCGTCCCGCCAAGGGGCTGTACGACGCGGCTCCCATCCTGCAAACGTTCGAGAAGCGGACCTGGGCGGCGTTGCTGCTCGGAGGCCCTGACGCCGCCATCGGTGGTCAGGCCGCTCTTCGGCTGCACGGCTTTGAGGCCGAGCCAGACGTGGTTGAGGTGTGGGTGCCTCCAGAAACCCAGCCCGTGCCGCTTCCCGGGATGCGCGTTCGCCGCGACTTCCTTGGACGCGTAAAGGCGAGACGCGGCCGAATCTCGCGGATCCGGGTCGAGGAGGCACTGGTCGATGTCGGCCAGTTCCTGCCCACCGCGGCGTTGGTTGCGTTGTTGACGGAGGGGTTTCGAGCGCGATTGACGACACCCACCGCTGTTCACGCAGTGATGGCGAATCGTGCCCGCGTGCGCGGGCGCAGGCGCTTCGAGGCCATCCTGGGTGACCTTGATGGAGTCGAGAGTGCCCTCGAGTTCGCTTATCGCCGCGACGTGGAGCGGGCTCATCGGCTGCCCCCACCTCGGCGGCAGTTCTCTGTCTCCCAGGGAACAAGGAGCGACGGGTTCTATGAGGAGTTCGGCGTCGTGATCGAGCTCGATGGGCGGGCCGGCCACGAAGGAACCCGTTCGTCGTTCCGCGACCTATCACGAGACAACGCCCATGCGGAGCTCAACATCATCACCTTGCGCTACGGGAGCGACGATGTTCGAGGCAAGCCGTGTGAGGTGGCTGCGCAGGTGGCAGCGACCCTCCGGTCTCGCGGATGGACTGGCGACTACAGCGGTTGCCCCCGCTGCCGCACCCACTCCTCGCACAAGCTGTGAGTTGGGCGCCGACTACGGCGCCTAACTCACAGCTTGCGAGGGGCGAGACGTGGGGGAGAGGTGGGCTACGGCCTGGCGCATGGTCATGGGGGTGAAGCCGGCGGCCAGGGCCTTGCGCTTCAGGGCTCCCTGGGCGCGCCAGAGGGTTGCGCCGCGGCGGAGGAGGATCAGCGGCGGCTTGCGCTTCTTCGCGAGGTCGCGGCGCAGGCGCAGCCAGAACACGACGACTCCGGGACGGTCGATGTAGATCGCCTCCGTGGCGAGGCCGGCCGTGCGGCAGACCGTGAGGAAGTCGATCGCGAAGATGCCCTCCGCGGTGAGGCAGGTGGCGCCGTCGAGGCTGAGCAGGTGGCTGCCGGTCCGGCGGCTCTCCGAGATCGAATAGGCCGGCACCTCCACCTCGCCGTAGGCCACGAGAGCAGAGAGGGCGGAGAGGGCGCTGTCGGCGTCCCAGGAGCGCGGATCGTCCCAGTCGATGATCCCGATCGGCGATCGGGGCATGTCGGGGTGGTCGGCGTCGAAGTAGAAGTCGTCCAGCCGCAGCGCAGGGCAGCCGGTGACGTGCGCCAGCCGCGACTTGCCGCTGCCGGACGGCCCGGCGATCAGCACCAGGCGAGGCGACGGGTTCACGGGCCCTCTGCTCACAGGCCCAGCGCTGCGGCCATGTCCGCCCGCGCCCGAGCCATCAGCGCGGTCGCCCGGCTGCGCGCAGCCGCCAGGTCACTGCTCTCCTCGACGCCGAGCCTCACTTGCAGGTAGCACTTCAGTTTCGGCTCGGTACCCGACGGACGGACGACGACGCGCACCGATCCACCTTCGAACAGCATGCCGTCGGTCGGCGGCAGGTCGGCGCTCCCTTTCGCGAGGTCGACAGCAGTCACGGCCTCCCCTGCGAGCAGGGCGGGCGGGGACGTCCGCACCCGCGCCATCGCCTCGCCGATCAGCTTCAGTTCGGAGACCCGGAAGGCCAGCTGGGACGTGAGGTGCACGCCGTAGGTGCGCGCGATCTCGTCCAGCCGGTCGGCGATCGTCTGCCCGGACTCCTTCAGGGCGGCAGCGAGCGTCAGCACCCGCGCCAGTGTCGTGATCCCGTCCTTGTCCGGGACGGCAGCTGCGTCGGTGCAGTAGCCGATGGCCTCCTCGTAGCCGAAAGCCAGGTCCGGCACGCGGCCGATCCACTTGAAGCCGGTCAGCGTCGTCGTGAAGGGGCGCCCGTGCGCGGCGGCCATCGTCGCCAGCAGCGTGCTGGAGACGACGGAGCAGGCGTAGGTGCCACCCACCCCGCGACGCAGGGAGTCGTCGGCGAGCAGCGTGCCGAGCTCGTCACCGGAAAGCATCCGCCAGTCGCCACCGATGACGGCAGCCACTGCGCAGCGGTCGGCGTCCGGATCATTGGCGATCGCCACGTCCGCCTCGGTCTCCCGGGCGAGGGCGAGGGTCAGGTCCATGGCGCCCGGTTCCTCGGGGTTGGGGAACGGCACGGTCGGGAACGACGGGTCCGGCTGGATCTGCTCGGAGACTGGGTGCGGCGCGGGGAACCCGGTGGCTGCCACCAGCTGTTCGACGACGGCAGCGCCGACGCCGTGCATCGCCGTGTAGACCCAATTCAGCTCCCGCGGCGCCTCCGCAGGAACGAGGGACGCGGCCCGCGCGACGTAGGCGTCCACGAGCTCGTCCCCCACGAGCGGGTAGTCGTCGCTGCGGGCGATGTCAGCGAGGGGTGCCGCGGCGACTCTTGCGATCTGGGCGGCGATGTCGGCGTCGGCGGGCGGGACGATCTGCGAACCGTCGCCGAGGTAGACCTTGTAGCCGTTGTCCTGTGGCGGGTTGTGGGACGCGGTGACCACGACCCCCGCGACGCACTCGAAGTGGCGGATGCCGAAGGCAACCACCGGCGTAGGGAGGGCCCGCGAACACAGCAGCGGCTGTAGCCCCGCCCCGGCGAGGATCTCTGCGGTGTCGGCGGCGAAGACGTCGGAGTTGTAGCGCGCGTCGTACCCGACGACCACCCGGCCGCCGGTGAAGCCGGCACCCACCAGGTAGGCGGCCAGCCCGGCAGCGGCCTGGCTGACGACCACACGGTTCATCCGACCCGGCCCGGGACCCAGGGCCCCGCGCAGCCCTGCGGTACCGAACGTGAGCGGGCCGGCGAAGGCGTCCCTGAGTTCTGCTTCTGCTGAGGCATCACCCTCGTCGGCGCGCGCCAGCAAGCCGTCAAGGGCCGCAGCCGTGGCCACGTCGGGGTCCTGGTCGCGCCAGGTGGTGAGCTGCGCGCGGAGCGTCTCCTCGATCATGACCGGCGGCTCAGAGTCGTTCGAGCAGTCCGGCGAGGAGCCCGCGCAGGCGGGGTTCGGCTGCCTTGCCCGCGGCGATCACCTCGGCGTGCTCGAGCGGTGTCGGGGAGATGCCGGCCGCTGCATTCGTGACCAGCGAGATGCCGAGCACGTCCATGCCGGCCTCGCGTGCTGCGATGGTCTCGAGCGTCGTCGACATGCCGACCAGGTCACCGCCGATGGCCTTGGCCATCATCACCTCTGCAGGGGTCTCGTACTGCGGCCCGCGGAACTGGACGTAGACGCCCTCGTCGAGGGTGGGGTCGACCTCACGGGCGAGCGCCCGCAGCCGGGGCGCGTAGGCATCGGTGAGATCGATGAACGTCGCACCCTCCAGCGGGGTGGCCGACGTCAGGTTGATGTGGTCGCGGATCAGGACGGGCGTTCCCGGTCCCCACGCCGGGTTCAGCCCACCACACCCGTTGGTGAGCACGATGGTCCGCGCGCCGGCTGCGGCCGCGGTGCGCACGCCGTGCACGACGGGAGCGACGCCGCGTCCCTCGTAGAAGTGGGTGCGGCCGGTGAAGAGGGCTGCCGTCCGCCCGGTGCCGGTGCGGATCACGACGAGTTGCCCGCCGTGGCCGACGACGACCGGCTTGGCGAAACCGGGCAGGTCGGCAAGTTCGCAGTCTCCGATCCACTGGCCCAGCCCGGACGCTGCGCCGGACCAGCCGGACCCCAACACGAGGGCGACGTCGATCGACGCGACGCCGAAGCGGTCAAGGATGGTTTTGGCGGCCTGGTCGGCCAGGGTCTTGGGATCGGTTTCGGCGCTCACCCGATGACTATAACGACGGTGTCTGTCCCGGGTCAGCGGGATCCTCGACGTCCTCGTCTTCGGCGTCACGCTCGACGACGTGGTAGCTGGTGAACGGGCGCCGCGGCAGCCGCCGGATCGTCACCAGCAGGCCGGCGAAAAGGCCGATCCAGACGAGCAACTGGCCGATGTGGACGAACTCGCGCGGCCCGGGCAGATAGGCCCACATCATCATCAGCAGGCCGAGCGCGATGAGGCCGAGACCGGTGAGCAGCACGACCTGCGTCCGTCGTCCGAGCGGTCGCACGGCACGAAGATCCAGGATCACGATGCCGACGGCGACGGCGAAGGACAGCGGCAGAGAGGACAGCTCCAGCAGGACGGTCTGGATGCCGTTGGCCTCGGGATAGCCGATCACCACCATGGCGACGCTGACGATCACGCCGGCGACGGCGAGGGCAGGCAGGAGAATGGTGCGCAGCACTGTTCGAGGATAAGGCTTCCCATGAGAGGACCCCCGCCGCCGGGCTGGCGGCAGGGCATGGGAGAATCCCAGCGTGACGGACGTGGTGATCATCGGTGGCGGCCCCGGCGGCTACGAGGCGGCCCTTGTGGCCAAGCAACTCGGCGGCCGGGTGACGCTGGTGGAGCGCCGCGGCCTTGGCGGGTCGGCCGTGCTGACCGACGTGGTGCCGTCCAAGACCCTGATCGCCGCTGCGGAGGTGATGACGAGGATTCGCAACGCAGAAGAGGTCGGACTGCGGCTCGGCGCGGGCGACCGTCAGCTGGCCGACGCGGTCACCGTTGACCTCGGCAAGGTGAACGCCCGGATCCGGAGCCTCGCGCAGGCCCAGTCCACCGACATCGAGGAACGGCTGTTGGGCGACGACATCCGCATCATCAACGGCACCGGACGCCTCGACGGCGCCCAGCGCGTGATCGCGACGACGGCGGACGGCGAGGAGACCATCGGCGCGGACATCGTGCTGCTGGCCACCGGCGCCCACCCCCGCGAACTGTCGACGGCCAGGCCCGACGGCGAGCGGATCTTCACCTGGACCCAGATCTACGACCTCGACGGGGTGCCCGACCACCTCGTCATCGTCGGCTCGGGCGTCACCGGCGCGGAGTTCGCCAGCGCCTACCAGGCCCTCGGCGTGCAGGTGACGCTGGTCTCCTCGCGCCACCAGGTGCTGCCCGGCCAGGACGACGACGCGGCCCGCGTGATCCAGCAGGTCTTCGAGGACAGCGGCATGACCGTCATCAACGGCGCCCGCGCCATCGCTGCGGAGCGCAGCGGCGACGGGGTGGTCGTCCGTCTCGCCGACGGCCGTGAGGTGGTCGGTTCGCACTGCCTGATGGCGGTCGGTGCCATTCCGAACACCGCCGGACTCGGCCTCGCAGAAGCCGGGGTGCAGGTGACGGATTCCGGGCACATCGTGGTCGACCGGGTGTCGCGCACCACGGCCCGTGGCGTCTATGCGGCAGGCGACTGCACGGGCGTCAACGCGCTTGCCAGCGTGGCTGCGATGCAGGGCCGGATCGCGATGTGGCACTCGCTCGGCGACTCGGTCGCCCCGCTCGACCTGCGGACGGTGTCGGCCAACGTGTTCACGTCGCCGGAGATCGCCGTTGTCGGCTGCAGCCAGACCGACATCGACACCGGCGTGGTGCGGGGGCTCAGCATGATGCTGCCGCTGCGCGGCAACGCCCGCGCCAAGATGCAGGCGCTGAAGGACGGCTTCGTCAAGATCTTCTGCCTCCCGACCACCGGGATCATCGTCGGCGGTGTGGTGGTGGCGCCGTCGGCGTCCGAGCTGATCCACCCGCTGTCCCTCGCCGTACGCAACAAGCTCACCGTCGACCAGCTCGCGGAGACGTTCACGGTCTACCCGTCGCTCACCGGGTCGCTGGCCGAGGCTGCCCGCCGGCTCCACGGCCATTCCAGCGAGCAGGTCATCACTTACTGAGAAGTGCGGGCTTCCTTCCCCGTCCCTGCGCGGCGAGGCTGGGGGTGTGACCAGCGTGTACGAAGCCGCCGGCGGGTCGGACAGGCTCTTGGCCCTCGCGCGCGCCTGGCACGAGCGGTGTCTCGCCGATCCGGTGGTTGCGCACCCCTTCAGCCACGGCGTGCACGCCCAGCACCTGGAGCGGCTGGCCGCCTACTGGGGTGAGGCGCTCGGCGGCCCGGCCGACTACACGGCTTCGATCGGCGATGAGACCGGCGTCCTCCGGATGCACGCCGGCAACGGCGAGCACGCCGACCTCGACGCCCGTGCGCTGGCCTGCTTCGACGCGGCGCTGGACGACGTGGGCTACGCCGGTGAACTGCGGAACGTGCTCCACGACTACTTCGCCTGGGCGACCACCCGCATGGCCGCACACCCCGACACCCCGGACACCGTGCCCGCCGGCGAGGTATTGCCGCACTGGACCTGGACAGGCCCGGACCGAATCGGGGACGGTTCCTACTCGGTCCACTTTTGACCGATGACCGGTGATGAGTGGACCGAGTAGGAACCGTCCCCAATCCGGGCCAGTGCGGGCGGGTTGACTGACGTCAGCGACTGATCCACGCCGGGTCGGCCAGCAACGGCCGAACGGCGAGGCCGGCGGCACCCACCATGAGCAGGTCCGCTCCCAGCTCGGCAGCGGTGATGCGCACCCCTTCCAGCGACGGCGCGAGGGTCGAAGCGGCGACGGCCCGCATGAGTCGTTCGGGGTCGTAGGCGTGCAGGGCTGCAAGGAAGCCGCCAAGGGCCACCACCTGGGGATTGAGCAGGTTGATCGCTCCGGCAAGGGCCGTGCCCAGGTGGCCGAGCTGCCGGTCGACGACCGCCGCCACGCGCCCGGACCTGTCGGCCAGCAGCGCTTCCTCGAACTGACCCGGTTCTGCCCTCGTCAGGCCAAGGGCCTCGAGCAGCTCTGCCCGTGTCACCTCCGCCTCGAGCGTGCCTTCGATGCCGGCAGAGTCGAGGAGGCCGGTACTTGACACCCGGACGTGGCCGAACTCGCCGGCATAGCCGGACGTGCCGCCGAGCGGAACGCCCGCGGAGATGACTCCGCCGCCGATGCCGGAGGCCCCGCCGTTGAGGTAGATGAGGTGGTCCTTGCCCCGGCCGGCGCCGAACTCGTGTTCGGCCAGCGCGCCGAGGGCTGCGTCGTTGGCCACCTGCACCGGGTACCCGGTCGCAGCAGCCAGGGGTTCGGCAAGCGGCTCGTCGCGCCAGCCGAGGTGGGGGGCGTTGCGCACGACGCCATCGTCGGTCCGTACCAGGCCGGGGACGGCCACGCCGATGCCGGCCACCACAAGGGAGTCCAGCTCGACCTGCATGCCGGAGATCACCGCCGCGGTGATGCTGATCACCTCTGTCGCCGTCGGGATGCGGTCGTACTCGTGCCGGATCACCCGGCGGACCTGGCCGTCAAGACCGACGAGCCCGATGGTGAGCATGTCGATCTCGGGATTGACGGCGATCGCCGTCACTTCCGGACGGATCGTGACAACCGGGCTCGGTCGTCCCACCTGGCCGAGGGAGTCGGGGTCACGCTCCTCGACGAGGCCGAGGTCGACGAGGTCGGTGACGAGGCTCGCGATCGTCGAGCGGTTCCTGCCGGTGCGCTTGCTCAGCGCGGCTCGGGAGACAGGTCCCGTGCGGTAGAGGATGCCGAGGGTCGCCGACAGGTTGGATCGTCGGACGTCCTCGGTCGTTCCGGTGCCGTTGGCCACCAGCGCTCACCTCGCTCGTCGTTGCGGAATTGCGTGCCGAGGCTATCGCGCCGGGGCGCCGTCTTCGGTCAGCGCCCGCCGCGTCGCTTGTTGATCAGGTCGAAGGCGACGGCCAGCAGAAGGACAAGTCCCTTGATCGCCATCTGCCAGGCGGCGTCAACGGAGAGGATGGAAAGGCCCATGTTCAGCACGCCCATGACGAGGCCGCCGATCATGGCGCCGGTGACGGTCCCGACGCCGCCCTGGACTGCCGCGCCACCGATGAAGACCGCAGCGATCGCGTCGAGCTCGTAGTTCTGGCCTGCCGAGGCGACGGCGCTCCCGGCGCGCGAGGTGCTCACCACTCCGGCGAGGGCTGCAAGGACACCCATGTTCACGAGGATGGCGAAGTTGACCCGCTTCGTCTTGACCCCGCTCATCACGGCGGCGAAGAGGTTGCCACCCATGGCGTAGATGTGACGGCCGAAGACCGACCGGTTCAGGAGGAACGAGTACGCAACGATCAGCACGGCAAGGATGATCAGGATGATCGGGGTACCGGAGTAGTTCGCCAACTGCCAGCACACCGCCATGATGGCGAGGATCGCGACAACGATCTTGCTCCAGAAGGACACGGCGCCCTCCACGGGCAGGTCCAGTGCCCGACGACCGTTGCGGGCGGTGATCTGGATGACGGCAAGGGCCACGCAGGCGATCGCACCCAGCACGAGGGTGAGCACGTCCGTCCTGCCCACCGTGCCGAGCCAGCTCGGCAGCCAGCCGGCGCCGATCGCGACGAACTCCGGGGGGAGTCCACCGATGGTGCCGCCGTGCAGGAAGACGAGCGTGAGGCCGCGGAAGAGCAGCATGCCCGCCAGCGTCACGATGAAGGCAGGCACGGCGATGTAGGCGACCCAGAATCCCTGCCACGCGCCGACGAGCGCACCCACAAGCAGCGCTACGACAACCGCCAGCCACCAGGGGAGATGCCAGTCGTTCATGGCGAGTGCTGCAACGGCACCGATCATGGCGACCGCGGATCCCACAGACAGGTCGATATGGCCGGCGATGATCACCATCACCATGCCGATCGCGAGGATGAGCACGTAGGAGTTCTGCTGGATCAGGTTGTTCACGTTGCCCGGCAACAGCAGCCTGCCGCCGGTGAGCACCTCGAACAGCGCGATGATCGCAACCAGCGCGGCAAGGATGCCGTACTGCCGGAAGTCGACCGCCAGCTTGCGGGAGCCGACGGGCTTGTCGGTGTTCGGATCGACGGAGGTCTGGGTGCTCATCTGAGCGCTTCCTTTCCCATGGTCATGAGGTACATGAGACTTTCCTGGGTGGCCTCCGAGCGGGGCACATCGCCGGTGATGGCGCCTTCGGAGATGGTGTAGATGCGATCGCACATGCCGAGCAGTTCCGGCAGCTCGGAGGAGATCATCACCACGGCCTTGCCCTGGGCGGCCAGCTGGTTGATCAGGCTGTAGATCTCGTACTTGGCGCCGACGTCGATGCCTCGGGTCGGCTCGTCGAGGATGAGCACGTCGGGGCCCGAGACCAGCCACTTGCTCAGCACGACCTTCTGCTGATTGCCCCCGGACAGCCGTCCGACGACCTCGGAGACCCCAGGGGTCTTGATGTTCATGCTGCGCCGGTACTCCTCGGCTGTGAGGTACTCGCGGTTGCGGTCGATGATTCCCCACTTGGCGAACTGCGCGAGCGCAACGGCCGAGATGTTGGTGCTGACGGTCCCGATCAGGTTGAGGCCGTAGCGTTTGCGGTCCTCCGTGACGTAGGCGATGCCGTGCGCGACGGCCTCGTCGACGGTTGCGGTACTGATCTCCTTGTCATCCTTGAAGACCCGGCCGGAGATGTTGGTCCCCCAGAGCCGTCCGAAGAGGCTCATCGCCAACTCGGTGCGTCCGGCGCCCATCAAGCCTGCGAAGCCGACGATCTCGCCGGCATGCACGGTGAACGACGCATGGTCGACGACCATCCGTCCGGTGTCGATCGGGTGGTAGGCGGTCCAGTCCTCGACGCGGAACAGCTCGCGTCCGATCTGCGGCTCGTGCGGCGGGAAGAGGTTGTTCAGCTCGCGGCCGACCATCGCCTTGATGATGCGTCCCTCCGTGGCGCCCGGCTCGGACATGTCGATGGTTTCGATCGCCTTGCCGTCGCGGATCACGGTCACGCGGTCGGCGATCCGGCGGACCTCGCGCAGCTTGTGCGAGATCAGGATGCAGGTGATGCCGTGGTCACGCATGCCCGAGATCAGGTCGAGCAGGTGGTCGGAGTCGTCGTCGTTGAGGGCAGCCGTGGGCTCGTCAAGGATCAGCAGGGAGACGTCCTTGGCCATGGCCTTGGCGATCTCGACCAGTTGCTGCTTGCCGACGCCGATCTCGTAGATCTTGGTTGCCGGGTTCTCCACCAGCCCGACCTTGGCCAGCAGGGCACTCGCCTCGATGGCGGTGAGGTCCCAGTTGATGATGCCGCGCTTGCTGCGCTCGTTGCCGAGGAAGATGTTCTCGGCGATCGACTGCAGCGGGTTGAGCGCCAGTTCCTGGTGGATGATGACGATCCCGGCGGCTTCGCTGGAGTTGATGTCGCGGAACGTCGCCTCCTCGCCGTTGAGTTCGATCGTGCCGGAATAGGTGCCGTGCGGGTACACACCGCTCAGGACCTTCATCAGCGTCGACTTGCCGGCGCCGTTCTCGCCGCAGATCGCATGCACCTCACCGCGTGCCACCTCGAGCGACACTTCGTCGAGGGCCCGCACTCCGCTGAAGTCCTTGGTGATGTCCCGCATGCGCAGGATCGGATCGCTGACAGTCATGGTTCACCTTGTGGAGGGCGGATGGGACGAACTCCGGTGGCGGTCGCCCGCCACCGGAGTCCGTTCTGGATCACAGACCGACGTCGGATGCCTTGAGGAAACCGGAATCGATCAGCTTGCTCTGCACCTGGTCCTTGGTGACGACCTCAGGCTCGAGCAGGTACGACGGGACAACCTTGATGCCGTTGTTGTAGGTCTTCTCGTCGTTGACCTCGACCTTCTCGCCCTTCGAGATCTGCTGGATCATCTGGAACACGCGGTCACCGAGCTTGCGGGTGTCCTTCCAGACGGTCATGGCCTGCTCGCCGGCGAGGATGGCCTTGACGTTGGCCTTGTCGCCGTCCTGGCCCGTGATCATCGGCCAGTCCGTGCCCACCTTGTAGCCGGCCGACTTCAGCGATGCCTCGATGCCGATGGCAAGGGAGTCGTTCGGGGAGAGTACGGCCTGGACCTTCTTGCCGCCGGCGTAGTTGGACGACAGCCGGTTGTCCATCTCGGCCTGCGACTTGTCGGACTTCCAGCCCGGGATGCCGAGGGTTGTCCACTCGTCGTTGGTCTTGGGGGACTTGCCACTTGGGATGACAAGGGTGCCCTTCGTGACGTAGGGAAGCAGGACGTCCCACGCGCCGGAGAAGAAGAACTTGGCGTTGTTGTCGTCGGGGCTGCCGGCGAAGGCCTCGAAGTTGATCGGCGTCGTCGCGGAGTCGAGCTTCAGTTGCTCCTTGAGGAAGTTGCCCTGGAGGGTGCCGACCTTGTAGTTGTCGAACGTTGCGTAGTAGTCGACGTTCGGGCTCTTGTTGATCAGGCGGTCGTAGGCGATCACCTTGATCTTCTGCTTGGCTGCCTCTTCGAGGACCGGGCCGAGGGCCGTGCCGTCGATGGAGGCGATCACGAGGATCTTCGCGCCACCGGCGATCTGGTTCTGGATCTGGCTGATCTGCTGGTCGACCTTGTCATCGGCGTACTGCAGGTCAACGGTGCACTTGGCTTCCTTCAGCTTCGCCTGAAGCTGCTCGCCATCGTTGATCCACCGCTCCAGGCTGCGGGTCGGCATCGTGATGCCGACGTTGCAGTCTGCGGCTGATGCACCGCCCGGGGCGCCGGAGCAGGCGCTCATGGAGACTGCCAGCGCGGCCGCCGCCGCGAGGGCAACGAAACGGGTCTTCTGCGACATGTGTGTTCCTCTCTGAATACTGTCGCGGAACCCGGGCCGAACCACCCTGAACGGCGCCGGGTCAAAAAGCTGCCGAAGCCGCCTTTTGTCTGTGATGGCAACATAAGCCAGATCGGCGAACGACCTCAAGGGTCGTTCATAACGATTTGGTAACCGAATGGGCCATTTGTTCTGGTACTGCACGCCCGTCTCATGTGCCTGAGCGCCCCGGGTGCCCGGCCGGAGGGAGATCCCCGCCGGCATTCGGGTTTCGTAGCAGACTGTGGACACCTCCCGAGTGCTGAGATAAGTTGAGTCTCACAACATTCGCTCACCGACGAGAGATTGGACTCCCGTGACTCTCACTCCTGCCGCATCCGACAAGTTCACCTTCGGCCTGTGGACCGTCGGTTACAACGGCACTGATCCGTTCGGCGGCCCGACCCGCGCTCCGCTGGACGTGGTCCACGTTGTGGAGAAGCTCAGCGAGTACGGCGCGTACGGCCTGACGCTGCACGATGACGACCTGTTCGCGTTCGGGTCGACCGATGCCGAGCGACGCAATCAGATCGACCGGTTGAAGGGCGCCTGCGCCGCGACCGGGTTGAAGGTGCCGATGATCACCACCAACCTGTTCAGCGCCCCGGTGTTCAAGGACGGCGGGTTCACCAGTAACGACCGGGCCGTGCGCCGCTTCGCCCTGCGCAAGGTGCTGCGCAACATCGACCTGGCGATCGAGCTGGGTGCCAAGACATTCGTCATGTGGGGCGGGCGCGAGGGCGCCGAGTACGACGCGGCCAAGGACATCCGTTCCGCCCTCGAGCGCTACCGCGAGGCCGTCAACCTGCTCAGCCAGTACGTGCTGGACAAGGGCTATGACCTGAAGTTCGCGATCGAGCCGAAGCCGAACGAGCCCCGCGGCGACATCCTGCTGCCGACCGTCGGCCACGCCCTTGCCTTCATCAACTCCCTCGAACACCCGGAGATGGTGGGCCTGAACCCCGAGGTGGGGCATGAGCAGATGGCCGGGCTCAACTTCGCAGCCGGCATCGCACAGGCGCTGTACCACGGCAAGCTCTTCCACATCGACCTCAACGGCCAGCGCGGCATCAAGTACGACCAGGACCTTGTCTTCGGCCACGGCGACCTGCACAACGCCTTCGCCCTTGTCGACCTGCTGGAGAACGGCGGCCCCAACGGTGGGCAGTCCTACACCGGCATGCGGCACTTCGACTACAAGCCGTCGCGCACGGAGGACGAGTCGGGCGTGTGGGATTCGGTGCAGGCCAACATGCACACCTACCTGCTGCTGAAGGAACGTGCTGCGGCGTTCCGCGCCGACCCCGAGGTGCAGGCGGCCCTGGCCGCAGCCAAGGTCGCCGAGCTCGCCGAACCCACGTTGGGTGAGGGCGAGACCTACGACGACCTGCTCGCCGACCGGGCATCCTTCGAGGAGTTCGACACGGGTGCCTACTACGCAGGCAAGGGCTTCGGCTTCGTCCGCCTCCAGCAGCTGGCCACCGAACACCTGCTCGGCGCCCGCTGACCCGACCCCCTGCCGACTTGTCAGAATCTCACGAAGCTATAGCTCAGTGAGATTCTGACAACTCGGAGTGAAGGAGTGACTGTGGCCAAGGTGATCGGAGTCGATTCCTCGACCCAGAGCTGCAAGGTCGTCGTGCGCGACGCCGACACCGGCGCACTGCTCGCCGCCGGACGGGCAACACATCCCGACGGCAGCGAGGTCGACCCCCAGTACTGGTGGGACGCACTGCAGGCAGCCCTCGCCCAAGCCGGGGGCCTGCAGGACGTCGAAGCGGTCAGCATCGCCGGCCAGCAGCACGGCATGGTCGCCCTCGACGCGGCCGGCCGGGTGATCCGTCCAGCCCTGCTCTGGAACGACACCCGGTCGGCTGCCGCTGCAGCCGACCTGATCGCCGAGGTCGGCGCCGCCGGCTACGTCGCCCGTACCGGCGTGGTGCCGGTGGCCTCGTTCACTGCAACCAAGCTGCGCTGGCTCCGCGACGCCGAACCAGACAATGCAGCCCGTGTCGCAGCCGTCGCGCTGCCGCACGACTGGCTCACCTGGCGACTGCGCGGCTACGGCCCGGCCGGTGAGAGCGCACTGGGTCCGGTGCTGGAAGAGCTGGTCACCGACCGCTCGGACGCCTCCGGCACCGCCTACTGGTCAGCAGCCACCGGAGAGTACGACCGCGACCTGCTGGTCCGCGCGCTCGGCCATGACGCGATCCTGCCCCGCGTGCTCGGTCCGGACGAGTCCGTGCGGGGACCCGGCTTCCTCGTCGGCCCCGGTGCCGGCGACAACGCGGCAGCAGCACTCGGGCTCGACGCGCGTCCCGGGGACGTCGGTGTCTCCCTCGGCACCTCGGGGACGGTGTTCGCAGCCACCACAACGCAGGTCGGCGACCCGACGGGCATCGTCGCGGGCTTCGCAGACGCCACCGGCGGGATCCTTCCGCTGGTCTGCACGCTCAACGCCGCCCGCGTCCTCGACGTGATCGCCGGCCTTCTCGGCGTGAACCACGACGAGCTCGGCGCCCTGGCGCTCCAGGCCGAACCCGGTGCGGGTGGTGCAGTGCTGGTGCCCTACTTCGAGGGCGAACGCACCCCCAACCTGCCCGACGCCACAGCTTCCCTCGCAGGGCTCACGCTGGCGAACACCAGCAGGGCGAACCTTGCGAGGGCTGCGATCGAGGGCATGTTGTGCGGGCTCGCAGCGGGACTGGACGCGATCCGGGAAGCCGGCGTCGACACCACGCGCATCCTGCTGATCGGCGGCGCTGCAGCGAACCCGGGAGTGCAGGCGATCGCCGGTCAGGTGTTCGACGTGCCCGTCCACATTCCCGCCCCCGGCGAGTACGTCGCGGACGGCGCCGCCCGCCAGGCGGCGTGGGTGCTCACCGGTCGACGCCCGACCTGGCCGGTCGAACTCGTCGGCTCGCCGGTGCCCGACCACCGTCCGGTGATCGCGACGCAGTACGCACAGGCGGCGGCCGGCTACCGCTGAAGCCGGGCCTGAAGCCAGGCGACCTGTCGCTGCCAGTGGAACAGCTGGCCGCCCTCGTGACCGTTGTACTCGTACGTCGCGATCTCGCGATCGGTTGCGCCGTAGCGGTTGAAGGCTGCGAACACCGTTGACGGCAGGACGATGTCGTCCATCAGCCCCACCGAGAACAGTGCCGGTGCGCTGGCGCGGGAAGCGAAGTTCACCCCGTCGAAGTAGGACAGCGTGTGGAACACCGAGTCGGCCCGGTCCCGGTGCACCGAGAGGTACTGGGTCACCTCGGTGAAGGGCCGGCCGGGGGTGAGCGCTACCGAGCGCCGGAAGTGGCACAGGAACGGCACGTCGGGCATGGCTGCGACGATTCCGTCCCCCATCAGCCCCGCCACCGCGAGGGTGATCCCGCCGCCCTGGCTGCCGCCGGTGACAGCCACCCGTTCGCTGTCGACGAACTCGAGGCCCTGCACGGCGTCGACCAGCCGGACGGCGTCGGTGAAGACCCGACGGTAGTAATACGTGTTCGGGCTCTCCACGCCCCGGGTCATGAACCCCTCGAGCGCAGCTCCCGACCCGTGGGGATCGGGGGTGCTCCCGCCGCCGCCCCAGCCACTGCCCTGGCCGCGGGTGTCCATGATCACGTGGACGAACCCGCTTGCGGCCCAGTGGAGGTGTTCGGCCGGCAGGCCACGCCCTCCGTTGTAGCCCACGAACTCGACGACGGCAGGCAGGCGTTCCGAGGAGCGGGGACGGACGATCCAGGCGCGGATCGGGTCGCCGTCGAAGCCCGGGAACGTGAAGTCCTCCACCAGCAGCTGGTTGACCGCACCATGGACGGGCGTTGACACCGGCTCCTGGGGCAGCTCGCGGGCCTCCGCGATCGTCACCTTCCAGAAGCGGTCGAAGTCCTCGGGTTCTGTGACGTCGGGCCGGAAGTCGACGAGCTCTGGCAGGGTCAGGTCGGTGAGAGGCACGTTCGGCTCCTTGGTGGGCTACCTGCTGAGGTGCACGCGACGATACTCGAAGCGTTCGACATCCACCTCGGTCGTCGTGGCGGCGCCGTTGCTGGTGGCGTAGACGCCGAACCAGAGTCCGATGAAGCCGCCGGTGGCGACGCTGTCGAGCGTCCTGCCGTCTGCGGTCGCCACCACGTGCACGGTGTCGGCAACGGTGACGGTGAGCGCGTAGCCCTGGCCACGGACCCGGAGGCCCAGTTCGACGGGTGCACCGGCGAGCAGACCGGGGTCGGCCTCGCCGAGCACAGCCTCGACGCCGGCGCGACGATGCACGGCGCGCACGACGAGCCGGCCGGCGGGCCCGTTCGACAGCGCCAGCCGGACGTGGTCGTCCTCGGACTGGCGGACGACGACACCCATCTCCTCGCCGGTGCGCAACGGACCCTTGAGGAGGGCCGCAACGTCCACGTCGCTGTGCTGCTGGCGGACGCCGAGGAAGGCAGGAGTGGCGGGGTCGGCGAGCGTCTCCGGGCGGACCAGCAGTCGCCAGCCGTCGCCGTTCGCCACGGCGAACTCCGAGGCCGGCCGCCGCAACGACGTCCAGCGCAGGTCGGTCGGCAGGACGAGACCGGAGCCGGCATCCGCGGGGGCAGGCCGGGGAGCGGCGAAGGGCACCTCGACCACGGCCGGCACCCGGCCCTCGCCGGGCGCGAAGACGGGCCAGCCGTCCTCCCACACCACAGGTACGAGGAACGTCTCCCTGCCCAGGTTGTAGTGGTAGCCGCCGTAGGTGCGCATGGCCAGCAGCACGGCCCACCAGCTGCCGTCCGCCGCCTGCACCAGGTCGGAGTGACCGGGTCCGACGACGTCGACCCCGCGGCCGAGGTGCCGGTGGGTCAGGATCGGGTTCGAACGGTTGCCCTCGTACGGTCCGGTCACCGAGGCCGACCGCGCGACGGACACGGCGTGATGGAACTCGGTGCCGCCCTCCGCGGCGAGCAAATAGTAGGTGCCGTCCACCTTGTACAGGTGAGGACCCTCAGCCCAGACGACACCCAGCATGGCGCCGTGCCACAGGATGTGCTCCGGCCCGACCAGCACCTGAGTGGCCGGGTCGAATTGCCGCAGCCACACCTCGGTCTGGTGATGCCATTCCGGTTCGGGGGCCAACCGGGTGCCGTGGACCCAGATCGTGCCGTCGTCGTCGAAGAAGATGGACGGGTCGATGCCGGCGACGTCGAGCCAGATCGGGTCCGACCAGGGCCCCGCCGGGTCGGCCGCCGTCATCAGGAAGTTGCCGCCGCGACTCTCGTCGTCGGGGTCGACCAGCGTGCAGACCACCCAGAAGAGGCCGTCGTGGTGGCGGATCGTCGGCGCGTAGAGGCCGCCGGAGGAGGCGATCCCGTCGTAGTCGAGCTGCCCGGACCTGGTGATGACGTGCCCGATCTGGTCCCAGGAGGCGAGGTCGGTGCTGTGCCAGACCGGAAGTCCCGGCAGGTACTCGAAGGTCGAGGTCACCAGGTAGAAGTCCTCGTTCACCCGGCAGATCGACGGGTCGGGGTAGCAGCCCGTCAGGATCGGGTTGGCGACTGCGCTCATGCCTCGCCCAGCCGGACGCCGACGAGTCGCGCGTCGCTCGTCGACACCTCGTACACGCTCCCGGTGATCTCGATGCATGCCCGCTTCGTCGCCGTGCCCGGGACCGGCGGTGCAACGCTGAGCGCCGAGTTCGAGATCGCGCCGTTGGTGGTGCTCACGCTGGGAAGGTCCTTGGCGGAGGCGCCGGCGTGGGAGGCGATCCAGACCTCGACGGCGCCCGGCTCGACGATCCGCACGCGGCGGCGGTCGGAGAACGCCAGCCGGGTCGTCGGCACGTCGAAGTTGACCCGGCGGGACTCGCCGACTGCGAGCTCGACCCGTGCGTACCCGAGAAGCTGGGCGACCGGACGCACGACAGAACCGACCACGTCACGGCCGTACAGCTGGACGACGTCAGCGCCGGCCACCGGTCCGGTGTTGGTCACCGTGACCGCTGCGGTGAACGCCGCGCCCGCGGCAACGTCGTCGTCCACGACGAGGTCGGTGTGGCTGAACGTGGTGTAGGACAGTCCGAACCCGAACGGGCGCAGCGGGGTGGGATCGGTCGACGTCACCTCCGATGGGCCACCGAGGATGGGCTGCAGGTAGGAGTAGGGCTGCGCACCTGCGGAACGGGGGAGCGTGACCGGGAGCCGGCCGGACGGGTTCACCGCGCCCGTGATGATGTCGGCGATCGCCAGCCCGCCGCCCTCGCCGGGGAAGAACGCCTGGAGCACCGCTGCCGGGCGAGGATGCGCCCCGTCCAGCGCCCAGCCGATGGCATAGGGGCGGCCCGTGAGGAGCACCAGGACCACGGGCGTCCCGGTGGCGACCACAGCCTCGACCAGCTCGCGCTGCACCCCGGGCAGGGCCAGCGTGTCGGTGTCGTTGCCTTCTCCGACGGTGCCGCGGCCGAAGAGCCCTGCCTGGTCGCCGACCACCACCACCGCGACGTCGGACGCTGCGGCAGCCGCGACGGCAGCCGCGATCCCTGAACGGTCGTCGCCCTCAACGGTGCAGCCCAGCGCCAGCACGACCTCCGTCGATGCACCGGACGCGTCGACGGCGGCCACCAGCGCCTCGTGCACCGTGGGGATGGCGATGCCGGCCGGGTACCCGGGGAAGCCCTCGAGGACATGGTTGGCGAACGAGTAGCAACCCTGCAGGGCCTCCGCCCGATCCGCGTTGGGACCGATCACGGCGATCCGGGCTGGCGCGCGCTCGTCGAAGGACAGCGGCAACACCCCGTCGTTGGCGAGGAGGACGACCGAACGCTGGGCGAGCGTCCGGGCCAGCGCCTGGTCCTGCGGCGAGTCGAGGTCGACGGCGGCCGGCGGGCCATCGGCGTAGGCCTCGGGGCTGAGCAGTCCCAGGGACTCCTTCTGGGCCAGCGCCCGGAGCACGGCCCGGTCGACGTAGCCCTCGTCGAGGGCGCCGGAACGCACCTGGGCTGCCAGCGGCTCGAGGTAGGCGTCACCGGCCGGCAGCTCGACGTCGATCCCGGCGACCAGCGCAAGGCGTGCGGCCTCGCCACGGTCTGCGGCCACGGCCTGCATGACCTGGAGGAAGGCGATGGCGAAGTAGTCGGCGACGACGACACCGGTGAAGCCGAGCTGTTCGCGCAGCACGCCCGTGAGGTAGTCGGAGTTGGCGGCCATCGGGATGCCGTCGATGTCGACGTAGGAGTTCATCACCGAGCGCGCGTTGCCGTCGAGGATGGCCATCTCGAAGGGGGGGAGGAACACGTCCGCCACCTCGCGGGGACCGACATGGGTCGGGGCGTGGTTGCGTCCGGCAGCGGAGCCGGAGTAGCCGAGGAAGTGCTTGAGGGTGGCGTGGACCCCCTCGGACTGGAGGCCCTGGACGAAGGCTGTGCCGATCGTGCCGACCAGGTACGGGTCCTCACCGATGCACTCGTCCACTCGGCCCCAGCGCGGGTCACGGATGACGTCCATCACCGGCGCGAGTCCCTGATGGATGCCGAGGGTGTGCATGGACCGCCCGATCGCTGCGCCGACCTCAGCGACCAGCGCCGGGTCGAAGGACGCGCCCCAGGCCAGGGGCGTGGGGTAGGTCGTCGCCTTCCACGCTGCCAGCCCGGTGAGGCACTCCTCGTGGACGAGTGCGGGGATGCCGAGGCGGGTCTCGCGCTGCAGGCGGCGCTGCTCCTGCCAGAGCCAGGCTGCGCGCTCCGCGCCGTCCACCGGACGGGTGCCGTAGACCCGGGTGTAGTGGCCGATGCCGTTGCTCGTGACATCTGCCAGTTCCCCTGTGCCCTCGTTGCCGCCCATCTCGCCCTGCATGGGCGCGACGACATTGCCACCCTGATCGAGCCAGTAGCCCACCAGTTGGGCGAGCTTCTCCTCGAGGGTCATGCGCGAGAGCAGCTCACGGACTCGGGCGGAGACCTCGGGAAGCGCAGGGATAGCGGCGGACGACGTGGACACAGGGCCCAGCTCCTTCATGGGTTGGTGGCGGGATGGGGCAGGGGAGGACCTGCTCGTCAGCCCTTGACAGCGCCGGTGAGCCCGCCAACGATGCGACGTTCGAAAATGCTGAAGAACACCAGTGCGGGGATCATGGACAGTGAGGTGAACGCCAGGACGGCAGCGGTGTCCACCGAGTGTTCGGACGAGAAGGACTGGACACCGAGCGGCAGCGTGTACTGCGCGGAGTCGTTCAGGATGAACAGTGGCAGCAGGTACTGGTTCCAGGCGTTGATGAAGACGAGGATGCCGGTGGTGATGACGCCCGGCAGCGACAACGGCAGCACCATCCGGAAGAAGAAGCCCAGTCGGCTTGCGCCGTCGATCGAGGCGGCTTCCTCAAGTTCCTTCGGGATCGCAGCGAGGAAGGGCACAAGGATGATCACCGTTGTCGGAAGTGCGAACGCGATCTGCGGCAGGATGACCCCGAGCAGGTTGTTGGTCAGTCCGAGGTTCTTCACCAGCAGGTACAGCGGCGTGATGGCGACGGTCATCGGGAACATCAGTCCCGCAGCGAACAGTGCGTACATCGCGTTGCGGCCGGCGAAGCTGTAGCGGGCGATCACGAAGCTGGCCATCAGGGCGAGCGCGACGGCTACCACCGTCGTGGAGACCGCCGAGATCATCGAGTTGCCGAACTGCTGCCAGAACAGACTGCTCGTGAGCACCGAGGTGTAGTTGGTGAGCACCCAGGGGTCTGGCCAGCCTGACGGGTTGACGGTGATCTGTGAGTTGCTCCGGAAGCCGCCGATGATGATGTACAGCACGGGAGCCATGCAGATCGAAATCAGGACGGTGGCGACGAGGTACGTGGTGGGGCTGCCCCAACTGGCGCCCGACTTGCTCGTCGTGCTCCGGCGGCGCGAGGTCGTCGCGCGCCCGGTGAGGGCTACCTGGGACATCAGTTCTCCCTCTTTCCGGGTGCCTCGGTCAGGGCACCTGCGGTGTCACGACGAAGGACGAACCGCTGGTAGGTCAACGCGATGGCGAGCGAGATGACGAAGATGACCACCGCGACGGCGTTGCCGAAGCCGTAGTTCCCCGCGAGCCTGCCCTCACGCACCATGTAGGTCGCCATCGTCGAGGTCCCCGCTGTGGAGGCGACGTACTGGCCCCAGATGATGTAGACCAGGTCGAACAGCTGCAGCGAACCGATGATCGAGAGGAACGCCCACACCCGGAGTGTCGGTCCGAGCAGCGGAAGGGTGATCCAGCGCTGGATCTGCCAGTAGGAGGCGCCGTCGATGGCGGCGGCCTCGTACAGCTCCTCTGGGATGCCCTGGATGCCGGCGAGCATCAGGATGACGGCGAAGCCGATGTACTTCCAGGAGATGATCACCATCAACGTCCAGATGGCGATGTTGGGGTCGGCGATCCAGTCGTGGGCGAAGGCGCCGAGACCCATGTTGGTCAACATGTCGTTCACCGCGCCGGTGTACTGCAGCATCAGGCCCCAGCCCGTGCCGACGATGACTTCGGAGATCACGTACGGGACGAAGATCAGGACCCGGATCAGGGAGCGCCCCCGGATGTTCTGGTTGAGCAGAAGGGCGAACGCGACCGCGGCAGGCCCCTGCATCACGAGCGACATCACCAGGATGAAGCCGTTGTGCGCCAGGGCGTCGCGGAAGTTCTGGTCGTTGAAGATGACCACGTAGTTCTGCAACCCGACGAAGTTCGTGGGGACGCCGAAGCCCTTCCACCGGAAGAAGCCGTAGTAGGCCGCCATGAACACCGGGAAGATGACGAAGGCGAGGAACATGACGATCGCCGGTCCGGAGAGGATCGCGATCTCGAGGCGCTTCCTCCAGTCGGCCCTGGCCCGGTCGGACCGGGGCGACGCCTTGTGGGCGTCACCCCGGCCGGAACCGGACCTCGACGAGCGCTGAGGCAGTGCTGTCACTGAGTCGCTCATGAGGTTGTCAGCTCAGCCCTTGGCGGCTGCGGCCTTCACTGCTGCGACGATGTCGGCCGGCGTACCCTTGCCGGCGAACATGTTGACCACGCCACCGTTCAGGGCGTTGCCGACGTTCTGGCCGTACTGGGTGTCCAGCCACAGCTCGACGTAGGCAGCCTTGTCGTAGGACGCGAGGACGTCCTTCAATGCCGGGTCGGTCACGACGCCCTTGGCGTCCCTGTTGGCAGGCAGGGTCTTGAACGCGGTGGCGTAGCCCTCCTGGTTGGCCTTGCTCGACGCGAAGTTCAGGAAGTCGACGCACTCGGCGGGCGCATTCTTGGCGCACGCGAACCCGTCAGAGCCACCCATCATCGCGGTCGGGTCGCCGGCGCCACCGGAGACGGCGGGGAAGGGGAACCAACCCAGGTCGGGCAGTGCCTTCTTGTCAGGGGTGAGGTCGGCGATGACTCCGGGATCCCAGGCGCCCATGAGTTCCATGGCTGCCTTGTGGTTGGCGATCATGCCGGCGGAGCTGCCCGCGCCCTGCTGGGCGGAGGTCGTGAGGTAGCCCTTGTTGAAGGGTTCGGTTGCGGTGAAGGCCTTCAGGTCCTCGCCGGCCTTCAGCCAGCACGGGTCGGAGAAGTCCTTGTCGCCGGCCGCCTTGTCGAGGGTGGCCTGCGAGCAGTCCCGCAGAGCGAAGAAGTAGTACCAGTGGGCTGCCGGCCAGGCGTCCTTGCCGCCGAGCGCGATCGGAGCGATGTTCTTGGCCTTCAGCTTGGTGACGGCGACGTTGAGTTCCTCGAAGGTCGTGGGGGTGGCGTCGATGCCGGCCTGCTTGAACAGGTCCTTGCTGTAGTAGATGCCACCGGGGAGGACGGAGCTCGGCATGCCGTAGATCTTGCCGTCGACCGTGAAGGCACTGAAGATGCCATCGCCAAGGGCGGTCTTGACGTCGGGGGCGATCTTGTCCGTGAGGTCCATGACCTGGTCTGCCGCGACCACGTCGGCGAGCTTGCCGCCGCCGCGGGCCATGAAGATGGTGGGACCGTCGCTGGAGGCGAGGGCGGTCTGGAGCTTGCCGTCCATGTCTTCGTTCTGGATGGCCTGGATGGTGATGGTGACTCCTGCGTGTTCCTTCTGGAACGCCGCAACGGTGTCCTCCCAGTACTTCTTGCCGTCACCGGTGGTCGAGTTGTGCCAGAAGGTCATGGCGACCGGAGCGGCGGCGCTGGAAGCGCCGGGTGCCGAAGTGCTGGCTGACGGGGCGCCGCCGCCGGAGCAGGCGGCGAGTACGAGCGCCGCGCTCGCGCCCAGTGCGATAAATGCTGGGCCCTTGACTGTCCACTGCATACGAAAGACCTCTCAGTCCTCTTTGACCGTGCGGCAGGGGTTCCTGCCATTGCGATCCTCGCATCGGCTTGAAGGCGTGTCAAACGTTTTCGATAACGTTATCGTCACGGGTTGCGAGCCGGGTGGGCGGCATAGGCTAGCGTTACGCCGTGACAGTGAACGCCAGCCGGCCCCGCCGATCCGTACCGCGGACCAGCGCTGCCAGGGTGACGATCATCGACGTGGCCCGGCTCGCAGGAGTCTCTGTCTCCACGGTGTCCAAGGTGATCAACGACCGGTACGGGGTCGCGCCGGAGACCTACGACAAGGTGATGGACATCGTGTCCGATCTGGGCTACGAATCCTCGCTGGTCGCCAGCAGCCTCCGTCGTCACAGCACCAACGTCATCGGCATCCTCGTGCCCGAGTTCGAGCCGTTCTCCACCGAGCTCCTCAAGGGCATCTCGAGCGCGGTCGAAGGAACCGGGTACGAGCTGCTGGCCTACTCGGGGAACCTCGAGCACAATCAGGTCGGCTGGGAGCGCCGCTCCCTTTCGCGGCTCGCCGGCACGCTGATCGACGGCGCCGTCATCGTCGCCCCGACCGCTTCGGTCACCGACGCGACGATCCCGGTGGTTGCGGTCGACCCCCACACCGGGAAGACCGGTCCCAGCACGGTCGAGGCCGACAACGTCGGCGGCGCAAGGGCCGCGACGCAGCACCTCATCGAACTCGGGCACCGCCGCATCGCCCACATCAGGGGCCGCACAGACCTCGTGTCCGCCCAGCTCCGCGAGCAGGGCTACCGCGAGGCACTCGTCGCCGCGGGCATCCCGTTCGACCCTGAGCTCGTCCGGGTGGGTGGCTACCGCGCAGCTGAGACGACGGACGCGGCACGCGAGCTGCTCTCCCGCAGCGATCGACCCACCGCCGTCTTCGCTGCCAACGACCTGTCTGCCATCCGCGTGCTCGAGATCGCCCGCGAACTCGGGCTCCGCGTGCCGGAGGACCTCTCCGTTGTGGGCTTCGACAACGTCCCGGAGGCTGCGAACGCAGTGCCGGCACTGACCACCGTTGCCCAGCCCCTCCACCAGATGGGGGCGGAGGCGGTCCGGTTACTGCTCGGCCTTCTCGCCGGGGGGACCACCGAGGATCACCTCCTGCTGCCCGCGAGCCTTGTCGTGCGCGCAAGCACCGCGCCGCCGGCCGAACGCCACACCGACGAAGCGAGCGACCTGTGACCGTGCCGGACATCGACGCCGGGGGCGTGCCCGACCGGGTGGGTCTCAGCGTCCTCATCCTCGGTGGCACCGGGACCATCAGTACCGAAGTCGTCCGCCGCGCGGTCGAGGATGGTCACCGCGTGACCGTGCTGAACCGTGGGCAGAGCGCAGGGAGCGGTCGACCGACGCTGCCGCCCGAGGTCCGGATGCTGACGGCCGACGTCAGGGACACGGCTGCAGTCCGCGACGCCATCGGCCAGAAGGACTTCGACGTCGTGGTCGACTTCCTCGGCTTCGTTCCCGACCAGGTCCGCGGCGACATCGAGCTGTTCAGTGGGCGCACGGGCCAGTACGTCTTCATCAGCTCGGCATCGGCCTACCAGACACCGCCGGCGCGACTGCCCGTGACGGAGTCGACGCCGCTGCGCAATCCTTTCTGGCGCTACTCACGGGACAAGATCGCCTGCGAGGACCTGCTGGTGGCGACGTACCGCGAGACCGGGTTCCCGATGACGATCGTGCGCCCGTCGCACACCTATGACGCGGCCTCCGTGCCCATGGACGGCGGCTGGACGGTCGTTGACCGCATGCGTCGGGGCCTGCCCGTCGTGGTGCCGGGGGACGGCACGTCGCTGTGGACCCTCACCCATTCTCGCGACTTCGCCGTCGCCTTCGTCGGCCTGTTCGGCGAGCCCCGGGCGCTGGGTCAGGCGTTCCACATCACCTCGGACGAGGCGCTCCCGTGGAACCGGATCTTCGGTGACCTCGCCCGCGCAGCGGGCATCGAACCCGTGCTCGTGCACGTCCCCTCCGACGTGATCGCCCGGCACGATGCCGACATCGGCGCCGGGCTGCTGGGTGACAAGGCGCATTCCATGGTGTTCGACAACAGCCTCATCCGCACGATCGTCCCCGGGTGGCGGGCCCGGACGACGTTCGCGCAGGGCGCTCGGGAGATCGTCGCGTGGCACGACGCCGACGCGGCTCGCCGAGCGGTCGACGCACGTCTCAATGCCCTCTTCGACCGGCTCGTCGCGTCGTACCGCGACTGACCGCGGCAGCGACAGGCGCGCGCCGTGGACGGGAGTGCTGTGCTGAAGCGGGCGAGCACGCGACTGCCGCCGGAGCCCGGCGTGTACCGCTTCCGTGACAACCTCGACCGGGTGATCTACCTCGGGCGGGCCACCGACCTCCGGTCACGGGTGCGCTCGTACGTCGGCGACCTGCGCAGACGCGCCCACCTGCGCCGCATGGTGCCGCAGATCCGCACCGTCGAGGCCGTCGTCTGCGACTCGGTCCCTGAGGCTGGCTGGCTGGAGCGCAACCTCCTGGAACGCTCGATGCCGCGCTGGAACCGGATCCGTGGGGGCATGGAGCTGGTCGGGTGGCTGGTGGTCGGCGACGACCCGGCGCGTCCGGCGCTCGACCTGGTCGTCGAGGGTGCGAGCGTTCCGGAAGCGGCCTTCGGCCCTTACCTCGGGGTGGAGCGGCTCACGCTCGCGCGCAGCGCCCTGCTCCGGGCCTGGCCGGTGCCACTGGCCGGCACGCGGCTGGACGGCGCCGCCCGATCGATGGCTGAGGCGCGCGGCGTGACCCCTGGCGACCTTGCGCCGTACGCGGCCCGCGTGCGAGCGGTACTTGCACGCGACGAGCCTGCGACCACGGAGCTGCACGCTCTGCTGGCGGCAGCGAGTGGGCGCGCCGTCGAGCAGTTGGCGTTCGAGACCGCCCTCCAGATCCAGGCCGAGGCTGCCGCGCTCGACTGGCTGGTTGCTCCCCAGCGGGTCACCGGGTGCAGTCCCGGCCTTGTCGTCGCGGGTCGGGCGGACGGCGTGGAGTTCAGCCTTGCCGCGTCCGGTGACCGCCTGGATCGATGGACAACCGGCCGCACGGGCGCGAAGGGCGTTCAACCGTCCGAAGGGACACCGGCGGAGTGGTGCGCGTTCGCCACCCGCAACGCGGAGCTCGCAGCGGCGCTGGCGCGCCCGTCGTGACGGCTCGCTCGTCCTCCGCGGGCCTCCCCGGGTAGCTGGTCCGGAGTCAGCCGGCGTCCACGATCTCCAGCAAAGCCTGGCCGGAGGTCACCGACTCACCGACGACGGCCGTGAGGTTGGCGACGACACCCGAGCGGTGTGCGGTGATCGGCTGCTCCATCTTCATGGCCTCCAGCACGACGACCAGGTCGCCTTCGGTGACCTCGTCGCCGTTCACGACAGCCACCTTCACGATGGTGCCCTGCATGGGTGCGCTGAGCTCGTTCGACGACGGCGCCTTCGCCCGTGCGCCACCGGTGCTGCGCCGCGTGGGCCGCTTCGCCGCCGTCGGCTTTGCCGCCGGGGCTGCCAGCGAGCTGGGCAGCCGCACCTCGAGCCGTCGGCCGTTGACCTCGACGACGTAGGTGCTGGTCTCGGCCGGCTCGGTCTCGCCCATGGTGCCGACGTAGGGCTCGATGGTGGAGACGAACTCGGTCTCGATCCAGCGGGTGTGGACACCGAAGACACCGTCCGCAGCGACGAACGCCGGGTCGACGAGCACGGCCTTGTGGAACGGCAGCACCGAAGGCATGCCGCTCAAGGTGGTCTCTGCCAGTGCGCGGCGGGCCCGTCCGATCGCCTGGGCGCGGTCAGCGCCGGTGACGATGATCTTCGCGACGAGAGAGTCGAACGAGCCGGGGACGGCCATGCCGGTGAGGTAGCCCTCGTCCACCCGGACGCCGGGGCCCGACGGCGGTTGCCAGGCTGTGAGGGTGCCTGGCGCGGGCATGAACGAGCGGCCCGGATCCTCGGCGTTGATGCGGAACTCGATGGAGTGGCCGCGCAGCTCGGGGTCGTCGTAGCCGAGTTCTTCCCCGTTGGCGATGCGGAACATCTCCTGCACGAGGTCGATGCCGCTGACCTCCTCGGACACGGGATGCTCGACCTGCAGGCGGGTGTTCACCTCGAGGAAGGAGATGGTGCCGTCCTGGCCGACGAGGAACTCGCACGTGCCGGCGCCGACGTAGCCGGCCTCGATCAGGATGGCCTTGCTGGACTGGTAGAGCTGGGTGCGCTGGGCGTCGGTGAGGAACGGCGCGGGCGCCTCCTCGACGAGCTTCTGGTGGCGGCGCTGCAGCGAGCAGTCGCGGGTGGAGATCACCACGACGTTGCCGTGGCTGTCGGCGAGGCACTGGGTCTCGACGTGCCGGGGACGGTCGAGGTAGCGCTCGACGAAGCACTCGCCGCGGCCGAAGGCCGTCACGGCTTCCCGGGTGGCCGACTCGAACAGCTCCGGCACCTCTGCCAGGTTGCGGGCGACCTTGAGGCCGCGTCCGCCGCCGCCGTAGGCAGCCTTGATGGCGATCGGCAGGCCGTACTGCTGTGCGAAGGCGACGACCTCCTCTGCGTTCGCCACAGGGTCGGACGTGCCGGGTACCAGCGGCGCACCGACCTTCGCTGCGATGTGCCGGGCCTGCACCTTGTCGCCGAGGGCCTCGATGGCTGCCGGAGGCGGGCCGATCCAGATCAGGCCCGCGTCGATCACGGCCTGGGCGAAGCCAGCGTTCTCTGCAAGGAAGCCGTAGCCGGGGTGGATGGCGTCCGCTCCGCTGCGGGCGGCGATGCCGAGGATCTTGGAGATGTCGAGGTAGGTGTCGGCAGGGGTTTGGCCGTTCAGCGCGAAGGCCTCATCGGCCAGTTTCACGAAGAGCGAATCCGCGTCGGGGTCTGCATAGACGGCAACGCTCTGCAGTCCCGCGTCGCGGGCGGCCCGGATGACCCGAACGGCGATCTCTCCGCGGTTGGCCACCAGCACCTTGGTAATCGGCATTGACCCCTCCTCCTCGCCTGCAGTCGGCAACTCCTGCGGAGTCTAGTGATGCCGACGTCCTCAGGCGGGGGTTCGTGACGGAGCCACCGCCAGGTGGACGCCGATGTCACTGACCGCCAGAGCCTGGTCGGCGGTGATCCGGTGGCCGGCCTCGACGAGGGCTGTGTGGATGGCCGTGGCCGTCGCCCGCTCGGCGACGCTGTGCCAGGGGAGCCGGATGCAGTCGTAGTGCCCGCTGGCAGCGGCATCGACGGCGCGCCGGGTGACGGCTTCCGGGTCGGTGATCACCGCGCCGAGGGAGCCGTTGGAGTTCAGCAGCCGGTGCGGCTGGAACTCGCGGGCGATGTTCAGCCCGTGGCGCTCCGCCGTCTGCAGCAGGCGGGAGCCGGGCAGCCCGATGATGGTCAGCGTCGGGTCGTAGTCGAGGACGGCGTTCACGACGGCCCAGGCGTGGTTGCGGTCGGTGCGTGCCGCATCGAAGAGGGCGCCGCTCGGACGGATGCAGCCGACCCGTGCCTGCTCGGCGAGGGCGAGACCGTCGAGGGCGCCCAGCTGGTAGATGATCGTCGCGGCCAGGTCGTCGGGGTCGTAGTCGATGAATCGCTCACCGCCACCGATGCGGTCGGCGTAACCGACGGCGGCGCCGATGGCGACCCCCCGTGCCATGGCCTCGCTGCAGGCGCGGAGCATCGAAGTCGGTTCACCGGAGTGCACTCCACAGGGCACGAGAGCCGTGCTCAGCAGCGGCCAAAGGCTGCTGTCGGCCTCGGTGGCAGCCTCGCCCAGACCATGCCCCACTTCGGCTGTCAGGTCGATGTCCACGTCTGGCGAATCTACCCCTTCGGACTGGCACGCGATGCCGAATCCTGATGCGCGGATAACCTCGTACAGCCCGCTCGGGTGCCATGCTGTGCGGGTGAGCAGCTGTCGCAGTCGTGCCTGGCGGGACGGGGTCGAGGTCGCTGCCGACTTCCCCCTCGAGGACCTCGACAAGTGGCTCGAGGAACCCGACGTCCTTGTCTGGCTGGACCTCTGCGAACCCGACCCTGCGCTCCTGGACGACCTGGCCACAGAGCTCAAACTCGACCCGCTTGCCGTTGAGGACGCGATCGAACCGCGGGAGCGCCCGAAGGCCACCCGCCACGCCACGCACACCTTCCTCACCTGCTACTCCACGAAGCTGTCCGGTTTGGGGGACGGTGCCGTCCAGCTCGACCTCGGCCGGATCTCAGCCTTCGTCATGGCCGACGCGCTGATCACGGTCCGGACCGACCAGCAGGTCGACATGAACGCGATCGTCGCCCGCTGGACCGAGGACGGCCTGCTCGCGCACGGGGTGGCAGCGCTGGTGCACGGCATGCTCGACCACCTGGTGGATGGCCACTTCGAGGCGATCGAGGCAATGGATGACGTCCTCGAGAGCCTGGAGGACCTGCTGTTCGCGGAAGGCACGCAGACCCGCACCATCCAGCAGCGGGTTTTCGGCATGCGCAAGGCCCTGGTGCAGTTACGCCGGGTCGTGCTGCCGATGCGGGAGGTCGTGACAGCCGTGATGCGGTTCCGCAGCGAGGCCGACCGGCCGCTGTCGGCCGAGCTGGACGGCAACTTCAATGACCTCTACGACCACGTCATCAGGGCGGCGGAGTGGACCGAGTCGCTGCGGGACATGGTGAGCAGCGTCTTCGAGGCCAACCTGTCGCTGCAGGACGCACGACTGAACGAGGTGATGAAGAAGCTGGCCGGCTGGGGCGCCATCATCGCGGTGCCGACCGCCGTCACCGGGTGGTTCGGCCAGAACCTGCCCTTCCCCGGGTTCTCCAACGACTTCGGGTTGTGGCAGAGCGCCCTGCTGATCCTGGCCGGGACGGTGGGCCTGTACATCCTCTTCCGCAAGGTCGACTGGATCTGACCCGGACCCAATTGGGGACGGTTCCAACTCGGTCCACCTTCCCGCGTCGTGAAGGTTGGACCGAGAAGGAACCGTCCCCGACTTGGTCCGCAGAGGTCCTACGATGCCGCTGTGACCCTCACCCAATCGCTGCTCGGGTTCACGCTCCTCGCTGCGGTCGTCGCTGTGACGCCGGGCCTCGACACCGTCCTCGTGCTGCGCCAGGCGCTGCGCAGCGGACGGCGTTCGGCGTTCGCCGCTGCAGCAGGGATCTGCCTCGGCGCGCTGGTGTGGGGCATCGCAGCTGCTGCGGGAGTTGCTGCCCTCTTCGTCGCGTCCCAGCTGGCCTACGCAGCACTGCGCTGGGCGGGGGTGGCGTTCCTGCTGTACCTGGCGTGGAGCTACCTGCGTGCAGCCTTCCGTGGTGAGGCTGCGCACGCCGACCTCGCGTCCGGCTCGGTCGACAGCCCGCGCGAGGCGTTCGTGAAGGGCATGCTCACCGACCTGCTGAATCCCAAGATGGCGGTGTTCTACCTCACGGTGCTGCCGCTCTTCCTCCCCTCCGGTTATGCCCCGGTGCTCGCCGGCGCCGTGCTGGCGGGAGTGCACGCGCTGGTGGCGTTCTGCTGGTTCACGGTCATCATCCTCAGCGCGCACGCCGTGCGCGGGTTCCTCACCAGTCGGCGTGGTGCACGGGTCATCGACGGCGCAGCCGGCGCCGCGATGCTCGGCTTCGGCCTCGTGCTGGGCCTGGAGCGTTGACCGTCCGGCAAGCTGCGTCGACAGGGGTATCGGGGGTACCTGTCTGACGTCTTCCCTTCCGCGCCGGTGAGGGATGGGATGGGGTTGGCGGGCATGCGCCCAGCCGCAAGAGTCGAGAGGGAGTTCTCCATGCAGTACCGCAGCCTTGGTGACACCGGAGTCCAGGTCAGCAACCTGTGCCTGGGAACGATGATGTTCGGCGGCGTGAACAACGCCGACCACGACGACTGCGTTGGCATCATCGGTACGGCGCTCGATGCCGGGATCAACTTCGTCGACACCGCCGACGTGTACTCCCAGGGCGAGTCGGAGGAGATCGTCGGCAAGGCGCTCAAGGGACGCCGCGACGAGATCGTCCTGGCCACCAAGTTCCAGGGGGCCATGGGTGAGGAACGCAACCAGCGCGGGGCGTCCCGGCGGTGGATCGTCACCGAGGTCGAGAACTCACTGCGTCGGCTGGGCACCGACCACATCGACCTGTACCAGCTGCACCGGCCCAATCCCGACACCAACATCGAGGAGACGCTGGCAGCTCTCACCGATCTCGTCCGCCAGGGCAAGATCCTGTACGTCGGACACTCCGCCTTCCAGGCCAGCCAGATCGTCGAGGCACAGTGGGCGGCACGGGACCGCGTGCTGGTGCGGCCGGTCAGCGAACAGCTGTCCTACTCGCTGCTCGTCCGCACGCCCGAGATCGACGTCCTGCCCACGGCCCTGCGCCACCGGATGAGCGTGATCTGCTACTCGCCGCTGGGCGGCGGCTGGCTGAGCGGCAAGTGGCGCAAGGGCGCGGACGTCCCCACGCCGTCGGCGGGACGCGGCGCGAACGGCATGTTCAAGAAGCGCTACGACCTCGACGACGCAGCCAACGCGGGCAAGCTGGACGCCGCTGATGCCCTCGCATCGCTCGCGGAAGCCAACGGCCTGACCCTTGTCGAGCTGGCGATCGCTTTCGTCGTGAACCACCCCGCGGTCACCAGCGCGATCATCGGTCCCCGCACGCTGGAACAGCTCACCACCCAGCTGCCCGCATCGGACATCACGCTGTCCGACGAGGTCCTCGACCGCATCGACCAGCTCGTCGCGCCAGGGACGACGCCGAACCCGTTCGACAGCGCCTACGTGAACCCAGCCCTCACCGCGGCGTCGCTGCGCCGCTGAACCATTACGTGCGTTCAGGGCTCAGCTGGCGGCGCCCGGGTGGCCGAGTTGCCGCCAGGCCTCATAGACGGCGATGGCTGCGGCATTGGCCAGGTTGAGGGAACGCATCCCGGGCAGCATCGGGATCCGCACGGGTTCGGTGATGCGAGGGTCGGCCAGCACGGCAGCGTCGAGCCCGGTGGGCTCCGGGCCGAACAGCAGGATGTCCCCGGGCTGGTAGGCCACGTCGGTGTAGGGAGTCTCCGCGTGGGCCGTGAACGCGAACACACGGCCGGGCAGAAGCGCGGTGTACGCGTCCTCCAGTGACTCGTGGACGAAGGTCGCGGCCTTGTCGCGATAGTCGACGCCGGCGCGCCGGAGCTTCGCATCGTCCATGTCGAACCCGATCGGCCTTGCCACGTGCAGTTCTGCCCCGGTGACGGCAGCCAGCCGCATCGTCGCGCCGGTGTTGTTCGGGATCTGGGGCGAACAGAACAGGATGCGCAGCGGACGGGTCACGGCGGTCATCTTCTCACCGCGCCCCTTCAGGCCATCCGAGGGCGAACCGGCTGGCATAGTCCCGTGGGGTCTGGTCGATCGGGTCGGTGAACCGGAGACGGCGAGCGACAAGCTGCAGCGGGGTGGTGAAGTCGTCGGACTCGACGTCGAGGATCGCCGGGTAGAGGGGATCGCCGAGGATGGGCAACCCGAGGGCGGCGAGCTGCACCCTGAGCTGGTGGGTCTTTCCCGTGGTGGGTGTCAGGCGGTAGCGCCCGTAGTTGCCCCGGGTCTCGACGAGCTCGACGAGGGTCTCGGCGTTCGGCTCCCCGTCCACCACCTCTGCCTGGAGGCTGCCGCGCCGCTTCTCGATCCGGTTGGCGATGCGCCGCGGGAACTCCAGGGTGGGGTCGAGGGGTGCCAGTGCCTCGTAGCTCTTGTGCACGTCCCCGGTCTGGAAGACCCCGGCGTACGCGGCCCGGTAGCGACGCTCCTTCGTGAGCACCAGCACCCCGGCGGTGAGGCGGTCCAGCCGGTGCGCTGCCGCGAGTTCGGGCAGGCCGAGGGATTCGCGCAGCCTGACCAACACCGATTCGGCGACATGCGTCCCGCGCGGCGTGGTGGCAAGGAAGTGCGGCTTGTCCACCACGACGACGCGCTCGTCCGCGGCCAGGACCTCGACGTCGAAGGGCACGGCCGGCTCCGCGGCCAACGCGCGGTGGAACCACACGAAGGAGTTGGGACGGTACGGCTCGTCACCGGTCCACGGGTGTCCCGCCTTGTCGACGAAGTCACCGGTGCGCAGCATCTCCTCGACGGGCGCAGTGGCGGGCAGGCGTTCGACGAGGAAGTCACGCATCGTCGCCCAGCGCGCCGGGCCGGCGGGGTCGTTGTCGGGAGTGCGCAGCCACGCCGCGTCCAGCCCGTACCGCTGGGGCAGGGGAGATCGGGGCGGCATCACGCCACCGGTCCCTGCCGGATTGAGGTCACGACCAGCAGAGTACGGACGAAACGACCCCGGCGCGCGCTCGGCTACGAGCGCGGCGGCAACTGCTGCAGCGCCCAGGCGTTGCCGTCCGGGTCGCTGAAGTAGACGAATCGGCCCCAGGGCTGGTCGTCGACGTCGCTGGCCGCGACACCCTTCGCGATCAGGGCATCGCGCGCGACCTCCGCATCGGCGATCACGACCTGGATGCCCTTCTGCGAGCCGGGAACCATCTCCGTGATGCCCTCACCGATCGCGATCGAGCAGGCCGAGCCGGGCGGGGTCAGCTGGACGAACCGCAGGTTCTCGTTGACCCGGACATCGTGGTCGGCGTTGAAGCCGACCTGGTCGACGTAGAACGCCTTTGCCCTGTCGATGTCGGTCACGGGAACTGCCAGCAGTTCGATCTTCCATTCCATGGTCTTGCCTTCCTCGATGGTGCAGAAAGGCTAACCAGCAACCCGGTCAGTTCCTGTCCGCAATCGACGGGAAGCGCGAGCCGGTTCAGGAACTCGGGTCAGGTCACGGCCCCGGGCGTAGCGGTCACAGCGAGTCGCATCAGCCGCCCGGCCGTCCGGCCGCGTGAGGCCGGTAGCGAAGATAATGGAGCTACCGGCCACGCGCGCCGGCCCGTCGTCCTGGAGCGAGTGAGATGAGCGAGAACGGCAGTACCGAGGAGTTCGAAGTCACGTTCAGCACCGTGATCGGCAAGGTCGCGGAGCTGGTCCGTGAGGGGAACGTGCGCCGCATCACGCTGAAGCGCGAGGGGCAGACCCTGGTCACGATCCCGCTCAACGCCGGCATCACCGTCGGAGCTGTCACCGCCCTGGTGGCCCCCTTGCTGCTCGGCGTCGGTGCTCTTGCCGCTGTCCTCACGAAGGTGACCATCGTCGTGGAGCGCCCGGGAGGGCCGACAGCACCGCCGGCGGCCTGAGCTCAGTTCCGGGCGGCCCTGGCGATCCCGTCGAGCAGGAGGTCGAGGGTGAACTCGAACTCGTTCTGGCTGTCGCACCAGCCCAACGGGTCCTCCTCGTTGTCGTGCACCTCGGAGGCGACCATGGCCGTCAGGTGGGGCAGGACGGCGGCCATGGCCGCGAACTCGGCTTCGGCGGAGGCTTCATCCATGGAGCCGCCGTCCGAGGCAGGGCTGAACAGCTCCTGGGTGAAGCCGAGGACCATCGTGCCGAGGGCGTGAATCGCCTTGTGGCCGAGGTGATAGCTCAGCCCTGCACGAAACATCGTCGCGAGGATCTCCTCGTAGTAGGGGTAGAGGCCCGCGGGGATGCTCGAGCGTGAGCCGAGCAGCCCCGGCGCCCAGCGGTGGCGCACCATCACTTCGCGCGCGGCGAGGCAGCGGTGGCGCAGCGCCGTGCGCCAGTCGTCATCGGCCTGGACCCGCGCAGCGACGGCGCTGTTGATCTCGGTGAGGATGGCCTCGGTGAGCCCGTCGAGGAGGAGTTCCTTGCCGGGCACGTGGTGGTAGAGGGACATCGCCTCCACGCTGAGGTCGGCTGCGAGCCGTCGCATGGTGATGGCCGGGATTCCCTCGGCATCAGCCAGTTCCATGGCAGCAGCGACCAGTCGCTCCCGGCTGAGCGGGGCGCGCACCGCACCTGTGGTCACATCGATCTCCCTGCCTCTTGCGTCAACCTTACACAGTATGGGAACCTTACGGGGTAAGGCTGCCTTACGCAGTAAGGTTCAATCCAGAGGAGCAACGAGACATGACCGCCACCACCACTGTTCGACCCGAGGCGACCAGGACGCCAGAACTGGTCCGCACCGCCCGCACGACGGGCCTGCTCTACCTCGGGCTTGCCGTCACCGGGCTGCTCGGCTACATGCTGATCCGCAACCAGCTGTTCGTCGCCGGCGACCCCGGGGCAACCCTGGCGAACCTCACCCAGCACGAGTTCCTCGCGCGTCTCGGCATTGTCATGGAGATGGGTGTTGTCATCACCCAGGCGCTCGTCGCACTGTGGTTCTACCGTCTCTTCGCGAGGGTCGACGCGTTCGCCGCCGGCTCGATCGCCGCATTCGGACTGGTCAATGCCGTGGCGATCCTCTGCAGCGCAGCCTTGCTCGCGACAGCGCTCGACGTGAGCCTGGACGCATCGCTGACCGCCGGGGGTGGGGTGGCCGCCACGTCGCAGCTGCTCTACGTCGTGAGCGGCCACCTCTGGACCGTCGGAGGCATCTTCTTCGGTCTCTGGTTGGTCCCCATGGGGTGGCTCGCCCGCCGGTCCGGCTGGATGCCCAGCGTGCTGGGCTGGATCCTGATGATCGGAGGTGTCGGGTATGTCCTCGACGCGCTCCTCAGCTACCTGCTCCCCAATGGAGGCCCGATGCTCGACCTCATCACGCTGCCCGCAACCGTCGGCGAGCTGTGGATGGTCGGCTACCTCTGCCTGCTGGGGGTGCGCCGGACCCGGAACGGGCGTGAATCCGCCTGAGCAGCTTGCTCGTCTGCTCGGGCCCGGGTACAAGTGATTCATGGATGCACGTCGGGAAATGCTCAGGGGGCGCGTTGCCGTCGTCACCGGTTCATCGCGGGGGCTGGGCTTCGCGATGGCCCGTGTGCTGGGTCGTCACGGCGCGTCGGTGGTGCTGGCGTCCAGGTCGGACGCCGATGTGGTGGCCGCCGTCGAACGGCTGCGCACCGAGGGCATCGAGGCGTCCGGACGCAGCTGCGACACGGCTGAATGGGCGGATGTGGAAGCGCTGCGCGATGAGGCTCTCGCGCTCGGCACGCTCGACATCTGGGTCAACAACGCCGGCACCTCCGGCGTCTACGGACCCACGGCGTCTACGCCGGTGGAGGATTTCGAGAGGGTCGTGCGCACGAACATCCTCGGCACGTTCCACGGTTCGCGTGTCGCACTGCCGGTGTTCCTGGACCAGGGCCACGGTGACCTCGTCAACGTCTACGGCCAGGGCGACCAGGGGCCGGTGGCGCTGCAGAACGCCTACGCATCGAGCAAGCGCTGGGTTCGGCAGTTCACCGAGACACTGCGCGCGGAGAACAAGGACAGCGGCGTCCGGGTCCACGGCATGAACCCGGGCCTCGTGATCACGGACATGTTGGGGAGTGTCACGTCCCAGGCGGGGTACGAGCAGCGCCTCGGGGGGCTGCAGGTCGTCGTCGGCCTGTGGGGTCAGGCCCCGGACGTCGCTGCACAACCGCTGCTGCGTCTGGTCACCTCTGACGCGGCCGAGTTCCGCGATCTCACCAAGGCGACCCTGGTGGGACGGGGCCTGCGTAACCTTCTGACGGGACGCCTCCGCCGCCGCAACCGGATGCCCATGAACGTCACCATCGTTGACCCGCACGACTGAGGGCCCGCAGGCACGAGCCGGGCGTACAGGCGGTGTGGCAACAAATGCTCAGGTCCACCATCCATCGGCAAGGTTCGACGGCTTGTAGCTTGAGATCGCACGGTGCCCGGCCGGTCATGGCGGCCTGGGTTGGGCTGTCGTGGTCGGTGACCTTCTCCCGTTTCCTTGGCCATCGATCCGCCATCGAGTGGAACGAGGCTGCTCATGCCTGATGACGCCGTTTCCCAGACACCTGCGGCGAGCCCGAAGTTCCTCGACTGGATCGAACGGGTGGGCAACAAGGTGCCGAACCCGACGATCATGTTCGTCTACCTGATCCTGATCATCGCCTTCCTTTCCGCGATCCTGGCCTGGTCGGGTGTCAGCGTGACAGACGAGGTCGTGATCCCGGTGCCGAAGGACGAGTTCAGCCAGATCAACGAGCACCTTGGCGGTACCTGGTCGATCTACGACTCGGTCACCGGCGAGCCCGCGGAGATTCCCGCCTTCGTTGTGTCGGAGGAGACGTTCCCGGTGCGCAACCTGCTCTCGGTGGAGGGCGCACGCTTCTTCTTCTCGTCCTTCGTGGACAACTTCGCGGGCTTCGGCGTTGTCGCTGTGACGCTGGTCGCGATGGCCGGTGTCGGCGTGGCCGAGCATGCGGGGCTGATGGGGGCCCTGATCCGCAAGATCGTCAAGATCGCACCACCGAAATGGCTGACCTTCATCCTGGTCTTCGTCGGCGTGCTGTCCTCGGTCGCCACGGACGCGGGTTACCTGATCCTCGTGCCGCTGGCAGCGGCGGCCTTCATGTCGGTGGGACGCCATCCGATCGCCGGGCTGGCTGCTGCCTTCGCCGGGGTTGGTGCGGTGTTCGGGGTGAACCTGTTGATCACACCGTCGGACAGCATGCTCGCCGAGATCACCAACGAGGTTCTGCGCAAGTCCAACATGGCGCCGATCGAGGTGACCCAGAACTACTACTTCTCGATCGTCTCCTCGATCCTGATGGCGATCGTCGTCACCGTCGTCACGGCACGGATCACCCAGAAGCGGCTGGGAGTGTTCGACTCCTCCGGAGTGGCCACAGATGACGCCGATCAGGTGGTCGATGAGGGTGCGGAGGCGCGAGGGCTGAAGTTCGCGGGCTTCGCGCTGGCCGGTTTCGCCGTGGTCATCGCACTGCTGACACTGCCGCCGGCAGCACCCTTGCGGGACGCGTCCACCGGCAACATCATCGGCAACACCCCGTTCATGGCCAGCCTTGTGTTCGTGATCTCACTGGCCTTCATGATCTGCGGGATGGGCTACGGCTACGGCGCGAAGACCCTGCAGGGCGGCAATGCAGCTGTCGGTGCGATCACGAAGACGTTCGCCAGCCTGGGCGGGCTGTTGTTGATGTTCCTGATGATCGCCCAGTTCATTGCCCTGTTCAACTGGACGAACCTGCCAACGGTGGCCGCGGTGTCGGCGGCGGAACTCCTCCAGAAGGCGAACGTGCCGGCGGTGGTGCTGTTGCTCGGGTTCATCGTCGTGATCGTCGTGCTCGACTTCATCCTGCCTGGGCTTGTGCCCAAGTGGGTCATCTTCGCGCCGGTCTTCATCCCGATCTTCGCATCGCTGGACGTCGCACCGCAGACGCTGCTGGCCGCCTACCGGGTGGCGGACTCGCCGATCAACGTGCTCACCCCGCTGATGGTCTACCTGCCGTTCATGGTCACCGTCGCCCAGAAGTACAAGAAGGACGCAGGCATCGGCACGATCATTGCCTTGATGGTGCCGTACACGATGTGGATCCTGATCACCTGGGTTGCGCTGTACGTCGCCTGGTTCCTCGTCGGCATCCCCTGGGGCCCGGGAGCCCCCGTCCACATCTAGGCGGCAGTCGCTGGTTTCACCCGCGCTCCGCCGCTCCCAGTGCCCGGACGAGCCTTGCCTTCCTGCGGTTCTCCCGAACGATCCACATCACGTCCGGGTCAGGATCGTCCGCCAGCGCCAGGAATCGGGGAACGCCGGCTCCAGGATCAGCCGCAACCGCGACACTCCAGCAGTAGCCCAGCGCCTGGCGCAGCGAACGGACGCCGTCGGATCGGCGTTGCTCCGGCGGCCTGGCAGCCAAGGTCGTCGTGACCGTTCCGCAGATCTCCACAGCGACAGCGGCCGCGGACGGCGGGCGCAACAGTCGCGGCTCGCAGATCCCGGCCACCGCTGCCCTCTGCGCCAAGGGGTCCGGATCTGACGCCCACGCTCTCGCCAACGGCCACAGCCGAGCGGGATCAGCATCCCCGAGCCGCTGCAAGGCCATCGCCACGCCTTCCCTCACCCGCCACCGCGGATCGGCGGCCAGTTCGTGCAGACAGGCCACGACACGGTCATCGGACGCGTCCGCCAACAGCCGGCCCAGGCCGACGGCGCCCGTGGCCGCGCGGAACTCGTCCGCACTGGTGACCAACTCCTGGAACCATGCAGCGGTGCCCTCGTCGGCCGCCGCCTGGATCAGCTCGAGATTGCCGCGCGGTCCGGGTAGCCCGCTGCTGGCGTCAAGGAAGGCCGCCCACTCCGAGGCTGGCAACGCGCGCAATGCCCGTTGATACTCCTGCCTGCTGCCCATGCGCCCACCCTGTACCAAGGCAATCCATCGGACAACCCGATGGATCGCCGAACCCGAACGGCGCCAGTTCAGGAGGTCCGGCCCGGTGCAGGTGCTCAGGTGGCCGATTCGCGCGGGTGGAGATAGGGACCATTGGCACCGTCGACGACGGTGAAGGCCTGATGGATCTCAGCGAGCGGGCGGTGATCCCAGGCCGGGTCGAGATCGAAGAAAGCCACCCGTGCCCCTGCTGCAGGCTCGACCGCGATGTCGGGCAGCGGTGCTTCGGAGTCGTCCCGGGTGTCGGCCGCTGCGGAACGCATGACCGACACGATGTGTCCGTCGGTGGAGTGAAGGACTCTCACACGCATGACTCGCCGACCTTTCAGCGTCTGTAGCGTGATGGTGCAACAACGACACTGGGAGTCACTGTGACGACGTCGCCCGAGTCGTTGCGAAGACGCGTCCAGAGGATGACCGACTCGTGGGTACCCAGCCTGTCCTGTCGTACTTCACGCTCGAACCACTCGCCGACGACGGTGACCACGCCTCGACCCACGGGCACGAAGGACATGCGCTGCCAGTGCCGCTCGTCGAAGTCCCAACGGCAGGCCAGATCGATCTCCGCACCGCCGCTGATGGTGAGTTCCTCGCAGTAGCCGATGTCGCAGTTCTGGTCGAGGTTGAAACCGGCAGCCACAACACCTCCCTACGGTTCGATCCGAACCCAGCCTGCCCGATAACGCTCGCGATGGACAGGGGCCGGCGCACAGGCGTGCGCCTCGAGGCGCGTCCGGCGACTACGCGCGTTCGGGATGAGGCTGTGGTGAATGGGTTTCGCGGGCGCGGAGCCACGGGAGGGCCGCCAGGAGCGTGATTGCCCCGGTGACGCCGAAGGCCAGGGGGTAGCTGCCCTGGTCGACGAGGAGGCCGGCGATCAATGGGCCGACGATCGACCCGAGGTCCTGTGACATCTGGAAGGCGGCCAGTGCGGGACCTCCGTTGCGCTCGCGGCCCACCACGTCGGCCAGTGATGCCTGTTGTGCCGGGTTCAGGGCACCCGCGCCGATCCCGGCGGCCACGGAGACGACGACCAGCATGGTCAGATCCGTCGCGAACCCGGTCGCGGCGGTGGCGAGGCCGGAGACGATGAGTCCGGTGAGGATGAATGGCTTGCGCCCGAGTCGGTCGGCGCGGCGGCCAGCAAGGGCCAGGCCGGCAGCGTTCCCTGCGGCGAACACCGCCAGTGCCATCCCTGCGACCCAGGGCTGCTTGCCGACCACAGCGATGGCGAACAGCGGCAGGATCGCGTTGCGCATGCCGAAGTTGGCCCAGCCGTTGGCGAACGCGGAGCCGACGGACGCCCGGTACGCGCTGTCGCCCCACGCCTCACGGACACCCAGCGACGGCAGGACAGGCCTGCCCGGCGCGGGACGCAGGGACGCGTGACGCAGGAACACCGCGACGATGCCGGCGGCGATCAGCAAGGCGACGGCGTACACGAGGAAGGGCACCCGCAGGCCCAGGCCGCCGAGCAGACCGCCGATGACCGGTCCGCCCACTCCGCCGAGCAGGAAGGCGGTCGCGTAGGCCGAGGACACGCGGGCGCGAATGGTTGCAGGAGCAAGGCGGACGAGGAGCGCGACCGCGGAGACGGTGAACATCGTCGATCCGATGCCGCCGAGCCCGCGGAAGAACACCAGTTGCCAGTAGTCCTGCGCGAACGCTGTGGCACCCGTGGAGACCGCGACGATGAGAAGGCCGGCAAGGTAGACCGGCCGTTCACCCAGTCTCGCGATGAGCGCCCCGCCAGCGGGAGCGAACACGAGGCGGAAGAACGCGAACACGCTGACGACCACACTGGAGGCGAACGCTCCGACGCCGAAGCTCTGCGCGAGCGACGGCAACACGGGACTGATCAACCCGAATCCGATGGCGATCACGAAGGCAGCCGCCACAAGAACCCAGACCTCACCCGGGATCCGGGCCCCACCATCCATGGGCGCTGCAGCGGTGTCATCGAGCACGATCAGCCAGTATGCCTTTGACCCATCGCACGTGCGGGATGTTCGTTCCCTGACGACTACGACTCCGCGGGCGTCAGCCGAATCTGCCGGGCGAGGTCGTGTGCGGCTGGGACATCGCTGTCGTCGGCGACGAAGACGCGTCCGATGACAAGGACGCCGTTGCGCGGCGAGGAGACGTGTCCGATGCCATGCGGCACGGTCCCCGTCCAGCCTGGGCCGGTGATGAGGTGGTCTCCGGTCGCGGTTCCTGTCGTGCGGGTACCGACATAGGCGAAGTTGGTGTTGGTGGCAGAATCCGTGAACTGCACGCTGTAGTAGCGGCCTCCCATGTCGGGCACGTGCAGCACAAGCGGAGCCCTCGACAGATCGAGCCATCCACACACGTACAGGGTGTCGCGGTTCGTTCCCATGCTCATCAGGCGGGACCCGCCCGGCGGCAGCGGCGCGAACGGGTCGCGGAACAGCGCCTGGGGCTGGGTATACAGCGTGTTGATCGGGATCGGGCCGGAGTCGACACCTTTGCTGAGGATGGCCCGCTTGTACGCGAGGAGCATGAGCTGCGGGTACAGGTAGGTGGCCAGCAGCCACGCCGCCACGGCGAGGAGCGCGAGGATGACGAGGTGTTCGTATCCGTTGGGCAGGGTCATCGCGGCTCCACAGGAGGAACCGCGTAGCTGCGGTCGACGATCCCGGGGCCGGGCAAATAGACCCGCAACCAGAGCATGAACCTGCCCGCAGGGGCGGGGAGCCAATTGGGCTCGAGGCCGGCGGGCGCTTCGCGCTGGATGTAGACGTCCACCGAGCCGTCGTCGTTCGGGATGAGACCCGAGCGGTCGCCGACGTTGTAGCGATCGACGGGATTGGGCACGTAGCGGTTCCTCGCATCGCCGATGGTCAGCGACCAGAACCCGGTGGTGGGGGGAAGCTCTCCGGACGCGAAGTGCATCACGTGGTCCCGTTGGCCGTTGAGTGCCGCGCCGGAGCCATCCGAGCCGGTGAACCAGTACATCGCCTCGTCGGGAACGGTGATGGGTCCCGGGAACGTCCAGGCCTGCGCGGCACGGAAGAACATCCCGCTCCCGGGCATGCCGCACCCGTACATCGTGGTCCAGCCGTGGACTCTCACGGTCTTGACCCTGCCGTAGGCCATTGCCGTGACGATTGCCAGACCGAAGCCAATCAGGATGCCTTGGGCGACGTCACTCGCCACGGTTCTCGTGGTCAGGTCGGTGAAGAAGGCAACGCGAATGAGGAAGTAGGCACAAACCAGACCGACGAGTGCGCCGAGATAGGTGTAGTACCTGCTCACAACACGCCGTGCTTGACCAGCTGGACGACCATCCAACGAGAGTAACTCCGATGTTGGTCTCAACGACTCGGCTCCCGTTGAAGGAACTCGATGATCACCCTGCCGCTCACATCGATGGGTGATGTTGCCTCACCCAGCCCGCCCTTACGTTCGAACCCACAAGCTGCGGCACCGCCGCAGACCTCGAACCAGGGAGCCCAACAATGTCGCACTCCCGTGAGTAAGGAGCAGACATGTCCACGTCAATAGCGCGAACTCGTTCCGTGAGCCCTGTCTTCATCATCGCCATCTCCGCCTCGGCGATCGTACTCATCGTCAATGTCGTGAAGCGTGCAGGCATCGCTCTCGGCCCTGTCACACAGCTCGCCGCCCCACTCGCGCAACTCCTGGCGATCGTGCTCGTCGTGGGCATCTTCGCTGCGACCCCGGCGGTCCGCGGTCGGCTCGGCTCCATGGGTGCCGCTCTGTGCGCGGTGTCGCTGGTGCTGCGGATCGGCGTGGAGGCCGTCATCAACCTCGTCGTCCCCCATATCCCGCCGGAGACCGCCAGCCAGTTGCGCTCCGGCCCGTTGGGCATCGCCGTCACCGTCTCGTCGATGTCGTTCCTGCTCGGAACACTCGTCTTCTTCACCGCCTTGTGGAGCGTCGCGGGTTCCCCCAAGTTCGCCATTCTGCTGGCCGTCGCCAGCTCGGTGCCGCTGGCGCTCCGCTCCGCTTTCCCTGAGGTCGCGGTTCAGGGCGGGCTCGGCGGCCTGGTAGGCGCAGCGGCCATGCTGACCTTCTGGCTCGTGCGTTCCCGCCGGACCCAGGCAGCTGACGTACTCAGTGCCGGCTGACGGCTGGAACCGCCCTGGCGTGATCAGATCGCTCGGACCTCGGCGAGCCGCTTGAGTGCATACTCGTCCTCCCAGCAGACGGCAGCCTCCCACGCCGCCGACGCCTGCGCGGCGATGTCGAGCGTCCCGTCGTCGAGGCCGGCGGCGTTGTGGGGAAGTGCAAGGTCGAGCTCGGGGACATCGACGTGGGACTCGTCCCAGTCGATCAGCGCGACCTGGGCCGCGGTCATGAGGATGTTGCCCGGGTTGGTGGGGTTGCCGTGTACGACGCATGCGGGTCGTCCGGCGAGCCGTGCCCACGCGGCTCGGCATCGAGCGACGCCCTCCGGCGGCATTGCGAGCAGGTCGATGCGTGTTCCGCTGTCTGCGTTCAGAAGGTCGGTCGAGGATCGCCAGCCAGGTCGCTGCGGCCACCCCGCCGTCACCCGGTGCAACTCCCGCAGCGTGCCGGCCACGCGACGCCAGTCGTCCGTCGTCCGGGGCGGGCCGCCCTCCAGGTAGGTCATCACCACCAGGCCGTTGACGAACAGCCGGCCGTCGATCGTCGGGATCGGCACCGGCACGATCAGGCCCTCGCTGTCGAGGTGTTGGAGGAGTCGGGTCTCCCAGGCGAGATCAGCGTCACTCCTGGTCCCGAGGCGAGCGACCGCGAGACGCCCGTTGACGTGCACGCTCCAGACGTCGTTGGCGACTCCGCCGGCGAGCGGTTCGATGCGAGCGGCCTCTTCACCCCACTCGCAGAGTGACTCCCACCCCATTCGCGGCATCCTACGGTCCGACGACGATGCCGCGCTCACCACAGGGCATGATGCCGGCAGTTCGAGGGCTGGTCCGTCCGAACGACTTCCCGAGAACCGCCACCGGGGTTGTCGTCTTCGCCCCCTGGAACTCCGCAGAGCATGGCGCGGCCTTCAGCCTGATCCCGGAGGTGATCGCGGCCCAAGCCGAGTCCTGCTGGATAGGTGTACTGGCAGGGTGTGCCTATCGGCCCGGCCGGGTTCTACCGTGGAGGGCATGGACAACCGAGCCGAGGTGCGCGAGTTCCTCATCTCGCGCCGGGCCAAGCTCTCCCCGCACGACGTCGGGCTTCCCGACGCCGGCCGGCGACGGGTCCCCGGACTGCGCCGCAGCGAAGTCGCATCGCTGGCCGGGATGAGCGTGGAGTACTACTCCAGGATCGAGCGGGGCGGGTTCGCAGGTGTGAGCCCGGCGATCCTGCACGCGATTGCCCGGGCGCTCAGGCTGGACGCGGCGGAGCGGGCCCACATGCTGCACCTGGCGGAGACCTCCGAAGGCACCGGTGTGCTGCTGCGGCCCCGGCGCGGTTCCGTTCGCCCGTGGACTCCGCGCCCGAGCCTGCAATGGGTGCTCGACAGCATCACCGGGGGTCCCGCCATCATCCGCAACGGTCGGATGGACCTGCTCGCGGCCAACGCTCTCGGCCGGGCCATGCACACCTCGCTGTACGAGCGGACGGCCGCCGGCGTGCCGAACTTCGCCCGCTACACCTTCCTTGACGAGGACTCGCACGCCTTCTACCCGCAGTGGGACACCGCCGCCGACATCTGCGTTGCGATCCTGCGCACGGAGGCCGGCCGCGACCCCCACGACCGGCAGCTCCAGGACCTTGTCGGGGAGCTGTCCACCCTCAGTGAGGAGTTCCGCCGACGATGGAGCAGCCACGAGGTACGCCTGCACGGTGCCGGAAGCAAACAGTTCCACCACTGCGTGGTCGGTGACCTCGACCTGGCCTACGAAAGCGTCGACATGATCTCCGATCCGGGACTGACGCTGACCATCTACGCCGCCGAGCCGGCCTCCCGCACCGCGGAGGCGCTGGCCCTGCTCGCCTCCTGGACGGCCGCACCCGTCCGCACGAACCCCTAGAAGCAACGGAAGGACCGACCATGCATACCCGCACACTGGGGCAAGGCCTTGAGGTATCCGCCATCGGCCTGGGCTGTATGACGACGACCGGCGGCTACAGCCAACACCCCGACCGCAACGAGATGATCGCCATGATCCGCGGCGCGGTCGACGTGGGCGTCACGTTCTTCGACACGGCCGAGATCTACGGACCGCACACCAACGAGGAGCTCGTCGGCGAGGCGCTGGCACCCATCCGGGACCAGGTGGTGATCGCCACCAAGTTCGCCCAGGACATCGACCCGGCCGAACGCACGCCGAGCGGACGCATGCTCCTGCCGCACGAGGTCGTCGGCGCGGTCGACGGCTCACTGAAGCGGCTCGGCGTCGAGGTCATCGACCTCTACTACCAGCACCGGGTCAACCCGGAAGCGCCGATCGAGGAGTTCGCCGGCGCGCTCGGCGACCTGATCCGGGCCGGCAAGATCCGGCACTGGGGCATGTCGGAAGCCGCCGAGGCCACCATCCGGCGCGCGCACGCCGTCACCCCGGTGACCGCCATCCAGAGCGAGTACTCGCTGTGGTGGCGGCGTCCCGAGGAGGGTGTCCTGGCTGCCTGCGCCGAACTGGGGATCGGGTTCGTCCCGTTCAGCCCGCTCGGCAAGGGTTTCCTCACCGGAACGGTCGACACCTCGACGACCTTCGAGCAGGGCGGGGACCTGCGGGCACTGATCCCCCGATTCGGGCCGGACGCGCTCGCCAAGAACCTCGCCCTGGTCGAAGAAGTCAGGACGATCGCTGCAGCCAAGGGCGCAACGCCGGGCCAGGTCGCGTTGGCGTGGCTGCTCGCCCAGCAGCCCTGGATCGTGCCCATCCCCGGCACCACGAAACCGCACCGCCTCGTAGAGAACGCGGCAGCAGCAGATGTCGAGCTGACCACCGACGACGTGGCCGCCCTGACTGCCGCGTCCGATGCGATCGAGATCGAGGGCGGGCGCTACCCCGACTTCCTGGAAGCGCAGACCAACCTGTGAACGCGTCGGCCCGAGCCGACACATGACGACGCCCGCCAACGGCAGGAGGACAGAACCATGAGTGAAGGACTCGTGTGGCTCATCACCGGTGCTGGGCGCGGGATGGGCGTTGACATCGCCCGGGCCGCCCTGGATGGCGGCTATCGCGTGGTGGCCACTGCGCGGGACGCTGCCTTGGCGGCCGCAGCCGTCGGGGACAACGCGAACCTGTTCACCGTCGACCTGGACATCACCGATCCCGCCTCCGTGGCCGCCGCGGTTGAGGCGGCCGTGGAGCGGTTCGGCCGGATCGACGTCCTGGTGAACAACGCCGGGACCTTCCAGGCCGGCTCCTTCGAGGAGGTCAGCCCCGAGCAGTTCCGGGCCCAGATGGAGACGAACTTCTTCGGGCCACTGAACCTCACCCGTGCAGTCCTGCCGGTCATGCGCCGGCAGCGCTCAGGGCACGTGGTCACCATCACCTCCACCGCAGGAGTGGTATCGAGCAGCCCCTTCGGAACGGCCTACGCCGCGTCGAAGTTCGCCCTCGAGGGCTGGATGGAGGGCCTGCGGGAGGAGCTCAAGCCGTTCGGTATCAAGGCGACCGCGGTCGAGCCGGGCTTCTTCCGCACCGAACTGCTCGTCGAAGGCGCCTCGACGTTCTGGCCTGAACTCGTCATCGACGACTACGCCGACACCGCCGAAACCATCGAGATGTGGAAATCGATGAACGGCAAGCAGGCCGGTGACCCGGCCAAGCTCGCCTCCAGCCTGATCAAGGTCGTCCAGCTGGACGAGGCGCCAGCCCGCTGGGTCGCCGGCGCCGACGCCGTCGAGGCCATCACCCAGAAGGGCCACACGCTCATCGACCAAGCCAGCGCCCTTCTGGCACTCTCCACCGGTCTGGACGTTCACCAACCCACCGAGCGGGGATCGTCGAGCAAGGCGTAGCCATCACACGGGGTTGATGCGCAATGCGTCCAGGGAGGCGTCGGGCGGAAGGTCGACGGCGAGCCGGACGCCTCTGGCGACGTCATCGGGGTCGAGGTGGGCGTCGGGGATGTAGGGCATCCCTTCGAGCGAGGTGAGCCGTGCCTGCATGTCGGTGGCTACTCGTCCGGGGTGGATGGAGGTGACCCGTACCCGTCCCCGCTCATCGGCACGCAGCGCATCGGCCAGCGCCGTCAGCGCGAACTTCGACGCTGCGTAGACGGCAAAGCCACGGTTCGCTGTGAGTCCGGCCCCGGAGTTGAGGAAGATGACCAACCCGTGAGCAGCCCGCAGCGCCGGCAGCAGGAGTCGGGTCAGCGTTGCCGGCGCGATGACGTTGAGTTCCATCAGCTCGCGCCACTCCGCAGTGGTGGTGTCGATCAGCGGCCCGTAGGCCACCGCGCCCGCGGAGTGCACCAGCACGTCCAGCTGATCGATATCAGCGGTGGCTGCCGTGACGGCCGCCTCGTTCGTGAGGTCCGCGACGAACGGCTCGGCTGATTCCAGCTCGCGGACGACGTCGGCGATCGCGTCCTTGTCCCTGCCGCCGACCAGCACATGGTGCGTGGGGGAGAGGGCAAGGGCGATCGCCCGTCCGATTCCCCGTGAGGCGCCGGTCACCAGCGCAACCGGCCGGCTCATCGGGTGCTCATCCGAACACCGCCACGGCGACGGGAATCACCCACAGCACCGCCAGCACCTGCAGGATCGGGTCGGAGAGGACCACGTCCTCCGGCTCGCCGGCCTTGCCCTGATCGATCTTCATCGCGTAGCGCAGCACGGCAAGGGTGAACGGGGCGATCGAGATCGCCGTCCACGGGATGCCGAACGGCTGCGCGTAGCGCTGCTCGAACGCCCACAGGCTGTAGGACATGATCACGATGGCGATCGAGACCGACCAGACCTCACGCAGGTAGGACTTGGTGTAGCGCTCGAGGCTGGCGCGGGTACCGGCATCGGTGCCAAGTTCCTTGAGTTCGGAGTACCTCTTGCCGGCCACCATGAACAACGAGCCGAACGACGCGACGAGCAGGAACCATTGCGAGAGGACGAGGCCGGACGCGACGCCACCGGCGACGGCGCGCAGCAGGAAGCCGGCTGCCACCATCGCCAGGTCGATGATCGGCTGGTGCTTGAGGAAGAACGAATAGACGACCTGGAGCACCCAGTAGACCGCCAGCGTGATGCCGAGGTCGCGGGCAACCCAGAAGCCGAGTGCCAGCGAAGCGGCCAGCGTGATCGTCGCAAGGATGTAGGCGGTGTTCACGGACAGTTCGCCTGCAGCGATCGGCCGGAACTGCTTCTTCGGGTGCAGTCGGTCGGCCTCGATGTCGCGGCTGTCGTTGATCAGGTAGATGGATGCGCTGATCAGGGAGAACGAGACGAACGCCCACAGCGAGGCCAGCAGCACACCGGTCTCGAACAGCCGTCCCGCGGCGAGCGGCGCCGCCAGCACAAGGACGTTCTTCACCCACTGCTTGGGGCGCATCGCGCGCAGCCACGCTGGCAGCACCGTCTTCTTCGGCGTCACTTCGGGCAGGTTTTCGGTGGTCGTCATAGCCCTCCAAGGCTAGCGCGCCCACCCTCGGCGGCTAGTGAGGCAGCGTCCAGAGGGTGTGCCAGGGAACTCCAAGTTCTGCGAACAGGAGGCGCAGCAGCGGAAGGCTGATGCCGACGACGTTGTGCGGGTCGCCCTTCACCGAGGTCACGTAGGGTCCGCCGAGTCCGTCGATCGTGAACGCACCGGCGACCAGGCCGGGCTCCCCGGTGGCCACATAGGCGTCGATCTCCGCGTCATCGAGGTCGGCGAACTCGACCTCCGTGGAAGCAACGGCGGACGCCGTCCGCGCCTGGCCGTCCAGTCGGGCGATCACGTGGTGCCCGGTGTGCAGGTGCCCGATGCGTCCGCGCATCTCCCGCCAGCGCTCGACGGCTTCAGCCGGCGACGTCGGCTTGCCGAGCGGACGACCATCGAGTTCGAGCAGGGAGTCGCAGCCGACGACCAGCAGGTCCCTGCCCTGGAAGAGGTCAGCCAGTGGTGAGCTCTCCTCCGGCTCCTCCGGCCAGACGGCCTCGGGCTCGGCCAGCGTCGCGGCGACGGCCTCCGCCTTTGCCTGCGCCAGCGCAGCCACAAGCTCGGTGACCGTCGTTGCGGTGAACGCTTCCTCGTCGACGGCCGAGACGACCACCCGTGGGGTGAGGCCCGCACGGACCAGCGTCTCGAGCCGGGCAGGGGAGGCCGAGGCGAGGACGAGGGTCGGCCTCTGCTCAGCGGCCAAGGATCTGTCCCAGCAGTCCACCCAGGATGTCGCCCGAGCCCTGGGGTTGCTGTTGGCTGCCCTGGCCGTACGGATCGGCGGTGTCCTCCTCGGGGATCTGCAGCCCGCCGGAGCCGTCCGGGGTGTTGAAGATGTTGCCGGAGTCCGGCGTGGGTGCGTAACCCGTCTGGGTGGTGGGGGCCGGGCCGCCGGCCTGGCCGCCGCCGCCGAGGATCTGGCCGAGGAGGTCGCCGAGCCCTCCGCCGGCAGCCGACCCGCCCGCGCCGCCGAGCAGTCCGCCGAGGAGGTCGCCGAGGATGTTGCCCGACCCGGCCTGCGAGGTCGTCGATCCGCCCATGCCGAGCTTGCGGGCGAGGTAGCTCATCACGATCGGGGCGAGCAGTGGCAGCAGCTTCGAGAGCAGGTTGCCCCCCAGGCCGCTGACGGCCTGCAGTCGCTGCGGGTCGTCCGCCAGGGCGTGCGCGAGGATCTTCTGGCCGTCGGCGGTGTCGACGGCATTGAGGTCGACGGTGTCGCCGAAGAGCCCGCTGTCGGCGTGCTGGCCGAGGGCGCTGAGCAGGCCTTCGGAGCCCTCCGTTGAGGCGGCGTTGGCCTGCAGGCTGCCGATCAGGGTCGGGATGGCCGCGGCTGCAGCGTTCATGGCTGTTGCCTCGTCCGTGCCGAGGGCTGCTGCCAGCTGCCGGGGGTCGATGCCCGCCAGGATCTCGTCTGTTGCACTCATGCCAATTCCTCCTCGTGTCTCCGACCTGTCAGAATCTGGCTGAGCTATAGCGCAGTGGGTTTCTGACAAGTCGGTGGGGCTACATGCGGAAAGAGCTGCGCCACGCCTCGCGTCCGGGCACCAGCGGCGTCCGGACGGTGTGCCAGTACGAACGCCACCCGCCGGCAAGCGTGCTGGTCTCCGGCGCGTGCGGGGCCGGGCGTGCCCGGCGCAGGGCCACGAGCACCGCGCCAAGGGCGGCCAGTTCGTCGTCCGTGGGGTCGCCGGCGACGACGGTGACGAGTTGCTCGGGCTGTGCGGCGGTCACAGCGGGATGTTCCCGTGCTTCTTGGGCGGCAGCTGCGTCCGCTTGGTGCGCAGGAGTCGCAGCACGCGGATCACCTGCGCGCGGGTCTCGTGCGGGTAGATCACCTTGTCCACGTACCCGCGTTCGGCCGCCACGTACGGATTGGCCAGCTCGTCGTTGTACTCGTCGATGAGCTCGGTGCGTCGTGCGGCCGGGTCATCGGCGTCGGCCAGTTCCCGCTTGTACAGGATGTTCACCGCGCCCTCCGCACCCATCACGGCGATCTGCGCCGTCGGCCACGCGAGGTTGACGTCTGCACCCAGCGGCTTGGAGCCCATCACGCAGTAGGCGCCGCCGTAGGCCTTGCGGGTGATGATCGTCACCAACGGGACGGTGGCCTCGGCGTAGGCGTAGATCAGCTTCGCGCCGCGGCGGATGATGCCGTCCCACTCCTGGTCGGTGCCGGGAAGGAAGCCGGGCACATCCTCGAAGGTGAGGATCGGGATGTTGAACGCGTCGCAGGTGCGGACGAACCGGGCGGCCTTCTCCGACGCCTTGATGTCGAGGCAGCCGGCGAACACCATCGGCTGGTTGGCGATGACGCCGATCGAGCGGCCCTCCACCCGGCCGAAGCCGCAGATGATGTTCTGGGCGTACAGGCTGTGCACCTCGAGGAACTCGTCGTCGTCGAGGATGCGCTTGATCACCTCGTGCATGTCGTAGGGCTGGTTCGGCGAATCGGGAATGAGGGTGTCCAGCACCAGGTCGTGCTCGGTGATGGTGAGGTCGGCCTCTTCTTCGTCGAAGACCGGCGGGTCCTCCAGGTTGTTCTGTGGCAGGTAGGTGATCAGCTGCCGGACGTACTCGATGGCGTCGGTCTCGTCCGCTGCCAGGTAGTGGGAGTTGCCCGACTTGGTGGAGTGGGTGCGTCCGCCACCGAGCTCCTCCATCGTGACGTCCTCACCGGTGACGGCCTTGATCACCGCTGGGCCGGTGATGAACATCTGCGAGGTCTGGTCGACCATGATCACGAAGTCGGTGAGCGCCGGGGAGTACACGTGCCCGCCGGCAGCCGCGCCCATGATCAGCGAGATCTGCGGGATCACACCGGAAGCGAGGACGTTGCGCCGGAAGATCTGGGAGTAGAGGTCGAGGGACGCCACGCCCTCCTGGATGCGCGCACCGCCGCCCTCGTTGATGCCGATGATCGGGCAGCCCGTCTTGATGGCGAAGTCGATGATCTTCACGATCTTCTCGCCGTAGACCTCACCGAGCGCACCGCCGAAGATGGTCACGTCCTGGCTGAACACACACACCGGACGGCCGTGGATGGAGCCGACGCCGGTGATCACGCCGTCGGTGTAGGGGCGCTTCTCCTCCATGCCGAAGGCCTGCGAGCGATGCCGGGAGAACTCGTCCAGCTCGGTGAAGCTGCCGTCATCGAGGAGGCTGAGGATGCGTTCGCGGGCGGTCATCTTGCCCTGCGCATGCACCTTCTCCACGGAGGCCACGGGTGAGGGGTTCTTCGCCTGTTCCATACGAGCGGCGAGTTGGGCGATCTTGCCACGAGTCGTGTGGATGTCGAGGTCCATGTGCAGACCATAGATCACGAAGCGATTTGCGGTTGCGGAGCTACCGCAAATCGCGAGCGATCTTGACGAAGGCGGCGGCAGCCGGCTGAGGAGCAGACGACTCGCGGTCATAGAGTGCTGGCGTGAATCCCTCCGTCAACCCCGAACGGCTGCTCGCTCGTCTCGTCCGCCCCGGTTCGGTGTGGACGCACGTGAGCACCGTTGCGACCACCGGCTCGACCAATGCCGACCTGGCCGCAGCCGCCCGCCAGGGCGCCGCGTCGGGCCAGGTGCTGGTCTCCGACCACCAGAGCACCGGACGCGGCCGGTTCACCCGCGTGTGGGAGGCCCCGCCCGGAACGTCGCTTGCGATCTCCGCACTGCTGCGGCCGCCGTCCGACGTACCGCCGCCGCGCTGGTTGTGGTTGCCGCTGCTCACCGGGCTCGCCGTTGCCGACGGGATACGGGCTGCCACCGGCATCCGCGCAGACCTGAAGTGGCCCAACGACGTGCTGATCGACGGCCGGAAGGTGTGCGGCATCCTCGCCGAGCGGGTTGACGGTGACGCAGGCGCAGCGGCGATCATCGGGATGGGCGTCAACACGACCCTCGCTGAGGACCAGTTGCCGGTGCCGACCGCGACATCGCTGACTCTTGCCGGTGCTGAGGTGGAGCCGGGTGAGGTCGCCGCGGCCATCCTCGAGGCGCTGGGGGAGTGGTACTCGCGATGGCTGGGTGGTTCCGACCTGCGGCTCGACTACGCCGCCCGGTGTTCGTCGGTGGGACGCACCGTCCGCGTGCAGCTGTCGGCAACCGAGTCGGTCGTGGGGGACGCGACCGGCGTGGACGCGAACGGCTGTCTCCTGGTGCAGGTGGACGGCAAGCAGCGCGCGTTCGCAGCAGGGGACGTTGCACACCTGCGCTGAGCGCTCAATGTGGGAACATGACGGCATGGGATTGCCACCGGAATTGCTGGGTGCCGGCGAGGTCGAGGTGCTGAGTCTGCGGACCCACGTCAAGGCTCTGTTCACGCCGGCCGTCGTGCTTGTCCTCGTCGCCGTCGCGATCGGGGCGTCCTTCGCGCTGCCGACCAACGTGCAGCCGTGGGCGAACTGGGTGATCCTCGTCGTCGGCGTGCTGGCGTTCATCTTCTGGGTGCTGGTGCCGTTCCTGCGCTGGTCGACGACCACGTACACGTTCACCAACCGGAGGATCATCACCCGCCGGGGCATCATCAACAAGAGCGGGCACGACCTGCCGCTCACCCGCATCGTGAACGTGGCCTACAGCCGCGACCTCAGTGACCGCATCTTCGGCTGCGGGACGCTGTCGCTGACGACCGCGGCGGACGAGCCGGTGACTCTGGACGACATTCCCGACGTCGAGCGCGTGCACGTGATGATGACCGAGCTGCTGTTCGGAGGGGAGACGCCTCCCAGCGTCCCCAAGGTGAAGGACGAGTGAGCTCCGAACCGACGGAGGCCGACGCCCGTCCGGGGCTGCACACCCAGCTCATCCGGTTCGTCATCACCGGTGTGCTGTCGGCGGTCGTGGACTTCGGCCTGTTGGTCGCGCTGATGAACCTCGCAGGCCTCGACCACACCACGGCGAAGGCGATCTCGTTCATCGCGGGCACCACCACCGCGTACCTGATCAACCGCCGCTGGACCTTCCAGGCCGACGGCTCGAAGCGCAAGTTCGCGGCCGTCGTCCTGCTCTACGGGCTCACCTTCGTGCTGCAGGTGGGCCTGTTCGCCGTCCTGTTCCCCTGGGTCCTCGGGCTCTCCGGCAGCCAGACCATCGCCCAGGTCGTCGGGTTCGTCATCGCACAGGGCGTCGCGACCACCGTCAACTTCATCGTGCAGCGAGGCCTGATCTTCCGCTGAACCCGGCGGGGACGCCAGTTCAGGTCAGAGGACAGTCATCTGCTGCGGCTCGACGAGCACGCCGCTGGCCGTGGGTAGTTCGGACGGCATCACGCGGTACACGCGCTGGCCGGAGGTCTCCGCAACGAAGTTCGTCGGGACCCCGTCCACGTAGTGCACGCCGGCGCCGTCGTCCGCGCCGTAGCCGCCGGGGAGGTTCCCCTCGGCGACAGCGTCGGTGTACGCCGGGGCGCGCTCGGCCTCACCGTCGAAGTGTGGGCAGAAGCTGCCGGGCAGCACGCCGAGACCGCCCCGCCAGGGGCGGAAGTCGCCGAACGAGTCGGTGATGCAGCCCTCGTACCAGCACGAGCCGCCTGCGGACACGCCGGCCAGCACCACGTCACCGGAGGCATAACGGGCCTTGATGGCGCGGTCGACACCGTGCGCCTGCCACAGCGCCATCAGGTTGACGGTGTGCCCGCCACCCACGACGAGGAGGTCGGCGTCGGCGAGCCGGGCAACCGAGCCGGCGGAGCCGCCCTCCCACAGGGTCAGCACCATCGTGCGGACGCCGAGGGTGCCGTAGGCGAGCAGGAACTTGTTGATGTACTGCGGATCATCGGCGGACGCGGTGGGCGCGAAGCACACCAGCGGCGAGGACTTGCCGGTCAATTCGACCAGGTAGCGGTCGAGGTTGGTGGGGGCGCCGAAGGGTGACATCGAGAAGCCGCCGCCACCCATCGCGACGATATGCGCAGTCATGGGGCCATCTTGACAGAACCACCGGTCCGGCGCGGCCGGTCCAAGGTCCAATAAGCTCCCTCGGGTGAGGACTCCCGCAGCGACCGTCGGTGTCATCGGTGGCGGCCAGTTGGCCCGCATGATGCACGCAGCCTCCATCGGCCTCGGGCTGCGGCTGAGGCTGTTGGCTGAGGGGCCGGACGTCTCCGCAGCGCAGGTGGTCCGCGAGGTCGCCGTCGGTGACTACACCGACCCGGCGACGGTCTCCGGCTTTGCTGCCGGATGCGACGTCGTCACCTTCGACCACGAGCACGTGCCGACGCAGATCCTGCACGACCTCGAGGATGCGGGGATCGCCGTGCGTCCCGGGCCGGAGGCGCTCGTGCACGCACAGGACAAGGCGGTGATGCGCTCCCGACTGGGGGCGATGGGCGTCCCCTGCCCGGCCAACGAGGTGGTTGCCGACGAGGCAGCACTGGTGGCGTTCGGTCGGAGTCACGGATGGCCGATGATCGCGAAGACGTCCCGCGGGGGCTACGACGGCAAGGGCGTCTGGAAGCTCGACGGGCCCGAGGAGGCGGGCGTGCCGTTCGCCGGCCTGCGTCCCGATGCCGTGGTGATCGCGGAGGAGTTCATCGACTTCGCCCGCGAGCTCAGCGTGCTGGTGGCCCGGCGTCCCGGCGGGCAGGCGGTGGTCTACCCGGTGAGCGAGACCGTCCAGACCGACGGCATCTGCACGGCCACCACGACGCCGGCGCCCGGCCTGCGTCCCGACCAGGTGCGTGACCTCCAGGCGATGGGGTTGCGGATCGCCCAGGAGCTGGGAGTCGTGGGGATCCTCGCTGTCGAGCTGATGCAGGCCACCGACGGTTCGGTCGTCGTCAACGAGCTCGCGATGCGGCCGCACAACACCGGGCACTGGAGCATCGACGGGGCGGTCACGAGCCAGTTCGAGAACCACCTGCGCGCCGTCGCCGACCTGCCGCTGGGTTCGACAGCGCTCACCGCCCCGGTAGCCGTGATGGTGAACGTGCTCGGCGGGACCCGCGCGGACCTGCTCGCAGGGCTGGACGGCGTCTTCGCCGCCGACCGAGGCATCCGGGTGCAGCTGTACGGCAAGGACGTGGTGCCCGGACGCAAGGTGGGCCACGTCACTGCTGTCGGCGACGACCTTGAACAGACCACCGAACGAGCCTGGCGCGCAGCGAGGCAACTGATGGGAGACACCGATGAGTGAGCAGCCCCTGGTCGGGATCGTGATGGGTTCGGATTCGGACTGGCCGGTGATGTCGGCGGCAGCGGAAGCCTGCGCGGAATTCGGCGTGGCCTACGAGGCCGACGTGGTCTCCGCGCACCGCATGCCGGAGGACATGGTGGCCTACGGCCGCAACGCCCACACCCGCGGGCTGAAGGTGATCATCGCCGGCGCCGGGGGAGCTGCCCACCTGCCGGGCATGCTCGCTGCTCTCACGCCACTGCCGGTGGTCGGCGTCCCCGTGCCCCTGAAGTACCTGGACGGGATGGACTCGCTGCTCTCGATCGTGCAGATGCCGGCAGGCGTACCGGTGGCAACCGTGGCGATCGGCAATGCCCGCAACGCCGGGCTCCTTGCTGTGCGGATCCTTGCTACGTCCGACCCGGAACTGACGGCGAAGCTGGTCGCCTTCCAGGCAACACTTCGGGACAGCGCGCTGGCCAAGGGCGCAGCCGTCCGCGGCGAGGTGTAGGGCCGCCGCTGGATTCAGGAGACGCCGACGAGTTGCGCGGCGTTGGCCGGCCGGGCGAAGCGCCGGAGAGTCCACCGGTTGCGACCGAAATCGCGGGTGTAAGTGACCTGGTCGAAGGCCTGGTCGAGAACCCGAAGGCGATGGTCGCCGCTACCGGCGGGATCCCGGCGTCCGGCCCTCACCACGCCGAGGACCTCAGGCCCGGAATCTTCCAGGACAACGGTGACACCGTCTGCCGTGACGGTGGCGGAGATGTCGATGTCGACCTGCCGGCCGCCGAAGGTGTAGGTGCGGAGGTTCCTGCGCAGTTCCCGCAGGCCCTGACGGGCCAGGCGCGCGTCTTCAGCGTCCAACCAGTCGAGTTCTGCCAGGAGATCGGCGAAGCATGCGTCGGTGTCCGCGAAGTTCGATCCGGCATGATCGGTGTAGTCGCGTGTCGTCATGATGTCTCCTTGGGTGCTGACGACGGGTGGGGAAGCATCCGTGCTTGTCAGCCAGCTAAGTCTCGACCTCGGAAGAGTTACAGGGGGTGCGACACGCTTGGTGCCGGGCTTGGTAATGCATACGGACAGGCTTATGGTGCAGCGGCAGGGATCGGCATCAGGAAACGGCCTCGTGGCCGACGCCGGGACTCTCAGCGCTCCTGCCGATTCCCTTGCACGGGCAGCGGCGTGGAACTCAGCACGATGGGTGTCGCCGAGAGCGGTAACGCCATGAGGCCGTGGTTCCAGACAGGGATCGATATCTCCTCCGCGTAGGCGTTGAAGGCGTGCACTTCCTCGTGCACCCAGTGCCATTCGAAGGCGGCGTGGCCGTCCGCGTCACCGGTGAAGGGGTCACTGTCCTGCCACAACACCTGCACCGCCCTGCCCGAACCGTCGGGAAAGATGACGTCGAAAGCCCACACGTCCCTGCGGTCACCGAGGAAGATCCGCTCGACGCCAATCGCCTCCCGCAGCGCGGCAGCCAGTAGACGGAACGTGTCTGCCGAGGCCTGGGCATCCTGGAAGGCCCTGTCCCGGAATTCGAGGAGCGCGAGGCGGGCGGAGATGAGTCCGAGCATGTTGAAGGGGTCGGAGTAGTCGGGCACCTCCGGTGCCAGGTCCCAGTAGCACGTGGTGGTCACACCTTCTGCGAAGGCAATCAGGTTCCGGGTGATGATCTCGCGGCAGGCTATCCGGTCACGTCGGGCGGCCACGTCGGGCGGGCAGCCGTCAAGGAATTGTTGAAGTGCCGGCGGAAGCTCGGGAAGGTGTTGGTAGAGCTCTCGCATCGCTCGTCGATCGGGCGCCTCAGCCTGCCCGTCCGGCAGAGCGGGCAGGGCGGATCCGTCGGCGACCACGGCCAGCATGGTCGCCTGAAGTGCCTGCTCAGCCTCGGGGAACCCGAAGATGGTCGGGCCGCCGTACTCGCCGACCACGAGCGGCTGGTCACACCCGTTCCTGGCCAGCAGCGCCCGGACTGAGGCGAAGTGGCCGGGAATGAGCCGCGGGTCGTCGTAGGCGTGCACGTCCACCAGGTCGAAGGATGTGGCCGCCCTCGAGAACACCGTGTCGAAGAACTGCCACGCATCGCTCCCGGCATCGGAGCTCAGGACGTCGTAACCGATGCCGCCCAGCACGACCTGCCCGGAGGCGGGTACGGCCCGCACGACCTCGGCGAACGTCGTCAGCAGGTCGACGTACTCCGCCGCCGTTCCGCCCCAGAGGAGCCCGACGTTGCTGGGCTCGTTCTCGCACTGCCAATAGCCCACCTTCGACCCACACCGTCGGACCAGTTCGGTGACGAATCGCGCGTATTCCGAGGCTTCCAACGGCGGGGAGGGCGGCAGGAAGGAGGTCGGCGTCCTTGTGGCCCACGGTGAGCTGCTGCACACGGTCAGCCAGAGCTCGCCCTGGCCGGATACCTGCTCGAGCAACCTGTCCACAACGGTCCAGTCGAATTCTCGGGTCTGTGGTTCCACCTGGCCCCAATAGACAAAGGCCCTGACAAGACCCGCATTCAGATCGCGGACAGCGGGGCCGAAATCATCGGGAGGGCCGAACAGCCCGTAACTGATCCCCCGGACCACACCCATGGTGAGCACGCGCCGAGCCTCCTAGGTGGCTGGTGTTTCGGACCCTCGAAACGCTACCTCGCTGCGCCGGGAGCCCTGGAGGGTCCTGCCGCCCGAAGGTCACGACATTTGCTTAGCATCGACTGGCCATCGCCAGGTCGCGAGCAAAGGAGTGAGGCCTGCTCCACGACGGGCGACCGTGAACCCTCCCCACCCGCAGAGCGTCGCGATCGACGCCAGCGTGCTAGTCGCCCCGGTCGTCGACGGGATCCTGTCCCTTACAGCGCCAGGCCGTCATAGCTGACGGAGATGACCCGGTCGGCTTCGTAGAACTTCAGCGGATACTCGTTCGTCGGCATGGCCCGCAGGTAGAACCGAAGGGCAGCGTCGCCGGCCGGTTCGATGATCAGGCGACGCTGCAACCGGGAGACACCGACCCGGCTGCGCATCTCGTCGTACACGTAGCGCAGCAGCTCCGTACCGTGGTGCCGCTCGCTGCTTCTCCGGAACAGCCTGTGCTGGTAGCGGTAATCCGGATGGATCGCGATGTAGGCCAGGTAGTCGTACTGGTCCTCCGTGTAGCTCATGACGATCGCGCCCCCGACGATCCCCTCGGGCGGGTCGCCTTCTCCGGGCTCGGCAATCCGTCGCACGAAGGCTGTCGTCTCGCGGAAGTCGCTCCACATCTTGTGCGAGGACTTCCCGATCGGGAAGGCCATCCGCAGCACGTCTCTCAGGGCATGACGATCCGGCCTGGAGAGCTCGGGATACCGGCAGTGCTCATTCGCGTACACCACCTCGTCCCGGGTGGATGCCACGCCTCTTCCTGCCACACGCACATCCTTCAGGTCAGGTGCTGAACCACGTCAAGTCGACGCCGAGAGGGCCCAACACCCACCGGCCCCGCGGTGCTCCCGGCCGCTAGGGTGCTGAGGTGATCACCACTGTCGCACGCAAGCTCCAGGTGCCGGCCGCGACGACGGTCGTCGTCCTCAACAGGCCCGCCGGGATCGACCTCGACTTTCCGTCCGACTGCCTTGTCGTGAGTGATCCCGCGAGCGCACAAGCGGCGGAGGTCGTGATCGGCTTCGCCGTGCTGGCGAGCGACCTCGACGGCGTCGCGGCCCCGGCAATCGTCGCGGCGCGCGATGACCGCCTCGCGTGGATCGCCTACCCCAAGTCGCGCCAACTCGGCACGGATCTGAACCGTGGCATCCTTGCGGCACACGTGGCCGCGCGTGGAGCAATGCCTGTCCGTTCCATCTCGATCGACGGGGTCTGGTCGGCGATCCGTTTCCGTCCTCTCTGAGCATTCCGCGCGGCCTCGAACCGGACTGATCCCGGTGCAGGATGGATCCATGAGCACAGCACGTCCTGAGGATTCCCACCTCGCCCGGGAGGTCGCCGAGTCGTTCGGATCCGACGCGGAGCGCTACGACCGCGCCCGTCCCCGTTACCCCGAAGACCTGATCGACGCAGTTCTCGCCGCAGCACCGGGAACGAGCGTCCTCGACGTCGGGACCGGCACCGGCATCCTCGCCCGGCAGTTCCTCCGGCGCGGGTGCAGCGTTCTCGGCATCGACCCCGACCCGCGCATGGCCGCGCGCGCCACCGCCACCGGCGTCCCGGTCGAGGTGGCGACCATCGAGGCCTGGGAGCCGTCCGGACGCCGCTTCGACGCGGCGGTCGCCGGGATGACCTGGCACTGGGTCGAACCGGCCACGGGGGCAGCGAAAGCGCGCGAGGCGCTGGTCGGTGGGGGAGTGCTGGCCGCGTTCTGGAACGTCGCGCAGGCGCCGCGGGAACTCGACGAGGGGTTCGCGGAAGTGTTCGGACGCGTCATCCCCGAGTTCTCCGCCTACAGCGCCGGTGACCGCGCCGGGCGGGGCTACGACGCCTTCCTCGACAAGACCGCCGACGGCCTGCGCAGCGCCGGTGGCTTCGGCGAGCCGGAGATCTGGCGCTTCGAGTGGGACCTCGACTACACCCGGGACGCCTGGCTCGACCACGTACCGACCTCCGGCCTCTTCGGCCGCATCGACCCGCCTCGGCAGCGGGCCCTCCTCGAGGGCATCGGCGAGGTGATCGACCGCGCCGGTGGCCGGTTCACGATGCACTGGACGACGGCGACGATCGCCGCCCACACCCTGGCCTGACCGATGGTGCGGCCGTCACAGTCAGGATCGCGACGATCGCGGCGTCGGCCAAGGACTCCTCACCAGGGTCGGCCCGACCTAGGCTTGCGGCAGTCCGAGGAGGCGCGATGAGCAACACCGAAACCAGGTCAGAGGTCCTCGACTGCGGGATTCCGTCCGAACACGATCCTGAACAGGTCCAGGTGATCGAGCCCAAGGACGTCCAGCTCGGCGGCGAGGACGCGCTCAAGGTACGGCGGACGCTGCCCTCGCTGCGTCGCTCCTTCGTCGGCGCCTGGTGCTTCGTCGACCACTACGGTCCCGAGCGCGGCATCTGCATGGACGTGCCGCCGCACCCGCACACCGGGCTGCAGACGGTCAGCTGGCTGTTCGAGGGCGAGATCGAGCACCGCGACTCCGGCGGCGTGCACGCGATGGTGCGACCCGGCGAGGTCAACCTGATGACCTCCGGCCACGGGATCGCCCACTCGGAGGTGTCGACGCCGGAGCGTGACCTGCTGCACGGCGTGCAGCTCTGGGTCGTGCTACCCGACGCGAGCAAGGACCTCGTGCGCGAGTTCCAGCACCACACCCCCGACCAGCTGGACGTGGCAGGCGCACGCGCTCGCGTCCTGACCGGCAGGCTCGACGACGCGGCGTCGCCGGTGCACACCGAGACCCCGTTGCTGGGCGCCGAGATCGTCCTCGACCCGGGCGCCACCTGGGAACTGGCGGTCAACCCTGGCTTCGAGCACGGCGTCCTTGTCGACACCGGCCACGTCGACTTCGACGGTGTCCGGCTCGACCGCACCGTGCTGGGTGTGCGCGACGCAGGGCTCGACCATCTACGGCTCACCAACCCGACCGACGCGCCGGCCCGCATCATGCTGCTTGGCGGTGAGCCCTTCGATGAGGGCGTTGTGATGTGGTGGAACTTCATCGGCCGTAGCCACGAGGACATCGTCGCCCTCCGTCAGGAGTGGAACGACGCACCCGACGACCGCTTCGGACGGGTGGCCGGGTACCGCGGCACGACCCAGCGGCTCGCGGCACCACAGCTGCCCGCCGACTTGCGGCTCAAGCGCCGCTTCCGTCGCGGACGCCAGTAGCCCCTGTTGCCGCTGCCGTCCCGGCGTGACAATGAGGGATGAGCATCGAAGCGTGGTGGCCGAACCTGCCACCGGCGTCCCGAGACTGGCTGATCGACAACAACGGGGACGCGGTGCCGGTCGAGGTCGTGGACGACATCGTTGCTGCCGGCGGCACGGTCTCGAAGGACGCCTCCTGGGTGGGGGAAGTGGGGCCGGAAGGCGTCTACCTCTCCGACGCTGCCATCGACTGGGTGGAGGAAGTCGCCAACGGGGAGACTCCCGAGCCGGAGTAGCCCGCTCAGTGCCGCGATCGAGCAGGAATCGAGAAGCACGTCAGCGGCGCCGTTCGTAGCCTTGGTGCACAACCGATCGAGCACCAGGGAGCAGAGATGGCCGGAACCGAGAACTTCACCGCCGAGGAGCGCGCAGCGATGAAGGAGCGCGCGGCCGAGGTGCGCGCGTCCCGGAAGAAGGCCAGCAAGGACGAGGAGCCCGAGGTGCTGGCGAAGATCGCCGAACTGCCCGAGGTCGACCGCGTCATGGCCGAGCGCCTGCACGCCCTGATCCGGGAGGCGGCTCCCGAACTCACCCCCCGCACGTGGTACGGCCAGCCGGCCTACGCCCGCGAGGGCAAGGTTGTCGTCTTCTTCCAGCCGGCGACCAAGTTCAAGACCCGGTACTCCACCCTCGGCTTCAGCGAGGAGGCGAGGCTCGACGACGGCGCGATGTGGCCCACCTCCTGGGCGCTGACGAGCCTGTCGGGCGCAGAACTCGACGCCATCACCGTCCTTGTGAAGCGCGCAGCCGGCTGACCCGAACCCCGGGACTGACCCCGGACCAGATTGGGGACGGTTCCTACTCGGTTCACCTTCGCGCGACGTGAAGGTGGACCGAGTTTGGAACCGTCCCCAATTCGGTCCGGGGGGATGGACCGAGTAGGAACCATCCCCGATTTGGTCCGGGGTCGTCAGGCGAGGGCGCGGAGCATGCGTCCGAGGATCTCCTTGAGTTCTGTGCGTTCCGGCTCGCCGAGGTTGGTGGTGTACTCCACGCCAGCGGGGATCCAGGACAGCCCGCCCATGGTCTCCCGTACGTTCCCCCCTCCGACCGACCAGCGGGTCCGTTCGGCGTCGACGGCTTCCGCACCCTTCCCCCAGGGGCCGAAGTACTCCAGCATCCGGTCGAGCGGGAGGTCCATCACCGCGACGACCTCACCGGCCCGCTTCCCCCACGAGCGGGCGGCGCGGACGCGTTCCGCGATCTCCTCCTGGGTCAGCGTGCGGGGCTCGAACCGCGCCCTGGTGTGCTCGACGTCGGTGAGCCGGTCGATCCGGAACGTGCGCCAGTCGCCTCGGTCGACGTCCCAGCAGACCAGGTACCAGTGCCGGTCGGCCGGGGCCAGGGCGTACGGCTCCACCCTTCGCCGGCTCTCCTCCCCGCCGGCAGCGGTGTAGTTGAACCGCACGCGCTCGTGGTCGCGACAGGCCAGTGCCAGCTCGCCCAACACCTCGGGTGACACCGCGGCACCGCTGCGGATACCGGCCGGCTGCACCGCGTCCGCCAGGGCGTTCACCCGACGCCGCAGGGCAGAAGGGAGTACTTGCTCCAGCTTGGCGAGGGCCGTGAGGGTGGTGTCGTGACCGTCCACCAGCCGCTGGGCTGCTGCGATCCGCAGGCCGATGGCCATCGCGACGGCCTCGTCGTCGGTCAGCAGCAGCGGCGGGACGGCAGAGCCGGCCTCCAGGCGGTAGCCGCCCGCTGCGCCGGGCGTCGACTCGATCCGGTAGCCGAGTTCACGCAGTCGCTCGACGTCGCGGCGTACCGTCCGCTCGGTGACGCCGAGTCGCTCGGCGAGTTCCGAGCCCGGCCAGTGCCGGTGGGTCTGCAACAGGTTGAGCATCGAGAGCGCTCGCGACGTGGTGTCGGACATGCCCGTAAGTTTGCTCCACATTGAGGACGGTAACTGTCCGCATTGGTATTTAGGCTTGTCGCATGGATACACCGATCATCGAAGCCCACGGACTCACCAAGCGGTTCATCGTCAAGAAGAAGACGGTCGAAGCCGTCGTCGACCTGACCTTCAGCGTGGACGGCGGCGGGCTGGTCGCCTTCCTCGGGCCGAACGGAGCGGGCAAGTCCACCAGCCTGCGCATGCTCACCACGCTGATCCCGCCGACGTCGGGAACCGCCCGGGTCGTCGGCCACGACATCCTGCGCGAGCCGGCGCAGGTACGGGCAAGGATCGGCTACGTCGGACAGGGGACCAGCGGTAGCTTCGCCCAACGGTCCCGCGACGAACTGGTCAGCCAGGGCGCCTTCTACGGCATGTCCCGCCAGGCGGCGAAGGTGCGGGCCGACGAGCTGATCGAGTCCCTCGGCATGGGCGGTTTCGCCACCCAGACGGTGCAGCGCCTCTCCGGGGGCCAGAAGCGCCGCCTCGACATCGCGCTGGGCCTGATGCACGCCCCGACACTGCTGTTCCTCGACGAGCCGTCCACCGGCCTCGACCCGCAGAGCAGGGCGAACCTGTGGGAGCACATCCTCCAGCTGCGCGCCGAGCACGGCACGACCGTCTTCGTCACCACCCACTACCTCGAGGAGGCCGATCGCTACGCCGAGCGGGTGATGGTGATGGACCGCGGCCGGGTGATCGCCGACGACACCGCAGCCGGGCTCAAGGCGAACCTCGCCGGCGACCTGCTCACCTTCGGCTTCACCAACCAGGCAGACGCCCAGCGCGCGGCGGTCATCGTCGCGCAGCAGACCGGGCGACCGGTGCGCCACCCCGAACCGACGGTCGCAGAGCTCACCGCTCCGGCAGGGGACGCACTCCTGCCAAGCCTCGTCCGGGCGCTCGATGCCGCCGGCATCTCCGTCGCCCGTGCCAGCGGCGTCCCACCCACCCTCGACGACGTCTTCCTCGCCCTCACAGGACGCACCCTGCGCGAGGCCGGCGAAGGCGAACCGGCAGAAGCGCCGGAAACCCGGACAGAGACCCAGCTGAGCGGAGCACGTTCATGACCACCCCCACCGAATCCCGCCAGGCCGTCGTTGCCGGGAACCCAGCCATCGACACCTGGCACGTCCTCACCCGCGAGCTCAAGCCCATCGTGCGCGACCCGTTCACGCTGATCTTCAGCCTCGTGCAGCCACTGGTCTTCCTCGGGCTGTTCGCCCCGCTGCTCATCGGGCAGTCGGGCGCCTCCACAGCTGACACCCTGCAGTGGTTCGTGCCCGGGACGCTGGTGATGATCGTGCTGTTCGGGACCGGGGCCACCGGCTCGAACCTGCAGTACGAGATGATGACCGGCTCCCACGAGCGCACCCTCGTGGCGCCGCTGGCCCGCTCTTCGCTGCTGGTGGGACGGGCGCTGAAGGAGATCGCGCCGATCATCGTGCAGTCGCTGGTGATCGTCGCCATCGCGTGGCCGTTCGGCTTCTCACCGCACCTGTTCGGCATGCTGGTCGGGCTGGTGCTGCTGGCGGTCTTCGGGGTCGGGCTCGGCTCCCTCTCCTACGCCCTCGCCCTTGCGACGAAGGACCGCGAGTGGCTGTTCTGGGGTGTGCAGCAGACCCTCATCTTCCCGCTGCTGATCCTCTCCGGCATGCTCCTGCCACTGGACGCAGCCCCCGGCTGGATGCGTGCGGTCGCGTCCGTGAACCCGATCAACTGGGTCGTGCAGGCCGAGCGCGCACTCTTCTCCGGCCAGTTCGGCAACCCCGCCGTGTCGTGGGGCATCGTCTCCGCCCTCGCCCTGGCAGCCGTCGGCCTCTGGGTGGGCATCCGGGGCATCCGCCGCAGCAACTAGCCGGCTCACCCCTTCCAAACGCCCCCGAAACGGAAGGACGCCCCCGACTTTTCGCGGGCGTCCTTCCGTTTCGGGGGCGTTTGGACGGAGGACGGCGCGGGTTTGACAGCGCCACCCACCGGCGAGGAACGTTCGGGCCGTGCGCGTCCGTGAGAGTCCCGACCTCAGAGTTGCCTACCTGTTGACGGGGCTCGCGGCGGTCGCGATGGCGGTGGTCGCGGCAGGGGGCGCCTTCGCCCCGGAGTGGCTCTATCGCGACAACCCGTTGATCGCAGCGACCTTCCGCGGCCAGGATCTGGTTACCCTCGCCGTCGCGGTTCCGCTCCTCGTCGTCGGGCTGGTTCTTGAGGTTCGCGGTTCGGAGCGTGGCCGGGTGCTCTGGCTCGCGATGCTCTTCAACGCCTTCTACAGCTACCTCTTCTACACCTTCGGCGCAGCCTTCAACGCCTTCTTCCTGCTCTACGTTGCCATCGTGGGGCTCGCCTTCTACGCCCTGCTGTCCGCCGTCCCGTGCCTGCAGTTCAGCTCGTCGAGCACGGCAGGGCGGACGGCCCGGGTGGTCGGGATCGCCTACCTGCTGGTGGTGGCCACCGGCCTCGGACTGCTCTGGACGGGGATGTCGGCCAGCTACGTGTTCACCGGCGCGGTGCCGGCCCCGATCGTTGCGTCAGGGCATCCGACGGGAGTGGTGTTCGCCATCGACCTGTTGTTCATCGTCCCGCCCATGGGGATCGGGGCTGTCGGGCTGATCCGCCGCTGGGCCTTCGGCGGCTTCGTCGCGGTCGCCATGTGCCTCAGCGGGACGATCTACACGCTGTCGCTCGCAGCAGCGAGCGTCGAAGGAGTGGCCGAAGGTGTCGGCGACGGCGCGGAACTCCCGCTCTGGATCGGCCTCACCCTGTTCGGAGCCCTCACCTCGAGCCTGCTCCTCTGGAGCCGTTCCGCGGGCGCAGTCGAGGCCGTCCCGGCTCGGTAGACTGGGAGCAGCCGCTCTCGACCAGCCGTTCCTGGCACCGCGACTACCGCGAAACCGGGAGGACGCAGTGGTGGAAACACTCCAGAGAAGCAGGGACGGCAGCGTCCACGTCACCGATGAGCGCTTCAACGCGATCTCGCACCTCGGCGCGGCCTGCTTCGCCCTTGCCGGTGCCGGCATCCTCATTGCGCAGGCAAGCGCGCAGGGCGACCCCTGGAAGATCGTCGCCCTTGCCATCTACGGGCTTTCGCTGGTTGCCCTGTTCGGGTCCAGTGCCCTGCACCACGCGATCGACGGGTCGCCCCGGGTGAACGCCGTGCTGCGCACCCTCGACTACGACTCGGTGTTCCTTCTCATCGCCGGCTCGCTGACACCCCTCGTGCTCGTGCTGTTCAGGAACGTCTACGGCTGGGCCGTCCTCGGCGCCGTCTGGGTCATCGCCGCGGCAGGGATCGTCCTCCGCTCGGTCTGGCGCGAGGTGCCGAAATACGTCACCAACACCCTCTACATCGCCATCGGCTGGATGACGGTCCTTCTGCTGGGGGCTGCGGCCGACCTGCCGTGGGGCGCCCTTGTGCTGATGGCTGCCGGCGGCATCGTCTACAGCGCAGGGTTCGTCATCTTCGTCATTGAGAAGCCCAACCCCTGGCCGGGCGTCTTCGGCTTCCACGAGCTCTGGCACCTGCTGGTGATCCTCGGCGCCCTGCTGCACTACCTGCTCATCTACTTCTACGTGCTGCCGGCCTGACGCCGCCGGGTCCGCTGCCGGGCGACGCTAGCCTGTCGTCAGCAACGCAGGGGGAAGGCCGGGGATGGAATCGTCGCAGCGCCGCGCGACCAAGGCGGGTGAGCCCGTCGGGCCACGCCTCGAACGCGAGGGTCACGTCCTGCGCGTCCGTTCGGTGGCGGGGGCGCGGCAGGTGCTCCGCGCCCGCGACCTCACCACGCAGGCCGGCTTCACCGCCGAGGCCATCCCGAAGGGCTACCTGAAGCACCACCCGATCCTGATCTCGGACGGGCCGCTGCACGACGAGCAGCGCAGCAAGGTCGGACGGTTCTTCGCACCAGCCGTCGTCGCAGAGCGGTACACCGCGCACATGGAGTCGTGTGCTGCTGCCCTGCTCGACGAGGCCGCTGCGGGCGGCACGTTCGCCCTGGACGAGCTGGCCCTGCACTACAGCGTCGAGGTGACCGCCGACGTGGTGGGGCTCACGAACTCCCCGGTGCGACGCATGGCGGCGCGCCTTGTGACCTTCTTCAACCAGCCGCCGTTCGACATCACCAAGCCCGACCTCGGCCGCACCCCGCGGCAGTGGGCGAAGGCTGCCGTCGCCGGCCTGGTGCCGGTGGTGCGCTTCTACGTCGCCGACGTCCGGCCCGCCATCCGGGCCCGACGCAAGGAGCCGCGCCAGGACGTGATCAGCCACTTGATCGCCGAGGGTTACACGAACGCCGACATCCTCGTCGAATGCGTCACCTACGGCACAGCCGGCATGGTGACGACGCGGGAGTTCATAACGATGGCCGCCTGGCACCTGCTCGGCAACCAGCCGCTGCGGGAGCGCTACCTGGTGGCGGGGCAGACGGAGCGGTTCGCGATCCTCAACGAGATCATCCGGCTGGAGCCGGTCGTCGGTCACCTGTACCGCCGGGTGCAGGGGGCCTTCGACGTGACGGAGGGCGACAAGACAGTCACCGTCGAGCCGGGGGACCTGATCGACGTCTGCATCCGTCCGGCCAACGCCGATGCGGGGGCCGTCGGCGATGACCCGCTGAGCCTGTGCCCGGGACGCCCGCTCCCTTCCGGGGTGAACGCAGCTGTCTTGACCTTCGGAGACGGCGCCCACAAGTGCCCGGGACAGCCGCTCGCCATCCTCGAATCCGATGTTCTGCTCACCCGGCTGCTCGCAAGGACGCCGACGGTCGTCACCGAGCCCGATGTCGCGTGGGACGACCTGATCGAGGGCTACCAGGTGCGTGGCCTCACGCTCCGGCTGGGCTGAGGCTCACGCCGACTCCTCGAGCAGCCCGGGCCGACCCGCCGCGGGCTCGCGTGGGGTCAGCAGCGAGGCCAAACTACCCACGGTCGGCGCCGGTCCCTCCGGGTGTCCCGGCCGTAATCTGGAAAGGCCAGCCCAGAAAAGCCTCACCCGAGTCTCCCGACAGGACCGGTGGAAGCGCGATGAGCATGGCGATCACTGATGTCCTGCCTGACGACACCGTCATCGGCCGACGCGGCGCTGTCAGGGCCGAGCTGGCCCGCAGGACTCGGACCTTCACGGAGCTGGCGCGGCTGGTGCGTGCCGACGGCCTGAACGACCGCACCCGCTGGTTCTACATCCTGCTGTTCGGCGGCCTCGTCACCGCGCTCGCCGGCGCCTTCACCGGCCTGGTCCTGCTGCGCGACTCCTGGTTCCAGCTGCTGATCGCTGCGGCACTGGGGATCATCTTCACCCAGTTCGCCTTCCTCGGTCACGAGGCCTCCCACCGCCAGGTCGTCACGTCCGGGCCGGCGAACGACCGGATCGGGCTCGTGCTCGCCAACCTCTTCGTCGGCATCAGCTACTCGTGGTGGATGACCAAGCACAACCGTCACCACGCCAACCCGAACCGGGTGGGCAAGGACCCCGACATCCTGCCCGGCACGGTCGTCTTCCGTCCCGACGATGCTGCTGCGACCACCGGCGCCCACGCCTGGCTGGTCCGCCGCCAGGCCAAGCTGTTCTACCCGCTGTTGCTGCTGGTGGGTCTCGACCTGCACCAGACGTCCGTCCGTGGGCTCTTCGGCCGAGGTCGGGTCAAGGGGAGGGCAGCGGAACTCGCGCTGCTCGGCACCCGCTTCGCGCTCTACCTCGGCGCGCTGTTCTGGCTGCTGCCGGTGGGCATGGCGTTCGCTTTCCTCGGCGTCCAGCTGGCCGTGTTCGGCTTCTACATGGGTGCCAGTTTCGCTCCCAATCACATCGGCATGCCGATCGTCGAGCGCGACTCCCGGCTCGACTTCCTCGACAAGCAGGTACTCACGGCCCGCAACGTCTCCGGTGGCTGGTGGATGACCGGGCTGATGGGCGGGCTGAACTACCAGATCGAGCACCACCTCTTCCCGAGCATGCCCCGTCCGCACCTGCGGCAGGCACGGCGACTGGTGCGACGTCATTGCAAGGAGCTGGGCGTGCGCTACACCGAGACCTCCCTCGCCGAGGCTCTTGCGATCGTGGTGCGGCACCTGGGTGAGGTTGGTCTGGCCGCGCCGCGGTTCTCCTGCCCCACCGCCGCAGGCCTAGGGCGGTTCTGAACCGCCCCCTACCCAGGTGCCCGCACCCGCTGGCAGGGTGGTCCGATGACGATCGAGGTGCGCCCGGCGTCCGTCTTCGACGACGTCGCGACGATGGTCGGCCCCAGGCGGGCCGATGCCAATGTGTGCTGGTGCCTGAGCTACCGCATTCCCTCGAAGGAGAACCAGTCGCTCTCGGGAACCGACCGTGGTGAGCGGGTGCGCCAGCTGTGCCGCCAGGAGCCCCCGCCGGGCGTGCTGGCGTACGACGGTGACAAGGTGGTGGGCTGGGCCGGCGTCCACCCCCGTGCCGACACCACGTTCGCGACCAGCCGGACGATCCCGCATGTCGACGACCTCGACGTGTGGTCGGTCTGGTGTCTGCGTGTGCGGCCGGGACACCGCGGCAAGGGCATCTCGCACCGGCTGCTGGAGGGCGCTGTCGCCTTCGCCCGCGACAACGGGGCGCCGGCCATCGAGGGCTACCCGGTGGACAACCGTGGCGCGAAGGTCGACCTGACCATGGCGTACGTCGGAACGCGCAAGCTCTTCGAGGAGGCCGGTTTCGCCGAGGTCGCAGACACCGACTCCGTGCTCAACGGCTTCCCGCGGGTGCTGATGCGGCTGGCGCTGTAGCCGAAGCGGATGCCTCCGGTCACCCACCCGGAGGCCCTCCGGCGGCGCGGCGACAAGGCACGTTGGGCACGTCCGGTAATACTGGAAGGCGCCCGCTTCCCCACATGCCTGCAGGAGTTCGATGACCACCGCAGCCGCCGCGCCGAGCACCGGCGCGATGCCGTCCCCGCTGCACCGCAGCCAGGGGATCGCGCTGCGTCGTTCCCTCGTGCTGATGGGCATGACCATCGTCGTGCCCGGATCGGCACAGCTCGCCGTCGGCAAGAAGCTGCTGGGGCGGATCGGCGTCCGCACGTGGATGACCATCATCGCCCTGGTGATCGTTCTCGGCGTGCTGCTGCTCACCCCGCTGCGCGCAGCGATGATCGGGCTGTACGCGAATCCCGTCACGCTCGCCGTCCTGCAGTGGGCGGTGCCGGTTCTTGCCCTCGGCTGGATCCTGCTCCTCGCCGACTCCTGGTGGCTCGCGAACCCCCGGCACCTGTCGATGCGCGGCAGGTGGCTCTCGGGCCTGCTGGCCGTCGTGCTCGCGGTCACCAGCGGGACGGTTGCCTGGGGCGCGTCCACGGCGTTCGCCACGCAGGCAAAGCTGTTCGGCAACATCTTCGCCGGCGGCGGCACAACGCAGGTGCAGAACGGTCGCATCAACGTGCTGCTGCTCGGGGGCGACGCCGGGGCTGACCGCACCGGGCTGCGGCCGGATTCGATGACGGTGGCCAGCATCGACGCGGAGACCGGCAAGACGGTCCTGTTCAGTCTGCCGCGCAACCTGCAGCACGCGCCGTTCCCCGCCGATTCGCCGCTGCACGCGAAGTACCCCAACGGCTACTTCTGCCACGTCAAGAACCTCTCCGACGCGTGCCTGCTGAACGGCGTCTACACCCTCGCCGTGCAGAACAAGAAGCTGTTCCCCGGCGTGAAGTACCCCGGCGTCGAGGCGACCAAGGGTGTCATCGAGGAGACCCTCGGGCTGAAGATCAACTACTGGGCGATGATCGACCTGAAGGGCTTCCAGGAACTCATCAACGCCGTCGGTGGCATCCGGCTCGACATCGGCAAGAAGGTCCCGATCGGAAGCCTGCACGGCCCGAAAGGCGTGTACGACTGGATCCAGCCCGGCAAGAACGTGAAGCTGGACGGCTTCCATGCGCTGTGGTTCGCCCGCTCGCGGGAGTACTCCACCGACTACGAGCGGATGATCCGGCAGAAGTGCGTGATGAACGCCATGCTCAAGCAGCTGAACCCCACCACCGTGCTCACCAAGTTCCAGGACATCGCTGCAGCCGGTGAGCAGATCGTCGCGACCAACGTGCCGACCTCCGAGCTGGGCACGCTCCTCGACCTCGCGGCGAAGGGGAAGTCGCAGCCGATGGGCTCGGTGAGCTTCACGCCGCCGCTGATCGTGCCGATGGACCCCGACTTCGCGAAGATCCGTCGCGTGGTCGCGGACAAGATCGCCGCCAGCGAGGCGTCGGCCACGCCATCGGCCAGTGCCTCAGCCGGCACGCCGGGGACGACGGCACCAGCGTCCGGCTCCCCGTCCGGCTCGACGAGCGCGACGGGCAAGCCGAAGTCGACGAGCAAGACCCAGACGGACAACCTCGACAGCGTCTGCAAGGTCAGCAGCTGACCCTCACCCTCCCGAGTTGTCAGAAGCAGGGGAGGCTATAGCCCTCCGTAGTTCTGACAAGTCGGCGGGGGGAAAAGGGTCAGAGCTTCCCCGAGCCGAGGATCGAGAACACCTGGCGGCCCACCTCGCTGGTGAGCTCGCGGCCGGTGGCGAAGTCGGGGACGCGCGTCATCACGGCCAGCCGGTAGTCCCTGCCGTCGCCCTTGACCGTCCCCATCGAGTTGACCGCCCACAGGTTGTCCGTCGACTTGAACTGCACCCAGCCGTTCTTCAGGTGCACGGCCACAGTGGACGACTTCGGAGCACCGACTCCCCAGGTCTGGTCGTCGATGACCTTTCCCATCAGGCCGTAGACGTAGGCGCCCTGCTCGGTGGTGAAGGCCTTCGTGCCGCCCTCGGTGAGGTACTTCAGCAACAACACCTGGTCGGACGGGGTCGTCCACGTCCAGCTCCAGTCGTCGCGGCCCTGCTCGCGGTGGGTGTGGGTCATCTTCAGCTCGTCGGCCAGCTGCTGGTAGGCGTCAGGGCCGCCGCCGTAGGCCCACAGGGTCTCGGCGGACGCGTTGTCGGACTGCGTGATCATCTTCGTCGCCACGGCATCGTTCTCCGGGCTGAGCAGCCCGCCGGCCTTTCGGAGGGACATCAGCGCGATCATCACCTTCACCATGGAGGCGTTCTGGCTGGCGTAATCGCCGTTGAAGCCGTAGGTGCCGCCGCTGCGCACGTCGGTGATGGAGACGCCGAACTTGTCGCTGCCAGCGGAGACGATCTTGAGCACCTCGTCGAGCTGCGCCTTGATCGGGCCCGACGGGGAGGCCGTGGGACGCGGGATGTTCGGCGTGCCGGTGCAGGCTGCGAGGCCGGCGACGGCCAGCCCACCGGTGGCAACGGCCACAGAGGTCAGCAGTGAACGACGGCTGATCGGGTTCATCTCGGTGGCTTTCGGTCGGGGCGAGGGCCTTCTGGTCATCATGCCATTGCACCGCCGACGCGTTCGGCCGCCGCCAGCCGGGCCAGCGCGTCGTCCTCCACCGGACCCTCGACGACGACCGATGAGCCGCCGCCCAGCAGGGGAGCGAGCACCGCTGCTGCGAGCGTCTCCCAGGCCGTTGTCGGACGCACGAGGACGCGCCCTGGCTGCGGTGGCACAGCGCCGGTGTCGGCGTGGGTCAGCCGGGTCCCGGCCATCAGCCACGCCACGCCATCGCCGGCGACGGGGGTGGCATAGTGCGCGTCCGGCTCGGCGAGGGCCTCGCCGGTGAAGTCGAGGACACCGGGCGGCAGGTCGCGCAGGCCGATGGCAAGGGGGTGCAGCGAGCAGGCGATGGTGAGGGCCGGCGAATGCGGCCGCGGGTCGTCCGGACCGACGACGACCAGTTTCGCGTCCGGGTCCGGCTCACCCGAGATGCTGCACCCGCGCTGCCAGGCGGCGAGCGGCCACACCAGGCTCATCCAGTGCCCGGGGTGCTCGGCGAGCAGTGGAGCAGACACCAGGCCGGTCACGTCGAGGGTCTCCAGGAGGTTCGCGGTCTTGTCCACCCAGTTCGCGAACGTCTTCACGCTCAGCTCCGTGCGGGCGCCGGTCTCGGGGCGGTACCAGGTGAGCAGCGCGCCGGCGCCGGCGCGCCGTGCGCGCTCTGCGAGGACGCGGACGATCGGGTTGTCAGGCACCGCCTCATCGTAGGGTCTGCGCTCCTGTGGGAAACTCGACCCGTGCGCTACGTGGTGATCATGGCCGGCGGTTCCGGCACGAGGTTGTGGCCCTTGTCCCGTCAGGGCACCCCCAAGCAATTGCTGCCGCTGGTCAACGGAAAGAGCCTGCTGCGGCTGGCCTTCGAGCGATCGCTGGCCTCCGTTCCCGCAGAGCGCGTGCTGGTGGTGACCGGGGCCGCCTACGCCGACGCCGTCGCCGCCGACCTGCCGGAGCTGCCGGCAGCAAACATCCTCGGCGAGCCGATCGGCAGGGACTCCCTGAACGCCGTCGCCTGGCCTGCGGCCGTGCTGGCACTGCAGGATCCGGAGGCCGTCATCGCCCAGGTCTCCGCCGACCAGGTGATCGAGCCCATCGACGTGTTCGCCTCCTGCCTGGAGACCGCCTTCGCCGTCGCAGAGGCGGACCCCTCTGCGCTGGTCACCCTCGGCGTCGTGCCGACAAGCCCGCACACCGGCTACGGCTACCTGCACCGCGGCGACCCCCTCGACGACTTCGCCGGCGCGCACCACGTGCTCGACTTCGCGGAGAAGCCGGCCCGCGAGGTCGCGGAGGGCTACCTGTCCAGCGGTGAGTACTGGTGGAACTCCGGCATGTTCGTCTGGCGGGCGGCAACCCTGCTCGAGCAGCTCCGGCTTCTGCTGCCGGCGACGCACGCCTCGATCACGCGGCTGGCCGAGCACCCCGAACTGCTCGGCGAGATCTTTCCCGGACTGGCCAGGACGTCCGTCGACTACGGCGTGATGGAGCCGGTCTCCGCCGGCCACGGCAGTGCGCACGTCGCTGCCGTCGCCCTCCCAGTCCAGTGGCGCGACGTCGGAGGCTACGCGAGTCTCGCCGAGATCCTGGGCACCGACGCGGCAGGCAACGCGATCTCCGGGCTCAGCGTCAGCATCGACTCCTCGGACAACGTCGTCGTCAACTCAGAATCGGGGTCCGTCATCGGCCTGCTGGGCGTGAGCGGCCTCGTCGTCGTGCGGACGGCGCAGGCGACGCTGGTGTGCAGCGCCGCAGAAGCCGAGCGCATCAAGGAGCTGGTGGCCGCCGTCACCGAGCAGGCTGGACCGCAGTTCGCCTGAACGGGCTTCGTCTGTTCGGCAGGCTCAGGGCAGGCCAGGCTCAGCCATCAGAGGGCCACTCGATAGGCTGGGGCCGTCGCTGTGGAGGTAGGACATGATCGAGAACCTGAAACGCATCCGGGAACCCCTGACCTGGGCCGTGATCGCCGTCGTCGCAGCCAACATCGTCGTCGGCATCATCCATCTCGTCGTACTGCTGCAGCAGTCCACGCCGGTGTACGAAGCGTTCCAGGAGATCGGCAGCTCGCTGATGAACCTGACACTCGTCGTGATCGTTGTCGCGCTGGTGTGCACCTGCTTCTTCATCGCCCCGGCCACGCCGCATGCCCTGCTGGTCACCCGGGTCGCAGCAGGCGTCCTTTCGGTGGGGGTCATCCTGACCCTCGTCGCCTCGGCGCTGGGCGTCGCCGCGTCAGCCAACCCGCTCGGGGTGGCCTTCGAGATCGTCGGCACCCTGCTCAACCTGATCCTGAAGGCTCTGGCGGCCGGCGTGCTGTGGGTACTCATGCGAGGTGTGAATGCCGGACGTATCGATACGGCAGCACCCGCGGCACTCCCCACCGCCGTCGAGACCGAGCCGGCTGCGACCGAGGACGTGCCCACCGTGTGGCAGCGCAGTGAGGCCTCCGGAGCTGTCTGGAGGACCGCTGACGAGGCTGCCACAGGCGTCCGGGGCGCCACCAGGCTGCCTGCGTCCGAAAGCAAGGGAACGGGCGCGATCTTCCGGGACGAGACCGACCAGCAGGGTCCGTCAGAGCCGGCCTCCTGACCTACCACGCTTCGGTGCCACCGTCGGCCCCTGTATGAAAGCGCAGGATGGTAACGCATTGGGGTTGACTTATCGGGAATGACAGGCATGTAATTCTCTTCAAGTAGTTCGCCATGGTGCCCCGCCGGTGAACTGGGTCGAGGAGTAGTGCAATGCAGGAATTGTTCCTGGTCGTGGAGCCTGAGGCCGAAGGCCTCCTTGGCTGGCAGGACCGTGCCCTCTGCGCCCAAACCGACCCGGAGGCCTTCTTCCCCGAGAAGGGCGGTTCCACCCGCGAGGCCAAGAAGGTCTGCCTCTCCTGCGACGTGCGCTCCGAATGCCTGGAGTACGCCCTGCAGAAGGACGAGCGCTTCGGCATCTGGGGCGGGCTCAGCGAGCGTGAGCGCCGCCGCCTCAAGAAGCGGGCCATCTGACCCGTCCGTCAACGGGCGCCAGAGGCCCCGGTAGGCTGTCCCCCGCGATCCTGCGAGTTTGGTCAGGAAGGTAGAGCGTGAGCGAGGACGGCAAGGATCCCTACGTGGACCCCTGGGCCTGGCTGCACACCATCGACACCAAGTCCCCGCCCGACTACAGCTCCTTCCACGTCGTTGCAGCAGTGCTGCCGGAGGCGGGGGAGCCGTTCACGTCCCGCTGCCGTGAGGCCGTTGACGATTCCGAGGCCTACGTCGAGACCGTCCGGGCGGATCTGCCCGCCGATGTCGAGGGCGACTGGATCTGGGTGGTGCCCGACGACGTCGAACCTGCTCCCGGCGCCCTCCCCGCGCTGCTGGATCGCGTGCGGAACGACCCGGACGCAGCCGTCGTCGGCGCGCTGCTGATCGAACCGCGACGTCGTGGCGCCGGCACGATGGTGAGCAACTGGGCGCAGACCATCAGCGGTAGCGGACGCGTGCACCCGCTCACGGACCCCGGTGAGCTCTACCAGGGCCAGCTGGAGGCCGTCCCCGCCCTCGGCGTGCCCACGGCCGGAATGCTCGTGCGTGGCGACGCCTGGCGCTTCCTCGGCGGGTTCAACGCTGAACTGCCGCGCAGCCTCTGGGGGCTCGACCTGGGCTGGCGAGCCAACCTCGCCGGCTACAAGGTCGTCGCGGAGCCGCGGGCCCAGCTCATCGACTTCTCCGGCGAGGACGACCCGGTGGCCGAACGCGCAGCGGGTCTCGCCCTCGTTGTCGGCAACACCGCTCCGCGACGGCGCTGGCTCACCTCGCTGCGGCTGGCGCTCGGCTGCCTGCTCGCAGCACTCGGCTACCTGCTCGGCAAGGACCCAGACAGGGCGTCCGACGAGCTCCGCGGCCTGGCGACCTGGGTACGGGGTCGCGAACTGCGCCACTCGGTCACCGAACGCATCGACTCGCTGCCCATCACGGACGCGTCCCGGCACGCGACGAGGGCCCTGCGCCCACGCCGCGGGATGTGGCTGCGCCGCGCCTCGGAACTGGGTGCAGCGCGCCTGGGCGAATGGGCATTGACCTTCAGCGGACGCAGTACCGGGGTCAGCCTCGACGAGATGACCGGCGACGACTTCGCCGACACCGGCACCAGCCACTACCGGCTGCCACTCGCTGTCACCGGGGTGCTCGGGCTCCTCGGCGTAGCCCTCGTCGCCGGACGTACGACGTTCGGCAGCGGCTCGCTCACCGCCGCCCAGCTGCTCGCCGCACCGGACGGCTGGCTCGAGTTCGTCCGGAGCTACCTCACCGCCGTCCCCGGGACGAATGCCGTGGCGGGGCCGCCCTGGACCGCGCTGACCGGGGTGTTCTCCCTCGTGGCCCTCGGCCGTCCGGAATGGCTGGTCACGGCGACCCTCGTCATCGCGGTGCCGCTGGCCTGGCTGATGGCCTTCCGCCTGCTGCGGCAGGTCGTTGCCGACCGGCGCCTCGCCGGCCTCGGTGCACTCGCGTACGCCCTTGCGCCGGCGCTGGTCGGAGGGCTCAACGTCGGGGCTTTCGGGCTGGCAGCGACCTCGATCCTGCTGCCGATCCTCGGCTACAGCCTGATGCTCTGGCTCGGGGACGGCCTGTGGAGCTGGCGCCGTGCCGGTGCGGTCGCCTTCTGGCTCGTGCTGGCGTCATCGCTCGTCCCCCTGGTCTGGCTGGCAGCAGCCGTCGCAGCGATCCTGACGGGGCTGCGTGCCCGCCGCCTCGCAGCACTGGCGCAGTGGCTGGTGGTGCTGGCCGCCCCTGTCCTGCTCCTGATCGGCCCGTGGGGCCTGAGCGTCCTGCGCTACCCCGGACGCCTGCTGACCGGCATCGAGCCGGTGCTCGCCCCGATGGCGGCACCCGAGCCGTGGACCCTGCTGATCGGCCACACCCTCGGCGACGCCTCGCCACCGCTCTGGATCTCGATCGCGTTCTTCGCCGTCTGCTGGGCCGCCGCGGTCCTCGGCGCAGCCCGCCGTCCCGGGATCGCGGGCTTCGCCCTCGCCGGAGCCGGCCTCGCGACAATGATCGCCATCACGCTCACCCGGCTGGTCGTCGAGGTGCCCCCGGGGGCCTGGGCCCGACCCCAGGCTCTGGAGTGGCAGCTGGGGCTGGTCGCAGCCCTTGTCCTCGCTGCCTGCGCCGGTCTCGACGGCATCGCAACCGAACTGCAGGGACGCGACCTCGGCCTGCGTCACGCCGGCAGCCTCGGGCTCGCCGTGATCTGTGTCGCTGCGATCGCCCTCGCCGGCGGCTGGTGGGTGTGGGCCGGCCAGACCGGGCTCAGCCGGGCGCCGGTGGGTGACGTGCCTGCCTTCGTCCGCAACGCCCAGCAGTCGGCGACCCCGAGCCGGACGCTCGCGCTCGTTGCCGACGGCGACAAGGTGAGCTGGGGACTGCTGGAGGACGACTTCGCCAGGCTCGGCGACGCGGAGCGCGGTATCGCCTTCGGCGGGGACGCCGCAGCCAAGGAGTTGGCGGCCTCCGTTGCTGCCCGGCTCGTCGGCGACAGCGCGGACGACCAGTTGCTACCCGACCTGGTGAGCCTCGGCGTCTCCCACGTCAGCCTCGCCGGTGGCGACGCGCGGCAGCGGATGGCGATCAACAACGTCCCGGGGCTCGGCCTCGGCACCGGCGATGAGACCCAGTACGTGTGGCCGGTGCCGAACTCCGCGATCGCCGTCCTCGTGACGCCCACCGGCCGGCAGGAGGTGGGGAATGGCACGGCGATCCCGCCCGGTGAGCCCGACCGCCTGCTGCAGTTGGCCGAGCCGCCCGATCCGCGCTGGGTGGTGACTGTCGGGGACACCGTGCTGGCGCCGACCGCCGGTTCCGCACCCGGCACCGCCTTCACCGTCGGCGAGGCCGGCGGCACCCTGAGCTACCACCTCGCCGACGGCTCGCGCTGGTGGGCCTGGACCCAGCTGGCCGGCCTCCTGGTGCTCACCGTCCTTGCCGCACCGTCCGTGCGCCGCCGCGACGAGCCGTCCGGCCCGCGCCACATGGCAGGGGAGGAGCCGGCATGAAGCGCTGGGTCTGGCCAGGGGTCGTCATCGTTGCCCTCGGAGTCGTCACTGCTGCCGCGTCCTTCGTGGGGCCGCAGCCGGTACCCCAGACACCGTTCGCCAGCTCCGCCTCCCGGGTGTCCGTGGTGTGCCCGACGTTCGAGTCGGTGACAGCAACGGTGCGGGTGGCCGTCGCAGCGATCGGCCCAGGCCTGCGCACGTCGAAGGTGACAGAACCCAACAAGGGCGCCGACGCCGGCGCCTTGAAGGTGCTCACCAACCCCGGGCAGCCACTCCGGGTGTCGGCGCCGCTTCCCGACCCGTTCGGTGGGACGTCCGTCGTCGTCGCCGAGAACGGTCCGGACCGCGGGCTGTCGGCATCGGGCTGCGTCGTGCCGCGCACCGACCACTGGTTCACCGGCGTCGACGTCCGCACCCAGGCCCAGAGCGAGGTGGTGGTGTCCAACCTCGACGGCACGACTGCCTCCGTTGACATCACCGCCTATGGCGCGGACGGCAAGGTCGCAGCTCCCCGGGGCGTCGAGGTGGCCGGCAACTCCTCTGCCACCATCTCGCTCGGCGTGATGCCCCGGCTCGACGGCCCGTTGACCCTGCACGTCAGCAGTTCCGACGGGCGGGTGGCGGCCTTCGTCCGGCAGCGCACCTGGCAGACCGAGGTCCCGCTGGGGGTCGACTGGCTGCCGTCCGGCACCGACCCGTCCACAGACCTCGTCGTGCCCGGCATCCCCGAGGGCGTCGGTTCCCGCACACTGGCCGTCACGAACCCGGGGGAGCGGACGGCGACGGTCACCATCGGCGTGCTCAGCGATTCCGGGCCGATCGAGCTGGCCGGCTCCGAACAGCTCGAGGTCCCGGCGGGCACCACCCGGACGATCGACCTCGCCGCCGGCCTCGCGGAGCAGGCAGGGGCGCTGAAGCTGACGTCCACGCAGCCGGTGACCGCCGGCATGTGGCTGGACAGCGGCGGCGACGACGCCCGTCGCGATCCTGCCTACACCGTCGCAACGGCGCCGCTGCCGGTAGATGCGATCTGGCCGCTGGCGGTCGGGAAATCGGGACGCACCGTCCTCCAGCTGTCCAATCCCGGCGAAGCCGCGGCCAACGTGAGCGTCACGACATCAGCCAACGCGGACGCACCCGGCCAGCCGACGGTTGTCGTGGTGCCCCCGGGCTCGACCGTGTCGGTGCCCATCGTCGCCGCTGCAGCCACTGTCGTCAGGGTGCAGACAGAGGCCACCGATGTCCGGGCAGCGCTGGTCAGTACCGAGCGTCTCGGCAAGGTGCGGGGACTCTCCGTCGTCGATCTCGCAGCCCAGGACACCCACGGCACCTCTGCGCAGGTGGTCTTCGACCCGCACGCGGGCAGCTGATCAATCCCAGTCGTCGGTCTCGCCGCGGGGATCGAGCTCGTCGAAGCCGATCCCGGTGAGCGCGGACAACTGCTCGAGCAGTGCCCGGTGCACCAGCCGGCGCAGGTCTCCGCGGGAGTGCGCCCGATGCTCGAGCGGCCGACGGAAAAGGACGACCTGACCGTTGCGTCCGGGCTGGGCTGGGACGGCCGCTGCCAGCGGGACGCGCTCGCTGTGCCAACTCGCGAGGTTGCCCGGGACCTCTTCGTAGCCGATGTCGATGCCGACGACGGCGCGCGGGCAAGCGGCTGCCGTGCGAGCCACGGATGCGCTCAGGCACTCGGCGAAGAAGTCTGAGCCCCGCTGTCGCTGCCGCAGCGGGACGATGGTTCCGGTGAGCGGGTTCGGCTGGGCCAGCGGGCCGCGCAGCCCGCGACCGTGCCGCTCCCGACGCCTCATGCCGCCCACGATATCTGCCGCACTTCCCCGCCCCCTCCGACTTGTCAGAATCTCGCTGACCTATAGCTCAGCGAGATTCTGACAAGTCTGATGGGGTGATGGGGGGACGGGCTCCGCGCCACACCGCCCGTGGTGGCTCCCGGGCTCGCCGGTCGGGCGGCGGTAACGTGACCGGGTGATCAACCGGCGCTGCTCGAGAAGCGCGTGCTCCGAGCCCGCGGTGGCGACGCTCACCTTCGCGTACGTCGACTCCACCGCCGTGCTCGGCCCGCTCGCGCTGCGCTCCGAGCCGGGCTGCTACGACCTGTGCCGGGCGCATTCGGTCGGGCTGAGCGTCCCGCGTGGTTGGGAGGTCATCCGCCTGCCGGGCGACCTGAACAGCCCTCGGGCCTCCGCAGACGACCTGATGGCTCTCGCGGACGCCGTCCGCCGCGTCGGTCTCGGGGAGGGTCCACCAGAGCCGGTGCAGCCGGCCGTGACCCGTCGCAAGGGCCACCTCGCCGTCCTCGCCGACCCGCAGGACGACTGATTCCCCGCCCGCCGCGTGCTGACGGGCGCCCCCAACTTGCGCGGGCGATAGGCTCCCAAGCGTGATCCAGCCCCACGTTTTCAAGGCCAACGACATCCGCGGACTGGTGGGCGGGGACGACCCGGAATGGGATCTGGACGGCGCCCGCGCGATCGGAGCAGCTTTTGCCGCGGCCTTCGGCCTTGCCGGAGCGGAGTTCGTCCTCGGCCGCGACATGCGTGCCAGTGGACGCGAACTGAGCCTCGCCTTCGCCGACGGCGCGATGTCCCAGGGCGCCAACGTCCTCGACGTCGGACTCGCGAGCACCGACCAGTTGTGGTTCGCCTCCGGCCACACCCACCTGCCGGGAGTGCAGTTCACGGCGTCCCACAACCCCGCCGGCTACAACGGGGTCAAGTTCTGCCTGCCCGACGCTGCACCGATCACGCCGGACCTGATGGCGAAGATCACGGAGCTGGCCTACGTCGACCTGCCGCCGGTCGCCGAGCGGGGCAGCTACCGAGAGACCGACCTGCTGGGCGCCTACGCCGCCCACCTGCACTCGCTCGTCCCGCTCGGCGGCATGCGCCGGCTCAAGGTGGTTGTTGACGCCGGCAACGGCATGGCTGGGCACACCACCCCTGCGGTGCTCGGCCCGCTGAACGTCGAGATCATCGGCCTCTTCATGGAACTGGACGGCAGCTTCCCCAATCACCCGCCGAACCCGCTCGAGCCGGCGAATCTCGTGGACGCGCAACGCGCCGTCCGCGAACACGGCGCCGACATCGCCCTCGTGTTCGACGGGGACGCCGACCGGTGCTTCATCATCGACGAGCACGGCGATGTGGTGAACCCGTCCGTGGTGACGGCCCTGATCGCAAGGGCAGAACTGGCCAGCGAGCCCGGCGCCGTGATCGTGGTGAACTCCATCACCTCGCGCGCCGTCTCCGAGGTCGTTGCGGCCGCGGGCGGCACGGTCGCGATCAGTGCTGTCGGCCACACCCGCATGAAGGCGCTGATGGCCGAGCACCACGCCATCTTCGGCGGCGAACACTCCGCCCACTACTACTTCCGCGACTTCTGGGGCGCAGACACCGGCATGCTGGCCGGCCTGCACGTGCTGGCCCTGATGGGACGCGAGGGACGGTCCATGTCGGAGCTGGCAGCGGAACTGCCGCACTACTCGGCGTCCGGCGAGATCAACAGCACGGTGGACGACCCCAAGACGATCCAGGCCTTGGTGGCGGCGGCCTTCGATGGCCGTGGCACCATCGACTGGACCGACGGCCTCCTTGTCACCGGCGACGGCTGGTGGCTCAGTGTCCGGGAGTCCAACACCGAACCCCTTCTCCGGCTGAACGTCGAGGCACGGGACGACGGCACCGTCGCAGCGCTGCGCGACGAGGCGCTGGCCATCATCCGAAAGGACAGCTGATGAACGAACTCTCCGCAGAGGTGCTGGAACTGCTCGTCTGCCCCTCCTGCCACTCGACCCTCGCGTGGGACTACGAGGCGTCCGTCCTGGAATGCACCGGGCCCGACTGCGGACTGGCCTACCCGGTGCGTGACGGCATCCCGATCCTGCTGATCGACGAGGCCCGCCGGCCCGGCGCAGACGCCAACTGACATGGACGAGTTCGACGACTCCCGGCTGGAGGACGGCGAAGCGCTGCGGTCGGCCGACTACCTGCTGCGCCCCCTCGCCGAGGCCGGCGCGCGCGTGCGTCGCGAGCTCGCCGCCGCGGAAGGTCCGCTGAGCCGGCTCGAGTCCGAGCGTCCGCGGGCCATGATCACGTTCGGGCCGGAGGCCCGCCTGATCCGTGCGGTCCTCGAGCCCACTTGCCCCGTCCCGCTGGTGGCCTGGCCGCGGCTGGGTCTGCCCGGCTGGGTCGGCCCGCTCGACGTCGTCGTCGTGATGGGCGGGGGCGACCGTGTCAGCATGGCAGCAGCCTTCGAGGCCGTGCGCCGTGGCTGCCGCCTGCTGGTCGCCTGCCCACCGGACTCTGCGCTGGCGCGCGAGGCCGGCTCCTCCTCGACGACCGTCCTGACCACGACGACGGGTGACCCGCTGGCTGCTGCGATCGTCACGCTGGTCGCGTTGCACCACCTCGGCCTCGGCCCCGCCGTGAACCCCGAGGCCGTTGCGTCTGCTATGGACCAGGTCGCGACCGACTCGTCGTGGGCCGTCGACGCCACCCAGAACCCGGCCAAGGCCACAGCGCTCGAACTCGCGGAGGCTCAGCCCATGGTGTGGGGCGGCTCGATCCTCGCCGCCCGCGCCAGTCGCCGGGTCGCAGAGGCCCTGCGTTCGGCGAGCGGCCGCATCGTGCTGTCTGCGGACGCCGGCGCACTGATGCCGTTGCTCGCGGCCGTCCCGTCCCGCGACCCGTTCGCCGACCCGTTCGAGGAGTCGTCTGCGGAGCGCCGTCCCGGCCTCGTGCTCGTCGACGACGGCATGGACGACGAGCACGCAGCGGAGGACCGCGAGCGGTTGCGGGGTAACGCGCTCGCCACCGACGTGATGGTCTCGAACCTCAGCTCGCTGTCCGGGACCCCGGTCGAGCGGTACGTGACCGTCCTGCAGCAGGGCCTGTTCGCCGCCGCCTACCTGCAGATCGGCCTCGGCAGGACCTCCCGGTAAACGCACCCATCGCCCGACTTGTCAGAATCTCACGAACCTATAGCTTCGTGAGATTCTGACAACTCGGCGGGGATGACAGGATGACGCCATGAGCACACAGGGCGGGAACCGGGCGATCATCGCGGCGCTTTCAGCGAACGCGTTCATCGCTCTGACGAAGTTCGGCGCCTGGGCGCTGACCGGTGCCGCGTCGATGCTCGCAGAAGGCGTGCACTCGGTCGCCGACACCGCCAACCAGCTCCTGCTGCTGCGGGGTGGCGCCGTAGCCAAGCGCGAGGCAACGGAGGAGCACCCGTTCGGCTACGGCAGGGCGCCGTTCATCAGCGCGTTCCTCGTCTCCGTGATCCTGTTCAGCCTCGGTGGCCTCTTCGCCCTCTACGAGGCGTTCCACAAGTACGAGGAGGTTGCCGCCGGCCACCCGAACGATCTGCTGGAAAGCCAGTGGTGGTGGGTGCCGATCGCGGTCCTGCTGTTCGCGATCCTCGCGGAGGGCTTCAGCTTCCGCACAGCCATCCGCGAGTCGGTGCCACTGAAGGGCACGAAGTCGTGGCCCCAATTCATCCGCTCGGCGAAGTCTCCCGACCTGCCGGTGATCCTGCTGGAGGATTTCGCGGCACTCCTGGGCCTGGTCTTCGCCCTGATGGGCGTGGGGATGACCCTGCTCACCCACAACGGCTATTGGGACGTGGCCGGCACCTCGCTGATCGGCGTGCTGCTGATCCTCGTCGCGATCACTCTCGCCATGGAGACCCGCAGCCTCCTGCTGGGTGAGGCCGCCACTCCCGAGGCCATCGCCGGGATCACCGCTGCCCTCGCCGGCGCCGACGGCGTCCTGCGGGTCATCCACCTCAAGACCATGCATCTGGGCCCCAGCGAGATCCTGGTCGCTGCCAAGATCGCCGTGGAGCCCACCGAGTCGGCCCGCCGAATCGCCGAGGTGATCGACAACGCCGAGGCAGCCATCCGCGCCAACAACTCCGAAGTCACAGCCCTCTACCTCGAACCCGACATCGACCGCGGAGTCACGACCAACGGTCCTTGAGGAGCCCGTGCCCTTCGTGACATGCACCCTCGCAAGCTCGGCTGCGTCACGAAGGGCCGCCCGTCACCTCGCGAAGGGCCGCGAACGTTCCTTCGACGTCCCCCGGCACCGATTCGACGTAGACGGCCTCAGGGAAGCCGGCCAGCATCGCGAGCATGTCGGCGTACATCTCCTCGATCGGCGCAGCGCCCGGCGCATCCTGCAGGTGGGCGGCGTCGAGATGGTTCGGATCCTCCGACACAGCTCGGGTACGGAATCGCTCGGCGGCCTCCTGCGCAGAGCTGACGAGGGCGACAAGGACGAACGAAGCCCCCACCTGACCCGCGAGCTCCCGGAACTGCGCGATCAGCTCGGGACGGCGGAGGAACTGCGGCACCACCACGTCCCCGCCGGACTCCAGCTGGGCGCCGGCAGCGGCGAGCGCGAGCCGTCGGGCGCGAACACCGGCGGCCGTGGGGTCGGATCTCCAGTTCCCGAGCTGGGCGCGCAGGGTGTCCAGGTCGAGCAGAAGGGCCAGCGATCGGGAGTCCACCAGCAGTCGCGCGAGGGTCGACTTGCCACTGCCGGGCGCGCCGGTCAGGAACACCAGTTGAGCCATCGCTGCTCCTCCTTCAGGCCCGGGTCGGTCAACACCGGCCACGCTAGTAGGGTCTCGGTGTGGATTACCGAGTCGCCGACCTGAACCTTTCCGCCTTCGGACGCGAGGAGATCACCCTCGCAGAGCACGAGATGCCCGGCCTGATGGCCCTCCGTGAGCGCTACCGCGAGAGCCGTCCTCTCCGCGGCGCCCGGATCGCGGGCTCGCTGCACATGACGATCCAGACCGCCGTCCTGATCGAGACGCTCGTCGAGCTCGGCGCGGAGGTGCGCTGGGCGTCCTGCAACATCTTCTCCACCCAGGACGAGGCAGCCGCTGCCATCGTTGTCGGCCGCGACGGCACTCCTGAGGACCCCAAGGGTGTTCCCGTGTTCGCCTGGAAGGGCGAGTCGCTGGAGGAGTACTGGGAGTGCACCGAGCGCATCCTCGACTGGGGCGACCAGCGTCCGAACATGATCCTCGACGACGGTGGCGACGCCACCCTGCTCGTGCACAAGGGCGTCGAGTTCGCCAAGGCCGGTGCCGTGCCGGAGGCGACCGCAACGGACGCAGCCGAGTACCAGGTGGTGCTGGCAACCCTGCGCTCCTCCCAGCTCGACTGGGTGAGCATCGCCAACAGCATCTTCGGTGTCACGGAGGAGACCACCACCGGCGTCCACCGCCTGTACGAGATGTTCCGCAACGCCTCGCTGCTCTTCCCGGCGATCAACGTGAACGACTCGGTCACCAAGAGCAAGTTCGACAACCGCTACGGCATCCGGCACTCGCTCATCGACGGCATCAACCGGGCCACCGACGTACTGATCGGCGGCAAGACGGCCGTCGTCTGCGGCTACGGCGACGTCGGCAAGGGCTGCGCGTCCGCGCTGTCCGGGCAGGGCGCACGGGTGATCATCACCGAGATCGACCCGATCTGCGCGCTGCAGGCTTCGATGGACGGCTACCAGGTGGCCACCCTCGACGACGTGGTTTCGACGGCCGACATCTTCATCACCGCCACCGGCTGCCTGCACGTGATCTCCGCAGAGCACCTGGCGAAGATGAAGCACCTCGCGATCGTCGGCAACATCGGCCACTTCGACAACGAGATCGACCTGACCGGCCTCGACCACGCCGAAGGGGTCACGAAGACCAACATCAAGCCGCAGGTGGACCGCTGGAACTTCCCGGACGGCCACTCGGTGATCGTGCTGAGCGAGGGGCGGCTGCTGAACCTCGGCAACGCCACCGGGCACCCGAGCTTCGTGATGAGCACGTCATTCACCAACCAGGTACTGGCACAGATCGAGCTGTACACGAAGCCGGAGCACTACCCGGTGGGTGTCTTCACGCTGCCCAAGCAGCTGGACGAGTACGTCGCCCGGCTGCACCTGGATGCTCTTGGGCGTCCGGCTCAGTCGGAGCTGACCGAAGAGCAGGCCGACTACCTCGGCGTTCCCGTGACCGGCCCGTTCAAGGCCGAGCTCTACCGCTACTGACCGCGTGATCGGAAAGGGGACAGTCCCCTTTCCGTTCAGCGCCCGTGCCGTCAGGCGAGAGTGAATTGGAAGGGGACAGTCCCCTTTCCGTTCAGAGGCTTGGCTCAGCCGCGCGGGATCTCGAAGCGCTTCAGGTTCGCCTTGCCCTCGGAGAGGGTCTTCCAGGCGCCACGGTAGGTGAGCACGGCGAGGCCGGCGGTGGGGAACTTGGCCGCGACCCGCTCGGTGAGCGGCGACGGCTTCGAAAGGCTCACGATCAGGTCGGACAGCGTTGGCTGGTGGCCGATCAGGAGCGCGGTGTGCTTGGCCTCGTCGAGCTCGTGCAGCTCGGTGAGCAGCTCGTTCGCCCACGCGTGGTAGATCATCTCCGAGGTGCGCACGTCCGGGCAGCTCGCACCGCCGGTCTGTGCCGCTTCCCAGGTCTGCTGGACGCGGGTGGCCGTCGAGGCGATCACCACGTCGAGGTCGTAGCCGCCCAGCACGACTCCGGCGGCCACAGCGTCGCGCTCACCCCGATCCGACAGCGGCCGGCGCAGGTCCGGTTCCGTCGTCTGCCAGGAGGACTTGGCGTGGCGGAGGACAATCAGCGTCTTGGTGGCCATGGGCTCATCCTAGGGCTCACGCGAGACGGGTTGCGGTCAGGGGATCAGCTCTCCGGACCGTCGTGACGCATCGTCTCCCAGATCTCCTTGCACTCCGGGCAGACCGGGAAGCGGTCCGGGTTTCGTGAGGGCACCCACACCTTGCCGCACAGCGCGATCACGGGGGTGCCCATCACCATGGCCTCGGTGAGCTTTGCCTTGGGGACGTAGTGGGAGAAGCGCTCGTGGTCGCCCTCCTGCGGGCGCAGGTCGGTGCGCTCCTTGACGATCGTCGTCGTCTGCGGGTTCTCGCTGGTCATTCTGACCGCCTTTGCACGTCCAAGCTGCCGGGTTGCCCCCACCGTACCCAGTAACGCCCCGGGATGCGCCCCGGGACGGGGTGGGTGCCGCTGGCCGTGAGACACTACTGGGCGGTCAGGATGGGAAGAGGTGCACGGATGAGCGAGGAGACGGCGGCGACGACCGTCACGCAGCCCTCCCGCCGCGGCCTCACGATCGGGCTGCTGATCTGCGTCGTTGCGATCGCCTTCGAGGCGATGGCCGTGCTCACGGCGATGCCCGCCGCAGCCAAGGATCTCGGTGACGTCGACCTCTACGCCTGGGCGTTCACGGCGTTCGGGCTGGCCCAGACCTTCGCCATCGTTGCCGCAGGCCAGTTCAGTGACCGGGTGGGTCCGAAGGCGCCGATGATGGTCGGGTTCGTCGTCTTCGCGATCGGGCTGGTTGTGGCGGGCTCGGCCCCCACGATGCCGTTGCTGCTCGTCGGACGGTTCATCCAGGGCCTCGGTGGCGGCACGATGAACCTCGCTGTGATGGTCCTCGTCGCCCGCGTCTTCGACGAGCAGGAGCGCGCCCGGATGCTCACCGGGTTCTCCGCAGCCTGGATGGGGCCGTCGTTCCTCGGGCCGCCGATCGCAGCCTGGCTCACAGAGCACGCGTCCTGGCACTGGGTGTTCTGGTCGGTGCTGCCGCTGTTGCTGCTCGCCGGAGGGCTGATCCTCCGCCCGTTGCTGCGCGCAGACCTGCCCCCTCACGAACACGTGGCAGTCAACCAGCGCCAGCTCTGGTCGGCGGCGCTGGTCGCGCTCGGCGCCATGGGCCTGCAGCTGGCGGGCCAGCGCATCGAGTGGTGGTCGCTGGCGTGGCTGGCCGGTGGTCTCGCGTTGCTGTGGTTCGGCCTGCCGGCCCTGCTTCCGGCCGGCTTCCGCTTCTCCGGTCGCGGACTGGACGCCGTGATCGGCACCCGTGCGGCCATCTCCGCCGGGTACGCCGGGGCGCAGAGCTTCCTTCCGCTGATGCTGGTGCAGGCCGAGGGCTTCACCCTGCAGGCGGCCGGCATCTTCATCACCACCGGCTCGGTCGGCTGGATGGCCGGCGCCTGGCTGCAGTCGCGTCCGTGGCTACGCCTGCGACGCGACCTGATCATCATCGTCGGCGCGGGCAGCCTTGCTCTCGGTCTCGTGGCGATCGCCGTCGCCGCCTGGCTGCCCGGACGGCTCGTCCCTGTGACGGTCGCCGGCTGGGTGCTGGCGGGGCTGGGGATGGGCCTTGCCGTTGCCAGCACCTCGCTGGCGGTGATGCAGCTGTCGGCCCCTGTCGAGATCGGCAGGAACACGTCGTCGGTCCAGGTGGGGGAGGCGTTGGGCGGCGGCATCGGCGCAGGGCTGGCGGGCACGATGTTCGTCCTCGGCACCAGCCAGGCCAACCCGACGCTCGGCTTCGGCGGGCTGCTCACCGTGATGGCAGTGGTCAGCCTGCTCGGCCTCGCCGCGGCCGTCAGGGTCGGCGAGGTGGAGAACCACTCCGTCTCTCTCTGACTGCCCCTCGGGTGGGACGGCGGTTCCGGAGCCGCCGTCGCGGCGTCGTCCAAGCGCAGCCGCCAAGCCATGGCCTTCGGCTGGCTCAGCCACCGTCCCTGGTGGCTTGGTCGGGCTCAGCCAGCCGTCCCCGCTCGCGTCAGCTGGCGAGTTGGTCGGCTGGTTGGCCTCGGGCTGCGCCGGGGCCTTGGCCGGGGTCTTGGCCGGTGTGGTGTCGGGCGTGGCGGAGGGGTTGTTGTTGGGGGTCGCAGCGTCGGGGCGGGATGGTTTCGGGGATGCCGTCGGCGGCGATCCGGACCTCCCACTGGTCACGGACGGCGTACTTGGCAGGCTCAACCAGCCCATGATGGTGGTGGCACAACAAGACCAGGTTCGACAGGGCGGTCACACCGCCTTGCCACCACGGGATGATGTGGTGGGCCTCGCATTCGGTCGGCCGGGCGTGGCAGCCGGGGAACACACAGCCCCCATCACGCACCACCAGGGCTGCCCGCAGATCCGCCGGCACCAGACGGTAGTCCCGGCCCACATCGAGGACGGTGCTGGGCCCACCCAGGACGGCGGGCAGCAGGTCGGCGTCACAGCACAACCGGCGCAGATCGCCGGCACTGAGCGGTTCCCCGTCCCCGATCAACCCGGCCCCGGCCGCATCAGCGAGCAGTTTGGTGTAGTCGACGGTCACCACGATCCGGGGCCGGTCACCCCCCACCCTGGGCGCTCGGCGTCCTTGGGAGTGGTTGATGATCATCGCGACCAGCGAGTCAGCCCGGCGTTGTTCCGGCGTCAACCCTGCCGCGGCCGGGTCACGCTCCTCCAGGGCGGTGCGGCGTCGGGATTCGGTGTAGGCATCCAGTTGTGCGATCCACGCTTCCCCGTCGATCAGGGGCAGGCTGCCGGTGAACAGGATGGAGCCGTTCCCGTCCCGGCGGAACACCAACGACCGGTTCCGGCGGGCCGCCTCCGCCTGGCGTTGCAGCCGCCGTTCCAGGGTTTCGTCGGCCTGCGCCGGGGCGACCTGCGCCAACACCAGCGGTGCGGCTTTCGCCAACCGGTCGCTGTCCATGGCTCCGGCCATGTCGAGCAGCAACCGTTCCGCTTGCGCTTGCTGGGTCTGGTCGAGTTCGTTCAGCCCGCAGAGCACCGTGCCGATCGCCCGCGCCTGGCCGACACTGATCTGTCCCGCCGCAGCAGCCTGGGCGACGTCAGGATGCTCAGCCAGTTCCTTGGCCTGATGCAACAAGCCGGCCGCTTCCCGCTTCGACAGACCACCCTCCACCGCCAACCACGACGTCGTCGGGGTACCGGCGGCGCTCATCGACTCCTGCGCGGCGTCCGCCTTCGCCAGCAGCAGGCCGGCGACCGCGGTCAACCGTGAAGCCAAACCCCGTGCCCGCTGGGCACACACCAACCGCTCACCACGCGCAACCAGCACGGCGTCGAACCCGTCGAGGATGCCCTCGATCGCGTCCAGGGCCCGCGACGCGGGAGTCTGCTGAACTGCCATGAACCAAGTCAAACACCCCCCACCGACACTAATCGAACACGTGAACGATTCACGTGTTGTCAGCACGAGCGAAGTGACGCCGGCGAGCGCCAAGTGGTTCATCACGGGACTCTTCCCGCTAAAGTCTCGATATCGAGATATCGGGGGTGGGCATGGCTGACGAGGTGGACCTGATCCTCGCCGCCTGGGCGCGCGAACTCCCCGACGTCGACGTCACACCGCTCGGCAGCCTCTCCCGGATCAGCAGGCTGGCCAAGCACCTTGACCGGGCACGCAGGGACGCCTTCGCAGCCCACGAGCTCGAGGTGTGGGAGTTCGACGTGCTGGCTGCGCTGCGCCGGCAGGGGAGGCCGTACGTGTTGTCGCCGGGGGAGTTGATCCGGGCCACCCTCTCCACTTCCGGCACCATGACCAACCGGATCAACCGGCTCGAGGCGCGGGGTCTCGTGATCCGCCAGCCCAACACCGACGACCGCCGCGGCGTCCTGGTGAAGCTCACCGACGTCGGCCGCGACCGGGTGCAGCAGGCGCTCGCCGACCTGCTCGCCTACGAGCGCAAGGTGCTGTCGGCCATCGAGCCCACCGAACGCGAAGAATTGGCCGTCGTACTGCGCCGTCTGCTGGCGCCGTTCGAGCGGGCGTGAGCGCGCCGTACCGGTATCGTTAACCAACCCGTCCGCTGCTGAAGAAGGCGTCCCTGGAATGGCCTTGTCCAATCAGTTCCTGAGTGAGCTCGCTTCGGCTTTCGGGATCGCCACCGAGTTCTGGGACTGGAAGGGCCGCCTCACCGAGGTGACCGACGAGACCGTGATCGCCATCCTCGCCGGGATGGACGTCGACGCAGCCGACCCCGACAAGGCACAGGCTGCGCTGGAAGCCCACCTGCAACGGCCGTGGACGCGCCTGCTGCAACCCTGCGTCGTGATGGAGCAGGGCACCCCCCGCCGGGTGCACGTGCACCTGCCCGACGGACAGTGGGTGCGCCTCGCCGTCCGGCTCGAGGAGGGCGGCTGGCGGGACGTGCCGCAGGTCGAGGACGACGAGCCGGCACGCTGGATCGACGGCGTCCTCACCGGACGGGCGGCGTTCCAGCTGCCCGCAGACCTGCCGCTCGGCTATCACCGGCTGCAGGCGACGACCGAAGCCGGCCAGACCGAGTCGACGCTGGTGGTGAGCCCGGCCTTCCTCGGCTTCCCCGCATCGATGGGGGACAAGCGGGCCTGGGGTTACGCAGCCCAGCTGTACAGCGTCGCGTCCGCCGACTCGTGGGGCATCGGCGACCTGCTCGACCTCGCCGACCTCGCCACCTGGTCGTCGACCCAACAGTTCGCCAGCTTCGTGCTGGTCAACCCGCTGCACGCAGCGGAGCCTGCGCCGCCGCTGGAGCCGTCCCCATACCTTCCGAACTCGCGCCGCTACGTGAACCCGCTCTACATCCGGCCGGAACTGGTGCCGGAGTACGCCGACCTCGACGACCGTTCCCGCGCCCGGATAGCGCAGTTGAAGGCCAAGCTGAAGAAGGAGCTGTCCGGTCAGCAGCTGATCAAGCGCGACCCTGTCTGGACGGCGAAGACCGAAGCACTGCGGGTGATCTACGAGCACGGCCTGCGCCCTGCACGGCGCATGGCGTTCAACGACTTCCTGCGCAGGGAGGGACGCGGCCTCACCCAGTTCGCCACGTGGTCGGCGCTGGTGAACCGCTTCGGCTACAACTGGCGGGAATGGCCGGCTGAGCTGCGCCGTCCGTCCTCGCCGACGGTCGCCCTTTTCGCTGAGCAGCACGTCGACACGATCATCTTCTACACCTGGCTGCAGTGGATCGCGGACGACCAGTTGCGCGCCGCCCAATCCGCTGCAAGGGACGCGGGCATGCGCATCGGCATCATGAGCGACCTCGCCGTCGGAGTGGGCGCCCAGAGCGCGGAGGCCTGGACCTACGGCAACCTGTTCGCGGAGGGCGTCAGCGTCGGCGCACCGCCGGACCACTTCAACCAGACGGGCCAGGACTGGGGCCAGGCTCCGTGGCGTCCCGACCGGATGGACGAGCTGTCCTACGCGCCGTTCCGCAGCATGGTGTCCGGCATCCTGCGGCATTCCGGCGGCGTCCGCGTCGACCACATCATGGGCCTGTTCCGGCTGTGGTGGATCCCGGAAGGAATGGCGGCCAGCGAGGGCTCCTACGTCCGGTACAACCACGAGGCCATGGTCGGCATCCTTGCCCTCGAGGCGCACCGCGCCGGTGCGCTGGTGGTGGGGGAGGACCTCGGCGTCGTCGAGCCCTGGGTGCGCGACTACCTGCGCGAGCGCGGCATCCTCGGCACCTCGATCGCCTGGTTCGAGCGGGACGCAGAGGGCCGTCCGCTGGCTCCGGAGGCCTGGCGGGAGTACTGCCTCGCCTCGGTCACGACCCACGACCTGCCGCCGACGGCCGGCTATCTCGCCAGTGAGCACATCAAGCTGCAGCACGAGCTGGGCCTGCTCACCGAATCGCTGGCGACGGAGCTGGGGAACGCGGAGCGCGAAGTCAGTGCCTTCATCGCCGCGCTGCGGGAGCGCGGTTTCCTCGTCGCGTATCCGGCGACGACCGAGGACGTCGTCGAGGCGATGCACCGCTACCTCGTGGCCACCCCGGCGCGGGTGCTGTGCGCCGCCCTCACCGACGCCGTCGGCGACCGGCGGACGCAGAACCAGCCCGGCACCAGCACCGAGTACCCCAACTGGCAGATCCCGCTGTCCGGCCCGGACGGTAAGCCGCTGAGCCTCGAGGACCTGTACCACAACGAGCAGGCGTTCCGCCTGGCCGGCATCATGAACGGCTTCTCCGGCCCCCTGCGGTTGCCGCGCTCGGAGATCGAGCTGATCGTCCAGAGCTGATCCGGTTGTGATCAGACCAGCATCAACAAGGTTCCTGCGACGATCAGCGCCAGCCCTGCCCAGCCCCTCCTGCTGAGCCGTTCGCCCAGCAGCCACCCGGCCAGCAGCACGGTGACGACGATGCTGAGCTTGTCGATCGGCACGACGACGCTGGCGGGGCCGTCCTGCAGTGCCTTGAAGTAGCACAGCCACGATGCCCCGGTCGCGAGGCCGGACAGCAGGATGAAGGTGAGGTCGCGCCTCGGTATCGGCGCGCGAGCAGTCTTCCTGCCGGTAGAGATGACGATGCCCCAGGCAAGGACGAGGACGACGCTGGTGCGGATCGCCGTGCCGAGGTTGGATTCGACCCCGCTGATGCCGACCTTGCCCAGCAGCGCCGTCAGCGAGGCGAACACCGCAGCGCCGAGCGCATAAAGGAACCAGCCACCTCTCGCCGGCAGCGGGGCGGACGAAGTGGCGACCTCGGTGGCCGGGCGGCGCACCATCAGCCAGGTGCCGACCCCGATCACTGCGATGCCGGGAAGGCGGGTGGCCAGATGATCGGCCTCGCCGAGGAAGATCATGGCCAGCACGACGGTGAGCACGATGCTGAGCCGGTCGATCGGGGCCACCTTGTTCAGGTCGCCCAGCTGGAGCGCCTTGAAGTAGCACAGCCACGACCCGCCTGTGGCAAGGCCGGAAGCGACGAGGAAGCCGATGGTCGAGCCGCTGAGGGTGCCCAGCTGGGACGCAGAACCCACCAGCAGCACCATCAGCCAGGCCGCGGCCAGCACCACCGTCGTCCGGATGGCCGTGGCGAGGTTGGAGTCCGTGTGCCGCACGCCCACCTTGGCCAGGATGGCGGTGAGGCCGGCGAACAATGCCGAAGCGAAGGCGAACGCGATCCACACGGTTCTGCCCTCCTTCGGCCTTGTCCGAAGGGTAGCGCCGGGGCGGGGGAGGCGTGCGGGTGGGTTCGTCTGGCAACCTTGGGCCTATGAGCGGTTTCTTCGGTCCACGCGACGACCACAGCGAGCCCTGGTTCAGGATCGGTCGCCTCGAGGTGAACACCGTCCTGCTGGTTGTCATGGTCGCGGTCATCTCCGGCCTCGCCTGGGTCGCTGTGCCCTCGCTCCCGTCGCAGTTGTACTACACCCCGGAACTCGTCGCCGACGGGGAGGCCTGGCGCATCCTCACCTGGCCGTTCGCGATCGACCTCGGGTTGGGCACCGTGATCACGCTCGCCCTGTTCTGGTGGTTCGGCACCGATCTGGAGCGGCTGATCGGTCGCACGCGGATGGTCTGGCTGCTGCTGGGGATGTGGGCGTCCTTCACCGCTGCCTACACCGTCGTCGCCGTGATCGCCGGCAGCGGGCGCGGACTGTACGGCCTCGGGTCGATGGAGTTCCTGCTGCTGCTGCTGTGGATCGCTGAATACCCCCGCCGTCCGTTCTTCTTCAACATCCCGGCCTGGGTGATCGGGGCGATCCTCGTCGCAGTGCAGGTGTTCGGGCTGCTGGCGTCCCGTGACATCTCCGGCCTGCTCAGCCTGATCTTCAGCTTCGTGCTGGTGGCCATCGTCGCCCGCGCGATCGGGCTGCTCGGTGAGTACGCCTGGATTCCCGGACGCGTGGTCCGCGGGCGTCCGGTGACAGCCCGGGCGCCCCGTGTGCCGCGGTCCCATGCACGTCAGGCCACGAGGAACGCCTCCGACCGGGAGCGGCTCGACGCCCTGCTCGACCAGATCAACGCCGGTGGCCTGAACAGCCTCACCGAGTCCCAGCGACGCGAGTTGCTCAAGCTCCGCGATCGCCTGCGGCGGCAGTAGCCCCGTTTCCAGGCCACGCGCGATGCCTGCACCGCGCGAAAGTGCTGGCACGAAAGGGGACAGTCCCCTTTCGTGCGGCGATTGCTCACAGCCGCGCCGGTTCGTGCGCCCCTAGGGTGACCGCATGACCACACCGGTGGCCGAGGCGATCGCCGTCGTCTGCCTCATCGCCGTCCTCGGCTTCGCTGTGGTCCGTCCGCGGGGGTTGCCCGAAGGTGTGGGTGCTGTCCCTGCGGCCGTCCTTCTCGTCGCCGTCGGTGCCCTCCCCCTGCCCGTGGCGTGGCAGGAGGTGCAGGGACTCGGGCCGACCGTCGCGTTCCTCGCCGCCATCCTGATGCTCGCCCACTTGTGCAAGGAAGAGGGCATGTTCGCTGCAGCGGGCGAGTTGATGGCTCGACGTTCGAAGGGCCGCCCGACGCGATTGCTCGGGCTGGTGTTCGTCGTCGCCTCCCTGACCACGGCCGTGCTGAGCCTCGACGCCACCGTTGTGCTGCTCACCCCCGTGGTGTTCGCGACGGCGTCCCGTCTGGGCGCACGACCCAAGCCGCACGTCTACGCCACCTCGCACCTTGCGAACTCGGCGTCGCTGCTGCTCCCGGTGTCGAACCTGACCAACCTGCTGGCGATGGGGGCCGCCGGGCTCAGCTTCGTGAAGTTCGGGGCACTGATGGCGCTGCCCTGGCTGGTGGCGATCGCGATCGAGTACTTCGTGCACCGGCGCTGGTTCGCAGGCGACCTCTCCGTGGTTGCCACGCCCCGTGACTCCGGCAGGCGGACGCCGACCCCGGTGTTCGCGCTCGTTGTCGTCGCGCTCACCCTCGCCGGGTTCGTGGTTTCCTCGCCACTACACCTCGAGCCGTTCTGGGCGGCCCTCGCCGGGGTGCTGGTGCTGGCGACCAAGCGGCTTCTGATGGACCCGCCGGGCCGCCATCGGCCCGAACTGCGCGAGCTGCTCGCCGCCGCCAACATCTGGTTCCTGCTCTTCGTCCTCGCACTGGGAATCATCGTGAAGGCGGTCGTCGACAACGGGCTGGCCGCAGCCATTGGGCACCTCGTGCCGACCGGCTCCGACCTGGTGAGCCTCCTGCTGCTGGCGGGCCTCGCAGCGCTGCTCGCCAACCTTGTGAACAACCTGCCCGCGGTGCTCGTGCTGCTGCCCCTGGTTGCCCCTGTCGGGCCGGCAGCCGTGCTCGCCGTCCTGATCGGGGTGAACATCGGGCCCAACCTGACGTACGTGGGATCACTCGCGACCCTGTTGTGGCGACGCATCCTCGCCGACCACGACCACGACACGGAGATCGGCGAGTTCACCAAGCTGGGGCTGCTCACCGTCCCGGTTAGCCTGATCGCATGCACCGGCGCCCTGTGGGTTGCCGTGCAGCTGATGGGAGTCTGAGATGAAGGTTGCAGGATGGATCGCCGCCGGTACGTGGCCGGCTGTCGTCGAGGCCATGCAGCGCCGTCCGGCCTCTGACGAACTGGTGCTCGTTGCCGTGGCCGACGAGTCCGAGGGCGTGCCGACCGGGCCCCTCGCCGGGCTCATGGGACGCGGGCGTCGCGCGGAGGCGACCGCCGCTGCCGACCAGCTCGGCCGTTCGGCGGCGCAGGAACTCCTGGACCAGGCTGTGGCGGCGCTCGGACGCCCGTGCGAGGCCCAGTTGCGCACCGGTTTCACCGAGCGTGAGGTGACGGCGGCCGCCGCTGCGATCGACCTGCTGATCGTCGCGCGCGATGGCGACCGCACCCGCCTCGGCCCGCGGAGCCTCGGCCGGCACACCCGCTTCGTCATCGACCATGCTCCGTGCACGGTCGCAGTGGTGTGGCCGGGCGAGACGCCGGGCCTTGACTCGATTCCCGCGCCGCCGCCGGATCGCTGAGCGTCCGGGACGGCGGAGGACCGGCACGAAAGGGGACTGTCCCCTTTCGTGCCGCGATGGCTGGCGTTTCGCACCAGCGGGTGGGCGCGACGATAGGCTGAAACCTCCGCTGGCTTGCCCGATCGAGGAGTGCTCGTGCCCGGTGTACCTGGTGCAGAATCCCTCTCCGCGGCCGATGCGTCCAATGTGGTCCTCGACGCCGTCGACCAGGTCAACGTGTTCCTGATGGCCGGCATCCTCGCACCCGGCGGCTTCGTCGGTGCCGACGGGAAGGCCGACCTCGACCGGCTGCGTGCCGTGGTTGCCGACCGGCTCGCCGACCCCGCGCTCGCCGGGCTTCGCCGGTTCTCCCAACGCATCGGAGGGACCAGGCGACGACCGGTCTGGGAGGCCAGCGCCCCCGATCTGGCCCTGCACGTGCGTGAAGTCGCGCCGGTGGCAGGTACCGAGGGCCTCGCTGTCCTGTGCGCCGCCCTGATGACCACGCCGCTCCCCGCGGGTCGTCCACTGTGGGAGCTGCTCGTGGTACCGGGAGCCACCGACGTCGGCACGGGCATCATCCTGCGGATCCACCATGCCGTCGCGGACGGGGTCGCCGGCGTCCGGCTGGCGCAGCAGCTCTTCGACGCGGGCGCAGCCCCGGATGCCCCGGTCGCGCCGCGGCCCCGGGTTCGCCGGCCCCGCCAGAAGAAGCGAGCGTTGCGCCGCTTCTGGGGCAGCCTCTCGCGGCTCGCCGCCATGTTCAGCGTGCAGCTCGGGCCGACGGTGCTGCTGGGGCCGATCAGCACCCGCCGGGGCATCACGTTCGGCGACGTGGCGCTCGACGACATCTCCCGCGGAGCCCGGGCCGCCGGCGGCACCGTCAACGACGGACTGCTGGCAGCGGTCGCTGCAGCAGCGGCGGCAGCACTGACGTCCGCCGGGGAACCGGTGCCGGACGAACTGCCCGCGAGCATCCCGGTCGCGCTGCCGGATCGCGGCACCTCCGGGAACGCCGTGGGAGTGATGATGGTTCCCCTCCCGCTGAACGAGGCGGATCTCGGTGCGCGGATCGCACGCATCGCGCAAGTGACGTCGGCAGCCAAGGCCGAGGCGAGGGAACAGGGCACCTATGAGCTGACGCGCTCCCGCCTGGGCACCCGGGTCTTCGCCTTCCTCGCGCGGCGGCAGCGCTTCATCGCGCTGTTCGTCACCAATGTCCGCGGACCGGAGCAGCGGTTGTCCCTGGACGGGGCACCCCTGGAACGAGCGTGGCCGGTGACACCGATCCAGGGCAATGTCCGTCTCGGGGTTTCCGCGATCTCCTATGGCGGTCGCCTCGAATGCGTTGCCCATCTCGATGCTGAAGCCCTGGACGCTGCCGCCGTGGAACGGGCGCTGGAGGACGAACTCACCCTGGTCTGCCAACTCGGGCCCGCGCAGGTGCAACGAAACGCGCCGCCGGACACTCTCTAGGGTGTGGCGGTAACCGACTCCAGGGGAGCAGCAGTGGCCGCGGTCGCGAACGGTGAGCCCGATTTCGAGGGGTTCATCCGCGTCCGCTCCGACCGGCTGTTGCGCCTCGCTTTCCTGGTCACCGGCAACTGGGACGATGCCCGCGACGCCGTCCAGGACGCACTCGAGGGTGTCCTGCCGCGGTGGGGACGGCTGGCGGACAGCGACAAGCGTGACGCCTATGTGCGTCGCTGCGTCGTCAACGCCTGCCTCGCCATCATCCGCAGACGGGGGCGCTCGCGTCCGACAGCGGAGCCGCAACTCCTTCCCCAGGCGAAGGTGCAGGCCGACCCGGCGTGGGCCATCGCCAATGCCGACGAGGCGTGGCGGTTGTGCACCAGCCTGCCGCCCCAGCAACGGGCCGCCGTGGTGCTGCGGTTCTACCAGGACCTGAGCTTCGCGGAGATCGGTGCCGCCCTGGGCTGCCCGGAGGCCACCGCCCGCTCCCATGTACACCGCGCGCTCGCCCTGATGCGGACGCGCCTCAAGGAAGGCCAGAGCAATGGATGACGCCGAACGCGCCTTCCGTGACGCGCTGCACCGGGTGGATTCGGTGAAGATCCCGGTGCCGTCGCTGGAGCCGGCAGACGTCCGCCGGACGCCGGGGCTGGGCATCATGATGGGCCGGTGGCTCGCTGCTGCGGCCGTGGTTGCCGTTGTGGCAGGTCTCGCCGTCTGGGCGCTCGCCGGCCGGGGGCAGGCGGTGACCGGAGTGCCCGCCTCGCCGTCCTCTGCCGTGGCTCCGGCCAAGCTGACCGGCACCACCTGGATCGCCGTGGAGCTCTACGGCAAGCCGAGCGTCTTCGCTGGGGACAAGATGCCGTTCATCGAGTTCAGGACCGATTCCACCTATCGGGGTGGCGACCCGTGCAACGGTATGGGCGGCAGCTACCGGCTGGTCGGCAATGACCTGCGAGTCTCCCCTCCCGGCGCGATGACCGAAAGGGGCTGCAACGTGGCCCAGCAGCAGACCTTCCTCAGGGTGCTCGATGACACCCGCCGCGTCTACCGGGACGGCGACACCATCGAACTCCTCGACCAGGCGGGCAGTGTGGTGGCGCGCTTCCGCAGCAGTGAGGCCCATACCCAGCCGACGCCAACGCCCGTGAGCACCCCGTCGAACCCGAACCTGCCCACCCCAAGCCCCTCGCCAGCGGTGGTCGGCATCCGGATACGCAACGCATCCGGGATCGACTTCGAGCGCGTCGAGATCAGCTTCGAAGCCCAGCGACTGACCTTCGCCGCGATACCGGGTGGCAAGGCCAGCGGGTACAAGCGGACGAACAAGGCCAACTACTACGCGCCGGTCACGGTCACAACGGCTGATGTGACGTACGCGGTGGAGAATCGGCCGTCCGGGGGCGCGCCGCTGAGGGCGGGGAACTACACCTACACGCTGGACATCGTCGATGGCACCCTCACGCTGGCGATATCCGAGACCCAACGCTGAGGCCTACTCCACCGGCGGTCTGCTGCGCTGGCGCTTGAGCGTGCCGCGGCGGGCCTTGCTGGTGAGCCGCCTGTCGATCGAGCCGCGGGTGGGACGGGTCGCGCGACGCTGAGGTGGCGGCGGGGCGAGCGCTTCACGCAGCAGCGTCGAGCCAGGCGCTCGCGCGCCGCCGTCCGGTTGCGGAATTGCGAGCGCTCCTCCGAGGAGTCCACGCTCAGCACGGTCCCGTCCAGCCGCGCGGCGAGGCGTCGCAGGGCCCGCTCGCGCTGGAGGTCGGTGAGCACGGTCGTGGCGGCGAGGTCGAAGGACAGCTGCACCCGCGAGTCGGTGGTGTTCACGCTCTGTCCGCCCGGTCCGGATGACCGGGAGAACCGCTCGACCAGCTCACCGTCGGGAATGACCAGCCCGTCGGGTATCCCCGGCCCCGGTGGCACCCGGAGCTCAGTCATTGCTCACGGCGTTCAGTGCAGCGAGGCGTCGGCCGGCACGATGTCCCAGGACAGGAAGGTCGCGGTGAAGCCCTCGCGGGTCGGTGCGCACAGGAAGGGTCCTGCGGTCACGGTGCGACCGCTGAAGGGCGCCACCCGCACCAGCCGGAACGGTTCGCCGTCCACCTTTGCGCGGACGGTCAGCGACTCCACCGACCGGCTCACCCGGACGGTGACCTCGCGGCCGTTCCAGTCCACCGGCGCGACCGACCAGTCGGAGCGTTCGATGGTGACGACAGCGCCGAGGTTGAGGACGCCGTCCGCGAACTCCAGCCCTGCCTTCACCCAGTGCTCGTTGTCGGCCTTCACGAACACCCCGGCCTGGTCGAACTCGCCGGTGAACGTTGTGCGCAGCCGTACCTCGACGGCCTGCCCGACGGCCAGCGGCGCCAGCAGGGCGTGCTCGGTGTCGTGCACGAAGCCGTAGGCGGTGTGCCGCCAGGCGTCCGAACCCTCGATGGCCGTCACCTCGAGCGCTTCACCGGCGACGGTGACAGCAGCCGGGGGATTCGTCCATTCACCCTCGTCCCAGGCCAGCCTCCGGCCCACAGCGTGACCGGTGACACCCGGCACGGCAGGAGCGAGGACGACGCCCGCTGCCGTGAACTCGTCGAGGATCGGACCGAGGCGTTCGGGGGCGACAGCTGCCGCCAGGTCCAGCAGCACGGTGACGGCGAAACCGTCGGCTGCAGCATCGAGGGCTGTGGCGCGCACGCAGTAGTCGGTGGTGAGGCCGCACACGTCGACGGCTGTGACGCTGCGGTCCACAAGCCAGTCGGCGAGGGCGACCCCGTTGCTCCGGCCCTCGAAGCCGGAGTAGGCGGCGGCGTACTCGCCCTTGTCGAAGACGGCCTCGAAGCCGTACCCGACGACGGCTGCGTGCAGCTCCGCGCCCGGCGTGCCGACAACACAGTGCGGCGGCCACGAGTCGACCCAGTCGGGCGTCGCCGAGAAGTGGTCACCCGGGTCGATGTGGTGGTCTCGGGTCGCGACCACGTGGTCGTAACCGTGGTCACCGGCCAGCAGGTCAGCGATCCGGCCCGCGACGGCCGTCCCGCCGGCAACGGCCAGCGACCCGCCCTCGCAGAAGTCGACCTGCGTGTCGACGACGATCAGTGCTCTGGACATGTCACCTCGCGTAAGGGTTGTCGGCGGCATTCCCGTCGCCGTCGAGGAGGATCGTCGGCAGCGCCGGCTCACCCTTGGACATCTTCAACGCTGCCTGCGGCAGCTCCGCGCGCACCCGGTGGTGCCGCTCGCGGGCAGCCTCGAGGGGCTCCCGCCCGACGAACTTCCCCCTGGTGACCAGCGGCACGAGGATCGGCCGGTCGTTGTGGTCACCCTCCGGCGGGGTCCCGATGCCGATCACCTCCGCCTCTGCGCGGCCCCGCGCGTTCAGCCGGCGGAGCGCGAACTTCCGTCCACCGATGGAGGTCTTGTTGACGCTCTTCTTCGCCACGGGGAACAGTTCGGCGTCCTTGCCCTCGGTCTCCGCCCGCGCCACCAGCTTGTAGACGAAGCCGCAGGTGGGGGCGCCCGAACCGGTGACCAGCGATGTGCCGACGCCGTAGCCGTCGACCGGGGCGCTGCGCAGCGCCGCGATCTGGTACTCGTCGAGGTCGGAGGTGACGATGATGCGGGTGTGGGTCGCGCCGAGGGAGTCGAGCAGCTTGCGCACGTCCGCAGCCTGCTCTGCCAGGTCGCCGGAGTCGAGCCGGATCGCGCCCAGCTTCCCCTTCGTCAGCCGGACGCCGGTGCGCACGGCCTCCTCGATGTCGTAGGTGTCCACGAGCAGCGTCGTGCCCTTGCCGAGTGCCTTCAGCTGGGCCTTGAACGCCTCCTCCTCCGTGTCGTGCAGCAGTGTGAACGAGTGCGCTGCCGTCCCGGTGGTGGGGATGCCGAAGCGGTACCCGGCCTGAAGGTTGGACGTGGAGGCGAAGCCGGCGATGTAGGCGGCCCTGGCGGCGGCGACGGCCGCGTACTCGTTCGCACGGCGCGACCCCATCTCGATGCAGGGACGCTCGCCGGCCATCGCCGTCATGCGGGAAGCTGCGGACGCGACCGCGCAGTCGTAGTTGTAGATGCTCAGCAGCACGGTTTCGAGGATGCAGGCCTCTGCGAAGGTGCCCTCCACGATCAGCAGCGGCGAGCCGGGGAAGAACACCTCGCCCTCCGGGTAGCCCCAGATGTTGCCCTTGAACTTGTAGTGGCTCAGCCAGTCGGCGGCGTCGGTGTCGATCACGTTCTGCTCGAGCAGGTAGTTCAGGGTGTCCTCGTCGAAGCGGAAAGCGTGGATCGCGTCGAGCGCACGGCCGACACCTGCCACGACGCCGTAGCGGCGACCCTCGGGAAGGCGCCGGGGGAACAGCTCGAAGACGCTGCGCCGGAACGCGGTCTTCGACCGCAGGGCCGCGCGCAGCATGGTGAGCTCGTAGTGGTCGGTCAGCAGGGCTGTGCTCGCCCGTGCGCCCGACGGCGTCGTCAGGAGGGTCATGCCCTCAGACTACGAGAGCACTCCACCCCGCCGCACAAGCTGTGAGCCAACCCCCGACATCGGCGCAGAACCCACAGCTTGAGCGGGGTGGGAGCGAGGGGCGTAGCGGCGTCCGGCCTGCGTGACACAATGGCGCGGTGGCAGGGGAGAACGCACCAGAGCAGCCCGGCGGGGCTACCGCGGTATCCGAACGGCCGGCCGAATCGGCGCTGACCGGCTGGGTCACAATCGTCTGGGACGACCCGGTGAACCTGATGAGCTACGTCACCCATGTCTTCTCCGCCTACTTCGGGTATCCGGAGGAGAAGGCCATCGACCTCATGCTGCAGGTGCACAACAACGGCAAGGCCGTGGTGTCGTTCGGCAGCCACGAGCAGATGGAGACCGACGTGGACGCGATGCACGGCTACGGCCTCTGGGCCACACTCGAGCGTGGCTGATGCGTGACTTCAAGCGTTCCGGTCCGATGATCCGGATGAAGCTCACCGACTACGAGGCCACCCTGCTGGAGTCGCTGGTCGAGCAGTTCGCCGGACTGCTGGAGGCTGACGAGCAGCAACCGGTTGTTGGCGACTCCTTCGCCCGCTGGCAGGCAGAACTGTCCGGCGCCGACCCGCTGGACCACACCGATCCCGTGATCAACCGGCTCTTCCCGGACGCCTACCCGCAGGATCCGGTCGCATCGGGGGAGTTCCGGCGGCTCACCCAGGCCCGGCAGCGGTCGAACCGGCTGGGCGAGGCAGAGGTGGTGCTGTCCGCGCTGCGCGACACCGACGGCGGCAAGCATCCGGTGCAGGTGCGGGTGATCGAGCTCGACAGCTGGCTGAAGACGCTCAGCGGTGTCCGGCTGAGCCTTGCGGTGCGGCTGGGCATCAGCACGCCCGACGACGCGGAGGAGATCGACGCCCTGCCGGAGGACGATCCCAGGTCCTACGTGTACCGGGTCTATGAGTGGATCGCCTACCTGGTGGAGAACCTGCTCGGGCTCCGCTGACGGCGCTGCGCATATTTTCGAGACGTTTGGTGTGCGTTATTTGGTTAGGCTACCCTTACGCATATGTACGTAGGGTCTGAGTTGGCGGGCGCGCCACTCCACACCGCCCTCACCCTCGTCCATGCTCCCGACAGCTCCCGGCAACGGCTTTCCTCCCTCGGCCTGCGCATCGGAGCCACCTTCTCCCTTGTCTCCCGCACCACCGGTGGGGGACGGGTCGCCCTCGTCGCGGGCTCCCGCATCGCCCTCGGCTCGACCCTGCTGTCCCAGTTGCGCGTCGAGGTGGGTTGATGTCGTTAACGGAACAGCCCGGTCGGGCACTGAAGCTGCCGCTGCTGGTCGGACCGCCGTCGGTCAAGGCCTGTTGCCACACCGGTGGCGGCATCGGCGCCGGTCCGGACGCCCCGGTCGTCGCCCTCGTCGGGGCCCCCAACACCGGCAAGTCCACGCTCTTCAACGCGCTCACCGGCTCCCGCGTCACGATGGGCAACTGGCCCGGCACCACCGTCGAGGTGTCGCGCGGCATCTGGAAGACCACGAGGGACGCCGCCAGCTGCAGCTGCGAGGAGTGCACCTGCGACCCCGGTGAGTTGCGCCTCGACATCTCCCTGATCGACCTCCCCGGTGCCTACTCGCTCGACCCGCATTCCCCGGACGAGGCGCTCACGAGGGAGCTGCTGGTCGGCGTCCCTGCCGACGAGCGGCCCGACCTCTGCATCGTCGCCTGCGATGCATCCCGGCTGGCGAACAGCCTGTACCTGGTCGCCCAGCTGAGGGAGCTCGGCCTGCCGATGATGGTGGCCCTCACCATGCTCGACGTCGCTGCGAAGAGCGGCGTCACCGTCGACCTCGACGTCCTCGCTGTGGCACTCGGCTGCCCCGTCGTCGGCATCGATCCCCGCCGTCGCACCGGGCTCGAGACGCTGGCCGCCGGGGTCCGCGAGCACACCGGCATCGCAACGGCACCCCGTCGGTTGCCGGACACCACCGATGCACTCGAACTCGACGATGACCGGTTCACCTGGATCGCCGCCGCCGTCCGTGCAGCCACCTCGGCCCCCGCAGTGCAGCCGCGGACGTTCTCCGACAAGGTCGACCGCTGGGTGACTGCGCCCGTGCTGGGCCCGGTCATCTTCCTCGCCGTGATGTGGCTGGTCTTCCAGATCACCACGGCCGTCGCAGCCCCCTTGCAGGGCTTCCTCGACGACCTGTTCACCGGACCCGTGTCCGCAGGAGCCACTTGGCTGCTTGCCCAGCTCGGCCTCGGCGGGACCTGGGTCGAGGGTCTCGTCGTCAGCGGGCTGATCGCCGGCGTCGGCATGTTGCTGACCTTCGTGCCCCTGATGACCCTGATGTTCGGCCTGCTCGCCGTGCTCGAGGACTCCGGCTACCTCGCGCGGGCCGCCGTCGTCACCGACCGCCTGATGCGCTCGATCGGTCTGCCGGGACGGGCCTTCCTGCCGTTGATCGTCGGTTTCGGGTGCAACGTGCCTGCGATCTCCGCGACCCGCATCCTGCCCAGCTCCCGGCAGCGGATCCTGACGGCGCTGCTGGTGCCGTTCACGTCCTGCACGGCCCGGCTCACGGTGTTCGTGATGCTCGGCTCGGTCTTCTTCGGCCCCTACGCCGGTACCGCTGTGTTCGCGATGTACGTGATCTCGATCCATCTCGTCGTGCTGGCCGGGTTCGTGCTGCGCCGGACGCTGTGGCGCACCATGGGTGCCGAGCCACTGATCATCGACCTGCCCGCCTACCAGGTGCCGACGCTGCGACTGACGGCCTCCGTCACCTGGGTGCGGCTGCAGGGCTTCCTCAAGACCGCCTCCGGCATCATCGTCGCCACCGTCTGCGCCGTCTGGCTGCTGCAGTCGATCCCGACGACGCCAGGGCATGCGTTCGGCGACGTGCCGGTCGCCGAGTCCGCCTACGGTGTCGCGGCCCAGAGCATCACCCCGGCGTTCGCGCCGGCGGGCTTCGCGAAGTGGGAAACCACCTCTGCCCTCGTCGTGGGGTTCGTCGCCAAGGAGGCCGTCATCTCCTCCTGGGCGCAGACCTACGCCGTCGACCAGTCCGCCGATGGCACGCCGGGCAGCCTCGGCGAACGGGTGCGCGCGGATTTCGAGAGCTCGTCCGGTGGCCACCCGATTCCCGCGGCGCTCGCGTTCATGGTGTTCCTGCTGGCCTACACGCCGTGCGTCGCGACGCTGGCCGCCCAGTGGCGCGAGATCGGTCCTCGCTGGACCCTTTTCGGCATCGGCATGCAGCTGGTGACGGCGTGGGTGCTCGCCGTACTCGTCTTCCAGGTCGGCAGGTTGTTCTGGTGAGCGGGCCCCTGACCACCGTCCTCGCCGAGCTGCAGGCCGGCACACCCACCGTGGCGGAGATCGTCCGCCGCTCCGGGCTCGAGGACTCCGTCGTGCGGGCAGCGGTGGACCACCTTGTCCGCTCCGGACGCGTGGAGAGCCGCGAGCTGTCGATGGGCTGCCCCGCTTCCGGCTGTGGGGGCTGTGCCTCCGCCACCGATGACGGCGCTCCCGGCTGTGGCCTGCCTTCGCCGGTGCCCGGTCGCCGGGCAGGCCTGGTCACGCTGACCCTGACGCGCCGCTGACCACACCCACCCCTTCCATCGAGGGCCAGCCTCCCCGTCGAGGGCTTGCCCCCGGGGCGTGGCCCTGGGCAGTAGGGCTGGCGCTCGGCGTGGGGGAGAGGGGAAACTACCAGATCTCGGGAGGCTGTCGGCGATCCGCCGGTGGCTCCGCTGCCTTCTTCTGCGGTGTGGTCCACTCCTGCCACTGCTTCTCCACGGCACGGCGGCCGTCGTCCAGCAGGCGCAGGGCGCGCAGGGCCAGCCGTGTGGCGTCGATCGGCTCCGGCGTCATGGTGCGTCCTCCCTCGATTGGTAACCAGTCTGCCCGCGGCCCTAAAGTCGGTGCACGTGACGACAACTGACGCCCCCATCGGAGTCTTCGACTCCGGCTTCGGCGGGCTGACGGTGGCGCGGGCCCTGCTCGACCAGCTTCCCGGTGAGGACATGGTCTACCTCGGGGATACCGCGCGGGCCCCGTACGGCACCAAGTCCATCCCCGAAGTGCGCGAGTACGCCCTCGAATGCCTCGACTACCTTGCGGGGACCGGGGTCAAGGCCCTTGTGATCGCCTGTAACTCGGCGTCCTCCGCCGTCCTGCGGGACGCCCGCGAGCGCTACGACGTCCCGGTGATCGACGTGATCCTTCCGGCAGCGCGTCGCGCCGTCCGGGCGAGCAGGACCGGACGGATCGGGCTGATCTGCACCGACGCGACGGCCACGTCGGGCAGCTACGACGACGCGCTCGCCGCCGTGCCCGGCGTGGAGCTGATCACCACGCCGTGCCCTGCGTTCGTCGACTTCGTCGAGGCCGGCGTCACGGGCGGCGAGGAATTGCTGCACGCAGCGCAGGGGTACCTGCTGCCGCTGCGGGAGTCCGGCATCGACACCCTGATCCTCGGCTGTACCCACTACCCGCTGCTGGCCGGGGTGATCTCGTACGTGATCGGCGACGACGTCACGCTGGTGTCCTCGGCAGAGGAGTGCGCCAAGGAGGTCTTCGCGACCCTCACCGACCAGGGGCTGATGCACACGCACCCGCGGACGGCCTCGTTGCGCTTCCTCACCACGGGCAGCCCCGAGCTGTTCACCGGCATCGGGCGGCGCCTGATGGGCGGGTTCGTCGACCAGGTCGAGCAGGTCTACACCTTCGCCAGCTGACGTCGGCGAACGCTGGCTGAGCCTGACGAAGCTCCTCATCCGCACGTTGCGCCAATTGGTGCACGTTGCGCCTGCAGGAACGGGCGCAACGTGGACAAAGTGGCGCAACGTCGCGCAGGTGGATCGTCAGCGCGCGGTGGCGCCCGGCGTCGCTGCGGTCGCGGACTCGTGTCCGGCACACCACTGGTCTGCGGGGACCCGGACCCTGACCTCTTCGATGTGCAGGCCGCAGCCGGCCCAGGTGGTCTTGCCGCAGACTCCACACGTGACTGGTCGACACATTCCAGCGGGCTCCTTTTCCTTATCGGCGCAGTGATCCTACCCAGCCCGCCCAGCCCGGAATCGTGGTCAGAGCGGCCGGATAGGGTGATGCCATGTCCTTGACCAGAGCCGATGGCCGCAGCCCAGACCAACTTCGACCGGTGCGGATCACGCGCAGCTGGCTCGACCACGCCGAGGGTTCGGTGCTCGTGGAGTTCGGTGCCACCCGCGTGCTGATCGCGGCTTCGGTCACCGAGGGCGTGCCGCGCTGGCGCAAGGGCAGCGGGCTGGGCTGGGTGACCAGCGAGTACGCCATGCTGCCGCGCGCCACCCACACCCGCAGCGATCGCGAATCGGTGAAGGGCCGCATCGGCGGTCGCACCCACGAGATCAGCCGTCTGATCGGGCGCAGCCTGCGCTCGGTCATCGACTACAAGGCGCTCGGCGAGAACACGATCGTGCTCGACTGTGACGTGCTGCAGGCCGACGGCGGCACCCGCACCGCCTCCATCACCGGTGCCTACGTCGCTCTCGAGGACGCCGTCGCGTGGCTCCGGGCCCGCGGTGCACTGAAGGGTGAGCCACTGATCGGCACCGTTGCAGCGGTCTCCGTCGGGGTCGTCGATGGCGTCCCGATGCTCGACCTGGCGTACACCGAGGACTCCGCGGCGGAGGTCGACCTGAACGTCGTCGCCACGGGCACCGGCGAGTTCGTCGAGGTGCAGGGCACCGCAGAGGGCAAGCCCTTCTCGCGTGCCGTGCTGGACGAGCTGCTCGACCTCGGGCTCGCCGGCTGTGCGGAGCTGACCCTGCTGCAGGCGGAGGCCCTGGCCCGATGAGCGTTGTCGTCGTCGCCACCCACAACGCCAAGAAGGCTGTCGAGCTGCACCGGGTGCTGGCCGCCGCGGGCGTCGAAGCCGACGTGCGCGGCCTCGACGCGTTCCCCGCCTATCCCGAGCCGGCGGAGACCGAGCGCACCTTCGAGGGCAACGCCCTGCTGAAGGCCCGCGCGGCCGTTGCTGCCACCGGCCTGCCGGCCGTCGCCGATGACTCCGGCCTCGAGGTCGACCTGCTCAACGGCATGCCCGGCGTGCGCTCTGCGCGCTGGTCGGGTCCGGACGCGACGGATGCCGGCAACCTCGAGCTGCTGATCCGCCAGCTCACCGGGACCGAGGAGGCCGACCGCACCGCCCGGTTCGTCTGCGCGATGGCCCTCGTGACGCCCGACGGCACCGAGCACCTCGTGCGCGGAGTGATGGAGGGACGCCTGGTCGTTGCGCCCCGTGGGAGCAACGGGTTCGGCTACGATCCGATCTTCATCGCCGACGGCAACACCGTGACCAACGCCGAGCTGACGCCGGAGCAGAAGGACGCGATCAGCCACCGCGGCCAGGCCGTCCGGGCCATCGTCCCCGTTCTGCGGGGCCTGCTGAAGGAGGACTGATGCGGCAGTACCTCGCCCTCGTCGACCATGTGCTGAACCACGGCGTGGAGAAGTCCGACCGCACCGGCACCGGCACGCGCAGCGTCTTCGGCCACCAGATGCGGTTCGACCTCACCGCGGGCTTCCCGCTGCTCACGACGAAGAAGCTGCACACCCGCAGCATCTTCGGTGAGTTGCTGTGGTTCCTGCGGGGCTCGACGAACGTCGGCTGGCTGCATGAGAACGGCATCTCGATCTGGGACGAGTGGGCCGACGCCAACGGCGACCTCGGCCCGATCTACGGCTACCAGTGGCGCTCCTGGCCCACCCCGGACGGCGGCCATGTCGACCAGATCAAGGGCGTCATCGAGTCGATCCGCAGCAATCCCGACAGCCGCCGGCACATCGTCAGCGCCTGGAACGTGGGGCAGATCCCGCAGATGGCCCTGCCTCCGTGCCACGCGTTCTTCCAGTTCTATGTGGCCGACGGCAAGCTCTCCTGCCAGATGTACCAGCGCTCCGCGGACATCTTCCTCGGGGTGCCGTTCAACATCGCCTCCTACGCGCTGCTCACCCACCTGGTCGCCCAGGTGACCGGACTTGGCGTGGGTGACTTCGTGCACACCCTCGGGGACGCGCACCTGTACTCCAACCACCTGGAGCAGGCGAGGCTTCAGCTCACCCGGGAGCCCCGCAGCCTTCCGCGCCTCGTGCTGAATCCGGACGTGACCGAGATCGACGCGTTCAACCTCTCCGACATCGAGATCGTCGACTACGACCCGCACCCCGGCATCAAGGCCCCGATCGCGGTCTGACCTGTCCCTCAGGCGTTCGGGTCGGTGGCGACCAGGTCGTCGACGCTGGTCGTCACGCCTGCGGTGGCTGCGCTCGACAGGTAGGCGCTGACGCCAACCGAGCCGGGCCGCTGCAGCGCTGCGGTCCCATCCGTCGAGGTGAGCTGCCAGTTGGCCGGCTCGCTGGCGCCGGCGCGCCACAGCTTCCCGGTGACGGTCGTCGCAGCCCCGGACGGCGTCACCCGGCACGCGAACGCGTAGGCCTGGTTCACCGCTTGGGTCAGGCCGGGAACGGTGAGCGCGGCCAGGGTGGTTTCCGCACCTGCGACACGACGCACCAGGCTCAACTGCATCGCGCCCGCTGCATTCACGATCACCTTGCAGCGGTAGTCGTTGGTGGCGTCGATCCGGCGCGGGACGACGTAGGTGTACAGCGGGCCGGCTGCACCCGTCCGGCTCCACGCCAGGGTGCCGCGCAGGTCCGTCGAGGACGAGGAGACCCCGGCCAGGGTTGCGTAGGACGTGGTGCCGACCGCTGTGAGGGTCTGCTGGCCCGTGCCGCCCGCCACCGCGTAGCGACTCGTCGCGCCGGTCACGGACCAGGCCCCGCCGACGGCCGCCGAGCCCCACCCGTTGCTCGTCGTGCGCCCGAAGGCGTCCGAGGCGAGCGGCCCGCCGGCCGGCGCCGTGACGGTCACGGACCTGGTCGCCGTGTCGGCGGCGCCGTCGTCGTCTGTGACGGTGAGCTTGACGGTGTAGGTACCGGCGGCTGCGTAGGTGTGGCTGGTGGTGGCGCCGGTGCCGGTGGTGGTGTCGCCGTAGTCCCAGGCGTAGCCGGTGATGGTGCCGTCGGGGTCCGTCGAGCCGGTGCCGGAGAGCCCGACGGTGAGGTTGGCGATGGTCGGGGCACCGATGACAGCCGTCGGCGGCTGGTTCGCGGGCGCGGCCGTCACGGTCACGGACCTGGTCGCCGCGTCGGTGGCGCCGTCGTCGTCTGTGACGGTGAGCTTGACGGTGTAGGTGCCGGCGGCTGCGTAGGTGTGGCTGGTGGTGGCGCCGGTGCCGGTGGTGGTGTCGCCGTAGTCCCAGGCGTAGCCGGTGACTGTGCCGTCAGAGTCCGTCGAGCCGGTGCCGGAGAGGCCCACGGAGAGGTTGGTGATGGCGGGGGTGCCGATGGCCGCGGTCGGCGGCTGGTTTACCGGGGGCGGGGTCGCGCCCAGCGGGGACACGGTGAACCGGTCGAAGGTGTGCACGGCAGGGTTCGTCGCGCTGCTGGAGGTGTACGTGTCGACGCCGGCGCTTCCCGGCGTCTGCAGAACTGCGGTGCTGTCCGTGGTTGTCGCTGCCCACGCCGCGGGCTCGGAGGCGTCCGCACGCCACGCCTTGGCGCGCAGCGTTGTGGGGGAGGACCCCTCGAGTTCGAGGCGTACCCGGATGGGCAGTCCCGCGGTCACGGTGATGCCGGTCAGGTTCACCTTCAGAAGGTTGGTCTCCGTCGTGACGAAACGGACGAGGGTGAGCGCGAGTCCGCCGCCGGAGCCGTAGGTGAGCTTGGCCCGGTAGCTGTTGTTGTTCTGGACGCGTCCCATCACCGAGGCGTAAGCGCCCGATCCGGTCGCGACCTGCGTCATGGCCACGTCGGCGGTGACCCGGACGTCCGCACCGGACAGACCGGTGAGGGTCGCCCCACGTCCGGCGCCGATCGGGGTGGTGATGCTGCCCTTCGCGCCGTCCACGCTGTACGAGGCCGCGGTTGATCGCGTCACCCAGGCGTTGGCAGCGCTGGCGGCACCCCAGCCGTTGCTGACGTTGCGGGTGAAGGTGTCGTCAACCAGGTCGGAGCTCTGCGGCGTCCGGACTGTCCAGGTCGGGGATGTCGTCGTGGACGTCCCGTCCGTTGCGACCGCGCGCCATTCGTAGGCCTGGCCCACGTCGAGTCCCGACCAGGCGGTGGCCGCGGTCGCGCCAGAGGCGGCATGGACGGTGGCGATGGCCACGAACGGCGCCGGCTGGGCCGTGCCGAGGTCGAAGGGCACGGTGAAGGCGGAGTCGGCGTCGGTCTCGTACAGGTTCAGCTTGGGCGAGTATGTGGTCGCGGTCATGGTGCCGGCCACCGGGTCGAAGGTGTAGTACCGCAGCCAGCCGTCGCCACCGTTGGCGCGGTCCTGGTAGTCGGTGAGTACCTGCTGGACGGGCTGCCCGCACCGGTTGAGGTCGGAGCGGTTGGCCTCGCCCAGATCGCCATCGTGGTAGTGCCCGCTGAGCACGAGCTTGATGGAGCACTGCTGGGAGACGAAGTTGGTCCACGCCGTCTCCGCCGCGATACCCCCGGGCCGTTGCGGAACAGTGCGGCGCAGTCCGTTGATCTGCACGAAGCTGTGCGTTGCGAGGATGGCGATGCGGTCCGGGTAGGCAGCGAGTACCTTCGCCGCCCAGTCGAGGCTGTACTGCGGGGTCTCCCATTCCAGGTTGAGTACGAGGAAGTCGCGGTCGCCGGCGCTGAACAGGGCGAAGTTGTCCATGTTGCGGCGGTCCACCGGATCGGTGCCGAAGAGGTTCTCGCCGAGGTAGCCGCCGTAGCCGGCCGTGTTCGGCGTCCACGCCTGGCCGAGGTACCGCGAGGGCGGGAAGTAGGTGTCGTACTGGCTGAACCCGCCGGTGGCGGTGTCGAAGTCGTGGTTGCCGCCAACCACTGTGTTCGGCACCTTCGCGTCATCGAGGATCTTGAACGCCGTGGACGAGTAGCCCCACTGGGTCAGGTTGTCGTACTCGCTGACCAGGTCACCGAGCTGCACGACGAACGCCGTCTTCAGCTGGGTGCGGGTGCTGACGGCCCACTGCGTCTGTTGCGAGATCGTGCCCTGCCGTCCCGCGTAGGTGTAGTTCTGGGTGTCGGGCAGCGCGACGATCGTGAACGGATCACCGGAGCCTGCGCCGGGCGTGGTCGCGCCTGCCTTGCGGCCCTCGAACCGGACATCGAGTTCGTCCCCGTCCGGGTCGGTGACCGAGACCGAGAGGGGAACGCTCGTGCCGCTGGCCGTGCTGCCATCCGCCGGCGCAATGAGCACAGGGGTGGCGGGGGCGGCTGCCTGCGCGGGTTGTGCTGCGAGCAGCATGAGCCCGAGCGCCGTAGCGATCGTGACTGTTGCTCTGGCTAGCTGGGGCATCCTCGCCTCTTCCCCTGACGCTGGTGGGGCCCGGTCAGCGGCCGGGGGTAGCCGTCATTTCAAGTCTCGGCTTCCCCCGGAAGGGGTGTCAATGGACACTTCTCGCTCGCCCGGGCATGTCCGGGTGCTGGCGGAGGCGCCCACTACGATCACAGGCGTGGACGGACCAGCTCGGATCATCGCCATCGCCATCGTCGGTGCCAACGGGGTGATCGGGGACGGGGAACGCCAGCCCTTCGAGATCGCGGAGGACTGGGCCAGGTTCAAGAAGGTCACGCACGGGCACCCGCTGATCATGGGGCGGCGCACCCATGACGCCATCGGACGCTGGTTGCCCGGCCGGACAACGATCGTTGTGACTCGAACCCCCGCTTCGGTGGAGCTGCCCGGCGCAGGCAGCGCGACCGGGCACGCTGTGGCCTCGCTCGACGAGGCGTTCGAGCTCGCAGCCGGGCTCGACGACGTCGTCTACGTCGCAGGCGGTGGCACCATCTACCAGCAGGCGTGGCCGAGGGTCACCGACCTCGACCTCACCGAGGTGCACCAGGAGGCGGAAGGCTCGGTCCGCCTGCCGCCGATCGGGCAGGACGAATGGCTCGAGGTCTCGCGTGAGCCGCACGACGGCTTCGACTTCGTCAGCTACCGGCGGCGCTGAGCATGTTGCTCCCGGCCAGGATCGCCGAGGGCGTCCGGCAGGGCTCGATCACCCTCGCCTACCGCCGCTGGGAGCAGCCGCGTGTCCGGGCCGGCGGCACCCAGCTCACCTCGGTCGGGATCGTCCGTTTCGACGAGGTCGAGGAGGTCACCGAGCCGGCGACGATCACCGAAGCCGACGCGCGGGCCGCCGGCTTCCCGGACGCTGACGCCCTGCGCGGCTACCTCGCAGCCACGGCTCCCGCAGCAACGGTCCCTGAGGAGGTTTCGGGAGCGCCGCGACCCGCAGCAACGGTCCCTGAGGAGGTTTCGGGAGCGCAGCGACCCGCAGCAACGGTCCCTGAGGAGCGTTCGGGAGCGCAGCGACCGAACGCGTCACGAAGGGCGGGCCCCCGCGCGAGCAAGGGCGGCGACCGCATCTTCCGCGTTCGGCTGTCCTGGGTGGGCGAAGACCCCAGGGTTCAGCTGCGCACAGCGTTGCCGGACGCGACAGAGCTGGCGGTGATCACCGCAGCCGTGAAGAAGCTGGACGCCGGCAAGCGCAGCGGTCCCTGGACGCGACAGATCCTGGAATGGATCCGCGACAACCCTGGCGTGATCTCCACAGAGCTTGCCGTACTGCTCGGACGCGAGGTGGCCCCGATGAAGGCCGACATCCGCCGGCTCAAGGCGCTCGGCCTCACGGAGAGCCTTCGGATCGGCTACCGGCTTTCCCCGCGTGGCGCCGCCTACCTCGCCTCGCTGGGCTGAGCCGTGCGGTCCGACGCCTCGATCATGCATCTCGACCTGGACGCGTTCTTCGCAGCCGTTGAGCAGCGGGACAAGCCGTCCCTGCGCGGCAAGCCGGTGATCGTCGGGGGAATCGGGCTGCGGGGCGTGGTGTCGACAGCTTCCTACGAGGCGCGCGTGTTCGGCGTGGGCTCGGCAATGGCGATGAGCGAGGCCCGTCGGCGATGCCCCAACGCTGCCTTCCTCGGTGGACGGTTCGGGGCCTACCGTCAGGCGAGCAGTGTCGTGATGGGCCTGCTGAAGGATCTCTCGCCGCTGGTGGAACCGCTGAGCCTCGACGAGGCGTTCGTCGACCTCGCAGCCGGTGAACAGCGAGCGCTGGACTCTGCAGCACTGGTGGAACTCGCCGAGGACCTGCGCCTGCGGCTGACCGCCGCCACCGGCGGGCTGACGGCCTCGGTCGGGCTCGGTAGCTCAAAGTTCATGGCGAAGGTCGCCAGCGAGCTGGCCAAGCCGGACGGCGTCCGCCTCGTCGAGCCGGGCACGGAGGTGGCCACGATCGCAGGGCTGCCGGCGCGTGCGATCCCCGGGGTGGGGCCGGCGACGATGGATCGCCTCGCACGGCTCGGCGTGAGCACGATCGCCGACCTGCAGCAGCTGTCGCAGGCCGAGGTGGTGCGCGAGCTGGGCAAGTCGTCGGGGGAGCACCTGTACCGGCTGGCACGGGCGGACGACGACCGGCCGGTGGAACCGGAGCGGGAGACGAAGTCGATCTCGATCGAGGACACCTTCGAACACGACATCAACGACGCGGGGGTGCTGGGACGGATCGCCGAGCAGCACGCCGCATCGGTGGCCGAGCGCCTCGCGAAGTCCGAGCTGTTCGCCCGCACGGTGACCGTGAAGGTGCGCTGGCCCGACTTCTCGTCGATCAGCCGCTCCCGGACGCTCAACGGCGCGACCGACCGGCCGGAGGTGGTGGCGCAGGTGGCGCGCGCCCTGCTGGACGGCCTGGACACCAGCCAGGGCGTCCGCCTGCTCGGAGTGGGTGTTTCGGGTCTGGTGGAGGTCGCGCAGGAGCCACTGTTCGACCTCGAGGTGAGCTCGCCCGGACGCGTTGTGGAGGAAGCCGAGGCGCCGCTGACCCGGCGGACATCGGGTTGGCTCGCAGGCAGCGACGTGGTGCACGCCCGGCTCGGGCCCGGGTGGGTGTGGGGTTCAGGCCTTGGCCGGGTGACCGTGCGCTTCGAGACGGCGGAGACGGGCCCCGGGCCGGTGCGGACCTTCGCGACGGACGATCCTGAACTGAGCCCTGCCGCGCCGCCTGTCCTGCCCTGAAACCTGGGAGCCGAGGTCGTCGACCTCCGGATCGGGAAGTCCGGAGACCGATGACCCCGGCTCCTGCTGGATCAGGCGGTATCCAGCGTCCGTCGGGAACCAGGCGAATGCAGGGGGATGACCGGACGAACCTTTGCGGGGGGTGGTGGTCGAGCGGCTCTGCATTCTCAACGTTGGGAGAACCCCGCCCCTCGGGTCACTGCCTCGAAGCGTTGTCCTCACCAGGGAGTCTTCCCGTCCGGTGACCCCGGAGGTAGGGGGTGCACAGGGGTTGGTAGGGCCCTTGGTGCTGCATGACATCAGTGGATTGGTGCAACCGCTCCGAAGTCATGGTGAGGCAGTCCCCACTCGCGTCCTAGCTGGCCAGCGGATCGTGCGGATACCCGGACAACCGTCCCTGGAAGGCGAGGATCGCCGGGTTCTGCACGAACCCGTCGCGGACCTCGATCGCGCGACTGATCGTCGCGTCGGCGTCCCAGGCCTCCGGGCCGGCCATCACCACACCGAGGAAGGGCAGGAGGGCACCGCTGTTCTCCCAGGTGGCCGAGGACCACAGGTGCGAGGGGCTGTGGTCCACCGCGTAGTAGGAGACGCGGTCGCCCACCTCGAAGATCGGGTCGTCGAAGCCGGTCGGACGGGCCCAGCTGAAGCCCATCCCGGTGTCGCAGGAGACGTCGATGACGAGCGTCCCGGGTGTGAGCAGGCCGAGGTCGTCCGCGGTGAGGAACATCATCGGTTCGCTGGGGTTCTGCAACGAGCAGTTCACGATGATGTCGTGGCCGGCGAGGAACGCAGCCAGTGACTCGGGTTCGGCCTCGGGATCGGTCTGCTCAGGGTCGATGAGCCCAACACCGTTCTCGAACTGCACGATCCGTGCCGAATGGATGGGGGCAGCGACCGCTTCGGTGCCACGGTGGGTGAGGACGTCGACCTCGAGGATGCCGAGTCCGTTCAGGGCGGTGACCGCGCCGCGGGCCGTGGCGCCGAAGCCGATCACTGCGGCCGTCAGCCGACGTCCGTAGTGACCGGTGGAGCCGGTGAGCTGCAGGGCGTGCAGCACGGAACAGTACCCGGCGAGCTCATTGTTCTTGTGGAACACGTGCAGCGAGAACGAGCCGTCGGCATTCCAGTGGTTCATGGCCTCGAACGCGATCAGGGTGAGCCGGCGGTCGATCGCCACCTGGGTGAGTTCGCTGTCCTGGACGCAGTGCGGCCAGCCCCAGAACACCTGGTTGGGACGCAGTTCCTCGATGTCGGCGAGTACCGGCTTGGGTTGCAGCACGATGTCGCAGGTGGCAACCAGTTCCTCGTGGGAGCCGAACCCGCCGACGAACTCCGCGAGCTCTGCATCGGTGAATCCCTGGCTGGCGCCGTAGCCGGTTTCGAGGAAGACCCGGGGGCGCAGCTCGGGGGGAATGCGCGAGAGATGGCGTGGATCGAGCGCCAGACGGTGTTCGTTCTCCTTGCGGGAGTTGGCCATCACGGCGAGGGTGAGCTCGCGGTCTTGCTGTCTGTCTGCCTCGGGCACCATCTGGTCAGGCTAGCGGCGATCAGGAAAGTTCGCTCCGCGCCCGGTGCGCCAGGTGTACGAACACGGCAGCCGGGCGGGGTCGCGCCACTAGACTCACCCCGGTTGTCGCCGGAGTGGTGGAATTGGCAGACACGCAGGATTTAGGTTCCTGTGCCTTCGGGCGTGAGGGTTCAAGTCCCTTCTCCGGCACGCTTGAAGATGCCTCTCACTAGGTCATATGCAAGCTCGCGGCGATGGATCACCGAGTTCGTGCAACATACGTGCAACATCGATTCGGTCGGCAGGTCCCGTCTGCGCCGATTTTCGGGCTCCCGGGGCCTTGTGTCGGGTTGAAAGGCCTGCTCTGATGGCTCGGCAGTATCGAGCGTTCTTGGAAAGCGTTGCGTATGTAGTCGTTGACGCTTGGACGGGACTGTGTGGTGTCACGGCCTGGCTCCCGTTGGTTTCCGCCATCGCCATGGCCGGCGGACCTGTGGTTCGGCAGCATCCATCACTTCCACCTCCGGCTGGACGCGAGCCACCCACGCACCGTAGCGGGACGCCAGCGGTTCGGCGGTCAGGCCGTGTTTCGACGACACTGAGGAGCAGTAGCGCACGGACGACTGCGCCCAGCTCCGGCCTTCCCGTTCCTGGCGAGGCAGGATCAGGACGAGCGTCATCTCGCAGCACGGTGCTCTGCTGGCTGCACTCCGGGTACTCCCTCCTGCGAGTCGACGGGCTCCTCGACGGGAGCGTTGATGGATTCGGGGGCTGAGCGCGGGTCTACCGGTACGTGAGCGTCCCGGCATCCACGAGCGTCAGGACCAGATCCTCACCGGTGATCGCGAAGCTGGCGGTGTTGGCGATTCCGGTCATGTAAAGATCACCGGTAGAGCCCTCGCTGCACGCCACGATGGTGGTGGCCCCAGGTGTCAGGCTCAGACTCCCGTTCGAGCCCGACGGGTCGGCGGGGGAGTAGGTGCCGTTGACGGTGTTGCAGTCCGCCTGCGCTCTGAAGGTGCCGTCGGCGCGGAACTGAATCGTGTACATCGCCTGCTGGTCCTGCGGCACGGTTCCCTCGAAGGCCGGCAGCTTGAGAGCGAAGGCGCTGAGCTTCCAGGCACGGCTCGTCAGACCGGGTCCGGGGGGAGCAGACGGCGTGGGGGTTGGCTTCGCCGTCACCGTGGCCGTGGCCGTGGCTGTGGCCGTCACGGTCGCCGTCGGCGGCGGGCTGGGCCTGGGTGTGGAGGCGCTCGACGTGGGCGTCGCCGTCACGGTGGCGGTCACGGTCGGCGCGGGCGTCGTCGTCGGCGCGACCGTGGCCTCGGTCGCTGCGTCGCTGCTGGGTGACGGACCGGAGGGTTGCACCGACGTGTAGTCGAGCCGTCCTCCGTCCGCCAGGGTCAGGGTCATGCCGGTCGAGGCGACGTTCCAATTGCGCGCCTGGCCCAGCAGCCCGGCGTACAGGATGTCGAACGACCGCTCGCCGCAGGACGCCATGGTCATCGGTCCGGGCGTGATGGCGATGCGATCGGTTCCGGAGGCCTGCCAGGCTCCACCGACACGGTTGCAGTCGGCTTGCGAGCTGAACGTGCCCTCTTTCTCGAGCCGGATCGTGTACCGGGTCTGGGCTTCTGCCGGGACCGTCCATTGCCAGGCGGGGTTCTTCTCCGCGCCTGAGAGCAGGTACCAGGTCGTGCCGGTCAGTTGGTCGGTGTTGCTGGCGGTGCACCCGCTGAGGAACACCATGTTGAGGGCAAGCACCACGGCCATCACAAGCGCTTTCCGCACGTCTCTCCTTCGCGGGGATTGGGTTCAGGTCTCGTCTAGGGTCAGTGGCCGCTGCCGTCGATGCCTGCCCGGAGTTGGGCGAGGACTCCGTCGAGGTTGAAGGATGCCGGCTTCTGACGCGGTGGGTACTTGATGAAGTTCTGGATCTGTCCGGAGACGAGGGCCTGCATCTTGTAGAGCACCCAGAGGTGGTCGATCATCCAGTCCCAGTAGGTGTTGGAGTTCTCGTCGGCACGTTCGAACGGGTCGGTGCGCAGGTTGAAGATCTTTGGGGCGCGGAGCTTCACGAACGGCTCCAGCCAGGCAAGGAGGCCTTTTGCCCTTTGTTCCATCAGGACGCATTTGTAGTCGTCCATCCGGACGGCGATGATGTCGCCGTCGTCGCTGACGTAGAAGAAGAAGTCCCGCGGTCCGTGCTCGGCCTCACCGGTGAGGTAGGGCAGCATGTTGTAACCGTCGACGTGCACCGTGAAGGTGGCGTCCCCGACGACATGGCCGGCCTTGAGCTTCTCCTTGATGTCTGGCTCGCCGGCGGCGGCCAGGAGGGTGGGCAGGACGTCCTGGTGGCACATGATGTCGTTCAGCACGGTGCCGGCAGGTATGTGGCCTGGCCAGCGGAAGAAGGCGGGGACGCGCCAGCCACCTTCCCAGTTGGTGTTCTTCTCCGACCGGAACGGCGTGATTCCGGCGTCAGGCCAGCTGTTGTAGTGCACGCCGTTGTCGGTGGAGTACATGACGATGGTGTTGTCGGCGATGCCGAGCTCGTCGAGCTTGTCGAGCATCCTGCCGACGGCTTCGTCGTGGGCGACCATCACGTCGTTGTACTCGCCCTGGCCATTGCTCTTGCCCAGGTGCTTCTCGGCTGGGTGGGTGCGGAAGTGCATGGCGGTGGTGTTCCACCACACGAAGAACGGCTCTTCGGCAGCGTTCGCCTCGTCGATGAAGCGTAGGGCGTGCTCGGTGACCTCCTCGTCGACGGTCTCCATGCGCTTGATGGTCAGTGGCCCGGTGTCCTCGATGGTCTGGCCACCCTTGCCGTCGGCGAAGCAGTGCAGCACGCCTCGCGGCCCGAAGCGGGCCTTGAACTCCGGATCCTTGGGGTAGTCGGGGTGCTCGGGCTCCTCTTCGGCATTCAGGTGGTACAGGTTGCCGAAGAACTCGTCGAAACCGTGCAGCGTGGGCAGGAACTCGTCCTTGTCGCCGAGGTGGTTCTTGCCGAACTGACCGGTGCGATAGCCGAGTGGCTTGAGGAGCTCGGCGATCGTCGGGTCCTCCTTCTGCAGGCCCAGGTCCGCGCCCGGCATCCCGACCTTGGTCAGGCCGGTGCGCAGGGGGTTCTGGCCGGTGATGAACGCTGAACGGCCGGCGGTGCAGCTCTGTTGGGCGTAGTAGTCGGTGAACGCCACGCCCTCGTTCGCCACGCGGTCGATGTTCGGGGTGCGGTAGCCCATCTGGCCGCGGCTGTTGAAGCTGATGTTCCACCAGCCGATGTCGTCCCCCCACAGGATCAGGATGTTCGGTTTCTCCGGCGCCATGTCAGTCCTCTCCTCAGGCACGACCGCCCAGGACTCGGTCGTCGTGCTCATCCTTCTGCGTGGGTTGATTGCGGGCATCACCCTCGCTGGGTGATTCGGGCGGGGGAGGGGCGGTCTAGGCTGCGGTCAATGAGCCTTCGATGAGGGAGGGCAGGAGGTTTCGATGACCAGCCCAGCACTGCCCGACCAGTGGCCCACGGACGCACCGCCGCGTTTTCACCTGCTCGCCAAGCCGAGCGGTTCGACCTGCAACATCGACTGCACCTACTGCTTCTTCCTCTCCAAGGAAGCGCTCTATCCGAACGACAAGAGCCGGATGTCCGGGGCCACGCTGGAGACGTATCTCCGCCAGCTTCTGGAGTCCCACCGCTCACCGACGGTCACCGTCGCCTGGCAGGGCGGCGAGCCGACGCTGATGCGGGTCGAGTTCTTCCGGCGAGCCGTCGAGCTGGTCGAGCAGTACCGCCGTCCCGAGCAGGTGGTGCAGCACACGTTCCAGACCAACGGCATCCTGCTTGACGACGAGTGGTGCGAGTTCTTCAAGGAGCACAACTTCCTGGTCGGGCTCAGCTGTGACGGGCCCCGGGAGATCCACGACACCTACCGGCTCGACCGACGCACCCGCGGCACCTTCGACAAGGTGATGGACGGCTGGCGGATGCTGCGCAAGCACAACGTCGACTTCAACATCCTCTGCACCGTGAACGCGGCGAACTCCGACCACGGCCGCGCCGTGTACACCTTCTTCCGGGACGAACTCGGCGCGAAATGGGTGCAGTTCATCCCGATCGTCGAGCGGGCCACACCGGAGACCCTCGCCATCGCGAACCAGGGCTGGAGCGCACCGGAGAGGGGCAGCAAGCGGCTGCTGTACACCCAGACCGGCAGCCTCGTCACCGAACGGTCGGTCGGCTCGCAGCAGTACGGCCGCTTCCTCATCGACATCTTCGAGGAATGGGTCCGCCACGACGTCGGGTCGGTGTTCGTCCAGCTGTTCGACGTCACCCTCGAGGCGTTCTTCGGCCGCCACCTGCTGTGCATCCACGCGCCGACCTGCGGCAACGGCCCCGCCCTGGAACACAACGGCGACCTCTACTCCTGCGACCACTTCGTCGAACCCGACTACCTGCTCGGCAACATCCACAAGACCCACATGCTCACGCTGCTGGCCCTGCCCCAACAGAGGAAGTTCGGCATGGACAAGCGCGACAGCCTCACCCGGCAATGCCAGGACTGCAAGGTCCGGCACCTGTGCAACGGCGGGTGCCCCAAGGACCGCTTCAGCACCTCCCGCGACGGCGAGGAGGGCCACAACTACCTGTGCGCGGGGCTTGAGGAGTTCTTCATGCACACCGGCCCCACCTTCACCGTGATGGCTCAGCTGCTGCAGCAGGGCCGGCCGCCCTCGGAGGTGATGGCACTGGTGAGCGAAGAGGACCGGGGACGCGGCCCCTACGCCCCGTGCCCGTGCGGCAGCGGAGAGAAGTTCCGCTTCTGCCACGGACCCAAAGCAGCCGCCTCCCCGTTCACCGGGGTGTCTGGCGCCTAGCGCCGACGTGCTTCGGACGGACAGGTGCGCCTGCCCGTTGCAGAGCCCCAGTAGGGTCAGTCCATGGCGGAAGGACGTCCGACGCTCGCGGGGATCCGCGACCTCGCTGTGACGATCCCCGTGGTTCCGGCTCATGCGATCGACCGCCCGGCCGTTTCAGACAGGTTGACCCAGTCCGTCGATCGCTTCAGGGTCACGGTCCTGTTCGCCCCCGCCGGCTTCGGCAAGACCGCCGCGCTGAGTGCCTGGGCGAACCAGAGCGGTCGCAGGGTTACCTGGTTCTCGCTGGGCAAAGCCGATGGCCACGGCGAACACCTTCGTCGAAGGCTGAGCTCAGTGATGGACCTGGTCGCGCACCATACTGATCAGCGCAAGGGTTCCGAGCCAAAGCGTGTACGTGTGGACGACGGGTCAGCTCTCCCCGTCCTGGTCATCGACGATATTCAGCTTGCCGACAGTCCTGGGTCCCGGAAGGTGTTGAGTGCGGTGCTGGAGCGGACCGATCCGTCCGTCCGGATCGTGCTCTCGGGACGTTTCGATCCCAAGCTGGGACTTTCGCGGCTGCGTGTGAGCGGTGACCTCGCAGAAATCCCCTCCAGCGAGCTGGCCTTCACGGCCGCAGAGGTGCGGTTGGCAGCCCGGGCACTGGGCCGGACGCTGGACTCAGCGGCCGCAGAGCAACTCCTCGAGCGCACCGGCGGGTGGCCGGTCGCAGTCAGGCTCGCCCTGATGTCGGACGCGGGTCGCTCATTGGGCCCCCCAGGGATCGGGCCTGTCGACCACCTGCCCCAGTTCGTGGACTACCTGCTGGAGAACCTGCTCGATCTGCTTCCTGCGAGGCTGGCAGCCTTCCTGCCCCTCGCCTGTGTCTGTGACCAGATCACCGGGCCGCTCGCTGACCAGTTGTCGGACACCACCAACGGTGCGGAACTCCTTGAGGCGGCAGTGGATCTGGGAATCCCGCTCGAGCGACGGATCCTGCCCACGGGGGAGACGCTCTACGTCTGGCATCCGGTGATGGCGCAGGCAGGACGGGCGCTACTCATGCGACGAGACCCCACCCTGGTACGGGAACTGCACGTGCGGGCCGCGCGGTACCTCGCGTCCGCAGACCCTTACGAAGCGGCCCAACAGGCCTTCCTCGGCCGCGACCCTGAGCTTGCTGCCAGCATCATCGGTTCGCAATGGTTGGCACTGGCCCTTCGGAACGACTTCGAGATCGTGGACGAGCTGTGCTGCCGACTGCCGGCGCCGTGGAGCGATGATGCTGAAATCCTCATCGTGCTCGCCACCTGCCGGAGAAGCGCCGGCTCTGGCGACAGTGCCTCCGAACTCGGTGCGCGCGCGCTTGCTACCGCAGTCTCCCTGGGTCCGGTCAGGCGGCGCAGCTTTGATGTCACCTTCAACCTTGCCCAGCTCTTCCTCGCCGATGACGAGGACGCCCTGATCGCTGCCTGTGCCCCGGTGCAGGCCCTTGTCGATGCATCCAGCGGCCTCGACGGGCCCCTGCGGGCGTGCGCCATCCTTCTTCTCGGCTGGTCCAAGATGCGGATCCGCAGAAGCCAGGAAGCAGTTGCGCTGCTGAGCGAAGCGATTCTTCGGTGCGGGGCCGAGGGTCTGCACGATCTGGTGGATCGAGCCCGCGCCTCGCTGGCCTTCAGCCGCGCCTTCAGTGGGGACTTCGCCGGCGCGCTGGCCGTAAGTGAGGTGTCACGCGCAGGCGGGGCGGACCGCACCTGGCGACGAGCCGACGGGGCAGTCGAGGCATTCACCGAAGGCTGGGTGAACTTCTGGTCCGGGAACACGGACGGGGCGATCGCTGGCTTCCGGGAAGCGGTCACCTACGGTGGCGCGCTCACCTCCTTCGAACCACTCGCGCGCGTGTGGCTCGTGCATGCCACCCTCGCCGCAGGGACTCCCAATGAGATCGCCGATGCCGAGGAGTGCCTGAGATTCGTTCCGGATGAGACCATCCAGGGGCTCCCCTGGCGACACTACAAACTCATCACCAAGGCTGGAACGAGTGTCTACCGGGGAGATCTGGACAACGCAGTCCGGATGCTGGATGAAGGCGTTGCCATCAATGCATTCGTCCCGGCCATCCGGGTCCTGGCCGCTGAGCTGTTCTGGACTTGCGGGCGTCGGGAGCAGACTCGCGCGCAGCTGGAGCAGGTCCTGCAGGGCCCGGCCTACCTTCGTGCAAGCGGTCTCGTCCTGTCAGCGCTGTGTGCCCGATCCGATGGCGAGGACGCTCGCGCCGGGGGTCTCCTGGAGGAAGCCCTGGGTCTGGGCGTCACACTTCAAGTCGCTCGTCCGTTCCAGTTCAATGACCCGGCGCTGTCCGCGCTGCTGGTTGAGCACGCAGAGCGAGGTTCGCGCCATGACGACTTCCTGGCCGAACAGGTCGCCTGGCATGCCCGTCGGCGTCAGCCGCGCGCGCTCCAACCGCTCAGCGCGCGAGAACGTGAGATCCTCGGCTTCCTGGCCACCCGGAGGTCCGCGGACGAGATCTGCGCGGAGCTCTTCATCTCGCGCAACACCCTCAAGACACACCTGAAGTCGATCTACCGCAAGTTGGGAGTCGACAACCGGCGCGACGCCTATCGCTTCGCCCAGGCGATGCAGACCCCCTGAGACGAGCCGCAGCCGGGTCACCCCAGCAGGGTGATGCGGTACGGGATCGCCCGCGCCATGCTCTTCTCGACCCCGGCCGACAGTCCGGTGTCAAGACCATCACCGAGCACCCGGGTCGCGCCACCTGTTGAGCGCGGCCGACGAAAGGACGACAGCCGTGGGCTTCTGGGACTTCTTCTGGTTGATGCTGTGGGGCTACGTGTTCATCGCCTACCTCATGGTGCTCTTCCAAGTGATCATGGACGTGTTCCGCGACCGCTCAATCAACGGCTGGACCCGGGTGATCTGGCTCATCGCGCTCTTCATCGCGCCGCCGGTCACCGCATTGATCTACCTGATTGCACGCGGCAAGGGCATGGGGGAGCGCCAGCGCCAGGTCGCCTCCGACTCGAGGGCGGCCGCCGAGGAGTACGTCCGTTCGGTCGCCGGAGCAACCGATCCCGCCGAGAGCATCCAGAAGGCGAAAGCACTGCTGGACAGCGGAGCTATCTCCACGTCCGAGTACGAGACCCTCAAGGCCAAGGCCCTGTCGTCATGACCGTCGCCGAAATGACCTACGGTCCCGCAGACCTCTATGTGATCGAATTCCCCACCAGCTCGGTGCCCTCGACGGTAACGGCGACCTTGCGGGATGTCGCCGCGGCCGGCGTGATCACCTTGATGGACGTCGCCCTGGTACGCACCGATGACGACGGTACCCCTGTCGTCGTTGAGCTCGACGAGTTCGCGGACGATTTCGGGATGACCGGCCTGATGCCGCTGGCAACCGGAATCATCGGGATCGAGGACATCGAAGGCATCGTTGATGACCTCACCCCGGGCACATCCACACTGGTTGTCCTCATGGAGAACACCTGGGCGCGCAACGTCACCAAGGCCGTCCTTGACGCGGACGCCCGCGTGGTCACGGTGGAGAGATTCCCCGCGGAGGTCGTCAATGATGTGGCGGCCCTGGCATCAGAAGGGCAGGAAGACTGATGGCACTACGAAGGATGGGCCGTCCCGGACTCGTCGGGACCGCTGCACGCACGGCGGTGGTTGTCGGCACCGCGCAGGCGGTCACCAGCAAGAGCGCTGCTCGACAGGCGGCTGCCACAGCTCCGGTTGCCTCCGAACCGGCGACTACGCAGCCCGTCGCTGGCGCGTCAGTCGTGGCTCCGGCCCAAGACCTCACGGCACAACTGGAGCGTCTCGCGCAGTTGGCGAGCAGCGGCATGCTCACACCCGAGGAGTTCTCGGCGGCAAAGACCAAGCTCCTGAGCTGAGCGGCGTCCAGGCCGCACGGCTGGCGGGCCGCGTGGCCTGGACGCTTCCCGCTAATGCACAAGGGTCTTGAGCAGGATCAGCGCGATGCCGAGCGTCGACGTGGCGGCGGCGCTGGCCAGCCGTATCGCCGGCCGGTCGCTCCAGGCCGCGACCTTGACATAGCCGAGGACACCGAGAAGTACCACCGACACCCACAGGGTCCCCCACACTGCCTGTTGGTGGGTGATCAGCTCGACCACCCCCAGCAGAAGTGCCAGCACCGGCAACAGGACGGCCCCGATCATTCCCCAGGAATGGTTGAACGACTGCGCGAGTGCACTGACCAGCCTGGCACGCACCGCCCCGCTGGAGTCGTGATCCTCACCGATGTGGGCGACCGCTCCCGCGTAGACATGCGCTGCCCAGAACACGAGAACCGTGGTGACCACCTTCACGAGCACCGACCAGGATTCGTCGGCGCCGTCAGCGCTGATCGCTACGAGTCCGGCGACCAGGACGATGCCATAGACGGCCGGTTCGGTGGCGAAATCCTTCATGGAATCCTGTCTCGACGGGTACCCGTCAGTTGAAGGCCGTGCGGTCATCCGTCCCCGAGTCCTGGAGGGCCTGCGCTCGTCGCATGCCGGCCTGGAGGGACTCGCCGACGTCCGGGGTCGCGACGAAGACGTTCTCGGCCCCCAGTCTGGCGATGGCGCCGGTGTTCGCCAGTTGGGCCGCCACGCGGTCGCCGATGCCGGTCAACACAAGGTGGCTTCCCGCGGCCTCGACGGAGTCGTGGTACCGGACGATCGTGTTGATGAAGGTGCTGCCCAGGTCCTCCTTGCCGCGCATCCTGAGGATCACGACCGAGCCGTGTGAGGTTGCTTCCGCGATGGGAAGCTGGGTCTCGAAGACCGAGGCAGAAGCGAAGAACAGGCTTCCGTAGGGTGTGAGGACCACGATCTCGTCGGAGGGAAGAACCGGCGGTGGTGTGGTCTCGGTCGGGAACGGTGAGCCCTTGGTCAACACCCAGCGCTTGACGGTCACCCGGTTCGACTGCCGGGCGACGAAGAGGATCACCGAGATGCCGACGCCGACCATGACCGCGTACTGCATGGGCACCAGCAGCGTCAGCAGGAAGGTGGTGGTCATCACGGTGGCCTGTGTCGTTCCGGTCCGCCACACCATACGGATCTGATCCGGCTTCAGGGTCCGGAACCCGATCAGCATCAACAGGGCGGCCAACGAAGGCATCGCCACATAACCGGCCACGCCGCCGAAGGCGACCACAACCAGCGCCATCACGATGCCGGCCGTGAGGTTGGCGTACCGGCCCCGCCCGCCGGCTGCCATGACGAGGGAAGTTCCGGACATCGATCCACCGACCGGCATCCCGCGCAGCAGGCCCGACACGATGTTGGCGATGCCCTGTCCACGGAAGTCACCGGAGGCGTCCGGATAGGTGCCGTCAGGGTTGGGGACCGATTGTCCGATGGCCGCTCCCTGCACCAAACCGACGAACGCGAGGGAGAACGCCGGCACGATCAGGTCCAGAATCCGTGTGAGAGAGGGAAGCACCGGCAGGGGAAGGCCGGTGGGTACCTCGGCGAGATCCGCCAGGGTGGGGACCGCCGCCAGGGGCGCGACGAATGCCACCAGCGCCGAGGAGACGACCACTGCCAGGAACAGGCCCATGGCGCCGAGCCGGGTCCGTTCGAGGACGAGAATCAGGCCGAGCGTGAGAGCCGAGATTGCCAGGGTCGGCCAGTCGAACGAGGCGAAATGCGCCAGCGTGTCCAGTGCGCGAACTATCCGGTTGCTGCCCTGACCCTGGTACCCCGTGAAGTCCGACAGCTGGCCCAGGATGATGTTGACCGCGACTGCGTTCACGAAACCCGCCAGTACGGAGTTCGGCACGTAGCGGACCAGTGATCCCAGGCCGGCGAGGCCTGCGCCCAGCATCACCAGACCGGTCAGGACCCCGAGCGTGGCCAGAGCCGACGCCGCCTCAGGTCCGGTGTGTAGTCCCGGGATGTCCGAGATGATCACCGCCATGGCCCCGGTGCCCTGGACTGACATCACGGCTGAACTGGTCGCCAATGCTCCGGCGAGGGTGCCGAAGAGGTAACCGTAGAGCCCTGCGACGGGATTCAGTCCGGCCAGAAGCCCGGCAGCAAGTCCGTCGGGGATGCTGACAAGACCGTGCACCAGGCCAGCACGCAGGTCGTTCCCGGCAGGTCCAACGATCTTCGGAATGCGGAGGCCGGGCAGCCGAAGGCGCTTCACGGCCACAAGCTATCGGGCAACACGAATCCACGCCCCGGAGAGTGACCAACCGATCGGTTCTCCTGGCTGTCGACCGCTCGGCGAACCCCGCTGATAGCGTGAGCCAGTGGCGATCCCAACACTCCACGTGGCACCGTTCCTGCCAGGTTGCTCCACCGATCGGGCGGGATCGTGAGCGAGATCCTGAACGGCGCGATCCGGCGCAGCCTGACCGCGCCGCGCGCTGCGGCGGTGGCCGGCATCCTGTTCGCCGTGCTGTCCGGCGCCAGCATCGCGTTGATGCGCACAGTGCTCGACCAGCACGCCGACAGCACGAGCAGCTGGACCGGTGCGGAGGCAGCACAGATCAAGGTGGCCCTGGGCCTGATGCCGTATGCAGGCGTCGCGTTCCTGTGGTTCATCGGCGTCATCCGCGACCGTCTGGGTGACCTGGAGGACAAGTTCTTCGCATCGATCTTCTTCGGCAGCGGCCTCGTGTTCATCGCGTCGATCTTCGCCTCATCTGCGATCGCCGCGGGGATACTGGCGGCCGCCCAGGTGGACCCCGCTGCCGCCGTGGATGTGACTACGTTCGCGCGGGCCGAGATGTTGGAGATCACCAATGTGTACGCCCTGCGCATGGCAGGCGTGTTCATGGTCTCGCTCGGTACGGTCTGGTTGCGCACCGGCGTCATGCATCGCTGGACCGCCATCCTCACCTACCTCCTTGCACTCGTCCTGCTGCTGGTCATCAACCTGAGCCTCTGGGTGCAGCTGGTGTTCCCTGCCTGGACGATGCTGATCAGCGTGTTGATCCTGCTGCGCTCCGGTTCTCGGTCGAGGCCGGCGATCGAGCCCAACCCGTTCGGCGGAGACGCTGCCGAAGCGGCGGAAGGTGAACCGAGCGAATAGCCGGAAGACGACCCGGTCGTTGACACGCGGCGTCCTCCGCCAGCAATGTCTCGCACGTGAGCGGAGCACTCCCGAATAGCCTTCTGCCTTTGTGAGTGCGCGGCATCACCCCACCAGGGTGATTCCCGGCTCAAGGAGTGGGGGACCGATGGAATGGGCGGAAGGGAAGTGAGCCTGGAAACGAGCGGGGAACAATCACCGCTCCTGCGGTCATGGCGTCCCACCAGGGTTCAGAACGTGTAGCGGAACGCTGCCGAGGTGGTGAGAGCCGTGGCGCGGCCTGTCGACCGCTGAAGTGGGCTCCGGTCCACTCTCATCAGGCGAGAGCTGCGAGAGGCCAAGGCCCGCAAAGGGCCGCGTACGGGATGTCAAGATCCTCGGGGGGACCCGATCTCGACATCCCGTGTCGCGCAGCCGAGGCGGTGTTCTCACTGCCTCTGGGAGCAGACGTCGGCAGGTCTCCAGGACGTACGGGGGGGTTGTAGTCCTGGCGGGGCTGCTCTGTCTGAACCTGACGACTTGCGTTTCGGTACCTCACCGATCTGTTCGTCGTCAGGAGCCAGTCTCCGGTCGTTGTGCACGGCGAGGAAGGGGAAAGGTCCCTCTGCTACAGGTCTTGGTGCCGTCCGCCGCCCAGTCCTTGGTACGGCTTAGGTGATTTGTACCAAAGAACTTCGTGAGAATGGTTGCCCTTGGCGACGGCTCCCCCCACTGTTGAAGCACGCCAGCATGCTGGTCGGTCGTGATCCTGGGTAGGGGGACAAGGCGCAGTCACCCCCAACGCCTGCGGAGACGGAAGCGTCGGCCATGACCGGTGTAGAAGTATCGAAGGATGCCCCCAGCGAACTAGAGCCCCGCTGGAGTACTGCAACAAGCGAGTCAGAGTTGGAGTTGCCCTCCTCGCTGGAATCCTGGGTGGCTGCCCTCGGGTTGTGGACCTCCGTCGACGAGCCCACCTACCAACTGGTCGCTCGTTGCTTCGGTAACGGTCGGGGGCCCGAGTGGCCCTTCCTGTGCTCCCTCCTGCTCCACGCAGGTCTGGTCGAGCCGGGTTCGACATCGGAGAGCTTCACCTTCCGGCCCGCCTGGCTGCCAGCACTGGAGCGCGCCTTGATCGCACTTGGCGGTGCGGACGCCGCACGCTCCCGGCTCATCGACGCCTGGCTGCTCACGCCCGACCGCAGACTCGTGGCGCAGGTCGCCCACTGGGCGTCCGACTTCGCCCGCTGGGACGCTGTCGACCAGATCTGGATGACCCTTGCCGAGGAGACCGGGGACTTGCCGCAGGACGCCCTGGAGATCTACCGCGACCTGCCCCCGGAGGCGCGGAAGGCCCGGCCCATGCTCAGCTGGGCCTCAGGGGCTGCCGAGTCCCTGCTGTCCGATCCGCTGCGACAGGAGGGCGAGGCCACCATCCAGCGACTTCTTCTCGATTCCGAGGTGCTGCATGCCGACTGGTCGATGCGGGAGGACGCAGACACTGCGGTGACAGCCGGAACGATCCGCCTGCTCGGTGTGCGACGGCTCCCGACGACCCATGCCGGGCAGTCGCTCGAGGCGGCCTGGCGCACCAAGCAGGAGATCGACGAGTTCATCGACGCACGCTCCCGGCTCGGCCACGGACCGGGTCGGACGACACAGGCGATCTTCCGGGCGTTCTCGGCACGCCTTGCCCTGGCCCGCGGAGACATCCAGCGGTCCCTGAGCGAGGCGCGGTGGGCCGCACTGCTCTCCGACTGGGAGCCGGTCTCGGTGCTGGCCGCAGGGATCGAGGCCCTGGCCCTGAGTGTCTCCAGCGATGATGGGCCCGCCCGGGATCGCACACACCGGTTGCCGTGCGTCGACGGAATCCTCGGCGTTCGTGGCCTGAAGGGCATGGGTCAGGTGTTCAAGATCCTGGCCGACGGCAACGACGCGCTCCGCCGACTCGACCGTGCGGAGGTGGACCGGGTCCTGGCAGCGATCACCCCCGAAGCGGCCGGTATCGCCGCGGCGTGGTCCGTCCGCGTCGCCCTTGCCGGCTTCCGTGCCGCCCTCTGGGGGGACGTCCCCCGCGGTCTGAAGCAACTCTCGGCGGACATCACCCACGAGTCGATCGGGTTCCGGCAACAGGAGGAGCCGCTGGGAGGCGCGATGCTCGCACGAGCCCGGGTGCTGCTGCTCATCAAGTCGGGCGCGTTCGGTGCGGCAACGCAGGCAGCCGGAACGATGGACGGCAACCACAAGCTCCTGCCGCTGGCCCGCATCAACCTGTGGGCCGGCAACTACGAGGATGCCATCCGCCTGGCTGATGGCGGGCCGTTCGAGGCCGATCTCGACCGGGGCGATGAGTATCGGCTGAAGCTCCTCAGGGCTGCCGCTGCGCTCATGGACGGCACCTGCGACGAGGAGCTCAGTGCTGCCGGAGTGAGCGAGCTGGAGCGCCTGCTCGAGAACGAGGCGTTCCTGCCGATCGCGTTGTTGCCACCACCGGCACGAGAAGGGCTCGTGGACCTGTGCCGGTCCGCCGGTCTTGCCGACACTGCCGCCTTCCGGCTGCTCCTCGACCGGCTGCGGGAGTTGAACGACGCCGACGAGGTCGGCATCCGTCCCGTGCAGCTGACCGAGCGGGAGATCCTGCTGCTGCCTCTGCTGGCGGGCAAGGACTCGGTGCCGCAGATCGCCCGCACGCTACAGGTGTCGGTGAACACAGTCCGCAAGCAGGTCGCCACAGTCAGGGAGAAGTTCAACGCAGAGACCCGCGCGGAGCTGATCAGGAAGGCCATCGCGTACGGCGCGATCCACTGAGTCCGCTCCTCCTGCCAGGCTCCCGACCGTCCGCGGCTCACCGCCCCTGCGACGGCCTGACCGGCGATGCCTTGGGACTGCTCGCCGCAACCGGTGCGTGGTAGTTCAGCGGAAGGGCGACCAGCTTGTTCAGGGGGAAGGCCACCTCGCCCAACCTCTTGTCGCCCATCATTTCCAGGTAGGGCCAGCGTCCGCGGAAGACCGTGTCGTAGGAGTTGGTTGACAGCGCGATCGGGTTCTCCGCGGAGAAGGCGACCGAGCCGGAGGTGTCGGCGATGATGATCCCGTACTGCTGGGCTGCCCGGGCAATGGTCATGGCAGCGGGAGACAGCTTCATTGCAGCGAGATCGAGGCTGGCCGGCAGCCGGAGCATCTGGCCGATGGCCAGCTGATTGCCTCTCTTCCTGCCGTCGGTCCTGTTCGCGGGCCAGGACACAGTGCCCTTCTTGGTGTACGGAATGGCGAGACCGATCACGTGATCGATGTGGCCGTCGAGCAACTCTTGTTGCCGGATGGTGATCCCCCATAGCGCGAGCCCACTTGCCGACACTCCGAAGCTGCTGGCGAAGGTGCCCCTGGCCTTGTCGGCATCGGAGATCCGTCCGCCCCAACATGCTTGCCACTGACCGTTCACCTGCCGCGCCTTCCACAACTCCACCAGGTCGTTGCTGTCGGCGTTGTAGATCGACACCGAGCCGTCCGTCGAGGGGTCGGGCTGAAGATCGACCGGGATGTGGACGCCCCGAAGCTGCCGGTTGAGCTTCGAGTCCCAACCCGACGCCTTGTGCTGGCAGTTCCAGCCCCGGACGTCGAAGACCGGATCGCTGTCGTAGGCGACATAGAGGGCCGGCGCGAAGCGGTTCGTGTTCACGTTGACGTTCGCGTGGGCCTTCGTGCCGTAGAACTTGTGAGCCTGTGAGTTGAGGCTCGCGACCAGCTTCGCCGACTTCGCAGCTTTCGGGGTCGTGGATGGCAACTCACGGTAGTACGGCGAACTCGGTGCAAAGACCCGGATGGTCGCTGCGCGGGAGTCCGAGGCCGAAGCACTTTCGGCGCTTGCTGGTTGGCAAGGGGTGACCAGGAGGGCCAGCACGCAGGCCACGGTCAGGCAGGGCAGGGGGAGTCCGAAGATCATGCGTTTCCAATCAGGGGATACGCGTCCCCCCGGGAGCGCTCAGCTGCGACTCATCGCTTCATGAGCCTATCGCCATCCCTATCCGCAGCGGAGATGTGTTGCCGCACGCTTGAGCACCCGGCACTAAGCCGTTGACAGCGGTGTGGTACACACCACGAAACCTGGACCAAGAGCGTGAGGGCGGACGGGACCAAGGCCGTGGCTAAAAGCGGGTTGTGCCCTTGCCCGGCGCTCGATTGCCGGGGAGAGTCGATCCCGAGGGCGAAGGTCTCCTTCCCAATTCGGAGCCGACCTCTCCGGATCACACCCCCCCGTGATCCCGCACCCCCCGTGCAGTCCCCCCGAAAGGCATCCCCCCATGCTGACTTCCCGCACACCGTCGACCCCCATCAGTGGGAGAAACCGGCGCAAGGTTCCCGTCGTTTGCGCCGGCGTGCTGCTCGCCGCACTCGGGCTCGGCACGGTCGCTTCGACCCAGGCCCAGGCGGCCGACGGCACGATGACCGTGTCCAAGGGCACCGTCCGCGCCACGACGCTGGCCGGAAACCTGACCGGCAAGGAGGCCGTCCTCAAGGGCAACTCCTCCACCGCCAGCCAGAAGATCTCCGGCGCCGGATCGCTCGTGCTGATGGCACGGGGCACCTCGTGCAAGGGCAACGCCAAGGTCCGCGTCTACGTGAACAACAAGAAGGCGAAGGACATCTCGCTGTCGTCGGCGAAGAAGTTCACCAAGTACACCGTCAAGAGCTACACCGCCGCGGCGACGCGGACGGTGAAGGTGCGCCTGATCAACAACAAGGCCATCAAGCACAAGTGCAACCGTGACGCGTTCGTCGCCGGCAGCTACATGTCCGGGGCGGCACCGGCCAACAGCGCCGCCAGCACGCCGGGTGGCAAGCCGAGTGCGGCGACGACCGGCGTGAAGGCCGGCAGCAAGCTGACCCGGCACGACGGTGACATCACCGTGACGAAGGACGGCACTGTCCTCGCCAACCTGGATATCCACGGCTTCGTGATCGTGCGGGCCAAGAACGTGACCATCGACAACTGCATCGTCCGCGGTGGCAAGGCCAAGGGGTTCGCCACCGGTCTGATCACCGACTACGGCTACTCCGGCCTCCTGATCACCGACACCTACATAGAACCCGAGTTTCCCTCAGTGTGGTTCGACGGCATCAAGGGCAGCGGGTTCACCGCCCGCCGGGTGCACATCACCGGCGGCGTGGACTCCGTCAAGATCCAGGGGAACAACACGGTCGTCGAGGACTCCCTTCTGGAGAACACCGACTACTACGCCAACGACCCCCAGCAGGGCGGCACCCCCACCCACAACGACAACATCCAGATCCAGAACGGCCAGAACGTCAAGGTCACGGGCAACACCATCCGCGGCGCCACCAACTTCGCCGTCCTCGGCGCAGCCTCCAAGGGCAACCTCAACCTGATCGTCAAGGACAACTGGCTCGACGGCGGACACTGCACCGTCAAGCTCCAGATCCTCAACGGCTGGGCAGAGACCGCCAGCGTGACCGGCAACAAGTTCGGTCCCAACCGCGCAGTGTCCTCCTGCGCCTTCACCTCCTACCCGGCCGTGAAGCTCACCCAGAACAGCAACACCTTCGAGAATGGCGGCACGGCGGTGAAGCCGGTCATCGTGGTCTCCTGAACTCCCTGCATGTGCGGCCCGCCGGATCACCGGTGGGCCGTTTTGCTGACCGGGTGGGAGCACGGGCTGTCAGGCGAAGCGCAACTAGCTGGGCATCTTCTTAGGCAGAAATCATCAAGTCTGTACCAACCGCCGTGCTTCGTGCGGCACCAAATCCACTACTAAGGCCGCATTTACCCTTCTCAAAGGCCTGTTGAGCAGAAAGAGTTGACCCGAGAACGAAAGACCCGGTCGGACCGACCGCAGGCCCGAGTTCTCAGGATCAGGCAGGCGGACGCCAGCCAGGACGCCCCCTCGGTGCAGACCTGGAGCGGATGCCCGCAGTACTCGCTTGCCTGGCCGAAGCTGTGCGAACCACCGATCTCGGCGTCGAGTGCCGAGTTCGAGATCAGGTACCCCCCCACCTGATGTTTCACCCTGGAAAGGTCCCCCCGCCATGCTTTTTCCGCATCTCACGACAGTCGTGCCGAGCCCTGCGCCCGGCGGTCCCGCCCGCTGGCTTCGTCGCCTTGCCGGCCCCGCAGCCGGCCTCCTTGTCGCCTCCCTCGCAGCTGGTCTGACCACCGGAACCGCGTTCGCAGTCTCCTCCGGCACACTCTCCGTGACTCCCTCCAAGGGCGCCGTGGTCCCGCTCGAGACGACGAGGCTCAGCTCGCAGACAGTCGTCGATCTCATTGTGCCTGCGCCCGCGCCCTTCTACGCTGCGATCCAGCTCCGCTCGGCCGACAACGGGGCGGGCTACCGCTCCAAGGTGCGGCTGGGAACCGATGGTGTCGTCACGGTGTCCCTCAGCAGGGTCGCCGGCGGCGTCGAGACGGCGCTCGGCACCTCCCAGAACACCGGCACCACCGTCGCGGCAGGTGGCACGGTACGCATCGAGGGTGCTGTCTCCGGCATCAACCCGGTCCAGATCTACGTCCGTGCCTGGAAGCTGGGTAGCAGCACTCCCAACTGGCAGTTGGCGGCACGTGACTACACGGCGACCCGCATCACCGCAGAAGGTCAGACCCGCTTGTGGGGCTACCTCTCCGGGACCGCCCCGAGCGCCGCGAGCGTTGCCTTCCGCAAGGTGAGCACCGTCGTTGTGACCACCGACAGCGTCGCGAACTATCCTGTGAAGACCTGGGTCACCGCGGGAACGCCGACCCCGACCCCGACGCCGACGCCCACGCCCACACCGACGCCCACACCCACGCCGACGCCGACGCCCACCCCGACGCCCACGCCGACACCGACGCCCACACCGACGCCGACGCCGACGCCCACGCCGACCCCGACGCCCACACCGACGCCGACGCCCACACCGAGCCGACGCCGACGCCCACACCGACGCCCACGCCGACGCCGACGCCGACGGTGTCAGTGCCGGTCAAGCCCAGCGCTGCGACCACCGGAGTCAGGGCCGGTAGCGTCCTGACCCGCCACGACGGCGACATCACCATCACCACGGACGGCACCGTGCTGTCCAACCTCGACATCCACGGCTTCGTCATCGTCCGGGCCAAGAACGTCACCATCGACAACTGCATCGTCCGCGGCGGCCCCGCACAAGGCTTCGCCACCGGCCTGATCACCGACTACGGCTACCCCGGCCTCCTGATCACCGACACCTACATCGAACCCGAGTTCCGCTCCGTCTGGCTCGACGGCATCAAGGGCTCCGGCTACACCGCCCGCCGCGTCCACGTCGTCGGCGGCGTCGACTCCACCAAGGTCCAAGGCGACGGCGGCACCACCATCATCGAGGACTCCCTGCTGGAGAACACCGACTACTACGCCAACGACCCCCAGCAAGGCGGCACCCCCACCCACAACGACAACATCCAGATCCAGAACGGTGCCAACGTGAAGGTCACCGGCAACACGATCCGCGGCGCCACCAACTTCGCCGTCCTCGGCGCAGCCTCGATCGGCAACCTCAACCTGATCGTCAAGGACAACTGGCTCGACGGCGGACACTGCACCGTCAAACTCCAGATCCTGTCCGGCTGGGCAGAAACCGCCACCGTCACCGGCAACAAGTTCGGCCCCAACCGCGCCGTGTCCTCCTGCCCCTTCACCGCCTACCCCGCCGTCACCCTCACCCAGAGCAACAACACCTTCGAACTCACCGGAGCAACCATCAACCCCCTGGTAAAGGTCTCCTGAACCACACCCCGTAAGGCGGCCCGCCAACCAACGGCGGGCCGCTGGCCTGCGCCGCACCGGATTTCGGGGTGACGCGCCGTGCTCAGCGGAGCGAGTGCAGCGGGTGCGGAGACCACCGGTAGATCTGTGCGCTGGCGTCGGCGAGCCAGGAGAACTGCGCGACGACAGCCAGCCACAGCAGTGCGATGCCGACAGGTGACTCTGCGAGCGTGGCTCCGCAGACGAAACCGATGACAACCACGGCACCGAGAACGAAGGACACCGTGCCGGAGCGCGCCTCGCCGATACTGCGGCACCAGACCCCGTGGGCGAAGGACGCCGCGGCGATGGCAAGGAAACCAAGGGCGCCGAACACCAGGTGGAGGATGCCGCTGGCGGTCAATTCCCCGCCCTGCGAGCCGGGCGGGAATCCGGTCACCGGATCGGGCAGGAACACGGCGCTCAGCACCAAGGCAACGCCGTCGACGGCGGTGAGGGCACCGATCGCGAGGCCTCGTCCGTTGCGGATAGCCCGCAGGATGCCCAACGCGGCAGCGACGACCATCAACCCGACGAGCGCGAGGTTGCCGCGCTGCAGCCAGCCGAGATCGCCGAGCGTGAGCAGTGAAAGGGCGTGCCGGCTCAGGTCGAAGCCAGGTCGGGTGAACGCGAGCACCAGGCCCACCACGACGTAGAAAGGTCCGGCGACCACGCCCCAGCCCAGCAGGCTGCGCGTGACGGCAGCGGAGCGATCCAGGCCGGTTGCGGAAGCCGTCATTCCATCTCCTATACCCGGGAGTGTAGTAGTGTACTGGCGCGTACACTACTGACCGTAAAGACCGGAAACAAGGCCGCAATTCGAGGGTGCCATGATCGAGGCAGAGGATCGGCGGGTCACGCGCTCACGCGCGCTGATCCTGGATGCAGCGACAAACGTGTTCCTCGCCGAGGGCTATACGGCCGCAACGGTCGACCAGGTGGCGCAGTCGGCGGGGGTCGCCAAGCGGACGATCTACAACCTCTACGTGGACAAGGCGGCGCTCTTCCGCGCGACCATCCTGCGGTCGATCGCCATCGCTGACGCGTTCACGTCCACCCTGGTACACGACGTGCGGACCGTCGTCGATCCGGTGGCGGAGCTTCCACGCATCGGCACACGCCTGGCGGAAGCGGTGCTCACGCAATCGGTTCTCCCGCTGCGCCGGCTCCTCGTCATGGAGTCGCGTGCGTTCCCCGACCTGGCAGCCGAGTACCGCGAGCGCGCCCCCGAAGCTGTCCTGCGCGCCCTCGAAGGACTCTTCGCCGACCTCGCCCGCGCCGGACAACTGGTGATCGGCGACCCCGTCGTTGCAGCAGAGCACTTCGCCTTTCTCGTCATCGGCGCAGACCTCGACCGCGGGATGTTCGGCCCTCAGGAGCCCAACGCCGAGGGGACCCGCAGCAGGTCGGCGGCCGGAGTCGCCGCGTTCCTGCGGGCCTACGCACCTGACGGCCGCGCGCGACGGATCGGGTGGACCGCGCGCTAGCTGAGTCAGTCCGCAGGCGGCCCTTCGGCCTGTGGTTCGAGGATTGCCTCGCGCCAGCCCCTGACGTCCCAGCTCTCCACGACCCCATTCGTGACGAACGGGTCCGACTCCGCGAATCGCTCGGCGGCAGCGCGGCTGGTGAAGACGGCCAGGGCGCCCTCGTCCGGATCCTCCATCGGGCCGTATCAGGGATGCTGCGGCCTCCTCGCATCTGCGTGGAGAGGAGATTCCCATGACGTACCTGCTCAGCTGCGCCAAGCCGGGCACCGACGTGCTGGTCGGGCTCACCGACCCGGCGGACGCGGCCAGGGGCATGCACATCGTGCAGGGACGCCTCTGGCAGGACGGCGAGGAACGGACCGTCCTGCGGTTCACCCTTCCGTGGCGCGGCGGAGTGGAGACCGTCGACGCCCAGCGCCTCAGCAGCACATCTGCGGCCCTGTACCTGACCGCCACAGGCGACGGCTGGGCTGTGACGGTGTTTCGCGAGGGATCGGAGGCGCATCTGCGCTGGCTGATCCGCGAAGCCCAGTTGCGCATCCGTCGAATTCTCGGGGACCGGCTCGTCGAGACACCTCGAGCGAGCCGCCAGCTCGCGGAGCTCGCTGCCACCTTGCACTCCCTGATGCTCCGGGCGGCATTGCTGGCCGAGCCGACCTCCCACGAAACGCGTCCCGCTGCCTGACGTCGCCGCTGCGCTGGACAGCCGAGGCAGGATGGGCGTGAGAACTGATCCAGCGCACAGGTGTGGTTGGTGGGTCTCGGTCCGTGCCCGGTTCCAGGAAGGTTGAGATGACCATCGCCGATCGTCAGCCCCGCATTCCCTCCCTCGACGGTTTCGAACCCGTTCGTCGCGCGGTTGTGGTCGGCGCGGGCACGATGGGCGCCGGCATCGCTGCCCACCTCGCCAACTGCGGCATAGAGGTCACCCTGCTCGACCGGGTCGCCGACGGCGAGGACCGCTCGGCGCTGGCCAGGGTCGGCATCGCGAGGCAGCTCGCAACCGGGGGGTTCATGGTGCCGGACTTCGCCGACCGCGTCACTCCCGGCAACGTCGACGACGACCTCGATGTGTGCGCACGAGCCGACTGGGTCATCGAGGCCGTCTTCGAGGACCCGGCGGTCAAGCACGCCCTGTACGCCCGCCTCGACGACCTGCGACGGCCCGGCACGCTGGTGTCGTCCAACACATCGGGCATCCCGGTGCGTGAGTTGGTCTCCGGTCACTCGGAAGCGTTCGCGCGCGACTTCACCATCACCCACTTCTTCAACCCGCCCCGCACCATGGAGTTGCTGGAGGTCGTCGCCGGCGAGGCCACGGACGCGGCCGCACACACCCGGGTGGTCGCCGCCTGCGACCGCCAGCTCGGCAAGGTCGTCCTCGAATGCCGTGACACCCCCGGCTTCATCGCGAACCGCCTCGGCAGCCACTGGATGGCCGTCGCAGCGCTCGAGGCGTTCCGCGCGGGACTCGACGTCGAGACGGCCGATGCCGTCATGTCGCGTCCCTTCGGGATCCCGCGCACCGGGGTGTTCGGCCTTTTCGACCTGGTCGGCATCAATCTCGTCCCGCTCCTGTGGCCGGTGCTCACCAACGCCCTGCCACCCACAGATGCCTGCCACAGCTACGACCCCGGTGCAGACCGGGTGTTCGCCCACCTGCTCGCCAACGGACTGATCGGTCGGCTCGGACCCGGCGGCTTCTACCGGCGGAAGAACCCAGCGGGTGAGAAGGTCGACGAGGTGCTCGACCTCGGTGCCCTCGAGTACCGGCAGCGACGTGAGCCGGACGACCCCGCGACCGCGACAAGGGACATCACAGCGCTCTTCGACACCGACAGCGCCGGCGGTCGGTACGCCTGGACGGTCTACGCCCACGTGCTCGACTACGCCTGTGCGATCGCAGCGGAGGTCGCAGACGACATCGAGCCCATCGATGATGCGATGCGGTTGGGCTATGCCTGGTCGAAGGGTCCCTTCAGGCTGGCGGACACCGTCGGCGCGGCCCGTCTGGTGGAGCGTTACCGGGCGGCCGGCCGCGCCGTGCCCAGCCTCCTTGCCCGGGCGGCGGAGGTCGGCGGCTTCTACCCAGACGTCGACTCGGTCCTTGGCACCGACGGGACGCCGCGCTACCGCACGCGTGTCGCCGGCGTCGTCACGGTCGCTGAGGCGGAACGCGCGAAGTCCCCTCTGGCCGGGAACGACTCCGCAGCCCTGGTCGACCTGGGGGACGGCGTCGCCTGCCTCGCCCTGCGCACCAAGATGAACACCTGCGACTCCGGTGTCATCGACATGGTGGAAGAGGCGACCCGGCTGGGCGCGGCCGGTGCCTTCCGGGCCCTGGTCATCGGCTCGGACCACCCGCGTGCCTTCTCCGCGGGCGCCGATCTCGGGACGTTCGTCAGCCTCCTCGACGCCGAAGACCTCGACGGCCTGCGCACCTTCGCCCGTCGGGGCCAGCAGGCGTTCGAGGCGCTGCGCCGCGCGCCGTTCCCCGTGGTGGCTGCTGCCCGCGGGTTCGCCCTCGGCGGTGGCAACGAGTTGATGCTCGCCGCCCATCACATCGTGGCCCACGCAGAGCTGAAGGCCGGCTTCCCCGAGCGGACCGTCGGGCTCATCCCGTGCTGGGGAGGCGTGACGCAGGCTCTTGCCCGCGCCACGTCCGCGGGGGACCCCGACCCGGCCGCGTCAGCTTTCGCCGTCGCCTCCAGTTGTGACGTGTCGACGTCGGCGTGGCAGGCCGCCGACTGGCACCTTCTCCGCGAAACCGACGAGGTGGTCGCGTCCGCCCGGCGCGTGCTGGCCGAGGCGAAGGCAGCCGCGCTCGAGCTGGTGGCAGCCGGAGCCGCGCACCCCGAGCCCGTCCTCCTGCCGCTCCACGATCCGACTGACGGCGACCTCGACGCCGCCTGGGCCGGGGCGTCCGAGACCGACCGGCGCATCGTCGCGCGGCTCGCCGCCGTGCTGACGGGCACACGGGCGGGCGAGATGGCGACGGAATCGGACCTCCTCGACAGGGAGATCGACGCTGCGCTCGACCTGTTGCCAGAGCCGTCCAGCCAGGCACGGGTGCGCCACCTCCTGGCCACCAACCGTCCGCTGGCCAACTGAGGGGCCGACATGGCCCTCCCCGCTCCACTGGTCGGACGCCTGCGCCTCCCTGTGGTCGCAGCCCCGATGTTTTTGGTGTCCGGTCCGGACCTGGTGATCGCCGCCTGCAGGGCTGGCGTCCTCGGCACCTTCCCCGCGCTCAATCAGCGCACGACCGTCGGACTGGGGGAGTGGCTGGCGGTGATCGAGGCTGTGCTGACCCCTGACGATGCCCCGTACGGCGTCAACCTGATCGTGCACCGCACGAACGCGCGGCTGGCCGCCGACCTCGAGGTCGTGGTCGCCCACCGGGTGCCCGTGGTGATCACCAGCCTCGGGGCGGCCTCGGAGGTGGTGGCCGCGATCCACGCCTACGGCGGCGTTGTGTTCCACGACGTCACCACGGCTGCTTACGCGCGGAAGGCGGCGGACGCCGGGGTCGACGGCCTGATCCTCGTTGCGGCGGGCGCCGGAGGGCATGGCGGATCGCTCAGCCCGTTCGCGCTCATGGCCGAGGTGCGGCGCAGCTTCGACGGCACGATCCTGCTGGGCGGCGCGCTCTCGTCCGGTGCCGACGTGCTCGCAGCCCGCGCGATGGGTGCCGACCTCGCGTACCTCGGGACGCGCTTCCTCGCAACGGCGGAGTCGCTGGCAAGTGACGACTACCGCCAACAGGTGGTCACCGCCGGCTCTGCCGATATCGTCCGCACCGCCAGTGTGAGCACGATCCCGGCGAACTTCCTGCGTCGCAGCCTCGAGCTGGCAGGACTCGATCCGGACACTCCCGGTGGCCCTGTCGACCTCGGACATCTGACCCGGCCGTCACAGGCCGACGCGAAGGCGTGGCGCGACATCTGGTCAGCAGGTCACGGCGTCGCCGGCATCGACGGCGTGCTGCCGGTCGCGGACCTCGTCGACCAGTTGGCGATCGAGTACGACGCTGCCCGCTCGCGGATCCTCGAAGAAGTGTGGCGTCGCCCCTAGTTCCTGCGGGGCCGCGCGAGGAGTGATCGGCAGGCCAGCCAGAACGCCAGCCACGCCGGCACCATCGTCAGCACGAAGGGCCTCAGGGTGTCGCTGCTGGAGTGCGAGCGGGCGTCGAAGATGACGAACACGGCTACGGTGACGACCGCGAGAGCCGCGGCCGCGGCGACAACCACCACGCGGCGCCAGGCCATGAACCCATGATCCCTCCGGCGTCAACCAGAACGTCCCCCTGCCACGCCGCGCGGCAGAAGGACGTCGTCTCTGGGTGCAGAAGCACAGAGCCGGGATGTCGAGACCTGGTGGGGGGGATACCTGGTCTCGACCCCGGCTTGTTGTGCCGAAGGCCGTTGGGGGGATGACTGCCTTCGAGCGAGGACCAGATTCATGCAGCGGGGGGTGCCTCGTCAGTGTGTTGAACTCAGGCGGGGAAAGATGCCTGACTCGGCTCTGCGTGATTCAGATCCTTGAGGATTCGGTGGCCTGGCTAGCGGGCCTGACCCCCTCGTCCTCATGAGCAATCCTGCCCATGTCGTTGGTCCTTGGGAAGAGAATCCTGCCGTTTACTAGCAGTGTTGGTGCTGTGTACCCCCCAGGGTTTGGTACGGATTGGATGATTTGTAACCAAGAACTCGGTGAAATGGTTGCGCCGCAACGCAGGGCGTCCCAGTCTGGGAGAACTCCAGCTATCACTGGTCGTCGGTTGTGCCCCGAGGCAAGGAACGCCTCGGACCCCTCGCGCAACTGCCCGGAAGGAAGGGTCAGCCCATGACTGGTGCGGATCTGCCTCCGTCGCGTTCGCGCCAACTGGATGGTCCCGGCCATGAGTCGCGGCTGGAGTTGCCGGCTTCGCTGGGTTCCTGGGTGGCTGCGCTGACGTTGTGGCCGATGATCGACGAGCACGGTTACCGGCTTGTCGCCAGGGCGTTCGGGAACGGGCGCTTTCCCGGCTGGACCTTCTTCACCTCACTGGTGGTGCACGCCGGGCTGGTGGAGTCCGGCCCAGCCCTCGACACCTACGTCTTCCGCGGGGAATGGATTCCCGAGCTGGAGCGGGAGCTGGACGTCCTCGGCGGCACCGACGCCACTCGCGGGGCGCTGGTGGAAGCGTGGGCCACCGAACCTGACCCTTACGTGGTCTCCGAAATCGCGCAGTGGTCGCGACGGCTCGAGCGCTGGGACGTGATGGAGCAGGTCTGGTTGTCGCTCGGTGAGCACACCGGTGACCTCTCCGAGGACGCTCTCGTCGTACTCCGTGACCTCCCTGTCGAGGCGCGGCGGGCTCGCCCCATCCTCACCTGGGCCTCCGGGGCCGCTGACTCCGTCCTCGCGGAATCGCCGCGGAAGGAGGGGGAGGCTGTGCTGCAGCGGCTGCTGCTCGACTCCGCCCTCCTGCATGCGGACTGGTCGGTTCGGGAGGACACCGACGAGGCGGTGAGCGCAGGGACCTTCCGGATGATCGGCGAGCGGCGGCTGCCCTCCACGCGCGTCGGACAGTCGCTGGACGCAGCCTGGCGCACCAAGCAGGAGATCGATGCGTTCATCGATGCAAGGTCGCGTGCCGGCCGCGGTCCCGGACGCACGCCGCAGGCGATCTTCCGGGCGTTCTCCGCCCGCCTCGCGCTCTTCCGCATGGACTCGGCCGGCGCCATCAACGAGGCACGCTGGGCGATGATCCTTGCCGACTGGGACCCGGTGGCCGTCCTCGCTGCCGGCGTGGAGGCGCTCGCTACGAGCATCTCCACCGAAGACGGGCCGGCGCACCACTCCGAACCGCCGGTCGCGCGGATCGACGACGACCTGGGCGTTCGCGGCCTGCGCGGGCAGGGGCAGGTGTTCGAGATCCTTGCCGACGCGAACGAGTCCGTCCGGCGACTCGATCGGGACGACCTCGACCGGTGTCTGGCCCTCGTCAGCCCGGAAACGGCTGCCCTGGCCGGGGCGTGGGCGGTGCGCACCTCCCTCGCCGGCTGGCGCGCGGCGCTGTGGGGCGACCCGAATGCCGGTGTGAACTCGCTGGCAGCGGAGATCTCGCGGCTCTCGGGCATCGGCAGGGAGCAGGACGAGCCGCTGGGTCGCTCCATCCTTGGCCGCATCAGGGTGATCCTCCTGACGAAGGTGGGTGCCTTTGCGGCGGCGTTGCATGCTGCCGATCCCCTTCCAGAAGGACTCAGGCTGCTCTCGCAGGCCCGCATCCATCTCTGGTCCGGCCAGTACCGGCAGGCGACGCGGCTGGCAGATGCCGGCCCCTACCAGCCAGGACTGGAGATGTCCGAGCGGTACCGGCTCACCACGGTGCGAGCGACCGCAGCCCTGCTCGAGGGCAGTTCGGACGAGAGCATCCGCGTCGACGCCGTTCGCGAGGTCAGGCGGCTCCTCGGGGTGGGGAGCTTCGTGCACCTGGCCCTGCTGCCGAAGGTCGCGCGGGACGCCTTGATCGAGCTCTGCCGCGCCGAGGTCGAGTCCGAGCCCCACTTCCCGCTCCTGCTCGAGCGGCTCGCCCAATTGAACGACGCCGGCGACGGCGGGGTTCGCCCGCTTCATCTCACCGAACGTGAGGCAGTGCTCCTCCCCCTGCTGGCCACCGATGATTCGGTGCCGGAGATCGCTCGCAAGCTGATGGTGTCGGTCAACACCGTCCGGAAGCAGGTGGTCACTCTGCGGGAGAAGTTCGGGGCGGACACCCGGGCGGAACTGGTCCGGAGAGCGAGGACGTACGGGGCCCTCTCCTGATCCAGGGAATCTGAAGCACGGCTGAGAATTCATCAGCATTTGTGGATTTGCATTGTGCACCTTTCAGTAGGGGCGAGGCACTGATCGACGACCGCGGCTTCGTCCGCCATTTCGGATCGTCAGCATCATTCCGGGATTCCCGCTCCGCCGGCACTCCGGCGGCGATCGCGCTCGAAAGGCCGGGCATCCGGTGGTGCAGTGCACCCCCCGGTGATTGGTACAGCCCGCAGCGTCGGCGCCGGGCGACACTGGTACAAAGCGGTTCTCCGGACCGCGCGCACTACGAGGTAGGACGAATAAGCGCGTCCAGCGGTCGTGAAGGATGACGCGTGCCAGACTGGCGACAGCGGCCCGTTGGGGCCGCGCCTTCCGCCAAGGGGGACCGCCGATGCCAGGCGCGGAGTTGCCACCTCCAATTCCACACGAGTCCACAATTGGCTCGGGTGTGCCCACGCATGAATTGGGCCTCGCCCTCCCCGCATGGATGCGGGAATGGGCGCCTGCGTTGACCCTCTGGTCGGTGGTCGATGAACCGCGGTTCGCCATGACCCTGCGTTGCCTCGGCGTGGTCGCCGACTGGGCACGCTTCTTCGTGGCAGCGACGGCCGCCGGGCTTGTGGACCCTGGTCCCCGGCCCGACTCACTCGTATTCCGCCCCGAATGGGAAGCTCCTCTTGAGGCCGGGCTTGACGGCATCGGCGGGCGCGAGTCGCTGCGGGCAACGCTGGTGGACAGCTGGGCGCCCGAGCAGGACCCCTACGTCGTGGCCGATATCGCGGTCTGGGCGCGCGACCTGGGCCGCTGGGACACGGTCGAAGAGGCCTGGATCCGGCTGAACGTGCACAGCGAACTGCAGACCAAGGAGCTTCTCGCCCTCTTCCGCGATCTCCCGATCGAAGCGCGGCTGGCTCGCCCGGTGCTCACCTGGTCCGCCAGCGCAGCCGCCTCGGCACTCGCCGCCGCGGGCCACACGGGAGCGGAAGCCCTCCCGACATCCCTCATGCTCGACTCCGCCATGCTGCACGCCAACTGGTCGATGCGCGAGGACACCGACACCGCGGTGTACGCCGGAACCTTTCGGATGCTCGGGGAGCGCAGGCAACCCTCGTCCCGCCCCGGGCAGGCGCTCGAGGCTGCCTGGCGCACCAAGGAGGAGGTCGAAGCCTTCATCGATGCCCGTTCGCGGGAGGGTCGCGGCCCGGATCGGCGTACGCAAGCCCTCTTCCGGGTCATGTCGGCCCAGATTGCCCTGTTCAGGGCTTTCCCGCTGGATGCGATCAGCGAGGCGCGTTGGGCGGTGATCCTCGCCGATGTGGAACAGGTGCGAGTGCTCGCCCGGGGCGTTGAGGCCCTGGCCGTCAGCATGTCCATGGGTGATGCCCCTGCACCCGAGGTCGTCCCCGTCGAGCGGATCACCGATCCGCTCGGGGTGCGGGGAATGCGCGGGCTCGGCGAGGCCTACTCCCTCCTTGCCCAGGGAAACCAGGCCTTGCGCCGACTGGATCGCGAGGCTGTCGAACACTCACTTGCCCAGATTCCGGCAGGGGATGCAGCTTTCGCAGGGGTCTGGGCGATGCGGGCGGCCCTCGCCGGCTTCCGGGATGGGCTGTGGGGCGACCTGGGTGACGGCATGCAGAACCTTTCTGTCGAGGTCGCGCAACGGTCGCGGGTGACGCGCGAACAGGACGAGATGCTGGGTGCCGCCGTTCTCGGGAGGGCACGGATGCTCCTGCTCACCAAGTCCGGCGCGTTCGGTGCGGCGACAGCGAGCATCGAGCACCTGCCGGAGGGCCTGCGCCTGCTGCCGCAAGCGCGTATCCACCTGTGGGCCGGCCAGTTCGACCGGGCGATCCGGGTGGCCGACGCCGGCGCCTACGACGAGGGTCGAGGGCTCGTCGACCGGCACCTGCTCCTGATCGTCAAGGCCGCTGCGTCCCTCCTCGCCCGCAGGGGGGACGCCGACCTTCGGGCGGCGGCGATCAAGGAGATGCGCCACCTGCTCATGACGGAGAACTTCGTGCCGATCGCCGTGCTCCCCAAGCCGGCACGGGAGGCAATGATCGAGCTCTGCGTGCCGGAGCTTGGGCAGGAACCCAACTTCGCCCGGATGCTCGAGAAGCTCGCCGACCTCAACGACGCCGGCGAGCGGGGGGTGCGTCCGCTCCGCCTCACCGAGCGTGAGCTGGTGCTGCTGCCGATGCTGGCGACGGAGGGGACCGTGCCGGAGATTGCCCGCCAGTTGCAGGTGTCGGTGAACACGGTGCGCAAGCAGGTCGTCACGCTGCGGGAGAAGTTCGGATCCGATTCCCGGGCAGAGCTGATCCGCAAGGCAAGGGCGTACGGCGCGATTCCGTAGCCGAGGGCACGGGGGGAAGGTGGTCGGGGAGTTGGGTGCGTTCAGCTGGGTACGGCTGCGGCTCTGGTGGGAGCGCGCTTTCTGGGTGGTCCCGCTCGGTGGGGTCGTCGGCGGGACGGTCCTCAGCTTCCTCGTCAGCGACATCGACGACCGGATCGCCGATGCCGGTGGCATGCTCCAGGTGATCGCTGCGGCTCAGGCTTCCCAGCTGCTGTCGGCCATCGGCGGCGGCATGATCACCTTCACCGGTTTCGTGTTCTCCTTCGTCGTCCTGATCCTCCAGTTCGGCTCCAGCCAGTACTCGCCGCGCACCGTGTCGTACTTCCTGCGGGCGAAGTCCACCCGGCACATCCTCGCCATCTTCCTCGCCACCATCACGTTCACCTTCCTCGGTCTGCTCGACGTGAGCTCGGGAGGACGGGCGGACTTCACCCCCGACCTCACCGTCCTCGTGGCGGTGGGCCTGCTGTTCGCCAGCCTCGTCGCCTTCATCGTCTTGCTCCACTCCGTGGGCAGCAGGGTCAGGGTCGACGCGGTGCTCAGCGCGCTCGGTGGCCGGGCCCGTCGCCTCTTCTCCCGGCGGCTCGCAGCGCCGGCCGGGGTCGAGCTCCCGGCGGCGGACAGTGCAACCAGTGAGACGCAACTGGTGCGCAGCAGCAGGGCAGGCCAGACCGTTGCCATCGACGCGCGGGCCGTCATCGCCATCGCCCGCCGTCACCACCTCAAGGTCGCACTGCTGATCCAGGTGGGTGACGCTGTGACGGTCGGCACGCCGGTGATCCGGGTGTCTGCCGATGCGCCCGTCCCGGCCGGGGTGCTGCAGGGGCTGGGCTGGGCGGTCGTCGTCGACCGCGAGCGGTCGCTGCGTCACGACCCGTTCTACTCGCTCCGCCTGCTGGTCGACGTCGCCGTCCGGGCCCTTTCTCCCGGTGTGAACGACCCGACGACAGCCGTGCGGGCCCTTGACGAGATCGAAGGCGTGCTGCGCGTCATCGGCGGGTTGGGACTGGGAACCCGGCGCATCGTCGACGGCCACTCCGAGGTGGTGCTTCGTGCCCCGACCTGGGCGGACGTTGTCGATCTTGCCCTGTTGGAAGTCGTCCTGTGCGGGTTCAACCAGCCGCAGGTGAGCAGGCGGGTCACGGCCCTCGTTGGTGACCTGGTGCACGACCTTCCGGACGAGCGGGACGCAGCGTTGCTGGCGATCCAGCGACAACTGGTCGCCCTCGTCGAGAGCGCGTGGGCCTCACCCGAGGTCATCCGCACCGCCCTCAGCCCTGATCGGCAGGGCCTCGGAGGCACGGTCGGCTGAGGCCTGATCGGTGGCGCTCCGCGGCGAGTCTGACGCGGCGCGTTATTGAATCGTTACCAAAGCTGTTCGCGCTGACAGCTTGTAGATCGCTCTACGAAGGACGTAGATTTCTGTTCTGGAAAGTGTAGACCGTTCTACGAAGTTGACGAGGAGTCCTCCGTGACCACCCAGGCCAAGCGTTCGATCACCATTGAGGACGTTGCGCGCACGGCCGGAGTCTCCCGGGCAGCTGTCTCGAAGGTCATCCGGGACGCGTACGGCGTGAGTGACGAGATGCGCACCCGTGTGCAGGCTGCCATCACGGAACTGGGCTACCGTCCGCGGGCGTCTGCCCGGGCGATGCGGGGCTCGTCGTACACGATCGGCATCGAGATCCCGACCATCAACAACCACTTCTTCCCCAAGATCATCACCGGGGCTGCCGGCGCCCTTGCCGGTACCAGCTACCAGTTGATCATCGCCCCCGCGGGACCGAACCATGACGGTGGACCCCAGGCGATCGAGGTGCTGGCCGACCGCCAGGTGGACGGGATCCTCGCCATCTCGCCGGCGGTGGCGCCGGAGTGGCTGGAGAATCTCGCACAGCGGACGCCGCTGGTGATGCTCGGCCGACACGACGACTCGGTCTTCTACGACACCATCGTTGACGACGACATCGAGGGCGCACGCCTCGCCGTCCGCCACCTGTACGACCTCGGGCATCGCGACATCGTCCACGTGACGATCAACCCGGAGGCGGAGGACCACCTGACCACAGCTCCCCACGCAGTCCGGTCCCGTGGTTACGAACTCGCGATGGCAGAACTCGGGCTCGAGGACCGTACGCGCGTCGTGCACGTCGAGCCGAACGAGGTGGGCGCCCGCGAGACGTCGCTGGAGCTGCTCCGGGCGGAGCACCGCCCCACGGCGATCTTCGCCGGCCACGACGAGCTCGCCCTCGGCGTGCTCCAGGCCATCGCCGAACTGGGGCTCAGTGCAGCAGACGTCTCCGTCATCGGCTACGACGACACCGACATCGCAGCCCACCCCCTGGTGTCGATGAGCAGCATCAACCAGTCCGGCACCCGCATGGGCGAGATCGTCGTCGGTCTGCTGCTGGAGCGCATCGCGGGCCGCACGACGCCCGTCCACGAGGTCATCAGTCCGAAGCTGATGGCCCGCAACACCACAGCACCCGTGTCGGGGATCGCACCAGAGCCACGGGTCACACGCCCGTAAGGACAACCCAAGTAACCGGCAGCCACGCCCGTGGCTTCCACAACCAGGAGGTACAAAGAAGTGTCACTGCCAAAGAAGGCCCACCTGGGCCTGGTTGCGGGCCTCGCGGTCGGCGCCATCACCCTCTCCGCGTGCGCCGCGGGTTCATTGGGAACGAGCAGCAATTCGGCCTCCGGGTCGGCAGGCGGAAACGTCACCATCACCCTGCTCGCAGACAACTCCGACTCGACGGTCAAGCCCGCCCAGGCGGTCATCGATGCCTTCAACGCGACCAACTCGGGTGTGACGGTGAAGCTCGACACCCGGGCGCAGGGCACGGACGGCGACAACATCGTCAAGACCAAGCTGGCCACCGGCGACATGGCCGATGTGTTCCAGTACAACTCCGGTTCGCTGATGGCCGCCCTCGACCCGGCCAAGAACATGGTGCCGCTCACGGCCGAGTCCTACATGGGCAACATCGACGACTCGTTCAAGACCTCGGTCACGTCGGGCAGTGACGTCTACGGCGTCCCCTTCGGCCAGGCAACGGGCGGCGGCATCCTGTACAACAAGACGGTGTTTGCCAAGCTCGGCCTTCAGGTTCCCAAGACCTGGGACGAGTTCATGGCCAACAACGCCAAGATCAAGGCGGCCGGGATCGATCCGGTGATCCAGACCTACGGCGACACCTGGACCTCGCAGCTCTTCGTCCTGGCCGACTTCGCCAACGTGACCGCAGCGCAGCCCGATTGGGCTGCCAAGTACACGGCCAACCAGGCCAAGTACGTCGATGAGCCCGCAATCAAGGGTTTCCAGCGGCTCGAGGCCGTCAAGAAGGCGGGCTACCTGAACAAGGACTTCGCCTCAGCAAAGAACTCCCAGGGCCTGCAGATGCTCGTCAAGGGCAGCGGCGCGCAGTATCCGATGTTGACCTTCGTCATCGGCGCCTACTCCGCCATGTCCGCCACGGCCAAGGATGACATCGGCTTCTACGCCCAGCCCGGCGACGATGCCGCCAAGTACACACTGACCAGCTGGTCCCCGGGGGCTTTCTACATCCCCACCACCACGACCGGCGCCAAGCTGGACGCAGCGAAGAAGTTCCTCGCCTTCGTCGCCACCCCGGCTGCCTGTGACGCCCAGACCAAGGCCATCGCGCCCTCCGGTCCGTACATGGTCAAGGGCTGCACCCTGCCCGACGGCCTCCCGGCAGCGGTGGGCGACCTGCAGAAGTTCTACACCGACGGCAATGTCAGCCCGGCCCTGGAGTTCCTGTCCCCGATCAAGGGCCCGAACCTGGAGAAGATCACCGTCGAGGTCGGCTCCGGCATCACCTCCGCCGCCGATGGCGCGAAGCGCTACGACGAGGACGTGAAGAAGCAGGCCCAGCAGTTGGGTCTCGCAGGCTGGTGACCTGATCCGGTGGGGGCCGGGCACTCGGCCCCCACCACTCACCCCACGATGCCTGAGCGTGACGAAGGGTCCCTGAGCGTGACGAAGGGCTCCCGCCGGCAACAGACCCCTCCTGACAGGACTCCCCATCATGAGCTCGATCACGTCGTCCCGCGACGGCCAGCAGGTGGCAGTGCGCAAGCCCCCACGAGCCTCCGCCGAGCACGTCGACAAGACCTATCCGTTGTGGTTCCACATCCCGGGCGCAGTGATCTACCTCGCCCTGTTCATCGTGCCGACGGTGTTCAGCTTCTACTTCGCCTTCACGCGGTGGACGTTGTTCAAGTCCACCTTCATCGGGTTCGACAACTTCGTGCTGTTCTTCTCCGAGCCCGGCCTGATCGGCTCGCTGAGGAACACCCTGATCTATGGCTTCATCACCTCGGGTGCGAAGGTCGTGCTGGGCATGCTGCTCGCCGTCGTCCTGAGCGCGCCGATCATCGCCCGCGGCTACCTGCGCTCGGTGAGCTTCTTCCCCGTGCTGGTCAGCGCCGTCGGGGTCGGCATCACCTTCCAGGTCCTGCTCGACCCGTTCCACGGAATCGTGAACAAGGTCATCAGCTCGATCACCGGCGCTGACGGCCCGGGCTGGCTGACCGACCCGAACATCGCGTTGCTCTCCGTGGCAGCGATCGACGTGTGGAAGGGCATCGGACTTGCGACGCTGATCTACATCGCCGGCATCGCAGCCATCCCGAACGAGTACTTCGAGGCCGCCCGGGTCGACGGGGCCAGCTCCTGGCAGATGTTCCGCCACATCATCCTGCCGCTGAGCTTCCCGGCGACGAGCACGGTGATCATCCTGTCCCTGATCGGTGGCCTCAGGTCCTTCGACCTGATCTGGACCACCACCCAGGGCGGGCCGGGGTTCGCGTCCGACGTCATCGCCTCCGTGATCTACAAGCAGTACCAGGCCGGCTTCTACGGCCTGTCCACAGCCGGCAACGTGATCCTGTTCGTCGTCGTGACGGCGATCATCTACCCGCTGTCGCGCTGGCTGAACTCGAAGGAGACCGTGCTGTGAACGCCATGCGCAAGCCCACCCGCTGGCTGATCGGCCTCATCGGCATCCTGGTCACCACCGGCCTGTTCATCGTGCCGTTCGCCTTCGTCTTCACGATGGCCGCGAAGGACACCAACGAGGCAAGCTTGCTCGACTTCTCCTGGCCGACGAACTTCCAGCTCTGGCAGAACATCGTCGACGTCTTCCAGGCGAGGGACTACATGCTGGTCATCGCGTTCATCAACTCGACCGTGCTGACCGTGGCAAGTGTCACGCTGATGGTGGTGTTCGGGTCGATGATCGCCTACGTCCTGGATCGCCGGAAGTCGCGGCTCAATCCCCTGATCAACACCCTGGTACTGGCCGGTCTGATCATTCCTCCGGCCGTGGTTCCCACGATCTGGGTGATGCAGAGTCTCGGGCTGTTCAAGACCCTGCCCGGGTTGATCATGATCGAAGTGGCCTTCGGGCTGGCCTTCACGGTGCTGACCATGCGGGCGTTCATCGCCACCATCCCCCGTGAGCTGGACGAGGCCGCCATCGTGGACGGGGCCGGCCCGCTGACCCTCTTCTTCCGGGTGATCTTCCCGCTGCTTCGGTCCGTTATCGTCACCATCGTGGTTGTGCAGTCCATCTTCGTCTTCAACGACTTCCAGAACCCGCTGTACTTCCTTCCCGGAAGCCAGAACGCTACCGTCCAGCTGACCCTGTTCAACTACATGAGCCAGAGCCAGACGACCTACAACCTGCTGTTCGCGAACGTCCTGGTGATCACCATTCCGATGCTGGTCATGTACATCATCTTCCAGCGCCAGATCGTGTCCGGGATGACCTCCGGCGCAGTCAAGGGCTGATCCGCTCCACTTCGAAAGGCACTGTTCATGACCTCCGCTGTCGACTCCGTCCGGCTGGAATACCGGCAGGATTCGCCCTCCGTCGCCGTGCCAGGGCCACGGGTGTCCTGGGTGACCCGCAGTGACGTCCCGGGCTGGCGACAGCTTGCTGCAGAGGTCGCGTGGGACGACGGCGCGCGCACCGTGAACTTCCAGGTGGACGGCGACGCCTCCGTCCTCGTCGCGTGGCCCTTCGCCGACCTGGCCCCGCGGCAGCGTGGTGGCCTGCGGGTGCGGACCCAGGGTGTTGACGGCTGGACGGAATGGAGCGAGGAGCTCCCCGTTGTGGCGGCCTTCCTCGGTGACGGCGAGTGGCAGGCACGGTTCATCGGCCTGCCTGCGCCCTCACGCGGCGCGCAGCCGGTGCTGCTGCGGCACGAGTTCGACGTGGCTCCCGGCCTGGTCCGGGCCACCCTGTACGCCACGGCCCTCGGCGTCTACCAGGCGCACGTGAACGGGCAGGCGGTCGATGACCAGCTGCTCAAGCCCGGCTGGACGCCGTATGCGTACCGGCTGGTGCACGAGACGACGGACGTGACGGCCGCCCTCACGGCCGGACGCAATGCGTGGGCTGTGGCGCTCGCCGGCGGCTGGTACACCGAGAGCTTCGGCTTCCAGGGCCTCGCCAAGCCGTTCTACGGCGAGCAGCCGTCGTTCGCGGGGCAGCTCCTCCTGGAGTACGCCGACGGCACCAGTACCTGGGTCACCACTGGACCGGACTGGCAGGCCTCCGGCGACGGGCCCTGGACCGAGGCCGGCATCTACCTCGGTGAATCCTTCGACGCACGCAAGGACCTCGCCGGCTGGGCCGAGCCCGGGTTCGATGCCACCGCTTGGGTGGCTGCGCAAGTGGTGCCGTCCGGACCGGTGCCGGGCGCCCGTACCTCCCCGGAGGTCCGCGTGACCCAGGGGGTGCCCGTGGCAGAGGTCATCACCTCGCCCTCGGGCGCAACGCTGCTCGATTTCGGGCAGAACCTCGTGGGGCGGCTGCGCATCCGCGTCTCCGGCGCGGCCGGCAGTGTTGTCACGCTGCGCCATGCCGAGGTGCTGGAGGACGGCGAGCTCGGCGTCCGCCCCTTGCGGGTGGCGAAGGCCACCGACACCTACACCCTCGCCGGTGACGGCGTGGAGGAGTGGGCTCCCAGCTTCACCTTCCACGGCTTCCGCTTCGCAGAGGTCTCCGGCTGGCCGGGCGAGTTCGACCCGTCAGCGATCACCGCGGAGGTGATTCACTCCGACATGCAGCGCACCGGTTGGTTCGACTGCTCCGACCCCATGGTCACCAAACTCCACGAGAACGTGCTGTGGGGCATGCGCGGGAACTTCCTCTACCTGCCCACCGACTGCCCGCAACGCGACGAGCGTCTCGGCTGGACCGGCGACATCCAGGTGTTCAGCCCCACCGCGTCCTACCTGTACGACTGCGACGGATTCCTGGCTTCCTGGCTGGTCGATCTTGCCCTGGAGCAGGAGGCCACCGGCGGCGTCCCATTCATCGTGCCCGACGTCCTCGACTCGGCCAAGGTGCCGGCCGCTGCGTGGGGTGACGTGGCAACGATCCTGCCGTGGGTGCTGTACCAGCGCTTCGGCGACGATGGCGTGCTGGCAGCGCAGTACCCCTCCGCCAAGGGCTGGGTCGACCAGCTGCTGGCGATCGCCGGCGACCGTTACCTGTGGGAGGGCGGCTTCCAGTTCGGCGACTGGGTCGACCCGGACGCGCCGCCGGACCTTCCGGCCAAGGCGAAGGCCGATCCCGACCTCGTGGCCAGCGCCTACCTTTTCCGCTCTGCCGATGTGCTGGCCCGCATGGCCGGCGTCCTGGGAAATGACGCGGACGCAGGGTTCTACGCCGACGTGGCGGAGAAGGTCCGCGCCGCCTGGCTGGCCGAGTACGTCACCCCGGCCGGACGGATCCTTTCCGACGCCCAGACCGCGTACGCCCTCGCCATCGAGTTCGGCATCGCCACCGGGGAGCTCAGCGCCCGCATGGGGGAGAGGCTCGCCTGGCTCGTGCGTCGCGACGGGTACCGGATCAGCACCGGCTTCGTCGGCACCCCGCTGGTCACCGACGCCCTGACCAACACGGGACACCTACGCCAGGCCGGGCGGATGCTGCAGCAGACCGAATGCCCGTCCTGGCTGTACCCGATCACGATGGGTGCCACCACCATCTGGGAGCGGTGGGACTCGATGTTGGAGGACGGCTCGATCAACCCGGGTGAGATGACCAGCTTCAACCACTACGCACTGGGAGCCGTGGCCGACTGGATGCACCGGGTGGTCGCAGGGCTCGCCCCCGCGGAGCCGGGCTACCGCAAGCTCGAGATCGCACCCCAGCCGCTGCCCGGACTCGACTGGGCCAGCACCGGGCACGAGACCCCGTACGGCACTGCGGAGGTGGAATGGCGCCGCGACGGCGACCAGATCCTGGTGCGCGCGCTCGTTCCCGCCAGCACCAGCGCCATCGTGCGGCTGCCCGGCAGGGAGCCCTTCACGGTGGTGGCCGGCCGTCACGAGTGGACGGTGGATGTGGCGCCCGTGCCCGCTCCTGCCGAGGTGACGACGGCAACGTCGCTGGCAGCGATCATGGACGACCCGGAGGCGTACGAGGCCGTGATGGCTGCCTTCAACCGGATGAGCCCTGCCGTGGGCAAGGAGTTTCACCGCCGGACGGCGTGGATCCCGAACCAGCCGCTGTTCGGCTCGTTCAGCCTGATCGCGCCGGACGTCCAGGGAGAGGTCGAGACCAGCCTTGCCCAGCTGAACGCGTCCCGGGCGGTCTGAGGTGGGCTCTGACTGGCTCGACGCGACGCTGCCGCTCGAGGAGCGGGTTGAAGCGTTCGTCTCCGACCTCGAGGCCGGGGAACGGGTGGCCATCGCCCTTGGGGACTTCGATGCCCTGACCGGCAGGGGGCTGCCGGTACCGCGCTACGTCGACTCCGGCACCGGCCTGCGTGACGTCGAGGGCGCGACTGCCTTCCCTGCGGGTATCGCCCTTGCCGCGACGTTCGACGAGGAACTCGCCGAGGCCTATGGGGCGGCCGTCGGCGAGGAGGCGCGGGCTGCCGGCTACACCGTCGTCCTCGGACCAACGCTCGACCTCGCCCGCGACCCCCGGGCCGGGCGGATCCCCGAAGCTCTCGGTGAGGACCCGCACCTGTCCGGACGGCTTGGCGCAGCCCACGTCAGGGGGCTTCAGGCGCAGCATGTCGTCGCCCAGCTGAAGCACTATGTGGCCTACAACGGGGAGGACCGCCGCACCGGCTACGGCCTCGGCGACGATCGTGGCGACTCGATGGACGTCAAGGTGTCCCCGGCCGTCCTGCAGGACCAATACCTGCGTCCGTTCGAGGCGGCGATCCAGGCGGGTGCCTGGTCGATGATGGGTTCCTACAACCGCATCAACGGCGCGTACGCCTGCGAGAGTGCAGAGATCCTTGCCATCCCGCGGGAGCAGTGGGGCTGGCAGGGCTTCTACTGCCCGGACTTCCTCTTCGCCGTCCGCGACCCGGAGCTGGCCCTCGCCGCAGGACTCGACCTCGGCGCGTTGGGCGGTGCGGGTGGACGAACGGCCGAGATGGTGGCCGCAGCGCCGGCGGGCGTGGTGACAGCCCTGATCACCAACCTCGTTCGAGCCATGATCGGTGGCGTCCTGCTCCCTGGGCCTGACGAAGCGCAGGAAGGTGACCTCACCCTCCCTGCGCCTGACGAAGGGCCCTCGACACCCGAGCACCTGGCACTGGCCGAGCGCTGCGCGATCGCAGCCATGGTCCTGCTGCGCAACGAGGACAACGCCCTACCGTTCGGTGATGACGTCACCTCGGTCGCCGTGATCGGCCCGAGCGGCAGCGACGCGATCTTCGTCACCGGAGGCTCTGCCTCAGTGGGCCTTGTGAACGGCCGCGTCAGCACCCCCGCGGCAGGCATCCTTGCCCGCGCAGGGGAGCGTCGCGTCGAGGTGTCCCAGGGCTCCCTCGGCGACGTGCCCTTGCCGCTCGTCCCGGCGTCGGCGTTCATCCTGCCCGACGGCTCCGGCCCCGGTGTCGAGGTCGAGTACATCGATGCCGACGGGCGTGTGTGGACCGAAACCGCACCCCTGATCGACCACACGGTGACACCGGCCGATGCCCTCGGCCGCTGGCCGCGTCGCTGGCGCGCCCGGCTGACGAGCGACGCCACCGGCGCGCACCGCCTGAGTCTCACCTTCGGCGGCCGCGCCAGTGTCACGCTCGACGGCGAGAAGGTGATGGTCGGTGCACGGGAGCTCGAGCAGTTCATCCACGGCCCGCGCTACCCGATGCAGGTTGTCGTCGACCTCGAGGCGTTCGTGCCGGCCCTGCTGCAGATCGACTTCGAGCCGGGACCGGCGATCGTCATTCCGCCGATGGGTCTCGGCCCGACGATCCGGCTCGGCTGGCAGGCCCCGGATGACCTGATCCAGCGAGCCGTCGAGGCAGCTGCCGGGTGCGACGCCGCTGTGGTGCTGGCGAACGCGGCCTGCGGTGAGGGCATGGACCGGGACTCGCTCTCGCTGCCCGGTGACCAGGACAAGCTCGTCAGGCTGGTGGCCGCAGTCAACCCGCGCACCGTGGTCGTGCTCAACACGCCCGGCGCTGTGCTGCTGCCGTGGCTCGACGACGTCGCAGCAGTGGTGCTGGCCTGGTATCCGGGGGAGCTCTTCGGTGCTGCGCTCGCCTCGGTGCTCTTCGGTGGCGCCGAACCGGGCGGACGACTCCCGCTCACGTTCCCGCGCTCCCGAAGGGACCTGCCTGGCGGCGACCACGGGCCGGAGGCCGCTCCAACGGAACTCGACTACGACGCAGATGGTGGCATCGGGTACCGGGCGCCCGGAGTCCGCGAGCACGGCGCGCTCTTCGCGTTCGGGCATGGCCTCGGCTACACACCCATTACCTGCGACGTCCCGGCCGTCAGCGTGGTGGGCGCCGAGATCAGGATCGGCCTCTCGATCGCTAACCACGGCAGCCGGGACACCGTCCACGTGGTGCAGTGCTACGCCGAAGTTGCTGGCGAGGCCGCCGACCTCGTCCACGTGCAGCGCGTGCCGGTGGCCGCCGGCCAGGTGGTGGAGACGTCGGCGACAATCGGCGCCACGGCCTTCGCCCGTTGGGACGCCGAGTCCTCCAGCCGCGTCACCATGGAGGGGCGCCACATCCTGCGGGTTGCGACAAGCTCCACCGACCAAGGGACCTCCCTCGAGGTCATGATCATCGACGGCAAGTTCCAGTTCCCCAACGGTCCCTGAGGAGGTTCGTGAGCGGAGCGCCGTTCGTGACACGCAGCTTGGCAGCTCAGCTGCGTTCCTCAGGACCGCGAGCCGTCACGAAGGGCCGCCGACGCCCTGAGTCATGCCTACCACCTACGAATCGTAGGTCTGTTCGATTAGTGTCAGTGGCGGGTGTTTGACTAGTTCCATGGCAGTTCAGCAGACTCCGGCGTCGCGGGCCTTGGACGCGATCGAGGGCATCCTTGACGGGTTCGACGCCGACGCTGGTTGCGCGTGGTGAGCGGTTGGTGTGTGCCCAGCGGGCACGGGGTTTGGCTTCACGGTTGACCGCGTGTCGCGCGGCCTGCTGCTGGCGAAGGCTGACGCCACCCAGGAGTCGATGAGCGCGGCCGGGACCCCGACCACGTCGTGGTTGACGGTGCAGGGCGGCCTGTCGAAGCGGGAAGCGGCCGGCATGCTGCACCAGGCCAAGGAACTGGCTGAGCATCCCGACGTGGCGCAGGCCGCGGCGGCGGGCAAGATCAGCGTCGGACCAGGCGCGGGCGATCGGCACCGTACTCGGCGGGCTGGACGGGTTGAACGAGGAGCAGCAGGCGCAGGCTGAACGGTTGCTGCTGGATATGGCGGGCAGCCTGGACTCCGATCGGTTGGCGAAGGCGACCCCGCAGGTGTTGGCGCAGGTCGCGCCGGCGCAGGCTGACGAGACCCTGGAGCGGCGCCTGCAACGCCAGGCGGAGGCGGCCCGCCGGAACCGGTCGTTGGTGTTCCGCCGGGACGGGAACGGCTCCATCCTGTTCACCGGCAGCCTGCCCCTGATCGACGGGGAAGCCTGGATCGCGCAACTGGATGCCTACACCGAATCCCGACGCCGCACCGCTGTGGAGGAGCGTGACCCGGCCGCGGCAGGGTTGACGCCGGAGCAGCGCCGGGCTGATGCGCTGGTCGCGATGATCATCAACCACTCCCAAGGACGCCGAGCGCCCAAGGTGGGGGGTGACCGGCCCCGGATCGTGGTCACCGTCGACTACAACAAGCTGCTCGCTGATGCCACCGCGGCCGGGCTGATCGGGGACGGGGAGCCGCTCAGTGCCGGGGATCTGCGCAGGTTGTGCTGTGACGCCGACCTGCTGCCCGCCGTCCTGGGTGGGCCCAGCACCGTGCTGGATGTGGGCCGGGACTATCGGCTGGTGCCGGCGGATCTGCGGGCAGCCCTGGTGTTGCGTGATGGTGGCTGTGTGTTCCCCGGCTGCCACGCCCGGCCGACCGAATGCGAGGCCCACCACATCATCCCGTGGTGGCAAGGCGGTGTGACCGCCCTGTCGAACCTGGTCTTGTTGTGTCACCACCACCACGGGCTGGTCGAACCCGCCCGGTACGCCGTCCGTGACCAGTGGCAGCTCCGGATCGCCGCCGACGGGATCCCCGAAACCATCCCGCCCCGACGCTGCGACCCCCAACAACAACCCCTCCGCCACGCCAGACACCACACCGGCCAAGACCCCGGCCAAGGGCCCCGGCGCAGCCCGAGGCCAACCAGCCGACCAACTCGCCAGCTGACGCGAGCGGGGAGGTCGGCTGCGCGCGGACGTGGTGCTGAGCACGACGAAGCCCCCAGGGACGGCGGCCGAGCCTGACGAAGCCCCCCGGGGAGGTGGCTGAGCCGGAAGGAAGCCCAGACTTGGAGGCTGAGATTGAACGACGCCGTGATGGCGGCCCTTCGTGATGCTTCGTGGACCCTGAGGAACGCAACCGAGCTTGCGAAGTTGCGTGTCACGAAGGGCGTTCCTCACGAAGCTCCCCAGGAACCGCTTGGCGGGCCCTCGTCAAGCTCAGCGACCATCGCGGCGCCCTTCGGCGGGACCGTGGGATCGTGGATTTCATCGTTCCCGCTAGCCAAGGGGCGGTACGGCCATAGGCTGCTGCTGTGAGGCTACCCAGGTTCGGCAGGGGTTCCCGCCCAGCGGGAAAGACCCGAACCGCGCGGCCAGTACTGGGCTGGATCCTCGCGGTCTGCGGGCTTGCCCTGCTGGGGGCCTTCGGCTACATGGTCCTCGAGGGCTGGAGCTTCTTCGACTCCCTCTACATGGCGGTCACCACCATGACGACCGTGGGCTTCCGGGAAGTGCACGAGCTCGACCTGCCGGGCAGGATCTGGACAATGCTGATGGCGCTGTCCGCCATCGGCGTGATCTTCGGCACCGTCGGGGTCGTTGCGGAGAACGTGATGGCCGACGTGGCCAGCGGCAGGAGAAAGGCCAAACGGATGAAGCGGCGCATCGACCAGCTCAGCGGCCACTTCGTGGTCTGCGGCTACGGCCGGGTCGGGGCGATAGTGGCCCGCGAACTGGTCGAGGACGGCAATCAGGTCGTCGTCATCGACGTCAAGGAGGACTCCCTGCAGCGTGCTGAGGACGACGGCTATCAGGTCATCCACGGCGACGGGGCGACAGAGGAAGTCCTGCGCGCTGCCGGCGTCGAGCGGGCGAAAGGCCTCGTCAGTGCGATCGACTCCGATGCCCAGAATGTCTACGTCACCCTCACTGCACGCTCCTTGAACCCAGGCCTTTTCATCGTCGGACGCGCCGGCGCCGAGAACGTCATCTCGAAGCTGATCCAGGCCGGCGCCGACCGTGCGGTCTCGCCGTACACCATGGCGGGACGGCGGATCGTGAACCTCGCACTCCGTCCGGGGGTCATCGAGTTCATCGACGCGGCCCTCACTCCCGGCGGCATGGCCTTCACCTTGGAGGAGGTCGAGGCGCTGGCGGACGGGCCCCTTGCCGGTCAGACGATCGGCCAGCTACGGCAGCGCGGCATCCTCACGCTCGCGATGCTGCACGCCCCCGGTGACTACGAGCCCAACCCGCCCGACGAGCGCCTGGTCTCCGCAGGCGAACACCTCATCGTCTCCGGTGCGAGCGACGTGCTCGACTCGCTCGTCCGCCGGAGCTTCGCCGGCTCGCGGTCGTGGCGGCCCGACGTCAAACCTGCCTGAGGATCACACGCCGAGGTCGCGCCGGAGCTTGGCGACGTGCCCGGTGGCCCGCACGTTGTACTGCGCGAGGGCGACCTTGCCGGTGCCGTCCGCATCGACGTCGACGATGAACGTCGAGCGCAGCACGCCCTCCACCGCCTTGCCGTAGAGGGTCTTCGAACCGTAGGCGCCATAGGCCTGCAAGACCTCGCGGTCAGGGTCGGCCAGCAGGGGGAAGCCGAGGTGCTCCATCTCGCGGAAGCGGGCAAGCTTCTCCGGGCTGTCGGGGGAGATGCCCACCACCTGGTAGCCGGCCTTGGCGAGGTCGCGCAGGGCAGCGTCGAAATCGACGGCCTGGATCGTGCACCCAGGGGTCATTGCGGCCGGGTAGAAGTAGACGATGACCCGACCGCCGGCAAAGCCACTCAGTGACACCGGGCGCTGGTCGGCGTCCAACAGGGTGAAGGCTGGGGCGGTGTCGCCGGGATGCAGTTGGGTCATGCCCCAACCCTAATCCACCCCGACGACCGAGGCCGGTTGGCTGCCGCCGCCGGTGGACGCGGCATAGGCTGGGCCGGACAGGCAGCAGTGGCGACGTTGGAGGAAACAATGGCAGACCCGATCGTGCGGACCCGGGAGGACATCGAGGCCGACATCGAGGCCGCGAGGCAGCGGCTGGCCGGCAACGTCGAGAGCCTCATCAACCAGGTGCACCCGAAGGCGATCGTCGCCAATACCGTCGCCGACGCCCGGGCCTTCGCAGAGGGGACCTTTGACCAGGCCAAGGCCCAGGTGGTCGATGAGCGGGGCAACCTGCGCACGGAGCGAGTGGCCCTCCTCGCCGCAGCTGCCGGTGGTGCGGTCACGTTCATCCTGGTCGTCCGCTCGATCCTCAGAGGCCGCTGAGACTTCCCACGCCCGAGGCCTGCGCACTTGGCCCACGAAGGCACGAAAGTTCATGGTAGGTCGATTTACCTAGTGACGCCCTACGGATTATGAACCGATTCAACCCAACTGAATCGGTTCATTTCCCACATTTGCAGCCCTTTTGGCCTTCACCTTCATAACAATCCGGGAAAGGTGGTGCACAGAAGGGGTCGGGCCTGCTTAGAGTGCTGTCAGGGTCCCCAGGCGGGGGACACAATTTCAGAAGCGAGGACTCTATGTCTCATGCACGCACAACGCGGCGCGTGCTCGCAGCAGTTGCCACCTTCGGGGCACTGCTGGTCACTGCTGCGTGTAGTTCGTCCGCCAGTCCGAGCGCCAGCGGTTCCGCCGCCGGTGGGGTGAACTGGGACGAGCGTGGCCCGATCACCTACGCGCAGGGCAAGGACACTGCCGGCGTGTGGAAGCCAGTCCTGGATCAATGGAATGCCGCTCACCCGAACGAGCAGGTGACCTTCGTCGAGCTCTCTCCCGAGGCTGACCAGCAGCGCGCGGACATGATCAAGCGTGGACAGGCCAAGAGTGGCGAGTTCAGCGTCATGTCCGTCGACGTCGTGTGGACGAGCGAGTTCGCGGCCAACGGTTTCCTCCAGGAGCTGCCCGCCGACAAGTTCCCGACCACAGGCATGCTGCAGAGCGCCGTTGACGCGTCGACCTACTTCAACAAGCTGTACGCCTACCCGCAGGGCTCCGACGGCGCCATGCTCTACTACCGCAAGGACCTGCTCGACAAGGCCGGCCTCCAGCCGCCGAAGACCTGGGCAGAGATGCAGGCAGCGTGCGACAAGGTCCTGCCCACCCAGAAGGGCATGTCCTGCTACGCCGGACAGCACCAGAAGTACGAGGGCCTGACCTGCAACATCGCCGAGGCAGTGAACTCCGCCGGTGGCGAGTTCATCACCGCTGACGGCAAGCCCGCAGTGAACACCCCTGCGGCCATTTCCGGCCTGCAGTGGATGGTCGACGGCTTCAAGTCCGGCATGATTCCGGCCGACGCCATCACCTGGAAGGAAGAGGAAGGTCGTCAGGCGTTCCAGGACGGCAAGCTGCTGTTCCACCGCAACTGGCCCTACGTCTACAACCTCGCCAGCAAGACGGACGGCTCCTCCAAGGTGGCCGGCAAGTTCGCTGTTGCGCCGCTGCCCGGCAAGGACGGCCCCGGCGTCTCCACCCTCGGTGGTCACAACATCGGTATCTCCGCGTTCACCAAGAACAAGGGCACCGCTGGTGACTTCATCAAGTTCATCGCTTCCGAGCCGATCCAGAAGACCTTCCTCGAGAAGGGCTCGCTGGCGCCGATCCTGGAGAGCCTGTACGCCGACCCTGCCCTGAACAAGCAGTTCCCGTACTTGTCGACCCTCGGTGAGTCCATCAAGCTGGCCAAGGCTCGTCCGAAGGCAGTGAAGTACGGCGACGTCACCCTGGCCATCCAGGACGCGACGTACTCCGCGCTGCAGGGACAGGTTGAACCTGCTGCTGCATTCGGCGATCTGCAGACCAAGCTCGAGGGGCTGCTGAAGTAACACCACCGTCCCGACGGGACTTCTCGGGGTCACGGTTCGCCCGTGACCCCGAGAAGTCGCACATACACGCAAAGGAGGTGGGGAAGCATGAGCCAAGGCACGGCAACGACGCTGGCCGGCAATACGCCTCCCATTACGAAGAAACCCAAGAAGAACCTACTCAGTGACGGCCAGGGCACTCTGGCCGGCATCCTGATCTCCCCGACAATGCTGGTCATCCTGTTCGTTGTCGGCATCCCGATCCTGCTGTCGCTGCGGGAATCGGTCTTTCTCAAGGCGACGGCCGTCGATCCTGTCACCGGCCTGATTCCCGAGGGTGAGTCGTTTGTTGGTCTTGCCAACTTCACCAACATCTTCAACGATCCCCAGGTCGTACAGGGTGCCTGGGGCGCGATGGACAGGCTGGTCAACTCCTTCTGGAACGTGACTTTCTTCACCGTCGTGTGTGTCGTCCTCGAGACCATCCTCGGTGTCGCGATGGCTCTGATCATGGCGCGCGCCTTCCGGGGCAAGGGCTTCGTGCGCGCAGCGATCCTGATCCCGTGGGCGATTCCCACGATCGTCTCTGCCCGGATGTGGGGCTTGATCTTCGACTCCAACGGCGTGATGAACGCGATCCTCGGGCAGAAGATCCTGTGGCTCGCCGACAACAACTACTCGCAGTGGGCGATCGTGATCGCCGACGTGTGGAAGACCGCGCCGTTCATCGGCCTGCTCACACTGGCGGGCCTGCAGACGATCCCTGCGGACGTCTACGAGGCGGCAAGGGTGGACGGGGCGAACGCCTGGCAGACCTTCACACGGATCACCCTGCCGATGGTCAAGCCGGCTCTCGTGGTGGCGGTGCTCTTCCGCACCCTTGACACGATGCGCATGTTCGACCTGCCCTGGGGCATGGTTGGCCCCGGCAAGTACTACGTGGAAACCACGTCGATCCTCGCCTATGTGGAGAACAACGCCCTGCGTTACGGCTCTGCGGCGGCGTACTCGTTGGTGCTGTTCGCCTACATCGTGATCGTTGCCTTCCTGTTCGTGAAGCTCCTGGGTGCCGACGTGATCGGTGACGAGGAATCCCGGGCACTCACCGCTCAGCGCAAGCGGCAGAAGGAACAAGCCAAGGCGAGCAAGAACAACGTGAAGCTCGCGAGGAGCACAGTCACCAGTGGGGAGGGTCAGGCATGACTACTGCAAGCGTGGCCGCCCAGTCCCATGTGACTGCCGAAGAACTCGCCGCTCTCAACAAGCCCCGACGCGGCGGCAAGTACTGGGTGAGCCAGATCACCATCATCATCGGCATGGCGTTCATCGTCCTTTACTGCGTGCTGCCGTTCTACTGGATGATCGTCTCGTCGCTTCGGTTGCCGACCGAGGGCCGCGACACCACCTTCTGGCCCGACCCGGTCTCCTTCGAGAACTACCCAACGGTCTTCGACCCGAACAACGGCTTCGGCAGGGCGCTGCTGAACTCGCTGATCGTGTCCCTGACCACGACACTGCTGACCCTGTTGCTGGGGATCCTCGGTGCCTACGCGCTCGCTCGGCTGCGGTTCTGGGCCAAGGGTCTCGTGCTGTCGATCATCATCGCCTGCTCGATGTTCCCCGGCATCACGCTCCTGATTCCGCTGTTCAAGATGTTCACCGGTGCCTACTCCTGGATGCCGATCAACTGGATGAACACCTACCAGGCGCTGATCATCCCTTCGTTGTCCTTCGGCCTGCCGTTGGCAGTGTGGAACCTGACGGCGTTCTTCCGGCAGTTGCCGGTCGAGCTGGAGCAGGCGGCGATGGTGGATGGCTGCACTCCGGGGCAGGCTTTCCGGATGATCATCCTTCCGCTGGCCGCACCGGGCGTGTTCACGACGGCGATCATCACGTTCATCGCCGTCTGGAACGAGTTCATGATCGCGCTGACCTTCGGCACCCGGCAGGACATGTACACAGCTGTGGTGGCGATCTCGAAGTTCACCGGCGCCTATGGCTATGACACCCCCTGGGGAACGATCATGGCTGCAGGCGTGCTCATCACCGTCCCGCTGATCATCGGCGTGCTGATCTTCCAGCGGCGGATCGTGGCCGGTCTGACAGCCGGTGGCGTGAAGTAAGACCGGAAGAGCGAAGGCCCCGCGGTGCGAACCGCGGGGCCTTCGTCTGCGTCGACCGGCGGCCGACGCACAAGCAGAAAAACGATTGGCCCGAAGGTGGAAGCTTCGGGCCAATCGCAGTGCGCCGCCAGGGACTCGAACCCCGAACCCGCTAGTTAAGAGCCAGCTGCTCTGCCAGTTGAGCTAGCGGCGCGCGAGAAGAAACTCTATCGCAACAGCCTGCGGGAGAAAAATCGGAATCAGCGACACGCCCGTCCAGCGGCGACGGGGTTCCGGCGAGGCGCTACGAGCGTGGCCCGGCGGCGGTGCCCGCTCAGGAGGATTCGTACAGCCGCTATTCCGTGGGGAGCCGGCTGTCGAGACCGCCGGCTGAGCCGTCAGCGACGCAGGCCCGCCTTCCGCACCGCCGCGATGCGCTGGCGGCGGAGCTCGTCGAGCTCCGGGCGGGGGAGTGGGTCGAGCTCGCGCTCGAGCGCCAGCTCGAGGAGGTGGTCGGCGAGCTCGGGATTGCGGGCCAGCACCGGGCCGTGCGGGTAGGTGCCGATCACCTTGCCCTGTACGGCACCCTCGGTGCCGTCATTGGCGTTGCCGATACCGATCTCGACCCGCGCCAGGGGAGTGGCCTTCTCCCCGAGCGTTGTGAAGCCGCCGTGGTTCTCGAAACCGGTGACCAGCGATTCCGTGCCGTCCGGCCGTGTCCAGGTGCTGAGGATCTCCCCGACGGCCCGTTCGGTGCCGCGCCGGGTGGTGACGTCCAGCAGGCCGAGGCCGTCGATCACGTCGTCCTGCTCACCGACGGTGAAGGTGTTGCCGACGATCTGGTAGCCGGCGCAGACTGCGAAGAGGACGGCGCCGCGTTCGACGGCTTCGAAGATGTGGCCGTCGGCCTTCAGACCCCTCACCGCGGAGACCTGGGCCGCGTCCTCCCCGCCGCCGAGCAGGTAGACGGCGCCGGTGGCCGGGACGGTGTCGCCGGGCTCCACCTCGGTCAGCACGGCCTCGATCCCCCGCGACGACAGGCGCTGGCGCAGCACCATGGCATTGCCGCGGTCGCCGTAGATGCCCAGCAGCGACTGGTAGACGAGCACGATCTCGACCGGGCTCATCGCAGGCCCGCCATCTTCAGCAGCGCCTGGAACGGGGTGTAGGTGGCGATCACGTCCACGGCAGCCTTCCGGTCGCCGAGCGCAGCCCGCAGGTCGGGCACGATCTCGTGGTCCACACCGGCATAGCTGAGCCGTACGGCCAGGTCCTGCGCCCGGGGGCCGCTGCAGATCACAGTCCGCCCGGCGAGTTGCTCGTAGGGCACATCCCACAGCCAGGAGACGTCCTTGCCGTCTGCTGCCACCGAGTCGATCGCGAGGATCACCGGGTCGGACGCGGCGAGCGGGAGCGCCTCGGCCCAGCCGGCGGGGTTCTTGGCCAGCAGCAGCCGGGCCGTCGTGCTGCCGAAGCTGGCGGTGGCGAATCGTCCGGCAGGGGCAATGACGGTGTGCATGCCCGCCAGCGCCGTCTCGACGTCGACACCGAACTCCAGGGCAGCGGCGAGAGCACAGGCGGCGTTCGAGACGTTGAACGAGCCGGGCACCTGCAGGTCCGGGTGCACCCGGTTGCCGTCGGGCAGGACGATGTCTTCGCCCTCCACGCGAAAGCCGGCTTCTGGCTGGTGGAGCTCGCAGCCGGGGCAGTCCCACCGCTGGCCCTGCCCGGAATCCGTGCGCTGCAGGATGGTCCCGCACGCTGGGCACAGGGCCCCGTCCGCGTTCCAGGTGGTGGCGGTCTCGACCCAGACGACCCGCGCCGCCGTGCCCGCGGACCAGACGACCAGCGGGTCGCAGGCGTTGGCGATGATGGTCGGGCCGGCGTGGCCGGCGCGCTCGAGGGCCACCCGCCAGGCGCGTCCGAGCGCTTTGATCTCGTGGTGACGGTCGAGCTGGTCGCGGCTGAAGTTCAGCAGCACCAGGATCTCGGGACGGGCGTTGGCGATCATGTCGGACACCACACGCTCATCGGTCTCGAGGACTGCGATGTCGGCCGTCGGCCGCTGGCTCAGGGCCGAAGCGATGCCGTAGTGCAGGTTGGCGCCGTCGGCGTTGGTGACGAGCCGCCCGGCGTGCGCTCCCAGTCCGCCACGGATCGCAGCTGCCAGCAGGTGGGTGGTGGTGGTCTTGCCATTGGTGCCTGAGACGGCGAGCACCCGGCGTCCCTGGAGGAGCTGCGCGAAGGCGTCCGGAGCGAGGCGGGTGAGCACCTTGCCACGGATGGATGCCCCTGAGCCCTTGCCGGCGAGGCGTGAGGCCAGTGCTGCGGCATTGCCCAGCCAGGTCGCTGCCAGCAGTCGCACCCGGACACTGCGGGGCAGCCCGGCGGGCGCCGCGGGGTCGGTGAGGTTCGAGGGCATGGGCCTATTCTGCCAACTGCTCGTCATCGGCCTCGGCATTGGCCGCTGTCCCGCGCGGGCTCACCGTCACGTACTGGGGCAACTTCGCTGTCCGGCCGAGACCCGAGCTGGTGCGCCGGATCCGGCGACCGAGCCACGGAGCAAGGTGCTCTCGACCCCAGGTGAGGTTCCAGTCGAGTTGCTGGCGCCTGCTCATCGGCGTGTTCGCCGGCAGGGGAACCGCCCAGTCCGGATCGTCCGGCTCGAGTCCGAGCGCTGCGAAGGCAGCCAGGGCCACCCGTTGGTGCCCCGCGGCGTTGAGATGGATGCGGTCCTCGTGCCACATGCGCCAGTCGCGCAGGGATCGCAGGTTCCAGGCGTCGATGACGTGCGCACCGTGCCTGGTGGCGATGCCAACGAGATTGATGTTGTAGATGGCCGTGCGGTTGCGCGTCAGCCGGATGATGGGCGAGTCCCTTGAGTCGACGCCGAGGCCGATCAGCACGTCCGAGCCTGCGGTGCGGAACTTCACCACGGCCTCTTCCACGGAAGCGGCCATGGCGTCGGGGTCTGCGTCTGGCCGGAGCATGTCGTTGCCGCCGCCCCAGATGGACACCAGGTCGGGGGAGAGGGCGAGCGCCGGCTCCACCTGTTCGGTGAGGATGGGTTCCAGCAGTCGCCCGCGGATGGCGAGGTTGGCGTAGCCGATGTCGGTGCCGGCGCGGTCGGCGAGCAGCTGGACGAGCCGGTCGGCCCAACCGATCGGGGTGCCGGTGTCGTCGAAGTCCTGCAGCCCTTCGGTGAGCGAGTCACCGAGGGCCACGTAGGTGCGCCAGGGAATGCTCACCACAGCCCCGCCACCACTCGCTGTATCGACGTGTTGTCCAGATAGGGCCCGCGTACCGGGTCCTGGCCGATCACCGCAGTGGTGAACGCGGATGCAGCGCTCCCACGGGCGTAGAAGGGCACGAGTTGACTCGTGTGACCACCGGTGTGCCAGGACATGGCGGGCACGCTGCCGACCCGTCCGGTCAGCATCGTCCAGTTCGGGTCAGCCCCGGCACCGGTCAGGTAGCCGGACTCATGGTCGGCGGTGACGATCAACAAGGTCTCGTCCCAGGACGACTTCGTCTCCACCCAGGTGTTGACCGCCGCGATGGCCTTGAGGAAGTCGCTTGTCTCCTCGACCAGCCGCCCCTTCTGGTTGGCGTGGTTGGCCCAGTCGATGGCGCCACCCTCGATCATCACGAAGAAGCCGTCGCGGTCAGCGTCCAGCACGTTGAGGGCGCCCTTCGTCATGGTGGCGAGGCTGGGTACGGCATTCCGCTTGGCACCGGTCTTGCTGGTGGTACCCGACCGCTTCTGCTGGAGGGTGGAGGCGACTCGTGCAAGGCCGAAGACCCGCTTGGGTGCCTTGCCCTTGGTGAGCTTGTCGAAGGAGCTCTTCGACGCAAGGTAGGTGAAGCCGCTCTTGCGGTCCCTGAGCTTCTGGTAGTCGGACTTGTACAGGTAGGTGTACTTGGCGCGGCTGCGCAACTTGCTGTTGTCGGTGTACCAGGGGTTGCCCGCCCCCATGACGACCGAGAGCTTCGAGCGCAGTTGATCGCGGGCAATCGCCTGGTAGCTGCTGCGGCTGGACTCGTGAGCGCTGAAGCCGGCCGGTGTCGCATGGGAGATCGGAACACTGGTGACCACGCCGGCGGATCGCCCCGTCGCGATGGCCAGCTCGGAGAGGTTCTGCACCGACTTGTTGTTCGGGTCGACGCCGATCGCGCCATTGTCGGTCTTCACCCCGGTGGCCATCGCGGTCGCTGCAGCAGCGGAGTCCGTCGGGTTCTTCAGCACGTAGCCGAAGCTCGACCATGCCTTGGCGGGATCGTAGGTGGCGCCGAACTGGGTGGTGCGGACGGCCAGTTGCACGTCGGCGGCGGCGAGTTCGGGTACCCGGGTACCCGGTGCCCGGACGATCGCGCCGCTGCGTGCGTCCACGGTGACCTGTGCAGCACGGGTGCCGTAGCGGTAGAGCCCCGCGGCGTCGAGCTGGTTGAAGCCCATACCGTCACCGATCATGACGATCACGTTCTTCGGCGCCTTCGGTTGCCCGGCGACGGCGACCGGCACCGTCGGTGCGGGTGCGAGTGGTGCAGCGAATCCCGTCTGGGCAAGGGCTGGCAACGAGAAGGCGATCAGCGCAATGCTGAGCGAAAGGCAGGGAATGCGTGGGGGGTTCATGAGCCGTCCTTCATCACGTCCGCGGGATTCCAGTACACCACCGACCACCGCCATCCGTCATGGCGGGCGGGCCGGGCGTGGCTGCTCGACGACGCCAACGACGTCCACCGGTTCCAGCTCCGCCCCGGCGGACGCGCCACCGCCTACGCCGCGCACAGTGTCGCGTTGCGGACCGGTGCCGACCCTGAACGGGCCGCGGCGACGGTGATTCAGCGGGCCCGGGTGTACGGCTCCGAGGCCGAACGGCTCGCGGTGACCGCGGCCGAGTGGTCGACCCGCGCTCACGCGGGCCGAGGGCTGGTGATCGCCGCCACGAGCCGACCCGGCTGATCAACGGGCTGATCCGCGACCACCGTGCCGCAGCCGGCACAATCGACGGAGGCCGATCAACCACCGTCACTCCCCTCGCGGGACGGTGGGAGTCAGAAACCATCACCGCCGGGGTCGTAGTCGCGACCCGTGTCAACGCCCATGGCGGGAAGTCGGTCTGGTCAGCCTCGATGGCACTCGGGCGACCCGGCTGTCCGCGCAGGCGGCAAGGGAACACCGCCCCACCTGGATAGATCGCTTTGCCTTCGACCTGGAATGGTTCGCCCCGACCAGCCCGAAGGAACGCCTCGACTGGCTCACCCAGCGAGAAGCCGCCGCGGCACGAGCTTCCGAATACTGGGAACGGGTCCAACCACCACCCCACCGCGTCCGCCCCGAAGACGAACATCACCATCACGGACCCGACCGCGGCATCACCCCAGGCTTGTAGTGACTCGAGCAGGCCGAACCGTGGCTGCTAGACCACTGCCGCCCGGCCGGGATCGTCGGTCACGGGGTCGAGCACCTCGAACCCGAGGCTGGCGGCGGCCCTGGCCATCTGGGCGTCATGGGTGACGATCGTGACCCGGTCCGCGCCGAGCCGCATCGCCGAGGCGATGTGCACCGAGTCGGCCCCGCCGAGGTCGGGATCGAGCGCGATGGCTTCGTCGATCAGGTCGTTCCCGACGGCGATGAGGGCGAACTCGTCCAGGTACTCGTTGGCGACGTCGGTGGGCAGCCCGGCGTTCGTGACGACCCGCAGCACCTCCAGTTCGAGCATGCGTGAGCCGACGAACCTGTCACCGGCGGCATAGGCGGTTTCGAACCACTCGCGGGCCGCAGCCGACTTGTCCGCGATCGCTCGCAGCAGCACAGACGAGTCGACGAACCAGGTGCGCTCAGATGAGGCCATCGAGCCTGGCCCGTTCGGCGTCGAGCGCAGCCCCGAGGTCGATCTCGGTGGGGATGGTGGGGAAGCGGCGAGCCGACCGGGGAGCGGTGCTGCGGGACGGTCGGGCGAGCCCGGTGACCACCAGCTCGTCGAGCGGATCGCCGGAACCCTCGATCTTGGTGATCCGGTACGCGGCGTGGCCGCGGCGCATCACGATCACCTCGCCGTGGTCCGCGAGTCGCGTTGCCCGGGAGGGATTCTGGTTCAGCTCGGTGAGCGTGATCGACGTCACGACCACGATTCTAGTACTTCATTCTAGTTTTGGGTGGTGCGGGTTGCCTTCGGACTCGTTGCCTCACAGTTGAGAAGGTTGGCTCCGTAGTAGAGGCAAGCGGCCTAGCGATGAGTCACAACACTACCGTTTTCGGTATAGTTGTGACATGGCTGCCAAGAGGAAGTATCGAGAGATCGTGCGGGAACTCGCCATGGATCAGTACGGGTACGTCACCACGAAGGATGCTGCAGGCGCCGGTGTCCCCGCAGGCGAATTGCCCAAGCTCGCTGCCCGCGGCGGCCTGGAGAACGTCGCCTACGGCCTGTACCGGGTGCCGGATGCGCCGACAACAGAGTTCGACCAGTTCGCCGAGGCGCTGGCGCGAGTGGGGGGCGGAGCGTACCTGCACGGTGAGTCGGTGCTGGCCCTTTGGGGGCTTGCGGATGTCAAACCGAGGCACATCAAGGTTGCCGTTCCCAGACGTGCGCGGCCGAAGCTCCCTGCCTTCATTGAGCTGACGCTGGCGGCAGAGGATCAGCACACGACCGTGTATGAGGGTTTGGCGGCTCAGCCCGTCGCTGACGCGATCCTGGAGTGCCGCGGGCGCATCGAGACCGAGCGTCTGCTGGACGCGGCGAAGCAGGCACGCGCCCAGGGTCTGCTGACCACCGCCGAGTGGCAACGAGTGCGGGAAGGACTGCGGTCGTGAGCTATCAGGACCCGCCGAGGAGTGCGCGTTCGCTGGAGCAGCGGATTCGCAACCTCGAGGGAGACGACGGTCTCGCGCTGCGTCGTCGTGTCGGTATGGCGCTGGTCGTGGGGGGCAGATGCTTCCCGAAGGTGCGATCAAGGGTGGCAGCGCAATGGCCCTGCGGTACGGCCGCGGAACCCGCTTCACCCAGGACCTCGACGCTGCAAGGGTGCAGTCACTCGACCGCTTCGAAGCGACTTCGAGGAGTCCTTGGCGAGAGGCTGGGCTGGCTTCACTGGGCGGCTGATCGAGAAGGCGGCGCCGCGTCCCACTGGCGTTCCCACCTCCTATGTGATGAAACCCTTCGAGGTCCGACTCGACTATCTGGGTCGCCCGTGGTGCTCGGTGAAGTTCGAGCTCGGACATAACGAGATCGGTGACGCCGATCGGCCGGATCACCAGCTCGCGCCCGACCTCGCCGTTCTCTTCACCGAGGTCGGACTGGAGTCACCCAGGCCGGTACCGGTGATGCGAGCCGACCATCAGGTCGCGCAGAAGCTCCACGCCGCCTCCGAAACGGGCAGCGAGAGAGCCCGGGACCTGGTCGACCTCCAACTCCTCGATCGCGCCGAGGAACTTGACCTGGCCCAGGTCGCCTCGACCTGTAGACGCCTGTTCGAGTATCGACGGCAGCAGGAGTGGCCGCCGACCATCGTCTCCGGAAACCAGTGGGACACGCTCTACACCCAAGCTGCCGACGGTCTCGACGTGCTGGCCGGCCTCGACGAAGCCATCGCCTGGGCCAACGAGTTCATCCGACGCATCGATTCAGCGCGCGCGTAGGGTTCCTGACCGCGGTGAGTCCCATCAGTGGCCGGTCTCTACCGCTCCGGCGCCGGGAACCCGTCCGACGACGCTTGGCGTGGGTGTCGACACCGGGTGGGCCCTCCAGGGAGCGCCTGTTGCACGTATGTTGCATGAAGAAACCCGCCCTGACTATTTATCCTAGTCAAAGCGG
>CAWCWL010000001.1:0-692410 GCA_963799235.1 uncultured Actinomycetota bacterium | reverse complement strand
CTCCGCGCGATGACGAAGAAGGACTACGAGCACACGCTCGCCGCCTACATCCTCCCGACGCTGGGCAAACGACCGATCAACCAGATCACCCGTACCGACGTGCGCCGCTGGCACGCCGAACTGGCCATCCCGGACCGTGCGAAGACCAAGGCGTACGGCTTGCTGCGGGCGATCATGAACTCGGCGGTCGACGACGAGCTGGTCGCCATCTCACCGGTGCACATCCGCGGCGCGGGCGCCATGATCACGAAGCGCCGGGTGGAGCCCGCGACGCCGGCCGAGCTGCGGGTGATGGCCGAGCACATGCCGCCGCGGCTGGCGGCGGCGGTGCCGATCGCAGCCTGGTGCGCCCTACGCTACGGCGAGCTGGCCGAACTCCGACGCCAGGACATCGACGCCGTGAACCACGTGATCAAGGTGCGTCGCGCGGTCATCTTCCCCCAGGGCGGCCCGGTGGTCGGGCCGCCGAAGTCGGACGCCGGGGTCCGGGACATCGTGATCCCTCCCCATGTTTGGCCGATCATCGAGGAACACCTCGACACATGGGTCAAGCCGTCGCCGAACGCCCTCCTGTTCCCAGGCGCGGGTGGTCGTCAGATGTGGCACTCAGTGATGGGCGGCCACTTCGCGAAGGCCCGGAAGGCCGCCGGCCGCGACGACCTCAAGTGGCATGACCTGCGCCATACCGGGGCGACGATGGCCGCCCAGGTCGGAGCGACGACCGCCGAGCTGCAGGCGCGGCTCGGCCACTCGACCTCGGTGGCCGCCCAGCTCTACCAGCACGCAGCCAAGGACCGAGATCGCCAGATCGCGGAGCGGCTCTCGCGTCTTGTCGATGGCGGCGAGGGTTGACTATCGATATAACGGATAATATCCTCCGTTATATGAGAACGCAGGCTCCGCTGCTCGCTCCCGTGTTCCGCTCTGATGGCCAGGCACGGCTGCTGGCTGCGATGTTGCTTGGCAATGACGAACTGAGCATCACCGACCTCGCCGAGCGTTCCCATCTTGCCTATCCCACCGCGCATCGCGAGGTCGCGCGCCTGTTGGAGGCCGGCATCCTTGCCGAACGCGAGGTTGGCAGGACGCGCCTGATCCGAGCGAACCCAACCAGCCCCCTCACCGCACCCCTTCGCGAGATCCTGCTGGTCGCGGCAGGGCCAGTCGCCCTGCTCGCGGAGGAGCTTGCCTCCCTGGATGGCGTTGAATCAGCGTTTCTCTACGGCTCATTCGCGGCTCGCGTCCGCGGGGTCGAGGGACCATCCCCTCAGGACATTGATGTGATGGTGGTGGGCACGCCCGACGCAGCCGCTGTGTACGACGCCTGCGAGCGGGTCGAGCGGGTGGTGGGCCGGCCGGTGAACCCGACCATCGTCACCCCCGAGGATCTCGGACAGGAGAGTGGTTTCCTCGAGAGCGTTCGAGCCAATCCCATCGTCCCGATCCTGGGGGCATTGCCATGGCGCTGACACCCTTGAATCCGGCGCAGCTCAAGGCGGTGGATGATCTCGTGGCGCGGGGACGTCTCGCCGTCGTGCCCGCCGACCAATCCAGGGCGCTCACCTTCATGCGACAGGCCAGCGACGTGATCGCCGACCTGCCTCACCTCTCCAAGCCGCAGAACCGGTACAACCTCGCCTACGACGCGTGCCACGACATCGGCGAGGCGCTGCTCGCCGCCCATGGCTATCGCACGATCAGCGGCCCCGGCCAGCACGAGGCAGTCGGACAGTTCCTGCGAGCGGTCATCGACCGCCCTCCAGGCGAAAACGACGCCCGGCGCTTCGATCAGCTGCGCCGCTCCCGCAACCAGCAGCGCTACGACGCCAGACCGGTGGGGGAACCTGAGGCTGAGCTGGCGGCGCAGACGGCACTGGGCCTGTTTGCCGCGGCGAGACAGCGCGGTCTTCCGCACTGAGCCGCGACGCACTCGAATGCCACACACCAGCGGCATCCTGGCCTATGTGCGACCTAGTCCCAGTCGTGGGATCCTGCCAAATCGAGGGGATCTGGCTCATGGGGGCTGATCGCGCTGTAGCCTCCGCTCATGCCCCCGCAGACTCCGGCCAACTGGTATCCCGACCCGTTTGGGCGCCACGAGGTTCGCTACTGGGATGGTCAAAAGTGGACACAGCACGTCACCTCCGGTGGGTGCCAGGACGTCGATCCTCCCAGCGCTGCTGCACCCTCGGTAACGGCCGATCCGGGGCACTGGTATCCGGACCCCTTTTGCCGCTACGAGGTTCGCTACTGGGATGGTCACCTGTGGACACAGCATGTCGCCTCGCGTGGACTCCAAGCGATTGACTCTCCTGTCGCCGGCTCAGCAGTGCAGGCACTTCAGCCGGCAAGCAAGAAGATCCAGCGACAGGTGGCGGTGATCGGTCTCGCCGAGGGGACTCTCGTTACCGCAGGCCCGCTCTTCACCGAACAGGTGCTCGTCGTCAACCAAAAGGGGAAGCTTTTTGAGGTCAAGGCCGAGTACGCGGTTTATGACCAGAGCGGCCACCAGATCGGGATGGTTCGGCAAGTGGGGGAGAACTTTCTCAAGAAGACGCTGGCGGTGCTCCCCGACGACAACAGGACCCGCAGGCTACAGGTCCTCGATATGGATGGCCGGGTGCTGATGGTGGTGACGCGGCCGGCGAAGCTGGTGAAGTCCACGGTGACGGTGACTCGTGCCAACGGCACACTGATCGGGCAGATCGTGCAGAAGAACCTCGGCATTTTCGGCAAGATTCGACTGCAACTCGAAGCTGGGGGCCGAACCTTAGGCTCGATCAACGCCGAGGACTGGTACGCCTGGGACTTCAGCATCCAGGACGCGGCCGGAAACGAAATCGCCCGCATCACCAAGACTTGGGCGGGCCTGGCCAAGGAGTGGTTCACGAAGGCTGATAACTACGTGGTGCAAATCCACCGGCCGCTGGAGGAGCCGTTGCGTTCACTTGTCCTCGCGTCCGCGCTCGCGGTTGACACGGTTCTCAGGCAAGACAGCAGCGGCTCCACGCGGCGCCCCAGCACTGGTGGCCGGGCTGGGGACTTCGTCGAGTGGTGAATCGCATGGGAGGCTCACTCAACGTGACGTTCCATACGGCCGCGAGTGAGCGGCTTCACTTTGCCGATCACGGCGCACATGTTCGACGAGGACGGAATGTGGCGATGGTCCATGACCAAGGAGAACCTCAAGGGATGCAAGAAGGGAGAGTCACTTGTGTGGGCCAGCCGATTGTCGCCCGCACCAATGAAGGCGGGGGCGGTGGACGGTGATCAGAGGGCCGTCGGTATCGAGATGAACGGCCACGTCTGGGACGGTGGCAAGTGGGTGCCGATTCCGCCAAGACCTGCCTCATCGGGGCGGCAGCACATTCCGCCGTCGGGCGGGTCAGGAGCGCCTCCGTTCCAGATCTAGCAGCAGCGCGGGACGCAGAGTGGTGGATTCAGCGACTCGCACTATGGCTTCGGGTTCACCCGCCAGACGTCGGACGACCTGCATTTCATAGCCCGGTTTATCAAGGTCATGATCATCATCTGGATCGTTCTGACGATCCTGGGGATCATCACTGTGCCGCTCTTCTTTGGCAGCCTGATGGCAGCGACCAGCGGGCTCGCACGCTGCTAGTGGCTTGTCGTTGAGACGTGTTTACGTTTGCGGTTGATGCTGTCGAGGATCTGGTCGGGTGTCTTGGTCCAGATGAATGGGTGCTTGCGTCGGTTCCAGCCGGTGATGAAGGTCCGGATTTTGGCGGTCAGGTCGCGGGCTGAGGTGAAGCTGCCGCGCCGGATGGCTTGGCGTTCGATGATCCCGAACCAGACCTCGACCAGGTTCAGCCACGACCCGGAGGTGGGTGTGAAGTGCACATGGATCCGGGGATGGTCGGCCAGCCAGGTACGGACTTCTACGGTTTTGTGGGTGGCGTAGTTGTCCATCACCAGGTGTAGCTCGACGTCGGGGTAGGCCCGGGCGAGGTGTTTGAGGAACACCAGGAACTCCTGGTGGCGGTGGCGTTGCTTGCAGAGCCCGGTGACGTTCCCGGTCGCGATCTCGAGGGCGGCGAACAGAGTCGCGGTGCCGTGGCGGACGTAGTCGTGGGTGCGTTGCTCGGCATGCCCGGGTTGCATCGGCAGGGTCTTCTGGGTCCGGTCCAGCGCCTGGATCTGACTCTTCTCATCCACGCACAACACGATCGCGTTCTCCGGTGGCGCCAGGTACAGCCCGACCACATCAATGACCTTGGCCTCCAGCTCGGGATCGGTGGAGAACTTGAACGTCTCCGTCTTCCACGGCCGGATCCCGTACTCCTTCCACACCTGAGCGACCGTGGAGTGGTCCACCTTCAGCCGGGTGGCCAGCAGCCTCGACGACCAGTGCGTCACCCCCAGACTCACCGGTGGCGGCGTGAGCGTCGCGGTCAGGATCGCCAGCCGGTCGACCTGCCGCGGCCGGCCCGGCCGCGCCTCGTCCACCAGGCCGGCCAGACCCAGCTCGGCATACCTGGCCCGCCACAGGTTCACCGTCGGGCGAGACACCCCGACCCGTTCGGCAATCACATAGTTTGGTTCACCATCAGCGGCCAGCAACACGATCCTGGCCCGCTGGGCAGCCGCCGCCGCACCAGTTGCTGCGCGGGTCAACCGCTCCAACCTGGGCCGATCCCCATCCCGCAACACCAACCGCGCAGCCGTCTTGTTCGCCATACACGATTATCCCACCCAAACGTAAAGCTACTTCACCGACACGCCACTAGTAGGCAAGACTGTGGAAGACAAGATCAGTGACCAGACCCCTCCAGCCGAAGCGGGGCCTCTGTCGACCGTGAAACGGATGAAGCTGCGCTACGCAGGCCCGTGCTCACGGTGCGGGATCACGCTCGAGGCCGGCGTACGGCCGACTACGACCGCGTAAGCAAGACGGTCGCGTGCATCGCATGCGCCCCTCGGCGCGCCATTCCAGAACAGGCGGAGTCGACGGCGTCCCCACGTCACGCGATCACCCCGGACGTTCCTGTGGAGCTCGAGGTCGTTGACGGTACGGCTGGCGGCTCAGCGGTGCGCGAGTTCGACCGTCGACACGATGCCAGGCGTGACCGGGTGCAGGGCGCGCACCCGAAGATCGGCAAGTTCCTGCTGGCGGTGTTCGATGATCCGCAGTCAACGACCGCGTGGTCGGTTGGGGCTATCGGCGAGCAGCGGCTCGGTGAGGCACTCGCAGCCATCGCCGGGCCGACCGTCCGCGTGCTTCACGATCGGCGCATCCCGAGGACGACGGCGAACATCGATCACATGGTGGTGTGTTCGTCCGGGGTGTTCATCATCGACGCGAAGCGCTACCGCGACGCCCGCCCTGAGCTGCGCGTCGAGGGCGGGATCATCCGCCCACGCGAGGAGTTGCTGATCGTCGGCGGCCGTGACCGCACCAAGCTGGTCCAGGGCATGCACAAACAGCTCGGACTGGTCCGGGCAGCCCTTGCGGATCAGCCGGACGTACCTGTGCACGGCGTGCTGTGTTTCGTCGACGCCGATTGGCCACTCATCGGAGGCTCGTTCACCGTCCAGGGTGTCGCGGTGCTGTGGATGAAGAAGCTGAGGCAGAGGCTGACCGAGCCCGGCCCGCTCGATCCCGGCCGCATCGCCGACCTTCAGTGGCAACTCCACGAAGCCTTCCCGCGCCAGAAGGAGCCGACCGCAGGCCAGCTCTGAGCAAAGAGCGCCAACGCCGGTGCCTCTAGGACGCAGCCCGCGCCGTCCGGCACCACTGTTCGACCCGCTCCTGCAATCTCTGAAGGGTGGCATCGGCGACGCCCACCAGGTCGGGGCTGACGCACACGGCCGTAAGGACTCCAGGTAGCTGGTCGGCCATCGTCCGCACCTGATCCAGGACCCACTCCTCGGGCAGCTGAACCTCGGCTGCGAACAGTCGCCAATTGCCGGCGCTGATCCGCGCGAATCGACCTTCGCCGCCAACCCTCATGGCCATCTGGGTGGCCTGACCGGAGTCGCCGAAGCCGAGGGTGGCGTTCAGGTCGTAGAGCGGGGCCAGTCGGACGTCACCGGGAGTGATCAGGATGGAGTAGTTGCGAGCATGTGCGTCCGAGCCCTTGATCAAGTAGTTGTAGATGATCGCCCGTACGAAGGTTTCGACGTCGGTCTCGCCGCAATGCTGCCGGATGAGGGCAGCGCACGCCTGCCACCCCTGGCCCGCCCTGTGACTCGTACTTGAGCTTCGGGTCGACGCCCCGTTGCCTGGCAGAGGTCCTCCTGGTGGACGCGCCACCACCGACCGTCCGCGAACACGCGGTCGTACCGTTCCACCGCGATCACACGCTCGCCGGCGAAGTCAGCGATGAACGCGTGCGCTGTTGGCAGGCCCACGGCGGCCGCGGTCCGCATCGACACAACCTCGGTGACGTCCTGGTCCTCCAGACCGGGGATGGCGGGCTTGAAGATGTGCGTCGACGGCTCCGCCCCTGAAGGTAGCGCCCATTTGTCCTCACCGATCCGCTGGAGGGCGAACTTCACCTGCGCGCCGGCCAGCGAGAACCGGCCGGTCGAGGTCTCGGCGTCATAGGGCAGGCTGTCCTGCTTCGCGGCGCGCGCGATGCCGGCAATGTCGCCATCGGCCAAAGGTGCCAGGGAGCCGGACCGCGACAGAACGGAATCGAGCCGGTCCTCGCGCACGAATTGGCAGGCTCCAGCGACATCCTCGCCGATGTGGGCGACCAGGCTCTCGGGGTGGAGATCCGTCAGGCCGAACTGCGCTCTCCAGCGCATCAACACCGTTTCACGATCAGGCAGCAGGCCGGTCAACCACCTCGACACCACCGGTCCGCGATGACGGGCACGCGAGAGGGGCATGCTCAGCGACAGCGGCACAGCCTCTGCGGGGTCGAGGTCCTGGTCGTAGCGGAAACGAAGCTGCCGGCCCTGTCCGTCGACGACGCCGAGGTGCTCCCCGTTCATCAGCGCGTGCAGGGTTGTCATCGCGTCGCGTTCTTCTCGTAGCGGGCGAGGACCTCACTGGCATTCGGTACGAACTGTTGATCCTTCCGACCAGGACGCTTCGGCATGGACGGGTCAAGAGTCACTTCGAGCTCGAGCACCCGCAGCACCCGCATCACCATGTCGAACGGGGCGGAAATCTTGTCGCCCGCCTCGAACGCGACCAGCCACTGTCGTCCGACACCCGCATCGCTTGCCAGCTCGGCCTGGGTCATGCCCGCCTCGGCCCGAGCTTTGCGGACGGCGTCGCCGAGCCGGGCTGCATCCTTCACGGTGGTTGTCGCCATGTGACGACAGTAGCAGGCTGTCGTCACATGGCGACACCCATCGAAGCCTTCAAGGGCGCCACTGCCACAGCGCGGCGGCCGGGAGTCCGTAGAGACGGTCGGCGTACTGGTATCCGGCGTCGGACATGCCAATCACTATGCCCGCCAGGAACCGGTCACCGAGCTTGCCCTTGAGGAAGCGCAGGCCGTCGAACTGGTCGCCACGGTAGGTCGAAGAGGCTTTGACCTCGATGCCGATGACGCTCCCGTCATCAAGTTCGAGGACCAGGTCAACCTCGGCGCCGTCGCGGTCACGGAAGTGGAACAGCTGGTAGTCCTGCTCGCTCCAGGCCTGCTGCTTCAGCAGTTCGCCGGCGATGAACGCTTCGAACAGCCCGCCGATGCCGTCGAACGTGAGGGGAACCAGTTGCTGCTCGGTCTGCCGATTCAATCGCATGGCGAGAGCGGAGTCGGAGACGAATGCCTTGTGGCGACCCACCTCTCGTTTCGTCAGGTTTGGCGTCCAGGGTGGCAGCTGATCGACCAGGTACACCGACCGAAGCACGTCGAGGTAGGCGGTGATCGTGTTCCTGGGTATCTCGGCACCGTCGGCGACTCGAGCCTTGACCAGCTCACCGCCCTGATTGGCGGCCACGAGCGCCAGTACCGACCGCAACCTGCCAGCTTGGCCCCCGGAGGGCAGTTGGGTGGCGTCCCGTTGCAGGACGCGCTCCATGTAGCTGTCCAGCCATGCGTGCCGCAGGCGGGCGCTGAGCCCCCGGACGTCCGGATACCCGCCCGCGACGAGCGCCGCAGCGTAGTTGGCTCGGGTCCACTCCGTCGTGAATCCCTGAACGGGTACACCGCTGCGCACCGTGGTGACGAAGTCCTCGGGGTGACCGTCGAGCTCTCCTTGGCTGAAGCCCCGCAAGTGAAGCGTGGCGGCTCGCCCCGCCAGGCTGTCAGTCTGGCCTTTCACGCTCAGCAGGTCCGCCGAGCCGGTCAGCAGAAAGCGTCCCGGGCGGCGGTCTCGATCAATGCTGGACTTGATGGCGAGCAGCAGCTCAGGCTCCCGCTGCACCTCGTCGATCACAAGGGTCCCGTCGGGACACTGTTCGACGAAGGCCACCTCGTCGGCCGCCGAAGCCTCGCGCACTGCGCGATCGTCCAGGCTGACCACCACTGCCTTGCGATCGGCGACAAGCTGCCGGGCGAGCGTGCTCTTTCCAACCTGTCGGGCGCCCTGGATCACCACGGCGGGGAAGGCGCCCAGCAGCTGCGCGCCTATGGCCACGGTTTGGCGCGGAAGTAGCTCACTCACGCGCCCACGCTAGCGGGGTTCGTACTCTAGCGGATCAGATTCCGTACTTTCGCGAAGATGTATTCGTATTTTCGCGACAGGTTTTACATCCGCGATCGGCGGAGGAGCTGAGTGGTTATGGCGGCTGCGCTACTCCCCCCAGGGGTTGGCCCCGCTCATCATGGCGACCAGGGTGATCAGCACGTCACGCCCGAACTCGGTACCGATCAGCCGCCCCTTCTGCTCCCGCCAGAGTCCGTGGTCGGCGAAGGTGGCAAGCCACGCCGCCACTTCCTGGTCGCTGATGGTCGCGGAGCAGTCCTTCGTTCACAGGCCATTCGTCGTCGGCGTCAGATTCACCAGCTGCGTGCCACGAGTTCGTCGGGCTGTCCCACCAGTCGTCGGCGATTTCCTCCGCCCGGGCGGCATCGCCGTGTTCGGCGTCGATGCTGGTGAGGGCCTCGATGGCCAGGTCGAGGCTCTCGCCGTCGTTCCAGCCGGCCAAGCCCATGGACGTGACCGCGATCGCCAGCTGGAGCCAGCCGGTTGCATCCGTTGGCACCGCAGACGGCTCGAACCGGGCGGTCCGCCCCGAGGTGGTGATCAGGCCGGCAAGCAACGCCGGCCGCCACAGGCGCTCCAGGGCGAAGGACTCTGTCGCCGATCGCCACGATGGCGCCTCCCCACTGGTCCTGCCCGGATCACCTTCGAGTGGCGCGCCCAGCGTTCTGGCTTTGATGTCGCGCTCCCAGTCGCGAAGCTTCAGGTCGAGGTAGGCCTGCTGGCCGACAGCGGGGCGAAGAGTGTCGGTGGCCGTGATCGGCTTGCCGTCGCCCACCCATTCGGCCAGGGCCAGGATTCGCTGCATGAAGCCGGACGCGCGGGCCTGGGCGGCGCTCGCGGCCGGGTCGAGCGGCTCGGGCAGGATCAGGTTGCCGGTCTCGTCGAACTCGAAAAGGGGCGAGTCCGGAAGGCTGGACGGGTCGAAGAAGAACTCGTCCGGATCGGGCCCGTCGCCGGGTTCGTAGCTGGTCGGTCGCCCGTGCATCGGCCAGTGCTGGCTCCTGGACAGCCTCTGGTCATCGGGTTGTGCGTTCCAGGCCTCCACGATCTGCTGCATCCGCCGGTTGGCCTCGTCCATGTCGGGGATGTCGTCCAGGTTGATGCCGATCTCGTTGCCGTAGGCGAGGAGCTGCTTGGCGGTGCCGAAGTTGCGCTCGTCCGCGCACGCCGCGGCCATTCGGGGTGCGGCCCGCTTCGCTTCCCGGCGCAGCTGTGCTGGCTGCGCGGACGCGCCGGACATGCGCCCGGTGCTGCGCAGGAAGGCCCAGAAGGTGTCCAGCGAGGCGACCAGATCCTCCGCGTTCGGCGGCTCAGCCGGTCCATGAGACGGCCAGCGCACCAGCATGAGGTGCTCCGCGCTGCCGGCCGGCCACTGGTTGGCGGGCAGGTCGTCATGGTCGGCGCGCAGCTGGATTGCCAGCGCGACCAACGCGGAATCAAAGGGACGCGTGCGATCGCGCGCCCAATTGCCTGCATGCCTCAACATCAGGTCGTAGTCGTCCACGGCGTGATTCTCTCCCAGGCTCAGAGTGGCTCGCCAGCGGTTGGCGGGGACACTTGGCGAATCGGACAATTACGGCCTGATCGCACTTGCTATACCGCACACCCCATGCCCGACTCTCTCACCCAAGTGGCACATCGCACCGATCTCGCGGTGGCGACGGCACGTGCGGAACTCGAAGCTGCTGTGCGGGCGGCTGCTGCCGGAGGCATGACCCAGCATGAAATCGCCCGTGCGATCGGCCGCAGCCAGCCCGAGGTTTCCCGGTTGCTGCGCGTCCACGGCCGCAGCCCGCTGGGGATGCGCCTCAGGAAGCGAGCAGTTGAGGTGCGGCAGCTCGTTGCTGAGGAAGGGGGTAGCAACGTACGCGTCTTCGGCTCGGTGGCGAAGGGAAGCGATCGACCCGGCTCCGACATCGACTTGCTGTTCTCGATGAACCACCCACTCAGCCTGCTTGAGGTGGGAACCCTTGAACGTCGGATTGGCGACTTGGTGGGCGCAGAGGTCGACCTCGCTCCCGAGGCCGCCCTTCGGCCCGATCTGCGAGAGCGGGCCCCGTCCGAGGCGGTGCCACTGTGAGCCGCTCTACAGAGGTCCTGCGCGACGCTCACGCTCACTTCAAGGACAGGCTCGACTGAAGGCCTGTCGTCGCCGCCCGCAGATGTCCTAATGATTGAGACATAGGGACACTCGAGACTCCTCATTCCTCATCGGTCGATTGACCGCATCGACTGGACGGGCCGGAACAGGTGCTCCAGGTCGGCGGCGCTGATCCGGATGATCTTCCGACCTGATCGGACAGCAGGCAGCGAACCGTCGATGATGCGGTCACGGACGTAGTCGCGAGAGACGTGGTAGAGCGCGGCGGCTTCGGCAATCGACAGGTACTCCGACGGCTGGTTCGCCGGCTTCGGCTGGGCGGTCATGGTGTTCCTCCTGGTGGGTGGGGATCAGATGCCGATTCCGTGGCCGTGTGACGGCCCGAGGTCGGGCGGGCGCATGCGTTCGTGGCGCTGGCCCATGCTCTCGGTGTGCTCGATGGTCTCCCACATCTCGCGGATGGGCTCCTGGCGTGGCCGCTCGAGGCGGTACTGCAATGCCGACGCCGCGTGGTCGTCGGGCAGGGGACCGCGGCGCAGGGCGAGCGAGAGCCGTCGCTGCACGTCCTCGCCCGCCCTCGCCAACGAGGCGAGCTTCGCCGCCAACACCGGAGTCTGCGGGTCGGTGCGCAACTGCGGAGCGAGCTGCCGCAGCATCGCCTTCCAGTGATGCAGCTCGGGGTTGGCCAGCTCGAGATGATCGTCGAGGACGTGCTGCCAGCGGGAGGCCGCACTCGGCGGCTGCGCGGAGCCAGTCGGACGCAGGTCGTCCTCCGGCACGCCCATCGCCGCTCGCCACACGGTGACGTGAGCGACCAGCTCGGCGGTCAGATCGTCCGCCAGTCCCTCCTGCCAGCGATGCTTGCCTGCCCCAGACGCCTCCCGAACCTTCGCAGCCAGGTCGCGGACCAGCTCCGAGCGTGAGGACAGGTAAGGCCCCCACTGGGGATCCTCCGCCAGTCGGGTCGGAATCCCACTCACCCAGGGCAGGGGTCCGCTGCGCTCCACCCGGTCCAGCCGCCACGACAGCACAGCCGCCGGGTCGCGCGCGTCATCCAGTCCGCCGTCACCGAACGGCCGTCTCCAGCACGCCGATCGCGTTGGCTCCGGACGCAGCAAGGAGCATCAGCTGCGACTTGAGCACCGGCCAGGCGGGGGAGTCGGTGAGCTCCGGCACCACCAGCTCGGCCTGCGCCTCGAGCGATGCCGCCCGCTCAGGGCCGACGATCTGTTCGGCGGCCACACCGAGCGCGTCGACGTAGCGGTCGACGGCCGGCTTCAGCTGGGTCGACGGGATCGGCCTCGGCACGACGCAGCCCGGTCGCCGACAGGGCTGCCTCGTCCCGCGCCAGCACCGACTCCAGCACCTCGGTCGGAGTGGGCGGCATGGCCGTCTCCAGCCGCACGATGCTGTCGGGATCACCGTCGCCGACGACCTGGACGTAGGCGTGGTTGGTGAGCCGGCCGCGGGTCATCATCGTGTACAGCTGCTGGCGGCTTTCCGCACCGGTGAGCACTCCGTGCATGGTGTCGACCGTCGCGCCCTGCGCACCGTGGATCGTGGTCGCGTAGCCGAGCTCGACGTCGGCCCGGACGTACTCGGCGGGCAGGGTGATCTGGAAGCCGCGCCCGTTCGCCACAGTCAGGCTCAGGTCGCGTCCCACCCCGGTCACCGTCCAGCGGTCGCCGTTGCGCACCCAGCCGGTCGGTGAGAACCGCAGCCGCCGTTCGTTGCGGCGCGTCACCACGGTGTCGCCCACCGAGGCCCGGTTGCCGTCGGCGAGCGCCACCTCCTGATCGGCTGCAACGCCACCCAACCGGGAGGCCCGGGCACGTTGGTTCAGCTCTGACACCAGCTCGCGGGTCGGGGCGAGCATCAAGCTGTCCAGGCCCGAGGCCCGGTCGGACGCCCAGGCGGCGAACGCCTGGTCGAGCGTCGTGCCGGCGTCGCCGACGTGGATGCGTCCCTGGTCGAGGTAGAACCCGAGCGCATCGGGGCGTCCCTCCCGCAATGCCAGCGACGCGGACGCCTCCACCGGGTCGGCGAAGCGGACCACCTCGGCGAGCCGCACCGCGCCGTGCTCGGCGTCGAGATCGCGCAGTACGCCGCCGGCCTCAACTGCGGCGAGCTGGTGGTCGTCGCCGACCAGCCGGACGCTGCCGCCGCGGCTGACGACGAACGACACCGCGGTCTCCAGAGTGAGCGTGTCAGCCATCCCCGCCTCGTCGATCACCACCAGCGAGCGCGGTCCGATCTGCCTGGCCCAGGCAGGCAGGCGGCCGGTCGACAGCCCGTGGGTGAGGATGTGCAGCGTGTCGGCTTGGCCGCCCAGCTGCTCGGCCAGCGCGGCGGCCGCGGTCGCCGACGGAGCCATTCCGAACACCTCACCGCCGGCCTCGCGCCACGCCGCCGCCAGCGTGCTCATCGCCGTCGTCTTGCCGGCGCCGGCTGGGGCGATCGCCAACTGCAGACGGTCGCCGGACGACGCCATCCTGCGCACCAGGTCCACCTGGCCAGAGTTCAGCTGGACGCCGTTGGCGAGCGTGGCCAGCAGCGCCAGGCTGATAGACCGCTCGCCGACCACCATGCCGTCCCGCCGGCCGGCGAGAGCAAGCAGCCGCGACTCCGCGTCCAGGATCTGCTGCGAGGTGTAGATCGCCGAGTCGGCCACCGTGTACACCGAGCTGCCGTCTGGACGCTGCAGTGCCGCCGGCTCGCCGATCCCGTCCCCGGCCGGGGTGAGCCGCACCGAGAAGCGCTCCAGCGACAGGTCGACAACTCCGATCCAGGGCCGACGCGAGCTCGGGCACGCCGGCGATCCGCACCTGGCGCAACGCCTCGGCACGCACGTGCCAGGGTTGCCACCACGACCGGTGCCGCTGGACCACCGACACCACGTTGGCGGCCAACGCCTGCAGCCGGCGCTCGTCGACCACCCGCACCGGGTGCACCCTCGGACGAAGTACGCGGGCGAGCATGTGTGACGTCCCGCCACGTCCGAGCACCTGCTCGGCCTGTACCGCCCAGACCCGACGCTGTTCGGCGAGGGAGCGTGGTTCGTGCTTGGCCTCCCTGGTCTGAAGGGTGGCCTGTTGCGCGAGATTGTGGAGTTCGGTCGGGGTGGGGGTCCGTCCGTGCCGCTGCTGGAAATCGGCGACCAGGTCGCCCTGCCGCCGCGTGATCAGCCTGTCCCGCTGCGACCACCGGTCGAGCAGAGCCAGGTCGGCGCCTTCGAGCTCACGAACCGGCCGTTCCGGATCGCACCCCGGACGGTTCACGAACCGCACCCCGAGCTCGCGGGTCAGGTGCTTCTCCAATGCGGTGTTGTAGAACTCCGACACGGTGACGTTGGCCTTGAACATGATCCGGCCGTCGATCGTCAGCCAGGCGCCGTCCTCGGCCGCCTGCACCTTGTTCGCGATCGCGACGTGCGTGTGCAGGTCCGGATCGCCTGCTCGGGAGTCGCGATGCGTGAAGGACGCCGCGACGATGCCGTGGGTCTTCACCTGCCGGACGCCGTTGCGGCCGCGCCGGGTGTAGATCGCCAACTCCTCCATGAAGCGGAGGCAGTCCGCGACGGCTTGGTCGTGGCAGCGCTCGACCACGTTGGAGATCTCCGGGTCGGCCAGCGCCCACAAGGCAGACACCGACTTCACTGGGGAGAAGGTGGCGTCGTAGCCGGCAACGCCGCTGCGCACTGGCCGCGAGGCCCGGACGATGAAACCGGACAGCTCGCGGGCGTCCATCGGTTGGCGGCCGAAGCGCTTGTGGAAGTGCTCGCGTCCCACCTCGGTCCGGAACTCTGCGCGGACCTCCGGAGGCACCGGGGCGCCTGGGTCGCGGCCGTGCGCGAGATTCCAATCGCCGATGCGCTGGGTGAGCTCGACGCTGAATTCGGTCATTCCCGGATAGACGCCGTACCGCTGGCCGAGCTGCATGGCGTTCCTGATGTCACGGTCGGTCGCGCGGAGATCCAGCGCGGCGAGCCGCTCAGCGGCCAGGGGGTGGTCGCCGAGCCCGAACAGCGAGAGCATCTGGTCGGCGGTCACGACGTCTCCGGCGACCACGCCATCAATCCCCACCAGGCCCGACCCGACCCAGTGGCCCGGGCTCTCGCCCTTCTGTTCGTAGTAGTCCGCCAGGCTGGTGTGCCCCTTCTCGGTCGAATCCATCGCCGCCACCTGCCGGGTCAGGTAGTCGTAGCCCGTGCCGGCGGTCAGCTTGTGCAGACTCAACATGGCAACTCGATCTCCTTCCGCCCTAACCCCTTAAGCCTCGGAAGGGGGTGTATTCGGACACCGGAAGCCGGACTTCTTTGCACGCGTGTTTCGCTGACCGTCGGATCTGCGGCAATCGGCAGTGCTGGCAAGGGAGCGGTCATACCTTCCATAAGCCAGCTCGCGGAGCTTGACGGACCTCCCGCTGTGACGTTCCGGTTGTTCTGGCGGACGCGGGAACAACCGGAACGCAGGACGCGGCGTGCGGGAACGCCGCACTGCCACAGGCGCCGGTCGCGGCGCCTCCGCGGCGTCGTTTGGAGAAACGTCCTCACATAAGCCCTAAGCCCACGGGACTGGCGATCGGGACGCGGAGGTCCTCGATCTAGGGCAATTCTCAGCAGACTCCCTATCAGGACAAGAGTCGAGTCCTTCGGACCCTCGGGTGGGACGAGGCGTACGACTACATGGCGGATCGACGAGGTCACGGCTCGATGCGGCGCCCAAAGAGCGAGTCGGTTCCTGGTCGATGCCAGCTTTTGGGTCCGTGCGAGGCCCACTGGCGACAAGGGCAGTCCAGCCTTGTCGAACTCCAGTTGCAGGCGGGGACGGCGGCGGTGGGTTTCTACGTCTTCGGTTCTGCGCTTGGGTTCATATGAGCGCTGCCGCGCTGCGCGAGGCGGTCCCGTTGGTGCACATCGCCTCTGACCGCACCAATCGGTCGACGTGGATTGTCGTTCGAGATGCGACAGTTCGGCGAAACCCGCCCGGGTCGGCACATTGGCTCGTGCTGAGGTGAACCTCCGAGCAGAGGCCTCTTGTTGCTGGCCTCGAGCTTCGATAGACCAGTGGTGTGGGGATTGCTCCCCCGTGGCCAAGGAGGGTCGCATGAGCGTTTATCGAGTGACGGATCTCATTGGAACCAGTACCGAGTCCTGGGAGGATGCCGCAGCCGCCGCCATCAAGGTGGCCACCGGGACCCTTCGCGATCTCCGGGTCGCCGAGGTCGTCGCGCAGGACATCCACATCGATGAGACCGGCGGCCTCACCTACCGGACCAAGCTCCGGGTCTCATTCAAATACGAGGCATAGTCCGCACCGTCCGAGCCTGGTCACGGGTCGGGTCGGAGTTACTTCCGCCAGGTTTTTGTAACGCTGTCCAGCGCTTGAAGCTCGACTGAGGACAGGGCGAAGTTGAGGGCGCGGGCGTTGGCCGATGCCTGTGCGGCGTTCTTTGCGCCGGGGATCGGCAGCACGCCGTCCTGCTGGACGAGCCAGCGGAGGGCGACCTGGGTGGCATCTTGGCCGTGTCCGCGCCCGATTTCGGTGAGAAGTCCCACCACGGGGGCAATCGCCTCCCTCCCCTTGCCACGGAAGATCGGCATCAGCGGACGCAGGCCACGCGGACGGCCACCGTTGAGGTACTTCCCGGTGAGGGCGCCACTCGCCAGCGGTTGGTAGGCGATGAGGGTGATGCCGAGCTCGCGGCAGGCGTCCAGAACGCCGTCGGTCTCGGGCCGGCGATGCAGCAGCGAGTACTGAACCTGGTTGGACGCCAGCGGTATGCCCCGTTCAGCAAGGGCGGCATAGGCGACGCGCAGCTGCTTGGCCGAGTAGTTGCTCACCCCTACCGCGCGGACCCGGCCCGCTTCGACGGCGTCGGCCATGAGGCCCATAAGGGTGCGGATGTCGACCCCACGGCTGGGGAAGTGGTGCTGGTAGAGGTCGATCGTGTGGCGGCCGAGCCTGGCCAGGCTCGCCGCCAGAGCGCCCGGCAGGTCCAGCGCGGTGGCGCGGATCCCGGGTGGGAACTTGGTGGCGATCAGCGCGTGGCTGCCTCGGGCAAGTTCGCCCAGCCGCCGCTCCGAGGCGCCGCTGCTGTACATCGCCGCAGTGTCGAACAGCGTCACTCCGGCCGCCATGCTCGCGTCAAAAGCGGCTGCCTCCTGGTCTGGTCCGTCGGCTCCGCCGTACGCCAGCTTGGCGGGGGTCCAGCGGCTGAGGCCGGTCGGGTCGCCCCAGGTCATCGTTCCGACACCGAGCGGCGGTACCTGAAGCTCGGTTCGCCCAAGGGGTCTGGTCTCGTCCACGCAGCCACCTCCTGACTCGTGCCGACGGTACCCCCGTCAGGTAAAACATCAAGGCGGCAAGTTGGGCCCCTGCCCGCACATCAGCCGAGAGGACTTCCCGACCGCCTGCCGTGCACGTCGACGGGGGGACAGATGCGAGTGGTGAACAGGAGTGAGCCGAGCAACGCTGCGGGACCCTTGGAACCCGCAAGTTCCAGGAGTCCCGTACCCCCTCAGCGCCCCCTCTGCGAACGTAACGCCGACCCGTGGTGCCGCGGGCGATTTTCGCGACGCTCTTCGTGAATCCTCAAGATTGTCTACGGGCGGGGCGAACCTCCCTTCTGTCTTGGACACCGCGAGCCTGGGTATCAGTCTGCGAAAGGAAGCTCCAGCGCACGGACTGAACCCGCGCGCGGGAGGCAAACGAACGTGAGGAGGATTGATATGACAACAAAGGTCGAGAAGGCGTTGGTCGTGGACGCGCCCCTGAGCACGGTCTACAACCAGTGGACGCAGTTCGAGGAGTTCCCGCAGTTCATGGGCGGCGTGGAGAAGGTGACCCAGCTCAGCGATAACCGCCTCGAATGGGTGGCCGAGATGGGCGGTGTACGCCGGCAGTGGGTTGCCAAGGTCCTCGAGCAGGTGCCTGACAGCAAGGTTGCGTGGGCTGCAGTGGAGGGTGCGACGAACGCCGGCGAGGTCACCTTCGCAGCGGTCGGGCCTACTCGGACGGAGGTCCACCTGGCGATGGAGTTCGAACCCGAAGGCTTCCTCGAGACGGTGGCCGAAAAGCTGCACATCGTAGAAAACCAGGCCGAGCACGACCTGGAGAACTTCAAGCGGTTCATCGAGTCCGAGGGCTACGAGACCGGCGCCTGGCGCGGCTCGATCAACCAAGGCGCAACCGTCCGGACGCCGGGCGTGGAGGACGCCGCCTCCTCCTACGGTGACACCGGCAAGGTCGGCGACCCGGCCGAGCGCGAAGCGACCTTCCGGGGCTCGCGCGGTATCGAGGACGACGTCACCGGCAACCCGGCAGCTGGCGAGGAGCGCGTCGGCGACGGGAGTGGGCTCAACGCCACCGATGCTGCCACAGCGTTCGGCAACGAGAACCTCGACTCCGACCCGGACATGATTCGCCGCGAGGGCGGCTTGGCCTGACCACGCGCGGTCGAGCTCTCGTCGGCGTTCAGGGCACCACGGGTGACATGCCGCCGATTGGTCGGCAGGCAGAGACCTTCCAGCCGGAGGCTTCGTCGTGCGAGGACTGGCGGCGACCCTCCGGTGCCCGTCAGAGGGCTGACGCCGACACCTCCGGACTTTCGCCTTGTGCGTGCAGCGAGGGAACTGGCTGCAGCCGTAGAACTGGCCATAACGGCTGACCTTGAGCTGCAGGGTGCCCTGCCCGCACCGGGGACAGACTCGGACGACCTGCGGAGTTCCCGAGCGATCCTGCACCACCACGTCTGGGTCGGCCAGGAGTTCGACGACGAAGGGCGACTCCAGGCCGGCGACGGTGAAGATCGTGACGGTCTGCCGTGCCCGCGTCAGCGCCACGTAGAACAGCCGTCGCTCCTCGGAGTGTGCGAAGCGGTCGTCCTCGGCCATGGCCAGGGTGAGCACCGGGTCGTCGTCGATCTGGCTCGGGAAGCCGAAGGTGCCGGTAGTCAGGTTTGGCAGGATCACATGATCGGCTTCCAGACCCTTGGACGAATGGACGGTCCGGAACGAAATGAGTGAGTGGGAGAGTGCGCGACGCGGCATGAGGTCGCGTTCGTGCCGGTAGCGGCCGAGCACGTGAATTGTGCTTCCCGGGATGCCGCACTGTGAGGTCGTGAAGGTGGACCTCGATCGCGCTTTGTAGCTGCTCGCGGCTGCTCACTCGGACGATCACGACGGGCGCGGCCGTTGACCGCGTCGAGGTCGCGACCACCTGCTTGTGGAGCTGGGCGGGGTTGCGGCTGATGAAACGACCGGCCACGTCCGCGATGCGCTGAGTGTTCCGGAAGGTCGTCTGGAGACGCAGGGTGGTCGCAGGCCCGAAGAGGCGGTCAAAGTCGGTCATCGCGGACAGATCCGCCCCGGCGAAGCGGTTGATCGCCTGCCAGTCGTCGCCGACGGCGAGCAGGTAGGTCTCTGGGCGAGCGCAAAGGGCGCGGACCATCCGCGCCCGCGATCGGCTGGTGTCCTGGAACTCGTCCACCAGAACCAGGTCGTAGGCGCGCAGCGAGGGGTCCTGTTCGAGCAGGTCAGCGGCCTGGAGAATCATGTCGTCGAAGTCGATCGCGCCGATGGCGGCGAGGTCCTTCTGCCATCGGTCGAAGATCTGCCAGAACAGGTCGAGGAAGAGGCGGCTTCGGCGGCTGGGTCGATCCACGAGCTTCAGGGCGAGGTCGATGCGGGTCAGCGAGCCGGCCTTGACGTGCGACATGAAGGTGCGCATCAGCCGGGCGAGCCGCTCGTGGGTGACGGGCGCTGCGCCGGGGATGGGACGATCCGGGTTCCAGTCGAGCGCGAGGCCGTACCTGGTCAGTTGCTCTGCAAGTGCCGGGAAGCTGCCTTGGTTGACGATCTCGTGCCAGGTGGTCTCGATCAGCGGGGTGCCGTAGTGACCGTGCACCGAGCGCTTCCATCGCATGCCGTCGGCGTAGCCAGGGAACGAGGCTGGGGGAGTCCCGTCGGCCCCGAGTGCCCAGTGCTCGTGCCAGACGTTGATCTCCGGATAGAAGAAGTCGGGGCGGTATTGGGAGTGTTCCTTGTCGGCGACGTCGTGGACGTAGGGCTGTTCGTAGCGGTAGTCGACTCCGTTCAGGTAGAGCCAGTCGGCGATCATCCGCTCGCCCTCGCTCCGGACGGTCTCTCCCCGATAGGTGTGGAATCCGGTGGTGCTGCTGCTCCGGTCGTAGGTGTCGTGCTCGCCTCCGTCGGGGCTTTCCGACACCCGGCTGTAGAGCAGTCGGAACATGTCCCACTTGTAGCGAAAGTCAGGGGAAGCGTCCCTGAGTTCGTCGACGATCTGGCTGATCTTCTCGACGTCGGCTCCGCTCTCGACCCACGGTGCGATGGTGGGCTTGCGCCCGGTCGCCTGCCCGATCAGCGAACGCCCGAAGGAGTGGAAAGTACTGGCCCGCAGGCCGTCCGTCGGCAGGCCCAAGGTTGCGAGGCGCGTTGACATTCGAACCTGCAGTTCGGCGGCCGCGTCCGCGTTGAAGGCCAGCATGAGGATGCGGTCAGGTGCCACGAAGCCGCGAGCCACGGCATAGGCCGCCCGGGCGACCATGACCGACGTCTTGCCTGAGCCCGCCGCAGCGATCACCCGGACGCGGCTGTCGAACGCCACTACGGCCAGAGCCTGCTCCTGCGTGAGCGGTTGACGCTCGACACCGGCGAAGAAGGCAGCTCGTGTGGCCACCTCGCTCCGGAAGATGCGGTCGTTGGCGGCGCGGATGGTCGCGAGCGGATCCCGTGCGAGCAAGGCGATGGCGTCGAGCTCCTCGGGCGTCAGCATGCCCGTCGGTCGGCATCTGGTGGAGGCGTTCCAACTCCTCGGCGGTCGGCTGGAGCGCCATCACGTGCGCCACTCGATCGTGGGGAATCCAGCGCTGCTCGACGAGGTGATGAGCCAGGAGCATGCTGAGCTGCGACTGGAACGCGCGCGCGCGATCCAGAACCGGTCTGATCTGGGCCCGGTTCAGATGCCACTGGATCGCGTCGCGAATCGGGGCGACGTCTCCCTTCCGGACGCCGCGGAAGCGACGGGTCGGGGCTCCGCTGAACGACCAGCGAGCGACCGAACCACCATCGGCTCACGGAGATCCGTGCGACCTCGATGTCGGCGAAGAACTCCTCACCCGCGTCGGTCGACAGCCGGAACCTGCCCTCAGCCAACTCGAGGCGCCACGCGGCGGATCGGGATGCTCCGGCGGGTCCCCAGACTCGGGGCACGTCGGACTGCACTGGTGGTTCGCCTCGATTCGGGGTGGGCTGCAAAGGACACTGTTTCAGCCGGAGCCTGTCCGGCCCAGTCCCCGACCGGGCGACTGCGACTGCTGATCTTGATGCCTGAGGTGTGCTCAGGCCATCTCCAAGATGACCTTGCCGGTGGTGGCGCGCCCTTCGAGGGCACGTTGGGCGTCCGCGGCCTGGGCGAGTGGGAAGCGGGCACCGATCCGGACGTTCAGCGTGTCGTTGAGCACGGCGGCGAACAGCTCATCGGCTCGTCCCCGGAGTTCCTCGGTGGTGGCGGTGTAGTGGCCCAACGTGGGACGGGTGAGGTACAACGAGCCGCCCGAGTTGAGCCGTTGGATGTCGAACGGCGGCACGGCCCCGCTCGATGCGCCGAACAGCACCATGATCCCGCGGGGGCGCAGGCATGCCAGGGAGGCGTCGAAGGTGGACTTACCGACCCCGTCGTAGACCGCCGCCACGCCGCCGCCGGCGAGCTCACGCACCAGAGACGGCAGCTCGGCAGTCAGGTCCTGGAGCAGGTCGTAGCGGATCACTGCGCAAGCCCCTGCGTCGCGGGACAGCTTCTCCTTCTCGCCGGTGGAGACGGTGGTGATGACGCGGGCACCTCGCGCCTTGGCGAGCTGGGTGAGGAGCAGGCCGACACCGCCGGCGCCGGCATGGACAAGGATCACGTCGCCCTGCTGCACCGGGTAGGTGGATGTCACGAGGTAGTGGGCGGTCATGCCCTGCAACGGAAGGGCGGCCGCGACGTCGAGATCGACACCGTTGGGGACGCGCAGCGCGCGATCGGCCTTGACCCGCACCAGCTCGGCGTAGGAGGCGGGGGAGTCATTCCAGGCGACCAGGTCGCCCACGGCCAGGTCGGTCACATCGTCGCCGACTGCAGTCACCACGCCGGCGCCCTCGCTGCCCGGAACGTGGGGGAACGGCATGGGGTACATGCCGCCGCGGCGGTAGGTGTCGATGAAGTTGATGCCGGCCGCAGCCGTCTTGACCAGGACCTCGCCGGGACCCGGTGTCGGGTCGGGCAGGTCGACCAGCTCGAGAACCTCCGGGCCACCGGCCCGCTGTGCCTGGATTGCTCGCATGAGCCCGACATTAGCCCGGGATGGCATGTTTGTGACCGCACCGCCGCGAGCTTGCCAGTTCAGTGGGAGGTCGCTGCGCGAACTGCATGCCGCGTCGGGTCCTCTGCGCGGGCCATCCGCCGGATGATGGAGCCATGCTCGATCCAGATTCCGCCGACTACCCATCTTCGGCCGCCGCCGCGCTGACTCTCGGCGACCTGGAGACCGCGCTGGTCGAATGCCGCGCGTGCCCCCGACTCGTGGCGTGGCGGGAGAGCGTCGCGGCCGAGAAGCGGGCCGCGTTCCGCGACGAGGAGTACTGGGGACGGCCGGTGCCCGGCTTCGGCGATCCCGACGCGCGGATCGTGATCGTCGGGCTCGCGCCCGCAGCCCACGGCGCCAACCGCACCGGGCGCATGTTCACCGGTGACCGCTCCGGCGACTTCCTGTACGCCGGGCTGTACCGAGCAGGGCTGGCCAACCAGCCCACCTCCATCAGTAGCGGGGACGGGCTCGAGCTCAGCGGCGTGCGAATCTCCGCGCCGGTGCGATGCGCGCCACCGGCCAACAAGCCGACACCACAAGAGCGGCGACGCTGCGCGCCGTGGCTGGCACGCGAACTGCAACTCCTGGGCCCGTCGACCCGGGTGCTGCTTGCCCTCGGCGCCTTCGGCTGGCAGGCACTGCTCGCCACGCTCACCGACTTGGGCTGGGACGTGCCACGCCCCGCGCCGGCGTTCTCGCACGGCGCCGAGGCCGGCCTGATCACCCCCGATGGACGACGACGTAACCCTGCTGGGTTGCTTCCACGTCTCCCAGCAGAACACCTTCACCGGCAAGCTCACACCACCGATGCTTGACGACATCCTCGACCGCGCATCCCAGCTGTCACGACTCTGACTCCGTCACCTCCAGAGGAGCAACCCCTTCAAGTCGCACAGACCTCATGCATCACGGACGATCACTGCTCGCTAGGGATGCGCGGCTGCTCGCCTACGGCTCCGGTTAGTACGGGGTGGAAGTAGTCGAAGAGTGCCGAGTCGATGGGCTCGGCAAACCGCAATCGCATGCGCACGACATCAAGGGGGACGCCTCCGGTACCCGGCATGGTGGTCTGCTCAGCAGCGTGTGAGGTCGCTTGGCCGAGATAGTAGAAGTCGGTCCCTTCCGCGTCGTCCTTCTTGACGAAGACGTGGATGGCGACGTCGTTGTCGACGATGGCGCGCACCTCATCGCTGGCGAGTGTCCGGCGGCTACGCGTGTACCAGAGCATCGTGGTGGTATCGAGCAGCTGATCCTCATACGCGGTGCTCGCCACGATCTCCTCCGACTTATGCAGAGTCACGAAGATCGCGCAGGAATCGGTCTTCCGATTCACTCGATAGCCGTAGAGGGTAGAGGTCCACTTGCGTGGCCAGCAGAGCAGGCGAGTGACCTCCTTGCGGGAGTACTGGCGCCCCGTGGTAAACGGCTGAGCATCGGCATAGCGCTTTGCCACCAGCTGAAGGCCAGTCTTGATCAGGTCCTGAACCGCCGCGGCGAAGGCAGCGGAGTGACGGACGGAACCCTCAACGGTCGGAGTCAGGCTCACCCTCCCATCGGTGCCCACTCGAACGAATCCTCGCTCATAGCGCTTCTGGTCTGCTTCAGCGTGTTCGGCAAGGGAGAGTGTGTCGATCGCGCTGGAGACGTGCCGTGAGTCGGCTGGAAGGCCAGCGCTCGCGAAGACCCTGGCGATCTCGTCCCGGCTCAGGGAGCCCCGTTCAACCATGGCTTGAAGCAAGACGAACTCGTGAGCACGTTTCGCCGTCATCACTTCGTGCGAGAGGAGGTCGAGTGCCTTGCGCTCGGGCGGCGTCAACTCGGACGGCACGCGCAGCACCCGTTCGACGAGGACGGGGTAGCTGGAGGCCCTGGTGGCTAGTAGCACTGGGTCGACCGAGTCGAAGCGCAGGAAGTCTGAGAGTGCCGGCACTTTCCCGAGGCGATTCCGCAGCGTCTCGATAGCGTTCTTGAGGTTCTGGAGGCTGTCCAGCCGCACGCTGACGATGGACTTGAGGACGCGCTCCTGTGAGACACGGTCGAACCGAACGCTGGCCAGGCCAGGCAGGACGCCGGCCTCTTCCGCGGCGATGAGGTGTTGCTTGAGGGACTCCTTGTTGAGCGATTCGTCGCCGAAGAGAGCGATCGGGATGAGGTAGTTGTTGGTGTAGTTGCCAATGAAGTCGAGCACGATGACGCACTCCTTGCCGGCCAGCTTGCGCAGGCCGCGACCGAGTTGTTGGACGAACACGATCGCTGACTGGGTCTGGCGAAGCATGATGATCTGGTTAACCGAGGGGATGTCGACGCCTTCGTTGAATACGTCAACGGTGAGGATGTAGTCCAGCTGTCCGGACTCGAGCTTTTCGACGGCCTCCTCCCGAACGGGGATGGGGTCGGCGCCGCTGAGGAAAAGGGTGCGCAGCGGCCTTCCGCGCAGCGTTCGATGGTTGAGCGCATCGGAGAGCAATCGCGCTTCCTCGCGGCGGCTGCAGAAGATCAGGCCCCGTGGCTGGACGCTCGCCTGTCCGTAGACCTCGATCGCCTTGATCAGGTGGCTGACCCGCTCGGGCGAGATGAGTACTTTGAGCTCGGCTTCATCGGTCAGTGTCTCGCCGGAAGACAGGGTGATGTCGGCGACTCCGTAGTAATGGAAGGGGCACAGCATGTCCTCCTCGAGGGCCCGGTTCAGCCGGATCTCGTACGGGACGTTGTAGTCGAAGAGCTCGAACACGTTGAAGCCGTCTGTGCGTTCAGGTGTCGCGGTCATCCCGAGCAAGAACTCGGGAGTGAAGTAGTCCAGCACTCGCTGATGGCTCACCGCGCCGGCACGGTGAGCTTCGTCGAGGACGATGTAGTCGAAGGCGTCAGGGGCGAAGGCGGCCAGAACGCGGGGCTGGGACAGGGTTTGGACAGTTGCGAACAGGTACCGGGCGTTCGGCTCCTTGATGCCGCCAGAAAGCTTGCCGTAGTCCCCGGCTGAACCACCGAGCACAAGCTTGTACTCCTGGATGGTGCGGTCGAGGATCTGCTCGCGATGGACAACAAACAGCAGTCGCTTCGCCCCGAACTCACGAACGTCCAACGCGGACAGGATCGTCTTGCCGGTACCGGTCGCCGAGATCACGATCGCCCGTCTCGCGCCGCTCCCGCGAACCGCGGCGATCGCAGCCAGCGCGTCCAGCTGCATCCCGTTCGGCACGAGGTCAGGCGGCGTGAGGACGGGGGAGAGGTCCGGCCGATCTCGAACCGGACGGGTGGCGGGCGCGACATAGCGCAAGGCGTAAGCAGCGATCCACTCCTCGGTCAGAGGCACGGAATCGGCAATCTGCTCCTCAACCAGCCTGGAGAACTGACCGGCAAGATCGCTGCCGCGCGCAGCGGTGACCTTTAGGTTCCACTCGTGGTTGGTCACAAGTGCGTTTTCCGTCAGGTTGGAGCTACCCACCATGGCGGTGACGGCGCTTGCGTGCTCGAAGATGTAGCCCTTTGGATGGAATGCCGGCGACCGGTGCAGGCGAACCTCGATGCCGAGCCGCTCCAGGTTCATCAGTTCCGTGAAGGACGCGGGGGAGTTGAAAGCCAAATAGTCAGAGGTGACGATTCGTCCGGTTCCGGTGAAGTCGACCAGTTCCTGCTTGAGCAGCGCTAGCGCTCGCGGGGTTACGAAGGCGACTGAGAAGAGGAACGCTTCGCACTTGGCGAGTTCCTCGCGCAGGATCCGCAGCACTGATTCACCCGGGCCATTCAGAACGACCTGCGGATGCTGCTGTCGAGACGAGCGGACATCGGCAGCAAGGTAGCCAAAGCGCACGTCGAGGGCGAGTGGTTCCGTCCAAGAGAAGTCAGCCGTCATGCGAAGTCGCTCTGAATCTTGAGGACCGCCGGGACGTCGGCAGGAGCCCAGGTAAGGGTTGTGAGTTCGTCCGGTGGAAGCCAGGCGAGAGCCGTGTGCTCTGACAGTTTCGGCTCACCGTCAACCAGGCTGCAATAGAAAGTCGTCAGTTCGATTACGGCGAAGTCATACTCGTGCTCGGTCATGACCACCCTTGCGCCCACTTTGATCAGGCAACCGAGCTCCTCGCCGATCTTCGCGGGCCAAGGCCTCCTCTGGAGACTCGCCCTGCTCCAGCTTCCCACCGGGGAATTCCCAAAGCCCCTCCAGGCTGCCAGGGCCACGCTGAGTGCACAGCACTCGGCCGGCGTCCACGATGACTGCACCCACGACCTGGATCTGCCGCTTCGGGTTGACGCCGTCTTGAGTCTGCACGGCCCTAGCTTGTCCGATTAGGACGTGAAGTGGCCGCGGCCCTTCGGCGAGTCGGCGATGGAGCCAGCCAATGACGCTCGACACTCGGGGAGGCCGTTCCAAACGTCCTCGCAATCTTCCACTGGGACGAGGCAAGCACTGGCCTAGTGGATCGGTGCAACAAACACGCCACCGGTCGCGTTGGGATTGGTGCTTTGCCACAGACGGATGAGGATGGCGGTATGGAACCAGTGGACGAGCTCCTTCACCCGCACGCGCTGTGGCGTCGGGACGAGGTACTCCAACGTCCATGCCCGGTGCCAGCCTCGCCTGGCGTCTATGCGTGGTACTTCGATGAGATTCCGTTCGAGGTACCCACGGACGGCTGTCACCGGTTGGGCTCGAGTTTCCTTCTCTACGTTGGGATCTCCCCGCGAGAGACGCCCAGGAATGGCGGAGTTACCAGCAGGCAAACCATACGGAGACGGCTGCGGTACCACTTCCGAGGAAACGCCGAGGGGTCGACGCTCCGGCTGACTCTGGGCTGCTTGCTGAGTGAAACGTTGGGTATTCAACTTAGGCGGGTCGGATCCGGGAGTCGCCTCACCTTCGGTGATGGGGAGAATGTGCTGTCTGAGTGGATGGGCCGCCATGCCAGGGTCTGCTGGGTCGCAATCGAGCAGCCTTGGCTGCTTGAGACTCGCCTGATCGGGCGGCTCGACCTTCCACTCAACCTCGACCAGAACCGGAATGGCCGATTCCATGCCAGGCTCTCGCAACTTCGTAGCGAGGCGCGTGAGAGGGCGCGGTCACTTCCAATCCTGCTCAGGGGTGAGGGGCGGGACAGCAATGGCCTCAAGCTCCATCAGCCAGTGAGCAGCTTGCCTTTGAACACCTGAGTTGAATGCCACTCGATGTGTTCACCTGCCGGAAGCAGTGTGCCGGGTCTGGGTAGCAGGCGCTTGCCATCAAGCTCGTATACACGTCGGCCTGCGTCGGTACGTGCGCTGAAGGAAGCCGAGACCTGGATCCGGCAGTCGTCAGATAGACCGAGGGCACCACGATCGAAAAGCTTGTGGTGGAGTGCGCAGAGGGCGAGGCCGTTGTCGAGCTGGTCCGGCCCTTCGAAGTTGAACCATCGGACATGGGCGGCCTCGAGTCCGACCGATCCCATCCCCAGCTGCCCGTCGTACCCACAGAAGGCACATTGGCGATCCCAGGCCTCAAGGACCTGCGCCGGCCACCCGGCGGTGCGCCGCCGCGACCGACCCACGAGCACCGGCCCCACTGTCTGGTCAGCATCGAACCCGACTGCGGCTAGGACGTCGTCGACCAGCGAGGCAGGGAACTCGGCTTCCACAATCGCTCGAGCGGTGGCATGGATCACGTCTGGGCGGAGCTGCTCCTCAACCTCCGGGACGAATCGACCGGTCACCTCGTCGCGGTTGAGCGGCGCCACCAAGTCCATGGGGACGTCGCGCGACAAGGTCCACACGTGGTCACTTCGCAGTCGCGTGAATGGGTAAGCCGCCGCTTGGGCAGGAGAGGTGCGTGAAGGAGGCCCGAACTCGGCAAGCAGCTCCCCAAGCGTGGGGGCCGCCGAAGACCATGCGAGCTCGCTAGACCCAGTTGCTGCTAGTTGCCCCAAGGCAAGCAAGATCAGTAGAGGCTTGTGTGGCGAGCGTTGACCATCGCGTTGGTGCTGTCGAACAGCCAACAGCTCTGGAAGTGCCTCACTGGTCATGTCGATACTTTCTCACCCTGGGAACGCCGTGCTCTTTGCTGTCCTCATTGCTCAGAAACGACGTTGTCTGGAGCTACGACGTAGGTGCTGATGTGCAGGAGCTCGCGAACCCGGGACGGTACTCGCGCAACCGCAGCGGCTGCTTCAAGCGGAACAACAACGGCGTACCGGTCGCCGAGCTGGGGCTCCTGCTTCATCCGTCGGAGGAGTTGGCCGAACATCGTGTCCAGGTCGAGCCCGGTCTCAGTGGTGCGGCCCTTCGCCTCGGCATACAGGGTCTCGGGACCGCGCTTGGCAACCACATCGCATTGTGCGACTTCGCGCTCAACCTGCCATCCCAACGCCGTCAAGTATCGACAGAACGCTTCGACCACGCGCGCCTCATCACCCTTCACGCCTTGAACTCTAGGCACCGTCAGGATCTCGGCGGGCACTTTCCGTCGATGCCACCATCGCGTGAAACCCGTGGTCGGCGGTTCGCACCCCGCTCCGCCGACAGCCACGGGTCATCGCCGCTCAGCGACGGAAAACTGTGTCCATATGCCAGGTCACCGCATCCTTGGCGGGTTGCTCTGCTCGACGGTCAGGGAGTTCGATCACGGTCCCCGCGCGCGAGTAGAACTCAGCCCCATTGCCAAAGTCTGCACGAAGCCGCGGGCTGACCTGGATTCGATAGCGGTCGTCAACGCCGAGATAACCCTGGTCGAAGAGGATGTGGACATCGGATCGGAGAAGCAGCCCGTTGTCCAGGCGATGCTCGCCGTGTTGCCCGACCGGCCGGATATGGGCTGCCTGAAGCACCGGAGTGATCTTTGCGCCGGTGATCGCGCAGCGACGGTGGTACGCGGTGAGCACCATGCTCTTGAACGCCTGTTGACCCAGGCGTGGGATGGCTAGACGAGGATCGCCGAAGATCGGCCCGGCAACCGCTGGGGAGGGGCCTTCGGAGTCCTGAAGTAGTTTGCCCAGCGCGAGCTGGACATAGCTGTCGCCGGTGAGCTCGTAGGACTTCCACCGAACGATGTTGCGCGCGAAGTCCGGCGGACCTGGAATCGCCCGATCTGGCAACGAAAAGAACAGGTCGCGAAGCAGAACGCAGCCAATCAAAGGGTCATCCTCTGCCGGCCCTCGCCGGTATCCGTTGATTGCACGAGCAAGGGTCTCTCGACTGGGAACCCCATTGCCCTCCCCGAAGAACTCCCAGGCTTCGCTAACCTTCAAGCGGGTGAAACCACTAACGAAGCCTCCGCCGACCAGGCGGTTGTCGGGGTGGTGAGTCTTGAAAAGAAACGGCTCCCCGACACTCTGCGGCTTGAATCCCGAGCTTGGGCTCGGTAGCCAGAAGTTCGCCTCACTCAGGTGAGGTCGATCGCGCAGGAACGCGGCCCAATCGTTGTCGGTGACGGCGACCACAGCGCGCATGTCCTCACCCTAGGCGCCGAGTGGTCAGGGTCGCCGCAGAACGGCTAGACCGGGCCAAAGTGTGGAGAACCTCCGACCGTGCGCCTGATGACCCGCGAGAGGGAGGGACCCGCGGGTGAGCGGGGCACCTGCGCTTCCGACGGCGCGTCAGGTAGGACTGGCTGATGCCGGCTTCCAACCAGCGGACTTTCAAGGGCAAAATCCTCGTCATTTTCATCGCACGCACGGTGGTTACGCAACCGTAGGAAGCCTAGTGGCGCCCTGGTTCAAGGTGGTCTTTTAATGGCCACGCGCCGCGTCGATCACTCGGCGACTCTCCCCAGTGGGGAGCGACACAAAAGAAAGGTCGGCGCGAGTGACGAGCCCACCGTTCTTCCCCGCTCGCTCCATCACCGAGGTGATGATCTGTTCGCGTAGCGGTTCGGCGGTGGTCACACGCACTTCACATCAGTTGGGACGTCAGGCGATGGAGCACTAGGGGCATTTCGCAGCGAGTCTGGCTGGCCGGGGTCGACTTGCTGGCGAGTGGGCCACTGCCACTGCGACCGAACGTGACCTCTGGGAGCCGGCGCCTGAAGTCTCCCGACTTGGCTCGCGCGTCTCCGCCGCATGAGAGGGGGAACTGGAAGCCTGCCAGGGAGACGTCCTCACACGTGGCATCCCTGGCCGCATCCGCGAAAAGGTGATCTCGGCTGCTCTCCGCTCGCCGAAGTACCACCCTCGAGAAGTCCTCCACTGAGGCAGCAACGCCTTTTCGCTTACACAGCGAAGTGGGGTCCCCCTGTTGGGGACTGAGTGGGACATGCGTACTCATGCTTAGATGGCTGGAGGGTCCGTTGACGACGCCTCTTCCCCATCCAGAAAGCAACCATGCGCAAGTTCTTCGCTGCGGTCGTTCACGACGGACGTCAGAGGCTGATGTGTGGCGTGTAGAGGTGCCAGCACGAGTAGGGCTTCCCGTGCCTTGGGTGGGTAGGTTGCGCCTACGACGCAACCGCATCCGCGCCGTGGAACAGTCGTGAACAGGCATGTCACCGGGAGACCACTGTGACCTTCCCGGACAAGGTCACGGCCTACGGCCCTCCCGGTCTCCAGCTACATGAGTCCGCTCGGTCTCGGGTGTGGTGGCCAGCTGCGTTGGCGCTGATTGGCGCACTCGCGGCGATCGCCCTCGCGTACGTCGGGATCACAGGTGAGGAGTCGAGTACCCGCTTCGTCGCAGGGCTTATCGGTTACTTCGTCGGCGCGTTGCTCGTCGCGATCCTCGCGAACCTTCAGCGTGCCAAGGACATCCGTGCGGAGGGTCTGAGCTACCGCGGAGTGCTCGAGCGGATCGCCCCAGATGTTGCGAAGCTCTCGATGTGGGTCGGTCTGGTCGCGGGCCTGGCAGGAGCATTTGCGCTCGCATCGGAACTTGCACGGTGAGCACGACTCGGCCACTGCGCCTCGGAGCGCTCGGCTTGCTGAGCGCTCTGTTGGCTGTTCCCTTCCTGGCGCTCACCCCGTCCACTGCGCAGGCGGCGGAGCTTAGCCCGGCCGGCCAGCGGGCGTTCCAGGAGATCGCCAGCTGCGTCGCCGAGAACAACGTCCTGCTTGCATCGATCGTCGTCGACGAGTCCGGGAGCCTCAAGCAGTCAGATCCCGATGCGAAGCGGGCATCGGCCGTCACTGCAATCGTCGACGCGCTTGCCGAACTCAAGCGATCCGGCGGCGACGATGTGACGGTCGAAGCCAACCTCGCGTTGTTTGGAAAGTCGTACACAACGCTGGTTGGCTGGGGACCGGTAACGGGCAACCACGGCGACGACCTGCGACGGGCCGCGCGCGACCGGCTTGGAGACTTGGCCCCCTGGACTGACTACCGTGAAGCTCTCAACGGCGCGCAGGACTCAATCAACTCGCGCGCTGGGGCTCTCGACAAGCGGAAGCCGTGCTCGATCATCCTGTGGTTCACCGACGGTCGACTCGACGTCAGCGACCGAACCGAGGCCGCCCGCGAACAGATCTGCGCCCTGAAAGGGATCGCGGACTCGATCCGCGCTGCCGGCACGCACGTCATTGCGCTCGCCCTGTTCTCCAATGACAAGTCCATCCCCCAGAGCGACCGCGTCAGCGAGAAGGAGCGGCAACAGCTTCGGGCGACAGCGGAAGGCACCGGCGACGGCACCAAGTGCGGCACCGCTCCGATCCCGGACAGTTCGGCTGCAGGGGCCTACCTGAGTGCGACCGACGCAGCGCAGCTTCGTCGGCTCTTCGCCGGGGCGGGTGCCCTGATCCAGGGCGGTACCGATGGCGGAGAGCTCAAGAACACGAATGGGACGATCGAGATCCCAGTCGACCAGGCCCTCGCCGGGTTTCGCATCGTCTTTGAGTCAAAGGAAGCAGGTGCTGCGGCGCTCATTGCGCCTGGGGCCCGCGGCAAGTTCGATCCGATCGGGGGAAGCGGAAGCATCGCGGGTGTCAGCGTGGAGTCGTCGGGCCGTGACGGCCTCTATGTGACTACGGTCACTGCCGACACGGCGCCGATTGCCGGCACCTGGACGCTGCGCGCAAAGACCGACACGCTCACCTTGCTCGACCTCTACTACTTCTGGGGAACGGCCCTGGAGATCACAGCGCCCGAGGGCGTCATACAGGGCGCTCAAAACACGGTGGTCATCAAGCCGCAGAAGAAGGGCGTGGCAGACCGACCCGAGTGGTTCGCGCCCTTCCAGCTGACCACGACAGTCGACGGTAAGTCGGTGCCAGCCACAGCGGTGGGTGACGGCACCTTCACAGTTCCCGTCGACCTCTCCACCGGCGGTGGGCGCACGGCTGTGACTATCGGCGCGACCGCCGAAGCAACGACGGTGGAGCAGGGCCTCAAGCTAGGGCCGATCAGCTCAACGGCCAAGCTGACGACCCGGCTCCCGGTCGGGTTCCCGAGCATCGACCCCGCAGCTCTTGAGCTCGGCCGGTTCAGTCAGGACGGCAGTGCCCAGGGGACGCTGACGCTGCGGGGCGTGCCCGAAGGGGAGTCACAGATCTGCCTCGCGCCAGCCTCGGCGTGGGATCGCGCGCCTGAAGGTGTCACGCTGACCCTGGCGAATGACAGCGGCAGTAAAGACGGGTGTATGACGCTTGCCATCGATGAGACCCGTACGGTCGGCCTCGCACTCACCTCCGACGCCCCGGGCGACGGTCCGATCGAGGGCCACATCCCGGCGACGTTCAAAGGTGCGAACACCGACAAGACCTACGAGCTCGGCATACCCGTGAGTGCGTCGATGTTCCGACCGGTCAACGAGCCGCTGCGCTGGATCTACGTTGCTCTGTTCAGCGCGATCGCCCTTGTCCTGGCATGGCTCGTCGCCTGGGTTGCGCGCAACCTGACCGACCGTTACCAACTCGGACGCGCACTGTACACAGCAAGCATCGGTGTGCGGCTCACGCCTGACGGGATCCAGCGCTCGGACATGGGAGCCAGCCCGGGCAGCAAGGTGGTCACGACCGACGACTTTGAGCCGGTCGCCGATCGGGGCACGCAGAGCCAGTTCAGTGCTCGCGGTCTCGACTTCAAGCGGCGCGGGCCGCTGTGGTGGCCCTGGAAGCCGTACCGGGCGGTAGCAGTGACGCCGGGTGGAGCGGTCGCCACGGTCAAGGGGGCCCTCGACAGAAACGTGGTGACTCCGGTCCTCGAGACCGGACGCGGTGCTCCGACGAGCTTCTCGCCAACGTTGCACGCGTACCTCTCGGCATCGTCGGCGACGGAGGATGCCGAGGGCCCGATCGATGCTCGCCTGGTCGTCCTCGCTAACCCCGACGCGTCCGGCAGCCTTCGGGCACGGGTCGACAAGTGGAACGCCGACCTGCGGTCTGCGTCCGTCGGTGGGATCGAATGGGCAGCCATCCACACGGCGCTGCGCGATTCGCTCGCTCAGCCGGCCGCTGCAGATTCCAAGCCCAAGTGGGTTTCGCCGCTCGGCCGCCGGCAGGACACAGCAATGCCCACGACCAGCCCCGACGACTCCCTTGTCGTGGCGTCGGACGCCGGGTCGTACGACCCGCCGCCGGACTTCTTCGCGAGTGGTGAGTCGGCTTCTGGCCAGGTGTCGCCACCGCCGCCTACATCGACGGGTCCCAAGCGGAAGCCGAAGCCCAAGGATGCTCCACCAACGCCACCGAGTCAGCCCGGCTCGGCGGCGCCCCCCGACTACTTCTGAGTCGTCCGATCCGACGTCCTCACAATCACCCCAAGAAAAAGGAAGCCACCGACCATGCTGCGACCGTTCCTCCTTGTTGGCGTCGGCGGTTCCGGCGGCAAGACACTGCGCATCGTGCGCGAAGATCTGCTCCGCCGGCTCCGGCAGACGGGTGGCTGGGACAAGGATGACCTCCCGGCCGCCTGGCAGTTCATCCACATCGACGTCCCGACCCACGCTGATGGCGACGACGTTGATCTCCCGGACCAACTGCCTGAAAGGCAATACAAGGGCATGGTGGCGACCGGTGTGGACTATGCGGCCATCGACACCGCGATCCTCCAGAAGGGCGGCCGGACGTTCGCAGACGCCGTGGCCACCTGGCGGCCCGACCCGAACAATGTGAACGTCTCGCCGTCGAAAGGTGCCGGTCAATACCGCACGCTTGGGCGCATCATCACGATCTCCGGTCTTGCGCGGGTCCTCGATGCCGTGCAACGCGCCCGCAGCGCGATGACGGGCACGGGGGTCGTCGACGAGATGCAGACAGTCACGAGGTTACTCGGTGGCAAGCCCAGGGACAGCGTTGGTAGCCCCACGGTGATCGTTGTGTCATCGATAGCGGGCGGCACCGGAGCCGGTGCCGTAATCGACGTGTGCGACGTGATCCGTTCGCTGCCGGACAAGTGGGCGAGCGATTCGGTGGGCTTCCTGTACGCCCCTGACGTGTTCGACCACCTACCCGAGGAGGCGCGGCGTGGGGTGCGGGCCAACGCGCTCGGCAGCCTCGCCGAGATCCTGAACGGTTATTGGAATTCCGAGGGCCCCTCGGAGGCGACGAGCGCCCTCTTCGACGCATACGGCGTCAACCTCAACGCTGGCGCTCGCCGATCGGGCCCGCGCTACCCGTTCCTCGTGGGCGCGAAGAACGAGCACGTCACCTACAAGACCCAGAACGACATCTACCGGGCGATGGGTCGTTCCATCGCATCCTGGGTTGCCAGCGAGAAGCTGCAGGACTCGTTCACGGCCTACCTCGAGGCGCAGTGGTCGGCGACGAACAACTCGGTCCCCGACAACCTCAGGTTGCACGACCAGGGGACGGAGACGCCATTCTGCGCGATCGGCTCCGCCAGGGTCGGGCTCGGGCGCGACCGCTTCATCGAGTACGCCTCCCAGCATCTGGCGAAGGGCGTCATCACGCGCATCATCGAGGAGCATGAAGTCCATCGAGGGCCCTCGGACGATCGCACGTCGAAGCAGATCATCCGCGACCGGGCCGATCTTGTGTTCCCGGGGTTCCTGGAACGCTCCCACGTCAACGAGCGCAGCCCCGAGAAGAACGACATCGTTGATGCGCTCAGGCCGGATGATCAGAAGGAGCGTGGGAAGGCCTTCGTTCAGAAGGTGAGCCTCGCGGTGCAGAAGCACCTCGACGTGCGCAAGAAGGGTGCCCGGCCCGACGAGGTCACCACATGGGTGACGGGCACGGTGCGCGACGGCGAGCGCGAATTCCTGACCGGGCTGCGAGAAGCGATGTACTCGCAGGGTCAGCAGTGGTGCGCGGACATCCAGACACATCTGCAGTCGACGGTTGGGGCCCAGGTCGGACTCTACGGCGCCCCTGTCGCCGAGGCCGTGCTGGACAAGCTCGAGAACGAGCTGCGTTTCGTCGAGGATCAGCTCAAGAGTGAGGCGTTCACCTATCAGGAGTGGAGCCGTCAGAAGGCCGCCCTGGTATCGCAGGCATTCAGTGAGAACGACCGGGCGACCATCACCTCGACGAGTGACCCGCTTCTCGAGAAGGCGATCAAGGATGCGGTCTCGTCCGTGATGTACACCCAGGAGGCAGAGCTGCACGAACTCGTCGCCAAGCTCATCCCTGACCTCATCGAGGGTGTTGTCCTGCCACTGAAGGAAGCTGTCAGGAATGCGCACCAGTCACTCGTGGTGGCACGAGGCAAGCCGAACTCCGCGATCGCGCTGTGGCCAGAGTCCGATGTCGTACCCGTGCGTCTCCTGCCAGCGCCCAACGAGTTCCTCCTCGACGAGCCGTCGGCCTACCCGAGGATCCTGAAGGAACTCGTCGAACGCACAATCAACCCTGGGGACGGTAGCGACGGCCGTCGCGAGGCTGAGCTACAGGTGCTGCTCGGGACCGACGAGTTGCAGAGCAATGCCCAGCTGCTCGTCGACCGCACCCGGCGCTGGGTCCCCAAGGACCACAACCTGCAGCCTGACTTCGGGGCAGTCCCGCAGCGTGCGGCATTCGAGCTGGCGGCGAAGGCCGAGCAGGTGCTCGTGCGTGCGGAGGATTGGCTTCGCAAGGAGGGCACTGCGGTCGGGCGGTACATGAGCGAGGGTTTGCGGGACCACCTGTCCCCGGAAGCCGCATCGCCTGCGGAGCACGAGAGCCGCCTCAACCAGTTCCGCGGCAAGCTGATTTCGGCGCTAAACGCATCGGCCCCGCTCGTGAAGATCAACCCTGCGGTCCTGGTGAATGTCCACGGCGTCGACCACGTGTCGTACACGAGCCACTTCGGAGAGATCCCTCTGCCGGCCAACTCGCCGGGGAGGGCTGCGGTGCGCGGCGTGCTCGAGAGTCGCGATGAGTGGCGCGAGGAGGTGACCAAGGCGTTCACCGACGGCAACGGTGGCTTCATCGACGTGTTCACACACCTCAACTCCGCGTACGAGCCGGTCGTGTTCGACTCGCTCATGAAGCCGATCGCCAGCGACTGGGGCCAGAAGAGCATGACGCCCGATCGCAGAGCGGAATTCTGGCGCTGGCGCAGGGCGCGCCCCCTGACCGAGTTCATCCCCGTGTCTTCCTCCATCCTCAAGCTCATGGTCAAGGGCTGGTTCGTGGCCGCAAGGCTCGACCACCTCGACCTCGACGAGGGGGCGATCTGGGTTCCGGACACGAACACTGCTGCGGGCTTCATGGCCGATTTCCCCGAGGTCATGCTCCGGCAGGAGGCCGTCAGATCGTCGGAGGGCGTCGCGGTGGCGCTGGAGTCCATGATGCTTGCGCTCATCGAGGTCAATGCCAAGGAGCACATCAAGCCGTTCGCGGCCTATGAGCGCCTGCGTCAGCTCGGCGAAGAGACGTCTTCGGGGTTCGGTGCGCGACCCATCAACCCCGAGCTCGAGGCGTGCATCATCGACGGCACGAACACGCGGCCTGGGATCCTCGCTCCAGCTGCAACGCCAGCCCTGCGGCAGGCGAAGCTGCTAGAGGAGGTAGTCACGCTGCGGGACAGGTACCGGAAGTACTTCGACCATATCGCCAAGACCCAGAAGGATCCCCTGGACCTGCCTCCGACCTGGGATCTGCGCAAGCTGATCGACGCATCGTTGACCGAGCTAAAGCACACCGTGGAGTCAATCGAACCCGAGCGGGACGGTGGGGGATGGGCCTGACGAGCCTCACCGTGTTCGTCGTAGCGGACGACGACCACGGCACTCAACTGCGCGAGACGTTCGTCCGCTGGTCCGGCGAGCACCTGGTGGGGCAGTCGGCGTGGGTGACACCCGCGTCCACACTGATCCCCGACTTCGGCCCGCCCGTCGTGGAGGCCCAGATCGTCGAGGACGGCACGAGCCGTGCCGAGGACCTGTTCCGCTTCATTGGGAAGTACCGGCTGAACGTAGTAAGGGTTGTCCTCGGGCAACTCACGGGGGGCAATGACCTTCCCGTCGACGCCGAGCTACACAAGGCGGCTGCTTCGATCGTGGATGCCATCGATCGTGCGCTCCCGAAGTCTGCGCGCGAGGACGGCCATTCCACCCAGCTCTGGCGGATCAATGTGGTCGCCCCGGTGAGCGGCGTTCGTTCCGTTCACCCCGACACGCTCATTCGGGGCTGGAATGTCAATGCGATCGTGACTGCAGAGGACCGCCCCGACGCCGACCACGCCAACGTCTTCGTGCGCGATCCGGGCAATGCCGTCGGGCACGCGGCGGCGGCACTCGCCGCGGCCGGAGGGGTGTTTTCGGGAGTCGAACCGGGCATGTTCGATGCGATCGCCGAAACTCAGTCCACATCCAACGGCCGCGAGATCCTCGTGGTGCGCGTCGCTGCACGTGCAATCGCGGGAGATGATGCCGAGACGCTGCTCGCTGTCCAGACTCTGGAGGGCGTCGAGGCCGAGCCGACGGGTCCCGCAGCGTTCGTCGAGTGGGGTCGGACGGCAGTCAACCCTGATCGGGTCGTCACCGACCTCACCCGCCACCTCACCGGACGTGACCCGTGGAGATCGGTCGAGCCGATGCGGGCTGCGCGGCTCGGGCAACGCCAGGAGGGCATCAAGGGGGCGCTGGGCGACGCCTTCCGGTTCGACCTGAAGATGTTCGCGGTCGTTCCGGGTTGGGGTGCGCGCCGCGGCAAGGCCAAACTCGAGGACGTGGCCACCGACGCCATCGTGGGGCACGGTGCCGACGCCTTGGTCCGGTTCAACCCCAGCACACCGGAGGGTATGAGGAACTCGGCGGCCGAGCTACTGCGTGATATCGATGAAAAGGCTCGCAAGCGCGAGATCGAACGAGCATCGGAGTCCGTCGCGACTCCGGACGCGAGCGCCTGGGCGCATCTGCGATCGGTGGCGTTCGCGGCCGTCGATGGCGGCGAGTTGCCCGCTGGGGTCGAGGTTCCACGCTACGCCGGCGTTCGTGAGCTACTGCCCGCAGCGCGGGTCGTCCCTGATCCGCTTGACTCCTTCACGGCGCGCGGACGCACGGTGGGGCCTTGCGACACCGCCGGTGCGCGTGCTCTTGGCGCGGAGATTCACGAGGATCTCCAGCAGCGCTCCGAGGAGTTGTCAACCCTGCAGAGTGCGCTGCATGAGGCCCAGCGAGAGGTAGCCAACGCCGGCGCGACGCTGGAAGCAGCCAACGCACACCTGGGAAGGGCAGAGGCCGCCGGGGAGGGGATCGCCGAAGCCCGGACTGCGCAGTCGCAGGCGAAGCATGCCCTTCAGAAGGGAGAAGTTGTTCGAGACGGCGCGAAGTCGAGAGCGGACCGTGCAGAGGCGGCTATCGGCGCCGTCACGGCAGAGGACGATGCGTTCCGGGAGTGGACGCTGCGCATCAAAGGGTCGGTCGTGTCCAGGCTTTTCGACGACGTGGATCAGCGAAGCGGCGAGTTCGCCAACATGCACGACAGTCTTCGTGCGGGTCTGAGTCTGGAGACGCCCGCGAACGACGACCTCATCCGGGGCAAGCGGACTCTGGTGCGCTTGTGGATCGTGACCATCGCCATCTGGCTCGTGCTGCTCCTCGGCGTGGGCGTTACGTGGCTCACCGTGGACCAGCGCCAGAGGGAGGACCCTCAGGCACTCGAAACCTTGCCGGAGGCCTGGGTGTGGCTCTACGAAAACTGGTACTGGGTGGTCCTGGGTCTCACGGTGCTCGCCTTTGTCGCACTATGGTTCGCGAACCACGCGTACTACCGGGCGAACCGCCGGTACCTCTGGGCCGTCCAAAGCGCGGCCGAAAATCGGTTGGGGGCGTCGGAGGAACTCGTCTACACCGGACAGGAATCCGCACGGCTGCAACATCTCAACAGCACGTTGGTCGACTGGGCGTCGATTATCGGTTGGGTGTTGCACCACCCCTACAGCGCGGTCGAAGACCTTACGCGCGACATTGATACCTCCGTGGTGGAGACGCTCCCTGCGGCGTTCGCGATCGCCTGCATCTCGCACGAGGACGAGATCCCGAAGCAGACCATCGCGCAGGCGGTGCGACTGCTCCATCCGCAGGGTTGGGCTGCTTCAGCCTTCGATCACGCCTACGCGGTGCACCAGGTCGACGCCCTGTCGAAGGACCCTGCCGGGCTGATCGCCGCCGACCTCGACGAAAGCGATTCGACGTACGGCCCGAGGCACGAGCTGTTGCTGTTCTGGGAGGACAGGAGTGCCTCCACAGTGCTCACCGCTGAAGCCGTCGACAAGCTCAGGCAGGCTGTGCTCGACAGACAGATCGTGCTGGCCACGCGTCGCGTAACCCGGCTCGGGGAGTACTCCACCGGTGCCGTGGTGTCCGAGCCTGACTATTTCCGAGGGGTCGCGACAGCCGATACGGCGTTCGTCGGCGACATGTTCACTGAGTCCGCCCGGGTCGAGGGCAAGCAGAACGTGCACCGGTCGGTCGTGTGGCTCCCGGCCGTCGCCATCGGTGCGGCCGCGGACGACACGGTCAGGCTCGAGGTGGGAACAGGGAGCGTTGCCATCAGAGTTGATGTCTCCAGGTTGCTGACAACGGACGACCTCGTTCTGTTCAGTGCGGCTGGGCGGGCCACGGACCCCGGTTCCGTCATCGGGCAGCAAATGCGTTCCTCCGTCCGGGGCGACGTTGGGGAGCCGACGGAAGCGTGGGCGTAGCGACCGAGAGTAGTCCTCCGGACTCAGGGCCATCCACGGTACGAGGAAGACAACCTGGAGTGCGCAGTGGCGACGTGTGTTCCTGATCAGCCGGCGTTCGTGACGGTGTCCGAGCGTGAAGTGTGGCAGCGGCTGCGCAAACAGCTCGGCGACGACTGCGTGCTGCTGGCCAACTACCGGCTGTCCGATGAGCACAAGGACCACGAGGCCGACCTGATCGCGCTGATGCCCGACTCGGGGGTGGTCGTGGTCGAGGTGAAGGGCAGCCACGTCTGGGTGGAGCCGGACGGGCGCTGGATGATCGCCCGCGGTGCCGGCGCGGAGCCGATCCACCCGATCGATCAGGCCAGGGATGCGCTCTACGCGATTCGCCACTACGTGGAGGCTGATCCGAGGTGGGGCTCCCGCACGCGGATCAGGTGGAGCCACCACGTCGTGCTGGCCCGCACCGACCTGGACGCGGACTTCGCCACACCGGATTGCCCGCGGTGGCAGGTCTCCGGAGCGAACGACCTGACGGACCTCGGGCAACGGATCTGGGACACGACCTCGCTGCACCGCTCGGACGCCAGACCGCCGTCGAAGGATGACGTCGACCTGATCCGGGAGATCCTGATCGGCCGGAACCTGCCCGCGCGCGATCCGATCGCTCAGGCGCGAGGATCGGGCAGAGCTGGCTGATCGGTTGACGATGGAGCAGGCGAGCCTGCTGGGGGTGACGCGGCTGCTGAACCGGGTCGAGATCCGTGGCGGCGCCGGGAGCGGCAAGACCGTTCTGGCGATTCGTCAGGCGTCCGATCTGGCCAGCGGCAAGGCGACGGGGGAGCGGCAGCGGGTAGCGGTGGTCTGCTACAGCTACGGCTTGGCACACCACCTGCGGCGATCGCTGCTGGTCGGTTCGAGCAGCAAGCGTCCGGCGTTCGTGGGGACCTTCGAGGATCTTGCCCGGAGCTGGGGGATCGAGATCACCGGTTCACGCGACGACTCGGACTTCTGGGAAACCCAGCTGCCGGCGCTCATGGCCGATCGGGCAGCCGGGCTCGCGCCGGGGGAGCGGTTCGATGCGGTGATCGTGGACGAGGCGCAGGACTTCGCCGATGACTGGTGGGTTCCGTTGGTTGGCGCGCTGCGCGACGAGGTGAGTGGCGGGATCTTCGCCTACAGCGACGAGCGGCAGCGGGTGTTCGCCCGCTTCGGTCGACCGCCGCTGGCTCTGGTGCCGCTGGTCCTTGACCACAACCTTCGCAACACCCGCCAGATCGCCCAGAGCTTCGTGACGCTCGCACCCACCTCGATGGTGCTGCGCGGGGGAGACGGGCCCGAGGTCGAGTTCGTCCCTGTCGACAAGGCGCGACGCCATCGACGCCGCCGACGACCAGGTCGAGCGCCTCCTTGAGGAGGGCTGGGAGCCGCGGGACATCGCCCTGCTCACCATGGGTGCCCGCCACCCGGTGCAGAAGGAACGCCAGGAAGCGCTCGGCTTCGCCGGCTACTGGGACGAGTTCTGGTCGAACGAGGACGTGTTCTACGGCCACGTGCTGGGGTTCAAGGGCATGGAGCGCCGCGCCGTCGTGCTCTGCCTGAACGAGGACGGAACCCGTGACCGCAGCCGCGAACGGCTCTACGTCGGGTTGTCCCGGGCCACAGACAGGCTCGTCGTCGTGGGTGATCCGGAGGTCGTCGAGCGAGTGGGAGGAACAGGGGTTCTTGAGCAGCTACGTCGAGGTGAGATCCAGCCCTGAGGCGGACCGGGTCAACGTGTTCGTGGCTCATCAGGCAGGTGGTGACGGCGCGCTGAGCGAGGGTTGAATTGAAAATTGGGTCGTGCGACAGTCGTGCGATAGCCGAGCGCAAAACTCATGCGATGGTCGTGCGACAGTCGTGCGATAAGGCGCGAGATGTTGCACGTAGATCGCACGTCGCGGGAGGTGCCTGCGTAAATTGCCTAGTGAACGCCCAGTTGTCCGTAGGCTTTTAATGACCGCCTCAATGGCAATGTTTATCTTCAGTTCTGCTGACTACCTGAGGCCGACTAGGTGTTATGAATGAGTGACGCCGCTGAATTGCCGCGGCAGGCGCTCGTCGACGGGGCTGCCAAAACCGCGGAATAGAGGCAAGGGGCCCGAATTTCGAGCGCGACAGTCGCCTGAATCGCGAGGACCATAAGTTCGGCTGTCCGAGGCGCGTCGGCGACGATAGACACGGAGACCGCGATCACCCACAAGACCGCGAGACCGGTCAGGCACAGGGCCAGCATCCGGCCCAGGCCTGGCGCGCCCGGATTCCTGCCGGAAGCACTCATTCCCAGCCCTCTGACGATTCGTGGTCTCAATGCCCGGAAGCGCCGAGCCCGGTCCGGCCTAACGATCCGGGCGATCCTTTCCGAAACGGTGAGTCAGGTCGTCGCTGGCGTGACTGCGATCCCCGGATCCGATGCGGCTGTTCAGGGCCGGGTTGTCGGCCTGCGACCGCTCTGCGGACCCGGGGTGACGCGTCATGACGGCACTGTCGAGCTCGAGCGACGATGTGTAGATCGCTGCGTCGCCGCCCGCCCCCTTCCACGCCATCCACAGGTGGTCGTCCCATACAGCGAGAGCGGGGCCTGTCGAGGTGCCTGTCAGGGCGACATTCGCCTGTCCCGACCAATGACCGTCGGGGATCGGGGCGAACTGGGTGAACCAGAGTCCTTCGTCGGCGCCGGATCCGCGCCACGCCATGAAGACCTTCGATGCCCGAGTGGCAAGCGCTGGCCCGCATGCACTTCGCGGGTATGAGGCGGTTGCCGTTCCCTCAGATCCGTTGCCTGGCACCACCCATTCGACCAGCTGTTGGGGCTGCCAGAACATGTCCGACAGTGTGCTCGTGTACACCCGATCATCTCCGCCTGCGCCGCGCCACACCAGACGTGGTGTGCCATCACCCTGTATCACCAGACCGGGGCCGTCGGTGCTGCCGGTCCCGCCGATATTGTGCGGGGACCATGCCGTTCCGGGGGCCGAGAGCGTGCGCGCCCAGTAGAGCCCGGAGTCGTCGCCCGCTCCCTTCCACGCGAGTATGAGCTGGCCGTCAGCACTCGCGAGCGAAGGCCCGCTGCTCGTGCCGGCGTCAGCGATCTTCCAGACCTCGTTCCACGTGATCAGGTTGTTGGTGCTGCACTGGTAGATGCCCGCGTCACCGTCAATCCCCTTCCATGCCATCCAGAGCCGTGTCCCATCCCAGGCGAGGGATGGATGGCTGGACGTCGCCGCAAGGGGAACCCGTTCCTGCGCGCGCCAGTGCACACCGTCGGATGAGACAGAGAACCAGATGTTCTGGTCATCGCCGGCGCCGCGCCAGGCCACTGCCAGCTGACTACCGCAGGCGGCAAGGGCGGGACTGGCGCCGGTTCCGACCCCGTCGATCCGCCGCTGCGTCGACCATCCGTAGATGGCACGGATGGCCGAACGATCGTCATCGGCCATCGCCGTCCTCGGCGACCCCGCGATCGGGTACATGACCGCGGACCGATCCGTCGAATGCAGCAGCCCCAGGGCATGGCCGAACTCGTGAAGCGCCACCCCCTGGAACATCTTGTCCGTCCACTGAACGTCGGACCGGTTCTGGAATACCACCTGGTGGCGATCGCTCGACGTCGTGCCCAAGCGCTTTTCATGGTTGTCCCACGCCAGGGCCCCAACCCCGATCGTCATATCGGGCTGCTGGTCGATGGTCACTCTGACCAGTTCAGGCTTGCCGCCAGCCGCGAAACTCCACGCGGCGAAGGCGTCGTCAACGATGCGGTCGAATGCCGTCACGCCCGCCAAGGACCCGCTCGAGGCGTAGGTCAGTCGGCTGGTGTACCGGCCGTCCGGATCCGGAGTGTACGCACGGACACGCGTGAAACCGGCCGGATCCGGGTCCGTGCCGTCACCGAAACCGCAGAAGCTGCCAGCGACGAGCGCGTTCGTCACATCGGGATGCTGAGTGGACTCGTTAACGGGCGGACTCCCGAGCTTCGGATCGGGGCTCCCACTCCTGAATGGCTGCGAATGGGATTCTTCGGGCACTCCACCACCCACCTCACTGCTGCTGCTGGCGGGCCAACCGTCGCAAGATCGATGACACTCCGCGCCCACGAAGTTGTCAAAGCGTAATAGTTCCCTCCCAGGCCGGGCGGGAGGGGGGTCGTCACTCACCCACCATCTCGCGCAACTATTGCTGCAGAGAACCAGGCTGCCGGATCGGTGGTTTAGCCCTAGCCATCACTGGATCGCTGGATGCGGAAGGTTGAACCTCCCCGCCCACTTGCGGCGGTCATCGACCAACCTGGTGCGCGTTCAGGTCTTCTTGGTCTTCGTGTCATCGCCGGTAGCGGGCTCGGCCGCCGCAGCGCTTGATTCCGCCTTGGCTGGCCCGGCGGGCTGGAACGCATCTATGCCCGCGAGCGGTCGTTCCAGGAGCAGGAGCACAGCGGGAGAGACCGCCACGACGGCTAGGACAAAGATGATCGCGACGCCCTGCCAGCCGTCGATACTCTTGGCCCCAACCAGTTCAACCACGCGCAACGTGAGTAGTAGAGAGACAGCCAGACTCCCGATGAGGATCCCGACGGACCATTTCGAGATGGCCCGCCAACGCTTGCGCTGCTCGACGTACTCCGCCGCGGCAGCGACAGCCTGCTGGAATAGGCCGACCCGTGCCGTTTCGAAGGCTACGCGTTGAGCAGCAAGCGCGTCCGACTCTGGAATTCCGGCTCGGGCGCGCAGCAGTTCTTTGGCAATAGCCTTTTGATCTCCGGAGTCTAGAAGGTCGATCAGGTGAGCGTCTGGCGAATCCTGCCACCCAAGGCGTGTGCGCAGGAGTTCAAGAGAGACCTCGCTCCTTTCGGCATCGGTGGAGACCAGCCCAAGGAGTTGGCTCTCCGGTGATGCCTGCCACAGGAGCGCCTCATTCAGCGCCAACTCCTGCGCCAAATAGGATCCCGCAACCGTCGGGAGTTGCGCGGGGTCCGACTTGATCAACTTGTCGACGTAGGGCGTCGGATTCCGTCGAGCGTTTGCTAGCTCCCGGATCAAATCCGCCGAGCCGGGGGCGACCGGGTCGGGTTTGGGGGTGTCCTGGGTCGGTGTGGCCGGGTCGGGTTTAGGGGTGCCCTGGGTCGGTGTGGCCGGGTCGGGTTTAGGGGTGCCCTGGGTCGGTGTGGCCGGGTCCGGTTTGGGGGTGCCCTGGGCGGGTGTGTCCTGGTCGGGCTTGGGGGTGCCCTGGCTGGGTTTGCTCGGGTCTGGCTTCGAGGTGTCCTGGATGAGTTTGGCCGGGTCGAGCTGGGAGGGCCTCTCGGGCTTGTCTGGCTTCAAGACGTCCCAGTCGAACGGCTTCTCCGGGCTCTGGAGGTAAGAAACCTCTGGGTGCAGCGCCATCAGCCGGTCCAGCACCCGCTCGGCCCCACCTTCAACGATGTAGGGGCTGAGGTAGACCGTGGGCGGCTGGCCAATAGGTTGATCAAGAATCCAATCGGGTCGATGGCCACTGATCATGCTTCCGGCTGTCGAGCCGGGTGCTTCCAGCGACGGGTCTGAGACGTTTTCCACGCCCGGAAGGCTCGTTGCCGACTCGGGGTCTGAGATGGCTTGCATCAGTCTTTCGATCGCTGAGTTGTTGTCGTCGGACTTCCCTGCGAGGAACACTGGCGATCACCCCAATCGGGCTGTTCATGTGCGGTTCTGCTCGTGAGGGACCAGTATCAGGTCTGAACTCTGCCGGGGCAATGGTCGGGTGGCTAGCGATACCACCGAAGACAGCCCCAGATCCTCGTCTCGATATTGACCCCCTCGGCCGGTGCCCATGTCGTGATCGCACCTCTGTATCAGTACCCTGGTGGAGGCCTGATGACGGTCGGCAATCCAGGGCACCGGAAGGTGTCTGTGCCCCTGCCGGAAGCACGACGCAGCTCTATACCGCGAACTACGTCAGCGGTGACGTGACGGTGATCGACACCGGATCGATGGTCGTGGTGGGCCGCATCGACGCGCCGGGAAAGCCGACGGCGATCACGATGTCGGGCAAGACTCTTTATGTGGCCGACCGGGCGTCACGCAAGGTCTATGCCATCGACGCGGTGACCGGAAAGACCACTGCCACGTTCGCTACGGGCAAGGGCCCGAGCGACCTGGCTGTCGACACAAAGGGCGATCGCCTCTTCATCGCCAACGGTGACGGGCGCTCGATTTGGGCCTATGCGCTCAGCTCGGGACGCCGGGTGGGCACGATCGCGCTCGGACTGGAGCCAGCCGGAATCGCGGTGGATGTCGAGGAGCACAAGCTCTACGTGGCCGCCTCACCGGGTGTGCTGATCACCTACCGAACCGGTTCGCTGGGGCGCCTCGAGACGACCTACGCCGGTACGGCCGGGGGGCTGGCGGTCGACTCGAAGCGTCAACGCCTCTACAGCGTCGACTCTGCAGGCGTGCGGGAACGCAATCTGCTGTCCGGTACCTCTCACTACATCGCGACGCGGATCAAGGCCCGCGCCGTCACGGTCGACGTTCGCAATCGGGTGGCCTACGTGGTGGACCCCGACACAGGGGCGATCGAGGCTGTCAGTCTCAAGTAGGCCCGGCATGGGCAGCGCTTGACGAGCCGAATCCAGCGGGCCCTGGTCGGAGGCGCGCCCCCCACGCGTCGGTAGCCCACAGCCAACGGGCCCGCTGCACTTCGATCGCTCGGCCCTCGCGGCCGCCGCGCTCTACGTAGTGAGCACTCTGGTGAGGCGGTCTGTTGATCCGCTGCCGACCGTTTCGGTCGGTTCGTCTACTTGAGCCCCAATACGTCCGACTCTGACAGCGAGACCGTCGTTTGGCCGATATCGATACTGCGGGCGCCGCCTAGAGTGGCGAACATGGACGACATCACGTTCGAGACTCTCCAGATGCTGGAGCGAAAAGGCTGGGACGCCTTGTGCGCATCCGCTGGGGGTGATTTCTACGGCCGCATCATGACCCCCTCGGCCCTGATGCTCCTCGTGAACGGTATGGCCATGGATCACAAATCAGTGGTCGCCTCGCTCAACGAAGCTCCGGCTTGGGACGATTACCGCCTCAGCGATGAACGGCTGGTCCCGATCGGGGCCGACTCCGCCGCGTTGGTGTACCGCGCGGTGGCCACGCGTGAAGGCGACGAGCCATTCGAAGCACTGATGTCCAGCACCTACGTCCTGATTGAGGGGGCGCTTCGCCTCGCCCTGTATCAGCAGACCGCTGCGACCCAGTGAACGCCATGGACACGGTCGTCGTTGCTGGCGCCACCGGTTACCTGGGTCGTCACATCGTGGTCGAACTCGCCCGACGCGGGCATGCGGTGCGAGCGATTGTCCGGTCGCGGGAACGGGCCGAGGACGCGGGGTCGTTCGGCGCGCCGGCCCTGCGGGGCTCGGTGGCGGAGTGGGCGGTGGGCCCGGTCACTGACCCGGCCTTCGTAGCGGGCGTCTGCGCGGGCGCAGGGCGTGTCGTCTCCGCGCTCGGCGTGACCAGGCAGAAGGCCAGTCCTTGGGACGTCGACTTCCTCGCCAACCTGCACCTGCTGGAGGACGCCGAGCGTGAAGGGCTCACCTCGTTCCTCTACGTGAACGTGATGCACGCCGGGTCCGGTCGTTCGCTGATCCTTCGGTCGAAGGCGGCTTTCGCCGCCGTGCTGGAGCGCTCCACCCTGGCCCACCAGATCGTCAACCCTTCCGGCTACTTCTCAGACATCTCCGATTTCCTGGCGATGGCCCGTGCTGGGTTGGTCGTGCTTCCACCTGCCAGGGGTGTGCGGGTGGCACCGATCCACGGTGTCGACCTGGCCCGGTTCTGCGTCGATCGCCTCGCCGGGCCGAGCGGCAGCTGGGACGTCGGCGGGCCCGACGTGTTGACCTACCCCGAGATCGGCCGGCTGGCGCTGGCCGCCGCCGGTCGGGGGGAACGGATGGTCACTCTGCCTCAGGGCGTGCTCTCTGCGGTGGTGTGGGTGGCGTCCCGGCTGGGCGAGCGTCCCGGCGACCTCGCACAATTCTTCGCCGAGGGGCTCACGCAGGACGCGGTGGGCGAGCGGGTCGGGGACCATCACCTGGCCGACCACTTCGCAGAACTCGCGCGCGCCGCAGCGCACTGACCGCCGTCGTGCAGCCCCGACGCGTGCCCTGCTCACATGCAACGCCAACTCATCGAAATACTCGCTTGCGCTCGACCTTGCCGTGAGCATGTCGCAACAGATCTGCAGTCGCCGCGAAACGTCCGACTGCCGCAGCTCGCTACGCTCGAGGTGCGCGACGCTGCCGAGCAGTTCCGGAAAGCCGTCCACGACTTCGCATGGACCGGCAAGGGCGCCGACACGATCAAGCCAGCACGCGCCGTCTTTCTAGCGGCCGCCCGAGCCGATCTGAATGTCGGGCCGCGCGCCCTCAGACGGCTCGGCTCGAGCCGTATGCGCCCGGCCAGCCGCGGCGGGATCGCGTCGGCTTGAAGCTCACGCCGACGCGTCGCGGTTGGCGACGATCGCACTGTCGTCGCCTGGACTACAGCCTCCAGCGAACTCTTCACAACTCTGCCTAGCTGGGCGATCATGGAGTTGTCGGACCGGCTGTCGACGAGTTTGCAGTGCTAGGTCTGTTGATCGTGACGGAGGGTCCTTGTCCATATTGTGATCTTAGGTCCCGCTATTTCGGACCGATGGTCCGCTGGCGTATCGCACATAGATCGCACGAGTCCTTTGACTAGGGTTCCGGTGCTTGTCAGGCCCCAGTTGACCAACCCTTTTAGTTTCCGCGGGCTCTAGGTTCGATTCCCAGTGGACCCACAAGCAGTTTCGGCTCCGGTCACCTTTGAGACCAAAGACCTGGCCAGCATGTGGCTGCTCAACGAGAAGGAGCAGATCGACGATGCGGCAGCGGCCGAAGCGCGCTGGGTGTCACCGACCGAACGCAGTGCAGCTAGCTCCATTCGGGGTTGACTGGTGGCTTGGCTGCTTCAGCCCGCCACACAACTCACCCCGGCATCGACCATGCCGATGTCTGGACCCAAACAACCCGGCCATCGGCGAACCTGGCCTCGACCGTCGCGTCCGGCCAGATCGTGCCGGGCGGTCCGGGCGCAAGAGATGCCTGTGTGTAGACGGTGAACTCTCCGTGCGCGTCAGGGGTTGCATGGCCAATCTCCAACTCGGCAGTTCTGCCTGGTACCCCGATCACGAACAGGGTGACTCCCTCAGTGAAATGGAACCCGTCAATCTGGATCCCAACGGGCTCGGAGTTGGTGCCGGTGCCGTACTTTGCACCGACCGAGAGCGCCGGACTCCAGGCCATGGTGTCCTGAAGAGTCTGATGGATATTCGGATCTGCGTCGGTGGCGGGTCCGGTGGTCAGCGGGTCAACCGTGCGATCCGCTTCGCCTGGCTTGAGAGAATGGAACTCAGTCATGAGGCCTCCGTTCACAGAGGCCGCCGCTGCGGGCAGCCCTTCTGCGCATTCATGGTCCGCGGGCCAGGGAGCGCGAGTCAAGGTGCATCTTTGACACCATCGACTGCCACCAAAGGCACGCAAACGACAAAGCAGGAGCTCATCCGGCCAGGGCCACGCATTCGGGAGTGGGCCGAGCAACGCTACCCGCGACCGCTGACAACTCCCAGCGATCGCATCGGCTGGACGGGACGGAACCGGCGCTCGAGATCGAGGGAGTTAACCCGTCAGATTCGCGGAGCGGTTGTCAAAGCTGGTCGAGGCTCCCGAGTGAACTCGCGGCTGTCGGCCCGGCGCCGGGTGATGTTCTATTTCGCTGGCTGCTTGGCGGCTTTGTGTTCTTTCCGCCAGATCAGCGTGTGGACCTTCAGCACGTCGGGCAGTCGGTTGAGGTAGGGGATGAACGGGAATGCGAGCATCGTGAGCAGCAGCGATCCGAAGATGATGGCTGCGTCGCGGTCGCCGTTCTCGTCGTTCGCCAGGACTGTGTGGTTGAGGAGCCCGATGGGTGAGAGCCACCAGGCGCCGGGGGTGTTCCCGGTCTCTTCGCGGATCATGCCGTATTGCTCGGTCGTGAGGTTGAGCTGGGTGGCCTGGTCCTCAAGCACGCCGGTGTCGGCGAGGAAGCGGTCGGCGTAGGTGGCGACGTTGGCGTCCTTGGTTCCGAGGTTGGTGGCCAGGAGTGCAGGCTCGTAGAGCCCGGCTGCAGCCATGCTCGTCAGGGAGGTGATCACACCGGTGGCGGGGCCCTTCGGCAGTGCGTTGGGATCGGGCTGGTCCTGACCGTAGTAGTCACTCAACGACTGGATGGCCGCCTTCTGTTCGGCCTCGGGCAGAGCCGTGAATGTCTTGAGTGCATCGGTGCCGTTGGGTTCGGCGGCCAGCAGTTGCTTGTAGGGGGTCTGCACGAAGACAGCAGCCGTGTCGAAGGTGTAGGGGTCGATGTTGTCCATGTACTGCGCCGTGTCGGACGATCCATCCCATTCCGCCACGATTGTCTTGGCGAACAGGTTCGGATCCTGCGCCGCGACCGTCTGGATGGTGACCGGCGACAGGTACGGCGAAGGGAGGACGAACCCGAGTCCGAGGATCACGACCAGGAGTACACCTGCACGGATGAACAGAAGCCCGTGGTTCGCCTTCACGGTCGGGGCCACGACATCGCTTCGGTAGGGCTTGGCAATGCCGAGCACCCGGACGAGCAGGTAGTGCAGCCCCAGCAATCCCAGAATGACCAGGGGAATCGTGGCGATGTGGATCCCGTACACCTGTCCGTAATTCAAGGGGTTGATCCAACTCCCCGAGCCCGTGCCGTTGTAGAAATCAGCGCCCTGCAGGCTGCGCCACTGCGAGGAGAAATCGCCCCGGAGAATGTAGCCGAACTCTGTCTCAGCCAGCACGATGAACATCATCAGCACGCCCAGCACCCACGTGAGTCGGCGCGGCTTCCGGAACCCGGAGGTGAAGAACACGGTCAGCAGATGAATGATGATGAACAGGACGAAGGCCTGCGTCGCCCAGAGGTGGACGCTTCGCGAATAGGCCCCGAGGGGGTCGGTGAGCCACCAATTCGGGCCGAAGATCACCATCACCACGCCCGTGACGAGCAGCACAACGAACGAGATCATCGACAAGAACCCGAGTGAGTACAAGAACTTGTTCCCGTAGCTCGGCACCGTCTCGATCATGGTTTCCTTCAGCCCATCGATCAGGGGGTGCTTGCGATCCAGGCGTGCGGCTTCGTCGTCCATGAGAATGGTCCCTCAGTTGAAGTGCTCAAGAGGCGGACTGCTCCTCGCCAACACGACCGAAACCGGGCCTTGTTCGGGGCGCCTTCGGCTTCGAGGTTCATCGCGCGCGGCCTCGTCAAGAGTCTCTCGGCATCAACGGCTGCCGCTGCGGCAGTGTTGGAGTTCTTCGTGCCGACACCCATGAGGGGTCCTTCACTTTCGTCGGATCGACAGATCCGACCACCAATCAGCTTAGGCGCCCCCCGCAATGCCGGGGTTGTGACTGGGTACTTCCCGTTTGGCTAACCCCCGGGGTGAGATCTGCCGCGGATGGTGGTTCCGGATCCCATCGTCGTGTCACTGGCCGAGGGGCCGATCCTTAATGCCCCCTCCAATGCCGGACACCTGCATCGTGCCTCCGATCTCAGCCGGGCGGGAGGCACGCCGAAGATACGACCTGACGAACCACCCGTGGGCTCGCGACACACCCAGCACACCGTATTCCGAGGCCGAGTCGTACGCGTGCCAAATGCCAACCTCGCGCCCAGCCACACGCAGCGACCAGCGTGGTGGCCGCCAGGTCCCGTCACCGAGAGTCGTGCCATCCTCTCCCGCCCGAACCCAGCGGGGCGGGGAGAGGCGACCAACGCATTTCCTTTCTCCGCTACCTGCTTCTTGTCGCGACCTACCGACCGATGGCGGACCGGGTGGCGTCTCGGAGCAGCCGGCGGGCGTCGTCTGCGGTGATGAAGCGTTGCCGCTGCAGTGACCGCAGCTCCGCGCGAACCTCGCGGACGTAGACCCCGTGGTTCGGGTACAGGGTGTCGAGCGTGGACTGCGGGAACGGCACTTCATGGCCGGCGATGAAGCAGAACGACGCACCCGTGGACGTGCCATACCAGGTGCTCACCGGGACGTCGAGATAGGACGAGCGCAACCCGCCCTGCACGTTGCCGTACTGGTCGAGCACGGGCGCGCCAGCCTCGACCAGGATCGGGTCGGCGTGCGGCGGAGCGATGCCCTTGCGCACCCAGGCGTCCAGGTTGCGCAGCGCGGCGTCGAAGAAGGTCCAGCTGGGGAACCGGCTACGGGGACCCTCGTTGCAGGACATCGGGGGCACGGCGCGGCCGGCCTTGAGGATGTCGGCGGATGTGGCGGAGTAGTACAGCTCGTCCGGGGTGGCGTGCCCGGCACCGGCCATCTCGTAGTGCCGGTACCTGTCGCCGACGACGTCACTGTCCGCGCGCCGGGAGCCGATACCGAACAGGTAGTCAGATTGCGACATCATCCGCATGATCGGCACCCCGACGTTGCTGAACTGCCGCCGCGCGTCGGTGGCCGGCGGCGCCAGCTCGCACTGGTTCATCGGGTACGCGCCAGCGAAAGCGCCGCCTGCGACCGCGACGATGTAAGCGTCGTAGATCGGCTTGCCGGCGGCCTGCACCACGAGCGGGTGCACGGCGTTGATGTAGTTGACCAGGAAGCCGCCGGTCTGGGAGTAGCCGAAGCCGTAGGCGTGCTCGACCTGGCTCGAGTGATGGGAGTACCGCAGCGGATTGGAGCCCGCGGAGCTCTTCAGCCACGCGCCCACCTGGCTGTAGATGTCCCAGATCAAGCCGTTCTCGGTGGTACGGGAGCTGTCCGCCGCGACGCTGGCGCAGTTGCGGGGGTCGTCCAGCGGCAACGGGTTCGCGAAGGAGAGCGCCGCGTACCGGGCCGGGTTGAAGGTCTTGAGCGCGTCGATCGCTATCGGCTTTGCGGTGATGCCGACCCAGGCGTCCCCGTTGGCGATCATCTGGCGGTGGGCGACGGCCCAGCCGATGTTGAGGTCGAACAAGTTGGACGGATTCAGCATCTCGACGACGACGTTGCCGCTGAAGTGCTGACCCTTGGCGGGCATTCGCACCAGCACCCGTGTGGTGTAGGGCGCGTTCGGCGTCCGCACCACCGCCGGGCCCGTGGCGGGCCAGGTGTAGACATTGGCTGTACCGCTGACCAGGTACTCACGCTCTGCGTAGTGCTCGCGGGCAAGGTTCTCCCGCACCAGTTGGTGGTCGGCCGCGCCGAAAGGGTACGACTTTGCTGTCACCGGCAGCGGGCCGGTGACCTTCGGAATCGCGACTCCCCGGCTCGTGTTCGGGGCGGCGGTGGCATCGGTCGCCGAGACGGAAACCGTCACGATGCCTGATGCCACCAAGGCAAGGGCGGCGAGCACCCCGGCGGGTCCACGGATTCTTCTCATGAGTCCTCCTTCAATCGACACAATTGGCGATCGCCGCGGCATCAGCGCCGCGTCTGGATGACGGGCCAGCCTACGCCGCGCGAGAGCAGTCCGTGAAGGTGCTGGTGCTTGACCTCTGCCTGGACTGTCAGGTGCCGCCCGACGGTCCATCCAGGGAGAGCGACACACATCTCCAGGCTGTGAATCACGACGTTTCGCGGCCGACTGCCATTCGGCCTGCGGGTGGGGCAAGCCATTGGCCGCGCCCTCTTCCGCCAGTGCGCGGGAAGGTGCAGTCTGCAAGTAGGACTCGTGGGAGGAGTTGTCATGCGTGCAGTTGTCGGCGACCGGTTGCGCGTGCACGGCAGGGTTGCAGGTACGACCGACCAGACGGCCGAGATCATCGAGGTTCGGGGACCGGACGGGGCGCCGCCCTATCTCGTGCGCCACGACGATGGACAGGAGGCACTGGTGTTTCCTGGGTCAGACTCGTTGGTGGAGCACCCGCAGGGCCCGTGAGCAAACCTGAAGTGACAACGTCCTGAGTTGTCTCAGGATGGAGCCCTCCATGGTGCCGAGCGGCGACACAATGAATGTATGCCGACCTCCGCTGGCTGGTCGCGCAATTCTTCGCCTTGCCGGGCTGAGCCCGGCCTCGTTTGACTGAGTGTGGGCCGGCACCCTCACGGCACACTTCCGGCCTGGCGAGGTGGTCTCCATGCTGGCCGCGAACCTGGTCCTCCTGGGCTTGGCAATCGTCCTTGTCGTGCTGGCCGTTCGCGGCCTCGGCGGGGCGTGGCCGATGCAGATCGCCAGCCTCCTGACCCTCGCCCTGTGGGTGGTGGCCATCGTGTGGGCCGCCATCAACCTGCTCAAGGCCTTCTCCGGTGACGACGCCGACGACGGCGTCCGTGGCTTGCTCAGCTACGTCCTGGTCATCGCGGCGGTCACCGGCCTCGGCCTGGCGTTCCTCGCGTTCGTGAAGTGCGGCCCCGTTGTGGTGCCGCGACTCTTCCACGTCCTCGGATTGGCCGCACTCGTCCTCGTCACCGTCGTGCTGATCGCGGACGGCGACTCCAGTTCGACGGGGATCAAGGTGCTGGCGGCGATCATCCTCGTCGCATGGGGGTTGCTCTGGCTGATCTTCTACTTGCTGTTGCGCGGGCGGGTCGACCCTGCGGCCTACGCGAGCGCGCCGTCGAACTTCAAGATGCCCTTCCCCGCCGGCGAACGGACCTGGGTCATCCAGGGCAACAACAGCCACTTCAACCACACGCACGACAACATCACGCAGGACTTCGCCTGGGACTTCCGGCGTCCCTGCGGCACCCCGGTGCTGGCGGCCCTGGCTGGCACCGTGCTCGCTGTGACCGACGGTAACGACGGCATCGGCGGGAACAACAACGAGGTCCAGATCCAGCACGCGGACGGCTCGGTGGCCTCGTACCTGCACATCCTGCACAACAGCGCCCAGGTGCGGGTCGGCGGCGGCGTCTCCCAGGGCGACCGTCTCGCGGCGGTCGGCAGCGTCGGCCACAGCCTGACCGGGCACATCCACTTCCACGTCCGGGTGGGTGCCGACACCATCGCGGTGAAGTTCGCCGATGTCACCCGTCACGACGGCATCCCGCGGGGCTTCCGGTTCTACACCTCCGGCAACCCCTGACCAAAGGACCCTCCCATGGCCGATGCGGCCTTCTCCCACCCGCTGGGCCTGCGGGTCTACCTCTCCGCCGTGTACCTCACGCTCGGCCTGGCCGCCGCATTGTTCGCCGGGCTGGCCATCGGCGGGCTCCGCGGCGAGGTCCCGATGAAGATCGCCAGCATCCTGGTGGCGCTCGGGTGGCTGGGCTTCTTCGCCTGGGGCCTGGTGAGCTTCGCCCGCGGCTGGCCAGTGCTCGCGGGTAACGCCGGGACGCTTCTGGCCTCCACCCGCTGGTGGCTCCTCGGCTTGGTCTGGTTCGCTCCCGTCGTCGGCCTGCTGCTGGCGTTCGTGGCGTTCATCAACTGCGGCCCGCTGTGGATCCCCAACGTCTTCCACTGGTTCGGGTTCGCTCTGACGATCGTCGGACTGGCCGCGTACTACAGCCTGCCCGCGGTGATCCGGCTCCTCACCGGCGCGCCGCAGGCTGCCACCCCGTCCCACCGCTGGTGGGTGATCGTGGTGCACTGCTCGGCGGTCGCTCTCGTCTGGGCCCTCGCCTGGGGGATCCCGTACTTCGCGCTGCTCAAGGACTCCGTCGCCGATGCCGACTATGCGAGCGCCGCCACCGGCTTCACGCTGCCCTGGCCGGGGGGGCAGGACGGCTGGGTCATCCAGGGCAACGATGCCGGCATGAACCACAACAACGACCACAACCTGCAGAAGTTCGCGTTCGACTTCCGCCGGGAGTGCGGCACGCCGGTCCTGGCGGCGATGGCCGGAACCGTGCTGGACGTCGTGCAGGGCAACGACACCCTCGGCGGTGACAACAACTGGGTCAAGGTGACGCTGGACGGAGGCGTCGGAGTGGCGTCCTACCTGCACATCCAGGCGAACAGCGCAGTCGTGGCGATCGGGCAGCATGTCGAGCAGGGTGACGCCCTGGCGCGCGTCGGGTGCGTCGGCAACAGCCTCACCGGCCACATCCACTTCCACGTCCGCTCGGGCGGCGATTCCACGAACACCATCGCGGTGAAGTTCGACGACGTCGACGGCGGCATCCCGCACACGTACGGCAGCTACACCTCGGGAAACCGCAAGTAGGTCACTGCCTGCGGGAGAACGAGACCCGAAGGGCGTTCACCACCGCGGGGATCGTCCAGATGAACGCCCAGATCGCCCCGATCAGGCTGACGATCGCGAACACCAGGGCCAGCAACTGATCGCCCAGGCTGACCACGATGAACGGCAGCCACCCCTGGACGATGCCCAGCACCAGCTGCAGCACGAACGACAGCGCCACGTGGATCATCAGCGCGACCGCCTTCAGGAACTTCTGCTGCGCGAGCACGAGCAGCACCACGAAGACGAGCTTCAGGAACAACAGCAGCCCGAGCACGGCTGCCGCCTTCGAGACCGGGAAGAAGCCCCAGATCGCCAGGTAGGCGATGGTGCCGAACGGCACCGACACGAACAGCCCGAACATGACCATGAGCAGCACGAACGCCGCCAGCGCCATCACGAAGCTGAGGATGATCCAGCAGAACGACACGACCAGGGTGACGATCCCCTGGATGCGTCCGTACAGGCGCTGGCTGAGCAGGAAACTCAGGGCCAGCATGATCATCGAGAACAGCAGGTAGCCGTCGACCAGTGCGAGGTAGCCGATGCCGTTTCCCGGTGGTGCGTCTGCGTCCACGCCGGTGAGCATGTCCGGCTCGACGCCGGGGATGCCTCCAGCGACCGCGGCGATCGGGCCGGCGCTACCCCCGCCGAGGGCCACAGACGACCCGGTCTCGACGAGCACCACCAGCAGCAGCGTGAAGCACGCGAGGAAGAAGAACGGACGGCGCACCTCACCGAGAACCGGCATCAGGCATCCTTGGCCAGGGTCACCGCGCATCCCGAGAGGGACAGGCAGGTGAGCGCGAACCTGCCGCCCTCGCGGGTGTAGGTGAGCCGGACGTCGTCGCCGGGGTCGAGGTTGGTGTGCAGCGTCTTGCCTGCCAGCGTGACCGTGACCCCGACCGGCTGCGGACCGGCGGTGAGGATCGCACGTCGGGTCACCCGTTCCCACGGGAATCCGCCGGTGACCGGCAGCACGTCGACCAGGCAGGTACCCGCGAACGTGATGGCGGTCCCGTTCACGGTGCAGGCCGAGCTCCCACGCAGGTCGTCGGCCCTGAGCTGGTCGGCGTCGGCCGACTTCGGGGACGCCCAGTCGGGCCACGTCCCGGCGGTGGCACCCCGGCCCACGCCGGCGACACCGAACACGAACACGGCGATCGCGACCAGCGCCAGGACGGCGAGCACGATCAGGGGCTTGCGATCAGCCATCAGTGGGGTCGACCACGGGCTTCTTCGCGATCTTGGTGATGGCCACCGTGGGAATCTTCGTGATCTTGGCAGTCGGGTTGATGAAGGTCGGTTTGATCGTCGGCTTGATCGTCGGCTTGACGGTGCTCGTCACCGTGGGGGTCGGCTGCGGTGTCGGCAATGGCGTCGGCTCGGTGGGCCGCAGGACGAAGTAGGCGACCACCCCCACGATGATCACCAGCGCCGCGGCCACGGCGTAGATCCACCAGGGCGGGCCCGGCACGGGCGCCACCCGGCCGGCCGGCACGGTCACCGTGAGCTGCTGGGCCTGGTCGCGGTACTCCTCGGGCGGCCGGTCGTTGTCGTAGGCGATCAGCCGCACCAGGTGGTCGCCGGCGGGCGCACCGGCCGGGGGCGTGATGGTCACGGTGAACTGCTCGGTTGCCTGGGCGGCGACCTCGCGCACCGGCCGCTCCACCACCGTCCAGCCCTGGGCACTCGCCGGCGTTGCCCCGTCCGCCCCGGGGACCGGTGCGAAGGGCGCAAGCACGATCCGGGCGGGCACCGCCGCGGAGTTGGTCACGGAGGCCGTCACCGTCAGCGGACGCCCTTCGGCGACGGCCAGCGCGGAACTCCCCAGCGCCAAGGTGATCGTGCTCATCGTCCTTCTCCTCCCACCATCGTCACGGCTTCCCTTGCGGGTGGCCCTGGTTCTCCCAGTACGTCCGGGTGCGGGTGGACCCGATCACGCAGATGGTGTCCCCGTCGAACGCATCACGCCAGACGTAGCCCTGCACGCAGGTCTCCGGTCCGTAAGGGCCGGTCGGGTCCTTGCGCGCCTTCTGCAGGTCCGGGTCGTTGTCGGCCTTTGCCTCGGCCGCGCTCAGGACCGTCACGCACACGTTGTCGCCCGCGCGTGCCAGCCGCGGGACGTAGGGGGCGGGGCACGGGTTCACCGTCGGCGTCACTGTCGGCGTCACTGTCGGCGTCGGCGAGGGGGACGGCAGCGGCGGGGCCGGTGACGGCCTGAGGACGAGGAAGGCCACCACGGCGATGATCAGCACCAGCGCCCCGGCGATGGCGTAGATCCACCACGGAACACCCTTCGGGGTCGGTGCCGTGGCCGCCGTCACCACCACCTGGAGCTGTTGGGCCTGGTCGCTGTACTCCTCGGGCGGCCGGTCGGCGTCGTAGGCGATGAAGCGCACGACGTAGTCGCCAGCCGCGATGCCTGCCGGAGGATTGACGGTGACCGTGTACTGCTCGGTCGTTCCGGGTGCGATCTCCCGCAGCGGCTGGTCGACCTTCGTCCAGGCTCGAGGGTCGAGCCCGCCCGGTTCCGTAGCGGCGAAGGTCCCCAGGACGATGCGCGCGGGCACCGTCGCGGAGTTGGTGACCGAGGCGGTGACCGAGAGCGGGGTCCCGGTGGCCGTCACGGAGGTGCTGGTCAGCGCCAGTGTGATGCTGCTCATCTCTCATCGCCTCGGGGTGAAGGTTTCGGGGTATTCCTTGTCGCCGAACTCGTGCTTGAGGTAGCCCTCCTGCTGGTTCTCGACGTGGGTGCGGTTCGCGGTGTCCTCCCAGACGCAGGCGAAGTCGTTCTCGAAGGCGAGCCGCGGCACGTACGGAACGGCGCACTGTGGTGGGTCGGTGTTGGGGATCAGCCGGTTGCGCTGCACGTCCTGGCGGTTGTCCCACTCCGCCTCCTGGGCGCTGGCCGGCATCACGCACGTCAGGTCGCCCGGGCGCGCCAGCCGGGGGACGAACGGTGTCGGGCAGGGATTGGCCGACGGCGTCGGTGAGGGGCTGGGCTCCGGCGGCGAGCTGGACGGGCGCAGCACAAGGAACGCCACCACGGCCACAATGACCACCAGGACGCCCGCGACAGCGTAGATCCACCACGGGGTGCCGGTGGGCCTGACGACGGCGCGGGCCGCCACTGTCACGCGCAACTGCTGGGCCTGGTCGCTGTACTCCTCCGGCGCCCGGTCGGCGTCGTAGGCGATCAGCCGCACCAGGTGGTCGCCGGCGGCGGCGTCGGCCGGAGGGGTGACGGTCACCGTGTAGGTCTGCGTCGCACCCGCAGCGACCTCCCGCAACGGCTGGTCGACATCGGTCCACGGCGCGGCGCCCGTGGTCGCTGCTGCGCCACCCTCGGCAGCGGGTGGGAAGGGAGCGAGCACCACCCGCGCCGGGACCGTCGCGGCATTGGTGACCGAGGCTGTGATCGTGCTCGGAGTGCCGCGGACGCCGGTCACCTCGGTCAGGGTGAGGGTGAGGGTGAGGGAGCTCATGGACGGCCTTCGTCTCCGGCGGCCGCAGGGGATGGGGGTGCCGGTTCGGTGGGGGCGTGGAGCGCGGCAGGGGCGTGGCGCGAGCCGGAGGCGGGCGCTGCTGCCGGTGTCGCCACAGGAGCGGGCGCCTCGGCGAGGCGGACGTCCGCCGTCACGTGGGCCGGCTTGGTCTCGGCGACGATCCGGGCGACGGTCTCGAGGAGGTCGGCGGCGTCGCCGGGAACGGTGACGCGCAGGTGGAACCCCCCGGCGTCCTGCACGGTGAACCCCGTGTGGGCGGTGGCGACCTCCAGGAAGCGCACGATGCCTCCCACCGTGCCGCGGCGGGCGGCAAGGTCGGCCGATTCGGCCAGGAGGTCGCGCAGTGGGGCGGTGCCTCCGGGCAGGGTGCTGCGTGACCTGTTGGGGGTCTCGGGCAGGGTCAGCCAGTCCAGGTCGACCCACGAGGCCAGGTAGCACACCATCGGGTCGGGTGCGCTCACGGTGTGGAACCAGGTCTCGAGGTGGTCGAGCACGTCGCCCACCGGCTGGTGCATGCCGTCGGCGGCGGCCAGCAGCGATGCGAGCGGGCCGGTGTCGGCGCCGGAGGCGATCACCTGCGGCAGCGAGTCGCGCAGCTGGGTCCTAGCCATGGGCCCGGACCACCTCCACCCGGTGCTCGCCGGAGCAGAACAGCCAGGATGGCGGCAGCGTCACCACGTCGTCGACGACCCGCGCCGAGCAGGAGCGCCAGTGCCCGCCGCCGTCGACGGAGCGATGCACGCCGGCCGCACCGGCGGCCAGCACCAGCACCTCACCGTCGGCGAGCACCGTGCCGGACACCGCGGAGAGCGCGGTGAAGCGTCGCCGGTCGCGCAGTGGCAGTCCGCAGTTCACGTCCGGTGCCGTCCAGCTCGGGTCGGCGGTGCCCAGCGTCAGGGACAGGACACCGCTGCTCTGGCTCGCTGCGAAGGCGGTGTCGCCGACCACCTTCACCATCCAGCAGCTACCGCCCATCCAGCCCTTCGAGAGTTCCTGCCACTGTCCTGACATCGTGGGGATGTCGACGGCGCCCAACTCGTCGATCGGGAGCCGGACGCACCCGTTGCCGTCCCCATCCGGCGCGGTCCGCGGCGCCCAGAGGAACACCCGCGGACCGTCGTACTGCACCGAAAGTGAGCGGATCTCCTCACCGGCCGGCCGCACCAGCCGGAAGGACTCCGTCGCCCCGGCCGACGTGGACAGCCACACCCCGCCGGCGGCTTCGGCGGCGAGCGCGACTCCGACGCGTCCACGGACATCGGTGAAGGCGGCGATCGCGTGGAAGCCGCGGTCGGGCTGTTGCGGGTCGACCAGGTTGGGCACCGGGACGGCCCCGCGGGCCATCGGGATCTCGTAGAGGCCCTTGGTGCCCGCCACCAGGATCGTCGGGGTGCCGGACCGGTCGAGCCAGACCATGTCGTTGATCCCGAAGCCGAGATCGGCCACCGTCACCCAGGAGGTGCCCAGGTCCGTGCTCACCCGCACCCGGCACCCGTCCCCGTGGTCGGTGGCGACGGCGACGTGGCCGGGCAGGTCCAGGGTCGTGCCGCGCCCCGCGACCGACTGGGGCCACGTCGCCACCGCACGGACGGTCTCAGGGCCGAAGTCCCCGCAGGTCTCCCAGCCTTCCCCGTAGTTGGTGGTGCGGAACAGCAGGGTTCCCTGGGTCACGAACCAGGTCCCGGGCTGCCCGTCGGCGCGCACCAGGTCGGCGGCGTCGGTGTCGGGTACCTCGGCGATCTCCAGATGCACCTGGTCGACGTATTGCACCCCCGGCTCGGACTGCTCCAGCGAGCGGTACAGGTTGGACACCCGCAGCGGCCGGCCGAAGCCGGCGCCGGTGTCCTCGCCGGGTTCGGGAACGGGGGTGATGGTGCGGGCCAGGCGGGCAAGGATGCGCTCCCTGACTGCGTCGGGATTCTCGTCGGGCCGGACGACGACGCGGGCGTCCACCGAGACCTGCTTGTAGCGGCCCCAGGTGACCACCGGCACCGCCCCGATGGTCGCCCTCTCGGCGAGGTGCGCCGCCACGGCCGCGCGCACCTCCTCGCGTGCGTTCGCCTCGAGCGCGGCCTGGGTCACCCGCCCTTGCGGACGCTGGTCCTGCGGCACGTGCGGCACCAGCACCACCTCGACCTCGCCGGGCTGGGCGAACGCCCAGGCTTCGCGGCGGGTGACGGCGTGAGCCCGTTCGACGCCACCGTTGCGCGTGGCGAGCACCTCGTAGTCGCGGGCGGTCACAGCACGGTCCCTCGCCTGGAATTCGGCGGGTCCGCGCCGCAGCGCGTTGGCGAGTTCTTCTGCGTCCCTTCCGCCGCTGGTCGGCTCCGGATTGCTGACCTTGATGCCCTCCGGCAGGGGGTCGCGGAGCACGGTGAGTAGTCCCGCGCCGACGTTGCCGCCCTCACCTCCGCCGGTGCGGTAGGACACCAGTACCGACATGCCGGCCCCCGGCACGACCGGCGGTTCCGCGGACGCCGGGTCGTACCAGGCGAAGCTGAGGATCCCGGAACTGCGGTCGAGCCGGTACACCGCCTCGCCCGGGGTGGCGTCGGCGAACACCGCCACTTCGCGGCAGATCCGGTACGCCTTGTCGCCCACCACGACGGCCTGGCCGCTGGCGGTCGCGCTGTCGGGTACCTGGATGCCGACCCGCACCCCGTCCCCGGCCACCACGGGCGCGGACGGGAGGGTGAACGACTGGCCCGGGCCACCGTTGCCGGTGCCGACCTCGACGTCGTCGTACAGGACCACGTCCGCCGCTTCCGCCCGCACGCTGGTCTGGCCATCGGCCATGGTGGCGTCGGTGAGCGTCACGAAGACCGGCGTGGGCGCGCCGGGGATCCCGGGCGCGCAGGTGACCCGGGTGCCGCGCGGGATCAGGACCTGGGCGCCGGCCTTGGGCCGGGTGAATTCCAGGCTGGTCGTCGCCGCGCCGGGAGGGCCGAGGCTCGTGCCCAGGAGGTTGAGGAAGGTGGCGTAGAGCCGATCGGGGACGCGGTTCAGTCGGTACAGCAGGATGTCGGTGAGGTGCGCGAACGCCTCCACGAGCACCACCCCGGGGTCGTGCACGGTCAGGTCGGTCCAGCCCGGGTCGAGCTGCCGGATGCGCTCCACAGCCTCGGCCACGAGGTCGGTGAAGTTGCGGTCGTCGAGGTTGGGGACCGGGATGCTCATGGCCGGCTGCCCAGGATCGGGACCGCCACGGCGATGTCGTCTGTCGCCAACGTGGACTGGACGCGGTAGACCATGCGCACCTCCAGCAGCGACGGCTCGTCCTCGGGCACGCCGGCGGTCACGTCGAGGATCCTGACCCGCTTCTCCCAGGTCTCCACCGCCTGGGTCACGTAGTGGATGGCGAGCCCGGCGGTGGTGTTGTCGGCCCCTTCGAAGGCGAGGCGCCACAGGTGGCACCCGTAGCCGGGACGGTTGACCCGCTCGCCCGGGCGCGTGCTGAGCAGCAGCAGCAGCGCCTGCCGGATCGACGCCTCGTCGTCGATGGTCGCGAGCCGACCGCGTGCGTCCAGCCGCAGGCCCGGGGCGACATCGTCGTCGAAGCCGGGGATGGCGAACGCGACGGCCCGGTAGCGCAGGGTGGTCATCGGTCAGCCCCCACGAACTGCTGGCCGGGGTCACGGACGGTGTAGTGCGACGGGGGTACCCCGTCCGTCATGCCGTCGATGCTGTCCAGGCAGACCTTCTGGCCGTCGATGCGGATGAAGCCGGAGTAGCCCTTGATCACCGCCAAGGTGTGGTTGCACTGCTTGGTGTTCGTGCTGATGTTGGGGCACATCGAGATCTCGCGTTCCTCCGGGTCGGTGGCGACCAGCAGTGGGTATGTGGCGATCCGCACCCACTCCTGGGAGGTCTGGTTGTCGACCTTGCCGTCGTGGCCGCAGCGCAGCACGCCGGGCAGGACCAGGATCTTCATGGCGCCTCCTCGAAATCGACAGTGCGGGCACGGACCCGCAGCGCCCGGCCCGGGGCCTCGATGAGCAGGTCGGTGGCTGCGGTGATCCGCAGCAGGGCCGGCCCGAGCTCCACCGAGGAGCCGTGGCCGTCGGTGAGCGAAAGGATGCTGTTGGTGCCGTCGAGCACCACCTGCTGGCCGTCACGGGTGCGCACCAGGGCGGTGGCGCCACGTTCGGGTGCGCCGGCGGAGAACGCCGGGGCGGTCTGCGCCGAGTTGGCCGGGCGTTCGGTGCGGGGCGGGGGAGGGCTCACGGCGCCGTAGAGGCCGCCGAGCACGATCGCGTGCGCCGGGTCGCGTCCCGGCAGGAGGACGAGGACGTGGTCGTCCACGTCGGGCAGGGCGACCAGGCCCTTGTCCGGGCCGGCGGCGGGTAGCAGTACCGGAGCCCAGCCGGAGACCAGGTCTGGGTAGGCGGGCAGTCGCACCCGCACCCGGCCGCGATCCTCCGGGTCGTCCACGTCGGAGACCACGCCGAGGGTCACCTGGTCGCGGCTGCGGTGACGGGGCGGGGCCGGCGGCCGTGACGAGAACGTGGTCTCGTAGCCGGTGACGGTGATGTCGTGGGTGGCCTCGGTGATCGCGTAGGTGCCCTCGACGGCCGACCGGACCCCCTCGACCTTCACCCGACGCCCGGCCTGGAGCAGCGGGTTCCCCTCCGCGACGAGGACGGCGGTCACCTCGCCCTGGCGTCGGACGTCGAGCTCGGCGGCGGCCGGGACGCGAGGCTCGTTCACGGAGCCCTCCCTGAGCTCGTCCTGGCGCAGCACCGGCCCGCCGCCGCCGAGCCGGGCGGGGCCGGGATCGGCCCGGACGGAGGCGGCGGTCTGCGAGTCGGCGACGCGCGCGGTTGCGGTGTCGGTGCTGGCGGCGTCCCACCAGGTCGCCTCGGCGCTGCGGAAGGCGGGCTCGGTGGAGACCTCGATCTCGGCGGCGTGCAGGGTGGTGCCGTAGCTGACCGTCGTCGGTTCGCCGTCCCCGGCGAGCGTGACGAGGCGCAACGTGCCGTCCCGCACCACCGGGTACTGGCCGTGTCGCGCCGCCACCTCCACGAGAAGGTCGAGGTCTGAACGCGCCACCTGATACACCGGGCCGATCGGGTCGGACGGCGCCTCGACGCTCAGACCGCTCCCGGTCGACAGGGCTTCGGTGACGCCGCGCAGGTCGGTGGCGTCGAGCAGCCGGGTGGACTGGCGCTTCCGAAGCCGGTGCAGGGGGTCGTAGGCCCGGATGCGGAGCTGGCGTCCGGTGTCGGCGCGGTAGCTGTACTCGACCACGGTGACCTCGCCGACGAACAACGGTTCGCGGTGCCCGCCGATCTCGACGCGCAGCGCGTCGCCGGTGTCCGGGTCGACACCGAGGGTGTCGTCAGCGGCCCAGGCGAGCAGGCACTGGGCGGGCCGGGCGAGGGCGGTGCTGACCCGGATGCTGACGATCCGCGCCGTGTCGGCGGCGGCGAGCCGGTGTCCGGCGAGGCTGACGATCAGCTCCGGAAGCCCCTGGACCTGTCTCATCGCGGACCCTCACCGAGGAAGGGGACGGAGAGTGGCCCGGTGAAGTCGAGCGGGTCGTCGATGTCGTTGTACGCCAGCAGTTCCTTCCACTGGAACGGGTTCCCGAAGGCCTCGAGGCTGAACAGGCCGAGCCGGGTCGGGTTGATCGTCGCCTCGCCGTCCTCGGACGTGGGGCTGCCCTCGTCGACGACCTCCAGGGCTGTGGCGGGTGGTGCGCTGAGGTCGATGTGCGGCAACCGCTGGGCGAGCTCCCAGGCCTCCCCACCCTCCTCGTCGGCGGCCGTTCCGACCCGGACGAAGGTCAGCCGCAGCCAGGAGCGCAGGGGCGAACCGTCGGTGGCGAACCGGTCGAACCGCTCGGCCACCTCGGTGACGATGCCGGGGATCGACCAGGCCTGCCCCCAGAGCAGTCGCGCCAGGGGTGGCCGGTGCTGTCGTTGCACCTTTGCGGAATTCTCCGCCAGCGCCCAGATCCGGCGGGTCAGCTGCCGCACGTCGGACGCTTCCAGGTGGCTGGGGAGCAGGTCGATGTCGAACAGCAGGTCGAGCTTCAGCTCGGTGCGGCCGCCGCCGGTGAACAGCAGCGGGTCGTCTGCCAGTCCGGAGCCGGTGAGCCGGCCGCCCGAGGACTGGCGCGCCTCCACTCCCGCGGTACGTGTGACCGCGAGCGTCTCCGGGTTGAGCAGGCAGTAGATCTGCTCGCCGCTGTCCTCGATCAGGAACGCCACCTTCTCCATGTCAGGTCGCCGCCTGCTCTGCCGCCAGCCGCTCGCGCCGGACCATGATCGGGGCAGGGTCGGGCGCGATCGGGGTCGCCGTCGGCCGGACGGGCAACTCCGGCCACAGGGACTCCGGCAGTGTTGCCGGCTCAAGCTGGTGGGTGCCGGTCTCGCGTGCTGCGGCGACCGTTGCCGCGTCGTTGTCGTTCAGGCCGCTCGGCAGGACGTGGATCGGTTGGGGCGTCCGTTGTGCCGACGGCAACGGCGAGGGGCGATCGGGCCAGGTACCCGTGGCGTCCGCTGCCGGCAGCAGGCTCGGGGTGCGGAGCCAGTCAGACCCGTCCGGGCGTACCCCATCGTGGGGAACCTGCGACGATTCCGGCCACCCAGGCACCGTGACTGCGGCAGCAGGACGCGGCGTCGCGGGTACCTCCGGCGTGGGTGGCGGCGGTTCCGCGGCTACCCGCCGGGGCGTGGCCCGGGGCCGGACCAGAGGTGCGTCGGCATGGGGGGAACCGGGGCCGGTCGTCGGTCGTTGCGCACCGGCTTTCGCCGCCTCCGCGGGCGGGGGCGCAGTTCGTGGAGGTCGTGGCCGCACGACCGGTGGGACCAGGGTGCGGTCACGCCGCTCACCGGACGGGGGGGAAGGTGTGGGGCCGGGGCGCCGATGCGGGGGATCGGGGTTCGCCGGAGCGGGCTGGCGCTCCGGCCGGGTGACGGCGGGACGGGCCGCCTCGGTTGCGCGCGACACGCCGGAGCCGGGCCGTTCGGGCGACCCCGCTCGCTCGCCGCCGTGCGGGTGGGGGAGCACTGCACCGGGGTCCGCCTGCTGGTCAGCGCCCCACCGGCGCATGCGGAAGGCCCGACCCTCCTTCCGCGCGCGACGAGCCGCCGCCCGGACGTGCTCGGCCCAGAAGTCGGGTGCCCCGGTGAGGTCAAGGCCGTCGGGGTCCGGGTCGACCACCTCGGCGACCCCGCGCAGCCAGCCGGCCAGGCGGCTACGCCATCGGGGTCGGAGATGCTGCTGCCGGTGTGGGTGCTGCCGAGGCATCGTCAAGCTCCAACCTGTCGTAGGCCACGGTGAGGGACTCGATCGCCAATTCGTTGCCCCCGCCGTCGAGATCGGGTGTGGACAGGTTCATCGGCCACGCGCCGATCAGGTTGATGCGCCGGACCTCCCGGGAGCCGGTGTCGTCCAGCATCGCGATCGACACGTTTTCGCGGTGGGTCCTGCCCTCGCTCAGTTCGAGCATCCACTTGATCATCGCGGTCGAATCGGTGAGCCCGTAGCGCAGTGTCACCGGGGTGTACTCGAGGCGTCCGGGGATCGACCGCACCTGGGCGTGCTCTCCTCCGGGCCGGTAGAGGATGCGCTCCATCTTGATCCCGAGCCCTTCGATCTTCACGAAGTGCGCCTGGACGGTTCCCTGGAACTCGAACTTGAAGTTGTAGGCGCGGTAGGGATCCTGCGGCACACCCGTGGGTGCCTGCGGTTGGGGCTGGACGCTCATCGCGCACCTCCTGCGGCCTGGACGGTGGCCAGGTCAGCCGACTGGCTCAGCTGGAACACCACGAACTCGGCGGGTTTCACCGGCGCGATCCCGATCAGGGTGACCACCCGTCCCTCGTCGCGGACCTCCGGCGGGTTGGTCTCGGCGTCGCACTTGACGAAGAAGGCCTCCTGCGGCGTCTCGCCGACCAGGGCGCCGTCGCGCCACACGTTGGTGAGGAATGCGGTGACGTCCCTTCTCAGGGCCGCCCACAGCGGGTGGTGGTTGGGTTCGAACACCGCCCAGCGGGTGCTCTTGAGCACGGTCTCCTTGATCATGTTGGTGAGCCGGCGCACGTTGATGTAGCGGAACTCGCTCTCCTGGCGGTCCAGGGTGCGGGCGCCCCAGACCAGGATTCCCTCGCCGGGGAAGAACCGGATGCAGTTGATCCCGGCTGGGTTCAGCAGCTCCTGCTCGCCCTTGGACACGGGCCTGACCAGGCCGAGGGCGCCGGCGATCGTGGTGTTGGCCGGAGCCTTGTGCACCCCGCGGGTGGCGTCGGTGCGGGCCCAGACGCCGGCAAGGTGGCCTGAGGGTGGTGCGGTGATCTGGCCGCCGTTGACGGGGTCGTTGACGATCAGCCACGGGTAGTACGCGGCGGCGTAGCCACCGATCGCCAGGGGGGGACGCAGGCCCCTGCCCACCGGTGACGCGGTGGCTGTCGGGGTGGCGTCGCCACCGTCCCCCGACCCGCCGGCGGGTGTCGGTGTCGACGCGACCGTGCCCACCTCGGTGAGCAGGCCGACGTCGTCCACTTGCTCGACGGTGTCGAGGATCGCCACCCGGTCCTGGCGGAGTTCGTTGTCGCAGTGGGTGATCAGGGCGTCGTAGGACGCCGGGTCGGTGAAGCCGGGCGCGGCCACGATGGCGACGTCGTCCACGGCCTCCAGCAGCGCCAGCCCGGTGGGCTTCTTGGCGGTGCCGGTGAGGCTGGTGCCCGCACCGATGTTCACGACGTAGGCGCGGCTGCCGCCGTTCTGGAAGAAGCCGTAGACCGCGGTGCTGAGGTGGGTGCCGGCGGCGGCGTCGCCGACGAAGGTCTTCACGAACTGGGTCCAGTTGTCGATCGGTACGACGACGTCGGTCGGTGCGTCCTTGCCCGGGGCGCGGCCGACGATGCCCAGGCTGCTGGTGCCGACTCTTCCGAAGGGCCGGGTACCGCCCGGCACCTCCTCGACATACACCCCTGGCGCACGGTAGTTCGGCATGGTCAACCCCCTTCTTGGTTGGGCAGGACGACGTGCAGCCCGGTGGGCTCGGCGGGCACGTCGACGGTCGCGTGGCGGGCGCCACGCGAGATGGTCAGGGTCGTCGGCCGGGCCAGGCCCGTGAGGGCGAAACGACCGGTGACATCGGTGGTGGTCTGTTGGCGGGTGAGGCTCGAGCGCACCTCGACGGAGGCCAGCGGCACGCCGTCGGGGTCGACCACAACGCCGGTGATGCCGACCAGCGGCTGCACCTCGACCTCCACCACCTTGACCGGGGGGCCGGTCGGCTCGGTCACGTCCACGCTGACCCCGACCGCGATCACGAAGCCGAAGCCGGGCCGGTCGGCGGGGAGGGGGTCGAGGTGGGCGTGCGGAGCGGTCTCGGCCGCCAGCATGAGGCGTTCGGCGAGGTCGAGCACGTCGTCACCGGAGGCCTCCACGGCAACGCTGAGCTGCAGGTCGAGCAGCGATCCCTCCCGGCGCGACCGGCCGATGCGGGTCAGCGACAGCGGGGTGAGCAGCACGTCGGGACGCTGCGCCGGTGGCTCGTCGCCGGGCTGGACGACGGCGACGGTCGCGCCGTCCACGGCGTCGGAGAAGGCTTTCACGAGGCCGTCCAAGGCCCGCTGGGTGGCGCTCATTGCGGCCCCAGGCATGAATTCATCAAACCAGCCACGGCGACGACCTTGATTGGTGGGCAATTCGGACATTAGGGCGGGTGGGCCCACAGGCGAAAGGTCCGCGGCGGCGGTAGTAGTGCCCAAGATGCCTGCGTATCAATCGACAACTTCGGCGCTCCGCGCGCCCGAATCAATTCCTCCAGCGCTATCGATTTCGTCGGTGCGGTCGCGGTAATCCGTTTGGTGTCGCTGGCGACGTTCGCCCCTCGGGGGAAGGATCAAGCCGCATCAGAGGGATCCGCTGCAACCAAACGGGACCGGACGAGGCCGCGGCTACCCGTAAATCAAGGCACCCACGGCAAAACCGATGATCAACCCGGCGATGGTTGCCACGATGGAGAAGGCGAGGGCGATGCCCGCCGGCTTCTCCTTGCGGGACATTGCGATTACCGCGCAGACCACGGCTGCGCCGCCGAACAGGATGGGAATGAAGAGCAGTCCGATCGTCCCCAGAATGAACGCCGCCGCCGACAGTACTGGCGAGGGCGTTGCGGCGGTGCCAGGCAGCGCAGGCGCCATCCCGCCTGCGGTCACCTGCTGCCTCATCAACGCCTGCGGCGCTGCGAAGGGCTCCCCGATGGGCGGCTGCCGGACCTGCTCGGCGGGCGTCCGAGTCGGCTGGCTTGCGGCGAGCGTCGGACGGGGTCCGCTGCGTAAGCCGGCCAGCAAATTGTCCACCTCGGTGGCTGTCCGGAAGGTGACGTCACTGCGTCCGCGCAGGGTGCCGAGCAGACCGATCAGGTCCTGCCTGGCACCTTCGTCGGTCTCCACCTGCAGCGTGCGTCGGATCTGGTCGAGCACGTCCAGCTGGTCATCGGCAGACAGGCTCTGCGTCGACACCCGGTCGCCGAGGCGCATGAGGTACTCGTACGGCACTGGTGGCTCGGGAGGTGGCGGTGATGGTTCTGACCATCCGGCGGCATTGAGCCGCACCACAGCCTGGAACAGGCTGATGAACGCGTCCTTGGAGGCCGTCCGGTAGTCGATGAGCTGAAGGTTGCCGAAGGGTACGGTCCTCAGGCTGGCAAGTTCGCCTACCTGAACGGGCAGCATCGGAATGCCCAGGGTCCGTGCGTAGGCGTACTCCGCCTGACATGGCTTCGAGCGAGCCCAACCGTCGGAAACCAGGAAAATGAAGATACTGCTGGAACGGATCTCCTGCAGGATGGTGCGCCACCACTGCTCCCCGCCTCCGAGCTCCTGGTCAAGCCATACCTGCTGGCCGGAGTTATGCAGATCCTGCCGGATCATTCGGGCAACACCCGCGTCCGTGCGGCTGTAGCTGAGAAAGCACCCCACGTCAGAGTCTCCTTCCGCGACACCGGCGGGATTGCGGCCGGCTTCTCGATGCCGGAACGGCTCTCGCAGAACCTATCGATTCACCCCCCAATCGTCTGTGCGCAGATGAGCCCATCCCCGAGTTGTATCAACCCTGCAGGCTGAGAACCATCGCCCGGGACCTGCTCGCAGTTCCTCGAACCTGCTCACCTGCAAGCTCACCGCAGGTGCGCCCTCCGCGTGTGGACGCCTGAGCAGCCGACCTGGCAAACCTCAACCCAACCCTGAGGGCTGAGACAAGGATCCTCAGGATTGAATCACCTAGCCAGACCCACATTGCCCTCGGCGGCCGCGAACCCAACCCTCAAGCCAGAGCTTGCCCTCACAGCAGCACCGGGGTACCCAGAACCTGTGAAGCTTGTGACAAGAGTGCTCTCCGTGACGACCGGCATCGCCCTCGTGATGGGCCTTGCCCTCGCTCAACCGCAGGTCGCGAACGCGGTCTCGTCCAGCGCCAAATCGAGGTTCATCTCGGGCCTGGTCAGCGTCGCGCGGAGCACCCAGCGCACGTTCGGAGTACCCGCTTCCGTGCAGATCGCCCAGGCCATCGAGGCCTCTGACTGGGGCACCTCCACGGTGGTGTCCAAGGCCAGGAACTACTTCGACACCCGGTGCAGTGCGACGATGACCGCGAGCCAGTTCGCCAAGCTGGCCGACGCGCAGGTGGGTAAGCCGTACGTGCTCGGGGCCGAGACGTTGGTGAGCCAGCCCAGCCCGTCCAAGTTCGACTGCTCCGAGCTCGTGCAGTGGCTCTTCGGGCGCTCGGGCAACCCGATCACCGACCTCGCCGCGTCGCAGTACAACGTCACGAAGAAGGTGACCGGCTCCCCGAGAGTCGGTGACCTCGTCTTCCTGCGCAACAACCCGGCCCGTTCCAACGGCATCGGCCACGTCGCCATCCTCACCAAGAAGCTCAGCCATGGCGACTGGCGGATCATCGAGGCCCGCGGGCGCGCCGACGGCGTGGTCCGCTCCACCCTGAGCTACTGGAAGAAGCGCTCCTACTACGCCGGCCTGCGGCGCTACCCGTCCTTCGCGCTCGCGAACGGCGACGGTGTCACCGCATCCGCGGCCGGCATCTACAAGTCCGGCTGTGTGAAGATCGGCTCCACGAGCTACTCGAAGTTCTCCTCCAAGACCAACTCGTTCTACGCCAATGCCGCGGCCATCACCAGCGACTCCGCCTACGCGAACGCTCGCAAGGTGATGCCCAGCATCCCGAGGTTCGTGGACGCGATCGCCAAGGTCGTCAGGCCCAAGGACCCCAGCGGCTACGCGAGGACCCTGAAAGGCCTGATCGCCACCTACAAGCTCACCAATTACGACATCGTCCCGATAAAGGTCGTGCTCGACTCCGGCGCCAGCGGTTACCGGGTGGCAGCTCTTCAGTACCTGCTGAAGGCGGCTGGCTACAGCACCAGCATCACGAGAAAGTACGACTCCGGCACCCGCTCCGCCGTGAAGAAGTTCCAGAAGGCCAGGAAGCTCACGGCGGACGGCCAGGCCGGCCCACGTACCCTGTCAGCCTTGTTCTCGAAGCTCAGCGCCGGCACCAGCGGCACGCGGTCCAGTGCCCTGAATGCCCTGCTGGGTGGTCTGGGTTACGGCACGACCGGTGGCAGCGGGTTCGGTTCGGCCACTGTGTCGTCGCTCAAGGCCTTCCAGGCCGTCGCCGGGCGCAGCGTGAGTGGCAGTGTCGACTCCAACACCTGGGCAGCGCTGTTCATGGCGCTGGACTCCGCCCAGCCGAGGATCGCCGGGACCGCGAAGGTCGGCCAGACCGTCTCGGTCGGCGCCGGTTCGTGGGGCCCCGGCTCGGTGAGCCTGTCCTACCAGTGGTATCGCGGCAAGACTGCGATCAGTGGCGCTCACAGCACGCGCTACGCCGTCCAGCCCGGCGATGCCGGCTCGAAGCTGTCGGTCAGGGTGAGCGGCCTGCGGACCGGCTACACCGTGACCGCACGCACCTCCGCAACCACGGCCGCGGTCGCCACCGCGGCGTTCCGGACAGCCCCCGTCCCCGCGATCAGCGGCATCGCCAAGGTCGGCAAGACACTGAAGGCCACCGCCGGCACCTGGAGCCCGTCCGGGGCGAAGCGGGCCTACCAGTGGTACCGGAACTCCACCGCGATCAAGAATGCGACCTCGACCAGCTACACACTGAGCAGCGCCGACAAGGGCAAGAAGCTGACGGTGAAGGTCACCGGGTCCCTCCTTGGCTATGCACGGCTGACCAAGACCTCCAAGGCCACCGCCACGGTGGCTGCCGGAACCCTCTCGGTGAGCGGCCTGAAGATCGGCGGCACGCGCGATGTGGGCAAGACGCTGCGGGTGGAGAACAAGTGGAGCCCGTCCGGCGTGACACGGACCTACCAGTGGTACCGCGACTCGTCCAGGATCAAGGGCGCAACCAAGTCCACCTACAAGCTCACCAAGGCCAGCAAGGGCCACAGGATCACGGTGAGGGTCACCGGAAGGAAGAACGGCTACACGACCCTGTCGAAGACGTCGCCGGCGACCCGGCACGTCACGATGCCCTGAGGACGCGGACTCCCGGAGCGCAGACGCGCCCGGGAGCCACCCGTGTCGACCCAGTCCCCTAGCAGGGCGAGTACTGCACCGCCCGCCACGTCGAGTTCCGGACGTCCGGCCCCACGGAGCCGTGACCCCAGAGGTGGTCGTTGCCGGTGTCCCCTCCCGGACCGCCGATGTACATCGCCCCCGCCTGGACGCTGGGGCCATAGGGATCCCCGTAGCCGTTCGTCGCCGGCTGGATCTCCTCTGCTGTCCGGAACCACGCCTGGCGCATGGTCATGCCCTGGCGGGCATAGCTGGCGATGCGGCGTCCCTCCTCGGTGTTGTCGTAGGTGACCGCTGCGTAGCCGAGCAGCATGTGCAGTCCGTCGAAAGCGCCGCGCCACCGGTCGAAGACGTTGCCGCCGCCGTTGATGATGTCGTCCTCCAGCGGGCCGCAGGCTGCGATCACAGCCCACTCCAGGTTGTTCTGTCCCCACAGGTCGCTCGGCACGTTCGGTGTCGCGCCCACCTCGGAGAAGTCGATCCAGTCCCCGGCGCCGTTGGTCGCGAGCATCCAGCCGTCCGGGCCGGCGTGGCCGGTGTAGAAGACGAAGTCGACGTCGTCCACCCAAGTGTCGTCGTTGGTGGTCCAGTCGGACTTGAAGGCTGCTGCGTTGCCCCAGTTGAACCGGCGCTGCCAGCCCTCGGCCGACATCTCGTCCACGAAGCCCTGGGCGTTGGCCTGGCTGCCGCCCAACCCGCCCAGCGATCCGATCCACGACGTACCGAACGACCGCGGACGGATCGCCTCCAGCAGCGCAGAGATGTCGATGCCGGTCAGGCCCGGCTTGACGAAGATCTTGCCCGACGCGTCCCGCGTGAGGAACTTCTCCGGAGACAACCCCCGCTTGCGGAGAACAGCAGAACTGACCGTCAGGCCCGCAGGCAGCGCGGAGCCGGGCCGGATCTTGAACCGGGACTTCACGGCCGGCAGGGGATCGACGCGCGGCTCCACCTGCGTCTCGCGGGTGCCCAGTTCCCCGACGTCGGTTGCCGGCACGAGCATGATCCGGGACGGGATCCACGCGTCGCCGTTGCGCACCTCTGCGGTCACCGCGTACACCGGGAACACGAGCTCCTGGCTCGCGAACGCGGGAGCGCTGTAGTAGCCGAGCGTCGAGCCGGTCATGCGGACGCCGTCGCCGAGCTTCAGCCCCGCCGCCTCCACCGCCTCCTCCACCGGGCGCACCGGGCGCACGTCGGCCTCGACCGCGTCCCGCCACACCCCGCGGACGCCGACCACCTGACCGCCGGTGCCGACCGTCGCAGCGAATCGGGCACCGCCACCGAAGAACGGCAGCGTGTTGCCCTCGATGCCGCGTCGACCGGAGACGTCGACAAGGATCTCCTGGCTGAAGGTCGCGTCCCCGAGCGCGGTGCTGCGTTGGCCGTCCTGCTCGGTCACGGTGCTGGCTCGGGTGATCGTGGGTTTCGCGAACTGGAACGGGCCGTTCAGCGTGGGCAGCACATTGAGCTCCTTGAATGCGTTGCGCGCGATCCGACCGACCGACCGCACCGCCACGTCCACAGCTTCTGGACGCCAGCGGCGTCCGATGTCGCCGGCCCACAGCCCGCCACGGCCCTGGTCGTGGTCGATGACGATGTCCGCACTGCGCACGGTTGTCGTCGATCCCCGGGTCTCGATGGACAGGTCGCGACCGCCGAACACGTCGCGCGCCACCTTGTCGACCGGCACGTCGGGTTGACGCTCCACTCCGGTCTGGAACACGGGCAAACTCGCCATGATCTGGCCCCTCTCGGTTGCGCAGGTCGCCCCCCGGGACCTGCTGTTACCTGCCTGAGGCGCGGTCCGGGCCAGGTGATACGCCACGGGAGGCCAGGCCTGTCGTCTGCCACGTTGCGGTGTCCCCTCCTGCGGTACGTTGACGATGCCACGCCGGAGCACTGAGGGAGTTGGTTGATGGCTTCTGGGATCGCCGGGCTCACCTCCGGTCTGCATCTGGCCGTCCGGGCGATCGTCGAGGACGCCCTGAGTCGTGGCGTGGACTCGTCGATGCCGACCAACGTCGCCTTCCAGGATCGTTACGGCATTTCCGCCGGCACCATGCAGCGCGCGCTGGCCCTGCTGGCTGATCGGGGGGCACTCGAGGTGGTCTCCCGGGGTCACCTGGGCCGGGTCATCCGTTCTCTGGACCTCGCGCAATGCTGGCAGGCCGCCGGACTCGACCCGGTCCGGCTCGCGCTCCCGCCATCCGGCCCACCTGAGGCCGACGTCCTGGCCGGCCAGCTTGCCGAAGGCCTCACCGCGAGCGGCATACCGCACACCGTGAAGCACCTGCCGGGTGGCACGGCGAGGCTGGCTGCCGTCCGCGCGGGGGTCCACGACCTGACGGTGGTGTCTGCCGGGATCTGGGCCGATTCCGGCCACAACTGGCCTGCCGGTGATGCGACCGCATTGCTGCGGGAATTGCCGGCCGGGACGTACTACGCGCCCGGACGCCTGGTTGTGGTCCGGCTCGCTGATGACACCCGCGAGGGGCCCCTGCGGGTGGCCATCGATGAGAACTCACCGGACCACGCGGCCCTCACCATGGTTGCCTTCCCCCGCTCGGAGGGCCACCAGTACCTGCCGACGACCTTCCCCGGGGTCCCAAGGGGCGTCCTCTCGGGCGAGGTGGATGCGGGGGTGTGGCACATCGCGCGTTCGGTGGTGCCGCTGCGGCTCACCGGGCTGAGGCTGGACCCGCTCAGCGATCCCGCGGCGTCGGAGTTGGCCCGGGTGCTCTCGCCGGCTGTCCTTGTGGGCTCACCCAGCCGGCCCGAACTCCGCCCCGTCATCGCCGGGCTCGGACTCGCCGGGCTGGTCGAAGCGCAACGTCAGGCCCTCGCCGACGCCGAGGACTGAACCTCAGCCAGCTCGGCGCGCGGCCCAGTCCTCGAGGAGCGCAGCCACCGAGTCGTTCGAGTTCGGCCCGATCGTGTACGCGGCCAGCCGGAGTACCGCGGGCCTCGCGTTGGCGACAGCGATGGCGACGCCGACCTGTGCCAGCCATTCCAGGTCGTTGTCCCCGTCGGCGATCCCGGCGCAGTCCGCAGGTTCGATACCCATGCCGGCCAGGGCGCGCTGCAGGGACTGCCACTTGGTGGCGGCTGGGTGGGTGGCCTCGAGGAACCAGCCCATGGAGCGCTCCAGGAGTGGCATCTCGCGAGCTGCCGCCGGCGCGACCCGGTCGAGCAGTTCAGGACGGCCGGTGATCATCACCTTCACCACCTCGGTCGCAGGGAGTTCGGCCAGCGGCGAGATGATCACCGCGTCCTGGTTGATCTCCTCCAGCAGTCGTGTCGCCTCGCTGGCGTGTGCGGCGTGCACGCCGTCGGGGGTCCACAGCAACAACTGGACGCCGTGGCGGTGCGCGAACGCAGTCGCAGCCGCCAGCATCTCCGGCTCCACACTCACCTGGCGCAGGCGGCGACCCGTCACCGGGTCTGTGGTCAGGGCACCGTTGCAGGAGATGGCCGGCGCGGTGATGCCGGCGTCCCGGCAGATCCGCAGGGCTTCGGCTTCGCCGCGTCCGGTGACGACGATCGGCGCAACTCCTGAGCGCTGCAGCTCCCGCAGCGCGGCCAACCCACGGCGGCTGACCCGGTGGTCGGGCAGCGCAAGGGTCCCGTCCACGTCGAGCACCACCGCTGTGAGTCGGTCGAGGTCTACTCCGGTTGGGCCGGGCGGTGCTGGTGGACCAGGCGTCGGTACTGCTCGATCTCGATCTTCTTGCGGCCTGGCTCCCATGGCACGAGTCTCTCAAGTTCGTCGGCGACAGCCTGCACGGTGGACAACCCGCCGTCGGCCTCCCAGAAGAAGGTCGACGTGCGCCGAATCATCAGGTCCGCGAGGGTGAGCACCATCTCTTCTGCGACACAGTAGGCCAGCTCCGCCCGGGTCAGTCCGCGGGCCCCGAGTACCTCGGTGTCGGCCTCGGACGCCAGGTAGCGGTCCAGGATTCCGGCGGCGTTCGCCCCGTACTTGTCCACCCATCGGCCCACCAGCTCTGCTGGCACCCCTGCGGCCTCGGCACGTGTCCGGACCTCCCGGATCTGCACGGGATCCGCACCGGGCAGGGGAACCTCACCGGCGCGATAGCCGGCGTGATGCCCGAGGGCCTTCTCGACCCGATCGACCAGTTGTCGGGCCATCAGGCGGGACGTGGTCAGCTTGCCGCCGGAGATCGTCAGCATGCCGGTGGGGCCTTCGGAGATCTCGTGCTCCCTCGACGTGTTGCTCTCGCTCACGCCCGGCGGTGGCGCAACCAGGGGCCGCAGGCCCGCCCAGGAGCCGACCACGTCCCGCTCCGTGAGGTGGGCGCTCGGGATCGTGTGGTTCGCGACGTTGAGCAGGTAGCGGATGTCGGCCGGCTCCGGATGGACGTCGTCCACCGGACCGGTGTAGTCGGTGTCCGTTGTCCCGATGTAGACCACGTCCTGCTCCAGCGACGGCGTCGGCCAGACCACCCGGTTGTCATCGGGGGAGCGCAGGAAAACGGCGGTGTCGAGTGGGAAGTCGCTCTTCCGCACCACGATGTGCACCCCCTTGGTCGGGCGCAGGTGGCCGCCACCGGGCTGCTCGAGCGCCCTGGTGGCGTCCGTCCAAGGCCCGGTGCAACTGACCACCTGCCGGGCGTGCACCCGGCAGGTTTCGCCGGTGAGCTGGTCGTCGATCGTCACCCCGCGGGCACGGCCGTCCTCCAGTACCAGCCCGGTGACGGCAGCGTGGTTCACCAGGGTTGCCCCGGCGTTGGCTGCACCCTTTGCCACGTCCAGGGTGAACCGGGCGTCGTCGGTGAGAACGTCGTAGTAGAGGCCGGCGCCGATGAGCCCTGTCGTGCGCAGGTGGGGTTCACGCTGGGTCACCTGGGCGGCCGACAGCATCCGGTGGCGTCGCCGGATGGGCGAACCGGAGGCGACGTCGTAGAAGGTGAGCCCCAGGTTGAGCATCCATGCCGACTCGGGATAGCCGTCGTAGAGCAGGTAGAGGAACGGCTTCACGTGGGTGAGGTGCGGTGCCAGCTTCAGTGCCTTCTCGCGTTCGCGGACGGATTCGGCGACCAGCCCGAACTGGTAGGTCTGCAGGTAGCGCAGGCCCCCGTGGATGAGCTTGGAGGACCGGCTGGAGGTGCCCGCAGCGAAGTCGTCCTTCTCGACGAGCAGCACCGTCAGCCCGCGCAGGGCCGCGTCCCGGGCTGTGGCAGCTCCGGTGACGCCGCCGCCGATGACCACAAGGTCGAAACGGCGCCCGTCGAGTTGGGCCAGACGGCTGCGAATCATCTCACCGGGCTCACTTCCTGGCCCACCCCTGCGCCCTCGTGACGGCACTGGTCCAGTTGCGGTAGAGCTCGGCGCGCTCGGATTCGGCCATGGACGGTTCGAAGACCGAAGCGATGCGCTGGGTGGCGAGGGCTTCTGCCTCGGTTGCCCAGACTCCGCTGGCGAGCCCTGCGAGCAGGGCCGCGCCGACGCTCGTGGCCTCGGTGTTCGCCGGACGGACCACCCGGACCCCGAGCTGGTCGGCCTGGAACTGCATCAGCAGGTCGTTGCGGGATGCCCCGCCGTCCACGGCGATCTGGACGATCTCGTTGCCGGAGACCCGGGCCATGGTGTCGATGAAGTCGCGGACGGAGTAGACGATGCCCTCAAGGGTCGCCCTTGCCAGGTGCCCGCGGGTGGTGCCGGGGGTGATGCCGATGATCATGCCGCGGGCGTAGGAATCCCAGTACGGCGCGGAGAGCCCGGTGAGGGCCGGCACGAAGTAGACCCCGCCGTTGTCGGGGACGCTGCGAGCGAGAGCCTCGGACTCTGCGGAGGTCTCGATGATGCCCGCGCCGTCGCGGAGCCACTGCACCGCCGCGCCGGTGGAGGCGGCGTAGCCCTCCAACGCGTAGAGCGTGACACCGTTGATGCGCCAGGCGATCTGGCAGGTGAGGCCGCTGCTGGTGTCGATCACCGGCAAGGCGCCGATGTTCATGTCGAGGAAGGTGCCGGTGCCGTGGGTGCACTTCACCGAGCCCGGTTCAAGGCAGCCCTGGGCGAACAGTGCCGAATGCTGATCGGCGATCGAGGAGCGGATGGGCACCGCGGCGCCGAACACCTCGGCCGACGTCAGGCCGAGCTCACCGGCGTCGTCGCACACCGTCGGGTACAGGGACAGCGGAACCCCGAGGGCGGCCAGCCAGTCGGCGTACCAGGTGTCGGTCAGCAGGTCGTAGGAGCCGGTGACCGAGGCGTTCGAGGCGCTGATCACGTGGCTGGCGCCGCCCGTGAGCTGGTAGATCAGCCAGGAGTCGATCGTCCCGAACGCCAGGTTGCCGGCGTCTGCGAGCTCCTGGGCGCCGTCCACGTTGCGCAGGATCCATTCGAGGCTGAGGGCGGAGTAGACCGGCGCGAGCGCCCAGCCGGTGCGTGAATACACCTGCTGGCCCCACAGCTGGGACAGTTCGGCAACCCGGTCAGCGGTGCGGGTGTCCTGCCACACGATGGCCCTGGTGATCGGGTGCCCGGTGCGACGATCCCAGACCACCGACGTGGCGCGCTGGTTGGTGATCCCGATCGCTGTCACGTCCCCTGGTGCCAGCCCGGCCGCGGCGAGGGCCTGCTCGATCATCGACCTGGCTGCTGCCCAGATCTCGTCGGCATCCTGCTCGACCCGGTCCGGGGCCGGGTGGTACTGGGGGAACTCGGTGTAGGCCTGGGCCAGCACGGTGGTGGCCTCGTCGACGACGAGTGCGCGGATTCCGGTGGTGCCGGCGTCGATGACCAGCAGGTTCGCTTTGGGCATGGTGTTCTTTCAGCTAGAGGCCAAGCTTGCCCGGGTTCAGGATCCCCCGGGGGTCGAGTGCAGCTTTGAGGGCGCGGAGCAACTGATGGGCCGAGCCCAGGGCTCGTTCGGCATACGGCGAGCGGGCCAGGCCGCCGCCATGGTGGTGGGACAACTCGGCGCCACGGTCAAGACAGATGGCCATGGTGGTTGACCAGATCCTCTCGATGCGCTCGATCGCCGCGCGGTCATCAGTGGTACGGCCGAGAAGGATCACATACATCGAGGTGCCCTGGGGATAGACGTGGGAGAAGTGCACCAGTACCTCGTCGGCCAGCGGAGCGAGGGCTTCCTTGAGGGCGTGGTACAGGCCTTCGATCTCACTCCAGTAGTGCGCCACCTCAATCGTTTCCGCGTAGCCACCGTCGAGGGCCAGCAGGTCTTCCACGCTCGAGAAGTCGAAGCGTCGGGCCAACCAGGCCTCCACCGGGGCCGGGCCGGTGGAGAGCGCACCGGCGCTCGCAGCGAGCTGCCCGGCCACCTCCGACTCGGCTTCCGCGACCTGGCGGGTGCCGCGGAAGCCGAGGAACAGCACAGGGCTGCTCGTGGAGGGGTCAGACAGGGCGTGCCTCGCCTCGTCGGCGTCATAGAGGCGGACGAGGAAGGGCCGCAGGCCGGTGGCGATGAGCCGGCGGACCAGGTCGAGCCCGGTGGTCACGTCCGGAAGCGTGAAGGACTGCAGGAGCTCGGCCTCCGCGATCGGGAAGATCTTCAGCGTCACCGACAGGACCACGCCGAGGGTCCCCTCCGAGCCGATGAAGAGCTGCCGCAGGTCCGGACCCATCGCTGCGCGCGGTTTGGCCCGAAGGTCGACCAGCGCGCCGTTGGCCAGCATCACCGTGTAGCCGACGACGAGGTCCTCGATGCCGCCGTACAGGGATGAGAACTGCCCGGTGGCCATGGTGGCCACCCAGCCGCCGACGGTGGACCGGTACAGGGATTGCGGGGAGTGGCCCAGGGTGAAGCCGCGCCGTTGCAGCTCGTCCTCCAGCTCACCGCCGGGTTGACTTGCCGAGACCGTGACCATGAGGTCGGTCTCGTTCACGGACAGCTCGCTCGGCAGGCCGGTGACGTCGAGCACGATGCCGCCCCGGACGGGCAGGGGCTGGCCGGTCACCGATGACGCCAGGGCACGGACGGTGACCGGAACACCGAAGTCGGTGGCGATGGCCAGAACCGCCCGCACCTGCGCCACCGAAATGGCGCGGACCAGGATGTCCGCCCGATTCGGGTGCTGGCCCAGGCGTGACCACTTGGTGGTCAAAGGCCAGGTGTCATGGCTGGTGGCACGCAGCGACTCGACATCGGTGAGTACTGCGTCGGTGCCGATCGCCTCATGCAGGGCACGAACCGCGGCCTCGAGGAGCACCGGGGGGAGGTGACCGCTGGGCATCCTTGCCTTCCAGAAAACTCCAGATTCGGAGTATTGCCATGGTTGCACTCCGCTGCGCCGCAGTCAACGCTGTGTTCAGCCCCAGGGCAGGGCGGTCGCGCCGAATCTGCGTCCGTCCTCGGGCGCGCTCAGGACGGAAGCTTCGGAACGGCCCGGGTAGGCATCGCGTCGGGCTCGATCGCGATGTCGCGCTCGACGACCCGGTCACGGTTCCACACCGCAGCTGCGTCCTCGATCGCGGCGACCAGGCTCGCCGCATAGCTCCAGTCCCACCGTCGCCGCGCCCCGTACCCTCGCCAGCCGGCGTCCGACGTCCAGCTCAGCACCTGGACGCCGTCGGGGAAGTCCGCCTCGGCGAGACCCGCGAACAGGGGCAGCGCCGCCGTCGCTTCAAGGAAGCCGCGCCACCGGGCCCGCAACTGCTCCCGCGGCCAGGGCGAGGTGACGAGCAGGACGCGGGGCCGGCGTTCGTCGTCGGAGAGCTGGACGAGTTCCCACATCAGGCCGTCCCGCACCTGGATCGGGGTGGCGGCCACGACGACGAACAACGCATCACGCATCCAGGTGTGCACTTGTTGCTGCCACTCCCCGCCGGAGAACGTGGCCTTCGCCGCCCCGAGTTCCTGCAGCGCACGCCCCTGCTGCCCGGAGACCGCGATCACCGGACCGAACCGTGAGAGGTAGCGCACCAGCACCTCCTCAAAGCGCGGGCGCCCGAACGGTGTGAGCCACTGCAGGAAGCCTGATCGCGTCAGCGACGGCGTCACCCGCAGCCTGTCCTCCTCGAAGCCGCGCAGGTAGAGGATGTGGGGACGGGTGTCGGCAGCCAGCACCGCCTGCAGCGAGCGCTGGCTCAGCCGTTTCCCGAGCCGGTGCAGCAGGTACGCGACCGTCATCGGTCCAGCCAGCACGGCAAGGAACAGGAGCGGCGCCAGGCCACGGTTCTCCAGCTGTGCGACCAGGCCGAACACGAGGCCGAACGCGACCTCCAGGGGGCGCCCGGAGGCCAGGAGCGACGAGACGTTCCGCTCCACCGCGTCGGGCGTCTCCCAGCTGACGAGCAGGAGGAGCACTGCACAGACGGCATAGCCGAGCAGGGCCAGCGCGGCGAACCCGCTCGCACCCAGTCGCAGGCCGGCGCCGGCCACCGAGCTCGCCGTCACCCCGCCGCGCGGCCCCCGCGCGATCCGGGCCAGCGGGTGCGGTGGCCAGACCAGGCGGATCAGCCCGGTCACGATCGGGATCAGCACTATCGGGCCTGCGAACATCCACACGGCGAAGGCGATGGTGTTGCCAAGGGAGGTCATCCACATCACACCTCCGGCGTAACTGCCGACCACAAGGATGGCCACCACGACCGTCCGCGCCCAGCGTGCGAGCTGGGCGCGCCGCACCTGTTGGTCCACCGCCTGGAAGGCGGGAGAGTCGGAGGACACCGACCACCCGCCATCGCGCGAGCGGCGCCATACGCCACGCGCGACCACGAGGACGGCCATCGTCAACAGCGGGAAAAGGACGAGCATCTGCAGCACGCGGACGGCGAGATTGATGCCACGGTTGTCCGGACGCAGAACGCCTGGCACCAGCGACGCGATCGCGCGGGCGTCCGACGCCGTCGCGCTGCCGCACGTCATCAGCTCGGCGGCCTCGCAGATGCGGTGGACGTAGACGTACTGGCCGCCCTGCACCCACGCCCGTGCGAACCCGATCCGTCCGTCGCCGAGGTCCCAGCTGCCGGCGGCGTCCATGCCCGGCGCGACCACCCCGCCGTCGCCCGGCCTCGGGGAAATGGTCGCCCACAGATCGCCCCACGCCCGGAAGGCGAGCTCCGGGGTGCCGCAGTCGACGACCGACGCCATCGCGGCCACACGCCCGGCGGCGCGCCACTCGAGCTGCTGGGCCTCGGCGCAGTCGGTCACCCGCAACTGGGTGGAGGGGAGGACGGCGTCCCTGACCTGTAGCCACGGACCACCCGTTGGCCGGAAGGAGGAAACCGGTCCGGTCACCGGTGCCGGCCACAGCGGATTCGGCCCGCCGCCGACCAGCGCCGAGAGTTCGCGTTCATACCTGGCTGTCGCGGCAACACAGTCTCGCGATCCGCAGCTGGTCCCGACCCCGACATAGGTGGTGCCCTGGGACCAGTAACGATCGACGTTCCCCGCGGCCGTCCGTACGACGACGTCGAAGTCCTCACCGAGGACGGGCGAGGCGTCAGCGACGGGGGAGTAGTTCGAGTCAGCGAGGATCGCCGTCACCGCTGCGGTCGCAGCACCGGCGTCCGTGCACTGCAGGACGATGAGGGTCACGACCCCGGGTTCGCCGTCCCACCTCCAGCGCTGACCGGCGCATCCCGCCACCGCGTCCGCGGGCACCGGCGTGATCTCCGGCCCCGTCCAGTGGACGCCCTTGTCGACCGGTTGCCAGCTGTCGACCGGGGCGGCCGTCGCCGGGACCACCGGCGCAGCGGACCAGCCGAGCAGGCAGAGTGCCACTGCCCAACCACCCCTCAGCTGCCACGCGGAGCGAGCTTTCTGCGCCATCGGCCCCCCGGCCCGGACCGATGCGCCCAGCGACGCTGACGCCGCGGCGTGCCTTCGGTCACCTGTGAACGGTGCCATTCGACGAGAGGGACGGTCGAGATCGGAGGAGCAAGCACTCCTACGTAGCCGGCTTCGTGCTGCGGAGGTTACCGGCGACCCGCCGATCGTGGAGACCCACTCCGCACTTGTGGAGGCCATCGCGACCGACCGTAGCTACTGGCTGGCCTGGGCAACAAGGGACGCGGCATCGACCCGATCCGCTGCGGGCGACGCTGCGGCTGCCAACCAGAGGTTCGAGGCCGCCCACCAGCGTCTGGTGGCCGCCGGCTGAGACTTCAACTGCTCTAGGTGTCATGTTACGGCCGTGTTACAGTGCGTCCGGGCGATGGGGGCGCCGCGACATTCACCCCCGTCGAAAGGACATTGATGTCCGCACGATCCGTACGATCTGCCCCGCTGACCCTCCTGACAGGCCTTGCCTTGGCCGCCATGGGTCTGATCGCAGCTGCACCCACTCCGGTTGCGGACGCGGCGCCCACCTGGGTCACAACGTTCCGGGATGACTTCACCGGCCGCGGCCTGCCGAACCCCGCCAATTGGCAACTGATACAGGGCACGTCCTATCCCGGCGGGCCGGCGAACTTCGGCACCGGTGAGATCGAGACCATGACCAACGATCCAAGGAACGTCGACGTGCGCGACGGTCACCTGTACATCACCCCCCAGCGGGACGCGTCAGGTGCCTGGACCGCGGCGAGGGTCGAGTCCGTTCGGGCGAACTTCAAGCCGCCGACCAACGGCGTGATGCACGTCGAGAGCCGTCTGCAGATGCCGAACGTGACCGGAGCCGAGGCCAGGGGCTACTGGCCGGCGTTCTGGATGCTCGGCAGCCCGGTGCGAGCGGATGTCTGGTCGTGGCCGTCCATCGGCGAGGTCGACATCATGGAGAACGTGCAGGGCCTGAACTGGACCTACAACGTGCTGCACTGCGGTGAGTGGGGCAAGGCCCCGTGCAACGAGCCAGAAGGCATCAGCAACGGCGTGAACAACGGTGGTGCGCCCTGTCAGGTGACCACGTGCCAGGCGGGATTCCACACCTACGGGTTCGAATGGGACACCTCCGGCGCGGTCGACCAGTTGCGTTGGTACCTCGACGGCGTCCAGACTCTCTCGATCGCCGAGACCGACGTCACACCGCAGATCTGGTCCCAGATCTCCGAGCACGCCGGCTACTTCATCATCCTCAACGTCGCGATGGGTGGCGCCTTCCCCAACAAGCTCAACCCGGGTGCCGGCGGGCCGTTGGCTTCCACCAAACCCGGCGTCCCGCTCGTCGTCGACTACGTCGAAGTGAAGTACGCCGCGGCGGAAGCTCAACCCAGCGTCACGCCGACCCCGACGCCGACCCCGACGCCGACACCCACGCCGACCCCGACGCCCACGCCGACCGCGACACCCACGACGCCGGCTCCCACGGTCCCGCCGACGACCACGCCGACGACTGGAGCCCCGGCCAACCTCCGGGTGACCGGCACGACGGCCAGCACCATCACGCTCGGCTGGGACGGTCCGGACTCGGCCACCTATGACGTCCTGCGCTCGGGCGTGCGAATTGCCCAGGTCACCGGTCGCACCTTCACGGATCGCGGACTGCTGCCGAACACCCCGTACCTCTACTCGGTGCGGTCCGGCGGCATCACCACTCCGGTGCTGACCGCCACCCTCGCCTCGCAGCCCGGAACCACGGCAACCCCGACGCCGACCAGCAGCTCACAGCCGCCAACGACACAGCCGGCCGGAACTCCCGCGAACCTGCGACTGGCCGCGACCACACCGAGCACGGCGACGATTGCCTGGGACGGCCCGGTCGGAGCCGAGTACCAGGTGCTGCGGTCGGGCATCCAGATCGCGACGTCGAGGAGCACGACGTTCACCGACATCGGGCTCCTCGCCCGCACGCCCTACCTGTACTCGGTGCGCTCGGGCGGCGTGACAACCCCCGTGCTGACCGTCGTGATCCCGTAGCTCACGCCGTCTTCACCGACATCAGCCAGGCGAGCAGGTAGGTGCGACTCATCCCGTCGTCGAGCGACTTGTCCGAAAGTCGCTCGGCGGCGGCGAGAGCCTTGGCGCGGTCGTCCGGGCCGGCCAACGCGGAGTACATCAGGATGTAGTCGCCGAATTTCTGGTCGAATCTGGTGCCGACGGCTTCCGCGACATTGCCGCGGATGACGTCCGGCGAAGCCGAAAGGTAGGTGGACGTCGGACTCATCGGGAGCAGGAGGATGCCCAGCTTGGCGGCCGGCTCGGGGGAGAACCACGTCCCGTAGTCCCGTTTGGCGCCCCAGTTCAGGACCGTGATCCGGTGCTTGTACCCGGGGAATGCCGAGAGATCCGGCTCCAGCCAGTACGCCTTGGACGCCTGCACTTCCAGCGAGAGCATCCAGTCAGCTTCCGCTGTGAGTGCGTCGTCCTTGGTGGCACGTGCCCACAGTGCGAGGCCGGCGTAGGCGTTGATCGACTCGGACACCGACTCCTGGTTGTTGCCGTCGGCGAAGGGTGAGGTTCCGGACGCCCACGAGTGCCCGGCGTAGGCGTCGAACGCTCTCCGGTCGGGGAACGCTGCGCTGCCAACGCTACCGATGTCGGCCGCCACCAGGTTCATGACCGGAGCGAACCGGGACACCACGCCGGGGTCGTGTGCGGCCAGCACCGCAGCCGCGTAAAGGAAGTAGCCGTAGTGGAAGTGGTGGTCGTTGTACTCGTCGCTGCCGAACGAGGCGGCCATCCCGATCAGCCCCTTGCCCAACGGGTCGTAGACGAAGCACTTCTCGGCGCGCTGCTCACAGCCCTTCGGGTCGGTCCAGGTCGTCAGTTCCGCGTCGAGTGCCTTCGACAGCCGGTCGGCGCGGTCCTTCAGGCCGAGCCGATCGGCGGTCATCAGCAGCATCGCGGTGCGCTGCAGTGCCTTGCCCCCGAAGTAGGTGTCGGCCGGGAACGCCGGCAGCGCCTTGATGTCGGCGTCCAGCTGGGTGGTCAGCCGGGCAACCTGGTCGGCGCTCAGGTCTGCGAGGTCCAGCTGGCCACTCGCGGTGGCCGTGGGCGTCGTCCAGGTGAGCGAGGAGCCGGCGCACAACGTCAGCGACCCGTACACCGAGGGATAGCTCCCGAGCTTGCACCCGTCCGGGACGCCCTGGTGGGGCAAGCGGGCGATGGCGGTGTCGCCACCGGTCGTGGCGTAGGTCAGCGTGGTGCTGACGGCGTCGCCAGCGGGCCCGTAGCGCAGCGTGGAACCGGTCACAGGGGCGCTCATTCCGGCCAGCTCCGCAGGGTCGTGCCCCTCCGGCACCGGCCAGAACCGGATCGCCGCCCCGCTCGCGACCGTGACCTTGTTCCCCTGCAGCCCCGCCCCGGCCAGGGCGTAGCGGATGCCACCGATGGTGGCAACAGCGAGGTCCTTGCCGGCCGGGGTGAAGCCGTCGGGGACGGTGACGGTCGTGTCGGTGGCTGCGACGAAGGAGACGAAGGGCGAACCCTGCGCGATCGTCGTGCGCCCGATCAGCTTCCCGTCCGCGCCCAGGTTGTCCATGACGACGACCGACGGGTCGCTGCTGGACACCACAGAACTGGCGGCGCCCAGCCCGACGGTGACGTCGGCGACGAAGCCGCCGGCGATCGTGTTCTCGCTGGCGGTCACCCGGGGCAGGCCGAACGCGAACCCGTCACCGGTGAGCCCGAACCCCAGCGGCAGGGGGAAGACCGGGTTGGGCACCTTCCCGAAGACGAGTCCGGAATACCACCGGTTGGTCGGCGGCGTGAGGCCGTCGGCCAACCGGGCGACCGGAAGCTCCTTGGGCGTCCGCTGCGGCATCCCGGCGACGAGGGGGGCGACGTCAGCGAGAACCTTCGTTTCCACCGGACTCACCGACCTGCCGGTGTCCGGTGTCACGTTGGTTCCGCACCCGACGAGAAGCAGGGCCAGCACGGGCGGTATGAGCCATTTCACGCGAGACCGATCTTCGCGAGGGTGTCGGTGACGACGTCTCTGATCCCGGCCATCGGCCCGGAGTCCTCAAGGGCCACGGTCACGTAGACCGGTGCCCCGGGTGCGGCGAGGGCTGCCGTCACCCGAGCCAGGTCGGAGGAGGTGATGCGGATTGTGCTCGCCGTGCCGGTCTCACCCGTGGTGGCGCTGACTTCATCGACGGTGCCCGTGATGATCTGGTCGTTGGCCAGCCGGATCCGCGCAGGCGAGCCGGGGTGGACCCGTGCGTAGTCGCGGGGGACGAGACGGAACTTCGCCTGGATGAACCGGTCATCGCCGGCAATGACGGCCAGCGAGCCGCCAGCCACCGAGTTGCCGAGGCGGGCGTTCAACTCCTTCACCTGGCCGTCGGTGACCGCGTAGTAGGTGATCGTCCCGCGCTTGGCGCTGACATGGTAGGCATCGGTGTCGGGGACCTCAAGGCCCTTGTCCATGCTCTCCTTGAGCTGCAGGCTCTGGACGACGAACAGTTCCTGGCCACGCTTGACGGCCTGGCCGGCCTGCACCTTCTGCTGCACGACGGTGCCCGCGTAGTCGGCACCGACGATGTACTCGTCGGCAGAGACAGAGCCCGTGTAGCTGGAGATCTGGTTCTGGCGCTGGTTGAAGACGATGGTGAGGACGGAGACGAGGGCGATGACGCCCAGGACCCCGAGGATGAGTCGGAAACGGTTCTCCCAAGTCATGACAGACCTCCAAGGGTGGACGAGCTCACGGCGGGTGCCGCGTGCGAAGCAGGGGTGGGCGCCGCAGAGGGCGACTCGGTAAGGGGCTGGCGACGGAAGGTGAGGTCCTCGCGGACCGCCACCATCAGGAAGGCGCCGATCGTGAGCGTGTTGACCAGGTTCCAGGTGGTCGCCAGCGAGAGCTGGGCGTTGCTGAGGTCGCGCCAGATCGACACCACCGAGGTGAGTACCAGGAACGTGAACAGGTACACCTGCGGCCGGATGAAGTTGAACGGCGACTTGCGCCGACCCGCACCGCCGGTGACGTGCCAGGACTGCTCCTTGCCCGTGAAGGCGTTGAACAGTGCCTGAAGGTAGATCGGGAACGACGCGGCGGAGAGCAGCAGGACCTGCCAGCGGAAGGAGCCAAGGGTGTAGAAGGCCAGCAGGATCTGCATCACGTAGAAACCGGCGTAGTACAGCGCCCACGTGACGAGGGTGGTGCCAAGCACCACGGGCCGCAGGTCGAAGAACACCTCGAGCGCCGGCACCATCAGGAGCAGACCCGGAGCGATACCGGTGAGGTAGTGGGTGGCGGTGACGAAGTACATCAACCGCTGGTCCATGGTGAGCGGATGCCGGGGGCTGAACGGGTTGTGGGTGAACAGGATCTCGAACCCGCCGGTCGCCCAGCGGAGCTGCTGCTTCGTGTAGTCCTCGATGGTCTCGGGGGCGTCACCGACGGCGAGCACGTCGGGGATGAAGATCGAACGCCAGCCGCGCTCGTGGAGCATCAGGGAGGTCCAGACGTCCTCGGACTTGGAATCGGTGTAGATGCCGCCCACGTCGTCGATCGCCGTGCGGCGGAAGACCACGTTGGTGCCAACGCAGAATGCTGCGTTGAAGTGGTTACGGCCTGGCTGGACGAAGCGATAGAAGACGGCCTGCATGTAGCCGGCTCCACGCGAGATCAGGGTGTTCATGTTCCCGTAGCTCTGCGGGGTCTGGACGAAGGCGACGTTGGTGTCGTTGAAGAACGGCAGCGTCTGGTACAGGAATTCCGGACGGGCCACGAAGTCGGCATCGAAGATACAGAAGTAGTCGGTCTTCACCTGGCTGAGGGCGTGATTGACGTTGCCGGCCTTCGCCCCACCGCTGGACAGCCGGCGGATGTACTGGACGCCGATCTCCGCGGCCATTGCCCGGACGTCGTCGGAACGGCCGTCGTCGAGGATCCACGTGGTGTGCTCACCCCAGATCTCCTTCGCCGCCGTCGCCGTCCGACGGATCACGTCGAGCGGTTCGCCGTAGACGGTGATGAACACGGCCACCGAGATCGGCTCTCCGCCGAGCTTCAGGGGCCAGGTCGCAGTCGGGGGTGCCTGCACGGTGGCGAGGCGGCCACCGAAGATCTCGCGGCGGGCGAGGTAGTACTCGTCGTTGCGGGGGGAACGCCACCCGGCGATGATCGTCCACATCGCAAGCAGGGCATGCACGATCAGGATGGTCTCCGCGGAGATCACCAGGATGTAGGGCAGCCAGTCGCCGCGATTGGCGGGGTTCAGCAGGAAGAAGGCGTACAGGATCACCCCTGCAGTCGAGAGCAGGGTGAGAACCATGATGACGGGAGAGAACGGGTTACGGGTCTCTTCCCGGCGGCTGCGGGGGTCGAGGTCATCGACAAGGGCGAGGTCGTGAGTGCGCATGAGCGGCTCCGGTTGGGGTGTTTCGGAAAACCTCGAGCGTGCCCGTGGAGCCTCGCCCGCGGCATCGCTGGAAAAAGAACAGCCGAACCCAGGATTGACATCCGGTCCGGCGTTGGTGCGGCCGGGGCTTGCGTCCGACTGCACTTCCAAGGTGGCAGCACCGGGTCGGGTGGGGCAAATTCGGCGCCCGAGGGGAGCCCGAAGACCACATGGAGAATTTCCGCTCGTAACGAAAGTGTGCGTGGTGACACGCTCGCCGGGACGTGACGGCCTGAACACTCGCAGCAAAACCCCTAGTAAGGGCCAGAACCTTGCAGTCGGGTCTCCCGGCGATCCACCCCGGCGCGCTCGCCGGTGACGACCAGGCATCGCTGGGGGGCGAGCACGCAATCGATTGCGGGCCGTCTGCGCATAAATGCGTATATGTGCCGCCCATTGCCCACGGGCCGCGTGCCGCTCCTCCCAGGGCTACGGTGTCGCACCTCCGGATCGACTCGCCATCAGGGCCCACAGCAGATCGCGCCGGTGCGTCCGCCCGCCTCAACTCCCACCCCGAATCCGTGCACGTCTGCCCAGACCCCTGGCTGAAGTTGCGATCCAGATACTGTGCATTTCCTGAAAATTGCTTGACGATTCTCTCAGGATCCGTCAATCTCATCGCAGATCGACCCGTCCTTGCCATCACGCGGAAGAACTCGGATGAAGCTGATTGCGACTGCACTCCTGGCCCTGGCCCTCCTCGCCACGGGGCCCATGCCCGCTGAGGCGCTGACCGGCGAGGTACCCCAGGGCGCGGTGACCGTCTCGGCCGCGCTGCCCCAGGTGAAGCTCGTCGCCCACAGGGTGACGCTCAAGGACGGCGCGGTGAAGCGCAAGAAGATCAGGACGACCGCGAGAACCGTCGCCGACCTGCTCGCGGAGCGTGGACTCACCCTTGGTGAGTTCGATCGGGTGAAGCCCTCCCTGACCACGCGGCTGAAGAAGCACACGCACGTGAAGATCTACCGGATCACCGTCACGACCACGACGGTCCTCGCCGAGGTCGTCCCCTTCGACGTGGTCAAGCAGCCGAACCCCGACCTGCCAAGGGGCACGAAGAACATCCTCGTGGCCGGGGTGCCGGGATCCTCCGACCGCACGTACAAGATCACGACGGTCAACGGGAAGCAGAAGAGCAAGGAACTGGTCAGCGAGGTCGTCCTGGTGGCCCCAGTCACACAGGTGGTCGAAGTCGGCACCAAGGGCCCGGCACTGAACCTCGCGCATCTGAAGATGTGGAACAAGATCGCACGGTGTGAGTCCGGGGGCCGCTGGCACATCAACACCCACAACGGCTACTACGGCGGACTGCAGTTCAACCTGCGCACCTGGCGCGGCGTTGGGGGTCGCGACTTCGCTTCCTACCCGCACAATGCCAGCAAGTCCGAGCAGATCACGGTGGCGAACCGCCTTTACGCCAAGCGCGGCACCCGTCCGTGGGGCGGCTGCGCCTGACCTCGTCGTCCCCCCGAGCGATATCCGCCCGTCCCCGAGAGCGGGGGCGGGCGGTTCGTGCTTCATGGGCGACCATCCGACCTGGCAATCGTCAGTTGGCAAGGCAATTGTGCCAATGGGGCCCATCATTGGTCACCCCTACGTTGACGCCGTGGGGAACACGTCGTTCGCCGCCCACGTGGCGGTGACGGGCCTGGTTTTGGGGGGGCTCCTGTTTTGCGGCTGCACCGCGCAGTCAACGTCGACACCGACAACGGTGGTCGTCCCAGATACGTCCGCGCCGACTGAATCCACCGGTTCGGCAGCGCCGACCGTCGTGGTGGTCTCCGGGGACGTGACGGCCGGTGGCCCGCTCAAGCAAGGGGACCCGCTGCCAGCTGACGGCGAGGTCACCGCCGTCAGCGCTGCCCAACTCAAGTTCGGCAGCACTCTCGTCTCGCTGAAGAAGGGAACGCGGCTCAGCCTCTCCGCGGCAGGTCTGTCCCTGGCCGACGGCGCGGTCCGGATCGATGACGACCTTGACCGCGTGGTTGTCGCCGCGGGGAAGCTCACCGTGTCGCCGACGGGCACGGGGTTCGGGGTCGCACTCGGGTCGTCCGGCTCGACGGTGGTCATCTACTCGGGTGGCGCGCAGGTGTCCGGCCTTGCTGCCGATCCACTCGCGCTGATCGCCGGCGAGACCCTGAACGTGACGGCGAACGGCACGGCGGGGGCGCTGAGCGCGAAGCCGTCCAAGGACCCATTCCTGGCCGCGCCCCAGGCAGCGAAACCCGGGGAGGGCGACAGTTCGCTCCGGGCGCTCCGGCTGGCCGGCACCTACCTGATGAAGCTGCAGGTCAGGGAGTCGAACTCGCCGGACGCGCCCCCGGGGCTGAAGTTCCAGCGCCTCTGGACCTTCATCCCTGACTGCGCCGAGGGTGCCTGCGATGTCGCGATCAAGCGCCCGCTGCTCCCGTTCACGTGCCACACGGCCGACGGGTGCGGAGCGAAACCGACCTTCAACACCGGCAAGCTGCCCTACGCGGACGGTACCTACAGCGGCTTCCTGTTGAAGGGAAAGACGACCTGCGGCACGACCAGCGGTGGCACAAGGAACACCAGGGGCACCTTCACCGTCTCCGGCGCCGACTTCGCCAACGGCGCCTGGGTGGTGACCGGCATCAGCGGCCAGATCGACGATCGGGCCTCCGCGCTGGCCAGCTGCAAGAGCTACCAGCTGGTCACGGCCATCACGGGGCAGCCGTCTGCGACGGCTCCGCAACGCTGAAGCTCGGATCGGACAGAGCGTGGTCGACACCAGGCCCCGGGTCTTCCTGAGCTACCGGAGATCCGACTCCCAGCATGTTGCGGGTCGGGCAGGGGACAAGCTGGCCGACCGCTACGACCTGTTCATGGACATCGACGCGATTCCGCCCGGGGTGGACTACGCCGACTACCTGCACCGTGCCGTCGGCGGGTGCGACGTGCTCGTGGCGCTGATCGGTGAGCACTGGGCCGACGCCACCGATGCCGACGGCAGGCCACGCCTCGAGGACCCGAACGACTGGGTGGTGGGCGAGATCAGCACGGCACTGGCCCGGGGAGTGGCCGTCATCCCCGTCCTCGTCGACAGCGCCCGCCTGCCTTCGGCCGATCGTCTGCCGGAGTCCCTCAAGTCCTTGACCTCCCGGCAGACCGTGCCGTTGCGGCACGAGTCGTTCACCGCCGACCTGGCCCACCTGATGGCCGGGATCGACCATGCTGCCGCGCACCGAGTGGCCCCGGAGGGAACGCCTGCCGTGAGCGCTCCCGAGCCGTTCGCGGAGCACTGGGACCAGGTACCGAAGCCCAGGGAGCGGACGCCGGTCGCGCTGGCGATCCCGCCGGCCCGGCGTCGGCTGCTCCTGCCGGCGGTGGTGGGGGTGGTGGTCCTCGCTGTGGTCGCTGCAGGCACCTGGTTCGCCCTGCGGCCTGCGTCCACGCCCGCGGGCGCAGCACCGCAGGCGACAGCGTCCCCCCTGGTCACGCCGACGTCAGCGACCGCTCCCGGCGCCACCATCCCTCCGGCGACGACCGTCGCCCAGCTCCAGTCGCGCGTCCCGGTCATGTTCCGCGCCACGTGCCGGGGGCTGAAACCCACCGATCCGGCCCTGACGCGGAAGCTCGTGGTCGCGCTGCAGTGCTTCCCCCAGCGCGCCGGCAAGGGTGAGCGTCCGAAGTACGCGTTCTACCTGCAGTATTCGGCTGCCGCCGACGCAGAAGCGGCCTTCCTGAACTACTACGCCGTCGGACCTCAGGGCGACGGCGACTGCAGTGACAGCGCCGGCGAGACCCCGGACGATCGGCCCCAGGGTGACGGCACGCTGCGCTGCTACGAGGACGCCGACGGCTTCAGGGTGTTCGCCTGGTTCTCACCCCGGCAGGCGGTCGTTGCGGCCGCCGCGGATCGGGACCTGTCGTTCGCCGCCATGGCGAGCTGGTGGCGCGCTGCCGGGCCGGTGGCGCCATGAGCGGCGCTGCGTGCTATTGCTCCTGTTGGATGCCGCCGACGCGGCCATAGCATTCGCCGTAGCCAGTTCTATGTGTTCGGGGGGGACGCCATGAACATCGGTGAGTATTCCTTTGGTCCACAGCTCACCGGTGGGCCGCTCGGTCCCCGTTGGCTCGCCCATCATCCACAACAGGGTGAGGTGGTGCTCCAGCAACTCGCCCTGGCGGATCCGGCGGGTCAGGCGGCGGTGACTGCAGCCCTCGGTGCGGTCATCTCACTGCACGTGCCCAACCTGGCCGTCTCTCATGAACCGGTCCCTGATGGCAACCGCCTCTGGTTGGTCGAGGAGCGGGTGGAGGACGCTTCACTGGAAGCGATCGTCGCCGAGCACACGCTAACGCCTCAGCAGGCGCTGGGCGTGGGGCGAGGGGTTCTCAGCGGTCTGGCCGCCGCACATTCGGTCGGGCTGGTCCACGGCACGGTCTCCCCGCAGACGGTGATGATCAGCCTGCAGGGCGTGCCAAGGCTGGTGGAGGTGGCAACCTGGCTGGCGGATCCGCGGATCGCTGCGATTGCGCCGTGCGCGAGCCCCGAGGTGGCCGCCGGGGTCTTTCCGACTGCCGCGTCGGACGTGTTCTCCGCAGCTCTCCTCATCGGAGGGTTGCTGAACGGTGCGGCCCTCGGCGCGGAGTTGGTTGCAGTCCTCGGCCGCGCGACCCACCCCGATCCGTCAGCGCGGTACGCCGACGCCGGGATCCTTTTGCGGGAGCTGTCGGCTGCTGCCGAGCGGTCCTTCGGCCCCGCCTGGTGGACGCTGGAGGGGCTCGGGGCAGCAGCGACCGGAGCACTCGCCGCCGGTATCAGCGGTGCCGGTGCGGCGACGGTGGCCGCCCCCGCGTCCGGCCTTGGCGCGATGCCGGGGAGTCTGGCCATGACGAATCCCGCCGTGCTGGCCGGTGCCGCCGGCCTCGGAGCCGGAACCGGCGTGGTCGCGGGGACGAAGAAGGCCGGCTGGACCCCGACGAAGCTGATCGGCCTGGTGGCGGGAGGGATTGTGGTGATCGGCGGGATCGTTCTGGTCGCCAATCTTGCCGCGGGCGCGGGCCAGCGTCACGAGGAAGTCCTCTCGGTACCGCAGGCCGCGAGCCCATCCGCGTCCGTTCCCGGCACCCCCACCCCGACGCCGAGCCCGAGCACGGCGCTGCCGCCCCAGGCCGGCTTCAACGGCACCTACGAGTACACAGAGAAGGTGATCAAGTCCAACGACTCGCGCACCCCGGTCGGGAAGACCTACACCCAGACCTGGCAGGTGACCACGGATTGCAGCACCGGCTCGTGCGTGACCAGTGTGGAGACCGACGGTGGCCCCGGCGAGCTGGAGGTGAGCGCCGGCGGCTGGCATTCGCAGAACGATGACAAGGTGAAGTGCGTGGATCAGGTCACCGGAGTCGCGAACGGCCAGAAGGTCGGTACACGCTACGTTCGCGACCTCAGCGCGAAGACCACCGTCGGCGGTCAGACGATCGAGCTCGCGGGCACCGGGCGTTGGCAGCAGTTGAAGAAGTGCACCAAGCAGAAGATTCCGCTGATCGACATCACCTACGGGCTGACCCTCACCCTGAAGCCTTAGGAGTTCCTCCTGGGCTCCCTGATCACCACGCCTGATCGCTCGTCGAGGCCGGACGCCAGGTCGAACTGAGTCGTGCACAGGTGAGCACCAGGGCGATCGTGTAGTCGTCGAGCACCTCGGGCTCGTCGATCAGGAAGTCGACGAGCTCGCTTGCCGCCACCACGTGCACGTCGATCGGCTGCTCATTCACCGTGAGTTCATCGATGCCCACCGGGGCGACCAAGCCTCGTACGGTGATGGCGGTCCTGGCCGTCGCGCTCAGGAGCATTCCTGCAAGCTCGGCGTCGGGCCGGCTGTTGGGGACGTCGTGCTGCCAGGCGTCGATCGTGAAGACCCCACCGGGACCGACGACCAGGTGGTCGATGACGGACCCATCGGTTCCGACGGGGATCGAGTTGATGAAGGCCCAGCGGGGATCCAGCGCAACGAGATCGTCGAGTTCCTCTGCGATGGTGTGCTCGCCGTGGACTGCCGGCTCCCAGCCCGCGAACGCACGCTTCCCCGCGAAATCCGGACGCGCCAGTACGGGCTCCTGGCCAGCCTCGGGGGCGGCGGCGGTGATCTGGGCTTCCAGCTCCTCCCCCGGCCGGTTGCCGCCGAGGTCGACGGGGGTCGAATCGAACCTCCGGACAGCGTGTGCCCCGGTGCGGGGGTGCTCAGCGGAAGCGATGACACCCCTCCGAGGCAGGTAGTCGTCCTCGTCGGCGTCGTGGGCCTGGATGGCGGCTTCGAATTCGAAGGCAAGCTCGAGGATCACCAGTGAGCGTTCGCCGGTATCCAGGTCGACCCAGCCGACCTGCGCTCCGTCCGCGGTGTTCACATAGAGCCAATGCTTGCCCCAGTTGGACAAGGGGACGACGACCAGCGACTGGTCGCTCGTGCCGTCATCAAGGCCGTACTGCGGGACGTAGGGCGACGGCGCACGATCGTGGCGCGTGGCTTCGACGATGGACCTCAATGGGGTAGCAACTGACACGGCACAAGCCTGCCGACCCGAAGCGCAGGTTCCCAGACCCCCTTCGGGCGACAAGGCCGATCCTTGTGCCCTTGACCCCTCTCCTGCGCCGACTTACCGTGGGCCTCGAGTCGGCCCCAACGATGCCGCCGACCGTCTCCTACACCCTCAGGAGTCATCATGAGAGCCGTATCCCGGCCCAGATTCATCGCAGCAGCAGTAGCCACCGGACTGATTGCCGGCCTGGCACTGACCGCCCCAACGCTCGCAGAAGCCAGGGGCAGGTCAACGAGTGGGAACGTCGCGATCCCGAGTGTCGCCGGGCCCATCGCGGTCACCGCGACGTCGCGTCCCTTCATCGACCGACTCGGCCCGCCACGGGTGGCGGCCAGGAAGGCCGGCTACGTCGAGCGTGAGTACTTCGTCAGCGGGACCGCCAACGTCTACACCTGGAACGGCAACGAACCAGCCGTCCGCACCGCCGGTGCGCCCTACACCACCCGCATTCTTGTCCGGATGCCGACGAAGGCCCACAAGTTCAGCGGCACGGTCTGGGTCGAGCCCCTGAACCCGACCCTCGGCATCGACCTCGACCGCATGTGGCAGTTGCACTACGCGCAGATCCTCCGCGACGGCGACGCCTGGGTGGGCATCACCAGCAAGCCGAACACCATTGCCGCCCTGAAGAGCTTCGATCCGGTGCGCTACGGAGCGCTGTCCATGGCCAATCCGTTGCCGCCCGAGCAGCAGACCTGCGGGCTGCTCCCGGGACAGCCCGGGTTCAACCTCAACACCTCCAGGCTCACCGAGAACGGGCTGATCTGGGACATCATCGGCCAGGTCGGCGCCCTGATGAAGAGCAAGGCCCACAGCAACCCGCTGCCGAAGGCTGCACGGGTGGTCTTCGGTGAGGGCTGGTCACAAACCGGTGGCTACGCCCAGCGGTACCTGAGCACCTTCGGGCCGCTGAACACGGTGAACGGCAAGCCGGTCTACGACGGCTGGCTCGTCGGCGGACCCACCGGGCCCTCCCCGATCAACCAGTGCGAGTCGGTCTCCGTGGCCACTGATCCGCGCCAGCAGATCAAGCCCAACGGTGTTCCGGTGCTCTCCTATCGCACCGAAAGTGACTCCTTCAGCTTCAACTACCGGCGGGCGGACGGCGACACAAGGAACGACCGCTACCGCCTGTACGAGATGGCGGGCACATCGCACGACTCCGCGACGATCTACGAGAACTTCCCGCCGGACGCGGACGTAATCAAGGCTGGCATCACCCCGGTAACGACGGCTGTGTGCGGATTCGTTGCACCCAGCGTGCCCACGGACTTCCCGTACGAGTACTTCTTCAACGCGGGAGCGGTGAACCTCAAGAAGTGGCGCGTGGGGATCCGGCCGCCGACGGCTGACCGGTTCGTCTATGTCGGCACGACCATCCAGCGCGACCAGTACGGCAACGCCCTTGGTGGACTGAGGAGCCCCTATGTGGACACCCCGATCGCCAGTTACAGCCTGCCCCCGGGCGGGGCGTGTCCCTTCATCGGCATCAAGACGCCCCTGACCCAGGCCCAGCTGGATGAGCTCTACAGCTCGCACGGCGCGTACGTGAAGGCTGTGGCGAAGGGCGCGCTGAGCCTGGTCCGCACCAGGTTCGTCCTTCCCACCGATGGTGTCCGCATCATCAAGGAGGCAGCAAGGGCCGACGTTCCCTGACAGAAGCCGCGGAAGGCAGCCTGACAACAGGGGTGCCCGGTCCCCGGACCGGGCACCCCTGCAGTCGTCACCAGCCGCTGCGCGTGGGGGAGTGGCCCTTCCTTGCATCGTCGGGCATCGCCATCTCCGCTCGCATGCCCAGCAGCCGCACCGGCCGGTCCGGTTCGATCTTCGCGACCAGTTCCATCGCCTTGGCCAGCACCACGTCACGGTCGTAGGTGGACGCGATCTTCCTCGTGAAGGTCCTGGTGACGAACGGCGCGTACCGCACCTTCAGCCCCAGGCCCACCACCGGGCGGCCGTCGGCAAAGACGTCCTCGAGCACCTGGGCGAGCAGCTCGCGGGCAGCATCCTCGACCTGGGCGCGTTCGACGAGGTTCTGCTGGAAGGTCGTCTCCCTGCTGTGTCCCCGTGCAACCCACGGGGTGTCATCGACGACGGTGGCACCCTCGCCCCTGCCCAGCTGCCGGTACCAGGGCCCCATCGCCGGCCCGAACTCGGCCACCAGCGGTCCCTCGTCTGCTGCGGCAAGTTCCGCGACCGTGGAGATGCCGAGGGTCGCAAGGCGCCGGGAGATCCTGGTGCCGACTCCCCACAGTTCGATCGTCGGCCGGGAGCCCATCACCTCGAGCCAGTTGTCGGACGTGAGCCGGAAGACGCCGCCAGGCTTGCCGAACGTGGTCGCATTCTTCGCTCGGACGAGCGTGTCGCCGATGCCAACGCTGCAGTGCAGTCTGGTCGCCTCCAGCACAGCCTGCTGAACCCTCCGCGCGTACGCCTCCGGGTCAGCCGTGGCGATCCCGAGGAACGCCTCGTCCCAGCCCAGCACCTGGACGACCGCGCCCGGCTGCGCGCGCAGCGTCGCCATGACATCGTTGGACGCTGCCGTGTAGGTGGCGGCGTCCACCGGGAGGATCACGGCGTCCGGGACCTTCCGGGCAGCCGTCCGCAGCGGCATCCCGGAGCCGACACCGAACACCCGCGCCTCGTAGGAGGCTGTCGACACCACCGCCCGCTCGCTCGGATCGCCCCGTCCACCCACGATCACGGGCTTGCCGGCCAGCTCGGGGCGCCGCAACACCTCCACGGCAGCAATGAACTGGTCGAGGTCGACGTGCAACACCCACGCGGGTCCATCCACGTTCATCTGCATAGCCTGAGCTAGCGACCCGCTCGGCGTCTATGTCGTGCCGGCGCGCACGTAGGCGACGAACTCGGGACTGGAGGAGACCAGCCGTCCCATCACGTCGCCCCCGTCGCAGGTGGTCAGGTCGACGACTGTGGACGCGCCGTCCGGAGCACGCACCACCCACTCACCGCCGGCCGCCTCCCAGCGAAGCAGGGCAGCAAGGGCATCGGGTTCGGATGCCGGATCTACTCTCATGGGGCCCATCGTAGGAACCATCTCCACCGGGTGAGCCCCGGCCAGGGGCCTAGCGGTCGTCTCCGCCGGCGCCGGCACCTTCCAGGGTGGGCTGCTCCTCGTCCACCGCGTCCGCTTCACTGTCCTCGTCCGCGTCGTCGTCCAGGTCGGTGCGGCGCCGCCCGTTGCCGAGTGAGAAGGAGGCGGCCAGACCGATCAGCAGGAAGCCTGCCGCCGTGAACGCCGCGTAGCGGGTGCCCTGGGAAAAGGCCTCCCGCGCCGGCTCGTAGGCGATCGCACTGCGGGGGTCGTTCGCGAGGGCGGGGATCGCGCCTCCTGCGCTGTCAACGACGGCCGCGACGATGGCGGTCCGCGCCTCGGCCGGCACGTTCGCCTCGCGCAGGGATGCATCGAGCTGCGCCCCTACAGAGGTGAAGAGAACCGTCCCCAGGATGGCAATGCCGAGCGCGGAACCGATCTGCCTTGACGTGCTCTGCACGCCGGAGGCCTCGCCGCTGCGCCGCACCGGCACGTCGACCAGGACCACCCCGGTCAGCTGTGCCGTCGCCAGGCCCACCCCGAAGCCGTAGATGAACAGGGGGACCACCACGACCAGCCAGGAGGAGGACGGCCCCACCAGCACGCCGAGGGCGCTCACGCCGACGATCTCGGCCACCAGGCCTGTCCGGACGATGTTGGCCGGAGACTGGCGTCCGCTGAGCGCGGCGGAGAGCCCACTGGCAGCGAAGGAGCCGCCCGCCAGCGCGAGCAGGACCAGACCCGTCTGGAAGGCCGAGTACCCCAGGACGTTCTGCAGCCACAACGGCAGCGACAGCACGATCCCGAACTCGCCGAGACTGACGATCATCGCCGCGATGTTGCCGTTGCGGAACGACGGGATTCCGAACAGGTCGAACCGCACAAGGGTGGGTCGGCCGGCACGGGTGCGCCGCAGGGTGCGCACAACGAAGGCCGCGCCGAGGGCGAGTGACAACGCGAAAGCGAACGGGACCGGAGACACGGTTCCCGGCCAGCGCCAGGTGCCCACCTCGAAGGGCTGGGCAACGGTCCACCAGCCGTAGGTGCGGCCCTCGATGAGTCCGAACGCGAGCGTGGCGAAGGTGATTGCGGACAGCAGTGCGCCGCCGACGTCCATGCCCTGGTTGCCCGACGATCTCGATTCCCTGACGAAGAACAGGACGCCAGCCACCACGAGAAGGCCGATCGGCAGGTTGATGCCGAACGCCCAGCGCCAGGAGAAGGAGGTCGTGAGCCAGCCACCCAGCAGCGGGCCGAGGGCGACGACGCCACCAATGGTGGAGCCCCAGACCGCGAAGGCGATACCGCGCTCGCGTCCGGTGAAGCCTGCGTTGATGAGCGACAAGGTGGTGGGCAGGATCATCGCGCCGCCGAAGCCCTGGATGATGCGGGCGCCGATGAGTTCGCCGCCGGACACGGCAACGGCGGCCAGCATCGAAGCCGAGATGAAGACGACGACACCGATCAGCAGCATCCGGCGGCGTCCGATGCGGTCGGCGAGGGTTCCCCACAACAGAAGGGTCGCGGCGAAGACCAGCGTGTAGGACTCCTGCACCCACTGGACCTCGGACGAGGTGAGGGACAGGTCCTTCACCAGGTAGGGCACCGCGACGTTGACGATCGTCGAGTCGACGATGATCAGCGACACGGCAACGCTGATGGCCACCAGGCCCCACCAGCGACGGTTCGAGGCCGGCGCCGAACTCCTGACTTGTTCAACCATGCTGCGTCCTTGTTGTCTCGGAACGGTTCTGGGGGCCGGTGGGCCGGTGGGCCGGAGGCCACTACTTCGTCGGCATCAACACGGCGTCGATGACGTGGATGACGCCGTTGCTGGCGGCGACGTCCGTTGTGACCACGTTCGCGCGGTTGCCCGCAGCGTCCACAAGGGCCACCTGGTCGCCGGCGACCTCGACGGTGAGCTCTGCGCCCTGGACCGTCGTCACCTTCTGGCCGTCCAGCGTCACCACGGCTGCTGCCATGACTTCACCGGCAACCACGTGGTACTTCAGGAGTTCGGCCAGCGGTCCGGTGGGGTCCTGCAGGAGCGCCTCCACGGTTCCGGCGGGCAGCTTCGCGAATGCCGCGTCCCTGGGTGCGAACACGGTGAACGGGCCCACTCCCTTGAGGGTGTCCACCAGTCCGGCAGCAGTGAGCGCGGTCGCCAGGGTTGTGAAGGCGCCTGCTGCGACCGCGGTGTCGACGATGTCGGCGCCGGCTTCGGGAGAGTTGGTCATGGACTACACCTTTCGTGGAATGTTTGTGTAATGATTGTGGAGAGAGCGCGTCGGGTTGTCAAGAAACGTGTCGAAGCTTTGTAGAATCTCGCCGGAGGGGAGTCGGGTGCACACGGTCAGTTGGGTCTCGCAGCAACTCGGGCTGGCGCCCGGGACCCTGCGCGCCTGGGAGCAGCGCTACGGGATCGTGTGTCCCACCCGCTCCCAGGGTGGCTACCGCCTCTACGACGACAATGACCTGGACACCCTCCAGGCCATGGCCGACCTGGTCGCGGCCGGAATGCAGCCTGCGCAGGCCGCCGACGAGATCCGGTCCGGACGGTCCCTGCTGCAAGCAAGCGCGCGAGACGTCGCGGCGTCGGCAGGGATGCCGAACCCCGCCGCGCTGATCGCGGCCTCACGCAGCTACGACTCCCGCGCGATGGAGAAGACGCTGGACGCGGCCTTCGGCGCGGCGGGGTTCGAGTACGTGATCGACGACTGGCTGATGGCTGCCCTTGTCCCGGTCGGGCAGGCCTGGGCTGACGGGCAGCTCGACATCGCCCAGGAGCACTTCATCAGCGCCGCCGTGATGCGCCGGCTCACGGCAGCGTTCGCAGCGGCGGGGCATGCCCGCGGGGGACGCCACGTCATCACGGGGCTCGCTCCCGGCGCCACCCACGAGATCGCCACCCTCGCCTTCGCGACCATGCTGCGACGCGCGGGTCTGCGCGTCACCTACCTGGGGCCGAACCTTCCCGGCCCCAGCTGGGTGCAGGCGGTCCGCACGATCCACCCGGACGCCGTCGTCATCGGCGCCCCCCGTCCGGTCGACGGTCTGGCCGCGACCGAGATCGTCCTCGCCGTGCGTGAAGCTGCACCACGGACGGCTGTGTACGTCGGCGGTCCCGGTGCCCCAAGCGAGCACTCCCTTCCGGGCGCAACGCTGGCTGAGACCGCCAACTGGCTGACCGACGAGCTCATCACGCCATGAGACGACCGGCTGCTGCAGGGGTGGGGCTGGCGGCGTTGTGCCTCCTGGCGCCGGCCTGCGCTCCGTCGTCCGTCACGGAACCACCGGGAGCGCCCACATCGGTTGCGACCTCGACGGCACAGCAGGCACCGTCGACGTCGGTCGGGTCAACGGCAGCCTCACCACGGGCAGCGGGCACCATGTTCGCGGTCATCGGCGACTACGGCAGGGGCGATTCCAGGGAGGCTGCCGTCGCGGGGCTCGTGGCGTCGTGGGACCCGGCCTTCATCGTCGCCGTGGGTGACGACTACTACTCACCAGCCGGAGGTGCCGGCACCGGGAGGTACGACGAGTCGACAGGCGCCTACTACTGCCGCTGGCTCAAGGATGTGACGACCACTGGACGGCGTTGCCCTTCGGGGCAGGCCCCGGTGAACGCCTTCTTCCCTGCGATGGGCAACCACGACTACAGCGACGCCACGCCCGGACCGCGGAGTTACCTGACCTACTTCAGGCTTCCCGGTGCGGGCATTCCGAACAGCTCCGGAAATGAGCGTTACTACGACTTCGTCGAGGGACCGATCCACTTCTTCGTGCTGAACTCGAACCCCGAGGAGGCGGACGGCACGAGCAGCACCTCCCGGCAGGCGCAGTGGCTGAAGGCGCAACTTGCCCGCTCCACCTCTTCCTGGAACATCGTGTACGACCATCACCCGCCCTACTCCTCCGACTCGACGCACGGGTCCACAGCCGAGCTGCGCTGGCCGTTCGCCGCCTGGGGCGCCGACGCGGTCCTCTCCGGCCACTCCCACACTTACGAACGGATCATGAAGGACGGCATCGTCTACTTCGTCAACGGTCTGGGCGGCGCACCCCGCTACTCCTTCGGCACCCCGGTGTCCGGTAGCAAGGTGCGGTACGACGCAGACTGGGGTGCTCAGCGGGTGACCGTCACGCCCACCACGATGACGTTCGCGTTCTACAACGTCGCGGGCACCCTGGTTGACTCCTTCACGCTCAGCCGCGGCTAGCTGACCCGCTCGTCGACATCACCTGCCGGCTGCATTTGCCCGCGCCGTCGGTACCCGCTCTGTTATCGCTATCAGGATGGGTTTTCCCAATGAGGCCCAGGTGCTCAGACGGGTCATCCGAATGGGTGACAATTCAGAGCTTGTTGGCGCTCGGAACGGCGCCGAACGAGCGTCACCCGAATAGGTGACACGAGGGTTCCGACTCAACGATTTCCAGGCGCGACTAGGTGAGTCCCCCGAATAGGTGACAAATAGGAGCCTTATTGACAATGCGCCTATAGGCCGGTTTATTATGTGCGCAGGGGGTCAGTCCAGTCGAATACGACAAACGCCCCCGGCTCGAAATGCAGCCGCCGCCACATGGACCCTGGTGCCTAGGACGAGTACCGGTCACCGGTGTTGAGGTTGGGGCCTCGGCACGGGTGCCACAGCGTGCCGCTCAAGGGGGGAGGCACGTGCCCGAGAGGGCGTTACATCCAGAGGGGTAACAAATGAACACCGATCTCAACTCCGACGCGCGCCGACGCGGGTTCGCGATTCCCGTCATCATCGCGGGTGCGCTCAGCTCTGTCCTGCTGGCCTTCAGCATGACGCCGACCTTTTCTGCCCTGGCCGCATCGGTCCAGAACACGGTCAACACCGCCGGCTCCGGAACGCTGACCATGCAGGAGGCTGACTCCACCGGCCTGATCCTGTGCAACAGCACCGATGGCGGCTCGGTCTCCACCAACAGCGCAACCTGCGCCACCATCAACAGCTACGGCGGCAACCTGGCGATGGTCCCCGGTCAGACCGTCACCACGACCCTCACCATCAAGAACACCGGCACCGTGACCGCTTCGGCGTTCACCCTCGCCGGCGGCACCTGCACGCAGTCGAACAACGGCACGGTCAACGGCACGGCGAACGACCTCTGCTCCAAGATCAACCTGGTCATCAAATCCGGCTCGACCACGCTGTTCACCGGCACCGCGCAGGCCTTCGCCACGCAGAACCTGAACATCAACACACTGCTGGCGAGCGCCGGCGTTCTGCCCGCCGCATCCGTCCCGTTCAGCTTCGCAGTGACCCTCGATTCCAGCGTGGGCAACACCTACCAGGGCCTCAAGGTCACCCAGCCGATGACGTTCACCTTCGGCGCATGACCGAAGCGTGACCCGGGTGTCCATCCGACGACTGGCCCTCTGGGGCTCAGCAGGGTTGGTGCTGGCGGCGATGCTGCTGGTGCCGGCCCTGCTGGCCGGCGTGCGAATGTTCGCCGTCCAGACTCCCAGCATGGGCCAGGTCGCACCGGTGGGCACCCTGATCGTCACCACTCGCCAACCGGCCTACGTGGTCGGCGACATCGTCTCCTTCAATGCCGGCAAGCTCAGCCACACCCACCGGATCGTGCGCGTCCAGGCCGACGGCAGCTTCATCACCAAAGGCGACCTGAACACCGTCGAGGACCCGCTGCCCACGGTCCCGTCCGACATCGTCGGCAAGGTCACCGTGATCGTGCCCGGTGTCGGCTGGTTGATCGAGGGCCTGCCATGGCTACTGGTCGGTTCCATCGCTGTGCACCTGCTCACCCTGATCGGGAAGCCACCACACCACCGTCAGGTCGCGCTGCGGATCGCCGGCACCACTCTGGTCTTCTGCCTTGTCGTGTTGTGGTTCCGGCCGTGGGTCAACGTCAACATGCTCGGCTTCACTCCTGCACCCGACGGCGCAGGCGTGCTGATGCACATCGTCAACACCGGCCTGTTCCCCCTCGATGCGATCGGTACCCGGCTCGTCAGCGGCCAGGACACCGTCGTACACGTGGTCCAGGCGGCAGCCGACGGACGCTACGTGCTCACGCCGACACCCTCACTCGACTGGTGGCAGCTCGTCCTGCTGGGCCTCGCTTGCCTCGGTCCACTGCTCGCCTCACTGCTCATACGGGTCGAGGAACTGCCCGACGCGCACCACCGTCCTGTTCGCCGCCCGGTGGCGGCGGTCGTGGCCATCGTGATCGCGACCACGATGATCGTCATCGGCTTCACCTTGCCGAAGGCCTTCGCCGCAACCACAGCGAAGATCCAGACCACGGTCAACACCACCGGCAGCCGCACCTTCTTCAACTGCCGGAGCGCCAGCTCCAACCTCGGCGGCGGCTCCACTTTCGTCGCCTTCGCGCTCGGCACGACTTCCACGACGGAGACCGACCTGTCCGGCAACAGCCACACCGGCCGCTACAACGCGACCGTTGCCACCTCCACCAGCGTCGGCTGCGGACGGGACACCCCCGCAGCGTCCGTCACCTTCAACGGCACCAGCCAGTGCCTCTACCTGAACTCGGCGACCAACACGGCCCAGGTGAACCCGACCACCTTCTCGGTCGAGGCATGGTTCCGGACGTCCAAGAAGAGCAACGGCAAGGTCATCGGCTTCGGCGACTCCCGCACCACCGCTGCCGATGGGTCGTGGGACCGTCACATCTACATCGACAAGGACGGGCGAATCGTCTTCGGCGTCTATCCCAACGCCGTCAAGGTCGTCTACACCGCGGCCGGCACCAACTATGCCGACAACGCCTGGCATCACGTGGTCGGCACGCTTTCCTCGACCGGACAGAAGCTGTATGTCGACGGGACGCTCGTCATGACCAGTGCAGCGACCACAACCGCGCAGGGCTACACCGGGTACTGGAAAGTGGGCTGCGGAACCGTGACCGGCTGGCAGAACGCCGCAACTGCAGCCTCGGGGTCCACCACCCTCGACTTCAACGGGCCAAGCTACTTCACCGGCCAGATCCAGTACGCCGCGGTGTACACGGTCGCCTTGACCGCTGCCCAGGTGAAGGAGCACTACCTGGCCGGCGCTGGCTGAGTAGCCACCCATCCTGGCTGCCGGCGCCTCGCACGGACCATCTTCCGCCACCATTGTTTTTGTAATGACCGGTCAGTGCAAGTAGTCTGGGAATGCCCAGAGGAGGACCGACCATGACTACGACCCTGACCGACCCGCGGCAGGAAGCTGCCGCCCCGCCCTCACCCGCCACTCCACCGCCTGCGGTGCGGGCTTCCCGGCTGCAGCTGGACGGCAAGCGCGGGCGCATCTACGGACCGGTCGATCTCCATATCGCCGCCGGCACGCTGAACCTCGTCACGGGCCGCGCGGGTAGCGGCAAGACGTCCCTGCTCCTCACCCTCGTCGGACGGATGCGGCCCAACCGCGGCTCCGATCTCGTCGTGCTGGGCCGTCCGTTGCCGGCAAGAGCTGCCGGCGTCCAGCACCGCAGTGCAGCCGTCGGAATCCACGGCCTCGACGACCTGGACGAAGAGGTGACAGTCGCGGCGGCCGTCCGCGAGCGTGAAGCCTGGCTGGCGCGCTGGTACCGGATCATCCGCACCCCTGACGACGACCGTGTCGCGGAGGTCTGCGCGAACGTCTTCGGACGCAACGACCTCCCGCGGGCCAAGCAACTCATCCACCAGCTCGACGAGACCAGCAACCTCCAGCTCCGGCTCGCCCTCGCCCTGCTCAGCGACCCGCAACTGGTTGTCGTCGACGACATCGACGCCCTGCACGACACCGACTCCCGCCGCCTGGTCTGGGAGTCCCTGCGCAGCCTCACCGAGCAGGGCGTCACCGTCATCGCGTCCGCCTCCACCGACCGTGAACTCTCCCGGCTCGGCTGGGACACCCTCCCCACCCACATCGCGCTCCCGGCCGTCGGCTGAGCGCTTCGAGACAACAGAGAAGACCTGATGTTTGCCTGGACCTCCCACGGGACCGAACTCAAGCGCTTCGGCCGCCAGCCCATCACCCGCGCAGCCATCGCTGTGATGCTGCTCATCCCCCTGCTCTACGGCGCCATGTACGTCTGGGCGTTCTGGGACCCGACCGTCCGCATGAACGACCTCCCGGTCGCGCTCGTGAACGCCGACGTCGCGAGGACCGACGCCGACGGCAACCTGCAGCACTACGGCACCGACGTGGTCGACGACCTGATCGATGACGACTCGGTCGGTTGGACGAAACTGGACGCTGCGACCGCTGCCGCAGGCGTCGAGTCCGGCAAGTACTACTTCGCGGTCACGATTCCCAAGGACTTCACGACCGACATCCTCTCCCTCGGGAAGGACGACCCGACCGCGGCGAAGATCATGGTCAGCTACGACGACAGCAACTCCTTCCTCGCCTCCACCCTCGGCCGCACGGCCATGATGCAGGTGCGCGAAGCCGTCGCGGAGAAGGTCAGCAAGGAGGCCGTCGACACCCTCCTCGTCGGAGTCGGGGACGCAAGGGACGGCTTCGCCAAGGCCTCCGACGGTGCCTTCACCCTCGCTGATGGCCTGACGGACGCAGCCGACGGTGCCCACCGCCTTGACGTCGGTGCCCGGGACCTCGCCGCCGGCGCAGCGCAGCTCGCCGATGGCACCAGCGAGCTCACCGCCGGCAGCGCCACCCTCCGTGAGAAGCTCTCCGACTACGTCACCGGCGTCACCGCCGCAGGGAAGGGCGCAGAGCAGCTGGACGCGGGCGCGGCCAACCTCACCGCCCTGCAGGACGGCCTCGCCCAGGCTGCAGACACCACCACTGGGGCGCCGGCCCTTGCCGCCGGCGTCAGGCAACTCACCTCTGGCGTGACGACCTTCGCCGGCGGCGCGACCAGCTTTGCGCAGGGCGCGTCCAGCTACGCCAGCGGTGCAGCCGGCTGGGGGAGCGGGGCAAGGCAGTGGCTGAACGGGGCGTCGGCAGGCACGGCCAGCGACGGCCAGCTCGCCGTCGGCACCAGGAAGCTCGCCTCCGGCGCGTCCGACCTTGCCAGGGCCACCGCATCGGGCTCGAGCCTCGGCCAGGGTGCGGCAGCCGTCGCCGGCGGCGCCAACGACCTCGCTGACGGCCTGGACAGCATCGACGGCCTGCTCGCCAAGGCGCAGTCCGCGCTGAGCTCCGGCGACCCCGACGCTGCAGCCGCCTACCTCTCCGCCGCCGAGAAGACGACCGGCTCGGCCGGAACCAGCGCGAAGCGCCTCGCCGCCGGAGCCGGGTCTGTGAAGGACGGCATCGGGCAGGTCCACGCCGGCGCCTCCGACCTCACCGACGGCGCCACCGCCCTCGAGAGCGGCTGGACGAGCATCCACTCCGTCCTCGCCTCCGACGGGCAGCTCGGGGCCGGCCTTTCAACCATGAACGCCGCCCAGCAGAAGCTCGCAGCCGGGGCCACCGGCCTCTCCGACGGCGCGGCCCAGCTGGCCGACCCGGCAACCCTCACCGCTGCGCAGCAGCTCTCCGCGGGTGCGGACAGGCTCTCCGCAGGCACCACCGCGATGAGCACAGCCGCATCCGACCCCGGTACCGGCATCCCGGCCCTGCAGTCCGGGCTGACCCAGCTCGTCGCAGGCTTCGACAACAGCGATCCCGAGAAGGGGCTGATCAGCGGAGCCACGGCGCTGCACGACGGGGCGTCCGACCTCGCGTCCGGGCTCAAGACAGCCAACGCAGGGGCCGGCAAGCTCAGCTCCGGCGGCTCCGAGATCGCCGCCAACACCCCCGACCTCGCCGCCGGACTCGACGATGCCGAGGCCGGCGCCACCAGGCTGGGAAACAAGCTGGCCGACGGTTCCGACGCCATCCCCGACGACTCCACAGCGGTCCGCAACGACCGGGCCGAAGCCGTCACCACCCCGGTGACCCTTGACGCCGGCCACGTCTGGGCTGCCGACTCCTGGGGTGAAGGGTTCGCGCCGTTCTTCATCTCGCTGGCCCTCTGGGTGGGTGCCCTGATCACCTGGCTGCTGCTCCGTCCGCTGCAGACCCGGGCACTGATGACCTCGGTCAACGGCTTCCGGATGGCCTGGGGCTCGCTCAACTCCGCCCTGCTGCTCTCGCTCGGGCAGGTGGTGATCATGTTGTCTGTGATGCACTTCGCCGTCGGGCTGAACCCCAAGAACGTGCTGGCCACCTTCTGCATCACGATGCTCGCAGCCGCAGCCTTCTTCGCGCTGCAACAGTTCTTCCAGGTCACCCTCGGCTCCGCGGTGGGCAAGGTGGTCATCATCGTGCTGCTGATGGTGCAGCTGGCATCGGCCGGTGGCACCTATCCGATCCAGACCACCCCGTCGTTCCTGCAGGTGATCAGCCCGTACATGCCGATGACCTACGTTGTGAACGGCCTGCGCGAGGCCATCACCGGCGGGATCGAGGGCCGGTTCTGGGCCAGCGTCGCCGTGCTGGCCGCTATCTTCGTTGTGTCGCTGGCAGCCACCTCGATCGCGTCCGCCCGCAAGCGGATGTGGACGATGTCCCGGCTGCACCCGGCATTGAGCATCTAGGAGCGGACATGAGCGAACCGTTGGTGGCAAAGCCCGACGGCCGCGTTGCCCGTCGCACCGGGACGCGGGAGTCGATCATGGACGCCGCCACCGAGCTGTTCGCAGCCCGCGGGGTCACGTCCACCTCGATCGACGACATCGCAGCTGCTGCGGGCATCGCCAAGGGTTCGGTCTACTACAACTTCGAATCCAAGGCCGGCCTCGTCGAGGAGATCATGGCCCGCAACAGCCTGCTGGTGGCCCACGCCATGCAGCAGGCGACGCAGGGACGGACCGGCATCGCGCTGCGCGACGAGGTCGTGCGGGCGCTGCTCAGGCTCGTCCAGGAGAACGCGTCCGCTGCCCGCGTGATGGTGACCGAACTGTTCCGCACCGAACGGTCGTGGCGGGAGTCCATCGAGAAGTGGCGCGGACTTGCCCTTTCACCCCTCATCGAGGACCTGCGCGCCGGTGGCGCCGACCCCGTGGTCGCCGGGGTGCAGGCTGCATCGATCGTCGGCGCCACCCTGATGGCCGGCCTGGAGTGGCTGGTCTTCCACCCCGAGCGCAGCTACGAGCAGGTGACCTCAGCCGTTCTCGGCACGCTGAGCCGCTGAGGCCGGCGCGCCCATTCCCCGTCCGACTACCTATTACTACCCTCTCCACGCACCTCCTGAAATGTTTGCGTGACTGCAAACTTGCGCTACTGTAGACCTGCGCTGCTGCAAGAAGGCCGCGCATTTTCTGTTGTAGGAGGAGAAGTGGCAGTCGCCACCGTCGAGCGTTCCGCTCGGATAGATACCGGGGACACCGCCCCCCAGCCGGTCATGAACCACGCCCAGATCATGCTCGTCATGTACGCGCTGATGGCCGGTATGTTCCTGAGTGCGCTCGACCAGACCATCGTCGGTACGGCGATCCGAACCATCGGCGACGAGCTGCAGGGCCTCGACCAGCAGGCGTGGGTCACCACCGCCTACTTGATCGCCGCCACCGTCACCACGCCGCTCTACGGCAAGCTGTCCGACCTGTTCGGACGCCGTCCGCTCTTCATCCTGAGCATCAGCATCTTCGTGCTCGGCTCGTTCCTGAGCAGCTTCTCCACCTCGATGATCATGCTCGCCGGGTTCCGCGCGTTCCAGGGCCTCGGTGCCGGCGGCCTGATGTCGCTGCCCCTTGCGATCATCGGCGACATGCTGGCTCCCCGTGAGCGTGCCAAGTACCAGGGCTTCTTCCTCGCAACCTTCGGTATCGCCTCCGTGATCGGCCCGCTCGTCGGCGGCCTGTTCGCCGGGACCAACCAGATCCTCGGCATCACCGGCTGGCGCTGGGTGTTCCTCGTGAACGTCCCCGTCGGCGTCATCGCGTTGTTCATGGTGATCGCCTTCCTGCACCTGCCGCACACCCCGCACGCCAAGCCCGTCATCGACTGGTGGGGCGCGGGCCTCGTCGTCGCAACCCTTGCTCCCTTCCTCCTCGTCGCAGAGCAGGGACGCGAGTGGGGCTGGACGTCCGCGGAGTCCATCGCCTGCTACGTGATCGGCGCCGCCAGCCTGACCGCCTTCGTCCTTGTCGAGCGGCACATGGGCGCCAGCGCGATCATCCCGCTGCGCCTGTTCAGCAAGAACGCGTTCTCGATGACCACCATCCTCAGCGTCCTCGTGGGCTTCGGCATGTTCGGCGCAATGCTCACCCTGCCGCTCTACATCCAGATCGTGCTGGGCTACAGCCCGACCCAGTCCGGCTTCGCAACACTCCCGATGATGGCCGGGCTCATGCTCGCGTCCATCGGCAGCGGCCAGATCATCTCCCGCACCGGCAAGTACTCGATCTTCCCGAAGTCGGGCACGGCGACCACCGCCGCCGGCTTCCTGATGCTCGCGTTCATGACCCTGGACAAGCCGTTCTGGTATCTGGGCATCGCGATGTTCGTCGTCGGCCTCGGCCTCGGACAGCTGATGCAGACCCTCACCATGGCCGTCCAGGCAGCCGTCGACGCCAAGGACATCGGCGTCGCGACCAGCTCCGCGACCTTCTTCCGCCAGATCGGCGGCACCCTGGGCACCGCGATCATGCTTTCGCTGCTGTTCGGCATCCTGCCGACCAACATCTCCGGCGCCCTGAGCGACGAGAAGACCACCTGGAACGCCCTCGACGCAGCGCTCAACCCGGCTGTCGCCAACGACCCGGCCAACGCCGCGATCATGGACAAGATGTGGACCCCGATCACGACCAAGATCAAGGACCAGGTCGACGACAACCTCACCGACGCAACCAAGCAGGTGAAGGACGCCGTGAAGACCGCGGTCAAGGCCAAGGTCACCGCAGCCGTCGCCAAGAAGGCCGCCGAGGGCAGCGGCAAGATCGGGGACGGGATCTCCGCCCTCAGCTCTGGCCTGGACAAGCTCGCCCTCGGTACCGGCGCGTTCGTGAACGGCGTCGGCCAGATCGGCTCCGGCGCACAGCAGCTGGCCGGCGGCCTCACCAAGCTCAGCGCAGCAGAGAGGACCGCTGCGAAGAACGCCTCGCAGGCCACCAAGGACTTCAGCAGCCTCAGCACAGCGATCGCCGACATGGGCGCGGACCAGAAGGCCTGCGCCGACGACAGCACGAGCTCTGCCTGCGACAGGATCGCAGACGACGAGTCGGCCGTCAGTTCCGCCATGAAGGCGCTCGGCACCAGCGTGTACACCACCAGCGGCTACCTCAACGGTGCTCCCGGCAAGCCGGGTCTCGCCTCCGGGCTGTCCCAGGTGGCGACCGGCGCCCACAAGCTCGCGGACGGCGCCACCATGGCGGCGTCCAAGGGCAGCGCGATCCCGAGCGGGGCTGCGGCCGCGGCGTCGGGCAGCGGCAAGCTGGCCAACGGTGCGAAGCAGCTGTCGAAGGTGCAGACGATCATCGACAAGGCCGTGAAGAAGGCCCTGCCCAAGGCGTACGAGAAGGCGCTGCAGCAGGTCGCGTTCGAGCGGAACCTCTCGGTGAAGGACGGCAAGCTTGCCGTCAACTGGGCCGACCCGGTGCAGCGGTGGGCGATGGTCGACACGCTCACCCCTACCCTTGTCACAGCGATCAAGTCCGGCGACACCGGCGACACCAACGTGAAGACCGACAGCAGCACCAGCGACACGTCCTTCCTCACCGGGGCGGATCCCCGGCTGACCAAGCCGTTCATGGTGGGCTTCAGCGACTCGGTGAAGACCATCTACTGGGTGGGCCTCGTGGTGATGCTGATCGCCTTCGTTGTGGCAGTCTTCTTCAAGGTGCCGCCGCTGCGAACCCGTTCGGCACTGCAGGAAAAGTCGGACAATGCAGCCTTGGAGGGATTGGCATGACGACGACCCAGGCACCCGACGAGCAGGCCTGCGGGCTGCGCGAACGCAAGAAGTCGGCCACGCGGGCGGCGATCCACGAGACCGCCCTCCGCCTGGTGGCCGAGCGCGGCCAGCACAGCGTCACCGTTGAGGAGATCTGCGCCGAGGTGGGCGTCTCGCCGCGGACCTTCTTCAACTACTACCCGAGCAAGATCGCTGCGGCGTTCGACCTGCTGGTGGCCGAGATCCCCGACGAGGAGCGCGAGTGGTTCCTCGCCGCTGAGGGCAGCCTCATCGGGGACGCCTGCGAGCTGGTGGGCCGGACGGTCGCCCTGCCCACCGACTTCCTGCGCATCAAGGAGTTGCTGCACGGCCAGCCGGACCTGCTGATGGACTTCTGGACGTCGACCATTGCCCGCCTGCGCCCGTTCTTCAAGCTGATGCTGGAGCGCACGGGTGACATGCACACGGCCCGGATCGCCTTCGGCATCGTCATCGCATCGGTCATGTCGGCGATGGCACGCCCCGAAGGCGATGACACGTCCACCATCCGCGACCGCGTGCTCTCCGGCGTCCGCACGATGCGTGACCTGATCGCCGAGGTCGAACTCTAGGGCCACAGTCCTGCCGCGGCACCCGTGTCCCGCGCACTCTGTCTCCGTCCGATCTGGCTTCATTTGGACCCCCGGGACGCAGCGCTAGATTTGAATGATGACCGATTATGAGGGTCCTCCAGATAACAGGGATGGAGTGCAACATGCCGCCGCTGCGCTGCCCGGCCGAACATTTCGCTGGCGCCTGACCAGTCTGCTGGTCGTACTCGTCGCTGTCATCGTCGGCGCGGGTTCCACCGCTGTCACCTACGCGGTGGTCCGCCAACAGGACACGTCGCCCGGGCCCGCCATCAGCAACCAGACCGCGCCGGTCCTGAAGACCGACGGAACTGTCGCGATGGCCGCCGCGGCGATCAGCGACAGCGTCGTCACCGTCAACGTCGCCTCGGGGAGCCAGGGAGGAACCGGATCAGGGATCATCATCAAGTCCGACGGTTTCATCCTGACCAACAACCACGTGGTCACGCTGGACAGCCAAACTCAGGCGTCGGCCAACCAGGTCACCGTCACCTTGCCCGATGGCACCACGAAGGCCGCGACCGTCGTCGGGACCGATACCGCCGATGACCTCGCCGTCATCAAGGTCGCTACCTCCGGACTCTCGGCCGCCTCGTTCGCGTCATCCTCTGCGCTCGTTGTCGGGCAGACCGTTGTCGCGATGGGCGCGCCGCTCGGACTGTCCAACACGGTGACCTCCGGCATTGTCAGTGCATTGGCCCGGCCGGTGGCGACCGGCAGCGGCGCCTCTGCCGCCATCTTCGACGCGATCCAGACTGATGCCGCGATCAACCCCGGAAACTCCGGCGGCCCCCTGGTCGATCTCAACGGTCACGTTGTCGGCGTCAACTCCGCCATCGCCAACACCGGGGGTGGCGGCGGTTCGGGCGCGCAGAGCGGCAGTATCGGGATCGGCTTCGCCATTCCTGGCGACGAGGCTTCACGCATCGCCACCGAACTCATGACGACAGGCAAGGCCACCCACGCAATCCTGGGGATCAGCGTGAACGGCGCCCAGAGCAGCGCGGGCCCCACCAGCGCCGCCGGTGCGAGGGTTGCCGCCGTCCAGGCCGGCAGTCCCGCCCAGCAGGCCGGCATCCAGGTCGGTGACGTCATCACAAAGATCGGCGAGCAGCGGATCGACGACTCCATCGGCGCCATTGCGGCGACCCGCTCCTACGCCCCCGGCGCCACCGTCTCGGTCACCGTCCAGTCCAACGGCCAGACCAGGACGGTCTCGGTGACCCTGGGCTCGGCCCCGACGCCCTGAACGGCTCGTCGCCGGTGTCGTCCTCCAGACCCACAGGGGGATCTCGAGTGCGGTTTTCCTGCCCGGGATGCGACTAGGCGAACAGGTGGGTGACCTCCGCGATCTGACCGTCGGACACCGAATTCAGGTAGGCCATGCGGGGGCCGCTGGCGACGTGCTGGTCGAGATCCTCTGCCACTAGCCGCTTGCCGCGTGCGCCGACTTCCCAGCTGGAGAAGGCCTGCTTGCCACGGTAGCCGCGGCGCATGGTCACGAACTGCTCGTCGTCGCCCGCATCCGCGGCAACGCTGGCCTTCGGGGCAACGATGGGTGTCGGGTCGCTCGCGTGGTGGGCGGCGTGCCCTGTGATCAGGGCGAACTCGATGGCCTGGTCGAGGGCGCGACGCGGTGTGCGCGCCTCCTCGGCCTCAGACATCGCGAGAGAGAAGGCAGGTGCGAGTTCCGGCATGGCGAGCGATCGGTGGCCGGTGTTCAGGTCGACCCAGCCGACGTGCTGGCCGTCGGGGGTGTCGATGTAGAGGCGGCGCGCGCCGAACTTGGACCAGGGAACGGCAACGAGGGGTGCGTCGTTCGCGTTCGAGGTTTCGGTGGCGGCTTCAGTGGTGCTGAATGTCCGGGGGGAGATCGACATAAGGCAACTGTGCCGAATTCGCGGCTGCGCAGAAAGACCCCTCACGGGCGTCACCCGTGGGGGCACGCGCCCAGAAGGCCTGGCCCTCACGCTCAACGTTCGTTGAGCTTGACGAGGGGTCAGGCCGGCCCGAACATCTCCCGGAAGATGGGGACGAGCTTCTCGTTGTACGTCCCGGCGGTCGACGCGAGCCAGCCCAGGTCGTGACCGCCGTTGTGAAGGCGGACGTACCGGGTCTCTGCGATGACGATGCTCTCGATCTGGGCATAGGCCTTGTCGGTGTCGACGGTGAGTTCGCTGTCGGGCGAGCCAAGGTAGTCGACGCCGACGTCGGACCGGACGCGGAGCATCCCCTTGCGCAGGCGTTCGAGCTCGCTCCACAGCAGCACCGGCCGGGTCTTCGCCGCGTTCGTGAAGGTGTTCTTCCACTCCACAGGATCGAACAGCTGGCCGCGTTGCACCTGCCCGTTGATCGCGTTGCCCAGGACGACAAGTCCGCCGAAGTGGGGGATGTCCACCGGGATGTCCTTGACCAGCGGCACGGGTACCCCGAAGACGTCCTGCAGCACGTCGTTCATGTCCACCGGGGTGGCGATCATGATGATGCGCTCCAGCGTGATGAATGAGGAGTCCGCCACGACCGGCTCGGTCGCGATGTCCTCAGCCGCGATACCGCCGAAGCTGGCGCCGAGGAAGACCACGCGCTTGCGCTGCCCGTCGGGCGTCACCTGCGCGATGGCGTCAGCCACCGAACGGGCGGATACTGCCGCGTCGTAGGAGTGGCCGTACCAGTGGTACATCACGCAGCCACCGAGGTCCTCGATCGGACGCTGGATCACGTTCGCCTGGTACTGGCTGGCTACCATGCCGGTGCCGCTGAAGGTGACAACGACGAAGTGGCTCGCGCGGCACTGGTCGACGAGCGCGGCGTCAACGGTGTGGGTCCTGGCCTCGCGCTCCGGGTAGGTGGCGTAGCTGATGGAGTGGTCGACGACACTGGTCGTCGGCTGGTCGAGGGAGTCAAGGGCGAAGGAGCGTTCAGCGTCGAGCGCGAGGAGTGCCGAAAGGCTGACGACGAGCCCGGCGAGCCCCGCCACGACGACCCGCACCCAGGGGTGCGGGCGGCGCCCACCCCTGTGGTTGAGGGTCATCCGGTTCTCCTTGTGATGCTCCGGGACTGTCGAGCGACTGTGCTTGTCAGCAAGCATTGACGGCAAGTGGATGCCGAGCAAAGGGGGTGTGCTGTGGTTGGTACCGGGCTTGGTCAGGCATCAGGTCCGGCGTCTGGTGCAGACCTGTTTCCGTCGTACCACTCGAGGGATCTCAACCCTCGGTCCGAACCGGCCCCCCACGTACTCCGAAGCGACCACCGGGGTCCGCACGGACCGCCGCGGGAGGGAGGCGGAGACTCTGCGTGCGCCATCTAGGCCCGTCGGTAACCGGCAGCGAACTGGGACGCCGGCACGGGCCAGGAGTTGCCCAGCTCGTCGACAACGATCCAGTCACCCGGGTTCGGCCGCTCCTCGCCCTCCAGGGTGTGCACGACTTCGCCCCCGACCGCCATGTGCGCCGCGACCCGTCCCACCCGCAGGTAGCGACCCGGAGTCTCGGGGTCGGCGACGTAGGTGCGGGCGAAGGCGCCCGGCGCGACGCCGCGGCCGTTGGTCCCGTCCTCGTCGGTGACCCACCAGTCGCCGCTCTCGCTCACCAGCTCCTCTCCGGACTCCGCTACCCAGGATGTCCGCTTCGTCAGGCGCGTCGCGACGACCGCGCCCGTCCGCTCGTACACCGGGATCGGGACGATGCCCCACAGCTTCAGCCGGCCGATGACGCCAAGGACGGTGGTGCGGTCCTGCTCGCGGATGTGGGCAACCTCTTCCGGGGTCGCCACACCGGGCGGGGTTGCCCCCAACCTCGTCCCGGAAGCGAGGTCGACGAGGTTGTGGTTGCGGCGGTTGCGGTCGTCCTCTGCGCGGTCGCTGGACCGCGGGCCCCACCGCCAGCCGTTCGCCACCCGTAGGTCGCACCACCGCCGGTGCTCTGCCTCGGTGATGCGGTCCACCACGTCGCCGGGCAGCGCGGGCACCACATGCCCCGGCACCGCAGGCAACCAGCGGAAGTGCTCCCGCTCCACCTGCTGCAGGATCAGCCGCTCCTGCCGCAGCGTGTCCTCGCGAAGGAAGTCGGGAAGTCGCGCCTCGGGGGGATCGGTCGGCGAGCCCCAGGGGCGCGACGCCGGTCGGGTGCTCTGGGCGTCGGTGAAGAAATCGTGGTTGTGCCGGGCCAGCACCGTCCAGGAATCCTCGGGCACCCCGCCGGACTGCAGCAGGGTCGGACCGAAGGTGATCAGGCTGGACAGCGGATCGGTGAGGTCCACGCCCTGGGTGAAGGACGAGCGGCAGGCGATCAACGTCTGCGGATTCAGCTGCGCGATCCGACGTGCCTTCGCTGGAGTTTCGGGCAGGAAGGGCTCGGTCACGATCACGGTCATCCGGACGCGGTTCGTGGCGATGTAGTGCTCCCAGTCCAGCTCGGACGCTGTCACGACGAAGGGGTCGCGCACCGCCGACGGGTTCCGGCCGGCCCGCCACTCGTCCACCAGCTCGACAGCCCGTGGCTGGCACACCACAACGCTCCGCGGAGGCCGTGCGGGCTGGCCCGGGTCGCGGCCGTTGAGGTCCTCGTCGAAGGCCTCCGTCAGCGCCAGTTCGTCGAGCAGGCTGGTCGTCAGCGGCGTATCGCCGGCGAGGACCACCGTGTTGTGGCCGGTCTCGCGGATCATCACAACGAGTTGACGCGCAAGCAGCTCGTCGGTGGTGATCGCGTCCAGGAAGCACCCCTGCACGTCGAGGTTGGCGAGCCGCCATGCCCGCGCACCGTTGGGATCGTCCAGTCGTGCGATCAGTCGCGGGACGTCGTTGAACGGGGTCCGGCGCACCGATTGCAGGCCGGTGTCGATCGCTGCCCTTGCCGCCTCGACGACGTCGATGTTGCGGGACTGGGAGACGCTCACAGCGAAGAGCCGCCGCAGCGGGATCGAACGCTGCCACCGCAGCAGGATGCGCTCCCACGTGTCCGTCGACGTCGGATCGGCGATGTAGACGTGGGCGCCGAGGTCCTTGACGTCAGTCAGCAGCACGTCCTCGAGCGTGGCCCGCAGCACGACCACGCCCGACCTGCTGGGCAGGAGCCGGCCGAGCCGCTCCTTCAGCGTCAGGTGGTACCACGGTTGCGCGGCCTTCTCGCGGGCACGCTGCTCGAGCAGCGCCCGCACCAGCGGGACGGACTCGGCATTGAGCCCCGCCACGATGTCGATGTCGCGGGCCCACCACGCCCACCAGCGGTCGAGGCCGCGCATGGACGCAGAGATCAGCAGGCTCGCGGCAGCGAGGAACACCGTGCTCACCCCGGCAAGGCGAGCCGCCTGGAGCGCCAGGGGGAAGTCGCCGACGCAGGCCGTCGTCGCTGACGGCCCGATCACGCTCTCCTCCACCTGGCCGGAGAGGAGCTTGATCGTCCACATGATCAGGGACGCCCAGGTCGAATCACCCCGGCACGGTGCGTAGGACGCTGCACCAAGGCCAAGGTTGAGGACGGCCAGCAGCACCACCCATTCCCGTTCCATGAACCGGCGGCGCCCCCGCGCGCTGGCGAAGCAGCGCATCGCCAGGGCCAGGGCGAGCAGGATCGCGACAAGGAACCCGTCGTCGTCAGGTCCGGCCTGCCACCATTCGGTGCCGATCCCGGGCGTGGTCGCCCAGTCGGGCCGCGTCACCGCGGGAACGGCGATGAGCAGGATGAGCCCGAGGCCGATCAGGGCGAAGAGCCCGGCCAGCCACCAGAGCAGTGCGCGACGATCCGACGGAGGTCGGGCTACGGCCACATTCGTCATCTTGCTGCCTTCCGCCCTCTTCCGACCTGCCCTGGTGGGTAACCCTTCGCCATCATCGGCACCCCGGTTCGTCCGGCGGTGCGTCCCCGACGACGCGGCGCCACTCGCCGGCGCTGATCGCGCCGCCGGTGCTCGCGCACACCTGGGCGAGGACGGCCTCGCTGGCGAGGTCACGGACGTTCACCCGCGCGGTGCGTGCGTCGCCCCCGAAGAACCCGGTGACAAGGGTGTGGCCGTCGGGTGCGAAGGCGTACGTGCGCGGGACGGCCTCGAAGCCCGGCGGGACGGGGACAGCGGCTGACGGCTGTAGCGTCGTCAGGTCGTAGAGCTGGAGACCGGACCTGGTGGGGAAGCCCACCAGCCCGCCGCCGCCGACCACGGGCGGGTTCGGCTGGATCGAGCCGGTGCTGGTGCGCGTGCCCGCTGTCGAGACGAGCAGCGCAGCACCCCGTCCCAGGTCGGGCAGCACGTCGACGGAGCCGTCCAGGTGGGTCACCAGCAGCGTCGTGCCGGCGAACTCCAGCCCCGCCACGTCCTCCCCGTTCGGCCAGCCCTGCTCGTGGATGACCGCGCCCGTTCCACTGTCGACCACCCGCAGTGCGGCTGACGCCGTCTCGGGGTCGATGGTGAAATCGCCGACGTCGACGAGGGCGAGGTAGCGCCCGTCCGCACTGAAGCGGGCGAGGTCGTACACCGTCGCTGCCGCGCCCGCCTCGATCTCGCCGCGGAGCTCGCCTGAGGGCCTCGCGCGCGTCTGCACCCGGCCACCCGAGGTGGCGATGAGCACCGTCCCCGACGCCGTCGGGAAGGCAGCGAGCGGGGTCTCGCGATCACCCTCCTCGCCGACAAGCGGGAGGCCAAGGTTCCACCGCACCACGCCCGCCGGCAGTCCCTTCGCGACCTTCCCCGGCTCCCCGCTGGCCACCAGCACGGTGTCTGCGTCGAGCCACACCACCCCGAAGAGCGGGTCCAGGTCTTCACTGCTCCCCATGGCCGTCTTGCGCAAAGCGGCCCCGTGCCGACCGGGCACCGGGACGATCTCGAGCTCGCCGCCGTTCAGGTTCAGGACGGCAACCCGCGAGCCGTCGGGGGAGACCGCCAGGCGTGAGTCCCGGAAGTCGGTGGCGTAGTCGGGCACGCCGCCGACCCCACGCGGCGCCAGCTTCGCTGCGGCAGCGCCTCGCCCTGCCTCGCCGAAGCGCAGGAAGACGAGTTCCGTACGTGCGCCGGCGACGGCCCTGGTCGGGCTGAGGAACTCCATGGCGGCAACGCCGCTGAGCCCCGTGATACGGGTGGCCGGCAGCACGGGGGGCGCGTCGGCGCGGGGGACGGGCGCCACCGAGAGCCCTGTGGAGGAGTCGTTGACCAGCACCAGGCGCCCGTCCGGGCTGACCGCCATCCCGAGGGGGTCTGTCAGCTGTACACCTGCCCTCAGCGGTGACGGGTTCGCGCCGGCGCGGTCCAGCCGCCAGACCCGCACCGCCTGGCCGTCTGTGATCGGGGCGGCGAGCAGGTAATCGGCGCGGCTGGACGCGACGTACAGCTCCACCGACGGCATCCACGTCACCCAGCCGGCCCGCCGGGACCTCCCGTTGCGCAGGTCGAGTTCCAGCCAGCGAGCGTCATTGCTCACCAGGCGCAGCCGGTGGTCGTCGAGGAAGGCCATGCGCTCGGTGAACTGGGGACTCACCACGGCCTGGTTCGGCGTGAGCCCCAGCGGGTCAGCGCGGTGCGTGATCTCCATGCCGGTCGCCGTGTCGTAGACCACGACCTTCGTCGTGGTTTCGCCCCGGACGAGAGCGGCCCGGCGCCCGGACGCGGAAAGGGCGACGGCCCCGGCCGGCGCGGCCGGACCGCCCGGAAGAACCCGGTCGCCGGCGGCGTCCGACACGATGACAGCGTCCCGCGTCGATGCGAGCAGGACGGTGCCTTCCTTGCTTGCCCGCAGTGTCAGGACCGGACCCGACGCTGTGAACCGGAGCGCCGGCGCCATGGCACCCTCGCCGTCGATCGTGTACACCCGCCCGTCCGTCAGCCCCACGGCCACCGTGGAGGAGTCCGCGCTGGTGGCCACGGCCGTGATGTCGGCATCGAAGGTGACGAAGCGGTCCACGAGCGGCGAGGCGAACGCCGCCCGTAGCAGGGCTTCCCTCGTCGCTGCGGACTCCTCGGTGCGGAAGCCCTGCACCGCGAGGAGCTGCGCCAGCCGCAGGTCGGAGTCGAGCAGCCCCGAACCGGTGCTCGCCAGTTGCCGCGAGCGCAGCGTGACGGCCTGACGGAGCACGTCGTCCCGCTGCCGGACGGCCAGCACCGTTGAGACGATCGAGATCACCAGCAGCACCGCGAGAAGGCTCACCGCCGAGGTGGCCAGCCGACGAACCCTGCGGTGCTGGGTGAGGTCCTCCCCGATCAGGTCGTCGCGGGCGATGCCCCGGATGGGCGCGGACAGGTCGGCCATCGCGGCGGCGAAGCGGGGATCGCCGGGGGGATCGGGAGAGTTGCGCATCCAGCGAAGGTCGAGCCAGCGGGGCTCCTCAGGGAACGCGTCCCGCAGGCACGCGGGCACCGGGCTGGCGTCGGGGAACCTGTTTGCGGTCTGGTCCCAGGTGAGGTCGCCCGCGTCGAGCACAAGAAGGATCGTCGCGGAGCCCTTGTGGTCGAGCCACCACGCCACTTCCTTCTCGACGTAGGCAGAGGCGGCCGCGGCAGGGCTGAGCAGCAGGATCAGGTGACCCGCTGCGGACAGGCCCTCCTCGATCGCCGACCACAGCGCCGGGTTGGTCGACATCGCGGAGTCGTCGCGGAAGATCCTGACGGCCCGTCGCTGGTTCCATGGCCGGGCGAAGCGCTGGAGCCCACGCTGGACCGCGATGGCCGTCCGCTCGGAGTTCGAGCGCGCGTAGGAGACGAAGGCGTCCCACGCTGTGGCCATGCTGCATTCTCGACCAACGGCGGTCGCGAAAGCGCTCGCGCTCCTGGGTACTTGTGAGCACCGCAGGGGTCAGGGCTGGCGCGACATCGGCGCTGCAGTGAGGACACCCGATCCGGAGTGGGTTACCGAGGACGAGGCTGCGAGCTCCATGACCGCGCCGACGGTGAGCGAACCGAACCCGAATGCAGCGGCCAGGCCGAAGGCGACGAATGCTCGCTTGGCCCGATCCGACGAGAGGCCCATGGCTGGGCTCATGCCGCTTCAGGTGGGCGGCCAGAGCGGGCCGTCGGCTCAGCGAACCGGTGAAGGACCCACCGGCTGCGACCGAGCTCGCGGGTGTAGGTGACCTCGTCGAAGTCTGTGTCGACGATGCGCAGGCGAGGGTCGCCGTTGTTTGCGGGCTCGCGATTGATCCGCCGCACGATGCCGCGGAACGCAGGTCCGGAGTCCTCAAGGATCACCGTGACGCCGCTGGCGGTGGCCGTCGCGGTCAACTCGATCTGGAACTCCTCGCGTTCGAGGGTGCAGGTGCGGACGGTCTTGTGCAGCTCCCGGAGACCGATGCTGGCAAGGTGGCTGCTCTGGGTGCTGAGCCAGTCGAGCTCAGCCAGGATCGTCGCGAAGCGGTCATTGATATCCATCAAGCCGGTGGCGGCCTGATCGGTGTACTCCTGCGTCGTCATGATTCTCCTTGCGAAACCCGGGGGTGGGTAGGGGTCACAGAGTTTCGTTGGCCGCCCTGCGGCTGGCGAGCATCGGTGCTTGTCAGCAAGCTTTCGCCCGATCACGCGTGACGGCTAGGGGGTGCCCTGCTCTTGGTGCCACACTTGGTAGGCCATTCGGCCACTGGCTTGGTACAGGCGGGCTCGATCGTCAGCACGGCGGTCTAGCATGACGCGCGTGCCCACCGCCCTCGCTGCCGTCGACGTCCTGCGGCTGACGTTCGGCTACGACGCGTTCCGTGGCACGCAGGAGCAGGTGATCAGCCACGTCATCGACGGCGGCGATGCCCTCGTCCTGATGCCCACCGGTGGCGGGAAATCCCTGTGCTACCAGATTCCGGCGATGGTGCGTCCGGGTGTCGGCGTGGTGATCTCGCCGCTGATCGCGCTCATGCACGACCAGGTGACCGCCCTCGACGCCCTCGGGGTGCGGGCAGGCTTTCTCAACTCCAGCGTCACCTCCGATGAGCTGAGGGCAACCGAGCGGGCAGCCCTCGCCGGCGAGCTGGACCTGCTCTACCTCGCGCCGGAGCGGCTCGGGCTGGAGTGGACGCAGGACTTCCTCGACCGGCTCACGGTGTCGGTGTTCGCGATCGACGAGGCGCACTGCGTGTCCCAGTGGGGCCACGACTTCCGCCCGGACTACCTGCGGCTGTCGGTGCTGCACGACCGCTGGCCCGCAGTCCCGAGGATCGCGCTCACGGCGACAGCGACCCCCGCCACCCAGCGGGAGATCGTCCAGCGCCTCGGGCTGCAGGACGCACGGACCTTCGTCGCCAGTTTCGACCGACCGAACATCCAGTACCGCATCGAGGCGAAGCAGCAACCGGTCAAGCAGCTCCTCGACCTGATCCGCACCGAGCACGACGGCGATGCCGGGATCGTCTACTGCCTTTCGCGGAAGTCGGTGGAGAAGACAGCCGAAGCGCTGGCCAAGGAGGGCATCACTGCGCTGCCGTACCACGCGGGACTTCCGGGGCCGGTCCGGTCGGCGAACCAGACGCGCTTCCTCCGCGAGGACGGCGTCGTGATGGTGGCCACCATCGCGTTCGGCATGGGCATCGACAAGCCGGACGTGCGGTTCGTTGCGCACCTCGACCTGCCGAAGAGCATCGAGGGCTACTACCAGGAGACCGGACGCGCCGGTCGCGACGGCCTTCCCGCCACCGCGTGGATGGCCTACGGCCTGGCCGACGTCGTGCAACAGCGCCAGATGATCCAGGGCTCCGAAGGCGACGCCCAGCACAAGCGGCTGCTGGGCCAGCACCTGGACTCCATGCTCGGACTGTGCGAGACCCTCGGGTGCCGGCGGCAGCTGATCCTCGCCCACTTCGGTGAGCCCAGCGCGCCCTGCGGCAACTGCGACACCTGCCTGAATGCCCCGGAAGCCTGGGACGGCACCGTGCCGGCGCAGAAGCTGCTCTCGACGATCGTGCGCCTCCAGCGCGAGCGGAACCAGCGCTACGGCGCCGGCCACCTGATCGACATCCTGCTCGGCAAGCGGACAGAGCGGGTCGACCAGTGGGGCCACGACACCCTCACCACCTTCGGGATCGGGACGGAACTCACCGACCTGCAATGGCGTGCGGTCGCCCGGCAGTTGCTGGCCAGCGGGCTCCTCGCTGTCTCCGGCGACGGCCACGGCACGCTCGGCCCGACCGAAGCCTCGTGGTCGGTGCTGCGCGGTGAACAGCAGGTGCAGTTGCGTCAGGAGACCGTCGCGCGCGCTCAGCGGTCGAGCCGGAAGGCAAAGGGGTCGAGGGGAGGTTCGCGCTCAGCTGCTGCCGCGAGCCTCAATGAGGCCGATCGCCGGCTCTTCGAGGCGCTCCGGGCCTGGCGTGCGGAGACTGCCCGTGAGGCCGCCGTCCCGGCCTATGTCGTCTTCCCCGACAGCACGCTGACGGGTATCGCCAGCACGAGACCCGGTTCGCTCGAGGACCTGATGGCGGTGAATGGCGTCGGCGTGAAGAAGCTCGAGCAGTACGGCGATGCCGTGCTCGCGCTGATCGCGTCCGGGGACTTGTTGCCCATGGCCCTGCCGGAACGCCATCGAGCAGAGTAGCTTCACGATTGCGGACGACCTCTTCGCGTTGGTCGAAACACTGAGGGGGAGAGATGGACCAGTGGACATCGGTTGACCCGATCGACCGCGGCCGGTTCCCGGTGGACCCGTGGAGCCTGCGGGAGACCCGGTACGACGCAAGGGACCTCGGGCTCACCGAGACTCTCTTCGCTGTCGGCAACGGCTACCTCGGGATGCGCGGGAACGTCGAGGAGGGCCGCGACGCCTACGCCCACGGCACGTTCATCAACGGCTTCCACGAGGTCTGGCCGATCCACCACGCCGAAGAGGCGTACGGCTTCGCGAAGGTCGGCCAGACGATCATCAACGCCCCGGACGCCAAGATCATGCGGCTCTACGTCGACGACGAGCCGCTGCTGCTCACCGTCGCCGACCTCGAGCGCTACGAACGGACCCTCTCCTTCGCGGACGGCGTGCTCACCCGGGAGCTGATCTGGCGCACGCCGTCGGGCAAGCGGGTACACCTGCGTTCGCGTCGCATGGTGAGCTTCGCCGAACGGCACCTCGCCGTGATGGATTACGAGATCACCATGCTCGACGCTGCCGCGCCGGTCGTGGTGAGCTGCCAGCTCCTCAACCGGCAGGACGGCGAGGACGAACTCCACGTCAGGTCGGCGGCGATGGGTGCGGGGACCGACCCGCGCCGCGCGGCGAAACTCCGGGGCCGGATCCTGCAGCCGGTGTCCAAGTGGGACGGGGAGGGACGTTCGGTGCTCTGCTACCGGGTGACCGAGTCCCACATGACGCTGGCCGTCGCCGCCGACCACACCATCGAGACCAGTGACGACAACGAGGTGCTCACCCAGATCGAGGACGACCTCGCCAAGCACGTGTTCCGGATCCGGGCGACCCCGGGTGTCACGACCCGGATCACCAAGACCGTCAGCTACCACAGCTCCCGCGGCGTGCCGCCCCTGGAACTGGTCGACCGCTGCCGGCGCACGCTCGACCGGGCGAGGGACACCGGCGTCGCGGAGATCTTCGCGCAGCAGCGCGCATGGCTCGACGACTTCTGGGAACGCAGCGACGTCGAGATCGGCGGCCAGCCCGCGCTGCAGCAGGCGGTGCGGTGGAACCTCTTCCAGCTGATCCAGGCCGCGGCGCGGGCCGAGGGCTCCGGCATCGCGGCCAAGGGTGTCACCGGGTCCGGCTACGACGGGCACTACTTCTGGGACACCGAGATCTACGTGCTGCCGTTCCTCACCTACACCTCGCCGGGTGCCGCCCGGAACGCCCTGCGGTTCCGCTACACCATGCTGGACGCCGCGCGGCGACGCGCTGCCGACCTCAACCAGCGCGGCGCCCTGTTCCCATGGCGCACGATCAACGGTGAAGAGGCCTCGGCCTACTACGCAGCAGGCACCGCGCAGTACCACATCGATGGCGACATCGCCCATGCGTTGACCCAGTACATCGCGGCCAGCGGCGACCGCCTCTTCCTTGCGCGTGAAGCGATCGACGTCCTCGTCGAGACCGCCCGGCTGTGGGCCGACCTGGGCTTCTGGCGCAGGACCGACGGGTCCGCCAACGGCGACGACCGCTTCCACATCCACGGGGTCACCGGCCCCGACGAGTACACCACCGTCGTGAACGACAACCTGTTCACCAACGTGATGGCACGGGCGAACCTGCGCTCGGCGGTTCGTCACCTGCGGTGGCTGGAAGCGAACCTGCCGGAGGCCTACGGCCAGGCGCTCCAACGCCTCGACCTCACCGAGGACGAGATCAGCGAGTTCTCCCGGATCGCGGAGGCCATGCACGTCCCCTACGACGAGAGTGTCGGCATTCATCCGCAGGACGACGACTTCCTTGGTCGGGAGTTGTGGGACCTGGGGAACACCCCTGCGGACAAGCGTCCGCTGCTGCTGCACTACCACCCGCTGGTGATCTACCGGCACCAGGTGCTCAAGCAGGCCGACGTCGTGCTCGCGCTCTACCTGCAGGGCGACGAGTTCTCGCCGGAGGAGAAGCGCGCGGACTTCGAGTACTACGACCCGCTGACCACCGGTGACTCGACCCTCTCCGCCGTGGTGCAGTCCATCATCGCTGCGGAGGTCGGCTACGAAGACCTCGCGGCCAAGTACTTCATGGCTGCCGCGTACGTCGATCTCGCCGACCTGCACCACAACTCCGATGCCGGTGTGCACGTCGCGTCCCTCGGCGGGCTGTGGAGCGCACTGGTCGCCGGCTTCGGCGGCCTGCGCGACTACCTGTCGGTCTGGTCCTTCGACCCGCGGCTCCCGGCGGACTGGGACTCGCTGAAGTTCCCGCTCACGCTCCAGGGCAACCGGCTCCGGGTGACGGTGGACCCTGACACCATCACGTTCAACCTCGAGACCGGGGACGCCGAGTCGGTGCAGGTCACCGTCCAGGGCCAGGACGTGGTCATCACGCGCGGGACTCCGACCAGCGTGCCGTGGGCCAGCGGGCCGGAGCTGCGTGGGAGGCCGTCGATCGACGACATCGAGGGCTCGATCCGCGAGGACGGGTCAGTGATCCGGGCAACCGTGCCGGACGCACCGAGAATGGACGACGCCGACGGCTTCTTCGACTGACCGGCACTGGAACGCAGTCATGCCCTGATCCGAGGACGCGCGGCCGGCCGAGCCATGGCTGACATTCGCGGGCGGTGGTCAGTCGAGTCGAGGCTCGCCCCGTTCATGACCGCTCAGCACTCCTGCCACCGGCGCTGCGATGGTGACGCCGAGAGCGAGGATCCGGACGGTGTTGAACGCTGCCCCGATGAGGAAGTAGCGCAGCGGGTCAGCCGAGTTCACGAGGACCTTCGAAGGAAGCTCGATCCCGACGGTCACGAGGACAAGTGCCATGAGGCTGAGAAGGAGTGCCTGCCCGATCGGGCTCGTCTTCGGCAGCGCCGCGGGCTGACGCACCAGGACCCAACTGACTCCCAGTGCGATCAGGAGTCCGCCGGCCAGGGCCTCCACCAGCATCGGGAGGTAGGGGATCGACAGCGCGGCCCGGTATTCCGCGGCGATGGGGGTGAGCGAGATCGCAAGGTTCGCCACCCAGAAGGCCAGCCCGCCGGTGGCCGCCAGCCTGACGACACGTCCCCGGTCCCCGGTCATCGTCGTGTCGCGCCCGTGCCGGTGCGGGTCGACGAGGGCGACATTCCGACGGGGTTGTCCTTCACGCCCCGGACGAGCAGCCACAGCGCGAGCCCGACCTCTGCGAGAAGGCCCACCAACGTCCCCGGTGTCTTGATCGCGGGGTAGGCCGGGAGGAGGAAGGCCTGCAGGAACCAGACGAGTTCGCCGACCCCGTCCAGGAGGAGCAGGACGCCGAGGAGTCGCGGCAGGAACCCGGACCTGATCACGAGGTAGCCGAGGGGGAACAGCCAGGTGCCGAAGAACAGTTGGGCGGTGACGAAGCCTGCCCGATAGACGTTGATGGCGGCCAGGGCGAGGGAGTGGGCCTGCGAGGCCTCCAGCCCGCTGCCCGGGTCGGTCACCTGCATCGCAGCCAGGAGTTGCAGCATGCTGGCGCACTGGACGGCGACACCCACGGCGTTGAGCAGGAGGAACAGCAGGGCCAGGTCAGGGTTCACCGTCCGCAGCAGGACGAACAGGCCCCAGGCGGCCAGCAGGAAGATGAACGTGGATGCGAAGGCGGTCACAAGGGCCAGCCGGAAGGTTCCCGCATCCGTGACGAGGGAGCCGTAGACCTGCTGCGCGTTCCCGAGGCCGATGTGCCCAAGGGCGTCGGCGAGGACCGACGTCACGATGAACAGCAGGTACACGCCTCCTGTGATTCTTGCGAGGGTTGGTTTCGGAATCCGATCCGAGATCTCGAACGACATGTCGTGCTCCGCTCCGTTGCGGCTGTCGGGATGGCAACCTCGGGTGTACTGCGTACACCTCCTGGTTCCCAATCTAGGTGTACCGTGTACACCATGTCAACACCGGGACGCCGTGAGGCCCTCAGCCGCGTCCGGCTCCTCTCCGCGGCGATCGCGCAGGCCGACGCCGACGGCCTCGAGTCACTGAACATGCGCGGCCTCTCGCAGGCGCTCGGTGTCGTGCCGATGGCGTTGTACAAGCACGTGGCGAACAAGGAGGACCTGCTCGACGGGATGATCGAGCTCGTCGTCGGCGAGATCGAAACCACTCCCCGGACCGGTTACTGGAAGCGGGACGTCCGCGCGCGCATCCTCGCGGCCCGCCGTTCGCTGGGGAGGCATTCCTGGTCGCGAGCGGTGCTCGAGTCCCGCTCGGCCATGACCCCCGCCATGCTCGCCTACCTCAACGCGCTCACCGGCTTGTTCCTCGACGGCGGCCTCAGCGCCGACCTGACCCACCACGTGATGCACGCCCTCGGCAACCGCATGTGGGGCTTCAGTCAGGAACTCTTCGCAGCAACGCCGCCGTCCGACCCCGCGTTCGCGACCCAGAAGGACGCACTTCCGGTGCAGTTCCCCCACCTGGCAGCGATCGCACGGGCGGCGATGCACCCGGACGGTGCTGCGATGGCTGGTCCGGGGTGTGACGACCAGTCCGAGTTCGAGTTCGCCCTCGACCTGCTGCTGGACGGCGTGGAGATCCTGCATGCGCAGAACTGGACCTCAATCGCCTGAGCGCTGCTGCTCCACCGGGAATGTCGTTGACGCCGCCGAGGTTGGGCGGGTGTGACCACAATTGGATTCATCGGTTCCGGCAAGATCGGATCCCAACTCGCACGGCTGGCTGTGGCGCAGGGCCACGACGTGGTGCTGAGCAACTCCCGCGGGCCGGAGACGCTCGCCGACCTGGTGGCTGAGCTGGGCCCGCACGCTCGCGCAGCGACCCCGGCCGAGGCTGCCTCAGCAGCCGACATCGCCGTGGTGACCATCCCGCTGCGGGCGATCGACACCGTGCCCGTGGAGCCGCTGGCCGGCAAGATCGTGATCGACACCAACAATTACTATCCGGTGCGCGACGGCCAGATCGCGGAGCTCGACTCCGAAGAGACCACGGTCTCCGAGCTTCTGCAGCGGCACCTGCCCACGTCGAAGGTGGTCAAGGCCTTCAACCACATCATGTTCTCCCAGCTCACCACCGACGGCCGGCCGGCCGGGACGCCGGGGCGGCGCGCGCTGGTCGTTGCGGGTGACGACGCTGCCGCCCTGACAACGGTCGCGGGCCTGATCGACGCTTTCGGGTTCGACGTGGTGGAGGTCTCCCCGTTGTCCGAGGGCTGGCGGATCCAGCGCGACACCCCCGGTTACGTCTCCAGGGAAACCGCGGAGACCTTGCCTGCTGCGCTGGCAGCTGCCAAGCGCTACCGGGACATGTGACCGTGCGCGTCGACCGGGCTTCATCATGCATCTGGTGCACTGAATGGTTACAAAAAGTTGCGGGGTGGTGTTGGTGAATAGTCGACGACGGGGCGATGATCGATACATGTCCCACGCCTGTCTAGAGAAGGCACCCCGCGATGAGGAGGCCTTCTGCCTCCAGACCCCGGGTCATCCGGGCACCCACCAGGCTTACGTGAGGGACTCCCTCGTCGAGTGGGAGCCCCTCGCGATCGATGACTCCGAATCAGCGGACGTGCAGTCCAGCAACGCCGCCTGACCACCCCGGATCGTCCCGTCCGGCGGTAGCGTGCCCGGTGTGACACCGGCCTACACCCATGGGCACGCGGAGAGCGTGCTGCGTTCGCACCGCACCCGTACCGCCCGGAACTCGGCTGCTTACCTGCTGCCGCGCCTCCGGGCCGGCCAGCGCCTGCTGGACGTCGGCAGCGGTCCCGGCACCATCACAGCAGACCTCGCCGAGCTCGTCGCTCCCGGCCGGCTGGTCGCCCTCGAGACCTCCGACGAGATCCTCTCCCTCACGCGCGCCGAGGTCGAAGCCCGCTGCTGCGACAACGTCGACTACCTCGTCGGCGACATCCACGCCCTCGACCTTCCCGACGACAGCTTCGACGTGGTGCACGCCCACCAGGTCCTGCAGCACGTTGCCGACCCTGTGCAGGCGCTGCGGGAGATGGTGCGCGTCTGCCGTCCCGGGGGCGTGGTGGCGGCGCGCGACTCCGACTACGGCGGGTTCACCTGGTTCCCGGCGAGCGCCGGGCTGGACCGGTGGCGCGAGCTCTACCGTGTCGCCGCCTACGCGAACGGCGGAGAGCCGGACGCCGGACGCCACCTGCTGGCCTGGGCCCACGAGGCCGGCGCCGGGCAGGTGGAGGCCACCTCGTCCACCTGGTGCTACGCGGAACCGGCGACCCGTGAGGCCTGGGGCTCGATGTGGGCCGATCGCATCACCGGCTCGGCGATCGCCACCCAGCTCGTGACCAGCGGTCTTGCCGGCACGGATGAACTCGAGGACATGGCCACTGCCTGGCGCGAGTGGGCCGCCGACCCCGACGGCTGGATCAGCGTGCTGCACGGCGAGATCCTGGTTCGGGTCTAGCGCGGCCCTTCGCCCCTTCGGCAGGCTCAGGGCAGGCCAAGCTCAGGGACCGTCTCGTCAAGCTCAGGGATCGTTCTCGTCGGAAACGGGTACCTACCGATGACCCCGATTCGGGGACAGACAGGGAGGAATCAAGGATGGATACCATGACCTGGATCGTCATCGTGATCGTCGTTGTCCTGATCGCAGCCGTCATCGCCGTGATGATTGGCCGGCGCCGCAGCGAGAGCCAGCGCGTCGAGAAGGCGGCTGAACTCCGCACCCGTGGACAGGAAGAGGACCTGCGTTCCAAGGAGCAGGCAGCAGAAGCCGCACGTCAGCAGGCCGACGCCCAGCGCGCCCGCATGGAGGCCGATCGCCTCGAGCAGGAGGCACAGTTGCGCGCAGGCGAGGCGGACCATGCGCGCGAGGCTTCCCGGTCACACCTCGAGGACGCGACGCGGCTCGACCCGCACCCGATTGATGCGGACCCGGTTGTCGATACCGAGCCACGGCGGGTGGACGACACACTCAACCGCACCGATGCGCCGGTGACCGACGGCCAGAGGGCTGTCGACCCGACGGCGGTACGCGAAGATCGCCGGGCCGGCTGAACCACGTGGCCTAGTCTCAACCTGTGACTGCACCCGAGACCGGTCCGATCGCAGAAGCCCCGGCCGGCGGTGAGAGCGGCCTGACCGTCATCATCGCCTTCGCCGCCAACCTGCTGATCGCCGTCGCGAAGACGGCAGCAGCGGTCATGACCGGCGCAGCATCGATGCTGGCCGAGGCCGCGCACTCCTGGGCGGACGCGGGCAACGAGATCTTCCTGCTGATTGCGCAGCGGCGCGCGGCACGTGAGCCCGATGCTGCGCACCCGCTGGGCTACGGCCGGGAGATCTACATCTGGTCGCTGTTCGCCGCCATCGGCCTGTTCGCCGTCGGCGCCGGCGTCTCGATCACTCACGGCGTGCAGGAGCTGATCAGCCCCGAGCCGGCGGAGAACTTCGTCATCGCCTACGTGGTGCTCGGGGTCTCTTTCGTGCTGGAGGGCGTCTCGTTCTTCCAGGCGAACCGCCAGCTGCGGGCCGCGGCCGACCGGATCGACCGGGACGTGTGGACGCACCTGATGCGCACGTCCGACCCCACGGTCCGGGCCGTGTTCCTTGAGGACGCCGCAGCGCTGATCGGCATCGTGATCGCCGTCGTCGGGATCGCGGCTCACCAGATCACCGGCTCGACCGTGCCGGACGCGATCGCATCGATCCTGGTCGGGGTGCTGCTGGCAGTCGTCTCGGTCCTGTTGATCGACCGGAACCGCCGCTTCCTCGTCGGTGAGGTGGCTGACGTGAAGGTCTGGAACGCAGCGCTCGCCGAGCTCGCAGCCCAGCCCGAGGTGGACCGGGTCACCGAGTTGCGGCTGTCTCTGGTTGGCGCGGGGAAGGTCTTCCTCTCGGGCGCCGTCGACCTGGTCGGCAACGCCGATGAGGGGACGGCCGCCCTGCAGCTCGCAGCCCTGGAGCGGCGGCTCGTGAAGAACCCCTATGTGGTGCTGGCGCTCATCTCGCTGTCGTCACCGGATGATGAATCCCTGGTGCCGGTCGAGGTGTAGCGGGCTCACGCGCCGTCTGCCCCGGACAAGGCAGTGTGCCGGCAGTTGTCTCGACCGGCACACCTGGCCAGACGTCTGCCCGGGCACACGCCTGACTTATGAAGTCCCTTACCCGCCGACGGCGCCAGCAAGCCGACGCCGCTGTACCAAGTCATGGCGTTTTGACTGTCGCCGCTACACCATGGGCCAGGGGACGCGGCGTCCGCTGCGGTCGGTGGGATAGACGCCGGCGCGCAGCAGCCGGCGGACGCGGCCCTGCAGCGCCTCGATCTCGGTCACGGTGATCAGCTCATCGAGGCCGGGTGGCAGGTCGTTCAGCAGGGGCGCGATGCCGCCCAGCAACTCGGGTGGGACGGGTTCGCCTGCGAAGTCCCAGATGACCGTGCGGAGCTTGTCCTCCGCGGCGAAGCACAGCCCGTGGTCGATGCCCTTGATGCGGCCGTCCGTGCCGCGCAGCACGTGCCCGCTCTTGCGGTCGGCATTGTTGGCGACCACGTCGAAGGCCGCCAGCGCCCGCAGTTGCGCCCGCGTCTCCGGCACCCGGTCGTACAGGGTGAAGTAGTGCTCGGCCGGGTCCGCGTCGATGTACAGCTGGAAGGAGCCGACCCCCACCGGTGCGTCCTCCCTGACGATCGTCGGCGGCACCAGGTCCCAGCCGAGCCACTCGCTCAGCACGTAGGCCGCGGCCTCGTTGCGGTGCAGGCCGGGCTCGAAGTCCCACAGTGGACGCTCGCCGGTCAGCGGCTTGTAGACCGCTGCGAGGGCGTCGTCCCCTGTACCCACCTCCACCAGGAGTGCGAGGTTGCTGCTCGGCACGATGCGTCCGATGATTTCCACCCGGCCGTCGTTCAGGATGCCCAATGCGCGCTCGTCGGAGTCCGATGAGTGTTCCAGCGGGCGGGCCGGCAAGGGTCAGCCCTCTGGGGTGAGGCCGGTCAGCGGCCCGGTCACGGTGTTCGTGGACAGGACCTGTGGCGGGTGGCCCGTCGTGAACCGCAGGGCGGAGATCGAACCGGTGTCCACGACCACGCGCCCGAAGGCGTCCAGCGGGGCGCCGAGCGCGAACACCAGCCCAAGGCGGATCGGGTCGGCATGGCTGAAGCAGGCAACCGTCCCGCCCGGATAGGCGGCGTGCACGCGATCGAGCACAGCCACAACCCGCGCCTGCAGCTCGGCGAGGCTCTCGCCGCCGGGGAAGCGGAACGTTGACGGCGAGCCGTGCACCCCGCGCCACTCCTTGAGCCGAGCCAGCGATCCCAGCGACTTGCCCGTCCACTCGCCGACGTCGGCTTCCAGCAGGCCCGACTCCTCGATCGGCGTCAACCCCGTCGCGGCTGCCGTCGGAGCCGCCGTCTCGCGCGCACGCTCCAACGGGGAGGTGTAGATCGCATCCAGCTTCAGGGTGGCGAGGCGCTCGGCAACCGCAGCGGCCTGCGCCTGGCCGGCCTCGGACAGGTGCAGCCCGGGCGCACGTCCCGGCATCACCTTGCCCGTGGTCGGGGTGGCACCGTGCCGCACGAGGAGCACCAGCGTGCCCTGCGGAGCCTTCCGGGTTGCCATGGCGTGGAGCGTAGCCCCTGGGTCCATCTGCGCAAGTGGGCAGGTCTTTGCGGGTCCGCAGGGTTGGTGCCCGGGGTTAGCGTGAAGTTGTGAGTGAACCCCCTGCCATCAGAACCCTTGGCGAACTGCGCGCCTCCGGCCACGTGCACAGGCACCTGCACACCGAGATCCGCGACAACCTGCTGGCCAAGCTGGCCTCCGGCGAGAACCCGTGGCCCGGCATGCACGGCTTCAGCCGCACGGTGCTGCCGCAGCTGGAACGCGCCCTGATCGCCGGCCACGACGTCGTCCTTCTCGGCGAGCGCGGGCAGGGCAAGACCCGGCTGCTGCGGTCGATGGTCGGCCTGCTCGACGAGTGGACGCCGGTCATTGAGGGTGCAGAGCTGGGCGAGCACCCGTACGACCCGATCACCCCCGCTTCGCGCCGCAGGGCCGCAGCGGAGGGCGATCAATTGCCGATCTCCTGGCGGCACCGTTCGGAGCGGTATTCGGAGAAGCTCGCCACCCCGGACACGTCCGTCGCCGACCTCGTGGGCGACGTCGACCCGATGAAGGTGGCCGAGGGACGCCAACTGGGCGACCCCGAGACCATCCACTATGGGCTGATCCCGCGCTCCCACCGCGGCATCGTCGCCATCAACGAGCTGCCCGACCTCGCCGAACGCATCCAGGTCTCGATGCTGAACGTGATGGAGGAGCGCGACATCCAGATCCGCGGCTACGTGCTGCGGCTGCCACTGGACGTGCTCGTCGTCGCCTCCGCCAATCCCGAGGACTACACCAACCGCGGCCGCATCATCACGCCACTGAAGGACCGGTTCGGGGCGGAGATCCGCACCCACTACCCGATCGAGCTGGAAGACGAGATCGCTGTGATCACCCAGGAGGCCAAGCTGGTGGCGGCCATCCCCGCTCCCATCATGGACATCCTCGCCCGCTACACCCGGGCGCTGCGCACCTCGCAGGCGATCAACCAGCGCTCGGGGGTCTCGGCGCGGTTCGCGATCGCCGGTGCCGAGACCGTCGCTGCAGCCGCGCTGCACCGGGCCACGTCCCGCGGCGAGGACGAGGCGGTGGCGCGCATCGTCGACCTGGAGGCAGCGGTCGACGTGCTCACCGGCAAGCTCGAGTTCGAGTCCGGGGAGGAGGGACGCGAGCCCGAGATCCTCGCCCACCTGCTGCGCACGGCCACCGCGGAGACCGTCCGCCAGCACTTCCGGGGGATTGACCTCGGTCCGCTGGTCGGCGCGCTGGACGGGCACACCACGGTGACCACCGGCGAGCAGGTGACCGCACGCGAGTTCCTCACCGGCCTCCCGTCGCTGGACGGCGCGGACGTCTACGACCAGATCTGCGAACGGTTCGATGCCACGACCGACGGCACCCGCGCCAGCGCGATCGAACTCGCACTCGAGGGGCTCTACCTCGCCCGCCGGATCTCGAAGGAGTCCGACGACGGCCAGACGATCTACGGCTAGGCCAGTCACCAAGGAAGGATGGGCATGCCCCGATCCCGTTCGCGGTACGGCAGGTACGTCGACGGCCCCGACCCGTTGGCGCCCCCCGTCGACCTCGCCGAAGCACTGGAGGCGATCAGCGAGGACGTGATGGCCGGCTACTCCGCGGAGCGCGCCCTGCGGGAGTTCCTGCGCCGTGGCGGGCGCAATCAGCAAGGCCTCGACGACCTCGCCGGACAGGTGCAGGCGCGGCGGCGCGAGCTGCTCGACCGCAACAAGCTCGACGGCACCCTCGCCGAGGTCAAGGAGCTGCTGGACACCGCCGTCCTCGAAGAGCGCAAGGAACTGGCGCGCGACATCACCCTCGACGACCTGGATCGCGACTTCCGGGAGCTGCAGCTGTCGAACCTGCCGGAGTCGACGGCTGCAGCGGTCAGCGAGCTGGCGAAGTACGACTGGCGCTCGAAGCCCGCGCGGGAGGCATACGAGAAGATCAAGGACCTGCTGGGACGCGAGCTGCTCGACCAGCGTTTCGCCGGCATGAAGGAGGCGCTGGAGAACGCCACCGACTCCGACCGTGCGGCGATCGCGGAGATGCTGAAGGACCTCAACCAGCTGCTGGAGGCGCACCGGCGCGGTGAGGACACCGATGCCGACTTCTCCGAGTTCATGGACAAGCACGGCGAGTTCTTCCCGGAGAACCCAAGAGATGTCGACGAGCTGATCGACGCGCTCGCCAACCGTGCGGCTGCTGCCCAGCGGATGCTGAACTCGATGACGCCGGAGCAGCGCCGCGAGCTGATGCAGCTGTCGGCGCAGGCGTTCGGGTCTCCGGAACTGATGGCCCAGCTCGGGCAGCTGGACGAGAACCTCCAGTCGCTGCGTCCGGGGGAGGAGTGGTCTGGCTCCGAACAGTTCGGCGGCGACCAGGGCCTCGGCCTCGGTGACGGCACCGGCGTCCTGCAGGACCTTGCAGAACTCGACTCGCTGGCCGCTCAGCTCGGACAGGGCTACGGCGGCGCGCGGATGGACGACCTCGACGTGGACGCCCTCGCGCGCCAGCTCGGTCCCGACGCAGCCGTCTCGGCACGGACGCTCGCAGAGCTGGAGAAGGCACTGCGGAACGCCGGCTACCTGAGCCGCGGCTCCGACGGAGCCCTCAAACTCTCGCCCCGGGCGATGCGTCAGCTCGGCAAGACGTTGCTGCAGGAGGTGTCCGACCGGCTGAGCGGACGCACCGGGCAGCGCGACACCCGGCTGTCCGGCGCTGCCGGGGAGCTCACCGGCTCGACCCGGCAGTGGTCGTTCGGCGACACCGAGCCCTGGGACGTCACCCGCACGATCCTCAACGCGATGCGCCGCGACGCGTCCAACACAGAGCATCCTGGCGCTGGTGGCCGCGTCCGCGTGGAGCTGGATGACGTGGAGATCGTCGAGACCGAAACCCGCACCCAGGCAGCGGTCGCACTGCTGGCCGACACGTCGTTCTCGATGGCGGCGGAAGGACGCTGGCTGCCGATGAAGCGGACCGCGCTTGCCCTGCACCACCTGGTGTCGACACGGTGGCGCGGCGACCAGCTCGACCTGATCACGTTCGGCAGGTACGCCGAGTCGGTGGCCGTCGAGCACCTTGTCGGATTGCCGGCCCTGCGCGAACAAGGCACGAACCTGCACCACGCCCTTCTGCTGGCAGAGCGGATGTTCCGCAAGAACCCGACGATGCAGCCGGTGGTGCTGATCGTCACCGACGGCGAACCGACGGCCTACCTCGCTCCCGACGGTGACTCACTGTTCAGCTACCCGCCGAGCCTGCCAACGCTGCGCGCGACCGTCGCCCAGCTCGACCGGGTGCGCCGGCTGGGCGCGCGCATCACGTTCTTCCGGCTCGGGGACGACCCGGGCCTGGAGAGCTTCGTCCGGCAGATGGCCGACAGGGTGGACGGACGCGTGGTCAACCCCGACCTGGACGATCTGGGTGCGGCTGTGGTCTCGGAGTACCTGAGCGCCCGCCGTGCCGACCTCGGCAACTACTGGGGCGCGTGAACAGCTAGGACTGCGCGTCGACCAGCGCGTGGCGGGGGAGCGTCCGCGATTGCGGGCGAACGACATGCCACCACGTCGACGCGCCGCCGAGTGCACGGCGTGCAACGGTGGATTCCGCAGTGGGGCGTGCTGTGGCGGTAGCAGCGCTTGTAGAGATCATCGGACGACTCCATTACTAGGGGGGTGTGTAATGCGGAAAGCCGAGCGTTGCGGGCAACGCTCGTGGGGGGTGTGCGATCCACGATCGGTTCGTCGGGACAACTGTGACACAAGGGGGGCATCTGAGGCTACGAATTCCCCATATCCCCTTCCCGGGCGCCAGCTGCTATCCGCCGATTCCTGGTCTGCCGGCACCCCGCTGGACAAGGCCGGATTCGTAGGCAATGACGACGAGTTGGGCCCGGTCGCGGGCGTCGAGTTTGGTGAGGAGTCGGCTGACGTGCGTCTTTGCCGTGGCATAGCTCATGAACAGCTCGGCAGCGATCTCGACGTTGGAGCTTCCGCGAGCGACAGCCTCCAGTACTTCGGTCTCCCGATCGGTGAGTTGGGCGAGGTCGGGCGGCGGTCCGTTGTCTGCGGGGACGCGGCGGACGAACTCAGCGATCAGTCGCCGGGTGGTTGTCGGCGCCAGCAGGGAATCTCCGCCGGCAATCACCCGGATGGCGTCGAGGAGCTCATCGGGTGCGGTGTCCTTCAGCAGGAAGCCGCTGGCCCCGGCACGCAGCGCGCCGTAGGCGTACTCGTCGAGGTCGAAGGTGGTGAGGACCAGCACCCGGGTCGATGCCGTTGCCGGATCGGAGGTGATGCGCCGGGTGGCGTCGATCCCGTTCAACTCCGGCATCCGCACGTCCATCAGCATCACGTCGGGGTGCTCGGCCCGGGCCAGCTCGACGGCGCCGGTGCCCGTGGCGGCCTCCCCGACGAACTCCAAATCCTCGCAGGAGCGGATCAGGACCCCGAACCCCACCCTGACCAGCGGGTGGTCGTCAACGACGGCGACCCGGATCATTTCCTGCCGCCCGTCGGAAGGTCGACCCGGAGCCGGAAACCGCCGTCCTCGGACGGTGAAGCCTCCATTGAGCCGCCCCAGAGCTGGACCCGTTCACGCATGCCCTGAAGCCCGTGTCCGGGGCCGCCGGTGCCGGCGAGTCTGCGGCCGGGCCCGTTGCGCACCTCGATGCCGAGGCGACCTGGCCTGTGCTCCAGCAGCACCCGGGCCGGCGCGCCATGCGCGTGCCGGACGGCGTTGGCCAGTCCCTCCTGGATCACAGCGCAGGCCGCCAGTTCGACCCCGGCGGCCAACGGCTCGGCCTGGCCGGTCTCGTCGATCTCCACCGGTACACCGCTCATCCTGGTGCGGTCGAGCATTCTGGGCAGGTCGGCGAGGCTGGTCCGCGGCTCGTAGTCCACGGTGTCGGTGTCGCTGCGCAGGACGCCCAACATGCTGCGAACCTCCTGCAAGGCCTCCCGGCTGGTGATGGCGATGGCGTCCAGCGCGCGACGGGCCTCGTCCGGATCCGTGGCCGACACGTGGCTGCCCACCCCTGCCTGGACAGCGATCACGCCGAGGGAGTGAGCCACCACATCATGGAGTTCGCGGGCGATCGTCAACCGTTCCTCCGTCACCTTCTGGCGGGCGAGCTCGGCTTGCTGGACAGCCAGCAGGGTGGCCTGCTCCCTGGCCAGGTCGATTGCTGCCCGCCGGGCGCGAGCCGAGCGACCGATGGCGAAGGAGATGGCGAACAGAACCAGGTTCTGCAGCAGCTGCATCGGGTTGAGGTCCTCCGGCCAGAGCAGGCCGACCACCGCCAACATGCCGGAGGTGAAGAGGACCGCCACTGTCAGGTGCCGCGTGGAGGACCAGGCGCCGACGGTGTAGCAGGCGATGAACAGTCCGGCGCCGAGCACGCCGGGAGTGAAGCCGAGCCAGACCAGCGCGACGATCGGAACCGAGGTGAGGACCAGCACCCACAGCGGGGCGCGCTGCCGGAACGCCAGCGGCACGATCCCGGCGATGAGGAGGACCCAGATCGGTGCAGCGATCGCGACGTCGCCGAACGCGGCGGGGCTTGTGGCCACGCTGAACAGGGCGACCGCGAGCAACAGGGCGGCCAGCAGCGCATCCGACAGATCCGGGTGCGTCTGGGTGAACCGCTTGGTCTCTCGCCACTTTTCGAGCACACAGTGAACGTATCCGGTGGAGCCGTGCCCGGTCGTGGATCTACGGAATGAACCCTGGCTACAGCTGGGGATGTACGCCGGCGGCACGGCCCGGTCCGCAGAGGCAGCTGATCCGGCTACCTCGGCACGACGCCACACCGGTGGCCTTCCGCCGACGATGGCCATGGCCCGAAAAGTGGCGCCCGGAGTAGCCGGCGCCGGGTCATCTACCCAGGAGATGAACAGAACATGACGCTTCTCGAGAAGCAGGCAACAGCGGTCCCTGCCACGACAGGACCTCAGACCCACGAGCCACCGGCGAGCTGGACGCGATGGCTCGGCGCCGCGGGACTGGTGGCCGGTGCCGGGGTCATCGGTGGCGTGTGGACGCCGCGTGGGCCGGTGACAGTCACCGAGTCGCTGGCAACGATGCTGCTCGCAGTGGTGGCCGGGGTGGGTGCGGGCTGGCTGCTTCGCTCCCGGCTGGGCGTGCTGGTGTTGCCGATCCTCTACGCCGTCGCCTACGAGCTGACCCGGCTGCCGGCACAAGGACCCACCGTCGACATGCTCAACGTCGGCGGGATCTACGGCTGGCTTGCGGCGATCTCGGGCCGCGGGGTGCACGGCCTGCTCGTCTTCCCCGCGCTGGTGGCCGGCGGGCTGGTCGGTGGGGCGATCGCCCGCAGCGGCCGCTCCGGGCGCCTGACCGGTGGTCGGCGTGTGCTGGAGGTGGCATCGATCGGGCTGGGGGTGCTGGCTGTCGTTACGTCCGGGATCACCCTGCTGATCCCGGCCCGCACCGAGCCGATCCGTGGTGCCGACGGCAACCTGGTGCCGGGCAGCGTCGCCGAGCTGACCAGGGTCCCTGTGAACGGCGGCGAGCTGAATGTGCTGATCCGTGGAACCAGCGACACCAACCCGGTGCTGCTGTTCCTGGCCGGTGGCCCCGGCGGCAGCGAGTTCGGGGCGATGCGCCGCCATGGCTCCGCGCTCGAGCAGGATTTCGTGGTCGCCACCCTCGACCAGCGCGGAACCGGGTCCTCCTACGATCAGCTGGAGCCGCTGGCCACCCACACGCTGGCCAACGCCGTGACCGATGTCATCGAGGTCAGCGACTACCTGCGTACCCGCTTCGGGCAGCAGCAGGTGTACCTGGTGGGCCAGTCGTGGGGAACCATCATCGGGGTGCTGGCAGCCGAGCAGCGACCGGAGGCGTTCGCCGCCTTCGTCGGGGTGGGGCAGATCGTGGACATCGCCGAGACCGACCGGATCTTCTACGACGACACCCTTGCGTGGGCCCGGGCGCAGGGGAATGCCGAGTTCGTGGCGGAACTGGAGGCGGCCGGACCGCCGCCGTACTCGAACCTGCTGGACTACCCGATGGTCTTCGCCCACGAGCAGGAGGTGTACGGCTATGACCACTCCGCCAACGCGGAGGGCGCAGGCCAGATGCTCGAGAACCTCCCGGTCAGCGAGTACAGCCCGCTCGACACGGTGAACATCGTGCGCGGCCTGCTGGACACATTCTCTGTGCTCTATCCGCAACTGCAGGAGCTTGACCTGCGCCAGAGTGCAGCCAGGCTCGCGGTACCCGTGTACCTCGTCGAGGGTCGCTTCGAACCCCGCGGACGCAAGGACCTGGCACGGGACTGGTTCCAGAAGCTCCACGCGCCGCAGAAGCGCTGGGTGGAGTTCGAGACCTCAGGCCACCGGCCGCTGTTCGAGCAGCCCGAGGAGTTCGCCCAGCTCATGCGGACCATTGCCGCCGACCGGTGAGGGTGCACTATCCTCGCCGCATGCGTAGCGACCGAATGTGCGGCCTGTCCGTGGCCCTGTTCCGTGTCGGCTGTTGTTGTTGCTGAACCAGCCAGCTGCGGGCTTCCATGCCCGACCCAACGTCGAAGCTCAGGGATCGTTTTGCGCCCTGGCATCGTTGAACCCAGTAACTGACTGACCAGGAAGTGACCATGTCCCAGCTCAACAACGGCCGACGTCCCCTTGCCCTGCTTGCAGCGGCAGCCGCAGCCCTGATCTCGCTCGCAGCCTGCTCCGCAGCGCCGGCCGCCACCACTGCGGGCTCGGCCACGGCATCTGCTGCCGCCGGCCCGGCCAAGGGCGGCACCATCACCTTCGGACGCGCAGCCGCCACCACGTCCTTCGACCTGAACAACCAGATCACCGCCAACAACGCCTTCGCCATCGACAAGGTGTTCGAGCCGCTGGTGTCCTTCGACACCGAGGGCAAGATCATCCCGTGGCTGGCAGAGAAGTGGACGGTGAGCGACGACCTGCTCACCTACACGTTCACCCTGCGCAGCGGCCTGCAGTTCTCCGACGGCACCCCGGTGACAGCGGCCGACGCGAAGTTCTCCCTCGACCGGCACATCAAGGTGCAGGGCCCGCTGCCGCTGGCTGCGCCCATCAAGGCCATCACAGCCGCCGATGGCCAGACGCTCACCATCACGCTGAAGAACGCCGATACCCCGTTCCTCTCCGAGCTGACCGGCTTCTCCAACGGCGTCTTCCCGAAGGATTTCGGGGGGAAGACGGAGAAGGAGTTCTTCTCACACCCGATCGGCACCGGGCCATGGGTCGTCGACAGCTGGGATCCGAGCGGCGACACGACCTTCACCGCCAATACCCACTACTGGCAGGCCGGCAAGCCGTACGCGGACAAGCTGGTCTACAAGGTGGTTGCCGACGACACCCAGCGCATCCAGCAGCTGCAGGCAGGCCAGCTCTCCGGCATCGAGGAGGTGGCTCCTGCCACCATCGCCCAGCTCAGCGCGGACCCGAACGTGACGGTGTCACAGCTCGGCTCGTGGGAGGTGGAGCAGGTCTTCTTCAACACTCAGAACCAGTACTTCGCCGATCAGCACGTCCGCCGGGCCATCGCCCTCTCGCTCAACAGGGACGGCATCACCCAGGCCGTCACCTTCGGTGCTGCGCAGACGGTGAAAACCCTGATCCCGCCGACGATTGAGTACTCGGCGGACGTGAGGGCCCTCGACAACGACCCGGCAGCGGCGAAGACCGAGCTGGCAGCATCGAAGTTCCCGCAAGGGTTCACGGCGACGCTGCTGATCGCGTCCGGCAACTCCGTCCGCACGCAGGAGGCGCAGATCATCCAGGAGGCCGTCAAGCCGCTGGGCATCGCCCTCAAGATCGAGTCCATCGAGCTCAACGCGTTCCGCGAGCGGTTCTTCGCCTACAAGTTCGACGCGATGATCAACTCCGGCCAGAGTGACGCGCCCGACCCCGACGGCCTGATCGCCTTCCAGACCGACCCCAAGGGCTTCAGCAAGTCGTTCTGGACGCACTACACCAACGACCAGGTCACCAAGCTGGCCGAGGAAGGCCGGACCACACCGGACGGCGATGCGCGCGCCAGGATCTACGCCGAGATCCAGCAGATCCTTGCCGACGAGGTGCCCTACATCCCGCTCTACAACACCAGGAACGTGGTGGCGTCGCTGGCGTCGGTCCACGGCCTCACGCCGCGGATCAACGGCAGCGTCCTGTTCCAGGACGTCTGGCTGCAGAAGTAACCGGGCCCCAGGGACGACAATCTGCACATGCGCTGGTTCGGACGCTCACTGCTCGCTGCCATTCCGGTGGCCCTCGGCGTGGTGGTCTGCGTCTTCCTGCTGCTGCGGATCGTCCCCGGGGATCCTGCCCGGATGATCCTCGGCGAGCAGGCGACCACCGCGTCGATCGACGCCCTGCGCGAACAGTTGGGGCTGAACCTCCCGGTCGGCCAGCAACTCTGGAGCTACCTGGTGGGCGTGGTCACCCGCGCCGACATCGGCACGTCGCTGGTCACAGGCCAGCCCGTTCTCGGGCTGATCGCGAGCCGCGTGGGGGTGACCCTGCTGCTGGTCGGGCTGGCCGTCGTGTTCACGGTACTGATCGCCGTGCCGCTGGCGCTGGTGGCGGCCACCCACAAGGACGGCCCGCTCGACCACGTCGTGCGGATCTTCCCGACCATCGGCATGGCGATGCCGGCGTTCTGGGTGGGCCTGATCCTGATTCTCGTTTTCGGGGTCGCGCTGCGCTGGCTGCCGGTCGGCGGTGTCGGCGGTAGCCCGGCCGATCCGCTGCGCAGCCTGATCCTGCCGGCCCTGACGGTGGCCATCGGCATGTCACCCCCGCTGATCCGGTCGCTGCGCGAACAGCTCCTCGAGGTACTGGACGCGGACTTCGTCGTCACCCTCAAGGCCGCCCGGCTCGGATCGGTGAGCATCCTCGTGCGGCACGTGCTGCGCAACGCAGCCGTGCCCGCGGTGTCACTGCTCGGCGTGAACGTCGCCTACCTGCTGGGCGGGACGCTGGTGATCGAGAAGGTGTTCGCCATCAACGGGATGGGGGCACTGCTGTTCAGCTCGATCAGCACCCGCGACTTCCCCGTGGTGCAGGGCATCACGCTCGTCAGTGCCATGGGCGTCGTGGTGATCTCGCTGGTCACCGACCTGCTGGTGGCAGCCCTCGACCCGAGGATCCGGACCGCATGAGCGAGATCACAGCCGTCGCGGCACCGCGTCCGTTCGTGCGGTGGCTGCGCCGCGCACGCCGCAGCCCTGCCCTGATCGCGGGCGCGTTCCTGCTGACGTTCATGGTGGCGATCTCGGTGCTGGCCCCTCTCGTGGCTCCCTACGACCCGGAGACCCAGAACCTGGGAGGAGGCCTGGCCGCGCCGTCCGCGTCCCACTGGTTCGGCACCGACCAACTGGGACGCGACATCCTCTCCCGCGTGATCTGGGCAGGACGCACCGACCTGCGGATCGCCGTGCTGGCAGCGATCATCCCCTTCATCACGGGCCTGGTGGTGGGCCTGGTCAGCGGGTACGCCGGTGGGCGAGTCGACTGGGTGATCGGCCGCATCGTCGACACGTTCGTCGCCTTCCCGTTCTACGTGCTGATCATCGCCATCGTGTTCGCGGTCGGGACGGGCGAAAACGGCATCTTCATCGCGTACGCCCTCGTCGGCTGGATCAGTTCGGCCCGCGTGATCCGCGCCAAGACGAAGGCGCTGTGCCGCGAGGGCTGGGTGGGCGCTGCCCACGGTGGCGGCCTGTCGCACCCGCGGGTGGTCGCCCGGCACCTGCTGCCGAACGTGCTGCCGCAGGCCGTTGTGCTGCTGATGACGGAGATCCTGCTCATCATGGTTGCTGTCGTCACGCTCGGCTACCTGGGCCTCGGGGTGCAGCCGCCGACGCCGGACTGGGGAACCATGATCAGCGACGGGCAGCTGTTCCTCGCAACGAAGTGGTGGATCCCCTCGCTGCCGGGTCTCGCCGTCGTCACCACCGGCGTCGGGCTGTCGTTGCTGGGCGACGGGCTCGCTGACGTGTGGAGGCTGCGATGAGCGTCGGCGTGGGCGGCCTCGCTGTGACGGGGCTGCGGATCTCGGGCGAGACGGAGCTCGTGCACGGCGTCGACCTGGCGCTGGCTCCGGGTGAGGCCCTCGGGATCGTGGGGGAGTCGGGCTCGGGCAAGACACTCACGCTGCGCGCGGTGATGGGGCTGCTTCCTCGCGGGCTCCGAGTCTCGGGTGGCACGGTGGAGGTCGGCGGACGGGCCGCGATGATCTTCCAGGACCCGCTGAGCTACCTCGACCCGATGACCCGTGTCGGCACCCTGCTCGCCGAGATCTGCCGGGTGCACCACGGCGGATCGGTCGCGTCGGCCCGTGCCCGGGCGCGGGACCTGTTCGTCGACGTCCGCCTGCCCGATCCCGACCCCCTGCTGCGCCGCTACCCCCACCAGCTCTCGGGCGGGCAGCGGCAACGGGTGCTCCTTGCGATCGCGCTGGCAGCGCAGCCCGACATCCTGCTGTGCGACGAGCCGACCACTGCGCTCGACGTCACCGTGCAGGCGGAGGTGCTGGCCCTGCTGGCCGAGCTGCGCGCCAGCCGCGGGCTGTCGCTGCTGTTCGTGAGCCACGACGTGGCTGTGGTCGCGTCGCTGTGCGACCGGGTCGTCGTGTTCCGCGACGGGCTGGCCGTCGAGACCGGCCGCACGGCCGACATCGTCAACCGGCCCACGCAGGCCTACACGAAAGCGCTTGTGGATGCGGTGTTGCCGCTGCCGGCCCTCACGGAGGTGGGCCGTGAGTAGCGGTCTGGAACTGGTCGACGTCGGCGTCGCCTACGGCCCGACCCGGGTGATCGACGCTGTCAGCCTGGAGGTCGCTCCCGGGCGGATCGTCGGGCTGGTGGGCGAGTCCGGGTCGGGCAAGACAACGCTCGCCAGGGCGATCGTGGGATCGGTGCCGCTGGCCTCGGGCAGCATCCGGCTGGACGGGGTGGAGCTGCGCTCCGGGCACCGCAGCAGCGAGGAGCGTCGCGCCATCCAGCTCGTGCAGCAGGACCCGTTCGCGTCGCTGAATCCGGCCCTGACCATCGGGTACGTCCTGGACGAGCTGCTCCGCGTCCATGGACTCGGCGGTGACCGTGCAGGGCGGCGGGTGCGGTCCGCAGAGCTGCTGGGGTTGGTCGGACTGGAGGTCGAGACGCTCGACCGGTACCCGAGGCAGTTCTCCGGTGGCCAGCGGCAACGGATCGCGATCGCGCGGGCACTGGCCGTCGAGCCGGCCGTGCTGGTGGCCGACGAGCCGACGAGCTCGCTGGACACCTCCGTGCAGAAGACGGTGCTGGAGCTGCTCTCCGGGTTGTCGTTGCAGATGAACCTCGCCACCTTGTTCATCTCCCACGACCTGTCGGTGATCCACGCCGTCTGCGACCATGTCGCCGTACTGCAGGGTGGCCGGCTGGTGGAGGTGGCCCCGTCCGGCCGGTTCTTCACCCACCCCGAGCACCCCTACAGCCGCGCTTTGCTGGAAGCCGTGCCCCGCATCGTGAAGGAGCAGAAGTGACAGCGCTCGCCGCAGCGGACCTGCTCGACCAGCCTCCGCTGCAGCCTGCGGAGGTGGTGGAGCTGGAGGGCCTCGTCGCCGGGATCCTTCGGGCCAGCGGGTCGGTGGTGCTGTGCCAGGGCGAGGCGGTCACCCTGCTCGAAGCGGTGGCCAGCAGCGTCGCCGGACCGGGCAACCGGGTGCTGAACGTCGTCACGGGCCCGTACGGTGCGCTGTTCGGAGCGTGGCTGCGGCGCACCGGTGCAGCGGTCTTCGACCTCGCTGTCGATGGAGACGGCTTGTCGGAGGGCTCCTTCCGGACAGCGCTGGCCGGCATGGACACCGTCGCGCTCACCCAGGCCGAGGCTGCGACGGGTGCAGAACTCGAGCTCGCCGGGTTGCTGGGGGTGGCCGGTGAGCTGGGGGTACTGACCCTCGTGGACGCCGTCGCGTCCATCGGCGCAGAACCGATCGCCGTCGACGACTGGGGCATCGACGTCGCCGTCATCGGCGGCCAGAAGGCGCTCGCCGGACCGGCCGGGGTGAGTGCTGCCTCGATCAGCGAACGCGCCTGGCGGCGCATCGAGAACAACCCCGCGGCGCCGCGATCGTCGACGCTCTCCGTGCTCGACTGGGCCGACGGCTGGCTGCGGACCGATCGCTCCCGGATTCCCGGCACCCCTTCCGTGCTGGAGTCCCGCGCGCTGCTCGCAGCGCTCCGTCGGGTGCACGCAGAGGGGATCGGCGCGGTCGAGCGGCGGCACCGCCGGGCCCGGGCCGCGACGCTGGCCGCCGTGCGCGCGCTCGGCCTGCGTCCGTGGGCTGCCGAGGGACGCCGCGCCGCGATCTGCACGACGGTGGCACTGCCCGGGTCGGGCTCGGGCCTGGCTGCTTTCCTGCAGCCCGGTGTCCTTCAACCCGGTGCGCTGCTCGCTCCCGGCGACGGACCTCTGGCCGGTGAGTTGTTCCGCGTGAACCACTACGGCCGCGCTGCCGATCTGGACGTGCTCCTGGCGGGTATTGACCGTTTGGCCGACGCGCTCGGCGTCCCGGGGGAGCGGAAGTCTGCGCGGCAGGCGGCTGGAGATGCGTGGGAGGAGACCGCATGAGCGGCGCAGTGCTGGAGAACGCGCAGGTGCTCGGAGCGGACGGCACGTTCCGCACCGGCGCTGTGATCCTGACCGACGGTGTCTTCGGGGGAGAGGAGGATGCGGCGACAGTCGTCGAGAGGTTCGACGCCACCGGCCTGTGGCTGACGCCGGGCTTCGTCGACGTCCACACCCACCTCGCCTGGCGGGCGTTCGACTCAGCGGAACGCCAGCGGCTCAGTCCGGCCGAGCAGGCGCGCGATGTCCGGTTCAACGCCGGCCGGACGCTGGCGGCGGGCATCACCGGCATCCGGGATGCCGGTGGGCTCACCGCTCCGCTGGCGCAGGAGGTCGGCGGACTGCGGGCAGCGCTCAGCGTCCAGATGCTCGGGGCAGGGGACGCCCGTGGCCCTGCGCACCTGCGCGGACGGGTGCAGGAGCTGGCCGACGCCGGCGCGGCCTGGATCAAGGTGGTCGCCACCGGCGGCGTCGCGGCGGGGGACGGCGTCGGAGTCCCGGTCTTCGACGAGCTCGAGCTGAAGGCCGTCCACGTCACAGCTGCACGACTCAACCTGCCGGTGATGGTGCACGCGTGGGGTGGGCCTGCGCTCACCCAGGCGCTGGAGTTCGGGGCGGCCAGCATCGAGCACGCCGTGCTGATCACGCAGGACCAGTGCCGGCTCGCCGCCGCGGTGGGCGCCTTCGTCGTCCCGACGATCTGGATCTATGCCGATGTGCTGGCTATGGCAGAGGCAGGCACGTTGCCGGCAGTGCTCGCCCCGGCAGCTCGCCGGGCCGTGGAGGCGCACCCCCTCGCCGTCCGCCGCTGCCTCGACGCAGGGGTGAAGCTGGCGATGGGCACCGACGCCGGCCTGGACACCCAGCACGGCCGCAACCTGCACGAACTCGCCGCGCTGATCGACGCCGGCGTGCCGGTGGAGACAGCCCTGCTGGCCGCCACCTCCGGCGGCGCCCGCCTCCTGGGCCGCAGCGACCTCGGCGTGATCCGGCAGGGCGCACCCGCCGACCTGGTCTGCTTCAACGCCGACCCCCGCCGTCCCGAGGTCCTCCGCGACCCGTCCCACGTGGTTGCGGTCTACGTCCGCGGCGAGCTCCTCCACGCAACCAGGTAGCCGCGATCAGCCGAGGGTGTGGCCGACCAGGCGTCCGATCCAGTAGGTGACGCCCATCGCCAGCAGGCCGCCGGCGAGGTTGCGCAGGATCGCGCGGCCCATCGGAGTGCCGCCGACCCGGGCGCTCAGGTAGCCGGTGATCACGAGGGCAAGGGCAACCCCCGCGACGGTGATCAGGATCTTGAGGTCTGTCGGCGCGAAGATGATGGCGACCAGGGGCAGGACCGAGCCGATCGTGAACGAGACCGCCGACGAGACTGCGGCCACCCACGGGCTGGTGAGCTGGTCCGGATCGATGCCGAGCTCGGTCTCCGCGTGGGCGGCGAGCGCATCGTGGGCGTGCAACTGGGTGGCGACCTCGAGTGCGAGCTCGGGCTGGAGGCCCTTCGCCTGGTACAGGCCTGCGAGCTCCGCAAGTTCCTCCTCCGGCATCTCTGCGAGTTCGCGGCGCTCCTTGTCGAGCAGCGCTTTCTCGGTGTCACGCTGCGCGCTCACGGACACGTACTCGCCGACCGCCATCGACAACGCACCCGCGGTGAGGCCGGCAATCCCTGCGGCGAGGATGGTGAACGGTTCGAGAGTGGCGCCGGCGACGCCGATCACGATGCCGGCCGTGGAGACGATCCCGTCATTGGCGCCCAGTACGGCTGCCCGCAGGCCGTTCAGCTTGCCGACGTGGGACCCGGCCTCCGCCTCGGCTGCCTGGTAGGCGCTGGGATCGTCGCCGGCGAGGAACTTGTTGTCTGTCACGGGGTGCTCCTCAGGGTCGGACGGCCGTCCCGAGACTATCGGCCGGGTGGACCGAGTTGGAACCGTCCCCAACTCGGTCCGGACCGGCGTGGGATCCGGTCCAAGTCGGGGGATTGGGGCGTGTGTGCGATACTTGGTGGCAGGGCGCGGTAGTCGCAGCCCAGCATCGCACCACATTTCGCAGCGCGCGGGTGGCTCAGCCACCAAGGACGCGAACGGACCTGGACCGTGGTGAACCAATCTGCAGAAAGCAGTATTTCCCTTGTCACAACCCAAATCTGTCCTGACGACCTTCGTGGAGCTTGGTGTTCCCGCAGCCTTGGTGAGCCCGCTCACCAAGGGCGGCATCACCGCCCCGTTCGCCATCCAGACCGCCACCCTGCCCGACACCCTCGCCGGCAAGGACGTGCTCGGCCGTGGCCGCACCGGCTCCGGCAAGACCCTCGCCTTCGCGCTTCCGCTCGTGGCCCGCCTTGCGCACCTCGTCCCGTCCGGTGCTGCCGGACGCACCCAGCCCGGGCACCCCCGCGGCCTGATCCTCGCCCCGACCCGCGAGCTCGCCAACCAGATCCTCGACGTGATCGAGCCGCTGGCTACCGTCGCCGGCCTCAAGGTCATGACGATCTTCGGTGGCGTCAGCCAGCACGGCCAGGTGCAGCAGCTGCGCCGTGGCGTCGACATCGTCGTTGCCACACCCGGCCGCCTCGAGGACCTGATGAAGCAGGGCGTCATCCGTCTTGACGCCGTCTCGATCACCATCCTCGACGAGGCCGACCACATGGCCGACCTCGGCTTCCTTCCCGGTGTCACCCGCATCCTCGCCGCCACCCCGGCCGGCGGGCAGCGCATGCTGTTCTCGGCAACCCTTGACAGCGGCGTCGACAAGCTCGTCAAGCGCTTCCTCAGCCACCCGCTGGTGCACAGCGTCGACAGCGAGGACTCCCCGGTCGGTGAGATGACCCACCACGTGTTCATGGTGCGCGATGCCTCGCAGAAGAAGCAGATCATCCACGAGCTCGCCGGAGGCTCCAGCCGTCGCCTGCTGTTCACCCGCACCAAGCACCAGGCCAAGAAGCTGGCCCGCGAGCTGACCGCCGACGGCATCCCGGCCGTCGAGCTGCACGGCAACCTCTCCCAGAACGCCCGTGAGCGTGGCCTGAAGGCCTTCGCCGACGGCAAGGTCCGGGTCATGGTCGCCACCGACATCGCAGCCCGCGGTATCCACGTCGACGACATCGACCTCGTCATCCACGTCGACCCGCCGGCAGAGCACAAGGCCTACCTGCACCGTTCCGGGCGCACCGCCCGCGCCGGTCATGAGGGCGACGTGATCACCCTCGTGCTTCCCGAGCAGCGCAGGGACTTCCAGCAGATGGCCCGCGCAGCGAAGATCACCGCGCAGCCCTCGTCCGTGCAGTCCGGTGACGCCCAGGTGATGGCGCTGGTCGGTAGCCAGGCAGCACCGGTAGCCCCGGCGGATGCCCCAACCGCGGCGTCCCGCAAGGGCCAGGAGCAGGTGCAGCAGCCGCGTCGTTCCAGCTCGCCGCGGTCCACTTCCGGGCGTTCAGGCTCCGGCGGTTCGCGCTCAGCAGCACCGAAGTCCTCGGGCCAGCGCAGCGGGGGAGACCGCGTCGCGCGTAGCTACGTCACCGCAAGCAGCCGCGGCGACTCGGTGGTGGCGCTGTCGCGTCAGGGTGGCGGCGCGCGCAGGCGTCCCGCCGGACGCACGTCGAGCCGGCTCTCCGCCTGACGCTGACCGCTAGTCGCGGTCGGGGTTGAGCGACCAGACCACGCCGGCGAGGACGGTCGCGAAGGCCGTCCACAGGGCGTAGGGCGCGAGGGCGAGGGCGAAGCGACGGTCGACCCGGCCGGCGCGACGGGCAAGGCGAAGGCTGTTCAGTGCGAGCGCCCCTGCACCGAGCGTGGAAGCAGGCAGGTTGTGTCCACGGAAGAACAGCCAGCTCCAGCCGCCGTTCAGTGCGAGGTTGCCGGCCAGCGCCTTGCGGAACTCCGCAGCCTGCTCGGCCTCCCCGCGACGGTCCAGCTCGTTCAGCACGGCGGCCGACGTGACGGCGATGTCGGCATACAGCGTGGTCCAGACGATCGGGAACGCCACCGGCGGCGGCTGCCACGACGGCTTCACCAGGTCGCGGTACCACCCGCCGTCGGGGTCGGTTGCGAGGGAGCCGGCGGCGGCTGCTGCTGCGACCAGCCCACCGGTGGTTGCGAGGTTGCGGGCACGCCGGGGCTTGCGGGCTTCGGCTTCAAAGGGGTACATGCGCTCTCCTTGTCGACGACTACAGCCTGCCAGCCCAACCAACCTCCATGTTTGGGGACCATTGGCAGGATCGGGGAATGAGCACACGGGTTTCGCGTGAACCGGTCGGCCCCGGCCAGGAGTCGGTGTGGGACTACCCCCGTCCGCCGCTGGTCAGGCCGACGGACCGCACGGTCGAGGTCGTGCTCGGCGGCGAGGTCGTCTGCCGCACCACGTCAGCCCTCCAGGTGCTCGAGACGAGCCACCCACCCACCTGGTACCTGCCGCGCGGTGACTTCGTCCCCGGCGCCCTCGAGCCGGCTACCGGCGCCTCCTTCTGCGAATGGAAGGGCGCAGCGCGATACCTCGACGTGCGTGGCGGGGGACGGACCGCGGCGAAGGCGGCCTGGTACTACCCGAACCCGTCACCCGGCTTCGAGGCACTCCGCGACCATGTGGCCCTCTACGCAGGCCCGATGGATGCCTGCCTCGTCGACGGGCGCCCCGTCGTGCCGCAGCCCGGGGGCTTCTACGGCGGGTGGATCACCCCGGAGGTCACCGGTCCTTTCAAGGGGATTGCGGGCAGCCTGGGCTGGTGACCGGCGGTGTGAAAGCCTCAACCACCCACCCCCCAAACCCTCAAGTAGACGCGCGCCCGGACGGTGTTCGGTGTGACACTGCGAGAACCGAACGCAGTAATCACCTCGCCCCCGGAGGATCCTCGCCATGTCCCGGCACACCCGCACAGCCGCAGCTCTCGCGACGGTTCTCGTGATGCTGCTGTCCGTCGGTTCGGGCTCCGTGCCCGCAGCCAACGCTGCCGCGGGACCTGTGACGCCGACAGCATCGGTCACCGACCTGCGGGTGCAGGCGATCTACTTCGAGAAGACCCGGAACTCCGCGCAGCGCGACCTCGCCGTCGGATCGCTGGCAACGCTCGATGCGTGGAAGGCCGGATTGTGGACCGGCTTCCTCGCTTCCTGGGACCTTGCCAACAAGGGCCTTGCCATCCACACCACCACCCCGAAAGGGCTGCCGGCGAAGGGGCATGTCTTCGTCGTGCTCGGGTCGGCGCTGACCAAGTCCGGCCGCATCACGACAAAGACCACCCGGCGGCTGAAGGTCGTCCTCGCAGCCCTGGGCAAGTACCCGGCGTCGAAGGTGCTGGTCTCCGGAGGTGCGAAGCGCAACGGCCACACCGAGGCCGGCGTGATGTACGACTGGTTGACCGACCATGGCGTCAGGAAGAGCCGCATCCTGCGTGAGTCGACGTCTGCCAGCACGGTGAGCAACGCCACCAACTCGATGGCGATCCTCCTCGACCACCCCGAGTTCACGAGCTACACCCTGGTCTCCGATTCCTCCCACATCCGTCGGGCCACCATCCTCTTCAACGCTGCGAAGGTGGGGATCCAGGAGAAGACCCGCAAGTCCTGGCCGCTCACGTCCGTCTCGAATGTGGCGTTCTCTGACAGCAGGACCGCCAGCAGGGGTCCCGTCAACGCCGCAACGCACACGATCATCGCCAGCAACGTCGCCAGCGTGCTCGGCCTTGGCGCCCGGTACAAGGCGATGATCGCCAAGCCGCCGGCCAAGGCCGAGCTGACCTCGCTGTCCGTCGTGCCGCCGGCGACCTGCACGTATCAGGTCGGCCAGAAGTTCACCACCGCGGGGATCGTGGTCACCGCGCTGTACAACAAGGGCAGCTACGCCCGGACGGTGACGAGCGCCGCCCGCTTCTCCGGCTTCAACTCCGCCAAGGTCGGCAAGGTGTCGGTGAACGTCAGCTACGGAACTTCCGGGGTGAGCAAGTCGGCGTCCTTCGGCTGCACGATCGTGAAGGCGACCAGCAGCGTCCGGGTCGGGCTGTCGACGAAGACCATCCACAAGGCGAAGACGCGCGCCGTGGTGAAGTCCACCGTCGCCACGTCCGTCCGGGGCGTCGTCGCCTACGGCAAGGTGCGGTTCTACCTGGACGGCAAGCGCCTCAAGACGATCATGATGGACACAGACGACAGGGGAATCATGACCTTGAAGCTGCCCAGGATCGGCAAGACCGGGAAGCACACCGTCGAGGTCCGCTACCTGGGCAACTCCAAGCTCGTTTCCTCGAGGCAGAAGCTCACCGTGAAGGTCGTCAGGTAGGTCGGTACCCGTTGCCGCCGAGACCCGGGGGCGGCACGGTGCCGACCGGCACGCTCCCCCCACGCAACGCGTGCCGGTCGGACGGCCATGCCAGCCCACTCGCTGGGTCCATCGCCATCAGCCGAGCATCGTCCCTCTGGCTTAGGCGAGAATTAGGCCACGGCTGTGACGCGGCCCGAGCGCGGCATCAGGGCCACGAGCCCGACCATGAGCAGGGCGAAACCGAGCGAGACCCATCCGGAACCCACGCCGACGCCACCTTCGGCCACCGGCTTCCCGAGCCAGTCGGCGACGGAAGCACCGACCGGGCGGGTGAGCACGTAGGCGAACCAGAAGGCGAACACTGCGTTCCAGTGCAGCAGGCGGTAACCCAGCACCGGCACAAGGATCGCCATGGCGAACAGCAGGATCGATGGCAGGTAGCCAAGGCCGAGCCCGACGGCCGTCAGGTCCCCGAGAGCCGTGCCCAACGCGAACGTGGTCACAACGGCTGCCCAGTAGAGGAGCTCGCGCCGCGCGGAGGTGACGGCGTGCACGGACAGGTCGCGCTCGACCCGCCACCACAGCAGGAAGACCGCAGCCAGCGCGACGGCATAGAGGCTCGCAGACACCACATACGGCAACCCGAGCACGACGTGGACCACGTCGGCGGCCATGGTGCCGAAGACGCCGACCATGGCAACCGCCAGCCAGTAGGTGCTCGGGACGTAGCGACGTCTCCGCAGCTGCCACGCCAACGCAGCGACGAAGCAGGCGAAGCCGAGCAGGACGGCCAGGACGGGTGGCATGACCCTGATCGAGAAGTCCGAGACCGCCTCACCGAGGGCTGTCGAGGCTGCCTTGGTCAGCCAGAAGCCGATGGACGGCTCCGGGACCCGCACCGGGCCGGCGCTCCGTGATGTCGTCATCCGGCTCCCTCGGTGGCTGTGGCGGGTGGCTTTCCTTCCAGTCCTTCCAGTTCTACCAGTCGGCGCCCGCACCGGATCAGGGCCGGTCCAGCCCGCCGGGCGCCTAAGGCTCCGCTAAGGAACCACCCCTTGGCTGGTCGTGCCAACACCCTTGGCACACTGGAGCAGGAGGAGTGGCACAACGGCAGGAGATCAGGGTGAGGCGCCAACCATGAGGGTGCTGCTCGTCGAGGACGACTCCATGATCGGTGCAGCCCTCGTCGGCCGCCTCGAGGACGACGCCTACGCCGTCGACTGGGTGCGCTCTGCCCAGCCCGGGCTGGACAGCCTGCTCACCCACAACTACGACGTGGTGTTGCTCGACCTAGGGCTGCCGGAGCTCGACGGGGCTGGGTTCCTCGCGAAGCAACGGGCCCGCGGCGACAGGACGCCTGTGATCGTCATCACGGCGCGGTCGGAGGTGGAGTCGCGGATCAGCAGCCTCGACCTCGGCGCGGACGACTACCTTGTGAAGCCCTTCGAGGCGGGTGAACTGATGGCGAGGATCCGGGCGGTGCTGCGGCGCAACAGCCCCGACCACACCGACGCGATGCTCACCAACGGACGGGTACGACTCGACGCCGCTTCCCACCGTGCCTGGAACGCAGAAGGGGTGGAGGTCACGCTGTCGCGTCGCGAATTCGCGGTCATTCGGGCCCTCCTCGCGCGGCCGGGCGTCATCCTCTCCAGGGAGGAATTGGAGCACAAGGTGTACGGGTGGGGCTACGAGGTGGAGAGCAATGCCGTCGAGTACCTGATCTACCGGGTCAGGGCCAAGCTCGGCGCCGACGCCGTCCGCAACGTCCGTGGCGTCGGCTGGATGATGCCGAAGGCCGAGCACCAGCCGTGAGGCGCCGCTCCCTGACCCTTCGCCTCGGGGTCCTCGTTGCCATCACCACCGTCGTGATGGCCGGCGGCGCGGGTGCCTGGTCGTACGCCCAGGCGTTCCAGGCGGCACGCGACCTCCAGGACGATGTCCTCTCCCAGGTGGCAACCCTCGCAGCGGCGACGACCACCAAGGGCGGCATCCCGCCGGACGAGTTCCCGCTCAGCGACGACGCAGCAGACATCGACGTGACCTCGCTCGGCAGGGCCGGACTGCCGCCGTCGACCCCTGACGGTCTGGGGACGGCCGAGATCCGGGGCGTATCCCGGCGCACCTTCGTCATCCGCAACGGTGCGGGCACGGAGCTCGTGGTCTCGCAGTCCATCGAGGTCAGGGACGAAACGGCGCGCGAAGGTGCCGTGGCGACGGCCATGCCCCTGCTGCTGCTCGTGCCTGCGCTCCTGCTGGCCATCTTCTTCGTCGTGCGCAGCGTCCTGCGTCCGGTGAACCGGCTCGCGGAGGAGGTTCGGTCCCGGGACGCCGGTGACCTCAGCCCGCTCGAGGAAGGGGCAGCGCCGAGCGAACTGCGGGGCTTCCTCGCAGCCCTCAATACGCAGTTCGGACGCGTCGCCGCGGCCCTCGATCGTGAGCGCCTGTTCGTCGCCGAGGCCGCGCATGAGCTGCGGACCCCCCTCACGGCGATGTCCCTGCAGCTGGAGCGCGCGGCGATCGCGCCCGACAGCGCCAGCCTTCGGGAACGCCTCGGTGAACTCGGCAGTGGTGTGGAACGGTCCCGGCACCTGATCAACCAGCTCCTCGACCTGGCGCGGGCGCAGGGCGGGGCCCAGGACCCTCTGGTCGCCGAGCAGCTGGACACGCTCGTGCGCCAGGTCGTCACCGAGTTGTTGCCGCTGGCGGACCTTGCCGGTGTCGAGCTCGAGGTCGACACCGACGCTGTCGGGCGCGAGCGACTGCCGGTCGCTGCGGCGACCTCTGTGCTGCGGAACCTGCTCGACAACGCAGTCCGCTACGCGTCCGCCGGCGGACAGGTGCACCTGGGTGCGAGCCGCGACGGCGATGAGCTGGTGATCGTCGTCGAGGACAACGGTCCCGGCATCGCGAACCCCGAGGAGGTGCTGCGGCCGTTCGCGCGCCAGGCCGGTCAGACCGTCGAGGGCAGCGGTCTGGGGCTTGCCATCGTCACCGAACAGGTCCAGCGGCTCGATGGCTCCTTCGAACTCGGGCCTAGTCGCCGCTACACCAGGGGAACCCGGGCCGTCGTGCGGCTGCCGGTCGGGTCTCAGGAGAGGGTGGACTCCCGCAGCGGCAACCCGGCGAGCCGGTAGCACTCGTCGATGTACTCCATGTTGGTGACGGCGTTGTCCAGGCCGGTCGGGAAGGCTGCACCCCCGCGGATGGCCGCCTCTACCACCCTCAACTGGTGGGTGTAGGTCGACGTCGTACCGTGGTGCTCGACATTCTCCTCGCCGTCGACGGTCACGATCAGCCGGTCGTCGGAGGCGACGTTGATGAAGTTGGGCTGGCGGATCATGCCGCGCGTGCCCGTGACGAGGATCGAGGTGTCATCCGGTCCTTCGAGGCTGGATTCCAGGATCGCCGCAGCCCCGTTCGGCAGCACGGCCTCGATGGCCGCGGTGGCATCCACCCGTGGGTCGATGCCCTCGTGGCTCGTCGCCACTGCGCTCACCAGCCGCAGCTCTCCTCCCAGCACGCCGGCGATGTCGCGGGCGACGTGCAGGTGGTAGCAGCCCAGGTCCATCAGCGAGCCGCCGGACAGCGGCCATGACCAGCGGATGTCGCTGAGGTCGTCGCAGTTGAACTTCATGTTCACGTGCAGCCGGGTGACCTCGCCGATGGCGCCGGAGCCGACGAGCTCCATCAGCCGGAGGTAGGCCGGGTGGTAGCGGTAGTGGAAGCCTTCGAAGACCACCAGCCCGTTCGGGTTGGGTTCTGCCGCGACGAGTCGGGCCTCGTCGGTGTTGCTGGCGAAGGGCTTCTCCGACAGCACGTGCTTGCCCGCGCGAAGGGCGGCGAGGTTCCAGCGGGCGTGCTCGCTGTTGGGGCTCGGGTTGTAGACCACCTCGACGTCGGGGTCGGCCAGCAATTCTTCGTAGCTTCCGTACGCCCTCGAAATGCCCTGTGCGGCAGCGTAGGCCTGTGCGCGGCCGAGGTCCCGGGCGCCGACGGCGACCAGTTCGTGGCCCAGCACCTTCGCCGGTTCGACGACGGCCCGTCCGGCGATCCGGGCGGCACCGAGGATGCCGATGCGTAGTGGTGGCGTCATTGCGTCCTCCTGAGGCTGTCCGTCGAACCTATCAGGGCGCTGGACGCGAGGGCGGCACGGGCAGTGAAGGGGGTCCTGAGTGGTGACCGGGCACCTGCGACCACTCAGCTGAACGTGCAGGAACCCCCTGCGATAACCCAGCTCCGTTCTGCCGAGAGTCCGCACTCGGCAGAACAAGGTGGAGTTAGCATGTCGTTGCTGGCCGCCATCCAGGCGACCTCTGCCTGTGCAAACAACGCCCGCCACGCAAATCGGGGCCCGCCACGCCAATCGGGGTCTGCCGCGGGTTGCGTGACCGGGTGTCCGTGGTGGACGCGCTACCGAAGACGAAGCCGGGCAACGTGGCCGGCCGGGGCTGTCGGTAGGGAGCTGGCTTTCTGGGGGGATAGTGCCGACAACCGACCTGCCTGGCTGGCTGGCCAGGCTCGCTGTGGCGGACTCCGTCACGGCTGACGTGCTGGTCCTTGTCGCTGGCGCCTCCAATGCTGCGCCGCCCGCTGACGTGAGCGAGTTCATCGACCGACTGGTGGAGCGTGACCTTCTCCGTCCCGAGGTCGATGACCACACCGGCGCGCGATTCCGGATGGAGCCTGCCCTGCGGAAGGGACTGCTCGAGGAACTGGCCCAGCTGCCCGGTGGCGTCCAGCAAGTGCGGGACGACCTTCTTCGCTACGGGTTGGCCGCGGGTGAGCCTTCGCTTCTCGGCCAGTTGGTCGTCTGGGCGGGAGAGGATTCCAACTGGGCGGTCCTTGCCCAATTGTGGCTGAGGTATCCACCGCTGACCTGGGCGAACGCGGGGTCCGACGCCATCGCGGTGTTCGCGGACATTCCGGCCGCTGCCCGCCGGGCGCACCCTGCGCTCACCCAGGCGGCAGCGGTCATGACCGGGCTGAACCCCGCCAGGTCCGGGACCTTCAGTGACGAGACCGAGGGGAGGCTCCGACAGGACGGCCGCCTGCTGCACGCGGGGTGGAGGAACCACCGGGATGTGGACTCGGTGCTCCGCGCCGGGAGCCTGTGGATGGCCGGACAACGCACCATGCCGGGGAGTGCCGACCCGCTGGGTGACTCGTGGAGGACCCACGACGAGTTGTCGGCAATGATCGAGGCCTGGAGTCGAGACGGGCATCCGCCGACCTCGAGCGCGCAGACCTTCTTCCATGACCTGTCGGCGCAGACCGCGTTCCTGCGCGGTGACCTGGTCGAGGCCCGGTCGGAGTGCGAACAGTCGATGATGCTGAGCAGGGTGGGCGACATCTCGGCCCTCGCCGCTGCCGGACTCGCCGCGCTGACGATGATCATCGCCGGAAACGTGCACGGCTACGAGCGGGCCACGACCTGGTACGAAGCGAACGCACCCGCCTGCGGGCCGTTTGCTGCGATGGCGGAACCGTACTTCCATCTGGCTCGGGCGATGGCTGCGCTCAGCCTGCTGCAGCGCGAGGCGGCTGCCGAGCACCTGCGCCTTGCTTCCGCCCTGGAGCAGGGTTCGGAATTCTGGTCCGCGTACGCCTGGATCAACAGCCTGCACGACCTGACCTGGCGCAACCCGACCTACGGACTCACCCGGCTCGAGGCTGCCGAGGCGAGTGCTCCCAATACCGGTGAGCACGAGAGCCTGAGTGAGGCCATGGCCACCCGGGCCCGGGCCGAGCTCCTCTGCGGGGCCGGCCGGATCAACCAGGCGAGCACGTTGCTCAGGGCTCGCGGGCATTCGAGCCTCAGCCGGTACCACCTGGTCTCCGAGGCGCAGATCCACCTTTACGGCCAGGACGGTCCTGCGGCCATCCGCGTGGCCGAAACCGGCGTCCACGACCCCACGATCCACCTGCCTGACCGTGCGCACCTGTTCGCCATCAAGAGCGCAGCCCTGCTCCTCGTCGGTGCTGATCAGAGGGAGGTGCGACCGGCCCTGCAGGCTGCCTGCATCCTCTCGACCGAATCGGCCAACGTGATGCCCTTCGTGTTCCTGCCGGCCGACCTCCGGTCCGGGTTGCTCGAGCTCCACGACCGGCACGGACACTCGGCACCCTGCCTCCTCAAGGACACCCACCTCCGTGCGCGGCTTGCCCAGGTCCGGGACAATTTCGGGTTGTCGGCACCGTTGGTGCGGCTGACTCGACGCGAGGAGGTCCTGCTCCCCTTGCTGGCGACCACCGATACGGCGGACGAGATCGCCAAACGGCTCGGCGTCTCGGTGAACACGATCAGGAAGCAGGTGGTGACCTTGCGCGAGAAGTTGGCAGCACCGGATCGCGGCACCCTGATCGCGAAGGCCTACGAACTCGGGCTGCTCGACGGTCACGAAGGGGAGCACTAGCAACAGTGCCCGGTCCGCCACGCCCGGACGCGCCTTGTCAGGTGGCAATACTGGGCAGGTGAGCAGAACCGGGTCGGCCGTCGCAGGGATCGGGGCGGCAGCGCTCGGTGCCGCGGCCGGCCAGTTGGCTGCCGTCATGGTCAACCCGGCTTCCGCGCCGATCGTCGCCGTCGGTGCAGCGATCGTCGACCTCGTGCCGACCCCGCTGAAGGAATGGGCCGTCGCCACCCTTGGCACTGCTGACAAGGCCGTGCTGATCGGCACCGTCGTCGTGGGTGTCGCCGTCCTTTCCGCGATCGCCGGCGTCCTCGCCGTGCGCCGCCCGGCCGTCGGGTACGGGGTGTTCGCCGCCATCGGGCTGATCGGGGTACTTGCTGCGGCGACGCGTCCGGCCTCGGGGCAACTCGACTGGCTGCCCAGCATTGTGGGGACGGCCGTGGCGTTGGGCGTGCTGCGGCTGGAACTCCACTGGCTCGCTGACCGTCCCGGCCAGGGGCCGGACACCCGCAAGGGCATCGACCGTCGCGTCCTGCTCACCGGAGCTGCCGGGGTTGTCGCTGCCGGGGCAGCAGCGGCAGTGTCCGGCGGCGGGACGACCAGTCCGTCGGCGAGTACGCCGGTTGTCCTTCCCACGGCAGCCACTCCCGCGCCGGCCTTCCCGGTGGGGCTTGAGGCCACCGTGCCGGACGTCTCGCCGTTGCGGACGCCCATCGAGGACTTCTACCGCATCGACACGGCCCTCGTGCTGCCGCGGGTGTCGACGGACACGTGGACCCTGCAGATCGACGGCATGGTTGCCGCGCCCTACACGCTCACCTGGGCCGAGTTGCTGGCCATGCCGATGATCGAGCATGACATCACCCTGACGTGCGTCTCCGACCCGATCGGCGGACCGTACGTCAGCAGCACCCGGTTCCTCGGCGTGCGCGTTGCCGACCTGCTCCGCAGGGCCAAGCCGAATGCCGACGCCGACCAGGTGCTGAGCTCATCGGTCGACGGCTTCACAGCGAGCACCCCGCTGGCCGTCCTGCTCGACGGCAGGGACGCGATGATCGCCATTGCGATGGATGGCCAGCCGCTCACCCAGGTACACGGCTTCCCTGCCCGGCTCGTCACGCCCGGCCTCTACGGCTACGTCGGCGCGACCAAGTGGATCAACCGCCTCAAGGTGAGCACGTTCGCAGCCGACGAGGCCTACTGGACCCGGCGCGGCTGGTCGGAGCTCGGCCCGGTGAAGACGGCGACCCGCATCGACACCCCGCAGGAGCGCATCAAGCCGGGCAGGACCGTGATCGCCGGAGTCGCCTGGGCCACCCATCGCGGCGTCGGCAAGGTCGAAGTGCAGGTCGACAACGGCCCGTGGACGGCGACCCAGCTCGGCCCCGACGTCGGCCTCGACTACTGGCGGCAGTGGTACCTGCCCTGGGACGCGCCGTCCGGACCACACCGGCTGTCAGCCCGCGCCTACGACGCGTCCGGGCTGCCGCAGATCGCAGCGGTGCAGGACGTCCTGCCCGACGGGGCCACCGGCTACCACGTGGTGCAGGTCAACGTCGGCTGAGGCTGCCAACCGTGTCGCCGATGGTCCGGGCCAGGCCGTCGAGGATCAGCTCGAGGCCGAACTCGAACTCACTGCCGAAGTCGTAGCCGGGCTGCATGATGTGTTCCGTCGAGAACTCCGCGAGGTGGGGATAGTCGTCCAGGGGTTGCTTCTCGACCATGGCAGCGGCCACCTCGGCGACGGTCTCGGGTCCGTTGATCGGCAGTGCGGACTCGGACAGGGCGAAGCCATAGATGTAGCTGTCCAGCAACGCGAATGCGTGGGCGGTCTCAGGAACGGAGAAGCCGGCAGCGCGCAGGGTACCGATGACCGCGTCGTGGTGTCGGAGCGTCGCCGGGCCGGGAGCCGTGCCCGACTGCAGCAGCACGATCGCCCAGGGATGGCGTCCCAGCGCGCTGCGCGCGGAGTGGGCACGCCGGGCCATCTCGGCTCGCCACTCACCCTCCAGCGAAGGTATCTCGATCTCGGCGAAGACGAGGTCGAGGATCCCGTCGAGGATCGCCGCCTTGTTGGCCACGTGGTAGTAGATCGCCATCGGCTGGACCCCGAGGTGGGTGGCGAGCGAACGGATGGTCAGCGAGTCGTAGCCCTCGGCGTCGGCCACTGCGACGGCCGCGAGCAGGACGCGCTCGCGACTGAGCGGCACGCGCTTGTTGGAGCTGTTCTGGGCGGGCTGTGCCATCGGCTGTCTCTCGGGTCGTTGACGGTTCGTACTATGTACAGTAGCATTTCGTACTAAGTACAGGAGAGCATTCGGCTCAACTGGCTCCCCAGGGAAGGAAGATCCCCATGAGTTCTGTCAGCCGACACGAAGTCATCAGTGACGACCGGACGCTGCCAACGGTCCCCGCGTGGGCGGGGAAGGGCGTGGCCGCCCGGGCAGACCGGATCACCGCTCGCGTCGTCGGGATGCTCTACCTCGCCGGCATGGTTCTCGGCATCGGCGGCAACATCGCTATCCAGTCCGTCCTCACCGCAGGCGACCCTCTCCCTGCGATCGCTTCGAGCGGTGTCCTTCTTGCCATCGGCGTCGTCTGCTGGCTGTTCACCGTCGCAGGCGACGTCGCCCACGGCGTGCTGATGTTCCCGATCCTCCGGCGTCGCAGCGAACTCAGCGCAGTCGGCTACCTCGCTTCGCGGATCGCCGACGGCGTGCTGATCGCCGTGATGACCCTCCTGATCGCCGTTCAGGTGCCCGTGGGCGCGCAGTTCCTGAAGGCCGGAGCCGACGCCTCCTACCTCAAGGCCCTGAGCGCCGTGCTCACCGAGGCCAACCTTTACGCGTACGACTTCGCCATGACCGCCCTCGGCGTCGCCGGAGTCATTCTCTGCGCCGCTTTCGTCCGCACTGGCCTGATCCCTCGGTGGCTTGCAGTGTGGGGCCTTGTTGGCTACGTCGTCATTCTTGTGGGCTCGCTGCTCCAGATCCTCGGCTTCGAGCTGAATTCGGTCCAGGCCATCCCCGGCGGTGCGTGGGAGGTCTTCGCAGGCGTGTGGCTGATCGTCAAGGGCTTCAACCCCACGGCTGTGTCCCGCCCGCTGCGGTAGGTTGTCACAAAGAGTTCGTGAAAATAGGAGAGCACGTGTGCAGCTACTGCGGATGCGATTCGATCGAGGTCATCGGCCGGTTCATGGCCGAGCACGTCGAGATCATCAATGCGACCGGCCAGTTGCGGGCTGCCGTCCGATCGGGCGAGGTGGATCGGGTGGAGGCCGCCCGCGGCGTGGTGGCAACGATGCTGTGGCCGCACACCTCCGCAGAGGAGGACGGCCTCTTCCGCGTCCTGCACCGTGAGGAACAGTTCGCAGCGCACATCGACGGCCTCTGTGACGAGCACACCAGCCTCGACAAGCTCCTGGCCGCCGTCACTCCCGGCGACGCGGGGGCGATGGCGCGGTTCGACGACGCGCTGCGCGACCACATCGACAAGGAGGACAACGGCCTGTTCCCCGCTGCGGCGATCGCCCTGAACGGGGAGCAGTGGATCGAAGTGCATGAGGCGACGCCCCACCAGCACGGCGAACACACCCACGCGCACGCCTGAGCAAGGCGGGCGGCGATAGCCTGCAAGGCATGGACGCAGAGCCGCCGATCCTGGCCACCGTCATCACCGTCTCCGACGAGATCCACTCCGGTATGGACGGGAATCGCGCAGGCCTGCTCGCCGTCGAGTTGCTCGGACGTCACGACATCCGGACCGAACTGGTGGTCGTGCCCGACGACATCGACGCGATCAGGGTGGCCGTTGAAGCCGCCCGCACGAAGGGATCACGGCTGGTGATGACCTCGGGGGGCACGGGTATCGGTCCGACAGATGTCACGGTGGACGCTGTGGCGCCCCTGTTGTCCTACGAGGTGCCCGGCATCGGTGAGGAGATCCGCAGACGCGGAGTCTCGACAGTGGCGTCCGCCCTCGTGTCGAGGGAAGTCACCGGCGTCATCCTCGGTGAGCCGTCGGTGTTCGTGCTCACAGCACCCGGCTCTAGAGGCGGGGTCAGGGACGCGATCGAGGTCGTCGGCCCGCTGCTGGGTCACATCGTCGCCCAGCTGGACGGCGCCGGCCACCTCTGAGCCGCTAGCCCACAGCCTGCGAGCGGGTCTGGACGGAGCGAAGCAGCAGGGACAGCACGAGGGCGAGCGCTGCCGTAGCCACCAGCAGCCAGAGACCGAGGGCGTAGGAGTTGCCGAGCTTGTCGTAGGTGGCCCCCATGACCAGGGGCGGGAAGTAGCCGCCGAGCCCGCCTGCTGCCGCCACAACTCCGCTGACCGAGCCGACCTTGTCGGAAGGGGCGAGCCTTGGCACCCAGCCGAAGATCGCGCCCATGCCGACGCCGAGTGCAGCTGCCATCGCGAGGAAGGTCGCGCCGGTCAGGATGCCTTCGGGTGGCTGCAGGCTCACCACCCAGGCAAGGACGGCGATGCCGCCGAGGGCGATGGCCGTCATCAGCTTCGCGCCGAGCCGGTCGGCGAGCACACCACCGATCGGACGGGCGATCACAGCTGCGACGACGAAGCTGGCCAGCCGGGTACCTGCGCCGATCTGGTCGACCTGCTGGGGGTAGATGGTGGTCAGGTACTTCGGCAGGAAGGTGGAGAAGGCGACGAAGCCACCGAACGCGATGGCGTAGAGGAAGGACATCTGCCACGTGATCGGCAGCCGGAGCGCCTCCAGCACGCGGGGTACCAGCGGGTGCGGGTTCGGTGACCAGGCCGGCGACTCCTTGAGTCCGAACCAGACGACAGCGGCCATGACAACCATTACGCCGGCGATCAGGAAGTGGGTGTTCGCATAACCGATGCCCTCGGCAAGGCGCGGGGTGAGGAAAGCCGACACAGCCGTCCCGATCATGCCCATGCCGAAGATGCCGTTGGCCAGCCCGCGCTTCCCCGGGGGGTACCACGCGCTGGAGAACGGGATGCCGACGGCGAAGACCGTCCCTGCAACGCCGAGGTAGAAGCCGCCGGCGATCAGCAGCCAGTAGAGCTTGAGCGAGCCGGCGAGGGCCACCAGCAGGACGGCAGGGACGGAGCCGAGCAGGATCGCCGTGAACATCTTCCGGCCACCGAAGCGGTCGGTGAGGGCACCGACCGGTATCCGGCCGACGGCGCCGACGAGCACGGGCGTCGCCAGCATCAGCGAGATCTGGCCCTCGTTCAGGCCGAGCGATGTGGCATAGCTCTTCTGCAGCGGCGCGATCGACATCCAGGCCCAGAAGCCGGTGGTGGAAGCGATGGTGGCCAGCATCACCTGGCCGAGGGCGCCGCGAAGCGCAGCGGTGGGGGGTTGGGTCACTTCGATCCTTTGTCGTTGTCTCTGGTGCCGATCGGGTCCCACCCGCGGACGCGTCCACGGGCAGGCGCCGGTGCGACCTCGTCGCGGCTGCGGTAGACCACGTAGGGCCGGAACAGGTAGTGCAGGGGGGCGGTGAAGGCGTGCACCAGCCGGCTGAACGGCACCAGCGCGAACAGGCCGAGTCCGACCAGGATGTGCACCTTGAACTGCCAGGTGGAGGCCGCCATCGCTGCGACGTCCGGCTGGAACACGAGCAGCGAGCGGAACCAGATCGAGACCGTCTCGCGGTAGTTGTGTTCCTCGCCGGTCGGCGTGACGCTCCCGGTGAGGGTGGCGATCATGCCGAGCACGATCGCAGCGACCAGCACGACGTACATCAGCTTGTCGTTCCTCGTCGTTGCCAGGAAGACCGGACCGATGGTGCGCCGGCGGTAGATCAGCAGGCCGATGCCGACAAGGGTGGCGACACCCGCGAGGGTGCCTGCGCCCAGCGCGACGGCGTGGTACGTCTCCTGGGTCACGAAGAGATCGGTCCAGGCCTTCGGGATCAGCAGGCCCATCAGGTGGCCGCCGAGCACCACGAGCAGCCCGAAGTGGAACAGCGGGGAAGCGATGCGCAGCAGTCGCGACTCGTACAGCTGGGACGAGCGGGTGGTCCAGCCGAACTGGTCGTAGCGGTAGCGCCAGGCGAGCCCTGCGATCAGCACCAGCGCAACGAGGTAGGGCAGCACGCCCCAGAGCAGCAGGTCCATGTCAGCGCCTCACTACTTCGTTCAGGCCGACGAATTCCAGGGGCGCCACCTCATCGACCATGGCCTGCACTTCCAGCCTGGTCTTGGGCGACTCGCCCGGCAGGACGTCGCAGATGGCGGTGAGTACCCCGGCGTGCGGCAGCCGGTCCTCGGCGAGGCCGATCCTGAGCAGCTCCAGGCTCGCCCGGAAACGCTGCAGCAGCGGCAGCCCGCGGTCGGGATCGGCGACGGCGAACTCCAGCATCACCGGCAGGTAGTCGGGCAGCTCGCGCTCGAGCGCGACGACGAGGCCGGACTCCCGGTAGACGCCCTTGATCTCTGCAAGCACCTCGCCGCGCCGCCGGGTGTCGCCGTCGGTCCAGTACGACAGGTGCAGGGCGTGCCTGCGGGACAGGTCGAACTCCTGCACGTGGAACGCCTGGAGCTCATGCAGCGGCATCGACCGCAGGTGCGCCAGGAGAGCGGCGAAGTGCGTGGCTGCTGTGGTTCCGGTGAGTGCAGCCTCGATGACATCCATGCGGTCGAGCAGTTCGGCTTCCGGGTAGGCAAGCACCAGCGCCGCCGCCTGGCAAGTGAGCGCGGTGGACGGCCCCTTCGAGACGCGTCCCGGTTCGTTCCTCACCGGGTCGCTCCTCAGGGCGACGCTTTCGTGACGCGTTGGCTCGCTCCGCTCACCACCGCTCCTCAGGGACCGTCTGTTCAGCAGCGGGCTCACTTCGTGTCCTCGTTCCCGTCCCAGTTGAGCAGGTCGGTGCGGTGGTGCAGTTGCTCGGCGGAGGCGGCCTCCTCCGCCTTCTGGCGCTGCTTCAGGGCGGTGAAGGTCTCGATCGCCACCGGCACCGGACGGCCGGACGCCTCCCCGAAGGGGCCCGACTCGTACATGCCGGGGCCGTCCTCGTAGTCCAGCGAGCAGGCCAACTCCTCGAGGTTGTGCGCCTCCTCACGGTGCGCCGTCGGGATCACGTAACGGTCGGAGTACTTGGCGATCGCCAGCAGCCGGTACATCTGCTCCATCGCCTCCGGCGTCATGCCGACCGCCTCGGCCAGCTCCGCGTCCCGTTCGTTGTGGAGGGTCACTCCGCGCATGAACGAACGCATCGCCGCCAGCTTCTGCAGCACGCCGGTGATGACGTCGGTGTCGCCGGCGGTGAAGAGCTCTGCAAGGTAGCTCACGGGGATCCGCAACGCGTCGATGGCGCCGAACAGGTTGCCGGCAGCCTCCGGGTCGTGACCCTGCTCCTTCAGCAGGTCGACCACCGGCGACAGCGGCGGGATGTACCAGACCATCGGCATCGTCCGGTACTCCGGGTGCAGCGGCAGCGCCACCTTGAAGTGCTTGGTGAGCGCGTAGATGGGGGACCGCTGCGCCGCGGCGATCCAGTCCTCCGGCATGCCGCCGGCGCGGGCGTCGGCCAGCACCTGCGGGTCGGTGGGGTCGAGGATCAGCCCGAGCTGGGCCTCGTAGAGGTCCTTCTCGTCCTCGACGGAGGCAGCGGCGCCCACCGCGTCCGGGTCGTAGAACACGATGCCCAGGTAGCGCAGCCTCCCGACGCAGGTCTCCGAGCACACCGTCGGCAGCCCCACCTCGATGCGCGGGTAGCAGAACGTGCACTTCTCGGCCTTGCCGGAGCGGTGGTTGAAGTACATCTTCTTGTAGGGGCAACCGGTGATGCACTGGCGCCAGCCGCGGCAGCGGTCCTGGTCGACGAGCACGATGCCGTCCTCAGCCCGCTTGTAGATCGCGCCCGACGGGCACGATGCCATGCAGGACGGGTTCAGGCAGTGCTCACAGATCCGGGGCAGGAAGAACATGAAGCTCTTCTCGTACTCGAACCGGATGCGCTCGTTCGACTCCTCCAGCAGCTTCTGCACGATCGGGTCGGTGTCGCCGGTGGCATGCACTCCACCCAGCGAGTCGTCCCAGTTGGCGCTCCACGTGATCTGGGTGTCCTCTCCGGTGATCAGCGACTTGGGCCGGGCGACCGGGAAGTCGTCGCCGAGCGGTGCGCTGATCAGGTTCTGGTAGTCGTAGGTCCACGGCTCGTAGTAGTCGTTCAGCTCGGGCTGGACGGGGGAGGCGAAGATGCTGAGCAGCTTCTTCACGCGTCCTCCGGAGCGCAGCTTGAGCCCGCCCGACTTCGTGCGCACCCAGCCGCCCTGCCACTTCTCCTGGTCCTCGTACCGGCGGGGGTAGCCCAGGCCCGGCCGGGTCTCGACGTTGTTGAACCACACGTACTCGGTGCCGGCGCGGTTGGTCCAGGCCTGCTTGCACGTCACGGAGCAGGTGTGGCAGCCGATGCACTTGTCGAGGTTCATCACCATGCCCACCTGGGCCATCACACGGCGCTGCCTGGGCATCAGTACGTGACCTCCTGCGAGCGGCGGCGGACGGTGGAGACGATGTCGCGCTGGACACCGGTGGGGCCGAGGTAGTTGAACGCGTAGGTCTGCTGGGAGTAGCCGCCGATCAGGTGCGTCGGCTTGAGCAGGATGCGGGTGACCGAGTTGTGGATGCCGCCGCGCTTGCCGGTGGCCTCCGACTTGGGAACGTCGATGGTGCGCTCCTGCGCATGCTGTACGTAGCAGATGCCGTCGGGAAGCTTGTGGGTCACGACGGCCCTCGCGACGAAGACCCCGTTGGCGTTGGTGAGCTCGATCCAGTCGTTGTCCGCCACGCCGATGGACGCGGCGTCAGCAACGCTCAGCCAGGCCTGCGGGCCGCCGCGGCCGAGGCTCAGCATGAACAGGTTGTCCTGGTACTCCGAGTGGATCGACCACTTGTTGTGCACGGTCAGGTAGCGCAGGGTGATCGACTTCTCGCCGGTCGGGCCCAGCTCCGGCTCCCCGAACGCGCGCGCCATGTCCAGCGGCGGACGGTAGGTCGGCAGCTGCTCGCCGGCGTCGATCATCCAGTCGTGGTCGAGGAAGAAGTGCATCCGCCCGCTCAGGGTGTGCCAGGGCTTGAGCCGCTCGGTGTTGATCGTGAACGCCGCGTAGCGCCGACCGCCGGTCTCCGAGCCCGACCATTCCGGGGAGGTGATCACCGGCTGCGGCGACGCCTGCGTCAGGGCGAACGTGATCCGGCGTTCCTCCTGGCCCTCGGAGAGGTCGGCCAGCTTCCGTCCGGTCTTCGCCTCCAGGGTCTTGAAGCCCTGGGTGGCGAGCGCTCCGTTGGTTGTCCCGGAGAAGGCGAGGATGGCCTCGGCGAACCGCTGGTCGGTGTCGATCGCCGGCCGGCCCGCGCCGGCGCCGCCGGACATCACGCCGTGCAGCCTGCCGAGGAGGTCGACCTGCTCGGTCACGTCGTAGGTGATGTTCTTGATGGTGAAACCCAGCCGGTCGGCCAACGGGCCGACGGAGGCCAGCTTCTCCGCGATCTGGGTGTAGTCGCGCTCGACCACCATCAGGGCGGGCATGTTCTTGCCGGGGATGCCGGGCACGTCGGTGCCCTTCCAGTCGGGCACGGTGCCGCCGGGCTGGGCGATCTGGCCGGGAGTGTCGTGCTGCAGCGCGACGGCGACGAGGTCGCGGCGAGTCCCGAGGTGCGTCCTGGCCAGGTGGGAGACCGCTTCAGCAAGGAGCGCGAACACGTCGAAGTCGGTCTTCGCCTCCCACGGCGGGTCGATCGCCGGGGTGAAGGCGTGCACGAACGGGTGCATGTCGGTGCTGGAGAGGTCGTGCTTCTCGTACCAGGTGGCGGCGGGGAAGACGATGTCGCTCAGCAACGTGGTGGAGGTCATCCGGAAGTCGGCGCTGATCAGCAGGTCGAGCTTCCCTTCCGGTGCCTCTTCGCGGTACTTCACCACCTTGGGTCGTGGCCCTGACCCGTGGTCGTTCGGCATCAGGTTGGAGCGGGTGCCCAGCAGGTGCTTGAGGAAGTACTCGTTGCCCTTGGCCGACGAGCCGAACAGGTTCGACCGCCAGACCACCATCGTGCGGGGCCAGTTCTCCGGGGCGTCGACGTCCTCGATGGCGCTCGCCAGGGCGCCGGACTTCAGCTGCGCAGCCACCCATTCGCTCACGGTGGCTGCCTCGCCGGCGTCCACGGCAGCCTGCGCCTCGTCTGCGAGGTCGAGCGGGTTGCGGCCGAACTGGGGGTAGAACGGCATCCAGCCGAGGCGGTTCGACAGGGCCATGGCGTCGGCGGTGTGCAGGCCGTCCAGCTTGTGGGTGGACAGCGGTGACGTGATCTGGTCGGCGGAGTAGCCGTCGGTGCGCCACTGGTCGGTGTGCATGTACCAGTAGCCGGTGCCGATCATCGTGCGTGGCGGACGCGACCAGTCCAGCGCGTTCGCGAGGTTGAACCAGCCGGTCATCGGCCGGCACTTCTCCTGGCCGACGTAGTGGGCCCAGCCGCCGCCGTTGCGTCCGATGCAGCCGGTGAGCATGAGCATCGCCATGATCGCCCGGTACGTGACGTCGGAGTGGTACCAGTGGCACACGCCGGCGCCGAGGATGATCATCGAGCGGCCCCTGGAGTCCTCGGAGTTCTTCGCGAACTCGCGGGCGATCCGGATGCACGCCTCGGCGGGGACCGAGGTGATCTCCTCCTGCCAGGCCGGGGTGTAGGGGCTGGTGATGTCGTCGTAGCCGGAAGCCCAGTTGCCGGGGAGCCCTTCGCGCCCGACGCCGTACTGGGCGAGCATCAGGTCGAGGACGGTGGTGACGAGGTGGTCGCCCACCTTCATCGTGGGGACGCCGCGGCGGATGATCGTTCCCGCGCCGCGGGGGTCCTCGAAGCAGGGCAGCGCGATCTCCACCGGCTCGGAGCCTGCGACCTCAGCGAGGCTGAGTGCCGGGGTGAGCTCGCCGAGGTCGAGGTTCCACTTGCCCTGGCCGTCCTCGTTGTAGCGGAAGCCCATCGATCCGTTCGGGACGGCGGGAGCGCCGGTCGTGGTGTCCCAGAGCACGGTCTTGAACGCGGCGTCCGCGGATCCCTCGCCCAGCATTTCGGCGGTGACGAACTTGGACGCGGCCAGCCCGTGGCCGTCCGGGTGCTCGACGAGCGTCACCAGCATGGAGAGGTCGGTGTACTGCTTCACGTAGGAGGTGAAGTAGGGCACCTGGCGGTCGACGAAGTTCTCCTTGAGGATCACGTGGCCCATCGCCATGGCGAGCGCTGCGTCGGTGCCGGCCTGGGCCGGCAGCCACTCGTCTGCGAACTTCACGTTGTCGGCGTAGTCGGGGGCGACCGTGACCACCTTGGTGCCGCGGTAGCGCACCTCGGCCATCCAGTGCGCGTCCGGGGTGCGGGTGACCGGGACGTTCGAGCCCCACATCATCAGGTAGGTGGAGTCCCACCAGTCACCCGACTCCGGGACGTCGGTCTGGTCGCCGAACACCTGCGGGCTGGCCACCGGCAGGTCGGCGTACCAGTCGTAGAAGCTGGTCATCGCGCCACCGATGAGGTGGTTGAACCGGGTGCCGATGGCGTGCGACACCATCGACATGGCCGGGATCGGAGAGAACGACACGCACCGGTCGGGGCCGTAGGTCTTGATGGTGTTCACATAGCTCGCCGCGGAGATCTCGATGGCTTCCGCCCAGGAGATGCGCACCAGGCCGCCCTTGCCGCGCGCCGGTCTGGTAGCGCTTCCGGGTCTCGGGGTTGTTGGCGATCTCGGCGAACGCCAGCACGGGATCGCCGAGCCGGGCCTTCGCCTCGCGGTAGGCCTCGACGAGGACGCCGCGCCCGTACGGGTAGCGCACGCGCGTGGGCGAGTAGGTGTACCAGGAGAAGGCCGCGCCGCGGGGGCACCCGCGGGGCTCGTACTCGGGGCTGTTCGGCCCGGTGGTGGGGTAGTCGGTCTGCTGGGCCTCCCAGGTGATGATGCCGTCCTTGACGTACACCTTCCAGGAGCACGAGCCGGTGCAGTTCACCCCGTGCGTGGAGCGAACCACCTTGTCATGGCTCCAACGGTCCCGGTAGAACACGTCGCCCGCGCGCCCGCCCTCGCGGAAGACCGCGCGCTGGTCGTCGGTCTCCTCCCACTTCGTGAAGTACTTCCCGAGCTTCAGCAGTGCCTGGGCAGCAGGACCGTCGAGGTGCGCGGGAGGGGTGCTCATGGCGTCATGCTAAGATCCGGCACGGGGCCCCACGTGCGGATTGTCACGAAAAGATGGGAAATTCCCGAACGGTGTTGATGGCCCCATCGCGAACGCCCCCAAAACCGACAGACGCCCTCGAAATTTCGGGGGCTTTCTTCCTTTTCGGGGGCGTCTGGTGCCCAGGTGCGGGTCAGCCGCCCGCGAACGGGGGCAGGACGTCGACGCGGGAGCCTGCCCCGATCAGGGTCCCGGGATCGCGGACGGCGGTGCCGTCGACCAGCAGGGTGCAGCGCGGCAGCACCTCAGCGAGGCGGGCGTTGTCTCGTCCGAGGAGTTCGGTGAGCTGTGCGGCCGTCAGGTCGCTGGCATCCAGTTCTGTCCGGGGCGCACCGGCAGCGTCGGCTGCTCCGGCGTAGTAGGTGATGACCATGTCAGCCTCCGATGGCGCTCATTGTTCGGTCGGGTTGGCGGAAGTCGGCGCGTCCGATGCTGTGCCCGGCCCATTTGTCCTTGTGCGCGCCGGTCCACAGGTCTGCCAGCTCCTCGTCGGTGGCGCCGGCACGCAGGGGAGTGCGCAGGTCGGTCTCCGTCAGGCTGAACAGGCAGGTGCGCACCTGGCCATCAGCGGTGAGCCGGGTCCGGTCGCACGCTGCGCAGAACGGTGCGGTGACCGAGGCGATCACTCCGACAGTGCCCGACGGGTGGCAGTCACCTTCAGCGACCAGCCATTCCTCGGCGGGCGCCGACCCGCGGCCGGCCTTCGGCGAGAGCGCGAAGTGGCCGCCGAGGAGTTCGAGGATCTCGGCCGCCGGCACCATCGATGCCCGGTCCCAGCCGTGCTGCGGACCGATCGGCATCTGTTCGATGAACCGCAACCGGTAGCCGTGCTGCAGGCAGAACTCGGCCAGCGGCACGACGTCGGCCTCGTTCGCGCCGCGCATGATCACGGCGTTGACCTTCACCGGACGCAGCCCTGCTGCGTCGGCTGCGGCAAGGCCGGCAAGCACGTCATCGAGCCGGTCACGCCGGGCAAGGGTGGCGTACCGCTGCCTGTCGAGTGAATCAAGGGAGATATTGACCCGGTTCAGCCCGGCAGCAGCCAGTTCGGACACCCGGTTGTCGAGGCCGATTCCGTTGGTCGTCAGGGACAGTTCCGGCGCCACACCCTCATCCGTGCGCAGTGCCGCAGCGCCGGCGATGATGCCGGCCAGCCCCCGCCGCAACAGCGGTTCCCCGCCGGTGAACCGGATCTTGCGGACGCCAAGCACCCCAACGGCCACCCCGACCAGACGCACGATCTCCTCGTCGGTGAGCACCTCCGGGGCGGGCAGCCAGGCCAGGCCATCGGCAGGCATGCAGTACGTGCACCGCAGGTTGCACCGGTCGGTCAGCGACATCCGCAGGTCGCGCGCCACCCGCCCGTGGGAATCGGCGAGCCGCTTCGGCGGGGTCACTACGGTGGTCACAAGCGACTCCCGGTACGAGTTGGCAGGACGAGTTTGGCGGTTCGGCCCCCACGGTAGCCCGGCATAGTTACGATTTTCTAGTGGATACGCTCCACGGCGGGGCGCGCAGACGAATGGAGTATCGATGACCAGCGAAGCGAACCCACGGGTGCGCGGGTTCGGACCCAGCAGGGCTGAGGTGCTGGAGCACCTCCGCGGGACCGGTGCCGCCGAGCCGGTCGCTGCGATCGCCCTTGCCGTGGGACTGCATGAGAACACAACGCGCTTCCACCTGGACGCCCTGATCGAGGCCGGCATGGTGCACCGCGAGGTGGAGGGCCGGCAGCGACCGGGGCGCCCTCGCGTCCTGTACCGCGCCGACGCGGTGCCCGCCCAGACCCACTACCAGGATCTTGCCGCCGCCATGGTGCGGCACTTCGCCGGGCCGATGGAGGACCGCGGCAACCGCGCGGAGGCGGCCGGTGTGGACTGGGGGTCCGAGTTGCTCGCGGAGCTTCCCGTCGAGCCGGCAGGAACCATGCCCCGCCTCGTTGCCTGCCTGGCGACGATGGGTTACCAGCCGCAACTCGTCGCCGGGCCACCACCGATCATCGAGCTTCGACCCTGCCCGTACGCCGCACTGGTCGGCGAGGATCCCGTCACGGTCTGCCGCCTCCACCTCGGCCTGATCCGCGGCCTGGTCGATGACGAGGATCCGTGGCAGGTAGCAGCCCTGGAGCCCTACGTGACGCCAGAGCTCTGCATCGTCCGCTTCACGGAGAAGGCTTCGTGACCCCTGCCCAGAGGGTGTCGTTGAGCGTCGCCGAGTACGGCGCAGAACTGCTCCGGCTGGTGCGACCGGACGAGCGGAGCGAACGGCTGCGGCTCGCGGAAGCCGGGGGCAGGGTGCTCCCAGCACCCGTTGCCAGTCGGGTGAGCATCCCCTCGTTCGACAACTCCGCGATGGACGGCTATGCCGTGCGGGCGGCGGACGTTACCGACGCACCGGTGAGGTTGCGCGTGGTCGGCGAGGTGCCGGCCGGCAGCGCTGGAGACCCGGCAGCCGCCCGGGGGGAGTGTGTGCGGATCATGACCGGCGCTGCCCTGCCGAGCTTCGCCGACAGCGTCGTGCCCGTCGAGGACACCGATGGTGGCACGGAACTGGTGGAGATCCGGGTGCGGCCGGGCCCCGGTGCGCACGTCCGTCGGGCAGGCGGGGACATCGCCGCCGGTGATCTCGTGGCCGCTGCCGGCGACCGGCTCACGCCGGGGCTGCTCGGCGCCCTTGCCGCGGCGGGGCACACCCATGCCGACGTGCGGCCGCGTCCCGTCGTGCTGGTGGCCTCGACCGGCGACGAGCTCGTCGCCGACGGCTCCCCGCTGGCCCGTGGCCAGATCCACGAATCCAACGCCGTCGTCCTGGCTGCAGCCCTTGCCCGCGACGGCGCCGACGCCCTGACCGGGCCACCGCTGCGTGATGACCCCGAGTACCTTGCCGAATGGCTCGACCGCAATGCGGGCGCTGCCGACCTGGTGATCCTCACCGGTGGGGCGAGCGTTGGAGACTACGACGTAGTACGCGACGTCCTCATCGCACACGCCGGCGGCACCTTCCGTCATGTCCGGATGCAGCCCGGGAAGCCGCAGGGGTGGGGCCTGTGGCCGGGCGGTACGCCGGTTGTCGCACTCCCGGGCAACCCGCTCTCCGCAGCCCTCTCCTACGAGGTCCTGGTGCGCCCGCTGCTCCACCGGGTGCTCGGCACCCTTCCGGCCCGCGACCTGCTCGCGGTGGCCGCCACGGGCTGGCGCTCACCGTCGGGACGAGCCCAGTTGCTCCCCGTGCGGTTGTCCTCGGGGTCCGACGGCCGGTTGCTGGCCACGCCCTCCCACACCGGCGGCTCTGCATCGCACCTTGTCACCTCCCTCGCTCATGCGGACGCGATCGCGATCGTCGCCGAGGAGGTCTCCGAGGTTGTGCCGGGTGACCTGGTGACGGTGAGGATGCTGTCGTGATCAGCGGGTATGACGCGGTCGTCCTCGCCGGTGGCCGTGGGTCCCGCCTCGGTGCACCCAGCAAGCCCGACCTCGCACTCGCGGGACGGCGGCTGCTGGACATCGCGCTCTCTGCTGCCGGCGGGGCACGCCGGATCGTCGTCGTCGGTGACGTCGACGTACCGGCGGGAGTGCTGCGTACCCGCGAGGAGCCCACGTTCGGCGGGCCGGTCGCCGGGCTCGAAGCCGGCCTCGCCGTCCTTGAGCAACCGGCGGAGTGGACGTTGCTCCTGGCCTGCGACCTGCCCGACGCGGAGGCAGCCGTCGCCTCGCTCCTCGCCGCGACTCCGAGGGTCGACCACGACGGAGTCTGCCTGCTCGACGGCGACGGTCGCCTCCAGTGGCTCCTCGGGTGCTATCGCACCGCAGCGTTGCGGGCGCGCCTCGCCGATCGGGGGGACCCGCCGGTGACAGCGTTGTACCGGCTGCTCGGACCCCTGAACCTTCTCGGCGTCGATCCGGGCATGGCGAGCGTGGACGACCTCGACACCCCTGCCGACGCGCTGCGGTGGGCGACGAAACTGATGGAGCGCCCGTGAAGCTTGCACCTCTCGTTGACCCCGGGCCTGAGCTGACCGCCTCCGACCTGGAACGGTTCGCCAGGCATCTGCCGGTCCCGGAGCTCGGCGAGCTCGCCCAGCGCCGGCTGCGCGCTGCCCGGATCTGCGTCGTCGGCGCGGGAGGCCTCGGCAGCCCTGCGCTGCTCTACCTCGCTGCCGCCGGCATCGGCACCCTCGGCGTTGTCGACGCCGACGTGGTCGAGGTGGTGAACCTGCAACGCCAGGTGCTGCACTCCACCGATGGTGTCGGCGTGCTGAAGGCCGTCAGCGCGCAGGCCCGGATCGCGGAGCTCGACCCGGGGATCGACGTGGTCGTTCACGCCGTGCGCCTCGACGCCGGCAACGCAAGCGAGATCCTGTCCGGCTACGACCTCGTGGTCGACGCTGTCGACAACTTCCCCACCCGCTACCTGATCAGCGACACGTGCGCGGCGCTCGGCGTCCCGGTGGTCTGGGGTGCCGTCCTCGTGACGCGGGCCCAGGTGTCCGTGTTCTGGAGCAGGCCGCGCAGTTCGGACGGACCCCTGCCGGGCATCACCCTGCGTGACCTGCACCCCGGACCGCCGCCCGAGGAGAACTGGGTGACCGCAGCCCAGGTCGGCGTGCTCGGCGCGATGTGCGGCCAGGTGGGTGCGCTGATGGCCAATGAGGCCATCAAGCTCGTCACCGGCGCAGGCCAGCCACTCTTCGGCCGGCTGCTGTACCTGGACACGATGGCAGCGACCGTCGCAGAAGTTCCGATCCGCCCGAGGAGCCAGCCGTGACCGACCAGCCGTTCACCCACCTCGACGCGGCCGGGCAGGCCCGCATGGTCGACGTCACAGAGAAGGCCGTCACGGTCCGCACCGCCACGGCAGCAGGGCTTGTGCTCTGCCCGCAGCATGTGGTGTCCGCCCTGCGGGAGGGGAGGGTCCCCAAGGGGGACGTGCTCGCCGTCGCCCGGATCGCCGGCATCGCCGCAGCCAAGCGGACGCCGGACCTGCTGCCGCTGGCCCACGTGATCGGAGTGCACGGCGTGGTGGTCCACGTCGAGGTGGTCGACGGGGGTGTGGCGATCGAGGCCACCGTCCGCACCGCCGACCGCACCGGCGTCGAGATGGAGGCGCTGACGGCGGTGTCCGTTGCAGCGCTGGCCGTCGTCGACATGGTCAAGGGCATCGACAAGGGCGTCCAGATCACAGGGATCCGCCTGCTCGCGAAGGACGGCGGCAAGTCCGGTTCGTGGGCCTCAGAGGCCTGACCAGCGGTAGCTGCCGTCGGCCTCGAACTGCTGCTTCCAGACCGGGAGCTCGTGCTTGACCTGCTCGACGATGAGTTCGCAGACCTCGAAGGTCAGGCGGCGATGCGCTGCGGAAACGGCGACGACGAACGCTGCGTCGCCCACATCGAGGTGACCGATGCGGTGGGCCACCGCCACCACCGTCCCGCCCTCGGGATCGGCAGAGGACAGCGCCTCGGTGACGATCTGGACCAGCTTCTCGGTCGCCGACGGGTGCGCGGTGTAGTCGAGGCCGACGACCTCACCGGTGGCTTGCGGGTCGTGGTCGCGGACGCGCCCGACGAACAGGGTGGCCGCCCCGGCGTCCGGGCGCTCGACCAGTCGGAGCAGCGCGGCCTCGTCCAGGGTCTCCGGCGCAACCTCGGCGAGCAGGATGCGGGCGTCCATCAGTGGTCACCCCCGCCGAGCTGGTCGAGCACGTGCCCGGCAAGGGGCAGGAGCACCTCGAGGCCTTCACGGGCGGCGTTGGGGCTGCCCGGAAGGTTCACCACAAGGGCGCCCGGTCGGCCATCGACCGGATCGACGACGCCGGCGATGCCACGGCTCAGCGCCGCCATCGGGTTGGCCTGCAGCCCTCGTGCACGCAGTGCCTCTGCGATGCCGGGAAGCTCCCGGTCGAGCACGGCCCTCGTGCCTTCCGGCGTCTGGTCGCGGGGGCCGACACCGGTGCCCCCGGTGGTCACGATCAGCTGGACGCCGGCGGCCAGCGCTTCGCGCAGCGCGCCCTCGATACTGGCGCTGCCGTCGGGCACGATCTGGACGGCGACCTGCCAGCCTGCGTCGGCGAGCCCTTCTGCGAGGATCGGCCCGGAGCGGTCCTCGCGCACGCCGGCCGCACTGCGGTCGGAGACGGTGATCACCCGGCAGAGCCGTTCAGTGGGTTCCATCCGGCCAATCTAGCGACCGTAGAGGCGAACCTGGGTTGCCTTGAAGGCCGCCCGCACCCGCTGACCCGGCCGCAGGGCGAGCTCCGCGACCGCCTGCCCGGTGAGGTCGGCGGCCAGGGGCTGGCCCGCGACGGTGAGATTCACCCGCACGTAATGCCCACGCGGTTCGATGCCGGTCACCTCTGCCGCCAGGTGGTTGCGGGGGCTGCCACCGGGATCGGCGAGGTACAGCGCGACCGCCGCCGGCTGGATGCTTGCCAGCCCGGCGGAGCCGACGGTGAGCGGCTGGTCGGGATCGGGCATGCCGTGGAGGTTCACCTCGGGGGCGATCTGCAGGACGGTGTCGCCGACCGCCGTCCCTGTGAACAGGTTCGTACCGGAGAGGCGACCGAGGAAGGTGCTCGTCGGTCGTGCGAGCAGGCCGGCCGCCGGCCCGGACTCGACCACCCGTCCGCCCTCGAGGACTGCGACCTTGTCCGCGATCGTCCAGATGTCCAGGAGCTCGTGGGTCACGAGCAGTGAGGTCCGTCCCCTCAGGCGCGCGGCGAGGGCGTGGCGCACCTCGGTGGCGACGGCGACGTCCAGCCCTGCGAGGGGCTCGTCGAGGAGGACCACGTCGGGATCGGTGGCGAGGGCCCGCGCGATGGCCACCCGCTGGGCCTGCCCGCCCGACAGGTCCTGCGGACGGCGGGACTCCAGCTCGCCGCACCCGACAGCATCCAGTTCCGCCCGGGCCCGCTTCCGCGCATCGGCCGCAGTGGCGCCGGCGGACCGCGGCCCGAACGCGACGTTCGCCAGCACGTCCAGGTGGGGGAACAGCGCCGGCCGCTGCGTGAGCAGGGCGACACGCCGCTGGTGCACCGGCACCCAGGTGGCCCCGGCCACCTCCCGGCCGGCGATGCGGACACTCCCGGACGTGGGACGCGCCAGTCCCGCGACGAGGTGCAGCAGCGACGTCTTGCCCGCCCCGTTCGGGCCGACGACGGCCGTCACGCACCCGTCCACCACCTCGAGGGCCAGGTCGACCGCCCGTTCGGCCAGCGCCGCCCGCACGCTGAGTCCGCTCATGGCCGGCTCCAGACGCCGCGGGAGAACCGGGCGGTGACCGCGACCAGCACGGCAGCGATCGCGATCAGTGCGACGGACAACGCGAGTGCGGTGTCGGTGTCGACCTCTCGTTGCAGGTAGATCTCCAGCGGCAGCGTCCGGGTGGTGCCCTGCAGCGAGCCGGCAAAGGTGAGGGTTGCGCCGAACTCGCCGAGGGCACGCGCGAACGCCAGCGCAGCGCCCGACGCGACGGCCGGCGCCACCAGCGGCAGGCTCACCCGCCGCAGCACCGTCGTGGGGGAGGCCCCCAGCGTTGCCGCGGCGATCGCGTAGTCGTCGGGCGTCGAGCGCAGGGCACCCTCGACGGAGACCACGAGATAGGGCATGGCGACGAACGTCTGCGCGATCACGACAGCCGTGGTGGTGAACGCGAGGTCGATGCCGCCGGCGGCGAGCCAGCCGCCCAGGGGTTCACGACGGCCGAGGGCGATCAACAGGGCGAGGCCTGCGACCACGGGCGGCAGCACCATCGGGACGGTGGAAAGGGCGCGGCCTGCTGCCGCCCAGCGTCCCTTGCCACGGGAGAGCAGCAGGGCAAGGGGCAGTCCCAGCACAAGGGACACCAGCGTCGTGACCGCGCACGTGCGCAGGCTCAGCCAGAACGCGTCCACCGCAGCGGGGGCGCTGAGCAGGGCGGGCAGGCGCGTCCACGGCACCCGGGCGAGCAGCGCGACCAACGGGACGGCGAGGAACACCACTGCTGCTGTGACGGGCAGCAGCAGCCAGCGTGGCAGCGGCGGACGGATCATCCTCCGAAACCTGCGGCCCTGAGCACCTGCTGGCCGCGCTCACCGATGACAAGGGCGACGAAGTCCGCTGCGAGCGGGGCGCGGGCTGAGGCCCTGACGGTCCCGATCAGGTACGCGTTGCGAGCCTTGTCCGCACCGGCGATCGGCAGCGTCTCCACCTTCGCACCGGACGCCCTGGCGTCGGTCACGTAGACGATGCCTGCGTCGGCCTGGCCGGACTCGACCTTCGTGCGGACGTCGGTGACCCTGGTCTCCTCTGAGACCGGCTTCAGGGTGACGCCAAGGGCTGCTGCGAGCTTCCTCGTCGCCGTCCCGCACGGCACGCCGTCCGCGCAGATCACCAGCTTCCTGCCGTCAAGGCTCCTGTCGAGCCCGGTGATGCCGGCCGGGTTGCCCAACGGGGTGATCAGCGTGAGCACGTTCGTGGTGAACGGCGCGGGGGCGGCACCGATCAACCCGGCGGAGGTCGCCTTGTCCATGTTGGCCTTGTCGGCGGAGGCGAACACATCGGCGGGGGCACCAGCCTTCAACTGGTCGACCAGGGCTGCAGAGCCGTCGAAGGAGAACTTCAGCGTGACGCCCGGGTGGGCTGCTTCGAACTCCGTTGCCAGCGTGGCGAAGGCGGGGTTGAGGGACGACGCGGCGAACACCACGAGGTCGGCCCTGCCGTTGACAGCGGACGCGGGGGCGCACCCAGCGAGCAGCAGGGCTCCGGCCAGCCCGGCCAGGAGGCTGCGCCTCACCGGCGTGCCTCGATGCCAACGTTCGTCGCCTTCACGACGGCCGTGGCGATCTCGCCCACGGCGAGGCCGAGGTCCGTTACCGCTTCTGTCGAGATCAGGGACACCACCCGGAACGGGCCGCACTGCAGCTCGACCTGCGACATCACCGTGTCGCTGACCACCCGGGTGACCAGGCCGGTGAGCTGGTTGCGCGCAGAGCGTCGACCGGCGCCGTGGTCGAGGCTGGACGGGTCGTGGGCGATCGAGCTGGCCAGTTCCGCCAGCTCGGCGCCCGGCACAACCTGCCTCCCGGAGGCGTCCTGGCCGGCGGTCAGGCGGCCCTGGTCGATCCAGCGCCGGACGGTGTCATCGCTGACGCCGAGCAGGGTGGCCGCCTCACTGATCCGTATCTCCGCCATGAAAGCCACAATAGGTCCGCAAATGCGGAGTGGCTAGCCCAGCAATGACCGGACCCGGGGAATGACCTCCGTGCCGTACAACTCGATGGCCGTCAGCAGCTGCTCGTGCGGCATCGGACCGTTGGCGTACTTCAGGTCGAAGCGCTGGATGCCGAGGTCGGCGACAGCAGCAGCGATCCGGGTCGCCACCGTCTCCGGGGAGCCGACGAACAGGGCGCCGCCATCGGCCTCCGCCTCGAAGTCGGCCCGGGTCACCGATGGCCAGCCACGCTCGCGTCCGATCCGGTCGCGGTTGGCCTTGAAGTGCGGGTACAGCAGCTCGCGGGCCTCCGCGTCGGTCGCAGCGAGGAAGCCGGGGGAGTGGACGCCGACCGGCAGGTCCGTCCCCTGTGTCCGGCTGCGGTACAGGTCGACGAACGGACGGAACCGCGCCGGCGGCCCGCCGATGATGGCCAGCATCAACGGCAGCCTGTACTCGGCCGCCCGCACCACAGACGCAGGGGTGCCACCGACGGCCACCCAGACCGGAAGGCTGCCGCGCTCGGTTGTCGGATACGCGCGCTGCCCGGTCAGCGGCAGGCGGGTCGTGCCCGACCAGTGCAGCGGACCCTCCGCGCGCAGGGAAGCGAGCAGGTCGAGCTTCTCCTCGAACAGCACCTCGTAGTCGTCGAGGTCATACCCGAACAGCGGGAACGACTCGATGAACGACCCCCGTCCCACGGTGAGCTCTGCGCGCCCTTCGCTGATCGCGTCCAGCGTCGCGAACCGCTCGTAGACCCGCACCGGGTCGTCGGAGCTGAGCACGGTGACAGCAGAGCCGACCGTGATCCGCGACGTCCGCGCAGCGATGGCGGCGAGGACGACCTCAGGGGCGGAGATGGCGAAGTCGGGACGGTGGTGCTCGCCGACGCTGAAATGGTCGATGCCCACTTCGTCGGCCCGGACGGCTTCGGCCACCACGTCCCGGAGCACCTGGGCTGCGCTCTCCTGAATCCCGCCGGCGTCAACGGTCTGGTCGCCGAACGTGTCGAGCCCGAAGGTCAGTTCTGTCTGTTTCACGTCCGGGCCTAACACGCGTCGGTCCCGCGCTGTTCCGCGAGGGGAATATGGTCGGGGCCATGGAAACCGTCATCGGCATCGTCGTCGTCCTCCACCTCCTCGGCATGGCCAGCATCGCCGGCGGGTGGCTCGCCAACTTCCTCGGCGCGGCCCGCGGGCTGAACGTCCTGGTGTGGGGCGCTCGCGTACAGCTCATCCTCGGCGTGATCCTCGTTGGTCTCGTGCAGATGAACAAGGAGGAGGTGAGCTGGGCGAAGCTCGGCACGAAGCTCATCGTCGCCCTCGCGGTCGTCGGTTGCGCCGAGATCGCGAACGTCCGCACCCGCAAGGGCCAGGGCCAGCCAGCCCTCACCAACGCAGCCTTCGGCCTCATGCTGGTGAACGTGTGCGTCGCAGTGCTGTGGCCCACCCCTGAGGCCTGAGCACACGGACAGTCGCTCGCCGTCGCGGCCGGGACGAATCCTCGCCGTCGTTGCGGTACTCCTCGTTGCCGTGGTGGTGGCCGTCTTCGTCTGGCCACGCTTGTGGACCCCCCAGCCTGTCGCTGACCCCACTTCTGAGGCCGACTCGCGCCCGGGCAACACGCTCCTGGTGAGCTCCCCGGCGGAGGTGGCGTTCGCCCGTGGCGCGATCGGGAGACTGGCGTTGGTCGATCCGCCCGGCACGGCAAAGGACTACCGGAGGGCTGCGTTCGGTGACGCCTGGACCGACACCGACGGCAACGGCTGCAACCAGCGCGACGACGTCCTGCTGCGCGACGTGGTGGCCTCGGCCCCACACACCGTCGGGCGTCAGGGCTCCTGCGACCACGACGTGCTCTCGGGAACCTGGGTCGACCCGTACTCCGGGGCGTCCATCACGCTCACCGACGCCAAGGAGCCCAGCCAGGCCGAGTCGGTGCAGATCGACCACATCGTCGCCCTCAGCGTCGCGTGGCGCTACGGCGCCCGGAACTGGACGGCCGAGCGACGGTTGCAGTTCGCCAACGACCTGCGTGAGCTGGTCGCCTCCGGTGGCGGTTCCAACCAGGCCAAGGGCGGGGCGGACGCGGCGCAGTGGCAGCCGATCGGCCCGGCCCAGTGTGGCTACGCGGTGCGCTACATCACGGTGAAGGCCGCCTACGCGCTCCCGACGGACCGTGCGGAGAAGCAGGCGCTGACGCGGATGCTCGCCACCTGTCCCTGAGGTCAGGGTCGGTCACGCGAGGCTCAGCTCCCCGAGGTAGTGGGCGAGCCGCGGGCTGGCCCCGTTGGCGATCATGGTGGCCCGTGCCCGATCGAGCTCGCTGGACCTGGCCCCCCGCCCCGGCGGCCACAGGGTCTGCAGGCGAACCAGCTCCTTGCCCAGCTCCACAGCGGCAGGTCCCTCGATGCGCCAGTGCCCCCGAAGTGCCCGCTCGGTTGTGGTGGTGAGCCGGACGGCCACCATCGTGACCATGGAATTCAGGGACCTGACCTGGGTCGTGAACACGGCCAGCCGCGGACGGAGCAGCCCGCGCGCCCAGTCGGTGAGCTTCCTCACCTCATCACCGCCTCTCGGGCAATCTTGGACCACCTTCTGGCGTTGGAGGGTGGAAGGCCCCTAGCTTCTGGGCATGACGTCAGCGCTGTTCGATCGTGGTGCATCCCGCTACGACCTCCTGGTGGGCCTCAACCCCGGTTATCACGCCGAACTGCACCGGGCAGCGCACGCGCTCGCCGGCCGTGCCACCCACCACTCGACCCTGCGGCTGATCGACCTCGCCTGCGGGTCGGGGGCATCGACCCAGGCCCTGCTGGACGCCGTCCCCGATGCCGACGTGCTCGGCCTGGACGCTTCTGCGGGCATGCTCGCCCAGGCCCGCGCCAAGGACTGGCCCGACGGGGTGGAGTTCGCCCAGGCGACCGCAGGCGAGCTCGACGTCGCGGCCTACGAGCCTGGCACCTGGGACGGCATCCAGGCCGCCTACCTGTACCGCAACGTGCCGGCGCCTGCTCGCGACCGGGCGCTCGCCGAGGCCCGGCAGCTGCTCACCCCCGGCGGCTGGCTCGTCGTGCAGGACTACTCGGTGGCCGGACACGCCGTCGCCCGCTGGCGCTGGCACGTGACGTGCTGGCTGGTGATCATTCCGCTCGGCATCCTGCTCGACCACAACTTCAGTTTGTACCGCTACCTGTGGCGCAGCGTCCTGGACTTCGACTCCGTCCAGGACTTCGGCGACCGGTTGGCGGCGGCAGGCTTCGTCGACATCGCGCGCCAGGGCGCCGGCGGCTGGCAACAGGGCATCCTGCACACCTTCGTTGCCCGGAAGCCCGGCTGAGCTGTCGGAAAAGCTTGACGCATCCTTGATGAGCCCGCCCCTGCTGCACGCCCAGAACTGGTGCTTTGCTGGAGGTATGTGGACAGAGTGGGTCGAGCAGAACCGGGGCTTGTTGCGGGGTGCAGCCGTCGTGGTGCCGATTCTGGTCAGCGGCATGTTGTACTTCCTGAACGGCATCGTCCCCGGCTCGGCTTCCGCACTGATCCTCGTGCTCGTCGTCGTCGGGGTTGCGGCGACCGGTGATCGTCCCAGCGGCATCCTCGCCGGCCTGGCCAGCGCTGCCGGTTTCGACTTCTTCCTCACCGCCCCCTATCTCAACCCCAGCATCACCAACTCCGAGGACATCGAACTCGCCGTCCTGCTGCTGCTGGTCGGCCTCGCCGTGAACGAGCTGGCGTTGTGGGGTGGACGGCAGCGTGCGCGCGCGAGTGAACGTGAAGGCTTCATCCGTGGCGTCCTCGAGTCCTCCGACATGGTGGCGAAGGGCGGATCAGGTACGGAGACCGTCGATACCGTCGCCGGCCACATCTGGCACAGCCTCGGCGCGGAGCGCGTGACCTTCGCAGAAGGGCCCCCGTCGCCCGACCAGGCGATCGTCCAGCGGGACGGCTCGGTGACGCTCCAGGGCACCACCCTCGACGTTTCCGGCTACGGGCTGCCCACGGACCGCTTCACCGCCGTGCCGGTCGTCCAGGGCGGACGCATCCTCGGCCACTTCCAGGTGACCACGGCGACCCGGCTGGTGAAGCCGACGACCGAACAGCTTCGCGTCGCTGTGCTGCTCGCCGACCAGGTGGCGCGGCGCCGGGCGCCGGCTGTCAGTGTGATGTCTCAGGACATCGGTGACAGTTCCGCATCAGGACATCGGTGACGGTTCGTGTGTCAGGACGAGGTCGACGACGTTGAGCAGGCGTTGAGGCATTTCCTCGGTTCCAGCCGGGCCACCCCAGTCTCCCGGAAGATCCTGGCCAAGGCCGCTGTCGAGGGCACGACCGGCAGCCCCATCGAGGTCATCTTGTCGTGCACGCTGATCGGCCCGTGGTCCAGCCCCGAGTTCTCCAGGGCGGCTCGCGCCGCGATGGTTTGGGCCTTGACCTGGTCGCTCAGCTTGGTCGGGGACGACCTGGGCCGCCGGGGTATGGGCTCGAGCACGGCCGCCTGGCCCTGCTCGGCTGCTCTCCGGCGCAGCTCGTAGAACGACTTGCGCGAGACGCCGTGCTCGACGCAGAACGTCGACACCGCCCCGCGCGGCGCGTCGTCGGGTCAGCCTGCGATCGCGAGACGGACAACAGGATCGATGGGTTGATTGGCAGCCATCCCCCGAACCCTGCCCGGGAAGTGTCACCACCAAGAACCCCGGAAGTGTCACCGATGTCCTGATGCAGAACCGTCACCGATGTCCTGAGACATAACACGCGGGCGTTGTCAGAGGGGCTGTCTAGAATAGAACACATGAACGATTCGGACATCGCGGCGGCGGTACGACTGCGTGCCGTGTTCGAGGCGCAGGCGCGGGCCGAGGTGGATTCGGCTGTTGCGATCGCCGAGCTGGCCGAGGCGCGCGAGTGGACCGCGGATGCGTCTTTCGACGTGGTCGGTACCCGTCCGGTGCGGATCGGCGCTGACGGCACCGCGTTGGTGGATGAGTTCCTGCCGTTGGAGGTCGCCACAGCGAAGGGGATCTCGGTCGCTGCGGCGACCTGGTTGGTCCGTGACGTGGTGAACCTGAAGACCCGCCATCCGTTGTTGTGGTTTCAGGCGACGAGGGGCCTGGTGCCGATGTGGCGGGCCTGCCAGTTGGCTGCGGAGGTGGCCCGGTTCGACCTGACCATCGAGCAGGCGCAGGAGCTGGACGAGCGGTTGGCGCCGAAGGTGCCGACCCTGCCGTGGCGGCGGGTGCTGCAGTTGGCGCGCGGCCTGATCACCGAGATCGCCGCCGCGAAGGTCACCGCGTTGCAGCAGGAGGCCCGGGCTGCCCGGTTCGTGCGGAAGCTGCCCACCGACGACCCGGCAGTCGCCTACATTTCCGCCAGGGTCGACACCTGCCGACGCCATCTACTTCGACGCCATGGTCGACCGGATCGCCGACATTCTCGCGGATCGTGGCGACACCGACCTGAAGGACGTGCGCCGCGCCACGGCGATCGGCATCCTGGCCACCCCGGCCAGGGCACAGCTGATGCTCGCCGAGGCCGCCGGTCTGACCGGTGCGCGGGTCCGGTCGACGGATCCGCGGTTGTTGCCCCAGGCCCAGGTGTTCGTCCACGTTGCGGAGGAGACCCTGCTGCGCTGTGCCGGCCCGGCCCGCGTCGAAGGGGTCGGTGCCCTGCCGGCGGCCATGCTGAAGTACCTGCTGGGCCATACCCGGGTGCGGCTCACCCCGACCATCCGGCCCTACACCGACATCGCCGTCGACTCCTACGAGATCCCCGACCCGATCCGCCGCCAGGTCCTGCTGCGCGACACGGTCGAGGTGTTCCCGTTCTCGCTCTCGCACCCCGCGGGAGGCTGACCTGGACCACACCGTGCCCTACCGGCCCGGCGGGAAAGGCCAGACCAGAGCCTCCAACCTCGGCCCGCTGTCCCGAAGGCCCCACCGCGCCAAGACCCACGCCGGGTGGCACCTCCAACAACCCACACCCGGCATCTTCTGGTGGACCACACCCAACGGCCAGCACTACCGGGTCGGGCCCAACGGCACCATGCGGATCGGACGTGGCCCGCGCCACCAGGCCTACGAACAGGCGCTCTGGGACGCGGACCACGAAACCGGTCCGCCCGATCAGGGTGTCGGGTAGTCCACCACGAATTGCGGGACGCCCACCTTGGTCGTGTCGGCAGTGCCACCGGTGTCATTCACGACGTGCAGGATCGTTCCTGCGCTCAGGTTCACCGTCATCACGTGGTGCAGTCTCACGCCGGCACGCTCGGGCACCTCGAACCCGTTGGCCGTCACGATCGACGGGTTGTTCTGGTTGAACACGTAGACCCCGGCGCCGACGAGGCTGTGCTGGCGGACGTTGTCGGCCACCTTGTAGCCGGGGTAGCCCAGCGTCCCGTCACGTTGGGTCCAGTCGGCCTGGGTCGGCGGGTCGTAAGGCAGTTCGTTCTGGTAGAAGATCACGCGGCCGCGTTCGCCCTTCCACAAGGTGTTGTACCGCTGGAAGTGCTCGACGAAGGCGCCTGTCGCCATGACGTCATCCCCGTTGACCACCAGGCCGTTTGTGCCGATGTTGGTGTTCCACCGGTCGGTGTCACCGTTCACGCCCTTGGTGAAGCCCTCGACGCCGTGGTCGGCCCGCCACACCCAGATGTGGTCGACGAGGACGTGGTCGGCGTTGATCTCCAGCGCCGTCCGGGTGCTACCGACATGGGGTCCGCCGACCCGGAAGTACACGTCGCTCAGCGTGATCGGGTTGCTGGCAGGAGTGCGGTGCCCGTGCCCCTTGCCGTGGGACTTGCCCACGCGCAGCAATGCCTGCGAGATCGTGGGTCCTGCGTCGAAGGTCACTCCTGCCACCACGATGCCGGGGGCGTTTGCCACCTGCATCGGCGTCGCACCGCGTGCGGAGGTGAGCGTCGCGTGGCCCATGCCCAGCACCACCGTGTTCGCCCTCTTCACGTCCAGCGTGCGGTCGATGCGGTAGACGCCCGGGGTGAACAGGACGTTCCGGCCGCGTGCAAGGGCGTTGTCGATCGTCCTCGCCGAGTCACCGCGTCGGGCGATGAAGAAGTCCGACAGCGGGATGCTGCGTCCCGGCGTCAGTCCGCCCGACCACGACGTGCCGGTGGTGTCCTTGGCGACGGACGGCACCCGCACGAAGTACTTCCCGGAGCCGTCGACGTACAGGTAGGGCTTCTCCCTGCTCACCGGGGTCTTCGCCACCGTGGTGTACGGCGGGTCAGGGAAGGCGGTGTCATCGGGTGCACCCACGACGCCGGAGAACACCTGGTTCCACACGCCGTTGCTCCAGGAGTCCACACGGGAGTTGCGCGTGAGCCACTGCTGCTGCGAGCCGTTGACCACGGTGCCAAGGTTTGAGTCGGCGATGAAGCCACCGCTGGCGTACTGCGGGCCGGCGGTGCAGTAGTCCATCAGTGACAGCGTCCCGCCGGTGACGTGCACCCGGCGCAGTGACACCGCCTGCGACACCGCCCAGAAGTTGGCGCTGGCGCGGCAGCCGTCATGGCCGGCTGTGTTCACCTGCAGCTTGAGGTTGGCCAGCGTCCTCCAGAAGTTGTTGAGGGCAATGCAGTTCGACGTGCCCCCGTCACCGAGGCATCGGTTGTAGACCTCGATGGTGCCGTTGATCGTCACGTCGTCGGGGTTCGCACCCAATCCAGCCACCTCGGTGTAGTAGCCCACCTTGAACTGCAGCGGCTTCTCGGTCGTGCCGTAGGTGCCGGGCAGGAAGTAGAACGCGTACCGCTGGGTGCCCATCTCGTTGTCGACCTGCTTCGCGTAGGTCGCGTCCAGCTTCTTCTGGATGTCTGCCACGGGGTCGGTGGGGGAGAAGATCGTGACGTTCGGTCCGAAGCCGGGTGCGACCGGCACCGGAGAAGGGTGCCTGGCCGGAGCTGCCGAGGCGGGCGCAGGCGTGGCGGCGAGCAGTCCCGCCAGCAGGGCGAAGGTGGCGACTACCGAGACCAGGGAACGTGGTCGAGCGTGCGACATGCTGATCCTCTCCATCGAGGCGTCCGACGGCGGGGGTGCCGGGGGCGATGGTCGGAGGTTAGCCAGACTCCGACGACCTGCTCAATGGAGGGAACTGCGCACCGGACGCTGGTCATCCCACCAGGCGAGGACGCGCAGGGCGCGCAGCGTCACCCACCGCGAGGGCTCGCCCGGCCCTTCGTCGACGTCGAACCAGACCCGGCCAGGGTCGCGCCGATCGAGCGGCCACGTGCCGTCCGGCCGTTGCCGCGACCGGATGTGGTCGATGGCATCGCCGAGCCGCGGGTCGGGAGGTGTTCCGGTGAGGGTGGCCACATCGCGGAAGTAGTCGAGCCCGCGCAGCACGTCGTAGCGCCACCGGGTCGGGTTGGTGAACAGGAGGAACCGGGCGTCGGCCGGCTTCCCCGTTGACAGCCGGCGGCACAGGTCGCGGACAAGCAGGAACTCCTCGCCCCGGGCGCGCGCAGCCCGGGATGCGGGCGTACCACCGGTGGCCCGCTCAAACCCGAGGAGACCTTCGAGGACGTTGATGGTGGTGTGGAAGGACGAGCGCTCCGAGCCGTTGGCCCGCTCGCAGTTCCAGCCGCCGTCCGCGAGCTGCTCGGTGACCAGCCGTTCCACTATCGGCGCGACCTCGACCCCGTAGTAGGCGCCGGAGGCCACCGTCCTTCCGTTGATGCACTCCTCGACCTCGCCCTCCCAGAAGGGCTGGTTGCCTTCCTCCCAGCGGGAGTTCTCACCGATCCGGCGGACGGCCCAGCGCGCGGCCTCGCTGGCCGGGTCAAGGCCGAACTCGCGCAGTTGGTCGAGGGTGAACGCCGTAGCCGTCCAGGGCTGGCCCACCTGGTCCCACTCCTCGCGGGTGCAATCGGCCGGGACGAACGCAGCCCCGGCCCACTGCCCGTCCGCGTCCTCCAGCGACAGCAGCCGGGCACCCCAGCCGAAGTCGGCAACCAGTGCCCGCTCCGCAGACCACTGCTCCTCCGGTGCACCCAGCAGGTCACGCAGCACCTGCCAGCGGATCGCCGGGTCGGAGTCCAGGAGCCACTGGGCGACCGCCTCCGGGCTCATGATTCGCCTCGCCCGACGGGCTCGAAGTCCACCCGCATGACCAGGCGGCGGACACCGGGGCGACTGACTTCTGTGAAGCCGGCGGCGGCAAAGACCTGCGGGAAGCCGACGAACTCCTCGCCCCAGGTCATCAGGATGCCGGGCGGGACCATGATCGGGTAGCCCTCGATGGCAGTAGCACCACGGTCACGTGCGTGGTCCACTGCTGCCTTCGCCAGGGCGTAGCTGATGCCGGTGCGCCGGTGCCCGGCGCGCACCATGAAGCAGGTGAGGGCCCACACGCCCGGGTCGTCCTTGTCCTCGTCACGGCCCACCCACGGCGTCCGGTACACCCGCAGGAGTCCGCCGTACTCCCTCCGCGGTTGCACCCCACACCAACCGACCGGCTCGTTCCCCCGGTAGGCCACAAGACCGGTCGTGGACGGTGCCGCCGGCTCGCCGACGCAGGTCTGGGTGCGTAGGCGTTCAGCGCGGACGGCCGCCGGTATCGAACCGAAGGACTCCTTCCGCTCGAGCTTGAACCGCTGGCACTGGCACTCCGCGCCGATGCCGCGCTCGCCGAGCACAGCCTGCAGGTCCTCCCAGCTGGCTTCGTTGGCCGGGACGACGACGAGGTTCAACGTCGGCCTCGCCCGGGACCGCGATCGGTCATGGTGGTGTCGCCGACGTTCCCGGACAGCCAGGTCATCAGCGGGCCCAGCGCCCGCCAGTCCTTGCGGATTTGCTCGAGCACCTCTGCCGACTCCAGCCAGTCGGGCACGCCGTACTCGCGGGCGGCGGTGAGCGACTTGTGGCGCAGCAGGTCGAGCCGCGGGTGGTCGGGACTCACCCCGCGCGGACGGGTCTTCAGCCGCTCACCGCCCACGACGAAGTCGTCGTCCTCGAGCCGCTCCACCACGGCCCGCAGTGCCGGGCCTGCGCGGTCGTCATCGACGGCGAGGCGATAGCGCTGGATCTGGTCCGGGGCGCCGGCGTACCAGCCACCAGCGGTCATCAGGCCCCGCGAACTCAGCTGCGCGTACCAGCCCATCGCCGTGCCGGTGTCAGCGACGAGACCCTGGTGGTCCTTGTACGGTGCCTTGTCCGCCGAGAAACGCACGTCGCGATTCGGCCGGTAGACCTTGATCGGCCCGAATTCGTCCTCGAGTTCTGCGGCCAGCGCCGCCATCGGCGCCTTCACCGCGACCTCATGGACGTCGGAGTGCGCAGCCCACCACGCACGGTTGTTGTTGAGTTCGAGTTCAGCGAAGAAGTCGACGGCAGCCAGCGGGATTCCCTGGAAGGGGCTCATGGACGCAACCCTAATCGCGGAGGTCGCTGGGGTCGTGGGGTTAGGGTTGCCCGATGACCGAGTCCCACAGGCCCCGCCGGCCGAGCTACCGCAATCCTGCGGCGCTGGAGGCCCTCGGTGTGCCGTCGGACCCGATCGCCGAGCTGCATGCTGCGCACGAGACTGCCGCAGTGCTGGTGCACACCGGACGTGCAGCGCATGATCCCGCCGTCACCGCACGTCTGGTCGCCATCGTCGACGACATCGGGCTGGGGACCCTCGCCGACCTGTGGGCTTCGCGTCCGGGCAGGTCGCTGCCGGGCGCCTTGTGGCGGCTCTACCTGCTGCGCGAATGGGTCGGCACCGACCCGCAGGGCGCAGCGCGGGAGTATGCGGCCGGCGTCCGGTTCACCGAGCCCAACCACGCTGTCGCCGGTGTCGACCCGCCGGGGCCCACAGAGGTGCGAAGGGTGGCAGACGAGATCCTGCGTGGCGTGTTCGACGGCGACTTCGCGATCGCACTCGAACGGGCCTCAGCCTTCTGCCACGTCGTTGCGGCCGGCCGGGCCGATGTCGCCGAAGGCACCCGCGAACTCGTTCAGGCCGGACGCCTGCAGGACATGGCGGCCGACCTCACTGCCTGCGCGCACCTGTGGCGCTCGGACGCGCTCGAATAGACCTCGTACTTGGTTCGGCGGGGCTGGCGGCCTATCCTTCATCAGGCGCCGGGCTGCGGTAGCCCCGGGCTCCAACATTCGCCGCTTCGAGCGGCCACTCGCCGAGAGGCGCTCCCGGCCCGGCGCCACTATTCGACCTTGATACCCAGGCCTTCCGCCAGGGCAGGCGCGATCTCCAGTAGTTGGTCCAGCGTGATCGTCGCCCCCCGCAACCCCTCGAGGGTGCCGATGTCGGCCAGGGATGCGCCGCGCAGGTCGACGTCCTCCAGCTTCGAGCCGGACAACTCCAGGCGACCGATGCGGGTTCCGGTGAACGACACCCGGGTGGCCGAGGCCCGCAGCAGGTCGAGGTCGGAGATGACGCAATCGCTGAACGCGACATCGGTCAGGGTTGCGCCGCGCAGGTTCAGGTAGCCGAGCTTGCAGCGCACGAAGTGGACATTGCGCAGCATGGCGTCGTACAGCTCGGCGGAACCGATACGGGTCTGCTGCACCTCGACGTTCCACCACCCCGATTCGGCAGCGGAGAGGGTCACGACGTCGGCGCGCTCGACCACGGAATCGACGATCGAGGCCGCCCGGGCCTTCCAGTCACCGACGACGAGGTCGGACACCCGGGAGGATCCGAGCCTGCGCCGCCCCGTCCAGGCCATGCTCTCGAGGTTCAGGCCGGCGAGCTCGACCTCGTCCAGGTCGTCGGCGCCGGCGGCGGCCTCCGCGGCGTCGGCAGGCTCGAGCGCGCCCGGGGTCACCGGACGCAGGCGTGGTGCCAGCGGGCCGCTCAGCTCACTCGTCCTCGTCCTCGGAGTCGTCAGCGAGCACGCGCTTGGCGATTCGGCTCAGCGCGACGTCCGTCACGTTGAGGAAACTGGCGAGGTCGCGCTTGCTGACCCGGTCGACAAGGTCGGGACGGGACTCGAGCAGGTTGCGGTACCGCTGCTCGGGGGAGTTGCGCAAGGCTGCCACGTCGGCCTGCAGCGTGATGGCGTACATCATCGACAGCGAGTTGCAGGCCCGTCCCCAGGCGACGTGCCGGGCAGCGAGCTGGTCGACGACGCGATAGTCGAAGCGGTGCACCAGTGACGGCTGGATCGCGATCAACGTGTGGATACTCACCCCGTCGACCGCAGCCTGCAGCACCTCGACGCGGGGATGCAGGTGCCGCCGTGCGACGAGCCGGACGCCTTCCGGCGCAAGTGCCGGCATGGACGCCAGCACGTCGCCCTCCTCCGAGAAGAACGCGATGATCGGGCGTCCGCGCGAGTTCAGCATCTGCGCCTTGAGGAGTCCCGATTCCACGTAGTAGACGAACGGATGTTGCTCGCCCGCTGCGAACAGGACGTCGCCCGGATCGAGGCGTAACGAACGCAGGCTACGGGCGAAGCCTTCCCATTCGGGCAACTCGGAGCCTGCGTACGCCTCCAGGAGCAGGCGCATGCTGCGGACCACGTGCGCGCTGGCGATGCCACTGCGAATCACCGAACCTCCAAACGTTCGCCTCAGGCTAGCGCCCCGTCCAACAGTTCCCGAAGCCGGAGCAGCGTCTCACAGGCTGGTCCGCTGCGTCTTGCGAAGCAACCCGCGCGCGAGGAGCACCAACCACACCGCCGTCGGAATCAGCGACAGCATCGCGACGACAAGACCGACTCCTCCGGTGTTCGGTGGCACCAGCATGGTCGCGCCGGTCACCAACCCGACAACGGCAGCGGCCCGGCCGAAGAGCAGCGTCCGCAGCATGGCGAAGGAGAACAGCAGGGTGCTCGCCGCGCCGAGCAGGTAGCTCAACCCGAAGGTGCCGCCGTTGTAGAGGGTCAGCAGGGTCTGGCCGGAAGCGAGCAGCGCTGCCCTTCCCGCTTCGTCCGCGGCCGCGTACTGCGTGCTGAGCTGCCACATCGAGAACGTGGCTTCACGGGAGACGAAGAAGAGCGCGAGGCTGAACAGGCCGAGGGTGAGCGCGAGGAGCGCGAGGGACGGTTCACGCAGGCGCAGCAGAACGAAGAGCGCGAGGTAGAACGGGATCATCACCACGTAGTCGACGGTCAGCAGCAGGTCGAGGTCCAGCAGCCCGAGCAGCGGGTTGGCCTGGAAGAGGGCGAAGTAGTCGGCGACGGTCGTCGGGGGAGGACTGAGCAGGAAGACGGCTGCCTGCAGCGGGATCATCACCAGCACGACGATCGCGGCGACAGCGCCCCACCGCACCAGCGGACGCCACGGATCTGCAGCCACGACCGCCAGCCTATTCATCACCGATCCGGTCGCGAGCCGATGCGCCTAAGGTGGCCTCTGTGATGCAAAGAAACCTTGGCCAGCGCACCGTCAGCGCGATCGGGCTCGGCGGCATGCCGATGTCGATCGAAGGTCGTCCCGACGAGCAGCGCTCCGTTGCAACCATCCATGCAGCCCTCGACGCAGGGGTCACCCTCATCGACACCGCTGACGCCTACCACCTGCACGCAGGGGAGGTCGGCCACAACGAGGAGCTGATCGCCCGCGCGCTGCGCAGCTACGGCGGCGACATCAGCGGGGTGCTGGTCGCGACCAAGGGCGGTCACCTGCGTCCCGGGGACGGCAGCTGGACACGCGACGGGCGTCCCGAGTACCTCAAGGAGGCGGCGAAGGCTTCGGCGAAGCGGCTCGGCGTGGAGTCGATCGGGCTCTACCAGTTCCATCGCCCCGACCCGGCCGTGCCGTACGCGGAGTCGGTGGGCGCCCTGCGTGACCTGCTCGACGAAGGCGTCATCCAGCTTGTCGGCATCTCGAACGCCAGCGTCGAGCAGATCGACCTCGCCATGGAGATCCTCAACGGCGAACTGGTCTCGGTGCAGAACCAGTTCTCACCGGCCCACCGGTCGAGCCTGCCCGAACTCAAGCACTGTGCGAAGCTCGGCATCGCCTTCCTGCCGTGGAGCCCCCTCGGCGGCATCCGCAACGCCGCAGCACTGGGCGACCGTCACGGTGCGTTCGCAGCGCTCGCGGCAAAGCACGGGGTCAGCCCCCAGCAGATCACCCTCGCCTGGGAGTTGCGGCTCGCTCCGATCGTGATCCCGATCCCGGGCGCCTCGCGCCCGGAGAGCATCGAGGACTCGGCCCACGCCGTCGACCTCGTGCTCACATCAGACGAGATGGCCCTGCTCTCGCAGGCCGACTGAGAAGGGGAGCACGCCATGAAGACGTTCACCATGCCCGGCACCGATCTGGTCGTTCCGGCTGTCGTCACCGGGGTGATGCGTATCCAGGAGAAATCGGACGAACAGGTGCGAGCCCTGTTCGACGCGTCCCTCGACGCCGGCATCACCTTCTTCGACCACGCCGACATCTACGGCGACGGTGCGGCGCACGGCTGCGAGGCCCGGTTCGCGGAAGCCCTGCGGCTGACCCCGGCGCAGCGCGACGAGATCGTGCTGCAGACGAAGGCCGGCATCGTGAAGGACGGGCCGTACTTCGACTTCTCCTACGAGCACATCATCGAGGCCGTCGAGGGGTCTCTTGATGCGCTCCGCACCGACCACGTCGACATCCTGCTCCTGCACCGCCCCGATGCGCTCGTCGAGCCGGAAGAGGTGGCACGCGCCTTCGATGAGCTGGCGGACGCCGGCAAGGTTCGCAACTTCGGAGTCTCGAACCACACGCCTGCGCAGATCGAGCTCCTTAAGCGCTACGTCCGCCAGCCGCTTGTTGCCAACCAGGTGCAGCTCTCGATCACCCACGCGCCGATCATCGCCCAGGGTGTCGCGATGAACATGGTTGGACTTGAGCAGTCGATCAGCCGTGATCTCGGCATCCTCGACTACTGCCGCCTGCACGACATCACCCTGCAGGCGTGGTCCCCTTTCCAGGCCGGCTTCTTCACCGGCGTCTTCCTCGGCAACCCCGACTACCCGGAGCTGAACGCCGTCATCGACCGGCTCGCCGTCGCCTACGACGTGCAGCCCGAGGCGATCGCCACTGCCTGGCTCACCCGGCATCCCGCGCAGCTGCAGGTGGTGCTGGGCACCACGAGCCCTGCGCGCGTCACCGCTGCGGCCAAGGGCGCGGACATCGTGCTGACGAGGCCGGAATGGTACGAGCTCTATCGGGCCGCAGGGCACCTCGTTCCTTGACAGGTGGGGTGCCGTGACGGTTTAGCGGCCCCACACCGCCCTCGCCCCTGCCTCGCCGGTGAGGGCGACGAGGACAAGGGCTGCGACGGCTGCGACGACGCTGAGCACAGCTGCCGCCACCCAGGCCGGCTTCGAACGGCTGCGGATCAGCAGCCCTGCCGGAAGGGTGATGGCGAGGGCGACCGCCGGCCAGGGCGTGAGTTCGCCCCATTGGCGGTGCGTGGCGATCAGCGTTTCGATCCCTCCGAGGCTCTCGGCCAACGCTTCGCCCGAAAGCCTTGCCGTGATGGCCGCCCCCGCCGCTGCCACTGCGAAGGCGACCGTCAACCATCCGAACCGCTCACGTGCGCGCGCGGATACGACAACGATCAGTGCCCCGAGACTTGCGAGCGGGATCAGCACCACCGCGGCGTGCACCACAAGGGGATGCAGCGGCAGGCCGAAGATGTCCACGACTACTTCTTGATCGGGTTGCCGTCTTTGTCCAGCACGAACCAGACCCCGCCGACCTTCTGGCCCGCGGTGTCGCCGGCCTTGGCATCGCCCTTCCAGTAGTACAGCGGCCAGCCGTTATAGGTCGCTTGCGTGGTGCCGTCCGGCAGTGCGAAGGAACCGAGCTTGGAGTCGTCTGCGCCCTTGCCGGCTGTTGGCTTGCCGTACAGCGGCGGCCAGGCGGTGAGGCACTGTCCGGTGCACGCGCTGGCGTTGCTGCCCTGGGTGTCCTTGGTGAACATGTACAGCGTCATGCCCTTGCCGTCGACGAGGATCGATCCGAGGCCGGTGTCCGCCAGGCCGAGGGCGAGGGTCGCTGCGTCGGCCGGGGCCGGTGCTGCTGCCGACGAGGCCGGTGCGCTGGCGGCGGGGGCGGAACTTGCCGCTGTCGTCGCGGGTGCGGGCGCCGCCGGGGTGGCCGGCGAAGTGCAGGCGCTGAGTAGAACGAGGCACGCAGCTGGTGCCACAGCCAGCGCAATGCGGGATCGTGCGAACATTGAGTCCTCCTTGCCGATGGGTGGTTCTTCAGAAGGTGATACGGCCCAGGTCCCGATTTGGATTGCGGCCTGCCGCAATCCATTCAGGGACTTCGCCCGTATCTGATGGTGTGAGCGTCTACTCGTTGGCCGACCGGGCACCGGACGCCGCCTTGATGAGTGCGCTCGCCGTGGACGACGAAGCCGCGGCCGTCGCTTTCGTCCGGCGCTTCCAGGGACCGGTGTTCGGCCTTGCCGTCTCGATCACCCACGATCGGGCGCTGGCGGAGGACGTGGCGCAGGAAGCCTTCCTGCGCGCCTGGCGGGCGGCAGGGAACTACGACGCCCGCCGCGGGTCGGTGCTCACCTGGCTGTTGACGATCACGCGGAACCTCGCGATCGACGCCATCAGGGCGCGACGGTCGTTCCCGCTGGAGGCGGGGGAGCTGGAAGTGCTCATCACCACGACGCTGGCCGGGGGAGCGCCCGACGGCAGCGGCGGACGGATCGAGGCCATGGCGGCAGCGGAGCGGCTCGCCCAGCTACCCGTCGAGCAGGCGAGAGCCGTGGTCCTTGCCGTGATCGGCGGGCGTACCGTGACGGAGGTGGCCGACTACGAGGGCATCCCGCTGGGCACGGCGAAGACGAGGATTCGCACCGGCCTGCGGCGGATGCGGTTGGCGATGGAGGCGGAACATGACTGACTGGCACCCCGAGGACGAGGAGCTGGTTGCCCTGGCCCTCGCCGATCTCGAGCCGGCAGAACAGGCCCGGCTCATCGACCACCTGGCCACCTGCGCGCCGTGCCGCGGCGAATACGCCGAGCTCTCCGACGGGCTGGCGCAAGCGCTCGCTGCATCGCCTGCGATCGCACCGCCGCCGGGGTTCTCCGGGCGCGTCGTCGCAGCGATGGCGCCCGCCGCCCGCGTGCGCATGCCGCGGGGACGGATGTTGCTGGTGGCTGCAGCCGTCCTGATCGGGCTGCTCTCCGGAATCGGTGGCACGCTCGCCGTCGTCGGCGGACAGTCCCGTTCCGGCGGTACCGCGACGGATCACGCGCCGGTCGCCACCCAGCTGCTCACGGCGTCAGGGGAGGCCGTCGGCTCCGCGGGAATCACCACCAGCAGGGGCCAGACCTTCGTGTTGCTGAACATCACCACCGGCAAGCCCGGAATGAGCTACGAGTGCTTCCTCGTCGGCAGGGACGGGCAGCGCACCAGCGGCGGCAAGTGGGCCCTCACCACCGAGTACGGCGCCGCACAGGCGTCCGGTTCGTGGCTCGTTCCGGTCAACGGCGAGGCGCCTGTCGGCGTGGAACTGGTCGCACCTTCAGGGAAGGTCTGGTCGACCGGTCGCTTCTGACCAACCGCCTGAATTCGCCGATCACTTCGGCGAGACTGGAATCAGGCACTAGTACGAGGGCAGCAATGAACACCGGTCCGGTCCACGACCGCGTCACCGTGAACAGCCTGCGCTTCAGCCGCCTTCCCGACGCCCCCGATAGTGCCCTGCGCTACTTTGACGCCGAGGTCGCACTGTGTGACGAGGTCTCCGGCGGAAGCGTGGTGATCGGCACCATCCGCGGCTGGCTCGGCTGGGAGTCCTGGCTGCCCGAGCTTGTGGACAACGGACAGCCGGTCGGTGGCATCGCGCAGACGATGGCCGCAGCGGCCATCGAGGTCGGCGAGGAGCTCACCAGGCTGCACGGGGCCGGCATCGAGGCGGTCTTGATGATCGACCACCTCGGGCTTCTCCCGCAATGGCTCGGGAGCGGCTTGGGGCCGCGCATCGTGGAACAGGTGATCGACCTGCTGCTCCTCACCCCGGAGGTCACGCTGGTGCTCACCCACCTCGACGGGCCGCCCAGCGCCTACATCTCGGCTGGATTCGAGCAGTGGCGCGACAGTGTCGTCTGGTGGGCCCGGATGGGCGAGGTCACGCAGAGGTTCCAGGCAGTGTGGCCGGCTGCGACTGGGGGTACTGGTGGGGCAACGATCAAACAAGGAGGAACCATGACTGACGTCACCGACCCCTACCGTTCCGACGATGACGAGAACGTCGACGTCTACACGCAGACGGCGAAGGCGCCCGGGGTTGAGTCCGGCGAGCGCAACGGCCTCGGCGATGAGAACACCCAGCCGACTCCGCCGGTGCCGGAACCTGACCAGGGTGACCCGCTGGTGCACGGCCTCGGCACCGGCGGTGACGGCTCAACGCGCGACGCGACCGTCGAAGAGGGCACGAGCTTCGGCCTCGGCTCGGACAACACCCAGGAGACCCCACCGGTGCCCGAGCCCGATGAGCCGGACCCGCTGCGTCACGGCCTGGGCCAGGCCGACGACACCGTCGAGTAGGACACTGCCTCAGCGGCGCGCGATCGTCGAGCCACGGATGACGAGGCGCACCGGCAGGTGGCGGACGCCGTCGGTGCCCTCGGCCGGATTGGGGCCCATCGCCTGGAACAGCGCGCGCGCCGATTCCCTGCCGAGCTGCTGCAGGTTGGCGTCGATACTGGTCAGCTCGGGACGGGCGTTCGTCGTGAGCACCTCCCAGTTGTCGTAGCCGATCACCGCCACATCCTCGGGAACCCGGCGACCGAGGTCGCGCAGTGTGTCCAGCACGCCGCGTGCGATCTGGTCGGAGCCGCAGGCAATGGCATCGACATCGGGGTGCTGGTCGAGGAGCATCGCCGCCGCGTCGCGTCCCCAGCGCTCCGACCATTCCGAGAACATCGGCTCGCCGCGCAGCACGAGCCCCGCTGCGTCGAGGGCCTGCCGGACGCCGCGGGCCCGATCATGAGCTGCAGCGTAGGACGGATCGCCCGTGATGTGGCCGATCCGGGAACGACCGCAGGTGAGCAGGTGCTCGATCGCCAGTCGTCCCCCCGCCTCGTTGTCAGGGGTGAGGGAGACATCCGCCGGGTCCTCGGACGGGGCGTACGCATAGACGACGGGCACCGGGAGGCTGTGGCCCAGTGACGGGCGCGCGTCGGTCTGGCGGCCGACGACGATGATGCCGTCCACCCGGCGGTTCAAAAGGGCCTTCAACTGGTGCTGCTCGCGGATGGCGTCGCCGCGGGCGTCGCAAAGGAACACATTCACCTGACCGGCACCGAACGCGTCCTCGGCCCCCATCAGGATCGGCAGGACGAAGCGTCCCTCGAGGTCGCTGGTGAGCAGGCCGACCGTCCCCGTGCGTCCGGCGAGCAGGCTCCGGGCCAGCTGGTTGGGGGTGAAGCCGATACGGTCTGCGGTCTCCACCACCCGGCGACGGGTCTCCTCTGCAACGTCGCCGCGACCGTTGATCGCCTTGGAGGCGGTCGACACCGACACTCCGGCCAGCTTCGCCACCTCGCTCAGCGTGGCCGGGTAGGTCGGTGAGGGCTGTCCGTGCTGCATCGCCGCCATCTCCCTTCGTTACTAAAACGATACCTGACGCGCTCTCTTGACGCCCATACACACCCTAGGTAGAGTTCCCGAAAAGGGTTTCGAAGTTTTCGGGGAACCCGCTCAAGGAAGAGCAAGGAGCTCACACGATGCGTATCTTCAGGAATCGACGGGCGCGGAGCCTCGTCGGACTGATCGCGGCTGGCGCAATGGCGCTCGGCCTTGCCGCCTGTGGCGGGAACACCCCGGCCCCGTCGGCCTCCACCACCGCCTCTGTCGGCGCCGGCGGGACCGATGACGGTGCCAGCCTCACCCTCTGGACGAGGGCACCCCTGGAGAAGCAGGCGAAGCTGCTGGTCGCGGCCTACAACGCCGGCCACAAGAACCAGGTACAACTCACCGTCGTGCCGAACGACGACTACGTCGCGAAGGTCGGAGCCGCTGCCGGCTCCAACAGCCTGCCCGACCTTTTCGCAGCCGACATCGTGTACGTCCCCAACTGGATCAAGCAGGGCCTGTTCAAGGACCTGACTGCCAACATCGACGCCATGCCGTTCAAGGACAGCATCAACAAGGGCCACCTTGCCGCTGGCACCTCCGAGGGCAAGGAATACGTGCTGCCCTTCGTGCTCGACCTGTCGATGCTGTTCTGGAACAAGGACCTGTTCAAGGAGGCGGGGCTCGACCCCGAGAAGGCACCCTCGACGATGGCCGAGTACGCGGCAGCCGCCAAGAAGATCCAGGACCTGAAGAAGCCGGGCGTCTACGGCACGGCAACCGGCCTGAACTGCGGTGGCTGCCTCGTCTTCACCTGGTTCCCCAGCATCTGGGCCTCCGGTGACCAGCCGATGAACGCCGATGGCACTGCGTCCCTGCTGAACGGGGCGAATGCCAAGAAGATCTACGACACCTGGGCTGACCTGTGGGCATCGGGCGCTGTGCTGCCGTCCTCCAAGGACGAGGCCGGGCCCACCTGGACCGCCGGCTTCACCGAGGGCAAGGTCGGCCTGATGTTCTACCCGGCGACCCTGCTGTCCTCGACCACCAAGTTCGATGTCGGCGTCGCCGGCATCCCCGGGGTCGACGGCGGCGCCTCCACCTTCGTCGGTGGCGACGGCATCGGGGTCTCCAAGGACTCCCAGAAGTCCCCGCAGGCCGTGAACTTCCTCAACTGGATGATGAGCGAGGACGCCCAGGTCGGCGTGCTGGCCAAGGACAACGACGCCGTCTCCCGCGGCGACCTCGCCAACAACCAGTACTCCGCCAAGGACCCGCGGGTCGTGACCATCAACGAGGTGGCTGCCAAGGGCGGCACCCCGGTGGCGCTCAACTTCCAGCAGGCCTACAACGCCGTCGGCAGCCCGTGGGTGACGATGGTGCGCAACCAGGTCCTCAACAAGGCGAACACGGTCGAGGCGGACAACGAGCAGATCACGGCCGTCCTGGCCCAGCAGTGATCGCACGGTTGCCGGGCGCCCGCCAGCGTCCGGCAACCGTAACGCTCCTTCCGCACCAGAAAGGCTCCACCGTGTCCGCACCGATCGCAGCAGTCCGGGCCGGCGCCCAGCGCCGGACACCCGGCGCAACCCGTGCCGGGCGCCGTCACTCCTGGCGGGGTGCCGCCTACGCCCTTCCGAACGCCCTGTTCGTGATCGGCCTGTTCGTCCTGCCACTGCTGCTCGTGCTGCAGATGTCCGCCTCCAAGTGGCCACTGCTGTCCGGCAACCAGGGCTGGAACTTCCCCGTCAACTTCAGCAAGGCCTTCACCCACCGGCTGTTCGCCGATTCGGTGGTCTTCACGCTGAAGTACACCGTCCTCGCCACCGTCCTGCTGATCCTGATCGGCCTCGCCCTCGGCCTGCTGGTGCAGGAGTCGAATCGCTGGAAGGGCTTCCTCCGCACGTCGATCCTTCTGCCCAGCGCGCTCGGGCTCGCTTCGGCGTCCCTGCTGTTCTACGTGCTGTACTCGCCGATCGCCGGCCCGTTCGCTGAGACCATGGACCGGTTCGGCATCTCGTTCCTCGGCACGCCGACCATGGCACTGCTCTCCACGACCTTCCTGATCGTGTGGCGCTACGCGGGCTTCTACATGCTGCTGATGCTGGTGGGGCTGCAGGGTATCCCGAGTGATGTGTTCGAGGCGGCCCGCACCGACGGCGCCTCGGTCTGGCAGACCTTCCGCTACATCACGCTGCCCCTGCTGAAACCGACCCTCGCCCTCACCACCGTGATGTGCGTCACCGGGTCGCTCCTCGCGTTCGAGCAGTTCTACATCCTCACCAAGGGCGGTCCCGACAACTCGACGATCACCGTCGTGCAGCTCATCTACAGCGTGGCGTTCCAGGGCCAGAACGACCTCGGCGTCGCGGGGGCGCTCTCGGTGATCGCGCTCGTCGCCCTGGTCGTCATCAACGCCGTGCAACTGCGCGCCTTCGCCAAGGACAAGGACGAGTGACCATGGCCACCCTCACCTCGAACCCCACCGTGCGACGCCGCAGGCAGACTCCGTTGCTGCGTGGTGTCGTGCGCACCCCGTACTACGTACTCACCGGCGGGCTGGCCATCCTCTTCCTCTTCCCGCTGCTGTGGACGACCGTGGCTTCGGTCTCCCCCCGGGCGGGCACCGCCCAGTCCGAGGGGTTCGGCTTCGCCAACTACGTGACCCTCGCCAACTACCAGGCCGGGATCTGGACCTACCTGTACAACTCGGCGTTCGTCTCGCTGCTGACCGTCGTGCTCACCCTCGTCATCTCCGGGCTCGGTGGTTACGCTTTCGCCCGGTTCAGCTTCCCCGGCAAGAACGCCCTCTTCATGGTCACCCTCGCCATCCTGATGGTGCCGTACGCCACCCTGTTGATTCCGCTGTACGTGCTCCTGACAAGGGTCGGACTGCAGAACTCGCTGGTGGGGGTCGCCCTCGTCCTGACCATGTTCCAGCTCCCGTTCTCGATCTTCATGATGCGGGTCTCCTTCGAATCGGTTCCGAAGGAGCTGGACGAGGCAGCCCTCGTCGACGGCTGCTCCACTTTCGCCGTCCTGTGGCGAGTCCTCGTGCCTGCGGTGAAGCCCGGCCTGATCACCGTGGGCCTGTTCGCGTTCCTCGCTGCGTGGAACGACTTCATGGCACCGCTCATCCTGATCAACGACTCCAACCGGATGACGCTGCCGCTGGCCATCGCCAACCTGCGGGTGCAGGTGCAGGGGATCGTCGACTACGGCGCGACCGAAGCCGGCGTTGTCATCCTCGCCCTGCCCTGCTGCATCCTCTTCCTCCTCCTCCAACGTCACTATGTGCGCGGCTTCATGTCCGGCGCTCTGAAGGGCTGACCATGTTGACCACTCGCGTGCCGGCGACCCCCGTCCACCCTTCCACCGGCAGGTTGCGTCCGCTCGGGCTGGCGGAAGTGCGCATCACCGGCGGCTTCTGGGCCCAGCGCCAGCAGACCAATGCCGCGGCAACCCTGCCGCACATCGCCCACTGGCTCGAGCGGGAGGGCTGGATCGGCAACTTCGACCTGGCTGCCGCCGGCCGGCTGCCCGAAGGCAGGCGCGGGCGGGAGTTCTCCGACTCCGAGACCTACAAGTTCCTCGAGGCCACTGCCTGGGAGCTCGGGCGCCGCCCCGACGCAACCCTGGAGGCGACCTTCCGCAGGTTCGTCTCCCGGGTCGAGGCCGCGCAGGATCAGGACGGCTACCTGAACACGGCCTTCGGGCGGCTCGGTCAGCAGCCCCGCTGGTCCGACATGGCCTGGGGACATGAGCTGTACTGCCTTGGCCACCTCTTCCAGGCAGCCGTTGCGCGCGAGCGCACGGCGCCCGGTTCCGACGACGGGCTGCTGGGCGTTGCCCGTCGGGCCGCGGACCTCATCTGCGGGGTCTTCGGCGAGGACGGGATCCAGTCCGTGTGCGGTCATGCCGAGGTCGAGGTCGGTCTCGCCGAGCTGAGCAGGGTCACCGGGGAGCAGCGCTACCTGCACCAGGCCGAGCTGTTCCTCGAGCGACGCGGGCACCACGTCCTTCCCGAGCACGAATGGGGACGCGCCTACTTCCAGGACGACCTGCCCATTCGCGAAGCGACCGTGCAGCGCGGCCACACCGTGCGGGCGAATTACCTTGCCGCCGGAGCGGTTGATGTCGCCGTCGAGACCGGTGACGCCGACCTCCTTGCCACCCTGCGCAGGGTGTGGGACCGGACGGTCGCGCGCCGTACCTATCTGACCGGCGGCCAGGGCTCCCACTTCCAGGACGAGGCTTTCGGCGAGGACTGGGAACTGCCATCCGATCGGGCCTACTCCGAGACGTGCGCTTCGATCGCCTCGATCATGTTCAGCTGGCGGCTGCTGCTGGCCACCGGCGGCGGCCGCTACGCGGACCTCATCGAGCGCACGCTCTTCAACGTCGTCGCCACAGCCGTCTCCCGCGAGGGTGACCGGTTCTTCTACACCAACACGCTGCACCGCCGGGTACCCGGCGAGATGCCCGACCCGGACGCGGCATCCCCACGCGCCTTCTCGAGCCTCCGGGCGCCGTGGTTCGACGTGTCCTGCTGCCCGCCGAACATCGCCAGGACGCTGGCCAGCCTCGCCGGGCTGGTGGCCACCGTTGACGACAACGGCCTCCAGGTGCAGCAGTTCGCCACCTGCTCCATCGCGACTAGCCTTGCCGACGGGACGCCGGTCGTCCTCGACGTGGAGACCGCCTACCCCGACAGCGGGACGGTCACGGTCCAGGTGCGTGAGTCCGCGGGCCGGTCGTGGACGCTCGGCTTGCGCGTTCCCTCCTGGGCGCACGGGGCGACCCTCACCCACCGGACTGCCGGCGGCGAAGCCACGACGATCGCCGTCATCGGCGCCACCGCAGAGGTGACGGCAGCCTTCGCCGCCGGCGACGTCGTGGAGCTCGACCTGCCGATGGCTGCGGAATTCCTGCATCCCGACGCGCGCGTCGACGCCATCCGGGGCTGCGTCGCCGTCCAACGTGGACCGCTCGTGTACTGCGCGGAGCTCCCGGCCGACTCCCGTACCGACCTCGACCGCCTGCTCGTCAGTACTGCGACGCCGCCGCGCTACGCCGACGGCAACATCGTCGTCAGTGCCGGATGGCTGCCGGCGGCCGATGAGCCGTGGCCCTATGACGGTGCCGCCCAGATGCCGCCGGTCACGGGCGAGCAGTTCACCCTGATCCCGTACCACGACTGGGGGCAGTCGGGCCTGTGCACCATGCGGGTGTGGCTGCCGGAGGTCTGATCGAGGACCGGCGGGCGTCCCTGCCCCAGCCCCTGAGAGGACGCCCGCCCCTTGTCAATCAGCGGGACCGGAAGGAATCCCCAGGACGGCGTAGGCGCCGCGGATGTGGGCCTCCATCAGCGAAGCTGCGGCGGTTGCGTCCCCTGCCGTGATGGCGTCGAGGATCGCGCTGTGCTCGCGCAGCAACTCGACGCGAAAGCGCGGCCAGTCGGGAAGGGAGTCGGAGGCGTTCCTGATGGCGTCGCGGACGGCCTGCCGGACCGCGACGGTGAGGTCGGCGATCAGCTGGTTCTGGCCGGCACGGGCGACCAGCACGTGGAACTCGGTGTCGAGCTCGTTGAAGTCGTCGATCCGCTCTGCTGCTGTCATTCCGGAGACGATGTCGGCCAGCCGCCGCAGCGATTCCGGCGTCCCCCGTTGCGCGGCGAGCGCAGCGGACGAGCGCTCAAGGGCGACCCGCGTCTCCGTGAGGTCGCCGCTCCCGGTGTCGGAGAGGGCGAAGTGCAGCTGGAAGATCCGGGCGAGCGCGCTGCCCTGGGCCGGCGCGATCCGCGTACCGCGCCCCGGGCCGGTGCTGGAGGTGATCAGTCCCTGCGTCTGCAGCACCCGCATGGCCTCCCGCACAGCGGAGCGGCCAACGCCGAGCTGGGCTGCGAGGTCACGTTCGGGCGGCAGCTGGTCGCCCGGGTGGAATTTCCCCGTAAGGATGCTGGTCTCGATGTGCCGCAGCACCACCTGGTAGGCGTGCAGGCCCTCGCGCTCATCCACGTCCTCATTGTTGCCGAAGAACGCCCCCGGCACTTGACGTGGCCGCGGACGGGGCACAGACTTGGCCTATTGGTCTGACCAATAGGTCGAACCACAGTCGGTACAAGGGAGTCCCCACTGATGCGTGCCGAAGGTCTCACCGTCGCCCTGTTCGCGACCTGCATCAACGATGTGATGTTCCCGGGCACGCCCAAGGCCGTCGTGACGGTACTGGAACGGCTCGGCTGCACAGTGGAGTTCCCGCTGGAGCAGACCTGTTGCGGCCAGATGTTCACCAACACCGGCTACTTCGACGCAGCGGTGCCCGACGTCCGCAACTACGTGAAGGCGTTCTCGGGCTACGACTACATCGTCGGACCGTCCGGCTCGTGCGTCGGCGCCGTGCGGCACCAGCACCCGATGCTCGCTGCCCACTCCGGCGACGAGGCCCTGGCGGCAGAGGTGGACAAGGTGGTCGCCCGCACCTACGACTTCACGGAACTGCTGGTGGACGTGCTGGGCGTCACCGACGTCGGCGCCTACTTCCCGCACCGGGTCACCTACCACCCGACCTGCCACTCCGTCCGCGTGACGAAGGTCGGCGACCGGCCGTACCAGTTGCTGTCCAAGGTGAAGGGCATCGACCTGGTGCCGCTCCCCGACGCCGACCAGTGCTGCGGGTTCGGCGGCACCTTCTCTGTGAAGAACCCCGACGTGTCGGTGGCGATGGGAGGGGACAAGGCCCACAACGTGCTGCAGACCGGCGCCGAGTACCTGGTCACCGGCGACAACGCCTGCCTGATGCACATCGGCGGGCTCCTGCACCGGCAACGGGCCGGTGTGAAGACCATCCACCTGGCCGAGTTGCTGGCCCACAGCGAAGGGGGCCTGCAATGACAACGGAGCGCGTCCGCCGTACGCCCGCCCCGCCGGAGGGCACCTATATCGGCATGCCCAAGTTCGCCAAGAACGCCAAGGTGCAGCTCGCGGACAACCAGTTGCGCAAGAACCTCCGCAAGGCCACGGGGACGATTCGCGCGAAGCGCGTCGCGCGCGTCGCCGAGGTGCCCGAATGGGAGGAGCTGCGCCTTGCCGGCGAGGCCATCAAGAACCGGACCCTGCGCCACCTCGACACCTACCTCATCCAGCTCGAGGAGTCGCTGACGAGGGCGGGAGCCAAGGTCCACTGGGCGAGGGACGCTGCGGAGGCCAACGCCATCGTCGTCGACCTGGTGCTGGCGTTGGACGTCGACGAGGTGGTCAAGGTCAAGTCGATGGCCACCCAGGAGATCGAGCTCAACGAGGCCCTCGAAGAGGCCGGCATCGCAGCATGGGAGACCGACCTCGCAGAGCTGATCGTCCAGCTCGGCCATGACCGCCCCAGCCACATCCTCGTCCCCGCGATCCACCGCAACCGCTCCGAGGTCCGGGAGATCTTCCTGCGCGAGATGAAGCTGTACGGCACGCCCGCACCACTGGACCTGACCGATGACCCGACCGTTCTCGCCGCGGCGGCGCGCACCCACCTGCGCGAGAAGTTCCTGCGCGCGAAGGTCGCCGTCTCCGGCGCCAACTTCGCGATCGCCGAGACGGGGACGCTTGTCGTTGTCGAGTCCGAGGGCAACGGCCGGATGTGCCTGACCCTTCCGGAGACCCTGATCTCCGTCGTCGGCATCGAGAAGGTGCTGCCGACTGTCGCCGACCTCGAGGTGTTCATGCGGCTGCTGCCGCGATCGTCGACCGGCGAGCGGATGAACCCCTACACCTCGATGTGGACCGGCGTCACGCCCGGCGACGGCCCCCAGGAGGTGCACGTCGTGCTGATCGACAACGGTCGCACCAGGGTGCTGACCGACCCGGACGGTCGTGCGGCGCTGCGCTGCATCCGCTGCTCCGCGTGCCTCAACATCTGCCCGGTCTACGAGCGCGTCGGCGGCCACGCCTACGGCTCGGTCTACCCGGGACCGATCGGTGCAGTGCTCACCCCGCAGCTGCGCGGGACGAGCTCCGAGATCGACAAGTCGCTGCCCTTCGCCTCCACCCTGTGCGGTGCCTGCTTCGACGTCTGCCCCGTGCGGATCCCGATCCCGGACATGCTGGTGCACCTGCGTCACAAGGTCGCCGATGAGAAGCGCCACCAGGTCGGCGTCGAGCAGACGGCGATCGCCGCCGCCGGTTGGGTGCTGTCCGACCGCAGCCACTTCGAGCTCGCGCAGCGGGCGGCAGCCCTTGTCGGACGGGTCCTGCCCGGCCGCAGCCACCTCGGGCCGCTGCCGTGGCCGGCATCGCCGTGGACCGACGCGAGGGACCTGCCAGTGCCACCCTCGGAGTCCTTCCGGGCCTGGTGGCAGCGAACGAGAGGGGAGACGTCATGAACGCCCGTCAGGAGATCCTGGACCGCGTCCGGTCCGCGCTCGTCGACGTGGTGCAGCCCGATTCGGCCATCGACGTCCCGGTCCCGTGGACGTACGGGCGCGCGACGCCGATGCCCGACGTGCTCGAGCGCTTCGTCGAGATGACCCTCGACTACAAGGCCGTGGTGAAGCGGGTGCCGGCCGCAGGTGTGCCGGACGCCATCGCTGAACTGCTCACCGCGGCAGGGGTGGGCTCAGCCGTGCTCCCTGCAGGGCTGGACACGGGCTGGCGCGCCGCCGTCGTCGACGCGGGCATCACCGTCCACTCCGACGAACCGCAACTGTCGCGCAACGAGCTGAACGCCATCGACGCCGTTGTCACGGCCTCTGCCGTGTCGATCGCCGAGACCGGCACCATCGTGCTCGACCACGCCGCCGACCAGGGTCGCCGCGCGCTCACCCTGGTGCCCGACACCCACCTGGTTGTCGTCCGCGCCGACCAGGTCGTCTCCGACGTGCCTGAAGCTGTCGGCAGGCTGGCAGCAGCCGTCGCGTCCGGCAATCCGCTCACCTGGATCAGCGGTCCCTCCGCGACGTCGGACATCGAGCTGACAAGGGTGGAAGGCGTCCACGGGCCGCGAACGCTCCTGGTCGTCCTCGCTGACTGAGCACCTTTCCGCGATGTGCACGGGGGGCTCCGGATAGCGGTAACATCTTGCGCATCCGCAGTACGGAGCCCCGTCGAGGGAGCTTCCGGGATGCCTGAGCGATCAGGACCCGGATGTGACGGTGCCACCAGGCGCGGATGTGTGTGCTCATTCCGGCTGCCGCCACAGCTACAGCCACCCGAGGGGAAGGTTCGGCCGAGCAATATGGCCGCTGTTCGTCGTGTCCTGCGCAGGTCCTGCCGGGGCTTCATTGTTGTTCTTCTTGCCGCGCTGATGGGCCTTGCCGTGCCCGCGTCCGCCAGCGCCGAAGCAACACCCGCCGTGACGCTCACCCTTGCCTCCGACCAGCACGACGGTGCGCTGGTCTGGGCGGACGACGAGCTGCGCTACGAGGTCACCGGCGTCAACAGCGGGGATGCGCCCCTGGCAGCGGTGACGGTCAGTGACGATCTCGCCGGGGTGCTGAAGGCTGCCTCGCTCGACTCCGCGCCGGTGGCGACCATCACCCACGGCGACGGCTCAACGGAGCCGGCTTCTGCGAGCCTCAGTGGCACCCACCTCACGTGGGCCGGCCCGCTCGATCCCGGTGACACCGTCCGGCTCAGCTACACGGTGACCGTCGGGCTCGTCGCCAAGTCCACCACCCTCCACAACGTCGCAGAAGCCACCTGGGTGGGAGTGGACGGCTCGATGCAGGCAACGGCGACAGCAGACGCCTCCCACCCGGTCAACCCGGTGGCCATCGCCGATGCCCACAGCGGCCCGAAGCCGCACGTGCCCAGGGCGCTGGCCCACACCGGCGTCGAGGGGGCCGGGCTCCTGCTCGCGCTCGCCGGGCTGCTGCTCGCGTTCGGCATGGCGCTGGTGGCCGTCCGCCGCAGGGACTGACGCCAGGGCCGGGCCCGGGGTAGCCTGCCGCTCGTCGGACGGAGGAACCGGGCATGGTTGAAGTCGCACCGCAGGACTGGGAACGGACACGGACGGCGTTCGTCGAAGCCACGCGCTGGTACCAGGAGGTGCTCGCCCAGGTGGGTGACCGCTGGTCGGAGCCGGGGCTGGGGGAGTGGGACGTGCGCGCCCTCGCCGGCCACACCAGCCGTTCCCTGCTGACCGTCGAGACCTACCTCGGGCAGCCGGCAGAGGCTGTCGACATCGCAACGACAGCCGCCTACTACGCTGCCACGAGGCAGATCGCCGCGGGCCCAGACGTCGCCCGGCGTGGACGCGACGCCGGTACCGCGCTCGGGGACGACCCTGTTGCCGCAGTCGCGCAGATCGCCGCCCGGGTGCTGCCGCTGGTCGCCGGCCTCGCCGGGACGGAACTTCTCACCACGATCGCGGGAGGCATGCGGATCAACGACTACCTGCCCACCCGGGTCTTCGAGCTCGTCGTGCACACCGCAGACCTGTCCGTCGCGCTCGGCGTCGCCGCCGAACCACCGGCGGGTCCTGCAGCACTGGCGCTGGGGCTGGTGTCAGAGCTGGCGATCGCCGGTGGCCACGCGGCGACGCTGCTCCTCGCAGCGACCGGACGCAGCGGGCTCCCTCCGGGGTTCACCCTGTTGTGATCAGCGCACGACCTTGAAGGTGAAGTCGGCAGTGCCCAGTACCTGGTAGAGCCGCAACCACAGCAGCATGGTGGCTTCCGTGCCGCGGGCTCCGGCGAGGTCGCCGAGGTCGATCACGTCCTCGTGGCCCAGTTGGACGAGGAGGCCGGTGACGAGCTCCTTCGCCGCTGCGTCGTCCCCGCAGATGAACGTGCTGAACGCCCCGCCGGCCAGAGCCTGGGGGCCGGTCATCAGGTGGGCCGTCATCGTGTGCAGGCTCTTCACCACCCGCAGGTCACCGAAGGCGCGCTGCAGCTGTTCTGCGAGGGAGTCGGTGTTGGTCACGAACAGGTTGGGCGGGAACCCGCTGGCCGAGTCGAGGGCGTTGGACACGTCCAGCAGCACCGTTCCCTTCGCGACCGCCGCAGCCCCGATGACGGCGACCGACACCTCGCCGGAGAGGGCGTTCACCACGAGGTCGGCACCCCGGGCCGCGTCCGCGAACGTCTCCACACTGACGTCCGGGTGGGCCGCGGCCCAGGTCCCGAAGCCGTCGGTGCCCTCTCGCGCCAGCGTCGCCTCCGGGTCCCGTGTGCCGATGGCAACGTCGTTGCCGATGCCGTGCAGGCCGGCAGCCAGGGTGCGGCCCACCATGCCCGTGCCAAGAATCGCTATCCGCATGTCCACTCCTTTCCTCCGGAGAGATTGCCCCGGCCCGCCATGGTGTGGAATACGCACTTCCGCGAGATAGACTACTTACTGACCGGTAAGTAAGGAGATTTTGATGGACGACAGGCAACGCAATCGCACGCTCGCCGTGCTGTTCGTCGGGGTGCTGATGGGTGCCCTCGACATCGCGATCGTCGGACCCGCGCTCCCCGCGATCCAGGCGGAGTTCGGGCTGGATTCGCGCGCCGCGTCCTGGATCTTCAGCAGCTACGTGCTCGCGAACCTGATCGGGACGCCGCTGATGGCCAAGCTCAGCGACCTGTTCGGCCGGCGCGCGATCTACGTGCTCGACGTGTCGGTGTTCGCCGCCGGCTCGCTTGTCGTCGCCCTTTCGCACGGCACCGGGCTCTTCGTCCTGCTGCTGGTGGGGCGCGCCATCCAGGGCTTCGGCGCCGGCGGCATCTTCCCCGTGGCCAGCGCCGTCATCGGCGACACGTTCCCGCCCGAGAAGCGGGGCGGTGCGCTCGGCCTGATCGGCGCTGTCTTCGGGCTCGCGTTCATCATCGGGCCCGTGATCGGTGGCCTGCTGCTCGGCCTCGGCTGGCAGTGGCTCTTCCTGATCAACCTTCCGATCGCAGCCGTGGTGGTCGTCCTTGCCTGGCGCCTGCTGCCGCACGTACGGGTGGCCGGGGCTTCCGGGTTCGACTGGCCGGGCATGATCGCCCTTGCCGCTGCCCTCGGCACGCTGGCCTATGGCCTGGGTGCGATCGACACCACGCGGTTCTGGGCGAGCATCGCCGGCGTCGGTGTCTGGCCGTGGCTGCTGGCTTCCATCGTCGCCTGGGTGGTGCTGGTGCTGATCGAGCGCACTGCTCCCAACCCCGTCTTCCCCACAGCACTGTTCCGTCGCCGCCAGCTCGCCGTCGGCTACGCCCTCACCGCCGGAGCAGGGCTCGGCGAGGCAAGCCTCGTGTTCATGCCGCTGCTGGCCGTGGCAGCGCTCGGTGTCGCACCGTCGGTGGCGAGCTACCTGCTGATGCCGGTCGTGCTCGCCATGAGCGTCGGCTCGCCACTCGCCGGCCGCCTGCTCGACCGTCTCGGCTCGAAGGTCGTGATCCTCGGCGGGGTGGCTGTGATGGCAGCCGGCATGTTCACCCTCGGGGCGACCAGCGGTTCCCTGGCCATGTTCATCGTTTCCGGCGCCCTGATCGGACTGGGGCTGTCTGCCCTCCTGGGAGCGCCGATCCGGTACGTGACGCTGAACGAGACCACGGCGGTGGAGCGGTCGGCAGCGCAGGGCCTGGTCGCGACGTTCACCAGCATGGGCCAGCTGCTCGGAGCAGCCGTCGTCGGTGCCGTTGCCGCGTCCGGGGAGACCCCTGCGGCCGGCTACAACGCGGCGTTCACCATGATCGGGGTCCTCGGGGTCGTCCTGCTTGCCACTGCCACACTGCTGAAGCCGCGGGCCGTGGAGGCGCGCCCGGCGCAGGCCGGTGAGGTGTCCCATGCGTGAGCGCATCATCGCCACGGCGACGGGCATGTTCGTCCAGCGGGGCTACGAGGGCGTGGCCATGCGGGAGATCGCAGAGGCCTGCGGCATCACCAAGGCAGCCCTCTACTACCACTTCGACGGCAAGCCCGACCTGCTGAACGCGATCTGCGTCAGCTACCTCGCAGAGATCGCGGGAGTGGTCGAGGCCAGCGCCGGCCACGGCGTCGGCGAGCCCCGGCTCCGCTGGCTGGTGGAACAGCTGTTCGCCCTCCCGCCCGAGCAGCGGGCGATCATGCGCCTTGCCATGCACGAGGTCGGCCAGCTCCAGCCCGACCAGCGTGCAGCCTTCGCCGTCGACTACCGGGCCCGGTTCATCGGCCCGCTGCAGCAGATCGTCAGCGAGGGAACTGCGAGCGGCGCCTTCACTGCCAAGGATCCCGCTGTGGTGGTGTGGGTGCTGCTCGGCATGCTCTACCCCTTCTTCGCACCGCCCGGCGCGGGGCCGAGCACCGGGCCCGAGACGATCGCGGACCTCCTCGACGTCTTGTTCCACGGACTCGTCGCCCGCTGAGCTCAGCGGGCGTCGTGGACGACGTGGCCGGCGACCACCGTTGCGGCGACGTGCATGCCACGCAGGTGACGGGCGACGTCCTCCGGCGAGCCAGCGCGTAGCGGGTCGGCGTCCAGCAGGGCGAGGTCGGCCACCTGGCCTGGTCGCACGGTGCCGAGGCCGCCGGTGCTCGCAGCAAGGGCCTCCGGCGCGGTCAGGGAGTGCTCGGGATGCCACGGCGCATCCGCAGGCTCCCCGCGATGGACGGCTGCAGCCATCGCCAGCCAGGGGTCAAGCCGTGCCACGGGCGCGTCGGAGCCCATCGCCAGGCGGGCACCGGCGTCCACCAACCCGCGCAGCGGGAAGCTCCGGGCGGCCCGTTCCTCGCCCCAGATCGCAGCCGTGACCGCGCGGTCGTCGAGCAGGTGGGCAGGTTGCACGCTGGCCACCAGCCCGAGCGCCGCCATCCGGTCGATGTCGGAAGCCCGCATCAGCTGGGCGTGCTCGATGCTCCCCGTCGCGCCCGTTGTGGCGAATGCATCGAGGGCGAGGGTGACGGCGGCATCGCCGATCGCGTGCAGGGCCGCCTCGAGACCGGAACGGCTCGCCAGTCCCAGCAGCTCGCTGAGCTCGCCCGGGGCGACGTTCTGCACGCCGCTGCCTCCGCCGGGATAGGGCTCGCAGCAGTGCGCCGTCCGCGTGTTCAGTGAGCCGTCGGAGATGATCTTCAGCGAGCCCATGGTGAGCAGCGGCTGGTCCGGATCGGGCTTCGAGCCCGTCCGCAGGCCCGCGGCTACAGCTGTGGGCAGGTCGACAGGGTAGGTCGACGTGCGCACCCGCAGCGGCACTCCGGCGGCACCGTAGCGTTCCGGCCAGGTGGCGAAGCCGGGTTCGAACTCGAAGTCGCGGACCCCGACGACGCCGAGGCCCGCTGCGGCCTGCAGCGCTGAGGCGTAGGCCCCCGGGCCGACCAGGGCATCCTCAGCTGCGAGGACGGCGGGGAGAACGGCGAACCAGGCGGCCTCCGTCAGCGGGTCCGTGCGCCGGGGAACCCCGAACCGCCGCAGGGCAGCCGAGTTCAGCCATCCCGCGTGCGCGTCACCACTCACCAGCACGACCGGGCGTTCGCCCGTGACGTCATCGAGCGATGCGACGGTGGGTGGCTCGGTCCACGTGGCAGGACGGTAGCCGCCACCGACCAGAAGGCCCGTCCCGCCGCCGGCTGCAGCGATCCGGCGCAGTGCAGCCGCGCGATCGGTGGTACCGGCGAGGTCGAGCCGGGTGCCCTGGCGCGCCCACTGGCCCAGGTGCACGTGGGCGTCCCAGAGCCCGGGGACCAGCCAGCGACCCGCGCCGTCGAGGACATCCTCGCCGCGACCGGGCACGAGACCGGGTCCCACCTCGACGACGAGGTCGCCGTCCAGTCGCACGTCGACCGTCCCGGCCGGAGCCGGAAGGTCGACCGGCACGAGCCGGACATCGCGGATCAGCACGGATCAGTCGAGCAGGTCGTCCACCCGGGTGTACCCGAGGCCGAAGGCGTCGGCAACGGCCGGGTAGGTGATCTGGCCGGCGTGGGTGTTCAGGCCCTGTGCGAGCGGCAGGTTCTCCTTCAGTGCGCGCTTCCAGCCCTTGTCTGCGAGCTGCACGGCGTAGGCGAGGGTCGCGTTGGTGAGTGCCCAGGTGGAGGTGTTCGGCACGGCGCCGGGCATGTTGGCGACGCAGTAGAACACCGAGTCGTGCACCATGAAGGTCGGGTCGGCGTGGGTCGTCGGACGGGAGTCCTCGAAGCAGCCGCCCTGGTCGATGGCGACGTCGACGAGCACGGAGCCCGGCTTCATCTGCGAGACCAGTTCGTTGGTCACCAGCTTGGGTGCCTTCGCGCCGGGGATCAGGACAGTGCCGATGACCATGTCGGCGGCCAGCACCTGCTCGCGGATGCTCAGCCGCGAGGACACGATCTGGTGCACCCGGTTGTCGTAGCGCCAGAACGTGGTGCGCAACTTGTCCAGGTCGGTGTCGAGGATGGTCACGTCCGCGCCCATGCCGAGAGCGACGTTCGCTGCGTTCTGGCCCGCGGTGCCACCACCCAGCACGACCACCTTGGCGTTGGCGACGCCGCCGACGCAGCCCATCAGGACGCCGCGTCCGCCCTCGGCCTTCATCATCGCGTGCGCGCCCACCTGCGGGGCAAGGCAGCCGGCCACCTCGGACATCGGGTAGAGCAGCGGCAGCAGGCCGGAAGGCAGCTGGACGGTCTCGTAGGCGATCGCAGTGGTGCCGGCGTTCAGCAGGGCCTCCGTGCCGGCCGGGTCCGCTGCGAGGTGGAGGTAGGTGAACAGCAGCAGGTCGTCGCGCAGGTAGCCGAACTCGTCCGCCACGGGCTCCTTGACCTTCAGCACCATCTCGCCGATCGCCCACGTCTCCTCAGCGGTCGGCACGATCTGCGCTCCCTGCGCCACGTACTCCTCATCGCTGATCGCCGAGCCGATGCCGGCACCGGCCTGCACGTAGATCTCGTGGCCGTGCGCCACCAGTTCTGCGACGCCCACAGGGGTGATCGCCACCCGGTACTCGTGGTTCTTGACCTCGGAAGGAACGGCGACCCGCATGGCGGTCCTCTCTGCTCGCACCAGCCCCCGTTGGCCGGACGCGGATAGTGTCCTACGTTCTGTCCCCCGACGGGGTCAACCGCCCCACGGTGGACCCCTCCGACTCCCGACCTGTCAGAATCTCCTTCGCCCAATGCCGGACCAGATTCTGGCAACTCGGGCAGGGCGCTAGACTTTGCGCTGTACGTGCTCCGGGGTCGGTGTAAGTCCGAACCGGCGGTGATAGTCCGCGACCCGGCCTGCGAAAGCAGGACGGTTGACCTGGTGGAACTCCGGGACCGACGGTGAAAGTCCGGATGGGAGGCAGCACGCGGTGTTTTGGCGCATGCCCTGAGGGGCGGGCGCCGGGACACCCGTCCGCGCATCCCCAGTTCCGCCCCGGTGCCTGAGGCGGAGGTGTGATGAAACGCGAGGTGCTGGCCCCGGTGCTGCTGGGAGTCGTGCTGCTCACCGGATGGGTGGTGACCGCCGGGCAGGGCTCTGCGCTGCTGCCGACCCCCGGGGCTGTTGCCGGCCGCATCGTCACCGACCTCACAGATCCGGCCTACTGGGCCTACCTCGGCTTCACGCTCGCCGAAGCCTTCGGAGGTGCCGTGCTGGGCACGACTGTCGCCATCCCGCTCGCCGTGCTGATCCACCGCTCGCCGTGGGCCGCAGCAGCCGTCCACCCCTTCCTCGGTGCCACCCAGGCCATCCCGGCCATCGCGATCGCACCACTGCTCGTGCTCTGGCTCAACTACGGGCTGTTCCCGGTGATGGTGCTCTGCGCGCTGATCGTGTTCTTCCCGATCCTCGTCTCCGCCGTCGTCGGCCTGAAGCACGTCGACCCGGACGTGGTGGACGCCGGACGCATCGACGGCGCGACGTCCTGGTCGCTCCTCACCCAGGTGGAGATGCCGATGGCGCTGCCGACGATCCTCGCCGGTATCCGCAACGGCGTCACGCTCGCCATCACGGGCGCGATCGTCGGCGAGATGGTGATGGGTGGGTCGGGTCTCGGCACCGTCCTCGTCGTCCAGCGGGCCGCCGTCGATACGGCCGGCATGTTCGCAACGATCATCGTGCTCTGCGTCGTCGCCTCCGGCGCCTACGCCCTCATCCAGCTCTGGGAGCGCCGTTCCCGGATCATCGAGTCTCTCAACTGAAGGACGCAATCCAGTGATCAACCGACGCAACTTCCTCGCCGGGGCCACAACGGCCTTCGCGCTGGCCGCCGCGGGCTGCGCCGCGTCAACGGCGACGACCCCGTCCGCCGGCCCGACGGCGGCAGCGAGCCCCGCCACGCCGACGATCGGCCTCACCTACATTCCCAACGTCCAGTTCAGCCCGTTCTACGTCGCAGAGACCGACGGGAAGTTCGCAGCAGCCGGCGTGAAGCCCACCCTGCGTCACCACGGGGCTTCCGAAGGCCTGTTCACGGCCCTCGCTGCGGGGGAGGAGCAGTTCGTCATCGCCGGGGGAGACGAGTTGCTGCAGGCCCGCTCCGCCGACCTGCAACTGGTCGCCGTCTCCGCGTACTACCGGAGCTACCCGGTGGTCATCATCGTGCCCGCCGACTCGGGCATCACAACGCTCGCGGACCTCAAGGGGCACTCGATCGGGGTGCCCGGCAAGTACGGCGAGAGCTGGTTCGGGCTGCAGGTCGCCCTGCAGACCGGAGGGCTCACCCTGGCTGACGTCACCATCCAGGAGATCGGCTACACCCAGCAGGCAGCCCTGACGACGAAGAAGGTGGACGCCATCGTCGGCTTCAGCAACAACGACTCCGTCCAGTTCGCGCAGGCAGGCTTCGCGACCCGCGACCTGCCGATCGCCGACGGCGTGGTCCCGCTGGTCGGCATCTGCCTGATCACGACGGACGCGTACGCACGGGAGTTCCCCAGTGCGGTCACGGCCGTCGCCACCGGGATGCTCGCCGGTATCGGAGCTGTCGTTGCCGACCCCGACAGGGCGCTGACGGTCTCCGCGAACTACGTGCCCGGGCTCTCCGCAGCGGCGGCGCAGGCTTCTGCGAAGGCGACGCTGGCCGCGACCCTGCCGTTGTGGAAGGGATCGGACGGCACGGTGGACGGCCACCTCGACGCCACGCAGTGGGCTTCGATGGCTGAATTCATGGCGGCGAAGGGCCTCACTGCGACAAAGGTGGATCCGACACCGGCGTTCTCGAATGCCTTTCTGGGCTAGAACGGGTGTGACAGGGGATAACCTCTGGACATTCCTGAGACAATGCTCACGGAAAACGGAGGGTGCCGATGAGCCAGCACGTGGTGCCGGGATGGGATGACTATTTCCTCACCATCGCCGGCGCCGTAGCCCGCCGCGCAAAATGCACCCGTCGCAGGGTGGGCGCGGTTCTCGTGCTGGACAAGCGCATCATTGCGACCGGCTACAACGGAGCGGCCTCCGGGCGTCCGGACTGCCTCGAGGGCGCGTGCCCGCGCGGGCAGCTCGACTATGACGCGATTCCTGGCCTCGGCGACTACGACCGTCCCGGCACTCCAGGGTTCTGCATCGCGATCCACGCAGAGGTGAACGCCCTGCTGTTCGCGACGAGGGACACCAAGGGCACCACCGCCTACATCACCGACCCGCCGTGTCCCGGTTGCCGCAAGGCGCTGGCCGCGGCGGGGATCATCCGGGCCGTGTGGCCGGAGGGCGAGTACGACGTGGACGGCCTCGTCGACTGGAGCACCCCCGCGTGAACTCCAAACCCAAGACCTCGCAGTTGTCGGCCTGGGTCGACCGTGGCGTTGCCCTGTTCTGCCTCGGCACGCTGATACCCGCAGCGCTGGCCGCCAGCGACCAGATCGCCTACCTCGCACCGTGGTGGATGCTCGTTGTCGGCGGCGGGATCGTGCTGGCCAGCATCGGGATGATGATCGCCAGCTTCGTCGGATGGCCACTGCGGTCCTTCTCCCTCTCCTACGTGACGGCCGTCACGTTCGGCCTGATCACCTGGCCGGCCGCCTGGCCCGCCGACACGGTCGCCACCGGCAGCCCATGGCTGTGGATGTGCCTCGGCGTCGCGTCCATCTGCCTCGCCGTGACCACCGGCACCGGCTGGGGCTTCGCCTATGCCATCGCCTCCGGGCTGCTGTTCGCTGCGGTCCGGATGACGCCGTCCGGCCAGAACGCATCCCTGCTCGGTGCCTTCCAGGACATGATCGTCCTGGTCATGAACGCCTCCGTCGTGATCGTCGCGCTCGGCGTGGTGAGCAACGCCTTCAAGCAGCTGGACGAGGCGGAGGCGGCTTCCCGCAAGGAAGCCACCGACGCCGCGATCGAGGAGGCGCTGCTCGACGAGCGCCATCGGCTCGACGGCATCGTCCACGACGAGGTGATGACCACCCTCGTCTCAGCGGCGCACCAGAACAACGACCCACACGTCGCGCAGCAGGCGCAGCGCGCCGTCGAAAGACTCGCCGAGGCCGAGCAGCCCACGGAGGCGCGCCTGCCCGTCACCGGGGACCAGCTCACCTGGCTCGTCACCGACGTGGTGAGTGCCCTCGTTCCACAGGCCAAATTCACCTCGCAACTGCACAACCTCGCCGTGCCCCAGCCGGTGGCCAGCACTCTCGGCATGGTGGTCCGCGAGGTCGCGCTCAACGTCGCCAAGCACTCCGGCGCCGAGAACGTTGACATCACCCTGACCAGCCCGGAGCCCGGGGGAGTGCTCATCGCGATCTCCGACGACGGCGTCGGCTTCGTTCCGGAGCAGGTGCCCAAGCGACGCCTCGGGCTCCAGGTCTCCGTGGTCTACCGGATGTGGGCGATCGGCGGGAAGGCCGAGATCCTTTCTTCCCCCGGCCAGGGCACCGTCGTGAACCTGAGTTGGGTGCCGAGCGAGCAGCCCGTCGCGGAGGCTGAGCAGCCGCGCCGCCGCCGGTCCGGCCGCATGATGCTCGACATCCCCGACCTCTCCCGACCGCTGCTGGCCCGGCTCGTCTGGGTGCTTGTCGGGCTGCAGTTCCTGCTGGGCTGGACGAGCCTCGACCAGGTCACCAGCATCTGGCCGGTGTTCGTCGCCCAGGCGCTGGCAGTCGTCGCCACCTGGCTGACGCTGCGGCACCTCGACCGTCCGATGGACTTCCGCTCGGCTGTCGCCGTGATCGTGCTGCTGCTGGCCGTCACCGTCATCGTCCAGGCAGTCCTGCCCTCAGGGCACTGGCCGGGCTACGCCACCTGGCACAGCAACGTAGTGATGGTGCTGTTCATCGCAGTGCTGGTGCGTGGCCAGGAGCGCGTCTCCTGGACCGGTGTCGGGCTGTTCGCCGTGATCTCCGCCGTGTGGGCTGTCACCCACGGGATGGGCGTCGGTGACACACTGCGTGCCGGCTTCGGGCCGTTCTCCTGGATGCTGGTCGCGCAGCTGCTGCAGAGCTGGCTGATCGACATGGGCGACCGCCTGAGCGCGTCCCGCCGGTCGTCGGCGGCTGCCAACAAGGCCATCGCGGAGAGCTTCTCGAAGCTCGTCCTTCGCGACGTCTGGCTGACCCAGCTGCGCGCCCAGGTGGGGCCGCTGCTGCAACGGATCGCCGACCCGGCCCATGAGCTCACCGACGACGAGCGGGCGGCCTGCCTTGCGCAGGAGAGCCGGCTCCGCGATGCCATGCGCGCCGGCAACCTCGTCACAGAACTCACGTCCGACGCGATCGACGTCGCCCGCAGCCGTGGCGTCGACGTGCGTCTCGTCGACAGCCGGGGTACCCGGCTGCCCGAGGACGTGCGCACGGCGCTCACCCGGCACCTCGGACGGCTGCTCACGGAGCCGGGCACCAAGCGGGTGGTGGCAAGGGCAGCCCCTGAGGGTTACGAGGACGTCGTCACCGTGCTGACCGTGCGCGATGACGGCAGCAGCGAATTGGTCGGCCTGGACGCCAGCGGAAAGGTCAGCACGCGATAGGGTTGGGCAATCATGATCACCACCGCCGTAATCGATGACCACGAGGCGATTCGCCTCGGTATGTCAGCCGCCCTCCAGAACCACCCCGGTCACCAGGTCACCCTGGTCGACGGAGCCGGCACCGTCCCCGAATTCCTCGAACGTGGCGTGCAGGCCGATGTCGTGCTGCTCGACCTGCAGCTCGACGACGGCTCCGACCCGCTCGACAACGCGGAGAGCCTGATCGATGCCGGCTACAAGGTGCTCGTCTACTCCATCGCTGACAACGTGCGGCTGCTGCGCCGCGCGCTCGCCGGCGGCGCCGCCGGGGTCTGCCGCAAGGCAGAGCCGATCGCCGTCACGATCTCCTCGATCGAAGCCGTTGCCGAGGGCCAGGTCGTGATCAGCCAGGAGATCCTCGCCGCCATCGAGGGCGACTCCTCCTACGTTGCAGCCAACCTCGGTCCGCGCGAGCGTGAGGTGTTGGCCCTTTACGCTGCCGGCTTCGAGGTTCCGGAGGTGGCCGGGCGCCTGACGATCACCGAGAACAGCGTCAAGGAATACCTCAAGCGCATCCGGGTGAAGTACACCAACGTGAACCGTCCGGCAGCAAGCAAGCTCGACCTGTTCCGCCGCGCCATCGAGGACGGCATCGTTCCGCCGGTCGAACCTCACCAGTAGGGCCCGGCGGGCTCAGTACCAGCCGTGCCCGCGCTTGAACGACCATGCCCCGCACGGCGTGCCGTAACGGACGCGGACGTAGTCCAGGCCCCAGCGGATCTGGGTTGCCGGGTTGGTGCGCCAGTCAGCACCGAACACTGCCATCTTCTTGCCGGGCAGCGCCTGCGGGATCCCGTAGGCGCTGGAGTGCGGGTTGTCAGCGCTCACGATCCACTTGCTCTCCCGCATGATGATGCTGTTGTAGCAGCTGAACTGATCCTCGCCCCAGCTGTACTTGTTGGCCATGATCTGACGGGCGATCTCACGCGGGTCCGTGGTGGCCGGCTCGTAACCCAACTCCTGGACGCGCTGCTCGTGGAGCAGCTTGATGGTCTCGTTGGTGACCTCGATGGCAACGGTCTGCTTGCTCAGCAGCGCCTGCCGATAGGCAGCCAGGTCATCGGTGCTCTCGGTGACGGCGAAGCTCGAGAGCGGAGCGGCAGTGGCGATGTCGCCGGCCGGGATCACCGGGCTGAGGGCGAGGAGGGAGCCGAAGACGGCAAGTCCTGTCCGCAGCGTTCGGCGAGTCAGCACTCCTGCAGCATACATAAGAAGCCTCTCAGGTAAAACTCAGATTTCGCCGGGGGTTGTCCGGATTCCTGAGAATGGGAGAAACCCTCGCCACACGCCATTGGTTAGGGTGAGGGAATGCGATTGCGGCTGGTCGACCGTGGGGACCTGGCCCTCGCACTGGCAGCGGCGCTCGACGGCGGAATTCCGGTTGCCCCGATTCCCGACGCACGGCAGCTGGGCGCACTCCGCGTGGATGAACCCGTCACGGAGGCCGACGCGGTGGCGGTGGTGACCTCCTCCGGGTCGACCGGAGGGCCGAAGGCCGTCGTCCTCACGCGTGCGGCGCTGCGGTTCGCGGTGGGGGCCACCCATGCGCGACTCGGTGGTCCGGGTGACTGGGTGTGCGCCCTCCCGACACAGCATGTAGCCGGCCTGATGACCGTCGCGCGGGCCGTGATCGCAGGCACCGAAGTACGTTTCGCGCGCGGCGACCTCGGCGACCTGCCGGCCCCGGCAGGTCGGACCTACCTCTCCCTGGTCACAGCCCAGCTCGATCGCGCGCTGGGTGATGCAGGGACGACGGCGAAACTGCGCGACCATGCCGCCGTCCTGCTGGGCGGCGGTGCGATTCCCGCGGGCCTGCGCGAGCGCGCCGCGGCCGCGGGGGTTCGCGTCGTGGCCACCTACGGAATGAGCGAGACCTGCGGAGGCTGCGTGTACGACGGCGTGCCGCTGGACGGGGTCCGCGTGGAGCTGGACGAGGGGCGGATCAGCCTCGGCGGGCCAATGGCCTTCGCCGGCTACCGGCTGCGTCCCGACCTGACCGCCGGCGTACTGGACGGCGACCTGGTGCACACACAGGACAGGGGGCGATGGGCTGTCGACGGGCGCCTGGAGGTCCTGGGACGCATCGACGACGTGGTCATCTCCGGCGGCGAGAACGTCGACCTGGCCGCGGCCCAGCGCGTTGCGGACGCCGAGTTCCGCGAACCGGTCGTCGTGCTGCTCGCCGTCCCCGACGAGCGGTGGGGCACACGCGTCGTTGCCGTGACCACCGGCCCGCTGACTCTCGAAGAGGTGCGCGCCCGCCTCGAACCCCTGCTGGGCCGCGCCGCCACCCCGAAGGAATTGCGGCGGGTGGGAGAGTTGGCGTACACATCCATAGGCAAGATCGACCGGACGGCACTACTGCGGTCCTGGGCACGGAAGGGCGAGTATGGCGACGCTGGCTGAATGGGTCGAGGGCGCTCGTCCCCGCACCCTTCCGGCCGCGCTGGCTCCGGTGCTGGCCGGCAGCGCCGTCGCATGGTTCGAGGGCGGCTTCGTACCGCTGCTCGCCGGCCTCGCGCTCGTCGTCGCCCTGGCCCTGCAGGTGGGCGTCAACTACGCCAACGACTACTCCGACGGCATCCGCGGCACGGACACAGCAAGAGTGGGCCCGCTGCGGCTGGTCGGCTCAGGCGTCGCCACTCCGGCCCACGTCCGGGCTGCGGCCTTCGCGTGCTTCGGCGTTGCCGCCTTCGCCGGTGTCGCCGTCGTCCTGCTCACCGGCCACTGGTGGCTTCTGGCCGTGGGTGCCGCAGCGATTGCAGCAGCCTGGTACTACACCGGCGGCAGCAGGCCTTACGGCTACCTGGGGCTGGGCGAGTTCTTCGTCTTCATCTTCTTCGGGCTCGTCGCCGTCACCGGCACGGTCTACATCCAGCTGGGCCTTGTCACCCGGGCCACGTGGTGGACGGCCATCGCCATCGGTGCACTCGCCTGCGCGATCCTTGTCGCCAACAACCTGCGTGACCTCGAGGGCGACCGCGCCGTCGGGAAGCGCACTCTCGCCACCCGGCTCGGCGACGCGGGCACGCGGCGCTTCTTCCTCGGCCTGCTGGGCGTGGCAGCCGCCGGGGTGTTCGGGGTGGCCGCCACCAGCTCCTGGTGGGCGCTGCTGGGCTGGTTCATGATCGTCACCCTGATCGGGCCGATCCGCGAAGTTGCGCGGGGCGTCACCGGCAGGGCGCTGATCCCCGTGCTGAAGCAGACCGGACTGGCGGAACTCGCCTGCGCAACCGGCCTGTTCGTCGGGCTCCTGATCGCCCGCTGACATGCCGATGGAAGCCGTCGCCTACTCCCTCGGACTGCGCAACCGGTTCCGGGGCATCACGGAACGCCAGGGACTTCTCGTGCGTGGCGCCGTCGGCTGGGCCGAATGGAGCCCGTTCGCCGAGTACACACGTCCGGAGATCGACGCGTGGTGGCAAGCGACCGTTGAAGCAGCAGAGGTCGGCTTCCCCGCCCCGGTGCGCGACCGGGTGCCCGTGAACGTCACGGTGCCGGCCGTCGCGCCGGAGATCGCGCACCGCATCGTCGCAGCGTCCGGCTGTCGCACCGCAAAGGTCAAGGTGGCCGAGCCCGGCCAGACCTTCGGCGACGACCTCGCCCGGGTGGAGGCGGTGCGCGACGCCCTCGGCCCGGACGGACGCATCCGGGTGGACGCCAACGGTGCCTGGGACGTGGACACAGCGCTCACCCACCTGGCGCGGCTGTCCCGCTTCGGGCTGGAGTACGCGGAGCAGCCGTGCGCGGGCGTGAGCGAGCTGGCGACCCTGCGGCGCCGGCTGGCGCGTGGCGGCATCGACGTCCTGATCGCTGCAGACGAGAGCATCCGGCGCTCCGGTGACCCCGAAAGGGTCGTGGCAGAGCAGGCTGCGGACATCGCCGTGCTGAAGGTGCAGCCGCTGGGCGGCGTCCGCCGGTGCCTCGAACTGGCCGAGCGGCTGGGACTGCCCGTCGTCGTCTCCTCAGCACTGGAGAGCTCCGTCGGCCTCGCTGCCGGGGTCGCCCTCGCTGCGGCCATGCCCGAGCTGCCCTACGCCTGCGGCCTGAACACCGCGACCATGTTCGCCGGCGATGTCACGGCCGACCCGCTGGTGGCCGTCGACGGCGAGATCGGCGTTCGCCCGGTCGTCGTGGACGAGAATGGTGACTGGCGGGCCGGCGCCGCTGCGACCGCAGCCTGGCAGGCACGACTGGCCCCCGTCCGCGCGGCTGAGGAGGATCGGTGACCCAATCCCTTGCCTGCGCGCAGGCGGTGCTCGGCCAGTTGCTCGCCCAGGGTGTGACGGACCTTGTCCTCGCCCCCGGCTCCCGTAGCGCCCCACTCGCCCTCGTCGCCGATGCTGCCGCACGCGAAGGCCGGTTGCGGCTGCACGTGCGGGTGGACGAGCGCGTGGCCGGCTTCCTCGCCCTGGGCCTTGCGAAGGCGTCAGGGCGCTGCGTCCCCGTGGTGACCACGTCGGGCACGGCGGTCGGCAACCTGCTTCCGGCCGTCATGGAGGCCCACCATTCCGGAGTGCCGCTGCTGGTCGTCTCCGCCGATCGTCCGGCTGCCCTTGTCGGCGTGGGCGCGAACCAGACCACCGACCAGACCGTCGTGCTGGCCGGCTTCCTCCGGCACCTCTCCCGGATGAGTTCGCTTGCGCCGGCGACATCCTGGCAGGCACAGGCGGCGCGGGCCGTCCTCGCAGCGGAAGGGGTGCTCTCCGGGCACCCCGGACCCGCGCAGCTGAACATCGAACTGTCCGAGCCGCTGGTGGCCGGCGACGGCCCGATCGCCGCGCCGGCGGTTCTCCCTGCTGTGCGCACCGGCACCCTCGGGACAATTGAGGTGGTCGCCCTGGGAGGCACGCCGTCCACCGTCGTGATCTCCGGCGACGCGAGCATGTCCACCGGACTTGCAGCGGTACGGCTGGCCGTGTCTGCCGGGCTTCCCCTGATTGCCGAGCCGACCAGCAACGCGCGCTTCGGCCCGAACGCCCTGTCCACCGGTCGGCTGCTGCTCGCAGGTGAGCTGGGCGCGCAGGTGCAGCGGGTGATCGTCTTCGGCCGTCCGAACCTCTCCCGTCCGGTCACGGCGCTGCTGTCGCGCCCCGGCGTCGAGGTCGTCGTCGTCAGCAGCGCCGGAGACTACGTCGACCCGGGCTGGCGCGCATCGCTGGTTGCCGGCGCCCTGAGCGTCGAGCCAGCGCAGGCCGACTGGCTGGACGCCTGGCGGCAGGCGGACGCGGCCCGGCTCGCGGACGTGACCGCCGTGCTGGATGCGGCGACGCAGCCCACCGGCCCGGCGCTCGCGCGGCTCGTCGTCGGGTCGGTCGGCCAGGGCCAGGTGCTCTGCCTCGGAAACTCCAACCCCATCCGTGACGCCGACCTGGCTCCTGTTGCCGCGGCGCCGGTGCCGGTCTTCGGCAACCGTGGCCTGTCCGGCATCGACGGCACGATCTCCACGGCGACCGGGGTGGCGCTGGCTACCGGCGCACCCACAACCCTGCTGTGCGGCGACCTCGCCTTCTGCCATGACGCGGGCGCCCTCGCCATCGGGCCCGGCGAGCCGCGTCCCGCGCTGCGCATCGTCGTCGCGGACGACGCGGGCGGCAGCATCTTCGCGACCCTCGAGTATGGCCAGCCGCGCTTCGCCGAGGCGTTCGAGCGGGTGTTCGCCACCCCGACCGGTGTCGACCCGATGGCGCTCGCGACGGGCTACGGCGTCCCAGCCCGGCGCGTCACCACGCTGGCGGGGGTCGCTGCGGTCCTCGCAGGACCGGTCACGCGACTCGAGGTCCTCGTCGTCTCGATCGACCGTTCGAGCAGGGCAGCGCAGGCGCGTCGGATCGCCTCCGGCCAGGGGTGAGCTCATCATACAGAATGTAAGGACATATTGTTGACTTCTGGTTCTTGCAAGGCTTGACTAGGGGTACCGACTGGACAGCGGCACCTCGTGCCTCGACGAGGAGGTCCCCATGACAGAAAGCAACACCCCACTGGGCCTGATGACCCAGCGCGGCCCGACAGTGCTGTGGAACGACTCGGCCACCTTGACGGAGCTCACCACCGCGATCTCCTGGGGTGCGGTGGGCGCCACCTGCAACCCGGTCATCGCACTCGCCGCCATCCGCGCCGACCTGCCCCGCTGGACCCAGCGGATCAGGGAACTGGCCGTGGAGATGCCCGAGGCCACCGAGTCGCAGATCGGCTGGAAGGTCGTGGAAGAGGTCTCCCTCGATGCAGCCAAGCTGCTGGAACCGGCATTCGAGAAGTACAACGGCTACAACGGCCGGCTCTCGATGCAGACCGACCCGCGCCTCGCCCGCAGCGCGAAGGCGCTGGCCGACCAGGCCGAGTACTTCTCCAATCTCGCGAAGAACATCATCGTGAAGATCCCGGCGACCAGGACTGGTGTCGAGGCCATCGAGGACGCCACCTACCGCGGCGTCAACATCAACGTCACCGTGTCGTTCGCCGTCGCCCAGGCCGTGGCCAGCGGCGAGGCCATCGAGCGTGGCCTGCAGCGCCGCGAAGCCGAGGGGCTGGACATCTCCACCATGGGACCGGTCGTGACCATCATGGTCGGAAGGCTCGACGACTGGCTGAAGGAGCGGTACGCCGAGGACGGCCTGGTCTTCGACCCGGGCTACCTGGAATGGGCCGGCGTCGCAGCCGTGAAGAAGGCACACGGGGAGTTCAGGAAGCGCGGTCTGCGCTCCCGGGTGCTCGTCGCCGCCTACCGGAACGCGCTTCAGTGGACCGAGCTCGTCGGCGGGGACCTCGTGCTCTCGCCGCCGTTCGCCTGGCAGGAGCGCTTCCAGGCCAGTGGTCACGACCCCGAGGCGCGGATCGACCTGCCGGTGGACCCCAGGATCCTCGAGGCGCTGAACACCATGCCGGAGTTCCGGAAGGCCTACGACGTCGACGGCATGACGCCGGCCGAGTTCGACGACTTCGGGGCCACCCGCAAGACGCTGCGCCAGTTCCTCGGTGCCGATGAGGAACTCGACCAGATCGTCCGTGACATCCTGATCCCTGCCTGACCGCGCAACCGGCACGAAAGGGGACAGTCCCCTTTCGTGCCGTTGTCCAGCCGAAGATCGAATCAACTCCGGAGCCAAAGATGACCCAGACCGTTCGGCTCACCGTCGCCCAGGCGGTGGTGAAGTTCCTTGCCAACCAGTACAGCGAACGGGACGGGGTGGAGCAGAAGCTCTTCGCCGGCTGCTTCGGCATCTTCGGCCACGGCAATGTCGCCGGCATCGGCCAGGCGCTGTTGCAGGCTGAGGTGCAGACCCTCGACGGCGTCGCGGATGCACCCGTTCTGCCCTACATCCTGGTGCGCAACGAGCAGGGTGCCGTGCACGCGGCTGCCGCCTATGCGAAGACGAAGAACCGGCTGCAGACCTGGGTGGTGACCTCTTCGATCGGCCCCGGCGCGTTGAACATGGTGACCGGTGCAGCGCTGGCGACGACCAACCGCCTTCCCGTGCTGCTGCTGCCCTCCGACATCTTCTCCACCCGCTACCCGGACCCCGTCCTGCAGCAGCTGGAGGACCCTCGTTCGCTGGACGTCTCCGTCAACGACGCGTTCAAGCCGGTCTCGCGCTACTGGGACCGGATCAACCGCCCCGAGCAGCTCATCGGTTCGCTGCTGTGTGCGATGCGGGTGCTCACCGACCCGGCGGAGACCGGCGCAGCCACCGTCTGCCTGCCGCAGGACGTGCAGGCCGAGGCCTTCGACTTCCCGACCGACTTCTTCCGCAAGCGCGTGTGGCACGTCGCCCGTCCAGTCCCGGATCGGGCAGCCCTTGCCCGTGCGGTCGCCGCGATCAAGGCGTCCAAGCGGCCGCTGGTCGTCGCCGGCGGTGGGGTGATCTACGCTGCGGCTTCCGAGCAGCTCCGCGCCTTCGCCCAGGCGACCGGCATTCCCGTGTCCGACACCCAGGCAGGCAAGGGTGCGATCAACTTCGACCACAGGATGGCTGTGGGTGGTGTCGGCTCCACCGGCAGCAGCGCGGCGAACGCGCTCGCCCGGGAGGCCGACCTCGTGATCGGCATCGGCACCCGCTACTCCGACTTCACCACGGCCAGCCACACGGTGTTCGCGAACCCCGACGTGAAGTTCCTCAACGTCAACGTGATGGCCTTCGACGCAGCCAAGCACTCCGCAGAGATGCTCGTCTCGGACGCAAGGGAGGCGCTCGACGCCCTCGTCGGCGAGCTCGCCGGCTGGAGCACCGATGAGGCCTACCAGGCACTGGCGGGCGACCTGGACGCCGAATGGCAGAAGGTGGTCGACACCTGCTTCGCGCCGCACGACCAGCCGCTGCCCGCCCAGACGGAGGTCTTCGGCGCCCTGAACGAGTTGATGGGCGACCACGACGTCGTGATCAACGCAGCCGGCTCGATGCCCGGCGACCTGCAGGCCCTGTGGCGTGCGCGCACCCCCGAGCAGTACCACCTCGAGTACGCGTTCTCCTGCATGGGCTACGAGATCCCCGCTGCGATGGGTGTCAAGCTCGCCGTCGGTGACGACCACGAGGTGGTCGCGATCGTCGGTGACGGCACCTACCAGATGCTGCCGATGGAGATCGCCACCATGGCACAGGAGGGCATCAAGGTGATCCTCGTGCTCCTCCAGAACCACGGGTTCGCCTCCATCGGCGCCCTGAGTGAGTCGCGTGGCTCGCAGCGCTTCGGCACCAGGTACAAGGCCCGCTCTGCATCCGGCCGGCTCGACGGCGAGGACGTGCCGTTCGACCTGGCAGCCAACGCTGCGAGCTGGGGCGCCGACGTGCTCACGTGCGACGGGATGACGGAGTTCCGCGAGAACTACGCCAGGGCTGTGGCGAGCGACCGCACCACCGTGCTGTACATCGAGACGAACCTGTACGGGCCCAACCCGCCCGGATCGGCCTGGTGGGACGTTCCGGTGTCGCAGGTCTCGGAACTCGAGAGCACCCAGAAGGCCTACGGCGAGTACGTCGCGGAAAAGTCAGCCCAGCGTCACTACCTTTAGGGGTGACCGGAATCGAGACGCTGTGGTTGAGCCTGCCCCTGGGGGGCTGGGTGGTCCTGGCGTTCTGCGCCCTGCTGATCGGGTTCTCCAAGACCGCGCTCGGCGGCCTTGCGCTGGTCGCGGTCGTCCTCACGTCCCAGGTGGTCGCGACCAAGGACTCCACGGCAGTCGTGCTGGTGATGCTCCTCGTCGGTGACCTTGTGGCGACCTGGACGTACCGGCACGACGTCGACTGGCGGCTGATCGGGCGCCTGATCCCACCCGTGCTGGTCGGCATCGCGGCCGGCGCACTCTTCCTGAACTGGGTGGACGGCCCCACCCTCAAGCGCACTATGGGCGTGATCCTGCTCGTGCTTCTCGTGATCGGGTTGTGGCCTGACAAGCTCGCAGCCCACCGTCCCAGCGTGGGGTTGGCGTACGGCGGTCTCGCCGGGTTCACCACCATGGTCGCCAACGGTGGCGGGCCACCGATGAGCCTCTACCTGCTCGCCCGCAAGTACGACAAGCTCCGCTTCCTCGGCACGACGGCCTGGTTCTTCTTCATGGTGAACCTGATCAAGGTGCCGTTCTCGATGGTCAACGGCATCCTCCGCCCGGAGACGGCGCTGCTCGGGGCCGTGCTGGCGCCGCTGGTCCTCGTCGGTACCTGGATCGGGCGGTCGACCATCAAGCGGATCAACCAGGCAACGTTTGAGAAACTGGTGACGGCCTTCGTCGCCGTTGCGGCGGTCTACCTGCTTCTCGGCTAGCCGGAAGCCGGTCAGCTGGCGTAGACGGTGATGTCGAACAGGTAGCGGTCGTAGCGGTAGCAGTGGTCGCCGAACTCCACAGGGCTGCCGGCCGAGTCGTACGCACGACGGGTCATTGTGAGCACCGGGTCGTTCTTGTCCAGCTGCAACAGCTTGCGCTCGCTGGGCTCCGCCCGGCGGGCGCCGATCGTCTGGTGGGCAACAGCGGGGGTCACCCCGCGGCGTTTCATCGCGTTGTAGAGGCCCTGGGTCTTGAGGTCCTCGAGGTTGATGTCCGCCCATGACGGCGCCAGCCAGTTGCGCAGGACGGCCATCGGCCCTTCCTTCACTGAGCGCAACCTCTCGAGGTAGACCAGCTTGGTCTCGGGATCGAGACCGAGTATCTGGGAGGCACGGAGGTCGACGAAGTCGGTGTTGAACTCCAGCACCTCTGTGATCGGCTCGCGTCCCTCCTTGCGGAGGTCGTCGTAGAGGGAAGTCAGCTCGTTGCGCCGGTGGATGACCTCGTTGGCAACGGTGGTCCCGATGCCGCGCCGGCGCACCAGCAGCCCGCGGGTCACAAGCTCGACGATCGCCCGCCGGACGGTGGGACGGGAGAGCTCGAGGCGGTCGGCGAGGGAGAGTTCGTTCTCGAACGCGTCGCCGGGCTTCAGGACACCGGTGTCGACCGCTGCCGCAAGCTGTTCTGCGAGCTGGTGGTAGAGCGGCACGGGGCTGTTCCGGTCGATGCTCACCTGGATCTGCTGGGCCATGACCAGACATTAGCCCAAGGGCGACGTATTGAACCATCAAAACGCTGATTGCCCGGATAAGCTAATGTCCTTACAAATATTGACATCTGGCGGGACTGATGGGCAGGATGGGCTCAGCCGGGCTCACCGGCCCGGTGCCGATGCCGCCTACCGAAGGAAGTCCCATGGGTGATGCCTACGACGTAGTCTGCATCGGCCGCGTGGGCGTCGACATCTACCCGACCCAGGTCGGGCTGCCGCTGGAGGAAGTCACCTCCTTCGGCAAGTTCCTCGGCGGCAGCGCCACCAATGTCTCGGTCGCAGCCGCCCGCTACGGACGCCGCAGCGCCATCATCACCAAGACCGGGGATGACCCGTTCGGGCGGTTCGTGCGCGGCAAGATCGGTGAGCTCGGCGTCGACACCACCTTCGTCGGCATCGACCCCTGGCTGCCCACGCCCGTGACGTTCTGCGAGATCTTCCCTCCCGACGACTTCCCGCTGTACTTCTACCGCTACCCCCAGGCGCCAGACCTGCGCATCGAGGTGACAGACCTGCCGCTGCAGGAGATCGCGGACGCCCGTGTCTACTGGGCCACCCTCACCGGCCTCTCCGCCGACCCGAGCCGACAGGCCCATCTCGCAGCGTGGCGCGCTCGCGCCCGGCGTCGGCTGACCATCCTCGACCTGGACTACCGGCCAATGTTCTGGAAGTCCGAGAGCGAGGCCAGCAGGAATGCCGAGGTGGCTCTGGCTCACTGCACCGTCGTCATCGGCAATCGCGAGGAGTGCCGGGTGGCGGTTGGGGAGACCGAGCCCCAACGGGCTGCGCGAGCGCTCCTTGACCGCGGTGTCGAACTCGCCATCGTCAAGCAGGGACCCAAGGGCGTCCTGGCCATGACGGCAGACCAGTGCGTCGAGGTGCCTCCCGTCAAGGTCGAGGTCGTCAACGGCCTCGGCGCCGGCGACTCCTTCGGCGGAGCCGTGTGCCACGGCCTCCTCAACGACTGGCCACTGGACAGGATCCTCCGCTTCGCCAACGGGGCGGGCGCCCTGGTGGCCTCCCGACTGGAATGCTCCACCGCGATGCCGACGGAGCAGGAAGTCTGGGACCTGATCGGCGGTGAGGCGACGTGAACCGCATCGACACCGCAGCGCTGACCCGCCGTCGGGCCACCGATCCCGGCGAGATCACCAGGGCGTGGCGTAACCGCCGCAGGTCTGAGCGCCGCGAGGACGGCCGGATGATGATCGTCGCCGCCGACCATCCCGCCCGTGGCGCGCTCGGCGTCCGTGGCGATGCCACGGCGATGGCCTCCCGCGCCGACCTGCTCCAGCGCCTCACCGTCGCCCTCACCCGTCCCGGCGTTGACGGCGTGCTCGGCACCGCCGACATCCTCGAGGAGGAGTACAGCGCCACAGTGCTGGAGTCCTCCGGCAGGGCGGTCACAGCGCTCGCTTCCCGCGGGCTGATGGCTGTGGTGGAGCCATTCCTCTCCGTCCGTGTTGCCCACGGCTTGGTGCGCAACCTGCTCGACCCGGACTCGGTGATCAAGTCCATCCAGATCGCGGCCGGCCTCGGCGCCACCAGCGCGTACACCTGGCTGAAGCTGCCCGTCGTCGCGGAGATGCACCGGGTGCTGGACGCCACGACACTGCCGAGTCTCCTGCTCGGCGGCGACCCCGTCGGCGACGCAGACGAGACGTACGCCCAGTGGGCGGAGGCGCTGGCGCATCCGACTGCCATGGGCCTGGTGATCGGGCGGGCTCTGCTCTACCCGGAAGGCGACGACGTTGCGCAGGCGGTCGACACCGCTGTGAGCCTTGTGCACGAGGGAGTGGCATGAACGAATGGGTCCGGCGGGCAGGCACCACCGCCGACGACGAGTACGACACCCGCATCCAGCCGGGCTCCGAGGGGTGGGCCCACACCGGGCTGCTCGTGACCGACCTGGCAGCGGGGGAGTCCCGCACCGTCCAGACCGGTGGGCAGGAGTGGATCGTTGTGCCGCTGTCCGGCTCGGCATCCGTCGAGGTCGAGGGTGTGCACTACGGGCTGGCCGGGCGCCCCGACGTGTTCCGCGCAGCGACCGACGTCCTGTACGTGCCGCGCGACTCCGCGTTCACCGTCACCAGCAACGCCGGCGGTCGCTACGCCTTCTGTTCCGCGACCGCTCGCAGCTGGTTCCCCGTCACCCTCGTGTCGGCGGGCGGCGTGCCGGACGAGCTCCGCGGGGCCGGCACGGCCAGCCGCCGCGTCCGCAACTTCGGCACGCCCGGCGTGCTGGACGCCGACTCGATCATCGCCTGCGAGGTGATCACGCCCGCAGGCAACTGGTCGAGCTACCCGCCGCACAAGCACGACGAGGAGCGGGACGGGGTGGAGACCTCGCTCGAGGAGATCTACTACTTCGAGCTTCGCCCCGAGCCTGGCTCTCCGGCAGGTCCGGAGGACGCGTTCGGCTACCAGCGTGTCTACGGCACCGCCGAGCGACCGATCGAGGTGCTCGCAGAGGTGCGGTCCACCGACGTGGTCCTCGTTCCCCACGGCTGGCACGGTCCGGCCATGGCCCCGCCTGGATACGACATGTACTACCTGAACGTGATGGCAGGTCCCGGACAGAGCCGGGCCTGGCTGATCTGTGACGACCCGTCGCACGCCTGGGTGCGTCAGACCTGGGCCGGCCGGCCGGTCGACCCCCGACTGGCACGAACCGAATGAGAACGAGAGGAACTGATATGGCGCTGACCGAACAGGCCGCACCGGCGACCGAGAGCGCTGCCCGGTTGCAGCGGCTCCGCTTCCTCGTGGACAACGAGTGGCGCGAGTCGAGGACCGGCACCTACATGCCGGTGATGAACCCGTCGACAGGTGAGCAGGTCGCCGAGGCGCCGTGTTGCACCCAGGACGAGGTCGACTCGGCCGTGGATGCCGCGGCTCGTGCGTTCCCTGCCTGGGCTGCGACCCCGCTGCCGCAGCGCATCCAGCTGATGTTCCGCTTCAAGCAGCTCCTCGACGAGCACCTGGACGAGCTGAGCATCCTGCTGTCCACCGAGATGGGCAAGGTTCTCGCCGAGGCCCGCGGTGACGTGCTCAAGGCCATCGAGGTCGTGGAGTGCGCGTGCTCCACGCACTACCTCATGCAGGGCGACACCACGATGAACATTTCCCGTGGCTACGACACCACCACCTACCGCGAGCCGCTGGGCGTGTTCGCCGGCATCGCGCCGTACAACTTCCCCGCGATGATCCCGATGGGCTGGATGCTGCCGTTCTGCATCACCACCGGCAACACGCTCGTTCTGAAGGCCGCTTCGATGGTTCCGCAGACCTCGATGCGCATGATGGAGCTCCTGATCGAGGCCGGCCTCCCCAAGGGCGTGGCCAACCTGGTCACCTGCTCCCGCGTCGAGGCCGACAGCCTGCTGGTGAACCCGGCCGTCCGGGGCATCACGTTCGTCGGCTCCACCTCCGTGGGTAAGCACATCTATCAGACCGCAGCAGGCGCAGGTAAGCGCGTCCAGGCCCTCACCGAGGCCAAGAACCACGCCCTGATCCTGGAGGATGCCGTCCTCGAGCGTTCCGTGGCAGGCATCGTCAACTCCACCTACGGCTGCGCCGGCCAGCGCTGCATGGCGCTCCCTGTCGTGTGCGTACAGGACTCCATCGCCGACGAGGTCGTGGAGATGCTGGCCGGTATGGCGGCCAAGCTCAGGCTCGGCCCGGCCTACCTGCCCGAGAGCCAGCTCGGCCCGGTCATCACGGCCAAGCACCGCGAGTTCGTCGCTTCCGGCATCGCGAGAGGGGTGGACGAGGGCGGCACGCTCGTGCTCGACGGCCGCGAGGTGACCGTCGACGGCTACGAGGGCGGTTACTGGATCGGCCCGTCGATCATCGACAACGTCGGGGCAGACAACTGGGCCGGAACCTACGAGATCTTCGGCCCGGTGACCTCGATCAAGCGGGTCGCCGACTTCGAGGAGGGCATCACCGTGATGAACGCCAACCCCTTCGCCAATGGGTCGTGCATCTACACCAGTTCCGGCTACTACGCCCGCGAGTTCGCCAGCCGTAGCCATGCCGGCATGGTCGGCATCAACGTCGGCATCCCTGTGCCGTTCTCCACCTTCCCGTTCACCGGCCACAAGGAGTCCTTCTTCGGCGACCTGCACGCCATGGGCAGGGACGGCGTCGCGTTCTTCACGGAGACAAAGGCCGTCACGGCCACCTGGTTCACCGACGAGCACCGTCATGAGAAGGTCGGCACCTGGGACGGCATGAGCACCCGTAGCTGACCCGAAACTCGAGAGAAGGATGCCTGCGATGCTGCGCTTCGCGATCATCGGAGCCGGCCGGATCGGCCAGGTTCATGCCAAGACCATCGCGGGCCATCCCGCGGCAGAACTGGTCCTCATCGCCGATCCCGTCGTCGGGGCAGCTGCCAGGGCGGCAGCGGGCTTCGGCGCCCGGGCCACGGAGGACATCGACGAGGTGTACGCGGCAGCCGACGTCGACGCCGTCGTCGTGTGCTCGCCGACCATGTTCCATGTCGACCAGCTCATGGCCGCCGTCGCCGCCGGCAAGGCGGTACTGACGGAGAAGCCGGTCGACCTCAGCATCGAGCGCGTGGACCACTGCCTCGCTGCCATCGCCGGCAGTGAGCACCGCGTCATGGTGGGGTTCAACCGCCGCTTCGATCCCGGCGTGATCGAACTCAAGGCGCGCATCGACGCCGGCGAGCTCGGTGCATTGCGCCAGCTCACGATCGTCAGCCGTGACCCGGCAGCGCCCCCGGCCAACTACCTGGTCAACAACGGCGGGATCTTCCGGGACATGACCATCCACGACTTCGACATGGCCCGCTTCCTTCTCGGCGACTTCGTCGAGGTGGCAGCGAGCGGCCACGCGTTCATCGACGGCATCGGCGAGATCGGTGACATCGACACGGCCACCGTGACCCTGACGACCGCCTCCGGTGCGGTGTGCACGATCCTGAACAGCCGCGAGTGCGCCGCCGGTTACGACCAGCGCATGGAGGCGTTCGGACCCAGGGGCTCACTGGAGACCGGCAACCTGCGGAGCACAGGGGTGCAGTTCAACGGCGCCACCGGCACCGGGGTGGCTGGACCGTACCTGCCGTTCTTCCTGGAGCGTTACGCGCAGGCCTACACCAACGAGCTCGACCACTTCATCACAGCGATCCAGGCCGGGCGGGCGCCCGCGCCGTCCGTGCTCGACGGCCGGGGCGCACTGGTCCTCGCCGACGCAGCAGACGCCGCAGTGAAGCAGCACACCGTCGTCACCATCGCGTGACCCAACCCGAGGAGACCGATCAGATGAAGATTGCCGGCGCCCCGATCAGCTGGGGTGTGTGTGAGGTGCCCGGCTGGGGCTACCAGATGGCTCCTGCCCGCGTGCTGCGGGAGATGAAGGAGATCGGGCTGACCGCGACGGAGTTCGGTCCGCAGGGCTGGCTGCCGATCGAGGCCGAAGCCCGCGCAGCCGAGGTGGGCCAGTACGGTCTCACACCGGTCGGTGCCTTCTTCCTCGCTGTCATGCATGACCCCGGGTCTGACCCGATCCCGGCAGTCAACGCAGAGCTCGACGCGTTCGAGGCAGCAGGCGGCGCCTACCTGATCCTTGCAGCGGCGTCCGGGGCCGACGGCTATGACGCCCGTCCGGAGCTGGACGAGGCCGGCTGGCAGACACTGTTCGGCAATCTCGACACGATCCGTGAGGTGTGCGCTGCCCGTGGCGTGACCGCCTGCCTTCACCCCCATTGGGGCACCATGGTGCAGAACGCGGACGAGATCGACCGGGTGTTGCGCAACAGCTCCGTCGGGCTGTGCCTCGACACCGGCCATATCACCTGCGGCGGCGGGGATCCCGTCGCGATCGTCGACGAGTTCGCCGACCGGATCGACATCGTGCACGCCAAGGATGCCCGCTTGGAGCTGACCGACAAGTTGCTGACCGGCGAGTTCACCTGGTCGCAGGGCATCAAGGCCGGCATGTTCACCCCGATCGGCGAGGGCGACATCGACTTCGCTGCGATCGTGGCCAAGCTCGACGGCGCCGGTTTCGACGGCTATTACGTCCTCGAGCAGGACATCATGATCGACGGCGAGCCGCCGGCCGGTGCCGGCCCGATCGACAATGCCCGTGCATCGCTCGCCCGGCTGAGGAGCCTCGCTCCGGCGCACGCCTGAGACCCCAACACCCGCGGCGGGGTCAGTCGGGCTGATCCTGCAGGGTCCGGCGTCAGGAGTCGAGGGTGCGCAGCCAGCGACGCAGGTGCCAGGTGGCGCGGACGTCGTCCTCGTTGTACTCCAGCACCCGGGTGCGAGCCTGCTCACGCACGTCCCTGTTCGGCGCGTGCACGGCTTCCTCGAACCAGCGCATGCTGTTCAGACCTCCCGGGTCGTCATCGCGCCAGTGGAACCCCGCACCCGCTGAGGCCACGATCTTCAGCCCGAGGCCGTTGGTGCCGAAGAAGTTCTGGCGAATGGTCGGGAACAGGTCGACGAAGTGCGCGCGGGCGAAGTCCATCGCCCAATCAAGGGTCGGTTCGTCCTTCGCGAGCCGCCCGAGCCGCACCATCTCGTAATCGGAGTAGTGGTAGACGCGGGCCTCGCTGGTACCGATGAGGTCACGCAACCACGACATCGCGGCTCCGGCCAGCGCTCGCTCGCCCTCGTCGTCCAACTCCGTGAAGCTGCTGAACTCCTTGTAGCTGCCGCCGCCGTTGCCGTCGGCCACCCAGAAACCCCACAGGTAGACCCGGTCCTCGCGGGAGGTCTCCACGTCGATGTCGATCTCCAACGATGCGCCCGGCACCTCGATCGGGCCGGTCGTCGTCCGCTCGAGCTCGACGCCCTCAAGGAGCAGCTGCGAGCGGCGCTGGGCAAGGCGCAGCCGTTCCTCCGCGCCGGAGCGGTGCGCCACCAGCGGCAGGTAGTCGGGCAGCAACAGGTCGAGGTCGCTCGCGGCCAGCTGGCTGACCGTCGCGACCCCTGCTTCGCGGAGCACGGAGATCTCGTGCACGTCGAGAGGCGACTTGCTGATGCGCAGGCTGAGGTCGTCGTCGTCCAGCTGGGGACGGCAGGTGCCCCACCACGGGCAGTACCCGCACTCGTAGCTCACCACCGGACGCAGCAGGGGCGGGTCGGTGACAGCTGCTGCCCCCGCGGCCTCGGCGAGCTGCACGCGTGCGGTGAACTCGAAGGCGTAACGGTCGAGGGCACTGACAAGGCCGTCCTCGGACTCCTGGGCGGGAGCGGGCGCCACGACCGGGTCCGCGAGGTCGAGCCAGATCGCCCGGAGCCCCTGGTCGTCGACATCGTCGCTGCCGACGATGCACGCCAGCTGTCCGCTGACGGCCTGCTGCCCGGTGGGGCCGAGCAGGCGCCACATGTGGGCGAGTTGCAGGGCGTTGCCGGTGCGCCAGTGCCAGCGGTACCGCCACCCCAGGGCTGTGTAGCGCTCGGGCAGCGCTGCAACGGGGGAGAAGGTTGCCTCCACCTCGCCCTTGCGGGCGTCGAGCACCCGTTGGTACTTCACGAGGCCGGGGAAGTAGCCACCGGCGGGGTCGGCGATGAGCAGGTCGGCCCGCCCCGACCGATGGGAATCCCAGTCGCGGGGGAGCAGCCCGCCGATGATCACCTGGGTGCCGGCAGCCATCGCTGCGAGGCAGGCTGCTTCCTGCTCCTCGCTTGGCTCGCCGATGAGCGTCCGCAGGTCGACGACGGAAGCGTCGCCGGCGATGATGCGCTCGTAGGTGGCGCCGATGAACTCGGCGCTCCCGGGAAGGCGGCCATGGCCCTCGCCCTGCTCGGGACGCACGACGCCGGGATGGAAGGCGTTGTGGGTCTTCACCGGGCAGCTGCGCGCCGCGTACGGGTCAAGGGTGAACATCAGGCATGCGCACGGTGGAGCGCGACGACGCCACCGGAAAGGTTCTTCCAGCCGACACCGCGCCAGCCGGCGGCGACGAGGAGGTCGGCGAGGGCGTGCTGGTCGGGCCAGGCGAGGATGGATTCTGCGAGGTAGTCGTACGCCACCGGGTTGGACGCCGTTGCGCCGGCGATCTTCGGCAGCGCCCGCAGCAGGTAGTTGCGGTAGGTGTCGCGGAACGGCTTCCAGGTGGGGGTCGAGAATTCGCAGATCACGATGCGCCCGCCCGGCCGTGTCACCCGGTGCAGCTCTGCCAGCGCGGTTGCCACGTCCTCGACGTTGCGGAGCCCGAAGCTGATCGTGACCGCATCGAAGACGCCGTCCGCGAACGGCAGGGCGAGGGCGTCGGCGTTGACGAACGCCAGGTCGGGCTGCCGCTGCTTGCCGACGGTCAGCATGCCCTCGGAGAGATCGGCAGGCACAACGAGCGCACCCGCGTCGGCGAACGGACGGCTCGACGTGCCGGTGCCGGCCGCGAGGTCGAGGATCCGCTGCCCCGGACGCGGCTCGACGGCAGCGACGGTCTCAGCGCGCCAGTGGCGGTCCTGGCCGAGGGACAGCAGGTCGTTGACCAGGTCATAGCGGGGAGCGACGCGGTCGAACATGTCGGCCACTTCGGCTCTTCTTCGTGCCAGGGTTGCCCGGGCTTCACTCGCTGCGCGCACGGCACTAGCCTGCCACGGCCCGCGGACACCGCCCGCCAATCAGGCTTCCCCGGAAACGGCGTAGCGGGTCGCACGGGCGTGCATGGCGCGCAGGGCTTTCCGGATGAGGGAGAATCGAGCCCATGGCGCGAAAGACCCCGGTGCTCAAGGTCACCAACCTGATGAAGGCCTTCGGGCCTGTCGTCATCGTTTCCGGCTTCAACCTGGAGGTGGCGGCAGGCGAGGCGGTGGCACTGACCGGACGCAACGGCGCAGGCAAGTCGACCGTGCTGCGTTGCCTCGTCGGTGCGGAGCGTCCCGATGACGGCACCGTCCAGGTCAACGGCACCCCGGTCAGTGAGACCAACCCGCAGATCCGCCGCGACGTCGCCACCGTCATCGACGACCTCGACTTCTTCCCCGACCTCAGCGTCGTCGAGCACCTCGACCTGTTCGCCCGGGCGCATGGCATCCCCGACGCGGACGACGCCGTCGACGAGATCCTCCACGAGGTGCAGCTGGTGCCCCAGTCGGGCCAGTTGCCCGGTACCCTTTCCTCCGGCCAGCGCCGGCGCCTCGCCCTCGCCACGGCCTTCATCCGGCCGCGCAAGCTGCTGATCCTCGACGAGCCGGAGCAGCGCCTCGACACCGAGGGCGTGGAGTGGCTCGCCGACCGCCTCGTCGCCGAACGGCAGCGCGGCCTCGCCATCGTGATGGCCAGCCACGATCCGACCCTCGTCGAGCGGGTGGCGACGCGCATCGTCCGGCTGGGCGATCGGGCAGAGGTCCTCGTCGATGAGTAAGAAGTCCCGCAAGCTGATCCGGGCAACCCCGACGGCGGAGGAAGCTGCCGAGGTCACGCCCGAGGCCGTGGAGCCGGCCGTCGCGCGCACCTTCTTCTTCCTCCCCGATGTAGAGCCCGCCGTCGTCGACGAGCGCGAGCTGCACGACGAGATGAAGCTGTGGCGCCACGGTCGTGCGACCCGCACCTTCGGCCAGGTGTTCCAGGACGGCTACTTCGTCCTGTTCAGCATCGTGATGGTCGGCGCGATGCTGGTCTCCGTCGTCCTCCGCGCCCAGGCCGGCATGGCCGGCTGCAACACCGAGGCCTGCGCCTCCGGCCGCCTGCTCCTCCCGTCGGCGATGGTCCTCGCAGCCTGGGCGCTCGCGCTCGGCATGGCAGCGCTGTTCGGCCCCGTGCTCGCGTCCGCAGCCGAGGGCTTCTGGCTGATGGACGCCCCGATCAGCCGCAGGCGGCTGCTGCGCGGGCGCCTCGTCGTGCCGCTGGCCGCAGCGTTCGGCGTTGCCACCGTTGCCACGGCCCTGGTCGGCGCCCTCTCCGGCCTGAGCTGGTTCCAGGTCATCGCCTGGAGTTCTGCTGCCGGGCTGGGGAGCGCTGCGCTGGTGACGCTGGCCGCGGCAGAGCAGCCAAGGGAGCGGACCGTCCTTCTGAAGACGCTGCAGGCGACGTTCGCCAGTGCGGCGCTGGCGTTGCTCGTCGTTGTGATCGCCGTCGCTGCCGGGTGGCTGCCGGTGTCCGTAGTCTCGGTCGCGGGTGGTGCGACCTGGCTGTTCGCCGGGGTCGCGCTCGTCGCGCTGTTCGGCATGGTGGTCCTGCTGCGGGTCGCGATCTCCCGACTCGAGCAGATCCGTCGTGCCCGGCTGCTGTCCGGCGGCTCGCTGGTAAGCGGCATGCAGGGGGCGATGTTCGCCCTCGACTTCGGCCTGATCCGCGACATCCTGGTCGAGCGCCGGATGGCTGCGATCGGTCACGTGAAGCCCACCCGGGGTCGTGGCCTCGGCCTCTCGGCCCTGATCTGGCGCGACGCCGAACGGCTCAAGCGCAACCCGCGAGCGTTCCTCGGCCTCGCAGCGAGCCTGTTCGTGCCGTATGCGGCGGACGCACTCCGCATGGTGCAGCTGAACCCGCTGATCAGCGGCCTCGCGCTGGTGGCAGGGTTGGTGCCGTTCCTCGGCGGCCTGCGGGTGCTCTCCCGCACCGGTGGCCTGGCGCGGTCGTTCCCGTTCAAGACCGCCCAGCTACGCACGGCGTCGATGGCCGTGCCGGCAGCGCTCGCCCTTCTCTGGGGACTTGCCGCATCGCCGGCGTTCATCGGGATCGCGAGCACCGGGGCCGACCACAGCGTCACCGACGGCCTCACCGCGGCACTGATCACCGCCACGGCGGGGCTGCTGGGCGCCGTCCGGTGGGTCACGGCCGGCAAGGTCAACTTCCAGACGCCGATGATGGCCACAGCCTCTGGCGCGCTGCCGCCGGGCCTGCTCTTCAACCTGTTCCGTGGCATCGACATGGTCGCCCTGATCACTGCACCCCTGATCCTCGGGGCCCCGGGCTACTGGTCGCTCGCCATCGCCCTCGTCGTCTTCGTCGGCCTGCGCGGTAGCTTCAACGCCGACGACCTGCGGGCAGAACAGGAACAGGCCAAGCGCGAGCTCGCTGCTTCCAAGCAGGCGGCAGCCGACAAGCAGAAGATCCCGCGCCCCACGCGCTAGTCAGCGACGCGCTCTTCAGAGCAGCGCTGCGACGGCGTCAAGGCCGTCGACCACGACGTGGGCCTCGGCGAGCTGCTCGCGGCTGAAGGTGCCGGCGACGGCGACCACGCGTCCGACACCGGCTGCCCGAGCGGACGCAACGCCAGCGGGCGCGTCCTCGACAGCGACGCACGCCGCTGCCGGGACGTCGAGCCGCAAGCAGGCCACCTGGTAGGGCTCGGGGTGCGGCTTGCCGTTGGTGACGTCATCGCGGGTCACGATCACGGCGAAGGCGTCCAGCAGGTCGCCGAGGCACGTGCGCGCCCACGCGGTGTTCGCCGACGTGACAAGACCCAGCGGGACGCGCGCCCCCGCCAGCAACTCCTCCGCGCCGGGAGCGAGTCCCGGCCGGGGGAGCGCGTTCATCGCCGTCAGGAGTTCGGCCAGCATCGCCGGCACGTCCTCCCCTGACCAGGGTCCGGGGGAGTGTGCAAGCACGTCATCGGCCCGCCGTCCGGTGAAGCCGGCAAGGACCTCGTCTGTCGCTGTCCAGCCGCGGTCGGCGAACCAGTTGCGGAACACCTGGCGATGGAAGCCCTCGGAGTCGACGAGGGTGCCGTCGAGGTCGAGCAGGAGCGCCGCTGCCGGTTCAGTCATCGACACTGAACAGAGGCTCCCCGGCGGTCACGTCCTTGCCGAGCATGGGGCTGTCCACCGTTCCCGCGGGACGGTCCAGCACCACGACCATGACGGTCGTCGTGATGTCGTCCCCGCTGATACCGGACGGGTCCCAGGTCACCATCGGGTCACCGGCGGACACCGTCGAGCCCTCGGTGGCGACCAGCTCGAAGCCGACCCCGTCCAGCCGGACGGTGTTGATGCCGAGGTGGACGAGGATGCCGAGACCCTCGGCGGTCGCCATGGCGAACGCGTGCGGGTGCAGCTTCAGGATGGTGCCTGCGACGGGCGCGACAACGGTGGTGCGGCCCGGGCTCGGGTCGATCGCGATGCCGGGGCCGACCATCTCTCCGGCGAACACCGGGTCGCTGACCTCCGTGATCGGGAAGACCCGGCCGGGGCAGGGGGCGAGGACCTGCATCACATCAGGTCTTCGATGTCTTCGGCCAGGTTGTCTGCCTCTGGCCCGACGACCACCTGCACGACCGAACCGGAAGCGATCACGCCGTGCGCCCCGGCAGCCTTCAGTGCTGCCTGGTCGACGAGCGACGGATCCTTCACCTCCGTACGCAGGCGCGTGATGCAGGGCTCGATCTCGACGATGTTCCCCGCGCCACCAAGGCCGGCCAGGATCTGCTCAGCTTTACTGCTCATTGGTCTCTCCTCTCGCTGGGCCGTGACGGCCCTCCTTGACAACGTGCCAGAACGATAGCATGATTCTCCGCAACTGGTACGGACCAGTACGCACCAGTACGAACCAGCAGTGAACAGAGGAGCAGGAGTGGCCGAACAGGTCTCCGACCGGATCACCGGCGGGCCCCGACCCAAGCACCAGCAGCTGCGTGAGCTGCTGATCGGCCTGGTCGTGCCCGGCGAGGCGATCCCCTCGGAACGCGACCTGATGGTCACCTACGGAGTCTCGCGGGCCACCGTCCGCAAGGCCATCGACGGCCTCGTCGCCGACGGCCTGCTCCAGCGCACCCACGGGTTGGGCACGTTCGCCGTCCGTCCGCGGCTGGAGACGCGCCTGCACCTGGCGTCCTTCAGCCAGGACATGCGCCGTCGCGGCCTGGAGCCCTCAACCCGCCTGATCTCGGTGACCCTGGCAACGCCACCTGCAGACGTCACCGAATGGCTCGGTCTCGCACCGAACCAGAAGGCCTGGCGGATCGTGAGGATCCGCCTTGCCGACAACATGCCGATCGCCCACGAGGACGGTTGGTATCCAGCCCACCTGCTGCCAGAGCTGGACGCCCAGGACCTGGCCGGGGGCTCGCTGTACGCGATCCTCGGCGAAAGGTACGGGCTCTGGGTGGACCAGGCCGAACAGACCCTGTGGGGCGAGTCGGCGGACGCGGGAATGGCTGCTGCGCTCGGAGCGCCGCTGTCCACCCCGCTGCTGGTGTTCCGGCGGCGATCCATCGCCGGTGGCCAGCGCATCGAGCACGTGGTCTCCCGCTATCGCGGTGACCGCTACATGGTGCACATGGAACTGAGCCGAGACGACTTGTCGTCGGCCACCTCTACCCCGGAAGGAAGCACGTTGTGACCAGCAACGAAATGGCGGCCGTAGGCCGCTTCAACCTGGCCCCGCTCCAGAAATTCGGCCGGAGCCTGATGCTGCCGATCGCGTCCCTGCCCGCAGCGGCACTGCTCCTGCGCCTCGGCCAGGACGACCTGCTCGGCAAGGACGGCCTCAACTGGGGCCCTGTCGCCGCCGTCATCGGCGCAGCGGGCAACGCCCTTTTCGCCAACCTCGCCCTGCTGTTCGCCGTCGGTGTCGCCATCGGCATCGCGAAGAAGGCGGACGGTTCCACGGCGCTCGCAGCCGTGGTCGGCTATCTCGTCTTCAAGGGCGTCACCGACGCCATGTCCCCGGTGATCGGCCTTCCGGTCAGCGAGAAGGGCGTGCAGGAACTCATCAACTACGGCGTTCTCGGCGGCATCCTGATGGGCCTCGTCGCGGGCTGGCTGTGGCAGCGGTACTACCGCATCTCATTGCCGCCGTACCTCGCCTTCTTCGGTGGGCGACGCTTCGTGCCGATGATCACCGCTGTCGCAGCCATCGTGCTCGCCGTCGTGATGTCGTTCATCTACCCGGCGTTCAACACGGGCCTGACCGCCGTCGGTAACTGGGTTGCCGGCAACGTGATCGTCGGTGGTTTCGTCTACGGCACCCTCAACCGGCTGCTGATCCCGCTGGGCCTGCACCACATCCTGAACAACCCGCCGTGGTTCATCCTCGGCTCGTTCACCAAGCCGGACGGCACCGTCGTCCACGGCGACATCGCCCGCTTCCTTGCCCACGACCCGACAGCGGGAACCTTCATGAGCGGCTTCTTCCCCATCATGATGTTCGCCCTCCCGGCAGCCTGCCTCGCCATCTGGCACGAGGCCAAGCCGAAGAATCGCCTTGCCGTCGGCGGCATCATGCTCTCCGTGGCACTGACCTCGTTCCTCACCGGTGTCACCGAGCCGATCGAGTTCGCCTTCATGTTCGTCGCCTGGCCGCTGTACCTCGCCCACGCCGTCCTCACCGGACTGTCGCTGGCGATCACCAACGCCCTCGGCGTCCACATGGGCTTCGGGTTCTCCGCCGGCCTGTTCGACTTCGTCCTGAACTGGAACATCGGCACCAACCCGTGGATCATCATCCCGCTCGGGCTGGGGTTCGCCGTCGTCTACTACTTCCTGTTCCGGTTCGTCATCCGGCGCTGGAACCTGAAGACGCCCGGTCGTGAGGAAGAGGGCGAGGAGAGCTCGGTCGCTCTCGACCCGACCGCCGCCTGACCCCACCCCATCCCACCCCACCCACACCCACCGACTTGTCAGAATCAGGGGAGGCTATAGCCCTCCCTGATTCTGACAAGTCGGAACCACGGCAAGAGAGAAGTGCAATGGAAGTCATCATCTGTCCCAACGCCCAGCGCGTCGGTGAGGTCGCTGCCGCAAAGGCCGCCCGCATCGCCGCCCCGATCGGGCCGAAGGTCGTGCTCGGCGTGGCCACCGGCTCCTCGCCGGTGCAGACCTTCGCAGAGCTCGCCCGACTCGTCGCCTCCGGCGACCTCGACCTTTCGGAGGCCTCGGCGTTCGCCCTCGACGAGTACGTCGGCATCCCCGAGGGCCACCCGGAGAGCTACCACGAGATCATCCGCAAGACGGTCACGGAGCCGATGGGCCTCGACCCGGCCCGCGTCCACGTGCCGGACGGCTTCGCGAAGGACCTGCAGGCAGCCTGCCAGGCCTACGAGGATGCCATCAAGGCCGTCGGCGGTGTCGACATCCAGTTCCTCGGGGTGGGCACCAACGGCCACATCGGCTTCAACGAGCCGACGTCCTCACTGTCGTCCCGCACGAGGATCAAGACCCTCGCAGCGAAGACGCTCGAGGACAACGCGCGCTTCTTCGACTCCATCGACGAGGTGCCGCGACACTGCCTGACGCAGGGGCTCGGCACGATCATGGACGCACGCAACGTGATCCTCGTCGCCACCGGCGCGAACAAGGCCCACGCCATCGCCCAGGTCATCGAGGGACCGATCACGGCGATGTACCCGGGATCGGTGCTGCAACTGCACCAGCACGCGACGATCGTCGTCGACTCCGAGGCCGCAGCAGAGCTGAAGCTGATCGACTACTACAAGGCGACCTACGCCAGCCTGCCCGCCTGGCAGCGCCTGGACGTCTGACCATGCTGATCAGCGCTGAGCGGATCCTCTTCCCCGATGCTGAGGCACCGGTGGCCGGTCACCTGGAGATCGTCGGCGGCACCTTCGTCGCCGCCGCTCCCGGACCGGCGCCTCGTCCGGTCGACGAAGCCATCGCCGGGATCGTCGTGCCGGGTTACGTCGACGTGCACAGCCACGGCGGCGGCGGGGCATCCTTCGTGACGGAGGACCCGGAGGAGGCCCGCACGGTGCTGGCGGCCCACCGGCGCCACGGCGTCACGACCATGGTTGCGTCGCTTGTCACCGGCACCACCGATGCCCTGAAACGCCAGGTGTCGACCCTCGCCGGGCTCGTCGAGGCCGGCGAGCTGGCCGGCATCCACCTCGAGGGCCCGTGGCTGGCGCTCAAGTACAAGGGTGCCCACCCACCCCTGCTGTTGTCCGATCCGCAGCCGGACGCTGTCGCGGAGCTCCTCGACGCCGGCCGCGGCGCGGTGCGGATGGTCACGATCGCTCCCGAGCGGGCCGGAGCCCTGGAATCGATCCGGCTGATGACGGCGAGGGGCGTGATGGCTGCGATCGGACACACCGATGCCGACTACGACACCTCGAAGGCCGCCATCGAGGCGGGCGCTCGCGGCGCCACGCACCTCTTCAACGCCATGGCTCCGCTGCGCCACCGCGACCCGGGACCCGTCCTCGCCCTCTGGGAGGACCCCCGGGTGCACCTCGAACTGATCATGGACGGCGTCCACGTCCGTCCCGAGCTCGTCGCCTTCGTGATGGCAACGGAACCCCACCGCGTGGTGCTGATCACCGACGCCATGGCCGCTGCCGGATCAGAGGACGGCGACTACGTGCTCGGCGAGCTGCCGGTGGAGGTGCGGGACGGCGTCGCGCGCATCGCCGGCACGGAGACCATCGCCGGCTCGACCCTCATCCTGGACCGCGCTGTCCGCAACTGCGTCGCAGCAGGCGTGCCGCTGGCGCAGGCCGTCCGCGCGGCCACATCGGTTCCCGCCGACTACCTCGGCCTCGCAGACGTCGGACGGCTCTCAGCGGGCAAGCGCGCCGACCTGATCGTCCTCGACGACGACCTGTTCGTGACACGGGTGATGCAGCACGGCGCCTGGCTCTGACCACCACCCGGACCGCCGGGGAGCCATGGGGCAGCGAGGAGTGGCTACGACTACGGTGGGGGCGTGACCCAGACGCAACCGCCCAAGGCAGGAGTTCGATGGGGCCGGGTGGGCCTGTTCTACGGCCTTGCCCTCGGCTGGGTGATCCTGATCACCGCTGCGCTCTTCCTCACCGGGCAGCGTGACCTCTCCGGTGCGGCCGGGCCCACCATCGTCACGACCGTGCTTGCCCTTCTCTACATGCCGGCGCCACTGGTGGCAGCCCTTGTCGTCGAGCGCCTCGACAGGAGTCCCGCGCTGATCCGGACAGCGTTCGTCGGCTTCGGCCGTGCACTGCCGAAAATGCTTCTCGTCGCCGTGATCGTCGTGCCCGCAACGCTGCTGACCATGATCGGCGCCACCTGGCTGGCGGGAAACGTCCTCGGCATCGCCGGGCCGGGAAGTGTCCTGTTCGGGCAGGCGGACCTCGTCGCGAACGCCCTCACTCTCCTGCCGGCGCAGAATGCCGACCAGGTGGCACAGCTGAGTGCCGGCATCCCGCCGTTCTGGGGACTGGTGGGCCTTGCGCTCGGTGGCGCGCTGCTGGCCGGCTTCACGATCAACGGCGTGTTCGCCTTCGGTGAGGAGTACGGCTGGCGTGGGTGGCTTGCCGACGAACTGCGTCCGCTGGGCGCGTTCTGGGCCAATGTGATCACGGGCGTCCTCTGGGGTCTGTGGCATGCGCCACTGATCCTCCTCGGTTTCAACTACGGGGCGTACGGGCGCATCGGTGCGGCCTTCATGGTCGCCCTGTGCATCCCCTTCTCCTTCCTGCTCTGGCGGGCTCGCGAGGTGACCGGGTCCCTGCTGGCACCCGCCGTCATGCACGGCGCCTTCAACGGCTTCGCCGGGGTCTTCCTCGTGCTGCTGGTCGACACCAACCCACTCGTCGCAGCCCCCGTGGGCCTGATCGGAGCGGGCGCCTTCGCTGTGGTCGCAGCACTCTTCTGGCTGTTCACCAGACGGTTCGTCCAACACCCTGGGGCCGGTCGCGCTTGATGAGCGGTGCTACGTATCCGGAATGGGTCGACCACCTCAGTGAACGCCGGCTGGTGGAACTGTTCGGCGAGGTCACCCTCGCCCGCGGACAGGAGTACGTCCGCCAGGGACGGGTCGGCCACATCGCCATGGGCTCCGGCACCGGCGGCAGCCTGATCCAGGCGCAGGTGCGCGGCACCGGCGTCCGGCCCTACCAGACGGTGGCCCGCTACCAATCGGGCAGCGGTGAGATCAGCACGTCGTGTTCCTGCCCGATCGCGTCCAACTGCAAGCACGGCGCAGCACTGCTGTGGCACATGCGGACGGTGAACCTGCACGCCCACGTGCCTGCGTGGCAGCGCGCTCTGGCCCAGGTGACGGCTGAGGCGCCGGCAAGGGGCGGCGGCCAGCCGCTCGCGATCCGGGTCACCCGCGCACCGTCGGGAGCGATCCAGCTGCGTCCCATGGTCTGGAGCAAGGCCGGACGTTGGGTGCGCACCACCATCACGTGGGAGACCGTGCTGCACCAGTGGGGCGGCGACTACCTCGAGGAACACCGCGCACTCGTCGCGGGCCTCGCCCGCACCCGCGAGCAACGCACCGGCTACTCCTTCTACGCGCAGCGCTCAGACCTGATCGAGCTCGGCCAGCTGGACGCGTCCGCCTGGACGTGGCTTGCCCGCTCCGTCGAGGCCGGCGTCGAGTTGATACCCGGGCAGGAGACCCCGCCGGTCCGCCTCGTGCAGGAGCCCGCGCAGATCACCAGCCGCCTGAGCAGCACACCGGACGGCCTGCAGCTCAGGACGTTCGCAGCCGCCGGCGACCGCGACTGGCCGGTGCTGAATGCGAACCTCGTCGGCACGCCGCCGCACGGCCTCGCCATCATCGAGGACGGCGAGCTGCTGCTCGTGCCGTTCGAGGACGCGCTCAGCCAGGGCCAGCAGTCCCTGCTCGTTTCGCACGCGCGCCTGGACATCCCGTCCGCCGACCTCGCGTCTTTCGCAGCCCAGTTCCGGCCGACGCTCCGCCGGCTCGTCGATCTCCAGGTCGACGACGACGTCGACCTGCCGGAGACCGAGCCGCCGCAGCTGAAGCTGGCTGTCGAATTCGCCCCCGACCACGTGACGAGCCTCGACTGGTCGTTCACGTACAGCATCGGTAGCGACGCCCTCGACGTCGAGCTCTACCGAACGGACGAGCAGCAGGCCTTCCGTGACCCTGCAGCGGAGCAGGCGCTGCTGGACGCCGTGCCGCCCGGCCCCTGGCCCATTCGCGGCGACCGCGCAGGGGTGCAGCCCAGGGCGACGGCAACCCTCACGGGATGGGCGACGGCCGACTTCGTCAGCAACTGGCTCGATCCGCTGCGCAGGCTCGGCGTCCTTGTGACGGTCAAGGGCACGCCGCAGGCCTACCGGCTCGCTTCCGGGGCGCCGGAGGTCGGACTCTCGGTCACGGACGCCGGCCCGGGCTCGGACTGGTTCAACCTTGCCGTCACGGTGAGCATCGAGGGCGAGCCGGTGGAGTACCGCGAGCTGTTCACGGCGCTCGCCACCGGCCAGACGCACCTGATCCTGCCGTCCGGCACGTGGTTCAGCCTCGACCGTCCCGAGCTGGAGCAGCTGCGCGCCCTGATCGAAGAGGCCAGCCAGCTGACGCCCAAGGACGCCGACGGGCTGCAGCTCCGCGCCGTCCACGCCGGCCTCTGGGACGACCTGCGCAACCTCGGTGTCGTCTCGCAGCAGTCGGCCGCCTGGACGTCGGCGGTGTCCGCGCTGCTGGAGTCCGACGAGCTGCCGCAGGTGCCGGTGCCTGCGTCCCTGCTGGCGACGCTGCGTCCGTACCAGGAGCTGGGGTTCCGGTGGCTGCACTTCCTGCACCGCGCCCGGCTCGGCGGGATCCTCGCCGACGACATGGGGCTGGGCAAGACGCTGCAGGTGATCGCCCTCGCCGGTGCGCTGGCTGAGGAGGGACGGCTGACCGAGCCGATCCTCGTCGTCGCACCCACTTCTGTCCTGGGCACCTGGGCTGCAGAGGCTGCCCGGTTCGCTCCGGACCTGCGGGTGCGGCTGGTGGAACAGTCCTCGAAGAAGCGTTCGCAGTCCGTTGCGGCTGTCGCGCGTGACGCCGACATCCTTGTCACGTCCTACACGCTGCTGCGGCTGGACGCGGAGGAGTACGCCGCACAGGCGTGGTCGGCGGTGTTCCTCGACGAGGCGCAGTTCGTGAAGAACCGGCAGGCCCGCGCCCACCAGGCCGTCCGCAAGCTGCGTGCCCCCGCGAAGTTCGCGGTGACCGGCACCCCGCTGGAGAACAACCTGATGGACCTGTGGTCGCTGCTGTCGATCGTCGCGCCGGGGTTGTTCCCCGACCCGGCGTCCTTCACCGACACCTACCGGCGTCCGATCGAGTCCGGTACCGACCCGACGGCGCTGCCCAAGCTGCACCGGCGGGTGCGTCCGTTGATGCTGCGCCGCACCAAGGAGGGCGTCGCTGCAGAGCTGCCGCCCAAGCAGGAGCAGGTGCTGCGGGTGCCGCTGTCACCGGGTCACCGCCGGTTGTACGACAAGCAGCTGGCAGCGGAGCGCAAGAAGGTGCTCGGGCTGGTGGACGACCTCAAGCACAACCGCATCACGATCCTCTCCTCGCTCACCCTGCTCCGGCAGCTGGCGCTGTCCCCAGCGCTGGTGATACCCGGCCACGCCGCCGTCTCTGCGAAGCTGGACGCCCTCGTCGAGCTGGTCACGGAACTCGCTTCGGAAGGACACCGTGCACTGGTCTTCAGCCAGTTCACCGGCTACCTGGGACTTGCTCGCGACCGGCTGCAGACCGAAGGCATCGGCACCAGCTACCTCGACGGCCGCACCCGTGACAGGGCTGCCCGCATCGAGGCCTTCCGTACCGGCACCGACCCGGTCTTCCTGATCAGCCTCAAGGCCGGCGGCTTCGGCCTGACGCTCACGGAGGCCGACTACGTGTTCATCCTCGACCCCTGGTGGAACCCGGCAGCGGAGCTGCAGGCGATCGACCGGACGCACCGGATCGGCCAGGAGAAGCACGTGATGGTCTACCGGTTGGTGAGTGAGGACACGATCGAGGAGAAGGTCGTCGCCCTGCAGGAACGCAAGCGTGACCTCTTCGCGATGGTGGTGGGGGAGGGCGGCGAGCTGGCAGCGCCGCTCACGGCTGCCGACATCCGGAGCCTGCTGGAACCGAGCGTTGGGGAGCCGAAGGAATGAGCGTTGCTCGCCAGGCGCGGCTGTGGCAGTGGGCGGCGGTCGCCTACGGCGTGGCAGCTGTGCTGTTCCTGCTGTACTTTCCGAGCGTCACGGTCGCGGGCTACCAGCGCCCGCTGCTGCAGGTACTCGGCCCGTCCATGCTGGTCCCGATCTCGCTCCCGGTGCTGGCGACCCTGATTCCCGCCCTCCTGCCGTGGAGGAAGGCACTGATCGCCTGGATCGTCGCCGGCGGGCTGGTGGTCTTCATCGGCGTGACCATCCTTTCCGTGGGGATGATCTACTTTCCGGCAGCCGTCTTCACGGGGATGGCCGCCTACCTGCACGGACGGGCCCCCATCGAGGACGCGCCTCCCCCGCCCGACGACTGGCCGAACAGCCCGACGCATCGCTGAGGCCGCCCAGCGGCTCCGCGAACGGTCCCTGAGACGTCACGAAGGGCCGCCCGATGTCGAACAATTGCGGATCCAGTCGCACCGTAATCCCTTGCCGGGACCGGTTTCCCAGAATATAATCGAACACGTGAGCGAATCGGGGTTCGAGCTCGGCGGTGGCACCGTTGTCTTCGACCCGTGCCCGGACGAAGCGTCCCTTGTCCTGGATGCGCTGATCGCGTCCACCGCCGACGATGATGAGTTGGAGCCCTGGCGGTTGACGGACAAGGGGCTGCTCACCGAACTCGAACGCACACAGCTCGCCATGACGCGGCAGCAATCCCGCTGGCTTGCCCTCCTTGCCGAGGCCGAGCGCCGCGAGGTGACCCTGCGGCAGGTGGGCCTGCCCACGGCGGGCTGGCTCGCCGACCGGAACTCCTACTGGGCCCGGTCGGCAAGGGAAGAGGTACGTCTCGCTGTGCGGCTCGATGCGCAACCGCGCGTGGCAGCGGCGATGGCCGAGGGCGGGTTGTCGCTGGAGCAGGCAAAGGTGATCGTGCATGGCCTCCACCGGTTGCCGCCCGATCTCGACAGTGAGCAGCGCGAGGCGGCAGCCACCCGACTGGTGGAGTTGGGTCGCGAGTTCGGTCCCTACGGGCTTTCCCGCCTTGTGAACCGGATCGTCGAGGTGGTTGCTCCCGAGGTGGCAGAGGACGCCGACCGGCGGGCGGTCGAGCGCATCGAGGCAGAGCAGGCGCGTGACCGCTACCTGACGTGGAGCAAGGATGCCGACGGCGCGTTCGTGCTCCGCGGGAAGTTCGGGAAGGTGGCCGGCCAGCAGCTTGTCGGTGCGCTTCGTTCGCTGGCCTCACGTCAGCGCAAGGCCGCACGAGCAGCGGGTGAGGAGATGTCCTGGACGCAGGCACAGGCGGACGCGCTGGTCGAGCTGGCCGACCATTTCGGCTCGTGCAAGCGGCTGCCGCGCCTGGGTGCTGACCGTCCGCGGATCCTCGTCGGTGTCGAACTCGACGTGCTCAAGGGCAGGCTGGGGATCGCGACGCTCCTCAACACCGGGGACAGGATCACGGCGGGCGAGGCCAGGCGTCTGGCCTGCGACGCAGAGATCCTCCCGGTGATCATGGACGGCACGTCCGTGCCCCTCGATCTCGGCCGCAGGCGGCGGCTGTTCACCGGTCACCTCAGGGCGCTGCTGATCAGGCGCGACCGGGGCTGTGCGTTCCCGGGTTGCGATCGGGGTCCGGAGGAGTGCGAGGCGCACCACATCGTGAGCTGGTTCCTCGGCGGCAGGACGGAACTCTCCAATGGTGTGCTCCTGTGCGCGTTCCACCATCACCTCGTCGAGCCGAATCCGAACGGGCCGCCCGATCGGCAGTGGGTGATCCGGCTCAACTCACGCGGCGATCCCGAGTTCGGCGCGCCGGTGGGATTGGGTGCGCCACCCGGCGGGCGACGTTGGCGGCTGCACCACCGCTACGCGTCCTGAACACTTCGGAGTCTGGACTCCCGGACGTAGCTGCTGGGCTCGCTTCGCTTGCCCGCGTCGGGCAGGATCGCCGTCATGACCGATGCCACGCGTGAGCTTGCGATGTTCCCACTCGGCTCAGTGCTGCTTCCGGGCATGCCGCTGCCGCTGCGAGTATTCGAGCCGCGCTACGTCGAGATGTTGCTGTCCGTGCTCGGGCAGACCGAGCACGAGTTCGGGGTGGTGCTGATCGAGCGGGGCTCCGAGGTCGGTGGCGGCGACGTCCGGTTCGGGGTGGGCACGGTGGCGCGCATCGTTTCGGTGGAGCAGTCCGCGGGTTTGATCGTGCTGCTCGCGACCGGCGGCGCCCGGTTCGAGGTGGTGCGCTGGCTGCAGGATGACCCGTTCCCGCGCGCAGAGGTCCGCGAGCTTCCCGCTCTGGAACTCAACGAGTCCACGCCCGCAGAGCTCGGCGCGGCCGAGGCTGTGGTGCGTGCGACCATCTCCAGGGCGAGCGAGTTCGTCGAGCTCGCCTGGCCGGCCGATACCGAACTGTCGCCCGAGTTGCCGCAGCGCATCTGGCAGCTCGCCGGGATCGCCCCACTCAACTCCCTGGACCAGTACGCCCTGCTGCGCTCGACGAACGCCTCCGGACTGCTGACCCGACTCGTGGAAGACACGCAGGGGGCCGACCTCCTCTTCACCGCCGGCTGGAGCTCCGACCCGGAGGAGGGCGGGGAACGCCCCGAATGACCGGTCGAGGGCCGGTGTGGCGGGTGCCTGAGCCTGAACCCAGGCACCCGCTGACCTGACTAGACCTGCTGCAGGCTGACCCGCCGCTTGTCCGAGTCGAGCTGGAGAACGCGAACAGTCACACGGTCCCCGGTACGGAGTTGCTGCTTCGACTCGGCCGTGGGGAGCAGGCCGTCAACGCCCTCGTCGAACCGGATGAAGGCTCCGAAGGGCACGAGCGCGCTCACGACCCCCTCAAGGGTTCCTTCGCTCCGCGCGACGAACGCCTGCCACGCTTCGGCAGCTGGTGGTTGGTGCGTTTGGTTCATTTCACCTCCTTTCCCACGCACGTTCCTGGATGGGTTGTCCGTGCGTGGAAGGCGGGCCCCTGGCCCGCCGGAAGGTCACAGCAGAGCCGGGGAACCTTCTGTGCAGCGGCGTGTGGCCGACCCGGCAGTCATGTCCGCAAGGTTATCGCAGCGCTAGTCCAGCCGGATTGCGCGCACCCAGTTCGCGCCGGCTCCGGTCGGCGTCCGGCTCACCAGCGTGAGTGCCCCGTCCTCCTCGATGCGCGAGAGGGCGACGGTGATCGCCTTCTCGCCGGTGGCGATCACCAGGTTCCCGTCGGGGGAGAGGGCGAAGCCGCGCGGCTGCCGCTCGGTGTCGCTGATGCTCGTCTGGCCGATCAGGCGGCCGTCCGGACCGACGTCGATGGTGACAAGGGTCGATTCCGTCCGTTCGGAACACAGCAGCCGTCGGCCGTCCGGCGTGAGGTGCAGGTCCGCGCCCCAGATGTAGTGGTGTTCGAGCGGGTTGGCCCCGATGACGCTGTGGCCGAGCCCACGGGTGGTGTCGTGGGCAGGCACGGCCTCGGCGAACGTGAGCACGCCCGACGCGGGGTCGCGGGCAAACCGGAGTGCCTCGCCCGAGAATTCCGTGCAGACGTACACGTTCGTGCCGTCGGGCGAGAGGACGATGTGGCGCGGTCCAGAGCCGGCCGGAGCTGCGACGGTGGGTGGGTCCAGCGGAGTGAGCGTGCCGTCGGTTCCCAGGTCGTACTGCGCGACGAGGTCGGCACCGAGGGAGACGAAGTAGGCGTGACGATCCGTGGCCAGCACAGAGTGCGCGTTGGGGTAGCTGACCCGCGCGACCGGGTCGCCGAGACGCCCGTTCTCATCCACCGGCCAGACCACCCCGCAATGGCCGCCGTACGAGGCGCCCAGCAACAGGCGCCCTCCCGCAGCCAGCGTGAGGTACGCCATGGACGCTTCCACGTCGACCCGGCTCAACGGCGTGAGAACGCCGGAGGCTCGGTCGAGCGCAAGGGTCCAGATGCCCGACGGTTCACCCTTCACGCCGGCGTACACCAGGTCGCGGCGCTCGTCGACGGCGAACGTTCCGGTGCCGGGGAGTCCTCCGGCGACTGCGAGGGGCTCGATGGTCTCGCCCGTGAGGCGATAGGTGGAGATGGCGGAGTCACCGGGATTGGTGACGAGGACGATGGCGGCGTTACTCACGCGCCGAGCCTAGTTTGCAACTACCGTCTCCACTATGGGGGAGCGCCCGCTGCCGAGGCCGCGAACAGTGATCAGCGATTCGCCGGCGTGATGCAACCTTCCGGGCCCACCCGGCGTTTCAGGGTCATGACAGCCTTGTCTCCCACCGCGGACCTGGCCGCCGACATCGACTTCGAGTCCTTCGTCGCGAGCCACCAGGTGAGACTTCGGCGCTACGCCCTCGCCCTCACCGGCAACGGCCACGACGCCGACGACCTGCTGCAGGCAACGCTCGTCAAGCTCTACCTCGCGTGGGACCGCATCGACGACCACGACCATCTGGCCGCCTATGCCCGCGTCACCATGGCACGCACCTACGTGTCGATCTGGCGGCGCTGGGGAAGTCGCGAATCTCCCACCGCCAGCCCACCGGAACTTCCCACCGCGAGCTTCGACACCACTGCCGACCGTGACCTCATCTGGCGCGGCCTCGACCGGCTCGGACGCCGCCAGCGCGCCGTTGTCGTCCTGCGCTACTTCGAGGACCTCGACCTCGCCACCATCGCCGACACCCTCGGCATCTCGATCGGCACGGTGAAGAGCCAGCTCTCCCGCGCCCTCGCCAATCTCCGCGACCTCCTGGGAGGCGACGAATCATGAACGATCTCGACGATCTCATCCGCATGTCCCTGCGTGAGCACACTCCTGCCGCGTCGCCGGACGACACCCTCGCCGACCAGGTCGCAGCCACGGGACGCCGCATCCGGCAGACCCGTGTGGCCGGAGCAGCTGCGCTCGCGCTCGTCATGGTCGTCGGGATCGCCTGGGGCTGGGCAGCCCTTCCGCTCTTCACGCAACAGGGCATCGCAGCCATGCCGACCATGAGCCAGCCCACCCCCACCCAGCCGATCCCCAGCGTCGATCCCGCGGTGCGCGACGTCTCGAACATCGGGGAACCGTCGCAGGCATCGAACAGCGTCGAGTTCCTGGCCAACTACTTCGCATCGCCTACCGGGAACTTCCACTGCTTCATCAGCAGCGCCGGGGCCGGCTGCGCGGGCGAGAAGTGGGACAAGGGCGTGAAGCCCTCACGGGCGAAGGTCTGCCCGGACCAGGAGCCGGTTCTGGGTCCTGAGGTGTGGGGCGGTGCCGCGGCAGCCTGGGCCTGCGGCAGCGATCCGCACTCCCTGCCGCTGCTGGGCGGCGGCGGTGGCGAAGGCGTCGCCTGGTGGGATTCCACGTTTGGCGATTCGATCCCGCTCCCGTCCGATCCCTCGACAAAGCTCGCCGTCCTCCCTTACGGAAAGACCCTTGTGGCTGGAGACTTCAGCTGCTCGATGGCCAAGGACGGGGTCACCTGCACCAACACCCTCACCGGTCACGGCTTCCACGTCAGTCGCTCGAAGGTCGACCTCCAGCGCTAGGCCCGGTGTGGGTGCAGGATGGCGGAGCGGATCGGCTGAGCCCTTGATAGGCAAGTAGTGACTTGCCTATACTCAACGGGTGACCACGGTCTTCAAGGCCCTCGACGACGAGACCAGACGGCTCATCCTCGACGAGCTCGCTGCTCGCGATGGACAGTCGCTCTTCGAGTTGTGCACGGTGCTGTTGACCAGGCACGGAGTCGGCTCGACGCGACAGGCCATCTCGCAGCACCTCGCGGTCCTCGAGGACGCCGGCCTCGTGACAACGGAGCGCCGCGGTCGCACGAAGCTGCACCACTTCAACAGCGAGCCGCTCGCTGCCATCACCCAACGCTGGCCAACAACCCGGAGGCAACAGCCATGAGAATCAACTTGACAAGCATCTATGTCGACGACCAGCGTGCGGCCCACGCCTTCTACACCGAGGTGCTGGGCTTCGTCACCCGTCATGACCTCCCGCTGGGGGAGGACTTCTGGCTCACGGTCGTATCACCGGATGCGCCGGAAGGGCCGGAGTTGCTGCTGGAACCCTCAGGTCACCCTGCGGTGAAGCCGTACCGGGACGCGTTGACCGAGGACGGCATCCCGCTGGCCCAATTCGCCGTGGACGACGTGGAGGCCGAGTTCAGGCGGCTGACGGAGGCCGGGGTCGTCTTCACCCAGCAGCCCACCGACATCGGGGTGGCCGTTGTCGCTGTCTTCGACGACACCTGCGGCAACCTGATCCAGCTGGTCAGCACGAAGGCTTCCTGAGCGGGCTCAGTCGACGAAGTCGGGCTCGCGCCCCCACAAGGACGTCCCGGAGCGGTTCGGGGTGACACTCGGCGGGATCACGTCGCCCTGGACGCCCGTGACGGTCGCGGCGCTGTCGATGGTGCGGTAGACCACCCGGTCGCCGACGACGGTTGCGCAGTACACCCCGTTGCTGTCGTACACCTTGTTGTTGACCAGTAGTCCGAGGAAGGCCCCTGACCGCGAGTGGAGGTTGTTGCCTTGCACCTGGAGGAGTCGACCACTTCGGGTGTACAGATCAATCATGACTCTATTGACTCATTGATTCGGGCTTGCGCCTAATGGAACCTGACTTCGCCGCACTCCGGCCTCCTCAGTGCTGCTGCGGCGCGGGGACGCCGAGCGCCTCCAGCATCGGCATCAGCTTCGCCTCGGTCTCGGCGAACTCCTCGCCCGGATCCGACTCCTCGACGATGCCGCAGCCGGCGTACAGCGTGATCCGCCGCGGGTCGTCGGCGTGGACGAACCCACAGCGCAACGCGATGGCGAACTCGCCGTCCCCCGAGGAATCCAGCCAGCCGACCGGGCCCGAGTAGCGACCCCTGTCGAGGTGCTCGAGTTCCGCAATCGCAGCGCGGGCAGCAGGCGTCGGCGTCCCGCACACGGCAGCGGAGGGGTGCAGCTCGCCGGCGAGGCGAAGGGCGGTCACGCCCGGGTGCACGACGGCGGTCACGTCGGAGGCCAGGTGCAGCACGTTCGGCAGTTCCAGGACGTACGGCGCGTCCGGCACGTTCATGCCGGAGCAGAACGGCGCGAGCGCCCGGGCCACCGACTCAACGGCCAGCTCGTGCTCGATCAGGTTCTTGCTGGAGCGGGCGAGTGCATGGGCCAGCTTCAGGTCCAGTTCCTCACCGCCGTTGCGACGGATCGTGCCGGCAAGTACCCGGGACGTCGCGAGGCCGCCCTCCAGCCGGATCAGCATCTCCGGGGACGCGCCAACGAGGCCTTCGACGTGGTACGTCCAGCACGTCGGGTAGGTCTCGACCAGCGCCATGACCAGCCAGTTCGGGTCCAGTGGCGTCTCCGAGGCCAGCGTCACGCCCCGCGCCAGCACCACCTTGTCCAGCTCGCCGCGTCCGATCCGGCCGACAGCCTCGGTGATGATGTCCTGCCAGTCGGTGCGGCCGAGGCTGGTGCCGACCTCCGTGACGGCCTTCGGCTCGGCCGGCCGCTGTGCCTGGTCCGGCATCCCTGGCAGGGGAAGGTTGGTTGCACCGATCACCGTCAGCCAGCTCTGCCCGTTGCGGCGACCGATGACGACCCGCGGCACGATCACGATCGAGGCCATGCTGGAGTGCCCGGGGTCGAAGGCGAAGGAGGCGAAGGCGATGGGGCCCGTGCCGGGGACTTCCGGGAGTTCGGTCTCCTGCTCGATGCGTCCGCAGGCCTCTTGCCACCACTCGTCGGCCTCTGCAGCCGTGCCGCCCTCGAACCGGGCGATCTCGCCGATGCCGACCATGCCGTCGCCGCGCCGGATCCATGCGTGGCCCCCGGCGGGGGGCAGGTAGGCGGTCAGGTCGCCGGGATCGTCGATACCGATTGTCATCGCTCGCCACTGGGGGCCGGGCGGGTGGTGGATCACCACCGCAGGATAGCCGTTCATGATCGGTGGGCCGCGCGGGGCGCCAAATGGTCTGCTGCCCACCGATTGCCTAGACTGGCCGGAGTTCCCCAAGCCCAAGCGCAGGAGTCAGCCATGTCCGAGACGATGTCGGTGACTCCCGCCGTCGGCACGGCTGTCGAAGCCGACGTGATCGTCGTCGGCGCCGGCCCGGGCGGATCAACCACCGCCGCCTACCTCGCGGAGCGTGGGCTGGACGTCGTGCTGCTCGAGAAGGCAGCCTTCCCGCGCGAGAAGGTGTGCGGGGACGGGCTCACGCCGCGAGCGGTGAAGCAGCTGATCAAGCTCGGGATCGACACCAGCGAGGACGCCGGCTGGATGCGCAACAAGGGCCTCCGCGTCTACGGCGGGCGCGCGGAGCCGTTCGAGCTGCCCTGGCCGGAGCTCGCCGAGTTCCCGCCGTACGGCCTCGTCCGCGCCCGGGCGCAATTCGACAAGATCCTCGCCGACCGTGCCGTCGCCGGCGGTGCACGCCTGCACGAGCTCACCAACGTCACCGCCCCGATCATCGACGAGCGCAGCGACCGCATCGTCGGCGTCACGACCAAGGACGGACGCAGCTTCCGCGCTCCCGTCGTCGTCGCAGCGGACGGGAACTCCGCCCGCCTCGCCCTCGGCCTGGGACTCCAGAAGCGCACCGACCGTCCCATGGGTGTCGCCGTGCGCGCCTACTTCACGTCCCCCCGCACCAACGACGACTACATGGAGTCCTGGCTGGAGCTGTGGGACGGCAAGCCGGGCGAATCAGCCCTGCTGCCCGGTTACGGCTGGGTGTTCGGCATGGGCGACGGGACGGTCAATGTCGGCCTCGGCACCGTCGCCTCCAGCTCCGAACCGGCCAAGCTGAATTACCGCGACATGTTCAACCGCTGGCTGGCCAGCACCCCGCCGGAGTGGGGTTTCACGCCGCAGAACCAGGTCGGCCCCACGCTCGGCGCAGCCCTGCCGATGAGCTTCAACCGCCAGCCCGCCTACTCCCGCGGGCTCCTGCTGGTCGGCGACGCGGGCGGGATGATCTCCCCGTTCAACGGCGAGGGCATCTCCTACGCGATGGAGGCGGGGGAGATGGCGGCGGACGCCATTGCGGACGCCCGCTTCCGCGGCTTCGGCACTCCGAGCGCTGAGCGGGCGCTCGCGGGCTACCCCGCAAGGTTGAAGTCGGAATGGGGCGGGTACTTCCGGCTCGGGCAGGTGTTCGTCTCCCTGATCGAGCACCCGCAGGTGATGCATCTGTGTACCCGCTACGGTCTTCCGCGGCCGACGTTGATGCGGTTCACCATGAAACTGCTCGCGCATCTCTACGACACACGGGATGGTGATTGGATGGACAAGGTCATCAGCACCCTCGCAAAGGTGGCACCCTCAGCATGAACAAATCGACAACAGTCATGATGCAGAAGGGACGGGTAACCCGATGAGCCCCTACATTCCACTGCTGGGCATCATGGCCCTGGCCGCAGGATTCCTCGCGATCTCGATCACCCTCAGCTCGTTCCTCGGCCCGGCGCGGTACAACAAGGTCAAGTACAGCTCCTACGAGTGCGGCATCGAGCCGACGCCCCAGCCGGTCGGCGGCGGGCGCTTCCCGATCAAGTACTACATCACGGCGATGCTGTTCATCGTCTTCGACATCGAAACCATCTTCCTTTATCCGTGGGCCGTCACCTTCAAGCAGCTGGGCCTGTTCGCCCTTGCCGAGATGGTGCTGTTCATGGCAACGGTCTTCGTCGCCTACGCCTATGTCTGGCGTCGGGGCGGCCTGGACTGGGACTGATCCAGAGGCAGGGAAGCAGATATGGGCATTGAAGACAAGATTCCGCAGGGCGTCGTCCTGACAACGCTCGAGGGCGTGTTCGGCTGGATGCGGCAGGCGTCGTTCTGGCCGGCCACCTTCGGCCTCGCGTGTTGTGCCATCGAGATGATGGCCTACGGCGCGCCGCGTTTCGACGCCGGTCGCTGGGGCCAGGAGGTCTTCCGCGCCTCACCGCGCCAGGCCGACCTGATGATCATCTCCGGCCGCATCAGCCAGAAGATGGCCCCCGTGCTCCGGACGGTCTACGACCAGATGCCGAACCCGAAGTGGGTCATGGCGATGGGCGTGTGCGCCTCCTCCGGCGGCATGTTCAACAACTATGCGATCGTGCAGGGCGGTGACCACATCGTCCCCGTGGACATCTACGTGCCCGGCTGTCCGCCGCGTCCCGACATGCTCATCGACGCCATGTGGAAGCTCCGCAAGGAGGTCGTGATGAAGCGGCCGATGGCCCAGAACGAGCTGGACGCCTTCGCCGAAGCTGAGGCCGCAGCGCTGGTCGCCCCGGCGACGCACGAGATGAAGGGCCTCCTGCGATGAGCCAGGAAAAGCTTCCCGGCGAGGAGAAGAGCGTCAGCGAGCCCGTCACGGACGTCGAGGCCGCCCCCAAGGCCGGCGTCGAGCGCGAGGACGCCCAGCCCGACCCGGTCCTCACCCCCGCCGTCCCCGCGGAGCCGCGGCCGGTCGCCACCCGCAAGGGGATGTGGAGCGAAGGCACCGGCGACACCTCCGGCTACAGCCGCATCGTGCGGGCAACGGACTGGCCCGCCCCTTCCGAGCCCCCGTTCGGCTCCTGGTACGACCAGGCGCACGCGCGCCTCGCGACCCTCGTCCCCGACCCGTACACGAGGGTCGTCCTCGACCGTGGCGAGCTGACCTTCCACATCCGGCGCGACAAGCTGACAGAAGTGATGCAGGCACTGCGGGATGACGCCCTGCTGCGCTTCGAGTTCTGCGCCTCGGTGTCCGGCGTGAACTACCCCGACGACGCCGGCGCAGAGCTGCACGTCGCCTACCACCTGCAGTCGATGACCCACAACCGCCGCCTGCGCGTCGAGGTGTCCTGCCCGGACGCCGACCCGCACGTGCCGAGCGTCGTGGCGATCTACCCTGCTGCCGACTGGCACGAGCGTGAGACCTGGGACATGTTCGGGATCATCTTCGACGGCCACCCGCACCTCACCCGCATCCTGATGCCCGATGACTGGGTAGGCCACCCGCAGCGCAAGGACTATCCGCTGGGCGGCATCCCGATCGAGTACAAGGGCACCACCGTTCCCCCGGTTGACGCGCGCAGGAGCTACCGATGACCGTTGACAGCAACGACCTGTACGCCGCCCCCGGCGACGAGACAGAAGGCACCGTCTACACCGCGATGGGCGGCGGCGACTGGGCAGACATCGCCGGCGAGCAGGCCGAACGGGGTGACGAGGTCCTCGTCATCAACATGGGCCCGCAGCACCCGTCCACCCACGGCGTGCTCCGGCTGATGGTGGAGTGCGACGGCGAGACCGTCACCAGCATCCGTCCCGGCATCGGCTTCCTGCACACCGGCATCGAGAAGAACATGGAGTACCGGTCCTGGACCCAGGGCACCACGTTCGTCACCCGCATGGACTACGTGTCCCCGCTGTTCAACGAGGCCGCCTACTGTCTGGCCGTCGAGCGCCTGCTCGGCATCGAGGACAAGATCCCGCAGCGGGCCAGCGACATCCGCGTCCTGATGATGGAGCTGTGCCGCATCGCCTCCCACCTGATCGCGATCGGCACCGGGGGCATGGAGATCGGCGCCCTGACCGTGATGACGATCGGCTTCCGCGAGCGCGAGATGATCCTCGACTTCTTCGAGGCCGTCACGGGCCTCCGCATGAACCACGCCTACTTCCGGCCCGGCGGTGTCGCGATCGACCTGCCGGAGACCGGCATCGCCCAGCTGCACGACCTGATCAACTGGCTGGAGAAGCACCTGCCGGAGTACGCGGCGTTCTGCAACGAGAACCCGATCTTCAAGGGCCGCATGGTCGGCATCGGCCACCAGGACCTGTCCGCCTGCTTCGCGCTCGGCGTCACCGGCCCGATCCTGCGGTCCACCGGCTACGCCTGGGACCTGCGCAAGCAGCAGCCCTACTGCGGCTACGAGACCTACGACTTCGACGTCATCACCTGGGACACCGCCGACGCCTACGGCCGCTTCCGGGTGCGCCTGGACGAGATGTGGGAGAGCCTGAAGATCGTCAAGCAGGCCACCGACCGCCTCGAGGCGTCGACCGGCCAGCCGGTCATGATCGACGACCCGAAGATCGCCGTGCCCTCGTCGCTGGCGCTGGGCCCCGACGGCCAGGGCAACAGTCACGAGCACATCAAGCACATCATGGGCGAGTCGATGGAGGCACTGATCCACCACTTCAAGCTGGTGACGGAAGGGTTCCGCGTCCCGCCGGGCCAGGCCTACGTGCCGATCGAGTGCCCCAAGGGCGAGCTGGCCTGCCACGTGGTCTCCGACGGCGGCACCAAGCCGTTCCGGGTCCACATGCGTGACCCGGGGTTCAACCACCTCCAGTCCGTACCGATCCAGTGCGAGGGCGGCATGCTGGCTGACATCGTCGTCGCCATCGGTTCCCTCGACCCCGTGATGGGAGGCGTGGACCGATGAGTGGCCACGAGTTCCAGTCCTACTTCCCCGACTCGGGCGAGGTGGACATGACAGACACCAGCACCAACATCGACGAGGCCACCATGGCCGAGCTGCGCGAGCTGGCAGGGCGCTACCCGCAGGCCCGGTCAGCGCTGCTGCCGATGCTGCACCTCGTGCAGAGCGTCGACGGTCGGATCTCCCCTGCCGGCATCGAGGCCTGCGCGGCCGTGCTGGGCATCTCCACTGCCCAGGTGTCCGGGGTTGCGACCTTCTACACCATGTACCGCAGGCGTCCGGGCGGGAAGCATCACGTCGGGGTCTGCACCACGGCGCTGTGCGCCGTCATGGGCGGCGACACGCTGCTGGAGAAGGTCTCGGCAAAGCTCGGTATCGAGCCGGACGAGACCACGGCAGACGGCACGTTCAGCCTCGACCGCATCGAGTGCAACGCAGCCTGTGACTTCGCACCGGTGATGATGGTCAACTGGGAGTTCATGGACAACATGACCCCGGCCAAGGCCGACCGGCTGATCGACGACCTCGCAGCGGGCAAGGACGTCAGCTCCACCCGTGGCGCGAGGATCACCTCGTGGCGCGAGGCGGAGCGTGTGCTCGCAGGGTTCACCGACGGACGCGCGGACGAGGGTCCGAGCGCCGGCGAGGCCTCCCTGCTGGGCAAGTCGATCGCCGATGCCCACGGTTGGGCCGCGCCGAAGCCCGAGGAGAGCAAGTGACCGACACCCTTACTCCCGTCCTCTCCGCCCAGTGGGGCCAGGACAAGTCGTGGACGCTCGACGCCTACACGAAGGCCGGCGGCTACGAGGCCGTCGGCACGGCGCTGAAGCTGACCCCTGCACAGGTCACGGACATGGTGAAGGACTCCGGCCTGCGCGGACGCGGGGGAGCGGGCTTCCCGACCGGCATGAAGTGGAGCTTCGTCCCGAAGGACAACCCGAACCCGACCTACCTCGTCGTCAACGCAGACGAGTCGGAGCCGGGCACCTGCAAGGACATGCCGCTGCTGCTGGCCAGCCCGCACACTCTTGTGGAGGGCATGATCATCGCGTCCTACGCGATCAACTGCCACACGGCCTTCGTCTACATCCGCGGCGAGGTGCTGCACGTCATCCGCCGCATGCAGCAGGCCGTCGCACAGGCTTATGCGGCCGGTCACCTCGGCAAGAACATCCAGGGTTCCGGCTACGACCTCGACATCATCGTCCACGCCGGTGCCGGCGCGTACATCTGCGGTGAGGAGACGGCGCTGCTCGACTCCCTCGAGGGTCGGCGCGGGCAGCCGCGGCTGCGTCCGCCGTTCCCCGCCGTCGCCGGCCTGTACGCCTCCCCGACCGTGATCAACAACGTCGAGTCCATCGCCAGCGTCCCGTCGATCGTGAAGAACGGCTCCTCGTGGTTCGGCTCGATGGGCACGGAGAAGTCCAAGGGCATGACGATCTACTCGCTCTCGGGGCACGTGAACCGTCCCGGGCAGTTCGAGGCACCGCTGGGCATCACCCTGCGCGAGCTGCTGGACCTGTCCGGCGGCGTCCGCTCCGGCCACCAGCTGAAGTTCTGGACGCCGGGCGGCTCGTCCACCCCGATCCTCACCGGCGAGCATCTCGACGTGCCCCTTGACTACGAGGGCATGGCAGGCGTCGGCTCGATGCTGGGCACCAAGGCTCTGCAGGTCTTCGACGAGACCACCTCTGTCGTCCGCACGACGCTGCGCTGGATCGAGTTCTACAAGCACGAGTCCTGCGGCAAGTGCACGCCCTGTCGCGAGGGCAACTGGTGGCTGGTGCAGCTGCTGAAGAAGTTCGAGGCCGGCGAGGCCGTCGACGGCGACGTCGACAAGCTGCTCGACATCTGCGACGACATCGGCGGCAAGTCCTTCTGTGCGCTCGCCGATGGTGCGGTCGCCTGCGTCACCAGCGCAGTGCGGCAGTTCCGCAGCGAGTTCGAGGACGGCTACAAGACCCCGGCCTGGGAGTTGTTCCCCTACGGGGCGAGCGCGTTGTTCCCCGTATCCGAGAAGGTTGGAGCGCACGCATGAGCGTGGTCACGAAGGCCGACGAGGTGGCAACGGTCGACACCATCACGGTGACGATCGACGGCATCGAGGTGCAGGTGCCGAAGGGCACGCTGGCCATCCGGGCAGCCGAGATGATCGGCATCGCCATTCCCCGGTTCTGTGACCACCCGCTGCTCGACCCGGTCGGCGCCTGTCGCCAGTGCCTCGTCGAGGTGCCCGACATGGGCAACGGACGGGGAATGCCGAAGCCGCAGGCTTCCTGCACCCTCGAGGTCGCACCCGGCATGCAGATCAAGACCCAGCTCACCTCACCGGTGGCTGCGAAGTCCCAGAAGGGCATGCTGGAGTTCCTGCTGATCAACCACCCGCTGGACTGCCCGATCTGCGACAAGGGCGGCGAGTGCCCCCTGCAGAACCAGGCGCTGGCCAACGGTCGCGGCGAGTCCCGCTATGAGGGCGTCAAGCGCACCTTCCCGAAGCCGGTGCCGATCTCCGCGCAGATCTTGCTCGACCGCGAACGCTGCGTGCTCTGTGCCCGCTGCACCCGGTTCTCCGAGCAGATCTCCGGCGACCCGTTCATCGCCCTCGTCGAGCGTGGCGCCCTGCAGCAGGTCGGCATGTACGCCGATCATCCCTACGACTCCTACTTCTCCGGCAACGTCGTGCAGATCTGCCCGGTCGGTGCACTCACCTCTGCCGCCTACCGGTTCGAGAGCCGCCCGTTCGACCTGGTCAGCACGGAGGTCACCTGCGAGCACTGCGCCAGCGGTTGCCACCTGCGCTCCGACCAGCGTCACTTCCAGGTGAAGCGCCGCCTCGCTGCGGAGGCACCAGAGGTCAACGAGGAGTGGAACTGCGACAAGGGCCGTTTCGCCTTCGTCTCCGCCCGCGGTGAGGACCGGATCACCCGTCCGCTGATCCGTGAGGACGGCATGCTCCGGATCGCTTCCTGGCCAGAGGCCATCGACGCGGCCGTCGCCGGCCTGGCAGCTGCCGGCCACAGTGCGGGCGTGCTCACCGGGGGCCGGTTGACGATGGAGGACGCCTACGGCTACTCCAAGTTCGCCCGCGCAGTGCTCGGCACGAACAGCATCGACTTCCGCTCGCGCCCCACTGGTCCGGACGAGGCTGCCTTCCTCGGCACCCGGGTCGCCGGCCGCGCGCTCGGGCAGGGCGCCACGTACGCCGACCTCGAGACGGCCGGCCACGTCGTTCTGGTCGGCTTCGAGCCGGAGGACGAGTCACCGCTGGTGTTCCTGCGTCTCCGCAAGGCTGTCCGCAAGAGCGGCCTGAAAGTGACGACGATCGCAGCCTTCGCCACCGCCGGCACGCAGAAGCTGAACGCGAGGCTGGTGGCAACGGCCCCCGGCGGCGAGGCGGAAGCCCTCGCAGCGCTGGAGCTCGCACCCGGCAACGTGATCCTCGTGGGGGAGCGCGCAGCGCTCGCAGCCGGGGCACTCACAGCGGCCGCAGACCTGGCCGACGCGTCCGGTGCGAAGCTGGCCTGGGTGCCGCGCCGCGCCGGCGACCGTGGAGCCGTCGAGGCAGGATGCCTTCCCGGGCTCCTGCCCGGTGGACGCCCGCTGGCCGACGCCGCAGCCCGCGTCGACGTGCTCTCCGCCTGGGAGCAGGAGTTCCTGCCCAGCGAGCCCGGGTTGGAAGCCACCGCCATGCTGGCTGCAGCGGCGAGCGGTGAGCTGAAGGCCCTCGTCGTCGCAGGCATCGAGCCGTCCGACTTCGCAGACGCCGCAGCTGTCCGCGCAGGGCTGGAGGAGGCAGGCTTCGTCGTCGCCCTCGAGAACCGTCTCTCCGAGGTCACCGAACGGGCGGACGTCGTCTTCCCTGTCGCGCTGATCGAGGAGCACGCCGGCACCTTCCTGAACTGGGAGCACCGCCCGGGCCGTGTGAACACCGTGATCCGGCAGTCGAGTGCGCCGATGACCGACCTGCGGGTGCTGGCAGCACTCGCCGACGGGCTCGGCAAGCCGCTCGGCATCCGCACGGCCAAGCAGGCCCTCGCGGAGATCGTCGAGCTCGGCACCTGGGACGCGCCGGCCACCAAGGCCAGGGCGACCCGCAAGGTCGCAGCCAGGAAGCCGGTCAAGGCGAAGAAGGCCACAGCCGGCGACGTCACGGCGAAGCTCTCCACCTGGCGCCAGCTGATCGACGGCGGGCGCGGGCAGGACGGCGAGGAGTTCATGGCGGCAACCGCCCGCGACTCCGTTGCCCGGGTCAGCCCTGCGCTGGCCGCACAGCTCGGGGTCGCGAACGGCGACGAGGTCTCGATCGACTGCAACGCCGGCTGGTACACGCTGCCGGTGGCGATCACCCCGGGCATGGCAGAAGGCGCCGTCTGGGTGCCGACCAACTCGCCCGGCACGCCGCTCGGCGAACTGGGCGTGGTCTTCGGCGACGATGTCGCGCTGAGTGTTGGAGGCGAAGAATGAACGATCCGTGGTGGCTTGTCCTGATCAAGGTCGTCGTCCTGTTCGTCGTGCTGCTGGTCTGGACGATCTTCAACGTCTGGTTCGAGCGTCGGCTGGTTGGCAAGATGCAGCACCGCCTCGGTCCGATCATGAACGGCCCGCTCGGCCTCGGCCAGGCGCTGGCCGACGGCATGAAGCTCCTGATCAAGGAGGACTTCATGCCCTCCATGGTCGACCGGGTGCTGTTCACGATCGCTCCGCTGATCGCCGGCACCGCCGCCTTCACCGCCTGGGCGGTGATCCCCTTCGGTGGTGCGGTCAACCTCTTCGGCGTCGACACCTACCTCCAGCTGGCCGACCTGCCGGTCGGGGTGTTGGTGCTCCTGTCGGTCACGGCCGTCGGCATCTACGGCTTCGTGCTCGCCGGCTGGTCGTCCAACTCGCCCTACTCCCTGCTCGGCGGCCTGCGCTCGTCTGCGCAGATGATCTCCTACGAGATCGCGATGGGCCTCGCGCTGGTGTCGGTCTTCCTGTACGCAGGCTCGATGTCGACGCACAGCATCGTCGAGGCCCAGCGCCTCCCGCTGCAGCCGTTCGGCCTCAACCTCGGCTTCCAGAGCTGGTACTTCCTGCTGCTCCTGCCGTCCTTCGTCGTCTACGTCATCTCGATGGTGGGCGAGACCAACCGGGCCCCCTTCGACCTGCCAGAGGCGGAGTCGGAGCTGGTGTCCGGCTACATCACCGAGTACTCCGGCTTCCGCTACGCGGTCTACTTCCTCGCCGAGTACATCAACATGGCGACGGTGTCAGCGATCGCGACAACGCTGTTCGTCGGTGGCTACCTGCCGCTGTGGCCGTTCAGCTGGCTCGCCGACGTCGTCCCGCAGTTGAACAGCCCCTGGCTCGGACCGATCTGGTTCGTGATCAAGGTCCAGCTGTTCATCTCGTTCTTCGTCTGGCTGCGCGGCACCCTGCCGCGCATGCGTTACGACCAGTTCATGAAGCTCGGCTGGAAGGGCCTGATCCCGGTCTCGCTGGTCTGGATCATCGTGATCGCCACCATCCAGGCCCTGCGCCAGGAGGACCTGCTCGTCGGCCCCATTCCGTGGGTGGGGGGCGGCATCGTGCTGGCCCTGATCCTGGCCATCGGGTTCCTCGGCGACAAGCCGGAGGAGGTCGAGGAAGCCGAGGTCGGCGAGTTCGACGCCTTCGCCGGTGGCTACCCGGTACCGCCGATGCCCGGGCAGGTCCTGCCGGAGCTCACCGGGGTCGTCGCCTCGACGGCAGAGGCCGACCAGGCAGACGTTGGAGAGGAAAAGTAATGGGCGTCTTCGACCCGTGGGCAGGGTTCGGGGTTACCTTCCGGACCATCTTCCGCAAGACCTTCACCCAGGGCTACCCCGAGAAGGGCAAGGAGAAGGTCACCGCACCGCGCTTCCACGGACGCCACCAGCTGAACCGCTGGCCGGACGGCCTGGAGAAGTGCGTCGGCTGTGAGTTGTGCGCCTGGGCCTGCCCCGCCGACGCGATCTACGTCGAAGGTGCCGACAACACCGAGGACGAGCGCTTCAGCCCAGGTGAGCGGTACGGCAAGGTGTACCAGATCAATTACCTGCGCTGCATCCTGTGCGGGCTGTGCATCGAGGCCTGCCCGACTCGCGCCCTCACCATGACCAATGACTTCAAGCTGGCCGACGTGACCAGGGAGAAGATGATCTACACGAAGGACCGGCTGCTGGCCCCGCTGCTCCCCGGTATGGAGGAGCCGCCGCACCCGCGCCGGCTCGGTGCGGAAGAGAAGGACTACTTCCTCGGACTCCCTGCCACCGGCCAGCCCGACAACCGCACGCCGGTCGTCGGCGACAACGCTGGAGGTACCCGATGATCCCGCTGGTCACCGGCTCCGAGGTCACGTTCTGGATCGTGGCCCCGCTGATGGTGCTCGGTGCGCTCGGCCTGCTGTTCTTCCGCAAGGCCGTCTACGCAGCCCTCAGCATGGCGTTCGTGATGGTGAACCTCGCCGTCCTCTACGCCTCGCTGAACGCGATGTTCCTCACCTTCGTGCAGATCATCGTCTACACCGGCGCCATCATGATGCTGTTCCTCTTCGTGCTGATGCTGGTCGGCGTCGACACCCCTGACTCGATCGTCGAGACCCTGCGCGGCCAGCGCTGGTCCGCCGGTCTCGCCGGGCTCGGACTGCTCGGGCTGATCGTGTTCGGCATCGGTGGTGCGCTCGCCGGAGGTCCCCAGGTGGGACTCGACGACGCCAACGCTGCCCACGGCGGCAACGTCGAGTCGCTGGCTGCCCTGATCTTCGGTCGCTACGTCTTCATCTTCGAACTCACCTCGGCCCTGCTGATCACCGCGGCGGTCGGCGCAATGGTGCTGGGCCAGCACGCTCGCGTCCGGCCCAAGCCGACCCAGCGGGAGATGGCACGGCAGCGGATGGTCGACTACGCAGCGTCCGGCCTCCACCCGGGCACCCTGCCGAACTCCGGCGTGATCGCCCGCCACAACTCGATCGCCACTCCTGCGCTGCTGCCGGACGGGACGATCAGCGAGGCATCGGTCTCTGCGGCGCTGACCAGCCGTGGCGTGATCCTTGACTCCCCTGCCCTCAGCCGGGCGACCGCAGATGCGTTCGCAGCCATCGAACCCGTGTTGGACGGGGAGGACGAGGAATGAGCCCCGACAACTACGTGTACCTGGCTGCGATCCTTTTCACGATCGGCACCGTCGGTGTGATGACGCGGCGCAACGCGCTGGTTGCCTTCATGTCGGTGGAGCTGATGCTGAACTCAGCCAACCTGGTGATGGTCGCCTTCGCGCTGGCGCGCGGCAACCTCGACGGCCAGATCGCCACCTTCTTCGTCATGGTGGTGGCGGCGGCGGAGGTCGTTGTCGGACTCAGCATCATCATCACCATCTATCGCACCCGGCGCTCCACCTCGGTGGACGCGGCGAGCCTGCTGAAGCTGTGAGGGGCGCAATCGCATGATCACCCTGGAAACCCTGGCGCCCGTCGCCGCCACCGGCATGTTCAACGTGGCGTGGCTGATGATCGCCGTGCCGGCCCTGAGCGCTGCCGTCCTGCTGTTGTTCGGCAGCATCCTCGACCGCATCGGCCACTGGATCGCCGTCGCGGCGGTCCTGTTCTCCTTCAGCATCGCAGCCTGCCTCTTCGCTCAGCAGCTGCTGTCCGCACCCGACCAGCGGGCCGTGGGCATCGTGCTCTTCGACTGGATCACGATCGGCTCCTGGAAGATCACAGCTGGCCTGCTTGTCGACCAGCTGTCCATCCTTTTCGCGCTGCTCGTCACCGGCGTCGGCGGGCTGATCCACATCTACTCCGTCGGCTACATGGCACACGACGAGCGCAAGCGCCGCTTCTTCGCCTACCTGAACCTGTTCATCGCGGCGATGCTCATCCTCGTGCTGGCCGACAACTACCTTGTGCTCTTCGTCGGCTGGGAGGGTGTCGGCCTGGCGTCCTACCTGCTGATCGGGTTCTGGCAGCACAAGCCCTCCGCTGCAGCAGCAGCCAACAAGGCTTTCGTGATGAACCGGGTCGGTGACCTCGGCATGACCATGGCCGTGATGAGCATGCTGGCACTGTTCGGCAGCTCGGCCTTCGTCGACGTCAACGCCCGCGCCGCCGGCCTCACGCCCTTCTGGGCGACGACGATCGGCCTGCTGCTCCTGCTGGGCGCCTGCGGCAAGTCCGCGCAGGTCCCGCTGCAGGCCTGGCTGCTGGACGCCATGGAGGGCCCGACCCCGGTCTCCGCCCTGATCCACGCAGCGACCATGGTCACAGCCGGTGTCTACCTCGTCGTCCGCAGCCACGCCATCTTCGAGACGTCGAGCGTTGCGACGACGGCCGTCGTGATCGTCGGCACCGTCACGCTGCTGGTCGGCGCCTGGATCGGTACGAGCAAGGACGACATCAAGAAGGTGCTTGCCGGCTCCACCATGAGCCAGATCGGCTACATGATGCTGGCGGCGGGTATCGGCCCCGCCGGCTACGCGTTCGCCATCTTCCACCTGCTCACCCACGGCTTCTTCAAGGCGAACATGTTCCTCGGCGCCGGTTCGGTCATGCACGCGATGGACGACGACGTGAACATGCGCCACTACGGAGCGCTCGCCCGGGTGCTTCCGATCACCTCGATCACCTTCGGCATGGGCTACCTCGCGATCATCGGGTTCCCCGGCTGGGCCGGCTACTTCTCGAAGGACGCGATCATCGAGGCGGCCTTCGAGCACAGCACGCTGGTCGGCGTCGCAGCCCTCGTCGGCGCAGGCGTGACGGCGTTCTACATGACCCGGCTCATGCTGATGACCTTCTTCGGCGAGAAGCGCTGGCGCGAAGGCGTCCACCCGCACGAGTCGCCGAAGTCGATGACCGTGCCGCTGATCATCCTCGCCGTGTTCAGCGTCGGAGCCGGCGCACTCATGAACTTCTGGATCCAGGAGTGGCTGGAGCCGGCCACCGGTGCGCACGTCCGCGAGGTGTCGCTCGTCCCCGGCCCGATCGGCTGGGCAACCCTGGCCGTCGTCGCCGTCGGCGTCGCGCTGTCCTGGTGGCTGTTCGGTAGCAAGCCGGTGCCGGAGATCGCGCCCGTGTCGTCCAACCCGTTCACCGTCGCTGGACGCAACGACCTCTTCGGGGACGCCGTGAACGACACCCTCGTCGTGCAGCCCACCATGGTGCTGGCCCGCGGGCTCGTCGCGAACGACGACGCGATCATCGACGTCGGGGCCGACGGGCTCGGCTCGATGTTCGCCGGGTTGTCGACCCAGACCCGAAGGTTGCAGACCGGCCAGGTCCGCACCTACGCCCTCACCATGACCGTCGGCGCAGTGCTGGTCGGCCTGGTGTTCATTCTCAGTCAGCTGGGCTGAGGGAGGATTTGAGATGACATTCCCCTGGCTCACCTTCCTCGGACTTGTGCCGCTCGTCGGCGCCGGCGTGATGTGCCTGCCGATCAAGCAGATCGCCCGCGGCGTCGCCATGGTCTTCGCGCTCCTCACCGTCGTCGTCGGCATCGGCGTGACCGTGCTCTACGTCGGCGGCAACTCCCTTGCGGAGAAGGCCCCGTGGATCCCCGCCTTCGGCGCCTGGTGGTCGGTCGGGCTCGACGGCATGGCCCTGGTCATGGTCCTGCTCACCGTCGTGCTGGTGCCGATCGTGCTGCTGGCCGAATGGAAGGTCACCGGCACCGGACGCTGGAGCGCGCAGGCCTTCTTCGGGCTCGTGCTCGCGCTGGAGTCCCTGTCGCTGTTCGTCTTCATGTCCACCGACGTGCTGCTGTTCTACCTGTTCTTCGAAGCCACCCTGATCCCGATGTACTTCCTGATCGGTGGCTTCGGCGGTCCCCGCCGGGCGTACGCAGCGGTCAAGTTCCTGCTGTTCAGCCTCGCAGGTGGCCTCGTGATGCTGGCAAGCGTGATCGGGCTCTACGTCTGGTCTGTCCGCCTCACCGGAACGCCGACCTACCTGCTGTCCGAACTCAGCAAGCTCGACCTTGGCACCAACATCGGCCGCTGGCTGATGCTCGGCTTCCTGATCGCCTTCATCGTCAAGGCGCCGATGGTGCCGGTGCACACCTGGCTGCCCACGGCGACGGAACAGTCGACCCCCGGCACCTCCGTGCTGCTCGTCGGCATCCTCGACAAGATCGGCACCTTCGGGATGATCCGGTTCTGCCTTGGGCTGTTCCCCGAAGCCAGCCAGTGGGTCGCTCCCGTCATGGTGGTGCTTGCCCTGATCAGCATCATCTACGGAGCTGTCGCAGCGATCGGCAGCACCAACCTGCTGCGACTGGTCGCCTACACCTCGATCAGCCACTTCGGCTTCATGGTGCTGGGCATCTACACGTTCACCAGCGCAGGCATCAGCGGCTCGATCTTCTACATGCTCAACCACGGCTTCTCCACGGCTGCGCTGTTCCTCGTGCTCGGGTTCCTGATCACGCGCCGCGGCTCGTCCCTTGTCGGCGACTACGGCGGCGTGCAGAAGCTGGCCCCGGTGCTCACCGGCGTCTTCCTGATGGCCGGCCTCTCCGGGCTGGCGCTGCCGGGCATGTCGAGCTTCGTCTCCGAGTTCATGGTTCTCGCCGGCACCTGGTCGCGGCAGCCGGTGGTGGGAGCCATCGCGACGCTCGGCACCGTGCTGGCGGCCGTCTACATCCTGCTGATGTTCCAGCGGACCATGACCGGCCCGGTCACCGCAGCGACCGCCGAGCACTTCACCACCGACGCGTCGGCGCGCGAGAAGTGGGTGGCAGCCCCGCTGATCGCCATCATCCTGCTGCTGGGCTTCCTGCCCAACATCGCGCTGGGCGTCATCGAGCCCACAGCACAACAGGCCCTGATCCAAGTGAAAGTCACCGACCCGGTCGCGCCGCTGGGAGAGGAAGCCAAGTGAACACCCTCACCCCGCCCACGTTCGAGTGGCTGCAGCTCGCCCCGGTGCTGACCGTGCTCCTGGCGGCCTGCCTCGGCATCGTCATCGAGGCGCTCGTACCGCGGCGCTGGCGCTTCGTCTCCCAGATCGCGCTGTTCGAGGTGGCCGTGCTGGTCGCCTTCGTCTTCCTCGTGATCAGCTGGCGCCAACCGGTGGACAGCATGGGCCTGATGGCCATGGGTTCGATCAGCCTCGACGGCCCCACCTACCTGATGTGGGGATCCCTGCTGGTCTTCGGACTGCTCAGCCTCCTCGTGTTCTCAGAGCGTGACCTCGACAACGGCGCGACGGCTTTCGCTGCTTCGGCGGCCTCCGTTCCCGGTAGCCCGTCGGAGGCTGAGGCGAACATCGCCCGCCATGAGCACAGCGAGGTCTTCCCGCTGGCCCTGTTCTCGCTCTCGGGAATGATGGTCTTCTGCGCAGCCAACGACCTCCTGACGGCCTTCGTCGCGCTCGAGGTCATGTCGCTGCCGCTGTACCTGCTGTCCGGGATGGCCCGCAAGCGCCGACTGCTCAGCCAGGAGGCCGCGCTGAAGTACTTCCTGCTCGGCGCGCTGTCGTCGGCGTTCTTCCTGTTCGGGGTCGCCCTCGTCTACGGCTACTCCGGTTCGTTCCAGTTCAGCGCGATCAACGACTCGATCTCCGACCCGGTCTACGGTCGCGGGCTGCTGTACACCGGCATCGTGATGCTGGCCATCGGCCTGCTGTTCAAGATCGGTGCCGTCCCGTTCCACAACTGGGTGCCCGACGTCTACGTCGGCGCACCCACACCGGTCACCGGGTTCATGGCGATCTGCACGAAGCTCGCTGCGGTCGGTGCCACCGTCCGGCTGTTCTACGTCGCCTTCGGCGCGGAGCGGTGGAGCTGGCAGCCCCTGCTCGCAACGGTCGCCGTGATCACGATGGCCCTCGGCGTCGTCGTCGCACTGACCCAGACCGACATGAAGCGCCTGCTGGCCTACAGCTCGATCTCCCACGCCGGCTTCATCCTCGTCGCCGTCGTCGGCGCGACGGCCGGCGGCAACGGCCAGATGAACAGCTTCGGCTCGATCCTGTTCTACCTGATCGCCTACGGCTTCGCGACGATCGCTGCCTTCGCCATCGTCACGATGGTGCGCGACTCCGCCGGTGAGGTGCACGCCATCGCCGGCTGGGCGGGCCTCGGCAGGAAGAACCCGCTGCTTGCCGGCATCTTCGCCCTTCTGATGCTGAGCTTCGCCGGCATCCCGCTGACCGGCGGGTTCATCGGCAAGTGGGCGGTGTTCTCCGCAGCCTGGCGCGGCGGCTACTCCTGGCTTGTCCTCGCCGCCGTCGCACTCAGCCTCGTCGCTGCGTATGTCTACCTCCGGGTGATCGTGCTGATGTTCTTCGCCGAGCCGACGACCGGCGTTGCCGTTGGTCGCGCCAGCGGGATGACCTGGGTTCCGGTCGGCCTCGGCGCCATCGCCTCGGTGTACCTCGGACTGTTCCCGGGCCCGCTGCTCGACCTGGTGACCTCGGCAAGCACGTTCCTCCGCTGAGGCTATGCTGACCAGCGTGTCCACCAACCAGCAGGCCGACCTCGTCGGTGACCTGGAAGAGGCATTCACCGTCCGGGTGACCGACCTCCTGGACAGCATCGAGGAGCGTCTGGCCGAGTCGGCCCTCGCGGACACCGATTTCGTCACCGTCGCGGCCCAGCACACGATCAGGGCCGGCGGGAAGCGGTTCCGTCCGCTGCTGGTGGTGCTCGCAGGACTGCTCGCGGAGAACGTGGACGAGGACGCCCTCGTGCGCGCAGCCCTTGTGATGGAACTCACCCACGTTGCCAGCCTCTACCACGACGACGTGATGGACGAGGCGGAGTTGCGGCGCGGAGCACCGACAGCCAACCTGCGCTGGGACAACACCGTCGCCATCCTTGTCGGCGACTTCCTGTTCTCCCGCGCCTCCTCGATCGTCGCGACTCTCGGTACCGAGTACGTGCAGCTGCAGGCTGCGACCTTCGCGCGGCTGGTGCAGGGCCAGATCGCAGAGACCCGTGGCCCGCTCGATGGCGAGGAACTGCTCGACCACTACCTCCGGGTGCTGGAGGACAAGACCGGCTCCCTGATCGCGGCTTCCGCCATCTTCGGCGGCATGGTCGCCGGGGTGGGCGAGCCCGTGCTCAAGGCGCTGGCGGCCTACGGCGAGGAGATCGGCGTGGTCTTCCAGCTCTCCGACGACATCATCGACATCGCCAGCGACTCCTCCGGCAAGACCCCGGGTACCGACCTCCGGGCGGGCGTCCCCACACTGCCGATCCTGCTGGCCCGGCGGTCCACCGATCCCGCGGACGCGCGGCTGCTGGCACTTCTCGACGCCGACCTGAGCTCGGACGATGACCTGACAGAGGCCCTGGCATTGATGCGGGCCCACCCGGCGATGGCCGAGGCACGCGAGGAGATCCACCGCAGGGCAGAGGTCGCCCGCGGCCACCTCGCACCCCTTCCGGAGGGCACGGCGAAGCAGGCGCTGGCCGCACTGTGCGACGGGGTCATTTCGCGTTCTTCCTGACCGGGTTAGGGTTGCCTCAGTCCCGCTAGCTTCCCTGTCAACGGAGGTCTCCAGTGACCCGCCCACGCGTAGTGATCATCGGTTCCGGCTTCGGCGGGCTCTTCGCCGCGCAGGCACTGGCAAAGGTCGACGTCGACATCACCCTGATCTCGAAGACGGTCGCGCACCTTTTCCAGCCGCTGCTGTACCAGGTCGCCACCGGCATCCTCTCCACCGGCGAGATCGCACCGGCCACGCGCGACATCCTGCGCAACCAGGCCAACGCGACCGTCCTCCTCGCAGAGGTGACCCGGATCAACCTGGCGAGCCGCGTCGTCGTCGCTGAGAAGCTGGGCAAGACCGTCGTCGCCAAGTACGACTACCTGATCGTCGCCGCCGGAGCCGGCCAGTCCTACTTCGGCAACGACCATTTCGCCACCTTCGCCCCCGGCATGAAGAGCATCGACGACGCGCTGGAGCTGAGGGCGCGCATCTTCGGCTCGCTGGAGATGGCAGAACTGAGCGAGGACGCAGAGGAGCGGCGCCGACTGCTGACGTACGTCGTCGTTGGCGCAGGCCCGACGGGCGTCGAGATGGCAGGACAGATCGCGGAGCTCACCCACCACACGCTGCGCAAGAGCTTCCGGCGCATCGACACCACCAGCGCCAAGATCCTGCTGCTGGACGGTGCTGACGCTGTCCTGCCGCCGTTCGGGCCGGAGCTTTCGGCAGCCGCCCGCAAGGAACTCGAACGCAACGGCGTGGAGGTGCGCCTCGGAGCCCTCGTGACGAACCTCGACGCCGGCGGGCTGGACGTGAAGTACAAAGACGGCCGGACGGAGCGCATCGCGTCCTCCTGCAAGGTGTGGGCCGCCGGCGTCCAGGCGAGTGCGCTCGGCCGGACGCTCGCCGAGCAGTCCGGCGCAGGAGTGGATCGTGCCGGCCGCGTCCAGGTGAACGACGACCTCACCCTGCCGGGTCACCCCGAGGTCTTCATCGTCGGTGACATGATCAGCCTCAAGGGACTCCCGGGGGTCGCTCAGGTGGCCATCCAGGGCGGACGGTTCGCTGCGGCACGGATCAAGGGCGAGGTGACCGGTCACCCGCCCACCGGCGACTTCGTCTACCACGACAAGGGTTCGATGGCGGTGATCAGCCGCTTCGGGGCCGTCGCCAGGATGGGGAAGCTCCGCCTGACCGGCTTCCCTGCATGGTTCGCGTGGCTGTTCGTGCACCTGATCTACGTCGTCGGGTTCAAGAACCGCCTCACGACCCTGCTGCACTGGGCGATCACATTCGTCGGCAGGGCGCGCTCGGAGCGCGTGACCACGGAGCAGCAGCTCGTCGGGCGCCTCGCCGTGCAGCAGCTCGGCGCGGATTTCCAGCCCACGATCACCGGGACGCTCGATCCTGGCAAGATCAAGCATTGATGGAACCCACTGGACTTGACGCACGGGCGACGGCTGCCGCGATCAGGACAGGCACGGTCAGCGCCGTCGAAGTGGCCGCCGCGTACCTCGCCCGCTCGGAACGGCTCGGCCCGGTCGTCGGGGCGTTCGCGCGCCTGACGCCTGAGCTGGCGCTCGCACAGGCTGCAGCTGTCGACGAGGGGATTGCCCGCGGTGAGTCCGCAGCGCCGCTGCTCGGCGTGCCGTGCCCGATCAAGGACCTCAACCAGGTGGCCGGCGTCGGCTGGGAGGCCGGCTCGGCTGCGATGCGCGGCGTGGTCGCAGACGTCGACGACGACATCGTCGGCTGGCTGCGCGGGGCGGGGACGGTCGTCACAGGCAAGACCAGCACCCCGGAGTTCGGACTGCCCTGCTACACCGAGCCCGACGGCGCACCTGCTGCCAGGACGCCGTGGGACCGCACCCGCTCCGCGGGTGGTTCCAGCGGCGGGGCTGCCGCGGCTGTCGCCACCGGCCTCGCGCCGATCGCCCAGGGCTCGGACGGTGGCGGCTCGATCCGCATCCCCGCGTCAGCCTGTGGCCTTGTGGGGTTGAAGGCCAGCCGCGGCAGGATCAGCGGCGGCGCGCTGCGGATGCCGGGCCCGGGGCTCGGCACGGACGGGGTGCTGAGTCGCACCGTCGCAGACACGGCTGTCGCCCTCGACGTGCTCTCGGGTCACGGCGTGGGTGAGACCTACCACGTGCCCCGACCGCACACCACGTTCCTCGACGCCGTCGGCCGCGAGCCCGGGCAGCTGCGGATCGGAATCCTCACCACGCCGGTCATCGCAGAGGCTGACGTGCACCCCGCCTGCCTCGAGGCTGTCCGCGTCACATCCGAGGCCCTGGCTGCCCTCGGCCACGACGTGAGCGATGCGCCCGTGCCGTTCGCCGTCGAGCGCTGGCTCGCGTTCGGCGCGGTCTGGGCGGTCGGGGCAGCGTCCATCCCGCTGCCGCCCGAGGCGGAGACGGTGCTCCGTCCGCTCACCCGCTGGTTGCGGGAGCGTGGTCGCGCGACCAGTGGCGTCGAGTACGCGGAAGCTCTGGGAGCCGTGCAGCGGCTGACCGTCGACACAGCACTCGCCTGGGATGCCTTCGACCTGATCCTCACCCCGACGCTGGCGCAGCCGCCGGCACTGGTGGGGGAGTTGCGCGATGACGACGACCCGGCCGCTGACTTCGCGGCGCAGACGAGGTTCACGCCGTGGACCAGCGTCTACAACCTGACCGGGCGCCCGGCCATCTCCCTGCCCCTGCACACGGCGGACGTCGGCGGACGCACCCTGCCCATCGGTGTCATGCTCGGCGGACGCCTTGGCGCGGAGGAGACGCTGCTGAGCGTGTCGGCCCAGCTGGAGGACTCAGTCGGCTGGTCGCACCCGTTCCTCGTCGACGACCCCCGGGGCTAGCGGTCGCCGAGGGTCGGCCAGAAACGGTCCCTGAGGAGCTTCGTGAGGAACGAACGAAGCGTCACGAAGGGCCGCCGTCACTGAGCTGCCCGAGCTTGGCGTGCCGTAGACGCATCAGTGCGCGAAGCGGTCTGGTGTTCCATCAGCGTCGTCGTCCCGCTGCTCCTCGAGCTCAACCGCGCGGTAGTGACGGTTTCTTGAGCCGAGGATGATCGCCGCAAGAATTGCCGCGAGCACCGAGGCGGTCAGGATCGCGACCTTGCCGATGTCGTCGTTGGGGGTGCCGAGGCCGAAGCTGAGCTCGCTGACCAGCAGGGAGACGGTGAAGCCGATCCCTCCGAGGACGGCAAGGCCGAACACGTCCAGCCAGCTCAGGTCGGGGTCGAGCTGCGCGTGGCGGAGGCGGGTCACCAGCCAGGTCGCGCCTGTGATGCCGATCGCCTTGCCGGCGACGAGGCCGAGGATGACGCCGAGCCCGATCGGGCTGGTGATGGCAGAGGTGAAGCCGTTCCAGCCACCGATCGCCACCCCAGCGGAGAAGAAGGCGAACACCGGCACGGCCACGCCGGCGGAGAACGGCCTGATCCGGTGCTCAAGGGTCTCGGCGAGCCCGTGGGACGGGTCGTCCTCCTCAGTGGTGCGGACCGGCACGCCGAGGGCCAGCAGCACGCCGGCGACGGTGGCGTGCACGCCGGAGGCATAGGTCAGCGCCCAGGCGACGGCGAACAGAGGGACGAGCAGGACCCAGGGTGCCCATGCATGGTGGGAGAGGAATCGCTGGAACCGGTAGGAAACGAGGGCGAACAGGGCGATCGGCACCAATGCTGCAAGCAGCAGGATCGGTTGAAGGTCGCGGGTGTAGAAGAAGGCGATGATCGTGATCGCGATCAGGTCGTCCGCGACGGCGAGGGTGAGCAAGAACGTGCGCAGCGCGCCAGGCAGGTGCGACCCGATCACTGCGAGGACCGCGAGGGCGAAGGCGATGTCCGTTGCGGCAGGGATGGCCCAGCCGGCGCGGGCAGCCGGATCGCCGAGGGTGCACGCCACGTAGATCAGTGCCGGGACGGCCACCCCGCCGACGGCTGCGACCACCGGCACAAGGGCCGTCTGCGGGTCGCGGAGGTCGCCGGTGATGAACTCCCGCTTGAGTTCGAGGCCGACCAGGAAGAAGAACACCGCCAGCAACCCGTCCGCTGCCCAGTGGCCGAGCGACAGGTCGAGGTGCAGCCCGAGCACATCCCCGCCGAGATGGGTGTCGCGCAGGCCGAAGTAGAAGTCCGGCGCGAAGTTGGCAGCCAGCATCGCTGCAGCGGCAGCAACCAGCAGCAGGATGCCGCCGACCGACTCCGACCGCAGGATCTGCCGGATGCGGACGAACTCCCCGTACGCCCCTCGTGCGAGGGTGACCGGTACCGGCCGGTTGCTCACCAGATCTTCACTCGGTCGCCGGGCGGCAGCCAGGCGTCGTCGTCAGCTGTCACGCCGAAGGCCTGGTAGAACGGCTCGAGGTTGCGCACGACCTGATTGCAGCGGAACTCCTCGGGGGAGTGCGGGTCGGTGGCGATCTGCTGGCGCAGGGCCTCGTCCCTGCGCGAGGTCTGCCACGCCCGTGCCCAGGAGTAGAAGAGCCGCTGGGTGGCGGGGATGCCGTCGATGGCGGGCGGCTCCGCGTCACCGACGGCGAGTTTCCAGGCGTCGTAGGCGATGGCAAGGCCACCGAGGTCGCCGATGTTCTCGCCGATCGTGAGCTCGCCGTTGACCCGCAGCTCGGGCAGCTGTCGTGGCGCGAGGGCCGAGTACTGGGCCTTCAGCGCGGCTGTCCGCTCTGTGAAGGCTGCGCGGTCGTCCTCCGTCCACCAGTCGCGCAGCCGGCCCTCGCCGTCGCAGGTGGAACCCTGGTCGTCGAAGCCGTGCCCGATCTCGTGGCCGATCACCGCGCCGATCGCGCCGTAGTTGACGGCGTCGTCCGCGTCCGCGTCGAAGAACGGCGGCTGCAGGATTGCCGCGGGGAAGACGATCTCGTTGCGCAGTGGGTGGTAGTAGGCGTTGACCGTCTGCGGGGTCATCAGCCACTCGTGCTTGCGCATCGGGCCGCCGAGCTTGCCCAGTTCGTCATTGGTGTGGAACTCGGAGGCCCGGAGCACGTTGCCGACGAGGTCCCGCGGATCGATCAGGAGGGCGGAGTAGTCCAGCCACTCCTCCGGGTAGCCGATCTTCGGCGTGAAGTGCGCCAGCTTGTCCAGGGCCTCCGCCCGGGTGGCCTCGGTCATCCACTCCAGCCCGGTGATCGAGTTCCGGTAGGCGGTCAGCAGGTTGGCGACCAGCTCGTCCATGCGGGCCTTGGCCGACGGCGGGAAGTGCTTCTCGACGTACAGCTTGCCCACGGCCTCGCCGAGGGTGCGTTCCACGAGGGCGATGCCCCTGCGCCAGCGCTCACGCTGTTGCGGGATGCCCTGCAGGACGGTGCCGTAGAAGTCGAAGTTGGCCTGTGCGATCGCTTCCGGCAGGTAGGGCGCCAGCGTCGCGACCACCGACCAGCGGCACCACACCTTCCAGTCCTCAAGGCGGGAAGGGACGAGCAGAGGGGCCAGTTCCGTGAGGAAGGAGGGCTGCTCGACGATCACGGAGTCGACGGCGGGCACCCCTGCCGCTGCGAGCACCCGTGTCCAGGCGACGCCGGTGGCGTCGAGGTCGGCGGGAGGGGTGGGGTTGTACATGGCCCGCATGTCGCGGGTGCGCACCTTGTCCCAGTGGTGGGCAGCGACCTCGGTCTCCAGGCCGACAACGAGCGTCCCGGCGCTGGTGGTGATGCCTGCCATCGTCAGGAGCCGGTCGACCAGGTCGTGGTAGGAGGAGAGGATCGATGCGTGCTGTTCCAGCCGGTAGTACTCCTCGTTGGGCAGCCGGATGCCGGACTGGCCGAGGAACAGCGCATAGCGGGACGGCTCTCCGGGGTCGGCGTCCACGCCGAGACCGATGGGAGCACCGGTGCCCCGGCGCAGGCTGACGCCGAAGTAATCCAGGAGGTCGTCGATGGTCCCGATGGCATCGATCTCCGCCAGCAGGGGAGCCAACGGCTCCACCCCGAGGGAGTCGACCCGTTCAGTGTCGGAGAAACTGGCAAACATGTCCTCGACCAGCGCCGCCTCCGTGCCGGGCGTCGAACCGGACAGGCCGGTCACGATTTCGCGGATGGCGCGTTCCGATGCGTTGCGCAGGTCGATGAAGGCCCCGGAGGCGTGCTCGTCCGCGGGGATCTCCACCTTCGCCAGCCAGTGGCCGTTGACGTGGCGGAAGAGGTCGTCCTGCGGGCGGATGTCTGGATCAATGTCGAAAGCAGTCACGGCAACAGACTAGACGAGGCACGAACCCGAGCAGCGAGGACTTACGGGCTTGTCTTGTTTATCGATAAAGTGTATCGTTAACTTAAACGATCAACACGGGAGGCTGTCATGGGACATACTGCAGCGCCGGTGACCATGCGGACGCTGGCCGACCGGCTCGGCGTCTCCGTCACCACCGTGTCCAACGCCTACAGCAAGCCCGACCGGCTCTCCGACGACCTGCGCGACCAGATCCTGGCCACGGCCAAGGAACTCGGCTACTGCGGGCCCAGCGCCGCCGGACGGGCCCTGCGCTCCGGCAAGACCGACGTCTGCGGCTTCCTCTTCGGCGGCGAGCTGGCCGATGCCTTCGCGGATCCCTACACCATCGCCTTCCTCTCCGGCCTGAGCGAGACGGCCGAGAAGTTCGGCTCCTCGATCCTGCTGCTGCGTTCTCCGGGAGAGGGGGACGATGCAGAGAGCCGGCTGCTGCAGCGCGCGCCGATCGACGCGATCGTCACCTGCTCCGCCTCCAGCGAGCATCCCGCGACGGAGCTCCTCCTCCAGCGCGGCGTCCGCGTCGTCGGTGCGGGGATCAGTGAGGACGGCGACTGGGTCGCGGTCAACGACGTGAAGGCCGGACGGCTCATCGGAAAGCACCTCGCCAAGCTCGGACACCGCCGTATCGTCGTGGTGGTCGGCGGCGAGGCCCTCGACGGCGAGCCCTTCGAGGTCACGCCCAAGGAGCTCTCCTCTGTGGCCGGACGCTTTGCCGACGAGCGCTTCCGGGGCCTCGTCGAGAAGCTCCCCGATGCCGAGATCCGGATCGTGTGCGGCGGCTACAAGCCGAAGCAGGCCGGTCGCCTCGCTGCGGCGCAGGCCCTCGACGTGCAGGACCGCCCGACAGCGATCGTCGCCATGAGCGATGCACTTGCGCTGGGCGTCTGGGATGCGGTTCGCGACCGTGGCCTCAAGCCGGGCAGGGACATCTCGATCACCGGCTTCGACGACATCCAGGATGCGGCCTTCGTCGGCCTCACCACCGTCCGCCAGCCCATCACGGACAAGGGCCGCTTCGCCGGCCGGCTGGCGATGGACCCCGACTATCCGCAACGCCAGATCACCCTCCCGGTCGAACTCGTCGTCAGGTCGAGCACCGGTCCGGCCCCCCGAATTTGAACCAGTTAGTTAAGGAACCAGAAATGATCATCTCGTTGACGCACCAGATCCAGCTCGCCGAGCGTGAGCTCACCACCATGGATGCCACGACCGACCCCCGCTTCGTCGCCGACATCCCCAGCGGCGTCCGCGAACTCGGCGCCCGGCTGTTGCGCTCCACCGCAGGGCTCGGCCTCAAGCTGGCCGATCGCCTCGATCCCGAGTACACCTACGCCCGGGCAGCCTGAGCAGCCCGGCACGACAACACTCCGAACGCCACCGTCCCCTCGGGGATGGTGGCGTTCTGCAATTCTCAGACGGTCCAGGTGTCGCTGCCGGTGATCAGCTGCTGGAGCTTGTCCAGGCGGTCGGCCGGGTCGTCCTGCGTGGTCAGCTGGGCGCGGGCGAGGTCGTCGTAGGTCGGGCGCTGGACGTCGCGGAAGATGCCGATCGGTGACGTGTTGAGGGTCTCGGTGTCCGTGAGCCGCGACAGGGCGAAGGCAAGGCCCGGATCGTCGGCGTGTGCATCGTGGATGAGGACGTTCTCCAGGCCCACCTGTGTGACGTCGGCGATCTCCAGCTGGCCGGCGGCGTTCCGCACCACGCCACGTGCCCCGTCGGCGCCGAAGGTGATCGGCTGCCCGTGGGTCAGCGGAATGAAGCCACCATCTGCGCCCTTGAGGCTGTCGAACGCGCCGTCGTTGAAGATCGGGCAGTTCTGGTAGATCTCCACCAGCGCGGCGCCTGGATGGTTGATGGCGGCCGTCAGCACCTCGGTGAGGTGCGCCCGGTGCGAGTCGACGGTGCGGGCGACGAAGGTCGCCTCTGCGCCGAGGGCGAGGGAGATCGGGTTGAACGGCCGGTCGACGGACCCGGCGGGGCTCGACTTGGTGACCTTGCCCTGCTCGGACGTGGGGGAGTACTGGCCCTTGGTGAGCCCGTAGATGCGGTTGTTGAACAGCATGATGGTGATGTTCACGTTGCGCCGGAGGGCGTGGATCAGGTGGTTGCCGCCGATGCTGAGGGCGTCGCCGTCACCGGTCACCACCCACACGGCGAGGTCCGGACGGGTCATCGCCACACCGGTCGCGATCGCAGGCGCGCGGCCGTGGATCGAGTGCATGCCGTAGCTGTCGACGTAGTACGGGAAGCGCGAGGAGCAACCGATGCCGGAGACGATCACGGTGTTCTCGCGGCGGATGCCCAACTGCGGCATCAGGCCCTGGAAGGTGGCCAGCACGGCGTAGTCACCGCAGCCGGGGCACCAGCGCACCTCCTGGTCGGAGGTGAAGTCCTTGCGGGTCAGCGGCGTAAGGCTGAGCGGCACCCCTGCGAGGCCGCCGTTGGCGGCGGGTGTTGTGGTGGTCACTTCGCATTCTCCTCGTCGAGGTCGATCAGCTCGATCAGGTCGGCTGCCAGCTCCGACAGCGAGATCGGCAGGCCACGGACCCGGGAGTAGCTCTGCACGTCCACCAGGTACTTCGAGCGGAGCACCATCGCGAGCTGGCCGAGGTTCATCTCCGGGACGATCACCCGGTCGTAGGACTTCAGCACCTCCTCGAGGTTGGCGGGCAGCGGGTTCAGGTAGCGCAGGTGGGCCGTCGCGACGTTCCGGCCGCTAGCCCGGACGCGCCGGGCGGCAGCGGAGATCGGACCGTAGGTGGAACCCCAGCCCAGCACGAGCAGCTTGGCAGCCCCGCTGGGATCCTCTACCTGCAGCGGCGGCACGATCGCGCCGATGCCTGCGACCTTCCGGGCGCGGAGGTTGACCATGAACTCATGGTTGGCCGGGTCGTAGGAGATCGCGCCGGTCCCGTCGGCCTTCTCGATGCCGCCGATCCGGTGCTCGAGCCCCGGCGTGCCGGGCACGGCCCAGGCGCGCGCCAGCTTTTCGTCGCGCAGGTAGGGCCAGAACTCACCGTCGGGACGGTTGGGCAGGGTGGCGAAGTTCGGGTCGATCGCCGGCAGCGTGCCGAGGTCGGGCACCTCCCACGGCTCCGCGCCGTTGGCGAGGTAGCCGTCGGACAGCAGGATCACCGGCGTGCGGTAGTCGATCGCGATCCGCACGGCCTCGTAGGCGGCAGCGAAGCAGTCCCCGGGGGACTGCGGGGCGATCACCGGCAGGGGTGCCTCGCCGTGGCGTCCGTAGAGCGCCTGGGTGAGGTCGGCCTGCTCGGTCTTCGTCGGCATGCCGGTGGCCGGTCCCGCGCGCTGGATGTCGCAGATGACCAGGGGCAGTTCGAGCATCACGGCAAGGCCGATGGTCTCCATCTTCAGCGCAAGGCCCGGCCCGGAGGTCGCGGTCACGCCGAGCTGGCCGGCGAAGGAGGCGCCGAGTGCTGCGCCGACGGCTGCGATCTCGTCCTCTGCCTGGAAGGTGAGGATGCCGGCAGCCTTCGCGCTGGCGAGGTGGTGCAGGATGTCGGACGCAGGGGTGATCGGGTAGGCACCGAGGAACAGCTGGAGCCCTGCCTTCGCCGCGCCGGCCATCAGGCCGTAGGCGAGCGCCCTGTTCCCGGAGATCTGCCGGTAGGTGCCGGCGGCGACCGGTGCTGCGGCAACCTTGAAGCGGTTCGTGAACACTTCTGTGGTCTCGCCGAACGCGTACCCGGCCTTCAGCGCTGCGATGTTGGCGTCGCGGACCTGCGGCACCTTGGCGAACTTCTTCTCCAGGAAGGTGATCGTGTTCTCCACGGGACGGCTGTAGAGCCAGTCGAGCAGGCCGAGGGCGTACATGTTCTTCGTCCGCCCGGCCTCCTTCCTGCCGAGGCCGATCGCTGCCACTGCAGCGACGGACTGCCCGGAGAGGTCGAAGGCGTGCACCTGGTAGTCGGCGAGGCTGCCGTCGGTGAGCGGGTCGGAGCTGTAGCCGACCTTCGCGAGGTTGCGCGCGGTGAAGTCGGCGGAGTCGGCGATGATCAGCCCTCCCCGGGGCAGGTCGGCGAGGTTGGCCTTCAGGGCAGCGGGGTTCATCGCAACCAGCACATCCGGCCGGTCACCCGGGGTCCTGATGTCGAAGTCCGCGAAGTGCAGCTGGAAGCTGGAGACGCCGGCCACCGTCCCAGCTGGTGCGCGGATCTCCGCGGGGAAGTTCGGCAGGGTGGAGAAGTCGTTCCCCGCGATCGCTGTCTCATGGGTGAACCGGTTGCCGGTCAGCTGCATCCCGTCGCCGGAGTCACCGGCGAAGCGGATGACAACATGGTCGAGCGTTGTCACTTCGGTCATGCGATGCGTTCTCTTCCCACACCCGGAGCCTGGCCGGGCACATCTCGTCGTTCGTCAACCACGGCAGCGTAGGCGCTTGCCACAGCTTCCACCACCAGTGGGTGTACCCCAATCGGGTCCGACACCATGTCGGCGCCGCACGCGTGCAACCGTTCGGAGAAGACCCCGGGCGCCAGCAGGTAGCTGGCGATCGAGATCCGGCCGTGGCCCGATGCCCTCAACTGTGCCACGGCCTCCGTCACGGATGGCCGTGCCGCGGTGAGGAATGCTGCGACGACCGGTCGTCCGACGAGCCCGGAGAGCTGTCGGGCGGCCTCGTTCACCTCTGCGACCGAGCGGGGCCGCTTCGAGCCGGCTGCTGCCAGCACGACGGCGTCACCGGGGCCGCCGGCAGCGCGGAGCCGGTCGGCGACGGCCTCGACGAGCGCGGGACCGATCAGGCCGGCCAGCCGTGCACGTCCGCCGGCTGCCTGGATCGCCGCCGGCAAGTCACTGGTGACGTGGTACCCGGCGGTGAGGAAACCGGGCACGACGACGGCCTCCCCGACTGCTGCGAGGGTCTCGGTGAGGGTGGGGGTGAGGACGTCTGCCCAGCCGAGGTGCACCTCGACGCCCGGCAGCCGCGCGGCGACAGCGATCACGAGGTCGCCGGCCACCTGCTGGCCGACCGTGCTGGTCGTGCCGTGCAGGGCGAGGACGAGGTGGGCGCGCCTGCGCATCAGATCGACCAGCCGTCTGCTGTGAAGTCGTTGCCGAACACCTCGTGGCCGCGGATCATGCCGGCGGCCAGCGTCCCCTGCGTCTGCGGGTCGATCATCAGGAAGGAGCCGCCGTGCCGGGTCACCGTGTAGTCCTCTGCGAGCACCGGCGAAGCGAGCCGCACCCGCACCCGTCCGATGTCGTTCAGGGCGAGCTGGTCGGCCTCCTCGGGCGCCATCTGGCCGAGGTCCAGCTTGGCGACGATCTCACCGACCCGTGCCTGTACCGTCCGCGTGCCGTGCTTGACCAGCACGCGCGCGCCAGGGAGCAGGGGGCGGTCCGCCAGCCAGCAGACCATCGCGTCCAGTTCTGTCACCGGTACGGGGGCGTCCGCGACGGAGGAGATCAGTTCGCCGCGGGCGACGTCCACGTCGTCGGTGAGGCGCAGCGAGAGCGATGCACCGGGGACGGCCTCGCCGAGCTCGACCCCTGCGAAGTCGATGCCGGCGATGTGGGTGTGCACGCCCTCCGGCAGCACCACCACCTCCTGGCCGACGTGCGCCGTGCCGCTGCTCACCCGTCCGGCGTAGCCGCGGTACTCGACGTACTTCTGGCCGCGGGCAGCCTCCTGCGGGCGCAGGGTGAGCTGCACCGGGAACCGGAAGCCGACCCCCGGGTCGCTGGCCACCGGCAGCTCCTCCAGGAGCTCGAGCAGGCTGGGGCCGCGGTACCAGGGCATCCGCTGCGAGCGGTCGACGATGTTGTCCCCGATGAGCGCTGATACCGGCAGGGTGTGCACGTCTGTGATGCCGAGCCCGGTAGCGATCGCAGCGAGTTCCTCTGCGATCAGCGCGTACGCGGCGCCGTCGTACTCGATCAGGTCGACCTTGTTGATGGCGATGACAACGGACGGCACCCTGAGCAGCGCTGCAACGGCAAGGTGCCGCCGGGTCTGCTCCAGCACGCCCTTGCGCACGTCGACGAGCAGCACGAGGGCGTCAGCCGTGGAGGAGCCGGTGACCGTGTTGCGGGTGTACTGCACGTGCCCCGGGCAGTCCGCGAGGATGAACGTCCGCCGTGGCGTGGCGAAGTAGCGGTAGGCGACGTCGATGGTGATGCCCTGCTCGCGCTCAGAGCGGAGGCCGTCGGTCAGCAGCGCAAGGTCGACGTGACCGAGGCCCTTGGCCTTGCTCACCCGCGTGACGGCGGCCAACTGGTCGGCCAGCACCGACTTCGAGTCGTGCAGCAGGCGTCCGACGAGGGTCGACTTGCCGTCGTCAACGCTCCCGGCCGTCGCCAGCCGGAGCAGTGAGGTGTTGTCGCGGGTGGCCATCAGAAGTACCCCTCCTTCTTGCGGTCTTCCATGGCAGCCTCGGTGAGCCGGTCGTCCGCGCGGGTTGCGCCACGCTCGGTGATGCGGGTGCCGGCCACCTCGACGAGCACAGCAGCGACGTCGGCGGCGTCCGACTCGACGGCGCCGGTACACGACATGTCGCCGACCGTCCGGTAACGCACCTGCATCGTGCGGACGAGCTCGTTGCCGCGCGGCTCCGAGTACGGCCCGACAGCCAGCCACATGCCGTCGCGGTCGAAGACGTCACGGTTGTGCGCGTAGTAGAGGTCCGGCAGCTCGATGTTCTCCGCGGAGATGTAGTGCCACACGTCGAGCTCCGTCCAGTTGCTGATCGGGAAGACCCGGACGTGCTCGCCGGGACGGTGCCGCGGGTTGTACAGGTCCCACAGTTCCGGGCGCTGGTTGCGGGGGTCCCACTGGCCGAACTCGTCGCGCAGGCTCACCACGCGCTCCTTGGCGCGGGCCTTCTCCTCGTCGCGGCGACCGCCGCCGAAGACGGCGTCGAACCGGTACTCGGCGATCGCGTCCAGCAGGGGCTGGGTCTGCAGCGGGTTGCGGGTGCCGTCCGGGCGCTCCAGCAGCCGGCCGTCGTCGATGTAGTCCTGCACGGAGGCGACGATCAGCCGCAGGCCGAGCTTCTCGACGACGGCGTCGCGGTAGGCGAGCACCTCGGGGAAGTTGTGGCCGGTGTCGACGTGCAGCAGCGGGAACGGCACCGGGCCGGGCCAGAAGGCCTTGGCTGCGAGGTGCAGCAGCACGACCGAGTCCTTGCCGCCGCTGAAGAGCAGCACGGGCCGCTCCAGCTCAGCGACAGCTTCCCGGATGATGTGGATGCCTTCGGCTTCGAGTACTTGCAGGTGGTTCACAGGTGCAGTCCGCATTCCGTCTTGGCCAGGCCGGCCCAGCGGCCGGCGCGAGGATCTTCTCCGGGCTCGACCCGGCGAGTGCATGGGGCGCAGCCGATCGACGGGTAGCCGTCGGTGAGCAGCAGGTTCACCGGCACCTTGTGGGTGCCGGCGTAGGCGAGGACGTCGTCGAAGGTCCAGGCAGCGATGGGGTTGACCTTCACCATCTGGTGCGCCGAATCCCACTCGACCACCCGGGCATTGGCGCGCAGGGCGTTGTCCTCCCTGCGGATGCCGGTGACCCAGGCCTCGTAGCCGGCCAGCTCTGCGTTGATCGGGTCCACCTTGCGCAGCTGGCAGCACAGTGTCGGATTCCGGTCATGCAGCTTTTCGCCGTGCTCGGCGTCCTGCTCGGCAACGGTCTGGACGGGAAGGACGTCGATGATGTGCGCGTCGATGACGCTGGCGAGGGCGTCGCGGGTGCCGAGCGTCTCCGCGAAGTGGTAGCCCGTTTCGAGGAACAGCACGTCGATCCCCGGCGCCACGGCGGCCACCAGGTGGGGCAGGACGGTGTCGCCGGCCATCGAGCACGCGACGGCGAGGTTGGACCCGAAGGTCTGCGCAGCCCAGGCGACGACCTCCTCCGCCGTGGCGTCGGCGAGCTCGTTGCCGGCCCGCTCGGCCAGCTCCCTGAGCTCGTCGGTCGTTCGGGTGCGTCCCGGACCGTGGGTGACCAGCGTCATCGCAGTGCCTCCTCGTCGACGCGGTGAGACCAGACGGCGAACGACTCGTCGGCCTCGCGGCCGGCGACGAAGGCCCGAGTCACGCGTTCCACGTAGTCCGGAAGGTCGGTCGCGGTCACCTTCAGGCCGCGGACGGTGCGGCCGAGGCCGGCGTCGTCGCGGTCGAGGGAGGCGAGGCCACCGCCGAGGTGCACCTGGTAGGCGAACTCCTCTGTGCCGTCCGCGCCTTTCATCAGCTGGCCCTTCAGCCCGATGTCGGCGATCTGGATGCGGCAGCAGGAGTTGGGGCAGCCGTTGACGTGCAGGCTGATCGGCCGGTCGAGGTGGAGGTCACCGAGGCGGGACTCCATCTCGGAGATCGTCTCTGCCGCCGCCTGCTTGGTCTCGACGAAGGCGAGCTTGCAGTACTCGATGCCGGTGCAGGCCATGGTCGACCGGCGGAACGGGCTGGGATTGGCTGTCAGGCCGAGCGGCTCGACAGCCGCCAGCAGGGCGTCCACCTTGTCGGGCGCGACGTCCAGGACGAGCAGCTTCTGGTGCGGCGTGAACCGGACGCGGTGCGAGCCGGCGGTCTCAGCAGCGTCGGCGAGTGCTGCGAGGATCTCGCCGGACACCCGCCCGACCGTGGGGGCGAGGCCGATGTAGCTGAGCCCGTCCTTCTGGGTGTGCACGCCGACGTGGTCGCCTGGCTCGCCGGGCACGACCGGGGCGGGCCCGTCGGCGAGGCGGTAGCCGAGGTACTCGGTCTCGAGGATCTCGCGGAACTTCTCCGGACCCCAGTCGGCCAGCAGGAACTTCAGGCGGGCCTTGTTCCGCAGCCGGCGGTAGCCGTAGTCGCGGAAGATCCGGACGACCCCGTACCAGACCTCCGCCGCCTGGTCTGCGCGGACGAACGCGCCGAGGCGCTCCGCAAGGCGCGGGGCGACGCTGAGGCCGCCGCCCACCCACAGGTCGTAGCCGGCGCCGAGTTCCGGGTGCAACACCCCGACAAGGGAGATGTCGTTGATCTCGTGGACGACGTCGAGGCTGGGGTGGCCGGTGATCGCCGACTTGAACTTGCGCGGCAGGTTGGCCAGTTCTGGGTCGCCGATGAACCGGTCGACGATCTCCGCGATGGTCGGCGTCGGGTCGATGATCTCATCCGCCGCGATGCCGGCGACGGGGGAGCCGAGGATCACCCGCGGCGTGTCTCCGCAGGCCTCCGTGGTCTTCATGCCCGCGTCCTCGAGCCGTGCCCAGATCTCCGGCACCTTCTCGATCTCGATCCAGTGGTACTGGATGTTCTGGCGGTCGGAGATGTCCGCGGTGTTCCTGGCGTAGTCGGTGGAGATGCCGGCGAGTGTCCGCAGCTGGTCGGTGGTGACAGCACCGCCGTCGAGCCGGACGCGCATCATGAAGTAGCGGTCGCTCAACTCATCGGGGCCCAGCGACGCCGTCCGGCTGCCGTCGATGTCCTGGCGGCGCTGGGTGTACAGCCCCCACCAGCGGAGGCGCCCGTGCAGGTCGTCGGCCGGGATCGAGTCGAACCCCTGTGTGGCGTAGACCTGCTCTACCCGGTCACGGACCGCCAGCGGATCGTCGACGGCCTTGAATTCCTCATTGTGGTTCAGCGGGGTATGGCCATCGACGGCCCATTGGCCGTTGGAGCGGGGCTCACGCGCGGTGCTGGTCATGCGACCTCTTCGGGTTCTGGGCTCCTGGGCCGCAAGACCGGACAAACGCCGGACCGGGGCTTTGGTGCCCGGCGACTGGTGTGGGGTGCGGGCGCGTCAGTACGCGCAACACATCGAACGGCGAAGGTCCACGCCATTGCGGCGGGGCACGTCCAGATTCCGTTCGAGCATGGGCGCGACCCTAACATGGGTGGTTCGTATTTCAAGCATTCGGCGTCCAGTCGGTGGACCCTGCGCGCACCGGCGACTAGGTATCCTGAGCCCGTGCCACCAGCGAAGGCGTATCCGTGGCGGTGACGCAGCAGACCAGATCTGCGGGGAACCGATCGGAGCTTCTGCGTGCCCGGATGAGGGGCTACCGGGCCGACATCGCCCGCGCCTGGGAGTACGCCCCCGTCCGTCGCGGGCTGCTGGGTTCGGCCCTGTTGTTCGTCGGCTCGCTTACCCCGGCCTACCTTCCGCAGAACAGTCCCTGGTGGGACTCCATGCGGGCGCTCGGACTGGACAACTGGCCGGCCAAGGTCTTCGGGACGGCCCTCGTCATCGCCGGCGTCGCCCTGCTGGTGGAGGCCTGGTTCAAGCTGCGTCCCGCGCTGTACCACGAGGTGAAGCACTGGCCGATCACGCTTCTGTGGAGCCTGCCCCTGCTGGCCGCGCCGCCCATCTTCAGCCACGACGCCTACGCGTACGCGGCGGAGGGCTGGCTGCTGCGCAACGGCCTCAACCCCTACACCAACGCGATCTCCGTGCTACCCGGCGCGTTCGCCGACCAGGCTGCGTGGTTGTGGCGCTACACCACGGCCATGTATCCGCCGCTGAGCCTTGAGATGTTCCACGGCCTCGTGATCATCGCCGGCAACAACCCCTACTACTCCGCGATGGCGATGCGGCTACCCGCCCTGCTCGGGGTGGGCCTGATCGCATACTTCCTGCCGCGCCTCGCCACCCGGATGGGCGCCGACCCGCAGATGACGGCCTGGTTCTCCACGATCAACCCGCTGGTGATCATCGACCTGGTCGGAGGGGCCCACAACGACGGCCTGATGATGGGGCTGGTGGTCCTGGCGCTCTGGCTCGCGTTCAACGACAAGTTCTGGTGGGCGGCCATCACCGTGGGAGCTGCGGCCTGCATCAAGCAGCCGGCCATCCTGGTCTTCTATGCCGTCGCCCTGATCAACCATCCGTGGCTGACCCTTCGCTGGCGGGACACGTCCCGGGCACTGTCCCGACTGGCACTGTCCCTCGCTGTCTCGGTCGCGACCTTCGTTGCGATCTCGCTCGCCTCCGGTCTCGGGTTCGGCTGGATCAGCGCAGCCGACGTGCCGGGAAAGGTGATCACGCTCGCTCCGTTCACCCTGCTCGGGGCAGGGCTCAAGTGGGTGCTGGACTCCACCGGCCTGCCGGACGCGAGCCAGTTCGCCATGGACGGGGTGCGCTACCTCGGGCTCGCGCTCACCGTCGTCACGATCGGCTGGCTGTCACTGGGCATCGGCCGGCGCAAGCCGGTGACGTTCCTCTCGTGGTCCTACCTCGTGTTCGCCTTCGGCGGTATCGCCCTGAACAGCTGGTACCTCACCTGGGGTGGCCTCCTGCTGCCACTGACCAAGCCGACGGAGCGCATCATCGGCACAGCCGTCACGGTGACAACCGTCCTGCTGGCCTACGGGGCCGGCAACCTCGCCTGGCGCAACGACGCCGTAGCGCTCGCCTTCGCAGCCCTCGCCCTGATGCTGGTGCTGCTCTACCGCCATGCGCAGGACCGCAAGGCCCACCTGCAAGCCGGCGAGGGGAAGCACGCGTGAGTGAACCGGACATCCTTGCCAGCATCGATGCAGGGGTTGGCCGGATCCGGTTGAACCGTCCGCGTCAGATCAACGCCCTGACCGTGCCGATGATGCACGCCATCGCTGAAGCCCTCGAGGGGTTCGCCGCCGACGATGCCGTGACATCGGTCGAGCTGACCGGTGCGGGCGAGCGCGGCCTGTGCGCAGGGGCTGACGTCCGCGCACTGCGCGAGCTGGCGCTCACCGGCGGCGACGTGCGCGACTTCTTCGAGACCGAGTACGGGGTGAACCTCGCCATCGCCGGGTTCGGCAAGCCGTACCGGGTCGTGATGACCGGCATCACCATGGGCGGCGGACTCGGGCTGAGCGCCCACGGCTCGCAGCGCGTGGTGGACGCGACAAGCCGGCTCGCCATGCCCGAGACGCAGATCGGCCTGTTCCCCGATGTGCTGATGACACCGCTGCTCGCGCGGATGCCGGGGGAGATCGGCACGCATCTTGCGCTCACCGGCTCCCCGGTCAATGCCGCGGACGCCGTGCGCCTGGGGCTGGCGGACGAGATCGCCGGCGAAGCTCCCTCGCAGGACCCGGCCCTCGCAGCCGGCTGGATCGCGGAGTGCTACGCCGGCGATGACCCGGTGGTGATCGTCGGACGGCTGGCCGAGAACGCCGATCCGGCCGCGAGGGAGACGGCGGCAGAGCTGCGCCGGCGCTCGCCGCTGTCTGTCGCCGTGACACTCGAGGCACTGCGCCGGGCCGCCTCTGTCGAGCACCTGCCTGACCTGCTGCCGCAGGAATTGGGGCTTGCGATCCGGCTGGCCACCGGCCCCGACTTCGCGGAGGGCGTCCGCGCCCAGCTGATCGACCGCGACCGCGACCCGCGCTGGTCGCACGCGGGAATCGAGGACGTCTCCCGCTCAGAGGTGCTGAGCTACTTCGAGCCGCTTCCGTCCAGGTAGTCCACGACCACCGGTGCGTGGTCGCTCATCCGGGCCTCGTAGCTTTCGGCGCGGTCGGCGCCGCCGGCGATCGCGGCCTTCGCAAGCCCGGGCGTCGCGAGGTGGTAGTCGATCCGCCAGCCCACGTCGTTGTTGAAGGCGTTGCCCATCCAGCTCCACCACGTGTACGGACCTTCGGTGTCGGGGTGGAGGCCGCGGACCACGTCCACCAGCGTCCGTGGGCCGAGGATCGAAGCGAACCAGTCCCGCTCCTCCGGCAGGAAGCCGACAGCCGAGGAGTTCGTCCGCCAGTTCCGCAGGTCGAGGCGGGTGTGGGCGATGTTGAAGTCGCCCATCACCAGGAACTCGCGTCCTTTCTGTTTCGCGTCCAGGCGCGCGCGCGTGAGGTAGGGGCGGAACGAGCGCAGGAACCGGAGCTTGCGCCGGTACCGGGCGAGCTCTGCAGGGCTCTCATCCGCCCGTCCGCCCTTCGGCAGGTACAGCGAGCCGACGGTGAGCTTCCAGCCGCAGAGGTCGAGGTCCGCTTCGACGTAGCGACCCTCCGCGTCGAACGCTGCGTTGCCGAAGCCCTCGCGGATCGCGACCGGCGGCGTGCGGCTGAGCAGCGCGACGCCGTTGCGGCCGGCCCGGTCTCCGGGGTGGTAGCAGTAGTGGTAGCCGTCCAGGGCCTCCGGCGGGACGAGCTCTGCGGGGGAACGCACCTCCTGCAGCGCAACGAGGTCGCAGTCGCGCCCGGTCAGCCAGTCGGCGAAGCCGCGCCGGGTGGCAGCGCGGATGCCGTTGACGTTGACGGTGGCGACCCGCATCAGTGGTTGCGCCCGCGCGCTGCCACGGGCCAGGTGCCGCCGTCGGTGAGGACGAAGGAGTCGGCCAGGTTGACGGCGTTGCAGACGTGGTTCGGCACCAGCAGTACCTGGCTCCCGAGAGCGGGGAGCGATCCTGGCCACTCGATGGTGGAGTGGTGCTCCGACAGGGCGACGATGCGTGCCTCCGGCGCTTCGAGCACGCGGCCGTAGCCGGTTGCCCAGGGCGGGCGGTCCGCTCCGAGGGCCTTGCTGCCGGCGTTGGTGATGACGCGTCCGCCGGCATGGGAGACGACCGTTGCGACGACGGTGAGGGCGACGTCCTCGAAGCCGATGGTGCCGAGCTCCACCTGCTGCGCGTCGCCGAAGACGTAGACCCCGGGGCGGAGCTCGTTGAGCACTCCGGCGCGGCTGAAGCCCGCAGAAGGCGTGGAACCGCCACTGACCAGGCGGGCGGGGACCATGGCGGCGGCCAGGGAGCTGGTCGCGACGGCGAGGGCCGCAGCCTCGTCTGCGGCAGCCGTCGCACGGGTCGTGGGGGAGTAGCTATGACCCGGGAAGGTGAACACACCGCGGACCCTGAGCCCGAGTTCACTCACCCGCGCTGCGAGCTCTCCGGCCTGCGCCGGCTGCACCCCTGACCTGTGGTGACCGCTGTCGATCTCGACAGCCACCTCGACCGGAAGGCGGCTGAGCTTGCGCGCTGCCTCGACCGAGTCGCAGCCGACGAGGATGCGCGCCCGGCCGGCGAGAGCCCGCAGGCGGTCGCCGTCCACCGCGTCCACCCACAGCGGATAGGCGATGAACAGGTCGTCGCACACCGCCGCGAAGACCTCCGCCTCGCCGATCGTCGCGACGGTCAGCCCGACAGCACCCGCTGCGAGCTGGCGTTCGGCGATCTCCAGCGACTTGTGGGTCTTGCCGTGCGGACGAAGGTTCAGGTGCGCTGCGGCGGCCAGCACGGCCATGGCCGCGATGTTGCGGTCGAGGGCGGCGACGTCCAGCCGCAGGTGGGGTGTGGTGCCCACTCAGCGGTAATTGTCGAACTGGACGGCGAAGTCGAGGTCGGCGCCCTTCACCAGTTGCTGGACGGCTTGCAGGTCGTCGCGCTTCTTGCCGAAGACGCGGAGCTCCTCGCCCTGCACCTGCGTGCGGATGCCCTTGGGGCCCTCGTCGCGGATCAGCTTGGAGACCTTCTTGGCGTTCTCGCTGCTGATGCCCTGCTTGATCGAGGCCGTGATCTTCCACATCTTGCCGGAAAGGCGGGGCTCGCCGGCATCCAGGGACTTCAGGTCGATCTTGCGCCGCACCAGCATGGTCTGGAAGACATCGAGGATGGCCTTCACGCGCTCCTCGCCGTTGGCCTCCATCTCGAAGTTCTCCCCCGAGGCCTTGATCGAGGCGTCCGTGCCCTTGAAGTCGAAGCGGGTGCGCACCTCCTTGACGGCCATGTTCAGGGCGTTCTCCACCTCCTGGGCGTCCACCTTGCTCACGATGTCGAACGAGTTCTCTGCAGCCACTGTTGTCTCCCTTCGGTTCGGCACCCATTCTTGCCGCAATCCGGCCGTCCCCGGCAATCCGGTCGGTCCGTGTTATCCGTGCTTTGTCGACAGGCCTTGCGGATTCGTCGGCCGGACGCTGCTTTGCTAGAGTGTCCCGGCACGGCAGGTTGCCCGAGTGGCCAAAGGGAGCGGTCTGTAAAACCGTCGGCTCAGCCTACGTAGGTTCGAACCCTACACCTGCCACCAGTGCACGGATGGGCCCCCGGAAACGGGGGCCCATTGCGCATTCCCTGCCTTGTCAGAGGGGGTTTCACCCCGTCATCGTCGTGACGTCCAGTGCCCGCTCCAGCTGGTCGTCTGTCAGCTCGCCGCGCTCCACGTACCCGAGGTCGCGGGTGGCCTCTGCGATGGTGAGGCCGGCTTTCACTGCATGCTTGGCGATCTTCGCCGCCGCCTCGTAGCCGATGATCCGGTTCAGGGGCGTGACGATCGACGGGGACGACTCCGCGAGAGTCCTGCAGCGCTCCACGTCTGCGACGATCCCGTCGATGCAGCGGTCGGCCAGCAGCCGGGAGACGCTGCCGACCAGCGTGATCGACTCCAGCAGGTTGCGGGCCATCACCGGCATCATCACCAGCAGGTCGAAGTTGCCCTGCGTGCCGGCGAACGTGATCGCCGTGTCGTTGCCGATCACCTGGGCAGCCACCATCACCGTCGCCTCCGGCAGCACCGGGTTCACCTTGCCCGGCATGATCGATGAGCCGGGCTGCAGGTCGGGCAGCGAGATCTCGCCGATGCCGGCGCGAGGTCCCGAACCCATCCAGCGCAGGTCGTTGGCGATCTTCACCAGCGACACGGCGACGGTGCGCAGCGCCCCGGAGGCCTCGACCAGCGAGTCCTGCGCAGCCTGCGCCTCGAAGTGATTGCGGGCCTCCGTGAAGGGGAGGCCGGTGTGCTCGGCGACCAGCGCGATCACCCGCGCGGAGAATCCGGCCGGGGTGTTGATGCCGGTGCCGACGGCTGTGCCGCCCAGTGGCAGTTCTGCAAGGCGGGGGAGCGTCCCGCGGACCCTCTCGATGCCGTAGCGGACCTGCGTGGCGTAGCCGGAGAACTCCTGGCCGAGGGTGATCGGGGTGGCGTCCATCAGGTGGGTGCGGCCGGCCTTCACCACGTCCGCGAACTCCGCTGCCTTCGCCTCCAGCGCGACGGCGAGTACCTCGAGGGCCGGCACCAGCCCGGCCGTGATCGCCTGCACAGCTGCGATGTGGATCGAGGAGGGGAACACGTCGTTGGACGACTGCGAGGCGTTGACCTGGTCATTCGGGTGCACCGGCGTTCCCAGCCGGCGGGAAGCGAGCGTCGCGACCACCTCGTTGGCGTTCATGTTGGACGAGGTGCCCGAGCCGGTCTGGAAGACGTCGATGGGGAACTGGTCGTCGTGGCTCCCTTCGATCACCTCGTCTGCCGCGGCGACGATGGCCTCCGTCACCTCGGCAGGGAGGACGCCGAGTTCGGAGTTGGCGATCGCTGCCGCGCGCTTGATCTGGGCCAGCGCCGCGATGTGGGGGCCGGCCAGCCCGCGTCCGGAGATCGGGAAGTTCTCCACAGCGCGTTGGGTCTGGGCCGCGTAGAGGGCGTCCTCGGGCACCCGTACCTCGCCCATCGTGTCGTGCTCGATCCGGAAACCTGTCATCAACTGCTCCCTTCCTCGCCCCCACCCTAGGCGCGCTGCCGGCCGTACAGTGTGGCCATGGCGCCGAGCATGGCCGAGCTGGCCGACAGCATCCTGCTGGCCACCGACGCCATTCCAGCCGGACAGGTCAGCACCTACGGCGACATCGCGAAGGTCGTCGGCTGCGGCCCGCGGCTGGTGGCCCGCGTCCTCGCAGGAAGCGGTGGCCAGGCCTGCTGGTGGCGCGTGGTCCGGTCGAACGGCACCATCGCAGAGCACCTGGTGGACGAGGCGTCGACCCGGCTCGCGGGAGAAGGGGTCGCGGTCCGCGAAGGACGGGTGGACCTGAAGCTCCACAGGGCGGCCCTCGACTGATCCTCCTCGACTGCGACCGGCGGAAGTAGGCTGCCCCCATGACCGATCTTGGGCACCTGCGAATCGGTACGGCGGACCGTCGCGATGCCATGGCCCGCATCAACCGGGCCGCAGCAGAAGGACGACTCACGCCGGCTGAAGCCACCGATCGCGCCGGGAGGGTCGAGGCAGCCCTCACGTACGCCGATCTCGACCCGCTGGTCGCCGATCTGCCGGCGATCGCTCCTCCCGTTGCCCCTCTCGGGTGGAGCGCTGCCAGCCGGCTCCCGATCGCCGCCGGTATGTCGCGCGAGAAGCGGGAGGGGGTCTGGGAGATCCCGCCGTACCTGAGGGTGAGCGGTGACATGGGCTCCGTCCGGCTCGACTGCAGGGAGGCGGTCTGCCTCTCACCGGTCGTCGACATCGAGGTCAGTGCAGGGGCAGGCGGCATCAAGATCATCGTGCCGGACGGCTGGGGCGTCGACTCCGACCTGGTCACGAAGAGCTGGGGGTCGGTGCGCAACTCCGCTGACCGGCAACCCGAGCCCGGCCAGCCGCAGCTCGTCCTGCACGGTTCTGCCGGCATGGGCAGCGTGCGAGTGCGGACGGCGACCCGGCGTCGCCGGCGTGACCTGCGCCGACGCGAACTGCGCCGGCGCGTCCGGCCCGAGCTCACCAGCGGCCCGGCACCGGTGTCCGGATGGGTCGAGGAGCACTCAGAAATGCCCAACGCCGACGACCTGCGCTGACGCTCGAGGCCCCGTCCGGGGGCGACAGAAGTGGTGGTCATCCCCGATTTGGGGACCACGCCGCTGGTGGGGTAGTCTCAAGCGCTGTCCGGCCCCTATAGCTCAGTCGGCAGAGCGTCTCCATGGTAAGGAGAAGGTCTGCGGTTCGATTCCGCATGGGGGCTCTGTGTTCGGATTGACGGAATTACCGCCCGTCGCCCAGGGTCCCTGGAGTCCGAACTGGGGCGGGATAGCTCAGGCGGTAGAGCAAGCGGCTCATAATCGCTGTGTCGCGGGTTCAAGTCCCGCTCCCGCTACCGAAGCACCATCCGTACGGAAAAGAGGAAGCTGATGGCCAAGAAGACAGCCGATGTTCGGCCCAAGATCACCTTGGCGTGCACTCAGTGCAAGGAGCGCAACTACATCACCAAGAAGAACCGGCGCAACGATCCCGACCGGATGGAACTGAAGAAGTTCTGCCCGAAGTGCCACCTGCACACCGCGCACCGCGAGACTCGCTGACGGTGGAGTCCTTCGAGCCGCCCGCATCAGCGGGCGGCTTCGTTGCGTCCGGATACCGATGATCGAATGGAAGCTGGTCGACCGCGCCAACATGGTGGGTTTCGCAGCGTGCCTCGCCGCAGCCACGGTGCTGGTCGTCCCGCTGTTCGCCGGTGAGGAGTCGCTGGCGCTGATGATCGCCGTGCTGGTGCTGCTGTCCCAGGCCTGGCGCCTCGGGCTCGCCCGCTACCTCCACGCACGCCTCGACGAGGTCGGCATCACCAAGGAACTCGGCCCGAAGCAGTGGCGTCTGGCCTGGACCGACATCTCCGGCGCCAGCCTGATCACCATCCTCGGCTCCACCCAGCTGGTCCTCACCACCGTGGACGTCGGTCGCTGGAGCATCTCCGACCGGCTGGGCGGACGCGTCGGCGTCCATGGCCGTGCGGTACAGGTCCCCACCGACCAACTGCCTGCGGTGCGGCAACTGCTGAGCGAGCATGGCCTGACCCCTGCTTAGGCTGGCCGGGACGATCCAGGGCGATCTCGGGAGCTGACATGGCCGAAGTACTGCTGTTCCACCACGCGATGGGCCAGACCGAGGGTTTCCATGCCTTCGCCGACGTGCTCCGGCAGGCGGGCCACACCGTGCACACCCCCGACCTGTTCGATGGCAGGACCTTTGCCAGCATCGAGGACGGCATGGCCCACGTCGAGCACCTCGGTTTCCTGCACTTCATCGACCAGGGCGCCGTTGCTGCCGGGGACCTTCCCGAAGACCTGGTCTACATCGGGTTCTCGCTCGGGGTCGTGCCGGCCCAGAAGCTGGCGCAAACCCGTCCGGGGGCCCGCGGGGCCGTGCTGTGCTACTCCTTCGTGCCGGCGGGTGAGTTCGGATCCTGGCCCGACGGCCTGCCCGCCCAGGTGCACGGCATGGACGCCGACCCCTACTTCACGGAGGAGGGCGACCTGGAGAACGCGCGCGAGGTGATCGCGTCCGGCGCCCCGGTGGAGCTGTTCCTCTATCCCGGTGACCAGCACTACTTCGCCGATTCGAGCCTGCCCACCTACGACCCCGAGGCTGCGGAGCTCCTCACCAGCAGGGTGCTCGCGTTCCTCGCCGACCGCTGAGCGGCCCCCTGCCCTAATCTGGGCACATGCCGATCAGTGAAGACCACGTCGGGCGCAGCTACCCTGCGACCGCCCCATACGAGGTGAGCCGCGCGAAGATCGCCGAGTTCGCCGCAGCCCTCGGCGACCCGGACTTCCCGGCCTACACCGGAACGGACCCGATCGCCCCACCGACGTTCGCCGTCGTGCTGTCCTCCGCAGCGTGGGATGCCATGTTCGCCGACCCGGACCTCGAGCTCAGCCTCAGCCGGACGGTGCACGTGGACCAGCGGTTCACCTGGGATCGTCCGCTGCGGGCCGGGGACGAGGTGAGCGCGACCCTCACCATCGAGAAGGTGCGCGCACGCGGCGCGACAGCCATCATCGGCATCAGCGTTGCGCTGGCGACGACCTCGGGAGAGCCGCTCTGCACGGCCACTTCCACCCTGATGCACACGATGGAGGCGGCGGAATGAGCACCCTGACCGATGTCGAGGTCGGCACCCAGCTGCCCGCCTTCAGCCGCACCTTCACCCGGGCCGACCTGGTGCGCTACGCCGGGGCGTCCGGCGACTTCAACCCGATCCACTGGTCGAACCCTGCTGCGGCGGCGCTCGGCCTTCCCGACGTGATCGCCCACGGCATGCTCACCATGGGCACGGCCCTGCGGGTGGTCACCGACTGGGCCGGCGACCCTGCCCGGGTCCGCAGCTACTACGTCCGCTTCACCAAGCCGGTCGTCGTGCCCGAGGTGGGCGGCACGGTCGTCACGTTCGCCGGCACCGTCACCAAGGTGGCCGACGGCGTGGCGACGGTGAGCGTCGAGGCCCTCTGCGACGACGTGAAGGTGCTCGGCGCCGTCACCGCCGAGGTGGACCTTGGCTGAACGGCTGGCAGCGCACACGACGCTCCGGGTCGGCGGACCGGCCCGGGCGTGGGTCGAACCGGAGTCCGAGGCCGACCTGATCGAGGTCGTCCGGACAGCCGATGAGGCGGGGGAGCCGCTGCTGGTCCTCGGTGGCGGGTCGAACGTTGTCGTCGCAGACGCCGGCTTCCCCGGCACGGTCGTGCACACCGGACGCCTCCGCGGCGTCCACACCGAGGACGTTGCCGCCTGCTCCGGCGCGTTCATCAACGTCGCAGCGGGGGAGCCGTGGGACGCCTTCGTCGCGGAGACCATCGGCCGTCGGCAGGTCGGGATCGAGGCCCTCTCCGGCATTCCCGGGCTCGTCGGGGCGACGCCGATCCAGAACGTCGGCGCCTACGGCCAGGAGGTCAGCCAGACCATCGCCCGGGTGCGGGTCTATGACCGCCAGGAGCACCGCGTCGTCACCCGCGCAACGGTCGACTGCCACTTCGGCTACCGCCGGTCGCTGTTCAAGGCCATGCCCGACCGGTTCGTCGTGCTGAGCGTCAGCTTCCAGTTCCGCCTCGGCACCATGTCGGAGCCGGTGCGCTACGGCGAACTCGCCCGCGCTCTCAGCATCGCACCCGGCACCCGCGCCCCGATGGTCGAGGTGCGGCAGGCCGTCCTCGAGCTGCGGCGCGGCAAGGGGATGGTGCTCAATGCCGACGACCACGACACCTGGAGCGCGGGCAGCTTCTTCACCAATCCGCTGGTCAGCGCGGCCGTCGCCGCGGGGCTCCCGTCGGACGCGCCCCGCTACCCCCAGCCGGACGGCACGGTGAAGACCAGCGCTGCCTGGCTGATCGAGCACGCAGGGTTCAGCCGCGGCTACGGCTCCGGCCTCGCCCGCATTTCCACCAAGCACTCGCTGGCGCTCACCAACCGTGGAGGCGCGACGACTGCCGACCTGCTCGAGCTGGCCCGGCAGGTGCGCGAGGGGGTCGAGAGGGCATACGGCGTCCTGCTGGTACCCGAACCGGTCCTCATCGGGGCAAGCCTGAGCGACGACTGAGGCGTGTCCTAGACTGACCCGCGGCCTGTGAAAGGAACAACCGTGAGCATCCTGTCCAGTATCCCGTTGGCGCCGAGGGACCCGATCCTCGGACTCACCGAGGCATTCCTCGCCGACGACCGTGCTGGCAAGGTGAACCTCGGCGTGGGGGTCTACCTCGGTCCCGACGGCAAGGTCCCGCTGCTCGACTGCGTCCGTACGGCCGAGGCCGCGCTCGCCGCAGACCCGGTCGCCCGTGGCTACCTCCCCATCGACGGCCTGCCCGCCTACACGCGGAGCGTGCGCGAGCTGGTGTTCGGAGCCGATTCCGAGCCGGTGGCCTCCGGCCGGGTGGTTACCATCCAGGGTCTGGGTGGCACCGGTGCCTTGAAGATCGGGGCGGAGTTCCTCAAGCTCACCGACGCCGCGCGGACGGTGCTGATCTCCGACCCGTCCTGGGAGAACCACCTCGCGCTGTTCACGCGAGCCGGCTACGAGGTGGGCAGCTACCGCTACTACGCCCCGGAACAGGGCGGCATCGACGTCGCGGGGATGCTGGAGGACCTGCGCGCCGCAGCTCCCGGCACGATCGTCGTCCTGCACGCCTGCTGCCACAACCCGACCGGCTACGACCTGGCCGAGGCGGAATGGGCGCAGGTCGCAGAGGTCGTCGTCGAGCGTGGCCTCGTCCCGCTCCTCGACCTGGCCTACCAGGGCTTCGCCGCCGGCCTCGAGCCCGACGGCGCAGTGGTCGCGCGCTTCGCCACGCTCGGCATCCCGGTGCTGATCGCCTCCTCCTTCAGCAAGAGCTTCAGCCTGTACGGCGAGCGGGTGGGCGGCCTGAGTGTCGTCGCGGCCGACGCTGCGGAGGCCGCCCGGGTGCTGTCCCAGCTCAAGGTCACCATTCGCACCACCTACTCCAGCCCGCCGACGCACGGCGCTGCTGTCGTTGCGAAGGTGCTGATGGACGCGGAGCTGCGTGCGCTGTGGGTCGCGGAGCTCGAAGGTATGCGGCTGCGGATCCGCGGAATGCGGAAGGCCCTCGTCGACGCGCTGGCAGCCGCCGGTGCCAGCAGGGACTTCGGGTTCATCGCCGACCAGGTGGGCATGTTCAGCTACTGCGGCCTCACCGCCGAACAGATGCACGTCCTGCGCGAGTCCCACGGGGTGTACGGCACGGACGCCGGCCGGATCTGCGTCGCTGCGCTCAACCCGGGCAACGTCGACCACGTCGCAAGGGCCATCGCGGACGTCCTGTAGCTGCAGGGGCCGGTTCGACGCGCCCCTCCAAAACCCGTACAATCCTGTACTTGGTGACCAAAGCGGACTGGGCCATGCCCACTCACCGGTGCGATCACCACCAAGGGCAATAGCTCAATTGGCAGAGCAGCGGTCTCCAAAACCGCAGGTTGGGGGTTCAAGTCCCTCTTGCCCTGCTGGGCAGCCGTTTCTCTTGAAGCGGCTTGCACCATCAAAATCACCGAAAGTGAAGGACGGCCCCGTGGCGGACGATCAGGAGAATGCTTCTGTCGACCTCCCTGCTGACGCAGGAGCCGAGGAGCTCGATCTCGAAGCCATGGGCCTCGAGGATGTCGAGCTGACCGAGGAGGAGCAGGTCGCGATTGCCGCGGCCGGCGCCCGACCTGCCCGCAAGGCAGCCGTAGAAGAGGTGGGTGGCAAGGGCCGCGCCACCCCGAAGCGGCGACGGAGCACCACAACAGAGGAACACCGCCGCACCACTCCGGTCGAGTTCGTCCGCGAAGCGGTGGCGGAGCTGAAGAAGGTGGTCTGGCCGACACTCAGTCAGCTCCAGCAGTACTTCATCGTCGTACTGGTGTTCGTCCTGATCATGATTGGCATCGTCGCTTTGCTGGACCTCGCGTTCGGCACGGCGCTGTTGCGGATCTTCGGCTGACCACGAGGAAGCAGGTAGTAGTGACAGACAACAACGCACCAGGCGACGACCGAGGGATCGAGCCGGAGATCGAGATCGATCTCGGCACGCCGGACGCGCCTGTGGCCGACGACCTGGAGCTGAACCTCGACTTCGGCGACCTCGGTTCCATCGAGGCCGACGACGACCTGGTCCTGAACTTCGGCGACGACGAGCCCGAGCCTGAGCCTGAGCCCGTTGTGCTCGACGCAGACGACGAGGCCGTGCTGGAGGCGCTGCGCCTCCAGCTGCGTGCGCAGGTCGGTGACTGGTACGTCATCCACACTTACTCCGGCATGGAGAACAGGGTGAAGCAGAACCTCGACAACCGGGTGAAGACCCTCGGCATGGAGGACTACATCTACGAGGCCGTCGTGCCGACAGAAGAGGTCATGGAGACCCGTAACGGTGCGCGCAAGACCGTCACCCGCACCGTGCTTCCCGGCTACGTGCTCGTGCGCATGGAGCTCACCGACGCCTCCTGGGCAGCCGTGCGCCACACGCCGTCGGTCACAGGTTTCGTCGCTCACGCGAACGCCCCTGTGCCGCTGAGCCTCGAAGAGGTGGAGAAGATGCTCGCCCCGGCCGCCCTGGCCGCCGCAGCAGCTGCCTCCACCGGCCCGAAGCGCAACACGAAGAAGATCGAGATCGCGGACTTCAAGGTCGGCGACTCCGTCATGGTGGTCCAGGGCCCCTTCGCAGGGGTGCACGCGACCATCACCGAGATCAATGCGAACAGCCAGCGACTCAAGGCGCTTGTCGAGATCCTCGGCCGGGAGACCCCGGTCGACCTGACCCTCGGTCAGATCCAGAAGGTCTAGGCAGTCCGCACGCCCGACGGTCAGCCCGGCCGCCGGCGAACACCGAAGTAACCCGAACAGAAGGACCCAAACGAAATGCCTCCCAAGAAGAAGGTCGCCGCGATCGTCAAGGTGGCCCTGAAGGCGGGCGCGGCAACCCCCGCTCCGCCGGTCGGCACAGCGCTCGGCCCGCACGGCGTGAACATCATGGAGTTCTGCAAGCGGTACAACGCCGAGACCGAGGCCATGCGTGGCACGATCATCCCCGTCGAGATCACGATCTACGAGGACCGCACGTTCACGTTCATCACCAAGACCCCGCCGGCCGCGGAACTGATCAAGACGGCCGCCGGACTGAAGAGCGGTTCTGCTCGCCCGCACAAGGACAAGGTCGGCTCGCTGACCGCTGACCAGGTGCGCGAGATCGCCAACACCAAGATGCCCGACCTCAATGCCAACGACATCGACGCTGCGATGAAGATCGTGGCCGGCACCGCCCGGTCCATGGGCGTCACAGTCGAGCTCTGAACGGCACCACAAAACACACCCAGTGGGAGGGCAGCGCGCCCATACCACGACTGGCACCCGGCCCACTCGAGGGCCGACTAGCAACAGGAGACCAGAATGAAGCGCAGCAAGGCCTACCAGGCCGCACTTGAGAACTTCGACGAGGATCAGCTGTACAGCCCCGAGGCTGCCCTGACGATCGTGAAGAAGAACGTATCGGCGAAGTTCGACGAAACCATCGAGGTCGCCATTCGGCTCGGGGTCGATCCCCGCAAGGCCGACCAGATGGTCCGTGGCACCGTCAACCTCCCCAACGGCACCGGCAAGACGGCAAGGGTCCTCGTCTTCGCCACCGGTGAGAAGGCCAACGAAGCCATCGCAGCGGGCGCGGACGAGGTGGGTGGTGACGAGCTGATCGACAAGATCGCCGGCGGCTACCTCGACTTCGACGCCGTCGTCGCCACTCCCGACCTCATGGGCAAGGTCGGACGGCTGGGCCGCGTGCTCGGTCCGCGTGGCCTGATGCCGAACCCGAAGACGGGCACGGTCACCATGGACGTGACCAAGGCCGTCGGCGACATCAAGGGCGGCAAGATCGAGTTCCGTGTAGACCGTCACGCCAACCTGAATTTCATCGTCGGCAAGGCGTCCTTCACGCAAGAACAGCTGGCGGAGAACTACTTCGCAGCCATCGACGAGGTGCTGCGGCTCAAGCCGAGCGCTTCCAAGGGTCGCTACATGCGCAAGATCACCGTCGCATCGACGATGAGCCCCGGAGTCCCGGTCGATCCGGCGAAGGTCAAGCCCGCCGCTGAGTGAGTGCCAATCGCCGGCCCCGTCCCTGAAATTGGGGCGGGGCCGGCGCATTTGTCGGGCGATTCCGGTGGCTGCGCGCCTCGATTTGCTCCGCCGCACGTTCGCTCGGTACAGTTGCTCTCGCCGAAGACCGCTGGTACTCGTCCTGGTTCGCCAGGAAAAGGCAAATCCCGCGTAGGTGAAACCTGAATCAACCTCATTGAGTTTGATCGCCCTGGTTGCCTACGTGCACCGGGGTTTTCTTTTTGCCCGCGGGTAATCGGTGCAACCAATGAGAAGTGGGAAGGAGACCCATGGCGAGGCCGGACAAGGCAGCCGCCGTTGCGGAAATGGCTGAGCAATTCACCAATTCCGCTGCCGCAGTGCTGACCGAGTACCGCGGGCTCACCGTTAAGGACCTGAAGGCATTGCGCCGGTCCCTTGGTGAGAACGCCACCTACGCCGTGACGAAGAACACGCTGACCACGATCGCTGCCCGTCAAGCGGGCATCGAAGGGCTGGACGACTCGCTCGCCGGCCCGACGGCGATCGCGTTCATCTCTGGAGACGTTGCAACCGTCGCCAAGGGGCTGCGTGACTTCGCCAAGGCGAATCCGCATCTGGTGATCAAGGCTGGGGTCATGGATGGGCGCGTCCTGGACGCCGACTCCGTCCGCAAGCTGGCCGATCTCGAGTCGCGCGAGGTCCTCCTCGCGAAGCTCGCCGGCGCAATGAACGGGAACCTGGCCAAGGCCGTCTCCCTGTTCGCTGCTCCGCTGTCCCAGGCCGCTCGTGCCCTGGGCGCCCTGCAGATCCAGAAGCAGGCCGGGGAGACCCCGGCAACCGATGCAGCTCCCGCTGCTGAGGCCACCACCGACGCGGCTGACGCTGCATCAGAGTAAGTAGAGAGAAAGGACGCCGACATGGCGAAGCTCAGTACTGACGAGCTCCTTGACGCATTCAAGGAGATGACCCTCATCGAGCTCTCCGAGTTCGTGAAGCTGTTCGAGGACACCTTCGGTGTGACTGCTGCCGCTCCGGTGGCCGTGGCCGCCGCTGCCCCGGCTGGCGCCGGTGGCGACGCTGCCGAGGAAGAAGAGGTCAGCAACGAGGTCGACGTGATCCTCGAGTCCGCTGGCGACAAGAAGATCCAGGTCATCAAGGAGGTGCGCGCACTCACGAACCTGGGCCTCAAGGAGGCCAAGGACCTCGTGGAGGCCGCTCCGAAGGTTGTGCTGGAGAAGGTCGCGCGCGACGTTGCGGCCAAGGCGAAGGATGCCCTCGAGGCAGCCGGCGCCGCAGTCAGCGTCAAGTGACCGACTGAATCGCAGCAGTGGCGGCAATCCCCTCGCGGGGGTTGCCGCCACTGTCGTCTCCAGGCCCGTCGTCGGCCGGTGGACGGAGTGGTCCCGACCTCCAGCGACACACCGCAATTCAGAACGGGGAATCCAGAACGGCGGCGGCCCGGGTGGGCCACCGCCGTTCTGATCTACTGGGGGTGGAATGAGGTTGGTCTAAAAGGGCCGGCCGCTGGGGGGGAGGCAGGCTTTTGGTCAGGCCTCGGTCACTTTCCGAGAGGCCAGTTGCCCTGCCCGTTCGTCGTCGCTCCGCCGATCGTGGTGCCAAACACCACACCGCCGGCCTGCTGGTTGTCGTTGGCGATCGCGCTGATCGGCAAGACGGCGAGGGTACCGGCTACCGCGGCGGCGGCGAGAATCTTACGAACGGTGGTCATTTCTCAAAAGCCTTTCTTCTTGACTGGCCCAATGACAAGAAGGTAGCGGGCACTTGACTGGCTTGTCAACATTTGACAAGGTTTCGTGTGAAGAGAATCGAGGAGGTCGTATGAACGCATCATCGGCGGTGCAGTTCGGCTCTCTGCTGCGCGAAGCACGGCGGAGGCAAGGTCTCTCCCAGAACGAGTTGGGGGCCGGCAAGTACTCCGGCAGCTACATCTCGCACTTGGAGAGCGGGCGGCGCTCCGCCACGCCTGAGGTCATCGAGTTCCTCTCGCGACGCCTCGGCGTATCACCCCTCGAGTGGGGTGTCTCGCCGGCCGGCGACCCACGTCAGCTGGTTGCGGGTGACACCATCGAGGACCTGCTGGTGGCTGAACGTGCCTGGTCCGAGCACGACTGGGCCGCCGCGATGCTGCATTCGACCCAGGCCGCCGCGACGGCCGAGGCAGCCGGGGACACCGGCAGGCACTGGGAAGCGCTGTACGTCCTGGCCATGGCGAAGTTCTCCTCCGGCGACTTCGCGGGCGCTGCAACGCTCGCAGAGCAGCTGGCAGAACACGAGACCGCCCACAAGTTCGCGGTGGCACGGGCACAGGCGTTGAGCCTCGCATCGATCTCCTTCCGCGCCTCCGACCGGCTCGGCTGGGCCGTGGCCTACGGCGCACGCGCGGTCGAAGCGGCCTCTGCTGCGCCACCGATCATCCTCTCCGAGGCACTGATGGCCCTTGTCAGCGCCATGTCGGAAGCTGGGCACACGGCCAGCGAGAGCCGACCGTACCTTGACCGTCTCGCCGAACTGTCCTCCCGGCTGAGCTCAGACCACTCGAAGGGCATGATCGCCTGGACCATGGGCACTGCGGAGTTCATGGCCGGCGATGTCGAGGCCGGACTGATGCACCACGCAAGGGCGAAGGACCTGCTCGACGCCCGGCGCGACCTGCGACTGTGGCTGCGGTTCTACCGCAGCGCTGCACGATGCCGGCTCGACGCCGGCATCGTCGAGGGTGTGCCGGAACTCGTGCACACCGCTTCGCTGGGCCTGCAGATCCTCGGCAACCACCACGACGTGGTCGAGCTTCGCCAGGTGGAGGCCAAGCTGGCCCTCCTCACCGGCGACCCACAGGAGTGCGCGCGGATCATGAGTGCCGTTCTCGACGACCCGGTACTCGGCGCACCCGACGTTTCGCGCGGCGCATCGGAGTACCTCCTCGGGGAGGCGCTCCAGGCGATGGGCAAGACGTCCGCTGCTCGCGATCGGTTCATGGCAGCAGGGCGCGAGTTCGAGCTCGAGGGACGCCTGAAGGCGGCTGTCGATGCCTGGCGTGTCGGCATGGGCCAGGAAGTTTCAAGTATTTCTTGACAATGACTTGACAGGATCCAGTCAAGTCTGGTGAAGTTAACACCAGACGGCGCCCCCCCAAGTGCGTCGGATGAGTACACCACTTAGACCGGTGTTCTGCAGCATATGGAAACCCCTCCCGTGCCTGCCGCAGACACCGGTCTTGTGGCGTCCGGACACAATCTGTTGCCCGGGCTGCACAGGGCGGGCCGGCCGAACCGGGGGAGTCCTCGAACCAGGATGTGCCGGTGTTGTCACGGTGTGGTGACGGCCTTGCCGAAGTCGTTCCCCCCGGGAGGCTCAGGGCGTACTATCTAGGCACCGCGAGGTCCAAGGTTGCACCCCGCCAGCGGTTTGCAGGCTGCTCGCCTGTGGGGTAAGCTATCGCTTTGCCCATTGCCATCGACGACCCGTGAAAACTTGACGCGGGCCGTTCTGCGTGCAACGAAACCGGTGCTAGCGCCGGAAGCTTGCGGAAGGACTCCACCTTGGCCGTCTCGCGCACTGCGTCGAAGAACACCAATGTTGTCTCACCCAGCGGTCGGATCTCCTTCGCGAAGATCCACGAGCCGCTCGAGGTCCCCAATCTGCTGGATCTGCAGGTCGAATCCTTCGACTGGCTGATCGGCAACGAGACTTGGCAGGCGCGGGTGGCCGCGGCCCAGGCCGCGGGTCGGACCGATGTGAACACCAAGTCCGGCCTCGAGGAGATCTTCGAAGAGATCTCCCCGATCGAGGACCTCTCCCAGACGATGTCGCTCTCCTTCAGGGACAACCGCTTCGAAGAGGCCAAGCACACCACTGAGGAGTGCAAGGACCAGGACTTCACCTACGCCGCTCCGCTGTTCGTGACGGCGGAGTTCATGAACAACGACACCGGCGAGATCAAGAGCCAGACGGTGTTCATGGGCGACTTCCCGCTGATGACGGACAAGGGCACGTTCATCATCAACGGCACCGAGCGCGTCGTGGTCAGCCAGCTGGTGCGTTCTCCCGGCGTCTACTTCGAGCAGACCGCGGACAAGACCTCCGACAAGGACATCTTCACCTGCAAGATGATCCCGTCGCGTGGCGCCTGGCTGGAGTTCGAGATCGACAAGCGGGACATGGTCGGCGTCCGCGTCGACCGCAAGCGCAAGCAGAACGTCACCGTGCTGCTCAAGGCACTGGGCTGGACCAACGAGCAGATCCTCGAGGAGTTCGGCGAGTACGAGTCCATGCGCCTGACGCTGGAGAAGGACCACACGGCCAACACAGACGAGGCCCTGCTCGACCTGTACCGCAAGCTCCGTCCGGGCGAGCCGCCGACGCGTGAGGCCGCCCAGCAGATGCTGGAGAACTACTACTTCAACCCGAAGCGCTACGACCTGGCCAAGGTCGGTCGCTACAAGATCAACAAGAAGCTGAAGACCGGGCTGCCCTTCGACACCCAGGTGCTCACCATCGACGACATCGTCGCAGCCATCCGCTACATCGTCGCGCTGCACGAGGGCAAGCTCGAACTCGGCGACGAGCCGATCGAGACCGACGACATCGACCACTTCGGCAACCGTCGCCTGCGTACGGTCGGCGAGCTGATCCAGAACCAGCTCCGCATCGGGCTCGGTCGCCTCGAGCGCACCGTCCGCGACCGGATGACGACCCAGGACATCGAGGCGATCACGCCGCAGACCCTGATCAACATCCGTCCGGTGTCCGCTGCGCTGAAGGAGTTCTTCGGTACCTCGCAGCTGTCGCAGTTCATGGACCAGACGAACCCGGTGGCCGGGCTGACGCACAAGCGCCGGCTCTCCGCGCTGGGCCCGGGTGGACTATCACGTGACCGCGCAGGCATGGAGGTCCGCGACGTCCACCACAGCCACTACGGCCGCATGTGTCCCATCGAGACCCCGGAAGGCCCGAACATCGGCCTGATCGGCTCGCTGGCCTCCTTCGCCCGGGTGAACGCGTTCGGCTTCATCGAGACGCCGTACCGCAAGGTGGAGAACGGCTACGTCACCGAGCAGATCGACTACCTCACCGCCGACGAGGAGGACCGCTACATCATCGCCCAGGCCAACGCCAAGGTGGCTGAGGGCGGCAAGTTCTCCGAGGAGCGCGTGCTGGTCCGGATCAAGCACGGCGACGTCGACACCGTCCCGCCGGAGAACGTGCAGTACATGGACGTCTCCCCGCGCCAGATGGTGTCTGTCGCCACAGCGCTGATCCCGTTCCTCGAGCATGACGATGCATCGCGCGCCCTGATGGGTGCCAACATGCAACGCCAGGCCGTGCCGCTGATCCGCAACGAGGCTCCCTTCGTCGGAACCGGCATGGAGTACCGCGGTGCTGTCGACGCCGGCGACGTCACGGTGGCTGCCAAGGCCGGTGTCGTGACCTCGGTCAGCGCCGACATCATCGACGTGACCAACGACGATGGCACCTACACCAGCTACCGGATGTCGAAGTTCAAGCGTTCCAACCAGGCCACCTGCATCAACCAGCGTCCGCTGGTCGTCGCCGGTGCCCGGGTCGAGGTGGGCACCCCGCTCGCAGACGGCGCCTGCACCGACCAGGGCGAGATGGCCCTCGGCCGGAACCTGCTGGTCGCCTTCATGCCGTGGGAGGGCCACAACTACGAGGACGCGATCATCCTGAGCCAGCGTCTGGTGCAGGACGACATCCTCACCTCGATCCACATCGAGGAGCACGAGATCGACGCCCGCGACACCAAGCTCGGTGCCGAGGAGATCACCCGCGACATCCCGAACATCGGCGAGGACATGCTCGCCAACCTGGACGAGCGGGGCATCATCCGGATCGGTGCAGAGGTCGGCACCGGCGACATCCTTGTCGGCAAGGTCACGCCCAAGGGCGAGACCGAGCTCACCCCGGAGGAGCGCCTGCTGCGCGCCATCTTCGGCGAGAAGGCCCGCGAGGTCCGCGACACCTCGATGAAGGTGCCGCACGGCGAGACCGGCACGGTCATCGGCGTCCGCGTCTTCGATCGTGAAGAGGACGACGAACTGCCCCCTGGCGTCAACCAGATGGTGCGGGTCTACGTCGCCCAGAAGCGGAAGATCTCCAACGGTGACAAGCTCGCCGGCCGACACGGCAACAAGGGCGTCATCTCCAAGATCCTGCCGGTCGAGGACATGCCGTTCATGGAGGACGGCACCCCGGTCGACATCGTCCTGAACCCGCTGGGCGTTCCTTCCCGGATGAACGTCGGCCAGGTGCTGGAGACCCACCTCGGGTGGGTCGCCAAGACCGGCTGGGACATCACCGGCGTCGACGAGCCGTGGGCCAACCGCCTCCGTACCGTCGGCCTGGAGAAGGTGGCCGGCGATTCCCGCCTCGCCACCCCGGTGTTCGACGGCGCCAACGAGGACGAGATCGCCGGCCTGCTGGAACACGGCCTGCCGCAGCGTGATGGCATGAAGCTGGTCAACTCCGACGGCAAGGCCCGGTTGTTCGACGGTCGCTCCGGCGAGCCGTACCCGGAGCCCGTCGGTGTCGGCTACATCTACATGCTGAAGCTGCACCACCTTGTCGACGACAAGATCCACGCCCGGTCCACCGGTCCGTACTCGATGATCACGCAGCAGCCGCTGGGTGGCAAGGCGCAGTTCGGTGGCCAGCGCTTCGGTGAGATGGAGGTGTGGGCACTCGAGGCCTACGGCGCCGCCTGGGCGCTGCAGGAGTTGCTCACCATCAAGTCCGACGACGTCCCCGGCCGCGTGAAGGTCTACGAGGCGATCGTCAAGGGCGAGAACATCCCCGAGCCCGGCATCCCGGAGTCGTTCAAGGTTCTTGTCAAGGAAATGAAGTCGCTGTGCCTGAACGTGGAGGTCCTCTCCAGTGACGGCACCGTGGTGGAGCTCCGTGACTCCGAGGACGACTTCCGTGCCAGCGAAGAGTTCGGCATCGACCTGTCCCGGCGTCCCGGTGCGGACTCGTTCCGTTCCGTCGACGAAGTCTGAGTTGTTCAACTCAGTCACAACTCAGACTCACCAAGTTTTGGTTCCCGCGCTGCGCGTGGGGGAAAGAGAAGCAACGTGCTGGACGTGAACTTCTACGACGAGCTTCGTATCGGGCTGGCTACTGCCGACCAGATCCGGGAGTGGTCGCACGGCGAGGTCAAGAAGCCCGAGACCATCAACTACCGCACCCTCAAGCCCGAGCGCGACGGCCTGTTCTGCGAGAAGATCTTCGGTCCCACCAGGGACTGGGAGTGCTACTGCGGCAAGTACAAGAGGGTGCGCTTCAAGGGCATCATCTGCGAGCGCTGTGGCGTCGAGGTCACCCGCTCCAACGTGCGTCGTGAGCGGATGGGCCACATCGAGCTCGCAGCTCCGGTGACCCACATCTGGTACTTCAAGGGCGTCCCGAGCCGGCTGGGTTACCTGCTCGACATCGCCCCGAAGGACCTGGAGAAGGTCATCTACTTCGCCGCGTACATGATCACCTCTGTCGACACGGAGGCCCGTCACCGCGACCTGCCCTCCCTCGAGGCCAAGGTCGAGGTCGAGCGCAAGCAGCTGGAGTCCCGCCGCGACGGCGACGTCGAGAACCGCCTCCAGAAGCTGGAGGAGGACCTCGCAGCGTTGGAGGCCGAGGGTGCGAAGGCCGACATCAAGAAGCGTGTGCGTGAAGGTGGCGAGCGCGAGGTCAAGCAGCTGCGCGACCGCGCCCAGCGCGATCTCGACCGGCTCGACGCCGTCTGGAACCGGTTCAAGTCCCTCAAGGTCCAGGACCTCGAAGGCGACGAGATCCTCTACCGCGAGATGAAGAACCGCTTCGGCAGGTACTTCGCCGGCTACATGGGCGCAGAGGCCATCAAGAACCGCCTCGGCACCTTCGACCTGGCTGCGGAGTCCGAGTCGCTGCGCGAGATCATCCAGACAGGCAAGGGCCAGCGCAAGACCCGCGCCCTGAAGCGTCTCAAGGTGGTCGCTGCGTTCCTGAACACCGTCAACTCCCCGCTCGGCATGGTGCTCGACGCCGTCCCGGTCATCCCGCCGGACCTTCGACCGATGGTGCAGCTGGACGGCGGCCGCTTCGCGACGTCCGACCTGAACGACCTGTACCGCCGCGTGATCAACCGGAACAACCGCCTCAAGCGGCTCCTCGACCTCGGCGCGCCCGAGATCATCGTGAACAACGAGAAGCGGATGCTGCAGGAGGCCGTCGACAGCCTGTTCGACAACGGCCGCCGTGGCCGTCCGGTGACCGGCCCGGGCAACCGCCCGCTCAAGTCGATCTCGGACATGCTGAAGGGCAAGCAGGGCCGGTTCCGCCAGAACCTGCTGGGCAAGCGCGTCGACTACTCCGGCCGTTCTGTCATCGTCGTCGGCCCGCAGCTCAAGCTGCACCAGTGCGGCCTGCCGAAGGCGATGGCGCTGGAGCTGTTCAAGCCGTTCGTGATGAAGCGGCTCGACGACCTGAACCTCGCGCAGAACATCAAGAGCGCCAAGCGGATGGTCGAGCGCCAGCGTCCGGTCGTGTGGGACGTGCTCGAAGAGGTCATCGCTGAGCACCCGGTGCTGCTGAACCGCGCACCGACCCTGCACCGTCTGGGCATCCAGGCCTTCGAGCCGCAGCTCATCGAGGGCAAGGCCATCCAGATCCACCCGCTCGTCTGCACAGCGTTCAACGCGGACTTCGACGGTGACCAGATGGCAGTGCACCTTCCGCTGAGTGCGGAGGCGCAGGCCGAGGCCCGCATCCTGATGCTGTCCACCAACAACATCCTGAAGCCCGCGGACGGTCGCCCGGTCACCATGCCCACCCAGGACATGGTCATCGGTCACTACTTCCTGACGATCGAGCAGGAGGGGCTCGCCGGCGCTGGCCGTGCGTTCTCCTCCATCGCCGAGGCCTACATGGCCTTCGACGCCAAGCAGCTCGCCATCGGGAGCAAGTGCCGGATCCGGCTCACCGGGATCGTTGCCCCCGAGGGCCAGGAGCTCCGTGAGGACGGCAGCATCCTGCTGGAGACCACGCTGGGCCGCGCGCTCTTCAACGAGGCGCTCCCTTCCGACTTCCCGTACGTCAACGCGGAGGTCGGGAAGAAGCGCCTCGGCCAGATCGTCAACGACCTGGCTGAGCGTTACCCGAAGGTCGCCGTCGCGCAGACCCTCGACAAGCTGAAGGACCTCGGTTTCAAGTGGGCCACCCGGTCCGGTGTCACCGTGTCCATCGGCGACGTCCAGGTGCCGCCGAACAAGCCGGAGATCCTCGCTTCCTACGAGGAGCGCGCCAACAAGATCACCAAGCAGTACGAGCGTGGCAAGGTCACGGAGGAGGAGCGCCACCAGGAGCTCATCCAGCTGTGGACCGACGCGACGGCCGAGCTGACGGCTGCCATGGAGGCCAACTTCACGAAGAACAACCCGATCGTGATGATGGTCCACTCCGGCGCCCGAGGGAACATGACCCAGATGCGCCAGATCGCAGCAATGCGTGGCCTCGTGGCCAACCCGAAGGGCGAGATCATCGCCCGCCCGATCAAGTCCAACTTCCGTGAGGGCCTCTCGGTCCTGGAGTACTTCATCTCCACGCACGGCGGCCGGAAGGGTCAGGCGGACACCGCACTGCGCACGGCGGACTCCGGGTACCTCACCCGTCGTCTCGTCGACGTCTCGCAGGACGTGATCATCCGCGAGGAGGACTGCCTCACCGACCGTGGCCTCACCAAGGCCATCGCAGCGGAGGGCAAGGGTGGCAAGCTCGTCGTCGCCCGCAACGTCGAGACGGCCGTCTACGCCCGTACCCTCGCCAGCGACGTGCTTGCCGCCGACGGGAAGGTGCTGGTGAAGGCCGGCGTCGACCTCGGCGACGTGAACATCAAGATCCTGCTGGACAACGGCATCACCGAGGTCAAGGTGCGCTCCGTGCTCACCTGCGAGGCCAAGACCGGCACCTGCGCCGCCTGCTACGGGCGCTCGCTGGCCACCGGCAAGCTCGTTGACGTCGGCGAGGCCGTCGGTATCGTCGCGGCACAGTCCATCGGCGAGCCCGGCACCCAGCTGACGATGCGTACCTTCCACACCGGTGGTGTGGCCGGCGACGACATCACCCAGGGTCTGCCGCGTGTTGTCGAGCTCTTCGAGGCCCGTCAGCCCAAGGGCAAGGCGCCGATCGCGGAGACCGCTGGTCGCGTGCGTGTCGAGGAGGGGGAGCGCACCCGCAAGCTCGTCCTCGTCCGTGATGACGGCGAGCCGGACCTGGAGTACCTGCTGCCCCGCCGCGTGCGGCTGGAGTGGGAGGACAACACCGGGGTGCGTCACGTCGTCACCGATGGTGACCACGTGCAGGCCGGTCAGCAGCTCTTCGCCGGTACGCCAGATCCCCAGGACGTCCTGCGGGTCAACGGCCTCCGCAAGGTGCAGGAGCACCTGGTGGAAGAGGTCCAGGCGGTGTACCGCACGCAGGGTGCGCCGATCCACGACAAGCACATCGAGATCATCATCCGGCAGATGCTCCGTCGCGTGACGGTCATCGAGTCGGGCGACACCTCGATGCTGCCCGGTGAGTTGGTGGACCGGAAGTCGTTCGAGGCGCAGAACCGGCAGATGGTGACCGAGGGCCGGACCCCGGCACAGGGTCGTCCGGTGCTGATGGGCATCACGAAGGCGTCGCTCGCGACCGAGTCGTGGCTGTCCGCAGCCTCGTTCCAGGAGACGACGAAGGTGCTCACGGACGCGGCGATCAACGCCAAGTCCGACACCCTGGTCGGCCTCAAGGAGAACGTCATCCTCGGCAAGCTGATCCCGGCCGGTACCGGCCTGGACCGGTACCGGAACATCCGGGTGGAGCCGACCGCCGAGGCACGCGCCGCGGCGTACGACCTCTCCTACGACCCGTACGACTACGACCTCTCGGTCGGCGGTCCTGCGGTCGGGCTGGACGAGTACGACACCGGCGAACTGCGCTGAGCAGTCACCGATGAAGATCGTCGTCGCCTCCGACCACGCCGGGGTTGAACTCCGGCAGGAGATGGCTGACGAGGCTCGCGCGCTCGGGCACGAGGTCACAGACCTCGGCCCGGCGCCGGGCGTCGCCATCGACTACCCGGTGAACGGGGCGAAGGTGGGACGCCTGGTGGCCGCCGGTGAGTACGACCTCGGCATGCTGGTCTGTGGCACCGGCGTCGGCATCTCCATCGCTGCGAACAAGGTTCCCGGCATCCGTGCGGTGGTCTGCTCCGAGCCGTTCACGGCCCGGCTGTCCCGCCAGCACAACAACTCCAACGTGCTGGCCGTCGGTGCCCGAGTTGTGGGTCCCGGCCTCGCCCGGATGATCGTGCACGACTGGCTGACCGCGGAGTTCGAGGGCGGACGACACGCTCGCAGGGTCGCCCTGATCGAAGAATTGGAGGATCAGCCCGCGTCGAACTGACGTGTCCTAGACTTTTCTTTGTGCTGACAAAGGTCGGGCGCGAAGCCCCGATGGCCACGCGGGCCGCTACGTCCGCGCTGCTCGGCAGCGCTGTCGAATACTTCGACTTCACGCTGTTCGCGACCGCGTCCGCCCTGTTCCTCGGGCCGGTGTTCTTCGCCCCACTCGGACCGCTGCAGGCGACCCTCGCCGCCCTCATCACCTTCGGCAGCGCCTTCGTCGCGCGGCCGCTCGGCGCCGTGGTGTTCGGGCATGTCGGCGACCGGGTCGGGCGACGCACCGCGTTGGTCCGGTCGGTGACCCTGATGGGGATCGCGACGACGGCCATCGGGCTGCTTCCCGGATACGCAACGCTGGGCATCACAGCGCCAGTGCTGCTGCTCGCCCTGCGGCTGCTGCAGGGTCTCTCCGCGGGCGGAGAGCAGGCGGGGTCGAACGCACTGTCCCTCGAGCACGCGCCCGGTGGCGCGCGCAACCGCTACGCGGCCTGGACGATGCAGGGCACGTCCCTGGGGACGCTGCTGGGCAAGCTGGCCTTCCTCGCTGTCGTCTGGCTGCCGCAGCCGACACTGCTGGCCTGGGGCTGGCGGGTGCCGTTCCTGATGGCCGGCCCGTTCATGCTGGTGGCCGTCGCCATCCGCCGGACCGTGGCGGAGCCGCCGGCGTTCACGGAGCTCGTGGCCGCCGGTGGCGTGCTGCGGGTGCCGCTCGTCGAGGTGTTCAGCCGTCACTGGCGGCCCGTGCTCGTTGTGGCCGTCGGCTCGCTGTTCGCTGTGGGGGGAGCGGTGCTGAACGTCTACGGCCTCAGCTACGCCACCGCGCGGGGAACCTCGCCCGGTGGGTACCTGGCGATGATCAGTGTTGTCACGGTGCTCGGCCTCGTCCTGCAGCCGCTCTGGGCGCGACTCTCGGACAGGATCGGCCGCCGCCCGGTGTTCCTCACATCGTGCCTCGCCGCTGCTGCGCTCTACTTCGCCTACCTGCCGGCGCTCGGTACCGGGAACCTGCTGCTGATCGGCCTCGCTTCCACCGCGATGCTGGCGGCGTGGAGCGCAGCGAACGCCGTCAGTGCTGCCTGGTTCGCAGAACTGTTCCCCACCCCGGTGCGCTACAGCGGAGCAGCCTTCGGCGGCCAGCTGGGCATGATCGTCGTCGGGTTCGCCCCCGCGGCGATGACGTCGCTCGAAGGGGCCGGTGGTCTCGGCTGGCTTCCGGTAGCCGGCTTCGGTGCCGGCTGCCTCCTGCTGGCTGCGGGCGCTGCCCTGATCGCCGGCGAGACCGTCGATCGACGGCTCGACGAGGTCAGTTGGCGGGCATCGTCGGTGGGACGGACGCCTGCTCGTTGAAGGGCTGGTAGCTGGTGTGCAGCAGGTGGTGGGCCAGGTCGGAATTGGGTTCGCCGTAGAATTGGTCGTACAGCCGGAGCACGTCGGGGTTCTCCTGTGACCGGCGGTACTTGCTGGTGCGGTCGATGCCGAACAGCAGTTCGGTGCGCTCGCGCAACTCGCCGACCTTCGCCGGTGCCGGTTGGCCGGCGCCGTCGATGCAGCCACCGGGGCAGGCCATGATCTCGACCAGGTCGTAGCCGGTGTCCTCACCTGCCACCACCCGCTTGATCAGCGGTTCTGCGTTGCCGAGGCCGGAGATCACGGCGACCCGGACGGTCCTGCCGCCCGCTGTGACGGTCGCATCCTTGACCCCGTCGAAGCCGCGGACGGCGTGGAAGTCGAGGTGCTCGTCCAGCTTCTCGCCGGTGAGTTTCTCCATGGCCATCCGCAGGGCCGCCTCGGCGACGCCGCCGGACGCGCCGAAGATCACGCCGGCGCCGGTGACGCGCGCGTACGGTTCGTCGAAGGTGTCATGGGCGACCTTGTCCGGGTCGATCCGAACCATGGTGAGCATCTCCATGAACTCGGTCGTGGTGAGGACGGCGTCGACGTCGCGGATGCCACCGGGGGCGAACTCGGGCCGGGCGGCCTCGTACTTCTTGGCCAGGCACGGCACGATCGAGACCACGTACAGGTCGTCAAGGGAGATCCCGTATTTCTGGGCGAAGTGCGTCTTCACGGTCGCCCCCATCATCTGCTGGGGCGACTTGCAGCTCGAAAGGTGCGGGATCAGCTCGGGGTACCGCTTCTCGACGAGGTTCACCCAGCCGGGGCAGCATGACGTGAACTGCGGCATGACGCCGCCGGTGGCCACACGGTTCAGGAACTCGGTCGTCTCCTCCATGATCGTCAGGTCGGCGGCGAACGAGAAGTCGAAGATGCGGTCGAAGCCGATGGCCCGCATCAGGCCGGCGACGAACGGCGAGGCCTCCTCCGGCGACTTGCCGTACTGGGCTGCGAGCACGCTGCGGGGTGCGGGGGCGACGAAGCAGACCACCATCTTGGTGGGGTCGTTGATGGCGGCGAACACGCTGGGCCGCTCGCGGACGTAGTCGAGGGCGCCGCAGGGGCAGGCGGTGACGCACTGGCCGCAGGACACGCAGTCGGTGTCGATGAGCGGCCGCCCGTCGCTGGTGCCGACGGTGAGGTGGCCGCTGCGGAACTGGTAGGCCAGCACGCCGGGTCCCTCGAGCTCCGAGCACGCAGCGACGCACCGTCCACACGAGATGCACTTGTTGTGGTCGCGGATGATGAAGGGGTGGTCGCGCACGATCGGCACCCGGGGGCGCGTGTGCAGCGGCTCGGTGTAGGTCACCAGTTGCCTGGTCGCCACCTTGCGGAGGTCGCAGACGAACCGCGCCTTGCAGCCGCAGCGCATGCACCGGGCGGCCTCCGCCCGCGCTTCCGCAGCGGTGTAGCCGGTCTCGACCTGGTCGAAGTCGGTGACGCGTTCGGCGGCCGGGCGGGTGGGCATGGGCATGCGGGCGAGCTTCGGCCGGGAGGCGAACTCGTCGCGCGGCAGGTCCTCCAGAGACCCGCGGCTGCAGTTGTAGGCCGCCGGTTCGCCGCGGACGTACCCGCGGGCGACGAACTGGTCCATGGCCCAGGCCGCCCGACGTCCGGCTGCGACGGCCTCGATCACCGTTGCCGGACCGGTGACGCAGTCGCCGCCGGCGAAGATCTTCGACTCCGACGCCTGCATCGTCGAGCCGTCGATGTCGACGTCGCCCCAGTTGTTCAGCCGCACCGGCAGGTCGTTGTACAGGAACTGGGTGTTGGTGCTCTGGCCGATCGCCCCGATGATCAGCGACGCATCGAGCTCGAAGTCGCTGCCCTCGACGGGGATCGGCCGGCGACGCCCGGAGCGGTCCGGCTCGCCGAGGGTCATCCCCAGGCAGCGCAGCGTGAGCCCTTCCGGCCCGCGACGGATCGCTGTGGGCGCAGCAAGGAAGCGCAGTTCGACACCTTCGGCTTCCGCGTCGGCGACCTCGTGGGCCTCGGCGGGCATCTCGTCACGGGTGCGGCGGTAGAGGAGCACCACGCGCTCGGCGCCACGGCGCAGGGCCGTGCGGGCGCAGTCGATCGCGGTGTTGCCGCCGCCGACGACGACAACGACACGACCCGGATCGGGGTCCTCGCCCTTGGTCACGTGCTCGAGGTAGCGAATGCCGGTCCACACACCCTCGGAGTTCTCGCCCTGCAACCCCATCGGGGTCGGGGTCCAGGACCCGATCGCGAGGTAGACGGCGTCGAAGTCGGCCTGCAGGTCCTGCAACCGCAGGTGGGTGCCCAGCGACTTGCCGCAGATGATCTTCACGCCGAGGGCCGTGATCGTTGCGATCTCCGCGTCCAGGGTCGCCTTGGGCAGGCGGTACTCCGGGATGCCGTAGCGCATCATGCCGCCGGGCTTGGGCTGGCGTTCGAAGACCGTCACGTCATGGCCGGCCAGCGCAGCGTAGAAGGCTGCGCTCAGCCCGGACGGGCCGGCGCCGACGATCGCGATGCTCTTGCCGGTGCGCTCGCCCACGGTCGGGATCCAGGGCTGGTCCCGTGCCAGGTCCCAGTCGGCGGCGAAACGCTTCACGTTGTTGATCGCGACCGGGGCATCGACAAGGCTGCGCCGGCACTGCGCCTCACAGGTGTGCGGGCACACCCGTCCACAGACCGAAGGGAACGGGTTGCGGTCCTTGATCACGCGGACGGCGGCCTCGAAGTTGCCGTCCGTGACAAGGGCCAGGTAGCGCTGGATGTCGATGTGGGCAGGGCAGGTCTGCTGGCAGGGCGGCTCGCAGTCCGCGTTGTGGTCGCACAGCAACTGCTCGACACGCACCCTGCGGTAGGCCTCGACCGTGTCCGACCTGGTGTGGATCACCATCCCAGGCCTGACCGGGGTGATGCAGGACTTCACCTCGCGGCGTTCCTCGCCGACCTCGACCACACACAGGCCACAACTGCCTCCCGCCCGCTCCAGCCGCACGTCGTTGCACAGGGAAGGGACATCGATTCCCTCCGACTTGAGAGCGCTGAGGATCGTCAGCCCCGCTTCCACCCGCACCTCGGCACCGTCGACGCTGATGGCGAAACGCGTCTCTTCCCGCAGTTCCTGCATGGCAGCCTCTCCCTTGAGACCTCGCGGGCCGCGCCGGACCGCGTCGATGTAAGCACATTCTGTCATTGACGGCGGCAGGATGGAAGAGTAGGGGAGCCGATAGCTGCTGCTTTTTTGACGGTCGCAAGGGCATCAAGTAGCCTTAACCGTTGTGTGTTCGGGCGACCGAACCATGCGTGCGTGCGCCGCGTCCGGCCCGACCCTTCGACATGCTCAGCCAGTGTGCTGAGTTGCGAGGTGAAGCTGGTGGCGCGCGGTGCGCGCTACCAGAAGCCTCACGGAAAGAGATACCAGCCGGTGCCCACTATCCAGCAGTTGGTCCGCAAGGGCCGCACTGACAAGGTCAACAAGACCAACACCCCTGCGCTCAAGGGTTCGCCCCAGCGCCGTGGTGTCTGCACCCGGGTGTACACCACCACCCCGAAGAAGCCGAACTCGGCGTTGCGCAAGGTCGCACGCGTCCGGCTCTCCTCCGGCGTGGAGGTCACTGCCTACATCCCGGGCGTTGGCCACAACCTGCAGGAGCACTCGATGGTGCTGGTCCGCGGCGGTCGGGTGAAGGACCTCCCGGGCGTTCGCTACAAGATCATCCGCGGTTCCCTGGACACCCAGGGCGTCAAGAACCGCAAGCAGGCCCGCAGCCGTTACGGCGCGAAGAAGGAGAAGTAATGCCTCGCAAGGGTCCCGCCCCGAAGCGCCCGATCGTCATGGATCCGGTTTATGGTTCCCCGCTGGTCTCCCAGCTGGTCAGCAAGATCCTGCTGGACGGCAAGAAGACCACGGCCCAGAGCATCGTCTACGACGCGCTCGAGGGCACCAGGGCCAAGACCGGCATCGATCCCGTCCAGACCTTGAAGAAGGCCCTGGACAACATCCGCCCCGCCCTCGAGGTGAAGAGCCGCCGTGTCGGTGGCGCCACCTACCAGGTGCCGATCGAGGTCAAGCCCGTCCGGGCCAACACCCTCGCCCTGCGCTGGCTGGTGAGCTTCTCCCGTCAGCGTCGCGAGAAGACGATGACCGAGCGGCTGATGAACGAGCTCCTCGACGCCTCCAACGGCCTCGGCGCCTCCGTGAAGCGCCGCGAGGACACCCACAAGATGGCAGAGGCCAACCGCGCCTTCGCTCATTACCGTTGGTGACCAGCACCAACTCTTGACCCAATGCAGGGCACGGCCGTGCGCCGTGCCCTGCGCACTGAACACAGATGGAAGGTTGAGCCCTCGTGGCGATTGACTTGAAGACGGACCTGGCCAAGGTTCGCAACATCGGCATCATGGCCCACATCGATGCCGGCAAGACCACGACCACCGAGCGGATCCTGTACTACACCGGCATCAACTACAAGATCGGCGAGGTGCACGACGGCGCCGCGACGATGGACTGGATGGAGCAGGAGCAGGAGCGGGGCATCACGATCACCTCCGCTGCCACCACGTGTTTCTGGCACGACCACCAGATCAACATCATCGACACCCCCGGCCACGTTGACTTCACCATCGAGGTGGAGCGTTCGCTCCGCGTCCTCGACGGCGCTGTCTGTGTCTTCGACGGCGTCGCAGGCGTCGAGCCGCAGAGCCAGACCGTGTGGCGCCAGGCCACCCGCTACGGCGTGCCGCGCATCTGCTACGTGAACAAGCTGGACCGCACCGGTGCTTCCTTCGACTACTGCGTCAAGACGATCCGTGAGCGCCTGCACACCATCGCGGCTGTGCTGCAGCTCCCGGTGGGCTCGGAGTCGCATTTCCAGGGCGTCGTCGACCTGGTCAAGATGAAGGCCCTGATGTGGCGCGGTGAGACCGCGATCGGCGAGGACTACGTCGTCGAGGACATCGCCCCCGACATGCTGGCGGCGGCAGAGAAGGCCCGCGAGGAGCTCGTCCACGTGCTCGCGGACAATGACGACGAGTTCGCAGAGCTGTGGCTGGAAGCAGAAGAGGCCGGCGACGTCCTGAGCCAGGCCCAGATCAAGGCAGCCGTCCGGCGCGCAGTGATCGGCAACCGGATCACCGCCGTCATCTGCGGTTCCTCTTTCAAGAACAAGGGCGTCCAGCCCATGCTCGATGCGGTCATCGACTACCTGCCGTCCCCGCTGGAGATCCCGCCGATCGAGGGCTTCAAGCCCGGTCACCCCGAGATCGTGATCCACAAGCACACGTCCAACGACGAGCCGCTCGCGATGCTGGCCTTCAAGATCGCTGCCGACCCGCACCTGGGCAAGCTGACCTATATCCGGGTCTACTCCGGCGTGCTCAAGGCCGGCCAGCAGGTGCTGAACTCGACCAAGGGACGCAAGGAGCGCATTGGCAAGATCTACCAGATGCACGCCAACAAGCGTCAGGAGATCGACGAGATCGGCGCGGGCATGATCATCGCGGTGATGGGCCTGAAGGACACCACCACCGGTGAGACCCTCTGCGACCCGGCCAACCCGGTTGTGCTGGAGTCCATGGACTTCCCGGCACCGGTCATCGAGCAGGCCATCGAGCCCAAGACCAAGTCCGACCAGGAGAAGCTCGGCATCGCCATCCAGCGCCTTGCCGAGGAGGATCCGACCTTCCGCGTCCACACCGACGAGGAGACCGGCCAGACCATCATCGCCGGCATGGGCGAGCTGCACCTCGAGGTCATGATCGACCGCATGAAGCGGGAGTTCAAGGTAGAGGCGAACATCGGCAAGCCGCAGGTGGCCTACCGCGAGACGCTGCGTCGCGCGGTGGACAAGGTCGAGTACACCCACAAGAAGCAGTCGGGTGGTTCCGGCCAGTACGCCAAGGTACTGATCGCCCTCGAGCCGACCGCCCCCGGTACCGGCTACGAGTTCGTGAACGGCGTCACCGGTGGTCGCATCCCCAAGGAGTACATCCCTGCTGTCGACCACGGCATCAAGGAGGCCATGGCCTTCGGTCCGCTGGCGGGCTACCCCGTCGAGGACATCAAGGTCACCCTGCTCGACGGCGCCTACCACGACGTCGACTCCTCCGAGCTCGCGTTCAAGATCGCCGGCTCGATGGTCTTCAAGGAAGCTGCACGCAAGGCCGACCCGGCCCTGCTGGAGCCGCTGATGGCCGTCGAGGTGACCACCCCGGACGACTACCTCGGCACCGTCATCGGCGACATCAACAGCCGCCGCGGGCACGTCCAGTCCATGGAGGAGGCCCACGGCAACCAGCTCGTCAAGGCACTGGTGCCGCTGAGCGAGATGTTCGGGTACGTCGGCGACCTCCGGTCGAAGACCTCGGGCCAGGCGTCGTACTCGATGGAGTTCGACTCCTACGGCGAGACGCCGAAGTCGGTGTCGGAAGAGATCGTGGCGAAGGGCCGCGGCGGCGCCTGAGTTTGACTCAGGCACCCGCGTAGAGAAAACTTGGTCAGGTCCGTGCTCGCACGGACTCCTGACCTTGCAGTCAAGCATTTCAACCAACAAGTAAGCGCCTCGCAAGCCCGCGTGGCGACAAATCCGAAAAGGAGCCCAAGTGGCAAAGGCCAAGTTCGAGCGGACCAAGCCGCACTGCAACGTCGGCACCATCGGGCATATCGACCACGGCAAGACCACGCTCACCGCGGCGATTACGAAGGTGCTCCACGACAAGTACCCGCTGCTCAATGCGGTATCGGCGTTCGATCAGATCGACAAGGCGCCGGAAGAGCGCCAGCGCGGCATCACGATCTCGATCGCGCACGTCGAGTACCAGACCGAGAAGCGTCACTATGCTCACGTCGACTGCCCCGGGCACGCCGACTACGTCAAGAACATGATCACTGGTGCTGCCCAGATGGACGGCGCGATCCTGGTCGTTGCTGCCACCGATGGCCCGATGCCGCAGACCCGCGAGCACGTCCTCCTCGCCCGCCAGGTGGGTGTGCCGGCCATCGTCGTCGCGCTCAACAAGTGCGACATGGTCGACGACGAGGAGCTCATCGAGCTCGTCGAGCTCGAGGTCCGCGAGCTGCTGAGCGCCCAGGAGTTCGATGGCGACAACTGCCCGATCATCCGCGTCGCGGCCTTCCCGGCCATGAACGGTGACGAGAAGTGGAGCGCCAGCATCCTCGAGCTCATGGACGCTGTGGACGAGTACATCCCGCAGCCCGCCCGTGAGACCGAGAAGCCGTTCCTGATGCCGATCGAGGACGTGTTCACGATCACCGGTCGTGGCACCGTCGTGACCGGTCGTATCGAGCGCGGCATCGTCAAGACAGGCGAGACCGTCGACATCATCGGTATCGCGGACAAGAAGCAGACCTCCACCATCACCGGTGTGGAGATGTTCCGCAAGATCCTCGACGAGGGTCGTGCGGGCGAGAACGTCGGCCTCCTGCTCCGTGGCACCAAGAAGGACGATGTCGAGCGCGGCATGGTCGTCATCAAGCCGGGTTCGGCAACGCCGCACACCGACTTCGACGCCAACGTCTACGTGCTGACCAAGGAAGAGGGTGGCCGTCACAAGCCGTTCTTCTCCAACTACAGCCCGCAGTTCTACTTCCGTACCACGGACGTGACCGGCATCGTTCAGCTGCCCGAGGGCACCGACATGGTGATGCCCGGTGACAACACCGACATGACCGTGCACCTGAACAAGCCGATCGCCATGGAGGACGGCCTCAAGTTCGCCATCCGCGAGGGTGGCCGGACCGTCGGCGCCGGCCGTGTGACCAAGATCCTCAAGTGAACCTGATTCACTGACAGATCGCCGAACGGCCCCAGCGAGCAATCGCTGGGGCCGTTCTGCATTCCGCGGTGGCCGTCACCTTGCGGGGGTATCCTCCGGGCGTGACCATCCACGACACCCACCCGTTCGCCGATCCGCCGTCAGCCCGTGATGCCGTCCGGGCGTTCCGGGGCCGGCTGGCCTCCGCGGTCACCGTGTGGACATCGGTGGGGGAGCGCCGGCCTGCTGGGCTGACCGTGTCGTCCCTGATGGTCGCCAATGGCGTCCCGCCGCGCATCCTCGCGCTCCTCGACCCGTTGTCGGACCTCTGCGAGGCGCTACTGGCATCGCAGGCTGCAGCGGTGACGGTGCTCCACCGCGACCAGCTCCGGCTCGCCGAGATCTTCGCCGGACAGGCTCCGGCGCCGGGCGGGCCGTTCCGTCAGGCAGTGTTCGACGACACGGCCTGGGGTCCGGTCCCCGTCGGTGCGACGACCTGGGCCGGCGTGCGGCTGGAGGACTCGCGCCCGGTCGGCTGGTCGCTCCTTGTCACCTGCGTCCTCGAGGAGCTGGTCGCAGATGAGGCCATCGAGGACCCCCTTGTGCACCACAGGGGGCGCTACCCGAAGCTGGGCTGAGTCCGGATCACATCTGGATCTGCAGGTCCGCGCGGGTGGGCGGGTTCGAGCCCGACCGGGAAACGGTCACTGCTGCGCAGGCCAGGGCGCGGTCGACGGCCGTGCGGACGGCCGGCCACTGTGCGAACCGGAGCCGCTCCCGCGCAGCCGCGTCCCCAAGGAGACCGAGATCGATCAGGCCGGAGATCAGGCCTGCCATGAACGAGTCGCCGGCGCCGACGGTGTCGACGACGCTGGTCGGCAACGTGGGGAAGTGCTCGATCGTCCCCGCTGCCAGCACCACGACCTCGGAGCCGCCCTGGGTGACGGCGCAGATCGAAGGGCCCATCGCCGCCCACTCTGCCAGCACGTGCGTCAGCGGTGCTGTGCCGTACAACCAGCGCACGTCCTCTTCGGAGGCCTTGACGACGTCGGCGAGCCTGATCAGAGCCTCGATCACCGGCCGGGCCTCCTCGGGGGAGCCCATCAGGGTGGGGCGGGCGTTCGGGTCGTAGGAGATGGTGGCATGTCCACGGGCTGCCTGGACGATCTGTAACACGGCGGCCCCGCCGGGGGCGAGGGTGGCTGCGATCGATCCGGTGTGCAGGTGGGTTCCCTGGGGAACGGCGACGTCTGCCGGGTCGAGGGTCCACTCCAGGTCGAATTCGTAGGTGGCGACACCGGCATCGTCGAGGTGGGCCGCCGCCGTCGGGGTGCGCTCCGCGTCCGTGCTGCCGGGGCTGAGGGTGACGCCTTCTGTTGCCATCAGGTCGGCGATCCGCCTGCCGCGCTCGTCGGTGCCGATGTGGGTGGCGAGGGTGGTGCTGTGGCCGAGGCGGGACAGCCCGATCGCGACGTTCGACGGGCTGCCGCCGACGTGCTCAATTGCCGGTCCCGAGCGGGGGATGACGATGTCGATCAGGGCTTCGCCGACGACAGTGACAGGGCTCTGCATGGCCATACTCTAGGGCTCGAGTGCGACCCCGGTGAGCTCGGTCGACATCTCCCACAGCCGGGACCCGACCTCGGGGACCAGGGCTGCCCGTGGCAGTGGCGCCGGCCCCGCCGGGCCGGCCGCGCCTCCCCGACGAGTCGGGCCGTAGTAGGCGCCCGGACGCGGGTCCGTTGCTGCCAGCAGGACGGGCTGGGCACCGTCGGCCGGTGACTGCAGGGCGCCGATGAGTTCCCCGGCGAGTTCACCCAGCGCGGGCGGTGGGGGGTCGACGATCCGTGTCTGGCACCAGCCCGGGTGCGCAGCAACGGCGTGGACGCCGGCACCGGCAGCAGCGCTGCGGCGCCGGAGTTCGCCTGCGAAGACGACCTGGGCGATCTTGGAGTCGGCGTAGGAGCGGGAGGTCGACCCGGTGGGTGTGCCGAACCCTGGCCCGATCCTGCCCCGACCGGCAACCAGCGAACCGAGGTTCACCACGCGTGCCGTGCCCGCGACCAGCGCCGGCCAGAGTCCTGCGGTGAGGGCCCAGGCGCCGAGGTAGTTCACGGCGATGGTCAGGTCGAAACCCTCAGCGCTGCGCGCGTCCGGCCGGGCGTTCATGCCGGCGTTGTTGACCAGCAGGTGTACCGGTTCGTTGCCCACCCGCCGCGCGAAGGACGCGACGCTGAGCAGCGAGCCGAGTTCGAGGAGTTCGACGGCAAGGGTCGCGCCGGGGCACGACGCGCGGATCGCAGCGGCAGCACTGGCTCCGCGGGACTCGTCGCGGGCGCCGAGGACGACGCTGGCTCCGGCGGCAGCAAGGCCAAGTGCCGTTGCCAGGCCGATCCCGCTGCTGGCGCCGGTGACGACGGCGCGCCGTCCGGTCAGGTTCGGCAGCTGCAGCGGAGGTAACCGGTCGGCGACCATCCGCCGCTTCGCAGCCACCTGCTCAGCCCTGACGCTTCTGGATGGCAGCCCACTCGTCGCGCAGGCCCACCGTGCGGTGGAAGAGGGCAGGGTGGTCGAGGTCGGCTGCGAAGTATCCCAGCCGCTCGAACTGCAGGACCTGTCCTGGGGCTGCGTCGGCGATCGCAGCCTCAGCCTTCCCCGTCACCATCTCGCGGGAGTCCGGGTTCAGGTCGTCCAGCGCCTCCCCGGTGGCCTCGCCGGGCACCTGGGCCGTGAACAGCCGTCCGTACAGCCCGACGGTGATGTCCGTGGCGTGTGGTGCAGAGACCCAGTGCATGGTGGACTTCACCTTCCGGCCGTCGGGGGCGTCGCCGCCGCGGGTGGCCGGGTCGTAGGTGGCGTGCACGGCAACGACCTCGCCCGCCCCGTCCTTCTCGATCCCGGTGGCGGTGACGAGGTAGGCGCCGCGGAGACGCACCTCGCGTCCCACGGTGAGCCGGAAGAACTTCGGCGGCGGCACCTCGGCGAAGTCCTCCGACTCGATCCACAGCTCGCCGCTGAAGGCGACCTGACGGGTACCGTCCGCAGGGTTCTCCGGGTTGTTGGCCACGTCGAAGTGCTCGACGACCGGGACCCCGGCCACGTCGGTCGGCCAGTTGTCGATGACAAGGCGCAACGGGTGCAGCACGGCCATGCGGCGCTGGGCGATGGTGTTGAGTTCGCGGCGGACGTAGGACTCCAGCGCCTCGATCGACTGGCGGCTGTTGGTGCGCGTCGTGCCGATCTCTGTGCAGAACGCGCGGATCGCCGCTGCCGGGTACCCCCGCCGGCGCAGGCCGCGCAGGGTGGGCATGCGCGGGTCGTCCCAGCCGTCCACCGTGCCGTCGTTGACCAGCTTCGCAAGGCGGCGCTTGCTCGTGATGATGTGGGTGAACTCGAGGCGGGCGAACTCGATCTGCTTGGGCTGGTCGCCGGGCAGCGGGAGGTGCTCGAGGTACCAGTCGTAGAGCGGACGGTGGGTGTCGAACTCCAGCGTGCAGATCGAGTGGGTGACACCCTCGATCGCGTCGCTCTGGCCGTGCGCCCAGTCGTAGGTGGGGTAGACACACCAGTCGTCGCCGGTGCGGAAGTGGTGGCTGTGGCGGATGCGGTACATGACCGGGTCGCGCAGGGCCATGTTCTCGCTCTGCATGTCGATCTTCGCGCGCAGCACCCGCGTGCCGTCCGGGAACTCGCCGGCCTTCATGCGCCGGAACAGGTCGAGGTTCTCCTCGATGCTGCGGCTCCGGTAGGCGCTCTCGGTTCCCGGCTTGCCGAACCCGCCGCGCTCGGCCGAGATCGTCTCGATGTCGGAGTCGTCGACGTAGGCGAGTCCCTGGCCGATCAGGTACTCGGCCCAGGCGTACAGCTGGCCGAAGTAGTCGGAGGCATGCAGCAGCCTCGCCGGGTGGAAACCCAGCCATTCGATGTCGGCGACGATCGATTCGACGTACTCCGACTCCTCGGTGTCGGGGTTCGTGTCGTCGAGGCGCAGGTTGCAGATGCCGCCGAACTCCTCAGCCGTCCCGAAGTCGACCGTGATGGCCTTGGCATGACCGATGTGCAGGTAGCCGTTGGGCTCCGGCGGGAACCGGGTCTGGACCCGTCCGCCGTAGGTCTGCTGCTCGTTGTCCCTGCGAATGATGTCGCGGATGAAGTCGTTGGCAACGGGCTGGGTCATGGCCGAAAAGTTATCACTCCGGGAGTGGGCTCCCTTCCCGGGGCCAGCCCGTCCGGAGGGGAACCCGGCCGGGGTTCGGTAAGGTTGGACGGCCATGACTCCCGTCCCAGCCCGCCTCCGCGTAGCGCCATCGCCGACCGGCGACCCGCACGTCGGAACCGCGTACATGTCCTTGTTCAACCTCGCCTACGCGCGCGCGACGGGGGGTGCCTTCGTCCTGCGGATCGAGGACACCGACCAGGCCCGCTACGTGGAGAGCTCGGAGCAGCAGATCTACGACACCCTGCACTGGCTGGGGCTGGACTGGAGCGAGGGCCCCGACATCGGCGGCCCCTACGCCCCCTACCGACAGTCGGAGCGGCTGGAGACGTATCGTCCCTTCGTCGAGCAGCTGATCACTTCCGGCCACGCCTACTACTGCTGGTGCAGCAGTGAGCGCCTCGCCGAGGTGCGCGCGGAGCAGCAGGCTTCGAAGACCTCCGTGACCGGCTACGACCGGCTCTGCGTCGGCAAGACCCGGGAGGAGCGGGCGGCGTTGCCCGGGTTCAGCGAGACGCCGGTCGTGCGCATGCTGATCCCCGACGACGCGCCGCTGACCTTCACCGACCTGATCCGTGGCGAGGTGAACGCGCCGCGTCCCGACGACCAGGTGATCCTGAAGGCCGACGGGTTCCCGACCTACCACCTTGCCGTCGTCGTGGACGACCACCTGATGAACATCACCCACGTCGTGCGCGGGGAGGAGTGGATCTCCTCCACGCCCAAGCACCTGCTGCTCTACCGCTGGCTGGGTTGGGAGACGCCGGCGTTCGCGCACATGCCCCTGCTGCGCAACACGGACAAGTCCAAGATCTCCAAGCGCAAGAACCCCGCAGCACGGCTCACCTGGTTCCTCGAGCAGGGCTACCTGCCGGAGGCGCTGCGCAACTTCCTGCAGCTCCTCGCGTACCCGCCGGTCGACGAGGAGCACGAGGTGTCGACCTTCGACGACTTCGTCGCCAACTTCGACTGGGCGAAGGTCAACACCGTCGGGCCGATCTTCGACCTGAAGAAGCTGGACTGGCTGAACGGCCACTACATCCGTGCGCTCGCCCCCGAGGAGCTGGCGGACCGGATCGTCGGGTTCGCCGTCCGCGAGGGCCAGTGGCCGGCGATCCCTGACCCGGCGGACATCGACCTGCTCAGCCGTGCGGTGCCGCTGATCCAGGAGCGGCTCGTCCTGCTGTCGGAGGCGCTGCCGAAGCTGGCGTACCTGTTCACGCCCGACGCGGACCTGAAGATCGACGCCGACACGCTCGCCCAGGCAGGCGACGACGCGCCGAAGGTCGTGTCCACGGCGATCCAGGCCCTCTCCGGGCTGGGGGAGTGGACCACCCAGGCCATCCAGGATGCCCTCCGTGCAGCGCTGGTCGAGGGACTGGGCATCAAGCCCAAGTTCGCCTTCGGGCCGGTGCGGCTGGCGGTCACCGCTTCGAAGGTGTCCCCGCCCCTTTTCGAGTCGATGGAATTGCTCGGGCGCGAGTCCAGCCTCGCAAGGCTGGAGCTGCTGAGGGCTGTGCTGTGAGCCAGGTCGTCGCGGTCTTCGGCGGACGGAGCGAGATCGGGCTGGCCGTCGCCACCCGGCTCGCCGCCGGCACGACCATCGTCCTCGCCGCCCGCCCGGGGCCGATGGACGAGGCTGTCGCAGCCTGCCGCGCCGCCGGTGCCACGCGGATCGAGGTGGTCGAGTTCGACGCGGACGATATCGCAGCACAGTCCGGCGTCGTCGCGGGCATCGAGGAACAGGTCGGGCCGATCGACGTCGCAGTGCTCGCCTTCGGCGTGCTGGGCGACCAGGCGGTGGCAGAGCACGACCCGCAGGCCGCAGCAGCCCTGCTGCACACCGACTTCATCGCCCAGGCAGCGCTGCTGACCGTTATCGCGGAACGCATGCGCGCAAGGGGCGCGGGGACGCTGGTCGCGTTCTCCTCCGTCGCGGGGCAGCGGGTGCGGCGTGCCAACTACGTCTACGGCTCGGCGAAGGCCGGTCTCGACGGGTTCGCCTCCGGGCTCGCCGACGCGCTGCACGGCAGCGGAGTGCACCTGGTGATCGCCCGGCCCGGCTTCGTGATCGGCCGCATGACCGCAGGCATGCAGCCTGCGCCGTTCTCGACAACTCCCGAGGTGGTGGCCGACGCCGTGGTCGAGCGCATCCGCGCGGGCGGCGGCGTCGAGCTGTGGATCCCGTGGCAGCTGCGCATCATGTTCTTCATCGCCCGCTTCGTGCCGCGCGCGCTGTGGCGGCGCATGCCCCGCTGAACCGGCGTTCAGTCCTGTTCGACGGTGAACCTCGGTCCGTCGCTTCGGCACGTGCCCTTGACCGTGAACTCCTGCTCGCCCTGGTTCTGCTTGAACTCGATCTCGAGGGTTTCCGGTCCCCGGTTCCCGATCTCGACGGTGAACCCGTCGGCCGGAACGGCTGCGTCCAGACTGATCCTCTGCGCCCGGCACGTCGCTGTGACCCGACCGGCCTGCCCACTCCATGAACCCTGCACCGCTTCGGGCGCGGGCCTCTCGGCCTTCGTGTCACTCGCAGTGGGTCGGGAGGTCGGTCGGTAGCTGGGTCGCGAACTGGGTCGGGAACTGGGTCGGGGAGTGGCTGGTCGGGTGGCTTGAGGCGTAGTCCCGGGTGTCGGCCGGGGCGGCGTGGGGGCGACGGTGTTGTTGGGCACCTTGATGGTTGACTGGTTCGTCACGTGGGCGCCGGCTCGAGAGATCGCCGACCACACGAGCACGGCAGCCAGCGCGACGACGATGGTCCAGACCACAGCCCAGAACATCATGGGAAGCCCGCGCTTCATCGGCCCATCATGCCGCACGTGTCCCGATTCCGGTGGCGTAGGGTCATGCCCATGGCAAGGGTCTTGATCATCGAGGATGACCCGGCCATCCGTTCTGCACTGAAAAGAGTCCTCACCGAGCGTGGGGATGTCGTGGCCGTGGCCGGGGCCGGAATGGAGGGAATGACGATCCTGATGCGGGAGCAACCCGACATCGTCCTGCTCGACCTCGGGCTTCCCGACATCGACGGCTTCGGCGTCCTTGGGATGCTGCGGGCAGTCAGCGAGGTCCCGGTGATCGTCATCACGGCGCAGGACGACGACCGCTCCACCATCCGCGCTCTCGACGCCGGAGCCGACGACTACGTGACCAAACCGTTCGGCGCCGATCAGGTGGCGGCAAGGATGCGCGCGGTCCTGCGACGTTCCCGGCGCGACCCGGACGAGGAGGACCCAGCGCTGGTGATCGGCGACCTCGTCATCGACCCCCGTAGCCGTGAGGTCACGCTGGCCGGCGAGCAGTTGGGTCTGTCGCGCAAGGAGTTCGACGTCCTGCTCGTGCTCGCCAACCGCGTCGGGGCTGTCGTCACCAAGCGCGAGCTGCTGGCCGAGGTGTGGCGGCAACCCTACGGTGGTGCCGACAGGACGGTCGACGTCCACCTGAGCTGGCTTCGCAGAAAGCTCGGTGAGACGGCCGCGGAGCCCCGCTACCTGCAGAGCGTCCGTGGCGTCGGGGTACGGCTGGTGAATCCCCTCGAGGGCCTCCCGTGAGGCGACGCATCACCGTTCTCGTCGCGCTGATCTCGATCGCGCTCCTGATCTCCTTCCTCGTCCCGCTGGCGCTCCTTGTCAGGACCCTCGCCGAGGACCGGGGAATGGCGATGATCGACCAGACGGCCCGCAACGTCGGGATCCTGGTGTCGGGGATCAGCGAGCCCTCCCAGCTCGCTTCGCTGGTGGATGTCGCGGTGGCGTCGTCGGGCGTTGCCGTCGGCGTGATCTCCCCCTCTGGTCAACAACTGGGGACCATCGACCACCTCAAGGTGGGCGAAGTTGCCCGCGCCCGCGCGGGAGAGGCCTTTTCGGTCATCGACGCCGAAGGCGGCCGGGTCTACGTGCCGATCGCCCTTGACGCAGGGACAAGTGTTGTCGTTGCGAGCATTCCCGTCGAGGACCTGTACGCGGGGGTTCCCGAGGCGTGGTGGATCATCGGCGCGACGGGAACGGGTCTCCTTGCTGTGTCGCTGCTGATCGCTGCCCAGGCCTCCCGTCGGATCAGTGAGCCGCTTCTCGAGGTCGCAGCCACGGCGCATCGCCTCCGCGACGGCGACCTCGCCGCGCGGGCGCCGGAATCCGGGCCGTCCGAGACGCGCGAGGTGGCCGCAGCCCTGAACGGCCTGGCGGATCGGATCAGCGGGCTGCTGATCGAGGCAAGGGCGGATGTCGGCGAATTGGCACACCGCCTCCGCACGCCGGTCACGGCACTGAAGCTCGACCTGGACGCAGTGGAGGAACCGGAATTGGCCGGCAGGCTCCTTGACAGGGTGACCGCGCTGCAGCGGGCCATCGACGTCATCGTGAAGGAGGCGCGCAGGGAGGTCCGGGAGGATCTGCCAGAGGGTTGCGATCTCGTTGACGTCGTCCGTGAGCGGGTCGAGTACTGGCGGGCGCTCGCGGAGGATCAGGATCGAGCACTACAGGTCGACCTGCCTCCGGGCGCCGTGCGGGTCGAGCTGAGCCGGCTGGATGCAGCCGACGTGGTCGACATCCTCATCGACAACGTCTTCGCACACACGGCCGAGGCCGTCGGCTTTCGCGTGTCTCTCCGGCTGGGCGAGCGCGGGGTGCACCTGCTGGTCCACGACAGTGGACCCGGGTTCGGCGCGACCGCCGCCAATCGCACGGGGTCGACCGGTCTCGGGCTCGACATCGCCCGGCGAACCGTTGCCACCTGGGGCGGCCAACTCCTCACGTCACCTGTCGGACAACCGGGGGCGAGTGTCGAAGTCCTGCTTCCGCTGGAGCGGTGAGCAGCCGGCCCTGACGGGGGAGTCGATCAGTCCTCGCCGTCGTCGTGGTCGTGGTCGCCCTCGTCCTCGCCGTCGTGGTCATCATCGTTCCGGACGGGGGCCTTGGCCGTGGTGCTCGCCTTGACCTTCGTCGACCGGCTCTTCTGCGTCGTCGTGACAACGATGGGTGCTGCCGTCTTCACGACCGTCTTCACAACGGTGGTCACGCAGACGCCGTCCTTGAGCTTGGACGGTGGTTCGCACGGAAGGTAGTGGGTGATCATCACCGGCTCGAGCATCGGTTCGGTGTGGCCGACGGGCGCCGAGTTCAGGGCGCCATAGGCCGCGGTGGCGCCGACGGTGCCGGCGAGCGCCGAGGCGACGGCGACGGCTGCGTTCAACAGACGCATGAGTACCTCCTTGGGTCACCACCATCTTCAGGGGGCCCGCCGGTCACGTCACGCCAGTCAAGGCAAACTTAAGAAGAGCATGAGGATTTCTTATCTTCACATGGTGGAGGGTTGGAATGAGCCGAAGAAGGGACCACCACCTCATGACCTACTCAGCCCGCAACCGGGATCGCTACCGCCGTGTGGCCTCAGCCACCACCGGGGCGGTGGCCGCCGTGTGCCTGGCGGGTACCGGCGCCGTGATGGGGACGGCATCGGCAGCGAACGCGCAGAGCGAGCATGACAAGGCCGCGGCCAAGGAGCGGGAGCTCAACGCCCAGCCCATGATCATCGAAGTCGCGCGGCCCGCCGTCAAGGTGACCAAGATCAAGACGGTGACCAAGCCCGGCACGGGCCCGAGGATCCGGGTGGTCAGTTCAGGGGCCCGGAGGGGGAGCACCTCTTCAAGTCCCAGCAGGCCAAGGCCCAAGCCCAAGCCCCCCGCAACGTCCTCCGGATCGTGACGACAACCGCCGTCGAACAGGTGCGTTGGCAGTCGCTGGGGACCTACGTGCAGCTCAGCGTCTCCGATCAGGACAAGGTCTCGGCGGCCGAACGCCGGGCTCGGGCCCTGCTGGCCGCCGTCGACTGGGCGTGCAGTCGCTTCCGCGAGGATTCTGAACTGCAACGGGTCAACGCAGGAGCGGGAACCTGGGTCCGGGTGGACCCGCTGCTGGTAGCAGCAACGGAAGCGGCAGTCGAGGCTGCCGGGCACACCGACGGCATCGTGCACCCGCTGCTGGGGAAGGTGATGATCGGGCTGGGCTACGACCGTACCTTCACCGAGCTGCAGCCCGGCACGTCGTTGGGAGCCCGGATCGAGCCGCCACCGCTGGGCGCCTGGCGGTCCATCGAGTGGGAAGCCGGGGCGATCAGGATTCCCGCAGGCACAGCCCTCGACCTGGGAGCGACCGCCAAGGCGTGGGCCGGCGACATGATCAGTCGGACGATCGCCGAGGAGGAAGGTGTCAACGTCCTGCTCAGCCTCGGAGGGGACGTGGCCATCGCCCGTGGCGACCGGAGGCCGACGTGGTGGCCGATCGCGATCCGCGAGCACCCCGAGGGTGAGGCCAGCGCCGAGGTGGCCCTGACCTGGGGCGGGCTGGCGACATCATCGACGCGTCTGCGGCGCTGGACGGTGGCGGGTGTCACCCATCACCACCTGGTCGACCCCCGGACCGGGGCGTCGGCACGGACCCCCTGGCGGATGGTCAGTGCCACCGGACCGTCCGCGACAGCAGCGAACATCGCCACCACCGCGGCGGTCGTGCTCGGCGATGATGCGGTGCGATGGCTCACCGAACGTGAGGTGGCCGCCCGGCTCGTGGCGGAGGACGGCACCGTCACGCTGACACCCGGATGGCCGGAGAAGAAGGGAGCGGACCTGTGAACGGGCCCCTGCTGTGGTTCCTCAACCGGGGGACCGGCATCGTCTTGTTGTTGTTGATGACCCTCTCTGTCGTGCTGGGCATCCTCAGCGCGCGATCACGAGCCGGCCGCGGTACCCCGGGGTTCGTGCGCAACGTGATGCACCGCAACGTGTCCCTGCTCGCCGTCGCGCTGCTGGTCGTCCACGTGACCTCCGCCGTTGTCGACACCTACGTCGACATCCGGTGGTGGGACGCGCTGGTTCCCTGGGGAGGGCTCTATCAGCCTGTCTGGCTCGGACTCGGTGCCCTCGCCCTCGACCTGCTGGTGGCCATCACGCTGACAAGCCTGCTGCGTACCCGCCTTCCCCACGCCGCGTGGCGGCTGGTGCACTGGTCCAGCTACGTCGCCTGGGGGATCGCCGTTGTCCACGGGATCGGGATCGGCACCGACAGTGACGCGACCTGGTCGGTCATGATCACCGCTGGTTGTGGCGTGGCTGTCGGGCTGGCACTTGCCGTGCGGATCGGTGGGTCCGTGTTGAAGGCGGTGCGCGCATGAAGGCGGCGGTCGCTGAGGGTCCGCGCCTCCTTGCGCACCTTGCCGACGGACCTGGCCTCGCCCGGCATCGCCACCGCCATCCCGCCCCTCCCCGGGTGACGGTGGAGCAGTTGGCCCTTGCGGCTGAAGCTGCGGACCTCCGCGGGCGTGGTGGCGCAGCCTTCCCCTTCGCAACGAAGCTGCGCACCGCTGCTCGGCGCGGCGCGGTCGTCGTTGTGAACATCAGCGAGGGTGAGCCGGCCAGCCGCAAGGATGAGGTGCTGGCGACACGCCGCCCGCACCTCATCCTCGACGGTGCTGTCCTTGCCGCCCGTGCGCTCGGTGCGCGCCGGGTTCATCTGGTCCTGCCGGGCGACAAGCCGATGGTCGGCATCCGGATGACCGAAGCCCTTGCAGAGCGCGAGGACGCCGACAAGGTCGAGTGGCGGATCGACACGGCCGACGCGGGATTCGTCAGTGGCCAGGCCCGTGCCGTGATCGAACTCATGTCGGGGCGTGCGAACCTCCCGGTGACAGCCTGGGCGCCGGAGGCGGTGTCGGGCCATCGCGGACGCCCGACACTCTTGTCGAACGCAGAGACCTACGCCCAGCTCGCCAGCATCTGGGCCCATGGTCCCGACCCGGCGACGATGCTCATGACGCGCGCCGGCGACACCCCCAGAGCGTTGGTCGGCGAGGTGGTCATCGGTGCGTCCTGGGGGACGGTGCTGAGCCCGCTGGAGCTGGACCGCCCGGTGCTGCTGGGCGGGTATCACGGTGTCTGGGTCCCGGGAGGGGCGCTCAAGGGTCGCCGCATCGCCGCCGAGGATCTCGCGGATCTCGGTGCCCGCCTTGGGGCTGGTGTGGTGCTGCCCCTGCCACCCGGGTCGTGCCCGGTCCACGAGACGGCCCGAATCGTCTCGTACCTCGCTGGCCAGTCGGCCGGCCGGTGCGGTCCCTGCAAGTTCGGGCTGCCAGCCCTTGCGCTGGCCGTTGCTGCCGCGGCCAACGGCGACGGCCCCGTCGAACGCATCCACGAACTCACTGGAGTGCTGAACGGACGGGGCGCCTGTGCGCACCCCGATGGCACGGTGCGCCTGGTCGCATCGCTGCAGCGCTGGTTCGGCGACGAGCTGGGGTTCCACCAACGAGAGGAGTGTGATTATGGCGACCTCGAAGCTACGGGTTGACTGGCCCGCGTGCCAGGCGAGGGGACTGTGCCACGAGTTGCTCCCCGAGCTGATCTCGCTCGACGAGTGGGGCTACCCGATCATCGCCGGTGAGGTCCCCGCCGAGCTTCTCCCCGCTGCCAGGCGTACCGTCGCCGGCTGCCCGCGTCTGGCCCTCCGCCTGCAGCGGCTTCCACTTCGTCGGGAAGGGTAGGAAGGCCTGCGGGGGAGCTGCCGCTGGCGAACCGGATCAGCACGACGCCCGCGACGATCAGTGCGCCGCCGAGGACCTGGATCGGGCTCGGGATCTCGCCCAGCACCACCGCGGCGATGAGTGCTGCGAACAACACCTCGGACAGGCTCACGAACGAGGAGAGCCGCTCGCCCATCAGGCCGATCCCTGCCACGCCGACCGCGTACGCGAGGGCTGTCGCAGCAAACACGACGACGCCCAGCGGAACCCACCAGGGCACCGTCGCACCCATGACCCGCACGTCGACGAGCGGCGCGGAGTAGGGGAGGGCGCCCACCAGAGTCGCAAGGCCCAGCACGACGCCGCCCACCGGTAGTCCGAAGGCCGGTAGCGCCAGTGGGTGCAGCTGCGTCGACCGGGCGCCGAGGACGAAGTAGGCGGCTGCACCGATCATCGCGCCGAAGCCGAAGACCACGCCGAGCGCATCGGGGCGTGCACCGGTGAGGTCGAGCACGCAGAGCAGCCCGAGGACGCTGGCCAGTGTCCCGGTGATGACGAGCCGGGACGGCGCGTGCCGCGTCCGGACCCAGGCGAGCAGTACCAGCAGCACCGGGGCCATGTACTCGATCAGCAGCGCGATGCTCACGCTCATCCGGGAGACGGCCGCGAAATACATCAGCTGGGCAGTGGCAACGGCCAGCGCACCGAAGGCGACGATGATGCGCCATTCCGCCAGCACGACACGCAGCCTCCCGCGCATCACCCACAGCCCGACCGGCAGGAGCAGGACGGCTGCGCAGGTCACGCGCCAGAGCACGGCCGCCCCGGGTGACCAGCCCGCGTCGAACAGCGGACGCACGAAGGTTCCCGACGTTGCGAAGGCCAGCGAGGCGGCCAGCCCGAGCAGGACGCCGAGCCCGGCGCGGCTAGGCTGGACGGGTTCAACAGCCCCGCCGGTGGATGTGGTCACCCGGGCAATGCTGCCTCACGTGGGTGATTTGGCAACCCGACGCCCACCATGAAAGAATCGACAGGTTGCTCCGACGGGGACGCCACCTAGGCGGCCCCCCGGCAAGTCTGGTGATCGAAGCCGGGCCCTACCACGATCCGTCAAATGATTGGTCATGCGCGGCCCAGAACGGCCCGACACGCCCGACCCCGGGGGTCGGAGTAACAGCTCCACCGGAGATGCACCGGAGGAGCCCGACGAGAAGAAGGACGAACCAGTGGCGGGACAGAAGATCCGGATCCGACTCCGGGCCTACGACCACGAGGTCATTGACTCTTCGGCGAAGAAGATCGTCGACACTGTGACCCGTACCGGCGCCAAGGTGGCGGGCCCTGTGCCGCTGCCGACCGAGAAGAACGTGTTCTGCGTGATCCGTTCTCCCCACAAGTACAAGGACAGCCGCGAGCACTTCGAGATGCGCACGCACAAGCGGCTCATCGACATCCTCGACCCGACGCCGAAGACCGTCGACTCGCTCATGCGACTCGACCTTCCGGCCGGTGTCGACATCGAGATCAAGCTTCCGTGAGGTCACCTGCGATGAGCGAACGAAACGTGAAGGGCCTGCTGGGCACCAAGCTCGGCATGACCCAGGTCTGGGACGAGGCCAACAAGGTCGTCCCCGTCACCGTGATTCTGGCCGGCCCGTGTGTGGTCACCCAGGTCCGGACCCCGGATGCCGACGGCTACTCCGCCGTCCAGCTGGGCTTCGGCGCGGTCAAGGCGAAGAACGTCACCAAGCCGGATGCCGGCCACTTCGAGCGCGCAGGGGTCACCCCGCGCAAGCACCTCGTCGAGCTGCGCACCGGTGACGCCAGCGAGTACACCCTCGGTCAGGAACTGACAGCAGAGGTGTTCGCAGCTGCCGACATCGTCGACGTGACCGGCGTCACCAAGGGCAAGGGCACCGCTGGCGTCATGAAGCGCCACGGCTTCCACGGCCTGCGCGCCAGCCACGGTGTGCACCGCAAGCACCGTTCCCCGGGTTCGATCGGCGCCTGCGCCACTCCCGGCCACGTGTTCAAGGGCACCAAGATGGCCGGCCGCATGGGCGTCGAGAAGGTGACCGTGCAGAACCTCACCATCCATGCCGTTGACGCTGAGCGCGGGCTGATCCTGGTCAAGGGCTCCGTGCCCGGCCCCAAGGGCACCCTGATCGTCGTGCGCTCGGCTGCCAAGAAGGGAGTCCAGGCATGAGCGAGACCCGGACCGTCAAGGTGCTGGACACGAAGTCCGACACCGCAGAGCTGCCCGCAGAGCTGTTCGACGTGCAGGCCAACATCCCGCTGATCCACCAGGTTGTCGTGGCCCAGCTCGCCGCAGCCCGCCAGGGCACCGCGTCCACCAAGACCCGGGGCGATGTCTCCGGTGGTGGCGCGAAGCCGTGGCGCCAGAAGGGCACCGGCCGCGCCCGTCAGGGTTCGCGCCGGTCCCCGCAGTGGGCAGGTGGCGGTGTCGCCCACGGCCCGCACCCCCGCAGCTACGCGCAGCGGACGCCCAAGAAGATGATCGCCGCCGCCCTGCGCGGAGCGCTCTCCGACCGGGCCCGCGACGGCCGCGTGCATGTGCTCGAGGCCATCGTGAAGGGTGAGACCCCGAACACGAAGGCGGCGCTGCTGTCGATCGCAGCCATCGGCAGCACGAAGCTGCTCGTTGTGCTCGACCGCGACGAGGACGTGGCGTGGCTGAGCCTGCGCAATGTCGCCGGCGTCCACGCACTCGCCTACGACCAGCTGAACGCCTACGACGTCCTGGTCAACGACGACGTGGTGTTCACCACCGCCGCGCTTGCCGGCTTCGTCGGTGGCCCGCTCAAGGGCAAGGTCACGCTGACCGAGGCCGATGCGACCGAGACCGACGAGACCGAGACCGAGGAGGACGCGAAGTGAGCGATCTCAAGATCCGCGATCACCGCGACATCCTGCTGGCCCCCGTGGTCAGTGAGAAGAGCTACGGACTGCTGGACGAGAACAAGTACACGTTCCTCGTCTCGCCCGGGGCCAACAAGACCGAAATCAAGATCGCTGTCGAGGCCGTCTTCGGCGTCAAGGTGACCGGCGTGAACACCATCAACCGGAACGGCAAGCGCAAGCGCACCAAGGCCGGCTGGGGCAAGCGTCCCGACACCAAGCGGGCCGTGGTGAGCATTGCCGAGGGCCAGCGCATCGACATCTTCTCCGGCCCCCTCGCCTGAGCCTGAGCCGAGATAGGAAAACGAACTCATGGGTATCCGTAAGTACAAGCCGACCACACCGGGCCGTCGTGGCTCGTCTGTGGCCGACTTCGTCGAACTGACTCGCTCCACTCCGGAGAAGTCCCTCCTCGCCCCGAAGCCGAAGACCGGTGGCCGTAACAGCTCCGGCCGCATCACCACCCGGCACATCGGTGGCGGCCACAAGCAGGCCTACCGCCTGGTCGACTTCCGTCGCTACGACAAGGACGGGGTGCCGGCCAAGGTCGCGCACATCGAGTACGACCCGAACCGCACAGCCCGCATCGCGCTGCTGCATTACGCCGATGGCGAGAAGCGCTACATCATTGCGCCGAACGGCCTGACCCAAGGTGCGATCGTCGAAGCCGGTGAGGCCGCCGACATCAAGCCCGGCAACAACCTGCCGCTCCGCTTCATCCCGGTGGGCACGACGGTCCACGCCGTCGAGCTTCGGCCCGGTGGCGGCGCGAAGATGGGCCGCTCTGCCGGCGCCAAGATCCAGCTGGTCGCCCGCGAGGGCAAGATGGCAACGCTCCGCCTGCCGTCCGGCGAAATGCGCCTTGTGGACGTGCGTTGCCGCGCGACCGTCGGCGAGGTCGGCAACGCAGAGCAGTCGAACATCAACTGGGGCAAGGCCGGCCGTAACCGCTGGAAGGGCATCCGCCCGACCGTCCGCGGTGTGGCAATGAACCCGATCGACCACCCGCACGGTGGTGGCGAGGGCAAGACCTCCGGTGGTCGTCACCCGGTCACCCCCTGGGGCAAGCCGGAAGGCCGCACCCGGGACAAGAACAAGGCGAGTTCTCGCCTGATCATCCGTCGCCGCAAGTCCGGCAAGAAGCGTTGATTGGACAGGTGGAATAACACATGCCACGCAGCCTGAAGAAGGGTCCCTTCGTCGACGATCACCTGTCGAAGAAGGTTGACGTACAGAACGAAAAGGGCACCAAGCAGGTCATCAAGACCTGGTCCCGGCGCTCCATGATCATCCCGGACATGATCGGCCACACGATTGCGGTGCACGACGGCCGCAAGCACGTGCCGGTGTTCGTGACCGACTCGATGATCGGACACAAGCTGGGCGAGTTCGCCCCCACCCGCACCTACCGCGGGCACGTGAAGGACGACAAGAAGGCACGCCGCCGCTAGGCGGGCGAGAAGAGGAACTGATTCACATCATGAGCAAAAACGAGCGACCCACCCGTCGCGCAGCCCTGCTCGGGGATCGTCCTGGCTCGTACGCGATCGCGCGTCACGTCCGGATGTCTCCGCTGAAGGTCCGTCGCGTCGTAGACCTGGTCCGCGGCCTGAGCGTCACCGATGCCCTGAACGTGCTCAAGTTCGCCCCGCAGGCAGCTTCCGAGCCGGTCTACAAGGTGGTTGCGAGCGCGACCGCCAATGCCGAGAGCACCGAAGGCCTCCGGGCCGAGGAGCTTTTCGTCTCCGCTGCCTTCGTGGATGAGGGCATGACCCTTCGCCGGATCCGTCCGCGCGCCAAGGGTTCTGCCAGCCGCATCCTCAAGCGAGCCAGCCACATCACCGTTGTCGTTGAACCGAAGATCGAGAAGGGAGCCTGAGCATGGGCCAAAAGATCAACCCCAATGGCTTCCGCCTCGGGATCACCACCGACCACAAGACCCGTTGGTACGCCGACAAGAACTACGCAGGTCTCGTTGCAGAAGACGTCAAGATCCGTCGCTTCCTTGCCAAGTCCCTCGAGCGCGCCGGCATCTCCAGCGTCGAGATCGAGCGTCGCAGCGAGCGGGTGACGATCTTCCTCTACGCAGCGCGTCCCGGCATCGTCATCGGCCGTAACGGTGCAGAGGCCGAGCGTGTCCGTGCAGAGCTGGAGAAGCTCTCCGGCAAGCAGGTGCAGCTGAACATCCTCGAGGTGAAGAACCCCGAGACCGACGCGCAGCTGGTCGCCCAGGGCGTCGCAGAGCAGCTCGGTGCACGCGTGGCCTTCCGCCGCGCGATGCGCAAGGCGCAGCAGAGCGCGATGCGGGCCGGTGCCCTCGGCATCCGGATCCAGTGCTCCGGTCGTCTCGGCGGCGCCGAGATGAGCCGTTCGGAGTTCTACCGTGAGGGTCGCGTGCCGCTGCACACCCTTCGCGCGGACATCGACTACGGCTTCTACGAGGCGCGCACGACCTTCGGCCGCATCGGCGTGAAGGTCTGGATCTACAAGGGCGACGTGTCCGGCAACCGCGCAGACAGGGCTGCCCAGCGGGCGGCCCGCCAGGCTGCCGGCGGCCAGCGCCGTCCGGCCCGTGGTGGCCCCCGTCGCGATGGCGCCGGTGCCGGCGCCCCCCGTGGGGACCGTCCGGAGCGTGGCGGACGCCGTCGCGCAGAAGGTGTCGCCCCCGACGCAGCTGGGCAGAGCGCAGCTGCGCCCGAGGCAGTCGAGAACGTAGGAGCCTGACCATGTTGATTCCCCGCAGACTCAAGCACCGTAAGCAGCACCACCCGAACCGGACGGGTGCTGCCAAGGGCGGAACGAAGCTTGCCTTCGGCGAGTTCGGTATCCAGGCCCTCGAGGGCTCTTACCTGACCAACCGTCAGATCGAGAGCGCCCGTATCGCCATGACCCGTCACATCAAGCGTGGCGGCAAGGTGTGGATCAACGTCTTCCCCGACCGTCCGCTGACGAAGAAGCCGGCCGAAACCCGCATGGGTTCCGGCAAGGGTTCCCCGGAGTGGTGGGTCGCCAACATCAAGCCCGGACGTGTGCTCTTCGAGCTGTCCGGCGTCGACGAGGACGTGGCCCGCGAGGCCATGCGTCTCGCCATCCACAAGCTGCCGTTCAAGGCTCGCTTCATCAAGCGGGAAGCAGGTGAGATCTGATGGCCAACGTCACAACGGCACATGAGCTGCGCGGGTTGTCCCGCGAGGAGCTCAACGCCAAGGTCGTCGAGCTGAAGGAAGAGCTGTTCGGGCTGCGGTTCGCCGCGGCAACGGGCCAGCTCGAATCGCACGGTCGGCTGCGCGAGGCCCGCAAGGACATCGCCCGCATCTACACGGTGATCCAGGAACGCACCCTCGGCATCGTGCCCGACCCGGATGAGGACAAGTGAGTCAAATGAGCGATAGCGACGAGAAGCGCGCAGCGCGCAAGGTCCGCGAGGGCGTTGTCGTGTCCGACAAGATGGACAAGACCGTCGTCGTGGCCGTCGAGATGCGGGTCAAGCACCCGCTGTACGGCAAGGTCATGACGAAGTCGGAGCGTCTCAAGGCGCACGACGAGGCCAATGAGGCCGGCGTCGGCGACCGTGTTCGGGTGATGGAGACTCGACCCAGCTCGGCCACCAAGCGGTGGCGCCTGGTCGAGGTCCTCGAAAAGGCCAAGTGACCAGGAGATATTGAGATGCTTCAGCAGGAATCGCGAATGAAGGTCGCCGACAACACCGGTGCGAAGGAACTCCTTTGCATCCGTGTGCTCGGTGGCTCCAAGCGACGCTACGCCGGCCTGGGGGACAAGATCGTCGCGACGGTCAAGGACGCCATCCCCGGTGGGGCTGTGAAGAAGGGCGAGGTCGTGAAGGCGGTCATCGTCCGTACGGTGAAGGAGACCCGTCGTGCAGACGGCTCCTACATCAAGTTCGATGAGAATGCCGCCGTGCTGCTGAAGAACGACGGGGAGCCCCGCGGCACCCGCATCTTCGGCCCGGTCGGCCGTGAGCTGCGCGAGAAGAAGTACATGCGAATCATCTCGCTCGCGCCGGAGGTGTTGTGAGCAATGGGTAAGACCATCGACAAGACGCATGGCGTCCACGTCAAGAAGGGTGACCGCGTCAAGGTCATCGCCGGCAAGGACAAGGGGCGTATCGGAGAGATCATCTCCGTCGACCCCAAGGCCGGCCGCGTGATCGTCCAGGGCGTGAACCTGGTCAAGAAGCACCGTCGCGAGACCCCGAACACCCAGACCCGGCAGAACAACGCTTCCGGGATCATCACCACCGAAGCCCCCATCGACGCGTCCAACGTGCAGCTGGTGGTCAAGGTTGATGGCAAGGACGTCGTGACCCGCGTGGGCTACGACCGCGTCGAGGTGACCAAGCGCCGCGCTGACGGTACCGAGTACACCGCGGAGCGCAGCGTCCGGATCGCCCGCAAGACCGGGAAGGAAATCTGATGGCGGACACCGCTACCAAGACCCTGCCGCGGCTGAAGGAGCGTTACCGCTCCGAGATCGCCCCGGCCCTGAACACCGAGTTCGGCTACGCGAACCGCATGCAGATCCCCGGTCTGGTGAAGATCGTCGTGAACATGGGTGTCGGCGAGGCGGCTCGTGACTCGAAGGTGATCGACGCAGCAGTGCGTGACCTCACCGCGATCACCGGCCAGAAGCCGACGGTCACCAAGGCCCGCAAGTCGATCGCGCAGTTCAAGCTTCGCGAGGGCATGCCGATCGGCTGCCACGTCACGCTTCGCGGCGACCGCATGTGGGAGTTCGCCGACCGGCTGCTCACGCTCGCGCTGCCCCGTATCCGTGACTTCCGTGGCCTCTCGGCCCGCCAGTTCGACGGCAAGGGCAACTACACCTTCGGCCTGACCGAACAGGTGATGTTCCACGAGATCGACCAGGACCGCATCGACAAGCTGCGCGGCATGGACATCACGTTCGTGACCACGGCCAGCAATGACGACGAAGGTCGCGCGCTGCTCAAGGCGCTCGGCTTCCCGTTCAAGGCCCCGGCGGACGAGCCGACAGAGGTCACGAAGAAGCGTCCGGCGTTCACCGGCAAGAAGAGGAAGTGAGCTGACATGGCTAAAACTGCTCTGAAGGTGAAGCAGGCGCGCACGCCGAAGTTCGCCGTCCGTGCTTACACCCGCTGCACGAGGTGCGGCCGGCCGAAGGCCGTGTTCCGCAAGTTCGGCCTGTGCCGGATCTGCGTCCGCGAGATGGCCCACAAGGGCGAGCTGCCGGGCGTCACCAAGTCCTCCTGGTGAGTATCACCGGAACCCATCACAACCCGCTGAAGGTCCGCGAACTCGCGGAAACCGTGGCGAGAAAGAAGAACCAGACGTCATGACAATGACCGATCCGATCGCGGACATGCTGACCCGCTTGCGGAACGCCAACCAGGCGTACCACGAGACGACCAGCATGCCGCACAGCAAGATCAAGGTGGGGATCGCCGAGATCCTCAAGGCGCAGGGCTACATCAGCGGCTTCGAGGTCCTCGACCCCACCGCCGGCGAAGTCGGCAAGACCCTCACTCTCACCCTCAAGTACGGCACGAACCGCGAACGCTCCCTTGCCGGAGTGCGTCGCATCTCGAAGCCGGGCCTGCGGGTCTACGCGAAGTCGACCGCGCTCCCCAAGGTGCTGGGCGGCATGGGCATCGCGATCATTTCCACCTCCCAAGGTCTGCTGACCGACAAAGAGGCCAACTCTCGAAGCGTCGGCGGAGAAGTCCTCGCCTTCGTCTGGTGAGCGAAAGGAGCATATAGATGTCACGAATTGGCAGGCTTCCGATCGCCATCCCGGCCGGAGTCGAAGTCAACCTCGACGGTCAGACGGTTGCGGTGAAGGGCCCGAAGGGCTCGCTGCAGCACATCGTCTCTGAGCCGATCAGGGTCGCACGCAATGAAGAGGGCCAGCTTGAGGTCACGCGTCCGGACGACGAGCGCGAAAGCCGCTCGCTGCACGGCCTGACCAGGACCCTCGTGTCCAACATGGTCGTGGGCGTCACCACTGGCTATGAGAAGAAGCTCGAGATCGTGGGCGTCGGCTACCGGGTGATCTTCAAGGGTCCCCAGCAGCTCGAGTTCGCGCTCGGGTTCTCCCACCCGGTCGTCGTGAACGCACCAGAGGGCATCACGTTCTCGGTGGAGAGCAACACCAAGTTCACCGTCTACGGGATCGACAAGCAGGCTGTGGGCGAAGTTGCCGCCAACATCCGCAAGATCCGCAAGCCTGAGCCGTACAAGGGCAAGGGCGTGCGCTACGCCGGCGAGCGGGTTCGCCGCAAGGTTGGAAAGGCGGGTAAGTGATGGCCATTTCACTTTCGACGAACAAGGGCATGGCCGACAAGGCTGCCGCCCGACTGCGCCGCCAGGCGCGTGGTCGCAAGAAGATCGCCGGTACGCCGGATCGTCCGCGGCTCGTGGTGTTCCGGTCCAGCCGGCACATCGCAGCCCAGGTGGTCGACGACACCGCCGGTGTGACCCTTGCTGCCGCGTCCTCCCTGGAACTGCGGTCTGCCGCCGGCGACAAGTCGGCCAAGGCCAAGGAGGTCGGCAAGCTCGTGGCCGAGCGCGCCAGGAAGGCCGGTGTCGTAGACGTTGTCTTCGATCGCGCCGGCAACAAGTACCACGGACGGATCGCGGCGCTGGCTGACAGCGCACGCGAGGCCGGCCTCGGATTCTGACGGAAGCGGAAGGTAGATAGCGATGAATACAACCCAGCAGCGCCGCGGATCCGGTACCGGTTCCGCAGCCGGCGGTGGTGAGCGTCGCGGCCGCGAAGACCGTCGTGGACGTGACTCGGCCGCAGAGAAGGAAAAGAGCCAGTACCTCGAGCGGGTCGTCGCGATCAACCGCGTCGCGAAGGTCGTCAAGGGTGGTCGCCGGTTCAGCTTCACCGCGCTCGTCGTGGTGGGCGACGGTGACGGCATGGTCGGCGTCGGCTACGGAAAGGCCAAGGAGGTGCCCGCGGCAATCGCCAAGGGTGTCGAAGAGGCCAAGAAGAGCTTCTTCCGCGTGCCCCGGATCCAGGGGACGATTCCCCACCCCGTCCAGGGTGAGAAGGCTGCCGGTGTCGTGATGCTGCGTCCGGCTTCGCCGGGTACCGGCGTCATCGCCGGTGGTTCGGCTCGCGCCGTCCTTGAGTGCGCCGGCGTGCATGATGTGCTGGCGAAGTCCCTTGGTTCGGACAACGCGATCAACGTGGTTCACGCCACGGTCGCAGCACTGAAGAGCCTCGAGAACCCGGAGGACGTGGCCAAGCGCCGCGGGCTTTCGGTCGAGGACGTCACCCCCGCTGCGATCCTTCGGGCTCGTGAGGAGGGTCGGCACTGATGGCACGGTTGAAGGTCACCCAGGTGCGTTCCGGCATCGGTGGTAAGCAGAATCAGCGCGACACCCTGCGTTCGCTGGGTCTGAAGCGCATCGGCGACGTCGTGGTGAAGGAGGACCGTCCGGAGATCCGGGGCATGGTCCTCACGATTCCCCACCTGGTCGCCGTCGAGGAGGTCGAGTGACATGGCACTGAAAGTTCATCACCTGCGTCCCGCTCCGGGCGCCAAGACCGCGAAGACCCGTGTGGGTCGCGGTCAGGGCTCCAAGGGCAAGACCGCTGGCCGGGGCACCAAGGGCACCGGAGCACGGAAGAACACTCCCGAGAACTTCGAGGGTGGTCAGATGCCGCTGCACATGCGGCTTCCGAAGCTCCGCGGCTTCAAGAACCCCTTCCGGGTCGAGTACCAGATCGTCAACGTGGCGCGGCTCGCTGAGCTGTACCCCGATGGCGGCGCGGTAACCCCGGCCGACCTCGTGGCCAAGGGCGCCGTCCGCGACGGCGAACTGGTCAAGATCCTCGGCAACGGCGACATCGCCGTGGCCGTGACGGTCACAGCGAACGCGTTCTCCGCGACCGCCAAGGCCAAGATCGAGAAGGCCGGCGGTAGCGTCACCGAGCTCTGATCGTTCACTGAGCAACGAAGGCCCCCGGCAGTTGCCGGGGGCCTTCTGCGTCCCCGGGCCGAAGGTCGCCCCAGCACCCCCTCAATGCCGACCTTGCGCCAAGTAGTCCACCTTGCGCCTGCTGGAGCGGGCGCAACGTGCGCTAGCTGGCGCAACGTGGTGTGGAGAGCGAGGGCGGACAGGAGAGTCGGGACAGACCTGGCGGACGGGATCAGGACCGCAGGGCGTTGGCGAACCCCGTCTCGATGATTCTGCGGAACCCGACGGGATCGCGAAGGTCAGCCATGACCCAGCGGACGATCCACCAGCCCTCGGAACGAAGTAGCGTCTCGCGATGCTTCTCCCGCATGACCACATCCTCGGGACGTTCGCCGGGGCGCAGCAGCTCGCCGTACTTGACCCGACCATCGAACTCGCCAAGCAGGCGGCGGTCCTCCCATGCGAAGTCGGATCGGAACAGCCCGCCGGCGGTCTGCACCTCGTACTGAAGCGTCGGAGCTGGCAAGCCCAATCGCCACATCAGGACGCGGCTTCGGGTTTCGCCGGGGCTTTCGCTCCGCCCGTCAGCCATGGCGAGGGCCTTCCTGGCAAGGCCGATCCCGCTGCGACGCGGCCACGCGTCCAGCTGTTCGACGAGCGCGGTCGGATCGAGCCCGGCGTGGAGGGCAGCGTCCGCCGCAACGACAGTGTCGTCGAACCGCATCCGCCGGCCGAGGTCGACAACGGTCCGCGCAAGGCTGGTCACCCTCAGGGACCCGAGCCCGATGACGTCGTTCGGACGGAGAGCGGCCTTCATTTCATGGAGGGCCGGCCGTGAGTGTCCGCCACCTTTCGACCGGCCAGTCACCCAGACCTGGCCAAGAAGGGCTCCGGGGACCGGGAGTCCGTGAATGACTCCTGCAGAGGCGTGGCTCAGGATCACATCGCCACCGAGCTGGGGGATCGTGGCCTCGATGAGGCGCAGATGTCGCGCAGCCTGATCCAGAACCTCCGGATCAACGTAGGCGCCTCGACGCAGTCGCTCGAGCTCATGGTCCCTCACCATGCGGCGAAGTTGGGTGGGCCCGATTCCCAGGCGGCGGAGGTCGCTGGTTTGGTGAACAGCCATCACCACACCCCAGCACGCTGGGCGAGCACCACTCCGGGTTATCCACAGGTCAGGTGTTGTCCGAGTGTTGCCCGTTTCGATCAGCCAGCGGTCCGCCGCGACCTGTCCCGCTGACGTTGCGCCAGGTAGTGCACGTTGCGCCCCATCTAGTTGGCGCAACGTGCACCAGGTGGCGCAACGTGGCCTGGGTCGGCGACGAGGACGGTTGGTGGGGGGCCGATGCGCGCATCCGGGGTTTGCCTTGATAGAGTTTGCCGGGTTGCCACGCGCTCGGCGTTGCGGCGGCTCCCGGTGGTGCGATCATGCTTCGCCGACGCAGAGTAAGGAGTAGGTCCTCTTCATGCTTTCCGCCTTCGCGAATGCGCTCCGGACGCCTGACCTGCGCAAGAAGATCCTGTTTACGCTCTTCATCCTCGCGGTCTTCCGGCTCGGTTCGGTCATCCCGACCCCGAACGTGAACATCGTCAACGTGAACCAGTGCCGTGCCCAGGCGACCTCAGGTGACGCCGCCGGCCTGTACCAGATGATCCAGCTGTTCTCGGGCGGTGCCCTGCTCCAGCTGGCGATCTTCGCGCTGGGGATCATGCCCTACATCACCGCCAGCATCATCCTGCAGCTGCTCACCGTGGTCATCCCGCGGTTGGAGGCGCTGAAGAAGGAAGGCGCATCGGGCACGGCGAAGATCACCCAGTACACCCGGTACCTCACCCTCGTGCTGGCCGTCCTGAACTCGACGGCCTTCGTGACGCTCGCGATCAACGGCCAGCTGTTCCAGGGCTGCTCACTCGACCTGGTCTACGACAAGGGCGTCTTCCCGATCCTCACCATGATCCTCACCATGACCGCGGGTACCGGCGTGATCATGTGGCTGGGCGAACTGATCACCGACCGTGGCGTCGGCAACGGCATGTCGGTCATGATCTTCACCCAGATCGCTGCACAGTTCCCGGCCTCCCTGTGGTCCATCAAGGAGAGCCGCGAAGGCGCAGCGGGGTGGTTCATCTTCTCGATCGTGATGGTGATCGGCCTCGCCGTGATGGCGGGCGTCATCTTCATGGAGCAGGCCCAGCGCCGGATCCCCGTCCAGTACGCCAAGCGCATGGTCGGACGCCGGCTCCTCGGCGGCACCAGCACCTACATCCCGATCAAGGTCAATCAGGCGGGCGTCATCCCCGTCATCTTCGCCTCGTCGATGCTCTACCTGCCGGTGCTGTACGCCCAGTTCCAGCCAGGAACCGCCGACGCCCCGAACCCGATCTCCAACTGGATCGCGTCCAACCTGACCACGGGCAGCTGGGTCTACGAGCTCATCTTCTTCCTCCTGATCATCTTCTTCGCCTACTTCTACGTCTCGATCACGTTCGATCCGGTCGAGGTCAGCGACAACATGAAGAAGTACGGCGGCTTCATTCCCGGCGTCCGCGCCGGCGGGCCGACCGAGCGCTACCTCGCGCACGTGCTCTCGCGGCTGACGGCTCCCGGTGCCCTGTACCTGGGCATCATCGCCCTGATCCCCGCGATCGCGTTCATCAGCCTCGGCACCCAGAACAAGTTCCCCTTCGGCGGTACCTCCATCCTGATCATCGTCGGAGTCGGTCTGGACACCGTGAAGCAGATCCAGAGCCAGTTGCAGCAACGAAACTATGAAGGATTCCTCAGATGAGACTGTTGATCATGGGCCCGCCCGGCGTCGGGAAGGGAACCCAGGCCGTTGGCATCGCAGCGCACTACGGCGTGCCGGCGATCTCCACCGGTGACATCTTCCGGGCCAACGTCAAGAACCAGACCGAGTTGGGCAAGGAAGTATCGCGCATCATGGCCGAGGGCGGCTATGTGCCAGACGAGGTCACGAACGCGATCGTTGCCGACCGCCTGACCCACGACGACGCAGCCGCCGGCTGGCTGCTCGACGGTTACCCGCGCACCGCCGGCCAGGTCGCGGCGCTCGATGACGTGCTGGCGAAGACCGGCAAGGGCATCGACGCCGTCATCTCGCTCGTCGCCGACACCGAGATCCTCGTGGCCCGGCTGCTGAAGCGCGCCGAGCTCGAGGGCCGCGCCGACGACAACGCCGACACCATCCGCAACCGGATGGTCATCTACACCGAAGCCACCGACCCGCTCCTGGCCACCTACCGCGACCGCGGCCTGCTGGTCGAGGTGGACGGCATCGGCGCCATCGACGAAGTGGCCGGCCGGATCACCTCCGCGCTGGACGCCAAGCTCGGCTGAGGATGCGTCGCCGGCCGGGGATCGAGATCAAGTCCGCAGACCAGATTCGTCTCATGCGGGTGGCCGGGCTGATCGTCGGCCGGACGCTCGCAGCGGTGCGTGACGCCGCGCGGGCCGGCATCACAACGGCAGAACTCGACCAGGTCGCCCGGGAGCACATCGCCGAGGCAGGAGCGATCTCCTCGTTCCTCGGCTACGGCGGCGGCTTCGGGCTCCCGCCGTTCCCTGCTGTCACCTGCATCTCGGTGAACGAGACGATCGTGCACGGTATCCCGGGGGAGCGGGTGCTCGCCGACGGCGACCTCGTCAGCGTCGACTTCGGCGTCTCGAAGGACGGCTGGCACGGTGACTCGGCCATCACCTTCGGGATCGGCGACCTCTCACCGGAGGCCGCAGCGCTCAGCGATGCCACCCGGGAGTCGATGTGGGCCGGCATCGCCGCAGCGCGCGTCGGCGCCCGCGTCGGGGACGTCGGACGTGCGGTCGAGACCTCGGTGCGGGGTCACAAGGCCGGCTACGGAATCGTGTCGGAGTACACCGGCCACGGCATCGGCAGTGAGATGCACCAGCCGCCCGACGTGCCCAACCTCGGTCGTCCCGGACGGGGCGAGCTGCTGGTGAAGGGCATGTGCATAGCGATCGAGCCCATGATCACCGCGGGATCCGCCGTCACTGCGACCCTCGACGACGAATGGACGGTCGTGACGCGGGACGGCTCCCCGGCCGCGCACTGGGAGCACACCGTTGCGCTCACCGGCGCAGGCGCGTGGGTGCTGACAGCAGAGGACGGCGGGGAGGCCGAGCTCGCCGCCCGCGGGGTGAAGTTCGGACCCCTGGGGGACTAGATGGCGCGAATCCACGTCGTGGGTCTCGGAGCTGTGGGCGCCGCGTACGCCAGCCGCTTCGTCGAGGCCGGCGCCGACCTGCGGGTGGTCGTCGACCCGGCTCGGGCGCAGCGCTACAGCGCCGAGCCCACCGTGGTGAACGGGCGGCCCTACCGTTTCGCCCTCCTCGGAGACGACCTCCCGGCTGACCTGGTGATCGTCGCAGTCAAGCATCCCCAGCTGGGGGAGGCGATCGAGCTGCTCCGGCCCGGGGTCGGCAGGGACACCGCGGTGCTCAGCCTCCTCAACGGGATCGGGAGTGAGGACCGGCTGCGGTCCGGCCTGCCGGGTGCTCACGTGCCGTACGCCATCAGCGTCGGCATCGACGCCGTCCGCAAGGGAAGGGACGTGCGGTACACCTCGCTGGGTCGCATCATGTTCGGCGAGGCGAACAACCCCGATCCGCCCACCCCGGCAGTCGGCCGGGTCGCCGGCCTGCTCGCCCAGGCCGGCATCCCGCACGTCGTGCCGGCCGACATGCAGCACGAGCTCTGGTGGAAGTTCCTGATCAACGTCGGCGCCAACCAGGTCTCCGCGCTTGCCCGTGCGCCCTACCGGGTGCTGCAGGACCGCGACGAGCCGGCACGCCAGGTGATGATCGCAGCCCAGCAGGAGGTCATCGCCGTCGCCAACGCCTCCGGCATCGCGCTCGACGCCTCCGACATCCAGCGGTGGCTGGACGTTCTCGACGGGCTCGGTCCGGACAACTACACGTCCATGGCGCAGGATGCGCTGGCCGGACGACCGACGGAGGTGGACATCTTCGCCGGCGCCGTCGTCGAGCTCGGACGGCGCACCGGGGTCCCCGTGCCTGTGAACACCACCCTGTACGGCCTGCTCAAGGGAGCAGAGGCCGCCGGTCGCTGACCGCTCAGGCCTTCCAGGCCCATGGACCCTAGGCCTTCCAGGCCCCATGGACCCTAGGCCTTCCAGGCCCCGTGGACAGAGTGCAGCCGGAACCCCAGCCGGGTGTTGATCCCGAGCATGTGGTCGTTCTCCCCGGCGTTCCACGTTGTCACGTAGCGCGCCTCCGGGGTGGTCACGGCCAGCTCCTGCAGGTTCACGGCCTTGATCAGCAGCCCCAGGCGGTGCCCACGGTGGGCGGCGGCCACTGCCGTGTTCCACTGCTCGGGCCGGTGGGGATAGGCGTTGTGGACGTGGATCAGGGTGAACCCGGCCACCTCTCCGGTGGCCGCATGGATGGCAAGCGTGTTCACGGAGTACCCGGTGCGGTGCGACAGCTCGTCGAGCAGGCGGACGCGCTCGCCGTCCCACACCTCCTCCTCCCAGTCCAGGTCGCCGGTCGGCGCGTCGACCGACAGCGTGCGGTTCATCTCCGCGACCCGATCGAGGTGTTCGGTGGGTGTGGGTCCCAACCACGACACCACCTCGTAGCCCGGCAGGGCCCTTGCCTCCGCCTCCGCGCGCAGGGTTGCCAGCATTTCCGGCACCACCGGCAACGGCAGCCTTGATTCCCGCTCCACCTGCGCGAGCTGGAGGCCCAGCGACTGGGCGAACAGCGACCCGGGGTCCACCGGCAGGTGGCCGACGCCGGTGGACGGCTCGACCCGTTCCGGCGCGCTGATCGCCCCGGCGAGGTGGTGGCTCCACGCGATGGTCGCAGAGCGTCCGTGCTCTCCGGCGATCCGGCGGGCCTCCCGCCACAGTGCCGTGCCGAGCCCTGCCCTGCGCGCCTTCCTCGCCACCTGGACGTACACGTCGTCCATCAGATGCAGGTTGTCCAGCGTCGGCATGGCGAACTCGACGGCGGCCAGCACCTCGGCCGGCGAATCCGGTGCCTCGGGAAGACCGAACCTGCCGGCGACGGCGTTCGTGGGTGCCTCTCCCGGCAGGGCCAGCAACAGGCCCTTGATGCTCGTGACCTCACTGGAGTAGTTGGCCCGCGACCAGTCCGCACCGACCGACTGGTCCTCGCCGAGGAGTTCCGTCGTGACGGCCACCTCCAGCGCGTGCAGGCCGTCGTAGGCCCAATCGGTGCGCGGTCGGGCCTCGACGATGTGGAACTGGGACATCGACGCAGGATAACGCCCGGCTCGCGCCTGCGCAGCCCCGTGCTCAAGCGGGCCTATCCTGACTCGCGTGACCAGCACCACGCGGAGCCGCCTGCTCGCGGGCCTGATCGACCTGGGGCTGGCTCTGGCCTGGGCGATTCTTGTGGCCGCCGTGGGGGTGCCGCTCTACCTCAGCGGGCGGACCTCAGCCATGGGTCCGTTGGCGCTGAACCTCGTGGGGCTGGCGCTGGTGGTGCTGCCCGTCACGGTCGCGCTGACCGCAATGGAGTGCGGCAAGTACGAGGCGACGCCGGGCAAGCTCAAGTTCGGCCTGCGGGTGCGGCGCGACCCGACGGGGGAGCGGATCACCTGGGCCCGCTCGCTCCTGCGCAACCTGCTCAAGCTCGGGGTGCCCTGGTCGTTGGGACACCTGGCCGCGATCGCCCTTGCCGCCGGGGGCGGAATCGACGCCGAGATCGGAGCCGTCGCGTCGATGGCCGTCCCGATCGCCTACCTGGTGACCCTTTTCGTCGGCGACCGACGCACGATCTATGACCGCCTGGCCGGGACAATGGTCATCAGTACCGAGCCGGGCCGCCGGTTCGCCTGAGGGTGGCCGGTTCGCCGGACGACCAGCACGTTCACTACACTTCGCAGGTGGAGCAGCCCGAAGAAGAATTCCCGATTCCCCGTTTCAGCGAACTCGGACTCGATGACCGTGTGTTGAAAGCGACCCGGGATCTCGGCTATGAACTGCCGACGGCGATCCAGGCAGCGACCATTCCGCCCCTCCTCGAGGGCCGCGATGTCGTCGGCAGGGCGCAGACCGGAACCGGCAAGACCGCAGCCTTCGCGCTGCCCATCCTCTCCCGGCTCGACAACACCCAGAAGGCCCCGGAGGCGCTGGTGCTCTGCCCGACGCGGGAACTGGCGATCCAGGTCTGTGAGGCCTTCGCCAGCTACGGCTCCCACATGGCGGGCCTGCACGTACTGCCCGTCTACGGCGGCCAGGCCTACGGCGTCCAGCTGAGCGCCCTGCGCCGCGGCGTCCAGGTCGTCGTCGGTACCCCCGGCCGGATCATGGACCACCTGGAGAAGGGCACCCTCGACCTCAGCCAGCTGCGTTTCCTCGTGCTCGACGAGGCGGACGAGATGCTGAAGATGGGTTTCGCGGAGGACGTCGAGACGATCCTCACCGGGACCCCAGCGGACAAGCAGGTGGCCCTGTTCTCCGCCACCATGCCGACCCAGATCCGCAAGATCGCCAAGAAATACCTGAACGATCCCATCGAGATCACCATCAAGACCAAGACGACCACCGTCGCGACGACAACGCAGCGCTACCTGCGGGTGGCTCCGGCCCAGAAGCTGGACGCGCTCACCCGCATCCTCGAGGTCGAGAATTTCGAGGCGATGCTGATCTTCGCCCGCACCAAGCAGGAGACCGAGCAGCTGGCCGAGCGGTTGCGTGCCCGCGGCTTCGCAGCGACGGCACTGAACGGCGATATCGCCCAGGCCCAGCGCGAGCGGATCGTCAACCAGCTGAAGTCCGGCAAGCTCGACATCATCGTCGCCACCGACGTTGCGGCCCGCGGCCTCGACGTGGACCGGATCAGCCACGTTGTGAACTACGACATCCCCACCGATACGGAGTCCTACGTGCACCGGATCGGCCGCACCGGCCGCGCCGGCCGCACCGGTGACGCGATCTCGTTCATCACGCCGAAGGAGTTCTACCTGCTGCGCCTGATCGAGAAGGCGACCCGGCAGGAGCTCACCCTGATGCCGCTGCCGACGATCGACGACGTCAACAGCAACCGGCTCACCAAGTTCGACAGTGCCATCACCGATGCGCTCGAGTCGGACTCCGTCGACACCTTCCGCGACATCGTCGCCCACTACGTCCGCGAGCACGACGTGCCGGAGGTGGACGTGGCCGCTGCCCTCGCGATCGTGTTGCAGGGCGACGTCCCGCTGCTGCTGGAGGACCGTCCCGAGCAGTTCTCCCGCAACGATCGTGAGCGTCCGGACCGGGGCGAAAGGGGCGACCGCGGCGATCGTGGCGACCGACCCCCGCGCGAACCGCGTTCCCGCGGGCAGGTGGAATTGGCGACCTACCGCATCAACGTCGGCCGCAGGCACCGGGTCGAGCCGCGCCAGATCGTCGGCGCGCTCGCCAACGAGGGTGGCCTCGGCCGTGATGACTTCGGCCACATCGACATCCGCGCCGACCACTCGCTGGTGGAGCTGCCGGCCAAGCTGCCGCAGGGCGCCTGGGAGGCCCTGGCCTCCACCCGGATCTCGGGCAAGCTGATCGAGCTCAGCCGCACCGGCAACCAGCCGGTGACCGACGGCGGCACGTTCCACAAGCCCCGCACCCGGCGCAGCTGAGGAGCGTCTTGACGACCTTCGCCGATCTTGGAGTGAAAGCCGAGCTGGTCACCGTCCTCGCCCGCCACGACATCGTCGAGCCCTTCGGGATCCAGACAGCGACGCTGCCGGACTCCCTCGCAGGGCGCGATGTGCTCGGACGTGGCCCGACCGGTTCCGGCAAGACCGTCGCCTTCGCGCTGCCGCTGGTGACACGGCTCGCTGCGCGCAACCGGACGCGGCGGCGTGGCCGTCCCGCCGGCCTCGTGCTGGTGCCCACACGGGAACTGGCCGTGCAGGTGGAACGCACCGTCCACTTCCTCGCCAAGGCCGTCGGCCTGCGCACCATGACCGTCTACGGCGGTGTCGGCTACCCCGGTCAGCTGAAGAACCTCGCTTCCGGCGTCGACATCGTGATCGCGACACCCGGCCGGCTCGAGGACCTGATCGAACGCGGCGCCTGCGACCTGTCGGACGTGCAGGTGACGGTGCTCGACGAGGCCGACCTGATGGCCGACATGGGCTTCCTCCCGCCGGTGCGCCGGATCCTCGAGCTCACCCCGCCCGGGCAACGGTTGCTGTTCTCCGCCACCCTGGACGGCGACGTCGACAAGCTGGTCACCAGGTACCTGGACAAGCCGGTCACCCACTCCGTCGAGCCGCCCAAGGAGCGTCCGGCCGAGCACATCGTCTTCCTCATCACGAGGGAGAACCGGCAGGCAGTGCTCGTCGACCTGCTCAGCGGCGCAGGCCGAAGCCTGGTCTTCGCGCGCACCAAGCGCGGTGTGGCCAAGCTGGCGAGCGACCTGTCGAGGGCCGGCGTCCCCGCCCTCGAGCTGCACGGTGACCTCAACCAGTCGATGCGCCAGCGCAACCTTGCCGCCTTCTCCGAGGGCCGCGTCAAAGTCCTCGTCGCCACCGACATCGCCGCCCGCGGCATCCACGTCGACGACGTCGCGCTCGTCGTGCACTCCGATCCGCCGGCAGAGGCCAAGGCGTTCCTGCACCGCTCCGGACGCACGGCCCGCGCCGGCGCGAGCGGCATCGTCGTCACGCTCTGCCAGCAGGACCAGAACCGCAAGGTTCGGGCGATGATGGCAGCGGCCGGCATCGGCAACGCACGCCGCGAGGTGGTCGCTCCCGGCGACGACCTGATCGCGGAGGTGCGCGGCGAGCGCGCGGCGCCGCAGGCCTACGTCCCCGAGCCGGTGGTCGACCACCGCTTCGACCCGAAGCGTCCCCGCCACGCGCAGGGCCAGCGCGGCGGCCGCCCCTTCGGCAACGCCCGGGGCGCGACCAAGGCCCGTGCACAGCTCGGTACCGGGGCGTGGGGCAAGCCGGCCCGCGACGGCAGCGACCGGCCCGCGGGTAACCGCAACGGCAAGGGCGGCGCACCGCGCGGCGGTCGGTAACATCGGAGTTTCGAAACCTCCCCGAAACGAAAGACACCTCCCGTGAAACACGGTTCACCTAACCTGAGCAAGGTGAGCGTCCTGTTTCGTGACTATGCCGGTACCCCGAAAGCCTTCGACGAGGTCGTCGGTGCCGAGGGCGTCCGGGTCGCATACGGGTCTGTCCTGAGGCAACTCGCCAAGCTCGACGGCGACGAGGTCCGTGCGCGGGCCGAGTACCTGAAGTCGACCTACCTCGACCAGGGCGTGACCTTCGACATCGGCGGCGAGGAGCGGCCCTTCCCGCTCGACATCGTTCCCCGCGTGCTGCTGGCAGACGAGTGGGCCGAGGTCGAGGCCGGCGTCACCCAGCGGGTCCGCGCCCTTGAGGCCTTCCTCGCCGACGTCTACGGCGAGGGCCGGGTGTTCCGCGACGGCGTCATCCCGCGCAAGGTCATCGTCACCTCACCGCACTACCACCGGGTGATGGCGGGGGTGCGTCCACCGAACGGCGTGCGCTGCCACGTCGCCGGAATCGACCTCGTCCGCGACGAGGTGGGCCGCTTCCGGGTGCTCGAGGACAACGTCCGGGTGCCGTCCGGGGTGTCCTACGTGATGACGAACCGGCGCGCCATGTTCTCCGCGTTGCCCGAGGTCACCAGCCGGCACCGGATCCGTCCGGTGGAGGGCTACCCGCTGCACCTGCTGGCAGCGCTGCGGGCCGCTGCGCCCAGTGGCGTCAGCGACCCGACCGTCGTCGTGCTGACCCCGGGCGTGTACAACTCGGCCTATTTCGAGCACGCGCTGCTGGCCCGGATGATGGGCGTTGAGCTCGTCGAGGGCCGCGACCTGCTGTGCCACAACGGACGCGTCTCGATCCGCACCACCCAGGGCCTCAAGCCCGTGCACGTGATCTACCGTCGGGTCGACGACGAGTTCCTCGACCCGGCCCAGTTCCGTTCGGACTCGATGCTGGGCTGCGCAGGCCTGATCACCGCTGCCCGCGCCGGCAACGTCACGCTGGCCAACGCGATCGGCAACGGCGTTGCGGACGACAAGCTGGTCTACACCTACATTCCCGACCTGATCCGCTACTACCTTGCTGAGGAGCCCCTGCTGGCCAGCGTCGACACCTGGCGCCTTGAGGAGCCGGCGCACCGCGAGGAGGTGCTCGACCGACTCGCGGAGCTTGTGCTCAAGCCGGTGGACGGCTCCGGTGGCAAGGGCATAGTGATCGGTCCGCGTGCCACGAAGCGCCAGCTGGACGCGCTGCGCGCCCGCATCATCAAGGACCCGCGCGGCTGGATCGCCCAACCAGTGGTGCAGCTGTCCACCGTCCCGACGATGATCGACGGCAAGATGGCACCGCGCCACGTCGACCTGCGGCCGTTCGCCGTGAACTCGGGCGACGAGGTCTACGTGCTGCCCGGCGGACTCACCCGGGTGGCGCTGCCGGAGGGCGAACTGATCGTGAACTCCAGCCAGGGCGGCGGTTCCAAGGACACCTGGGTGCTGGCCCGTGACGGCGTCCGCGGGAAGCGTCGCAGGCGCCGCCCCCGCGAGGTGGTCGAAGGCGTGCCGCTGGGTGAGCTCGGCGAGGAGAAGGTGCAACAGCAGCAGGCGCAGCAACAGCAGCAACGGCAACACGGGCTGGGGATCGGCGGTGCACCGTGCTGAGCCGGATCGCCGAATCCCTGTTCTGGATCGGGCGCTACCTCGAGCGGGCGGAGAACACCACCCGCATCGTCGAGGTGCACCTGCAATTGCTGCTGGACGACCCTTCCGTCGACCAGGACGATGCTGCCCACTCGCTGCTGGCCGTCATGGGGGCATCGCCGGTGGAGGTCGCAGACACCAGCGAAGTGCTGCGCGCCCTGTGCTACGACACGGCGTCGGCGTGCTCGATCGCCGCGGCCCTCGGGGGAGCGCGCGAAGCGGCTCGACGTGCCCGCGAAACGGTGTCGATCGAGATGTGGGAAGCGATCAACACCACCTGGAACTCGGTGAAGGGGGCGCGCCTGCAGCGGATGCGTCCGGCGTCTGCCTTCCGTCACGTCCGCGAGCGCTGCGCCGTCATCTCCGGCACGGCAGACCAGACGATGAGCCACGACGAGGGCTGGCACTTCCTCACCCTCGGCCGCAGCCTCGAGCGGGTCGACATGACAGCGCGGCTGATCTCGACGGCGCACCTGACCTCCGGCACCCAGAGCGCGTGGAACAACGTGTTGCGCGGCTGTGGCGCACACCATGCCTTCGTCCGCACCTACGGCGGTGTGACGACGGACAAGGATGCAGCGGAATTCCTGCTGCTCGACCGGTTGTTCCCGCGTTCTGTTGTGCACAGCCTGCAGTCGGCGGAGAGCTCGCTCTCCGACCTCGCGCTCGCCGGCGGTCGCCGCGTCGGGTTCGACGACGAGGCACAGCGGCTGCTGGGCACAGCCCGCGCTGCGCTGGAGTACCGGGCGCCGGGACGGATGCTCGAGGACCTGCCGCAGCGGATGACCAACCTGCAGCGCACCTGCAACCTCGTGAGCGAGGCGGTCACCACGAGGTACTTCACAGGCGCAACAGCAGCGACCTGGAGCGGAGGCAACTGATGGGCCGGCAGCTACGCATCGTCCACCGCACCGGCTACCGGTACCACGGCCTGATCAGCGCGTCCCACAATGAAGCACGAATGACGCCGCGCGCCACGCGGGAGCAATACGTCCTCGCGACCCGGCTGGAGATCACGCCGGTGGCCTGGTCGCACGCCTTCATCGACTACTGGGGCACGCCGGTGACGGCATTCGAGATCGCCGAGCCGCACAGCCGGCTGGACGTCGTTGCCACCAGCACCGTCGACGTCGGCGACCGGCTCAGCGTCGGCGCCGGCATCAGCTGGGAGGACCTGCGCGACCCGCGGCTGTGCGACCAGCAGGTGGAGTACCTCGGAGTCACAGAGCACGTCGATCCCGGCGGTGAACTGCGGCGCATCGCGCAGGATGCTGCGAAGAAGGCCACGCGTCCGGTTGATGCAGTGCAGACGATCATCCGCCGCATCCTGGACCGGGTGGAGTACGTGCCCGGCTCGACGGAGGTCAGCACCCGGGCCACAGCCGTCTGGGAGGCACGGGCCGGCGTCTGCCAGGACCTCGTCCACCTCGGTCTCGGCGCCCTGCGCAGCGTCGGCATCCCCACCCGCTACGTCTCCGGCTACGTCATGCCGAACGCCAGCCCGATCGTCGGCCAGCCGACGACGGGGGAGTCGCACGCCTGGCTCCAGTTCTGGGACGGCGCCTGGGTGGGCCTCGACCCCACCAACAACACCGCTCCCGGCGACACCCATGTGGAGGTCGGCGTCGGCAGGGACTATTTCGACGTCACCCCGTTGAAGGGCGTCTACTCCGGGTCGCAGTCCTCGGACCTGTTCGTCGAGGTCGAGATGACCGTCCTTGCCTGATCAGCGGCGGGCACTGCCGGGTCGGTAGTCCTTGTTCGTCGGACGGATGTCCTCACCGGTCAGTTCGCCGTGCACCCGGTAGGCGGCGAGGGCGCCGGTGAGGAGCTGGGCCCACGCATCCGGGCCGGCCGGTGACCAGGCGGAGGCGACGAGCACGCCGGGCACGGCCGTCTGCAGCCGCGGGAGGTCGAGCAGCGTGTGCCAGGACGCCCACAGCGGCCCCCTTGTCGCTGCCGGGCGCACGGCCCTCGCCGTCCGGAAGTCGGCCTTCTCGCGGGTGAGGTCGGCGTGGTCGATCGGGTTGAGCGTGCTGATGGCAGCCGTGACGTCGAGGCGTCCGTCGGTCGTCTCGATGCGTGGCCCTTCCGCACCCTTGCGGATCTGCACCACCTCGACACCGGCGAGCACCCGCACGCCCCTTGTGGCGAGCCGCTCTACCAGCATCCCGACGAGCACGTCGGCCGGCTGCGGGACGCCGGCGGCGTCGGTGACCTGCCAGCGGCCGAAGGTACGTTCGACGCTGAGCCGCACGGCGTGCCAACCGGGAAGGCGCGCCGGGTCCTGGCCGAGCCGGGCAGCCACGTCGAGCACGAGTTCTGTGAGCTGTGCTGCGGGCAGGCCGGCTGCGAGCCGCGCAATGCTCTCCCGCGGATGCAGCCTGGCGCGCACCTCGGCCGTCAGTTGCTCCCTGCCGGTGAACTCCGACTCGAGCCCGAGTCGCCGCAGCACCTGCCAGGTGTCGTCGAGCCGGTCCAGCAGGTCGCGCCAGGCGATCGCTGCCGGCTCGCCGAAGGAGTCGCTGAGCGTCGCCCACTGCTCGCCCCTGTCGGTGGGCAGGGCAAGGCTGGAGCCGTCGGCGAAGCGGTGGCTGCGGGCGGGGGCGGGGACGAGTACGAGCCCTGCGCGGTCGAACTCCGCGTCGAGGGTCCTGCCGGACTTGCGGAACAGGTCGCGCCAGGCCGAGGGCAGGGTGATGACGGTCTCGTCCGGCTCGCTTGCGATGTCGATGCCCGCGCCGGGTTCCGGCTCACGCTCGACCACCACGACCTGGTGCCCGACCTTGGCGAGGCGGGCGGCGGCTGCGAGTCCGGCAAGCCCGCCGCCGACGACAGCGATCAACGCGCAGCCACCCAGGCGCGGAAGGCCGTGACCCCGCGACGGATCTGGGTGAGCAGTATCACGGCGAGGGCGATCGTGCCGACCAGCAGGACGCCGGCGAGAATCGCTGCCTGCACCGGGTAGGCGATGGCGAGCGCGATGACCGTGACCAGGGCCGCATCCCCTGCGAGTGAGGCGCCGATGTTGCTGAGCGGCTCAGGGGAGGTGTTCACGGCGAGGCGAACCCCGGACTTGGCGGCATGGCTGACCAGCGCGGTCACCCCGCCGAGCGCGCCCATCGTCATCGGCAGCAGGTCGCCGCTCGCCCCGGCGAGCAGGGCCCCGATCAGGGCGCCGGCGACCGGACGGATGAAGGTGGAGATGGCGTCCCAGGCCGAGTCGACGTAGGGGATCTTGTCCGCGAAGAACTCGGCGAGGGCGAGGATGCCCATGATCACCAGCACGTCGGTGCGACCGAAGCCCTCCGGAATACCGGGAATGGCGCCGAACCTCCCGATCATGCCGAGCAGGAAGACCGTCGCATAGGCGTTGATGCCGCTGGCCCAGCCACTGGCGAAAGTGAGTGCGACGACATCCATGGCGAAAGCGTAGCCACCACGCCTGTGCCCGGGGCTTGACGCACTGTCGGAGGCTGGTCCTATGATGGTGGTCAATCGAATACATGTTCGATAACGCGAGTTGGGGAAGCTCGCTCGGGTCGCGCACAGCGTGCCCGTCCCGGCCCCGGTATGGACGGTTCCCCGGCAGTTGCCTCTGGTGGTCTCGACCCCCACCCGAGGCTCGCCGGAGAACCATCCGTGCCGGGGTCGGTCAGTTCCCTCAGTGTCAGTACATCAGTGCCAGTTCCATCAGGGCCACCGGGAAGGGACCATGCGTCGCTACGACGAGGAGATCGAGGTTCGTACCGGCCTGATCGGCACCCAGGAGGGCCCGGCCCATTTCAGCTGGCGCCGCCGCATCTGGCGGGTCAGCCAGGTGCAGACCCGCTGGCTCGAGACGACCGACTGGTGGCGCAGCGCGCAGGTGGAGGCTGCGCGTGGCGACGGCCCGGAGGTGGCCGACGCCGGCGACCTGCTGGGCGAGGAGGAGATCTGGCGCGTGGTCGCCAGCCCGGGCGCAGCAGCCCGGTCCGGGGTGTACGAACTGGCGCACAGCTGGGGCGACGGCCGCTGGCGCTTGCGGGCGGTGATGGACTGATGGCCCCCGCTTCTGACGACGGCCTCGATCTGGCGCGGGCGGCGCTGGTGGGTGCCGAACTTGCCGACAGCCCGGCCGAGCGCTACCTGCAGGCACAGCTCGCAGCCCTGCGGGTGGCGGCGACGATCCTCGCTGCCAGGGCACGGGCAGCGTCGGGCGGACGGCTGCGCAACGTCTGGCACGTGGTAGGCGAGGTGGCCCCGGAGTTCTCGGAGTGGGCGGGGTTCTTCGCAGCCACCCAGGGCAAGCGCGAGGCGGTAGCGGCGGGAGCCATCTCCATCGTCACCGTGCGCGAGGCCGACGACCTGCTGCGCGATGCCCAGGCCTTCCATGACGCCGTCGCCCGTCGGCTGGCCCGTCCCGCCCGGGCGGCCAGGCGGACGGGATGAGCGATCCCTTCGTGCACCTGCGGGTGGCTTCCGGCTACTCGCTGCGTTACGGCGCCTCCGCCCCTTCCGCGCTGGTCGCCGCTGCTGCGGGTCACGAGATGGACACCCTCGCGATCACCGATCGGGACGGCCTCTACGGTGCCGTCCGGTTCGCAAAGGCCTGCGCCGCCGCCGGTATCGCCCCGGTCGTCGGGGTCGACTTCGCTGTCGCCCCGTCGGTCGCTGCCCGTCCCCTCTCGACGCGGGCTGTCACTCCGGCCAAGGGCGGTGAGCTGCGTGATGCGCGCCTGCCGAGGGTGGTGACGCTCGCGACCTCGCGGGCCGGCTGGGCCTCGTTGTGCCGGCTGACCACGGCCGTCCACGCCGCCGGTGAGCGTGGGCAGCCCGTCTGCACCACGAGCCTCGTCGGAGCCAACGGCCGCGACCTGCTGGTGATGCTGGGGCCCGATTCCGAGCTGGGTCTCGCGCTGGCAGCCGGCCGTCCCGACGTCGCGGAACAGGTGCTCGCGAGCTGGCTCGATGTGGTGGAGCCCTATCAGCTGGTGCTGGCCGTTGCCCACCAGCAGCTCGGCGGCACCGGCGTCGGGACGGCGGCGCAGGCCGGAAGGATGCTGGCCTTCGCCGACGCGCACCGTCTCGTCGGCGTGCTCACCAACGAGGTGCGCATGGCAGGCAAGCACCTCGGCCCCACCCTCGACGTGCTGGACGCCTCCCGCCGGCTGGTGCCGCTGGCTGCGCACAACGTCGACCGCCGCAACGCAGAGGGTTACCTGAAGGCCGGCAAGGAGATGCTGCCGCTGGCAGAGGAGGTGTCCCGGCTGGCCGGAAGGGCCGATGCGGAGCAACTGCTCGCCGACACCCGGACGGTCGCGATCCGCTCCCGGCTCGACCCGCGGGCCGACATCGGCCTCGGCGAGATCCACCTTCCCGAGTTCGACGTGCTGAAGGTGAGTGCCACCGACGCTCCCGGTGAGCTGCGGAACCGCTGCCAGGTCGGCATGGCTGCCCGCTATCCCGACCCCGGCGCGGCCGTCGGTGACCGGCTGGCAGCAGAACTCGCCGTGATCGAAGCCCTCGGGTTCGCGCCCTACTTCCTCACCGTCGCCGACATCACCGACCTGGTGCGCGACCTCGGCGTCCGCTCGGCAGCGCGGGGGTCCGGTGCCGGCAGTCTCGTGAACTACCTGCTCGGCATCTCCGGCGTCGACCCGATCCGGCACGGCCTGCTGATGGAGCGCTTCCTCTCCCCACTGCGGGCGGCCCTGCCGGACATCGACCTCGATGTGGAGTCCGCGCGACGCACCGAGGTCTACGACCTGATCCTGCGCACCTTCGGCAACGACAGGGTGGCGTGCGTCGCCTCCTTCGACACCTACCGGGTGCGCCACGCCGTCCGCGACGTCGGGGCAGCGCTGAGCCTCCCACCGAAGGAGATCGACGCGATCGCCACGGCGTTCCCGCACATCCGCGCCGCCGACGCCCGCGCAGCCCTCCGGGACCTGCCGGAGCTGCGGGCGGCAGGGCTGGGCGAGCGGCGCCTCGACGTGCTCTTCGCCCTCGTGGAATCCCTCGACGGGCTGCCCCGCCACCTCGCGCTCCACCCGTGCGGGGTGCTGCTGTCGGATGCGACCCTCGGCGACCGCACTCCGACGGAGGCCAGCTTCGGCGGCTACCCGATGAGCCAGTTCGACAAGGACGACGTCGAGGACCTCGGACTGCTGAAGCTGGACGTGCTCGGCATCAGGATGCAGTCGTCGATCGCCCACGCGCTCACCGAGATCGAGCGGGTGGAGGGCGTACGGGTCGACCTCGAGGCGCTCGCCCCCTTCGACGACCCCGACACCTACGACCTGATCGCAAGGGCGGCAACCCTCGGCTGCTTCCAGATCGAGTCGCCGGGGCAGCGCGAGCTGCTGGGCAAGTTCGGCCCGGTCGACTTCGCCGACATCATCATCGACATCTCGCTGTTCCGCCCCGGCCCTGTGAAGTCCGACATGGTGATCCCGTTCCTCTCCACGCGCCAGGGCTGGCAGCGGGCGAGGTACCTGCACCCATCGCTGGAGCCGGTGCTGGCCGAGACCGGCGGCGTCGTGGTGTTCCACGAGCAGATCATCGGAATCATCGCCATCGTCACCGGGTGCACCCTCGCCCAGGGGGACGAGGCCCGCCGTGCGCTGGGCAAGCCCCAGGGGCAGGCCGACGTGAAGCGCTGGTTCATCCCCGCGGCACGGCGGAAGGGCTACGACGATGCCACCATCGGCCGCATCTGGTTCGTGCTCGAGTCGTTCGCGTCCTTCGGCTTCTGCAAGGCCCATGCCGCGGCTTTCGCCCTGCCCACCTACCAGTCGGCCTGGCTGAAGACGCACTACCCTGCCCACTTCCTCGCAGGCGTGCTCACCCACGACCCCGGCATGTACCCCAAGCGGCTGATGCTCGAGGAGGCCCGCCGGCTGGGGGTGCTCGTGCTGGGCCTCGATGTCAACCGCAGCGACGCCTGCTACCGGGTGGAGAAGCTGGACGGGCCGCCGCCCGAGCCGGGAGCAGGGCTGCCCGACGGACGCGGTTACGGCATCCGGCTCGCCCTCGCCGACGTGAAGGGCATCAACGACAACGAGCTGGAGCGGATCGTGCAGGCTCGGCCCTACGCTTCACTGACCGACTTCTGGCGCCGTGCAGGGGTGGCCACCCCCGTGCTGGAGGGGCTCGTGCTCGCCGGGGCATTCGACGAGCTGTACGGCATCGTCGACGCCCCGATGCTGCGGCGGGGGCGCATCACCCGCCGCGACCTGCTGCTGAGCGTCTCCGACCTCGAACGCGCCGACCGCGTCGACCGCCGCGGCGGAAGGGCGCGCGGCCTGCGCGCTGCCCACGACCGCACTGCCGAGGTGCAGTTGCCCCTCGACCTCGCCGGGCCGGCCGACGTGGGCGACGTTGTGGCCACCGGCCTGCCGGAACTGACGGCAACCGAGCGGCTGGCCGCCGAGCTCGACATCATCGGGCTGGACGCCAGCCGCCACGTGCTGTCGGGCCACCTCGACTTCCTCGCAGCACTCGGGGTCAGGTTCTCCTGCGACCTGCTCACCCGGCGCAATCGCAAGGACGTGCTGGTCGCAGGGGTGAAGGTGGCGACCCAGACCCCGCCGATCCGCTCCGGGCGCCGGGTGCTCTTCCTCACCCTCGACGACACCACGGGGCCGGTCGACGCGACCTTCTTCGAGGACGTCCAGGGCCCCTACGCCGCGACCGTCTTCAACTCCTGGCAACTCGTGGTGCGCGGCGAGCTGCGCCGGGCGGGGCCGCGCGGGGTCGGCGTACGGGCCACCGGCTGCTGGGAGCTCACCCACCTGCACGGGCTCTTCACGCAGGCCCTGGCCGAGGGTTGCAGCGAGGCCGAGGCCATCGAGCGCGTGCGAGCAGCGATGGACGTGGTGCCCGACGGCTTCGGCGTCGGGGATACGGACGGCCGCCGTCCCGTGCTGCTGCACGCCAGCGGCTTTCGCCAGTCGCCCTACGCCGACGTGAAGCCCGCCGGTGGGTCGGTGGCAGCGGCGCCGCGGAAGCTGTGGCACTCCAGCCCGGGGAGCGCCGGCAGATGAGGGTGGTGACGCACGTCGACATGGACGCCTTCTACGCATCGGTGGAGATGCGGCGCCGCCCGGAACTGCGGCACGTGCCGATGTGGGTGGGCGGCGCGGAACGCGGCGTGGTGCTGTCCGCCAACTACCCGGCGCGCACCTTCGGCGTCCGCGGCGGCATGTCGTCGACGCAGGCTCGCCGACTCTGCCCGACGGCTGTCAGCCTGCCGCCCGACTTCGACACCTACAGCGAGATCTCCGCCGGCGTCGTCGCGATCTTCGAGACGTTCACGGCCCAGGTCGAGAGCGCATCGATCGACGAGGCCTACCTCGACCTGACCGGAGCCGTGCACAGCGAAGGCTCGGCAGCTGCGATCGGCGAGCGGCTGCGCGCGATGGTGGCGGACGAGCAGCAGATCACCTGCTCCGTCGGTATCGGGCCCAACAAGCTGATCGCCAAGATGGCCTCCAACGCTGCCAAGCCCGACGGGTTGCTGGAGGTGCCACCGGAGGCGGTGATCGGGTTCCTGCACCCCCAACCGGTGGAACACCTGATCGGGGTGGGGGACAGCACGGCCGCATCGCTGCACCGTCTGGGCATCAGGACCATCGCAGAGCTCGCCTACGTCCCACGCACGACGCTGCAGCGGGCATTCGGGCCGCACGCCGGCGCCCTGCTGTCAGAGCTGGCGTGGGGCCGTGACTCGAGCCGGGTGATCGCCCGGCCCGGCGAGCGGGGCGTCGGATGCCAGGAGACCTTCGCGCGGGACACCGACGACCGGGCGACCGTCCACGCAGAATTGCTACGGGTGAGCGTTAAAGTTGCCTCCCGGATGCGGGCTGCGGGGGTGCTGGGCCGGACGGTGACACTCAACCTGCGCTTCGCCGACTTCACCACCATTTCGCGCGCCGTCACGCTCACCAGCCCGACGGATATCACCGATGAGGTGTACGAGGCAGCACTCGCTGCGCTTGCCAGACTCGGTTTGCAGCGGGCACGCATCCGCAGGGTCGGGGTACGGGTCACCGGACTCGTCGATCGCTCCTCGGCCTACCTGCAGCCCGCCCTCGACACCCCCGAGCACGGGTGGCGCGACGCCGAAAAGGCAGCCGACAAGGTGATTCAACGATTTGGCCCGAAAGCGGTGCGGAGGGCGGTGCTGACCAAGAAGGATCGACCGTGACCCGATCGAGACAATTGAGTCTGGTTCCGTAATGCGGTGCGGGCGCCTAGACTTGGATTATTCTTCGGCCACTACGGGAAACGGGAGGCGGCCATGGCCCTCTCTGAGGACGAGCAACGGCTCCTCGAGCAGATGGAAGCCGCCCTGGCGGCCGAGGATCCGAAGCTCGCCAATACCCTTCGCGGCACGACCCGACGCTGGCACCGACGCCGCGCGGTCCTCGCGGGGATCGGCTTCATCGCAGGCATCACCTGCCTCATCGCCGGCATGCAGGTCCACCCGGCCGTGAGCGTCATCGGCTTCGTGATCATGCTCGCGGCAACGGTTGTCGGCGTCAGCGCCTGGCAGCAGTCCGGCCTCGCCGGGGACGGCCAGGCGAACGGCGGAAGGTCCTCAGGCAACTCGGAGCGCGACTTCATGGGCCGCATGGAGGACCGCTGGCGCAGGCGTCAGGACGACGGCCTCTGAGGCCACAATGACCGCGGCCACCAGCGCCGCACCCAGGCGGTGGGCCTCGCCCACCGCCTTTCGATTGCTCCCGTGACGATGCCGACAGCCATGGCGAGCTCGCCGGCCGGCACCTCCTCACCGGAGTAGCGCGAGCGCTCGACGAGCAGGGCAAGACCGCTCAGCTCCCGGCCGGCCCGCTCGTCCAATTCCGGAGCGAGGGCTGCCGCGACCTGCCGGGTAGAGCCGTTCGGCCAGTCGGCGCCGCGGTCGATCGCAACGGCGCGCACCTCAGCCCAGGCATCCTCCACCATCCGCTGCTGGTCCTCGCGGATCCAGAGGCGCCGCCAGCGGAGGCCGCGCCGCACGAGGAGCGGCCCAGCGCCCACCAGCAACAGGCCGGCGAGCCCCCCGGCGGTGCCGGGCAGGATCCACGTCGGCGTATCGACGGTCGTCGGGTTGAGGGGCACCGGCGGCGCATCGGTGGGAGCCTTCGTCGGCTGCTTCAGGGTGGGCTCCGCACTGGCGGAACTTGGCCGTGACGTTGCGCTGACCGACGGCGTCGGCCCGCCGACAGCAGCGGGCGGCGTCGCGTCCATCAGCACCCAGCCGATGTCGTCGCCGAAGTAGAGCTCCGTCCAGGCGTGCATGTTCCGTGTGGTGATCTCCCAGTGCTGTGCCACCTTCTTGCCGGGCAGGAAGCCGATCACCACCCGCGACGGGATCCCGACCATGCGGGCCATCACAGCCATGCCGCCCGCGTACTGCTCGCAGTAGCCCAGCCGGCTGCCGAGCAGGAAGTCGTCCAGGGTCTGCAGGGTCGTGCCGGGGGTGACCGTCGTGCTGTAGGTGAAGGCGTCGGAGCGAAGGAAATTGCGCAGCGCGAGCGCCTTGGCTCCTGCGGTGGCCGAGCCTGCCGTGACCTGCTCCGCGAGCTGGCGGATGGCCGGGGAGACCTGGTCCGGCAGGTCGAGGGTCATGCCGTTGTCGCTCGGGCGTCCCGCGTCGGCCACGGCCGGCAGCCAGTTCTCGACGTCCGGAACGCGTGCGCTGGTCACCGTGTACTCGAGGTTCCGGGAAGCCCCGCGGCGGTTGTCGCCGATGGCCACCACTGCCATCGTCGCGGGGTCGTAGCGCCAGTTGTCCGCAAGGTCTGCCCGGGTCGGCACCCAGGGCATCGGCAGGTACTCACTGGCCAGGTTGTCGACCTTCACCGACGTGCTCACCGAGGTCGCGCCCACCCCCTCCGGCGGGTCGTCGCGCAGCGGGAGCTGGATCAGTTCCGTCCGTGTGAGGTGGAAGCCCCTGTCGTCGAAGGCGGGCAGCGCGGCCAGCCGCAGGTACTGCCCACCGGTGTCGGTCGTGGTGTAGCTGATCACCTTCTGGTCGCTGGCCGCCGTCACGTTGCGAATCAGGTCGAGGCTCGGGTCGCCCAGCAGAACAGCCCCGGAGCCCGAGGGGTTGGCTGCGTTGGCCGAGCGTTCTGCGATCGGCACGGACAGCAGCACGCTGGCGACCAGCGCGAGCCCGCCGGCCGTCGCCGCGGCCCGGGTGACGCCCGTGCGCCAGTGGGGCAGGTTCGCCTGTGCCTCCGGCAGTGCTGCAAGGGCGTCGTTGCGGACGCTGGTACCGAGCACGGCGATGAACCCGATGGCGGGGAAGGCGAAGAGGAACGGGTTGGTCTCGGTGTAGATCGCCAGTGCGCAGACCGCGTACGGCATCACGAGGACGGGGAACGTCCAGCCCGGCGACCGCAGCCCGTTCGTCAGGGTCTCCACGACGAGGAAGACCACCCAGAGCATCGTCGCCGTGAACACGGCGAAGCCCTCCTGGTACGGCATCGGGGCGAAAGCCTGCTGCACGTAGTCGATGGTCTCGGCAGCCAGCTTCCATGGGTTCTGCAGCGCAGGCACCAGCCAGGGCAACAGCAGTACGGGCAGGAATTGCGCGAACCTCGTCGTGATCTCCCCGCCGCCCGCGCGGCGGACCACAGCGCCGACGGCGACGCTGGCAGCCATCAGCAGGAGGCCGAGGAACAGGTAGCTGCGGTCCTGGGTCACGGTGAACATCGGCACGCCTGCCGCGAGCGTCGCGGCGAGGGCAGCGAGGCTGATGCGTTCGGCGCCGTTCATCGGAGGTCACCACCGTTGAACGTCCGCCAGGCCTCTGCGACCGGCACTCCCGGACCACCGATGGCGCAGCGCCAGCCGGTGGCGCGCACCAGGTCGGCGCCCTTGAGGGCCAGTTGCGGCGTCGCTCCGGCGATCAGCGCCCAGCAGGAGCGTCCCTGGCGGCGCGCGCGGGTGAAGGCCGCAGCGTCACCGTCGTCGACGCGCCCGAGGATGGCGATCAGCAGCTGCCCCTCTGCGCCGCGGGCGCTGGCTGCGAAGGCCTCTCCCAGTGTCGGCACCGTGCTGGTCTTCAGGTCGGCCAGCTGCTCGAGCACCAGCGACTCGCGTCCCGACATCGCCCGATGCGGGCTGAGCACGGTGCCGTCGGCCTCGACGATGTTGATGTCGAAGCCGTCCGCGAGCAGGTGGATGGCGATCGACGCGGCAGCGGAGACCACCCATTCCAGCCTGTCGTCGGGCTTGTGGCGGGAGTAGGCGGAGGCCCGGCTGTCGATGAGGACGGTGGCACTGGGGTCCCACGACCGCTCCTCGCGCCGCACCATCAGGGCCCCGGTGCGGGCCGTCGAGCGCCAGTGCACCCGGCGGACGTCGTCGCCGTGCTGGTACTCGCGGATCAGGACGTCATCGGCCGAGCCGTGTCCGGTGCGCAGCAGGGAGGTGTCGGTCGCCACCCCCAGCCCGGAGGCCCCGCGCAGGTTCGGCAGCGGTTCGATGGCCGGTGTGACGAGCAGTTCTGTCGTGCCCGGCACGACCGTGCGGGTGATCGCAAGCCCGAGGCCGTCGGCAACGCTGCGCTCGGCCGGTCCCACCTTGTGGCGCCCGCGCCAGGCAGGACGCAGTTCGTAGCTGAAGCGCTGCTGCCAGCGGCCCAGCCGGGTGGGGGTGTCGTGCCAGCGGGGCTCGCCGAGGCCGGGCCCGAGCCGGTCGCGGGCGCGGACCGGTCCGGCGACACTGACCGTCTCTGGGTCGATCAGCAGGTCGACACGAACCACCTGGCCTGCGGGGACGCGCGGCGGGTCGAGCCGGCGGCTGACCCGCACCCGGTGCGCTCCCGGCAGGAGCAGCACAAGGCTGCCGAGCGGTAGGAGGATGAGGAAGAGTCCCGGCCACCAGAGGTCGCGCTGGCCGACGAACGAGGCAACGACGCACCAGGCGACCCCGGTGCCGAGGATCGTCCAGCCGCGAGCTGTCAGCCCGGTGCCGGCCCTCATCTCACCGGCGTCCGGTCGGGACGGGGACCTCCCGGACGGCGGCCGTCAGCAGGTCGGTGACGCTGCGCCCTGCCAGCTGGGCCTGTGTGCTGAGCAGCACCCGGTGGGCGAGGGCCGGCCCTGCCAGGTCGGCGATGTCGTCGGGGATGACGTAGCCGCGTCCCGCCATCGCTGCGCGCGCCTTCGCTGCCCGCATCAGCTGCAGCCCGGCGCGGGGGGACGCACCAAGGCGGACGTCGTTGAGGGTGCGGGTGCGGTGCAGGATCGCCACGAGGTAATCCTTCACCGCCGGATGGACGAACACCCTCCGCACAATGGCGACGCAGCGCATCACGGCCGCCGCGTCGGTGACCGGCTGCAGCGGATCGATCGGGTCCACCTCGCCGTGGTGCTCGAGCATGGCCACCTCGGCCTCCGCACTCGGGTAGCCCATCGAGATCCGCATCAGGAAACGGTCCCGCTGGGCCTCGGGCAGGGGATAGGTGCCCTCCATCTCGATCGGGTTCTGGGTGGCGATGACCATGAACGGGCGGGGAAGCGAGTGCGTGGTGCCGTCGACGCTGACGCGGCGCTCCTCCATGGCCTCAAGGAGGGCCGACTGTGTCTTTGGTGAAGCGCGGTTGATCTCGTCACCGATGACGAGGTTGGCGAACACGCCGCCCGGCTTGAACTCGAAGTCCGTCGTGACCTGGTTGTAGACCGAGACACCCGTGATGTCGCTCGGCAGCAGGTCGGGCGTGAACTGCACACGTCGTGCAGAGCAGTCGATGGCCTTGGCAAGGGACTTGGCCAGCATCGTCTTCCCCACGCCCGGCACGTCCTCGATGAGCAGGTGACCCTCGGCGAGCAGCGCCGTGATGACGAGGTCGAGAACCTCCGGCTTCCCCTCGATGACCTGACCCATCGCCTGGCGTACCGCCAGGGCGAGTTCCAGCACATCAGCCAGTTCCCGTTCGCGATCGACGTCCACGTCGCCTCCCTCCTGCGGGCTCCACCTTAGGTGGCACCCGGTACCGGGTCGCCGTAATGGGTGTACGGGATGGAGCGTATGCGAGGAAAAGGGGCTGTTCAGTGGAGGAAAGTGGAGTATGGTGGCGCAAAGTGGAGCCGAGCAGAAGGGGAGTGGGCCATGTTCCTTGGCACCTACACCCCCAAGCTCGACGACAAGGGACGGTTCTTCCTGCCTGCGAAATTCCGTGAGCAGCTGGCATCGGGCCTTGTCATCACCCGGGCGCAGGATCGCTGTCTGGCGATCTGGCCGACGGAGGCCTTCCTGGCCGACGTCGCGAACGCTGCGGCCGGGCCCTCCACAGTCCGTGGGGTGCGGGACTACCAGCGCATGGTGTCCTCGGGCGCCTCGGACGAACTGCCGGACAGCCAGGGACGGGTGACCGTCCCGGTACCGCTGCGGGCCTACGCGGGCCTGTCGAAAGAGATCGTCGTGATCGGGGCCTTCAACCGCCTCGAGGTGTGGGATGCGGCGAACTGGGCGGAGTACTCGGCAGCGCAGGAGGAGGCCTTTGCGGCCTTGGACGAAGGAGCACCGGCGGTGGGCTGACCCACCGCTCGCACCGAATCGCGCGGTGCGGCTCCAATCCGCGCTCGTCCGGCTCCCTGGCTCACCTTCCCCGGTGCCAGGTACCGGCGGCACGCGGCTTGGAACCACGGCGCACGAAGCGGAACCGAAGCAGACAGGGTCGAGCATGGTCGAAGCTGGCGACGGGGCACACGACACCCACGTGCCGGTGCTGGCCGCACGCATCGTCGAACTGCTCGCCCCTGCGCTCAACCAGCCCGGCGCCGTCTACGTCGACGGCACCCTCGGTCTCGGCGGGCACGCCGGCCTCATCCTCGACGCCTGCCCGCAGGCCAGCCTCATCGGCATCGACCGCGACCCGGCAGCACTCGATGTCGCCGGTGAGCGCCTCGCCCGGTTCGGCGACCGCGTGCGGCTGTACCGGGCCGTCTACCACGAATTGCCGGAGGTCCTCGTGGAGGCGGGCGTCCGCAAGGTGCAGGGCATCTGCCTCGACCTGGGACTCTCCTCGCTGCAGATCGACCGGCGCGAGCGCGGTTTCGCCTACTCGGTGGACGCCCCTCTGGACATGCGGATGGATCCCGATTCCGAACTCACGGCGCAGACCATCGTGAACACCTGGCCGGCCATCGAGATCTCGCGGGCGCTGCGCATCCACGGCGAGGAGCGGTTCGCCGACCGCATCGCGCGGCGCATCGTCACGGCCCGCGAGCAGGAACCGTTCACCAGTTCCGCCCGACTGGTCTCCGTGATCGCGGACGCCATCCCGGCTGCAGCCCGCAACACCGGCGGACACCCGGCGAAGCGCACGTTCCAGGCGCTGCGGATCGTCGTCAACGCAGAGCTCGAGTCCCTTGCCGGCGTGCTCCCTGCAGCGCTGGCAGCGCTCGCGAGAGGCGGACGGCTTGCCGTGCTCGCCTACCACTCCGGCGAGGACCGCATGGTGAAGCGCGCGTTCGCCGCGGCCACAACAGACCACGTCCCTGTGGGCGTGCCGGCGGTGCCGGCCGGCTACCAGGCGCGGTACAGCCTGCTCACCCGCGGTGCCGAAAGGCCCGACGCCGCGGAGGTGGAGGCGAATCCAAGGGCTGCCTCGGCGCGTCTGCGCGCCATCGCCCGTAACCAGGAGGAATCCAGATGACAGCCCTATGGGACCCCCGCCCAGGCAGGCAGACGATCGAACGGCCGCGATTGCGGCCGGTTCCCGGCACGCGACGGCGCATGGCGACCGTCCCGTTCGTGATGGTGGTCGCCGTCGTCCTCGCCCTCGGCATGGTGGGCCTCCTGGTGCTGACGACAGCACTCCAGGACCAGACTTTCGGCGTGCAGCGGACCCAGCGTGAGGCGAACACCCTCGCCATCCGGCTGTCGGCGCTGCAGGACCAGGTCGCCACGGCCCGTTCCATCCAGAACCTTTCCGTCGCAGCCCAGCACCTCGGCATGCGGCCCAATCCCTACGGCGCCCAGATCCGGATCACCGACGGCGCCGTGATCGGCGACCCGAAGGTCGTGTTCGGCGGTGAGGTGCCCACCGTCCGCTACCTGACCCCTGAGCAGGCCCAGGCCCAGGTCCGTGCGCTCGACCGGGCAGAGGCGGAGCGCAAGGCGAAGGCGAAGGCCGCCCGCGCGGAGGCCAAGGCCAAGGCGAAGGCGAAGGCAGAGGCGAAGGCGAAGGCGAAGGCCGAGGCGCAGTTCAAGGCCGATGCCGAGGCGGCGGCTGCGAAGGCCAAGAAGGGTGGCCGTCCATGAGCCGTCCGCTCGACCGCTTCTTCGACCCGACCCGCAAGGCCCCCGCCCGCAAGCGCCGGCGCATCCGCGTGCCGCTGGCCCGCTCGGTCCGTCGCGTCCGCGCGCTGCTGATCGTTGTCGCCGTGGTGTTCTCCCTCGCCGCCGGCCGCGCCGTGCAGGTGCAGGCCATCGACGCGACGACCGTTGCCAAGGAAGCAGCCGACCAGATCACCGTCACGCGTGACCTGCCGGCGTTCCGCGGCGAGATCGTCGACCGCAACGGGGAGGTGCTGGCCATGACGGCCGACACCGTCAAGGTGATGGTCAACGCGAAGATGATCGCGACGAACGGCCGCATGAACGGGGAGATGACCACGAAGGACAAGGAAGTCGCAGCGACAGCGCCCGCGCGCATCGCCGACCTGCTGGTCCGCTTCCTCGGCGGCATTCCGGAGGACTACCTCCCGAAGCTGACCGCCACCGGGCGCGGCTCGCAGTCCGGCCTGATCAAGGCGAAGGTTCCTGCAGCAACCTTCCGCGAGCTCGCCCAGGCGATGAGCGACGCGAACCTCGTCGGCCTCACGAAGGAGAGCGCCCCGACGCGGGTCCTTCCGAACGGGAGCCTCGCAGCCAACGTGCTCGGCTGGATCAACGACAGCGGCGCCGGAGCGGGCGGCCTGGAGTACGCCCTCAACTCCACCCTCGCCGGCAAGACAGGCAAGGAGGTGTTCGAGAACTCGCCCAACGGCAAGATCCCGCTCGGCACGAGCGTGCTGATCCCGGCCCAGAACGGCCTCGGCTACCAGCTCACGCTCGACGCCGGCCTGCAGTGGCAGGTGGAGCAGATCCTCGCAGAACGCGTCCGCCAGACGAAGGCCGATGCAGGGATGGCCATCGTCACCAACGTCAAGACCGGCGAGATCCTCGCCCTCGCCAACGTGCCCACCTTCGACCCGACCAACGTCGGCAAGGCCGACAAGGACTCGCTGCGCCTCCGTGCGATCACCGATCCCTACACGCCCGGCAGCGTGGAGAAGACCCTCACCTTCGCAGCCATGATCGACCAGGGCCTGGTGAAGGCGACGGATGTCGTCGAGATCCCGGGCAAGATCAAGTCGGGCGACAACTACGTCCGTGACGCCTGGAACCACGGCACGATCAAGCTCCTCGCCCGCGGCATCGTCGCCAAGTCCTCCAACATCGGGACGATCAAGTTGTCCCGCAAGATGACCAAGCAGTCGCTGCACGACTACCTGGTCGCCTTCGGGCTCGGCTCCAAGACCGGTCTCGGCCTTCCCGGCGAGTCCCGTGGCATCCTGCCCGCTGCGGACATGCCCGACTACACCCGCGACGGCATCGCCTTCGGCGGCAGCGGGCTGGCCGTCACCCTCGTCCAGGAAGCCGCGGCCGTGGGCGCCATCGCCAACGGCGGCATCTACAACGCTCCGCGGCTGATCGCCTCCCGCGCCACGGCTGACGGCAAGCAGGAGCAGTTGCCAACGGCTGCCCCGCGCCGTGTCATCTCCGAGCACACCTCCAAGGAGGTCGTCTCGATGATGGAGGCCGTGGTGATGCAGTCGGCGACCCACACCTTCAGCGTCGACGGCTATCGCGTAGGGGCGAAGACCGGAACGTCGAAGAAGCTCGACCCCGGCTGCAACTGCTTCAAGGGCCTCGTCACCTCCACCATCGGCGTTGCGCCGGTCGAGGACCCGCAGGTGCTGGTGTACGTGGTGGTCGACAACCCGCAGCGCGGCTCGTCCGGCTCCTCCGTCGCAGGCCCCGCTTTCCAGGACATCATGTCGCTGGCGCTGCCCCGTTACGGCGTCACCCCTTCGAAGACCAAGTCGCCCACATTGCCCATCGAGCCCTGACCGCTCGTAAGGTAGCCCTTCATGACCACATCGCCGGCGGCCCTGCGTCCGACCGTGAACACCGGGTTGCCCCTTGGCGCCCTGTTCCCGGGCGCTGCTGACGTGACCGTGACCGGCGTCAGCCTGGACTCGCGCAGCGTCCGCCCCGGCGACCTCTACGTCGCCGTGGCCGGGCAGGCGACCCACGGCGCGCGCTTCGCTGCGCAGGCGATCGACAACGGGGCCGTCGCCGTCGTGACGGACGCCGCCGGCGCAGAACTGCTGCACGACGCCGGCGTACCGGTGGTCGTCGTGCCTGACCCGCGCACGGAGATGGCGCGCCTGGCCGCCGAGGTCTACGGCCGGCCGGGGGAGCGGCTGTCGATGTTCGGCATCACCGGTACAACGGGCAAGACCAGCACCACCTTCCTGCTGGCAGCGGCGCTGACCGCTGCCGGGCGCACCGTCGGCACCATCGGAACGATCGGGTTCACCCTCGCAGGGCGCCAGCTGGCTTCGCCCCGCACGACCGTCACGACGCCCGAGTCCCCCGACCTGCAGGCACTGCTGGGCCTGCTCGCAGAGGACGGGGCGGATGCGGTCGCGATGGAGGTCTCCTCCCATGCCCTTGCACTGCACCGGGTGGACGGGCTGGTCTTCGACGTCGCTGCCTTCACCAACCTCGGCCGCGACCACCTCGACTTCCACACCGACCAGGAGAGCTACTTCCAGGCCAAGGCAGCCCTCTTCCGGGACGGCCGTTGCCGGGCCGCCGTGATCAACATCGACGACGAGTACGGACGCCGGCTGGCCGCAGAGGTCGCGGCAGACGCTTCGATCCGCCTGGTCACCACCGGCGGCACGGCCGGAGCCGACTACCACGTGATCGCCAGCGAGCCGGCGGCGGACGGCAGGACGCACGTCCGGCTCGCCATCCCGACCGGAGAGGTGGCCTTCACGCTCGGACTGCTCGGCGACTTCAACGTCCGGAACGCCACGACGGCGACCGCCATGCTCGACCTCGCCGGCATCGACCTGGCAGCGGCCCTCCCCGGCTTCGCCGACGCGTTCGTGCCCGGACGGATGCAGCGGGTCGACCTCGGTCCGGGCGCGCCCGGCGCCGTCGTCGACTTCGCGCACACGCCGGAGTCGGTCGCAGCGGCCCTCGCTGCCCTCCCTGTGGGTCGGCGCATCGCCGTCCTCGGCTGTGGGGGCGACCGTGACCACGCCAAGCGTGGCCCGATGGGCGCAGCAGCGGCAGAGGGTGCTGACGTCGTCGTCGTCACGGACGACAATCCCCGCAGTGAGGAGCCCGCAGTCATCCGCGCTGCCGTGCTGGCCGGCGCGAGGGAGGCGGCCACCAGAACGGGAGCAGAAGTGATCGACGGTGGTGGACGGTCGGAGGCGATCGCAACGGCACTGCGCCTTGCCGGGCCAGGTGCGTGGGTCGCAGTGCTCGGCAAGGGCCACGAGACCGGCCAGCACCTGGCGGACCGTACGGTTGCTTTCGACGACGTCGAAGTGGTGTCGGCCGAATGGGCGCGAATCTCTAGGGGTGCAGATGCGTGAACTGACCGCCGGAGCTCTCGCAGCGCTGGCAGGGGCACGTCTGGCCGGTGACGCGGCTGTCCTTGTCGGGCCCGACGTGGTCATCGACTCCCGCGCCGTCACCCCCGGAGCCGTGTTCGTCGCGCTGCGGGGTGAGCGGGTCGACGGCCACGACTTCGCAGCCACAGCGGTCGCGGCAGGAGCAGGCGCCGTGATCGTCAGCTCGGAGCTCGACCTCGATGTTCCCCAGCTCGTCGTCGACGACACACTCGGCGGGCTGGCGACCCTTGCGACGACCCTCGTGACGGAAGCGCTCCCCGGAGGGCTGGTGACCATCGGCATCACCGGGTCGTCAGGCAAGACCAGCACCAAGGACCTGCTGGCGCAGGTGCTCACGGAGGCCGGGCCGACGGTTGCGCCGATCGGCTCCTTCAACAACGAGATCGGCGTGCCGCTCACCGCGACGCGCATCACCGGCGAGACACGCTTCCTCGTGAGCGAGATGGGAGCACGGGGCCAGCGGCACATCACCTTCCTGTGTGGGATCGCGCAGCCACGGGTGGGAGTCGTCGTCAACGTCGGCCACGCCCATCTCGGCGAGTTCGGCTCGGTCGAGGCGATCGCACAGGCCAAGGGCGAGCTCGTCGAGGCGTTGCCCGCCGACGGCTGGGCAGTCCTCAACGCCGACGACGCGCTGGTCTCGGCGATGGCAACGCGCACCGTTGCACGGATCGCCACCTTCGCCGTGGGCGCAGAGCCGGCGAGCGGTGACCTCCGGGTGTGGGCGGAAGAGGTTGACTACGACGGGCTCCAGCACCCGATGTTCGTCCTGCGCGCCTCCGGTGCCGTTGAGGGCTCGGCAACGGTGGACCTGCAGGTCACCGGTGCGCACCAGGTGGGCAACGCCCTCGCGGCAGCAGCTGTCGCGCTCACCCAGGGCATGGGCGTCGTCGACGTCGCGGCAGCCCTCGGTCGAGCGAAGCTGCAGTCCCACTGGCGCATGGAACTGCACGAGCGCGAGGACGGGGTCATCGTTGTCAACGACGCCTACAACGCGAACCCCGACTCCATGGCAGCTGCACTGCGCACCGTCGCGTCCCTGCGGCGCCCGCAGGGGCGGCTGCTGGCCGTGCTCGGCGACATGCTCGAACTGGGACCCGATGCACCGGCGGCCCACCGGGAAGTCGGCGCCCTCGCCGCAGCCCTCGGCGTTGACCGGCTGATCGCCATCGGTGACCACGCGGAGGACCTCGTCAGCGGCGCGGGTCCCGGGGTCGACGCGACGGTTGCCCTCGACCGTGCCGCCGCGACAGCAGCGGCCGCGGAGTGGCTGCGACCCGCGGACGTTGCGCTGGTGAAGGCGTCGCGGGGTTTAGCTTTGGAGTCAGTGGCCGAACAGCTGTCAACGGTGCCGGAGGGGGAGCGAGAGTGAGAAGCATCCTGCTCGCAGGTGGCATCAGCCTCCTGGGCACCCTGCTCGGCACCCGGTACGCCATCAAGTTCCTCGTGAAGCAGGGCTACGGCCAGTTCATCCGTGACGACGGTCCCACCAGCCACCACACCAAGCGTGGCACGCCCACCATGGGCGGCCTGATCATCATCTTCAGCGTCGTGGTCGCCTACGCCGTTGCCCACCTGATCACCTGGACCTCGCCGACAGCAAGCGCCATGCTGGCGCTCGGGCTGTTCACCGGCCTCGGCGCCGTCGGCTTCGCAGACGACTGGATCAAGATCAGCAAGGCCCGCTCGCTCGGCCTGCACGCGTGGGTGAAGTTCACCCTGCAGACCGTCGTCGCCATCGCGTTCGCGATCGGGGCGTTCCAGTTCCCCGACAGCCGCGGCCTGACGCCGGCCAGCACCTACGTCTCGTTCCTGCGCGACCTCCCTTGGCTGCAGCTCGGACTGTGGGGCGCTGTGATCTGGATCGTCCTGCTGGTGGCTGCCTGGTCGAACGCTGCCAACCTCACCGACGGCCTCGACGGCCTCGCCACCGGTGCTGCGGCAATGGTGTTCGCCGCGTACGGCATCGTGAACATCTGGCAGTACAACCAGTCCTGCTCGTGGGCGGACGCCGGACCGCAGTGCTACGAGGTCCGCAATCCGCACGACCTCGCCCTGATCTCCCTCGCCCTCGCCGGCGCGTGCTTCGGTTTCCTGTGGTGGAATGCCAGCCCAGCGAAGATCTTCATGGGCGACACCGGCTCGCTGTCGATCGGTGGCGCGCTGGCGGCCCTCTCCGTGCTCACCCGCACGGAGCTCCTCATGGTCGTCATCGCAGGCCTCTTCGTGATCATCACGGCCTCCGTCGTGCTGCAGATCGGCTGGTTCAAGCTCAGCAAGGGCAAACGCCTGTTCAAGATGGCCCCGCTGCAGCACCACTTCGAGCTTCTCGGCTGGGCAGAGGTCACGATCACCATCCGGTTCTGGATCATCTGCGGACTCTTCGTCGTCGCGGGGCTCGGCCTGTTCTACGCCGAGTGGATCGTGGGCCAGTGAAGCCCTGGATCGCGACGGCTGACCGGCTCTCACCCTGGCCGCAGGCACGCGTCGTCGTTGCGGGACTCGGCGCCTCCGGCTTCGCAGCAGCCGACGGCCTGATGGACCTCGGCGCGCGGGTGCTGGTGCTCGACGACGCCGACACGGCAGCAAATGCGGAGAAGGCGACCGTCCTCGAGATGCTGGACGTTGAGGTCCGCCTCGGACCCGGTGCAACGGCCAAGCTCCCCGACGACGTCGACCTCGTGGTCACCTCGCCCGGCTGGCGGCCCTCCGCTCCGCTGCTGGCCCAGGCAGCGCTGCGCGGCATCCCGGTGTGGGGAGAGGTCGAGCTCGCCTGGCGGATGAGCCTTCCCGACCGGCAGGTGCCCTGGCTGGCTGTCACCGGCACGAACGGCAAGACCACGACCGTCGGCATGCTGGAGTCGATGTTGACGGCAGCAGGGCTGAAGACCAGCGCCGTCGGCAACGTCGGCCGCCCCATCGTGGAGGCCGTCCTCGACGAGGTCAGCTACGACGTCCTCGCCGTCGAGCTGTCCAGCTTCCAGCTGCACTGGACCAACAGCCTCTCGCTGCATTCCGCAGCCGTCCTCAACGTGGCTCCCGACCACCTCGAGTGGTACGCGGACGCCGCCGGCTGGCCGCCCGACGCCAGGGACCCGATGGCTGCCTACGTCGCGGACAAGGCAAGGATCTACAGCCGCGTCCGGCAGGCCTGCATCTACAACGTCCAGGACGCTGCCACAGAGCGCCTGGTCGAGGAAGCAGAGGTCGTCGAAGGGGCCCGCGCGATCGGGTTCACCCTCGGTATACCGGGCCCCTCCATGCTCGGCGTCGTCGACGACCTGCTGGTGGACCGCGCCTTCGTCGAGCAGCGGCGCGACTCGGCCATCGAGCTCGCCAAGGTGTCCGACGTGGTGCCGTTCGCGCCCCACAACGTCGCGAACGCCCTGGCGGCAGCAGCACTCGCGCGGTCGTTCGGCGTGCCCCCGACCGCGGTCGCCAAGGGGTTGCAGCGCCTGCGGATCGGGGACCACCGCATCCAGACGATCGCCGAAGCCGGCGGCGTCCGCTACATCGACGACTCCAAGGCCACCAACCCGCACGCAGCTGAGGCGTCCCTGTCCGCCTTCGACCACGTGGTGTGGGTCGCGGGCGGCCAGGCCAAGGGCACGACGTTCGACGACCTCGTCGCGCGGGTCGCGCCCCAGCTCCGGGCGGCCGTCGTGATCGGCGTCGACCGCGAGGTGATCGCTGATGCGCTGGCCCGACACGCACCCGAGGTACCCGTCAACGTCATTGATTCCATGGATCATGGAGCGATGCAACAGGCCGTCGATTGGGCAGCGACGCAGGCACAGCCTGGCGACGTCGTCCTCCTCGCGCCCGGTTGCGCCAGCAAGGACATGTACACCGACTACGCGGCGAGGGGCGATGCCTTCGCCGCTGCCGCGAAGGCCCTCACCGGATAGGAGGATCTCGAGGTGGCGATCCTGACTTCCCCCGCCGTGGATCGCCGCGGAACCGAGCCGAAAGTTCCCGAACAGGGACGACGGCGGAGTCTCGTGGTCGAGTTGCTGGCGCATCCCCAGGCGAGCTTCTACCTGGTGCTCGTGCCTGCCGTCCTGCTGCTCGCGCTGGGCATGATGATGGTGCTGTCGGCATCCAGCGTCTACGGCTTCGTCCAGTTCGGCGACGCCTACTACTTCGTGAAGCGGCAGGTCGTGTTCCTTGTCGCCGGCGGCCTCGCTGCAGCCTTCCTCGCGCGGCGGTCGCCGCAGCACCTGAAGGTCCTCGGCTGGGCGCTCGTCATCGCTGCCGTCGGGCTGCAGCTGCTCACCTTCACCCCGCTGGGCTTCACCAAGAACGGCAACACCAACTGGGTGCAGTTCGGCACGTCGTTCTTCCGCGTCCAGCCGTCCGAGCTGGCCAAGATGGCCATTGTCGTCTGGGGCGCGGACATCTTCGCCCGCAAGCACAAGCTGCTCTCCGACCCGCGGCACCTCTTCGTCCCGTTCGTCCCGGTCTCCGGCATCCTGATCGGCCTCGTCGTCCTGCAGGCCGACCTCGGCACCGGCATGATCATGGGTGCCCTCGTGCTCGCCGTGCTCTGGTACGTCGGCGCCTCCTGGAAGCTGCTCGCCGGCATCGTCGGCGGGGTGGGCGCCGTGATCGGCCTGCTGGTGGTCACCTCCACCTACCGGATGAACCGCATCCTCGGCTTCTTCAACCAGGACCTCGACCCGCTCGGCGTGAACCACCAGCCGATCCGGGCGATCTTCGCGCTCGCCTCCGGCGGCTGGTGGGGCCTCGGCCTCGGTGCCAGCCGGCAGAAGTGGGGCGGGCTCGTCGAATCCCACACCGACTACGTGCTGGCCGTGATCGGCGAGGAACTCGGTCTGGTCGGCACCCTCCTGGTACTCGTGCTCTTCCTGATCCTCGGCTACGCGGGGTTCCGGATCGCCATGCGCTCCGACATCCGGTTCTGTCGGTACGCCGCCGCCGGCATCACCAGCTGGTTCATGATCCAGGCGTTGGTGAACATCGCCGTCGTCCTGCGCATGGTCCCCGTCCTCGGCGTGCCCCTGCCATTGGTCTCCTACGGCGGGTCCTCCCTGATGGTGAACCTGATGGGCATCGGCGTGCTGCTGGCCTGCGCTCGCCAGGAGCCTGCCTACCGCGCGTTCCTGCGACGGCGGAGCAGCCGCAAGAAGGATCGCGCCCTCGTCACGACGGCGGCCGGCCGCGGATGAGTGCCGTCTCCATCGTGCTCGCCGGCGGTGGGACGGCCGGCCACACGTCGCCCCTGATCGCGACGGCTGAAGCCCTGCGGGCCCGCGCCGGCGTCGACCTGGTGTGCGTCGGGACGGCGAAGGGCCTCGAGACCCGCGTCATCCCCGAGGCCGGGCTGCGCCTCGAGCTGATCCCGCCGGTGCCACTGCCGCGCCGGCTCACGCCGGAACTGCTGGCCGTGCCGTCCCGGTTGTGGCGTGCGGTGGGGGAGGCCCGCCGGATCCTCGTCGCCCACAACGCCCAGGTCGCTGTCGGGTTCGGGGGCTATGTCTCACTGCCGGTCTACCTCGCAGCGCGCCTGGCGAAGGTGCCGCTGGTGATCCACGAGGGCAACGCCGTGCCCGGCCTCGCCAACCGGATCGCCGCCCGTTTCACCCCCCACGTCGTGACCACCTTCCCCGAGACCCGGCTGCCGCACGCGCGGCACCTCGGGCTGCCGGTGCGCGAACAGATCGCAGGCCTCGACCGTCTCGCCCGGCGCCCGGCAGCACGCGAGGGCTTCGGCCTTCCCGATGGTGGCACTGTGCTGCTGGTCAGCGGCGGTTCACAGGGCGCCCGCAGCCTCAACCTCGCGACAGCGGACGCTGTCACCCGCCTGCTGGCCGCGGGGATCTCCGTCCTGCACGTGCTCGGGTCGGCCAACCTGACAGAGGACATCACCGACATCACCGACGCCGCCACCGGTGCTGCGTACCGTCCGGTCGCCTACGTCGATGACATGGGCGACGCCTACGCAGCAGCCGACCTGATGCTCGGCCGCTCCGGCGCGGGGACCGTGATGGAGACGGCAATGACCGGACTGCCGACGATCTTCGTCCCGCTGCCGCATGGCAACGGTGAGCAGGCCCGCAACGCCGGCTTCCTGATCGCAGCGGACGCGGGGGTGCTCGTGCCCGATGCCGAACTGGACGGCGACCGCCTGCTCGCTGAGGTGACCGGCCTGCTCGCCGCTCCCGGGCGGCTCGAGGGGATGGCTGCCACCTGTCGCAGCCTTGTGCCGGCAGATGCCTCCGCGGCACTGGCCCAACTGGTCCTCGACGTGGCCCAGCGGCGAGACTGAACCCATGCCGTTGATCGAACCCGTAGCCCTCGTGCCGGTCGCAGAGCTCGGCGACGTGCACTTCATCGCCATCGGCGGCGCAGGGATGAGCGGGGTCGCTGCCATGTTCTCTGCCAGCGGCGTGCGCGTGAGCGGCAGCGACCAGGCAGACAGCGCGACGCTCACAGCGCTCGCCGGCCTCGGCATCCGCACGTTCGTCGGTCACGATCCGGCGCACCTCGGTGCAGCGAGCACCGTCGTCGTCTCCTCCGCGGTGCGCGAGACGAATCCCGAACTCGCCGAGGCGCGGAGCCGTGGCCTGCGCGTCTGGCACCGCAGCGCTGCCCTTGCAGCCCTCATGCTCGGCCGCACCGGCATCGCCGTCACCGGCACCCACGGGAAGACAACGACGACGGCCATGACCGCTGTCCTGCTGTCCGGCGCGGGAGCCGACCCCAGCTACGTCGTCGGCTCGCCGCTGGCCGACACCGGCAAGGCCTACCACCTCGGCACCGGCGACCCCTTCGTCATCGAGGCGGACGAGAGCGACGGCTCCTTCCGGCAGTACCCGGCCCAGGTCGTCGTGATCACCAACGTGGAGGCAGACCACCTCGACAACTGGGGGACGGCCGAGGCCTATGCCGCCGGCTTCGTCACCCTGGCTGTCGCCGAGGCCGTGCAGGTCGTCGTGATCAGCGCGGACGACCCCGGAGCCGTCGCGATCACCCCTGCCGTCCGTGCTGCCGGCAAGCGGGTCATCACCTTCGGCACGGCCGGCGACGCGGACATCCGCATCTCCGCTGCCGGCTTCCCACCCGCCGGCGCACGGGCGACCCTGACAACGGCCGACGACAGCGGCGAGCTGGTGCTGGCGGTGCCGGGCGCCTACAACCTGCAGAACGCCGCAGCTGCGTACGCCGTCGGACGGGCGATCGGCCTGCCCGGTGAGCGGCTCCGGGCCGCCGTCGGCCAGTTCCACGGCACCGAGCGGCGCTTCCAGGCGGTGGCAGAGCTCGCGGGCGTCCGGATCTTCGACGATTACGCCCACCACCCGACGGAGGTGGCGGCAACGCTCACCGCCGCCCGAGGCCTCGCCGCCGGGGGGCGGCTCGTCGCCTGCTTCCAGCCGCACCTGTTCACGCGTACCCGCGACTTCGCCACCGAGTTCGGCCAGGCGCTCGCGCTCGCAGACGAGATCCTCGTGCTGGGCATCTACCCATCGAGGGAGGACCCGCTCCCGGGCGTCACGGGCCACCTCGTGGCCGACGCCGTATCCGAGGCAGCCCCCGGACGGGTGCACTACGTCGAGACCCTTGCGGAGGCGGCCCCGGCCCTCGCTGCGCTCGTGCGACCCGGCGACCTCGTTGTCACCCTCGGTGCAGGCGACGTGACACGCGTGGGCCCTGCCCTCGCAGCCGTGCTGGGGGAGGTGGCCCGGTGAGCCAGGTCAGCGACGCGACCTCCCGGCTGCAGCTGCGCCGGCGCGATGAGCGCCGGCGCCGCGCCCGCTCCTGGATCGTCGGCGCCGTCGCGCTGGTGCTCCTCATCGGCGCCGGCTATGTCATCGGGTTCTCACCTGCGCTCGCCGCGCGGGCCGTCACGGTCAACGGTGCCAAGGTGCTCAGCAAGAACGAGGTGCTGGACGCCGCCGGTGTCAAGGCCGGGACGCCGCTGGTGTGGGTTGACCCGGGAACGGTGGCAGAACGCGTGTCCGGCCTGCCCGCTGTCGCAGAGGTCACCGTGTCCCGTGACTGGCCCGACCGGGTGCGCATCGCCGTGACGGAACGGAAGCCGCGGCTGGCGATCCCCGCCGGCGGGGGATACCTGCTCGCTGACGCGTCCGGCGTGGTGTTCCAGGCCGTCGAGAACGCGCCGTCCGGACTCGTCGTCGTCGAGGCCGATCCGACCAGCCAGCAGGTGCTTGTCGACGTCGGCACGGTGTTTTCTGCCCTCAGCGTCGCAACAGCGGAGAAGGTGTCACGGCTGGAGGCCCCGACGCGGGACGGAATCGTGCTGCGGCTACGGGACGGGTCACGCGTGGTGTGGGGGAGCGCCGAGGACTCGGCCCTCAAGAGCCAGGTCCTTGACGCATTGCTGCCGCTGGGCGGGACCGTGTTCAACGTGTCGGCACCCGGGTTCCCCACCCGTCGTTGAGGGTTCGACGACAACCCTGAACCCCTACTTGAGGGACTCGCCGAGCCGCCCCCCTTTCTTGGACAAGGTCAAACGCGTTGCCTAGCCTTGGAGGACGCCGAAGCTGTTGCCCTTCCCCGGTTCGTCCCGCTTCGTCGAACCAGTGCTTTAACAACTTCTCCAGAGCTCCAGTAAGGGTGACTTCCGTGGCAAGTGCGTCCCAGAACTACCTCGCGATCATCAAGGTGGTCGGGGTCGGCGGCGGTGGCGTCAACGCCGTGAACCGGATGATCGAATCCGGCTTGCGCGGTGTCGAGTTCATCGCTGTCAACACCGATGCCCAGGCATTGCTGATGAGCGACGCCGACGTCAAGCTCGACATCGGTCGCGACCTCACCCGCGGGCTCGGCGCGGGCGCCGACCCGGCGAAGGGCAAGCAGGCTGCAGAGGACCACGCGGACGAGATCGAAGAGGTGCTCAAGGGCGCGGACATGGTCTTCGTCACAGCAGGTGAGGGTGGCGGCACCGGCACCGGCGGCGCCCCCGTCGTCGCCCGCATCGCCCGCTCGCTCGGCGCACTGACCATCGGCGTCGTCACCCGCCCGTTCAGCTTCGAGGGACGCCGCAGGGCCAGCCAGGCAGAGGACGGCATCTCCGGCCTCCGCGAAGAGGTCGACACCCTGATCGTCATCCCCAACGACAAGCTGCTGGAGATGACCGACCACCACGTCGCGATCCTCGACGCGTTCCGCCAGGCCGACCAGGTGCTCATGTCGGGCGTATCCGGCATCACCGACCTGATCACGACGCCCGGCCTGATCAACCTCGACTTCGCCGACGTGAAGGCCGTCATGTCGAACGCCGGCTCCGCCCTGATGGGCATCGGTTCCGCCCGCGGTGAGGACCGCGCCCGCGCCGCTGCGGAGATGGCCGTCAGCTCACCGCTGCTCGAGGCCAGCATCGAGGGCGCCCACGGCGTCCTGCTGTCCATCGCCGGCGGTTCGGACCTCGGCCTCTTCGAGGTCTCCGCAGCTGCCAACCTGATCGAGGCAGCAGCCCACGAGGACGCCAACATCATCTTCGGAACGGTCATCGACGACGCCCTCGGCGACGAGGTCAAGGTCACCGTGATCGCAGCCGGCTTCGACGGCAACATCATGCCGAAGAAGGCCTCAGCGCGACCCGAGGTGCGCCGCCCGGAACTGCCGGCACTGCGGCCCGTCCACGTACCGTCGCCCGTGGAGACGGGGTCCGACTTCGCAGAGCCCGAAGAGCGTGCCGCAGCTCCGGTGGTGACTCGTCCGGAACCCGACGACGACGACCTCGACGTCCCGGACTTCCTGAAGTAGGCCGTCCTGTACAGCTTTCGCAATGACCCCGGTGCCGATGGTGCCGGGGTCGTGTGCTGTGACGCCGTCGCCCCCGACGGCGGACGCCTCGACCTGACCCTCGGAGTGAGCGACGGCTGGCGCGCGGCGCAGTGGGACATCGTCGAGGCAGACCTCGAGGTCACTGCTGTCAACGCGTACCAGGTGCACGGGGCGCGGGTGCTCACCGTGGACGCGGGGAGCGACCGACGGGTCATCGCGCGCGAGCAGGCCGACGCCCTCGTGACCACGGACCGGAGGCTGGCCGTCGCCGTGCGGGTCGCCGACTGCGTGCCCGTGCTCTTCGCCGACCCGGACGCGGGCGTCGTCGCGGCAGCACACGCCGGACGGGTAGGGCTCGGCGCCGGCGTGCTGCCCGCAACGGTCGCCCGCATGGCCGAGCTCGGAGCAGGCCACATCACCGCATGGATCGGCCCCCACATCTGCGGGGAGTGCTACGAGGTTCCGGCAGCACTGCAGGCGGAGTACGGCCGGGTGCACCCGGCGGCGCTTGCCACCACCAGCTGGGGCACCCCGAGCCTCGACCTCGGTGCGGCTGCCGCTGCGCAACTTGCGGCGCTGGGCTGCGCTGTCGTCCGGGTCGACCCGTGCACCCGCACCAGCCCGACCCTGCACTCCTACCGCCGCGACGGCGCGGCATCCGGCCGCCAGGCCGCCCTCGCGTGGCTGCCCTGACCCAGTTGGCGCGTGTCGGCGGTGGCCTCCACCGACCGGCGGCGGGGGCAAGTTATGGTCGTTGTGGACTGGCGAGAGTAGGGAATCAGATATGGCTGATCGTTTGAAGAAGGCGGCCGTGTGGCTCGGCCTGGTATCAGACAACGACTACGTCGAGCCCGAGCCCGGCACGGACGACGTCACCGAGCAGGTGATGGACGGCGGTGAGGTTGCTCCGACCCGTCCCGCTTCTGCGACGGTGACCGAGCTGGAGACCCGGCGTCCGGCGAAGGACCATCAGCGGGTGGCCGACATCAGCCGCATCATCACCGTGCACCCGCGCACCTACAACGAGGCCCGGACGATCGGCGAGAACTTCCGCGACGGCGTCCCCGTGATCATGAACCTCTCCGACATGGAGGACTCCGACGCCAAGCGTCTCGTCGACTTCTCCGCCGGACTCATCTTTGGCCTGCGTGGCAGCATTGAGCGCATCACCAGCAAGGTGTTCCTGCTGTCGCCGCACAACGTGACCGTCTCCGTGGAGGACAAGGAACGCCTGGCAGGCGGGTTCTTCAACCAGTCCTGAAAGGCGGCCCGGATGGCCCTGATCGCTGCGCTGATCCACGGGGTCCTCTGGGGGTACCTGGCGATCCTCACCGTCCGCATGGTGCTGTCGCTCCTGCCGCTGCTCGTGCGGCAGTGGGAACCACGTGGTGTGCTCCTCGTGATCGCGGAATTCACCTACACCGTCACCGACCCGCCATTGCGTTTCCTCCGCCGTTTCCTGCCGACTCCGCGGCTGGGGGACATCGCCATCGACCTGCCCTTCATCGTGTTGTACCTGGGGCTGTCCCTCCTGATGCGCTGGCTGCCGTTTTAGAATGTCTTGACCTCGGGTTTACTCCTGTCGGCGCGCCCAAGCGGGTTCTTGGACTACGCAAACCGGCTGCATTAGCCTGAGAACGCCCTCGGGACCCGGTGCGAACCGGGCCTCGTAACTATTCACGTGAGGTGAGCAATGACCCTGACACTGGAGCAGGTCCGCCAGACCCGCTTTCATCTGGCCCGGCGGAATGGCTACGAGCCGGTTGACGTCGACAACTTCGTCGACAAGGTCGAGGCCACGCTCACCCAACTGTCGGAGGAGAACAGCACCCTCAAGCAGCAGATCGACGCGCTCAGCTCGAGCGAGCCGTCCAGCATCTTCGTTCCGGGCGACCCGGTCGACTCGGACAAGCTGAAGTCCGACCTGCAGGGTTCGCAGTCAGAACTGGAGGGGCTCCGGGGCGAGCTCGCCAGGAAGACGGAGGAACTCGGACAGCGCCAGCAGGAGCTCGAACAGGCACGTGCGGAGCTCGACGGGGTCAAGGCCCAGCTCGAGTCGACGCAGGCTGAGACCGAGGAGCTGCGTCAGGCTGCAGAGCAGGCAAAGGCCGCACCGCAGCCGGTCGAGGCCGCTGCTGCCGAGGGGCCGGTCGGCAAGGTCGAGAACATCGTCGTCACCAGCTCCGCGGAGGCCTCCCCGGCCGTCACGCGCCTGCTGCAGATGGCGACCGAGCAGGCGGAGCGCCTCGTCGGCGAGTCCGCAGCCGAGGCCCAGCGCGTCGTCGCCGGCGCTCGCGCCGAGGCGGAGAACGTCATCGACACCGCCAACAAGAAGGCCCACGAGTCGCTCACCGATGCCCGCACCCGTGCGGACCGCATCGAGTCCGAGGCCCGGGTCAACGCCGACAAGGTCACGAACGACGCCCAGCGTCGCGCCGACGCTGTCAACGGCCAGGCGGACGCCCGTCGTGCGGAGCTGTTCACAGCGCTCGAGCAGGAGCGCGATCTCCTGCGGGGCAAGGTCGATCACCTGCGCAGCTTCGAGTCCACCTTCCGCACCAACCTGGCGAACCACCTGCAGAGCCAGATCAAGGCGCTGACGGAGGCGACCCTCGAGCCGTCGGACACCCCGGCGATCCTGAGCGAACCGGCGCCGGAGTCCGCGACCCCGCGGCTCGACGCACTGCTCAGCGAAGGCAACTGACACCGGCTCCGCAAGCAGCGGCGCACACAGGGCTCCCCGGGCGATTCGCTCGGGGAGCCCTGTGTTCGGTGGTACTCTCCCTGCTCAGGTATCAGCAGGAGGAGCTTTTGATGGCGTCGACACGCACCAAGGACGACCCCAAGGCCACGGCCATCACGATCCCTGTGGCGGAGGGCGACGATCCCTGGACCGACGAAGAGGTCGAGGAGATCCGCCAGGAACTGCTGGCCGACATCGCGCGCATGGAGCGGGCGATCGAGGTCGCAGAGGCCGGCCTCGCTGACCTGTTCGAGGAAGGCACGGACGGCGCCGGACGCGACCCCGCAGACGTCGGTTCCTCCAACTTCGAGCGCGACCAGGAGATGTCCCTGGCCCAGAACGCACGCGACATGCTCGAGCAGGCCCAGCTGGCCTACCGCATGTTCGAGTCCGGCGAGTACGGCACGTGCGAGACCTGCGGCCAGCCGATCGGCAAGGACCGCCTCCAGGTGTTCCCGCGGGCGACCATGTGCGTCACCTGCAAGCAGCGGGAGGAACGGCGATAACCGGCGCACACACCGTCGCCACCCGCGTCGCCCCTTACCGCTGGCTCTGTCTCGGCATCGGCTTCTTCGGCTTCCTGCTCGACTTCGTCGTCAAGAACGTCGTCATCGCGAACCTCGACCCGCAGCACCCGATCCCGCTGCTCGGCGGTCTCGTGACGCTCCAGCTGATCCGTAACCCCGGCGCGGCCTTCAGCATGGGTGAGAACTTCACCGTCCTGCTCACGATCATCGCCATCGCTGCGCTCATCGCCGTGCTGGTCTTCATCGTGCCGCGCCTCCGGCACGTCGGCTGGGCCGTGACCATCGGGTGCCTGCTGGCCGGTATCGCAGGCAACCTGACCGACCGGCTGTTCCGTGAGCCCGGGCCGTTCCGCGGGCACGTCGTCGACTTCATCCAGCTGCCCAACTTCGCCATCTTCAATGTCGCGGACATGTTCATCACCGCGGCGGCCGTGATCGGCATCTGGTTGTCCATGATCACCCAGGTGAGTTTCGACGGCACCCGACTGAAGGAGACCGTCAAGGCCTCCGATGTCTAGCGTCTGGCTCGTGCCGGACGGGCTGGACGGCGATCGCGTCGACGCGGCGGCCGCCCGCATGACCGGGCTGTCCCGCAGCCGGGTCGAGGACCTCGCTGAAGCGGGGGGAGTGCTGGTCAACTCCGTCGTCGTCGGCAAGTCGCACCGCGTCCGTGCCGGCGACATGCTCGAGGTCGAGATCACCACGGCACGCACCGTTTCCGTCACACCGTCGGAGGTGGCCGGCATCGCGATCGTCTATGACGATGCCGACATCGTCGTCGTGGACAAGCCGGCCGGGGTCGCAGCCCACCCCAGCCTCGGCTGGGACGGGCCCTCTGTCGTCGAACACCTCGCGGCTGCCGGCTTCCGGATCTCCACCTCCGGGGCGTCGGAACGCCAGGGGGTCGTGCAGCGACTCGATGTCGGCACGTCGGGGTTGATGGTTGTGGCCAAGAGCGAGGAGGCCTACACGATCCTGAAGCAGGCGTTCCGGTCCCGCGAGGTCGAGAAGACCTACCACACGCTGGTCCAGGGCCACCCCGACCCGTTCGAGGGCACCATCGAGGCACCGATCGGACGCGCCCACGGCAACGACTGGAAGATGGCCATCGTCGCCGGCGGACGCCACAGCGTCACCCACTACAAGGTGCTGGAGGCCTTCCGTGCCGTCACGCTGCTCGAGGTGCACCTGGAGACGGGCCGCACCCACCAGATCAGGGTGCACATGCAGGCGATCAAGCACCCCTGTGTCGGGGACCCCACCTATGGTGGTGACCCGGTGCTTGCTGCGAGGCTCGGCCTCGAGCGGCAGTGGCTGCATGCCGTCGAATTGGCGTTCATCCATCCACGGACGGGTGACGAGGTGCGATTCACCTCCGACTACCCTGCCGATCTGGCGGAGGCATTGCGGCTCGTCCGCTCCTGAGGGCTGCCTGAGCGCCCCGTCCAAGGTCGGCTAGGGTGCTCGTGTGCGTAGAGCAAAGATTGTCTGCACGATCGGCCCGGCCACTGATTCCGCCGAAGCCATCGTCAACCTTGTCAACGCGGGCATGAACGTAGCCCGACTCAACATGAGCCACGGCGACCACATCCTCCACGCCAAGCGCGTGGGCTGGATCCGTGACGCCGCCCGAGCAGCCAACCGGCCGATCGGCATCCTCGCCGACCTTCAGGGTCCCAAGATCCGTCTGGGCGAGTTCATCGACGGCGAGGCGTTCCTCGAGCCCGGTGCCCGGTTCGTGATCACAACAGACGACGTTCCCGGCACTGCCGAGCGGGCGTCCACCACGCTGCACACCCTCACCGACGACGTGAGCCCCGGCGACCAGATCCTGATCAACGACGGTGCGATCGAGCTCATGGCCGTCGAGGTGACAGCCACCGACGTGATCACCGAGGTCATCGTGGGCGGGCGCGTCTCCGACCACAAGGGCATCAACCTCCCCGGTGTTCCGGTGAGCGTGCCCGCCCTGAGCGAGAAGGACGAGCGCGACCTGCGCTGGGCCCTGCGCCACGGCGTGGACATGATCGCCCTCTCCTTCGTCCGCAACGCCAGCGACGTCGAGGGGGTGCGCGCGGTCATGGATTCGGAGGACCGACATGTCCCCGTGATCGCGAAGCTGGAGAAGCCGCAGGCCATCGACAACCTGTACGCGATCGTCGACGCGTTCGACGCCTTCATGGTCGCCCGCGGCGACCTGGGCGTCGAGTTGCCGCTGGAGGACGTGCCGTCCGTCCAGAAGAAGATCATCGACGCAGCCCGTGCGTGGGCGAAGCCGGTGATCGTCGCGACACAGATGCTGGAGTCGATGATCACCGCCCACCGTCCGACGCGCGCGGAGGTGTCCGATGTCGCCAACGCCATCCTGGACGGCGCGGACGCAGTCATGCTGTCCGGCGAGACCGCTGTGGGTGACTACCCGATCGTGGCCGTCGATGTGATGTCCCGGATCATCTCGCGAACGGAGGCAGAGGGACTGGACAAGATCCGGGCGCTGGCCTGGAACCCCCACACGACCTCTGGCGTCATCTCCAAGGCGGCCGTGGACGTGGCCGAGCGGGTCGAGGCCAAGTACCTGGCGGCGTTCACGATCTCCGGCGACACCCCCCACCGGCTCGCCCGGCTTCGTTCCGAGGTGCCGATCATGGCCTTCACGCCACTGCCGAAGACCGCGCAGGAACTGACCCTGTGCTGGGGTGTCCAGTCCTACGTGACGCCTGAGTACACCAACACCGACGCGATGGTGGAGTCGGTACAGACCGGGCTGAGCGAGACCGGGTTCCTCGAGCACGGCGACCGCGTGGTAATCGTCGCCGGCAACCCCGGACGGCAGTCCCGGCAAACCAATTCGCTGCGCGTCTACGAGATGGACTGATCGCCGGAACCAGATGGCGCTTGCTCAGATCCGAGCAGCGACGATCACCACTGCCGTCGTGGCAAGGGTCAGCGCGCTCAGCACGGTCACCACGATCAGTCGGCCGTCCGGCAGTGGCAGTACCGTCCCGGTGGTCAGCGAGCGGTGTGTGCTGACGTAGCGGCGGTGGGAGGCGACAAGGAGCGTGGTGGCCCCGGCGGCAACGGCGCCGGCGGGCACGATCGTCCAGACGCCGATGGCGGACCAGCCGAGCCTGGGGACCGCAAGGGCGAGGCCCAGCAGGACAAGGGCCAGCCGGCGCCAGGCCAGCGACGTACGTTCGAGCTGGAGTCCCTCGCTCCACACCTGGTCGTTGTCGCCCGTTGTCATTTGATCAGCAGGCCGAGCACGATCAGGACTCCGACGATGCCGAGGAGCACGGGGAGCAGGGGCACCATGCCCACCGATGGAAGCGGGCGCTGCTCACGCATCGCCGTCTCGACACGGGCCCAGCCGAACCAGGCCTGGATGGGGCACGCCGTGCCGCCGAGCACCAACAGCACGGATGCCGCCAGCCGCAGCGTCGGCTGCACGTCCCCAGCAAGCGACTGCAGGCCGACGCCGACGGAGACAAGGGCCAGCCCGAGACTGATCCAGGAGAGGAAGGTGCGCTCGTTGGCCAGGCTGAACCGCGCGTCCGGCTCAGTGCCGCGGCTGTAGACCGAATCGGGGAATCGCCTTCTTGTCATGCCAACGAACCTCGGATCAGTGACGGAGAGTGCCAGCGCAGGTCAATCCTCGGTGCCGGGAAGGGGAGTCGAACCCCTACGCCCTTGCGGGCAGACGGGTTTGAGCCGTCCGCGTATGCCATTCCGCCACCCCGGCAGGTGCCCAAGGATTGTGCCACATGTTGCGGGCCTGTAATCCGATCACGGTAACCTCGACCTACCCACCCGGAACCGAAGACGACGAAGCCAGGAAGCGACCATGGTGAACACTGAGGAAAACCGCCCTGACGGTGCTGCACTGCGAGTGCTCGTGGCCGAGGATGAGGCACTGATCCGGATGGACCTGGTCGAGCTGCTCACCGACGAGGGCTACAACGTGATCGCAGAGGCCGGCGATGGCGAGGAGGCCCTCGAACTGGCGCGCACGCTCCAACCCGACCTCGTGGTCATGGACGTGAAGATGCCCAAGATGGACGGGATCTCCGCCGCAGCGATGATCGCCGAAGAGCGCATCGCCCCCGTCGTCATGCTGACGGCCTTCAGCCAGCGCGAGCTCGTGGAGCGTGCACGGGACGCCGGAGCGATGGCCTACGTCGTCAAGCCGTTCGACGCCTCCGACGTTGTGCCGGCGATCGAGATCGCCATGGCCCGCTTCGCCGAGATCCGCGCCGTCGAGGCAGAGGTCGCGGACCTGGAGGAGCGTTTCGCTTCCCGCAAGGCCGTCGACCAGGCCAAGGGCCTGCTGCAGGAAGGGCTGGGGCTCAGCGAGCCGGAAGCCTTCCGCTGGATCCAGAAGACCGCCATGGACCTGCGCAAGTCGATGCGCGAGGTCGCAGAAGGCGTGATCGACCATGCCAAAGCCGGCGGCAAGCCGCGTCCGCTCAAGTAGTAGCTCTCGCCCGGCGCAGGTAGACCGTGATCCGGGCCGCGCAGACCTGCTCGCCCGCGTCGTCGGTGATCGTGACGTCGTAAGTGGCAAGGGTGCCGCCGATCCGGATCGCCGTTGCCACGCCGGTGACCCAGCCGGCGCGGGCCGAGCGCAGGTGGGTGGCGTTGATGTCCACGCCGGTCACCGCGCCGTCCGGGCCGACCTCTGCTGCTGCGGCGAGGGAGGCGAGGCTCTCGGCCAGCACGCAGGACGCCCCGCCGTGCCAGAGTCCGAACGGCTGGGTGTTGCCCTCCACCGGGCAACGGCACACCGCGCGAGTGGGGGTGACCTCGAGCAGCTCCACCCCGAGCTTGTCGTCGAGCGGGCTGCGCAGGCCGGTGAACCAATCGGGCACGTTCATGGCGCCAACCTTGGCACATCACCGGCGGGTGTCGTCTGTGCCGACCGGTAAGGTTCCGGATTGTGACGAACCCGGCGAACCCACCGCAGGCTGAGCCAGAAACCCTGCTCCTGATCGACGGCCATTCGGTGGCCTACCGCGCCTTCTTCGCCCTGCCCGTGGAGAACTTCTCCACGACGACGGGGCAGCACACCAACGCGGTCTACGGGTTCACCTCGATGCTCATCAACGTGCTCCGCGACGAGAGGCCGACGCACCTCTGCGTGGCCTTCGACGTGTCCCGCAAGACGTTCCGCAGCGCCGAGTACGCCGAGTACAAGGCAACCAGGTCGGCGTCCCCTGCGGAGTTCAGCGGCCAGATCGGGCTGATCAAGGAAGTTCTCGACGCCCTCAACATCGTGCACATCGAGCTGGACGGCTTCGAGGCGGACGACATCATCGCCACCCTTGCCAAGCAGGGCGCAGCGGCCGGCTTGAACGTGCTGATCTGCACCGGCGACCGCGACACCCTGCAACTGGTGAACGACCAGGTCACCGTGCTCTACCCCCGCAAGGGAGTCTCCGACCTTGCCCGGCTCGACCCCGCCACCGTCGTCGAGAAGTACCTCGTCACACCAGACCGCTACCCGGAGCTGGCGGCCCTTGTCGGGGAGTCCAGCGACAACCTGCCGGGTGTGCCCGGAGTGGGCCCCAAGACGGCAGCCAAGTGGCTGGCCGCCTACGACGGCCTGGAGAACCTGCTGCGCCACGCTGACGAGATTCCCGGCAAGGTGGGCGACTCGCTGCGCGAACACCTCGACGGTGTGATCCGCAACCGTCACCTGAACGCCCTGATCGGCGACCTTGAGCTGCCCCTCGGCCCTGCCGACCTCCTGCGCCGTGACTGGGACAGGGAGGCCGTGCACTCGCTGTTCGACGGCCTCGAGTTCCGCGTGCTCCGGGACCGCCTGCTGGAGACCCTCCCCGCAGAGGACGCCGAGTCCCAGGGCGGCTTCGACGTCAGTGGGGAGACGCTGGCCACCGGCGGCGTCCGCGCCTGGCTGGATGCCCATGCCCGCTCCGGGGTCGTCGGTATCGACGTGACGGGACGCTGGCGGGCCGGTGCGGGCGACATCACCGGACTTGCGTTGGCCGCTGCAGATGGCACCGCGGCCTGGCTGGATGTGACCGGGCTGTCGCCCGATGACGACAAGGCCCTTGCCGACTGGCTGGCCGACGAATCGGCACCGAAGGCGATGCATGACGCCAAGGGGCCACTGCTGGCCATCTGGTCGCGCGGCTGGGACCTTGCCGGGCTGGTCAGCGACACCCAGCTTGCCGCCTACCTGCTGCGCCCCGACCAGCGCGTCTACGACCTCGGCGATCTGACCGCCCGCCACCTGAAGCGCGACCTCGCCGTCGCGGGTACCGGTGCAGACACCGGAGACCAGGCGGCGTTCAGCTTCGACGACACGGACAGCCACGATGCGATGGTCCGGGCGCGCGCAGTGATCGACCTCGCCACTGCCCTCGAGGCCGACCTGGACTCTCAGGGCGGTGCGACCCTGCTCCGCGAGGTGGAACTGCCGCTCACCCGCACCCTCGCAACCATGGAGCGGGTCGGGGTCGCGGTCGACATCGACTACCTCAACCGGCTGTACGCCGACTTCGACGCCGCGGTGGTGGCAGCAGAGGCCGACGCGTTCGCCGTCCTGGGGAAGCCCATCAACCTCGGTTCGCCCAAGCAGCTGCAGACCGTGTTGTTCGACGAGTTGGCGATGCCGAAGACACGGCGCACCCAGACCGGCTGGACGACGGACGCCGAGTCGCTCGAGACGCTCTACGCGAAGACCGAGCACCCCTTCCTCGCCCACCTGTTGCGACACCGCGACCAGATTCGGCTGCGCCAGACTGTCGAAGGGCTGCTCAAGTCGGTCGCAGACGACGGCCGCATCCACACCACCTACGTGCAGACCATCGCTGCCACCGGACGGCTGTCGTCCACCGACCCGAACCTGCAGAACATCCCGATCCGCACGGAGGCCGGCCGCAGGATCCGTGAGGCGTTCGTCGTCGGGGCCGGTTACGAGACGCTCCTGACCGCCGACTACTCCCAGATCGAGATGCGGATCATGGCCGACCAGTCGGAGGATGCCGGACTCACCGAGGCGTTCTTCTCGGGGCAGGACTTCCACACGATCATGGCGTCCCGGGTGTTCGGGGTCGGGGCCGGAGACGTCAGCGGCGCCCAGCGGGCGAAGATCAAGGCCATGAACTACGGCCTTGCTTACGGCTTGAGCGCCTTCGGGCTCAGCCAGCAGCTGAAGATCGAGGTGTCCGAGGCGCGCGGCCTGATGGAGGAGTACTTCGAGCGGTTCGGTCACGTGCGCGACTTCCTGCAGGACATCGTCGCCACTGCCCGGCGCACCGGCTACACCGAGACGGTGCTGGGCCGCCGTCGCTACCTGCCCGACCTGAACTCCTCGAACCGGCAGCGCCGCGAGATGGCGGAAAGGGCAGCGTTGAACGCCCCGATCCAGGGTTCGGCCGCCGACATCATCAAGGTGGCCATGCTCGACGTCGAGACGGCGATCGCCCAGCGTGGCCTGGGTAGCCGCATGCTGCTGCAGGTGCATGACGAGCTCGTGTTCGAGGTGGCGCCGGGGGAGCGGGACCAGTTCGAGGAGCTGGTGCGCGACAAGATGGGCCATGCCGTCGAGATGACCGTGCCCCTTGAGGTTTCGGTCGGTGTGGGACGAAGCTGGCACGAGGCTGCGCACTGATCGACTGAGGAGGGGTTGTGTACTACAGCGTTTCCATCCACCACCCGGCGCCGGGCAAGCGCGATGAGCTGATCGCTTCGATGCACCGCTACGGTGCGGCCATCAGCGGCGCTCCCGGGCTCGTCTCCGTCGACACCCTGCAAGATGCCGGGCAGGACGTGCTGATGGGGTTGGCGATCTGGGAGTCGGAAGAGGCCTTCCAGGCTTCCGTCCACCTCGCCCGCGAGGCCGTCGCCGACGACCCGTTCGACGAATGGGAAGCCCAGCCGGTGCTCGGCTTCCGTCTCACGGAGGCGTAGTCGGGCCGGTTTCGTGGTCGGCCTTCCAGAGTGCCTGGTCGAACGAGCGGTACCGCGGGTTCCCGAAGTGCCGGCTGGTGCCGTGGGGCCCGACCCGGTACCGCTGTCCGTCCGGTGTCTGCCACCAGAACACGCCCGGCGTGGGTTGTTCCAGGTGCCACCCGCCGTGGGTCTTGGCGCGGTGGGGTCTGCGGGACACCGGGCCGAGGTTGGATGCCCGGGTCTGGCCTTTCCCGCCGGGCCGGTAGGGCACGGTGTGGTCCAGGTCGGCCTCGCGCGGGGTGCGGGAGGAGTACGGGAACACTTCGAACTTGTCGCGCAGCAGGACTTGGCGGCGGATCGGGTCGGGGATCTCGTAGGAGTCGACGGCGATGTCGGTGTAGGGCCGGATCACCGGGGTGAGTCGCACCCGGGTATGGCCCAGCAGGTGTTTGAGCATGGCCGCCGGCAGGGCACCGACCCCTTCGACGCGGGCCGGGCCGGCACAGCGCAGCAGGGTCTCCTCCGCAACGTGGACGAACACCTGGGCCTGGGGCAACAACCGCGGATCCGTCGACCGGACCCGCGCACCGGTCAGACCGGCGGCCTCGGCGAGCATCAGCTGTGCCCTGGCCGGGGTGGCCAGGATGCCGATCGCCGTGGCGCGGCGCACGTCCTTCAGGTCGGTGTCGCCACGATCCGCGAGAATGTCGGCGATCCGGTCGACCATGGCGTCGAAGAAGATCGCATCCGCAGTGTCGACCCGTGCCGAGAGGTAGGCGACGCCCGGATCGTCGGTGGGCAGCTTCCGCACGAACCGGGCCGTGCGTGCCTCCTGCTGCAACGCGGTGACCTTCGCGGCAGCGATCTCGGTGATCAGGCCGCGCGCCAACTGCAGCACCCGCCGCCACGGCAGGGTCGGCACCTTCGGCGCCAACCGCTCGTCCAGCTCCTGCGCCTGCTCGATGGTCAGGTCGAACCGGGCCACCTCCGCAGCCAGCTGGCAGGCCCGCCACATCGGCACCAGGCCCCTCGTCGCCTGAAACCACAACAACGGATGGCGGGTCTTCAGGTTCACCACGTCACGGATCAACCAGGTCGCCGCGGCGACCGAGATCCCCTTCGCTGTGGCGACCTCCAACGGCAGGAACTCATCCACCAACGCGGTGCCGTCGGCGCCGATCCGCACCGGACGGGTACCGACCACGTCGAAAGACGCATCCGCGGTCCACTCGCGCGCCTCGGCCAGCTCGGCGATCGCAACAGCCGAATTCACCTCGGCCCGCGCCTGCGCCTCGAACACGGCACGCAGTCGAACCCCCGCCGCTACGTCCGAATCGTTCATGTGTTCTATTCTAGACAGCCCCACTGACAACACCGACAACTGACAACTGACAACACAGACAACACTGACAACACTGACAACACAACACTGACAACTCCCGCGGCCGACAACGAACGAGCGGTGGAGTGCATGCACTCCACCGCTCGATCAGGTGCTTCAGCGCAAGCGGCCCCGCTCAGCGCAGGACGGCGAGGATCTGCTCGACTTCTGCGCCGTCGAGGGTCCAGGTGCCGACGAGGGTACCCAGCGGCGTCCGCGCGCCGGGGACGTGCTGGCCGTCGAGGACCCGCACCACGCGCATCGACTCGCCGGCCGCGTTGGAGACCGGCACGATGCCGGAACCAATGACCGTCATCGACTTCTCCCCACGGGAGAGGTCGGCCTCGGTGTCGCCTTCGTGGATCACGCGCATCAGCTCGACCATGTACACCGGGTCGCCCACGGCGTCATAGACGTAGCGGGTGCCGAGGACGGAGTGCTCCAGCGTCCCGATCAGGGAGTCGGCCTCGTCGACGAGGGGCTCCGAACGGTAGGTGAGTGGCACCTGGTAGGTGACTCCCTGCGAGCTCACGAGAATCGTCTCTATGCCGACATCGCCATCGGGATCGACGAACCGGTACGAGGCCACTCGGGCCAGGTCCTCGGAGTCGCCGACGAACCACTCCTGTGCCGGTAGCCAACCGGCAAGCAACTCGAGCTTGCTCGGAGTAAGGGTTGCGTCGTGGATCTCGGCGGTGCCGCTCATGGTCCTCCTCAGGGTCGGGTCCAAGACTATCCCTGAAGCGGGGCTCGGATTGACCCTCGATCAAGGCAAAAGCTAGGCTGACGGTTGCACTACGACCGGCCTGACCTCAGACCTAGTGGTCGGCATGCTTTTTTGGCGGTTTCCCAGACGTCAGCCTGGTCCCCTGTCGATGAAGTGGCGGTCGGCGTGCGTCCAAACTCTATTCATCAAACCATCGGAGCCCTACTACATGACCTCTTCTCCCGAGGCAGCTACCGTCGCGTTCGACGATTTCGACTCAGCCGAGGCTTTCCTTGCAGCAGTCGACGCGACCATCAAGTACTTCAATGACGGCGACATTGTCACCGGAACCGTAGTGAAGGTCGATCGGGACGAGGTCCTGCTCGACATCGGCTACAAGACCGAAGGCGTGATCCCCTCCAAGGAACTCTCCATCAAGCATGACGTAGACCCCTTTGATGTGGTCAGCGTCGGCGACGTGATCGAGGCTCTGGTCCAGACCAAGGAGGACAAGGAAGGCCGTCTGATCCTGTCCAAGAAGCGCGCACAGTACGAGCGCGCCTGGGGCACCATCGAGAAGGTCAAGGAAGAGGACGGCGTAGTCACCGGGCGCGTCATCGAGGTTGTCAAGGGTGGCCTGATCATCGACATCGGCCTGCGCGGCTTCCTGCCGGCATCGCTGGTGGAGATGCGCCGGGTGCGCGACCTGCAGCCCTACGTCGGCATGGAGCTCGAGGCCAAGATCATCGAGCTCGACAAGAACCGCAACAACGTGGTCCTCTCCCGTCGTGCGTGGCTCGAGCAGACGCAGTCCGAGGTTCGTCACACGTTCCTCAACCAGCTGACCAAGGGTCAGATCCGCAAGGGTGTCGTCTCCTCCATCGTCAACTTCGGCGCGTTCGTCGACCTTGGCGGCGTTGACGGCCTCGTGCACGTCTCCGAGCTGTCCTGGAAGCACATCGACCACCCGTCCGAGGTCGTCGAGGTCGGCGACGAGGTCACGGTCGAGGTGCTGGACGTCGACATGGACCGCGAGCGTGTCTCGCTGTCGCTGAAGGCGACCCAGGAAGACCCGTGGCAGACCTTCGCCCGGACCCACCAGATCGGCCAGATCGTGCCCGGCAAGGTCACCAAGCTGGTTCCGTTCGGTGCGTTCGTGCGGGTCGAAGAGGGCATCGAAGGCCTGGTCCACGTCTCCGAACTGGCCGAGCGCCACGTGGAGATCCCGGAGCAGGTCGTCACCGTCAACGACGAGGTCATGGTGAAGATCATCGACATCGACCTCGAGCGTCGCCGCATCTCGCTGAGCCTCAAGCAGGCCAACGAGGGTGTCGACATCGCTGCGGACGACTTCGACCCGGCCCTGTACGGCATGTCGGCTTCCTACGACGACGCAGGCAACTACATCTACCCCGAGGGCTTCGATCCGGAGACCCAGGAGTGGAAGCCGGGCTTCGAGACCCAGCAGCGTGCGTGGGAGCAGCAGTACGCCGAGGCGCAGTCCCGCTGGGAAGCCCACAAGAAGCAGGTCGAGGAGGCCGAGGCTGCCGACGTGCAGGCTGCGGTCACCGATGCCAACACTGCCGCGTACTCCTCCGGGAGCACAGTGGACGACACTGCCCCCGAGGGTTCGCTGGCTTCCGACGAGGCGCTGCAGGCGCTGCGGGAGAAGCTCACCGGCGGTCGCTGACCGGTGGTTCGCCACGTGCCCCTCACCTTCGGGTGGGGGGCACGTTCGCGTCCCGTGCGCTTCTGTCATGCTGAGTCCACTGGACCCCGTGAGGAGATCGCACATGGCTTGTCCGACAGGCGCTGGGCTCTGGACACGCCGCACTCTCGTCGGCTCGCTGTTCGCCGTGGGCGCGGCCGGTCTGCTGGGCTGCACAGCCGCTAAGAGCCCCAGCGATCAGGCGAGCGTCGATGAGGGGGAGGACCCCCTGGGTGGCGACCCGACCGACGAGTCAACGCCGGGCTTCGAGATCGCCGTCGGCGACTACTCGGCCACGGTTGCCGACGGCTGGAAGAGCGTCGACGACGGCAAGGGCGGGGTGGTGGTGACCAACGGGGCGAACCGCCTGACGGTCGTGATCGTCACCATGCCGAAGGATGCGCTGGCTGTCGACGAGATCGCGGCGCTGGCCAGGGCCCACGCCGAAGGCTTCGCCGGGACCTTCGCCGAACCTGTCGATCGGTCCTCCGCCGTCGTCAAGCGAGCCAGTGTCGCAGGGACGGGGAAGTTCCAGGACCAGCCTGCACGACTGTTGAGCGAAGTGTGGATCGACTCGACCGGCTTCGCCCTGCTGACCACCCGCACCATCACGGCGAAGGCCGACTCGGAGATCTCGGATCAGGCGCAGGAAATGGTCGATGAGCTGACCATCGACTTCTGAGTTCTGCAGTGGGAGAGTTCCGGCGGCGTCTGCCATGCTGGGAGCCACCTGGCACCCCCAAGGAGAGACGCCCGTGACCCAGCCGCCCGTCCGGTATGAGAACTACCCGCCGGACGACAGCGCGACGCCGGGGGAGGACCTCCCCGCCGTCCGTCCCTACGTTCCGGAATCGATCCCGCCACCGCCGGCCGGTGTCGGCACCAGTCGGCGCACAGTTGTGGGGCTGGTGATCGGCCTTCCTGTCGCGGGGATCATCCTCAGCGCCATGGCAATGAACAGCAACTCCACAAGCCGCATGGGCGGGATGGAAGGGGACCTTCCGGAGGCCTCGTACACCGACTACACCGAGGAACCTGCGGACCCAGGGTCGTTCGACGACGAATTCTCCGTCGGCAGGTACTCGGCCACAGCCCCGTCCGGCTGGACCGTGACCGACGACGGCAGCGGAACGGTCGAGGTGACCAACGGGGCGAACCGGCTGACAGCTGTCAGCTTCGACACCGGCACCTCCACCCTCGCCGTCGAGGAGATCGTCCACCTCGCCAAGCGCCACCGCGCGGGCTTCAGCGGCAAGTTCGCCGACCCTGTCGACCGCTCCTCCGGGACGTTCCAGCACGCCACCATGGACGGCACGGGCAAGTTCACGGGGAAGGCTGCCCGCCTGATGAGCGAGGTCTGGATCGACGACGCGGGCAGCGGGCTCCTTGTCGTCCGCATCCTGACCGCAAAGGTGGCATCGGTCATCTCCGTGGAGACACAGGAAATGCTTGAACAATTGAGCAGGGATTTCTGATGCTGGTCGGACTTACCGGCGGAATCGGATCGGGCAAATCCCTTGTGGCTGAATTGCTGGCTGAGCACGGCGCAACCATCATCGACGCCGACGTTCTCGCCCGCGAAGTTGTCGCCCCGGGAACACCTGGGCTCGCAGCGGTCCGCGAACGATTCGGCGCAGCCGTCCTGCGATCGGACGGCTCGCTCGATCGGGCCGCTCTCGGCAGGATCATCTTCGATGACCCCCTCGCCCGGCGCGACCTCGAGGCGATCATCCACCCCGCCGTCCGTGCGCGGGCGGCAGCGCTCACGGCGACAGCGCCCGAGGGGGCAGTGGTCGTCCAGGTGATCCCGTTGCTCGTGGAAACCGGGCAGCAGGGCAACTTCGACCAGGTCGTCGTCGTCGATGTCGACCCCGAGGTGCAACTGTCGCGGATCGTCCGGCGCGACGGCCTGAGCGAGGCGGAAGCACGGGCGAGGCTTCGCGCCCAGGCCAGTCGAGAGGCGCGGCTCGCTGCCGCGCACGTTGTGCTCCGGAACAACGGGACCCGTGATGACCTCGCCGGGGCCGTCGACCGATTGTGGGCCGAATGGGAAAGCGTCGGCGCGTAGCCGGAAATCATTCACTCCGCAGGTATGGACGTGGGCGACCCAATGGCCCCTATGCTGTGCGCAACGGCAACGCAGGAGGCCTTTCATGCATTGTTCACGCTGCCAATCCCCGGTTCCCGAGGTAGCACATTTCTGTCACCACTGCGGTCAGGACCTGGTCCCCGGAAACGAGCGGGGCAGTCGTCGCTTCGCGCTCCAGCCCGACGAACCGGTCGCGTCCTTCGCCCTGATCAGTTCGATCATGCCGCGCGAAGCCGGACGCCACCCACAGACCTATCGCACGGCCTTCACGATCACCCTCGTTGTCGCCCTCGTTGCGGCGATCTTCGGTGCGATGCCGATCGCCGTCCTGATCGCAGCGTTCGCGATCCCGATCGTGTACATCACCTATCTCTACGACGTGAACCTGTGGGAGGACGAACCCCTGGCCGTCACCGGGCTGGCCTTCGGGCTGACCGGTCTCGCCGCTGCGCTCTTCACCCTGCTGTGGACCGGCCTGCTGCCGCTGACGACCACCTTGCGCGGCCCCGACGGCGACCTCTTGGGCGGCCCCCAGTGGGGAACCTTCCTGATCCTCGCGATCCTCGTGCCGGTGGTCGGTGAGCTGATCCGGCAGGTCGGACCGGTTCTCCTGGCCAGCCGTCCGGCGTTCGACGACCTGATGGACGGGGTCACCTTCGGTGTGGTCAGCGGCGTCGCGTACGCCTGCCTCGACACCCTCGTGCGGCACTGGGCGCTGCTGACCGGCGGCCTCGTCGCTCCCCAGCCTGCGCAGTTCGCGTCCCTCGTCTTCCTCGAGGGCTTCGTGAAGCCCCTGGTGATGGGCACGGCCACCGGCCTCGCCGTCGCGGAGTTCTCCGGGCTCGGCAAGGGCTACGACGGGTTCACGCCGCGCTACTTCGGCGGCGTCGGCCTCGCCGTCGGCGCGAACGTCCTCTACGCGACCGGCATCTACCTTCTCGGCTATGTCGGCAGCCCGAATGTGGCGCTGCCACTTCAGGTGATGTGGGGACTGCTGATCCTCGGCGGGCTGATCATCAGGCTGCGCACGGTGTTGCACACCGGCCTCATGGAAGGTGCCCTCGAGGCGGCGGCCAGAGCCGACCAGCCGGATGAGACGGAGATGGGCTTCTGCGTGCGCTGCGAGATGCCGCTGCTTCCCGGCTCCGCCTTCTGCAGCGCATGTGGCGTCTCCATGCGTGCGCGCGCAAAGGAACCGGTGCTCGCCTCGGCAGCCACGGCTGCCACTGCGTCGAAGGGCACGGGTGACGCACCACCTCCAGAGCCCGACGAGGAGCAGACTCCACCGCCGGCGGACGAGTCGGACGTGGAGGAGGAGAAATGAGCCAGACGCCACCCACCGGCCCGCAGGTTCCCGGCGGACAGCCGCAGGTCCCGCAGCAGCCTCCCGTGCCCCCGCAGACTGCTCCCGGCGCCCCGCAGGGCTACCCGCAGCAGCCACCGGCACCGCAGCAGCCCTATCCCGGCCAGGGCTTCGGCCAGCCGCCCGCCGGCTACCCGCAGCAGCCCTACCCCGGCCAGCCGGTCTACCAGGGGCAGCAGCCCTACCAGGGGCAGCAGCCCTACCAGGGGCAGCCGCAGCAGCAGTACCCGGGCCAGCCGGCCTTCCAGGGCCAGCAGCCCTACCCGGGCCAGCCGGCCTACCAGGGCCAGCAGCCGTACCGCCCGCAGGGACAGGCGAGCGGTGGCTATCCCGGCCAGCCGACACCTCCGTCAGGCAGGGCGTCCTCGTCGAAGATCCTGCTGATCGTTGTCGGTGCGGTGGCCCTGCTTGTCCTCGCCGGCGGCGTGCTGCTGATGATGTCCAACCGGTCGACCCCGCCGATCGACCCCGTCACTCCATCGCCCGGCCCGGTGCCCACCGCGACGACGAGCGTCCAGCCCACCGTGCCCACCGACACCACCGATCCCACGACGGCGCCGACCACTGCTCCGACAACGGCACCGACCACTCCGTCCGGCGGAGCGATCGACCTGGGCAACGGCGTCCTCTTCCTGCCCGCGGACGGGTGGGAGATCCAGGAGCAGGCGGCCGGGGCGATCTCGGTGAGCAACGGCAAGGCCGTGCTCGTCACAAGGGTCGTCCAGCAGAAGAAGGGCACCAACCCCGGCCAACTCTGCGACGCCTTCAACCGGCAGGTTCTTGCGGACGCGCCCGGGGCCAAGTTCGGTGACCCGAAGGACCAGCAGACCTCATTGAAGAACATCGGACTGGCCAGCTGCCCTGCTGCGTTCGTTTCCAGCTCGAACGGCAAGAGCCAGCAGATGCTGGTGGTCAGTTTCGCGGCCGTGCGCACAGCAGACGGGCTCTCCACGATCTCGACGATGCTGTTCACGAAGGACACCCCGGACGAGACCTTCGCCGACATCGACAAGATGCTGGGAGTCGTGCTGGGCACACAGGCAGAAGGCTGAGCGGGAGCGACGCCCGGGGCTCCCGGGCCGTCGCAGCAGCACCCGCGGATCGACTGTCCGGGGGTCGGCCTATGCTCGTCATCGTGCGACCAGTGACCGATGTGCAGCGCAAGCTCGCCCCCTTCAAGGTGGTGGCGGATTTCGAACCTGCCGGCGACCAGCCGGCCGCCATCGCCGAGCTCGAACGGCGCATCAACGCGGGCGAGCAGAACGTCGTGCTGCTCGGTGCCACGGGTACCGGCAAGACGGCGACCATCGCCTGGCTGGCCGAGCGTGTGCAGCGGCCCATGCTGGTGATGCAACCCAACAAGACGCTGGCTGCGCAGTTCGCCAACGAGCTGCGCCAGTTCTTCCCCGAGAACGCCGTCGAGTACTTCGTCTCCTACTACGACTACTACCAGCCCGAGGCGTACGTCCCGCAGACCGACACCTACATCGAGAAGGACTCCTCCCTCAACGAGGAGGTCGAGCGGCTGCGCCACTCGGCCACCAACTCCCTGCTGACCAGGCGTGACGTCATCGTCGTCGCCACCGTGTCGGCCATCTACGGCCTGGGCACCCCGCAGGAGTACGTCGACCGGATGGTCCGCCTGCGCACCGGTGAGTCGATGGACCGCGACACCCTCCTGCGACGGCTGGTGGACATCCAGTACGTGCGCAACGACCTGGCGGCGACCCGCGGCACCTTCCGGGTGCGGGGGGACACCATCGAGGTGTTCCCGATGTACGAGGAGCATGCCGTCAGGGTGGAGTTCTTCGGCGACGAGATCGAGGCCCTCTCCACGCTGCACCCGCTCACCGGCGAGGTGCTGAGCACCGACACGGAGGTCTACGTCTTCCCCGCTTCCCACTACGTCGCCGGTCCTGAGCGCATGGAGCGGGCCATCGGGGAGATCGAGATCGAACTGGGCATCCGGCTCGCAGAGCTCGAGGCCAACGGCCAGCTCCTCGAGGCCCAGCGGCTGCGCATGCGCACCGGCTACGACATCGAGATGATGCGCCAGATCGGCACCTGCTCCGGCATCGAGAACTACTCGCGGCACATCGACGGCCGGAGCCAGGGCAGCGCGCCCAACTGCCTGCTCGACTACTTCCCCGAGGACTTCCTGCTCGTCATCGACGAGTCCCACGTCTCCGTGCCGCAGATCGGCGGCATGTACGAGGGCGACATGTCCCGCAAGCGCACGCTCGTGGAGCACGGCTTCCGGTTGCCGTCCGCGATGGACAACCGGCCGCTGCGCTGGGAGGAGTTCGTCGACCGGATCGGGCAGACCGTGTACCTCTCCGCGACCCCGGGGCCGTACGAGATGGCCAAGTCGGACGGCTTCGTCGAGCAGCTGATCCGTCCCACCGGCCTCATCGACCCCGAGATCGTGCTCAAGCCCACCAAGGGCCAGATCGACGACCTCATGGCCGAGATCCGGCAGCGCACGGAGAAGAACGAGCGCGTGCTGGTGACCACCCTTACCAAGAAGATGTCGGAGGACCTCACCGACTACCTGATGGAGAACGGTGTCCGCACGCGGTACCTGCACTCCGAGGTGGACACACTGCGCCGCATCGAGCTGCTGCGGGAGTTGCGCCTCGGCACCTACGACGTGCTCGTCGGCATCAACCTGCTGCGTGAGGGCCTCGACCTTCCGGAGGTCAGCCTCGTCTCGATCCTCGACGCCGACAAGGAGGGCTTCCTGCGCAGTGCGCGGTCGCTGATCCAGACCATCGGCCGTGCCGCCCGCAACGTGGACGGACAGGTGCACATGTACGCGGACAAGATCACCCCGTCGATGGCCCAGGCGATCGACGAGACCAATCGTCGCCGCGCCAAGCAGGTGGCCTACAACCTGGAGCGCGGCGTCGACCCGCAGCCGCTGCGCAAGAAGATCGCAGACCTCACCGACCTGCTGTCCCGCGAGGACGCCGACACCGAAGGGCTGGTCACCAGGGCGGGCGGACGCCGTCCGGTGAGCCCGGTGCCGCTGTCGTCCGAGCGCAACCGCGACCTCGGCGCGATGCCGACCAGCGAGCTCGCCGGGCTGATCAGCGAACTCAGCGACCAGATGCACTCCGCCGCAGCCGACCTCCAGTTCGAACTCGCCGCCCGACTCCGCGACGAGATCTCCGACCTGAAGAAGTCCCTGCGACAGATGCTGGAAGCGACCCGCTGACCCTCAAGCCCGCCCGCTTTGGCTTGGTGGCGACGGCACTGAGACAATCAGGTCCTGCCTTCTCCGGCGGCTCCGGCCGAAACCGACTGCACGGGAGACTCCCCGCATGAACGTGACGCTCGACGTATGGCTGATCACGATCGCCCTGATGGCGGTCGTGTTCGTCGTCGACCTGTGGGTGATGGGGCGGCGTCCGCACGAGCCGTCCATGCGCGAGGCCGGTATCACGATCGGGGTCTTCATCGGGCTGGCCATCGTGTTCGGGCTCGGCATCTGGTGGGTCGCCGGTGCGCGCTCTGCGGGGGAGTTCTTCGCCGGATGGCTCACCGAGTACAGCCTGAGCGTCGACAACCTGTTCATCTTCGTGCTGATCATGGCCAACCTGAGGGTGCCGAGGAAGCTGCAGCAGTTCGCCCTGATGTTCGGCATCATCCTTGCCCTGGTGTTCCGCGGGATCTTCATCGCCCTCGGCGCAGCGGCGATCGAGCGCTTCAGCTGGATCTTCTTCGTCTTCGGCGCTTTCCTGATCTACACGGCCGTGAGGCTCTACCTCGACTACCGCCAGCCCGACGACGACGACGATGGCACGGAGAACGCCGTGATGCGTTTCGTGCGCCGGAGGTTCCGTTCCACGACCGAGTTCCACGGCACCAAGCTGGTGGTCCGGGAGGACGGGCGGAGACTGATCACGCCGATGCTGTTCGTCGTCGTCGCCCTCGGCACCACCGACCTGCTGTTCGCCCTGGACTCGATCCCGGCGATCTACGGCCTGACGCAGGAGCCGTACCTGGTCTTCACAGCCAACGTGTTCGCACTGATGGGGCTGCGTCAGTTGTACTTCCTGATCGGAGGACTGCTGCAGCGACTGGTCTACCTGTCCGTTGGCCTCTCGATCATCCTTGCCTTCATCGGGGTGAAGCTGGTGCTGCACGCGATGCACGAGTACGGGCTCGACGAGCGGCTCGGCTTCAACGGCGAGATCCCGATCTGGCTCTCCCTGCTGGTGATCCTCGGCACACTGGCCATCACGACGGTCCTGAGCCTCATGAAGTCCCGCAGCGACGCCGGCCCCGACCAGGACTAGGCAAGGAGCGGGGGTTGCAGCCCTTCGGCACCGGCAACGCCGTCCGCAGGGAGGCGACCGCTGAGCCAGGCCCAGAGCCGTGCATCACTGCCGCTGACCGTGCGCAGTACGCCACCCCTGCCGAGTCCCGCAACGAGCGAATCCGCCTCGATCCGGAGCGAAGGGAGCTCAGCGTCGGCCAGCAGGTCGAGCACCCAGCGCAGCAGCCACGCAGCCGCGGCGGGATCGACGGCGTCCGGGCCGAACTCACAGTCCAGGTCGATGTGGTGGATGACGACCTCGTGCAGCCGGGCGAGCGGAATCACTCCCAGCGGCCAGTCCTTGCCGCGCAGGCGCACCGTCGCGTCCCAGCGCGTGAGCCGTTCGATCGTCTGCTGCAGCGCGCCGGCCGAGGTGTCCAGGTCGATCTGGAGTTCGAGGCCGCCGCGGTCAGCACCACGCTCGAGTTCGGCGAGCCGTTCGGCCCGTGAGGGGGCCACGGGCTGCTCCAGACCCGCGTCCACTGCCTCCGCGATGATGCGGAGGTGGTCGGCGTTGCGGGCAAGATGGGTCGCCAGGTGCGCGCGGGACCAGCCCGGCAAGGGGCTCGGCTTGTGCCACTCCTCATCGCTGATTCCGATGGTGTAGCCCAGCAACCGCTGGGTGGCCTCCGGCTTCCACCGGTGCAAGTCCTCCACCGGTACCGATCCGGTGTAGTGGGTCATGACACAAACCTACGGCCCACGGGGCGTCGCGGGCCAGCAGCCCAGACCCCGACGGCTTTGTCGGTGGCAGCACCTACGATGATCGGCGTGACTGACCGGCTGATCATCCGAGGGGCGCGCGAGCACAACCTGCGCAACATCAATCTCGACCTGCCCCGGGACGCCCTGATCGTCTTCACCGGTTTGTCGGGATCGGGGAAGTCCAGCCTCGCCTTCGACACGATCTTCGCGGAGGGCCAGCGGCGCTACGTCGAGAGCCTTTCTGCGTACGCGCGCCAGTTCCTCGGGCAGATGGACAAGCCGGACGTCGACTTCATCGAGGGGCTGTCCCCGGCGGTGTCGATCGACCAGAAGTCCACCAGCCGCAACCCGCGCTCAACGGTCGGCACGATCACCGAGATCTACGACTACCTCCGCCTCCTGTACGCCCGCGCCGGGCGTCCGCACTGCCCCGAATGCGGCGAACCGATCAGTCGCCAGTCGCCGCAGCAGATCGTCGACCGGCTGCTGGCGTTGCCAGAGGGTACCCGCTTCCAGGTCCTCGCGCCGGTGGTCCGTGGCCGCAAGGGCGAGTACGTCGACCTGTTCCGCCAGCTGTCCGGGCAGGGCCTCGCCCGCGTCCGGGTGGACGGCGAGGTGCACCAGCTGCTCAACCCGCCGACGCTGGAGAAGCAGAAGAAGCACTCCATCGACGTGATCGTCGACCGGCTGGCCGCAAAGGCCAGCATCAAGCAGCGGCTCACCGACTCGGTGGAGACGGCCCTCGGCCTGGCCGGGGGCGTGGTCTCCATCGACTTCGTCGATCTCCCCGACAAGGATCCGAAGCGCGAGCGCCGCTACTCCGAACGCCTGGCCTGCCCCAACGACCACGACATCTCCGTGGAGGAGCTCGAGCCGCGCCAGTTCTCCTTCAACGGCCCCTGGGGTGCCTGCCCGGCGTGCTCGGGTATCGGCACGCGCATGGAGGTGGACGTCGACCTCGTCATCCCCGACACGACGCGAAGCCTTTCCGACGGCGCGGTCTCCGTATGGCAGACGCCCTACCTCGCCAGCTACTTCCAGAACCTCTTCGTCGCGATCGGCGAGCAGGAGGGGTTCTCCGTCGACACCCCCTGGGAGTCCCTGTCGAGCAAGGCGCAGTCCGTGCTGCTGATGGGACTGCCGCACGCGATCACCGTGCACAGCAGGACCCGTCACGGCAGGGAACACACCTATCGCGCCAAGTACGAGGGTGCCGTGCCGTACATCCGTCGCAGGCACGCGGAGGCCGAGTCCGACACCGCCCGTGAGCGGTACGCCGGCTACATGCGCGAGGTGCCCTGCCTCACCTGCAACGGCGCGCGGTTGAAGCCGAGCTCCCTTGCCGTCACCGTCAGCGGGAAGAACATCGCAGAGGTCTCCGCGATGTCGATCGACGAGGTCTCCGGCTTCATGCGCAACCTCGAGCTCAACGACCGTGAGGCCCAGATCGCCGAGCGGGTGGTGAAGGAGATCAACGAGCGTCTCCGCTTCCTGCTCGACGTCGGCCTCGATTACCTCTCGCTCTCCCGTCCTGCAGGCAGCCTTTCCGGCGGCGAGGCGCAGCGCATCCGCCTGGCGACGCAGATCGGCTCCGGTCTGGTCGGGGTCCTCTACGTACTCGACGAACCGTCCATCGGGCTGCACCAGCGCGACAACCGCCGGCTGATCGACACCCTGCTGCGGCTCCGCGCGCTCGGCAACACCCTGATCGTTGTCGAGCACGACGAGGACACGATCCGCACCGCCGACTGGGCCGTCGACATCGGCCCGGGAGCGGGAGAGCACGGGGGCGAGGTGCTCGTGTCCGGCCCGGTCAGTGAGCTGCTGAACCACCCGACGTCACTCACCGGCGCCTACCTGTCCGGGCGGCGGACCATACCGATGCCCAGCACCAGGCGACAGGGCTCCGGCAAGGTGTTGACCGTCCATGACGCGACCGAGCACAACCTGCAGAACGTGACCGTCGACTTCCCGCTCGGGAAGCTGATCTCGGTGACCGGCGTCTCCGGCTCGGGCAAGTCCTCGCTGGTCAACAGCATCCTGTACACGGCGCTGGCCAAGAAGCTCTACAACGCCCGGACGGTTCCCGGCCGGCACCGCTCGATCACGGGCATCGAGCACATCGACAAGAGCATCCACGTCGACCAGTCCCCGATCGGCCGCACGCCGCGCTCGAACCCTGCCACGTACACCGGTGTGTTCGACCACATCCGCAAGCTGTTCGCGGATACCCCTGAGGCGAAGGTCCGCGGCTACCAGCCCGGCCGCTTCTCCTTCAACATCAAGGGCGGACGCTGCGAGAACTGCGCGGGCGACGGCACGATCAAGATCGAGATGAACTTCCTGCCGGACGTCTACGTCCCCTGCGAGGTCTGCCACGGTGCCCGGTACAACCGGGAGACGCTCGAGGTGCACTACAAGGCCAAGACGATCGCAGAGGTGCTGAACATGCCGATCGAGGAGGCCGCGGAGTTCTTCGCCGCGATCCCCTCGATCGCCAGGCACATGAGGACGCTGGTTGAGGTGGGCCTCGGCTATGTGCGGCTGGGCCAGCCGGCGACCACGCTTTCCGGTGGCGAGGCCCAGCGGGTGAAGCTGGCCTCCGAGCTGCAGAAGCGGTCCACCGGGCGCACCATCTACGTGCTGGACGAGCCCACAACGGGGTTGCACTTCGAGGACATCCGGAAGCTGCTCGGGGTGTTGCAGTCGCTGGTGGAGAAGGGCAACACCGTCATCGTGATCGAGCACAACCTCGACGTGATCAAGGCATCCGACTGGGTCATCGACCTCGGTCCGGAAGGTGGTTCCCGCGGTGGACTTGTGATCGCGGAGGGCACTCCGGAGGAGATCGCCGACAGCCCTGACTCCTACACCGGCGCCTTCCTCAAGCCGATCCTCGCCGGCCACCGCGTACCGGTGGCGGGCGACGAGCCGACCCTGCTCGCCGAGGTGGGCTGACGCTCAGCTGATGGTGAGGGTGTCGCCGTCGACCTTCACGGTCGCCTTGGTGAGGGCCTTCTGCGCCGGTCCGGTGAGCACGCTGCCGTCGGCGAGGGAGTAGGTGCTGCCGTGCCGTCCGCAGACGATGGCTGTGTCGGTGACCTCCTGCACGGGCAGGTTCTGGTGGGTGCAGAGGTAGCTGAAGGCCTCATAGGTGCCGGCCCTGGGCTGCGTGACGACGAACTGTCCGACGATCGTGCCACTACCGACGGGTACCTCGGATGCCTTGATCGTGGTGGGTCCGGTGCTGGATGCCGACGCGGAACCGGGCGCGGCCGCACAACCGCCGAGGCAGAGCGTGATCGCTGCCAGGCCGGCCCCGTTGAGTACGACGCGGCGGGACGGAACGGGATGAACAGTCATCGAACCTCCTTGCTGGATGAACGAAACAGTAGAACCCTCAATCAATCCGCTGCTGTGTTTGCGCTGTGAATCCAGCCCGGCTGAGCTCCGCGCCCGGCCGTCAGCGTCGATGCCTATGCTGGCTCGGGTGAGGAGAGGACGAGTCCATGGCTGACCCGGCGAGCTATCGGCCGGCAACGGGCACCATCCCCACCGGCCCCGGCGTCTACCGGTTCAGTGATCGCGACGGCCGCGTGATCTACGTGGGCAAGGCGATCAACCTGCGCCAGCGGCTCAACTCCTACTTCGCTGATCCGGCAGGCCTGCACTTCCGCACCCAGACGATGGTGCGCACCGGGGCCAAGGTGGAGTGGACCCTCGTCCGCAACGAGCTGGAGGCGCTGCAGCTCGAGTACACCTGGATCAAGCAGTACGACCCGCGCTTCAACGTGAAGTACCGCGACGACAAGTCCTACCCGTGGGTGGCGATCACCTGGGAGGAGGAGTTCCCGCGGGTCTTCGTCGGCCGGGGCAGCAAGCGCAAGGGCAACCGGTACTTCGGTCCCTATGCCCAGGCCTGGGCGATCCGCGACACGATCGACTCGCTGCTGCGGGTGTTCCCGATGCGATCGTGCACCAAGGGTGTGTTCAACAGTGCCCGCACGACCGGGCGTCCCTGCCTGATGGGCTACATCGGCAAGTGCGCAGCGCCATGCGTCGGCAAGATCGACCCCGGGCCCCACCGCGAGCTCGTCCAGGACGTGTGCGACTTCCTCGCCGGACGTACCGGGGCGCTCATCCGCCGCCTCGAGACCCAGATGTCGCAGGCGTCCATGAACCAGGAGTACGAACGGGCGGCCGTCGTGCGCGACCAGCTCTCCGCCTTGCGCCAGGCGACCGAGCGCAACGCCATCGTGCTGGGTGACGGCACGGACGCCGACGTCGTGGCGCTGGCCGAGGACCCGCTGGAGGTCGCCGTCCAGGTCTTCCACGTCCGCGGCGGCCGGATCCGCGGCGAGCGGGGCTGGGTGGCCGAACGCAGCGAGGACGGCGACACCGGCCAGCTGCTGGAACGCTTCCTGCTGCAGCTCTACGGAGAGGACGAGTCGGCGATCCCGCCGGAGGTCCTGCTGCCGGCGCTCCCGGCAACCGCGCCCCTGCTCGCCCAGCTCTTCACCGAGCAGCGGGGTGCCCGGGTACGGCTCCGCGTGCCCCAGCGCGGCGACAAGGCTGCGCTGCTGCAGACCGCCGCCCGCAACGCCGCCGACTCCCTCGCCCTGCACAAGGTGCGGCGTGCCAGTGACCTCTCCACGCGGAACCTTGCCCTCGAGGAGCTCCAGCAGGCGCTCGACCTGCCCCAGGTCCCGTTGCGGATCGAGTGCTACGACATCTCCCACACCATGGGCACGGAGGTCGTCGCCTCGATGGTGGTGTTCGAGGACGGGCTGCCGCGCAAGAGCGAGTACCGCCGATTCATCATCAAGACCGTCGAGGGCAGCAACGACGTCGGGGCGATGCGCGAGGTCATCACTCGCCGTTTCACCCGGCTCCTTGATGAGCGGCAGCACGCACAGGACGCAGCCGACGGCCCGCTGCTGGTCGACCCGACCACCGGCGTGCCGCGGAAATTCGCGTACACCCCTTCGCTGGTCGTCGTGGACGGCGGCGCCCCGCAGGTGTCCGCGGCAGAGCGCGCGCTCGCCGACCTCGGTGTCGTGGACATCGCCCTCTGCGGCCTCGCCAAGCGGCTGGAGGAGGTCTGGCTGCCGGGGGAGGAGTTCCCGCTGATCCTGCCGCGCACCAGCGAGGGTCTCTACCTGCTGCAGCGGGTGCGGGACGAGGCGCACCGGTTCGCGATCACCCATCACCGCAGCCGGCGCAGCGCGTCCATGGTCGAGTCCCTGCTGGACGATGTGCCCGGTCTCGGCGAGATCCGGCGCAAGGCGATGCTGAAGTATTTCGGTTCACTGCGCAAGCTGCGAGCGGCCACCGTCGAGCAGATCGCTGAGGTTCCCGGGATCGGTCCGCGCACAGCCCTCGCGGTCAAGGAAGCGCTCGCCGGGCAGGAAGCGCCGGTATCGGTCAACCTGACCACCGGCGAGGTGCTGGAGGACTGAGCGGCCGGAGGGCGAATAATGGGACCCATGAACGACACGCGTGTGCCGGTCCGGCTCCTCGTCATCACCGGGTTGTCCGGCGCGGGTCGAAGGACCGCCGGCCACACCCTGGAGGACCTCGGCTGGTTCGTCGTCGACAACCTGCCGCCGAGCCTGCTGCCAGAGCTGATCGAGACCAGCCGGCAGCGGCAGTTCAACCGGGTTGCCGTCGTGCTGGACGTGCGGACGCGATCGGAGTTCGCCCAGATCCCCGCGGCGTTCGCCGATCTCGGCCAGGCCGGCATCGTGCCGCAGATCCTGTTCCTCGACGCCAGTGACGAGGCGATCGTGCGCAGGCAGGAGTCGGTGCGCCGCCCGCTGCCTCTGCAGGGTTCCGGGGGCCTGCTGGACGGCATCCACAAGGAACGCCAGATGCTGGCCGGCATCCGAGCCAGCGCCGACCTCGTGATCGACACCTCGTCCATCAACGTCCACGAGCTCGCAGCCCGGGTGACACAGGCCTACGGCGGTAGCGAGGACCTCGTCCTGCAGCTCACCCTGATGTCCTTCGGCTTCAAGAACGGCATCCCGCTGGATGCCGACATGGTGTTCGACATGCGTTTCCTTCCCAATCCCCACTGGGTGCCATCCCTGCGCCCACAGAGCGGGTTGTCCCAGCCGGTCTCTGCCTACGTGCTCGGTCAGGCGGACGCGGAACCGTTCCTCCAGCACGCTGTCGCGCTGGTGGAGCTGATCACTCCCGGCTACATCCGTGAGGGCAAGCGCAACGCCACGATCGCCATCGGGTGCACCGGCGGCAAGCACCGGTCGACGGCGATCGTCGAAGAGCTGGCCAGGCGCCTGCGGGAGCGTGGCGTGACGACCGACATCGTGCACCGGGACCTGGGCAAGGAGTGAACACCCCACTCCGCGGGGAGCAAGAGTGAACGCCTTCGCCCAGCCGCCGTCCGTCGTCGCGTTCGGCGGTGGCCATGGGCTTGCGGCCAGCCTCAGTGCTCTGCGCCAACTGACTCACCGGCTCACGGCTGTCGTCACCGTGGCGGACGACGGCGGGTCCTCGGGTCGACTCCGCGCCGAGTTCCCGATCCTGCCGCCCGGTGACCTCAGGATGGCGCTCGCGGCACTCTGTGGCGATGACCAGGTGGGACGCGCGTGGGCGGAGGTGCTGCAGTCGCGGTTCCCCGGCGACGGCCCACTCGGTGGACACAGCATCGGCAACCTGCTGATCGCCGGCCTCTGGGAGCAGCTGTCCGACCCGGTGGCCGGCCTGGACATGGTGGGTGCCATGCTGCACGTCGAGGGTCGCGTCCTGCCGATGGCTGCGGTGCCGCTCGTCATCGAGGCCGAAGTGATCGGGGCCGACCCCAGCGCCCCCGACGAGATCAGGACGGTCGTCGGCCAGGAGGCCGTCGCGCTCGCGACCGGTGACATCAGGCACATCCGGCTCGGGCCGGCCGATCCGCCAGCGGTCCCGGAAGCGATCCAGGCGATCCGCGAGGCCGACTACCTGGTGCTGGGACCCGGGTCCTGGTACTCGTCTGTGATCCCTCACCTGCTGGTGCCGGAACTAGCGCGCGCCATCTGCACCGCTCGCGGCAAGCGCATCCTCACCCTGAACCTCACCCCGACCGACGACGAGACACCCGCCTACACGGCGGCGCGTCACCTCGAGGTGCTTGCCGAGCACGCCCCCGCCCTCCGGCTGGACGTGGTCGTCGCAGATCCGTCGTTCGCGGTCGGCGACCATCACCTGGCCGCATATGTGGCCTCACTTGGGGCGAAGCTCGTTCTCGCACCCGTCCGCACACGCGACGGGACACCGAGGCACGACCCCCACCTGCTGGCGTCGGTGTATGCCGGGATCATGGGTCTGTAGTCTTACCCCACCCGCGCGCACGCAGTTCCGAGAGGCAGTACCGCAGAAGATGGCAATGACCCAGCAGGTGAAGTCCGAGCTGGCCACCCTTGAGGTGGCGAAGCCTGAGCTCCGCAAGGCCGAGGTGGCCGCCCTGCTCCGGTTCGCCAACGGGCTGCACATCGCAGGCGGCCGCATCGTCGTCGAGGCAGAACTCGACACCGGGGCAGCGGCCCGCCGGTTACGGACGGCGATCTTCGAACTGTTCGGCTTCAGCTGCGAGTTCGTCGTCATCACCGGCAGCGGCCTGCGCCGAGGCACCCGCTACGTCGTGCGCCTCATCCGCGACGGTGAGTCCCTTGCCCGCCAGACCGGCCTGATCGACCCGCGCGGTCGTCCCGTCCGCGGCCTCCCGATCCAGGTGGTCAGCGGTGGTGTCGACGTGTCCGTCGCCGCGTGGCGCGGCGCCTTCCTCGCCCACGGTTCGCTCACGGAGCCCGGACGGTCGATGGCCCTCGAGGTCACCTGCCCCGGCTCGGAAGCTGCGCTCGCCCTCGTCGGCGCCGCCCGTCGCATGGGCATCTCGGCGAAGGCGCGCGAGGTGCGCGGTATCGACCGGGTCGTGATCAGGGACGGCGACGCCATCTCGGCGATGCTCACCCGGCTCGGCGCTCACGAGACCGTCCTCGCCTGGGAGGACCGCAGGATGCGCCGCGAGGTGCGTGCCTCCGCCAACCGCCTCGCCAACTTCGACGACGCCAACCTGCGCCGCTCCGCACGGGCGGCCGTAGCAGCCGGCGCGCGGGTCAAGCGCGCCCTCGAGATTCTCGGCGAGGACATCCCCGACCATCTGCTGGAGGCCGGACGGCTGCGCCTCGAGCACAAGCAGGCCAGCCTGGAGGAGCTCGGACAGCTCCACATACCGCCGCTGACGAAGGACGCTGTCGCCGGCCGGATCCGTCGACTGCTGGCCACAGCGGACAAGCGCGCCTCCGAGCTGGGCATTCCCAATACCGAAGCCGGTTTGACCCCGGACATGATCGACGATCGCGACTGATCTGCACGCTCGTCCGCATCCGGATGCGCGGCCGACCCGGCGCTTCCTGAACCGCTAGGGTGGTCTTGAACACACGGTTGGGCTGAATCCCGCCGCGGTACATCGTTGCAAAGGAGACCCTCACAAAATGACCGTCAAGGTTGGCATCAACGGCTTCGGCCGGATTGGCCGAAACTACTTCCGCGCCCTGGTCGCCTCCGGCGCCGATATCGACGTGGTCGCGGTCAACGACCTCACCGACAACAAGAGCCTTGCTCAGCTACTCAAGTACGACTCCATCCTCGGCCGCTTCCCCGGTGAGGTGACCTCCGACGAGACCGCGCTGTACGTCAACGGCAAGGAGATCAAGGCGTTCGCAGAGCGCGATCCCGCCAACCTGCCGTGGGGCGAGCTGGGCGTCGACATCGTGATCGAGTCCACCGGCTTCTTCACCGACGCAGTGAAGGCCAAGGCCCACATCGACGCCGGAGCCAAGAAGGTCCTGATCTCCGCCCCGGCGAAGAACGAGGACATCACCATCGTCATGGGCGTCAACGACGACCTGTACGACCCGGCGCTCCACAACATCATCTCGAACGCTTCCTGCACCACGAACTGCCTGGCCCCCCTGGCCAAGGCGCTGAATGACGGCATCGGCATCGTCAAGGGCCTGATGACCACCATCCACGCTTACACCCAGGACCAGAACCTGCAGGATGCGCCGCACTCCGACCCGCGTCGCGCCCGTGCAGCAGCCCTGAACATCGTCCCGACCACCACCGGTGCTGCCAAGGCCGTTGCCCTGGTGCTCCCGGAGCTCAAGGGCAAGCTCGACGGCTACGCGCTGCGCGTGCCGGTACCCACGGGTTCCGTGACCGACCTCACCTTCGAGGCCTCCCGCGAGACCACGGTCGACGAGATCAACGCGATCGTCAAGGCTGCAGCAGAGGGCCCGCTCAAGGGCATCCTCGAGTACAGCACCGACCCGATCGTGAGCAAGGACATCGAGGGCTACCCGCTGTCCAGCATCTTCGATGCGCCGCTCACCAAGGTCATCGGCAACCAGGTCAAGGTCGTTGCCTGGTACGACAACGAGTGGGGCTACTCCAACCGGCTGGTCGACCTGACCGCGCTGGTCGGCTCCAAGCTCTGATCTGACCAACACAGGCATCTGGGCCGGCTCGCGTCTCACGGCGCGGGTCGGCCCGTTGCATGAACGCACCGATTCAAGAAGAAAGGCATGACGTGAAGTCCGTTTCCGACCTCGGTGACCTCCGGGGTAAGCGGGTTCTGATCCGCTGCGATTTCAATGTGCCGCTGGATGGCACCACCATCACCGACGATGGCCGCATCCGCGCAGCACTGCCGACCCTCACCCAGCTCAAGGACGCCGGCGCGAAGGTGGTCGTCATGGCGCACCTGGGCCGCCCCAAGGGCAAGGTCGACCCGAACTACTCCCTCGCCCCGGCAGCCGCCCGCCTCGGCGAGCTCCTCGGCACGGAGGTCAAGCTTGCGGGCGACGTCGTCGGTGCCGGCGCGCAGGCGCTCGTCGCCGGCCTCAAGGACGGCGAGATCGCCCTGCTGGAGAACGTCCGCTACGAACCGGCAGAGGAATCCAAGGTTGACGCGGAGCGCGAGGAGCTGGCTGCGAAGTACGCAGCCCTCGGCGACGTGTTCGTCTCCGACGGCTTCGGCGTCGTGCACCGCAAGCAGGCCTCGGTCTACGACGTCGCCAAGCTGCTGCCGAACGCTGCCGGATCACTGGTCGCGAAGGAGGTCGACGTCCTCAAGAAGCTCACAGAGCACGCCGTCCACCCGTACGTTGTCGTCCTCGGTGGCGCGAAGGTGGCGGACAAGCTCGCCGTCATCGACAACCTGCTGAAGGTCGCAGACACCGTGATCATCGGCGGCGGCATGGCCTACACCTTCCTGAAGGGCAAGGGTTACGAGATCGGCGGTTCCCTGCTGGACGCGGAGAAGGTCGACACCTGCGCCGGTTACCTCGAGCAGGCCACGGCTGCCGGCAAGCAGATCCTGCTGCCGACCGACGTCCGGGTCGTCGAGGACTTCGACATCAAGGCCCGCACCTCTACGCCGGTGACCATCGTCGACGCGGACGCCATCCCTGCCGACCAGGAGGGCGCCGACATCGGGCCGGCATCGGAGGCACTGTTCGCAGAGGCCATCCTCGGTGCTGCGACGATCTTCTGGAACGGGCCGATGGGTGTCGCGGAGATCCCGGCTCTGGCCGAGGGTACCGATGCCGTCGCGAAGGCGCTGGCTGCCTCGCAGGGCTTCTCGGTGGTCGGGGGTGGCGACTCCGCAGCCGCCGTCCGCAACCTCGGTTTCGCCGACGAGCAGTTCGGTCACATCTCGACCGGCGGCGGCGCGTCCCTGGAATACCTCGAGGGCAAGGTGCTCCCGGGTCTCGACGTCCTTGAAGGGGAGAACTGACATGGCACGCAAGCCACTGATGGCCGGCAACTGGAAGATGAACCTCAACCACGTCGAGGCCACCGGCCTTGTGCAGAAGCTGGCGTGGACGCTGGCTGACGCCAAGTACGACCCCGAGAAGTCGGAGGCAGCGGTCATCGTGCCGTTCACCGACATCCGCACCGTACAGACGCTGGTCGAGGGTGATCGCCTGCCGCTGAAGTTCGGCGCCCAGGACGTCTCCATCCACTCCTCCGGCGCCTACACCGGTGAGATCTCCGCCGACATGCTGGCGAAGCTGAACTGCGCCTACGTCGTGGTCGGCCACTCCGAGCGCCGCGAGTACCACGGCGAGAACGACGCCCTGATCGGCGAGAAGGCCAAGGTGGTCTTCGAGGCCGGCATGACGCCGATCGTCTGTTGTGGCGAGGTGCTCGAGATCCGCAAGGAGGGCACCCACGTCGCCCACGTGCTCGAGCAGGTCAAGGAATGCCTCGAGGGGCTCACCCCCGAGCAGGTCGCAGCCATGGTGATCGCCTACGAGCCGGTCTGGGCGATCGGCACCGGCGAGGTGGCCACCCCGGAGGACGCACAGGAGGTCTGTGGCGCGATCCGCGGCTACGTCAACGAGGCGTTCGGTGCATCCGCGGCGGAAGCCGTCCGCATCCAGTACGGCGGCTCCGTGAAGGCAGGCAACATCGCGGAGATCATGGCGAAGCCCGATGTCGACGGTGCCCTTGTCGGTGGCGCGAGCCTGAATGCCGAGGAGTTCGCCAAGATCATCATGTTCTACTCGGCCAGCTGAAGCTGACTGACTGACAGCGTGAACGAACGCCGGCCGGGACCAACCTCGGCCGGCGTTTAGTCTGTGCGCGACTGCTGAGTTAAGATGCTCGGCGTGACTTTGTTGCCCCTCGCGATGACCTGGCCGATCATTACTCTTTCCGTGGTGTTGATCCTCACCAGCATCGTTTTGGCCCTTTTCATCCTTCTGCACAAGAGCCGTGGCGGCGGTATGTCCGACCTCTTCGGCGGCGGCATGTCGACGGGGATGGGAGGGTCCTCCGTGGCGGAGCGCAACCTCGACAGGCTCACCATCACGGTCGGTCTGGTGTGGCTCTTCGCGATCATCGGCCTGCTCGTGCTCTACCGGTTCTTCCCCGAGATCGGGGCCATGGGCTGAGGCCCGTTCTTTCTTTGCAGCTAGGAGTGGATCCGCGTGGTTGGTGGCAGTGCGATTAGGGGTAGCCGGGTAGGCGCCGGGCCGATGGGCGAGGCCGAGCGGGGCGATGCCGCTCCGCGGCTGTACGTGTCCTACTTCTGCGCCAATGGCCACGAGACCCGTCCGGCCTTCGCGGCCGACGCGGTCGTTCCGGAGTCGTGGGACTGCCCGCGCTGCGGGCTGCCGGCGAACCTCGACTCGGAGAACCCTCCGCCGCCCCCGAAGATCCAGCCGTACAAGACCCACCTGGCCTACGTCAAGGAGCGCCGCTCCGACGCAGAGGCGGTCGCGATCCTGAAGGAAGCACTGGACTCGCTGCGCGCCCGCAGGGCCGCAGGCGAAGTCATCTACTGATCCTCGCGCCGCGCTTTCGCCATAGTGGCCTGATCGACTACATCGCGCAGTCGAAGTAGGGCAGTTCGGCCGCTGACTCCTGGTCCACGAGCCACAGCGTCCGTCCATGCGCGGTCACCCGGCCTGCAGGAAGTTCGGTGTCACCGGCGAGTGCCCTTGCCAGGGCCGGAGCCTTCTCTCGACCACTCACGAGGAACCACACCTCCTCGGAGTTGCTCAGCGCCTGGATGGTGAGGCTGATCCGCTCTGCCGGCGGCTTGGGAGCATCACTGACCCCGATCACCGACTGGGTGGTGATCTCACTCGACACGTGGTTGGGGAAGATGGAGGCCACGTGGCCGTCCGGCCCCATGCCGAGCAGGCAGAGGTCGAAGCGGGTCTCGCCGAGTTCCTTCGCGTAGGTAGCGGCAGAGGCGCCCGCATCCACCACGCCGTCGGCGCTGGGCATCGGGTGGGTGCGCCCCGAGTCGAGCGTGAAGTGGCCGGCCAGCAGCGCCAGTGTCGGGCCCGCGTTGCGCTCAGGATCGTCGGTGGGCAGGAAGCGCTCGTCGCCCCACCACAGTTCGAGGCGTGTCGGGTCCAGCTCTGAACCCGCGACCAGTTCACCGAGGCGGGCGTACAGGGACAGCGCGATCCGGCCCCCGGTGAGGCACAACTGCGCGACCCGTCCGCCCGTCTGGAGGTCGATCAGCTTCGCCAGCAGGCGTTCGGCGCCACGGTCGGCGAGGTCGTCTGCGTCACGGTGCTGGACGACCTGCGGCTGACCAGAACTCATGCTCTGCGTCCCTGCGTCCGTTCGGCCGCACGATCGAGGCGACGGACAAGTGCTGACATGGCCTCAGCGTAGACGGGATCGTCGCTCAGTCGCCTCAGTTCCTCCGCGAGGAGCGTGTTCAGGTCGCGGCGGGGGAGTGCCACCAGTCGCTGGGGCAGCCCGGGCGCCGAGAACTTGGCGAGGTTGCCGTCGGTCCGCACCACGGTGATGGTGTCGTCACCCGAGCTGAGTGACACCCCGGTGATCCCGATCCCGGGCTGCTGACGGTCCAGCGTCACCGGGATGTCGAGGCGGTCGCTGAGCCACGCTGCGAGCAGGGTACCGGCAGCGTTCTCCGGCGCAGCAGACACCGAAGCCCTCGTCACGTCCATCGGGTAGGCGTCGAGCGCTGCCGCGAGCAGGCCGCGCCACCGGGTGAGACGGGTCCAGGTGAGGTCGGTGTCCCCGTCGCAGTAGTTGCGTGCCCGCACCTCGAGCGCGCCGAGCGGATCGGGGTCGCCCATCGCGTCGGTGATGCGGCGGGTGCCGAGGCGGCCCACCGGGTCCTGGCCTGGGGCCTTGGGGGAACGGCCCGGCCACCAGACGATCACCGGCAGGTCGGGCAGCAGCAGCGGTAGCACGACACTGTCGCGGTGCTGTTGCAGCGCTCCGTGGAACTTCAGCGAGACGATCTCGCCGGGGGCGTCCTCGCCGGCGCGGACGGTCGCGTCGAGCCGGTCGGCGCGCGCCCTGCCGTTGGTCACCAGCAGGATGCGGGACGGGTGCTCGCGTCCGGCCTCGAGGCAGGCCTCCAGGGCACGGTCGAACTCCCTGAGTTCGGCCACGACGACGAGGGTGAAGACCATCCCGGAGGCACCGCCGACGTTGCGCCGGGCCGTGCTCATGGCCTGCTGCACCGCCGCCGTGCCGGTGTCTGTGAGTGTGACGATCATCGGTGCTCCTCTCAGGGCCGTCGCCAGCTGAAGCCATCCCTGGCCAGCATGTCGGCAGCGGACTGTGGCCCCCAGGTGCCGGAGACGTAGTGGTCGGGGGCCGCTTCGCGGTTGGCCCAGCGCTCGAGCACCGGGTCGAGCAACTCCCAGGACAGCTCCACCTCCTCGGGCTGCGGGAAGAGGGGTTCCGAGCCCAGCAGCACGTCGAGGAGGAGCCGCTCGTAGGCCTCGGGGCTCGACTCCGCGAAGGAGGAGTCGTAGCCGAAGTCCATGTTCACGTCGCGCAACTCCATCGGCGTTGCCGGCACCTTCGCCCCGAACCGCAGGGTGATGCCCTCGTCCGGCTGGATCCGCAGGACGACGGCGTTGCTGCCGAGCGAACGGATGTCGGTGCCGTTGAAGGGAAGGTGCGGGGCCTTGCGCAGGTTCAGCGCGACTTCCGTGACACGGCGGGGGAGTCGCTTGCCCGTGCGCAGGTAGAACGGCACCCCGGCCCAGCGCCGGTTGTCGATGTCGACCCGGATCGCACCATAGGTGTCGGTCCGCGAGTCCGCAGGGATGCCCTGCTCCTCCAGGTAGCCCGGAACCTCCCTGCCACCGGCCCAGCCGGCGCCGTACTGCCCGTGGACGGTGTGGGCGTCGAGGTCGGACGGCGTGCGCGCGGCCGCCAGTACCTTGCGCTTCTCCGCGCTCAGGTTGTCAGCTCCGAAGGAGGTGGGCTCCTCCATCGCCGTCAGGGCGAGCAGCTGGACGAGGTGGTTCTGGATGACGTCGCGGGTCGCGCCGATGCCGTCGTAGTAGCCGGCCCGGCCCTCGATGCCGATGTCCTCAGCCATGGTGATCTGCACGTGGTCGATGTAGGTGCGGTTCCAGATCGGCTCGAACATGGTGTTGGCGAACCGGAAAGCCAGCAGGTTCTGGACGGTCTCCTTGCCCAGGTAGTGGTCGATCCGGAAGATGCTGGCGGGCTCGAAGGCCCGGCCCAGCTTCTTCTCCAGCTGGCGTGCGCTGGCCAGGTCATGACCGAACGGCTTCTCGATCACCACGCGGCGCCAGGATCCCTTGGGCCGGTTGGCGAGGCCGTGGCGGCGCAGTTGGGCGACGGCGATGTCGAACGCGCCGGGCGGGACGGAGAGGTAGAACGCGTGGTTGCCGCCGGTGCCCTGGCTCTCGTCGAGGTCGGTGAGGGTGGTCTTGAGCCGTTCGAAGGCCTCGTTGTCGTCGAGGTCGCCGGGCACGAACCGGATGCCCTCAAGGAGCTGCTTCCAGACGTCGTCGCGGAACTCCGTCCGGGCATGTTGCTTCACCGACTCCGCGACGAGTTCCGCGAAGTGCTCCGCCGCCCAGTCGCGGCGGGCGAAACCGACAAGCCCGAAGCCGGGTGGCAGCAGGCCGCGGTTGGCGAGGTCGTAGACGGCGGGCAGGAGCTTCTTGCGGGCCAGGTCGCCGGTCACGCCGAAGAGCACGAGGGCGGACGGTCCGGCCATGCGAGGCAGCCGCGGGTCGCGCTGGTCACGGAGCGGATTCACGTTGAAGACTGTACAAGCACCTCGTCGCGGTCAGCCTCGGGTGCGTCCTATACTGCACAGACCTTGGGAGAGGGGCGGAATGAGACCAGCTGCGGAGACCGGTCCACTGGATGATGTAGCGCTCGCCGACTGGCGTGCGACCGGTCTTGCGTATCTTGCCCTTGCCAAGCCGCGCATCATCGAGCTGCTGCTGGTGACGACGATCCCTGCGATGTTCCTCGCCGCGGGCGGATTCCCGGAGTGGCGGCTCGTGGTGTGGACGCTGCTTGGTGGTACTGCTGCTGCCGGCAGCGCCAACGTGTTCAACTCCGTCCTCGATGCCGACATCGACGCCAGGATGCGCCGCACCCGGCGGCGTCCGATGGCCCGCGACCTCGTCAGCCCGGCGAAGGCGATCGCCTTCGGAGCCGTCCTCGGGGTGCTGGCAACCGTCATCCTCGGCTTCGGCGCCAACTGGCTGTCCGCGGCACTGGCGCTGGTCGCCAACCTCTACTACGTCTTCGTCTACACCATGGCGCTCAAGCGCAGGACGTCGCAGAACATCGTCTGGGGCGGTATTGCCGGCTGCTTCCCCCCGCTGATCGGCTGGACGGCCGTCACCGGCCAGGTGGCTTTGGCCCCGCTGGTGCTGTTCGCGATCGTGTTCGCCTGGACCCCGCCGCACACCTGGGCGCTGGCCCTGCGGTACCGGGAGGACTACCAGAACGCCCATATCCCGATGCTCCCCGTCGTCGCCCCGCCGGTGACTGTCGCGTGGCGCATCCTCGCCTACAGCGTGCTCACGATCGCCGTAAGCCTTCTGCTGTGGCCGGTGGCCAACACCGGTTGGTTGTACCCGGTCGTCGCCCTTGTCGCCGGCCTGGCGATGCTCGCAGAGGCGGTCGCGCTGCTCGTCCGGGCGAAGCGGGGACTCCTCGATGCGGAACTCAAGCCGATGCGCTTGTTCCACCTCTCGAACAGCTACCTCGCGATCGTGTTCATCGCTGCTGCGATCGACCCGCTGCTCTTCTGATCCGATCCGCCCTCAACCCACCGACTTGTCAGAACCACGGCGGGCTATTGCCCTCCCTGAGTCTGACAACTCGGGGTGGGGGGCTCGGGTGAGCCACCAGAGGTTGGCGAGGGTCGCTGTGAACAGGGCAGTGCCCAGCATGTGCAGCGTCACGAGCCACGGCGGCAGGCCGAGGAAGTACTGGGCGTAGCCGACGGCACCCTGGAACAGCTCGACGCCGAGCAGGAGCACCACAGCGCGGCGCGCGCCAGGGTTGGCGCGGTTGGCAATGGCGAGACCGATGGTCAGGGCGACCACCACCCACACCGTCAGCGAGTGCACCCGGGCCGTCGCGACCAGGTCCAGGCCGTTGCGGGACGCGCCGCCGGCACCCGAGTTGGGGCCTGCTCCGGTCACAACGACGCCCAGCAACATGGCGACCGCCCCGAAGAAGACCAGCGTCCACACCACCCGGCGCACCGAAGGTCCCACCGGGACCGGCCGACTGTCGTAGGCCTCGTGCACGAGCAGGACGCAGGCGACGATCAGCGCGATCGACGGCAGCAGGTGCGCTCCGACGACCCAGGGATTCAGCTGGACGAGCACGGAGATGCCGCCGATGACCGCCTGGGCGACGATGCCTGCGATGATCGCGATCGCCAGTCCGCGAACCAGCGGACGCGGGGCGCCGACCGCGTCCCGTGCGCGCCAGGCCGCCAGCAGGGCGCCGATGGCGACGATGACCAGCACGAAGGTGAGCAGGCGGTTGCCGAACTCGATGTAGGCGTGGATCCCGGCGTCCGGGTGGGGAACGTAGGAGCCCGGCTCGCACTGCGGCCACGTCGAGCACCCGAGGCCGGAGGAGGTCACGCGCACGAGGCCACCGGTGACGACGATGGCCAGGTTCGCGACCAGCGAAGCGACGGCCCAGCGCCGCAGCGCGACAGGGGAGCCTACGAGGTCCATCTGAACACCTTCCTTGCAATGACGACGACGATGATGGCCCAGACGAGGGTGACAACGATGGTCCAGCCGGGGAACGGTCCGGCCGCAGCCTGACCGGACCACGCGCGCAGCGCCTCTGCGACGGCCGTGGTGGGGAGCGAGGCGAGCAGGGGCTGGCTCCAGGCCGGGAAGGCCGCCAGCGGGACCAGCAGGCCGCCGGCAGCGCCGAGCAGGTACACCAGGTTGGCGAGGCCGAGGGTGAGCTCGGCCGACGCCGTCCCCGCCAGGATCAGGGCGAGGCCCGTGAACGCGACCAGCCCGAGGACGACGGTGACCACGGCGATCAGGCTGCTGCCCACCCGGGGCTGGGGCGACCAGCCGGCGAGCAGTCCTGCAACAGCCAGCACGGCGGCCTGGCCGAGCGCGACGGTAGCGACCATGCCGGCCTTGCCCAGCAAGAGGTCGGCACGACGCAGTGGCGTGGCGACGAGCCGCTCCAGCACCCCGTAGCGGCGTTCGAACGCCGTGGTGATGGCCGGCGAGGTGAACCCGCTGGACCAGAGGCCCAATGCGATCACGGAGGCGATGAAGGGTTCCCGCGCGATCCCGATCCGCGCGCCGACGGCAGCGTTGGCGATGATCAGGCCGAGCGGGATGACCAGGGCCAGGAGCAGTTGCTCGCCGTTGCGCACGACGAGCCGGGTCTCGATCAGGGCGTGGTGCCGGATGCGGACCGCACGCGGGGCCGGGACGGCTGCGGGGGTCAGGTCGAGACCGCTCATGCAGCACCCCCCGCGGTGAGGTCCGGGGCGGTGAGCTCGAGGAAGGCCTGTTCGAGGCTGCGCCCGGCGGACAGCTCTGCCACGGTCCCCGCGGCGACCGGACGCCCGTGGTCGAGCAGCACCACGTGGTCGGCGAGCTGTTCTGCCTCGTCCATGGCGTGCGTCGTCAGGACGACGGCGACACCCGCGGCACGCAGGTCGCGGATCAGCGTCCACACCTGCCGGCGGACGTGGGGGTCGAGGCCTGCCGTCGGCTCGTCGAGGAAGACCAGCTCCGGGCGTCCGATGATCGCCCCGGCGAGGTTGACCAGTTGCTGCTGCCCACCCGAGAGCCGGCGGTACGGGGTGCCGGCGAACGCGTCGATACCGAGCGCTGCCGCCACCCGCAGCGGAGGCAGGGGAGTGGCGTAGAGGCCGGCGAGGTACTCCAGCAGCTCGCGGGGCCGCACGCCCGACCATGCGCCGGTGGCCTGCGGCATCAGGCCGACGCGGTCGTTGGCAGCGGGGGCGCCGGCCGGTGCTCCCAGCACCTCGATCCGTCCGCTGTCGGGCACGAGGATGCCGGTGCAGCAGCGGATCATCGTCGTCTTGCCCGCGCCGTTCGGTCCGAGCACCGCAGTGACGGCGCCGGCAGCAGCGGTCAGGCTCAGCGAGTCGAGCACGACGTGGCCCCCGAGGCTCAGCCGGACGTCGGCGAGGAGGAGGGCTGCGGGCACCGGTTCAGTCTAGGGCTGGCCGGACGCACAAACGCCGGAGCCCCGTACCGCGAAGGCGGTCCGGGGCTCCGGTCTCAGGGTCGATCAGGCTTCGACGGTCTCCTTGACCGGCGCCTCGGCCACGGGGGCAGAGTCACCGTCCTCGAGGTGCGCGAAGTCTGCGGCGGTCAGCATCGGCTGGTCGATCCGCATGCCGTAGAAGGAACGCCACACCATGTAGGCGCTGGCCAGGCCGAAGATGACGGCGAGGACGGCGTTGATGGCCGGGTTGCTGATGATGATCGAGAGCTCGATCGCCAGCATGCCGAACAGGGTGGTGAACTTGATGACTGGGTTCAGGGCCACCGAGGAGGTGTCCTTGAACGGGTCGCCGACGGTGTCGCCGACGATCGAGGCGTCGTGCAGCGGTGTGCCCTTGGCCTGCAGGTCGACCTCGACGATCTTCTTCGCGTTGTCCCAGGCGCCACCGGCGTTGGCCATGAAGATGGCCTGGTAGAGCCCGAAGATGGCGATCGAGATCAGGTAGCCGATGAAGAAGTACGGCTCGACGAACGCGAACGCCAGGGTGGCGAAAAAGATGCCGAGGAAGATGTTGAACATCCCCTTCTGCGCGTACTGGGTGCAGATCTCCACGACCTTCCGGGAGGTCTCCACCGAGGCCTTGGTCGTGCCCTCGAGGTCGATGTTCTCCTTGATGAACTCGACCGCGCGGAACGCGCCGGTGGTGACGGCCTGCATCGATGCACCGGTGAACCAGTAGATGATCGCGCCACCGGTGAGCAGGCCCAGAAGGAAGGGCACGTGCAGCAGGGACAGGTTGTTCACGTTCGTGGTCAGGCCGGAGGTGAGGTTCATGATGATCGAGAAGATCATCGTGGTCGCACCGACTGCTGCGGTACCGATCAGCACCGGCTTGGCCGTTGCCTTGAACGTGTTGCCGGCGCCGTCGTTGGCCTCGAGCAGGCGCTTGGCCCGCACGAACCGTGGCTTGATGCCGTAGTCGCGCTCGAGTTCCTCGGTGATGCCCGGGATCTGCTCGATCTGGGACAGCTCGTAGACGCTCTGGGCGTTGTCGGTGACCGGGCCGTAGGAGTCGACCGCGATGGTGACCGGGCCCATACCGAGGAAGCCGAAGGCGACAAGGCCGAGGGCGAACACGCCCGGAGCCAGCATGATGCCGCCGGTGATCACGCCGTCAACCATCGCTGCCGGGGTGATCATCGTGGACACCCCGTACGCGCCGGCCATCAGGGCGACGATCGCGGTGCCCAGCCAGTAGGCGGAGAAGTTGCCGGCGACGAGGCCGGACAGGATGTCGAGGGACGCCCCGCCTTCCTTTGCCGACTTGACGACCTCTTCGACGTGCTTGGCCTTGACACCGGTGAACACCTTGACGAGTTCGGGGATGACCGCGCCGGCGAGAGTGCCGAAGCTGATGATCAGCGAAAGGATCCACCACAGGTTCGGCTGGCCGGGGATGCCGGACAACATGAAGAACGACATGATGAAGGTGAGGACCATCGAGACGATCGAGGTGACCCACACCAGTGAGGTCAGCGGGGTCTCGAACTCCATCTCGTCTGCGTTCTCGAACTTCGCCTTCGCCCACATCGCGTTACCGAAGTAGGAGAGCCCCGATGCCACCAGCATGATGGCGCGGATGAAGAAGATCCAGACAAGGAAATTCGCCTGGAGGTCGGCCTGGACACCCAGCAGGATGAAGGTGATGAGGGCGACGCCGGTGACGCCGTAGGTCTCGAAGCCGTCAGCCGACGGGCCGACCGAGTCGCCGGCGTTGTCACCGGTACAGTCGGCGATGGTGCCGGGGTTGCGGGGGTCGTCCTCGTCGATCTTGAAGACGATCTTCATCAGGTCGGAGCCGATGTCGGCGATCTTGGTGAAGATGCCGCCGGCGATGCGCAGTGCGGAGGCGCCGAGGCTCTCACCGATCGCGAAGCCGAGGAAGCAGGCGGTGGCGATGTCGGCGGGGACGAACATCAGGATCGCGAGCATCATGATCAGTTCGGTCGAGATCAGCACCATGCCGACGCTCATACCCGAACGCATCGGGATGTCGTAGACCTTGAAGGGCTTGCCCTCGAGCGCTGCGAAGGAGGTGCGGGAGTTTGCGAAGGTGTTCAGCCGGATGCCGTACCAGGCGATGGCGTAGGAGCCGCCCATGCCGATGATCGCGAACAGCAGGACGATGACAACGCGTCCCCAGCCGCCCGTGGTGTTCAGGAAGCCGAAGTAGACGAAGATCACGGAGCCGATGAAGGCGAACAGCAGCATCAGGAACTTGCCCTGCTGCACGAGGTAGGCCTTGCAGGTCTCGTAGATGAGTTCGGACACGTCACGCATGGACTGGTGCACCGGCAGGTTCTTCAGCTTCATGTAGCTGAGGATCCCGAAGGCGAAGCCGGCCACGCAGATCAGCATGCCGATCAGCAGGAGCCACCAGCCGCTGATGCCACCGAAGAAGGTGACCGCGTGCAGGTCGGGGAGCGGAAGGTCGAATTCCGACTTGTGCGCGCCCTCACCGGGCGTCGCGGGAGCGCCACCCGAGCAGGCGGCGAGGGAGAGAGCGAGGAGCCCGAACACCACGAACAGACCCGCGCGCACGAGACTGTGCCGCCGTCCTGTCACTGGTTGCCTATCGAGCGAGTGAGTCGTCACGATGCGTCCTTTTGGAAGGTAACTGAATATTCATTGATGACCTGTCACCTTTGACAAGACAAAGTCACCGCCAGCACTCTACGACTCCGTGTCGTAGTCACCGCAACCCGCCACTTCGTGGATGGGGTCATCTCGTATCGGAAGATGTGCCACTGGCTGGTCACGCGGTTGAGCCTTTTGGGTAATTAGGTAAGAATGGTGTTGTGAAAAGCGTGGAGCCCGAACGGGACGAGGCGGTGACCGAGGCCGAACAGCGGGCAGCGGATGCCTCCACCCGTAGTCGGGTGGCACGTTCCATCCTCCAGCACGGCCCGTCGACAGCCAACGACCTGGCCAAGCGACTGGGCCTGACACCTGCAGCGGTCCGCCGGCACCTCACGGTGCTGGACAGCATCGGGCAGGTCACCAGCCGCGAGCAGCGCGTCTACGGACACCGCGGACGGGGTCGTCCTGCCAAGGTGTTCACCCTCACCGACTCCGGGCGCGGCGAGTTCTACCAGGCCTACGACCAACTCGCGATCAGCGCCCTCGGATACCTGCAGCAGGTGGCCGGCGAGGACGCCGTCGAGGCCTTCGCCGCGAAGGTCACCGAGTCGATCACGGACCGCTTCCACGAACTCGAGGCGGAATATCCGACCTCTGCCGAGGCGTTGGTGGAGGCATTGACCGCAGAAGGTTTCGTCGCGTCACTCCAACCGGTGGCCTCCGGCGTCCAGCTGTGCCAGTACCACTGCCCGGTCGCCCATGTGGCGGCCGAGTTCCCGCAACTGTGTGAGGCCGAAACCAGGGCCTTCGGGCAGCTGTTGGGATCCCATGTGCAGCGCCTGGCGACGATCGCGCACGGTGACGGGGTGTGTACCACCCACGTACCGCGTCCGGTGGTCGCAACGATGCATCCGCAACATTCAACGAAGGGCCGATAGATGACGTCAACAGCTCCTGTGGCACCCGGCCTGGGCTCTACCCAGGAAGAACACCTCGAGGCACTCGGCGCCTACCAGTACGGGTGGCACGACTCCGACGCTGTCGGCAAGCTGGCCCGCCGCGGCGTTGACGAGGACGTCGTGCGGAACATCTCCGCGCTGAAGAGCGAGCCGGAGTGGATGCTCAACCTGCGGCTCAAGGCGCTCAAGCTCTACCAGCGCAAGCCGATGCCGGCCTGGGGTGCCGACCTCAGCGGGATCGACTTCGACAACATCAAGTACTTCGTCCGGTCGACGGAGAAGCAGGCCAATACCTGGGAGGACCTCCCCGAGGACATCAAGCGCACCTACGACCGCCTGGGCATCCCCGAGGCGGAGAAGATGCGGCTGGTGTCCGGCGTCGCCGCCCAGTACGAGTCCGAGGTGGTCTACCACAAGATCAACGAGGAGCTCGAGCGCCAGGGCGTCATCTTCCTCGACACCGACACCGGCCTGAAGGAGTACCCCGAGCTCTTCGAGGAGTACTTCGGCTCGGTGATCCCTGTCGGCGACAACAAGTTCGCCTCCCTGAACAGCGCCGTCTGGTCGGGTGGCTCGTTCATCTACGTCCCCAAGGGCGTCCATGTCGCGATCCCGCTGCAGGCCTACTTCCGGATCAACACCGAGAACATGGGTCAGTTCGAGCGCACGCTGATCATCGCCGACGAGGGCTCCCACGTGCACTACGTCGAGGGCTGCACGGCCCCGATCTACTCCTCCGACTCGCTGCACTCGGCCGTTGTCGAGATCATCGTGAAGAAGAACGCCCGGGTGAGGTACACGACCATCCAGAACTGGTCCACCAACGTGTACAACCTCGTCACCAAGCGGGCGACGTGCGACGAGGGCGCGACCATGGAGTGGATCGACGGCAACATCGGGTCGAAGGTCACCATGAAGTACCCGGCCGTCTACCTGCTCGGCGAGCACTCCCGCGGCGAGACACTCTCGATCGCCTTCGCCGGTGAGGGCCAGCACCAGGACGCCGGCTCGAAGATGGTGCACGCAGCGCCGCACACGTCCAGCTCGATCATCTCCAAGTCGGTGGCGCGTGGCGGAGGCCGTGCGTCCTACCGTGGGCTGGTGCAGGTGCAGGAGGGTGCGCACCACTCGGCGTCCTCCGTGAAGTGCGACGCTCTGCTGGTCGACACGATCTCCCGCTCCGACACCTATCCCTACGTCGACGTGCGTGAGGACGACGTGTCGATGGCACACGAGGCGACGGTCTCCAAGGTGAGTGACGACCAGCTGTTCTACCTGATGAGCCGTGGCATGGGGGAGGACGAGGCGATGGCGATGATCGTGCGCGGTTTCGTCGAGCCGATCGCGCGTGAGCTGCCGATGGAGTACGCCCTCGAGCTCAACCGGCTGATCGAACTGCAGATGGAAGGGGCCGTGGGCTGAGGCCGGCGGCGAATCGACAATAGAGAAGATGACTGTGACCACTGCTGTGCCCAACCTGGCCGAAGCCGTGGAGGCGACTGTCGCCTCCCACCTGCACCCTGTGGCTTCCTTCGACCTCGCCGACCACCCGGTGCCCAACGGACGCGAGGAGGTGTGGCGGTTCACTCCGCTGCGCCGCCTCCGCGGGCTGTTCGACGGCGCTCCCAGCGATGCCCACCTCGGCTGGCAGGCGAACGCCGTTGACGGCGTCACCCGGCGCGAGGTGACAACGGCAGAGGCGATCGCCCTCGGGGTGCCGGCCCCGGTCGACCGCACCTCGGCACTTGCTGTCGCGAACGCCGGCGGTGCCGTGCTGTTCGAGGTGGCTCCGGGCAGGGAACTCACCGAACCGCTCGTCATCGAGCTGCATGGTGACGACGCGGACAAGCTCGTGTACGGCCAGGTGGTCTTCAAGGTCGGTGCCAACGCAAAGGCCACCATCGTGCTGCGCCACACCGGCTCCGCCCGCTACCTCTCCAGCGTCTCGCTGCTGGTCGAAGAGGGCGCCCACCTGAACTTCGTCGGGCTGCAGGACTGGGCCGACGACGCCGTCCAAGTCGGGCACGTCGGGCTGAAGATCGGGCGCGACGCCCGCGTCCGCACCGTCACTGCCAGCCTCGGCGGCAGCCTTGTACGCCTCACGGAGACCACGGAGTACGACGGTCCCGGCGGTGAGCTGGAGCAGTTCGGTCTGTACTTCGTGAACGCCGGCCAGCACATCGAGCACCGGTTGTTCGTCGACCACAACGAGCCGCACACGCGCAGCCGCGTCGACTACCGCGGTGCGCTGCAGGGCAAGGGCGCTCACTCCGTGTGGATCGGCGACGTACTGATCCGCAAGGTGGCAGAGGGCATCAACACCTACGAGTCCAACAAGAACCTCGTGCTCACCGACGGCTGCCGCGCGGACTCGGTGCCGAACCTCGAGATCGAGACCGGCGAGATCGAGGGTGCCGGGCACTCCTCGACGACCGGCCGGTTCGACGACGAGCAGCTGTTCTACCTGCGCTCCCGCGGCATCCCCGAGGACGAGGCGCGACGCCTCGTCGTGCACGGCTTCTTCGCCGACATCATCCGCCGCATCGGTGTGGTCGAGGTCGAGAAGCGGCTGCTCATCGCGGTGGAGAAGGAGCTCGAGATCATCGTCAACCTTCCGCTGGAGGTGCAGTGAGCTTCGTTCTCGCCTGCACCGTCGCCGAGGTGCCGGTCGGCACAGCCATCGGCGTCGACCTCGGTGGTGACGCCGACATCGCCGTGGTGAACACCGCAGACGGCTTCTTCGCCATCAGGGACGTGTGCTCGCACGGCGAGGTGCCGCTGAGCGATGGCGACATCGACGGCTGCACCCTCGAGTGCTACATGCACGGCTCCCGCTTCGACCTTCGCACCGGCCTCCCGCTGGAGCTCCCCGCCACCATGCCCGTCCCGGTCTACCCGGTGCGCCTTGACGGCGAATCCGTCTTCGTAGACCCCGACAACCCGATCACGACCCAGGAGCAGTAACCAATGTCAGAACTCCGCATCAGCGACCTGCACGTCGACGTCTTGACCGAGAGTGGGCCCAAGGAGATCCTCAAGGGGGTCAACCTCACGATCGGCAGCGGTGAGGTCCACGCGATCATGGGCCCGAACGGGTCCGGCAAGTCCACCCTCGCCTACTCGATCGCCGGGCACCCCAAGTACGTCATCACGTCCGGCTCCGTGACCCTCGACGGCGTCGAGCTCACCCACCTGAAGGTGGACCAGCGCGCCAAGGCGGGGCTCTTCCTCGCCATGCAGTACCCGATCGAGGTTCCCGGCGTCTCCGTCGCCAACTTCCTGCGGACGGCGAAGACCGCCCTTTCCGGCGAGGCACCCAAGGTCCGCACGTGGGTCAAGGAGGTCAATGCCGCGCTCGAGCGGATCGGCCTCGACGGCACCTTCGCAGCGCGCTCGCTGAACGAGGGCTTCTCCGGTGGCGAGAAGAAGCGCAACGAGATAGCGCAGCTCGAGCTGCTGAACCCGAAGTTCGCGATCCTCGACGAGACCGACTCCGGCCTCGACATCGACGCGCTGCGGATCGTCTCCGAGGGCGTCAACCGCTACATGGCCCAGGGCGACCGTGGCCTGCTCCTGATCACGCACTACACGCGGATCCTGAACTACATCAAGCCCGACTTCGTCCACGTCTTCGTCGACGGCCACATCGTTGCGGAGGGTGGCCCCGAGCTGGCCGACCGCCTCGAGGTCGACGGCTACGACCGGTTCGTGAAGGCTGCCAAGGTCGATGCCTGAGCCGCTGCGGGCCCTCAGGCTGACCGAGCCCCCGCTGGCTCCGGTCACGGACGGCTACGACGTCGAACGGATCAGGGAGGACTTCCCGATCCTGCGTCGCACCGTGGGCAGATGGCCGCTGGTGTACCTGGATTCCGCGAACACGTCGCAGAAGCCGGTGCAGGTGGTCGACGCGCTCGAGGAGCACTACCTGCAGCACAACGCGAACGTCGCGCGGGCGATGCACACCCTCGGTGGCGAAGCAACGGAGGCCTTCGAGGGTGCCCGGACCAAGGTCGCCGACTTCATCGGTGCCGCCGGCCCGCAGGAGATCGTGTTCACGAAGAACGCGACGGAGGCCCTGAATCTCGTGGCACACAGCCTGGGCGGGCGACTTTCCGCCGGTGACGAGATCGTCATCTCCGTGCTGGAGCACCACTCCAACATCGTGCCCTGGCAACTGCTGGCGCAGCGCACCGGCGCGGTCCTGCGATGGTTCGACATCACCCCCGACGGCCGGCTCGACCTGGAGGCTGCCGCAGCGCACCACCTGATCAACGAGCGCACCCGCATCGTTTCTGTCGCCTGGGTCTCGAACGTGCTCGGCACGGTGAACCCGATCCCGGAGATCGCAGCGATGGCGCACCGTGTGGGCGCGCATGTCGTCGTCGACGGGTCGCAGGGAGTGCCGCAGCTGCCGACGGACGTGGCAGCGCTCGGTGCCGACCTGATGGCGTTCACCGGTCACAAGATGCTGGGGCCCACGGGCATCGGCGTCCTGTGGGGCCGCTACGAGCTGCTCGACACGCTGCCGCCGTTCCTTGCCGGTGGCGAGATGATCGAGGTCGTCCGGCTGTCCGGGTCGACGTTCGCACCCCCGCCGCGTCGCTTCGAGGCCGGGACGCCGCCGATCGCGCAGGCTGTCGGACTCGGAGCTGCCATCGACTACCTGAACGGCGTGGGGATGGCGAACGTTGCAGCCCACGAGCAGCGGATCACCGCCTACGCCCTCTCCCGGCTGTCCGCCATCGACGGCGTCGGCATCATCGGGCCGAGGACGGCTGTCGACCGCGGCGGCGCGATCTCCTTCACGCTGGCGACGGCGGACGGCCTCGAGGTGCACCCGCACGACGTGATGCAGCTGCTCGACTCCCACGGCGTCGCCGTGCGGGGCGGGCACCACTGCGCGCGTCCACTGCACGACCGGGTGGGCATCGGTGCGTCGAGCAGGGCTTCGGGGTACCTGTACACGACGCTGGCCGAGATCGACGCCCTTGCCGACGGCCTGACCTACGTCCGTGACTTCTTCGGGGGGAAGCGATGAGTGTTGAGGCGATGTACCAGGACATCATCCTGGATCACTACAAGGCCAAGCATCACAGCGGGCTGCGCGAGCCTTACCAGGCCCAGGTCGCCCACGTGAACCCCACCTGCGGTGACGAGGTGCTGCTGCGGGTGGCGTTGGACGGCGACCGTGTCACCGATGTCTCCTACGAGGGCGTCGGCTGCTCGATCTCCCAGGCGTCCACCTCGGTGATGAGCGACCTGGTGATCGGAAAGACGGTGGACGAGGCGCTCGCGCTGCACGCCGAGTTCACGGAGATGATGCATTCGATGGGCTCTGCCGAGCCCGACGAGGACCGGCTGGAGGACGCTGTCGCGTTCATCGGCGTGGCCCAATTCCCGGCACGGGTGAAGTGCGCCCTGCTGGGGTGGTCGGCGTTCAAGGACGCGGCCGCGCAGGCGCTGGCAGCCAACGGCGCAGGGGAGGAACAACTATGAGCCAGAACATCCGTCCGTCCGACCTCGTGCAGGACGTGTTCCCCGACCAGGTGGGTGGCGCCAAGCCGTCCGAGGAGGACGTGCTCGAGGCGATGAAGGATGTCGTCGACCCGGAACTGATGGTCAACGTCGTCGACCTCGGACTGGTCTACGGCATCACGATCGACGATGACAACAACGCCACCATCGACATGACGCTCACCTCGCCCACCTGCCCGCTGACCGACCGGCTGGAGTACGACACCCAGCTGGCGCTCGAGGGTCTTGTCAGTTCCGTGACCCTGAACTGGGTGTGGCTGCCGCCGTGGAGCCTCGAGATGATCACAGAGGACGGCCGGGAGCAGCTCCGCTCGATCGGCTACAACCTGTAGGCGCTTTCCCCCTCGCCGGAAAAGTGATATCACTTAGATATCAGATTTCCAGTGAAGGAGTGAGTCCCGATGTCCGAAGAAGCTCGGTTCGACGACCAGGCTGCCGCCGGTGGTGAACCGGCAGGCGTGCCGGTGGGTCACGAGGGAGCCAGGGTCGGTGTGGAGGAGCGCGCGGCGTGGGCCGGTAACGGTTTCATCGCGTTGGTCGTTGGTGTGGTGTGCTTCGTCGGTGCCATGCGGAGCTTCATCGCCATGGCAGAACTCGACGATGCCGGGCGGGACTCGGGACTGTGGGGGTGGCTGGCTGCCCTGCTGGTCATCGTGATGGGCCTCGCTGCCGTATCGATCACGATGGTCTCTCCCGGTGACACCAGGGTGCTGCAGTTCTTCGGGCGCTACATCGGCACCGTCCGACGCCCCGGGCTGATCATGGTGACTCCCTTCGCGAGGGGCCGCAAGGTCTCCGTGAAGGTGCGCAACTTCGAGACCAACGAGCTGAAGGTCAATGACGCCGACGGCAATCCGGTGAACATCGCCGCGATCATCGTCTGGCAGGTCGCCGACACAGCCAAGGCTGTCTTCGCCGTTGAGCGGTATGACGACTTCGTGCGGGTGCAGGCCGAGTCGGCGCTGCGGCACGTCGCGACGAGCCACCCCTACGACAACGCCGGGCCCGGCACGGAGACCCTGCGCGGGTCCACCGAGCTGGTGGCGCAGGAACTCGCAACAGAGGTCGCGGCCCGCATCGCGATCGCCGGCCTCGAGGTGGTCGAGGCCAGGATCTCCAGCCTCTCCTACGCCCCGGAGATCGCCCACGCCATGCTCCAGCGGCAGCAGGCTGCTGCCGTGATCGCTGCGCGGGAAATGATCGTCGAGGGTGCGGTCACGATGGTGCAGGGTGCCTTGCGCCAGCTGGAGGCCAACGACGTGGTGACCATGGACGATGAGCGGAAGGCCGCCATGGTGTCCAACCTGCTGGTCGTCCTGTGCAGCTCGTCGCAGGCCACTCCCGTGGTCAACACCGGATCCCTGTACACCTGAGCATGGCGGAGCCGACCGGGTCGGGCCAGCAGCGGGAGCGCAAGTCCGTCCTGCTGCGGCTCGACCCTGCCGTGCACGAGGCCCTGACACGGTGGGCGGCCGACGACTTGCGTTCCCTCAACGCACACATCGAACTCCTGCTGCGCCAGTCACTCGCGAAGGCAGGACGGACACCGAGGGACGCAGGTCCCATTCCCAGACGAGGACGCCCGACAACGTCCTAGCGGGGGGTGAGGTTGATCCCTGCCAGCATGCAGCGGACGGAACCGCCGGCCAGCTCGATCGTCGGGATCGGAAGCGGGAGCAGTCGCGCGGACCGCTCGATGGTGGCCCGCTGTTCGGCCGTGAGGGCGGCTGCCGCGCGGGAAGACAGCGCCAGCAGGTGCCCCTCGCTCCCGGTGAGCTCCATGGCGTTGCCCGCGAAGTCGGCCACCTGGGCGAAGCTGAGGTCGAGCACCATCCGTCCGCTCTCCGCGAGGCGCCCCGCGACCTCCGCCCGACGGTCGGGGTCGCTGATCGCAGCGAGGCAGACCAGGGCGTACTCTCCTGCGATCGTGAGCAGCACGTTGGTGTGGTAGATCGGACGGCCGTCGGCGCCGGCCGTGGGGAAGGCCATCGGCTCGTAGCCGAAGGCGGTGCAGAACCGCTCGAGGATCACCGGGTCGGCCCGGTGCGAACTTGCGACATAGGCGACACGCTCGAGGTGGTCGAACACCATCGCGCCGGTGCCCTCGAGGAACAGGTCGTCGTACTCGAGTCCCGAGTAGTCGATGACCTCCTGCACCCGGTAGCTGCTCTTCAGCAGGTCGATCACGTCGCTGCGGCGCTCCCTGCGCCGGTTGGGCGCATACATCGGGTAGATCGCGATCCGGCCGCCGTGGTGGGTGGAGAACCAGTTGTTGGGGAACACGGAGTCGGGCGTGTCCAGCTGGCCGAAGTCATCGAAGACGTGCACGCGCACGCCGGCGGCGACAAGGGCGTCGACACAGCCGTCGAACTCGCGCCGCGCAGCACTCGCAACAGCTTCGCTCGTTGACAGTCGCGGGGGAGCCTGGAACGCGTTGTCCGCCAGCGTTTGCGGGTTCACGGCGAAACGGTGCGGGCGCACCATGACCACGGCTGTCGGTGCCTGCACGTTCCGGAAGTTCACCGCACTCCTCCTCATCCGAGTCCAGCTTAGGGTTTGGCAAGGGGCGAGGCAGGGCAGGATGGGCCCGTGATCAGAAACGTCGGCTGCCATCTCGAACTCACTCTCTCCGGCCCGTCGGAGCTCGTGTTCTCCGTGAGCGCTGCCCGCGGGTTGCCGCTGGCCGCCGAGTCCCTCGTCGTGAGCGCATCCGGTCAGCTCATCACCCCCAGGGAGGTGCTGGACGACCACGGCACCCGCCTGCACCTCGTGCGCGCCGATGCCGGCCCCGTCGTGCTCGACTACATCGCAACCATCGACGGCGTCGCCGAGCCCGCGGCTGTGACCGATGTCGACCGGCTCCGCTACCTGCGCCAGAGCCGCTACTGCGAGGCCGATTCCCTCGCACCGACAGCCTTCGCCGAGTTCGCAGGGCTCACCGGTCCCGAGCTCCTTGTCTCGGTGGCCGGATGGGTGCACCAGCGGATCGCCTACGTCTCCGGCTCGAGCACAGGCACGGACAGCGCACTGGACACCCTGCTGGCGCGCCAGGGCGTCTGCCGGGACTTCGCCCACCTCGTGATCGCCCTGCTGCGTGCGCTCGGCGTCCCGTCACGGCTGGCTTCCGTCTACGCCCCTGGTCTCAGCCCGATGGAGTTCCACGCTGTCGCAGAAGCCCTGATCGACGACCAGTGGTGGGCCGTGGACGCGACCCGGCTGGCCCCGCGGCGGAGCCTCGTGCGGGTGGCAACCGGTCGCGACGCAGCAGACACGGCCTTCCTCTCCAGCTTCGGCGACTACGTGGAACTCGACGCGCTCGAGGTCACGGCGGTGGTCGACGACTTCGAGCTGGACGACCAGAGCACGCTCACAGCGCTCTGGTGAACTCCGCGTCCGCGAGGGTCTCGGCAAGGCCGTGGTGGGCGATCCCTGCCAGGGCCGGCATGTTGTCGCTCGACTGGGCGAACACCGCTGCGAGGCCGAGCGCCCAGGCCCACGCCCGCGTCCAGGTGGCCGCGTCATAGATGCCCGAAAGGTTGCACCGAGCCCGGAACCGGGACCGTGCAGTGGCGTCGAAGGCCAGCCAGGCGACGGCGAGGTCGCTGGCCGGGTCGCCGGCGCAGAGGTCCCCGAAATCGAGCACGCCGGTCAGGCTCCCGTCGGCGCCGAGGAGCAGGTTCATGGGGTGCGGATCGCCGTGCAGCCAGAGCGGGGGCCCTGTCCAGGCGGGGACGGCAGCCGCGCGCTGCCAGTCGGCAAGGGCGGCCTCGCCGGCGACGGCACGGATCCTCGGTAGCCACCCGTCCGCCCTGGCTGCCAGCGGCACGCCCCGGAAGGGGTTCAGGGGGGCGTCAGAGTCGGCCGGCACGTGCAGGGCCGTGAGGAAAGCTGCAAGTCCTGTCGCTGCGCCGGCCCGACCGTCCACGGGCACGTCCGCAGCGCTGTGGCCCGGCAGCCGCGGGACCAGCGTCCAGCGCCACGGGTAGCCGGCGCCCGGACGCCCGGCGAAGACCGGGACGGGCACGGGGAAGGGGAGCCGTGGGGCGAGGCGGGGCAGGAACGCGATCTCGTGCTCGATCAGGATGGCGGCGGCCTTGCGCCGCGGAAGGCGCACCAGCAGGTCCGGGCCGAGGGCGAAGAGGTCGTTGTCCCAGCCGTGGCCGAAGGCCTCCACATGGGGATCGGCGTGGTGCGGACACTGCTCCGCGAGGAGCCGGGAGACCAGTGCTGCGTCGATGCGGACCTCTGCTGCGGGAATCTCGGCCACCGCGACAGGGTAGCCTTGCTGGGCGATGTTGGTGGCGAGGGAAGTCGAGGTACGGGCGGGAGCCCGCCTTCTGTTGTCCCCGGCGTCGTTCCAGGTGGCGGCCGGTGACAAGATCGGACTGGTCGGACGCAACGGTGCCGGCAAGACCACCCTCACCCGCATTCTCGCCGGCGAATCGCTCCCTGCAGGCGGCATCGTGACCCGCACCGGGCAGATCGGCTACCTGCCGCAGGACCCGCGCACCGGTGACGTCACCCAGCTCGCGAAGGACCGCATCCTCTCGGCCCGCGGCCTCGACCAGATCCTCCGACGACTCAACGCGCACACCATGTCGATGTCGGAGACCGAGGGCGAGGAGCTGGAGTTGGCGATGGCCTCCTACTCCCGCGCAGAGGAGGAACTGGCCGCTGCCGGCGGCTACGCCGCCGATTCGGAGGCCGCACGGATCGCAGCCAACCTCGGCCTCCCCGACCGGGTCCTGCATCAGGAGATCGGCACCCTCTCCGGAGGTCAGCGCCGCCGCGTCGAGCTCGCGCGCATCCTGTTCTCCGGCGCTGACAACCTGCTGCTGGACGAGCCGACCAACCACCTGGACGCGGACTCGATCGTGTGGCTGCGCAGTTACCTCGCGGCCTACTCCGGCGGGCTGATGGTGATCTCCCACGACGTCGGACTGCTGGAGGCCACCGTCAACAAGGTCTTCCACCTTGACGCGAACCGCGCAGAGCTCGATGTCTACGCGATGGACTGGAAGCGCTACCTCCTTCAGCGCGAGACCGACCAGAAGCGACGCAAGCGTGAGCGGGCCAATGCCGAGCGCAAGGCGGAGACGCTGATGGCCCAGGCGGACAAGATGCGCGCGAAGGCGACCAAGGCCGTCGCTGCGCAGAACATGGCCAAGCGCGCGGAGAAGCTGCTGTCCGGCCTCGAGGAGACGCGGGCTGCCGACAAGGTGGCGCGGATCCGCCTGCCCAAGCCGGCACCCAGCGGCAAGACCCCGTTGACGGCGAAGGAGCTGAGCAAGTCCTACGGCTCGCTGGAGGTCTTCACCGACGTCGACCTCGCGATCGACCGCGGGTCGAAGGTTGTCGTCCTCGGCCTGAACGGTGCAGGCAAGACCACCCTGCTGCGTATCCTCGCCGGCATCGAAACCTCCGACACGGGCAAGGTGCTTCCCGGGCACGGCCTGAAACTGGGCTACTACGCGCAGGAGCACGAAACGCTCGACGTGACCCGCAGCGTGCTGGAGAACATGGTCACGGCATCGCCGGAGCTGAACGAGACTGAGGTGCGCAAGATCCTCGGCTCGTTCCTGTTCACCGGCGACGACGTGGAGAAGCCTGCACGTGTGCTGTCCGGTGGCGAGAAGACCCGCCTCGCACTCGCGATGCTGGTGGTCTCCGCCGCCAACGTGCTGCTGCTAGACGAGCCGACCAACAACCTCGACCCGGCTTCACGCGGCGAGGTGCTGAACGCGCTGCGCGACTATGCCGGAGCCGTCGTCCTCGTCACCCATGACGAGGGCGCCGTGCATGCGCTCGAGCCCGATCGGGTGTTGCTGCTGCCTGACGGCGACGAGGATCTCTGGAACCCCGACTACGCCGACCTGATCAGCCTGGCCTGATCGGCCGACGTTCCGTCATCCCCGACCGGTCCTGGTCAGAACGCGAACTCCGCGAAGAAGGGCAGGACCGGAACGAGCAGACCGGTGCTCATCCAGAACATGCCGAAGTTCATGGCGAAGGCCGCGAGGACCTCGAGGCGGTACTTGGTGGTTCCGACCGGCCGCACCTCATGACAGCTGTGGGTACGCGCGGCTGAGGCGACGGCGAGACCCGCCTGTGCCGTGCCTCCCGAGCTGACCGGCAGTGGCTCGCGCACGACCGTGCCCGGCTCGCAGTCGCAGTTGACCTCGGCGGTCACCGACCGCGGCTGCACCGCCTGCCACAGCGACCGGATGCTCGAAATCAGGAGGTAGGTCATCAGGGGAAGACCGACGAGCGCGAAGATCCAGAGAGCTCCGCCGGGCATTCGCTGCGCCGCCGTCCACTCGGCGTCCATGCCGGCAAGCTTGGCCCGGTGCATCACGGCCATCGCGAGCAGGTGCCAGGTCATGGTCGCGAACATCGCCGCGTGGCCGGAGAAGTGCAGGCCGCCGTTGCGATCCGAAGCACGCAGCGCGTCAATCGCCAGCCAGACGAACCAGGCGGTCGACAGTGCGAACACACCAACCCAGACGAGGGTGGGGACGGCCGCGGTCAGTGTCATCCAGGTCATCGGGGACACCATCAACAGCATCACCACCGCCATCACCAGATGGACGGCATTCGAGACCCGTTGTCGGGCGCCCTGTTCGCGGGTCAACTCGTAGATACTCCACACCGAGCAGAAGGCGAACAACACCAGCAGGCTCACGAACCTCACCGGCATCTGCGCAAAGATGAACACGGCTTCCCCCCGCCCAGTTGCCCAGTCCGCGCCCTTCAGGTTCTGAAGGTACTCGCCCGCCGCGGCACGCGCAGCGGAATCCGGTGGATTCAGTTGTCGTCGGGAAGCGACCCGGCAGCTCCCGAAGCCAAGGGGTCCAGCCGCCTTCCTACAGCAGGTTGCTGGCCTCGGTAAGGACTCCGCGCAGCATGCCGGCGATCTCCGCGAACTCCGGCTCGCCGATGGTCAGCGGGGGAGCGAGCTGGATGACGGGGTCTCCCCGGTCGTCGGCACGGCAGTAGAGCCCGGCCTCGAAGAGGGCCTTGGAGAGGAAGCCGCGCAGCAGGCGCTCCGACTCGGCATCGTCGAAGCTCTCGCGGGTCGCCTTGTCCTTGACCAGTTCGATGCCGTAGAAGTAGCCCGCGCCGCGGACGTCGCCGACGATCGGCAGGTCACGCAGGCCGTCGAGTTGTGCCCGGAACGCCGGGGCGAGGGTGGCGACCCGCTGGTTCAGGCCCTCGCCCTCGATCAGGTCGAGGTTGGCCATCGCGACGGCCGCGGACACCGGGTGGCCTCCGAAGGTGAAGCCGTGGGCGAAGGATGTGGTGCCGTGCCGGAACGGCTCGAAGAGTCGCTCGGAGGCGATCATCGCCCCGATCGGGGCGTAGCCGCTGCTCAGACCCTTCGCGCAGGTGATGATGTCGGGCACGTAGTCGAAGTCGTCGCAGGCGAACATCGAACCGATCCGGCCGAAGGCGCAGATCGTCTCGTCGGAGACCAGCAGCACGTCGTGCTCGTCGCAGATCTGACGGACGCGCTCGAAGTAGCCGGGCGGCGGCGGGAAGCAGCCGCCGGAGTTCTGCACGGGTTCGAGGAAGACAGCAGCGACCGTGTCGGCACCCTCGAACTCGATCGCCTCGGCGATGCGGTTGGCAGCCCACTGGCCGAAGGCGTACTCGTCGTCGCGCAGGTGATCGGGCGCACGGTAGAAGCCGGTGTGCGGCACCTTGATCGCGCCCGGCACCAGCGGCTCGAACGGCGCCTTGGCCGAGGGGATCCCGGTGATCGAAAGGGCCCCGTGCGGCGTGCCGTGGTAAGCGACCGCGCGGGAGATGACCTTCGTCTTCGTCGGGCGGCCGGTGAGCTTGAAGTACTGCTTGGCCAGCTTCCAGGCCGACTCGACGGCTTCCCCGCCGCCGGTGGTGAAGAACACCCGGTTCAGGTCGCCGGGGGCGTAGCCCGCGAGGCGTTCTGCGAGCTCGATGGCCGCGGGGTGCGCGTAGCTCCACAACGGGAAGTAGGCCAGCTCCGCCGCCTGCTTCGCCGCCGCCTCTGCGAGCTCCACACGACCGTGTCCCACCTGGACGGTGAACAGCCCGGCGAGACCATCGAAGTAGGAGCGGCCCTTGTCGTCCCAGATCCGGTGGCCCTTGCCGCGGACGATGATGGGGATGTCGGCCCCGAGGCCGCCGGTGTCTGTCGACTCGTACACCGAGTGCCGCGTGAAGTGACCCCACAGGTGGTCGCGCGCGGCCGCTGCGAGCGGGGTGCCGTTGCGCGTGGTGGTGGTCGTGGAGGTGTCGATGCTCATCTGGTGCCCCAGTCGTAGTGCTGCTTGTTGAGTTTCAGGTAGACGAAGGTTTCGGTGTGGGTGACCTCAGGGATGGTCCGGATCTGGGTCATCAGCACGTCGAGGAGTTCCGCGTCGCCCTCGCAGACGACCTCGACCAGCAGGTCGAAGCTGCCGGCGGTGGTCACGACGTAGTCGATCTGCGGGATCTCGCAGAGTTGGTCGGCGACCGGGCCGACGTCGCCCTGGGTCTTGATGCCGATCATGGCCTGGCGGGTGAAACCCACGACCAGGGGGTCGGTGACGGCCACGATCTGCATTACCCCGGTGTCGATGAGCTTCTGCACCCGCTGCCGAACAGCACCCTCTGACAAGCCCACTTCCGCGGCGATGCTCACGAAGGGCCTGCGTCCGTCCCGCTGGAGGAGCTCGATGATCCGCTTTCCGACGGCGTCGGTCAGTGCCGGGCGACCGTTCGCCGCGGGCGACTGGTCGGCGGAGGTACCTCCGCGCTGTTGTGCCATGGAAAGATCCTGCCCTACGATTGTCGGAGTTGGCAAACCCGCGCGCTGCGGTATTCGTGGTAACTGACGTGTAACAAATGCGGATTATGTTGGTTGGTGTCAACGGATATCTTCGCTCCACGAGTGCGGGTTCATCCGTAGAATTTGGAGGGGGCAACCGATGACCGAGGTGACGAGCCTGCGGAATTTCGTGGGAGGCGACTACGCCGAGCCGTCCACTGCTGCGTTCGGTGAGGTGGTTGATCCCGCCACGGCACAGGTGATCGCCCGCGCGCCGATCTCCGGCGCTGCAGAGGTGGACGCCGCCTACGCCGCAGCCGACACCGCCTTCCGTACCACCTGGGGGCGCACCACCCCCGCAGAACGCCAGCTCGCACTGCTGCGGATCGCTGACGCCGTCGAGGCGCGGGCTGGGGAGTTCGTCGCCCTCGAGGCCCAGCAGACGGGCAAACCGCTCGCGTTGACGGCCTCGGAGGAACTGCCACCGATGGTCGACCACCTCCGCTTCTTCGCCGGCGCTGCCCGCGTGCTCGAGGGAAGGGCTGCCGCCGAGTACATGGCCGGCCACACTTCCTGGATCCGGCGTGAGCCGATCGGTGTCGTCGGCCAGGTGACGCCCTGGAACTACCCGTTGATGATGGCGGCCTGGAAGATCGGCCCGGCGCTCGCCGCGGGCAACACGATCGTCCTCAAGCCGGCGGAGACGACACCGTTGACCACCCTGCTGCTCGCAGAGGTTGCAGCGGAGTTCCTGCCGCCCGGCACCTTGAACGTCGTCACCGGCGACCGCGAGACCGGCCGGCTGGTCGTCGAGCACCGTACGCCGGCGCTGGTGGCCATCACCGGCTCGGTGCGCGCCGGGGCGGAAGTCGCTGCCAGTGCTGCCGGCTCGCTGAAGCGGGTGCACCTTGAACTCGGGGGCAAGGCGCCGTGCATCGTGTTCGACGACGCCGACATCGAGGCAGCAGTCGAGGGCCTCGGCATCGCCGGCTTCTTCAACGCAGGGCAGGACTGCACGGCAGCGACGCGGTTGCTGGTGCACGAACGCATCCACGACGACTTCACGGCGGCTCTCGCCGAGTTCGCGGCCGGACAGGTCGTCGGCCCGCCGGCGACGGACGGCGCCGACTTCGGTCCGGTGAACAACGCCGCCCAGCTCGCAAGGGTGGCCGGGTTCATCGACAGGTTGCCCGATCATGCCAACCTGGCGGCCGGCGGGCAGCGCCTCGCCGCGCTGGGGAACGGCTACTTCTACGCCCCCACCGTGATCTCGGGCCTCTCGCAGGACGACGAGGCGATCCAGTCCGAGATCTTCGGCCCCGTCATCACCGTCCAGTCCTTCAGCGACGAGCAGCAGGCCCTGACCTGGGCGAACGGCGTCGACTACGGCCTGGCGTCCAGCGTCTGGACCAGGGACTTCGGGCGCGCGATGCGGGTGAGCAAGGAGCTCGACTTCGGCTGCGTCTGGATCAACACCCACATCCCGCTGGTCGCGGAGATGCCGCACGGTGGCTTCAAGCGCAGCGGGTACGGGAAGGACCTGTCGATGTACGGGTTCGAGGACTACACCCGCATCAAGCACGTCATGGCAAACATCGAATCCTGAAACTCACCAAGAATCCTGACCTGAGGAGCACAGCCGCATGTTCGACCGGTCGCAGCCCAACCCGCTGTCCATGTCCCTTTCCCGAGCCGCCCTCTCGCGCCGCTCTGCCTTCGCCGGGCTTGCAGGGATCACTGCCACCGGCCTGCTGGCGGCCTGTGGTTCGCCCGGCCGCAACGCCGGCGCCTCCGCTTCTGGCTCGGCAAGCGCCACCGCGCAGCCTGCGCCGGACAAGTCCGACGCCGACAAGCTCGTCAATTGGTCGAACTGGCCCGAGTACATCGACGTCGACAGCAAGGGCAACCACCCCAGCATCGAGGCCTTCACGAAGAAGACCGGAATCAAGGTCAAGTACAACGAGGACTACAACGACAACGACGAGTTCTTCGCCAAGGTGCGTCCCCTGCTCGAGGCGGGCCAGGACACCGGAAGGGACACCTGGGTCAGCACCGACTGGATGGTCGCCCGCCTGATCCGGCTTGGCTACGTCCAGAAGCTCGACTACGCCAACATCCCGAACCTCACCAACCTCGAGCCGTCCCTGAAGGACGCGCCGTTCGACCCGGGCCGGGTCTACTCACTGCCGTGGCAGATCGGGTTCGTTGGCATCGCGTACAACCCCAAGGCGACCGGCGGGCGCAAGGTCACCAGCGTCGACCAGCTGCTGCACGACCCCAGCCTCAAGGGCAAGGTCACCATGCTCACGGAGATGCGCGACACCGTCGGCCTCGTGCTGATCGAGCAGGGGAAGAACCTTGGCAGCGTGACCGCCGAGGACTTCACTGCTGCCCTCGCCGTGATCCAGGCGGCCAAGGATGCCGGCCAGATCAAGGGCTTCACCGGCAACGAGTACACCAAGCCGCTGGCATCCGGCGACACGGCTGCTTGCGTGGCCTGGACCGGTGACGTGGTGCAGCTCCGGGCCGACAACCCCGAGCTGGGGTACAGCCTCGGCGACAAGGGCATTCCGATGTTCTCGGACAACTTCGTGATCCCCAACCTCGCCCAGCACAAGAAGAACGCGGAGAAGCTGATCGACTTCTACTACGACCCGAAGGTGATGGCCGACGTCACTGACTACGTCAACTACATCTCGCCGGTCGCAGGGGCCAAGGACATCCTGATCAAGAAGGACCCGGGCGTCGCCAACAACGAGTTGATCTTCCCGAGCCAGGAGATCCTCGCCAAGACGCAGACTTTCCGCGGGCTCACAGCGGAGGAGGAGACCTCGTTCAACCGCCAGTTCCAGGCCGTGGTGACGGGCTAGCGATGGCCACCCCGACAAGGGCAACGCCCGGCGACCTGAAGCTGGTCCAGTTGACGCGGCACTTCGACGATTTCGTGGCCGTCGCCGGCATCGATCTCGTGGTTCCCGGCGGCTCGTTCTTCGCCCTTCTGGGGCCGTCGGGCTGTGGGAAGACCACCACCCTGCGCATGGTTGCCGGCCTCGAGGAACCCACCTCCGGTCAGATCCTGCTCGGCTCGGAAGACATCACGTCCACGCGCGCCTACCAGCGCAACGTGAACACCGTCTTCCAGAGCTATGCGCTGTTCCCGCACCTCAATGTCCTCGACAACGTCGGGTTCGGGCTGCGCCAGCGCAAGGTGGCGGACTGGCGGCGCCGGGCGATGGAGGCCCTCGAGCTGGTGAAGCTCGCCGACCGTGCCAAGCAGCGTCCGCGGCAGCTGTCCGGCGGCATGCAGCAACGTGTGGCGCTGGCCCGCGCCATCGTCAACCAGCCGGACGTGCTCCTCCTCGACGAGCCGCTCGGTGCCCTCGACCTGAAGCTGCGCAGGGAGATGCAGATCGAGCTCAAACGCATCCAGCAGGAAGTGGGCATCACCTTCATCCACGTCACCCACGACCAGGAGGAGGCCATGACGATGGCCGACACCGTCGCGGTGATGCGGGCCGGGCACCTGGAGCAGATCGGCGCTCCCGCCGACCTGTACGACCATCCGGCGACGGCCTTCGTCGCCAACTTCCTCGGCCAGTCGAACCTGCTGCCGCTGGAGGGGTTCACCGATCCCGGTGGCCAGTTCGTCACGGCGCACGCGCACGGCAACGGCCTTGTCGTGGAGCGGGCGCAGCTCCCCGAAGGAATGGCGATGACGTCGCAGCTGTCGGTGACGGAGACGCCCCTCCACCTCGGCATCCGTCCGGAGAAGCTCCGGATCCTCGGACCCAACGACCAGCCCAGTGCGAACCGGCTGGGCGGGCGGGTGACCGACGCGTCCTTCAACGGGGTGGCCACCACCTACCTCGTGGCCATGCCATGGGGTCAGGAGCTGACCGTCACCCGGCCCAACGACGGGACGCCGCGGGCGCAACGGGGGGATGAGGTCACGCTGGGGTGGGATCCGAACCAGGCGTTCGTCCTCGCCGGAGCCGACTGATGGCAGCGCTGACGCAGGCAGCCGTCGGCGCGGAAGCGCCGGTCGCCCGGCCACGGCGTCGCGGTGGTCTCGTCCCGCTGGTCCTGCTCGTTCCTGCACTGGTGTGGCTGGTGGTCTTCTTCATCCTGCCCACCATCTCGCTGGCCTCGCAGTCCTTGCAGACCGGCGACATCGACAACGGCTTCACCCTCACCTGGAATTTCGCGACGTACGCGGACGCCATGGCGCGCTACTGGCCGCAGTTCCTTCGCTCGATCCTCTACGCCGGTTCCGCGACCCTCGGCACGCTCGTACTCGGATACCCGCTTGCCTGGTTCATCGCGCACCGCTCCGGCAAGTGGAAGAACACCCTGCTCGTCCTCGTGGTCGCGCCGTTCTTCACCAACTTCCTGATCCGGACGCTGGCCTGGCAGATCATCCTGACGGACAACGGGCCCGTGACCGGTTTCTTCCGGGCGACCGGGCTGACCAACCTCCTGCAGGCGCTGGGCCTTACGGACAACGATTCCCTGCTGGGTTCGCAGTTCGCCGTCATCTGCGGCCTCATCTACAACTTCCTGCCCTTTATGGTGCTGCCGCTGTACACGATCCTCGAGCGGCTCGACACCCGGCTCCTTGACGCGGCAGGCGACCTGTACGCCAACGGCTGGAACACGTTCTGGAAGGTGATCTGGCCGCTCTCCCTGCCTGGAGTGGTGTCGGGCACGTTGCTGACCTTCATCCCCGCTGCCGGCGATTACATCAACTCGCGACTCCTCGGCAACACCCAGACGGTCATGATCGGGCAGGTCATCGACGCCCAGTTCCTGCGGGTGCTCGACTACCCGATCGCCGCAGCGCTCTCGTTCATCCTGATGGCTGCGATCATCGTCCTCGTGGCCGGTTATGTCCGGGCCGCCGGCACAGAGGAGCTGGTCTGATGGCCTGGCTCAGGCGCAACCTCGTCGTTGTCATCGGCCTGCTGGTGATGGCCTACATCATGCTTCCGAACCTCGTTGTCACGGTGTTCTCGTTCAACAAGCCCAACGGGCGCTACAACTACGAATGGAACCAGTTCTCGCTGGACGCATGGCTGAACCCCTGCGCGAGCTCAGGGCTGTGCGAGGCCCTCGGGTTGAGCCTGTGGGTGGCCGTTGTGGCCTCCCTCGTCGCGACGGTGATGGGCACCATGGCGGCCTTCGCCCTCGGCCGGTACCGGTTCCGCGGACGGTCGGCAACGAACCTGCTGGTCTTCTTTCCCATGGCGACTCCCGAGGTCGTGATGGGCTCATCGCTGCTCACCCTCTTCATCGCGATGGGCATCCCTTCCGGGCAGGTGACGATCCTGATCGCGCACATCCTTTTCACGGTGTCGTTCGTGATCACCACGGTGAAGGCACGGGTCGCCTCGCTCGATCCCGCCCTCGAGCAGGCGGCGGCCGACCTGTACGCCACCCCGTCGCAGGCCTTCTGGAAGGTCACCTTCCCGTTGGTGGCCCCCGGCATCGCCGCGGGCGCCCTGCTGGCCTTCGCACTGAGCTTCGACGACTACATCGTCACCAACTTCAACGCCGGCGCAACGACGGTCACCTTCCCCATGTACGTCTGGGGAGCCGCCCAGCGCGGCACCCCGGTGCAGATCAACGTGGTCGGCACCGTCATGTTCTTCGGCGCGCTCGCCATCGTCGGCTTCGGCCAGCTGATCGGTGCAAGGCTCCGAATCGGATCAAGAAGGAAGGAAGCGCTCTGATGCGCGTACTCGTAGTTGGTTCCGGCGGGGTCGGCGACGCCGTTGCCCGGATCGCCGCCCGGCGGGGGTTCTTCGAGACGATGGTGATGGCCGACTACGACCTCGCCCGCGCGGAGAAGGCCGTGGCAGCAGCGGAGGCCGGCGGGGGTGGCGGACGCTTCGTCGCAGCGAGGGTGGACGCCTCCGACGCTGACTCGGTGAGCGCTCTCGTGCGTGAGCACGGCATCACCCACGTCCTCAACGCCGTGGACCCCCGGTTCGTGATGAGCGTCTTCACCGGCGCGTTCGCGGCCGGCGCCGACTATCTGGACATGGCGATGAGCCTCTCCCACCCGCATCCGGACAATCCGTACAGCGAGGTCGGGGTGATGCTCGGTGACGACCAGTTCGCCGAGGCGGAGGCCTGGCAGCAGGCGGGACGCCTCGCCCTCGTCGGAATCGGCGTCGAGCCGGGCCTCTCCGACGTGTTCGCGCGGTACGCAGCCGACCACCTGTTCAGTGAGATCGAGGAGCTCGGGACGCGCGACGGCGCCAACCTCGTCGTGCGCGACGAGAACGGCGAGGAGATCTTCGCGCCCAGCTTCTCGATCTGGACCACGATCGAGGAGTGCCTGAACCCGCCCGTGATCTGGGAGCGGGACAAGGGCTGGTACACCACGCCGCCCTTCAGCGAGCCGGAGGTGTTCGACTTCCCCGAAGGCATCGGCCCGGTTGAGTGCGTGAACGTCGAGCACGAGGAGGTGCTGCTGATGCCGCGCTGGGTGGAAGCGAAGCGCGTCACCTTCAAATACGGCCTCGGCGACGAGTTCATCGGGGTACTGAAGACACTGCACGCCCTCGGCCTGGACTCCACCGTCCCGGTGCGGGTCAAGGGCGTGGACGTCTCGCCCCGCGACGTCGTGGCTGCGGTGCTGCCCGACCCGGCAAGCATCGGGCCGCGGATGACCGGCAAGACGTGCGCCGGCCTCTACGTCACCGGCAGGGGCTTGGACGGCAACCCGCGCAGGACCTACCTGTACCACGTGGTCGACAACGAGTGGTCGATGGCGGAGTTCGGTGCCCAGTGCGTGGTGTGGCAGACCGCGATCAACCCGGTGGTCGCCCTCGAGCTGCTCGCGACCGGCGTCTGGTCGGGTACCGGTGTCCGCGGGCCGGAGTCGTTCGACGCCGTGCCCTTCCTCGATCTCCTCGCCGGCCCGCAGCCCGCAGGCTTCGGCTCCGCCTGGGGCATGGAGGAACGATGACGGTCGGGACGATCGTGCAGGCCCGGAGCATCGTCACGGAACTCCCCGGACCGAAATCGCGTGCGCTGGCCGAGCGCCGCAAGGCGGCCGTCTCCCATGCCGTGAGCGTTGGCATGGAGGTCTACATCGACAGGGCAGAGGGGGCGATCCTCGTCGACGTCGACGGCAACCACCTCATCGACCTCGGCTCGGGCATCGCCGTCGCCTCTGTCGGCCACGCCGACCCGCGTGTCGTTGCTGCGGTCACCGAGCAGGTGGCCCGTTTCACCCACACCTGCTTCATGGTCACCCCTTACCCGGGCTACGTGGAACTCTGCGAGAAGCTGGCCGAGCTCACGCCCGGCACGCACGAGAAGCGCTCCGCCCTGTTCAACTCGGGGGCGGAAGCCGTGGAGAACGCCGTCAAGATCGCCCGTGCCCACACCGGACGCACGGCTGTGATCGCCTTCGACCACGCCTACCACGGCCGCACCAACCTGACGATGGCGCTCACGGCCAAGGTGATGCCGTACAAGGCAGGCTTCGGCCCGTTCGCCCCCGAGGTCTACCGGGTGCCGATGGCCTACCCGTACCGCTGGCCGACCGGGCCCGAGAATTGCGCTGACGAGGCGTTCGCGGAGTTCACCTCACGGGTGCACGTCCAGGTGGGGGAGGAGAACGTCGCAGCCGTCCTCGTGGAACCGATCCAGGGTGAGGGTGGCTTCATCGTCCCCGCCCCAGGGTTCCTCGCCCGGGTGGCGCAGTGGTGCACCGACAACGGCATCGTGTTCATCGCCGACGAGATCCAGACCGGCTTCTGCCGTACTGGCGATTGGTTCGCCTGCGAGCACGAGGGGATCGTGCCCGACCTGATCACGACGGCGAAGGCCCTCGGCGGCGGGCTGCCGATCGCTGCCGTCACCGGCAGGGCGGAGATCATGGATGCCCCGGTTGTCGGCGGGCTCGGCGGCACCTACGGCGGAAATCCGGTGTCCTGCGCAGCGGCGCTCGCAGCGATCGAGACCATGACCACTGAAGGTCTCGTCGACCGCTCCCGGCGGATCGGCATTGAGATCGGGCAGCGCCTGCGCGAGCTGTCGGCGCAGTACCCCCAGATCGGCGACATTCGCGGACGCGGGGCGATGATGGCGATGGAACTGGTGCGTCCCGACGGGGCGAAGACCCCCGACGCCGTCCTCACCAAGGCGGTCCTTGCCGGTTGCGCCCGGCGTGGCGTCGTAGCCCTCGGCTGTGGCACCTACGGCAACGTGATCCGCCTTCTGCCGCCGCTCGTGATCGAGTCCGGCCTGCTCGCAGAAGCTCTCGACGTCCTCGCGGAGGCGTTGGCGGAAGCAACAGCGTGAGCTAGTTACGCTGTGCGAGCTGGACGCCGCCAACGTAGCCGGCGGCCAGCCCGAGGGCCAGGTGCCTGATCGACTCCTCCGGCGGCAGGAACGTCGGATGGTGGAGTCCCACGCGGTGCCGCGCGCCGCTGGCGGGGGCGCCCGTGCCGACGAACATCATCAGGATCGGCGCGATCCGGGAGTAGTGCGAGAAGTCATCCGCGCCACACGAACGGAAGGGTTCGTGTGCCACCGGCATGCCCAGGTGGGTGAGCAGCGGGTCGACAAGCGTCACCAGCCGGCGATCGTTGCTCAGCACCGGGTCACCGACGATCAGGTTCACCTCCGCACGTGCGCCGCGCGCGGCGGCCGTGTGCTCTGCGAGGCGCCGGATCGCTGCGTGCAGGTGGGTGCGGTCGGATTCGTACATGGTGCGGATCACGCCGTGCAGCGCACCGCTCGCGGGAATGATGTTGTGCGCCGTGCCAGCCTCCATGCGTCCCACCGTGATCACCGCCGGGTGGACCGGATCGATCGTCCGGCTCACAAGTTCCTGGAGGCCGGTGACGATGGTGGCGAGGATCGGGATCGGGTCGATCGCGACGTGCGGGTAGGCGCCGTGTGCCGGTTCGCCGTGCACGACGATGTCGAACTGGTCTGCCGCAGCGTTGACGGCCCCGACGCCGGTGCTGATCACGCCACCGGGAACCTGCGGCTGCACATGGCCGCCGATGACGGCGCACACCTGGTTTTCGGAGAGGAGCTGGGACGTGACGACGTCCTCTGCACCGGACGGCTGGGTCTCCTCGCGGGGTTGGAAGAGGGCGACGAGCCCGACCGGCAGCTTGTCGACGCGGCGCGCGGCCTGCAGGAGCAGCCACAACGCGGCGAGGTGCACGTCGTGGCCGCACGCGTGCATCGCGCCGTTCGTCGCGGCCCACTCCACGCCGGTGTGTTCGACGAGCGGGAGGGCATCGAGTTCCGCACGGATCGCCACAGCGGGGCCGGGCGGGCCGACGCGGACCATGAAGCCGGTGTCGGCGACGCGTGTGGCGCGCAGGTTGGGCAAGGCGTGACGCAGGCGCTCAGCCGTCGGCCGCTCGGCACCGCTCAGGTCCGGGTGGCGGTGCAACTCCCTGCGCAGGGCGCGGGCGTGCACCAGGTCCTGATCGAGGTGCTCCACCAGTTGCGCCAGCAATGCTTTCGCTGCCGGATCCGGCCAGGGGGTCACCATGAGCCCATCCTTCCAGCGGTGGGGGTCACGAGGACAGCGGCCGGAAGGTCTGGACGGTGATGTCGATCGTCACCGCGCCGCCGGCGACGTCCTCCGGGACCCGGTGGAAGGCGTTCGGGCCCATGGCGATGAGGTCTGCCGCGAGTTCTGCCGACACCGTCACCTGGCGCCTCAGCAGCCTCGTGTCGTGCAGCTCGAAGAACTCCGAGGCCGCGGCAGCGAGCTGGTCGGCCTTGTCCGGCGGAACCTCCAGCAGGCCGTGCCGGTCTCGCAACCCGGCGAGGTGCCCGGGGCGCGGCGTCGCGACGACCAGCAGGCCGTCGGGACGCAGGACGCGGGCGAACTCCGGCAGGTTGCGGGGAGCGAACACGCACAGGACGGCGTCGAGGCAGCGGTCGCGCACGGGCAGCGGCCGCCACACGTCTGCGACGACGGCAGCGATCCGCGGGTCGGCCTGCGCTGCGACCCTTGCCGCAGCCTTCGACACGTCCAGTGCCACCCCAACGGCAACGGGATCGTCGCCGAGGGCGCGGGTCAGGTAGTACGCGGTGCCGGAGCCGACCTCGAGGATCGTCATCCGCCCGCTGAGCTGAGTGGCGACCTGTGCCGCGAGCGGTTCGAAGAGGCCGGCAGCGTGCACCCGTCCGCGCGCGGCCAGCATGGCGGCGGTGTCAGCGTTGGCGGGCTCTGCCCCGCCGAGGAGGTTGAGGTAGCCCTGCCGTGCCAGGTCGAAGTCGTGGCCGTTCACGCAGTGCAGCCCACCGTCGGCCACGCCGAACGCCGACCTGCAGACCGGGCAGGCCAGCAGCTCGGTGGCCACGTCGATGGCCACTACGCTGCCCGGAACTCCAGGCCGGTGCCGTCCGCAGCCTTCAGGGTGAGGATGTCGCCGACGACGCCGTAGCTGGTCGCCGCCTCGATCGCGGCGAGGACTGCGCTCTCCTGAGCGCTCTCGTCGGGATTCGCGCACGCCATCTTCGTGCTCATCAGGGGCCCGGCCTTGAAGGTGCTGCCGTCGATCGCGACCTGGCCGTGGAACGTGTTGCAGGCCTTGCCGGACAGCTGGTCGCCGCTGACCTGCAACGTGACAGTGCTGCCGGCGACCGGTGAGGCGGTCGCGGCCTTGGCCATGATCGCCGAGAGCTGCCAGGTGGGCCCCTCGAGCGGTTTGTTGACCACCGCGGCAAGGGCGAACACCACCTTCTGGCCGGCGTCGACGAGCTCGAGTCCCGTGCCGGCGGTCCGCACCGCAGCGACCGTTGCCAGCGCGGTCCCGAAGGTCTGCTCCTGAGTCATGACGGCCGCGTCCTCGCAGGCCATGGCCGTCTGGGCCGCCGGCTTGATGGTGAGCGCGGTGCCGTTGAGGGTGTAGCCGGCGTTGTAGGAGTTGCACCCTGTCGTCCCGGACACCTGGTCTGCTGTGAAGGTCATCGTCGGCGGGTGGGCAGCGATGGTCGGCCGTCCGTTGATGGCTGTCACCGACCAGTTCGTCCCGGATAGTTGGGGTGCCGGACCGGCCGGAGTTGGTGCCGCACAGGCGGTCAGCGACGCGATCAGCCCAACGGTCGCAATCCAGTACTTCCTCACGGCGCCTCCTCGCGTCCTGTTGCCGGCGCCTCGGCGGCGCCGCGCATCGCCCGCACGTCCGAACGGATCAGCAGCACCAACCCGAGACCAGCCATTCCTGCGAACGCGAACCATTGAAGCGCATATGAGAAGTGGTTGCCCTCTGTCAGCTCCGGCGGCGTGACCGGTGTCAGGGCGCCGGCCTGGGCAGGGGTGATCTGGATGACGGAGACGAACCCGTTCACAAGGGGGTACGGCAGGGTGCCGGCAACTGCCGTCGAGTTGATGAGCCGGACGGTGTTGCCGGGGGCGACCGGCGTGATCGCCTCTGTACTGCCCTGCTCGTCACGGCGGACGTAGCCCAGGATGTCCACCTCACCGGCAGGGGGAGGAGGCAGCGTCGACGGATAGTCCTCGTCGTTGGGCTTGGTGCCGAAGCCGCGGTCAACGAGCACCCATGCCCCGGTCGTGGTGTGCAGCGGGGTCAGCACCTCGTAGCCGCTCGCCGGACCGAGGGAGCGGTAGCGCACCATGAACTGGCGGTCGGGGTCGAAGGTGCCGCGGACCGTCACCCGTTGCCACTGGTCGGCCTCGACGATCGTGCGGGTGAAGATCGTCGCGAAGTCGGCGACCGGGCTGTTCTCGTGGCTGATGACAGAACCGTTCGCCTCGCGCCGCTGCTCGAGGCGATCGAGCTGCCAGCGACCGAGGTTGACGAAGGCGACAGCGAGCGCGACGACGAAAACGGCGAGGGCGAGCCAGCGCAGCCATGGCCGGCGGCCGGTGGGGGTGGTGCCCATCGGCGTGTCGAGGAGCTTCATCGCGGCTCTTCCACCACCGAGCCGCCGACGATCTCGGAACTCGGCAACGCCGGCAGGTCCAGCGGCTCCTTGGTGTCGAGCTCCGGCTCCGGTTCGCGGCGCAGGTCGATCGCGTTGGCCAGCATCACGGCGATCGTCGGCAGCACGGCAGCGGCAACGAGGAGGATCAGATTCCAGGGCAACGGGGTGACGGTGGCGGACAGGAAGCACACCACACGCAGCGCCATCGTCCACAGATAGCGTGTGCGTCGTTCGTCGTTGTCGAGCGAGCGGCGCTTCTTCGCGCTGGTGATCAGCGTTGGTTTGGGTGCACTCGCCGGACTCACGGCACCCAGCCTAGGTCGCGAACGCGGCCGACGCTTCCCGCTGCTCCTCGGGCCGCTTCACGCCCCTTGTCGAGACTCCGCCCGGGGCGTCGCTATCGCGCCGCCCCGGTTGTCGTCTGTTCCTCACGCCGCTCCGCGCCGTTCGTCAAGACTCCGCCCGGGGCGTCGCTATCGCGCCGCCCCGGTTGTCGTCTGTTCCTCACGCCGCTCCGCGCCGTTCGTCAAGACTCCGCCCGGGGCGTCGCTATCGCGCCGCCCCGGTTGTCGTCTAGCTTTGCCCCGTGACTGAAATCTCAACAAATGCACCCGCCCGCAGCGTGATCGTGACCGGTGGCAACCGGGGGATCGGCCGGGCCATCGTGGAGCGGTTCCTCGCTGGAGGGCACAAGGTTGCCAGCCTCGACATGGGAGGCGAGCCCCCGGAGGGCGCGCTCGGCTTCGCCTGCAACGTGACGGACGGCGCGCAGGTGGACGCAGCCTTCGGCGCTGCGGAGGAGGCCAACGGCCCCGTCGAGGTCCTCGTCGCCAACGCCGGCATCACCAAGGACACGCTCATCCTGCGCATGGGTGACGCCGAGTGGGACGCGGTCATCAACGTGAACCTGACCGGCGCCTTCCGCTGCGCGAAGCGTGCGACCAAGAGCATGATCCGCGGCCGCTGGGGCCGCATCGTCTTCACCGGTTCCGTCGTCGGCCTCTACGGCTCGCCCGGCCAGGTGAACTACTCCGCGTCCAAGGCTGCGCTCGTCGGCGTGGCCCGGTCGCTCACCCGCGAGATCGGCTCTCGCGGTGTCACGGCCAACGTCGTCGCTCCCGGCTTCATCGAGACCGACATGACTGCGGTGCTCGGTGAGGAAGTGATCGCGCGCTACCTCGCGGCCATCCCGGCGAATCGTCTCGGCAAGCCCGAAGAGGTGGCCGCTGCGGTGGCCTTCCTCGCATCTGAAGAAGCGGGTTTCATCAGCGGCGCTGTCATCCCCGTTGATGGCGGCCTTGGCATGGGTCACTGAGAGGCTCGACATGGGAATCCTTGAAGGCAAGAACATCCTGGTCGCCGGTGTGACCATGAACACCTCGATCGGCTACCGCGTGGTCGAGCTCGCGCAGGCCGAGGGCGCCAACGTCGTCGTGTCGAACTTCGGCAGGGCCATGAGCCTCACCGAGCGCGTCCTCAAGCGCCTCGACACCGTGCCGCCGCTGCTCGAGCTGGACGTCTCCGACAAGGGGCATCTGGACACTCTTGCGGATCGCCTCGGTGAGCACTTCGACCACCTCGACGGTCTGGTGCACTCGATCGCCTACGCGAACCCCGAGACAGCTCTGGGCGGCAAGTTCCTCACCACGCCGTTCAGTGACGTCAGCACGTCCGTGCAGGTGTCGGCCTACTCGCTGGTCAGCCTCACGATGGCCTGCAAGCCCCTGTTCGCCCCCACAGCAGCCGTGGTCGGCCTGACCTTCGACGCCACCCTCTCCTGGCCGATTTACGACTGGATGGGCGTTTCCAAGGCTGCGCTGGAGAGCGCTGCGCGCTACCTCGCCCGCTACCTCGGCCCTGACGGCGTCCGCGTCAACCTCGTGGCCGCCGGTCCGCTGGAGACCATCGCGAAGAAGGCCATCCCCGGCTCGGAGGAGTTCAACAACATCTGGGGCGGGCGCGCTCCGCTCGGCTGGGACTCCAAGGACCTGACGCCGACAGCGAAGGCCGTTGTCGCGCTGCTGAGCGACTGGTTCCCCTCCACAACCGGTGAAATGCTCCACGTCGACGGCGGGCTGCACTCCACGGGGGCGTGAGGGTCGGTAAGTTGGCCGCATGAGCGTTGTCCAACTCGAGGGTGTCTCGATCATCCGATCCGGAGCCACCTTGCTGGCCGACGTCAACTGGTCGGTGGAGGAGGACGAGCGCTGGGTGGTGATCGGTCCCAACGGGGCCGGCAAGACCACCATGCTGCAGATCCTCAGTGCGCAGTGGCACCCGTCAAGGGGCACGGCGACGATCCTTGGGGAGACCCTCGGCTCCGTGGACGTGTTCGAACTGCGTCCCCGGATCGGCGTGACCTCTGCCGCGCTGGCCGACCGGATCCCGAAGTCGGAGCGCGTCTCCGACGTCGTGGTCTCCGCGGCCTATGCCGTGATGGGACGCTGGCGCGAGGACTACGACGAGCTCGACCACGAGCGTGCGCGGCTGCTGATGCAGCAGTTGCAGGTGGACCACCTCGGCAACCGCACGTTCGGCACCCTCAGCGAGGGCGAGCGCAAGCGGGTGCAGATCGCGCGGGCGCTGATGACCGACCCGGAGTTGCTGCTGCTCGACGAGCCGGCCGCCGGGCTCGACCTCACGGGGCGCGAGGCTCTGGTGACGACCCTCTCCGACATCTGTGGTGATCCCTTCGCCCCGGCAACGGTGCTGGTCACGCACCATGTCGAGGAGATTCCGCGCGGCATCACCCACGCGCTGCTGCTCAAGCACGGCCGCATCGTCGCCGCCGGACCGATCGCGGAGACCCTCACCGGCCCGAAGATGAGCGCGACTTTCGACATACTTCTCGAAGTTTCAGTAACCGACGGGCGGTGGTCAGCGCGAGCAGCTTCGCGTGCAGGCCACCGGCTTCCCGCACGGTTGGCATGATGGGGGGCAGGAGAGGGGACTCGCGATGATGCAATGGGTGGCTGAACACCTGTGGGCGGCCTGGCTGATACTTGCCACGCTGCTCGCCGTCGCCGAGATGCTCACCCTCGACTTCACGCTGTTGATGCTCGCCGTCGGTGCTGTGGCAGGCGGCATGGTCGCCCTCGCCTTCCCTGGGCTGTTGTGGCTGCAGATCCTGGTTGCCGTCGTCGTCGCCGTCGCCATGCTGGCCCTGTTGCGTCCGACCCTGCTGCGCAAGATCCGTGCGCTGCCGGGCTACCGCTCCAGCGTCGACAAGATGGTCGGCAGCCCCGGCGTTGCCCTGACGCAGATCACGGCCAACACCGGCGAGGTCAAGGTGGCCGGCGAGGTGTGGTCGGCCCACAGCCTCGAGGGCAGCATCGACGCCGGCACCGAGGTCGAGGTCTACCGCATCGACGGGGCGATCGCCATCGTCTACCCCAGGCACCTAGCACTGCCCTGAACCCCAAGGAGAATCGAGAATCATGGAGTATTTCAGCGCCATCGTTGGACTGCTGGTCGCGATCGTGGTGGTCACCCTCCTGCTGCGGTCCGTCCGGGTGGTCCGGCAGCAGCAGGTCGGAGTGGTCGAGCGGCTCGGCAAGTTCCGCCGCACCCTGGAACCCGGCCCGCACCTTCTGGTGCCCATCATCGACTCGGTCCGCTACACGATGGACATGCGTGAGGCAGTCGTCCCGTTCCCGCCGCAGGGCGTGATCACGGAGGACAACCTGATGGTGGGTATCGACTCGGTGATCTACTACCAGGTCGTCGACCCGGTACGTGCGGCCTACGAGGCCCAGAACTACATCCAGGCCATCGAGCAGCTCACCATGACCACCCTGCGCAACATCATCGGCGGCCTCGACCTCGAGCAGACCCTCACCAGCCGCGAGGAGATCAACCAGAAGCTGCGGGCTGTGCTCGACGAGGCCACCGGCAAGTGGGGCATCAAGGTCAACCGTGTCGAGCTCCGCGCGATCGAGCCGCCGGCGACGATCCGCGACGCGATGGAGAAGGGTGCCCGCGCAGAGCGCGACAAGCGTGCGGCGATCCTGACGGCCGAGGGCCAGCGCCAGTCGATGATCCTGTCTGCGTCCGGTGACAGGGAAGCCTCCATCCTGCGCGCGCAGGGCGAGCGGGAGTCGGCGGTGCTCCGCGCACAGGCCGACCGCCAGGCGTCCATGCTGCGGGCAGAGGGCGAGGCGCAGGCCATCACCACGACGTTCAACGCCATCCACGCAGGCAAGCCGACGCAGTCGCTGCTGGCCTACCAGTACCTGCGGATGCTGCCGAACCTCGCCAAGGGCGAGTCCAACAAGGTCTGGATCATCCCGAGCGAACTCAACGACGCCCTGAAGGGCCTCGGGAACATCGCCGGGCGCGCGCAGACAGCCGTAGACGACGTCGAGGAGGGCGAGTTCAGCGCGCCGACCAAGGTGGACGTGTTCGCGGAGATCGAGGCGCAGAAGGGCGCGGACGCGGAGCAGGCGCAGAAGTCCGTGCAGCAGGCCATCGCCGAGGCGGAGGCGCTGGAGGGTCGGCGTGTGGCCCGGCTGGACCACGAGCGCGCCAACGCGCTGACGATGGGTGAGCAGACGCCGGCTAGCTTGCCGGTGCCTGAGCCGACGCCGGAGCCGGAGCAGGAGCAGGACACAGCAGGCTGACGAGGCTCGAGAGGTGGGCAGCCATGTCCACCTCCGGGTCGAGCAGCCACTGGGTCTGCAGGCCGTCCGCTGCGGCGATCAGCAGGCCGGCGATGACGCCGGCGTCGATGGTCGGGGGCAGGGTGCCTGCAGCCTTGCGGGCGTCGATGTCCGCGGCCAGCATCGCCCGCACGCGGGCGTAGCGCTCGACGAACACCTCATGCGCGGGGTGCCCCGGATCGCTGGCCTCGACCGAGAACTGGGCGTACAGCTGCACGAGACCGGGGACGTCCGCGTTGTGTCGGACGATGGAGACCAGTCCTTCGAGCACGGACTCGCCCCGCTGCGTTGACGCGTCCTCGTTCACAGCGTCCCGCTTGGCAAGGATCTCCGCGAAGAGCTCCTCCTTGGACGAGAAGTAGTGCAGCAGGCCGGCCTGGCTGAGGCCGACGGCATTGGCGAGCTCCTTCACCGACGTGCCGCGGTAACCGGTGCGGGCGATGACATCGAGAGCCGTGGTCAGGATCTCCTCGCGCTTGGCGAGTCCCTTGGCATATCTGGCGGGCCGGGGCATGGCGACATCGTAGGGTCAGGCGGCTGACCGTGCGTAGCGCGCGGCGAGGGCTGAGCAGGCCATCAACTGCGCCTGGTGGAACAGCACCAGCGGCAGGACGAGCAGGCCCAGCGGCTGGCCGACGAACAGCACTCCCGCCATCGGCAGGCCGCTGGCAAGCGACTTCTTGGTGCCACAGAACTGGATGGCGATCGTGTCGGCGCGGTCGAAGCCGAGCCTCCGGGCCGTCCACCAGGTGACGACCAGCATGACCGCCAGGAGCACGAGGCAGACACCCACCACGATCGCGAGGTCGCTCCACGAGGTCGACGACCACATGCCCTCGCGCATGCCGGCGGAGAAGGCGGAGTAGACCACCAGCACGATCGAGCCCCGATCAACCAGCTTCAGCTGGGGGTGGGCCCGCACGAACCCGGCCGTCCAGCGACGCGACAGCTGGCCCAGCAGGAAGGGGACGAACAGCTGCAGCACGATCTCGACGATCGTCGACGTGGTGAACGCGATCTTGCCGGTGTTGCTGAGCAGCAGCAAGCACAGCAGGGGGGTGAGGAACACTCCGAGGATGTTGGACGCGGAAGCACTCACGACAGCGCCTGCGACGTTGCCCTTCGCAATCGAAGTGAAGGCGATCGAGGACTGCACGGTCGAGGGCACCAGCGTCAGGTAGAGCAGCCCGGACTGCAGCCCCGGCGCGAGCATCGGCCCGACCAGCCAGACCACGGCGAGGCCGAGTACCGGGAAGAGCACGTAGGTGAACGAAAGGATCGTGACGTGCAGCCGCCAGTGCTTCAGGCCGGCAAGCGTCTCACTGGGGCTCAGCCGGGCTCCGTAGAGGAAGAAGAGGAGCGCGATCGCCGCCGTCGTGGCCCACTCCAGCACCGGCACCCCGATCCCGGTTGCGGGGAAGATCGACGCCAGTACCGCTGCGCTGATGATTGCGAGCAGGAACCGGTCGACGGGGATTCGGGAGAGCCAGGACATTGCTCGTCATACTAAGGGCGTGGCCACCGTGATCAGTATCGACGACTCCGAGGATCCGAAGCTGGCCGATTACGTCGGGCTGCGGGAGGCGACGCTGCGTCACCTGCTGGAGACCGAGCGCGGCGTGTTCATCGCCGAGGGCAGCAAGGTGATCCGCCGGGCGCTGGAGGCAGGCTACGCGCCGCGGTCGTTCCTGCTGGCCGAGCGCTGGCTTGGCGAGCTCGCCGACGTCCTCGATCCGCTGGATGCCCCGGTCTACCTCGTCACGGAGGACATGGCCGAGCGGGTGACAGGGTTCCACGTGCACCGCGGCGCGCTCGCGTCCCTGCACCGCACAGCGCGGCACGATGTGGACGACGTGCTGGCAGGACGGCGGGTGATGGTGCTGCAGGACCTCGTCGACCACACGAACGTCGGGGCGGTCATCCGTAACGCTGCGGGCCTCGGCTGGGACGGGATGCTGGTCAGCGCCCGCTGCGCCGACCCGCTGTACCGCCGGTCGATCAAGGTCTCGATGGGCACGGTGTTCTCGCTGCCGTGGGCGCGCCTCCCGGAGGGCACTGACATCGGGGCCCTGTTGCACGGCGCCGGCTTCCGGGTGGCTGCGCTTGCGCTCAGCCCTGACGCACTGACGATGGGGGAGTTCGCCGCAACGCTCGCGCCCGCCGATCGCCTGGCCGTGCTCCTCGGCACGGAGGGACACGGCCTCACCGCCGACTGGGTGGCTGCCGCCGACGCGGTCGTGGAGATCCCGATGCGTGCCGGGGTGGACTCTCTGAACGTTGCGGCTGCCAGCGCGATCGCCGGCTACGCCCTGGCGTGAGCCCGGTTCAGCCGTCCGCTGACGTGCGCCGTGCGCTCACCGGCCAGTCGTCGGGATAGAGGTGGGCGAGTTCCTCGTGCTGGGCGTACAGCTTGCGCCGCATCCGGTTCGACAAACGGTCGCCGAAGACGATGCCGTTGAGGTGGTCGGTCTCGTGCTGCAGGCAGCGGGCGAGCGTGCCCGTGCCGAGGACGGTGACGGGCTGGCCCCAGGGATCGACGCCGGTGCAGCTTGAGTGGTCGGGACGGGCCAGCGGCTGGTAGCCGCCGGGCAGGGAGAGGCACCCCTCCTCCGTCGACTCGAAGGTCCTTGCGTCGCCTTCGGGGAGCGTGACCACCGGGTTGCAGATGGCACCAACGCGGTGGATCTCGTCCTCGTCGGGGCAGTCGTAGATGAACAGGGCAAGATCGACGCCCACCTGGGTTGCGGCGAGGCCGACGCCGTGCGCGGCCGCCATGGTGGCGAACATGTTGCGCACCAGCGTGCGAAGCTCATCGTCGAAAGCTGTCACCTGGCGGGTCTTCGCATGCATCACCGATTCACCCCAACGGGTGATCGGCAGCACGGTGCCACCGGTGGTCAACTCCTCGATACCCATGCCTGTCCCGTCCTCGTCTCGACGCCCGCCATCTTATGGGCCACCGCGCGCCGGCCTTGCGCCGATGCGTGCAGCGGGCGACGCTGGCCGGGTGGAGCAGCCGGACGATCCCCTCACGCGGGAGGCGCAGGTGATGCTGGGCGCGTTCGCCGAGCACCTGCGGCTGGAGCGAGGGCTCTCCCCGCACACCGTCCGCGCCTACACCGGTGACCTGACCAACCTGTTCACCCACCTTGGCCGGGTGGGGGAGGGCGATCCGGGCGAGGTGACGCTCGCCGACCTGCGCGCCTGGCTGGCGAACCAGCACGCCGGCGGTGCCGATCGGTCCACCATCCAGCGCCGCTCGGCGGCCGCCCGCACCTTCTTCGCGTGGGCTCGCCGTACGGACCGGATCGGGTCGGACCCGGCACAGGCCCTGCGGTCCCCGAAGGTCGACCGGCGCCTGCCGCCGACCGTCGAGGTCGACCAGGCGCGGGCCCTGCTGGACGGGCTGGTCGCGCGGGTGGCCGAGGCCGTCGAGCCCGGCGAGGTCGCGGCGCGACGCCGGGACCTTGCCGTCGTGGAGGTGCTCTACGCCTCCGGTATCCGGGTCTCCGAACTCTGCGGCCTCGATATCGGGGACATCGACGACCAGCGTGGCCTGCTCCGCGTGCTCGGCAAGGGCGGCAAGCAGCGGACCGTGCCGCTCGGCGGCCCAGCGGTCCGGGCACTGGACGCCTGGCTGGGGGTGCGGTCGGTGCTGGCCCTGCCCGGCGCGGGCCGGGCGCTGTTCGTCGGCGATCGGGGCGGGCGCATCGATCCGCGGGTGGTCCGCCGGCTGGTGCATCGCGCGCTCGCCCTGGTGCCGGACGCTCCCGACCTGGGGCCGCACGGGTTGCGCCACGCGATGGCGACCCACCTGCTGGAGGGCGGGGCCGACCTGCGTTCGGTGCAGGAGATCCTCGGCCACTCCTCACTGGCCACGACGCAGCTGTACACGCACGTGTCCGGTGACCGGTTGCGCAAGGCCTACCAGCAAGCCCACCCACGCGCCTGAGCGGCCAGACGGCGACCCGCTCAGAGGAAGCGCTCCGGATCGGCACGGCTGCCGTCGAGTCTCACCGTGAAATGCAGGTGGCAGCCGGTGCTCCAGCCGGTCGACCCGACGTGGCCCACCACCTGGCCCCGACGGACGGTCTCTCCGGCACGCACCGAGTAGCCCTGGGCGTGCAGGTAGATCGTGACCAGGTGGTGCCCGCCCACCTGCCCGTGGTCGAGTTCGAGGCGATTGCCGCTGGCCGGATCCGTGCTCACGGAGGCGACCCTGGCGTCGCCTGCCGCCCTGATCGGCGTACCGCACCCGGCAGAGAGGTCGACGCCGTCGTGCAGGCGCCACTCGCCGAAGATCGGGTGCAGCCGCATCCCGAACCCGGCGCCGACGGCGCCGGGCACCGGCCTGGTCAGCAGTCCGGGCAGGGGGCCGCCCGCCGCCAGCGCCTGCGTCCGGTCTGCCAGCAGGCTTCCCACAAGGTCAACCGCCGTCGCGGGCAGGAGGCGCACCGGGCCCGCGTCGAGCAGGCTGAGCGGATCGAGGTAGGTGTCGCCCCGCTTGAGCCCCCAGTGCAGGCAGGTGCCGCCCGGACAGGCGTGGCCGCGTGCCAGCCGGCCGATCACCTGACCTGTGCCGACCTGTGCGCCGACAGCCACCCTGGGGCTCACCGGCAGGTAGGTGGTCCGCAGCGCGCCATGGCTCACCACGACCACCCCACGCCCTGCGACCGTGCCGGCGAAGACGACCCGACCAGCCATGGCCGCCACCACGTCTGCGCCAACGGCGCCGAGCAGGTCAACTCCTCGATGACCTGCCAGCCACGGCTGGTCGGGCGGGTCGAAGCCGCGCACGACCGGTCCGGGCAGGGGCGGGACGGCGGACGCAGCCGCTGCCGCCGGCGGTGCCACCCCCCACAAGAGCCACCAGCCGATCACCCCTGCCACCAGCACGCGCAGCTTCGCCATACCTGCCATCTTCTGCACCCGCGGGCCGGCTGCTTCAGCCGCTTCCGCTGCCTGTGGATGACCCTCGTGGCCTGTGGACAACGCCGGTTGGCGACTCGGGCCCGCTGGAGCGTAGAATCGTGCCAGCGACCCGGCCGATCCGGGTCGACTTCGCACGCAATCTGACCGCCGTACGGCGGGCCGGACCCGTGGTCCTCCTCGGAGGTGGGTACCCGGCGACTGCGTCAGGCGGATCGAAAAGCTCGATCCGGAAACCCAAAGCGGGTAACGGCACCGTCCGGACCCGCGCAGAGAGGAACGGCCATGGCCGTCGTCACCACGCGCCAGTTGCTGGACAGTGGCGTCCACTTCGGGCACCAGACCCGTCGTTGGAACCCGAAGATGAAGAAGTTCATCTTCACCGAGCGCAACGGCATCTACATCATCGACCTGCAGCAGTCGCTGGGCTACATCGACAGCGCCTACGCGTTCGTCAAGGAGACCGTCGCCAAGGGCGGCCAGATCCTGTTCATCGGCACCAAGAAGCAGGCCCAGGAAGCGATCGCCGAGCAGGCGACCCGCGTCGGCATGCCCTTCGTGAACCAGCGCTGGCTGGGCGGCATGCTCACCAACTTCGGCACCATCAGCAAGCGCATCGCCAAGATGAAGGAGCTCGAGGGCCTCGACTACAACGACGTCGCTGCCTCCGGACTGACGAAGAAGGAACTGCTCCAGCAGAAGCGCAAGATGGACAAGCTCGCCAAGACCCTTGGCGGCATCCGCGACATGCACCGCGTGCCGCAGGCCATCTGGGTTGTCGACACCAACAAGGAGCACCTCGCCATTGACGAGGCCCGCAAGCTGCACATCCCGATCGTCGGCATCCTCGACACCAACTGCGACCCCGATCACGTCGACTTCCCGATCCCGGGCAACGATGACGCGATCCGTTCGGTCGCACTGCTGACCCGCGTGCTGGCCGACGCCGTCGCCGAGGGCCTGCTGGCCCGCTCGGCCGGTGCCGTCACGGGCGAAGAGCCCGAGCCGATGCCCGACTGGGAACGCGACCTGCTGGCCGGCGCTCCTGCAGAGGCTGTCGCTGAGCCCGTCGTTGAGGAGATCGCCGTCGTCGAACCCGTGTCCGAGGCAGTCGCTGCGGAGATCGCCGTTGAGCAGGGCGTGACCGAGGTTCCGGCAGAGACCGTTGCTGAGGTCGTCGCCGAGGAAGCCGTCGCAGAGCCGGTTGCCGAGGCTGTCGCCGAGGAGCCCGTTGCTGAGGTCGTCGCCGAGGAAGCCGTCGCAGAGCCGGTTGCCGAGGCTGTCGCCGAGGAGCCCGTTGCTGAGGTCGTCGCCGAGGAAGCCGTCGCAGAGCCGGTTGCCGAGGTCGTCGCCGAGGAGCCCGTTGCTGAGGTCGTCGCCGAGAAGGCCGCCCCGAAGCCCGCCAAGAAGACCAAGTAAGGAAGACAGGAATGGCAACGATCACTGCCGCGGACGTCAAGAAGCTCCGCGACGCAACCGGCGCCGGGATGATGGACTCCAAGAAGGCGCTCACGGAGGCAGAGGGCGACTTCGACGCAGCCATCGAGATCCTGCGTGTCACCGGCCTGGCGAAGATGGCCAACCGCTCCGACCGTGAGGCCAGCAACGGGCTTGTCGCTGCGGCGGGCAAGACCGTCATCCAGCTCGGCGCAGAGACCGACTTCGTGGCCAAGAGCAGCGACTTCATCGGTCTTGCCGACGAGATCGCCGCGGCTGTCGCCGCAGCCGGCGCCCACGGCGTCGAGGCCGCGAACGCCGTCCTCCTGCCGTCCGGCAAGACTGTGGCGGAGGCCGTGTCCGAGCTCAGCGTCAAGATCGGCGAGAAGCTCGAATTGGCCGCAGCAGCCACGTTCGACGGCCCGGTCAGCATCTACCTGCACAAGCGGTCCCAGGACCTGCCCCCGCAGGTGGGTGTCATGGTCGAGTACGACGGTGGCGAAGAGGGTTTCGTGCGGGGCATCGCGATGCAGATCGCGGCCATGTCCCCGTCCTATGTCACTCGCGAAGAGGTTCCCGGTCACGTGCTCGAGAACGAGCGCAAGATCGCAGAGCTCACCGCGAAGGAAGAGGGCAAGCCCGAAGCGATCATCCCGCGCGTCGTCGAGGGTCGCCTCGGTGGCTTCTTCAAGGAGGTCTGCCTCGTCGAGCAGCCGAGCGTCTCCGACGACAAGCTGACCGTTGGCCAGCTGTTGAAGAAGAACGGCGTCGAGGTCAAGCGCTTCGTCCGGTTCGCAGCCGGCGCCTGAGCAAGCCAAGTGAACGGCCGTCCAGCCTCCGCTGGGCGGTCGTTCTGCATTTCCCGGGGTGGATTTGCCGTTAGTGTGGTGACGCGAATCGAAGAACCCCGCCCGTTGCCGTTGTCGAACGCTTAGAGGAAACCAGATGACCAGCCCCTACCGTCGCGTCCTGCTCAAGCTCTCCGGTGAAGCCTTCGGTGGTGGCAAGCTCGGCGTCGACCCGGACATCATCTCCGGGATCGCAGCGGAGATCAGCGAAGTGGTCTCGACCACCGGCGTCCAGGTGGCGGTGGTGACCGGTGGAGGCAACTTCTTCCGCGGTGCCGAGTTGCAGACCCGGGGCATGGACCGCGCCCGCGCCGACTACATGGGCATGCTGGGCACAGTCATGAACGCCCTCGCCCTGCAGGACTTCCTGGAGAAGGCCGACCAGCCCAGCCGCGTCCAGACAGCGATCGCGATGGGCCAGGTTGCGGAGCCCTATGTGCCGCTGCGGGCCATCCGGCACATGGAGAAGGGGCGCGTCGTGATCTTCGGCGCCGGCTCGGGGATGCCGTACTTCTCCACCGACACCGTGTCCGCCCAGCGTGCCCTCGAGATCCACTGCGACGTGCTGCTGATGGCCAAGCAGGGCACCGACGGGGTGTACGACTCCGACCCCCGCACGAACCCCGATGCCAAGAAGTTCCTCGACCTCACCTACGATGAGTTCCTCGCAGGCGACCTGAAGGTGGCCGACGCAACCGCGGTCAGCCTGGCCCGGGATTACAGCCTGCCGATGGTCTTCTTCGACATGGGTGTCCCCGGCAACATCGCCCGGGTCGTCGCAGGTGAGAAGATCGGTACCACCCTGCACGCCTAGTCGGCGCTGCGGGCGAACGAGAAGGGAAGAGATTTCGTGATCCCGGAGATCATCAAGGACGCCGAGCACAAGATGGCCAGCGCCGTCGAGCATGCTCGAGAGGAGTTTGCCGCCATCCGTACGGGGCGTGCACACCCGGCCATGTTCAACAAGCTGATGGTCGACTACTACGGCGCACCGACCCCGCTGCAGCAGCTGGCGACGTTCCAGGTGCCGGAGGCGCGCACCGTGCTGATCACCCCGTTCGACCGGGGCGCGATGCACAACATCGAGAAGACCATCCGTGACTCGGACCTCGGCGTGAACCCCGCCAACGACGGCAACGTGATCCGCCTCGTGATGCCGCAGCTCACCGAAGAGCGTCGCAAGGAGTACATCAAGCTCGCCAAGCACAAGGCCGAAGAGGCCCGGGTCGCCGTCCGCAACAATCGGCGGCATGCCCTGGAGAGCGTGCACAAGCTCCTCAAGGACAAGGAAGTCAGCGAAGACGACTCCCGCGGGGCGGAGAAGCAGCTGGAAGCCGCCACCAAGAAGCACATCGACGCTGTCGACGAGTTGCTGAAGGTGAAGGAAGCCGAACTGCTGGAGGTCTGAATGACCGACAGCGAACAGCCGGCCCCCTCGACATCGCGGGCGGGCAGGGACTTGCCCGCCGCGATCGCGGTGGGCCTCGCCCTGTTCGGAATCGTGGTGGCGACCCTCGTCTGGTGGCCACCGGGCTTCATCGTGCTGCTCGTCGTCCTGACGAGCCTCGGCGCGATCGAGGTGCACCACGCGTTGCAGCGGGTCGGGATGACGTCGGTCCTTCTCCCCGTCGTGCTCGGCAATGTCATCATCATCGGCGGTTCGTACGCAGCAGCCGTGCTGCAGCCGGTCACCCAGATCCCCTGGCACGTGGTTCTTCTCGGGACGATCGGTGGCAGCGTGCTGCTCGCGCTGATGTGGCGCATGTTCAAGGGTGCCGAGGGTTTCGCCCGCGACAGCGCTGCCAGCCTGTTCATCATCGGCTACATCCCGCTGCTGGCGTCCTTCGTCGGACTGATCCTCGCCCAGCCGCACGGCGTGGCGAAGGTGGTGGCCGTGTTCCTGTGCATCACCGGCAGCGACACCGGCGGCTACGCTGCCGGCGCGAGCCTTGGGAGGCACCCGATGGTGCCGACGATCAGTCCGAAGAAGACCTGGGAAGGGCTGGCCGGATCGATCGTGCTGGCTTCGGTCGTGAGCGTCCTCCAGTTCGTGTTCGTGATGAACCAGCCGTGGTGGCTGGGGGTGCTGCTCGCGGTCGTCGTCGTGATCTTCGGCACGGCCGGCGACCTGATCGAGTCGATGATCAAGCGGGACGTCGGCATCAAGGACATGAGCTCCTTCCTTCCCGGCCACGGTGGCGTGATGGACCGGCTCGACTCGACCCTGGTCGCGGCACCCGCGGCCTGGCTGTTCTTCACACTGCTGGGGGTGGCGCAATGACCGGACTGACCCCGGAAGAAGAGGCGAGCTACGCGGAGACCGTCGCCGCTGCGCAGGCCGGACGGACGGTGCCGCTGGCGCTGGGAAAGCCCCGCCGCGGCAAGCCGCCGCTGCACTGGAGCGACCTTGACGCCAGCCAGCGCGTCGAGGCGATCGCGGAGCTGGGACTGCCGAAGTTCCGCGCCGGCCAGTTGACCCGGCATCTTTTCGACCGGTTGAGCGACGAACCGGAGGCGTGGACCGATATCCCCAAGGCCGAGCGGGAGTTGCTGGCCGAGCGGTTCGTGCCGCCGCTCCTCGACCGCGTACGGGACCTCTCGGCTGATGCAGGAACCACCGTCAAGACACTGTGGCGGCTGTACGACGGGTCGCTGGTCGAGAGTGTGCTGATGCGCTACGGCGTGCCCGGGCTGCGGGCCAGCGGCAAGGGCAGGGAACGGGCGACCGTCTGCATCTCGTCCCAGGCCGGGTGTGGAATGGCCTGCCCGTTCTGCGCGACCGGCCAGGGTGGCCTGCAGCGGAACCTGAGTACGGCCGAGATCCTCGCCCAGGTGATGGACGCGGCTCGCCGCCTTCGTGACGGCGAGATTCCCGGAGGGCCGGGACGGATCAACAACATCGTGTTCATGGGCATGGGTGAGCCGATGGCCAACTACACGGCCGTGCTGCGCGCCGTTCGCGGCATCGTGGGGCCCGCACCCGAGGGTCTGGGGATCTCGGCGCGCGGGGTGACCGTGTCGACCGTTGGCCTGGTGCCGCAGATCCAGCGGTTGACCGAAGAGGGGCTGCCGGTGACCTTGGCCGTAAGCCTGCACGCGCCGGACGACGAGCTGCGCGACACCTTGTGCCCGATCAACACCCGGTGGCCCGTGGCCGAGGTGGTCGGAGCGGCCCACAGGTACTTCGAGAAGACCGGACGGCGGGTCTCGATCGAGTACGCGCTGATCAGGGACATCAACGACCAGGGGTGGCGGGCAGATGCGCTGGCCAACCTGCTCACCCGGTACGGGTGGGGGTGGGTGCACGTCAACCTGATCCCGTTGAACCCGACGCCGGGGTCGAAGTGGACCGCGTCCCGTCGGGAGGACGAGCAGGAGTTCGTCCGCCGGCTGGAGGCGAGGGGAGTGCCGACCACCGTCCGCGACACCCGGGGACGCGAGATCGACGGTGCCTGCGGTCAGCTGGCAGCGACGGAGGCGGACCTCAGCCCCGGGTCGTGATCCACTTCGGCTGACTGCCGATCTGCGCCAGTTCGGATGCGAAGAAGGTGGGGTACGCGTCCCGCTCGCGTCCGTAGGAGGCGAGGTCGACCCACTCGAACCATTCAGCCAGACCATCGCTGGTTCGGCTGGAGCCGTTGAGCCGCAGTTCCAGGGACTGGTCGAACTCCATCAGGAAGTAGAAGGCCAGCTCGTGGCACTCGCGACCGCCCAACCCTGACGTTGTCGACCCGTCGAAGAAGTTCTCGTGGATGAATGCCAGGCGGTCAACCTGCAGGTCGACACCGATCTCCTCGCGAACCTCCCGACGGACGGCGGCCTCAGCTGTCTCCATGTGGTGGACCCCACCACCGATCGAGTAGAAGTAGGGCTCTGCCTCGTTGCGAGCCATCAGCACCTTGCCGGCGTGGAGGATGACCGCGGCCGCGCGGTACCGGAACCACCGCCCGTCCTCGTCGAAGCTGCAGTCGTGATCCATGGCCTGGCTCCCTCCTGTCCGCTGGTCAGTCTGGCAGGGCATGGCCATCGCTGTCCCTGCAGCACTGTGGCGGTATGCGGACATGACAAAGGCCCGGTCCCAGTGTGGGATCGGTCGGATTTCACTTGGAGTGCTGTCCCGGGGTGGTGGTCCCGGTTAAGGCCGGAGTGTGATCAGGGGTTTGGTCCTGGCCCTGCCCCGAGACGTGCGCCCGCTGGTGAGCGGTCGCCCTCGTCTGCGCGATCGTGTTGTTGGTGGGTCGGGGAGCAGTGGTCCGCCGAGGGGGTTGTCCCAGGGTTGGGTGCCGGGGGCGTGTTGGTAGTCGTTGGTGAGTCCGGCGGGTGTGACGAAGTAGCGTCTGCCCAGGGGGCTGATCCAGGTGAAGGTGCCGGGTTCGTGTTGGGCCAGCCGCCAGCCGGCTCGGGTTTTCGCCCGGTGCGGCTTTCGACGCAACGGTCCGAGATTGTCGGGATCGGTCTGTCCGGGTGTCCAGGCGTCTCCCCACCGGTAGGGCCTGGTGTGGTCCAGATCGAGGCTGCCGGTGGTGCGGGTGCTGTAGGGGAAGACTTCAAATCGGTGGCGTTGCAGCACGGCCCGGCGCATGGGTGCCGGGATCTCGTAATCATCGACTCCGATGATGCCGTCGGGGTTGAACACGGGCCGGACCTCGACCCGGCTGTGGCCCAGGAGTTCGGTGATCTGGGCGATGGTGAGCGGGCCGAGTTGTTCGCAGCGGCCGATCCCGACACCGGTGGTCAACGTGTCATCGGACAGGTGGATGATCAGGGTGGCTTTGGGAACCAGCCGTTCGGGTGGGACGGTGATCGTGCCGCAGCTGTGTCCGGCGCAGCCGAACGGGGACCGCGGGCCGTGCCCGTCGTGGCGTTCGTCACGGTCAGGGAGCACGGTGGCGGCGGCCCTTCGTGACTCAGCCTCCGCAAGCTCCGGCTGCTCCTCAGGGACCGTTACGAGGTGACGTCCTTCGTCGGGCTCATCGAGCGTGGGCAGGCCGGGTTGGTGAATCGACTGCTGGATCAGGGACAGGGCGCGGGCGGGGGTGGCCAGGATGCCCAAAGCGGTCGCGCGACGTTCAGCCGCGGTTTCGGCTGAGCCTTGTCCGGCGAGAATGCTGGAGAGTTGTTCGAGAGCGGCATCGAGGTAGGTGGCGTCGGCAGCGGTCAGCCAGCCGTAGATGTCGCGCAGCCCGTCGCGGCCCATCACCCCGATCTCGACCTTGGTCGAGTTGCGGGCAGCCCACCGTTCTTCTGCGGCGGCCGGATCGGCCTCGACGACGAGGGCCTCGACGAACGTGAGTAGCCGTCCGGGGCCGAGCCTCGTGGTGAAGGGCGCGATCGTGGCATCCACCCACAGTGCCTTCCGCAGGGTCAGGTCGCCGGTGACCCGCGCGATCCGGCGGGCCAGCCACACCGGCACCCCACACGCCACCGTGATCTCCCATAACCGGGGCAGCCTGGTCTCCAGGTTCAACAGCTCCACCACCTGCGGCGTGACACTGTCGACACTGCGGTGCAGGGCTGCCGCGAGCTCCAGACACGCGAAATCGTCCACCAGCCCCGTGCCCTCACCAGCAAGCTGCACCTTGTCGGTCGGAATCTGATGCCGATACGTCTGCACCACCCGCACGATGCCGAGAGCTTCCTGCACCTCGGCATGCCGCCTCAGCACCTGCGCCTGCTCCACCACATCCAGCGCAGCACCCGCGTCGAGCCTCGACACATCCACATAGTCGAACATGTGTACTATTCTGACAGACCCCACCGACACTACCTTTTGGGATGAGTGCCCGCGCAGATGGGCTAGTCAGCTCGCGATGCGCGTGGTCCATAGGTGATCTCGAGATAGTCCGGGTGACGCTCGATCCAGCCCTTGATGAAGGGGCAGACCGGCAGGGCCTTGCGCGTGCCGTCGGCCCGCAGCCGATCGAGGGCGAACCGGGCGAGCGCCGAGCCGATGCCCTGGCCCTCGAACGCGGGCTCGACCTCGGTGTGGGTGAAGACGACCAGTTCGTCGGTCACCTGGTACTCGGCAAACCCTGCCAGCTGCCCCTCGACGTGCGCCTCGAAGCGGCGGGCAGCCACATTGTCAGTCACTGTGGGTTCGCTCATGGCAGCTCCTTACTCGGGGATGCGCCCCGCTTGAGTGAGCGCTACATCCTCAACAATGCGCGACGCCGAAGAGTTCAGGCAAGCACCTCACCGGTGCGCTGCTTCGGCCCTGGTCCAGTCCGCTGCGGCTCCTCGGACTGAAGCAGTCAACCCACCGCTAGCCGGACACCCGGGGTGCGCTCTCCGGAGCGCCCTCCGGGTCTGTCTGGTCGGCCGCAACCCGGGCAATGTGAAGGGCGAGATAGGAGATCTCGTCCTCGGTGAGGTTCGACCCGAGGCGTAGTTCGAGGAGCGCTGCAAGCCGCTGCGCACACTCGACCTCGCTGGGATAGGCCTCACGGATGGCGATGCCGATCGTCGAGTGCTTCTGGTCGAGTTGCTTGTGCTGGTGGATCCGGACGAACAGGTAGCGCAGGTGCGTGATGAACCGCCCGACGCTGACGCTGCCCGAGTCGAGGTCAAGGCCGTAGGACTGTTCGATCACGGCAACCATCTGCTGGATGACGCCGGTCATCGTGTACGTGTACGACAGGTCGCCGGTGGCAAAGCCGGCGTTGACCAGGTGGAGTGCGAGCCCGACCGCCTCCGCCGCAGGAAGCTGGAGCTTGCTCCGGGAGTTGATCGCACCCAACAGGGCCTTGGCCTCGGCGTACTCCTCGGCGTACAGGTTCTGCACCTCTGCGAGGAGTGGGTACTCCAGGTCCATGCCCATCGAGATCCGCCGCAGGGCGAAGCTGACGTGGTCGGCCAGTGCGATGACCAGCGCCGGGTTCCGGGACAGCTTGTCCAGCCCGACGTCGCCGAGGGCAAGACCCACCAGCAGGATGTGCTCCGGCGGGATGCCCGAGAGGAGTTGGGCCAGGTGGTCGGGGTCGCGGCCGTCGGACGGCACGAACACCCGGACGATCCTGGCCGGGTCGACCTCCTGACCCGGCCGGGCCTGGAATCCCAGGCCGCGGCCGGTCAGGATGACCTCGCGTCCAGCCTCGTCCAGTGCAAGGACGAGGTTGTTGTTGAAGACGCGCAACAGCTCCATTTCAGGCCAGTGTCGCGCCGTTGGACCTCACGAGCAAGGCAGCTCCTCAGCGGGCGACGTCGATGATCGGGTCGCCGGCCACGACCTGGGCGGACGTCCTGGGAGCGACCGACGACATCGCCATGGTGTTGATCACCGTGACGACCGTTGTGGTGTCGTAGCCCGCGGCCTTGACGGCGTCCAGGTCGACCTTGGCCAGCAGGTCGCCGGCCTCGACTCGCTGGTCCTTGCTCACGTCCACGACGAAGCCCTTGCCGTCCAGGCGGACGGTGTCGATGCCGACGTGAACCAGCACCTCCACGCCGTCATCGGTCTTGATGCCGAACGCATGGCCGGTATCGGCCACCGTCACCATCACTCCCGCGACCGGAGCCACGATGTGCCCGTCCGAGGGAACGATCCCGAGGCCCTCGCCGAGCGCCTTCGAAGCGAACACCTTGTCCGCAACGTCGGCCAGCGTGACGACCTTGCCCGCAACCGGGGCGAGCACAACGTCGGTCTTCACGAGAGTGGCGACTCCGCCGCCGCCGATGACGGTTGCAGCAACCGGTGCTGCCGCGACGGAAGTGGAGCCGGACTTGCGGGCCGTCTCCAGCGCGAGGTCGGCGTCGGCCTGCGCACGATCGGCCTCTTCCTCTGCCTTCTGCTCGGGGGTGCGGTAGTCGGAGATCAGGATCAGGATCATCGCGGTGAAGAAGGCCGCCGTGATCGAGATCACGTACACCCACATCGGGGTGAAGACCGGAATGGTGAGCAGCGAGGTGAAGGCGAACACGCCCGTCTTGACGCCGCCGCTCGACCAGCCCAGCAGGCCGGTGAGGATGCCGCCGACCGCACAGCCGACGAGCATCCGCGGGTAGATCCGCTTGAAGCGCAGGTGGATGCCGTACAGGGACGGCTCCGAGATGCCACCGAGCAGGCCGGCAGCGAGGGCGCCGGTTGCAACCTCGCGCATTTCCGTGTTCCGGTTGCGCATGGCGATCACAAGGACGCCGGCGGTGGCGCCGAAGCACGCGAAGTTCCACGAGCCCATCGGGCCCTGGATGAAGTCCATGTGGCCCGTGGACGCGCTGGCGATGTTGGCCAGCATCAACGCGTTCAGCGGCCAGTGCAGGCCCAGCGGCACGAGGAACGGATAGATCATCGGAATGAGGATCGCGAACAGGATCGGCGCGTTCCCATTCAGCCAGGCCAGTCCGGAACCGATACCCGTACCCATCCAGATTCCGAGCGGGCCGATAAGGAAAGCGGTCACCGGAATCATGATCAGCATGGAGAAGAACGGCACGAACACCATCTGGATGTTCTCGGGGAAGACTCGCTTCAGGAACTTGTACAGCACGGCGAGCAACGCGACCATCATCAGCGGCACGAACACCTGGCCGCCATAGCCGTTGAGCTGCATCGGAAGGCCGAAGATGTTGGCGATGCACGATTCCGTGCCCAGCGTCGGGTTGGTTGTGCAGATGGTGGACGGTGTCGCCGTCGGGTCCGACAGCTTGATGAACTCAGGTGTGAACAGCGCGGCCATGATCGTCGCGCCCACCCAGGGATCGACGTTCAGCTTCTTGGAGGCGTTGTAGGCCACCATGATCGGCAGGAAGTAGAGCACCGCCCGCCACATGGCGTCGACGAACACCCAGCCGGCCGCCTTGTCAGCAGCACGGAAATCGACGACCCCGAGGGCGTCGAGCACCGCGGCGAAGGCGATGATCAGCGAAGCGCCGAGCAGGACGCCGAGGAGCGGGCGGAACGAGTCGGACAGGTACTCGAAGAAGGCGTCCAGCCAGGCGACCTTGCCCCGGGCCTTCGCCCGTTCGCGCGCCTTGACGTCGGCGTCCGTGACCCCTTTGCCCACCCCCGACATCGTGGGCAGGTTCATGATCTCCTGGAACGTGGTCTGCACGGCTCCGCCGATGACCACCTGGTACCGGTCACCGCTCTGTGGCACGGCGCCCATGACGCCCTTGATCGACTCGACGGCCTTCTGGTCGATCTGGCTCGCGTCCTTGAGTTCGAAGCGGAGCCGCGTTGCGCAGTGGGTGAGTCCCAGGATGTTGCCCGGTCCACCGACCCTGTCGACGATGTCTTCTGCGGTGCTTGGTTGTGTTGTGGACGTCATTGTCGATCCTTCCCCACGTGCACCCACCTGGGCCAGAAAACAAAAAAGACCCGAGAGGCACCAAGGTGCGTCTCAGGTCTTGCCCCAATGTGGGTAACAACCCTATTGAGCGTTTGCTCGTCAAAGAGGCTAGCACGGCCCGTCCATCCCGCGTCAATGCTGATCAAATACTGACGCCTCCAGTGAGTGATGCGGGACGATCGGGGAGCGGTTTCGGCGAAGGGTGGGCGACATGGGTGACACCAGGGCGGTCTTCCTCGACGTCGACGGCACCCTCGTCAACGACCGCGGACTGGTGCCCGACAGCGCACGACAGGCTGTGCGCGAGGCCAGGGCCAACGGCCACCGGGTGTTCCTGTGCACCGGGCGGTCCCCGGTCGAACTGTGGCCAGAGCTCACGGACATCGGCTTCGACGGGCTCATCGCAGCATCCGGTGCGTTCGTGGTCGTGGGCCCGGACGTGCTGCTGCACCGTTGTCTCACCCACTCCGAGGTTGAGCACGTCCTTGGCTTCTTCGAGGCACGCCACATCAATTTCTACTTCCAGGCCAACGACGGCATCTACGCCGACGGAGACGTGCGTGAGCTCCTGCGACGGCTGATCGCAGGCTCGGTCACGGAGGTCGAAGTCCTTGCCGAACTCGCGGGCGGGCTCTTCGGCTTCGTCGATGCGATCAAGGTCGGCGTCGACCCCTACGTGCCCTTGATCACCAAGGTCATCTACCTGTTCTCCGACGTCACGCTCGACGAGCTTCGCGCGGAGTTCGCGGACAGCTTCGTCGTCATCCCGTCCTCGGTGCCGCTCTTCGGTCCCACCAGTGGGGAGATGATGCTCCCCGGGGTCAACAAGGCCACCGGCATCGATGTGCTCCTCGCCCATGTCGGCGTGGATCGGGCAGACACCATCGCCATCGGCGACAGCTACAACGACCTGGAGATGCTCGAGCACGTTGCCGTCGGTGTGGCGATGGGCGACGCCCCCGAAGCGGTGAAGGCCATCGCCGACGAGGTGACCGCTGCCGTCGACGAGGACGGTGTCCGGCTGACCTTCCTGCGCCACGGCCTGATCAGCTGAGCACGCTGCCAAGGGCTCAGCCCAGGAGCGCTGGAACCTCCGTGACCGCGTCGACCAGATGGATCGCCGCACCCATCGGGCGTCCCTGCGCGAGGCTGGTCAGCAGCGGCCACGCAGGCTGCACCCGCGTCCAGTAGTCGACGCCCACCAGCACCAGCGGTGCCACCGGCTGGGCATCGCCGACGTAGTACCTCGGAGTGACGGCCTGGAACACCTCCTGGACGGTGCCTGCGGCCCCCGGCAGGCAGACGAGGCCGCCGGACGCGTGGCGCAACAGCACGTCCTCCCTGATGGCGTTGGAGAACAACTTGGCGATCCCTGCGCTGAACACGTTCGGCGGCTCGTGGCCGTACAGCCAGGTGGGGATGCCGTAGCTGCGTCCCGACAGGTCGAACCGGTCGCGCACCGCCAGCCCTGTGCCCACCCACGACGCGACGTCGTCGGCGAACCGTGGTCGTTCGGCCAGCAGCTGCAGCGCACCGGCGAGGTCGGAGTCCGGCCCGACGAGCGCTGCCCCCAGGTTCACGGCCTCCATCGCCCCGGGCCCCCCGCCGCTGAGCACCGTCCGTCCGGTGGCGGCCAGCGCCCGTCCGAGAACGGCGGCGTCGGAGTAGCCCGCGGAGCCACGCACGAGCTGGTGGCCGCCCATCACACCGACAGCCCCGGTGAGAACCAGGTCGTCGAGGGCCTCCGTGATCGCGTGGTCGTGCAGGGTCATGGCCAACGCGCTGGTCAGGCTCCGGTGTTGACCGACGTAGCGCCACCAGCGATACACGCGGGCGTCAAGGGTGTAGCGGTGGCCGCGTTCCAGCCCGGCGTAGAGTTCGTCTGCGGTGTACAGGCCGGACCGGTACGGGTTGAACGGCAGGTCGGGCAGGCTCGGGAAGACCAGGGCGCCACCGTTCTCGAGAGCCGATTCGACGCCCGGCGCGAACGTGCAACCGAGGAAGACGGTATGCGTCACGTCGACGGCGAGGAGCCGGTCGCTGCGTCCGGTGAGGTCGAGCGACTGCACGTAGCACTCGGCGAGTGTCCCTGCCCTCGCCAGCTGCGCGTCGAGGGACGCCAGCGACTCGATCTCCGGCATCTCGCCCCTTCGTCCGTTGTCGCGTCTCCTTCGCACAATAGCCACCTGGGCCCGGCCGGATAGGCTGCGATGGTGGGTTGTGAGCGAGAGGTTGGGCCGGCGTGCGTCAGGTGGTGATTCTGGGCAGTACTGGCTCGATCGGCACACAGGCGATCGATGTGATCACCACCCGTCCGGAGCACTTCCAGGTCACCGGCCTCGCAGCGGGCGGCTCCTCCGTCGACCTGCTCGTCAAGCAGGCGCGCGCCCTGCACCCCCGCGTCGTCGCCGTGAGTGACCCGGACTCCGCCGATCGCGTTGCAGCCCGGCTTCCCGGCATCGAGGTCTGGGCCGGACCGGATGCTGCCACCCGGCTCGCGGCCATGGATGCCGACGTCGTCCTCAACGGCATCACCGGCGCGGCAGGCCTCGAGCCCACCCTCGCAACGCTCGCGGCCGGCACGACGCTCGCCCTCGCCAACAAGGAATCGTTGGTGATCGGCGGACGCCTCGTCACCGACGCTGCGGCGCCCGGCCAGATCGTTGCCGTCGACTCCGAGCATTCAGCGTTCGCACAGGCACTCCGTTGCGGCAGGGCGGAGGAAGTGCGCCGGCTCATCCTCACCGCCTCCGGCGGGCCGTTCCGCGGACGCACCCGCGAGCAGCTCCGCGACGTCACGCCCGACCAGGCGATGGCGCACCCGACCTGGGCGATGGGCCGGGTCATCACGATCAACTCCGCCACCCTTGTGAACAAGGGCCTCGAGCTCCTCGAGGCCGGCCTGCTCTACGGCGTCGACCTCGCAGCGATCCAGGTGGTCGTGCACCCGCAGTCGATCGTGCACTCCATGGTCGAATTCTGGGACGGCTCGACGATCGCCCAGTGCTCCCCGCCCGACATGCGGCTGCCGATCGCCCTCGGCCTCACCTGGCCGGACCGGCTCCCGGACGCTGCCGCCGCCTGCGACTGGACGAAGGCGGCGAGCTGGACGTTCGAGCCGCTGGACGACGTCGCGTTCCCGGCCGTCGACCTGGCGCGGCGCTGCGGGCAGGCCGGGGGACTGGCACCCGCGGTGTACAACGCAGCCAACGAGACCTGCGTGGACGCGTTCTGCGCCGGACGGTTGGACTTCCCTGGCATCGTTGACGTGATAGCCGACGTGGTGGACACCCACCTCGCACTATCGGAGGACCGGCCGCTCAGCGTGGCAGCCGTCCTCGCAGCGGACTCCTGGGCACGCGCCGAGGCAGCCCACCGGATCGACCAGGAGAGCTGAATGGACACCGTCACCGTCATCGGGTTCGCGATCGCGTTCTTCGCGCTGATCATGGCCTCGGTGGGGCTGCACGAGATCGGGCACATGGTGCCGGCGAAGTTGTTCGGCGTCCGGGTGCCCAAGTACTTCGTCGGCTTCGGCCCCACCATCTGGTCAACCACCCGTGGCGAGACCGAGTACGGCGTCAAGTGGTTCCCGCTCGGCGGCTACGTCCGCCTCCTCGGCATGTACCCGCCGCCGGCAGAGGGCAGGCCGGCCCGGCGCACCCGGCTGGCCGAGTTCGCCGACTCCGCGCGCGCAGCGGAGTGGGAGGAGATCACCCCCACCGACGTCGCGGACAACCGGCTGTTCTACCAGAAGAAGACGTGGCAGAAGCTGATCGTGATGGCCGGCGGCCCCGCGATGAACCTGCTGATCGCCTTCGTGCTCCTGCTCCTGGTCACCGGCCTCTACGGCGTGCAGCGGCCGCAGACGACCATCGCCTTCGTCCAGCCGTGCATCCTCACCGACGCCACCCGCACAGAGTGCACAGCTGCCGACCCGAAGTCGCCAGCCGCCCTCGCCGGCCTGCAGGTCGGCGACCGCGTGACCAGCTTCAACGGGGTGGCCGTCGACACCTATGCAGAGCTCAGCGCACTGATCCGCGCGAACCTCGACGGCGAGGCCCGCCTCGTGGTCGAGCGGGACGGTGCGACCGTCGAGCTCACCCCCGTGCACACCGTCATCAACGGCGTCGCCGACAACCTCGACCCCGGGCATCGCATCTCGGCCGGCTGGCTCGGCGTCAGCCCCCAGTTCGAACTGGTCAAGGGTGGACCCGTGCAGGTGCTCGGCGACATGTGGACCATGACGCAGCAGAGCGTCGTCGCCCTCGTCCAGTTCCCGGTGAAGGTGTGGCACGTGGTGGTCGGCATGGTGACCGGGCAGCCCCGCAGCCTCTACGACCCGATCAGCATCCTCGGGGCCAGTACCGTCGCCGGCCAGGTGGTCGCCTCCGACCAGGTGGACCTGTCGGCGAAGATCGTCACCTTTGCTTCCCTGCTCGCCTCCGTGAACCTCTTCCTTGCCCTTTTCAACTTCGTCCCGCTCCCGCCGCTGGACGGCGGGCACATCGCCGGCGCGATCTACGAAGGCGTTCGCCGCCGTGGCGCGAAGCTGTTCAAGCGACGGCCGTACGGGTTCTTCGACACCGCCAGGCTCTTGCCGATCGCTTACGCCGTCGGCGCGCTGCTGCTGATCAGCGGCGTCGCCCTGATCCTCGCCGACATCATCAGCCCGGTGCAGATCTTCTGATCCTCACTTCAGTGAGAAGGACAGGGTCTCGTTGGGCGTGATCAGGCGGAGTTGCCGGTCTGCTGTCTCGACCTGCGTGACCGTTGCGAGCAGGCTCAGGAAAGCCGAAGCAGGATGGCCGGCGTTGCTCGGGCACGGCACGGGCACGACGTCGGGTTCTTCGACAGACCAGACGTCCCCGGTGTGTGTGAATCCGGCCGTGTATTGACCGCAGCCACTGTTCCCGGAGAGCGCGTCACTCCCGATTCGAATCGTTATCGGCGATTCCTTGCCCTGCCCCCAGCGGCCATCCTTGTTGTCCAGCCGCCAGGTGAAGCCTTCGGTTGCGAGCATGAGTGCCGGGTCAGCACTGGCCTGGAGCAGGGGCGTACCGGCCCTGCCGAGCAGGCTGAGCTGGTCGCCCTGCACCATGACGCGGGACGCCTCCTCGAGGGCGGCCTTGAAATCTGCCACTTGCCGGGTCATTGCCGCGTCGGTGCACAGCTTCAGGGTCCCGCCAAGCACGGTGATCGTCAGGTCGCCGTCGACGGAGAAGGTGCCGGTGAAGGCGTTGCAGCCGTCGAAGCCGGACAACGAGCCCTTGAGGAAGACGAGGCTCGGCTGCCGGGTTCCGGCCACCGGGGGAGCCCCCTTGATGGTGATCACCGTCCAGCCGCTGCGCTCCAGCTTCGGCGCTGCCGGCTCGAACTGGATCAGGACGCCGCCGTCGGCGCCGAACAGCTGGAGGACGAGCCCGCCGCTGCTGATCAGGAAGTGGTCAACCCGCGGCACGGCCTGGAGGAACCTGCCCTCCTGGTCGCCGACCCCGTTCGCGCAGCCCATGGCGGTCGTTGCGACCGGCGCGATGGTGAGCCGGTCCCCGGACTGCCGGTAGGCGCCGGCATCGATCCTGCCATCGGTGGTGGTGTACCCGAAGTGGTTGCAGCCGCCGAAGCCGTCCACCCAGCCGTCCCCGAACCTGAGCGTGATCGAGGTGCCGGGCCGCAACGCTGCTCCCTCCAGCTTCACGGCGGTCCACTCCGTGCCGGCAAGCACGCCGGACGCGGGGGATGCGCTCGTTGTTGCGCCCGGCTCCACCGGCACGCCGGGGACGCCCCGTTGCGCAAGGGCGGGAAGGAAGAGCGCTGCCGCTGCCACCACCGCGCAGGCTGCGACGCCCCAGCCGAGGCGCCGACCGCGGACGATCTGCCGGCCGTCGCGGATGGCCGCGTCGGTGTCCGCTGCGATCTCGACGTCGTCGTGGCGGATCGCCAGGCGCAACTGATCCTCCAGGTCCTCGTTCATCTCACTGGCTCCCCTTCTCGACAAGAGCGTTGCGGAGGGCGGCAAGTCCGCGCGCTGCACTGGACTTGACCGTGCCGACCGGGAGGCCGAGCTCGGTTGCGACCGACTTCTCGGACAGGTCGTGCAGGAAACGCAGCACGATCACCCTGCGCTGTTGCAGCGGCAGGTCGGCCAGCAGGCGCCCGAGGCGCTCGCGCTCATCGAACGCCGCCTCCTCCGAGGGCCGGCCCGGCTCGGCCTCCGGCAGGCCCGGGGTCTCGCGCAGCCGGCGCCACCCGTCGATGCTGGTGTTCACCATGATCCGGCGCGCATAGGCGGCCGCCTCATCCGGTCGCACCCTCGGCCAGGCGACGTACGTCTTCACCAGCGTCGCCTGCAGGAGCTCTGCTGCGGCGTCCCGGTTCCCGGTCAGGAGCCAGGCCGTCCGGCCGAGGGTCTTCGATGCGTCGGCGACGAAGGCGGCGAACTCCGCGTCCCTTCGTGAGCCCCAGGCCATCGCACCCCCTCTCACCAACCCATACGCACGGCGTGGCGGAAACGTTCCACGACCATCGTGGCCCTGTCGGCTCCCGGTCGTCCGGTTCGCAGAACTGCGGCAGGGCGTTGCGTCGTCCAGACGGCATGGGGGCGATGGGTAGGCTGTCAGCCGGTGGTCGGTAGCGGCCACCACCAGCTGCGCGAACGAGGAGTCCATGACCATCAACCTGGGGATGCCCGCCGTACCGCCGCCCGTCCTCACCCCACGCCGGCCAACCCGGCAGATCAAGGTCGGCAAGGTGCTCGTCGGTGGTGGCGCCCCGATCTCGGTGCAGTCGATGACCACGACGAAGACCACAGACATCAACGGCACCCTGCAGCAGATCGCAGAGCTCACGGCGACCGGCTGCGACATCGTGCGCGTGGCCGTCCCCAGCCAGGACGACGCCGACGTGCTGCACATCATCGCCAAGAAGAGCCAGATCCCGGTGATCGCCGACATCCACTTCCAGCCGAAGTACGTGTTCGCAGCGATCGACGCCGGCTGCGCTGCTGTCCGCGTCAACCCCGGCAACATCAGGGCGTTCGACGACCAGATCAAGCAGATCGCCCAGGCCGCGACCGATGCAGGCGTCTCGATCCGGATCGGCGTGAACGCCGGCTCCCTCGACAAGCGGTTGCTGGTGAAGTACGGGGCCCCGACCGCCGAGGCGCTCGTCGAATCCGCGCTCTGGGAGGCCAGCCTGTTCGAGGAGCACGGCTTCCGTGACTTCAAGATCTCGGTGAAGCACCACGACCCGGTGGTCATGGTGCGGGCCTACGAGCAGCTCAGTGATGCCTGTGACTACCCTCTGCACCTCGGCGTCACGGAGGCGGGTCCGGCGTTCCAGGGCACCATCAAGAGCTCTGTCGCCTTCGGCTCACTGCTGGGCAAGGGCATCGGCGACACCATCCGCGTCTCCCTCTCCGCGCCGCCGGTGGAAGAGGTCAAGGTCGGCATCAAGATCCTCGAGTCGCTGAACCTGCGTCCCCGGCACCTCGAGATCGTCTCCTGCCCGTCGTGTGGGCGCGCCCAGGTGGACGTCTACAAGCTGGCAGAGGAGGTCACCGAAGGCCTCACCGGCATGGAGGTACCGCTGCGCGTCGCGGTGATGGGCTGTGTCGTCAACGGTCCCGGCGAGGCACGCGAGGCCGACCTCGGCGTCGCCTCCGGCAACGGCAAGGGGCAGATCTTCGTCCGCGGCGAGGTCATCAAGACGGTGCCCGAGTCCGAAATCGTCGCCACCCTGATCGAGGAGGCCAACCGGCTGGCAGCATCGATGCCGGCCGTCGAATCGGGGCCGGTCCAGGTCTCGGTCGGCTAAGGCCATGACCGCCCGGATCCTCACCAGCTGGGACGCGCCCGTGGCCCGGCGACTGGTCGCTGAGGACCCGGTCACGAACGTCTTCGTCGGCTCCAGGATCGACGCGGGCATCCTCAACCACGGCGCGCCCGGGGTGCTCTGGGGCTGGCCGGCAACCGATCCGGAGGCTCTGCTGCACATCGGCGCCAACCTCGTGCCGGTGGTGAACGACGCCGGGGCACTCCCCGCCTTCGTCGAGGCAGCCGGACGCCGCCGCAACAGCCAGTCGATCGTTGGACCGTCCTGGTTCGTCCTGCCGTTCTGGCGGGCGCTGGGTGAGCGGTGGGGCAGGAGCTACTCCCAGGTGCGCGAAGTGCGTGCCCGGCAGCCGGTGCTGGCCATCGGGGACGCTCCCCGCATTCCCGCCGACCCACGGGTCCGGCCGATCACCTCCGCGGAGTTCGAGAGCTACTTCACCGCCTCCGTCGCGATGTACACAGAGGAGGTGGGCGCCGACCCGCTCGCCGGCGGCGACACGGGCTATCGCAGCTATTGCCGCTGGCTGGTCGACCAGGGCCGCGCCTTCGGCATCGTCGAGGGCGGCAGGGTGATCTTCAAGAGCGATATCGGAGCAGCCAGCGGCTCGGCCGCGCAGATCCAGGGTGTCTGGCTCGACCCCGCCCTGCGCGGACGCGGGCTCTCCGAGCCAGCCATGGCGGGCGTGACCGAGTACGTGCTCGCCGACTACCCGATCGCCTGCCTGTACGTGAACGACTTCAACACCCGTGCGATCCGCTGCTACGAGCGGGTCGGGTACGACCAGGTGGGGGAGTTCGCCACCATCCTGTTCTGATCCTCGCAGTTCGTTCCTCGCTGCTCGTCAAGACTCCGCGCTTCACGGTCGCTGACGCGTTCGGTGCAGTCGTCGTCTGTTTGTGGTTCGAGTCCTAGGAGATCTCGGCTACCGGTGCGCCGGTGAGTTGCACAAGCTCGTCCGGGGACAGCGGGAACACGGCGTGGGGGTGGCCGGCCGCCGCCCAGACCTGGGCGAAGCGGAACAGTTGGGCGTCGATCAGGATCACCGGTGCCGTGGAGTGAGCGACCGGTGACACCCCGCCGATCGAGAAGCCGGTGGAGGCCTTGACGAAGTCTGCGTCGGCGCGGCCCAGCGTGCCCACCAGCGCTGCCACCTTCCTCTCGTCGACCCGCAGGTCGCCGGAGGTCACCACGAGCACGGCCGCGTCGTCGGATGTGCGACGGAACACGATGCTCTTGGCGATCTGCCCGAGTTCGACGCCGAGCGCAGAGGCTGCATCGGCTGCCGTGCGTCCGGTGACCGGCAGCATGACCACGTCGTTGGGGTGGCCGAGTTCTGCCAGCCGGGCTGCCACGCGCACTGCGCCGTCGGGGAGTCGAGTCCGGGTCACCCCGCCATCCTGCCAGTGACGAGCAGAACTACCCACGAGGCCCCGCCGGTTCACAGGAACTCCACGGCGGGCCGACGGGCCGGGGAGGCTACCCTCGATGCGAGTCCCCGACCACACGCCCCAATCACAGGAGTCCCATGACAGCCACAGCCACAGTTGGCTTCCAGACCGTGCCACTGGAGTCGGTGCTGCGGTCGGCGAGCCTGTTGTCGCGCACCTGGCTGACGCCCGCTTACGTGCGGGTCAGGCTGACGGGACCGGAACTGCGCGGCTTCAGCGCTCCTGGCGCAGACGACCACGTGCGTCTGTTCCTCGCCCCGCCCGGATCGGCAGCCCCGCCGACGCCGGAACAGTGGCGGGAGTTCGACAGCCGTGAGTACACGCCGGTTGACAACGATGCGGAAGCGGGCTGGGTCGACTTCGACGTCCTGGTACACGCCAGCGGGACGGGCTCGGAGTGGGCTTCGAACGCCCGGATCGGTTCGGTGTGCGCGATCGGCGGGCCGCGCCGCAGCAACGCCATCGCCGGTGAACCCGACGCACTGTTCCTTGCTGGGGACGAGACCGCCATCCCTGCCATCACCCGCTTCCTGCGCCAGCGCCGGCCGGGGACGCCTGCCCGCGTGGTCGTGGAGGTGTCCGCCGACAACGTGCAGGTGCCGCTTCCGATCGACGACGCCACCACCCTCACCGTCCTGGTGCGGCCCGGCGAGAACCTCGCAGAGGCGCTGGCCGGCATGACCGTCACCGACCGACCGTCCGGCAACGTCCTCGCCTTCGTCGCTGCCGAGTCCAGCGTGGTCCCGGTGGCCCGCGAGCTCCTCGGTGAGCGCTGGGCGATCCCAACGGAGGCCGTCATCGTGAAGGGCTACTGGCGGCAGGACTGAGCCGCCTCCCTCCCGCGACGGGCCGTCGACCGCATCCCCGGTTCGGCACACCGATCAGGCGCCGATATTGTTGCGGGCGTGATCACCCGCCTTTCCCAGCTGTTCGTCCGCACCCTTCGCGAAGACCCCGCCGATGCGGAGGTCGCGAGCCACCGCTGGCTCGTCCGCGCCGGCTACATCCGCCGTGCCGCCCCCGGCATCTACACCTGGCTGCCGCTGGGCCTGCGGGTGCTGAAGCTGGTCGAGGAGATCGTCCGCGAGGAGATGGACGCCATGGGCGCCCAGGAAGTGCGCTTCCCCGCGCTGCTGCCCCGCGAGCCCTACGAGGCAACGCACCGCTGGACCGAGTACGGGCAGAACCTCTTCCGGCTCAAGGACCGCAAGGGCGGCGACTACCTGCTGGGCCCGACACACGAGGAGATGTTCACCCTCCTGGTCAAGGACCTGTACTCCTCCTACAAGGACCTGCCGCTGTCGATCTACCAGATCCAGACGAAGTACCGCGACGAGGCCCGACCGCGCGCAGGCCTGCTGCGGGGACGCGAGTTCGTGATGAAGGACTCCTACTCCTTCGACGTCGATGACGCCGGCCTCGAGGCCTCCTACGATGCGCACCGGTCGGCCTACATCCGGATCTTCGACCGACTCGGCCTCGACTACGTGATCGTCAAGGCCATGTCGGGTGCCATGGGTGGCTCGGCCTCCGAGGAGTTCCTCGCCATCTCGGCCAGCGGTGAGGACACCTTCGTCCGCTCACCCGGTGGCTACGCAGCCAACGTCGAGGCCGTCAGCATCGCGGCCCCGCCTTCGGTCGATGCCGGCGACCTGCCCGCTGCCCGGGCGGTCGACACCCCCGGCACCGGCACGATCGTCGAGCTCGTCGCTGCAGCCAATGCGGCCTTCCCGCGCGCCGACCGGCCCTGGACGGCCGCCGACACCCTCAAGAACGTCGTGTTCAAGCTCATCCACCCCGACGGCCGCAGCGAGCTGCTGATCGTAGGCGTGCCCGGTGACCGGGACATCGACGCCAAGCGCCTCGAGGCCGCCGTCAGCCCTGCAGAGGCCGCGCCGGTCGCCGACGAGGACTTCGCGGCCAACCCGGCCCTCGTCAAGGGCTACCTCGGCCCGGTGTCGCTCGTGGACGGGGCGGCCGTCCAGCACCTCGGTGCAGAGGGTCCGCTCAAGGTCCGCTACCTCACCGACCCCCGGGTGGTTCCCGGTACCGCCTGGATCACCGGGGCCAACGTCGTCGACACCCACCTCGTCGACGTCGTCGCCGGCCGCGACTTCACGGCCGACGGCGTCCTCGACGTCGCAGAGATCCGCGACGGCGACCCCGCCCCTGACGGTTCCGGCCCGCTGAGCCTTGCCCGGGGCATCGAGATGGGCCACATCTTCCAGCTCGGCCGCAAGTACGCAGAGGCACTCGGCCTGAAGGTGCTCGACCAGAACGGCAAGCTCGTCACCGTCACCATGGGCTCCTACGGCGTTGGCGTCTCCCGCGCCGTCGCAGCCGTGGCGGAGGCCACCTGCGACGACCACGGCCTCGCCTGGCCGCGGGCGCTGGCCCCCTTCGACGTGCAGGTGCTGGCCACCGGCAAGGGCGAGGAGATCGCAGCAGCAGCCGAGCAGCTCGCGCTCGACCTCGATGCCGCCGGCCTCCGGGTGCTGCTGGATGACCGCAAGGCGAGCCCCGGTGTGAAGTTCGCCGACGCGGAGATCATGGGCATGCCCACCTCGATCGTGGTCGGGCGCGGCCTCGTCGACGGCCTCGTCGAGGTGCGTGACCGCACGTCCGGCGACCGGGTCGAGGTGCAGCTGACGGAAGCCGTCGGGCACCTGGTGGCACTCGTCACCCACTGAGTCGTACGGAAGGGACGCCGACCTCGCCTAGGATTGGCAGGTCGCACGCTGCTTTCGCTTCCGCGCTTCACACAATCGCAACTCACAATCGGATCGAGGATCAGGTCATGAACACCGCTGACATTGAGTCACTGGTCGCACCGGTGGCCGCAGCGCACTCCCTCGAGGTGGACCGGATCGAGGTGCTGACCGCGGGGAAGCGCTCCGTTGTGCGGATCTTCCTGGACGGTGACGGCCCCAAGGGCCGTGGTCCCTCCCTTGACGACATCGCCTCGACGACGCGTGCCATCTCGGCAGCCTTCGACGATGCCGACGTCACACGCGGACGCCCCTACACGCTCGAGGTCTCCTCGCGTGGCGTGACCCGTCCCCTCACCGAAGCCAAGCACTTCCGGCGCAACACCGGTCGCCTCGTCGCGATCGACGCCGCGGGCGAACAGCTGACCGGACGCGTGCTGAGCGTCGACGAGACCGCCGTCCAGGTGGACGTCGAGGGCCAGTCGCGCAGCATCCCCCTTGACGCCATCACGAGGGCCGTAGTGCAGATCGAACTGAACCGCCCGCTCGAAGCAGATGAGCTCGTTGCAGAAGACGCGGAAGAGGACGAGGAAGAGGAGGAGGACTGACATGGACGTCGACATGAGCGCACTGAAGGCGCTGGAACGTGACAAGGAAATCAGCATGGAGGTGCTGATCGACGCCCTCACCGATGCGCTGTTGAACGCGTACCAGAAGACCCCGGGAGCCGTTGACGGCGCCCGCGTCGAGGTGGACCGCCGCAGCGGCAAGGTCAGTGTCCTCGCCCCCGAGCTCGACGAAGAGGGCAACAAGATCGGCGAGTACGACCACACCCCAGAGGGCTTCGGTCGTGTCGCGGCGGCGACCGCCCGCCAGGTCATCTTCCAGCGCCTCCGCGAGGCGGAGGACGAACAGAAGTACGGGCACTTCGCCGGCGTCGAGGGCGACATCCTGATGGGCGTCGTCCAGCAGGACCGCGACTCCCGCACCGTCCGGGTCGACCTCGGCAGCATCGAGGCGATCATGCCGCAGGCGGAGCAGTCGCCCGGCGAGGACTACAGCCATGGCAAGCGGTTGCGTGTCTACGTTGTCAGCGCGCGTCGTGAAATGCGCGGCCCGACGGTTGTCGTCTCCCGCACCCACCCGAACCTCGTCGCGAAGCTGTTCAAGATGGAGGTGCCGGAGATCGAACACGGCATCGTCGAGATCATGGCGATCGCCCGCGAAGCCGGGCACCGCACGAAGATGGCCGTCAGGAGCCACAACGCCGACGTGTCGGCGAAGGGTGCCTGCATCGGCCCGATGGGCCAGCGGGTGCGTGCGGTGATGCACGAGCTGAACGAGGAGAAGATCGACATCATCGACTACTCCGACGATCCGGCGAACTTCGTCGCCCAGGCGCTCAGCCCGGCCAAGGTGACCTCCGTCACCGTGACCGACCTTGCTGCCCGTTCTGCCCGTGTGGTCGTTCCCGACTACCAGCTGTCGCTGGCGATCGGGCGGGAAGGGCAGAATGCCCGCCTCGCCGCCCGGCTCACCGGCTGGCGGATCGACATCCGTTCCGACACCGCTGCAGCCGACGACGTCCCCGAGGCCGACTGAGCATCAGCGCTGGGCCGTCATGGCTTCCTGCAGTGCCGCGAGCACCTTCGCCTCGTCGAGGTTCAGCTTGGTCGCCAGCGCCTTGGCCATCGTCTCGATGTAGGCGGAGCCGCCAGGCCCATTGCCGTCGGCCCTGCCGGACGGAGCTCCGGTCGGCTGGCCGGTTTGCTGACCACCGGGCTGGCCGGACGGTCGCCCCGACGGTGCGCCGGCCGGACGGCTGGCTGCCATGACCTCCTTCAGGGCTGACGCCATGGTGTTCTCGTCGACGCCGAGCTTGGTCGCCAGCGTCTTCGCGAGCGCAGCGGTGTCGATCCCGCCGCGGCGGGCGCCACCGCTTCCGTCCCGGCCGTAGCCCGTCTGGGCAGGTGTGCCATCGGTGCCGCCGAGGTTCGCCGCGAGCGCGCCCACGCCTACCGCAGCTCCCAGCGCGATCACCGCGCCACCCACTCCCAGGGCGATCTTCGCCTTCTTCTCCACGTGGCTCCTTCGTGATGTGTGTCTCGAACCATCCAAGCCTTCCCGACTGTGGGTCCGTATCAGTGAACCTGTGGGACGGCTGTGGATCCGACAGCGGGGGAGGTGCGCCGTCGGGCCTAGGATCGGGGCGTGACCCCGCCCATCCGTACCTGCCTCGGCTGCCGCGGACGCGTGGCGAAGTCCGAGCTCGCAAGGCTCGCCTGGAACAACGCCGGCGGTGTCGTCGTTGTTGATGTCGCCCAGGTGCTGCCGGGCCGTGGGTGCTACGTGCATCCCGGGTGTGCCGGCCAGGTGGCCAGGAGAAAGCTGCTGGGCCGCGCGCTGCGCCGCCAGGTCGACGGCGAGCAGGCGGCAGCGCTGCTGGCTGCGCTTGCTGCAACGGGCGCCGCGCGCCCCGCTTAGGCGATTCACGCCCTGCGGAGATAGAATCGACCCTGCGCGTTCGCCGTCCAGTGGCGAGCACATCCAGAAAGTGGGCTAACGCTCATGACCACTCGATGAAAATCTCGAAATGAGCACTGTTTACAACTAGAGGTCGACGCGCCCGCGTGGACCTGAAGGAGAATTAGTGGCCAAGGTCCGCGTCTACGAGCTCGCAAAGGAGCTCGGACTCGAAAGCAAGGAACTTCTGCAAACCCTCAACAACATGGGGGAATTCGTCCGGTCGGCATCGTCGACCATCGAGGCGCCCGTTGTGCGCCGCCTCAAGGAAAAGGCTGCAGCCACCGGCTCCGCGCCTGTCCCGGCGGCCCCGGCACGTCGTCCCCAGGCACCGGCAGCAGTGCCGACGCCTGCTCCCGCTCCTGCCCCGTCCGCTCCGGTCGAGGCTCCTGCTCCTGCACCGGTCGACAAGGCAGCCCCTGCTCCCGCTCCTGCGCCGGCCGCTCCGGTCGCCGCGGCTCCGGCCGCTCCGGTGGCCGCTGCAGCTCCCGCCGCTGCAGCCCCGGCCCCGGCCCCCGCGGCCAGCCGTCCGGCCCCGGCCGCACCCCGCCCGGCCGCCCCGGCTCCGTCCGCTGCACCCGCTCCGTCCCCGGCCGCACGGCCGCAGGGCGAGGATGCCGGCGAGGCCTCCCGTCCGCGTCCGGTGCCCCGTCCCGGTGGCACCGGTGGACTGCCCGGCGGCGTCCGCAAGCCCGGCGCGCCGCGCCCGGGCAACAACCCGTTCGCCTCGCGCCAGGGCATGGGCGTTCAGCGTCCCCGTCCCGAAGGTGCACCGGCGGCCCCCACCGGCCGTCCCGGCGAGCGTCCTTCCTTCAGCAGTGACCGTCCCGGGGGCCCGCGCCCGGCCGGGGACCGCATGCCGCGGCCCGGTGGCGGTGTAGCCGGTATGCCGAGGCCGAACCCGGCCATGATGCCCAAGTCGGCGAACCCGGGTCTCGGTGGCGCTACCGGCCGCCCCGGCGGTGGTCCCGGTGCCCGCACCGGTGGCGCTCCCGGCCGCGGAGGCCCCGGCGGTCGTCCCGGCGGTGCACCAGGCCGTCCGGGTGGTACCGGTGGTCCCCCCGGAGCAACCGGTGGTCCCCCCGGTGGCGGCGGCCGCGGTGGCCGTGGCGGCCGTGGCGGTTCCGGTACCCAAGGTGCCTTCGGGCGTCCCGGCGGTCAGGCCAGGCGTGGACGGAAGTCGAAGAAGCAGCGCCGTCAGGAATTCGACCAGATGGAAGCCCCGAGCATTGGTGGCGTACGCGTCCGCCAGGGCGACGGTGCGACCGTCCGGTTGCGTCGTGGCTCCTCGCTGAGCGACTTCGCAGAGAAGATCGGTGTCGACGCGGCATCGCTGGTGCAGGTGCTGTTCCACCTGGGCGAGATGGTCAACGCAACCCAGTCGGTGGCCGATGAGACGCTGCAGGTGCTGGGTGCAGAGCTCAACTACAACATCGAGGTCGTCTCGCCCGAGGACGAGGACCGCGAGCTGCTGGAGAGCTTCGACATCGAGTTCGGCGAGAACGCCGGTGACGAGGATGACCTGGTGGCACGCCCGCCGGCCGTCACCGTCATGGGTCACGTCGACCATGGCAAGACCAAGCTGCTGGACGCGCTGCGCAACGCGAACGTCGTTGCGGGCGAGCACGGTGGCATCACGCAGGCCATCGGTGCCTACCAGGTCACGACCGCGCTGGACGGGGTCGAGCGGAAGATCACCTTCATCGACACCCCGGGCCACGAGGCGTTCACCGCCATGCGTGCCCGTGGTGCGAAGTCGACGGACATCGCCGTGCTGGTGGTTGCTGCCGATGACGGCGTGATGCCGCAGACGATCGAGGCGCTCAACCACGCCAGGGCCGCCGACGTGCCGATCGTTGTCGCAGTGAACAAGATGGACAAGGAAGCCGCAGACCCGGTCAAGGTCCGTGGCCAGCTCACCGAGTACGGCCTGGTGCCGGAGGAGTACGGCGGCGACACGATGTTCGTCGACGTCTCCGCGACAGCCAAGACCGGCCTCGCAGAGTTGCTCGAAGCCATCCTGCTCACCGCCGACGCTTCCCTCGACCTTCGGGCGAACCCGGAGATGGAAGCCCAGGGTGTTGCGATCGAGGGTCACCTCGACAAGGGACGCGGCCCCGTTGCCACGGTCCTTGTGCACCGCGGCACGCTGCGCACCGGTGACTCGATCGTCGCCGGCTCTGCCTATGGTCGCGTTCGCGCACTGATCAACGATCAGGGCGAGACCGTGGACGAGGCTCCGCCGTCGATGCCGGTCCAGGTGCTCGGCCTCACCTCGGTTCCCGGGGCGGGTGACAACTTCCTTGTCGTCGAGGACGACCGGATGGCTCGCCAGATCGCCGAGAAGCGGGAGGCCCGTCAGCGGGCAGCCATGCTGGCAAAGACCACGCGTCGCAAGACGCTCGACCAGCTGTTCGAACAGCTCGCACGGGGCGAGGCGCAGGAGCTGCGACTCATCCTCAAGGGCGATTCGGCCGGTGCTGTCGAGGCCCTGGAGGACGCACTGCTGCAGATCGACGTCGGCGACGAGGTCGACCTGCGGGTCATCGACCGCGGTGTTGGTGCGATCACCGAGACCAACGTCAGCCTCGCAGCCGCCTCGGATGCCGTCATCATCGGCTTCAACGTCCGTGCGCAGGGCAAGGCCACCCAGCTGGCAGACGCCGAGGGTGTGGACGTCCGGTACTACACGGTCATCTACGCAGCCATCGACGAGGTCGAGGCAGCCCTGAAGGGCATGCTGAAGCCGATCTTCGAGGAGAAGGTCCGTGGCCAGGCCGAGATCCGGGACATCTTCCGGAGCTCCAAGTTCGGCGTCATCGCCGGCTGCATGGTCATCGACGGCACGATTCGCCGGAACGCCAAGGCCCGGCTCCTGCGGGACGGGGTCGTGGTGGCAGACACCTCCATCGCCTCCCTCCGTCGGGAGAAGGACGATGCAACCGAGGTCCGCGAGGGCTTCGAGTGCGGCATGACGCTGTCGAACTTCTCCGACATCCGGGTCGGCGACATCATCGAGACCTTCGAGATGGTGGAGAAGCCGCGCGACTGAAGCAGGTGATTTCCCGACGCGGGTCCCGGGCGACCGGGGCCCGCGTCGGAATTCGTTGAGAGGAATGAACATGGCCAGTCCGCGCTACGCCAAGGTGGCTGAACAGATCAAGGTGGTCGTCGCTCAGATGCTGGAGCGTCGGATCAAGGACCCGCGCCTCGGGTTCGTCACCGTCACCGACGTCCGCGTGACGGGGGACGGCCGCGAGGCAACCGTCTTCTACACCGTGCTCGGGGACGCCGACGCCCGCGACGAGACCGCGCTGGCGCTGCACTCGGCCACCGGCCTGCTGCGTTCGACCGTTGGCAAGCAGCTCGGCATGAAGTTCACCCCGACGCTGGCCTTCGTGCTGGACGCCGTCGAGGAGGACGCCGCACAGATCGAGGAAGCGCTCGCACGGGCCCGTGCCATCGACGAGGCGGTCGCTGCCCGCGCCGTCGGAGCCACCTACGCCGGCGACGCCGACCCGTACAAGCACGCAGAAGAAGTCGAAGAACTCGATGACTGAGCGACCCCTCCACCCACAAGTTGTGAGTTAGCCGCCGATGACGGCGAAAGACTCTCAGCTTGCGTGTGGCGATGGACTTGGTGGTGGTCGACAAGCCGCAGGGCTGGACGTCGCACCAGGTGGTGGGGCGTTGCCGCCGCCTGTTCGGCACCAAGAAGGTCGGACACGCGGGCACCCTCGACCCGATGGCGACCGGCGTGCTGCTGATCGGGGTGAACCGGGCAACCCGCCTGCTGGGTCACCTCGCGGGGCACGACAAGACCTACACGGCGACCATCCGGCTGGGCCAGGCCACCGTCACCGACGATGCCGAGGGCGACGTGGTCTCGGCCGCGGGCGCAGGCGGTATCACGCGTGCCGCTGTCGAGGCGGAGCTTCCCGCATTCACCGGCCTCATCAGCCAGGTGCCGTCCTCTGTCTCGGCCATCAAGGTGGCAGGCAAGCGGGCCTACGCCGTGGTGCGGGCCGGGGGAGAGGTCGACCTCAAGGCACGCGAAGTCACCGTGAGCCGGTTCGATGTCCTCGCCGTCCGCCCTGTCGTGCTGGCTGGGCCCGACGAGGCCCTGCCGGTGCTCGACGTCGACGTGGTCATCGACTGCACCTCCGGCACTTACATCAGGGCACTGGCCCGCGACCTCGGGGCCAGGCTCTCCTGCGGTGGCCACCTGACGGCCCTTCGCCGTACCCGCGTCGGGGCGTTCGGCCTCGACCTCGTCGCGCTCGATGCTGACGGTCTCGCCGGGGAGGACGCACCACCCCTGATGGGCATGGCCGAGGTGGCCCGCCGCGCATTCGACGTCGTCGAGGTCGACGCAGACCAGGCCAGCGACGTCGGGTTCGGGCGGGCGCTCGAACTCACCGTGCCCGCCGACCCCACAGCACTGGTGCATGACGACCGGCTGCTCGCCCTCTACCGTCCCGGGACCGACGGCACGGCGATCCCGCTTGCCGTGCTCGCGTGAGCTGTGGCGTAAGGTGATTCGGCGCACGGCGAGCGTGCCTGGAGAGGTGGAAGTGAGCGCAGCAGTAGTCGTCATCGGCAACTTCGACGGGGTGCACCCCGGCCATCGCGAGGTGCTCGCAGAGGCCCGGCGTCGCCAGCCAGGGTTGCCGCTGGTCGTGGTCACCTTCTGGCCGCACCCGGTGTCGGTACTGCGTCCGGAGGTGGGGCCGATGCTCCTGACCTCCCTGGAGGCCCGCATCGAGCTCCTCACGCAGGCGGGCGCCGACCGCGTCGAGGTCATCGACTTCACCCGTGAGTTCGCCTCCTGGTCGCCGTCCGACTTCGTGGAGCGCGTGCTGGTCCCGCTGGAGCCGGCAACGGTCGTCGTCGGCGAGAACTTCCGCTTCGGACACCTCGCGGCAGGCACCGTCGACACCTTGCGCGAACTCGCGGCCGGCCGGTTCGAGGTCGACGCGCTCGCGCTGGTCCGCTTCGAGAACGAGGAGACCTGCTCCACCCGCATCCGCGAGGCCCTCGCCGCCGGCGACGTGGCGCACGCAGCGGAGCACCTGGGTCGCCCGTTCTGCTTTCGCGGTGTGGTCACGCACGGGGACATGCGTGGCCGGACGCTCGGCTACCCGACGGCCAACCTGCCGGTGCCGGAGAACCTCGCCTGCCCTGCGGACGGGGTGTACGCGGGCTGGGTGACAAGGCGTGACGGGCTGGACGCGCACGGCGAGGCACTCCCTGCCGGTGGCGAGCCCGAACGCTGGCCCGCAGCCATCTCCGTCGGCACCAATCCCACCTTCGACGGGGTCTCGCGTCGCGTCGAGTCCTACGTCCTCGATCGCGATGACCTCGAGCTGTACGACGCGCCGATCGCCGTCGAGTTCATCGCCCGGATCCGCGGCCAGGTGCGCTTCACCGACATCAACGAGCTGATCGTGAAGATGGCCGATGATGTCGCCCGCTGCCACGAGCTCCTCGCGTCGGCCTGATTCACCAGGAGGTTCCCAAGCGGCTCCAACAGGAGCAGAATTGGGTCATGTTCGGGCTCGGGCCCTTCGGGCGCTGGATCGCCCGTACCGAGCCGGCCGCCGATCCGGTTGCCGGCATGGACCTGCTCGGCTCCGACATGGAAGAACTCGCCCATATCGCACGCACGGTCTCTGCCGAGTACGGCATGAGTTCTCCCGCCGTCATCTCCGCCAACCTGACGCGCCTGCTGAACCGGCGCGTCCCCGTGACGTCCCTGACTGCAGGCGGTGCCCTCGGGTTCGCGAACCTCAACTTCGCCGACGCCACGGTGATGCTCGTCCGGGGTGGTCAGACAGGGGACCTCGGGATGCTCGCCGTGCACGCGCTGCAGCACCAGGTGAGGCTGGAGAGCTTTGCCTGCACGGCCGACCGGGTCGTCCTGACGCTGACAAGCGGTGGCGGACGCCTCATCGACGTGACGGCGGTCGGGGTGGCCCACGGGGGCTGACGGTCAGCGGATGAGAAGTGACTTGCGGTAGACCGCGTCCAGCTGTTCGTAGGTGGTGCTGACGCCGCTGGCGTCGAAGGTCTCGTACGGCGTCATGGAGTGATCGCCGGTGGGGGTGTAGTCGAGGCTGATGTACATCGGGATGGCTGCCTCGTTGTCCGGGTTCACGCGGAGGAACACCTCGACGAACCCAAGGGCTGCGGCCTGGTCCTCGAGGAACCGGGTGAGTTCGCGTGCAGCGCCCTGTCGCCGGGCCTCCGGGTAGACCCACAGGTTCTTCAGTTCCGGGCACAAGCGGTTCTTCGGGTCGCAGTCAAGGACGCTGGTGCCCAGCGGTTCTGTGCCGCGCAGTGCCACGGCGAAGAAGTAGCCGCCCGCCGCCTGCCGGTCGAAGTGGCGCTGGGCGATCGTGGCCGCGGGATGCGGCTCCCTGGCGTGCAGAGCGGGCAGGTCCTCGGCTGTGCACAGGCGCACGGTGATCGGCTCAGCAGTCATGCATCCTCCGCCAGGGTCGTCGGCAATCGTGGCTCCCAGTGTGGCCGGTTGCCCGAATCGCTGCAAACACGTCTTGCCTGACGGGCTCAGATGCTCGAGGAAGTGAAGCGAAGGGCGGCACGAAAGGGGACAGTCCCCTTTCGTGCCGCCCTTCGGCCGGTCAGACCAGTGTCTTGACCGCCGTGATGATGTCGGCGACCGCCTGCTGGGCGCTGCCATAGAGCATCGAGGTGTTCTCCGCGTAGAACAGGGCGTTCTCGATGCCGGAGTACCCGGCGCCCTTGCCACGCTTGATCACGATGCAGCTCTGCGCCTTGTCTGCGTTCAGGATCGGCATGCCGTAGATCGGCGAACCCTTGTCGGTGCGGGCAACGGGGTTCACCACGTCGTTGGCGCCGATCACGAGGGCCACGTCGGTGGTGGGGAACTCGTCGTTGATCTCCTCGAGGTCGAAGATCATGTCGTAGGGCACACCGGCCTCTGCGAGCAGGACGTTCATGTGCCCCGGCATGCGTCCGGCCACCGGGTGGATGGCGAACTTCACCGTCACGCCGGCCTCTTCGAGGAGCTTGGTGAGCTCCCAGACCTTGTGCTGGGCGCCGGCCACGGCCATGCCGTAGCCGGGGATGATGATGACCTTCTCCGCGTAGCGCATCATCGCTGCTGCGTCCATGCCCGACAGTTCCTTCATCGAGCCGGCGATCTCGCCGCCGCCGACCTGGGCCTCGCCGGTGATCGGGGTGAAGATCACGTTGGTGATCGGCCGGTTCATGGCCTTGGCCATCAGCTGGGTCAGCAGGGTGCCGGATGCACCAACGACGATGCCTGCGATGACCAGGGCCGGGTTGCCCAGCACGTAGCCCTCGAAGCCGACGGCGAGGCCGGTGAAGGCGTTGAGCAGGGAGATCACGACCGGCATGTCCGCGCCACCGATGGGGCTGGTGAGGATCACGCCGAGGAACAGTGACAGCAGGAAGAACACGACCAGCAGCACCACGAGGAGCGGATTGCTGCTCGCGTTCGCCGACAGCAGCACGATCGCAACGCCGAGGGCGACGGCGGCAAGGGCGAGGACCATGTTGACCAGGTTCTGCGCCGGCAGTCGCCAGGTCTTCTTCATGATGCCCTGCAGCTTGAGGAAGGCGATGATCGAGCCGGCGAAGGCCACCGAACCGATGAGCGCGCCGAGCACGGCCAGCGTCGCGACGATCGGACCGAGGGACCCACCACGTTCGGAGGTCACCCGGGCGAACTCGACGGCCGCGATCAGTGCGGCAGCGCCGCCGCCCATGCCGTTGTAGACCGCGACCATCTGCGGCATGTCGGTCATCTTGACGACCTTGCCGAGCCACCAGGCCACGCCACCGCCGATGGCGATCGCGACGACGGTGAGGATCAGGTTGATCGTCTTGCCCGGGGCGAAGAACAGCAGGCCGGAGCCTTCGACGTTGGGGTAGAGGAACGTGATCGCTGTGGCGAGGATCATGCCGAGGCCGGCCTGCATGATGCCCTTGCGGGCGGTGACCGGCGAGGACATGGCCTTCAGGCCCAGGATGAAGAGGATGGCCACCGCGAGGTAGACGGCGTTCACGACGAACGTCATGGTCTCAGGCCTCCTTGCCCGTGGTGATGGCAGGCTTGGCCTTGGCTGTGAACATGGCCAGCATCCGTTCGGTGACGACGTAGCCACCGGCCGCATTCGCAGCGCCGAGCAGCACGGCGAGGAAGCCGAGGGTGAGCTGGAAGGGACCCTCCGCCTGGCCGAGGGCGTACATGGCACCGACGAGCACGACGCCGTGGACGAAGTTGGAGCCGGACATCAGTGGGGTGTGCAGGATGACCGGCACCCGGGAGATCACCTCATAGCCGGTGAACGCCGCCAGGACGAAGATGTATACGAACAACAGGTCTTGCATTTCGCTTTTCCTTCTGGCTCAGAGTCCGAGGACTTGCTTGACGACCGGGTGCTTGACCTCACCGGCGTGGGTGAGCGCCGTCCCGGCGATGACCTCGTCGTCCCAGTCCAGCTTGAGGAGTCCCTCGGACAGCATCGGGGCGAGGAAGTTGTACAGGTTCTTGCTGAACATCTCCGAGGTGTGGACCGGCATGCGGCTCGGCAGGTTGACCGGCCCGACCACATGCGCCGGACCGACCCGGGTCTCCTTGCCGGCCACCGTCCCGGCAACGTTGCCGCCGGTCTCCGCGGCCATGTCGACGACGATCGCCCCGGGTTTCATGGCAGCAACCATGGTGTCGGTGATGATCAGCGGGGCCTTCTTGCCCGGTACCGCAGCGGTCGTGATGAGCACATCGCAGGCTGCGACGGCCTTGCCCAGCTTCTCGGCCTGCGCTGCCTTCTCCTCATCGGTGAGTTCGCGGGCGTAGCCGCCGGCGCCGGCGGCGCTGACCCCGGTGTCGACGAACTTGGCGCCGAGCGACTCGATCTGCTCCTTGGTGTCGGGGCGGACGTCATAGGCCTCGACGATCGCACCCAGCCGCTTGGCCGTCGCGATCGCCTGCAGGCCGGCGACTCCTGCGCCGATCACGAGCACGCGGGACGGGCGGATCGTGCCGGCTGCGTAGGTGAGCATGGGGAAGAACTTCGGCGCCCGCGCCGCGGCGATAAGGACGCACTGGTAGCCGGACGCCGCGCCCTGCGAGCTCAGGATGTCCATGCTCTGCGCGCGGGAGATGCGGGGCACCAGCTCCATCGCGAACGCCGTGATCTGCCGATCGCAGAACAGCTTCACCCGCTCCGCGGAGGAATAGGGCTGCAGCATGCCCATCAGGACGGTGCCGGGCCGGAGCTTCGCCAGCGTCGCATCCTCGGGCGGGCCGATCACCCACACGACGTCGGCGGCGGCCAGCACGTCATCGGTGCTGTCCACCCACGAGACCTCGCCGAGGCTGCTCTCGTCCAGGTAGGCGCCGTCGGTGGCTCCCCGCTGGACAACGATCTCCGCGCCGGCCGCCCGGAGTTTCTTCACCACATCGGGCACGATCGTCGTCCGGCGCTCGGCCGGATCTGCGCTCGTCGGGATGCCGATGACTACCGCCATGGTTCACTCCTTAGTGAACGTCGGATGCTGGGTCGGCCCCAGGCGGCCTTGCGGCCGCGGGGCGTGGTCATCCTCTCATTCGAATGGGTAGGACTGCGCATAATCCACGAATGCGGCGCCGTTGTGCCTTGCCAAGTGCGCAATCGCGCGTGCAGACCACGGCAATTCGCCGAGCGGGAGGGCTGCCGGTAGAGTGGTGGCGCCGTCAAGACGGCCGCGGAAGCCCAAGAGCTCCCAGCGACTCCTGATCCGGGATTCGTGCCATATGGCTATGGGGAGCGCCGCGCAACGGGAAACCGAGAGGAGAGCAGCGACAGATGGACGCTGACATCAAGAAGAAGATCATCGAAGATTACGCGACCGTTCCGGGCGACACCGGTTCACCGGATGTCCAGATCGCGCTCCTCACCAAGCGCATCTCGCACCTGACCGAACACCTCAAGGAGCACAAGGGCGACCATCACAGCCGCCGCGGCCTGCTCCTCATGGTCGGCCAGCGCCGCCGCCTGCTCAACTACGTGATGAGGAACGACGTTGAGCACTACCGTTCGCTGATCGCACGCCTCGGCCTGCGTCGGTGATTTCAGCTTCATGACCAGCCGGTGACGGGATGCCCGTCACCGGCCAGTCGTGCTTTCAACCCAAGTAAAAGCCCCACCGGGACCGGGTTTGGTCCTCGGTAGTGACTTTCGGGAAGCCGGACGCCGGCCGCCCGCGAGCCTCGATCGAAGACCGGGCAAGGTGCGGACACGGGGCGGAAACCCGAAAGGAATCCGAATGGAAGGTCCTGACCTTCGTTTCACCGAAGCCGTGATTGACAACGGCACCCATGGCAAGCACGTCGTCCGCTTCGAGTCCGGTCTGCTGGCAAAGCAGGCCAACGGCAGCGCTGCTGTCTACCTCGACGGCGACACCATGCTTCTCGCCGCAACGACCGCGGCCAAGAACCCGCGCGACGCCATCGACTTCTTCCCGCTCACCGTGGACGTGGAGGAGCGGATGTACGCCGCCGGCCGCATCCCCGGTTCGTTCTTCCGCCGCGAAGGCCGCCCGTCCGAGGGCGCCATCCTCGCCGCCCGCCTCACCGACCGTCCGCTGCGTCCCTGCTTCGTCAAGGGCCTGCGCAACGAGGTGCAGGTCGTCATCACCGTTATGGCGCTGAACCCGAACGTGCGCTACGACGTGCTGGCGATCAACGCCGGTTCCGCGTCCACCACGCTGGCCGGCCTGCCGTTCACCGGCCCCGTCGGTGCTGTCCGGGTCTCGCTGATCGGCGACAAGTGGATCGGCTTCCCGACCGTGGAGCAGTCCGCTGACGCCACCTTCGAGATCGCCATCGCCGGCCGCGTCATGCCCGACGGTGACGTCGCGATCATGATGGTCGAGGCCGAGTCCACCGAAAACACCTGGGACCTCGTCCGCTCGGGCCGTACCGCACCGACAGAAGAGGTCGTTGCACAGGGCATCGAGGCGTCGAAGCCGTTCATCAAGGCGCTGTGCGACGCGCAGGCCGAGCTGGCCGCGATGCTGCCGAAGGCCGTCTCGCAGTTCCCGGTGTTCCTCGACTACCAGCCCGACGTGTTCGAGGCTGTCGCCGAGGCCGGCACCGATCGACTCAAGTCGGTCATGAGCATCTCCGGCAAGGCAGAGCGCGAGACCACCACCGAGTCGCTCCTCGCGGACCTGAAGGCCGAGCTCGACTCGCGCTTCCCGGACCGTGACAAGGAGATCGTCGGTGCGTTCCGCGCGCTGACCAAGAAGGTCGTCCGTCACAAGACGATCACCGAGCACGTCCGCATCGACGGCCGGGGCGTTGCGGACATCCGCACGCTGTCCGCAGAGGTCGGCGTGCTGCCGCGGGTGCACGGTTCCGCGCTGTTCCAGCGTGGCGAGACCCAGATCCTGGGTGTCACGACGCTGAACATGCTCGACATGGAGCAGAAGCTGGACACGCTCGACCCGCAGACGACCAAGCGCTACATGCACAACTACAACTTCCCGCCCTACTCCACCGGTGAAACCGGTCGGGTCGGTTCGCCGAAGCGGCGCGAGATCGGCCACGGTGCGCTCGCTGAGCGCGCCCTGCTGCCGGTGCTGCCGAAGCGGGACGAGTTCCCCTACGCGATCCGCCAGGTGTCCGAGGCTCTCGGCTCCAACGGTTCCACGTCGATGGGTTCGGTGTGCGCATCGACCCTTTCCCTGCTGAACTCCGGGGTGCCGCTGAAGTCGCCGGTCGCCGGTATCGCCATGGGCCTGATGAGCGAAGAGATCGACGGGGAGACCAAGTACGTCGCCCTGACCGACATCCTTGGCGCTGAGGACGCCCTCGGCGACATGGACTTCAAGGTCGCAGGCACGAAGGACTTCGTGACCGCCCTGCAGCTGGACACCAAGCTCACCGGCATTCCCGCCGAGGTGCTGGCCGGTGCACTGCTCCAGGCACGGGACGCACGGCACACCATCCTCGAGGTGATGGCCGAGGCCATCGACATCCCCGACGAGATGAGCCCGTACGCCCCGCGGATCATCAGTATCAGGATCCCTGTCGACAAGATCGGCGAGATCATCGGCCCGAAGGGCAAGATGATCAACCAGATCCAGGACGACACCGGCGCGAACATCTCCATCGAGGACGACGGCACGATCTACATCGGTGCAGACAACGGCGAGTCCGCCGAGGCTGCCCGCGCGATCATCAACGCCATCGCCAACCCGATGATGCCGGAGAAGGGCGAGCGCTACCTGGGCACGGTCGTGAAGATCATGCCGTTCGGTGCGTTCATCTCCCTGATGCCCGGCAAGGACGGCCTGCTGCACATCTCCAAGCTGCGTCCGCTCGCCGGCGGCGCCCGCGTGGAGAACGTGGAGGACGTCGTCAGCGTCGGCCAGAAGATCCAGGTGGAGATCTCCGAGATCGATGAGAAGGGCAAGCTGTCCCTGATCCCGGTCGTCGAGGACAAGGTTGCGGAACCGGCCGAAGCCTGAGCAATCTGATCGCCTCACCGGCGTCCCGCCTTGTGCGGGGCGCCGGTTTTGCGTTCGCGTGCAGCCCTAGGATGGGCGGACAACCGGAAGGGGAGCGCGATGCGGGTTGCTGTGTTCGGGGCAAAGGGCCGGATGGGTGCCCAGGTGTGCGCAGCTGTCGATGCGGCCGCAGACCTGGAGCTCGTGGCAGCCGTGGACGCCGGTGACGACCGCAGCGCCGTGGAGCAGAACGCAGAGGTTGTCGTCGACTTCACAACGCCGGACGCCGTGATGGACAACCTCGCCTGGTGCATCGAGCGGGGCATCCACGCCGTCGTCGGCACAACGGGGTTCACCTACGAGCGCCTGGCCAGCGTCCGCGAGCAGCTGGCCGCCAAGCCCGAGGTGGGAGTGGTGATCGCGGCCAACTTCTCCATCGGTGCGATCCTGATGATGCACTTCGCAGAGCAGGCCGCCCGCTTCTACGAGTCAGCAGAGATCATCGAACTCCACCACCCCCACAAGGTTGACGCGCCCTCAGGCACAGCCCAGGCGACCGCAGGACGCATCGCAGCCGCACGCGCGGACGCCGGGCTCGGCCCCGTCCCCGACGCCACGGCGACCGGCCTGCCGGGGGCCCGCGGCGCCGACGTCGGTGGCATCCACGTGCACAGCGTCCGCCTGCGCGGTCTGATCGCCCACCAGGAGGTGTTGTTCGGCGCTGAGGGGGAGACGCTCACCATCCGCCACGACTCACTGGACCGCGCCTCCTTCATGCCGGGCGTGCTGCTCGGTGTCCGCAACATCGCCTCTCGGCCCGGCCTGACGCTCGGTATCGACGACCTGCTCGGCATCTGACCGTGCGCAAGGGGCTGGTGTGGACACTCATCGTCCTGCTCGTCGTTGGCGTGGGCGGCTACTTCGGCGACAGCTTCCTGCGCGCTTACGCCCAGGATCGCATCGCCGAATCCGTCGACCAGCACCTCAGCGATGGCAAGTCCACCGTTCGGCTGGGAGGGACGCCCTTCATCCTCGCCTGGTTCACCCGCTCCGTCCCCGATGCCCATGTCGAGATCCCGTCGATGCCGCAGGAGGTATCCGGGCATCCGGTCCACCTCACTGACGTGGTGGCAGACACCGGCGAGATCCGGCTCACGGGCGACGGGGCCAGCGTGGCGCAGCTCATCGGCTCAGCAAGGCTGAGCTACGCCGACCTGTCGAAGATCGCCGGTCTGCCGATCACCTACGCACCGGACGGGCGGCTGCAGCTCCGCTACGAGACGGACGTGTTCAGCAGCAAGATCAGTCTTGCCGTTTCCGCGCTGCCCGATATCGATGTCGGCAAGCAGGTGATCAGGCTCACCGATCCGAAGTTCAACGTCAACGGCAACCCCGTCGATATCGGCGTGACCCAGGACCAGCTGGATGCCCTCGTCAAGCCCATCCCGGTGAAGCTCGATTACGGCCTTCGCCTCGCCAGGCTCAGCCCGGACGAGAGCGGCGTCGCGGTCGGCGTCGAAGGAACGAACCTCACCGTCCCGATTCCCTGAGGAGGCGTCCGCTCAGCCGATGGCTGTGTGCAGCCGCACCAGCTTGAGGCTCGGACCACCCTCGCTGACCGCCACCTCGGTGTGGGCGCCGTCGGCAGCCCACCCCGCACCGGTGAGGAAAGTACGCAGGACGTCGTCGGTTGCGTGCACCCACCAGGTCGCGCGGATGAACGCGTCCGCCTTCATGGTGTCGACGCAGGCGTTCAGCAGGCGTGAGCCGTGGCCCCTGCGCTGGGCCTGGGGGTCGATGACGAACTCGGCGACCACGCCGTCCTCACCGGCCTCCGCGTCCGGGTCGTCGGACGGCCCGACGGCTGCGAACCCCACCACCCGTTCGTCCCCGATGGCGACAAGCACCCGGAACTGCGCCAGCGGGGGACGCAGGATGGCCTGCTCCCAGCGCTCGGACATGGTGTCGAGGTCGACGCTCGCGAGCACCTCGCCCGCGACGTCGGCCGGCATGGTCTGGGTCCAGCCCCTGCGCTGCACGGCTGCGATATTCGCGGCTTCTGCTGGCAGGGCGAGGCGGACGGAATCGGCGATCACCGCGCCACTGTACCCACGGTGGCGGCAGCCACTGGCCGGGACGGGGCTGAAGATCGTTATAGGTTGGGCGCGTGCGAGAAAGCCTGAAGACCCCACCGGCCCTGGCCAGGGACACGCTGCGGATCACTCCGCTGGGCGGCCTTGGAGACATCGGTCGAAACATGACCTCCTTCGAAATCAACGACGACCTGCTGTTCGTCGACTGCGGGGTGCTGTTCCCCTCCGACGACCAACCCGGTGTTGACCTGATCCTGCCCGGCCTCCACCTGGTGGAGGATCGACTCGACGAGGTGAAGGCACTCGTGCTCACCCACGGGCACGAGGACCACATCGGGGCCGTGCCCTACCTCCTGCGCCGGCGCAGCAACATCCCCGTCTACGGCTCACGGCTGACGCTGGCCTTCGTGCGCGAGAAGCTGCGCGAGCACCGCATCCGCGACGTCGACTTCCGCGAGGTCGCCGAGGGCGACCGGATCACGGTCGGGGAGTTCGACCTCGAGTTCCTCGCGGTCAACCACTCCATCCCCGACGCACTCGCCGTCATCATGCGGACGCCGGGTGGCACCGTCCTGCACACCGGCGACTTCAAGATGGACCAGCTGCCGCTCGACGGCCGGCTCACCGACCTGAACGGCTTCGCCCGTCTCGGCGATGAGGGCGTCGACCTGTTCATGGTCGACTCCACCAACGCGGAGAGCCCCGGCTTCACCGCCCACGAGCGCGACATCGAACCGGCCCTGGAACGGGTCTTCGCCAACGCCAAGCAGAAGCTGATCGTCGCCTGCTTCGCGTCCCACGTGCACCGCGTGCAACAGGTCATGGACGCCGCCGTCCGGCACAAGCGCAAGGTGGTCTACGTCGGCCGCTCGATGGTGCGGAACATGGGCGTGGCAAGGGAGCTCGGTTTCCTCCATGTGCCGGAGAACACCCTGATCGACCTCAAGCAGATCGACAACTACCGCGACGACGAGGTGCTGATCGTCTCCACCGGTTCGCAGGGCGAGCCCCTCAGTGCGCTGTCGCGGATCTCCAACCACGAACACCCGGTGGTCACCGCCGGCCCCGGCGACGTGGTGCTGCTGGCGTCCTCGCTGATCCCCGGGAACGAGAACTCGGTGTACCGGGTGATCAACGGGTTGGCCCGCAACGGCGTCAACGTCGTCCACAAGGCCAATGCGATGGTGCACGTCTCCGGGCACGCGAGCGCCGGCGAGCTGATCTACTGCTACAACCTGCTGAAGCCGAAGAACGTCCTGCCCATCCACGGGGAGATCCGCCACCTGATCGCCAACGCCAAGCTCGCCGTCGCCACCGGGGTGCCGGCGAAGCGCGCGCTGGTCGTCGAGGACGGCGCCGTGATCGACCTCACCAAGGGCAAGGCCAAGGTGGTGGGCCAGCTGGAGTGCGGCTACATCTTCGTCGACGGGCTCACCGAGGGCGAGATCGGCGACACGGAGCTCACCGATCGCAAGATCCTCGGTGAGGAGGGCTTCATCTCGGTCGTCGCCGTTGTGAACCTGCACTCCGGCAAGCTGGTCAGCGGTCCGGACATCCACGCACGCGGCTTCGCGGACGACGACACCGTCTTCGATGTCGTCCGACCGGAACTGGTCGCCGTGATCGAGCAGGCACTGGCCGACGGGGTGGAGGACACCTTCCAGCTGCAGCAGCAGGTGCGCCGCACGCTGGGACGCTGGGTGAACAACAACTTCCGTCGCCGTCCGATGATCCTGCCGATCGTCGTGGCCACCTGACGATTGGCGGGCGTGGCGTCGATTCAGGTATCGTAGGCAGGTCCCCGATCGGGGGCCGATCTTTTCCGGGCGCTCTGATGTGCCCGATCTTGAGACAACAAGGAGTACTCCAGTGGCTGCCGTCTGTGACATCTGCGCCAAGGGTCCGGGTTTCGGGCACAACGTGCCCTGGTCGAAGAAGAAGACCAATCGTCGCTGGAACCCGAACATCCAGCGTGTCCGCGCCGTCGTCGAGGGCACCCACAAGCGCCTCAACGTGTGCACCTCCTGCATGAAGGCCGGTCGCGTCACCCGCTGACCTCTGCTCGAAGAGACCCGCCGTGAGGCGGGTCTCTTTGCATGTCCGGACGCGACGGCAGCAGGCCTCCCGGGGCGATCATCACGGTCACCGGCCCGATGTGCCAGCATGAACGCGTGAGCCAATCGCGCGACACCGACGACTTCCTTGGCTGGGCGCCGGACCTCGGGTCCTGGGATGCCCCGACGGAGCCGCCCGACACGACGCGGACGCCGCAGCCTCCCGTCCTCGCCGCCCCGACACCGCCGGCGCCACGCCGGACTCCGACTCCGGCGCCGCACAAAGGGGCGACGACCTCGCCGGGAACGGTGGCGCGCCCACCCGCCCCGGGCCCGACGCGTCCGCAGTCCACCGGCAGGCAGGGGCAGCCGCCGAGCGCGCGGGTGCCACTTTCCGCCGCCTTCGTGATCATGCTCGTCGCCACGATGTGGAACGCCCTGTTGATGACCGGCGACGGCACGGGTGCCTCGCCCGTCGCGCTTGCCGTGTGCGGCGCGGTGACGGCGCTGCTGGGCAAGCTCATCTGGAGCCGGGGGCGCCGTTAGGGGTGTGCCTGCACGTGTCGGTGGCCCCGATGTCGGAGGAGAAGCATAGGCTCGGGCAGCGTGGAGCAGGGTCTGAGCGGGTGGCGCACGGCGATGTACGCCGAGCTGGCAGCACCCCTCGGCCAGGTGCTGGGGGACCGCACGGCCAAGGAGTTCGCAAGCCTCCGCATCGAGACCGTCGGTGACCTCCTCCGGTTCATCCCCCGCCGCTACCTCTCCGGTACGGAGCTGACCGACCTCGGCACCCTCGTCGAGGGCGAGCACGTCGCCGTGATCGCCAAGGTGGCCAAGATCTCCCGGTTCGAGGGCCGCAACCAGCCCGGCCGGCGCGAAACGCGTCCAGGCAGGCTCGAGGTGCTGCTCAGCGACGGGAACGGCAGGCTGACGGCCACCTTCTTCGGCAAGGCGCACCTGCTCGGCTGGTGGGAGCGTCAGCTCGGTGAGGGTGTGGCAGGCGTGTTCATCGGCAAGGTCGGCAGCTTCCGTGACCAGCTCCAGATGAGCCACCCCGTCTTCGCGATGCTCGACGCCGGGGGTCGCATCGTCGCCACCTCCGAGGAGAAGGAACGCATCGCGGCGCTCGCCACCGGCGGCCTCGTCGGCATGTACCCGGCCACGGCCAAGCTCCCGACGTGGAAGGTTGCCGAGTGCGCCCGCCTCGCCCTGTCAGCGCTCTCGGCCGTCGAGGATCCCCTGCCCGACTGGGTCAGGGAGAGCGCTGGCGTCCTGCGCCTCGCCGACGCCTTCGCTGCGGTCCACCACCCGGTGAGCCTCGCGGAAGCTGCACGGGGTGCCCACCGGTTGCGCTTCGACGAAGCCCTCGCCACCCAGCTGACCATGGCCTACCGGCGTGCGGACGCCGCCAGCCACACCGCGCAGCCCCGCCGGGCGCTCCCTGACGGGCTCCTGACGGCCTTTGACGCCCGGCTGCCGTTCCAGCTCACTGCAGGGCAGACCGAGGTCAGTGCAGCGATCCTCGACGACCTGGCCCTTTCTCGACCCATGCAGCGGCTGCTGCAGGGCGAGGTGGGCTCGGGCAAGACCGTCGTCGCGCTCCGGGCGATGCTCGCTGTGGTTGACGCCGGCGGCCAGGCTGCGCTGCTCGCCCCGACCGAAGTGCTCGCCCACCAGCACTTCCAGACCATCAAGGCGCTCCTCGGCGACCTCGGCGGTGGCCGCATGCTCGGCACCCCCGACGTGGCCACCGACGTCGTGCTGCTGACCGGCTCGCTGCCGGCGGGCACCAAGAAGTCGGCGCTGCTGCGCGCGGCCAGCGGCGACGCCGGCATCGTGATCGGCACGCACGCGTTGCTCGCCGACCGCGTCCAGTTCGCCGACCTCGGGCTCATCGTCGTCGACGAGCAGCACCGCTTCGGTGTCGAGCAGCGGGCGGTGCTCGCGGACAAGGCCAGCAGCCGCCCCCACGTGCTCGTGCTCACCGCCACGCCGATCCCGCGGTCGGTGGCGATGACGATCTTCGGCGACCTGGACGTCTCGACGCTCGCGGAGCTGCCTGCCGGACGAGCGGACGTCTCCACGGTTGTCGTCGATGCTGCGAGCCGCCCCACATGGGTCGAACGGGCCTGGGGGAGGGTGCGCGAGGAGGTGGCCACCGGCCGGCAGGTGTTCGTGGTCTGCCCGCGGATCGGCGGTCGCGGTGACGGTGGCGAGGGCAAGGGCGTCGTCGAACTGGCGGAAGAGCTCCGCGCCGGACCGCTCGCCGACGTCCGCCTCGGCGTCCTGCACGGGCAGCTTCCCAGCGACACCAAGGACCAGGTGATGGCCGAGTTCGCAGCCGGGGACCTCGACGTCCTCGTCGCCACCACCGTGATCGAGGTCGGCGTCGACGTGCCCAACGCCTCGATGATGGTGGTCTGGGACGCCGATCGGTTCGGCATCTCCCAGCTCCACCAGTTACGCGGACGGATCGGACGCGGCGGCCACCCCGGCGTCTGCCTGCTGATCAGCAGCGTCCCTGCCGGCGAGCCCGCCCGCGACCGGCTCGATGCCGTCGCCTCGACGCGGGACGGCTTCGTGCTCGCGGAGCTCGACCTCGAGCAGCGCAGGGAGGGCGACGTGCTGGGCTCAAGCCAGGCGGGGAGCCGTTCCAGCCTGCGCCTGTTGCGGGTGCTGGAGCACGCCGACCTGATCGCACAGGCGCGGGACCTTGCAGCCACCTGCGTTGCGCGCGACCCCGGAATGACAACACCCGGCTTCGCCGACGCCGTCCGGGCAACAGAGCTGCTGGCCTCCGGTGAGTGGCTCGAACGCAACTGACTCGGGCGTTGCTCGTTAGTCTGGCCCGGTGACCAGGATCATCGCCGGCTCCCGCAAGGGCCACCGCCTCCGGACGCCGGCGCACTCGGCCACCCGCCCCACCACCGATCGCGTGCGCGAGGCGACGTTCTCGCTCATCGCCGACTGGGCGGGCACCGCGGGGTCGGGAGCCGAGCAGATGCTGGCCGGCCTCAGCTTCATCGACCTGTACGCGGGCTCGGGTGCCGTTGCCCTGGAGGCGGCAAGCCGCGGTGCAGCGCCCGTCGTCGCGGTGGAGAGCGACCAGGCGACCGCCCGGATCGCCCGCGGCAACGCCCAGGCGATCGGACTGCCCGTCACAGTGCTCGCTTCCACGGTGGAGAAGACCCTCGCCGGCGACCCGCAGGCACGGTTCGACGTGGTCTGGGCCGACCCTCCCTACGCGGTCTCCGGCGAGCGACTCGCACCCGTCCTCGCCGCCGCTGCGGAGCGGTGGTTGGCCGAGGATGGCCTGCTGGTCCTCGAGCGCGCATCCAGAGATGACCCCCCGGTGTGGCCTCCGGGCGTGACCGACAGCTGGGAGCGGCGTTACGGTGAGACCACGTTGTACTTCGCCACGAAAGGGCGGTGAATGCTCGCCATCTGTCCGGGATCCTTCGACCCCGTCACTCACGGGCACCTCGACGTCATCCGGCGCGCCGCCGCGCTGTTCGACGAGGTCATCGTCGCTGTCGGCCGGAACTCGGCCAAGAACTACCTGTTCACGCTCGAAGAGCGCCTGGAACTGGTGCGCGAGGTGACAGCCGAGTGGCGAGGAGTCAGGGTCGAGGCGCTCGACGGCCTGCTCGTGGACTTCGCGCGCGCCAGGGGAGCGGGGGTAGTGGTGAAGGGGCTCCGGTTCGCCTCCGACTTCGACTTCGAGCTGCAGATGGCCCACATCAATGCCGTCGTGGGCTCAGTCGAGACCGTGATGTTGCCTGCGTCCTCACAATGGGCCACGCTGTCCTCCACCATGATTCGGGAAGTTGCCAGCTACGGTGGCGACGTCGCCGCCTTCGTGCCGGACGTCGTCGCCCGCCAGATCCGCCGGAAGGCCAAAGGAATGGAGCACGCTGATGGTTGAGCGCACGAACGAGGTGCTGAAGCAGCTCCACCGACTGGTCGCCGGGGCGAAGGCCGTCCCCATGTCGGCCTCCTGCATGGTCAACCGGGCAGAGGTGCTCGCCCTGATCGAGCAGGCGGCCGACGCGTTGCAGGCCGACGTCGGAGAGGCCCAGCGGGTCACGGCCACCTCCCTGGAGACCCTCGAGCGGGCCCAGGCCGAGGCAGCCCAGATCATCGCGTCCGCCGAGGAGAGGGCCATCTACCTGACCAGCCAGACGCCGGTCATGGAAGCCGCCCGCAGCAAGGCGGCCCAACTCGAGGCAAAGGCGCTGGCCGACGTCGAGGCCCTGCGGCGGGAGGCCGACTCCTACGTCGACGCCCGGATCGCCTCCTTCGAGGCCGGCCTGCAGAAGACGATGTCGCAGGTGCGCACCATGCGTGACCGCCTGGCCACGAGGTCGGCGCTCGACGACACCTCCACCCAGGCACTGCCCCGGCTGCAGGCCTAGGCACAGACGTTTTGCCGTGGCGTCGCCGGTCACGGTAGAGTCCTGCGTTGGTTATGACGCTGTCGATTTGTGCATTGAAGGGATCCGTCGTGCCTCCCCGCTTGCCAGACCACCGCTCAGGGCTCGTGCTCGAAACACACGAACTCTCCCGGCGGGCTGGAGTGCTGAAGGAGGTCAGTCGGGTCGCGGAAGCGCCAGAAGATCTCGGCATCGAAGTAATCGGGGTGCCACCCGGCTCACCCATCGACCTCGACCTTCGGTTGGAGTCTGTGGTGGAAGGGGTCCTGGTCACCGGAACCGCTGTGGTCCGGCTGCAGGGGAACTGCGCACGCTGCCTTGACGACATCTCCTCGGAAGAGGAGATCGACATCCAGGAGCTGTTCTGTTACCCGGGCAAGGAGACGGATGATCCGGAGGCCTTGCGTATCGAGGACGAGTTGATCGACCTCGAACCCGTCCTCAGGGACGCGGTGGTACTCGACCTGCCGTTCACGCCCCTGTGTCGTCCGGATTGCGCCGGGTTGTGCCCCGAATGTGGAGCCAACCTCAACCGAACCCCGGACCACAGCCATGCAGAGCCCATCGATCCCCGATGGGCAGGCCTGGGGGAGTGGACGGGACCGATGAACGAACCGAAGAACAAGGAGTAACGCCGTGGCCGTTCCCAAGCGGAAAATGTCCCGCAGCAACACGCGGGCCCGCCGTTCGCAGTGGAAGACCCTCGCGCCGACCCTGGTGACCTGCGCCAATGCGGCCTGCGGTGCGAAGCACCTGCCGCACACCGCCTGCCCCACGTGCGGCCAGTACGGTCCGCGCGCCGCTCGCCGGCAGATCCTCGAGCCCTGAGCCGGGCTCGGACCACGTCCGATACCGCAGCGGTGCCGAGCCGCGCCCTCGAGCTGATCGAACAGCTGGGGATCCAGATGGATCCCCAGCTGTATCGCCTTGCCCTGACGCACCGGTCATTCGCGTACGAGAACGGCGGACTGCCACACAACGAGCGCCTGGAATTCCTGGGCGACTCGGTGCTGGGCGTCGTCGTCACCGAGTTCCTCTACCGCAGCTACCCCGACCTTCCCGAGGGCCGGCTGGCAAAGCTGCGGGCTGCCGTTGTGAACGCCCACAGCCTCGCTGACGTGGCGCGCTCCCTCGACCTGGGCAGCCAGATCCTCCTCGGCAAGGGTGAGCTCACCACCGGCGGTCACGACAAGTCCTCGATCCTCGCGGACACGCTCGAGGCCCTGCTGGGTGCCGTCCTGATCTCCGCGGGAAGGGACGGTGCCGACCTGCTGGTCCACACCCTTTTCGATCCGCTGGTCGTGCAGGCTGCAGAGCTCGGCGCCGGCCTCGACTGGAAGACCAGCCTGCAGGAGTACGCAGCCAACAACGACCTCGGCGCCCCCAGCTATCGGGTCACCGAAACCGGGCCCGACCACGACAAGCGCTTCGCAGCAGTTGCCATCGTCGGTAACCGCGCGTACGAGCCTGGCGCGGGGACGTCGAAGAAACAGGCCGAGCAACGGGCGGCGGAGAACGCGTTCATCGCCCTTGAAGAGGCCGTTGCCGATGCCGGAACTGCCTGAAGTCGAGGTCGTCCGGACCGGGTTGGCAGCAGCGCTGCCCGGCCGCACCATCGCCGGGGTCACCGTCCACCACCCGCGACCTGTCCGGCGGCACACCGGGGGACCGGAAGACTTCGCGACAGGCCTTGCCGGCCGCACGTTCTCGGAACCCCGCCGCCGGGGCAAGTTCCTCTGGCTGCCGTTCACCGACGGGGACGCCCTGATGGCACACCTGGGCATGAGCGGCCAGTTCCGCCTCGATGCACCGGGCAGCCCGCCGCCACCGCAGTGCCGCGTGGAGTTCACCTTCACCGACGGCGGTCCCGAGCTCCGTTTCGCCGACCAGCGCATGTTCGGAGGCCTCTGGCTGAGCCCGGGCGGCGCCGAACTCCCCGTGGAGGTTGCCCACATCGCGCGGGACCTGTTCGACCCGTTGCTGGACATCGAAGCGCTCGTCAACGACATCCGGAGGAGGCACAGCGGCATCAAGCGGGTGCTCCTCAACCAGACCATCGTCTCCGGCATCGGCAACATCTACGCCGACGAGTCCCTGTGGCTGGCCAGGCTGCACTACGAGACGTCGGCCGACCGGCTGACCCGGAGGCGCGTGCGTGAGCTGCTCGCAGCGGCGCGCGAGGTGATGGCCGGGGCACTGGCTGCCGGCGGCACGTCCTTCGACGCCCTCTACGTGAACGTCAACGGTTCCTCCGGCTACTTCGGGCGTTCGCTGGCCGTGTACGGCAGGGAGGACCAGCCGTGCCCGCGCTGCGGCACCCCGATCGTGCGCGAGGCGTTCATGAACCGTTCGTCCTACCTGTGCCCGTCCTGCCAGAAGCGTCCCCGGCGCGCGCCCTCGGCGCGCTGAGCCCTGCCGCGCTCAGGGGCGCCGACCCGGTAACCTAAGCGTTTGTGACCTCAGCCACCCTCTACACCCGCTACCGGCACGTCGTGCGGCAGTTCCTGCAGTTCGGACTCGTCGGCGGCGCGGGCGTGGTCGTGAACATGGGCGTGGCGATCGCGATGAACAAGCTGAACGGCGGCACGGTCAACGCCCAGAACATCCTGTTCGCGATCCCGGCCACCCCGTTCAACTTCCGGTTCACCTCCCTGGTCTGGATCGTGGGTTTCCTCGTCGCGAACGTGTTCAACTTCCAGCTGAACCGGTCCTGGACCTTCCGCGGCACGCGGCACGCGCCGTGGCTCACAGAGTTCTGGCCCTTCCTCGCCGTCGGCAGTGCTGCAGCGGTCATCGGCATCTTCATCAAGGTCGCCATGACCAACCCGAACTCGCCGCTGTACCTGCCCGAGCCGTGGTTCCACGAGAATGCGGGCCTCCAGTCGCGCGAGTACTGGTCGCAACTGCTCACCATCGTGATCACGATGCCGATCAACTTCATCGTCAACAAGCTCTGGACCTTCCGCCACATCCGCAACAAGCACTTCAGTTCGGTCGACGGCTAAGCCCCATGTACCTCAAGAGCCTCACCCTGCGCGGCTTCAAGTCGTTCGCTTCCACCACCACCCTCGTCTTCGAGCCGGGGATCACCTGCGTCGTCGGTCCCAACGGCTCGGGCAAGTCGAACGTCGTGGATGCGCTCGCGTGGGTGATGGGGGAGCAGGGTGCGAAGACCCTGCGGGGCGGCAAGATGGAGGACGTCATCTTCGCCGGCACGTCCGGACGCTCCCCGTTGGGACGCGCGGAGGTCGTGCTGACCATCGACAACTCCGACGGGCTCCTGCCGATCGACTACACCGAGGTGACGATCAGCCGCACCATGTTCCGCAGCGGTGGTTCCGAGTACGCGATCAACGGAACGCCGGCCCGGCTGCTCGACGTGCAGGACCTGCTCAGCGACTCCGGCATCGGTCGCGAGATGCACGTCATCGTCGGCCAGGGCCAGCTCGACTCGATCCTCCAGGCCACCCCCGAGATCCGGCGCGGCTTCATCGAGGAGGCGGCCGGCGTCCTCAAGCACCGCAAGCGCAAGGAGAAGGCCGAGCGGAAGCTGGACGCCACCGCTGCCAACCTCAACCGTCTCAGCGACCTGCTCGGCGAGATCCGCCGCCAGTTGAAGCCTCTCGGCCGTCAGGCGGAGGTGGCCCGCAAGGCCGTTGTCATCGCCTCGGAGCTGCGGGATGCGAAGGCGCGCCTGCTGGCAGACGATCTGGTGGCCGCCAGCGGCGTGCTGGAGTCCGAGCTCGCCGCGGAGGCCGAGCTCAAGCAGCGCAGGCTCCGCCTCGAGGACGAACTCACCCAGGCAAGGCAGGCCGAGCAGGTTGCCGAGGCCGCGGCCAGGGACTCCCTGCCACAGCTGACCGCAGCCCAGGAGACCTGGTACGCCCTCGCGGGGCTCGCCGAACGGGTGGCCAGCACAGCTTCCATCGCCGGCGAACGCCTGCGCAACGCTTCCAGCGTCGGCACCGACGACCGTCCCGGCCGCGACCCGGAGGCGATCGAGCGTGAGGCGGGGGACGTCCGCAGGGCAGAGACCGAGCTGCAGGCCGAGGTGGCCGAACGGACCGCAGCCCTCGCCGCAGCGACCGAGGCCCGCAGCGCAGCGGAGCTCGCTCATGCGGAGGCGGAGAAGCAGTACTCGGCACAGCAGCGTGCGATCGCCGACCGTCGCGAGGGCCTCGCACGACTTGCCGGCGAGGTGAACACCCTGCGCAGTCGCTCGGAAGCAGCCGGGTCCGAGATCGAACGGCTCACCGCGGCCAGGGCGGAGGCCGAGCAGCGGGCTGAGGCTGCACGCCACAAGTTCGCTGCCCTGGAGACAAGGCTCTCCGGGCTCGGTGCCGGCGAGTCGGGCCTCGACGAGGCCTACGAGAAGGCCGAGGCGGAGGTTGCCGCTGCCGAAGCCGCCTTCGCGGATCTGCAGGCCGCCGAGCGCGCCGCCGCAGCGGAACGCGGTGCAGCGGCTGCCCGTGCGGAAGCGCTCGCCCTCGGCCTGGAGCGCCGCGACGGGTCGGCTGCCCTGCTGGCCGCCGGAGACCGCCTCGACGGGCTCCTGGGGTCAGTCGCCGCGCTGATCAGCGTCCGGCCGGGCTCGGAGGTCGCCATCGCGGCAGCGCTGGGTGCAGCAGCGGACGCCGTCGCCGTCACGGGGCTCGACGCAGCGGTCAACGCCTTCGGTCACCTCAAGGCAGAAGACCTCGGCAGGGCAGGGATGCTGCTCGGTGGAGTCGCCGGTCCCGACACGTCCGGCTGGCCGCAACTGCCGGCGGGCGCCATCTACGCCGGTGAGCTTGTGGAGTGCACGCCCAACCTGCGTCCGGCGATCGAACGGCTGTTGTTCAAGGTCGCCGTCGTAGAAAACCTGCCACGCGGGCGTGAGCTCGTCTCCCAGCTTCCCGACATCACCGCCGTCACCGCCGACGGCGACGTGCTGAGCGCGTGGTTCGCGGCTGGCGGCTCGTCGTCCGCGCCGTCGCTGCTGGAGGTGCAGGCTGCGCTCGACGAGGCAAGGACCCGGCTCGGAGCCGCCCAGGGGGAGACCGAGCGCCTGCGGTTCGCGCTCGCGGAGGCCGAGCACGTGCTCGCTGCCGCACGGGAGCGTTCGGACGCTTCGCTGGCACGACTCCACGAGTCCGACGCTGCCCACGCAGCGCTGGCAGAGGAGGCCGGCGAGCTGAACCAGACCGTCCGCTCGGCCCAGGCGGAGGCCGGACGGCTCGCTGCAGCTGCGCAGACGGCTGCGACGGCCCGCGACCAGGCCATCGCCAGCCTCGGCGAGCTGGAGGCCCGCCTCGAACTTGCCTCAGCCCAGACCGAGCTCAGCGAGGCCGACCCCACAGAGCGCGACCACTCCGGCGACCGCGCCCGTGCCGCCCGCTCGGCCGAGATGGACGCCCGGCTGGCCCTGCGCACCGTCGAGGAGCGCGCCCGCGCCCTCGCCGGAAGGGCAGAGAGCCTCACCCGGGCAGCAGAGGCCGAGCGCGCAGCCCGCGCCAAGGCCGCAGCACGCCGCGAGCAACTGCGCCGCGAGGCGGAGGTGGCAGCGGCCGTCCAGCTCGCCGCCGACTGGCTGGCCGAGCGCGTCGCAGCGTCCCGGGCCCTCGCGGAGGAGGAGCGCACCAGGGCGCAGCAGCTCCGCAACGAGGCAGAGGCAGAACTGACGTCCGTCCGGCAGCGCGGACGCGAGCTCGCCCGGGCGTTCGAGGGGCTGGTCGACGCTGTCCACTCCGACGAGCTGGCCCGCGCCCAGCAGCAGATGAAGATCGACGCCCTCGCCGAGAAGGCACTCACCGAGCTCGGCCTGGACACCGAAGCGCTCGCTACGGAGTACGGGCCGCAGTGCCTCGTCCCGGTGCTGCTCACGCCCGACGGCCTTCCCGTGACAGCGGACGACCCGACACCCGATCCGGTGCCCTACGTGCGCGCAGAGCAGGAGAAGCGGTTGCGGCAGGCCGAACGCGACCTCGCCGTGCTCGGCAAGGTGAACCCGCTGGCGCTGGAGGAGTTCGACGCGCTGAGCGAGCGGCACACGTTCCTCGCAGAGCAGCTGGCCGACCTGCGCAAGACGCGGGACGACTTGAAGGACATCATCGCCGACGTCGACACCCGCGTGCAGGAGGTCTTCGCCGCCGCCTACGCCGACGTGGAGAAGGCGTTCGAGGAGTCCTTCGCCCGGCTCTTCCCCGGCGGCGAGGGCCGCCTCGTGCTGACCGAGCCGGGGGAGTGGCTCACCACCGGCGTCGAGGTCGAGGCCCGCCCGGCGGGCAAGAAGGTCAAGCGGCTGTCGCTGCTGTCCGGTGGCGAGCGGTCACTTGTCGCCGTCGCCTTCCTCGTCGCGCTGTTCAAGGCCCGTCCGAGCCCGTTCTACATCCTCGACGAGGTCGAGGCTGCGCTGGACGACACCAACCTCGGCCGGCTGCTGGAGATCTACGAAGAGCTTCGTGCGAACAGCCAGCTCCTCGTGATCACCCACCAGAAGCGCACGATGGAGATCGCCGACGCCCTCTACGGCGTGACGATGCGCTCCGACGGCGTGTCAGCCGTGATCAGCCAGCGCCTGCGCGAAGCCTGAGAATCGGCCGTCGGGAGCCGCTGATCCCGTACGGCATAATGGAAAGTGACCTTGGCGGAAGGCGGCACCGGTGACGTACTGGATCATCACGATTGCGATCGTTGCGATCGCGCTCTGTGTGATCGCCATCGTCGCAGTCGGCATGCGGGGAAGCCTGTCTGACAAGGCCCCCGACTTCGCCACCATCATGGCCAACACGGCCCGTCACCTCAACGGTGACGCGGAGCCGCCGCAGGGTCTCGTCGACTTCTTCGAGGAGATCCCTGACATCCGGCCGAAGTCCGCGGACTCGGCCTCCGAGTCGCCCAAGCGCTGAAGCCTGGTCGCCCGGCCCCCACGCGTTGCCTAAAGTGACCGCGTGGACATCTTCTGGATCATCATCACCGCCGTCGGGCTGGTACTCGCGGTGGCTGCCGTCACCATCGTCGTCGGTCGCCGACGCGCGCTCCCCCCGGCCCCTCAGGCACCCGCACTGCCAGCTGAGCCCTCGTCCGAGGGGCCCCAGCCTGCAGCAGTGCCGGAGGTCGAGGCAGCTGAGCCGGCGGTCGCCCAGCTCGAGACGCCGGAACCGCCCGCCTCACGGCTGAGCCGCCTGCGCCGTCGCCTCTCCGCCAGCAACAACCCCTTCGCCCGCGGCCTGCTCGGGCTGCTGGCCGCCGACAAGCTGGACGCGGAGGCCTGGGAGGACCTGGAAGCAACCCTGATCACCTCCGACCTCGGCGTCGGGCCCACCGACGAGCTGATCACGGCGCTGCGCCGCGAGGTCGCCATCGACGGAGTCGGCGACCCGGCAAAGGCCCGCGAGGTGCTGCGCGCGGAGTTGCTCAAGCTGATCGGTACGGACATGGACCGCTCGCTCAACGTCACCGGGGCGGACGGCAAGCCCGGGGTCATCCTCGTCGTCGGCGTCAACGGCACCGGCAAGACCACCACCATCGGCAAGCTCTCGCGCGTGCTGGTCGCGGACGGCCACACGGTGCTGCTGGCCGCTGCGGACACCTTCCGCGCTGCGGCGGCCGACCAGTTGCAGACCTGGGGTTCGCGGGTCGGCGTCCGCACCATCCGTGGCACCGAGGGTGGCGACCCGGCCTCCGTGGCCCACGACGCCGTCGCTGCCGGGATCGAGGAAGGCGTCGACGTCGTCGTCGTGGACACAGCAGGGCGGCTGCACACCAAGACCGGCCTGATGGATGAGCTGGGCAAGATCAAGCGGGTCATCGACAAGCTCGCCCCCGTGACCGAGGTGCTGCTGGTGATCGATGCCACCACCGGCCAGAACGGCCTCGCCCAGGCGCGGGTGTTCGCAGAGGTCGTCGATGTCACCGGCATCGTGTTGTCGAAGCTGGACGGCTCGGCCAAGGGTGGCATCGTCGTGCCGGTACAGCGCGAGCTCGGCGTGCCGGTGAAGCTGATCGGGCTCGGTGAGGGCGCGGACGACCTGGCGCCCTTCGAGGCGGAGGGTTTCGTCGACGCGCTGCTGGGCGAGTCCTGATGCGCATCCGTCCGGCCCACCCCGCCGACCTGCCGGCACTGCTGGAGATCTACAACGACGCTGTTGTGCACACGACGGCCAGCTGGGACCTCCTGCCCTGGACGCCGGTCGAGCACGCCGAGTGGTACGCCACGAAGGCAAAGCACCGGCACCCGATCCTTGTCGCAGATGAGGGCGGCGAGATCCTCGGCTACTCCGCGTACGGGCCGTTCCGTGCGAAGGCCGGCTACGCGGCGACGATGGAACACAGCGTGTACGTCCGCCCGTCCAGCAGGGGCTTGGGGATCGGACGCACCCTGCTGGTCGCCATCATCGAGGCCGCGCGTGCCAACGGCGTGCATGCCCTGATCGGCGGGCTCAGCTCCGACAACGACGTCTCGCTGGCCCTGCACCACTCGCTCGGCTTCGTCGAGGTCGGGCGGCTGCCCGAGGTCGGCAGGAAATTCGACCGCTGGCTCGACCTGGTGCTCCTGCAACTCATCCTCTGACCGTCCGACCGACAGGAAATCGAAGTGGCCACAGCCAACGTCATCCTCGACCGCAGCCAGGGCGTCGCACCGGTGGAGCGCCGTATGTTCGGTTCCTTCATCGAACACCTTGGCCGTTGTGTCTACACCGGCATCTACGAGCCGGGTCACCCCACGGCCGACGAGCACGGCTTCCGCGGGGACGTCCTCGCCCTTGTCCGCGAACTGGGCGTCAGTACGGTCCGTTACCCGGGTGGGAACTTCGTCTCCGGCTACCGCTGGGAGGACGGCGTGGGCCCGCTGGCCCAGCGTCCGCGCCGGCTCGACCTTGCCTGGCACAGCATCGAGACCAACGAGTTCGGCCTCGACGAGTTCGCCCGCTGGTGCCGGCTCGCCGGCTGCGAGCCGATGCTGGCCGTGAACCTCGGCACCCGCGGCGTCCAGGAGGCCCTGGACGTGCTGGAGTACGCCAACCACCCCGGCGGGACGGCATTGTCCGACCAGCGCGTGGCCAACGGCTCGGCCGACCCGCACGACATCCGGATGTGGTGCCTCGGCAACGAGATGGACGGCCCCTGGCAGGTGGGGCACTCCTCCGCTGCGGAGTACGGCGCGCTCGCTGCGAGGACTGCGGCGGCCATGAAGATGGTCGACCCGACCCTTGACCTCGTTGCGTGCGGCTCTTCGGGTTCGGGGATGCCGACCTTCGGCGAGTGGGAGCGGGTGGTGCTCGAGGCCGCCTACGACCACGTCGACTACATCTCCTGCCACGCCTACTACCAGGAGCACGACGGCGACCTGGACAGCTTCCTCGCCTCGAGCCTCGACATGGAGTACTTCATCGAGACCGTCGTCACGACGGCCGACCATGTGCGGCGCAAGCTGCGCAAGGACCGCTCGATCGCGATCTCCTTCGACGAGTGGAATGTCTGGTACATGAGCAGGTTCGAGGAGTCGGGGAAGGTCACGGAGGGCTGGCCGGTGGCGCCGCGCCTGCTCGAGGACGTCTACTCGGTGGCCGACGCGGTTGTGGTGGGCAGCCTGCTGATCACCCTGCTGAAACACAGTGACCGGGTGCGCAGCGCGTCGCTGGCCCAGCTGGTGAACGTGATCGGCCCGATCATGACCGAGCCCGGCGGGCCGGCGTGGCGCCAGACCACGTTCTTCCCCTTCGCGACGACGGCACGGCTCGCCGCGGGCCAGGTGCTGAAGCCGCGGGTGGAGACCGGGATCCACGCCACGGCCCGTCATGGTGACGCGCCGCTGGTGGATGCTGTCGCGACCCACGATGCCGACACCGGGTCGGCCGCCATTTTCCTGGTCAACCGTTCGCGCGAGGCCTCGACCGTCCGCATCGACGTGAGCGACCTCGGTGTCGGCGCGGTCCGCGAGGCGCTCACGCTGTCCGACGCCGACCCCTACGCGACCAACACCCGTGAGCAGCCCGACCGCGTCCAGCTGCAGCCCAACACGACAGCGGCCATCGCTGGCGGTGTGGTGACTGTGGAGCTGCCGCCCGTCTCCTGGACTGCGCTCGCCCTCGGCTGACCCATCTCCTACTTGTCAGAATCTCGCTGCGCTCTAGCTTCGCGAGATTCTGACAACTCAGGGGTGGGGTGACGGTGGGTAGGATGGCGCGAGTTCCCGAACCGTGAGGTAGTCCCTTGTTCGACACGCTGTCCGATCGCCTTTCCGGCGCATTCCGCACCCTTCGCGGCAAGACCCGGCTGACCGACGCCGACATCGACGCCACTGCGCGTGAGATCCGGCTCGCGCTGCTCGAGGCGGACGTCAACCTTGCCGTCGTCAAGGACTTCATCGCGGCGGTGAAGGAGCGCGCCCACGGCGCGGAGCTCACCGGCGCACTCAACCCCGGCCAGGCCGTCATCAAGATCGTCAACGACGAGCTGGTCACGATCCTCGGTGGCCAGGCCCGGCCGCTGCGCTTCGCCAAGCGGCCCCCGACCGTGATCATGCTCGCCGGCCTCCAGGGCTCCGGCAAGACGACGCTGGCAGGCAAGCTCGGCAAGTGGCTGAAGGACCAGGGCCACTCGCCCCTTCTGGTCGCAGCCGACCTGCAGCGCCCCAACGCCGTCACGCAGTTGCAGGTGGTGGGTGAGCGCGCAGGCGTCCACGTGTTCGCTCCCGAGCCGGGCAACGGCGTCGGCGACCCGGTGCAGGTCGCGCGCCAGTCGATCCTGCAGGCGATGAGCAAGCTCTACGACGTGGTGATCGTCGACACCGCCGGCCGCCTGGGCGTGGACGCCGAACTCATGCAGCAGGCGTCCGACATCCGCGACGCCGTGAAGCCCACCGAGATCCTGTTCGTCGTCGACGCGATGATCGGCCAGGACGCGGTGAACACCGCCCGGGCATTCGCGGACGGCGTCGGCTTCGACGGGGTGGTGCTGTCCAAGCTGGACGGCGACGCGCGCGGCGGCGCTGCGCTCTCCATCGCCCGGGTCACGGGCAAGCCGATCATGTTCGCCTCCAACGGCGAGGGTCTTGGCGACTTCGACGCGTTCTACCCCGACCGGATGGCCAGCCGCATCCTCGGCATGGGCGACATCCTCACCCTGATCGAGACCGCAGAAAAGACCTTCGACGCCGAGCAGTCGCAGAAGGCCGCCCAGAAGCTCATCAACGGCAAGGGCGAGTTCGGCCTCGACGACTTCCTGCAGCAGATGCAGGCCGTGCGCCGCATGGGCCCGCTGTCCAAGATCCTGGGCATGATGCCCGGCATGGGCCAGATGAAGGACCAGATCGCCGGCATCGACGAGCGCGAGATCGACCGCATCGAAGCGATCATCTACTCGATGACGCCGGCGGAGCGCACCAACCCCAAGGTGCTGGACGGCTCCCGCCGCGCCCGGATCGCCAAGGGTTCCGGCACGCAGGTCTCCGACGTCAACTCCCTGGTGAACCGGTTCTTCGAGGCCCGCAAGATGATGCAGAGCCTCGCCGGTGGCGGCATCCCCGGCATGCCGGGCGTGCGCCGTCCCGCCGTGAACCAGGCGCCGAAGAGAAAGAAGGGCAACAAGGTCTCCGGCAACCCGGCCAAGCGCACCGGTGCACCCGCGGCGAAGGCCGTCGAGCCCGCCGCCCCGGCGTCAGCGTTCGGGCGGCCGCAACCGACCGAGGCAGAACTGGCCAAGGCTGTCGGCGACTTCCAGCTGCCGGCAGAACTGCAGCAGTTGTTCAACCCGAAGAACACCGGACCTCGCTGAGCCCCCGGGGTTCGGCAGGCTCAACCAACGATGGACCACCACGCGCCGCCGGGCCTGGGTGAGGCGTCATTCTTCGCGCACGATCACGGCCCGGCTGCCCCTGGGGGTGCTCCGGAGAACCAGCGGCTGCACCTGAACGGTGTGCTGCTGCCCGGGGGCGACGTCACCGACCTGTGGGTGGTGGACGGCGTGCTGCGCACAGAAGCCGTCGCCGACGCAGTGACGGTGTGCACCGGCGCCTGGATCATGCCGGGCCTCGTCGATGCCCACTGCCACGTCGGGCTCGGGCAGCACGGTGCCGTCGCAACCGATGTGGCCGAGTCGCAGGCCGTCGCGGATCGGGACGCGGGCACCCTGCTGCTCCGTGACGCCGGCTCGCCGGTCGACACCCACTGGATCGACGGCCGGGTCGACCTGCCGCGCATCATCCGGGCCGGACGGCATGTCGCGCGGCCGTTCCGCTACATCCGCAACTACGCGGAAGAGGTCGAGCCGGAGGCCCTCGTCGACGAGGTGGCGCGCCAGGCCGTTCGCGGGGACGGCTGGGTGAAGCTCGTCGGCGACTGGATCGATCGTGACGCCGGCGACCTTGCGCCGCTGTGGCCCGCAGACGTCGCCGCGGCAGCCATCGCGCGAGCTCATGAGCTCGGCGCCCGGGTGACCGCACACTGCTTCGGCGAGGAGTCGGTGCACGAACTGGTGCGTGCCGGCATCGACGGGATCGAGCACGGCACCGGCCTTGACACCGGGACGATCGCCCTGATGGCCGAACGCGGCGTCTCGCTGGTCCCGACCCTGATCAATCTGGAGAACTTCCCGGGCTTCGCCGATGCGGGGGAGGCCAGGTTCCCCGCCTACGCCCGGCACATGCGGGCCCTGCACGCCCGACGCTTCGCCACCATCACCGCAGCCATCGAGGCCGGCGTGCCGGTGTACGCGGGCACCGACGCGGGCGGCACCATCAGCCATGGGCTCGTCGGCACGGAGATCGGCCTGCTTGCCAGGCTCGGCGGAGCGGAGTTCGCGCTGGGTGCAGCCTCATGGCGTGCCCGGGAATGGCTCGGCGCCCCGCCGGTCGCCGACGGCGCCTGGGCGGACCTCGTGGTCTACGACACCGACCCGCGCCTCGACCTCGAGGTGACCCGGCACCCGAGCCTGGTGATCCTGCGCGGCCGCGTGGTCGTCACCTCCCACTCCTGAGTTGTCAGACTCACGGCGGGCCATAGCCCCCCGTGAGTCTGACAAGTCGGTGGGGGGAGGGGTGCGTCAGCTGAGCTCGCGAGGGACGGCGATCACGTCGACCAGGGCGCCGTTGCGCCAGACCGTGATCTCCACCGGACGCCCGATCGCCTCCTCGACCATCCAGCGCTGAAGGCTGGTTGCCGAGCCCATCGGCTCGCCCGCGACGGCGACGACGATGTCGCCAGCACGTAACGCTGCGACGGCGGCGGGACTGTCCGGCACCACCTGGGCGACGCGCAGGCCGCTGCGCCGGTCAAGCTTGGCAGCCAGTGGCGGTGGCAGGGGCGATTGACGTGCCGCGATTCCGAGCCAGGCGCGCCGCACCTTGCCGGTCGTCATCAGGGCGCCGATGATCCGCTGGGTGGTGGCGTTGATCGGCACGGCGAGGCCGACCCCGACCCCTGCCACGGCCGTGTTCACGCCGACCATCCGTCCGCGGCTGTCGGCGAGCACCCCGCCGCTGTTGCCAGGGTTGAGGGCTGCGTCGGTCTGGATGACCTCGTCGACCACCCGTCCACCACTGGTGGGCAGCGAGCGGCCGAGCCCGGAGACGATGCCTGCGGTCACCGTGCCCGCGAGCCCCAACGGGTTGCCCAGCGCGACGACCAGCTGGCCCACCTGCAGGGCCGCTGCGTCTCCGAGGAGGACCGGTGGTGGCAGGTCGCCACGGGCCCGCAGCACGGCAAGGTCCGACAGCGGGTCCCGTCCGGTGACGTCCGCGACCGTCTCTGTGCCATCGGTGAAGGCTGCTGTCGCCTCTCGCGCACCGGCGACCACGTGGGCGCTGGTCAGCAGGAAACCGTCGGCTGTGAGCACGCTCGCGCTACCCGCGCCGTCACCGCGCTCCCCGCGGACGTGCAGGCTGGCGACGCTGGGCAGCACCTGCCGGGCCACCCGCACCACTGCAGCGGAGTAGGCGTCAAGGGCTTCTTCGTCCTCCATGCCCGGGCAACGCCCGCGGCAGGGCCGTGTGTTCCGCTGTTCGCCGACGGCTCAGCGGCCTGCCTATCCGGTGAAGCCCACCCAGAGCACGATGACGTTCAGGCAGACGATCAGCGACACGACCACCCAGTTCAGTACCTGCTGCCAGCGCCGGTCCGCGTGCTCGCCCATCAGCGCCCGGTCGGAGGTCACGAGGGCCAGCGGTGCGGCTGCGAGGGCGACCCCGAAGCTCAGCACCACCTGGCTCCAGATCAGCACCTCCGCCGCGGAGATGCCGGTGAGGAGGAGCAGAACGGCAGGGCCGATGGTGATCAGGCGCCGCAGCGTGGGGGAGACCTGCCACACGTGCAGGTCCTTCAGGATGCGGGAGCCGGCGTGGGTGCCGACGACGGCTGAGCCGATGCCGGAGGCCAGCAGTCCGATGGCGAAGACGGCGGCGGCGATCGGGCCGAGTTCGACCCCGAATGTGGCGTGTGCCGTCTGGATGGTGTCCCCGCCGGGCCCCTGCAGGGCGACGGCGCCCAGCAGCAGCATGCTGATGTTCACGAACCGGAGAACACCAGTGCGAGGGCGACATCCAGCCGCTGGATCCTCAGCAGGTGGCCGATCGGCCCGGTCAGCTCACCGTCGGGACGGTGCCGGTCGATCGCCAGCGCCGAATGCAGGTAGATGGCGTGGGGCATCACCGTCGCGCCGAGCATGGCCGCGATCATTGGCCTGTGGCAGCGTCTGGCCGGTGACCAGTCCGAGCTTCGCGGACTGGTACTGGATGACCATCGCCATCAGGGACGCCGTTGCCAGCACCCACACCAGCGTGTAACCGTAGGTGGCTCCTGCGCTCAGGTTGGCTGCGACGTTTCCCGGGTCGACATAGGCGACGCTCGCCACGAACGCTGGTCCGAGCATGGCCATGGTGCCGGCGGTCACCGCGCGGGTGCGGCCGGCTCGTGCGCCACCTGCGTTCCTGATGGCTGGCAGGCTACACGGGCCCGGTTCGCCGTTCCGGGTGTGGTCTGGCAGAATGGCTCCCGCATCTGTGCCTGCCGGCGCCCTCTGAACCCGGCTTCCGCGGATCCACCCGAACCAGGCGGGCGTTGCCCCACATCGGTCGCCTCGGCTCACCCATCCGGTCCGATGGCGTCATCGGTCCAGAACCAAGTAGGAGAACCACACACGTGGCTGTCAAGATTCGACTCAAGCGGCTCGGCAAGATCCGCTCCCCGCACTACCGCATCGTCGTCATGGACGCCCGCACCAAGCGGGACGGCCGGGCCATCGAGGAGATCGGCCTCTATCACCCGAAGAACGATCCTTCGGTGATCCGGGTCAACTCCGAGCGCGCGCAGTACTGGCTGTCCGTGGGCGCACAGCCCACCGAGGCCGTTGTTGCGATCTTCAAGCGCACCGGTGACTGGCAGGCCTTCAGCGGCGACACCAGCCCGTCCGGTGTCGACCCGCAGCCGGCTCCCCGCGACAAGGTGGCACTGTTCAACGCCGCCCTCGCAGAGGCCGACAGCGAGCCCGTCACCTCCGCGATCTCCAAGCCGAAGAAGAAGGCTGCAGAGGTCGAAGCTGACGCCGAGGCCGCACCGGCCGAGGCCGAAGAGGCCTGAGCATGCTCGCCGACGCGCTGGAACACCTGGTCCGTGGCCTGGTTCCGAACCCGGACGATGTCCGGGTGCGCGAAGCCGACCGTGGCCGGACCCGCACCCTCGAGGTGCGTGTCCACCCGGAGGACATCGGCAAGGTCATCGGACGGCAGGGCCGCACCGCTGGTGCCCTGCGTACGGTGATCGCAGCGCTGGCAGGCCGTGAGTCGGTGCGCGTCGACTTCGTCGACGTCGACCGCCGGCCGCGCCGTCGCAACTGAATCCCAACTCATATCCGTCCGCCCCGTCGCAGTAGCGGCGGGGCGGATGGCGTTTGGAGACCTGGTGTCTGAGCAACTGATCGTCGGCACCATCGGCCGCGCCCACGGGATCCGCGGCCAGGTGAGCGTCCGCCCGCGCTCGGACAGCATCGAGGAGCGCTTCGCCCCTGGCGCCGTCCTGCAGGCGGGTACCCGCGCGCTCACCGTCGCGAGCTTCAACCTGCAGCAGGGCCGGCTCACCGTCGCCTTCGCCGAGGTCACCGACCGCTCGGCAGCAGAGGCGTTGCGGGGCCTGGACCTGACCGCAGAAGGTGTTCCCGACTCGATCGGTGAGGACGAGTACCACGACAGCGAACTGATCGGACTTGTCGCCGTCGACCCGGCCGGCGCACGCCTCGGCGAGGTCACTGCCGTGCACCACAACCCTTCCCAGGACCTGCTGGTGCTCGAGACGGACGCGGGGGAGCGGCTGGTGCCGTTCGTCGCCGAACTCGTGCCGGAGGTCGACGTCCCGGGCGGACGCCTCGTGGTCAACCCGATCCCCGGCCTGCTGACCGAGGTGCCCGATGCGGATTGACCTGGTCAGCATCTTCCCCGACTACTTCGCCCCGCTGAGCCTCTCGCTCGTGGGGAAGGCCGTCGAGACCGGCATCCTCGCCCTCGGCGTCCACGACCTGCGGGCTTGGACGCACGACCGGCACCGCACCGTCGACGACACCCCCTACGGCGGTGGCGCGGGCATGGTGATGAAGCCCGAACCGTGGGGTGAGGCGCTCGACGCGCTCGTGCCCGACGGCGGCCCGCGGCCGCTGCTGGTGGTTCCGACCCCTGCCGGCGTGCCCTTCACGCAGGCCTTGGCACACGAGCTGGCCGGAAGGGGCTGGCTGTTGTTCGCCTGCGGACGCTACGAGGGCATCGACGCACGGGTGGTCGACTACGCAGCAACCCGGATGGACGTCCTCGAGGTGAGCCTTGGTGACTACGTCCTCAACGGGGGAGAGGTGGCGGCGCTGGCCATCACGGAGGCCGTGGTGCGCCTGCTGCCCGGTGTCCTCGGCAATCCCGAGTCGCTGGTGGAGGAGTCCCACGGCGCGGAACTGGACGGCCTCCTGGAGTATCCCGTCTACACGAAGCCGGCGTCGTGGCGGGGCCTCGAGGTGCCAGCCGTGCTGCTTTCGGGCCACCACGGCCAGGTGGATTCCTGGCGGCTGGAGCAGTCCCGGCAGCGCACCTCGGATCGTCGCCCGGATCTCATCGAAGGCGCGAATTAGGCAACGCAGATCTTGCCGAAAGAGCTATTTGAGGCAGCGCGTCCAGCCCCTGTCCGCACTCTGAGATCGGCCCGCCCGGAAACCCCCTGGCTGCGCGTAACAGTCGGCATAACTCGTTAGTGTGGCCCCGTGGCGACAACGACTCTTACTCCTCATCAGAGAGCTGTCCGATCAACCGTCGCGATGAAGGCCTTGATGGCCGTCACCGGGTTGATCCTGATTGGCTTCCTTCTGGTTCACATGTACGGCAACCTCAAGATGTTCCTCGGTGCCGAATCCTTTGATCACTACGCAGAGTGGCTCAAGGGGGACATCCTCTACCCGCTGATCCCCAAGGGCTGGTTCATCTGGCTCTTCCGGGCGTTCATGGTCGCAGCCATCGTGCTGCACATCTGGTCCGCTGTGACGCTCTGGCGTCGCGCGGTCGCCGCCAACCCGACGGCGTACGAGGCCAAGAAGAAGCTGGCCCAGACCTACTCCGCGCGCACCATGCGCTGGGGTGGCGTCATCCTGGCCGGGCTCCTGATCTTCCATCTCGCGCAGTTCACGGTGAAGGCGACCCTTGTCAACGGGCCGGCGACCGCAACGCCCTACGACATGGTGATCGGTGAGTTCAGCATCTGGTGGATGGTGCTGGTCTACGCCCTGTGGATCCTGACGGTCTGCATGCACGTGCGCCATGGCCTCTGGAGTGCCTTTGCAACCCTGGGCGCCAACACCAGCGCCAAGGCCCGCACCGTGCTCAACGGCTGCGCCTGGGCAGTGGCCCTCCTGCTCTACATCGGCTTCATGATCATGCCGGTGGCTGTTCTCTTCGGATGGATTCACTGATGACCACGACGACGACTCCCGCCGCCCCCAAGACGGCGAAGACCGCGAGCGCCGACTTCTTCGAGGTCGGCGCCGAGATCAAGGACGCCAAGGCACCCGCCGGCGCCATCGAGCAGAAATGGTCGAAGCGCAAGTTCGAGGCCAAGCTGGTCAACCCGTCCAACCGCCGCAAGCTGACCGTCATCATCGTCGGTACCGGTCTTGCCGGTGGCGCAGCCGCTGCATCGTTGGGCGAGGCCGGGTACAACGTCCTGAACTTCTGTTACCAGGACAGCCCCCGCCGGGCGCACTCGATCGCCGCGCAGGGCGGCATCAACGCAGCCAAGAACTACCGCAACGACAACGACTCGACGTTCCGGCTGTTCTACGACACCGTCAAGGGTGGCGACTACCGCGCACGGGAGACCAACGTCTACCGCCTCGCAGAGGTCAGCGCGAACATCATCGACCAGTGCGTCGCACAGGGCGTCCCGTTCGCCCGCGAGTACGGAGGCCTGCTGGACAACCGTTCCTTCGGTGGCGTCCAGGTGCAGCGCACCTTCTACGCCCGCGGCCAGACCGGCCAGCAGCTGCTGATCGGTGCCTACCAGGCGCTCGAGCGCCAGGTGGCTGCCGGCACAGTGAAGATGCACACCCGGCACGAGATGCTGGAGATCATCATCGTCGACGGCCGCGCCCGCGGCATCATCACCCGCGACATGGTGACCGGTGCCATCGAGACCCACTTCGCAGACGCTGTGGTCCTCGCGACCGGCGGCTACGGCAACGTGTTCTTCCTCTCGACGAACGCGATGGGCTGCAACGTGACCGCCAACTGGCGGGCACACCGCAAGGGCGCCTACTTCGGCAACCCCTGCTACACGCAGATCCACCCCACCTGCATCCCGGTGCACGGCGAGACCCAGTCGAAGCTCACGCTGATGTCTGAGTCGCTGCGCAACGACGGACGCATCTGGGTGCCGAAGAACGCTGCGGACGCCGAGTTGGACCCGCGTCAGATCGCAGAGGAGGACCGCGACTACTACCTGGAGCGGATCTACCCTGCGTTCGGCAACCTCGTGCCGCGTGACATCGCGTCCCGCCAGGCCAAGAACATGTGCGACGAAGGTCGCGGCGTGGGCCCGGCGGTCAAGGAGTTCGACGGGGACGGCAACGAGCGCTTCGTGCGTCGCGGCGTGTACCTCGACTTCACCGAGGCGATCGGCCGGCTGGGCAAGGACGGGGTGGCTGCCCGTTACGGCAACCTCTTCGACATGTATGCCCAGATCACCGGTGAGGACCCGTACGCGACCCCGATGCGGATCTACCCCGCGGTGCACTACACCATGGGTGGCCTGTGGGTGGACTACGACCTGTCGTCCAACGTGCCCGGCCTCTACGTGACCGGCGAGGCGAACTTCTCCGACCACGGCGCGAACCGGCTCGGTGCGTCCGCCCTGATGCAGGGTCTGGCCGACGGCTACTTCGTGCTGCCGAACACCATCAACGACTACCTCGCAGGCGCAGCGGCGCTCCCCAAGGTCGACGAGAGCCACCCGGCCGCCGTCGAGGCGCTGGAGTCGGTGAAGGAGCGGATCGACAAGCTGCTCGCGGTCAACGGCACCCGTACCGTCGACTCCTTCCACAAGGAACTCGGCAACATCATGTGGGAGTACTGCGGCATGTATCGCACGGAGGCCGGCCTGATCAAGGCGATCGGTCTCATCCGGAAGCTCCGCGAGAGCTTCTGGTCCGACGTCAAGGTCTCTGGCGTGAACGAGGACTTCAACCAGACCCTGGAGCGGGCCGGACGCGTGGTGGACTTCATGGAACTCGGCGAACTGATGTGCGTCGACGCCCTGCACCGCCGCGAATCCTGCGGTGGCCACTTCCGGGCAGAGAGCCAGACAGAGGACGGCGAGGCGCTGCGTCACGACGACGAGTTCGCCTACGTCGCGGCCTGGGAGTACACCGGCACCGCGCAGGCCCCGATCCTGCACAAGGAGCCGTTGGAGTATGAGTTCATCGAGCTGAAGCAACGGAGTTACAAGTGAACATCACCCTGCGCGTATGGCGCCAAGCAAACGCATCTGCTGAGGGGCGCATGGTCACCTATCAGGTGCAGGACGTCTCCCCGGACATGTCGTTCCTCGAGATGCTCGACCTGCTCAACGAGGACCTCACCATCAAGGGTGAGGAGCCGGTGGCCTTCGACCACGACTGCCGTGAAGGCATCTGTGGCATGTGTGGCGTCGTCATCAACGGCACCGCCCACGGCCGGGGCGAGTCCCCGGTTCCGACCACCACCTGCCAGCTGCACATGCGGTCCTTCCAGGATGGCGCGACCATCGACGTCGAGCCGTGGCGGGCGGGTCCGTTCCCTGTGATCAAGGACCTGGCCGTCGACCGGTCGGCGTTCGACCGGATCATCCAGGCCGGCGGCTTCATCTCCGCCAACACCGGAGCAGCACCGGAGGCCCACGCGGCGCCGGTGGGCAAGTTGCAGGCAGATCGTGCCTTCGACGCAGCCACCTGCATCGGTTGTGGCGCCTGTGTCGCGGCCTGCCCGAACTCCTCGGCGATGCTGTTCACCGCTGCGAAGATCACCCACCTGGCGATGCTCCCGCAGGGCCAGCCGGAGCGGTACAGCCGGATCAAGACGATGATCGCAACGCACGACGCCGAAGGCTTCGGCGGCTGCACGAACATCGGCGAGTGCGCTGAGGTCTGTCCCAAGCAGATCCCGTTCGACACGATCAGCCAGCTCAACCGCGACCTGATCGCGAGCCTCTTCAAGAAGGACGGCAAGTAGGACACCAGAGGGCCCCCGGAGCGCAGCTCCGGGGGCCCTCGCCGTCTCGCCGTTTGTGACACTGTTCCCGATGGGAGGGGTGGGGCTGACCTACGTCGGCGAGCTGCACCGGCTCCGGTCGCTGGCTCATGTCATCGAAAAGCACCAGCTCACCAAGGATCCCAGAGCGCAGCTCCGACCCCGCCGTGCAGGCCACCATCAGTGACATCGAGAACCTCACCAACGGCATGGCGCGCAAGATCTGGCAGAAGCTCGGCCTCGTTCCCGGTGTCGGCGGACGTCGTGCCGACCCGGTGCACCGATCCCCGATTCGCTGCTCCGCTGCCGGTATGGCAAACTTGGGAGTCGTTGTGCCGAGCGCGCTCCTGCCACAGGGGGAAGGCCCTCTCGGACCCACTGAAATGACTACACGAAGTGTCCTGTGGCACTGGCGAGGAAACCATGAACAAGCTGGTAGAGCAGATCGGTAACGATGCACTGCGCTCCGACCACCCCGACTTCCGCCCCGGCGACCAGGTCAAGGTGCACGTCCGCGTCATCGAAGGTAACCGCTCCCGCATTCAGGTCTTCGCCGGCGCCGTGATCTCCCGGGCAGGTTCCGGAATCGGCGCAGCTTTCACCGTCCGCAAGGTCAGCTTCGGAACCGGTGTCGAGCGCACCTTCCCGCTGCACAGCCCGATCATCGAGAAGATCGAGGTCGAGCGCATGGGTGACGTGCGACGCGCCAAGCTGTACTACCTCCGTGGCCTGCGCGGCAAGGCTGCCAAGATCAAGGAAAAGCGCGACCGCTGAGCACCGGTAACATGCCGGAGCGCGCGAGCGTCGAAGAAGGGAGAGCCGTGAGCGATCCCACCGTTGATCCCGGGAGCAAGGAAGACTCCGGGCTGCGGATAGCGGGTGGCTGGCTGCGTGAGATCGCGATCGTTGTGATCGGGGCGCTCATCGCATCCACCCTGCTCCGTCTCTTCATCGTGCAGATGTTCGTGATCCCTTCCGGGTCGATGGAGAACACCCTGCAGGTGCGCGACCGGGTCGCAGTGCAGAAGCTCGTCCCGTTCCAGCGTGGCGACGTCATCGTCTTCCGGGACACCGAAGGCTGGCTCGCTCCGGCCAAGGTGGAGGACGACCCGGTGAAGAAGGCCCTCATCTTCGTCGGCCTCGCCCCGGACGAGAGCTCCAACCACCTGATCAAGCGGGTCATCGGCCTCGCCGGCGACCACGTCACCTGCTGTGACGCGCGCGGACGCATCGTCGTGAACGGGACGGCGCTCAACGAGTCGGCCTACCTGTACACCGACAAGGGCACGGGCAAGCAGGTCGACCCGTCGGCAGCCGCCTTCGACCTCGTGGTTCCCGCGGGCACCGTCTTCGTGATGGGTGACCACCGCAACGACTCGCAGGACTCCCGCTGCCACCTCGCCGACGACACCGACGGCGGGCCCGCAGGCAGCAAGGCCTTCATCCCCACCGGCAACATCGTCGGCACGGCCGTTGCCGTCGTCTACCCCTTCAGCCGGTTCCAGGGACTCAGTCGGCCCCTGACGTTCGAGAACATCCCCGCCGGACAGACCCCGCCAGCCGCCCCCGTGCTGAACGGCCCAGAAGTCGTCTGTTAGGGCGGGCAGTGGCGATCGTCGTCCGTCGGGAAGCCGGCATCTATGCCTACGAAGCCTCGCTGCGTCGCGCTGGCTTCGACCTGATCGCCGGCGCTGACGAGGCCGGACGCGGAGCGTGCGCAGGGCCCCTCGTTGCGGGCGCAGTGATCCTGCGGCCCGGGAGGTCGGGGGCGATCCCCGGCCTCGCCGACTCCAAGCTGCTCACCCCGCTGGCGCGCGACCGGGTCTACGACCACATCCTGAAGCGGGCCCTCGCCTGGTCGGTTGTCAGCATCGACCCGGCCGAGTGCGACACCCTTGGTATGCACCAGGCCAATCTCACCGCGCTGCGCCGGGCGCTGCTACGCCTGCAGCCCACCGCTGCGTTCGCCCTCACCGACGGCTTCGGGGTGGACGGGCTCGGCATGCCGAACCTCGCCATCTGGAAGGGCGACCGGGTCGCAGCCTGCGTGGCGGCGGCGTCCGTCATCGCGAAGGTGACGAGGGACCGCCTGATGGGCTGTTGGCACGAGGAGCTGCCCGACTACGCCTTCGACATCCACAAGGGCTACTGCACGCCCCTGCACCAGGAGCGTCTCGAGGTGCACGGCCCCAGCCACATCCACCGCTGGTGCTTCGAGAACGTGCGCCGCACGGCCCGTCCGGAAGGTTGGTCGGGTGTTCGGTGGGTCGGCAGCACAACCACCGGCGACTCGTCGGCTAGGCTGCTTTCGTCATGAGCGCCGAAGACCTTGAACAGTACGAGTCCGAACTCGAACTGCAGTTGTACAAGGAGTACAAGGACGTCGTCGGCATCTTCACGTACGCGGTGGAGACCGAGCGGCGCTTCTACCTGTGCAATGCGGTCGACCTGAAGGTGCGCACCGAGGGTGGTGACGTGTACTACGAGGTGTCCATGGGGGATGCCTGGGTGTGGGACATGTACCGCCCGGCAAGGTTCGTGAAGAGCGCCAAGGTGCTCACCTTCCGTGACGTCTCCATCGAGGAGATCGCGCACAGCGAGCTGAAGGTGCCTGACAACCTCTGACCTGTGGATCATCACTCCCTTCGTCCACAGGACGCGAGGAGCGTGACGCGCGCGCCGTGCAGCTGCCGATAGTCACCCGCGGAGGTGGTGGCCATGGGCAGGGCAGAGGTGTGGCACGTCGGGGAGGAATTGGCGGCGCGCTACCTCGCGGGGCTCGGCTGGAAGGTGCTGGAACGCAACTGGCGTTGTCCTGCCGGTGAGCTCGACATCGTCGCGCTCGACCCTGGCCCCGAGCCGGTTGTGGTCTTCTGCGAGGTCAAGTGCCGCACAGGCCTCGGCTTCGGCCCGCCACTGGAGGCCATCACCGCAGCAAAGGTTGCCAAGCTTCGCGAAGTGGCACTGCACTGGCTGCGGGCCCAGAAGGAGCCGGTCGCGCACATCCGTTTCGACGGGGTGGGCGTCCTGTTGTCCCGCGAGGCGCCCCCGATCATCACCCACGTCGCGGGTATCGGCCGGTGAGCCAGGCGCGCGCATGGTCGGTTGCCCTCGTCGGCGTCGAGGGCACGATGGTCGAGGTCGAGGCGGCGATCAGCAGCGGGCTGCCGAAGACCATCATGGTCGGCCTGCCCGATGCAGCCCTCTACGAGGCGCGGGACCGGTGCCGCGCGGCGATGGCGTCAGCACGGTTCGGCTGGCCGTCCGACCCGGTCACGATCAACCTCTCGCCGGCAACCCTCCCGAAGGCCGGCTCCCACTACGACCTGGCGATCGCCGCAGCGGTCGCCGCCGCCGGACGGAGGTTCGACCCGGCTGCGCTGGAGGGGACGGCCCTTTTCGGCGAGCTCGGGCTCGACGGCCGCGTCCGGACGGTGCGTGGGTTGCTGCCGGCCCTTCTCACGGTGGCGCGGCGCGGATTCGGACGGGTGATCGTTCCTGCCGGCCAGCTCCGTGAGGCTGCTCTCGTCGAAGGGCTGGGGATCGCCGGAGCCGCCGACCTCACCGACCTGTTCGACATCCTGCGCGGAGGCCCGGGCGCGGTCGCACCGCCGCCATCGGCGCCGGCCGATGGCGCAGGGCCGCCGCTGGACCTCGCGGACGTGGTCGGCCAGGTGGAGGGCAAGTGGGCGCTCGAGGTGGCAGCAGCGGGCCGCCACCACCTGTTCCTGCACGGGCCGCCGGGCGTCGGCAAGACCCTGCTGGCCGAACGGCTGCCCGGGTTGCTGCCCGACCTCGAACCGTCGGAGGCGCTGGAGGTGTCCGCCGTGCACTCCATCGCCGGGCTGAACCTCGACGGTGGCCTGGTGCGGCGCCCGCCCTACGCCGACCCGCACCACTCGGCCTCCGTGGCCAGCCTCGTTGGCGGTGGGGCACGGATCGCCCTTCCGGGGGCGGTGTCGCGGGCGCACCGCGGCGTCCTGTTCCTTGACGAGGCGCCGGAATTCTCGCCACGGGTGATGGAAGCGCTGCGGGTTCCGCTGGAGTCGGGCCGGATCGTCCTCGGCAGGGCCGTTGCCACCGCGACGTACCCGGCCAGCTTCCAGCTGATCCTTGCTGCGAACCCGTGCCCGTGCGGGCAGTCCGGCGTCCCCGACGGCAACTGCCGGTGCGCCCCCATGGCTGTGCGCCGCTACGCCACCCGCATCTCCGGGCCGATCCTCGACCGGATCGACATCCACCAGCAGCTGCGCCAGGTGCGTGCAGCCCTGCTCGGCGGCAACCACCTGCCTGGCGAGGGGAGCGGCGTCGTGGCCGAGCGGGTCCTCGCGGCGAGGGAACGACAGCGCCACCGCCTCGCGCCCAGCGGCTGGCGCACCAACGGCGAAGTACCCGGCCCGGCACTGCGCAAGCGCCTTCCCCTGCCGGACGGCTCCGAGCTGCTGGACGCTGCCGTCGCCCGCGGGCGCCTTTCTGCGCGTGGCGTGGACAAGGTCCTGCGGTTGGCGTGGACGATCGCGGACCTCGCCGGGGACTCCCGCCCCACCCGCGAGCAGTTGCACACCGCGCTGGCCATGCGGCGCGGTGAAGAGGTGGCGCCGTGATCGCGGAGAGGGATGCCCGGATGTGCCTCGCTGCCGTCGTCGAGCCCGGACATCCGGCCATCGCTGATGCCGTCGCCGAGTACGGTGCTGCGCAGGTGTGGGCCAGCCTGACCCGCCCGGGCTCGGAGCTGCCGCTTGGCGTGCGCGCCCGCGCTGTGAAGCCGGGGGAGTTGCGCGACCGTACCCGCGCCGAGCGCCTGAGGTTCGTGATCCCGGGCGACCCCGAGTGGCCGGCCCCGTTGACCGACCTCGCGGGATGTGAGCCGGTCAACCAGCTCTCTGGTGAACCGCTGGGGCTCTGGCTGGCCGGCGGGGGAGACCTGGCCGAACTGGCTGCGCGGTCGGTGGCCGTCGTCGGTTCGCGGGCTTCGACGCCGTACGGCGACACGGTCGCTTCCGAGCTGGCAGCGGAACTCTCGGAGTCCGGGCGGTCGGTGCTCTCCGGCGGCGCCTACGGCATCGACGCCGCAGCCCACCGCGGCTGTCTCGCCGGACGCACCCCAACGGTGGCCGTGATGGCCGGCGGGCTCGACCAGCCGTACCCGACGGGACACCGTCCGCTGTTCGACCGGATCGCGGAGCGAGGCGTACTGGTCAGCGAACTCGCTCCCGGCGAGCACCCCACACGGGTGCGGTTCCTCGCACGGAACCGCCTGATCGCAGCGCTGACGCCGGGCACCGTGCTGGTGGAGGCTGCCGCCCGTTCGGGGGCACGGAACACGGTCACCTGGGCGAACGAGCTCGGGCGCATCGTGATGGCCGTGCCGGGACCGGTGACCAGCGCGACCTCGGTGACGCCCCACCTGCTGATCAGGGAATCGGAGGCGATCCTCGTCGCACGGGCCGGCGATGTCCTCGAGCTGCTCTCCCCGCTGGGCCGCGCCAACCCGCGTCCGCCGTCGGAGCGCCGGCCCACCGACCAGCTCAGCGCCGACGAGCTGCGCGTGTTCGAGGCCGTCCCCGGCAGGGGGAGCCTCGGCGCAGGCGACCTCGCGCTGAAGGCTGGCGTCGCGCTCCCGACCTGCCTCGCCCTGCTCGACCAGCTGGCCGACCAGGGCTTCCTCGTGCAGAACGTGCTCGGGCAGTGGCAGCTACCTCCCCGCGGTCAGCGTGCCCGGTAGGCCTCCAGCAGGCGCAGCCACACCTCGCTGGCCGTCGGGTACGACGGGACGGCGTGCCACAGCTGGTCGGGCGTCAGGTGGCCAACGATCGCCACCGTCGCAGCGTGCAGCAGTTCGGCCACCTCGGTGCCGGCGAACGTTGCGCCGAGCAGGCCGCCACCACCGGCAGCGAACACGAGCTTGGCCTTGCCGCCCGCGTCGTCGCGCAGCAGGGCGGTGCCCGAGGCGCTGGTGAGTTCAACCTCGACGCACTCCACGTCGATGTCCTGCACAGCGGCCTCGGCTTCCGTGATGCCGACGGAGGCGACCTGTGGGTCGGTGAAGACCACCTGCGGCACCGGCACGTCATCGGGTACCTCCGGGTCCGGCAGCCCGTCGGCACGGGCGGCGATCAGGTCACCGACGATGCGGGCCTTGTACTTGCCCCAGTGGGTGAGCGGCGCCTGACCGCTGACGTCGCCGACGACGTGCAGCCAGGCCGGCCGGGCGCCCGGATCCGCGAAGTCGGCAGCGCTCAAGCCGATGCTGTCCAGGCCGAGCTGCCTTGTCGCAGGCTTGCGGCCGGTCGCAACCAGCACTTCGGCGAACTCCTCGTCCGCGCCGTCGACCGTCAGGGTCACCGGTCCGCCGTGCACCCTGCCCAGCCCGGTGTCCGCCGCACCGTCCCGCCTGGCGGCCGTGACCTGGGCGCGGAAGCGCAGGTCAACGCCCGCTTTCCGCAGCCCTTCCGCGACGAGGTCGGCGGCGAACTGCTCGAACCGGTCGAGCAGGCGCTCGCCACGCACCAGCAGCGTCACCTTCGCGCCAAGGGCCACCAGCCAGTGGCAGGCTTCCACCGATACCACCCCACCGCCGATCACGGCGATCGACGAGGGCACTTCGGTGATGCCGGTGGCGTCGCGGGAACCCCACGGCTTCACGGCGGCGAAGACCTCGGGTACCACCGGGCTCGACCCGGTGGCGACCACGACGGCGAGCCGTGCCTCGACCTCGTGCGTCCCCTCACTCGAGGTGATCAGCACGCGCCTCTCGCCGACGAGCCTGCCGGTGCCGCGGGCGATGTCGATCCCTGCACCCGCAGCCCATTTCTCCTGTCCCGCGTCGTTGTAGTCGGAGACCCAGTAGTCACGACGGGCCAGCAGGGCAGGGACGTCCAGCGGGACGTCGTCGGGCAGCCCGCCGAGGTTCCGGGCGCTCGCCCGCACCTCGATCGGACGCAGCATCGCCTTGCTCGGAATGCACGCGTAGTAGGAGCATTCGCCGCCCACGAGTTCGCGCTCCACCATCAGGGCGGTGCGCGACGAACCCCTGGTCGCATAGTCGGCGGCGTTCTCCCCGGCCGGTCCGGCCCCGATCACAACAACGTCATAGGTCTGTGCAGTCATGGCCCCAGTGTCGCGGAGGTCACAATCCGGCAACAGTTGGCGCCCCAGCAGCAATTCCCGCAACGCTTGCAGCGGCGCAGCCGTGGGTAGGGCATGAGCACCTTGCGCACACTCGGCCTCGCGGCCCTCGTTCCCCTCGTCCTTGTCGCCGGCGGATGCTCCGCCCCCAGCGGCAGCCCCGCGGCCGGGTCGGCGGCCGAAGGGAGGGTTCAGGATGCCTCCGCACCGGAGGCAGGGCCGGTGCCGGAGGCCAAGCCCGCTGAGGGCGGTGGCGGTTTCGCCGGCACCGTGCAGGTGAAGGTCGCCCGCAGCGCCAGCGCAGCGATCACCGTCACCGACGTCGAGATCGCCGCCTCCAGGCTCCGCGCGCTCGCCGCGGCCGTCGGTGGCGTGGTGACGACGGAGAACCTGGTCACCCGCGTGGACGCGAAGGGGATCACGACCCCCACCTCGACCATGGTGATCTCCGTGCCGGCGGACACCATGGACAGCACCCTCGAGCAGCTGAAGTCCCTCGGCACCATCACGAGCCGGGTGATCTCGAGCGAGGACGTCACCGTGCAGGTCGCCGATGTGGCTGCACGGGTCCGGGCACTCGAGGGCTCCATCGCCCGGCTCAACGATCTTTCGAAGAAGGCAGGGAGCATCAGTCAGCTCACCGAGCTCGAATCGCAGCTGACCACCCGCATCGAGGAGCGCGACTCCCTCGTCGCCCAGCAGAAGTCTCTGGCCGGACGGGTGGCGCTGTCGCCCATCACCGTCACGCTCCAGACCACGCCGCCCGCCGTCGTCGAGCCCGAGACACCCGGCTTCCTCTCCGGGCTGGTCGCCGGGTGGAACGCCCTGGTGTCGAGCAGCCGGGTCCTGCTCACCATCGTCGGAGCGCTGCTGCCGTTCCTGCTGCTGGTGACCCTGATCGGCGTCCCCGTCGTGGTCGTGCGGCGTCGCGCACGCCGCGCTCCGGTGACCGCTGCCGTCGCGGAGGCCTCGAACTCCACCCCACCCCAGGCCGCCGAGTGATGTCACCCTCCGGGGGGACAGACGCACGGGCGCCCGATTGCCTAGGATTTCCCTTGCAGGGGGGAGCAGGCGCTACTGGTTGCGAGGCCGAAAGGCTGGCAGCGACTGACCTGAGGATTACCAGATCGCAGCAGACGTGAACAGCTGCGGACGGGCCATGGCCCGTCCGCAGCTTTTTCGTTCCGGCCGGCCAATCCTGCTCAATCGACGCCGGAGGTGTCCAGCAGCCCTGCGTCGACCAGCCTTGTCCCGGAGAACACACCGACCGCGACATCACCGGACGTGATGCCCGGCAACCGCCAGGCGACACTGCGGTCGACCCGCAGCGCAAGGTAGCCGGCCAGGTCTGGGTGGGCCTGCACGACGGAGGCCGGCAATCCCGCCGCATCGAGGGTCAACCCCACCGACCGTCCGCCGGTGATCGCTTCTGCGTCCACGGCCAGCGCTCCCTTCGCGCCCCAGTACAGCCGGAACTCCGCAAGCCGCGGCTCCAGGTCTCCCAGCGCATCCGCCGGCCAGGCGATCAGGCCCGGTGCGACCCAGACGCCGCGGTCCTTCGTGAGGGCAGGGGCGGTGTCGGGCCGGGTCACCGTCGTGTTCACCTCGTGGGTGGTCCGGTTGTAGGTGACCCGCACCACCATCCCTGCGGCCGGCACGGTGACCTTCACGTCACTGTTGGCGCCCTGCGGATACCAGCCGGCCTCGTCCGTGGCGAAGTTCTCCGCGATCTTGAACGCGTAGTCGCCGGGCGGGAGGAGGCTGGTCGCCCAGCTGTAGGTGTGGTCACCGTCGGGGTCCTGCAGCCACGGCCGCATGCACGCCGGTGCCTTGTCCGTCGCACACCCCAGTTCGGTGTTCCAGGTGCCCGGCGCCGTGATCAGGGGGCCCTGGGCGTCGGAGGTGGCGTAGTGCGTGCGGTGGTCGTAGAAGAACCGGACGGTGCCCGGGTTGGTGTAGGAGATGTTGCCGCCGTTCGGCACACCACCGTCGCCGTAGTTCTCGTCCCAGGACCCGTTGATGGCCGCCTTGTACGCGTAGTTGCCGGCCGGAAGCGTGAACGTCCCCTTCCAGATCTGGTCTGCCGGGTCGTAGGTGAGCTGTGCCTTGTCGCAGGCCGGGTCCCAGTCGCCGCCACACCCCATCTCGCTGTTGTGGTCCCCGGGCACGGTGACCTCGTCGGGCTGGGTGATCGTGCCGACGTCTCCGTCGTTGCCTCCGGTGGCCTCCGGCTTGCCGACGATGCCGTAGGTGGCGTCGGCGGAGACCCGTCCGGCTGCGTCCCGCACCACCGTCCTGTACTCCAGCAGCGTGCCGGTGGGGTAGCCGGACACGTCCTGGAAGACCCGGTAAGGGGCGCTGTCGTCCGTGCCGAGCGGCTGCCACTTCGACGTGCCGACCGGGCGGAAGTAGAAGCTGGCCTGGGCGAAGGTGTTGCTGTTCAGGGTTGCGCCGATCTCGGCGCGATCGGCGAGCGCTCCTCCCGGCTGCGGCGAGGTCATGGTGACGGTCGTGGGACGCTGCGCCCGGTCGACACGGGTGTGCGCCCTGTACACCACAGCGGACATGGCGGGGACCCGCACAGTGACGCGGCCCTCCCGGTTGCTGCGGAGCGACCGGTGAGCTCCGTAGAGCGGAGTGAAGCGCTCGTTCGCGTTGAAGGTGGCGAAGTTCGCCGTCTTCGTCGAGTCGGCGTTGTTGAGGGCAACCACGTACTCGATGCCGGTACGCCGGTCGACGCGCGAGAACGCGTAGACGCCCGCGCCGCTGGAGGCGTAGCGATGGATCTGCGCACCGTCGGTGAGGCCGGGGTTGGCCGCGCGCAGGGCGGACAGCTTGCGGATGAACCGGTAGAGGACGGCGTTGGTGTCGTACCGGTCCTTCGCGCCCGGCGTGCCGCCGAGCACGTCCTCGCCTGCATAGGACGCCGTCTGAGTCGAGAACATGTCCTGGCGCGCGGCCTTGTCGCCGCCGGAGCCGATGAAGCCCTGCTCGTCGCCGTAGTAGACGATCGGCTGGCCGCGGGTGAGGTACATCAGCGCGTTGGCGAGCTTCACCCGGCGCAGGAGGTCGGCGTCGGAGCCGCTGGAGGCCTTCAGCAGGTAGCTGAGCCGGCCCATGTCGTGGTTGCCGAGGAAGGTCGGGAGCTCGTAGGCGTTCGAGTCGGTGTCGGTGTAGTAGTCGTCCGCGACGAACAGGTCCCGAAGGTTCGTCGTCGGCTTGCCCTGGGCGAACGCCTGGGCCTGTGCCTGGAACCCGAAGTCGAGCGTCGCGGGCAGCTTGGCCGTGGTCGTGAAGGTGGACATGTACTCGGGACGGGCGTCGTAGACCTCGCCGAACATGAAGAAGTCGCGGTTCCCGACGCGGTTCGCCTCGGCCTGGATGGCAGGGGAGAACTTCTGCCAGAACTCGGTGTTCACGTGCTTGACGGTGTCGATGCGGAAGCCGTCGATGCCGAGGTCGACCCAGGCCTTGTAGACGTCGATCATGCCGTCGACGACCTTCGGGTTCTCCGTGAACAGGTCGTCGAGGCCGACGAAGTCGCCGTACTCGCTGGACTCGCCTGCGAAGGTGGAGTCGCCACGGTTGTGGTAGAGCGTGCGGTCGTTCAGCCAGGCCGGGACCTTGACGGTCTCGTCCGCTGTGCTGTCGAAGACCGGGTGGTAAGGGAAGGACGTGTTGACGTCGAGGGCGGGGAAGTCCTTCGAGCCTGCGACCTGCTTGGGGTCGAACACCTGGCCGGAAGCCGTCCGGTAAGGCTTGTCTGCCGTGGAGACGTAGCTGTAGGTCTTCTCCGAGTAGTCGATGACGTCGGCTGTGTGGTTGGTGATGATGTCGAAGAACACCTTGAGCCCCTTGGCGTGGGCCCTGCTGATCAGCTGCTTCATGTCATCGTTCGTGCCCAGGTGCGGGTCGATCTGGGTGAAGTCGGTGATCCAGTAGCCGTGGTACCCGGCACTCTCCGTGCCCGGGGTGCCCTGCACCGGCCGGTTCTTGAACGCCGGCGTCAGCCAGATCGCGGTGGTGCCGAGGTTCTTGATGTAGTCGAGCTTGCCGATCAGGCCCTTCAGGTCGCCGCCGTGGTAGAAGCCGTTGTCTGTCGGGTCGTACCCGGTGGCCAGCCGTGAGCCGGTGAGGCCGCCGCGGTCGTTGGACGGGTCGCCGTTGGCGAACCGGTCAGCCATCACGAAGTAGTAGCGCTCACGGGTGAGGGGCTCGCGCAGCGAGTCGGTGGCCAGGCGGCGGTCGGCGGGCGTCGTCCCGACGGGCAGCGTTGCCGGCCGGACGGTGGTCCGGTGGGTGACCGCGTCGAAGCTGAAGACGAGGCGTGCCGGCCCGACGAGGTTCAGCGGGATGTTCGCGCCCTTCAGCACCCCGCCAGCGCCGTAGTCGACGTCCCAGGTGTCGTTGAGGGCGACCTTGTACTCGTAGGCGCCCGCGGGCACATCGAAGGCCGCCTCCCAGGTGTCGCCGGCGCCCAGCCGCACGAGGTGGGTGTCCGCGCAGGCCGGTGCCCAGTCGCCCGGGCAGCCGAGTTCGCTCTGCAGGCTGCCGACGAGCGTGACCGAGCTGGTGGCCGCGCGGGCGGACGGAGCGCTGCCGGCGACCAACAGCCCGCAGGTCATCATGAGCGCCAGCACGGTGATCAGGGCACGTCGCATTCGATGCTCCTTCGCAATCGAGGCGGTGCGGCGGGCCGCTCGTGGGGATGATCCCGGCAGGCTAGTCGGCCTCCGGGCCCTTGGGTAGGTGTCAGCGGTTGCGCCGCAGGCGTTGCACCTGGTCCAACACGGGGTTGAGCAGGAGAACGAGCAACGCCCAGTAGTGCAGTCCGGGGACAATTACTGCCAGGAGGAGGGCGACGGCGAAGAGCGTGGCGACGGTGACGACCGGGCCTACGCCACCGGGGGCGACCACGGTGTCGGCGCGGAGGAGGTGCCGATGGCTGCGCAGCCACAGCAGCATCCCCAGGGCGAAAAGGCTGGTCACCAGCATGGTGCCGATGTAGAGCACTAGCTGGAGGGGGTCGGTGTCCATCGTTCCCACCATGGCGGTCACGACCGGGAGCCAGACGATGGTGAACATCCAGCCGACGTTGAGCCACACCAGAGTCTTGTCCGCTCGCTCGACGTGCTCGAACAGGCGGTCGTGGCTGCGCCAGAACACCGAGATGATTACGAAGCTGAGCGCGAAGGCCACCAGTTGGCCGTCGTTCTCCCGGACGAACCCTTCGGTGTCGAGGCCTCCCTTCGCTGCATCCTGCACTGACTCCAGCAGCGGCAGGATCAGCAGGGTCATCGCGATCGCGACGACGGCATCGGTGAAGAACAGCAGACGTTCGGACCTGGAGAGGTCGGCGTGCGCAGGCATGTCTCGACCTAAGCGTCGGGCGCGGGCTCGCGCAAGCCACCGCGCCACCACAGGACGGCCGCCACGGCCACGTGCAGCCCGACGACCGTCCAGAAGGCCGCCGGGGACGCACTGAGGACACCGGTCGTTGCGAAGGTGACGTCGATGACACCGTGGAACACGGCGCAGACCAACACCGATCCGGAGCTGAAGTGGTAGAGCCAGCTGAGGATCACGGACGTGGCGACGGTGAGGACTGCGAAGCCGAGGAACGGCAACGTCGACTGGAACGATCCGGCGATCGCGAACAGCGGCAAGTGCCAGACCGCCCAGAGCAGGCCGATGGCGACAGCCGCAGGGCCCGGGCGTAGCCACAGCTCCACCCGCGGCAGCACGAAGCCGCGCCACATCGCCTCCTCCGTCAGCCAGAACAGCGCCGTTTCCACGAGGAGCGCTCCCGGCACCGTCCCGAGTTCCACCGGTTGAGCCCCGGCCGCCCCGCCGGTCAGCAGCGTGCCGAGCCAGACCGCAAGGGGCAGGCCTACGGCCAGCCCGATCGCCGCGAGGTAGGGCTGCCAGCCCACCCGGACGCGCACCAGGCGCGAGAGCAGGTCGGCCAGGGCGGCGCGTCCACCGCTGGCAACTGCCCCGCAGAGGTAGGCGACCGGCAGACCGATCCAGAAGGCCAGCGACTGCGGCACGTGCCAGGAGAGCAGGCCCCGTTGTTCCGCAACGAGGGTTCCCCAGACCAGCCAGGGCAGCACGAAGGCAAGCAGGTACCCCACCAGCAGCCCGAGGACAGGGCGACGAACGGCGACCACATTCACGCAGAAGAACGTAGGAGTTCACGCGGCGGCTTCCAATCAGCACAAATGTGGTCACCCCGCAGGCGTCCGAACCACGCAATAGGGTTGCCCGGTGCGGAAGCTGACGGTGGCCCAGGGGACGGCCCTCAGTGCCGGCGCCGTCCTCGGGACCGGGATCATCTCGATGCCTGCCCTCGCCGACGCGATCGCCGGGCCGTCCGCGCTGGTCGCCTGGCTCGCTCTCGTCCTGCTGTCCGCGCCGCTGGCCTGGACCTTCGGTGAACTCGGCGCCCGCTTCCCTGACGGCGGCGGGGTGTCCAGCTACGTGCGGCTGGCCTTCGGCACCCGGGCGGCGGACGCCGTGGGCTGGATCTTCTTCACAGCGGTGCCGCTGGGCGCTCCCGTTGCATCCTCTTTCGCCGGCGGCTACGTCGCTGACGTGCTCGGTGGTGGCGCCACCACCCGGTTCCTGACCTTCCTCGTGATCGTCGGCATCGTCTTCTGCATGAACTGGCTGGGACTGCACATCTCCGGACGCGCGCAGCTGATCCTCACCGCGACCCTTGCCGCGCTGCTGCTCGCCACGGTGGTCGCCGCCCTGCCGCACGCAAGGATCGAGAACCTCAGCCCGTTCGCGCCGCACGGCTGGCCGGCCGTCGGCACAGCGGCAGCGCTGCTGGTCTGGGCGTTCGCCGGCTGGGAGGCGATGTCGTCGCTCTCGCCCGACTACGCCGACCCGCGCCGTGACGTGCCCAAGGCCACCATGCTGGCCGTTGTCGTCGTCGGCGTGCTGTACCTCTCCGTTGCCTTCGTGAGCGTGCTCGTCCTCGGGCCGAACCTCGCAGCGAGCCAGGCCCCGCTGGCCGACCTGCTGGCCGTCGGCGTGGGCGGGCCAGTGCGTCCGGTGGTTGCGCTGGTCTCCGTGCTCCTGACGATCGGGGCGGTGAACGCCTACATCGCCGGGGCCTCCCGGCTCGGGTTCGCCCTCGCGCAGGAGGGCGCGCTGCCGTACCGGGCGTTCGGGTCGGTGCGACGCTCACTGGTGATCGTCGTGCTCGGTGCGATCGCAGGAGCCGTGCTGCCGATCGCCCAGCACACGCTGCTGCTCCTCGTGACCGGCGGCCTGACCCTTGTCTACGTGATCGGGACGGCGTCCGCGGTCAAGCTCCTTCCCGGACGGGGGGAGAAGGCGGTCGCGGCGTTCTCGTTCGTCTGTGTCTGCGTCCTGTTGTGGCTCACCGGCTGGCCCGCGCTGCTCAGCCTCGGTGTCGCCGCGGCCGCCATCGGTTACCGGCTGTGGCGCGACCGCGTGCGACAGGCGAGCAAGGCCTGAGGTCAGCAGCCGGCGAGCTGCAACCTGATGGCTCCGTCGACCATGATCTGGTGGGTGACCTGCCCGGCGGCGCCGCGGAGGTGCTCCCGCGCAGCGTTGTAGCAGCCGACCCACGCGCTGGCAGCCCAGGCCACCTCGACCTCCTCGTCGGTGAGGGCCCGTCCGCTCTCGGACTGGTAGGCGGAGAGCACCCGGCGTCCGAGCGCAACGGGGGCGATGCGGCTCTCGTCCGGCAACTCGTTGAAGTTGGCGGCGAGGCAACCGACGAGCACGGCCTCCGGTCGCCCGGTGAGCTCCTCCCAGCCGTGGACGATCGCAGACGGCACGCCGTTGGAGCCATCGAGCCAGCGGATGTGGACGCCGTTGAGCTCCCCATGGCCGACGACCTCGGGAAGGGGCGTGGCCAACAGCCGCTCCTTGGCGACCTCCGCTGTCGCAGCGAGCCCGGGCGGCAGCTCGCGGAGGACCCGCTCCGGATCCCAGGCGGGGTTGAGTGCCGGCGCCCAGAGCCGGCCCGGGTACCCGTGGTCGTAGGCCAGCCAGGGCGACGGGGGAGCGAAGCGCGACGGTTCGAGGTCTGTACATGCTGCGATGAGCCGCGCCTGGAGCCTGCCGTAGGAGCCGGCGGGATCGTCGTTCGGCCAGACGGCGCCGTCCGCGCGCCACTTCTCCGCCGTCACCACCATGCCGGGCGAGTCGCCGATCGGCTCCGGGCCGGCGAGCAGCGCGGGACAGTCGATGCCGTGCTCCTGCACGAGGCGGTGGGCATCGTCGCACGCGGCGATCCGCGTCGAGTCGGGCCGCATCTTCACGGCCACCACCCTGCCGTCGGACAATTCGAAGCCCCACAGCTGCGAAGCAGGGGCAGAGGTGATGAAGCTGTGCACCGGGTGGGCGCCGAGGTGGCGGAGGCACCAGTCTGCGATCGCGCCAGCCGGCTCTGTGCTGGCGGGCGTGGCGGACATGACAGCGAGACTAGCTGCGACGGCCGCGGCCCCGCCGGCTTGCTAAGAGAATCAAGCGTCGCTAATAATGTTGAATGTGGCCTTGAGTCCTCGCGAGAAGGAGATCCTCGCACTGCTGCGCGCCCAGCCCATGCTGGACGCCGCAGGCCTCGCCCGCAGCCTCGGGACGAGCAAGGGCGCCGTCGCGGTCGCCCTCTCCTCCCTCACCCAGAAGGGCGAGGTCGTCGGCCGTGGCTATGTGCTTCGCGGTGAGCCGTGGGCAGTCGTCGTCGGCGGGGCAGCGTGGGACATCAAGGCGAGCAGCCTCGCCGCGGCACGGCTCCACACGTCGAATCCCGGAACTGTCAGCCGTACCCCCGGTGGCGTGGGACGCAACATCGCAGAGGTCATCGCGCGACTGGGCGGACGTGTGCACCTGGTCGCAGCGGTGGGCGCGGACACCGCCGGACGCGACCTCCTCGCCCGCACTTCGGAGGCCGGCGTCTACGTCGACCAGGTCGCGGCAAGCGCTCATCCCACCGGCAGTTACCTCGCTGCCCTCGACAACGACGGCGAACTGGTGATCGGCATCTCCGACTTCGCAGCCACTGACTCCCTCGAGGTCGCCGACGTCGCCCGCTCGTCGGAACTGATCGCACGGGCCCAGGTCGTCGTGATCGACGGCAACATCCCTGCTGCCGTCGCCGGCTGGGCGCTCGCCGTCGCGGCCTCGGCCGGCGTCCGGGTCGTCCTTGAGCCGGTGAGCGTCGCCAAGGCCGCCAGGATGGCGCCGCTGCTCACGCCCGCGACAAGGGTCCACGCCATCACGCCGAACATCGACGAACTCGGCGCCCTCGTCGGCCACGACGTCGCCGACACGGCGGACGGGATCGCAGCGGCGGCCGCAGTACTCCACGCCCGCGGGGTGACCCACGTATGGGTGAGCCGGGGGGCCACCGGGAGCCTGCTCGCCAGCCCCGACGGCCTCGTCGCCATCGATGCGATCGCAGCCGAGGTGCGTGACGTCACAGGGGCAGGGGACGCCATGACAGCCGGCTTCGTGTACGGCCTGCTGTGCGGCGAGCCCCCAGCCACTGCCGCCCAGCGCGGCCACCTTGCCGCTGCCCTCACCGTCGCGAGCACCCACACCGTCCCGCCAGATCTTGGCGTCGCCTTCACGGCGGCGCTCCGCACCCTCGACATCCCGGCAACAGAACCCACCAACGCAGGAGCAACACCATGACCGACCCACACCCGATGCTCGCCGTTGCCGCAGAGGTGGCCGAGGCGCTCGCGTCCGGCACGCCCGTTGTCGCGCTGGAGTCGACGATCATCTCCCACGGCATGCCCTACCCGAAGAACGTCCAGACCGCCCGCGAGGTGGAGCAGATCATCCGTGACGGCGGCGCCGTCCCTGCGACGGTCGCGGTGCTGCACGGCGTACCCCGGATCGGCCTCGACGACGCGGAACTCGACCTGCTCGGCTCCGACAGCGGAGTGCGGAAGGTCAGCATCCGCGACCTGCCGCACGTCATCGCCCGCGGCGAGCACGGGGCAACGACGGTTGCCTCGACCATGCGGCTGGCTGCTCTCGCCGGCATCCGTGTCTTCGTCACCGGCGGCCTCGGTGGCGTCCACCGCGGCGGCGAGCTGAGCATGGACGTCTCCGCGGACCTGACAGAACTCAGCCTCACCGACGTCGCAGTCGTGAGTGCCGGTGTGAAGTCCCTGCTCGACATCGGGCGCACCCTCGAGGTGCTGGAGACGCTCGGCGTCCCCGTCGTGACCATCGGCTCGGATGACTTCCCCTCCTTCTACTCCCGCTCGAGCGGCTTCGCCTCACCGCTGCGTCTCGACGAGCCGGCGGAGGTCGCAGCAGCGATGCGCGCCAAGTGGGGTCTCGGCATCGCCGGCGGCATGGTGGTGGCGAACCCGATCCCGCTCGCTGACGAGATCCCGGAGGCCGAGATCAGCCTCCTGATCACGCGTGCCGTGAACGAAGCGGAGGAGCAGGGCATCACGGGTGCGGCGATCACCCCCTTCCTACTGGGCAGGATCGTCGAACTCTCCGACGGGGAATCGCTGCGGGCCAACATTGCCCTCGTGAAGAACAACGCTGCCCTCGGCGCACGGATCGCGGTCGCCTACGCCGGGAGCTGACCGCGATCTGGTGTCCGGCCGGGGCCCCGGTGCTACCCTCCCCGGGTGAAACTCGTCAGCATTCTGGCCACGGCAACCCTCTCCGTCGCCCTCGTCGGCGTCCCGGTATCGGCCTCGGTGGCCCAGACGCCGACGGTCGTTCCCGCAGCGGCGCCGGCTCCGAAGCTGACGAGCATCTGGAACTTCCGCGACGTCGCCGGTGCCGGACTGCCCCTGTCCCACGGAGCGACCATGACCACCGGCGTGGTGTACCGCTCCGGCCAGTTGAAGGGCCTGAGCGACGCTGACGCTGCGACACTCGTCGGCCTCGGCATCACTGACATCTACGACCTGCGCAGCGCGACAGCAGCCAAGACCTCCCCGGATGCGGTGCCCAAGGGCGTCACCTACCACCGGATCGATGTGTTCGCAGGCCACAGCAAGTCCTACAAGGGCAGGACGGCAGCGGGAGCGCGCGCCCACATGCGGGCGATGAATCGCGCGTTCGTCACCGATTCCAGGCAGCGCAGCAGGATCGCCGAAGCTCTCCGTGCCATCTCCAGGGCGGATGGCCGTGTGCTGATCCACTGCGCCGCCGGCAAGGACCGGACGGGGTGGCTGTCTGCGATGCTCCAGTCGATCGCCGGCGCGAACCGGACAACGATCAAGCGCGAATACCTGCTGTCGAACACGTACCGCAAGGACCTGATCGCCAGCAAGGTGGCTGCAGCCCGCAAGATCTCCGCCACGAGGGCTGCCATCGTCAGCGAGCAGGAGAGGCTGCGTCCGTCCTACCTCGAGGCCGGGTTGGACAAGGCTGTTGCGAAGTACGGCTCCCTGCACAAGTACTGGACCAGGGGCCTGAAGCTTTCTGCCACGACCATCGCGACGCTGCGGGCCAAGCTGCGTCAGGCCTGATTCCCGAATCCCGGGCGATCGTCCCCGCCCCGCGCGCTTAGGCCTCCCCCGACGGGGTACGGGTCGCATGGAGCTGTGCGCGAAGAGGCGTGCCTCCAACCCGTGAGGAGAGCGTCATGAATGGACGGGCAAAGGTGCTGGCTGCAGCGGTCGGCTTCGGACTCGTGCTGGCAGGGTGCAGTTCGGGCGGAGGCGGGGCGGGCGCCCAGAACTCGGCGGCCCAGGCGCGTGGGCCGATCACGATCTGGTACTCCAACAACGAGCAGGAAGTCGCCTGGGGCAAGTCCATGGTCGAGGCCTGGAACTCCGCGCACCCTGACGAGAAGATCGACGGCCAGGAGATCCCCGCAGGCAAGAGCAGCGAGGAAGTCATCGGCGCAGCCATCACGGCAGGCACGACACCGTGCCTCGTGTTCAACACCGCCCCGTCGGCCGTCGGACAGTTCCAGCGGCAGGGTGGCCTCGTGAACCTCGCCACCTTCCCGGACGGCGCCTCCTACATCGAGTCCCGCACCGGTGCAGCTGCCAGCCAGTACAAGGCCGATGACGGCGGGTACTACCAGCTGCCGTGGAAGGCCAACCCGGTGATGATCTTCTACAACAAGGACATGTTCGCCAAAGCGGGCCTCGATGCGGAGAAGCCCGACCTGAGCACCTTCGACAACTTCCTCGCAGCCGCGCGCAAGCTCAAGTCGTCCGGCGCCGCGAAGTACGCCATCAACCCGGCTCCGACCAGCGAGTTCTTCCAGACCCAGTTCGACTTCATGCCCGTCTTCGCTGCCGAGTCGGGCGGCAAGCAGATCGTCGAGGACGGCAAGGCCGTCTTCAACGATGCCGCCGGGCTCGCCACGGCCAACTTCTGGAAGACCATCTACGCCGAGGGCCTGGCGGGCAGGGAAACCGTACAGGGGGACGCGTTCGCATCGAAGGTGAGCGCGATGGCCATCGTCGGGCCGTGGGCGATCGCCTCCTACAAGGGCAAGGTCAACTGGGGAGCCGTTCCCGTGCCGACGTCGACAGGCAAGGCCGCCAACGAGACCTACACCTTCAGCGACGCGAAGAACGTCGGCCTGTACACCGCCTGCAAGAACCAGGCGACCGCGTGGGACGTGCTGAAGTTCGCCACCAGCAAGGAGCAGGACGGCAACCTGCTGACCAAGACCGGCCAGATGCCGCTGCGGGCCGACCTGCAGAAGACCTACCCGGACTTCTTCGCCAATAACCCCGCCTACACCCAGTTCGGCGACCAGGCCGCGCGTGTCGTGGAGGTGCCCGGAGGCCCGCACACCGTCGAGATCCTGCAGACCCTCAGGGATGCCTACACCAAGGCGGTGATCAGCGGAGAGGGCGACCTGCAGCAGGCGCTCAACGACGCCGCAGACAAGGTCAACGCACTCCTGGCGCAGTAGGCGGGGACCATGGCCACCACCGTCACGCCGAAGCCCGTCCTCGCCGAAGCCCCGGCGAGGCGGGGGTCCGAACACCGGCGACACCGGGCACGCCAGAGCTTCCTCGGCTGGCTGTTCAGCGCGCCCTACCTGGTGTTCGTCGCGGTGATCTTCGCCTACCCACTCGGGTTCGCGCTCTACATGTCGGTGTACGACTACTTCTTCACCGCCCCCGGTGTGAGCGCCGTCCGCCCGTTCGTCGGAGCCAGCAACTACCTGCGGGCGCTGAGCGACCCTGCCGTCCTTCGGTCGTTCGGCAACCTGGGCGTCTTCCTCGTGATCAACGTGCCGCTGACCGTCGTGTTGTCGCTCGTCCTGGCCACCTTGCTGAACCGGGTCGTGCACGCCCGGGCCTTCCTGCGCGTGTCGTTCTACCTGCCCTACCTGACCGCGAGCGTCGCGCTGGTGGGCGTGTGGCTGTTCCTGTTCAGCGGCAGCGGTCTCGTCAACCAGTTGCTCGGACCGCTGGCCCCGAGCCCGCCCTGGCTGGTGAACGAACGTCTGGCGATGCCGAGCATCGCGCTGTTCGTCACCTGGAAGCAGCTGGGGTTCTACATCCTGCTGTACCTCGCGGCACTGCAGAACGTCGGGACGGAGCTGTACGAGGCTGCAGCGACCGACGGCGCAACCCGATGGCAGGCGTTCTGGAACGTGACCGTCCCCGGTGTCCGCTCAGCGACGGTCCTCGTGCTCCTGCTGGCGACCATCACCGGCGCGAACCTGTTCACGGAGCCGTACCTGCTCACCGGCGGTGGCGGCCCCAACGGCGCCTCGAGTTCGCCGGTGCTGGTGATGTACCAACAGGGCATCCAGCAGGGCAAGCCGGGCTACGCGGCAGCGATCGGGGTGCTGCTCGTGATCCTGACGCTGGTCATCGCCTTCCTGCAGAACAGGTTCGGAGGGGAGCGCGACTGATGGCAAAACTCGGAGTGTGGCTGCGGGGCATCGTCCTGGGAGTGGGCGCCCTCGCCTTCCTGTTCCCGTTCTACTACATGGTGGTCGGCTCGCTGCAGCGCGAGGTCGACCCGTCCATCGCCGGCGCCTTCCCGAATCCCGCGAACATCACCGGCGACAACTACGTCAACATCAACGCCCGGCTGAACCTGCTGCAGGGCATCGCCAACTCGGGGATCTTCGCGGCAGGCGTGATCATCGGCACCGTCGTCTTCGGAGCCCTCGCCGGTTACGCCCTCGCCGTCCTGCAGTGGCGCGGCAGGGGAGGGGTGTTCGCCCTGGCCCTGCTGGTGCAGGTGGTGCCGTTCCAGTTGCTGATGGTTCCGCTGTACGTGCTGATCGCGCGTGACTACGGACTGGCCGACAACTACCTGGGCATCATGCTGCCGTTCCTCATCAACTCGACAGCGGTGATCATCTTCCGCCAGTACTTCCTGCAGCTGCCGCGGTCGCTGTTCGAGGCCGCACGGATCGACGGGGCCTCCGAGTGGCAGGTGTTGACGCGAATCGCGCTGCCGCTGATCAGGCCGGCCCTCGTCACAGTCGTGCTGATCACGTTCATCGGTCCATGGAACGAGTTCCTGTGGCCGTTCCTGATCACCAAGCGTGCCGAGATGCAGCCACTGGCGGTGTCGCTGGCCAACTACATCAGCAACGTCGCCAACTCCACGGCCAACCCCTTCGGCGCCATGCTGGCCGGCGCCGTGGTGCTGGCCGGCCCGGTTGTGGTGCTGTTCATTGTCTTCCAGCGCTGGTTCGTGGCCAGCGAGATCGGTAGTGGTGTCAAAGGATGAACGACCAGGCAGCGAGCACCTTCCCCTACCACCTCGAGCGGGAAGGGCTCCTGATGCAGCCCGACCCGCTGGATCCCCTGGAGGCCGAGGGTGTGCTCAATCCCGCGGCAGGCTGGTCGGGCGACCAGCTGTACCTGCTGCCGCGGTTGGTGGCTGCCGGCAACATCTCCCGCATCGGGCTCGCCCGGGTCCTTCTCGATGGCGGACGCCCGGTGGGAGTCACCCGCCTCGGCGTGGTGCTCGAACCGGGGATGACCTGGGAGAGCGGCCCGTTGAACGCCGGCGTGGAAGATCCGCGGGTCACCTGGATCCCCGCGTTGCAGCTCCACGTCATGACCTACGTCGCCTACGGGCCCACCGGGCCACGGACGGCGATCGCCACCTCCGCCGACCTCACGGGGTGGCGACGGCAGGGACCGGTGACCTACCGCTGGGACGAGGTCTCCGAGGTCGACCTGAACCTCTACCACAACAAGGATGCCGTCTTCCTGCCCGACCCGGTCACCGCCCCGGATGGCGAATTGAGCTTCGCAGTGATGCACCGGCCGATGGGAGTGCTCAATCCTGACACGTCGATCAGCGACCTGCCCGGTGACATTCCGCCGACCGGGGAGGCCGGGCACCAGTCGATGTGGATGAGCTTCGTCCCGGTCTCCGCGGCAACTGCCGACCCGTCCGAGCTGGCCCACTGGCGCGGTCACCGGTTCGTCGCGGGACCCGAGTACGCCTGGGAGGAACTCAAGATCGGTGGCGGCCCGCCGCCGATCCGGGTGCCGGAGGGCTGGCTGCTTCTGCACCACGGCGTCACAGGGCGGATCGAACCGGGCACCGACCAGCAGCAGCACGTCCACTACGCCGCCGGCGGCATGATCCTGGACGCCGAGCGGCCGTGGCTGATCGTCAGCCGGTCGGCTGAACCGCTGCTGGAGGCGGAGACGGAGGCCGAGCGGTCCGGCACCGTGCCGAACGTCGTCTTCCCCACAGCCATCGTCGAGATCGACGGCAACCACTTCGTGTTCTACGGCATGGCCGATTCCACCATCGGCGTTGCACGACTCGTCAGGAGTTGAGATGACCCTTCTTCGCAGGCTCGCTGCCCTGCTCATGACGCTCGCGCTCGCCGTGACCGGCTTCGCGGCACCACAAGCGGTCGCGGCGACGCAGGCAACGGTGACGAACCTCGCTCACCTGGACTTCCTGCTCGACAAGGTGACGCCGGCCGCTGCGATGGGTCACGACACCTACCGGCTCGAAGGCCGGCCGACTCTGTTGATGCCTTGGACGTACGCCGACGCCCGCGACAACGGAACGTTCGCCCGGGTCGGCGGTGGGGCGCTCGATCCGGCCACCGGCCACTACGGCCAGGGCGCGTTCAACGCCGACGACATCGCAAGGGCAGCAGTGGTCTACCTGCGGCACTGGCGACAGACGGGGAGTGCCGACAGCCGCACCAAGGCCTACGAGCTGCTCCGCTCGGTCGCCTACCTGCAGACCGACGCCGGAGCCAACCGTGGGCGCACCGTGCTGTGGATCCAGAGTGACGGCACGCTGAACCCGAGCGCCACGCCGGTGGAGCTGCCCGACCCCTCAGACTCCGGTGCCAGTTACTGGCAGGCCCGGAGCCTGTGGGCCTTCGGTGAGGGTTATGCAGCCTTCCGGAAGTCCGACCCGGCGTTCGCGGCCTTCCTGCAGCAGCGCATCCAGCTGTCGGTCGGCGCTCTCGAGCGAGACGTCCTTGTCCGCTACCGCCACTACCAGGTGGCCGACGGGCGCCGCGTCCCCGCCTGGCTGATCGTCAACGGTGCCGACGCCACCGCTGAGGCGGCGCTGGGGCTGTCCGCCTACGTCCGGGTCGCTCCCGGCGACACCGCCGCGCGCCGGACGCTGGGCCGGTTCGCTGAGGGGATCGCCGACATGGCTGCCGGCACCCGGCAGCAGTGGCCCTACGGCGCGATCCTGCCGTTCACCGAATCGCGTTCGCTGTGGCACGCGTGGTCCTCCCAGACGGGTGCTGCCCTCGCCACGGCGGCTGCAACGCTCGACCGGCGGTCTCTGGCCGCACCGGCGGTCGCGGAAGCGCTGAGCTTTGACCCGACCCTGCTCACCGGCGACGGTGCGGACAACGGCTGGCTGCCGGCACCCGTGGAAACGGTGCAGATCGCCTACGGCGTCGATTCCCGCGTGCAGTCGCTGCTCGCTGTCGCGGACACGACCGGAACGGACGTCGCGGGAACGTTGGCCGCCCTGCACGCGTCCTGGTTCTTCGGCGCCAACCGGGCAGGTACGCCGATGTACTCACCGGAGACCGGCGTGACCTTCGACGGGCTGGAGGCCGACGGCCGGATCAATCACAACAGCGGGGCGGAGTCGACGATCCATGGGCTCCTCACCATGCTTGCCCTCGACGCCCACCCGCGCCTGCGAGCGTTGGCAACGAGCCTGCACGGGGCACCCGTCCGCGACGGCCTGCGGACGGTCGAAGCCGAGGGCGCCACCCGGACCACCGGCGAGGTGCGCACGCCGGCGTCCGCCTGGACGGGGGAGTCGTCCTGGAGTGGTGGGAAGTACCTTCACCTGGCAACCGGCCAGCGGGCGACCATCGCCGTGGCAGTGACCCGGCCCTCGCTGGTCGAGCCGGTGAGCTGGCAGCCGGAGCACGGCACCGCACGCACCAGTTGGACGCAGGGTGGTTCCAGCATCGGACGGCTCACCCATCGTGTGGGGGAGCAGGGCATCACCGCCGTCCCCGGCGCGCTGCTGCCCCAACTCCTGCCCCGGACGGTGGTTGCGGGCGGGCCCGTTACCGTGACGGCCACGAAGGGCTCAGTCGATGTGGATGCACTGCTGGTGCGTCCGACCCTGAGCACCGCGACGTTCGCAGGAGACCGTGGCGTCACCCTGCTGTTCAGTGTTGCGGGTCGTCAGGCCCACCGGGTGCGCGCGAAGTCCGAGGTGTACACGTACGACCGGCGCGGCCGGTTGGCATCGGTCAGCGTTGTCACTGCCGGCACGCGAGTGTGGGTGCCAGCCCAGGGCGTGGTGGTGCTGGTCACGCGCTGAGCGGGCGTGTGACTTCAGGTCGAAGGACTCGCCCAGCCCGGACCGGTGCGAAACCGATGCAGCTCAGGCCTTCTTGTCCGGTTCGCTCTCCTGCGGCTGCACCGACCACGGCGGAGGCGTGTCGCGACCGGACTCCTCGTCCGCCTCGGCGTCCTCAGCCGTCTTCTGGACTATGCCCGGGGTGTGGTGCACCGGGGCATAGACGACGTAGAGCCGCATGTCGTCGTCACCGGTGTTGATGATGTCGTGCCATGTCCCTGCCGGTACCTGGACGCTCCAGCCGTCGCTGACGTCGAGCTGGAACGACAGGTCGTCTTCCGATGGGCCCATCGTCACGTGACCGGTGCCGGCATCGAGCCGGACGAACTGGTCGGTCTCCGGGTGGGCCTCCAGCCCGATCGAAGAACCCGGCGGGATCGACATCAGCGTCACCTGCAGGTACTTCCCGGTCCAGGCGACCGTGCGGTAGTTGGCGTTCTCCTTGGTGGCGGTCTCCAGGTCGAAGGCGTTGGGCTGGGGGCCGTTGTCTGTGATCTTCATCAGGTGTCCCTTCTCTTCGCCGTTTCGTGCGGGAACCCGCACCACTCGGCAACCCCACTACATCACTACCCGCGGGTACACACGAAGCATCGCGGCGAGTGCACGCGTAGCCTGAGGCTGTCGGCCGTCCGTCCTGCCCGGCTTCCAGCTCGAGGAGGAACATGCGGATCGCAATGTTGGGGCCCATCGCGTGGCGAACCCCGCCCGAGCACTACGGACCCTGGGAGCGGGTCACAAGCCTGCTGACCGAGGGCCTGGTGGCCGCAGGGGTCGACGTCACCCTCTTCGCCACCCTCGACTCCCTCACGACCGCCGAACTGGACGGGGTCTGCCCGCACGGCTACGCAGCAGACCCGGACATGGACGGACGGATCTGGGAGGCGCTCCACGTCGCGCACGCCTTCGAGCGGGCAGGAGAGTTCGATCTCGTCCACAACCAGCTCGACTGGCTGCCACTGGCCTTCGACCGCTTCTGTGACGCGCCGCTGGTGACCACCATCCACGGCTTCTCCGGGCCCGCCATCCTGCCGGCCTACCGGCACTCCCGATCGGCCTTCATCTCGATCTCGGACTCCGACCGCTCGCCGGACCTGGACTATCTGGCGACGATCCACCACGGCATCGACTTCGACGAACTGCCGCCCGGGCCCGGCGGCGAGGGTCTGGTGGCCTTCGGGCGGATCCACCGCGACAAGGGAACGGCGACCACCATCGAAATCGCACGCGCAGCCGGTCGGCCGCTCGTGATCTGCGGGCCCGTCCAGGATCAGGCCTACTTCGACGAGCAGGTGGCACCCCACCTGGACGACAAGGCCGTCACCTACCTCGGCTCGATCGGGCCGGCCGAACGCGCCCGCGTGCTCGGCGGCGCGGCAGCCCTCCTGCACCCGATCGGGTTCGACGAGCCGTTCGGGCTCGCAGTCGTCGAGGCGATGGCGTGCGGCACCCCGGTGGTCGCCTACCGCAGGGGATCGATGCCGGCCGTTGTCGACGAGGGTGTGACCGGTTACCTTGCCGATGACGTGACGACAGCAGTGGCAGCGGTTGCGCTGGCCACCCGCCTCGATCGCGCGGCGGTCAGGGAACGGGCAGTCGCACGCTTCGGGGTGACACCGATGGTGGAGCGGTACCTCTCGGCCTACGAGCGGCTTCTCGGCCAGGCCCGGGGCGTCATCTCGGCGATGAGTTCCTCGACGTCCATCGATGCCACCGAGATCTCGGCATCACCGATCCCGTAGGGAATGAACAGCCGTCCGCCGTGGACGATCGCACCGCAGGAGAAGACCACGTTGGGCACGTAGCCGCCGTGCACGGCCGGCGACAGCAACGGCCGCTCCAGCTTGGCGAGGACGGTCGTCGGATCATCGAGGTCCAGCAGGATCGCCCCGAGGCTGTAGGTGCGCATCAGTCCCACGCCGTGCGTCACCACCAGCCAGCCATGAGCGGTCTCCAGGGGCGGGCTGGCGTTCCCCACCTGGAGGATCTGCCACGGCGAGGTCGGGCCCTCGATGTTCACGGGGTCTTTCCACACGAAGCCGTGGTTCGCGGTGGTGACGCCGATGGTCATGCCGTCCGCTCGGCTGAGGGCCATGAACTTCCCGCCCACTTTCCGGGGGAACAGGGCCATGCCCTTGTTCCTGGCACCGGGCCCGCTGAGCGGGGTCGACGTGAAGGTCCGCAGGTCGGGGCTGGTGACCAACCGGTTGCCGATCCTCGCCCCGTCGTAGGCCGTGTAGGTTGCCCGGTAGTCGACCCGGCCGTCATCATGGGTGAAACGCACGAAACGGGCGTCCTCCACTCCCTGCGACTCGTCCTCTGCTGCCGGGAGGAGCACGCGTTGGTGCAGCCTCGAACCGGGATCGAACGTGACGGTGTAGGCCGCTCGCGCCCACCGGCGGAGTTCGGCCACCCTGAGGTGCGCCTCGGGGTGCAGCAGCAGGTCGGGGTGGACCTCGTCCAGGGCCGTTTCGATGTGCCGGCCCTCGACCTCGTCCGGCAGGGTCGCCAGGATGTTCTTGGTGAGTTCATCGAGCTCCTTGCCCTGGCTGGCGAGTGCTGTGAGCAGACTGACGTGCATGGCCGCGGAACCGACCTGGCCACTCACCGGCACCTCGCTGCGGGGATCGAACCGCCACGACTCTGCGGTGACGACGGCCGTGATGAACTCGAGTGCGGAGATGTGGCCCTCACCGATCGCCCGGAGGCTGACTGCCACGCGGAGTTCGCCCGGTTGCAGCCCTGACTGGTCGGGATGCGGCATCACGCTGGGGTTGCACAGCGCTGCCCCCTCGAGCACGTACTCGCAGGTGAAGGCAGCCCCGAGCACAAGTTGGCGCTCCTCCGACAACGCGATCCCTATCGGCGCCGTGACGGAAGCGTTGGCCTTGAGCAGGCCGGGCAGGTCGGGGTGATGCGCAGTGAACCCGTCGAGGACGGCGGGGAGCAACTCGGCGACCTGCGCATCGTCGAGCGCGAGGACCCGCCGAACCAGATCCTGGGCCCGGTGCACGTGCGGCGGCTCGGAGCTCGGCAGGAACAGCCTCCCGATCACCCGTTCGAGATCGGGGGCGAGGTGCTGGTCCGGATGGTGCCTGATGGTGGTGGACACTCGTCGACTCCTGCTGATCGGGCCTGGATGAGGGTGGTGAGCGCTGCGATGGTGGACTCGGCTCCACGGTTGAAGTTACGTCCATCGGCCTCCAAGCCGTCGTAGCCGGCGCCGGTGTCGGGGTCATACATCGCAGTCTCGGCATCATTACCACCGTCGAACCATGCCCAGGCGAGGCGGATGCCGGCCTGCCAGGCCTGGTCGCCGGTGAGGCTCCACGCCCGCGCGCACGCATCGGCGATGCCGGCCACATCGATGGGTTGCTGGTCGAAGGCAGGACCATGTTCGCCAGACCCGCGACCGGCGACCGGTGTCACGGAGAGATGCCCTTCCGTCGTCTCGACGGCGAGCAGGAAGCGCAGCTGGTCGAGCCCCGACTTCACCAGCTCGGGACGGTTCAGGGCTGACCCGGCCGCAAGGAGCGCTTCGGGGAGCCGTGCATTGTCGTACCGGAGCCGGGCCTCGGGCCAGGCCCAGCCGGCCTGGGACGCGGGGGTGCTGACGGCCTCGGCGCCACGGACGACCGAGACTGCTGCGACGAGCAGCCACCGCGCCTGCGGTGCGGTGGCGATGAGTTCGGAGGCACCGAGGCACGCGTACGCCATGGCGCGCACCCAGGGCGAGCGCTGGTGCGCCAGCTGGTTGAAGCCGGCCAACGCCAGCGGACGCGCCCACGCCGGTCCGCGTGCAGCTGTGACTCCGAGAGCCCACACCGCACGACCCCACCAGTCGCCGAGGCCGGGGGAGTCCTGCCACTTCCCGGTGAGGCCGAGGCGGTTGTGGCACTGTCCGTCCGGCTCGATCGCTGCAAGGACGACGTTGAGGTACCGGCCGGTGAGCTCGTCCAGCGCCGGATCGGCGGCACGACAGGTCAGGACGAGGGCTCGCGCAGCGTCGTCGACGCAGTAGCCGTGCTCGGGACGGGGCACGTCGCCGAGGGCGTGTTCGTGGAGCCCGATCGAGTCGGTGAGCCGGCGCAAATGGTCGAAGACCGGTTCGGGAAGCGCAGGACGGGCGCCCGTCATGACTCCGCGGCTGAGTAGGCGACCGCGTCGCCGACCGCAGCGCGGCCTGGTGCCCGCAATTCGCCGGCGAGCTGCAGGTAGCTGCGCGCGACAGCAGGCCAGAGCAGGGTTGCCCCCACCCGCCTCGCCGTCTCACGGGCCCGGCGTTCGGTGACCGGATCGGTGAGGACCTTGCGAACGCCTGCGGCCATCGCCGTGGGGTCCTTGTGCGGGACGGTGAAACCGAGCCCGTCGGTGAGCAGTTCCACGGCGTGCGGGAACCGGGTCGCCACGACAGGGCGTCCCACGGCCACTGCCTCGATCAGGACGCCGGACGTGACCTGCTCCGTCGAGTCGTAGGGCAGCAGCACCACCTGCGCCGTGGCGATCAGGCGGGTCAGCTCCTCCGTGGGCCGGTAGCTGGAGTCGAAGCTGACCATGTGGCCCACCCCGAGGTCCTCTGCCTGGCGGCGCAACTGCTGGCGGTAGACGTCGCCGTCACGGGCCAGCACCTTCGGGTGGATCTCGCCGGCGATGAGGTAGTGCGGCGTTGGCGCCAGGTCGGTGAGCTGGGCCATCGCTGCGATGCCCCACTCCAGGCCCTTGCCCGGTCCGAGCAGGCCCCAGGTGAGGACGCGGCCCGGCACCGGTTCGACGTCCCGTGGTCCGGCGGCTGCACCGTGGGGGATCACGACGACCTTCCGGGCGGGCACACGATAGTTGGCCAGCAGCCGGTCGCGGGCAGCGCCGGTCATGGTGACGACGGCCTTCGCAGCGGTGAGGATCGCCTCCAGGACCTCGCGTTGACCCGTCGTCGGTTCGGCAAGCACCGTGTGGAGGACGACGATGGCCGGCACCCGCAGGTCCCGGATCACGGTCAATACCTCGGAGCCGTCGTCGCCGCCATAGATGCCGTATTCGTGCTGGATGACCGCGGCGTCGCAGCCGTTCAGCAGCTCTGCCGCCCTGCGCTGGCTCAGCCGGTCTCCGGCGACCAGTTCGCCGACCACGCGGTCAAGGGTGAGCCGCTCCGGGCTCTCGACCGACCGCACGACGACGGCGCTCGTCCGCGGCTGGTTGTCGACGGCGGTTGCCAGGGCCCGTGTGAAGGTCGCAAGGCCGCACTGGGTCGGGGGATAGGTGCTCAGGAATCCGAGGCGCATTGCTACTTCACCTCCGGGTGGGAGCAGCCCTGAGGAGTTGTCCACGCGCCGGCTCCTGGTTGGATCTGTGCTGACATGGAATCTCCTTCAATTGCTGGCGGACCCGGCTCTGGGATGGAACACCGACGCTCCCGTTCTGATCCCGGGGGACGCTGGAGCGGGTCGGTGCATGGTGGTCACTACTCGTACCGGGTGGTCGTGGAACTCCAGTTGCGGCAGGCTCGGGCCCGCATCCGGTTGATCTATTCCGACGGCTCATGGCCAGCGAAACAACCCTGGATAACTTGGTGCCGGTGGTGGCACCTTGCCGATAGCCGGAGGACCACACCAGGTGGCGGAAACCCGCCACGACCCCGACGGCCATCCCCACCACCGCGGTTCAGGGCCCATTCTACCGCCGCTGCGCCCCGTCGGCCGAACGGGGGGCCTGACCCCGCCCGGACATGCCGATGGCCAGGGGCGTGCAGGCTGGGACTGCGCACCTCTGGCCATCGGCGTTTCGCCCCGGCAGGCGTCAGACGGCGCCTGCTTCTACGACAAGGGAGAACAGCTGCTCGGGAGTGGGAGCCGCCCTGAGCCTCTCCACCTCTGTGTCGTCGGAGAAGAGGATGGCGATCTGGGAAAGGATCTCCAGGTGCTCGCCCCCCTTGCCAGCGATGCCGACGACGAAGGTCGCCCGCTGGCCGTCCCAGTCAACTCCGCCGTCATAGCGGACGAAGGTGAGCGCTGAGCCGAGAACGGCGTCCTTGGCGTCATTCGTGCCGTGGGGGATCGCCAGTCCATTCCCCATGAACGTCGAAACTGTCCGCTCACGATCCTGCATTGCCTCGTAGTAGGCGGGAGTCACAGCTCCCGCAGCCACCAGGAGGTCGGTGGCCTCCTGCATCGCCTGGTCGCGGGTGGCCGATCCGGGGTGGATCCGCACCATCTCCGGTGTCAAGACGTTGTTGGTCTCCATGGTTTGCGTGGCCTTTCTGTCTGGGTCGACGGCAGGACGCTTGTCGCGCCCTGCCGTCGAACGATCAGGACTTGTCGGCCGCCTGTGCGGAGACCATCTCGACGACTTCGTCGTACTTCGGGGAGTTCATGAAGTTGTCGACGGAGACGTGGATCGCCTCGGGTGCCTTCTGCTTCGCCCGATCGGTCAGCTGGGACTGGGTGATCACAAGGTCAGCAGTGCCGTCGAGGTTGGCGACGGCCTTGTTGACGACGGTGACGCCCTCGATCCCTGCATTCTTGATCTTGTTCCGCAGGACGGAGGCGCCCATCGCGGAGGAGCCCATGCCGGCGTCGCAGGCGAACACGATGTTCTTGATCGCACCGGCGGGAACGCCGGCAGTGAGCAGGCCACTCACGGAGGACTTCTTGCCCTTCATGGCTTCCATCTCTGCGGTGGCGCCGACCAGGTCGTCGTCACGGTCCTTGCCGAGGCGCAGCAGGATCGCACCCAGAACGAGGGTGACAGCCGCCGCTGCGATCCAGGAGATCGTCACACCGAGGAAGCTGTCCGGAGCGGTCTGGGCGTACACCGCAAGGATCGAACCCGGAGCAGCCGGAGCGCGGAGGCCGACACCGAATGCCACGTTCACGAACACACCCGTCATGCCGCCGGCGATCATGGCCAGGATCAGGATCGGGCGCATCAGCACGAACGGGAAGTAGATCTCGTGGATACCGCCGAGGAAGTGGATGATCGCCGCACCCGGAGCGGACGCCCTCGCGTTGCCCTTGCCGAAGATCGAGTAGGCCAGCAGGATGCCAAGACCCGGACCGGGGTTGGCCTCCAGCAGGAACAACACCGACTTGCCGGTCGTCTTGGCCATCTCGATACCCAGCGGGGTCAACACACCATGATTGATCGCGTTGTTCAGGAAGAACACCTTCGCCGGCTCGATCAGGATCGACGCCAACGGCAACAGACCGGTACTGATCAGTGAACCGACACCGGCGCCGAGAGCGCCCATGATCAGCAGCATCACCGGGGCCAGCAGGAACAGCGAGGCGATCGCCATCAGGGCGGCAAGGATGCCGGCGGAGAAGTTGTCGACCAGCATCTCGAACCCGGGAGCAATCTTCCCGGCCCAGATGCCGTCGATCTTCTTCATCAGCCACGCCGTCAGCGGGCCCATGATCATCGCGCCGAGGAACATCGTCGAACCCGGACGATCGCCCAGGATGGTCGGGTCGGAGGTACCGAGGATGACACCCATCGTCGCGACCGCACCCACCACGCCACCACGATGGTCATAGACCATCTTGCCGCCGGTGAACGCGATCAGGCTCGGCAGCAGGTAGGTCAGGATCGGGCCCACCATCGTCGCGATCGTCGCGTTCGGCGTCCAACCCACAGGGATGAAGAACGCAGTGATGATGCCCCACGCGATGATCGCCGCAATGTTGGGCATGATCATGCCGGACAGGAAGGTGCCGAACTTCTGCACCGCTACCCGCCCGCCCCCCTTCGTGGGCGTGGAAGTGGTTACTGCTGTCATGGTCGATTCCTCTCGTTGGTGCGAGCCGGGGTTTCCGCTTCGGTGCGGTCCGGCGAAGGTTGTCAGTTGGTCATCGCTGACTGGTCAGGTGGATCCGTCGCGGACCGCCGCCTCGATTCGGGCCAATGTCCTGGTGCCGTCGAGATCGGCGAAGACGTCAGCGTCGAGCAGGATGACGGTGACGCCATGTGGGGCTGCGAGGTCCTTGACCTGCTCGAAGCGGGCAGCGAGGTGAGGGCCGAGGAGCACAAGGTCGCTGGATTCCACGCCATCAGCCAGCGACGCCTCGTTCGTCGCCGTGGCGGAGTAGGCCAGTTCCCGGGCCCGCGCCGCCTTGTTGATGCGCTGTGCGACAAACGTGCTTGACGCCCCTGCACCACACACAACCAGGATCCTCATCGATGCCTCCTTCGGCCCCATCATGGGTGTCGCCGTAGGGCGCCTCAACCAGAGCATTTTCCGCAGGGGCGGAAGGAATGCTGGGCAGGCGCAAGATTGCGCAACCCGTCCGGGCCGGGAAAGTGCCTCCCCCGAGGAGAACATGCTTGACTGTGGTGCACGCAGGGCCGCGTTGACGCCCGCATGCGTCCGCTCGGGAGGTCGGAAACGTGTCGAGGTCTCGACAGAACAGGCTGCTCACCCATCTGGTGAGGGTCGAGGACTGGGTGACCGCTGCCTCGTTGGCCGACTATCTCGGCGTCACACCACGGTCCGTCCGCAGCTACGTCGCTGCGCTGAACGCGCGCGTTCGTGACGAGGTCGTCGTCGAGTCCGGAGCCCAGGGCTACCGCGCGGGCGCGGGCGCTCGTGCTGCGCTGCGGGAGAGCTCCGTTGAGCCGGGGACCCCGCAGGACCGGCTCCACCAACTCGTCCGCCGGCTGCTGGAGTCGGAGCAGCCGCTGGACGTCCACGACACGGCCGACGAGATCTTCGTCAGCTCCGCAACCATCGAGGGTGACCTCGCCCGCGTCCGCAACTTCCTGAGCGGGAGCGGCCTCACGCTGGAGCGGCAGGGGTCCCAGGTCTGGCTGCAGGGCACGGAGATGGCGCAGCGCCGCCTGCTCAGCCGGCTCGTGCACGAGCAGACCGAGATGGAGTCGCTCGACTTCTCCGCGCTGATGCGCGTTCTGGGAGAGGGGGCTGTCGGGGCAGAGGCCCATGCCCGTTTCAAGAACGACCTGGTGGAAGCGCTCGGCGGCCTCGGCTATTTCGTCAACGAGTACGCCATCGCCGACGTCCTGATGCACGTCGCGATCGCCGCCGACCGGATCGCGCGCGGTCGACCCCTGGCGACGGGGACGGGGCAGCTCCGCGAGGACGAGGTGGCCATCGGTGAGGTGCTCGACCAGCTCGCGCTGCGCCACCTCGGCATCCAGTTCGGGGGTGGCGACCGGGAGTTCCTGACGACGGTGGTGCTCAGCAGGGTCGTTGCCCCGCGCCTCGACTCCGTCCGGGCGCTTGCACGGGAGCGGGTGTCGCCCGCCGTAGAGCAAGCCGTCCTTGAGGCCTGTGCCGCTGCGGAGGCCGAGTTCCTGGTCGACCTCTCCGGTGAGGACTTCACCTGGCGACTGATCCTGCACGTGCAGAACCTCGTCGAGCGGGTCGCCGATTCTGCCTGGTCGCGCAATCCGCTGACCCGCACCCTGAAGGCGTCCTACCCGATGATCTTCGAGGTGGCGGTGTACATCGCCAACCGGTTGCAGGAACTGCTCGGCGTCCCGCTGATCGATGAGGAGATCGCGTACATCGCGATCCACGTCGGTGCACGGCTGGAGCGCAACCGGACCGACGACGCGCCGCCGACGGCGACGATCGTCTGCCCTGGCTACCACGACCTGCACAGCCTGCTTCGGTCCAGCGTTGACCGTTCACTCGGCCGCGCCATCGAGGTCGTACGGGTCGAGACCCGTTCGGACCCCGACTGGGCTTCGATGGACTCCGACCTGATCCTCACGACGATCGCGCCGCCCCGGCACAGTGACCGGATCGTCACGATCCCGCTGTTCCTCTCCGATGCCGACGTCGAGCGCGTCCACGCCGCTGCGATGCGCGTCCGGCGGTCGCGACGGCTGGCCCGCCTGCGCGAGGAGTTGGAGAAGTACTTCGCGCCGAGCTCGTACGTCCGTGACCTCGAGGCCGACGCGGGCGAGGAGGCGATCATCCGCCGACTCGGGGCCCTCCTCGTCGCCGAGGGCGTCATCGACGACAGCTACGTCGAGCGCAGCATCGAACGGGAGCGGATGTCGTCGACAGCGTTCACGGAGTCGCTGGCAGTGCCCCACGCACTGAGCATGACGGCCACGCGGACGGCGATCGCCGTCGGCATGTCCGACCGGCCCATCCCGTGGGGGGAGAACCGGGTGCAGGTGGTCGTGATGGTCGCCTTCTCCGACAGCGACCGGGCGGCGTTCCAGACGGTGTTCGAGCAGCTGGTCGAGGTGTTCAGCGAACGCGACAGTGTCCAGCGGCTCGTCCACAAGGGCACGGACCTGCCTGCCTTCCTCGACGAGCTCGTCGCGGTCATCGACGGCTGAGGAGAAAAGAGAAGTCCTGGACGAATGCCCTGCCGATTCCGTGAGGGACGGCGCTGCACGTCGGCCTGGGAACGCGTGTCGCGGAACGCGTGTCGCGGGACGCGTTCGTCGTCATCGCTCCTTGACGCTGCAGATCAGGTGGGCCACGAGGGATGACCAGCCGGTCTGGTGGGAGGCTCCCAGGCCCTCGCCGGTGTCGCCGTGGTAGTACTCGCTGAAGGTCGGGTGGTCGTTCCACAGCGGATCGTCGGGGTGGTCGTGGGGCTGGCTGGGTCGGCGCCCGTTCGGGGCCGCACGGAACAGGCCGATCAGCCGTTCCGTCAGGTCGTCGGCAGCTTCGTTCAGGCGGACCCGTCGACCCGAGCCGGTGGGAAGCTCGACCTCGAGTTCGTTGCCGGCACCGTCGGAGTACGTGCGCATCGCATCGACAAGGAGCACGTTGATCGGCAGCCAGATCGGCCCGCGCCAGTTGGAGTTGCCACCGAAGAGGCCCGAGTCTGATTCGCCGGGGGCGTACTGGATGGCGAGGTCCTGCTCGCCCACCTGCACGGTGGTCGAGTCACGGTAGGCCCCGGACAAGGATCGGATGCCATGGGCTGCAAGGAATTCGCCGGTGTCGAGAACGCGCGCGAGGACGCGGGCGTAACGCTCGGGAGGCACCAGCCCGAGGGCACCCTCTCGCCCTCGATCGGCGTGGATGATCACACTCCGCTCAAGCAGTTCCTGGCGGTGTTCCTCCAGCCAGCCTCGGCGTCGCACGTACCAGTCGAGCTCGTCGACCCACTCCGGGGTCACCGCCACAGCCAGGAGGGGGACAAGCCCAACGTAGGAACGAACCCGCACCGGAAAGGCGTGACCGTCATCGTCCACCAACAAGTCGTAGTAGAAGCCGTCGACGTCGTCCCAGAGACTGACTCCCGTTGACCCGAACGCCTCGCTGGCCTCGGCGATGGAGAGGAAGCGCTCGAGGAAGGTGGTCGGCAGCTCACTCCAGCCGCGGTCGTGCCTGGCCAGTTCCTGGGCGATTCGCAGCATCTGCAGAAACGCGAACGCGACCCAGCTGGTGGCGTCGGACTGCTCCAGGTGGTGACCGGCGGGGACGTGTCGGGATCGGTCGAACACCGAGATGTTGTCCATGCCAAGGAAACCGCCGCCGAACAGGTTCGAACCGTTCTCGTCCTTGACGTTGGTCCACCACCCCATGTTGAGCAGCAGCTTGCTGGCCATGCGTGCGAGGAACGCCCGGTCGCGGGCTCCATCAATGAGATACACCAGCCAGGTCGCCCAGGCGTGAACCGGCGGGTTCACGTCCGAGAACGACCATTCGTAGGCCGGCAACTGACCTGAGGGATGCTGGGCCCACTCCCTGCACAGCAGCAGCAGCTGATCCTTGGCGAGGGCGGGATCAACGTGGGCCAGCGTGACGGCGTGGAACGCGAGATCCCAGGCCGCAAACCAGGGGTACTCCCACTCATCAGGCATGGAGATCACGTCGGCGAGTTCCAGGTGCGGCCAGTCGGTGTTCCTGCCTGTCGGTTGCGGTGCCCGGCGTTCAGGCGGGGCCGGGGGTTGGCTCGGGTCACCAGCCAGCCATTCGGCAACGGAGTACCGGTACACCTGCTTGCCCCACAACAGCCCCGCGAACGCCCGCCGCGCGATGAGCGTGTCTTCCTCGGACGTTGCGGACGGGATCACCCCGGAGTAGAAGGCGTCCGCCTCGGATCTGCGGGTGTCCAGCACCTGGGTGTAGGCGTCCCCGAAAGGCTTCCCCTGGTGAGCCGTGGAGCGCAGCCGCAGCGTGACCGTCACCGACTCACCCGGCCCGACTGCGGCGAAGCGGTAGGCCAGGGCGACCTTGGTGCCCCGCGCGTCGGGATTGACCTTCGAGTGATCGCCGTGGACGACCGCCTCGTTCACCCCGTTGGTCGGGTAGTCGGAATTGTTGTGGGCCCCTGCCCCGAACAGTCCGACGGCATCGGTCTCGTTGTCGCAGAACATCACCTGAGGACTCCCTGCCGCCTCCAGGCGGTAGTCGCCGAGGAAGTCGTGGTGCGCGGAGATGCTGACGCCATCGTCGTCGGCGCGCATCAGTTCCAGCGTGGGGAGCCGTTCGTCGCGGCCCCATGCCCAGGTGTTGCGGAACCATAGCTGGGGGATCAGGTGCAGCGGTGCGGGGTCAGGCCCGCGGTTCACGGCTGTCACGCTCAGCAGGACATCATCCGGGGATTCCTTGGCGTGGGTGATCGTGACGTCGAAGAAGCGGTTCTCGGCCAGGACGCCGGTGTCGGCCAGTTCGAACTCGCGCTCATCGCGTCCCCGGCCCGCGTTCTCGGCGAGGAGTTGCTCATAGGGAAAGGCAGCTTGGGGATAGCGGTAGAGAAGCTGCCCCCACGAGTGGGTCGGTGTTGCGTCAAGGGCCCACCAGTACTCCTTGACGTCCTCCCCGTGGTTGCCTTGGGAGTTCGTCAGCCCGAACCAGCGTTCTTTCAGGCGGTCGTCCCGCCCGTTCCACAGGGCCAGCGACAGGTGAAGGAACCCGTGCGCGTCGCACAGACCGCCGATGCCGTCCTCGCCCCATCGGTAGGCGCGGGCGTGGGCCTGGTCGAAAGGCAGGTAGTCCCAGGCGTCGCCGTTCGCCGAGTAGTCCTCGCGGACCGTGCCCCACTGACGCCCGGACTGGTAAGGGCCCCACAGCCGCCACGGCGCGTCCGTGGGGAGGTCCCTGACCCGGGCACCCTCGGGCCCGCGGTCAGCATGGCCGGCCGATCTACCATGGCGTTCGTCGCTGGGCATGGTCTGCTCCTTGATGGGCGGGAGGACGCGATCCAGCCTAGGCGGCTCGCCGGTCGAGCGATCAGGAGGGCCGCGGGCACTGGAGACGACACACGAGGGGAGCGGGGATGGACTCGGCTGGATTGGCAGGTAGGACCGTGATCGTGACGGGGGGTGCGACCGGCATCGGTGCCGCGATCGCGACCAGCGCAGCCCGGGCGGGCGCCAACGTCATCGTCGACTACGTCGTGTCTCCCGAGGATGCACGGACGTTCGCGGAGAAGCTGCAAGGGCTGGACGCTGCTGGTTCCGTGGAAGCGTTCGCGGCTGACGTGAGCAACGTCGACCAGGTGCGGGCGCTGGTCTCCGAGGCGGTACGCCGCTATGGACGCCTCGACGTCCTGGTGAACAACGCCGGGATCGAAACCCGCCACTCACTGATCGACACCACAGAGGCGGACTACGACAAGGTGCTCGGGATCGATCTCAAAGGGGCCTTCTTCGCCTCCCAGGCCGCCGCGAGGCAGTTCATCACCCAGGGCGGTGGCGGCGTCATCATCAACATCTCCTCGGTGCACGAGGACTGGCCCATGCCCGGCAACGCCGCATACTGCGTCGCCAAGGGCGGCATGCGCATGCTCACCCGCAACAGCGCCGTCGAACTCGGCGAACACGGCATCCGCGTGGTCGGTGTCGCCCCCGGCGCTGTCGACACACCGATCAACGTACAGACCGCCGCCGACCCGGCAGCGATGACGAGGCTCGACGCAGCCATACCGCTGGGGAGGATGGCCGAGCCGGAGCAGATCGGTGAGATTGTCGTCTTTCTCGCCAGCGACGCCGCGTCCTACGTGACGGCCACGACGGTGGTCGTCGATGGCGGGCTGATGCAGTCCTCGCCCGGGCTGTGACAACGTCTGCCACCGCAGGCATCGGGGGTGCACTGGAAACGTGGTACGACCTCGAACAGGCTGCCGGTCGCAGCGCCTGGTCGCTCTACGTGGCTGAGTTCCTCGGCACCGCACTCCTCCTCGTCGGCGGCCTATCCGCAGTGATCGTCATCATCTCGCCGGCATCGCCGGTAGCTGCCCTTGAGCTCCCGGGCTGGCTCGCGCGCGGCATCGCCGGAGCCCTGTTCGGGCTCACCGGCACAATCGTCACCCTGTCAGGTCTGGGCAGGCACTCGGGCGCCCACCTCAATCCGGCGATGACCCTCGCCTTCCTCATCGAGGGCAGGATCAGTGCATCCCACGCCGCCTGGTACGTGGTGAGCCAGTGTCTGGGGGCCATCGCCGGCGCCTGCCTGGTGCTCGGCTGGGGGTCCTTGGGTGAACCCGTCAAGTTCGGCGCGACAACGCCCGCCATGGGCGTCGAACCGCCGCTGGCTGTCGCGCTGGAGGCGCTGTGCACGATGGTGCTTGTTGCCACGGTCTTCGTGTTCCTCGGCCACCCCCGGCTCCGGCGCTTCACCGCCTGGACCATGGGACCGATGTACGCGGTCATGGTGTCGCTGGAGGCTCCATGGACCGGCACGAGCACCAATCCGGCCCGGTCGCTGGGGCCGGCTGTCGTGACAGGCAACTGGCAGGGGTTCTGGATATATCTCGTCGGCCCGGCCGTGGGAGCCGCCGCCGCCGTGGCGCTCATGCGGGCAACCAGCGGGGGGCAGCGGCGCATCCCGGAAGCCCGCATCGTGCCGCACCCCGTCGGACACCTCACGGGTCCGAGCCTTCCCACCCTTCAATGACGAGGAGGGCAGGGGACGACAGTGGCTGCGACCATTTAGCCCGGTCAGAGCCACTTTCGTTGAGTGTCCGAGAGAGGACTTGATCCTCGATTTCGGGCATTCCGCAATTTAGGCATTTGCCCTAGTGAAACCGCCTCTGACTAGGTAAAATGGTGTCAGAAATAGGTCGGCACAAGTGGTCAGAAGTGGGCAGAAATAGGCTCTCGTAGGCCTCTATGTTGTGCATATGTTGTGCAAGATCTGGGCCTGCGGCAACCCCGCGGACGGCTCGGAAGGGTGGAGGTGGTGGTCGTGGTGCAACGGAGAAGAGGGTTCGGACGGGTACGCCGGGAACGATCCGGCAGGTTCAGCGCAGCCTACGTCGGGCCCGACCTGCAACTGCACCGGGCAGCCGAAACCTTCCAGGCCCGCATCGATGCCGAAGGCTGGCTCGCAGTCGAGCGGCGCTCTATCGACCTGGACCAGTGGCTACCCCCGGGCCAGCGTCGGCGTCGCTCTGTGGCACCCCAACGCGCACCGAAGCCTGGCGGGCCGACGGTGGGGTCGTATGCGACCGGCTGGCTGGACGACCGGTGCGAGCGTGACCCGCACGACCCGCAAGCACTTCGGCCCTCGTCGGTGAAGGACTACCGGTCGTTGCTGGCCAACCACATCATTCCGGGCCTTGGGCGCATCCCGTTGGCGGAGCTGAAGGCTGCCGACGTCGAAGCCTGGTACCGAAAGTTGGGTGCCCGCCGCATCCCCAGGGCTCGGGCGAAGGCGTACGGCTTGCTGCGCACGATCCTGAACTCGGCCAAGAACGACCCTGACGTGCCGCTGACGGAAAACCCGGCCCACATCAAGGGCGCCGGCCGGGTGCCGCGCTCCACCCAGATCCACCCCGCCACCCTTGCCGAACTCACCGTCATCACCGAGGCCATGCCCGACGAACTGCGGCTCGCCGTCCAGCTCGGCGCATGGTGCGCCCTGCGCTATGGCGAGGTGTTCGAGCTGCGCCGCAAGGACCTCGACACCGCCACTGGGGTGGTGCTCATCCGACGCGCCGTGGTGTGGACCAAAGGCCAGGTCACCAACGACCGACCCAAGACCAGCGCCGGCGTCCGGGACGTCGCCATTCCGCCCCACCTGATGCCGATGGTCGTGGACCACCTCGAGCTCCACGTCGAGAAGCGCCAGGACGCCCTGCTGTTCTCGAACCGGCAGGGGCGGAACCTGCGCCCGTCAGAGTTCCAGCCTGCCTGGCATGCTGCTCGCGCCGCAGCCGGGCGGGACGACCTGAAGTTCCACCATCTGCGCCACACGGGCGCCGTCCTCGCTGCCCAATCGGGTGCGACGTCTGGCCGACCTGATGGGTCGGCTTGGCCACACCACTCCCGCCATGGCGATGATCTACCAACACACCGCCGCCGACCGAGACCGCCTCATCGCCGACCGGCTTTCCCAAATCGCCCTTGGCCCTCAGCCCTCGACGACCCCAAGAGCGTCGAAACCTAGGACGACCTCGCGACGGACGGGTCACAAGCTGGAGCAGCCGAGCCTTCTGGACGCCTGACGACCCCGGAGGGCTGGAACATCACTCTCATCCGAAGTGCGCACGCTCGTCGGGGATATGCACGTGATTCGACCGGATCTGCCGATCTGCGGATGTTGGCTGAACCTGACGAAGCTCCGGCGGCCAGCTCCGGCCCTGACGCGCCCGCAGCGCCCGAATAAGGGCCATCCGTCGAGCGCCCGTCGGCAGAACGCGCTCACAGAGCCCGAATGTGGCGCTCTTCCGAGGCTCATTCGGGCTCTGCGGACGCGGATGGGTTGTCGGGCGTCTGAGCAGCTGCGCTTTCGGTCGCTGCGGACGCGTCGCCCGACTTTGCCGCCGATCGGTCGCGCGGATGCGTCGCCCCAACGGGGTCTTGTTGCGAGCGGCCGACCGGTCAACGATGGGCGGGTGACCGCTCTCCGGACCCGAGTGCTGATCTCGATGCTGTCGCTGATCTTCTGCTTTGCCGTGGCCGGATGCGAACCAGACAACGACGTCTACATCCAGAACCAGACCGATCAGAAGCTCTACTTCGTCATCATCGGCGACGACGGAAGCTGGAGTCAGAGAGCCTCGCTCTATCCAGGAATGACAACCACAGTGAGCGTTCTGGATTCAGGATGCGCTTCCGGCCACTTCCTCATCGCTGATGTCGACCGGAAGGTCATCAAAAGGTTCGACCAGGTCTGTTGGCACGCCACCTACTCAGTCCCGTGACGACGCCGCGTCCGGTTCCCGAAAGGCGCGCTTCTGCCGCCGGTCGGTCGGGCGGTGGCGTCGCCCCAACGGGGTCTTGTTGCGAATGGTCAGGCCGGGCAACGATGGGCGTGTGACCGCTCTCCGGACACGAGTGCTGATCTCGATACTGTCTGTGATCTTCTGCTTTGGCGTGGCCGGATGCCAACCGGACAACGACGTCTACATCCAGAACAGCACTGATCAGAAGCTCTTCTTTGTGTTCATCGGCGAGGACGGCAGCTGGAACGAGAAGGGCGTCTTGTATCCGCGCGAGACCACCGCCGTAGGGGTGCTTGGATCCGGATGTTCGACTGGTCAGTTCGTGATTGCAGCCGCCGACCGAAACGTCATCAAGCGGTTCGACCAGGTCTGCTGGCACGCCACCTACTCGGTTCCGTGACGACGCCGAATCCGCCATCCCGGAACGCGCGCTTCTGCCGCGAGTTCGGCGGACGAGGTGCGCGTGTTGCGGTTCGGTCAGTATCTGCGGCCCAGCTTCCATCGAGCACGGCATGACCAGCGGCCGCCAGGTTCCTGGGTCATCAGGGTCAGTTGCTCGGCCCGACCTGAGACAGATCCGCACGAGCGCAACGAGCTCTCTGCATCGAGAAGCGCCTTTCGATCGGCACCCTCGCCGATGGTCAGGTGCGGGACCAGGTCAACGAATTGCCCGCCGTACGGTGGGTGGGCCGGGAAGGTCTCCCAGAGTCGACCGGTCAGGTCGCGAAACGGCACCGGGTCATCAGGGGCAAGGTACAAGACGTCGTCACCGAACCAGGCAGTGCGGGAGAACCTGTAGCTGAACGACGGACAGGCGTCTGCGACCTCTGCAATGCGCTGGAGGGTCACGGCATCAATCGAGAAAGGCGGGACGAACGGGAACAGCGCAGTGACGTGGGCCGGCACCCCGAGGGGGGCCACCGGGTCGAGCCGCAAGCGAAGCTCCCCGACCGCAGGCTCCGCCTCGGGCACCTCGATGATCAACCCCGACAGAAGGTCCGGCATGGCAGGACACTATCGGCCCCTCCAACGTCCGTTAACGGATCGAAATCCCCAGTGCCAGCCGTGTGGACACGGCTAGCGTCGGCGGTGGGTGAGCGAGTACTCCCGCGCGGCTGTTTCGATGACGGAGGTCATGAACGGGGCTATCGCGTCCAGCTTGAGCGCTTGCCCGAATGGAACCCACTGGGCCAGGTCGGTGGACCCCTCCAGTTCGCTGCGAAGAGTGCCGGCCGTTACCGTCACCGGGTAGCAGAGCCGGACGTGGTGAAGCCTGATCCCCTTGGCGGGAATCTCGCGCACGTCGCTGAACACTGTGCACGGGCCGTCCACCGAAACGGCGAGTCCGGTCTCTTCGAGGAACTCGCGGGTAACAGTGACCTGGGGGTGCTCACCATGGTCGACACCCCCGCCCGGCAGCGACCATGCCCCCGGGAAGTCCGATCTGACACCAGCCCGAGCCAGCAGCAAGCAGCCATCCTGAACGGCGACACCGAAGGCCGCGAGCCTCTGCCGATCGAAGATTTCAGGCATGTCGAGAGCCTCGCACAACTCATCCGCACATGCCGCGTCTTGCGCGTTTCAAGCAGGCGCATGACAGGATTGAGCGGTGCCAGAACGAAGCTTTCCCTTCTCGCCCACCTCAGCAACGGCGCTGCGCCTGGGTGACGTAATCGCGGTACAACACAAGTCCGGAGACTGGGTCAGCATGCTGGTAACCGACCTCCAACCGGGAGTGCGGTCACACTTCGTCGTGGGTCCGCTTCCCTGGCGCGGCGCATCTCGCCCAACCATGGTGGAGGTGGCCAATCGTCAGCCCGTTGAGCATGGCCTCACACGGATCGAGTTGTTCCGCGACGGCAATGCACAGGTCCTGGGAAATCTTCCGGATACCCGTCATGCACCGATGTCTACGTACCGCGCGAAGGAGGTCGGCGACACCAGCAAGGTGTGGGGTTGGCAGGCAGCGATCAACCGAGCGTGGACTTGCCTCGGGCAATAGCTGCAGGGAGCAGCCCCTCGGTCGACGACGGCCATGAAATCTGAACCCAAAACATCCGGTATTGCCGCGGTTCGTGCACTCGATTCGCTGGGGTCGTGCAAATCTCGATCGTCGATGTGAGGCGACAAGTTTCGGGTCGCGCCGTCGACCAAGGCTCACTCGTAGGTGGAGTCGTTGACTCCGCGTATCGTCCACAGATGTCCAAGGCAGCCGCCGGGGATCTTTGCCACGATGGTTCCGGAGTCGAAGGTCGCCACCCAGCCGAACGACTCGCAACCCGCCTCCAGCACCGGGAGGAACCTACGCTCTCCAGGTGTCGCTTGAAACGTGGCCTTCGCACCATTCGCGGGCGTGACGTTGAGGTGCTGACCCGTGAGGTTCTTGACCTCAAACCTCGGCACTAACGGGTCGTACGCGACGCACCCAGCGAGCAGGAAGCCCGCCACCCCGAGCAACGCAGCTGTCCTCACGCGCAACCCTGGTCCCATGGTGGAACGCTAGTGCGGACAGAGCGCTCCGCGCGGGTGGTCTGCGTGAAACACCCATGCCTGGCCGGCGCGGGATTCGAGTAGGGCTGAAAACTGGGCCCCGTGTCGCGCCACCGAGCATCCGACTTTGCCGCGTCTGGCGCGGGTGATACATCAACGAGCGACGACGGGGCGCCGAGCGTCATCGCTCCACGACGCGACTGGGTGGGGGCAAGACGGTCGGCATCTCATCGCTGAACCAGGCGTACTCGAGGCAGTTGAGGTATCCCTGGGCATCTAGCCACAGGAGCAGTTCGCCGATCGGCTCCCCGCGCTCGTCGACGACCGTCGGACTCAATGGCGCTGGACTTGCCACGCCGATGGCTGATGGGCACTCGCCGACTACACGGAGATCCATCATCGTCACGGGGCCCTCGACGTATTCCACGCAGTCAACTTGAGCGAGGACTTGTTCGCAGCCATTGAAGTCGCCCAAGTCAAGAAGCCGTCGAATCAGCTCACGAACGGCATCGGTAGTTGGCATCTGCCCAGCGGTCACTCGACGGAGTCTAGGGCCGAACAAACGCACTGACATGCCGCAGTCAGGAGGTTCGTTGAGAGTCAGTATCAGCGCAGGATCTCGCGAGTGAAACCGAAGTAGGCCGTGAGGCCCAGCAAGAGCAACGCCATGACGTGCTGGTATCGGCTCCTTCAGAATGCGTGCCAGCCCGCAAAGGCGTAGGCGACGGCCATGAACAAGCCAGCGATCAGCCCTAGCACGATCAGTAGGGCGACGCCCACAAGGACAAGAACTGAAAGACCGCCCCCCAGTACGCCGACCAGCATGGTGCCCACACGCCCCCGCTGCTGGGAGCCATCATTCTCATCCGAGGTGCCGGAATCAGCCACAGCTACAACGTACACATTCGAATACCCTCGGGCGCTGACCGTGCCGGCCCTAATCCCTGAACGCCCGTGGGCGAGACAAACGTCCGACTTTGCCGCACCCCGCGCGGTCGATCCTGCCGATGCGCGAGCGAGCCGCACATGGACCCTGAGCTCGTTCATGGGGCGCCGGCGGTCCCACCACCCCGACCCCAGCTAAGGCGTCGTCAATCTAGGCGGCTGGTAGACCCCCGCGAACATGCCGCCGACGACGGCGACCACGATGCTCCCAGTCCCGACAGCCCAGACCACAGCCCAATCGAACGATGACACGTCGTAGAGGGTTGCCACAGTCACCAAATGGACAGTCCCCCCGACCAGCCCGCAGATCGCCACCCGGCCCCAGCGGGGTGCGCGGAACATCACCGCCGCCGTCAAGGCGATGGCGGCGACAACCCAGAATGGAGAGAGCACCAGGTTGATCGACCAGGAGTCGACGGCGCGGTACCAGAAGGGGATCAGAGTCAGCACCACACCGGTGGCAAGCAGCGCGGTCACTGACAGGAGCCCCTGGAGCAGACGCGCGCGCTTCGGCCCGACCACCATGGGCCCGACGCTACCCGTCGGCGCAGATCGGCATGCAGAAACGCACGGACATCAGCGAGGTGCGAGGGCGATCCTGCCGCACCCGTCGTCGCCGACACCTCGACCATCCGCCCTCGCCGCGAAGTCTGGCCTCGTCCGAGCCGCCAGCCTCCGACAGGAGCACGGCTGAACGTCAGCTCCCACCGACCCTTTGGCACGAAGGACATCTTCGTCACACCCGGTGCATCTCGGCCTGGAGAGATCGTTGTGACGAAATGGCTGGTAATGCGAGCGCGGCGCGAATGCCTACCTCTGGCCAGAGCCTGGCGCCAGCGGCAGAATCGGACCATGCCTGCTGAGCGCGACCGGCGAACCGAGCTGCGGGTGCTCCTCGCCCAGGGTGACTCGGAGCGTCTGCTCGACGTCTTGGCCGATGACTGGCCAGGCGACGCGCTGCAGTTGGTCGGGGAAGAACTGGGGCGCGGTGCCATCGTCGGGTCTGTCCATGGGGCCGACCTGGCTCGGCGATGCGCCGCTGAGTTGCGCTCCCGTGATTGGGAAGGCGACGCCGAACTCGCCGCGGCGCTTGAGGGAAGGCTGGGGATTGGGCCGGTTCGGCTGCTGCGTCCGGTCGCTGTCGACCTGGAGGAGTTGGCGATGGTGCTCGAGGGAGATCCGGTCCAGGGTGGTGGCCGGATCGACCTGAGCACGGGGGAGGTATGGCCGGCAGCCGCGATCGAGTACGCCCAGGACAGCGGCGACCTCGACGAAGATGACGACGAGGAGGACGACCACAGGTGGCTGTGGGTCCCGTGCGAGGGCTCGCGCGATGGCTACCGGGACATGGAGTTGTTCGCCGCTCTCGTCGAGGACCGGGACCTGGCCGCCCGACTCGAACGCGCACTCACCGGTCGTGGTGTGTTCCGCAGGTTCAAGGACGTCCTGGCCGAATCGCCGACCGAACTCCAGCAGTGGTACTCGTTCAGCGACGAACGTCAACGCGGCAGGGCTCGCGCCTGGCTCGCGGCAGAGGGCTACGCCACCACCGCCTGAGCAGAGACGCCAGACCAGCTCGCCCGCTCACCGATCTCCCCGACCACGATCCCGCAAGCCACCAAAGCACGCCGCCGACACTCAGCTCCACCCCGGCTCTCGTCTTCGCCACCGTCGCCCCGTTCCGCCACGAGCCACCTCGAAGCCACATATACACAATGGGCATTTCCGGCAAGGGACGCTCCCAGACTTCTTCGCCAGCAGGGCCGGTCCGCCGGATCGCAGCGTTCTCAAGTCGCACAGACCTCATGCATCCTGGCTCGGCCAATTCGTTGTGACGAAAATCAGCCTCATCAGACCGTGGGCAACTCGGGGTCGTGTAGGCGGTCGGGGCGACGCGGTCGACTGCCCGCCCGCCGACGAGCATCCTTCACGTCCTCGTCGACGCTCATCGAGCCCTCGCCATCCCCGCTCTCACCTTCGCCCGCCCCCGCCTCTCGCTCCGCACTTCCCGACCATCCGTCCTTCCCAATCGCCTCCGCTTCGCTGCAACTCGCGCCTTCCCGACAATTACGTCCTTCAAGCTCCACACACCTTCGGCACTCTGGTCTAGACATATCGTTGTGACGATGAAAAGGCCGCGAGCTAAAGGGGTCTGAACGATGCAGGACGAGCCGCAGAAGACGCCGCGCCCCGCCACGTCCCACCGACGGCCAGACCAGCTCGTGGCCTGCGGCTGGTGCGGCAAAGCCGTGCTCGTGCCGTCGCGCGGACGCGTCCCGAAGTGGTGCTCAGCCACCTGCCGGAACAAGGCTTGGCAGGCCAATCACGCACCCACTGAAGGGCCGGTCCGTGTCGTCCAGCACCACGTCGAAGTTCCAACGCCGGCTGAGCCACGCAACGTGGGGGAGTGGGTCGAGCTGCTTGAACTCCTCACCACGCGACTCGCTCAGGGCCGCATCTACAAGCGGGACCTGCCCGCCCTGGTGCCGGCAATCAACCATCTCCTCGACGTCACCGACCGGCGCATCCGCGAGCGATGATCCGCCAAAAGGTTGATCTTCCTTTAGATGGAAGATATATTCCATCTATGAGAAGTGAGGCGCCGGCACTCCTGCCGATCTTCCGCAGCCAGGCACAGGCGGAGATCCTGGCCCTGCTCCTGCTGCACCCGGACAAGGAGTTCAGTCTCACCGATCTGTCGCGGCGCATCAAGGCTCCGCTGACCTCGATCCACAGGGAAGTCGAGCGACTGGTGGAGGCGGCGATGATCGCCGAACGGCACGTGGGTCGCAACCGCATGGTTCACGCGAACCTGGATCACCCGGCCAGCGAGCCACTCATCAGACTGCTCGAACTGAGCTTCGGTCCCCAGCACGTCGTGGCCGACGAGTTCGCAAAGATCCCCGGAGCCAGTGAGGTCATTATCTTCGGGTCGTGGGCGGCCCGTCATGCTGGCGAGGCCGGCGCCACCCCCCACGACATCGACGTCCTCGTGGTTGGCGAGGGTGTTGCGAGGGCAGACGTCTACGAAGCCGGCGATCGGGCACAGGCCAGACTCGGCCTGCCCGTGAACCCGACGATCCGATCCAACGCCCAATGGGCCGACCCCAACGATCCGCTCAGCTCCCAGATCCGTTCCTCGCCTACGCTGACCGTGATTAGTGAGGAGGACGTCGATGGCACGCTGGCCGCGAGGTGAGGCCGAGATCGAGCGGCTGCTGAGCCTGAAACACCTGCAGGCAGTCACCGGCGCCGCCGCGAATGGGCGACCACTGCTGGACAAGGCCCACCGAACGCTAGGGACTGCAGCTTCCATCGCAAGCACCGATCCCGACAGCGCGTTCGTCCTCGCCTACGACGCGGCCCGCTACGCAGCGACGGCACTCCTGACCCAGCAGGGACTGCGCCCCACCACGGCCGGCGGCCACGTCGCCGTCGAGTCGGCCATCCGCGCCCAGTTCGGCGACGGCTTCCGCAACTTCGGCTTCCTGCGTCGACGGCGCAACGAGCTCGAGTACCCGAGCGCCGCCACCACGACCTCTGACGTCGAAGAGGCGACCGAGGCCGTTGCCCAATCCCGCAGCATCATCGAAGCGGCAGACCAGCTCCTGCCGAACCTCAGCTTCTTCGGCTGATCCGTCTGCCCACTCCTGCCCACACCTGCCCATCAGGGCCCAATCTGCGGTCCGAGATGTTGTGCATATGTTGTGCAAGGGTCCGGGAACGACAGCGGCTCTGACTATTTACCCTAGTCAGAGCCACTTTCGCGTTGTGTCCGAGAGAGGACTTGAACCTCCACGCCCGATAAAGGGCACTAGCACCTCAAGCTAGCGCGTCTACCTATTCCGCCACCCGGACAGGGTGCGTTGCCCGGTTCCCCGGACAGCCAGAGCACTATACCCAATCGGGGTCCCGGTTGGCGAAATGGTCACGGGCGGGCCCGTCGGAGGGGTGGGAGGATGGCCCCATGGAGTCCCCCCTGAGCGCCGCAGACGAAGTTGCCGGCCTGTGCAGCGACCTGATCCGCTTCGACACGTCCAACTTCGGTCCGTCCGGAGCGAAGGGTGAACGCGAGGCAGCCGAGTACGTCGCCGCGAAGCTCGACGATGTCGGCATTGCCAGTCAGCTGTTCGAGTCCGAACCGCGGCGCACCACCCTCGTCGCCGACTGGGCACCGGAGGGCTGCGACACCTCGCTCCCGCCGCTGCTGATCCACGGCCACACCGACGTCGTGCCGGCGGTCGCGTCCGACTGGCAGGTGGACCCCTTCGCCGGCGAGATCGTCGACGGGTATGTCTGGGGGCGCGGCGCGGTGGACATGAAGGACTTCGACGCGATCCTGCTGTCGGTGGTGCGCGAGCGGGTCCGCGAGGGACGTGCGCCGCGTCGCTCGATCCGGCTCGTCTTCACGGCGGACGAAGAGGCCGGCGGCCCGCTCGGTGCCACTTGGCTCGCCCGCACACACCCCGAGTTCATCGCCGACTGCAGTGAGGCGATCGGCGAGGTGGGTGGCTTCTCCCTGACCGTGAACGACCAGCGCCTCTACCTCATCCAGACGGCGGAGAAGGGGCTGGCCTGGCTCAACCTGATCGCGAAGGGCAGTGCTGGCCACGGCTCGATGCGTAACGACGACAATGCCATCACCAGCCTCGCTGAGGCGGTCAGCCGGGTCGGCAACCACACCTGGCCGGCACGGATCCGTCCCGCGCAGCGGCAGTTCCTCGACGCCATCGAAAAGGTCCTCGGCATCGAGATCGCCACCGACGACGCCGAGCAGACGCTGGCACGCCTCGGCTCGATCGCCCGCATGGTCGGAGCCACCATGAGCAACACGGCCAACCCGACGATGCTCGAGGGCGGCTACAAGCTGAACGTGATCCCCGGGCACGCTTCTGCCGGTATCGACGGACGGTTCATCCCCGGCTACGAGCAGGAGTTCTACGACACCATCACCGAGCTGATCGGCGACCGGGTGCGTTATGAGGTCGCGATCTCCGAGCCGGCCGTCGAGACCACCTTCGACGGCGACCTGGTGGCTGCCATGACCACAAGCCTGACGGCGGAGGATCCCGGCGCCATCGTCGTGCCGTTCATGATGAGTGGCGGCACCGATGCGAAGGCCTGGTCGCGGCTCGGCGTCCGGTGCTTCGGCTTCGCCCCGTTGCGGCTCCCTGCTGAGCTCGACTTCGTCGCGCTCTTCCACGGGGTGGACGAGAGGGTGCCGGTCGAATCGCTCCAGTTCGGCTGTCGCGTTCTCGACCGCTTCCTCGACCAGGCCTGACATGACCGGCCAGCAGCCCGCCACGTCCTTCGGCGCAGCCGTCGGTGCCTACGAGCTCGGACGACCCGGCTACGCGGCAGAGCACGTCGCCTGGCTGCTGGAAGGGGTGCACGGTCGTGTCCTCGATCTGGCTGCCGGCTCCGGCAAGCTGACACGGGCCGTGACCGGGCTCGGGTTCGAAGCCGTGGCCGTCGATCCCGACGAGCAGATGCTCAGCCGGATCGCTGACGTCCCCACCCTCGTGGGCAGGGCGGAGGCGATCCCGTTGCCGGACGACAGCGTTGCGGCCGTCACCGTCGGCCAGGCCTGGCACTGGTTCGACTCCGACGCTGCCGGTGCCGAGATTGCACGCGTGCTGGCTCCCGGCGGACGCCTGGGTCTCGTCTGGAACATCAGGGACATCAGGCACCCGTTCGCCGCAGCCCTCGCCGAGGTGATGGGACCGTCGCCGGCGGAGGCGATGATGGACGCCGACGCCGTGCACGGGGCTCCGGGGTTCACGCCCTTCGAGCGTCGCCGGTTCGAGTCGGTCCGATGGATCACACCGGACGCCGTCGAGGCCCTGGTGACCTCACGCAGCCACTGGCTGGTGGCATCGCCGGCCACCCAGGCGCAGGTGCTGGCCGACGTCCGCCAGCTCATCAACACCCACCCGCACAGCGCTGGCAGGCGGATGTTCGAGTTCTCGATGTACACCTCCTGCTACCGGGCCGACGCGCTCGCCTGACCCGGGTACCTCGAGTAGCTCAGGCTGGACGGATGCCGTCCGCCGCCTTCGCGACGATCGTGGCGATGCGCTTCGCCTTCGTCTCCGGCCGGTGGGCGAGAGCGATGGAGGCCAGCGCCTGCTTGCGCACGCTGCGCGGGAACCCGTTCCAGTTCGTCCTTGCCGGCGGGGTGGCGTCGAGTGCCTCCGCCAGATCTGGCGGCTCCTCGAGGGCCTCGACGGAGTCGTAGATCGTCCACATGCCGTTCGCCTTGGCCCGCTCGATCTCTGCGATCCCGGCCGGCTGCAGGCGACCTTCCCGCACGAGGTCGGCGACCCGAGCCTTGTTGGTCGCCGCCCAAGGGCTGTTCGGCTTGCGTCTGGTGAACCAGAGCATCGAGCGCTGCTCGTCCAGCGGGCTCGCCTGGCCGTCCACCCAGCCCCAGCAGAGCGCCTCGCGGATCAGTTCGTCGTAGCTCAGCTGCGTGTTGCCGGAGCGTGGCTTCGAGAGCACCACCCAAACCCCGTCGCCACGGTCGTGGTTGGCTGCCAGCCACGCGTGCCAGTCGGCCATCGTCGAGGGCTGGTAGCGCTCTGCATCTGCCATGGCCATGCTGTGCCTCCTGGACTATCCGATGGGTGCGGTCTCGTAGGTGTCCCTACCCGCGTTGGGGCCGCCGGAGACGTCGTCGAGAGCCGCGATGATCTCCGCGGGAAGCTCGAGTTCCTCGGTGGCCAGGAACTGCTCGAGCTGGGCTGCCGTGCGGGCGCCGAGGAGGGGCGCCGTCACCCCGGGTGCGTCCCGAACCCACAACAGCGCCACCTGTCCAGGCGTCAGGTCGAGGCCGTCGGCTGCCGTGACCACCGCGTCGACGACCGCGCGGGAGCGGGTCTCCAGGTAGGGATCGACGAACCACGCGAAGTGCTGCGAAGCCCCTCGGGAGCCACGCGGACGCCCGGTGCGGTACTTGCCGGTGAGGACCCCGCGTCCGATCGGCGACCAGGGCAGCAGGCCCATGCCGAAGGCGCGGACGGCGGGGATCACCTCCACCTCTGCCCGGCGGGCCAGCAGCGAGTACTCCACCTGCGCGCAGGTGATCGGCGTCCGGCCGGGGAAGGCACCCTGCCAGGTGGCCGCCTGGGCTGTCTGCCAGCCGACGAAGTTCGACACCCCGGCGTAGCGCACCATGCCGCTGCCGACGGCCGTGTCGATGGCGGCGAGGGACTCCTCGAGCGGCGCCTGGCCCCAGGCGTGCAGCTGCCAGATGTCGATGTGGTCGGTGCCGAGACGGCGCAGGGACGACTGAAGGTCGGCCAGCAGCGCGCCTCGGGAGGTGTCGACCACGCGCTGGCCGTCGCGGATTCCGAACCCGGCCTTCGTCGCGATCACGAGCTCGTCGCGTGCGATGTGGCCGGCACGGAGCAACCGTCCGATCATGCGCTCCGCGTCCCCCGCTGCGTAGGCGGCAGCCGTGTCGACGAGGCTTCCTCCTGCAGCGACGAAGCTGCGCAGCAGGCCGGTCGCGTCCTCCAGGCGGGTCTCCCTGCCCCAGGTGAGCGTGCCCAGGCCGAGGCGGGAGACCTGGAGGCCGGACACGCCAACGGCGCGCTTCCTCATGTCGGGGGAAGCACCCCGGTCAGCAGGAGGGTGATGATCACGCCCGCCAGCAGCACCCGGTAGATGATGAAGGCGGTGAAGTCGTTACTCGCCACGAACTTCAGCAGCCAGGCGATCGAAACGTAGGCCACCACACCGGAGACCACGGTGCCGATACCGGTCGCGAGCCACCCGACACCACCGGGCGCACCGATGTTGCCGGCCTCGGTGACCGCCTGGAAGGCGCCAGAGGCGACAAGGGTCGGGACACCGAGGAAGAAGCTCATCCTTGTCGCGCTCACACGGTCAAGGCCGCGCAAGAGTCCCCCGGCGATGGTCGCCCCTGAACGGGACACCCCGGGGACGAGGGAGATGGCCTGCACGAGACCAAGGATGGCGCCGTCGCGCCACGTGATCGAGTGCTCGTCGCGCACGACCTTGGCCAGCCGATCGGCGAGGAACATCACAACGCTCCAGCCGAGAAGGCCGGCGGCAACCGCCCACAGGCTGCGGAGCGGACCTTCGATCAGGTCCTTCAACGCCAGCGCGATCACCGCAGTGATCGCGAAACCGACGATGATCGCCCAGCCCATTCGGTAATCCGGATCTTGGCGGTGCTCCGCGGAGCGCAGGCCACGGAACCATGCTGTGGCGAAGCGGACGATGTCGGACCAGAAGTAGATGATCGCTGCGACCATCGCGCCCACCTGGATGATCGCGGTGAAAGCTGTGACGCTGGGGTCGGCCACGTCGAAGCCCAGGATGCCCTCCACGAGGGTCAGGTGACCGGTGCTCGAGATGGGCAGGAACTCGGTAACCCCTTCAACGATCCCAAACAGGATCGCGTGCCACCATTCGATCATTACTGGCCTTCCCGATTGCGGACGCGGCGGCCAGTTTAGCCTCAGGCCGGTCGCGCGCTGCCGGTAGGCTGCGCCGCATGCGTGCCTGGATGTCCCTCGATGTGCCGATCCTGCCCGGTCGCGGTGAAGGCCGGGTGCTCGTTCACGACACCCTCTCGGGTCGCCTCCAGCCCGCAGGACCGGAGACCGGAGTGGCCCGGCTCTACGCCTGCGGGATCACGCCCTACGACGCCACCCATCTGGGCCATGCCGCGACCTACGTCGCCGTCGACCTGCTGTACCGCGCCTGGCTCGACGCGGGCCTGGACGTGCGGTACGCCCAGAACGTCACCGATGTCGACGACCCGCTGCTGGAGCGCGCGGCAGTGACCGGCGTCGCGTGGACCGATCTGGCCGAGCAGCAGATCGAGCTGTACCGCACCGACATGGCGGCGTTGCGTGTGCTGCCGCCGGAGCCGTTCACCGGAGTGGTGGAGAGCCTCGACCTCGTCACCGACCTGATCTCGGTACTGCGCGATGAGCAGGCCGTCTACCAGGTGCCGGACCCGGAGTATCCGGACTGGTACTTCTCGATCACGAAGGCGAGCAACCTCATGGACGGCACGGGCATCTCCATGCTCGAGGCCGAGCAGGTGTTCGCCGAGCGCGGCGGCGATCCGGAGCGTCCGGGCAAGCGACACCGCCTCGACTGCCTCGTGTGGCGCCAGGAGCGTCCGGGGGAGCCGGCCTGGGATTCCTGGCTCGGCCGGGGACGGCCGGGCTGGCACATCGAGTGCACGGCGATCGCCCTCGACGCCCTCGGGAGCGACTTCGACATACAGGCAGGCGGAAGCGACCTCTCCTTCCCGCACCACCCGATGTGTGCGGCCGAGGGGCGCGTGGCCACCGGACACCCGTTCGCCAAGGTCTTCCTGCACACGGGCATGGTGGGCCTCGACGGCAGGAAGATGAGCAAGTCGCTGGGGAACCTCGTGTTCGTGAGCCGCCTTCTTGCCGATGGCACCGACCCGATGGCGATCCGGCTCGTGCTGCTGGCCCACCACTACCGAAGCGACTGGGAGTACACGGCTGCAGCCCTCGAGGCCGCGCAGGCCCGGCTCGACCACTGGCGCCGGGCCGTTGCGGCCGGCTCCGGAGCCGAAGCCACCGCAACCATCGACGCCGTCCGTGCCCACTTGCGCAACGATCTCGACGCCCCGGCGGCGCTCGCTGCGATCGATGAATGGGCGGCTGCGCCCGGCGACGACGACGCTGCACCCGCCCAGGTCCGCGACCTCGTCGACGCCCTGCTCGGCATCGCCCTCTAACCGCGGACCGCGGGCTGGCGCCAGCCGCCCCGACACGAAAGGGGACAGTCCCCTTTCGTGCCACCCCGACACGAAAGGGGACTGTCCCCTTTCGTGCCGCACGGGTCTGGCCCCGATCATGCCCAGCGAGGGTCACCCTGGGGCACTGCTGGCCCACTCCCGGTAGGCTGCGCGCTCGTGAGCAAATCCTTTGAAGACCTTTTCGCCGAACTGCGCAGTCGCGCGGCCACGCGCCCCGAGGGCTCGGGGACGGTCCGCGCGCTCGACGCCGGCGTCCATGAGATCGGCAAGAAGGTCGTCGAGGAGGCCGCGGAGGTCTGGATGGCGGCCGAGTACCAGGGCAAGAGCGCTGCCGCTGAGGAGATCAGCCAGCTGCTGTACCACCTGCAGGTGTTGATGATCTCCCTCGGGCTCGAGCTCGAAGACGTCTACGAATACCTGTGACCGGAGGAGAACCACGCGTGGCTGCTGACGGATTGTTGAAGATCGCAGTACCGAACAAGGGCTCCCTCGCGGAGGCCGCCACCGGCATGCTCAAGGAGGCCGGGTACCGGCAGAGGCACGACCCCAAGGACCTCGTGCTCGTCGACGACGCCAATGGCGTCGAGTTCTACTACCTGCGTCCGCGCGACATCGCGGTCTACGTGGGGGAGGGCACCCTCGACCTCGGCATCACCGGCCGCGACATGTTGCTCGACTCCGGCGCGGAGGCCACAGAGGTCATGGCGCTGGGCTTCGGCGGCACACGGTTCCGCTTCGCCGCTCCCGGCGGTTCGTCGATGACCGTTGCCGACCTGGACGGACGCCGCATCGCCACCTCCTACCCGGGACTGGTGACCACCTACCTGCAGAGCCACGGCGTGACGGCCCGGCTGATCCACCTCGACGGCGCAGTGGAGAGCTCGGTGCGCCTCGGCGTCGCCGACGTCATCGCCGACGTCGTCGAGACGGGCACCACCCTGAAGCGGGCCGGTCTCGAACTTTTCGGCGAGTCGATCCTCGAATCCGAGGGCATCCTCATCCAGCACAGCGTCCGTCCGGCACCTGCAGGCCTTGACCTGCTGGTGCGTCGGTTGAGCGGGGTCCTGACCGCGCGCAACTACCTGATGGTCGACTACAACGTGCCGCAGGAGAAGCTCGACGCCGCCTGCCTTGTGACGCCCGGCCTTGACGCGCCGACGGTCTCCCCGCTGGCGAAGGCCGGCTGGGTGGCCGTCCGCGCGATGATCCCGGCCAAGGAGGCGCAGCAGATCATGGACGACCTCTGGGACGCAGGTGCGGACGCGATCCTCGTCACCAACATCGCCGCCTGCCGGCTGTAGCCGATGGCCCCACTGGTCCTTCGTCCGCGTCGCGCCCTTCTGACCGCGTCGGTGCTTTCCGCTGTGCTACTGGTCGTCACCGTTGCCGGCTGGGTGGCGATGCCGACGCAGACGCGTGACCTGTTCACCGGGCCGCAGTTGCTCACGCTCGCCCTGTTCGTCCTGGTCATGATCGGCTTCATGATGTGCGTCGGCCTGAGCGTCGTGCGCGCGGACGACACCGGACTCACCTTCCGCAACGGTCTGCGCACCCATCATCTCGACTGGGCCGAGGTGGCGGGCTTCCGCTTCACGGAGAACGACCCGTGGGCCTACGTCCTCACCGACGGCGATCCCGACCAGCGTCCGCTCCTCGGGCTGCAGCGCACCGACCACGAGCGTGCCGACGCTGCCTACGCAGCTCTCAACGCCGCCTGGCGGCAGGCCGGCTCGTGAGCGGACTCGCCCAGCCGAGCGCAGCGTATGCCGGCGACCGGGGTGAGCCGGACCCCGAGGTCCGCGCCCTGCTCGCCGTCGCAGCGAACAGCCGTGAGGACTACCTGCGCGCGGTCGCAGCGCTCTGCACCGCACGGTTCCTGCTGCCGATCGTCGCCGTCGGTGACGAGGGCGCCGATGGCCCCGGTCCCGAACGGCACGCCGAGATGCGCGCGGCACTGTTGACCACCAGTGACGGCAGCACGGGCCTCCCCGTCTTCACCGGCCTGGATGCGCTGACCGCATGGCAGCCCGATGCCCGGCCGGTGCCGTGCCGGCTGGACGAAGTCGCCGCAACCGCGCGTGAAGCGGGTGCCGTCGCCGTGCTCGTCGACGTTGCCGGGCCGTCGCCGCTGGTGATCGAGGACGGCCTTGTCGCGGAGCTCGCAGCCGCCCGCAGGCTCGTCGAACTCGATGGCGGGGGATGGGGCTGGCTGTTCAGTCCGCCCGATTCGTCCGCTGGCGGGTCCGCAGGGTAGAATCGACGTCGATCGACTGTGCCGTGAAGGGCAGTCCGCGAAAGTGGGGTCCTGAACTCCCACCCGATCGCCTCAGGTGACGGGTCAGTGCCGGTGGCAGAGCTCTTGCCCTGCCCGTACTGTCAGGGTCTCCGCATGCGCGGGGGCCCTTCACTGTTTGAGCCGATCGTTTGACCAACCCCGATATTTGGAGGACACATCAGCACTGAACCGCGGATCAACGAACGCATCCACGTCAACGAGGTGCGCCTGGTCGGCCCCGCCGGCGAACAGGTGGGCATCGTCCGTATCGATGACGCGCTGCGGCTTGCCCGGGAGTCGGACCTCGACCTGGTCGAGGTTGCCCCGATGGCGCGCCCGCCGGTTGCGAAGTTGATGGACTACGGCAAGTTCAAGTACGAAGCGGCACAGAAGGCGCGCGAGTCGCGACGGAACCAGACCAACACGGTCATCAAGGAAATGAAGCTGCGGCCCAAGATCGACAGCCACGACTACGAGACCAAGAAGGGTCACGTCGTCCGGTTCCTCAAGGCCGGAGACAAGGTGAAGATCACCATCATGTTCCGTGGCCGCGAGCAGAGCCGCCCAGAGCTGGGCTTCAACCTGCTGAAGAAGCTGGCCGACGACGTCGTCGAGGACGGTTTCATCGAGTCCGCGCCGAAGCAGGACGGCCGCAACATGCTCATGGTGCTGTCGCCCACGCGCAAGAAGACCGAGGCGAAGGTCGAGGTGGAGGCCGCGAAGGCTGCCAAGGCCGCCGACCGGGCAGCGAAGACCGAGGCCGACCACCAGCTGGAGGTCGAGCTGCGTGCAGCCGCCGTCGCCGCTGCGGCCAAGACCGTCACCAAGAAGAAGCGTGGGCCCGCAGACAACATGGACCCCGACATCGACCTGTAGCAGTACACGAAAACGAAGGACAGACACTATGCCGAAGATGAAGACCCATTCGGGTGCCAAGAAGCGCTTCCGGGTCACCGGTACGGGCAAGGTCATGCACCGTCAGGCCGGCAAGATGCACCTGAACGAGCACAAGCCGAGCAGTCAGACCCGCCGGCTCGACGGCGACAAGGTGGTAGCCAAGGGCGACGCCAAGAAGGCGCTCAAGCTCCTCGGCGGCTACCGGCCCAAGTGACGACTGTCCAACCCCTAATCTCGAAGACTGAGGAGTAACTGCCATGGCACGCGTCAAGCGTTCCGTCAACGCCCACAAGAAGCGCCGCGAAGTACTGGAAGCCGCCTCCGGCTACCGGGGTCAGCGGTCGCGGCTGTACCGCAAGGCCAAGGAGCAGCTGCTCCACTCGGCCACCTATTCCTACCGTGACCGTCGCGCCCGCAAGGGTGACTTCCGCGCGCTCTGGATCCAGCGGATCAACGCCGCTGCCCGCGCAGAAGGCATGACCTACAACCGGTTCATCAACGGCCTGAAGAACGCCGGCGTCGAGGTGGATCGCAAGATCCTTGCCGAGCTCGCCGTCAACGACGCACCGACCTTCGCCGCGCTTGTCGAGGTCGCCAAGGCCAACCAGGCGGTTGAGGCCGCCTGACCTCAGGGTCACTCCCGGCCGGGCCCGTTCGGGGCCCGGCCGCACCCATCAGCTGTGAAAGAAGAGCCGACGATGACCGTCGCTTCGATCGAACTGCCAGAGCCGTCGCAGGCTGTCCTGCGGGCCGCCCGTGCCCTCCAGCGCCGACAGGAGCGGAAGGATTCGCAGAAGTTCCTCGTTGAGGGGCGTCAGGCCGTGAGGGAGGCGTTGCGCCTTCCCGGGGTTGTCGAAGCGGTCTACTTCCGCTGGGACGCTGCGATCGACAACTCCGACCTGCTCGACCTCGCGAAGGCCGCGGGCGTGGACTATTACGGCGTCAGCGAGCAGAACCTTGCGACGATGACCGACACGGTCACCCCGCAGGGCGTCGTTGCCGTCGCCAACGCCATCGACGTGCCGCTGAAGGCCGTCCTCGGCAAGACGACGAAGAACGTCGAGAAGCCGAAGAAGAAGCACCGGCGCAAGGACGTCTCGCTCGTCGTGATCTGTGCCCAGGTGCGCGACCCCGGCAACGCCGGCACCGTCATCCGGTGCGCTGACGCCTTCGGCGCTGACGCCGTCATCCTGAGCTCCGACTCCGTAGAGGTGTACAACCCCAAGACCGTCCGGGCCTCTGTCGGTAGCATCTTCCACCTGCCGATCGTCGTCGGCGTCGACCTGACCGAGGCCATCGAGGCCTGCCGGGCGGCGGGGATGCAGATCTTCGCCACCGACGGTGCAGCGGGCACCGACCTGACCGACCTGGACGCCGACCTGGAGAAGCCCACGGCCTGGGTCATGGGCAACGAGTCCTGGGGCCTGCCGGTCGAACACCTCGCACTGGCCGACCACACCGTGGCCGTGCCCATCTACGGTCAGGCGGAGAGCCTTAATCTGGCCACAGCCGCCGCCGTCTGCCTGTACGCCAGCGCCAGCGCGCAGCGGGCGTCCAGCTGACGCCAGCAGTCCCACCGACATACCAGGAGATCCCGCCATGCCCGGCCCTGAAGCACCGGCAGAACTCAGCCAGCCAGCCGTGGACCGGATGGTCGCCGACGCACTGGCTGCGTTCGCCGCCGCCAGGTCCAGCGCAGAGCTGAAGGCCGCCCGACTCGCCCACACCGGCGAGAAGTCGCCGCTTGCGTTGGCCAACCGCGCCATCGGTGCCCTGCCGGGCGTCGAGCGCAAGGACGCCGGACAGCGGCTCGGCCTCGCCCGCGCAACCGTGCAGGAGCAGCTCGTCGCCCGATCCGAGGCGCTCGGCGCTGCCGAGCTCGCAGAGCAGCTGGTGGCAGAACGCATCGATGTCACCCTCCCGGTCGAGATCGCACCCGAGGGTGCGCCGCACCCGATCACGGCGCTGATCGACCTGATGGGCGATGTGTTCATCGCGATGGGCTGGGAGATCGCCGAGGGCCCGCAGGCCGAGGGGGAGTGGCTGAACTTCGACGCCCTCAACCTTGGTCCCGACCATCCGGCGCGCGGCACCAGCGACACCCTCTTCCTCGACCCCATCGATCACCACATGGTGCTGCGCACCCACACGTCGCCGGTGCAGGTGCGCACCATGCTCGACCGCCAGCCGCCGATCTATGTTGTGTGCCCCGGAAAGGTGTACCGCGCCGACGAGTTCGATGCGACGCACGTCCCGGTGTTCCACCAGATCGAAGGGCTGTGCATCGACAAGGGCATCTCGCTCGCCCACCTGAAGGGCACGCTCGACCACCTGGCGAAGGCCATGTTCGGTGACGACATCGAGACCCGCATGCGCCCGCACTACTTCCCCTTCACCGAGCCGTCGGCGGAGGTCGACCTGCAGTGCTTTGTGTGCCACGGCGCTTCCGTCGGCAACCCGGACGCACCGTGCCGCACCTGCAAGTCCCAGGGCTGGATCGAGTGGGGCGGCTGCGGCGTGGTGAACCCGCGCGTACTGGTCGCCAGCGGGATCGACCCGGAGGTGTACTCCGGCTTCGCGTTCGGCATGGGCATCGAACGGACGCTGATGTTCCGCAACAACGCCGCCGACATGCGCGACATGGTGGAGGGCGATGTGCGGTTCAGCCGCTCACTGAAGGGGATGGCACGATGAGGGCGCCACTGAGCTGGCTGGCCGAGCACGTCGACCTGCCCGCGGGCATGACGGGCCGCGAGCTGGGCGAGGTGCTGATCCGCGCAGGGCTCGAGGTCGAGACCGTCGAGGCCATGGGTGCCGACATCACCGGACCGGTCGTCGTCGGCCGCATCCTGACGTTCGTCGACGAGCCGCAGAAGAACGGCAAGACCATCCGCTGGGTGCAGGTCGACGTCGGCCCTGCCCACAACGAGCAGCACCCCGACCACCCCCAGGGCTGCCGCAGCGTCGTCTGTGGGGCGCACAACTTCGCCGTCGGCGACCTCGTCGTCGTCTCGCTGCCCGGTGCGGTGCTGGCCGGGGGGTTCGCCATCGCAGCCCGCAAGACCTACGGCCACGTCTCCGACGGCATGATCTGCGCAGAGGACGAGCTGGGCATCGGGCACGACCACACCGGGATCATCGTGCTCCCCGCCACGGATGACGCAGGCCGTGCACTCGAGCCCGGTGACGACCCGGCCGGCGTGCTGCACCTGCGCGACGACGTGCTCGACATCGACGTCAGCCCCGACATCGGCTACTGCCTCTCGATCCGTGGCCTTTCCCGCGAGGCGGGCCAGAACCTCGGCCGGACGTTCACGGACGTGATCGACAAGGCCACCCCACCAGCCGTCTCCGCCGGTTACCCGGTGCGGCTGGACGACGCTGCCTGCCCGCTGTTCATTGCGCTCACCGTCACCGGCATCGACCCGTCCCGGCCCAGCCCGCGGTGGCTGGCCAGGCGCCTCGTGATGGCGGGGATGCGTTCGATCTCGCTCGCTGTCGACATCACCAACTACGTGATGCTCGAGACCGGCCAGCCGCTGCACGCCTACGACGCGTCCCTGCTGAGGGGCCCGATCGTCGTGCGCAAGGCCGCGGCGGGGGAGACCCTCGTCACGCTCGACGACGTCACCCGCACCCTGTCGCCCGACGACCTCCTGATCACCGACGACACCGGCGCGATCGGTCTTGCCGGTGTGATGGGCGGCCAGTCGACCGAGCTCCGCGAGACCACGACCGACGTCGTGATCGAGGCAGCGAACTTCGACCCGACCACGATCGCGCACACCCTGCGGCGGCACAACCTGCCCTCGGAGGCCTCCAAGCGGTTCCACAGGGGCGTCGATCCCAACGCTGCCTACAGTGCCGCGCACCGGGCTGCACGGCTGCTGGTCGAGCTCGCCGGCGGCACGCTGTCCGCGGGCGAGACGGTCGCCGGCGAGCTGCCGACGATGCCGCTCCAGGTGATCGACGCGGGGCTGCCTTCTGCCATCCTGGGCGTCGAGGTGCCGGCCCAACGGGTCGTGGAGATCCTTCGGGAGTCGGGTTGCGACGTGGAAGTCGACCCTTCGGCAAGCTCAGGGCAAGCTCGGCTCACCCTCGTGCCCCCGACCTGGCGCCCCGACCTGCGCGACCCGTACGACTACGTCGAGGAGGTCGGTCGCAAGGTCGGCTTCGACAAGATTCCGTCGATCGTCCCCGCCGCGCCGGTGGGACGGGGCCTCTCCCGCACGCAGGCCGGACGGCGCGCGATCAACGCTGCGCTGGTGGCCTCCGGCTTCGTCGAGCTGCTCACCTTCCCCTTCGGCTCCGCAGAGGACCTGGACCGGATGGGCATCCCCGGCGACGACCTGCGCCGAGGCCTGGTGCGCCTTGCGAACCCGTTGGCCGAGACCCAGCCCTACCTGCGCACGTCGATCCTGCCCGGGCTCTTCGGTGCGGTGAACCGGAACACGTCCCGTGCGAACGACGACCTCGCGCTCTACGAATCCGGCACGGTGTTCTTCGCCGGTTCTGGTGAGGCTGCGCCGATCCCCGCGGTCGACCACCGTCCCACGGAAGCCGAACTGGCTGCCATCGAGGCGGCACTGCCGCGGCAACCCCTGTACCTCGCCGCAGTCCTGTGCGGGCACTGGCGTCGCGCAGGGTGGGACGGCCCTGCGGAACCGGCAGGCTGGCCGCAGGCTTTCGCCTTCGCCGACGTGGCCGCACGCGCGGTCGGGGCGCACCTCGAGCGCCGCCAGGCGTCCACAGCACCCTGGCACCCGGGTCGCTGCGCAGAGCTGGTGCTGGCTGGCGAAGTGATCGGCCATGCCGGCGAATTGCACCCTGACGTCGTACGGGCGTTCGGCCTGCCGGCGCGCGCTGCCGCCGTTGAACTCGACCTCGATGCCCTCCTGCGGCTCGGCCCCGATGGTGGTGCGATCCTGCCGGTCTCCGGGCATCCCGTGGTCAAGGAGGACGTCGCCCTCGTGGTCGCCGATTCCGTGAGCGCCGCCGATGTCCAGCACGCGCTGTCCGACGGTGCGGGGGAGTTGCTCGAGTCGATCGGCCTCTTCGATGTGTTCACCGGGGGGCAGGTGCCGCCCGGGCACCGTTCGCTCGCCTTCGCGCTGCGTTTCCGGGCGCCGGACCGCACACTCACCGACGTCGAGGCGGGGGCGGCACGCGCCGCAGCCGTTGCGCTCGCCGGCGAGCGCTGCGGGGCAGTGCTGCGTAGCTTCTAGACCGATCGCACAAGGCAGGCGGGTGTCCCATTCGGGACGCCCGCCCTTCTTGTGCCCCTGGACTGCGGAGCCCCGGAGGGCTCGGCGAGGGTCCGGATCCGGCGCTGCGATTGTCCTCCCAATGGGGGACAATCGATATTTCCTTGTCATTCATGCGGGTGACATTAAGCCGTTTCGACCCTGCGTCGTCCACAATGATGACCGCTAACATCGGCGTCCCCTTAAGGGTGACAATCCTGTTTGAATTGGTCACCCATTAGGGGGGATGGCGAGTGGTGACGCGCGTCCTCATGCGGGTGACAAGGTGAGATGCTGTGTTGATCATGATCAACTGCTGACACGAGGTACACGTATTTGGTTGCCCCCTGCTCGCCAACTTGACCAATTCTACGTAGAGTCTTAATCACTCATCCAACACAATTTGGGGACTAGAAGAGGGGTATCAACAGTGACCGCCATCCAGACGGAAACGAAATCCGATCGCCGCGGTAGCCGCAAGATCGCTGCAGTGCTCGCAGGTGGACTGGTGCTTGGGGTAGGCACCATGGCCACGCTCGCATCGTGGAACGATTCGGAGTTCGCCGCTGCGACCTTCACCGCCGGCAAGTTCATCTTCGAGGGCGGCGCCGACCAGGCCACGTTCACCGACCACGCCACCACGGGCACCGCGGCCGCGCTCAGCTTCACGACGCCGTTCAGCAACATGACGCCCAACGACTCGGTGTACGCGGGTTATGCCGTGCGTCTCGGTACCGGCACCACCAACAACGCCACCGTTACCGTGACCGGCACCGCGACCGGCGCTGCGACAGACTACAAGTACACGATGTTCACCACGGCCAATGCCGGCTGTACCTCCGCCTCCGTCCCCGTCGCGACCATCGTCGCCTCCAACGATCTCGGAGTGGGCACCGGCACCTTCGCCCTGGCGAAGAACGCATCAACCAGCACCCCGGGCGCCACCACGTTCCTGTGCATCAAGGTCACCGCGGACTCGACGCTCGCCCAGAGCCTCGGCGCAGCCGCGACCTGGCAGCTCCAGGCCGTCTCCAACTAAGCCTCATCCCGGACAGCATGGCTGGGATCCGTCGGAGGGGTCGGATCCCAGCCAGCTGAACTGTTCGGACTGGCCGGGTGCAGCGGATTTCTCAGTTTCATCCCGGACAGGCATTGGTCGGGATCCGTCGGAGGGGGCGGATCCCGGCACATGCCGGTCACGAGGGTGGTCGCCCGCCTGCACCTTTGATGCCACCTCAATCCGGCACGTCCAGGCTCGGCCTGCTCGTGCCCTCCGGCATGTTCGGAGTCAACGTCGCGTGATCACCTAAGGACCACTTCCATGCAGGACCACAGCACCACATCCACCTTCGGCCTGCGGGGGCATCGCAAGCTCGCCGCCGCATTCGCCGTCGGCCTCGTGCTCTCGATCGGCACCATGGCAACCCTGGCGTCGTGGAACGACTCGGAGTTCGCTAGTGCCACCTTCACCGCCGGCCGGTTCGACCTGGAGGGCAGCCTCGACAACGGCGCCACCTACGGCCAGCACAACCCGTCAGCAGGGGCGCTCACCTTCACTGCACCGGTGAGCAACCTCTCCCCGGGCGACATTGTCAATGCCGGCTTCCCTGTACGGCTCGCTGCCGGCACGACCAACGACGCCTCGCTACGCATCGGGACCATCGGGATCAGCGGCAGCCACACTGGTACCTCGGTGATCGTGTGGCAGAACACGACGTCCAACGACTGCGATGCCACCTACACGCCTTCGACGAATATGGGGTTCCTCGACGGCTCGACCTTCTACGCCGGCGGCTGGACGCCCACGCTCGCCAAGGGCGCGACGTCCGGGGTCGCCGGTGCCCCCGCCTATGTCTGCTTCAAGATGATCGCGGGCAACAACCTGCCGCAGAGCCAGGTCACCAACGAGACCTGGACGTTCACAGCCACCTCGCAGTAGCACCCGTCCGCCCAGGAGCGTCGCCGGCCACTGGCCGGCGGCGCTTCTGTGTCCGGGCCGCCCGTGGGTCGGTGCGCGACTCTCCGTATCAGGGACGCGGTCAATCACAACTCACGCGACATTCATCCGATAAATACAGGCCGCAGGTGTCGGCGCTAACACCGGCGTCCCCCAATGGGTGACAAATTGCATTCTGGAGAATGTCACCCGGGAGGGGACGCGCACCCTGAGAGAGTGACGCTCGTGCGGGTGACAAGGCATTATGACCCTGAGCGCAGCCCCGGCGGCGAACTTAACCAAGATCAATGCGGAGGCCATCGAAACCCCTCGAATGCGTATGTGAGTTGGTTATTGATCGAGGCAAGCCCTACCGTTTCATTACTCATCCACTTGGGGACTCAGAAAGGCACCACAGACATGACCGCCAACACATCGTCCGATCCGGCCTCGAAGCGCAGCGCGCGCCGCAAGATCGCCGCCGTCCTCGCAGGTGGCCTGGTGCTTGGGGTAGGCACCATGGCCACCCTCGCGTCGTGGAACGACAGCGAGTTCGCTTCTGCAACCTTCACGGCCGGGAAGTTCAACCTGGAGGGCGCCGTCGACGCCTCGCAGGCGACCTTCTCCGAGCACGCCACTTCAGGTGCGGCCGGTGGCCTCACCTTCACCGCGCCCGTCGGCAACCTGACGCCCAACGACGTCGTCTCCGCCCCGTTCGCCGTTCGCCTCGCCGCCAACACCACGAACAACGCGACCCTGAACCTCGTCGCTGCGACCAGCACCACGGGAACCGTGACCAACCTGACCTACGAGCTCATCAAGACCACCCTCGCCGGTTGCAACAACGCGACCACAGGCGGCACCGTCATCGTTCCCTCGGGTACCGCCGTGACCTCGGTCGCCAACGCTGTCCCGATCAGCCTCGCCATGGGTTCACCGACCACCAGCGCCGGAGCTCCCGCCTACCTGTGCTTCAAGGTGACCGCCGGTGCGAACCTCGCGCAGAGCCAGACGGGTGCTGTGACCTTCCAGTTCCAGGCCGTGTCCCAGTAGTTGAACCGGAGCGATCGCCTGGTCAGCCAGGTTGGGCTCTCCGGGCAGCGCGGTCGTCCCACGACGACCGCGCTGTCGCTTTTCGCGATCCGTCAAAATGCCGGCGTCCCCCTAATGGGTGACAGTGTATTTTCTAGGCGTCCCCGTGCGGGTGACCCGCGCGAATAATTGCTACGTCCCCTCGCGGGGGACAGAATGCATTAAGAAATGTCACCCGGTGGAGTGACCGATACCCCCAGCGGGTGACCCTCTGGCGGGTGACAAGGGGTTTTGCTGGTTCGTTCGCAGTTAACCAAGATCAATTCTGAGGCCTGCCCGACCCACCAAAGTACGTGTTCCGCTGGTTGGGAAACGGAATCCGCGTTAATCTTCAGTTACTCATCCGACTTGGGGAACAAGAAAGGGATCACTCCGTTGACCGCCATTACATCGAACGATCAGGCCTCGAAGCGCAGCACGCGTCGCAAGGTCGCCGCAGTCCTCGCAGGCGGGCTGGTGCTTGGGGTAGGCACCATGGCCACGCTGGCATCCTGGAACGACAGCGAGTTCGCTTCCGCAACCTTCACCGCCGGCAAGTTCAACCTGGAAGGCGCCGTCGATGCGTCGCAGGCCACTTTCGGTGAGCACGCCACGTCCGGTGCAGCCGGTGGCCTCAGCTTCACCGCGCCTTTCGGCAACCTGACCCCGACCGACGTCGTCGTCGCCCCGTACGCGGTGCGCCTCGCTGCCAACACCACCAACAATGCGACCCTCACCCTCACCGCTGCCACCAGCAACGGCACCGTGACCAACCTCACTTACGAGCTCATCAAGACCATCGGCGCCGGCTGCACCACAGCCAGCACCGGCACCGTCATCGTGCCCGCGGGCACCGCAGTGACCTCGGTCTCTGCAACCCCGATCACCCTGAGCATGGGTTCACCGGTCACCAGCGCCGGCACGCCCGCCTACCTGTGCTTCAAGGTGACCGCCGGTGCGGGCCTTGCACAGAGCCAGACCGGCACCGTGACCTGGCAGTTCCAGGCCGTCTCGCAGTAACACCCCACATCCCGGGTCACCCGGTCAGGATCCGCTCCCCGCGCGGACCTGACCGGGCTCGGGCCTTCAAGACAGGATCGCAATGGCGAAAGGTTCACCCCGCCGGGCCTTCGACGAAGCGCCGCCCCGGACCACGTCCGGCCGTCTGGCCTCCGTCCGCCGGTTGCTGGTTGACGGCGTGCTGTGGACCCTCGGTGGTCTCGGCCTCGTGAGCCTCCTTGCCGCTGTCGCCGCGCATGTCTGGGGTTTCTCGATCATCCTGTTCTCCACGGGGTCGATGACCCCGACCATCCCTGCCGGCTCCGCTGCGCTCGTGCGCCTGATTCCGGCCACTGAACTCCGCGTCGGTGACATCACAACGGTCGAGCGGAAAGCCCTGCTCCCGATCACCCATCGCATCACCGCCATCACACCGGTCAACGGCCAGCCGGACGCCCGTGAGATCACCATGCGCGGCGACGCGAACGAGCTCGAGGACCCGAACCCGTACCTGATCACCCAGGGCCGCCTCGTGATCGCATCCGTCCCCGGCGTCGCCAACCTGTTCCAGGGGATGCGCAACCCGCTGCTGATGGGCGGCCTCACCATCCTCGCCGGCCTGCTGGTGAGCTGGGCGTTCTGGCCGCGCCAGACACGCAAAGCCAGCGTCGTTGCTGCCGCTGCGATTGTCGCCGGCAGCTCAATGCTGGGGGCGACCGACGCCCAGGCAGTCGAGAGCGAACACGAGGTGATCGGGCGTCACATGGTGCTGACGGTCATCTCCGACGCAGCCAAGATGAGCACCATGCTCCCGGGCCTGCCGGTCTTCTGGCAGGTCGGCGTCACCACCCTCGGTGAGGAGGAAGGCGCCCTTCACATCGGGCTCAGCCTCGCCCCCGGGACGGTCGAAGCAGACGCCCTGACCGTCGACGTGAAGGCCTGCCCGGAGCGGTGGCAGGGCGAGACCTGCAACGGCGTTGCACAGACCTGGGTGTCAGCAGAGCCCCTGGACCGGGCGTTCCTGCCTGTCACGCATTCCGATACCCACGAGTTCGCGATGACCCCCGCCGGCACACCGATCTGGATCCTGGTACGCGCAACGCTCAATCGCGAAGCTCCCCAGGTCAAGGCAACCATGAAGATCGCCGCCTGGGGTGGCGGCGAGGTCGTCGAAGCCGTGTCCGATGGCAACGGTGGCGGGGCCGGCGGCCACAGCGGGCTGGCCTACACCGGCTCTGATGGCACTGTCGAGACCCTGGCACTCGCCGGGGTCGCAGTCGTTTCCGGGCTCGTGGTGTCCCGGCTCGCCGGCGGCCGCCGGCGAGGATCCGAGGATCGGGGGGTAGTGCGGTGAGGAGGGGTCTGCGTTACCTCACGGCACCTCGAAGGGGGCGCCGCCGAGTCGGACTGGTCGGCATCGGCGTGATCGCAGCCCTGAGCCTTGTCTGGCAACAGCAGGCGACTCTTGCCACCTTCATCGACGCCGACTACGCCAAGGCCTCGTTCACTGCGGCCACGCTGAAGGCGATCACCCCGACAACGACTGCCAAGGCATCGAGCATCGGCAGCTCATGGAACGCCGCCACCGGCAGTTGGGCGACCCCGCGGTACACACTCAACTGGTCCGCCTCGCCAAGCGGCAACAACGCTACCCAGCTGTATTCCGGCCCCGGCACGAGCGCCAGCCACACCATCGGCTCCACCGCTGTCGCGGGCAACCTGCGGGTCGCGAAGGTATCCACAGGGGGCACGCAGTCCTGTGCACTAGTCGAGGGGCAGGTGTTCTGCTGGGGCACCAACGGCAGCGGCGCGCTGGGGCTGGGGAGCACCACAAATACCAACAGCCCCCGCGCCGTGGGCGGAGCCTTGGCGGGCAAGACCGTCACCGACGTGAGCGTCGGCACCAATCACGCGTGCGCCGTGGCAGGTGGCAAGGCCTACTGCTGGGGGTTGGCGACCAACGGTCGGCTCGGCAACGGCAGCACCAGTGGGACCTACACCACTCCGGCAGCGGTGAGCACCGGGGCGATGTCGGGGACTGTGACCTCGATCTCCGCCGGCGACGCGCACACCTGTGCCGTCGCGTCCGGCCGCGCATACTGCTGGGGCTACAGCTCCAACGGCCGGCTCGGCAATGGCGCCACCTCCGGCACCTTCTCGACTCCGGTGGCCGTCTCGGTGAGCGGTGTCCTGAGTGGGCTCACCGTGACGTCGGTCTCCGCCGGCACCTCCCACAGCTGCGCCGTGGCCGACGGCCAGGCGTTCTGTTGGGGCTCCGGCACCAGCGGCCGGCTCGGCAACGGCGTCACCACGGGTACCTTCTCGAGCCCGGTCGCCGTCGACACCACGACCGGTCTTGGCGGTCTCACGGTCACCGCCATCTCCGCCGGGAACACCCACACGTGTGCAGTGGTGGACGGGTCGGCCTATTGCTGGGGCCAGGCATCGAACGGCCGCCTCGGCAATTCGGCGACGTCAGGCAGCTACAGCCGGCCGACAGCCGTGAACAGCGCCACCATGTCTGCGGGCTCGGTCACGGCGATCAACGCTGGCAGCACCCATTCCTGCGCCGTTGCCGACGGCAAGGCCTACTGCTGGGGCTATAACAACTACAGCCAACTCGGTGACAACTCCACCACCCAGCGCACCACCCCGGTGGCGGTGAACACTGGTGGCGTACTCGGCGGCCGCACGATCACCGCGATCAGCGCGGGTGCTTCCACCTCCTGCGCCGCAGGAGGTTCCCTAGGATCGTGCTGGGGGCTGGGCACGAGCGGGCAGCTGGGCAACAGCGACAGTTCGACCTCCCGAGTCGCCGTGGACGCGTCCGTGACCGGCCCCACCTGCCCGGACGGGGCGGTGCTCATCGGCAGCGACTGCTCCCTGGTCCAGGGAAGCGAGTACTACTACCGGCTCGGCTACGGCATCGGTACCTGGAACGCCCCCGACAGCAACTGGGTCAAGGAGACCACAACCACCCGTCCCGCTGTCCCGCTGACGGCCAGCTCGAAGGCGTCCACCTCGCTCACCCTCGGCTGGGGTCAGGTCTCCGAGCTGGGCGATTCCTATGCCGAATACGTCCTGCAGCGATCCACCTCCGCCAGCGGATCCTCGCCAGCCACCATCTACACCGGCCCGAACCTGACGGCGGTGGACAGGGGCGGGCTCGCTTCGCGTACGGGGACGCTGGCCTTCAACAGCATCAGCGCTGGAACCGACCACACCTGTGCGGTGCTCGAGGATGCGGTCTACTGCTGGGGCAACAACGACAACGGCGAACTCGGCGACGGAACGACGACCGCTCGCAGCGTGCCGACAGCTGTGACGACCAGTGGTGTCCTTGACGGCACGACGGTGACCGCGGTGTCTGCCGGTGACAACCACACCTGCGCGATCGCTGATGGCGGCGTGTTCTGCTGGGGCCAGAACGACTACGGTGAGCTCGGCAACGGCACCTCCGCGCAGAGCGCGGTTCCTGTGCAGGCCGGCAGCATCAGCAACGCCAGCGCCCTGGCCACCGGCTACATGCATACCTGTGCGATTGCCGACGGAACGGTGTACTGCTGGGGCGACAACTCCCGCGGCCAACTCGGCGACGACACGAACACCCCACGAACCTCCCCGGTTGCTGTGGGCGGGCTGCTCACCGGCAAGATCGTGACCTCGATCGCTGCCGGCGCCGCACACACCTGCGCGATCGCCGACGGTCTGGCCTACTGCTGGGGCTCGGACGTCTCCGGCCAGCTCGGCAACAACGCGACGGGTTCTGGCAACAACAGCTCTGTACCGGTGGCCGTGCTCGCTTCCGGGGTGCTGTCAGGGCTGAACGTCACCGCGGTGACCGCGGGTGAGGCGCACACCTGCGTGATCGCGGGCGGCAAGGCGTTCTGCTGGGGCTACGCCAATTACGGCCAGCTCGGCAACAACGCGACGAACCTCAGTGCTGTAGCGGTTGCCGTGTCCGCGCCATGGGCGGCTGGCGCCAAGCTGACCAGCCTCACTGCCGGCCAGTACTTCACGTGCGTGGCTGCCGACGGCAAGGCCTACTGCTGGGGAGAGGGCACCTCCGGGCAGCTTGGCAATGGTTCCACCAGCAACCGGTCCACTCCAGTGGCAGTCACAGCCTCCGGAGACCTGAGCGGCACCGTGTCCCAGCTCGCCGGTGGTGGCCAGCACACCTGCGCGGTGTCCGCCGATGCCGCCGCCTGCTGGGGCGCGAACGGCAGTGGCCGGCTGGGCAACAACTCCACCACCAGTACGAGCCAGCCGGTCGCGGTCGCGGCGACCAACGCAACCACCTGCGCGAGCGGAGCGTCGCTGATCACGCCGAACACCTGTTCCCTGAAGCCCAGTACCACCTACTACTACAAGGTGAAATACACCGTGGGCGGCGGGATCAGCGCCACCACCGGTTGGTTGCCGATCAAGACCTCGAGCTGATGGCGCCGGCGGCGGCGGCCGCCCGCGGGAGTGCAGAGACCACCTGATCCAGGGCCCGCTGGTCGTGGGCTGCGGAGAGGAACCATGCCTCATAAGCGGACGGGGGCAACGCGACGCCCGCGTCCAGCATGGCGTGGAAGAACGCCCGGAAGGCGCCCGTGTCCTGGCGCTGCGCCGAGGCGTAGTCGCGGACGGGGGAGTCGACCCCGAGGAAGACGGAGAACAAGGAACCCGCCCGCTGCAGCACGTGGGGCACCCCTGCGCCGGTGAAGGCCGCGATGACCTCGTCTGCAAGGCGGCCGGCTGCCGCATCGACCCGCGCGTAGACGCTCGCGTCTGCCAGCCGGAGGGTTGCGATACCGGCTGCCGTCGCCAACGGGTTCCCGGACAGTGTCCCGGCCTGGTAGACCGGGCCCAGCGGAGCCAGCAGGTCCATCAGCTCAGCGCTACCACCGAGGGCGGCCAGCGGCATGCCGCCGCCCACCACCTTGCCGAAAGTGAACAGGTCGGGCTCGACCCCACCCTCCAGGCCCCACCAGCCCGACGCGGACACCCGGAACCCGGTGAGCACCTCGTCGTAGATCAGCAGGGCGCCATGGGCAGCGGTCACCTCGCGGAGCACGGCGTTGAAGCCGGGTTCCGGGGGAACGATGCCCATGTTGGCCGCAGCGGGCTCGGTGATCACGGCCGCGATCTCGTCGCCGCGCTCTGCGAAGAGTGCGCGGATCGCGTCGGCATCGTTGTAGGGCAGTACGAGCGTCTGGGCCGTGGCGGCGGCGGTGACCCCGGCCGAGCCGGGCAGCCCGCCGGTGGCCAGGCCGGATCCGGCGGCTGCCAACAGGGCGTCGGAGTGCCCGTGGTAGCAGCCGGCGAACTTGACCAGCAGGTCGCGTCCCGTGGCTCCCCGCGCGAGCCGGACGGCAGTCATGCACGCCTCGGTACCGGTGGAGACCAGGCGCACCTTCTGGGCGAGCGGCACGCGGGCGCTCACGGCTTCCGCGAGCTCCGCCTCCGCAAGGGTCGGCGCGCCGAACGACAATCCGCGGGCGGCCGCTGCCTGGACGGCTGCAACCACCTCGGGATGGGCGTGTCCGAGCAGTGCGGGACCCCACGAGCCGACGAGGTCGACGTACTCGCGGCCGTCCACGTCGTAGAGGTACGGCCCGGCGGCTCGCGCGATGAACACGGGGGCGCCACCCACCGAGCCGAACGCCCGGACCGGCGAGGACACCCCGCCGGGAATGATCCGGCTGGCCCTGGCGAATGCAGCGTCGTTGCCGCTCACTTCACCCAGCCCGCCAGCTCGAGGGCCGCATAGGTGAGGACGATGTCTGCACCCGCACGGACGATGGAGGTGACGGCCTCCGTGAGCGCAGCCTGTCGGTCGATCCAGCCCCGCTCCGCTGCTGCCGCGATCATCGCGTATTCACCCGACACCTGGTAGGCGGCGACGGGCACCCGGGACCAGGCTGCGACATCGGCCAGTACGTCGAGGTAGTGGGACGCGGGTTTGACCATGACCATGTCCGCGCACTCCAGCTCGTCGAGGGCTGCCTCGAGGCGGCTCTCCCGGCGGTTGGCCGGATCCTGCTGGTAGGTCCTGCGGTCCCCGACGAGGGATGAGCCCACGGCCTCCCGGAAGGGTCCGTAGAAGGCGGAGGCGTACTTGACGGCGTAGGCGAGGATGCCGACCTCGGTGAACCCGGCGACGTCCAGACCTGCGCGGATGGCGGCGACCTGGCCGTCCATCATCCCGGAAGGGGAGACGAAATGGGCTCCGGCCTCTGCCTGCGAGACGGCCTGGCGAACGTACAGCTCGACGGTGGCGTCGTTGTCGACCCGGCCCCTGGCGTCCAGCACGCCGCAATGACCGTGGTCGGTGAACTCGTCGAGGCACGTGTCGGCGATGATCGGCAGGTCGTCCCCGACCTCTGCCCGCAGCGCTGCGATGGTCCGGTTGAGGATGCCGTCAGCCGCGTAGCCGGCGGAGCCGATGGCGTCCTTGTCGTCGGCCTCGGGGACGCCGAAGACCACGATCCCGCCGATCCCGGCGGTGACGGCTGCCGTTGCCTCCGCGCGGACGGAGTCGAGCGTGTGCTGCGACACGCCCGGCATGGAGCCGATCGGTCGCGGCTCGCTGAGCCCGTCCGCGACGAACACCGGCAGCAGCAACTGGGCGGGATGGACCCGGGTCTCCGCGACCAGCCGGCGGATCGCGGGGGTGGTGCGCAGGCGTCGGGGACGCCTCGCGAGCGTGGTCATCGTGCTCCTTCGCTGTGGTCTCAGGCCATTCTCGCTCATGTCCGAAGGACCTCGGGAACCGGCGCCGGTTCGTGTCGGGAGCGCCGGGAATGGGATGCTTGCTGCATGCGTAATGTGCGCGACATCGAATGCTTCCTCACTGACATGGACGGGGTTCTCGTCCACGACGAGCAGCCGGTACCCGGCGCCGTCGAGCTCCTGCAGCGATGGGTGGACACCTCCCGCCGCTTCCTCGTCCTCACCAACAACTCCACCTACACCCCGCGTGACCTGGCTGCACGGCTCGCCCGCTCGGGGCTCCCGGTCCCGGAGGAGAACCTGTGGACCTCGGCGATGGCCACCGGCGCCTTCCTCGCAGGGCAGCCCGGCGACAAGACAGCCTTCGTGATCGGTGAGGCCGGCCTGACCATGGCCCTGCACGAGGCGGGGTTCGTGCTCACGGAGACCGATCCGGCCTTCGTCGTCCTGGGTGAGACCCGCAACTACTCTTTCGAGGCGATCACCAACGCCATCCGGCTGATCAGCGCAGGGGCCCGCTTCATCGTGACCAACCCGGACACCGTCGGACCTTCGCCGACCGGCCTGCTGCCAGCCACCGGGGCCGTGGCTGCGATGATCACCGCAGCGACCAACCGGCAGCCCTATGTCGTCGGCAAGCCGAACCCGATGATGTTCCGCTCCGCGATGAACCGGATCGAGGCCCATTCCGAGACGACAGCCATGATCGGTGACCGGATGGACACCGACATCGTCGCCGGCATGGAGGCAGGCCTCTTGACCGTGCTGGTGCTTTCAGGGGTCACAAGGGCCGAGGAGATCGAGACCTATCCCTACCGTCCCAGCCTCGTGCTCGACTCGGTGGCCGACCTGCTGCCGATGCTCTAGGAGCTGGCCTGCGCGGCCAACGGCCCGGGCACGCTCGCCGGTCGGGGTGCCTGTGCTGTCGGTTCTCAGGCCAGAGCCGCCAGCACCGCCGCCGCGATCCCGTCCGCGTCGGGACGGGCCGCCACCGCGACGACCTCGAAGCCGACCGCCCGCGCCGCATCGGCGGCGCTGGCGCCGATGGCGACCACCTTCGGGCCCGGCAGGCCACCCGCCTCGTAGGCTGCGCGCGCCACCGATCCCGCGGTCACGACGAAAGCGTCGAAGCTCAGCCAGTCGACGAGAACGTCGGGTGGCTGCGGCGCGACGACTGTGCGGTAGACCGGAACGAGGCGGACGGTCCAGCCCAGCGCCCGAAGGCCTGCTGCCGGCTCCGGTGACGACTGCTCCGCGCCGGGCAGCAGGATGTGGCCGGGGCCGTGGGGGAACGCTGAGACCAGGGCAGCCCCACCGCCGGGGTTCGCGACAAGGTCGACGTCGATCCCGGCCGCACGCAGGACTGCGGCGGTCGCCGGTCCGACAGCGGCGACCCTCGTCCCGTGTGCCAACCGCGACGCAAGGTCGAAGCCCTGCTGGCCGAGCAGGGTGACGGTCTTTGACGAGGTGACAACGAGCCAGTCGGAGCGCTCGGCCAGGGTTGCCTCGAGTTCGGTGGTGGGCAGTGGGCGCTGGGTGGTGAACGTCGCCTGCACGACGTTGGCGCCAGCAGCCAGGAGGGCTTCTGCGGTGCCTGCCGGGGAACGCTCCGGAAGGAGGATGCGGCGACCGGTCAGTGGCCGTGGCTTGGCCGCACCCAGTTCCGCGATGGTCGCAGCACCCGCGGCGAGGAGCCGGTCAGCAACGAGTTCCCCGAGGACCGCTGCCGCCCCCCCGTCTGTCGCTGAAGTGGCGTGTTCCGTCAGTCGGCGCGAGCCGTCGAGGGCGATGACCGTCGCCGTCAGCGAGAGGCGGCCGTCCACCAGGTGTGCGTACGCGGCGACGGGGGCCGCGCAACCGGCCTCGAGCCGGGCGAGCACTGCCCGTTCGGCGAGGGCCGCCAGCCGGGTGGGCGGGTGGTCGAGATCGGAGAGGGCATCCAGTAGCGCTGCAGGCGCATCGGCCCGGCACTCGACGGCGAGGGCGCCCTGTGCCGGCGCGGGGAGGAAGGTCGTCACGTCGAGCAGTTGGGTGATCCGGTCGTCGAGGCCGAGTCGCCGGAGGCCCGCTGCAGCGAGCATGACGGCGTCCAGGTCGTCGCCTGTGCGGCGCAGACGGGTCTCGACATTGCCCCGGATCTCGACGACGGTCAGGTCGGGCCGCAGTGCCAGCAGCTGGGCCGCCCTTCGTGGCGACCCGGTGCCGACCCGGGCGCCAACGGGCAGCCGGGCCAGCGTGAGGCCGTCGCGGCCGCACAGGGCGTCCGCCGGGTCCTCGCGAAGCGGGACGGCGCCGAGCTGCAATCCGGGAGCAGGGGCGGTGGGGAGGTCCTTGAAGGAGTGGACTGCGAGGTCGCAGTCGCCGGAGACGACGGCTGCCCGGACGGCGCCGACGAAGACCCCGGCCCCGCCCAGGCTGGCCAGTGGGGCGTCGGAGATGTCGCCGTGCGTGGTGACGCGGACCAGTTCCACCTCGTGGCCGCGGGCGCGCAGCGCGTCGGCGACGTGCCCGGACTGTGTCCAGGCCAGCGCCGACCCGCGGGTGGCGAGGCGGAGCTTCACGGCAGTGGGTCGATGGCCAGGCCGGGCACCACGGGGGCGTTGCTGCGCGGGTTGGCGCAGCACCCGCCGTAGCAGCGCTGCCCGGGCAGGGGATCGGGCGATCCTGTCCGCAGCTCTTCTGCGATCCGTGCGGCGAGGCCGTCGACGAATCCCGGATGGGTGCCGACGGTGGGCGTGCGCACCAGCCGGATGCCGAGATCTGCAGCGGTCTGGGTGGCCTGGGTGTCCAGGTCCCAGATCACCTCCATATGGTCGGAGAGGAACCCGATGGGCACCAGCACCACAGCCGTGGCGCCGTCTGCCGCGAGCCCGGTGAGGGCGTCGTTGACGTCCGGCTCCAGCCACGGCACGGTCGGTGGGCCGCTCCGCGACTGGTAGACGAGGTCCCACCGCTTGTCGATGCCCGTTGCCGCGCGGATGCCGGCAGCCACCCGTCCCGCGACCCAGCGATGCTGGTCGACGTAGGCGTCCCCGTCCGGGCCGGCTGCCCGTGCCGCGCTTGTCGGCACCGAGTGGGTGGTGAAGACGAGCCGGGTCGAGTCGGCGGCAAGGTCGAGGTCCGTGGGCAGCGCGGCGAGCACCAGCTCGGTGATGGTTCCGGCGAAGCCCGGCAGGTCGTAGAACGACGGGAGCTTGCGCACCTCGAGGTGGACGCCGGAACTCGCCAGCGCCTGCCCGAGGTCCTCGCGGTACTGGCGGCAGCTGGAGTAGCCGGAGTAGGCGGCGGTCGCGACGGCGAGCACCCGGTGGTGCCCACGGGAGGCGAGGTCGGCGACCACGTCGGTGACGAACGGCGGTGAGTTGCGGTTCGCCAGCACGGTCTCGATCGCGACACCTTCCGCCTCCAGGGCGGCCTGCAACGCTGCCAGCAGGGCACGGTTCTGCGCGTTGATCGGGCTGACGCCACCGAGGGTGAAGTAGTGCTGGCCCACCTCGCGGAGCCGTTCGGTGGGGATGCCACGGCCGGCGGTGACCCGTTCAAGGAAGGGGAGGACCTCATCCTCGCCCTCAGGGCCCCCGAACCCCATCAGCAGGACGGCGTCGTACTTCAGGGTAGTACTGTTCGTGCTGCGCACCGCCGTGGTCATCGCAGAACCCGCGGCAGGTCGGCCGGCATCACCCGATGGCCGGTGTAGAAGGGCACCTCGAGCCGGACGTGCCGGCGGGCGTCGGATGCGCGCAGGTGTCGCATCAGGTCAACCAGGTCGGTGAGCTCATCGGCCTCGAGCGCCAGCAGCCATTCGTAGTCGCCGAGCGCGAACGCAGCGACCGTGTTGGCAGAGACCTGCGGGTAGTCGCGTCCCATCAGCCCGTGCTCTGCCAGCATCGCGCGCCGCTCATCCTCTGGCAGCAGGTACCACTCGTAGGAGCGGACGAAGGGGTAGACGGTGAGCCAGGTCTTCGGCTCGATGCCGAGCATGAACGCCGGAGCGTGCTCGCGGCTGAACTCGGCCTGGCGGTGCACGCCGAAGCCCGACCACACCAGGTCGGCCGTGCCGGCGAAGGCGTCGCGCTCGAAGCTGCGGATCGCTTCCTGCAGCGCTGCGGCTGACGGCCCGTGCATCCACACCAACAGGTCGGCGGAGGACGGCATGCCCGCGACGTCGTAGAGACCGCGGACGGTGATGCCGGCAGCAGACAGGTCGTCCAGCAGGGTCGTCGTGTCTGCGACGACAGTGTCGGGCGCTGCCTGTCGGCGGCTGAACACGGCGTAGCAGGTGTAGCTGAGGATCCCTGACGGTGCGGTGGTCATGCTCCGACCCTAGCCGCGCTTGAGAGTGCGAGCGCTGCCTGACGCCTGCCGTCCGCGATGCAGTCGGGGACGCCGACGCCGCGGACAGCGGAGCCCGCGAGTCGCCAGTTCGGCAGGTGTGCCAGCCCCGCATCGGCGGCCGCGACCGTGTTGAGGTGGCCGACGATGTACTTGGGCATCATCGCGGGCCAGCGGGCGATCCGGACGAGTTCCGGCTGCTCCGTGGCGCCGAGGACGTCGGCAAGGTGGCCGGTGATGGCTGCGAGCAGTTCCGCATCGCCCGCCAGCGCGGTGGGCCCGAGGCGCTCCGGCACGAACGCCCGGATCAGCACGGTGTCGGCCCCCGCGCGTCCGGCCCACTTGGCCGAGCTGACGGTGATGCCGCTGATCGGGGCGGGGTCGGCCTCCAGCCAGCCGTGGGACGTCACCGGCGTGCGGAAGGCAGCTGCCGGGTAGGCGAGGGTCACGACGGTGGAGGTCGCCAGCGGTATCCGGGAGAGTGCAGCCGACGAGTCCGGTGCAGCTTCGGCGAGAAGCTCGGTGGAGCTGGTCACGCCTCCGGCGAGGATGACGGCGTCGACGGGCTCGGTGCTGCCGTCGTCCAGCACGGCGACCGCGCCGTCGCCGGCGGGGCGCAGGTCCGTCACCCGCGTGGTGAGTCGCAGGTCGGCCCCCGCTGAGGCCAGCTGGGCGACGAGCGCGTCCACGAGGCTGCCCAGGCCCCCGGCGAACGTGCGGAACGGTGATCCCGGTCCGCGCCCGCCGGCCTTGGTCCTGCTGCGCTGCGCCTTGCGGCCCTGCGTGATGGCGGCCAGCATCAGGCTCCGGTGGGCTGTCTCGTCCGCACGCAGCGACGGCAGGACGGCGTCGAGGCTGAGCTCGTCCACGCCCGCGCCGTAGATGCCGCCGATCATCGGGTCGGCGAAGCGGCGGACGATGCCGGCACCCAGCCGGGCGCGAAGGAACATCCCGATCGAGGTGTCCTCACCGGCCACCAGCCGCCGCGGCAGGACAAGGTCGACCCCGGCGCGGAGCTTGTCTGCGGGGGAGAGGATGCCGGTGGTCACGAACGGCCACAATCGGCTCGGCAGCACCATTCCCATGCCGGCCGGCATGGGCAGCAGCCGTCCGCGGGCCCGTAGGTGCACGGTTCGTGTCCCGCTGGTGGAGATCACGTCACCGGACAGCCCGAGTTCGTCTGCGAGTTGCAGGGCTGCCGGTCGGTAGGCGACGAACGAGTCGGGGCCGTGCTCGATCAGCAGCCCTTCGGTGCGCTCGGTGTGCACCTTGCCGCCGAACCGTCCGGACGCCTCGACGAGCAGCACCTCCACCGGTCCGGCAGAGCTGCGGACGGCCTCCCAGGCTGCTGCCAGCCCTGTGATCCCACCACCGACGATGAGCAGCCTCACAGGCTGCCGCCCTTGGGGACGTAGGGGCAGAGCGGATCGGATTCCAGCGGGTCCCCGGTCCAGGCGTAGGCGCGGGCACGGGAGCCGCCGCACCAGTCGTGGTACTCGCAGGTCCCGCAGCGTCCCTTGAACTGGTCGGGGTCGCGCAGCGACCGGAGCACCGGGTCGTTGCGGTACAGGCCGACCAGCGAGGATTCCTTCACGTTGCCGACGGCAAGGGGCAGGAAGCCGGAAGGGGTGACGTCGCCGGTGTTCGAGACGAAGACGATTCCGTTGCCGTCGCGGATGCCGAACGCGCGCGCCATCGGATGGGCCTCGACGTCCTCCTTGCTCTTGCCTGCGCGCAGCAGGGCGGCCGCGCCGAGTCGGCGGTAGTGCATGGCCTCGGTCGTCTTCACGCGGAAGGCCGAGCCGCGTCCCACTTGCTGCGCCCAGATGAGGACACGCTCGGCCTCGCCGGGCGAGAGTTCGGTGAGCTCGGTTCCCCGTCCGATGGAGATCAGGAAGAACAGGCTCCACTGCTGCAGGGTGTGCGCGCTGAGCAGGTCGTGGATCGCGGGCAGGTCGGCGGCCGTCGCCGCGGTGACGAGGGTGTTCACCTGCACCGGCAGCCCTGCCTCCGCTGCGGTGTCCAGGGCCTCGAGGGTGGCGTCGAACGTCCCGGGCACCATCCGGACGCCGTCGTGGCGTGCGGCGTCCGAGCCGTCGAGGGACAAGGAGATGGCCTGGATGCCGATCTCCTTCATCCAGAAGATCTTCTCGCGGGTGAGGAGGGGAGTCACCGCAGGCGCCAGCGAGACTCCGATGCCTCGGGCCTGTGCCTCGGCGATGAGTTCCGCGAGGTCGGGACGGCGCAGGGGGTCGCCACCGGTCATCACCACGTGCGGCAGGGCCTCACCGAGGGCTGCATCGCCGAAGCCGGTGATGTCGTCGAGCAGGGCGATCGCCTGTGGCGTCGTGAGCTCGCCGGGGGCGGCGTCCGGCATGGCGGTTGCACGGCAGTGGCGGCAGGCAAGACCGCAGGCGTTGGTCAGTTCCCAGTAGACGATCATCGGCGATCGCTGGTAGGCCCAACCATCGGGTCTCACTGCGCCGATGCCTGCCGGGTGTGCCATGTCAGTCGACCTGTCCTGTGGGAATGGAATGGACCAGCTCGACGAGCCGGCTGAGAACGCGTGGATCGGTGTCGGGCGGCACGCCGTGGCCGAGGTTGAACACGTGGCCGGGTGCAGCCTCGCCGCGCCGCAGGATGTCACGGGTCGCGGTCTCGAGGCTCGCCCAGTCGGCGGACAGCAGGGCCGGGTCGAGGTTGCCCTGCAGCGGGGCCCGGTGTCCGAGCAGCGCGCTGGCCTCGTCGAGCCCGATGTCGCTTGCGACGCCCACCACGTCGGCTCCGGCCTCGAGCATCGCCGGCAGCAGTTGCCGCGTCGCTGTGCCGAAGTGCACCCGGGGCAGGCCGAGGTCGGCGACCGCTGCGAAGACGGCAGCGGAGTGCGGCTGGACGGCGTGGGCGTACGTCTCCGGCGAGAGCCGGCCGACCCAGGAGTCGAAGAGCTGGAGGGCTGAAGCACCCGCGTCCGCCTGCGCGCGAAGGAAGGAAGCGGTGAGGTCGGCCACCCAGTCCAGCAGCCGGTGCCAGGTGGCCGGATCCTCGGCCAGCAGGGCGCTCGTCGCTGGCAGTTCGCGGTTGGGCCGGCCCTCCACGAGGTAGGAGGCAAGCGTGAACGGCGCACCTGCGAAGCCGATCAGTGGCACGTCGCCGAGCCGCGCCACTGCTGCGGCAACGCCCTCCCGCACGGGCGCGAGGGCTGCAGGGTCCAGGTGCGGCAGGCGGTCGACGTCGGCGGCACTGCGCACCGGGTGTGCCAGAACCGGTCCGACGCCGGGGGCGATGTCGACGTCCACTCCTGCAAGGCGCAGCGGAACGACGATGTCGGAGAAGAAGATGGCAGCATCCACATCGTGCCGACGCACCGGCTGGGCGGTGATCTCAGCTGCCATCTCTGGATTGAGGCAGGCGTCGAGCATCGCCGTGCCCTCGCGGAGCTTGCGGTACTCGGGGAGGGAGCGCCCCGCCTGCCGCATGAACCAGACCGGGCGCCGGGTCACGGGCTCGCCGCGATATGCGGCCAGCAACGGGGCCGTCGTGCCGACAAGCGTCACGCTTCCGCCTCGATCTCGATGCCGAACAGGGTCTGCAGCGCGTGGGAGTAGTCCGCGAGCTCCCCGCTGCGGGCGAGTTCCGCTGCCCGCAGGGACGGGGTGTGCAGGAGTGCGTTGGACACCCGGCGCAGAGAGCGGGCAACCGCAGCAGCGGTCTCGGCGTCGTAGCGACGGTTGGCCGATTCGATCTCGCGTTCGATGAACTGGCTCACGTGGGCCCTCATCGCCGTGACGGCCGGTGTCGCTGCCCTGCCCTGCTCGAGGTGCAGGTAGGTGTCGACCCCGCGGGTCACGAGGTCGCGCGCAGCGAGCACTGCTGCCGCCTGCTCTGCGGGGGCGTGGGCACCGATCTCCTCGAGGTCGATCAGGTCGACGCCGAGGAGGTTGGCCGCCTCGGGGTCGACGTCGCCGGTGAGGGAGAGGTCGAGTACGGGGAGCACGGCGAGCACTCCGGCCCGCGCGCCGGCGAGGAGTCCGGTGCCGATCAGGCTTCCGGTCGTTGCAGCCCCGCCGCTGCAGGCCACCAGCAGGTCGGTCGCTGAGATGGCTTCGGACAGCCCGTCCTCACCGACCGGCTGGACCGGGTGGGTGGCGGCGAACTGCTCAGCGCGTCCGGTGGGGGAGTAGACCGTGACGTCGGTGCACCCCCGTCGCACGAGCGCTGCGGTGACGACCCTCGCGTAGCTCCCGGTCCCGATGAGCAGGGCGCGGCGCCCGCCCAGCCGGAAGTGGCGCTTCTCGACGAGCTCGAGCCCGACGGTGGCGATCGAGCGACCGGCGGCGCCCAGGTCCGTCTGTGCCGTCACGGCCTTTGCCGTGGTGAGTGCTGCGTGGAAGAGCCGGGTGAGCGATGGGCCGGCAAGGCTGCCGGCTGCGGCGAGGGCCTCGCGGACCTGGCCGATGATCTCGGCCTCGCCGATCACCATCGCGTCCAGTCCTGCGGTGACCTCGAGCAGGTGCTGGACGGCGGCCTGTCCGGGGTAGACCTCGAATTGTTCGACCAGGTGGCTGTCTGCTGCAGGAAGGGCTGCCCTCACGGCGCCGAGCACGTTCTCCAGCGCACCGTGGAAAGTGTCCGCCTCGAAGTAGATCTCGAACCGGTTGCAGGTGTTGAGCATGACGTGGCCGAGGAGCGACGGATCGGCGTCGATCGCCGCGGTCACCTGTTCGGCGACCCGGGTGAGTCCTGCCAGGTCGTCGAGCCGAACTTGGTGGTGGCTGATGCCAATGGCGGTGAGCGGCACGCTCAGGAGGATAACGCAGTCGACATCAAGCTCATCTCAAGTTCCCGTCATGAGTTGGAATATACATTCCACCGGTGGCATAGTCATGCGTATGACGATCAAGGTCGCGGTGGCCGGGGCCACCGGATATGCGGGCGGTGAGCTGCTGCGGTTGCTGCTGGCCCACCCTGAGGTGGAGATCGGTGCCCTCACCGCCGGCTCGAGCGCCGGCACCCCTCTGCTTTCCCACCACCAGCACCTCCTGCCGCTCGCCGACCGCACGGTCGTGGAGACCACTGCAGCGAACCTCGCCGGCCACGATGTGGTGTTCCTCGCATTGCCGCACGGCACGTCGGCGGCCGTCGCTGCACAGCTCGGACCCGACGTGCTGGTCGTCGACGCCGGCGCCGACCACCGGCTCATCGATGCCGCGCAGTGGCGCAAGTTCTACGGCAGCGACCACGCCGGCACGTGGCCGTACGGGTTGCCGGAGCTCCCCGGCCAACGCGAGGTGCTCGCCACCACCCGCCGCATCGCCGTTCCCGGCTGCTACCCCACCTCCGTGACGCTCGCGCTGCTGCCGGCCCTCGTCGGCGGGCTCGTCACGGGCAAGGACGTTGTCGCCGTTGCCGCAAGCGGGACGTCGGGGGCCGGTAGGGCGCTGAAGGCGAACCTGCTCGGCTCCGAGGTGATGGGCTCAGCCAGCGCTTACGGCGTCGGGGGAGTGCACCGTCATGTCCCTGAGATGCTGCAGAACTTCACCCTGCTCGGGGCGGCAGCGCCCACCCTCTCGTTCACGCCGGTCCTGGTGCCGATGTCGCGCGGCATCCTCGCCACCGTCACTGCGCCGCTGGCCTTGCCGGTGCCCCCCACCGTGGTCAGGGAGACCTACGACGCCGCCTACGGCGCCGAGCCGTTCGTCCACCTGCTGCCGGAGGGCCTCTGGCCACAGACCCAGTCGGTGATCGGTTCCAACGCCGTCCAGGTCCAGGTCGCCGTCGATGCCGACGCGGGCCGGCTGGTCGCCGTCGTCGCCGTTGACAACCTCACCAAGGGCACCGCCGGCGGTGCCATCCAGTCGATGAACATCGCCCTCGGCCTTCCCGAAGGCCTCGGCCTCAGCACGATCGGAGTTGCCCCATGAACGACACGCCGTGGACTTCCTCTCCTCCGCCACGCTCCCCCGAACAACTCCACGGGGAGCCCCGCATGAGTGTCACAGCAGCGAAAGGCTTCGTTGCCGCCGGCGTCACCGCTGGGCTGAAGGCCTCAGGGCGCCCCGACCTGGCGCTGGTCGTGAACTCCGGTCCGGACGCGCACGCGGCCGGCGTGTTCACGTCCAACCGTTTCCAGGCTGCGCCGGTCACCTGGAGCAAGCAGGCCGTCGCCGACGGGCGGCTCGCCGCCGTCGTGCTGAACTCCGGCGGCGCCAACGCCTGTACGGGTTCGGCGGGGTTCGAAGATGCGAAGAAGATGGCCGAATGGACCGGGGCTGAGGTGGGCTGCGCGACGGAGGACGTGGCGGTCTGCTCCACAGGCCTGATCGGCGTGCGGCTCCCGATGGACTCGGTGCTCACCGGCATCGAGTTGGCGGCCCAGGACCTGGCCCATACAGGCGGCCCTTCCGCAGCCGAGGCGATCCTGACCACGGACACCGTCACGAAGGTGGAGGTGCACACCTCCCCGGACGGCTGGACCATCGGCGGCATGGCCAAGGGCGCGGGCATGCTGGCCCCCGCGCTGGCGACGATGCTGGTCGTGATCACCACGGACGCCGTCGTCGAGGCTGCGCAGCTCGACGAGGCACTCCGGACGGCAACCGGCTTCACGTTCGACCGCACCGACTCCGACGGCTGCATGTCCACCAACGACACCGTGCTGGTGCTCTCCTCCGGCGCCTCCGGGGTCGCACCCGACGCCGCAGTGTTCTCCGAGGCGCTCACCGGGGTGTGCGCGAGCCTCGCCAGGCAGCTGCTCGCGGACGCCGAGGGTTCGGCCCACGACATCGAGGTGCGCGTCGAGGGTGCTGCCACGGAGGCCGACGCCCTCGCCGTCGCACGGGCGATCGCCCGCAGCAACCTCTTCAAGTGCGCGATCTTCGGCAACGACCCCAACTGGGGCAGGGTCCTGGCCTCGGCAGGGACGGTTCCGGCCGACTACGACCCCGAGCATGTGGACGTCGCCTTCAACGGCGTCCGGGTGTTCGTCGACGGCCAGCTCGGCGCAGACCGCTCCGAGGTCGACCTGAAGAAGGGTCGGGAGGTGCTGGTCGAGGTCAACCTGCACGCCGGCGAAGCGGCCGCAGCGATCTGGACCAACGACCTCACCTATGACTACGTCAAGGAGAACGCGGAGTACTCAACATGATCGACGCGGCCAGCAAGGCGGCCATCATGATCGAAGCCCTGCCGTGGCTGGAGCGCTACGTCGGCAAGACGATGGTGATCAAGTACGGCGGCAACGCCATGATCGACGACTCCCTGAAGGCTGCCTTCGCGCAGGACATCGTCTTCCTGCGGACGGTGGGCGTGAAGCCGGTCGTCGTGCACGGCGGCGGCCCGCAGATCTCCTCCATGCTGCACCGCCTCGGCATCGCCAGCGAGTTCCGCGGCGGACTCCGGGTGACCACCCCTGAGGCGATGGACGTCGTCCGGATGGTCCTGATGGGCCAGGTGAACCGCGAGCTGGTCGGCCTGCTGAACGCCCACGGGCCACTGGCCGTCGGACTGTCCGGCGAGGACGCCGGCCTGCTCACCGCAGAGCGCAAGGGCATCGAGCTCGACGGGGAGGAGATCGACCTCGGCCTCGTCGGCGAGGTGACGGAGGTCCGTCCCGAGGCAGTGCTGGACCTGATCAACGCCGGACGCATCCCCGTTGTCGCAACCGTCGCTCCCGACGAGGACGGCCTCGTGCACAACGTGAACGCCGACACCGCCGCTGGGGCCATCGCAGCAGCGTTGGGTGCCGAGCGCCTGATCGTCCTCACAGACGTCGCCGGCCTGTATGCCGACTGGCCGAACTCCACGGAGGTCATCCGGCAGATCCGGGCTGCAGACCTCGCTGCCATGTTGCCGACGCTTGCTGCAGGCATGATCCCGAAGATGGAGGCCTGTCTCGCTGCCGTTGAGGCCGGCGTGCCGAAGGCGACGGTGATCGACGGCAGGGTGCCGCACTCGCTGCTGCTGGAGATCTTCACAGACGAGGGGATCGGCACGATGGTGCTCGGTGATTCGGCGTTGGGCGACCCTGCGATCAGCGAGTTGGTGTCATGAGCGTCGCAACGGCTGCCGGTAGCCAGGCAGAGCTCATCGAGCGGTACGGCCACGCCCTGATGAACACCTTCGGTGCGCCGAAGCGCGTGTTCGTGCGGGGCGAGGGTGCCTACCTGTGGGACGCCGACGGCAACCGTTACCTCGACCTGCTGGCCGGACTTGCCGTCAACGCCCTCGGCCACGCCCACCCGCAGGTGCTGGGTGCGATCTCCGCGCAGCTGTCCACCCTCGGCCACGTGTCGAACTTCTTCGCCACGCCCACCCAGATCGCACTCGCCGAGCGCCTCGCCGGCTTCGCCACGGTGAACGCGCCCGGCCTCGAGGCGCGAGTGTTCTTCACCAACTCGGGCACAGAGGCCAACGAGGCGGGCTTCAAGATCACCCGCCGCACCGGACGGACCCGCATCATCGCGATGGAGGGGGCCTTCCACGGCCGCAGCCTCGGCGCGCTCGCGCTGACCGCCAACCCTGCCTACCGGGAGCCGTTCGAGCCGCTGCCCGGCGATGTCACGTTCGTGCCTTACGGCGACGTCGAAGCGCTCGCCGCCGCGCTGGACGACACGGTCGCCGCTGTGGTCCTCGAACCGATCCAGGGCGAGAACGGTGTCGTCGAGCCACCGACGGACTACCTGCGTGCCGCCCGTGAGCTGACCGCAGCCGTCGGTGCCCTGCTGTGGATCGACGAGGTGCAGACCGGCATCGGACGGTGCGGAGCCTGGCTGGCCAGCGCAGCCTCCGGCGTCACGGCCGACATCGTCACGTTCGCCAAGGGGCTCGGCAACGGGTTCCCGATCGGAGCATGCGTGGCAACCGGTGCAGCGGCGTCCCTGCTGGGCCCCGGCTCGCACGGCACCACCTTCGGCGGCAACCCGGTGGCTGCAGCTGCGGGCCTTGCCGTGATCGGGATCATCGAACGCGACCGGCTGCTCGAGCGGGCCACCGCTGCCGGTGACCGGCTCGCAGCGGAGATCCTCGCGCTCCAGCATCCCCAGGTGACGGCCGTTCGCGGCAGGGGACTGCTGCGTGGCATCGTGCTGGCCGACCCGATCGCCCAGGCCGTCGCCGAGGCCGCGCTCGACGCCGGTTTCGTGATCAACGCGCCACGTCCGCACGTGCTGCGGCTCGCTCCGCCGCTGATCGTCACCGACGCGCAACTCGATACGTTCGTCGCCGCCCTGCCCTCCTTGATCCGTCAAACGCTGCCTGAGCCTGACGAAGGGCCCCGATGACCGAGTTCCGCACGCCGGTGACGAAGAACGCCCGGCAGTCACGGATCGCAGAGTTGATCGAGCGTGAGGCCATCCGCAGCCAGACGGAGCTCGCAGCGCGGCTGGTCGACGACGGCATCGCCGTCTCCCAGGGCACGCTCAGCAAGGACCTCCTCGAGCTCGGTGCCGTCCGCGTCCGCACACCCACCGGTGAGCTCGCCTACGCCCTGCTCGCCGGCGAGCACGCCCCGGGGGCGCCGGCAACGCTGGCCCGGCTCACCCGGCTGTGCGGTGAGCTCCTGTTGTCCGCGGAGGGCTCTGCCAACCTCACCGTGCTGCGTACGCCACCCGGTGCTGCCCAGTTCTTCGCCTCCGCCATCGACAAGGTCGCCTGGGACTCCGTGCTCGGTACCATCGCCGGGGACGACACGGTCGTCATCGTGACGAGGGATCCTGTCGGAGGGTCTGCGATGGCAGAAGCGTTCCTCAACCTTCACACCAGTTGAAAGGGAATCGATGACCGATCCCACGGAAGCCGGACGCCTGTGGGGCGGCCGGTTCGCCGGCGGCCCGGCCGAGGCGATGTTCGCGCTCAGCCGGTCCACCCACTTCGACTGGCGCCTCGCCCGGCACGACCTCGCCGGCTCGCGCGCGCACGCGCGCGCCCTGAATGCTGCCGGGCTGCTCACAGCAGCGGAGCTGGCGCAGATGACCGCGGGCCTGGAAGTGCTCGACGCCGATGTCGCCTCGGGTACCTTCGCCGCAGCCGACACCGACGAGGACGTGCACGGAGCCCTCGAGCGCGGCCTGATCGAGCGGGTCGGGCCGGAGCTGGGTGGACGCCTGCGCGCCGGCCGTTCCCGCAACGACCAGATCGCGACCCTGATCCGGTCCTACCTCCGCGACGCCAACCAGGTGCTGGCTGCCGACGTCCGGTCGCTCATCGGAGCGCTGGCCGGCCAGGCAGAGACGAACCTCGGTGCTGTCATGCCGGGGCGGACCCACCTGCAGTCCGCGCAGCCGGTGCTGCTCAGCCACCATCTCCTGGCGCACGCCTGGCCGCTGGTGCGCGACCTGCAGCGGCTCCGCGACCTCGACGCCCGGCTGGCGATCAGCCCGTACGGCTCCGGCGCCCTCGCCGGAACGTCGCTGGGACTCGATCCGGAGCTCGTCGCCGCGGACCTCGGCTTCGCCGGCTCCGTCCCGAACAGCATCGACGGCACAGCCTCCCGCGACCTCGTCGCCGAGGAGGCCTACGTCCTGGCCCAGATCGGGGTGGACCTCTCCCGGCTGGCGGAGGACGTCATCCTGTGGTGCACGCACGAGTTCGGGTTCGCGACGCTCGACGACGCCTGGTCCACCGGATCGTCGATCATGCCGCAGAAGAAGAACCCCGACGTCGCCGAGCTGGCCCGCGGCAAGGCGGGACGGCTGATCGGCAACCTCGCCGGCCTGCTGGCCACCTGCAAGGGCCTGCCGCTGGCCTACAACCGGGACCTCCAGGAGGACAAGGAGCCGGTCTTCGACGGCCTCGACCAGCTCGGGGTGCTGCTACCGGCGCTCACCGGAATGGTCGCAACCCTCACCTTCCACCACGAACGGATGGCGGAGCTCGCACCCAGGGGCTTCTCGCTTGCCACCGACGTCGCGGACTGGCTGGTGCGGCGGCGCGTGCCCTTCGCGCGTGCCCACGAGATCGCAGGGGCCTGCGTCCGCTACTGCGAGGCGCGCGGCCAGGAACTGTCCGACCTGACGGCTGACCAGCTGGCAGAGATCTCGAGCGACCTCAGCGTCGACGTCCTGTCGGTGCTGACTGCCGAGGGCTCCGTTGCCTCGCGAAACGGCCGGGGCGGGACCGCTCCTTCCCAGGTCGTCGCACAGCTCGCAGAGCTGCGGGCAGCGGTCGGCTGAGCGCTGCGAGTGCAGCGCCGGGCCTCCGTTAGGCTCAGGGACTGTGAATGCCGTCCTTGAAGAACTGACCTGGCGGGGCTTCGTCGCCCACTCCACCGACCTCGACGCCCTCGGCGCCGCCTTCGATGCCGGGCAGGTGAGCTTCTACGTCGGGTTCGACCCCACAGCCCCCAGCATCCACATGGGCAACCTCGTGCAGATGATGCTGGTGAGAATCATGCAGGACGGTGGGCACAGGCCGCACCTGCTGGTCGGCGGCTCCACGGGCCTGATCGGTGACCCGAAGGGGAGCTCCGAGCGGAACCTCAACCCCAAGGACATCGTCAGTGAGTGGGTGGAGCGCATCCGCGCCCAGGTGAGCCACTTCGTCGACTTCGACGGTCCTGCTGGCGCTGTGGTCGTCAACAACTACGACTGGACCAGCGAGTTGTCGACGCTCGACTTCCTGCGCGACATCGGCAAGCACTTCAGCATCAACCGGATGCTCGACCGGGAAGTGATCAAGGCCCGGCTCGAGTCCGGCATCTCCTACACAGAGTTCTCCTACGTCCTGCTGCAGTCGCTCGACTACCGGGAGCTGTTCCGCCGGCACGGGGTCACCCTGCAGACCGGCGGCTCCGACCAGTGGGGGAACATCACAGCGGGAGTGGAGCTGATCCGACGGGCTGAGGGCGCGAAGGTGCACGCGCTCGCCACACCGCTGCTGACGAAGGCTGACGGGACGAAGTTCGGGAAGACCGAGTCCGGCACCGTCTGGCTCGACCCGAACATGACAAGTCCCTACGCCTTCCACCAGTTCTTCCTGAACGCGGAGGACACCAAGGTCGTGGAGTACCTGAAGATCTTCACCCGGCGGAGCGCTGAGGAGGTCGCCGAACTGGAGCGCCAGACCACCGAGTCGCCACACCTGCGCGCAGCGCAACGCGCGCTCGCCGACGACATCACCGACCTCGTGCACTCGCCGGAGGAGCGCAGGGCGGCCGCTGCGGCCGCCGCGGCCATCTTCGGGCGGGATGACCTGGCCGCACTGCCGGAAGCGACCGTGCGTGCCGTTGTGGCCGAGCTGGGTGTACCGCCGCTGCGTGTGGGGGACGAACTGCCCACCGTGGTGGAGATCCTTGCCGCCGCCGGCGTTGTCACTTCGAAATCGGCGGGCCGGCGTGCCATCGAGGAGGGCGGGGCCTACCTCAACAATGCAAAGGTGACCGACCCTGACGCCCGTCTCCTAGCCTCCGATCTGCTGTACGGCAAGTACGTCGTCGTGCGTCGGGGCCGCAGGACCGTGGGGGCTCTCGCGGTCGAGAACTGACGACACGCGCGGGTGCCTCGGCTGATTTGACCCCCGCCCACCGACTGCGTAATGTTCATCAAGCGCCGCCGGTGAAACGGACGGAACAGACAAGATCTGGGACGGACGAGCTGGGGCGCCAAACCACCACTGACAAGCACGGATACGATGTGCGCTCATGCCAGAGCCCATCAAATCCGAGCCGCGTTGCGGGTGGGGGAACGGAGAGTTGCCTCGGTTTGACGCCGGGGAAACGAGCCAAGTAAAGTAGTGAGAGTGCCTCCGGTGAAACGGACGGAACAGGCCTCGTGTCTGGGACGGACGAGCCAGGGTGCCAAACCACCACTGACAAGCACGGATACGATGTTCGCTCACGCTAGAGCCCATCAAGTCCAAGCGTGTTGCGGGTGGGGAAACGGAGAGTTACCCCGGTTTGACAGGGGCAAACGATCCAAGTAAAGTAGTCCGAGTTGCCCCAAGCGGAGGTCGAAAGACCAAAACGAGGTGCGCACCCGAAACTTGAGAACTCAACAGTGTGCTTTAAAAGTCAATGCACAACGCACTCTTCGGAGTGCAAAAAACCCCGTACCAGGGGCGTGTGAAGCATATCGTCGATCACAATCTTGGTTCGGATTCCTTTGATTATTGATAGATCCAGCAATGGATCCTGTCAGTGTCAAACTAAAGTTGACAGCAATACGGACTTAACGGTCCGGCTGATAAATTTCAACGGAGAGTTTGATCCTGGCTCAGGACGAACGCTGGCGGCGTGCTTAACACATGCAAGTCGAACGGTGAAGGAGAGCTTGCTCTCCGGATCAGTGGCGAACGGGTGAGTAACACGTGAGCAACCTACCCTTGACTCTGGGATAACAGTTGGAAACAGCTGCTAATACCGGATACGACCTTGGCAGGCATCTGCCGGGGTGGAAAGCCTTGACGGTCAAGGATGGGCTCGCGGCCTATCAGCTTGTTGGTGAGGTAACGGCTCACCAAGGCGTCGACGGGTAGCCGGCCTGAGAGGGCGACCGGCCACACTGGGACTGAGATACGGCCCAGACTCCTACGGGAGGCAGCAGTGGGGAATATTGCGCAATGGGCGAAAGCCTGACGCAGCAACGCCGCGTGCGGGATGACGGCCTTCGGGTTGTAAACCGCTTTCAGCAGGGACGAAGGGTCACCTTGACGGTACCTGCAGAAGAAGCACCGGCTAACTACGTGCCAGCAGCCGCGGTGATACGTAGGGTGCGAGCGTTGTCCGGAATTATTGGGCGTAAAGAGCTTGTAGGCGGTCTGTTGCGTCGGAAGTGAAAACTCAGGGCTTAACCCTGAGCCTGCTTTCGATACGGGCAGACTTGAGGGATGTAGGGGAGAACGGAATTCCTGGTGGAGCGGTGGAATGCGCAGATATCAGGAGGAACACCAGTGGCGAAGGCGGTTCTCTGGACATTTCCTGACGCTGAGAAGCGAAAGCGTGGGGAGCAAACAGGCTTAGATACCCTGGTAGTCCACGCCGTAAACGGTGGGCACTAGGTGTGGGTTCCATTCCACGGAATCCGTGCCGAAGCTAACGCATTAAGTGCCCCGCCTGGGGAGTACGGCCGCAAGGCTAAAACTCAAAGGAATTGACGGGGGCCCGCACAAGCGGCGGAGCATGCGGATTAATTCGATGCAACGCGAAGAACCTTACCTGGGTTTGACATATGCCGGAAACACCTAGAGATAGGTGCCCCGCAAGGCCGGTTTACAGGTGGTGCATGGCTGTCGTCAGCTCGTGTCGTGAGATGTTGGGTTAAGTCCCGCAACGAGCGCAACCCTCGTTCTATGTTGCCAGCGGGTAATGCCGGGAACTCATAGGAGACTGCCGGGGTCAACTCGGAGGAAGGTGGGGATGACGTCAAGTCATCATGCCCCTTATGTCCAGGGCTTCACGCATGCTACAATGGCTGGTACAAAGGGCTGCGATACCGCAAGGTGGAGCGAATCCCAGAAAGCCAGTCTCAGTTCGGATTGGGGTCTGCAACTCGACCCCATGAAGTCGGAGTCGCTAGTAATCGCAGATCAGCAACGCTGCGGTGAATACGTTCCCGGGCCTTGTACACACCGCCCGTCAAGTCATGAAAGTCGGTAACACCCGAAGCCGGTGGCCTAACCCTTGTGGAGGGAGCCGTCGAAGGTGGGACCGGTAATTAGGACTAAGTCGTAACAAGGTAGCCGTACCGGAAGGTGCGGCTGGATCACCTCCTTTCTAAGGAGCCCATTGGCAGGCTTAATCAACCTGTCCAGCTCCTGGTTTCATCGGCGTACGTCCGGTGACCGGGGCAGGCACCGAAGTGGAACATTGACCATTAAGCCGAAAGCCTTCTGGCTTCGTCAGTACTTTCGTCGGTTCGCCGGCGGAGTGGAACCTCGAGCCAGGGAGTGACGGCCCAAAGCACACTGTTGGGTCCTGAAGTGTCGGTTGCTACGGCAACAGCGCTTCAAGCGGACCAGACCACAGCCTCGCAACACGTGAGGTATGACCTGGGCCCGCCCGTTTCTTGAGAACTGCACAGTGGACGCGAGCATCTTTGTAGTGAAATAACAAGCTACTAAGGGCAATCGGTGGATGCCTAGGCATCAAGAGCCGATGAAGGACGTTGTAACCTGCGATAAGCCCCGGGGAGCTGGTAAACGAGCTTCGATCCGGGGATCTCCGAATAGGGAAACCTCGAAAGAAACCGGAGTAATGTCCGGCGACCTCTACCTGAATATATAGGGTAGCTGGAGGGAACGTGGGGAAGTGAAACATCTCAGTACCCACAGGAAAAGAAAACAACCGTGATTCCGTAAGTAGTGGCGAGCGAACGCGGAAGAGGCCAAACCTAGCATGTGTGATAGCTGACAGGCGTTGCATGCTGGGTGTTGTGGGGCCGTTCAGACCGTGCTGTCAACCGGTCAGAGAGTAAGAAAAGATCAATGAAGTCGAAGGACTCTGGGAAGTTCCGGCAAAGAGGGTAACACCCCCGTAGATGTAAGTTGATCTCTCTCGAGCGTCACCCCAAGTAATGCGGAACCCCTGAAATTCCGCATGAATCTGGCGGGACCACCCGTTAAGCCTAAATACTCCTTGATGACCGATAGCGGACAAGTACCGTGAGGGAAAGGTGAAAAGTACCCCGGGAGGGGAGTGAAATAGTACCTGAAACCGATTGCCTACAATCCGTCGGAGCCTGCAAGGGTGACGGCGTGCCTTTTGAAGAATGAGCCTGCGAGTTAGTGGTATGTGGCGAGGTTAACCCGTGTGGGGAAGCCGTAGCGAAAGCAAGTCCGAATAGGGCGATTTAGTCGCATGCTCTAGACCCGAAGCGTAGTGATCTATCCATGGCCAGGGTGAAGCGACGGTAAGACGTCGTGGAGGCCCGAACCCACTTGGGTTGAAAACCGAGGGGATGAGCTGTGGATAGGGGTGAAAGGCCAATCAAACTACGTGATAGCTGGTTCTCCCCGAAATGCATATAGGTGCAGCGTCGCGTGTTTCTTGCCGGAGGTAGAGCACTGGATGGACTAGGGGGCCTACAAGCTTACCGAATTCAGCCAAACTCCGAATGCCGGTAAGTGAGAGCGCGGCAGTGAGACTGTGGGGGATAAGCTTCATAGTCGAGAGGGAAACAGCCCAGACCACCAGCTAAGGCCCCTAAGAGATTGCTAAGTGGAAAAGGATGTGAAGTTGCATAGACAACCAGGAGGTTGGCTTGGAAGCAGCCACCCTTGAAAGAGTGCGTAATAGCTCACTGGTCAAGTGATTTTGCGCCGACAATTTAGCGGGGCTCAAGCAATCCGCCGAAGCTGTGGGATTCGTGTTATAACCAGGCCTTCGTGGTCCAGGTGCACGGATCGGTAGGGGAGCGTCGTGTGCGCTGTGAAGCGGCGGGGTAACCCAGCCGTGGAGAGCACACGAGTGAGAATGCAGGCATGAGTAGCGAATGACGGGTGAGAAACCCGTCCGCCGAATATCCAAGGGTTCCAGGGTCAAGCTAATCTGCCCTGGGTAAGTCGGGACCTAAGGCGAGGCCGACAGGCGTAGTCGATGGACAACGGGTTGATATTCCCGTACCCGCGAAATAACGACCGTGCTGAATCGAATGATGCTAAACACGCAAGAGACTGCGGCGGACTTCGGTCCAAGCAGTTTTGAGTCTGTGACCCGATTTCGTATTAGGCAAGCTGCGGAGGGACGCAGGAAGGTAGCCCATCCCGGGCGATGGTAGTCCCGGGCTAAGTGCGTAGGGAGAGATGTAGGCAAATCCGCATCTCACATATCCTGAGACATGACGGCGAGGAAGTCTCTGACTTCTGAAGTGGGTGATCCTATGCTGCCTAGAAAATCTTCGTTAGCGAGTTATGAGCGGCCCGTACCCTAAACCGACACAGGTGGATAGGTAGAGAATACCAAGGCGATCGAGAGAATCATGGTGAAGGAACTCGGCAAAATACCCCCGTAACTTCGGGATAAGGGGGACCTGATTTGTGAAGGCACTTGCTGCCTGAGCATTGAGGGTCGCAGAGACCAGGCCCAAGCGACTGTTTACTAAAAACACAGGTCCGTGCCAAGTTGAAAGACGATGTATACGGACTGACTCCTGCCCGGTGCTGGAAGGTTAAGGGGAAGTGTCAGCGCAAGCGAAGCACCGAACTTAAGCCCCAGTAAACGGCGGTGGTAACTATAACCATCCTAAGGTAGCGAAATTCCTTGTCGGGTAAGTTCCGACCTGCACGAATGGAGTAACGACTTGGGCGCTGTCTCCACCATGAACTCGGCGAAATTGCACTATGAGTAAAGATGCTCATTACGCGCAGCAGGACGGAAAGACCCCGGGACCTTTACTATAGTTTGGTATTGGTGTTCGGTACAGCTTGTGTAGGATAGGTGGGAGACTTTGAAGCATGGACGCCAGTTCGTGTGGAGTCAACGTTGAAATACCACTCTGGCTGTTCTGGATATCTAACCTAGGTCCATTATCTGGATCAGGGACAGTGCCTGATGGGTAGTTTGACTGGGGCGGTCGCCTCCCAAAATGTAACGGAGGCGCCCAAAGGTTCCCTCAGCCTGGTTGGCAATCAGGTTTTGAGTGTAAGTGCACAAGGGAGCTTGACTGTGAGAGGGACACCTCGAACAGGGACGAAAGTCGGGACTAGTGATCTGACGGTGGCATGTGGAAGCGCCGTCACTCAACGGATAAAAGGTACCCCGGGGATAACAGGCTGATCTTGCCCGAGCGTCCATAGCGACGGCATGGTTTGGCACCTCGATGTCGGCTCGTCGCATCCTGGGGCTGGAGTCGGTCCCAAGGGTTGGGCTGTTCGCCCATTAAAGCGGCACGCGAGCTGGGTTTAGAACGTCGTGAGACAGTTCGGTCCCTATCCGCTGCGCGCGTAGGAATCTTGAGAGAGGCTGTCCTTAGTACGAGAGGACCGGGACGGACAAACCTCTGGTGTGCCAGTTGTCCTGCCAAGGGCACGGCTGGTTGGCTACGTTTGGAAGTGATAACCGCTGAAAGCATCTAAGCGGGAAGCACGTCTCAAGATGAGGGTTCCCACAGAATAATCTGGTAAGGCCCCCGGAAGACCACCGGGTTGATAGGTTGGACGTGGAAGTGCAGCAATGCATGGAGCTGACCAATACTAATAGGCCGAGGGCTTGTTTTCCTACAAAGATGTTACGCGTCCACTGTGCGGTTCTCGAGTAACGGTCGGGAGTCTCCTCTCTTCGTGAGGGTGAGGCCCGTCGATAACTCCATAGAGTTACGGTGATCATGGCGAAAGGGAAACGCCCGGCTCCATTCCGAACCCGGAAGCTAAGCCTTTCAGCGCCGATGGTACTGCAGGTGGGAACCTGTGGGAGAGTAGGACATCGCCGGACATACAAAACACCCCGTGGAGCTTCGGTTCCACGGGGTGTTGTGGTTTTCAGGTACAAGTCTTTGCGCTCGAGCAGCGCAGAAGGGCAGGATGGTGCGGTGAACAAGCCCACCCCAGATCGATCGGGCTCCAAGGGTCCGCGCAAGCCGAGCGGCGATCGCTCGAACAGCGGAAAGCCCAGGACGGGCAGCGCCGGCGCAGGACGAGGCAGCACTGCCTCCGGCCGCAGCGGCAGCAGCCGTCCCTCGACCAGCAGCTCATGGTCGGACCGTGGCGATTCGGCCGCCGGTGACCCCCGGAGCTACCGTCCTGCAGAAGGACGCCCAGGAAAGTCCGCCGCCGGCAGCGGTGGCGATCGTCGTCCGCCGCGTGGCGACAGCCCGCGCTCTGGTGATTCCCGTCCGCGTTATGACAAGCCCGCCGGTGATTCCCGCCCGGGCCGCTACGACAAGCCCGCTGGTGATTCCCGCCCAGGGCGTTACGACAAACCGGCCGGCGACTCGCGTCCGAGCCGTTACTCCAAGCCTGATGGTGACTCGCGTCCGCGTTATGACAAGCCTGCCGGCGATTCCCGTGGTCGGTATGACAAGCCGGCCGGCGATTCCCGTGGTCGGTATGACAAGCCGGCCGGCGATTCCCGCCCGGGCCGGTATGACAAGCCTGCTGGCGATTCCCGTCCTGGCCGGTATGACAAGCCTGCTGGCGATTCCCGTCCTGGCCGGTATGACAAGCCGACCGACTCGCGTCCGCGCTACGACAAGCCTGCCGGTGACTCTCGTCCCAGCCGCTACTCCAAACCTGACGGTGACTCGCGTCCGCGCTACGACAAGCCTGCCGGTGACTCTCGTCCCAGCCGCTACTCCAAGCCCGACGGTGATTCCCGTCCCAGCCGCGCTGGCGATTCCCGTCCCGACGCCGGTGGCTACCGCTCTGACCGTCCGGCGGCCCGCGCGGGTGGCAGGCCGGACTCCACCGGCGGACCGAAACGGTCTTCGAGTGCGGGCTACAAGGGCGTCAATGCACGTCCGGAGAAGTTGGCCGGGCGTCCGTCCCGGTACTCCGACGCGCGACCGCCCCGCGAAGCCCCGCGTCCCGGACTGGCGGCCAAGGCCAACGAGCCGGCAACCCCGAAGGGCCTCGACCTTCGCCAGCTGCCTCGCGGCGTCCGCGCAGAGCTCCGTGGCCTGACCTCCGAGCATGCCGAGATCGTCGGCGCCCACCTGCTGATGGCGGGCCAGCTCATCGACACCGACCCCGAGCTTGCGTACGCGCACGCCGAGGCAGCACGTCGGCGCGCGGCACGTCTGCCGATCACCCGCGAGGCTGCCGGCGAGACCGCGTACGCGGCCGGCAACTTCGGCACCGCACTCAACGAATTCCGTGCGCTGCGCCGGATGACCGGTCGTGACGACTACCTTGCGGCGATGGCCGACTGTGAGCGCGCCCTCGGTCGCTACCAGGGAGCTCTCCGTCTCGTGAAGGAGGGTCTGGCCAAGAACCCCGAGGTCGTGACACGCATCGAGCTCAGGCTCGTCGAAGCCGGGATCCGGTCCCAGACCGGACAGGTCGACGAGGCCTTGCGCCTGCTGAAGAGCGAGATCGAGGAACTGGGGACCCGCGGCACGAAGCTGGCACGAGCGCGGCTGCGCTACGGCTACGCCGATCTGCTCGAGCGCACCGGTGACGGTGAGCAGGCCGAACGGTGGTTCGACGCGGTCATCCGCCTTGACCCCGACGAGACAACGGACGCTGCAGACCGCGTCGCAGCCCTTCGCGGCATCGTCATCGAGTATGTCGACGAGGACGAAGAGTTCTTCGATGAGGGCGAAGACGAGGATGAGGACGAGGACGGCGAGGTCGTCGCTGAAGCAGAAGACGTCGTCGCTGAGGTTGTCGCCGAAGCAGAGGCCGAGGCCGCCGAGGATGAGGCAAGCCGACCTGACGATGCAGACCAGCCGGAGGAGGTCGTGACGGAGATCGAGTTCGTCGACCTGAACGACGCGGTTGCCATCGACGAGTCAGAGCTGGACGAGGTCGAGGACACCGACGAGCAGTGAACCGCCTGATCGACGCCTATGACGCCGCCTTCTTCGACCTGGACGGGGTGATCTACCTCGGTCCGCTCGCGGTCGGCGGCGCCACCGGCGCGCTCGTCGGGCTGCACGAGCTGAACAAGAAGGTGATGTTCGTCACCAACAACGCCGCCCGCTCTGCGCAGGTGGTGATCGACCAGCTGAACGGCCTCGGCTTCCAGGCCGACGACCACACCGTGCTCACCAGCGCGCAGGTCGCCGTGGCTCACATCGCCGGCGAGCTGCCGCAGGGGGCGAAGGTCCTTGTCAGCGGCAGCGCGAGCCTTGCACAGCTGGTGGAGGAGGCCGGCCTCGTGCCGGTGCAGACCGCCGCGGACTCCCCCGACGCTGTCGTGCAGGGCTACGACCCTGCGATGACGTGGCCCCGGCTCGACGAGGCCGCACTAGCCATCCAGGCCGGCGCACGCTGGTACGCCACGAACGACGACGCGTCCCGTCCCACGGAACGTGGGCTCGTGCCCGGCGCAGGCGGTGCGATCGCCGTGATCGCAGGCACCGTCGGCGGCCAGCCGACCATCTTCGGCAAGCCGTTCCGCCCGATGCTGGCCGAAGCCGTGCGACGGACCGGGGCGGAGCACCCGATCTTCGTCGGCGACCGGATCGACACCGACATCGTCGGCGCGGTGAACGCCGGCATGGATTCGCTGATGGTCTTCACCGGTGCGCACGGCAAGGCCGATCTCGTCGCGACCGGACCGGGGGAGCGACCCACCCATATCGGGGCGGACGTCCGCGCCCTGCTGGAACCGCCCCGCACCGTCGAGGTGGAGGCGGCGGTTGCCACCTGTCGTGGCCAGGTCGCACGGGTCGATGCCGGCATCGTGGCGCTGGAATCGGTCCCCACAACGCTGGACGCCCAGCTGGACGCACTGTGGGCGATCACGCAGCTGGTGTGGGACGACGCGGCCCTCGACTGCAGCGCAGCACTGGCCGGCCTCGAACTGGTCGGCTGAACCCGTCCCCGGACCGGTATCCTTCCGGAGCCACCGAACACTAGGAGACAACGTGTCCGATTCCGCCAAGACGACGCCGGCGACCGACCTTGCCCTCATTGCGGTCTTCGCCGCACTGATCGCTGCCTTCTCGCTGACGCCGGGGATCCCGATCGGCATCGGCGTGCCGATCACCCTGCAGACCCTTGCGGTCGTGCTGGCCGGACTGGTGCTCGGCCCGTGGCGCGGTTTCCTCGCCACCCTGCTGTACCTGGCGGTCGGCTTCGCAGGGCTGCCCGTCTTCGCCGGCGGGGCTGCCGGACTGGCCGTGCTGGCCAAGCCCTCGGTCGGCTACCTGCTGGCCTTCCCGATCGGCGCCGCCGTCGCCGGCTACCTTGCCCGGTTCTTCTCGTCGTGGCGGGGCGCGAAGCAGTACCTGGGCTTCTTCCTCGCCGGCCTCGGCGCCTCCATCGTCATCCACGCCGCCGGCGTCCTCGGACTGATGCTGGTCGCGAAGCTCGACTTCGGCGCAGCCTTCCTCCTCGACCTGACGTTCTGGCCCGGCGACCTCGCCAAGATGTTTGTCGCAGCGGCCATCGCGGTCGCAGTACACAAGGCGTTCCCTGCCCTCCTCGTGCGCCGGCAACCGGCCGTCGCCTGAGTTGATCCAGCTCCGCGGCGCCTCTGTCACCGTCAGTATCCCTGCCTCGGGGCAGGAACGCCGGCGGGTGCTCCTGCACCCGACGACGCTGGAGCTGAACGAGCGGCGCGTCGCGGTCATCGGGGCCAACGGCTCAGGCAAGTCGACGCTGTTGCGCCTGTTGAACGGTCTTGTGCTGCCGTCGACCGGCGACGTGCTCGTCGACGGGCTCGACACCAGGCGCCAGGGCCGTGAGGTCCGCCGCAAGGTGGGTTTCGTCTTCACCGACCCGATGGCCCAGCTGGTGCTGGCCACAGCCGCAGACGACATCGAGCTCTCGCTGCGTCCCCTGATCCGCAATCGGGAGGCCCGTCGCGCCGAGGCACTTCGGCTGCTCACCGACCGGGGCCTCGGCGAGGTGGCCGACCAGAGCGTGTACGACCTGTCCGGGGGCGAGCGGCAATTGGTCGCACTGACTTCCGTACTCGCCGCTGCGCCCAGCATCGTCGTCGCAGACGAGCCGACAACTCTGCTCGACCTGCGCAACCGCGACCGCGTGCGGCTGGCCATCGCAGCCCTCGAGCAGCAGGTGATCCTCGCCACCCACGACCTGGAACTCGCGGCGGAGGCCGACCGTGTGTTGGTGATCGAGGCCGGCACGGTGATCGCGGACGGCGAGCCGGCCGAAGCGATCGACGCCTACCTGCGGCTCGTCCGGCCATGAACCTGTTCAGCCTGTACGTGCCGGGCACCAGCCCGCTGCACCGGCTGCCGATCGGCTACAAGTACCTTCTGCTCCTGATCCTCACAGTGCCAGCCCTGCTGGTGGGGAACCCGGTGGTGAGCCTGGTAGCGCTCGTCGCCAGCCTCGCGCTGCTGGCGAGCTGCCGCACCGGCCTGCGCCACGCCTGGACGCTGCCCCTGGCACTCTGGGTGCTCGTGGCCTTCCTCGCCGGCTATCAGGTACTGATCGGACGTCCTGACCTCGGCTTCGTCGTCGGCGCCAACCTCGTCACGGCTGTGTACGCGAGCCGGATCCTCACGCTCACCACACCCGGCCCTGCCCTGATCGACGCCCTCGTCGCAGCGCTGCGACCTCTCGAGCGGTTCGGGGTGGAGCCCGACCTGGTGGGGCTGGCCGTTGCGATCATGGTCCGCTCCGTCCCCCTGCTCCTTGACTCGTTCGACCAGGTGCGCCAGGCCGCACGCGCGCGCGGACGTGAGCGCAACCTCTTCCTGCTGGTGACACCTGTGGTGGTGCGCGCGGTGGGCCAGGCGCAGGCGACCGGCGCTGCCCTTGCCGCCCGCGGACTGGGCGAGTCGTAGAGTGGGGCCCGTGACCGAGCCAGCAGCACCGCCCACCACCGGGATCCCGGAGATCGATGAAGCGCTTGCCCGCGTGAACCTTGACGGGCCGGTCGCCGACCACCACCAGCAGCTTTCTGCCGCCGTCGAGGCGCTGCAGCAGGCCCTTCGCACCCCGCAGCAGTGACTGCCCGCCTCGACCGCGAACTGGTCGAGCGTGGGCTGGCCAGGTCGCGTGGCCAGGCGATCGACGCGATCAGGGACGGCCGGGTCACGGTCAACGGGCAGGTGGCGACCAAGGCGGCGAGCCCGACAGGCCCCGACGACCTCATCGACATCTTCCGCGGTGACCACTACGTCTCCCGCGCAGCCCACAAGCTCGCCGGCGCCCTTGCCGGCGCTGCTGTCACCGTGCCCCCGCGCGTACTGGACGCGGGCGCTTCGACGGGGGGCTTCACCCAGGTGCTCCTTGAAGCGGGCGCACAGGTCGTGTACGCGGTGGATGTCGGTCACGGCCAGCTCGTGCCGGAGTTGCGTGCGGATCCGCGGGTCGTGGTGCACGAGGGGCTGAACCTGCGCGACCTCACCGTCGACCACACCGGCGGTGAGCCCGTCGACCTCGTGGTCGGCGACGTTTCCTTCATTTCGCTGCGCATGTTGCTGGAGCCGCTGTTCGGGGTGCTGTCGCCGACCGGCTCGGCCCTCCTGCTGGTCAAGCCGCAGTTCGAGGTGGGCCGCAAGGGTCTCGACAGCAGGGGCGTTGTGCGCGACGAGGCCCGGAGGACCCGCGCCGTCGCCGAGGTGGCATCGGCCGCCGCCGGCCTCGGCATGAGGGTGGCCTGGCAGGGCGAGAGCGGCCTTGCGGGTGAGTCGGGAAACGTGGAGTACTTCCTTCACTTGGTGCCCGCCGCACCCGATGTCGTTACCGTCGCATAGTGTTTCCCCCGTGAACCCCCAGCGTCGACAAGTGGCCGTCACCGTCCACCCCCTGCGCCCTGCAGCGCTGGAGGCCGCGGCGGAGTTCATCACGGGAATCAACGCCCGCGGCATCACCTGCCTAGCCTCCGCAGAGGACCTCGCTGCACTGGAATCCCGCGTTCCTGGTGCCGACCTCCAGGTGCAGGACGGCCAGGACTGCGAGCTGATGGTGGTCTTCGGCGGCGACGGCAACATCCTGCGTGCCGCGGAGTGGTGCCTGCCCCGCCACGTCCCCGTCCTCGGGGTGAACCTCGGCCACGTCGGCTTTCTCGCCGAGCTGGAATCGTCCCAGGTGGGCTCCCTGATCGAGCACGTGGCGCGAGGCGCCTACGAGGTCGACGAACGCATGACCATCGACACCGTGGTCCGCGACGAACGTGGGGGCAATGAGCTGTGGAGCTCGTTCGCCATCAACGAGGTGTCGGTCGAGAAGCTCGCCCGGGAGCGGATGATCGAGGTGCTGGTGCGCATCGACGGGCTGCCGCTCTCCCGCTGGGCGACCGACGGCCTGCTCGTCGCCACACCCACCGGCTCCACCGCGTACGCGTTCTCCGCGCACGGGCCGGTCATCTGGCCGGAACTGAGCGCCTTGCTCCTTGTGCCGCTGAGTGCGCACGCCTTGTTCGCCCGTCCGCTGGTGCTCAGCGATCGCACGGTCGTGTCCATCGAGGTGCTCCCCGGTGGGAGTCCCGGCGGGGTCGTCTGGTGCGACGGCCGGCGCAGCACAGACGTCACCGGCGGCATGGAGATCGAGGCCCGTGTGGGGGCCCAGAAGCTGCGGCTCGCGCGCACCGCCGAGCAGCCCTTCGTCAACCGCCTGGTGCGCAAGTTCGGTCTGCCCGTCGACGGCTGGAGGGGCGCGGCCGAGAGGGACGCCACCCATGCTCGCTGAGCTGCGGATCGCCGATCTCGGCGTGATCGGCGAGGCCACCATCGAGCCCGGCCCCGGCTTCACAGCCGTCACCGGCGAAACCGGTGCGGGCAAGACCATGATCGTCACGGGGCTCGCCCTGCTGGCCGGAGCGAAGGCCGACCCGAAGCTTGTGCGCAACGGGGCGTCCCGCGCCCTCGTCGAGGGTCGCTGGCAGGTTGGCCCGGAGACGGCGGCACAACTGGCTGAACTCGGCGCGGAGACCGAGGACGGCGAAGTGCTGGTGAGCCGGCAGGTCGGGGCGACCCGGTCACGGATGACCGTCGGCGGCGCACAGGTGCCGCTGGGTACCGGCTCTGCCGTCGTGGGCGAATGGGCGACCATCCACGGCCAGTCGGAACAGCTGCGGCTCGGGTCGCCGGAACGCCAGCTCGAAGTGCTCGACCGCTACGCCGGCCCGGCGCTGGCAGCGGAACTCACCGACTACCGCGTGGAGTATGCGGCACGGAAGGCCGCAGCAGCCGAGCTCTCCGAGCTCACCACGCAGTCACAGGCGCGCGCGAGGGAACTCGACCTGCTGCGCTTCGGGCTGGACGAGATCGCGAAAGCCGATCCGCAGCCGGCAGAGGACGTTGCCCTTGCGACGGAGACCGTGCGTCTCCAGGCCGTGGACGACCTGCGGCTGGCAGCCCACGCGGCCCTCACGGCCCTCGCCGGCGACGAGGACGACTACGAGACACCCGACGCGCTCGGCCTGGTCGGGGCGGCCCGCAAGGCCCTCGGGCCGGCTGTCGAGAAGGACCCGACTCTCGCGCCCCTTGCCGAGCAGCTCGAAGGGGCGGCAGCAGCGCTGGCCGACGTCGCCTCCGGTATCGCCTCCTACGCCGCAGGGCTGGACGCCGACCCGCTGCGGCTGGAATGGATCGCCGGCCGCAGGGCCGAGCTGGGACACCTCACCCGCAAGTACGGCGACACCGTCGACGAGGTACTGGCCTGGGCTGCGGAAGCCGTCACGCGGGTCATGGTGCTGGACGCCGGTGACACCCGCATCGAGGCACTGCGGGCCCAGGTCGCTGCGCTCGACGAGCGGCTCACCGCCGCAGCCGGCCGCATCACGGCGCTGCGTGCGGCCGCAGCGACAGAGCTCGCCGGCCTCGTCGCCGGGGAACTCGTGGCACTGGCGATGCCCCGCTCACGCCTGGTCTTCGAGCTCACACCGTCGGCCGAACTCGGCCCGAACGGCGCAGACCAGGTGAACCTGCTGTTCTCCGCGAACCCGGGCAGCACGCCCGGCCCCCTCGGCAAGGTGGCCTCCGGCGGCGAGCTCAGCCGCGTCCGGCTGGCCCTCGAGGTGGTTCTCGCCACGGAGGCCAGCGGCGAGACGTTCGTCTTCGATGAGGTCGATGCCGGAGTCGGCGGCGCGGTCGCCCTCGAGATCGGACGGCGGCTGGCCCGGCTCTCCGAACGGTGCCAGGTGATCGTCGTGACCCACCTCGCCCAGGTCGCGGTGTTCGCCGACCGGCACTACGTGGTGAGCAAGGCCGACGACGGGTCGGTCACGACCAGCGGGGTCCGGCTGGTCGAGGCCGACGAGCGCGTCGAGGTCCTTGCCCGGATGATGGGAGGGCTCGACTCGAGTGACTCCGCCCTCGCCCACGCCCGCGACCTGCTCGCTTCCGTCGCCGGGTGAGCGCTGCCCACATCGCCGAAGTGTCCAGCGGAGCGTCGCGTTGGCCGGAGGAGCCTGATCAACGATAGGTTGGAATCCCGTGGGGACCTCGACTAAGACCAAGCACGTATTCGTAACCGGGGGAGTCGTCTCCTCTCTAGGCAAGGGCCTGACAGCGTCAAGCCTCGGCAGCCTTCTGGTGGCAAGGGGCCTGCGGGTCACCATGCAGAAGCTGGATCCGTATCTCAACGTCGATCCTGGCACCATGAACCCGTTCCAGCACGGCGAAGTCTTCGTGACCGAGGACGGTGCCGAGATGGACCTGGACATCGGCCACTACGAGCGCTTCCTCAACGTCTCGCTGAACGCAGAGGCCAACGTCACCACCGGCAAGGTGTACTCCCGGGTGATCGCCAAGGAGCGCCGCGGCGACTTCCTCGGCGACACGGTGCAGGTCATCCCGCACATCACGAACGAGATCAAGGACGACATGCTGGCCATGGCCGGCCCCGACGTCGACGTGGTGATCCACGAGATCGGCGGCACCGTCGGTGACATCGAGTCCCTGCCGTTCCTCGAGGCCGCCCGGCAGGTGCGTCGCGAGGTGGGTCGCGAGAACGCCTTCTTCCTGCACGTGTCCCTCGTGCCCTACATCGGCCCCAGCGGTGAGCTGAAGACCAAGCCCACCCAGCACTCCGTCGCGGCCCTCCGCCAGGTCGGCATCCAGCCGGACGCCATCGTCTGCCGCGCCAGCATGGACATCCCCACCGGGGTCAAGCGCAAGATCGCCCTGATGTGCGACGTGGACGAAGAGGCGGTCATCTCCTGCCCGGACGCCCCGTCGATCTACGACATCCCCAAGGTGATCCACGCCGAGGGCCTCGACGCCTACGTCGTGCGCCGGCTCGGCGTCTCCTTCCGTGACGTGAACTGGGCGAAGTGGGACGACCTTCTGGAGCGGGTGCACAGCCCCAAGGAGCACGTCACGATCGCCCTCGTCGGCAAGTACATCGACCTGCCGGATGCCTACCTCTCGGTCTCCGAGGCACTGCGCGCCGGCGGTTTCGCCAACTGGGCGAAGGTGAACATCCGCTGGGTGGCCTCCGACAGCTGTGAGACACCGGCCGGCGCGGTCGCAGCGCTCGGTGACGTCGACGGCATCTGCGTGCCCGGCGGCTTCGGCATCCGCGGCGTGGAGGGCAAGCTCGGCGCCCTCCGCTACGCCCGTGAGAACCAGGTGCCGACCCTCGGGCTGTGCCTCGGCCTGCAGTGCATGGTGATCGAGGCTGCCCGCAACCTGCTGGGGCTTGAGGACGCTGCGTCCACGGAGTTCGAGCCGGAGACCCACGCCCCGGTGATCGCGACCATGGCCGAACAGGTGGCCATCGTTTCCGGCAAGGGCGACATGGGCGCGAGCATGCGCCTCGGCGCCTACCCGGCCGACCTCGTGCCCGGCTCGCTGGTTGCCCAGCGTTACGGCTGCACCAGGGTCAGCGAGCGCCACCGCCATCGCTACGAGGTCAACAATGCCTACCGCGACGACCTCGAAGCGTTGGGCCTGCACATCTCGGGTACCAGTCCCGACGGCAACCTCGTCGAGTTCGTCGAGCTCGATCGCGCGCTGCACCCGTACTACGTCGGCACCCAGGCCCACCCCGAGCTGAAGTCGCGGCCCACCCAGCCGCACCCGCTGTTCGTCGGCCTGATCGAGGCTGCCGTGAAGCGGAAGCTGTCGGCGCTGCTCCCTGACGTCGTCGAGGCCTGATCGCCGTGGCCCGGCAACTGGCCCGCTCGGAGGTCGTTGACTCACCCGTGGTGTGGCAGGTCGCAGGCCACGTCGTCCTCGGGCACGGGCAGGTCTCCGACTTCGTCAACGACACCGTCGTCACGCCCGACGGTGGCCGGATGGACCGCCAGTACCTGCTGCACCCCGGTGCCGTCGGCGTGATCGCCTGGGACGAGCGGGACCGGATCGCCGTGGTGCGCCAGTACCGGCACCCGGTCGGCTTCCAGCTCACCGAGCCGCCGGCCGGCCTGCTGGACGCGGACGGAGAGACCTGGCTCTCCGCAGCGCAGCGCGAACTCGCCGAGGAGGCCGGGCTCGGCGCCGAACGGTGGGATGTGCTGGTGGACCTGTTCACCACCCCCGGCGCCAACCAGGAATCCCTGCGCATCTACCTCGCCCGCGGGCTCACGGACACCGCGGCACCGGACGGCTTCGTCGCCGATCACGAGGAGGCCGACATGGAGGTCTGCTGGGCAGCCCGTGCCGACCTCGTCGACGCGGTGCTCGCCGGTCAGCTGCAGAACCCGACCATGGTCGCCGGCGTCCTCGCCCTTGAGGTTGCCCGGCTCTCCGGCCGCCTTGACGACCTGCGCGGGGCAGAAGCGCCGTGGCCGGCGCGCGCCGTCCGCGAGGTCCACAACGCCGCAATCGCCAGCCTCGATGGCCTCGCCGGTTGAGAAGCTGGTCCGTGGCTACCTGGACCACCTGACCGTCGAGCGCGGCGCATCACCCCACACCGTCGCCGCCTACCGGCGCGACCTGGCGAAGTACGTCGCCTTCCTCGGCGGACGCGGCATCGACGACCCGGCGGCCGTGACCGAGGCGGACGTGGCCGCGTTCCTCGCTGCGCTGCAGTCGCCGGTCGACGCAAAGCCGCTGTCGGTGACCAGTGCCACCCGTTCGCTCGTCGCCGTCCGCTCGCTGCACGCCTTCGCGGCAGCGGAGGGCCGTACCCTCGAGAATCCCGCCATCGGGGTACGGCCGCCGAAGGCCGGACGGCGGCTGCCGAAGGCCCTCGACATCGCCCAGGTGCAGGCGCTGCTCGACACCCCCGACACCGACACGCCTGCCGGGCTGCGAGACGCGGCGCTGCTCGAGCTGCTGTACGGCACCGGTGGGCGGATCTCGGAGATCCTCGACCTCGACGTGGACGACGTGACCGCCGTCCTCGCAGAACCGGACGCCGGGCTGCGGCTGTTCGGCAAGGGGCGGAAGGAACGACTGGTCCCCGTCGGCTCGTACGCGCGGAGGGCGCTGGAGGCCTGGCTGGTGCGCGGACGGCCGGCCTTCGCCGGCGCTGCGGTGCGGCCCAGCACTGCACTGCTGCTGAACAGCTTGGGCCAGCGGCTCAGCCGGCAGAGTGCCTACGGCCTGCTGCAGAAGGCCGCAGAGGCCGCCCACCTCGGTGTCGAGATCTCCCCGCACACCCTTCGGCACTGCTTCGCCACCCACCTGCTCGACGGCGGCGCCGACGTGCGGGTGGTGCAGGAACTCCTCGGCCACGCCTCGGTCACCACCACCCAGATCTACACGCTGGTCACCGTCGAGCACCTCCGCGAGGTGTTCCTGTCCGCGCACCCCCGCGCCCGCTGAGCCTAGGCTCTGATCATGCCGGGTCTGGATCGTCGCCTGTTGCTGGCCGGGGGCCTCGCCGTCCTCGCCGGTTGCGGCGCGCCGGTCCCTGGCCCGACCCCGACCGCCACACCGCCGGCGCCGACCCCGACACCCACCCCGACCACCAGGCCCACACCCACGGTCGCGCCGCAGGAGGACGTGGCGGTGATGACCTGGAACACCCTCACCGGAGCGCGCGGGGCGGGATCGTTCCGCCGCCGTATCCCGTCCTCGGACCTCCGGTTCGCGAGCAGGATCCCCGTGCTGGTGGAGTGGATCACGGACGCCGACCCCGACGTCCTCGGGCTGCAGGAGAACGAGCCGATGGGAGCGCCGTGGCACCGCCCGGTCAACGGGTTGATGCCCCAGCTGCCGCACCTGCGCGCCGTCCATGCCGACACCGATGCGCCCATCCTCTACCGGCCCAGCAGGTTCACCCTGAAGGACAGCGGCGTCTCCACGATCTCCACGGCGCACTTCCACCGGGTCTGCACCTGGGTGATCCTGACCAGCAGGCGCTCGGGCGTCGATCTGCTGGTGGCCAACACCCACCTGGACTCCGGCGAGAACGAGCGGATGAACCGGATCCGCCGCGCATCACTGGTCGCGCTCGCCGAGGTGGTCCAGCAGGTCAACCCGGACGCCACGCTGCCGCTGGTGCTGCTGGGTGACTTCAACACCATCACCCACCGGCGGGTGGGGGAGGGCCTGCCGAACGTGTTCGAACCGCTGACCTGGCTCAACCTCGTGAACAGCTGGACGATCACAGCCCGTGACTCCACGGCCATTCCCGGCGCGGCCACCATGAACAGCTTCGGCACGGAGGTGGACGGGCACTGGAGGTACCGCGCACTGCGCCACGACGGCTTCACCCTCGACTACGTGTGGTGCGGGCCGGGCATCACCGTCCGCGACTGGCAGGTGTTCACCGGCCCGCGGACACGGGAGATCGACGGCTTCCCGTTCTTCGCCGGGGGACCCATCCCGTCCGACCACTGCCCGATCGTCGCGAAGGTCGGAATCCCGGTGGGCTGATGCGGCTCGGCCAAGGGCTCGACGCGGCGCGTCCGTGAAGACTTGTCGACAATTGGGCGTAGGTTGTCCCGGTGACCAACACTGACGCGCCAGCCCTGATCGAACCCGAGCCGATGGTGGGGGCGGGAGAGATGGGGCCGACGGGGCGGCCGATGCCCGACCTACCGGCGCCGACGCTCCCGGACCCGACGCATCCCAAGCGCGCGTTGATCATCGCGATGTGCAACCAGAAGGGTGGCGTCGGGAAGACCACGACCACCATCAACCTCGGTGCAGCGCTCGCGGAGACCGGACGCAAGGTGCTGCTGGTCGACTTCGACCCGCAGGGCTCGCTGTCGGTCGGACTCGGCGTCAACCCGCACAACCTCGAGACGAGCATCTACGACCTGCTGCTCAACAAGAGCACCGCGGCCGAGGACGTGATCACCCACACCGTGGTGCCGGGCCTCGACCTGCTGCCCTCCAACATCGACCTCGCAGCCGCCGAGGTACAGCTGGTCTCCGAGGTGGCACGGGAACAGACGCTGCGCCGCGTGCTCACCAAGGTGCGCCACAGCTACGACATCATCCTGATCGACTGCGCCCCGTCCCTCGGCCTGCTGACCATCAACGCGCTCACCGCTGCGGACAAGGTGCTCGTGCCGCTGGAGTGCGAGTTCTTCGCGCTGCGCGGGGTGGCGCTGCTGACCGACACCATCGAGAAGGTGCAGGACCGGCTGAACCCGGAACTGGAGGTGCTCGGGATCGTCGGCACCATGTACGACGCGCGCACCCTGCACAGCAGGGAGGTGCTCGAGCGGGTGGTCGAGGCCTTCGGGGAGACGGTCTTCCACTCGGTGATCCGACGCACGATCAAGTTCCCGGAGACCCAGGTGGCCGGTGAGCCGATCACCACCTACGCCCCGTCCTCCGCCGGCACGGCGTCCTACCGGCTCCTCGCAAGGGAGGTGCTCTTCCGATGCCCAGGCGCGTAGGTCTTCCCGGCGCGTCCGAGCTGTTCAGGGAGACCTCCGGTCCCGACTTCGTTCGCGACGACGACAACGACGGCGACGGCTCAGGACCCCGCACCACCGGCCGGATCCGGCACGAGGAGAAGATCACGGTCTACGTCAGCAGCGACGAACTGCTGGCGCTCGAGCAGGCCCGGCTCACGCTGCGCGCCCACCACCGCATGGCGGTCGACCGCGGCCGGATCGTGCGGACGGCGATCGCGCTGGCCATGGCCGACTTCGAGGCCCGAGGGGCGGACTCCGACCTGGTCCGCGGACTCGGCGAGCCGTGAGCCCGCTCCCCGGAGCAGAGACCGCAGAGTTCAACGTCCACCTCAGCAACTTCACCGGCCCGTTCGACCTGCTGCTGCAACTGATCTCCAAGCACAAGCTGGACGTCACGGAGGTCGCGCTCTCAAGGGTCACCGATGACTTCGTGGCCCACATCAAGCTGGCGACCGCAGCCAACGGCCCGGGCTGGTGGGACCTCGACCAGCAGAGCTCCTTCATCGTCGTCGCATCGACGCTGCTCGACCTGAAGGCCGCGCGCCTGCTGCCGCAGGGAGAGGTGGACGACCTGGAGGACCTGGCGCTGCTGGAAGCGCGTGACCTGCTGTTCGCCCGCCTCCTGCAGTACCGCGCCTTCAAGCTGGTCAGCGGATGGCTGGCCGAGACCCTCAACACCCAGGCGCGACGCCACGCCCGTCCCGGCGGGCTGGAGGAACGCTTCGCGAAGCTCCTGCCCGACGTGATCCTCGACGGCTTCACCGACGTGATCGCGATCATGGCCGGCCGCGCGCTCACCCCGCGCGGCGAGCCGCAGGTGTCGCTGGCGCACCTGCACGCGCCGCTGGTCAGCGTGCGCGAGCAGGCCGACCTGATCGTGAATCGCCTGAAGGCGCACAGCTCGCTCTCCTTCCGCGCCCTGACGGCGGACGCAGGCGACCGCCTCGTCGTCGTAGCCCGCTTCCTCGCGCTGCTGGAACTGTTCCGGGACGGTGCTGTGAACTTCGAGCAACTCACCCCGCTCGGTGAGCTCACCGTCCGCTGGCTCGGTGCCGACGTGGACACCGACCGGATCGGCGCAGAATTCGATGAGACCCCCCAACCACAGGAGAACGAATGATCCAGATCTCCGGCGCGGTGGAAGCCCTGCTGCTGATGGCAACAGAACCTGTCCCGTCCATGGAACTCGCCGAGGCGGTGGATGTGCCCGTGGCAGAGGTGGAGGAGTGCCTCGCCGGCCTCGCTGCGTTCTACGACAGCACCGGACGCGGCTTCGAGCTGCGCCAGGTGGGTGCGGGCTGGCGCTACTACACCCGCGACCAGCACGCCGACGTCATCGGGCGCTGGCTCCTTGAGGGCCAGCGCGGCACGCTGAGCCAGGCTGCGCTGGAGACGCTGGCAGTGGTGGCGTACCTGCAGCCGATCTCGCGTGGCCGCGTCTCCGCCGTGCGCGGGGTGAACGTCGACGGCGTGATCCGCACGCTGGCCACCCGCGACCTGATCGAGGAGGTCGGCCGCGACCCGGAGACCGGGGCACGGCTGTTCGCGACGACCAGCTACTTCCTCGAGCGGATGGGCCTCACCAGCCTCGACCAGCTGCCGCCACTGGCACCCCATCTTCCCGACGCCGCGGCGCTGGAAGCAGAACTGATCGGGCTGGCCGACGCCGGGCTGGCCGATGCCGGCCCCGCCGGCGCAGCAGAGAGAGAATCCGAATGAACTCGCCAGATGGCCCCGAACTTCACGAGGGTATCCGCTTGCAGAAGGTTCTCGCCCAGGCAGGGGTGGCGTCCCGCAGGGCAGCGGAGGACCTGATCTTCCGCCGCCGCGTCGAGGTCAACGGCGAGGTGGTCACCGAGCAGGGCCGGCGCGTCGACCCCGTCAACGACGTGATCCGGGTGGACGGCAAGCGCATCCCGCCGCAGGCCGCACACCTGTACGTCGTGCTGAACAAGCCGCGGGGCGTGGTGTCGACGATGGAGGACCCGCACGGGCGTCCGGCACTGGCGGAGATCGTCCGCACGTTCACCCCGGAGCGCCTCTTCCACGTCGGGCGGCTGGACGCGGAGACCGAGGGCCTGCTGATCCTCACCAACGACGGGGACTTCTCCCAGCGGATGATGCACCCGTCCTTCGAGGTGCCGAAGGTCTACGTCGCCGAGATCAACGGCGTGATCACGGAGGCCTCGCTGAAGAACCTGCGCAGGGGCATCGAGCTGGACGACGGCCCCGTGAAGCCGGACAAGGTGGAGCTGCTGCAGCGCGGCACCGACCGCAGCCTCGTACGGGTCACGCTGCACGAGGGACGCAACCGCATCGTGCGCCGCATGTTCGACGAGATCGGCCAGCCGGTGCGCCAGCTGTCCAGGATCGCGATCGGCCCGGTGCGCCTCGGCGAGCTGAAGCCCGGGTCGCTCCGAGAGCTGACCCGTGAGGAGCTCGGCGCGCTGCTCGACCTGGTGCAGCTGTAGGTGGAGCGCGTCCTCGGGGTCGAGACCGAGTACGGGCTCAGTGCCCGTACCGACTCCGGACGGCTGAGCGCTCCCGAGGCCGCCGAGACGCTGTTCCGTCCGGTGGTCGCCGAGCACCGGTCGGCCAACGCCTTCCTCGTCAACGGTGGACGGCTGTACCTCGACGTCGGTGCCCATCCCGAGTACGCGACCCCGGAGTGCCGGACTGCTCGCCAATTGCTGGTCGCTGAACGTGCAGGCGACGAGATCGTGGCCCGGCTCGCAGCCCGCGCGTCCGAGCTGTCGGCGGAGGCCGGCCAGCCGGTGCACTTCCGGCTCTTCAAGAACAACGTCGACAGCTTCGGCAACTCCTACGGCTGCCACGAGAACTACCTGGTGAGCCGCGACCTCGACCTGGAGGTGGCAGCCGACCTGCTCGCCACGTTCCTCGTGACCCGGCAGGTGATCTGCGGCACCGGACGGCTGCACCGCGGCGAGTTCACCATCAGCCAGCGTGCCGACCACCTGCACGACCAGCTGTCCGCGCTCACAACGAGGGCCCGGCCGCTGCTGAACACGAGGGACGAGCCGCTCGCCGACGCCACAAGGTTCCGCCGGCTGCACGTGCTCGCGGGTGACTCCAACCTGCTCGAGCCGTCCGCCTGGCTGAAGGTCGGCACCCTGGCGGCCGTCCTCGAGCTGCTGGACACTCCCGAGGGCCCCGACCCTCGGCTCGCGCGCCTGCGGCTCGCCGACCCGGGTGCCGCCCTGAAGCTGGTCGCCCGTGATCCCGGCGTCCGCCTCGAGCTCGCTGACGGACGCCACCTGAGTGCGATCGAGCTGCAGCGCGCCCACCTGGAGCTGGCGGCCGTCCATGCAGAGCCCGAGCTCGTCGCGCTCTGGTCGCGGGTGCTGGACGCGCTGGCTGACGGCGTCCCCGAGCTGGTCGCCGCCGAGGTGGAGTGGATCGCAAAGCGCCGTCTGCTGGACGGCTACCGGAGAAGGAACCGGCTTGCCGACGACGATCCCCGGCTCGCGCAACTCGACTTGGCGTTCCACGAGCTGGGTGGATTGTTCGGCCTGCTGGAGGCGAGGGGTGCTGTCTCGAGGATCACCGACCCGGCTGCTGTCGAGGCTGCTGTCCGCCGGCCGCCGAGCGGTACGCGGGCGGAGGCGCGGTCGGCGTTCCTCGCTGCTGCCGCCGGCAACGCACGCGACCACACCGTCGACTGGCAGACCTGTACCGTCCACGACCTCGCGGGACCGGACGGCGGGCCGGTCGACCGGAGCGTTGTGCTCGGCGACCCCCTGGCGACGGTCTCCGAAGAGCTGGACGAACTGATCGCGGCAATGGCCACCCGGCCGCGCGTCCCCGCGACTGGCGGGTTCCGTCCGCCCCCGGTTGGACACGGGGCACAGTGAGGTTCGGTATTCTCTCCCGGTGTCCTACTCCCGCCTGATCCCGGCCCTGGCCTGCGTGCTTGCGCTCGCCGCCTGCGGCAGCCCTTCCGCCTCGCCCACCGGCTCGGCCAGCCCCAGCACCTCGGCGACGCCTTCTGCCTCGGCGACGCCGACGCCGAGCATCGCGGTGTCCAACTCGCTGGACGCGATCAAGGTGACCGGCGCGAAGGGGAAGCTGCCGACCGTCACGATCAAGGCGCCGTTCGCGATCGACAAGACCCGCGTGCAGGTGCTGCAGAAGGGCACCGGCGACATGGCGATCGGCGACGGCTACGTCACCGTGAACTACTACGGCGCCTTCGGCCGAACCGGCAAGATGTTCGAGGAGTCCTTCAGTGGCGGGGCGCCAGCGACCTTCCCGCTCGGGCAGGTCATCGCCGGCTTCAAGACCGGCCTCACCGGCCAGCAGGCCGGCAGTCGTGTGCTGATCGCCATGCCGGGTGCGGACGCGTATGACGCCAGCCCCACTGGTGGCCCCACCGGTTACGAGGTCGGGGACACCCTCGTGTTCGTCGTCGACATCATCTCGGTCTCCGTCGCCGGCCCGACCGGCAAGGCCGTGACGCCTGCCGCAGGGCTGCCGACCGTCAGTGGAGCAGACAAGCCGACGATCACCATTCCTTCGGGCAACCCGCCCACCACGATGGTCGCCCAGCCCCTCACCGAGGGCACCGGGGAGAAGGTCGCGAAGACCGACACGATCATGGCCCGTTACGTCGGCTACTCGTGGAAGACCGGCAAGCTGATCGACGACGGCTTCGACACGCCGACCTCCGGCAAGCTGGCCGACCTCATCCCCGGCTGGCAGACCGGCCTGGTCGGCAAGAAGGTCGGCTCCCGCGTGCTGCTGGTGCTTCCGCCGGCCGACGGGTTCCCCAAGGGCAGCAACAACCCGCCGGTCGAGGCCGGTGACACCGTCGTCTACGTGATCGACATCCTGTTCACGTTCGCGTCCGCATAGTCCGTCGGGTCGACGACCCAGGGTTCACGGGGCAGCAGGAGAGGATCGAACCGCGCAAGGAGCTGGGGTAGCCGTACGGTCTCACCGGGTGCTGCGAGCCCCAGCGACCGGGCCAGCACGGCGAGGATGCGGTCGGTGTCCATGCCCAGCGCTGCCAGATCGGCGAGGGTGACCGCGCCGTCCCGCTTGGCAAGGCGGACGCCGTCGCGGTTCAGGGCCAGTGGTACATGGGCATAGGTGGGCGGCGCGCCGCCGAGCCGGGTGGCCAGCCACGCCTGGCGCGGTGAGGACGACAGCAGGTCGTCCCCCCGCACCACCTGGTCGACGCCCATCGCCAGGTCGTCCACGACGACGGCAAGGTTGTAGGCCGGTACTCCGTCGTTGCGCACGAGGACGAAGTCGTCGACCACCCCGGTGAACTCACCGGCCAGCGCGTCGGTCACGGTGACCTGCTCACCGTTGGCCCGCACCCGCAGCGCCGGGCGGCGGGTGGAAGCCAGCGTCGCGCGCTGCGCCGCCGTCAGCCGCAGGCACACTCCGGTGTAGGGGCGGTACCCGTCAGCGTGCGGCGCCGATGGGGCGTCCGCGATCTCCTTGCGGGTGCAGTAGCACTCGTAGGTGTCCAGCTGGTCGACGGCTGCGGCGTAGGCGTCGAGGCGGGCAGACTGCCACACCACCTCGCCGTCGAAGTTCAGGCCGAGTGTCTCCAGGTCCCGTAGCTGCTGCGCAGCGACGTCACCGGCGGCGGCGACGCGCCGGGTGTCGAGGTCCTCGATGCGGAGCCGTAACCCCCTTCCGGTGCTGCGGGCGAACAGCCAGGCCAGCACGGCGGTGCGCAGGTTGCCGAGGTGCAGCGCAGCGGTGGGACTCGGCGCGAACCGTCCGCTCATGTCCCTCCTTGTGCCCACCGCGAACCTCCGCGTTTCATCCAAGCAGATCCGGTAACGTCAACGACGTGTCGCCTCGCAAATCCGAACGGATCATGAACCTGGCGATCTGCCTTCTCATGGCCAGACGGTTCATCGAGAAGAGCCAGATCCGGCAGGTCGTCGAGGGCTACCACGACCTCTCCGACGCGGCCTTCGAGCGCACCTTCGAACGGGACAAGGACGAGCTGCGGGTGATGGGGGTGCCGGTGGAGACCGGCAGCAACAACCCCCTGTTCCCCGACGAGGTCGGTTACCGCGTGCGGCGCAAGGACTTCGAGCTGCCGGCGATCGAGTTCGACTCCGCGGAGACCGCTGCCCTCGGGCTGGCTGCGACCGTGTGGGAGTCGGCCACCCAGGCCGAGCAGGCCGTCTCCGCGCTCGCCAAGCTCCGCGCCGCCGGCGTCGACCCCGACCCGGGTCGGCTCGCCGGTCTCGCGCCGTCGATCGGCGCTCGCGAACCGGCCTTCGCCAGCATCTGGGCAGCCACCGGCGACCACACCCCTATCCGGTTCAGCTACAAGGGCCAGCAGCGACAGGTGGAGCCGTGGGCCATGACGTATCGCCGTGGTGCGTGGTACCTGCTGGGCAGGGACCGGGATCGCGAGGCCCCGCGGATGTTCAAGGTCGCGCGCGTGGACGCCCCGGCGCAGGAGATCGGCAAGCCCGGCAGCTACCAGGTTCCCGATGTCGATCTGGACGCTGCGTGGGGCCGCCTGGAGCCGCGGCAGGCCGACACCGAGGCGATCGTCGCGATCCGTCCCGGCCGGGCCGCCGAGTTGCGGCGCCGCGGCCGTCCGGTGGAGCACGAGGGCGCCGTCCCTGCCGGTTATGAGGTGTACGCCGTCGGCTACGCCCGCGTCGCCGATCTGGTGGGGGAGCTGTGCGCGCACGGCGCTGACGCGCTGGTGCTGTCCCCGACGCGGATCCGGCAGTCGGTCATCACTGAACTGAAGGCCGTCGCAGGGAGCCTCGCATGACCTCCGCCGAGCAGGTCGCCCGGCTGCTGGCGCTGGTGCCCTACCTGCAGTTCCACCCTGACGCGGAACTCGGCACGACGGCCGAGGTCTTCGGTGTCTCCACCGACCAACTGCTCGAGGACCTGAACGTGCTCTGGTACTGCGGCCTGCCCGGCGGCATGCCCGGCGACCTGATCGAGATCGACATGGACACCGTCGCGGCGTCGGGCAAGATCCGGTTGTCGAACGCCGAGTACCTCGCCCGGCCGATGCGCTTCACCCCGGACGAGGCGATGAGCCTCGTCGTCGCGCTGCGCGCGGTGCGCGAGCTTGCGGGTGGGCACGTCGGAGAGGGCATCGACTCGGCCCTTGCGAAGCTGGAACGCGCCACCGGCGCACCGAGCCCGCACGTCGCGGTCGCCGGTGGTTCGGAGGAGATCCGCGAGCGCCTTGCCGATGCGGTGGCAGCAAAGGTGGTTGTCGAGCTGGAGTACACCGGCGCAGGCCTCGCCCCGTCCAGCCCCCGCGTGGCGCCGGCCCAGCTGATCGTCCGCGACGGCTTCGGCTACCTGCAGGCGTGGAGCCTCGAGCGCGGGGCGTGGCGCACCTACCGTCTCGACCGGATCAGTGACGTGCGCGTCACCGGCGAGCCGGTCGGCGACATCGGTGAGCCGCCTGCCTTCGGCCCCGGCTGGCTCGAGCAACGTCCGGACGCGGCGGAGGTGACCCTGCGACTGGCCCCTGAGGCCGCCTGGATCGCTGAGTACCACCCGATCCGCGCGCTGCGGCACGTGCGGGGGGCCATCGAGGTCGACCTGCTCGTGGCGGACGCAGCGTGGTTGCGCAGCCTCCTGCTGCGGCTGGGCCGGTCGGTGCGCGCTGTGGTGCCGGCTGAGGCGGCCGCCGGCGCCCGCGAGGCGGCAGCAGAGGCGCTCGCCGCTTACGGAGCGGGGTAGGGTTTCTCCATGGTCTGGGTCCTGGTCTTCGGCGGCATCGCGTTCGCCGGCCTGGTGATGGTGGCGAGCTACGGCGTGTGGCTGTGGCACAAGGCCTCCGACCTGTTCTCCGAGCTCGAGATGCTCGGCAAGAGGGCGGAAGAACTCGCCGCGCTGCTGGAACAGGTGAAGCCGGAACTCCCTGCTCGTCAGGAGAGCTAAGGTAGCCCGGAACGTCCGACTACGAAGGAGACTGGCATGCCGAGTATGGGCGGCTGGGAATGGGTGATTCTTGCCTTGATCGCACTGCTGCTGTTCGGTGGCTCGCGGCTGGCCGGGATCGGCAAGAACGCAGGCAAGGCGATCAGGGAGTTCAAGGAGGAGACCGCTTCGCTGCGGTCCTCCGCCGCAGACGAGCCGGTCCCGCCGGTGACAGCCGCACCGGCAGCACAGCCTGCCGTCACACCGGCTGCCCAGCCGGTCGTGCAGCCGGTCGTGCAGTCGACGTCCCCGGTGGAGCCTGAGCCCGACACCGACACCGAGACCAAGTCCTGAACTTTCCGTGGCCAAAGGTAAGGGTCGCTTCTCCTGGCTGAGGCCCCCGAAGGGTGCTCCCGGCGGGGTGATGTCGCTCGCCGACCACCTGCGCGAGCTGCGGTACCGGTTCATCATCGCTGCCGCTGCCATCATCGTGATGAGCAGCCTCGCCGCGATCTGGTACAACCAGCTGTACCTGGTGGTGATGCGGCCCTACCTCATCGCCATGGAGATGCTGAAGGCGAGCAACCCGAACCTGACGGCCTCCACCGTGATCAGCGGTGTCGGCACCCCGATCATGCTGGCCCTTCAGGTGTGCGTTGTGGCCGGGCTGATCCTCGCCTCACCGATCTGGCTGTACCAGCTGTGGGCCTTCATCGTTCCCGCCCTGATGGCCAACGAGAAGAGGTACGCGATGTACTTCCTCGGCGCAGCCATCCCGCTCTTCCTCTTCGGCGTACTCGTCGGCTACCTGATCATGCCGCAGGGCATTTCCGTGATGCTGTCGTTCACCCCCTCGAGCATCCCGATCACCAACCTGCTGGAGGTCAACGACTTCCTCAAGCTGCAGCTCCAGCTGATGGTCATCTTCGGCCTCGGCTTCCTGATGCCGGTCGTCGTCGTCGGCATCAACCTGATCGGCCTTGTCAGCTCCGCGCAGCTGGCCAAGGCCCGCACGTTCGTGATCTTCGGCACGTTCGTCTTCGGTGCCGCTGCGACCCCGTCCACCGATCCGTTCTCGATGCTGGCGCTGGCGTTGCCGATGTCCCTGCTCTACCTCGCGGCTGAGCAGGTCTGCCGCGTCAACGACCGCCGCAAGGCGAAAGCTGCTGCGCTCGAGGCGGTCTGATGCCCCTGCACTACAACGGGCCCACCCTGACTCTCGTGGTGAACCCGTCAGCCGGTGGTGGCCGAGCGAAGCGACTGTTGCCGAAGGTGACCAGCGGGCTGCTCACCGGCCTGCCGGGGGCGAGCCTGCGGGTGTTCCAGACCAGCACGTACGCGGAGGCCCGGCTCCGCTGCATCGCAGCCGTCGAGCAGGCACGGCCTGCGCTGCCTGACCGGATGACCGACTCCCTCCTCGTGATGGGCGGTGACGGGATGATGCACCTCGGCCTCAACGCCTGCGCTACGTCCGAGGTGCCGCTGGGACTGATCCCCGCAGGCACCGGCAACGACTTCTGCCGGGGCGTCGGGACGCCGACGAGCGCTGCTGCCGCCGTCCGCACGATCGTGGACGGGCACACCCGGCGGATCGACCTGATGTCCGCAACCGGGAAGCTGGCCGGCGGCGCGGAGCACCGGTGGGTTGGTTCGATCGTCTCCACGGGGTACGACGGAAGGGTGAACTACCGCACGAACCAGTTGCGCTGGAGCTTCGGGGGCATGGCCTATGCCTGGTCGGCCCTTGCGGAGCTGAGCAGGTTCGATCCGCTGCCCTACCGCTTGGTGATCGACGGTGAGCAGCGCAACCAGACCGCGATGTTCGTGGCCGTCGGCAATGCCGGCTGGTTCGGTGGCGGGATGCAGGGCTGCCCGGACGCAGACGTGACCGACGGCCTGCTCGACCTGACCGTCATCCACCCCGTGAGCCGGGCGACCCTGCTGCGCCTGATGCCCGCCATCTACACCGGGAAGTTCGTCCGCGACCCGGCCGTCGAGCTGTTGCGCGCAAGAGAGGTGGTCGTCGACGGCGACGGGCTGTACGCGATGGCTGACGGCGAGGAACTCGGCAACGTGCCGCTCACCCTGCGGGCCGTCGGGGACTGCCTGACCATCTACGCACCGGATCCCGCGGCATGAGTACGGAAGCCACGGTGGCCGAGTTCGCCGCAGGCTACCCGTTCGCGCTCGACGACTACCAGCTGACGGCCTGTGGGCATGTGGCCGAGGGTCGCGGGGTGCTCGTCGCTGCACCGACCGGCGCAGGCAAGACCGTCGTGGGGGAGTTCGCGGTGTTCCTCGCGCTCCAGACCGGCCGCAAGTGCTTCTACACCACGCCGATCAAGGCGCTGAGCAACCAGAAGTTCCGCGACCTGGTCGAGCGCCACGGCGAGGACAAGGTCGGCCTGCTGACCGGTGACACCACCATCAACGGTGAGGCGCAGGTTGTGGTGATGACCACGGAGGTCCTCCGCAACATGCTGTACGCGGGCTCCCCGACGCTGGCCAACCTCGGGTTCGTCGTGATGGACGAGGTGCACTACCTCGCGGACCGGTTCCGTGGGGCGGTGTGGGAGGAGGTCATCATCTCGCTGGCCGAATCGGTGCAGCTGGTCTCACTGTCCGCGACGGTCAGCAACGCTGAGGAGTTCGGCGACTGGCTCTCCGAGGTTCGTGGCGGCGTCGAGGTCGTGGTGACCGAGCGCCGCCCCGTCCCGCTCTACCAGCACGTGATGGTGGGCCGCCGGCTGCTGGAGCTGTTCGACGGCATTGACGTGAACCCGGAGCTCCTGCGGATGGCCAGGGAGGAGTCCCGCGGGCAGCGCGACGACAGCCGCCGTCCCCGCGGACGCAACGGGAATGGACGCCGGACGGCAGCGTACGGATCGGGACGCTACGGCGGGGGCGCGGCACGGCAGCATGCGGATGCGGGCCCGAAGCTGGTCCCGCGCAGGGACGCGACGGTGGAACGGCTCGAGGCGGAACGGCTGCTGCCGGCGATCTTCTTCATCTTCTCCCGGCAGGGCTGCGACACGGCCGTGTCGCAGCTGATGAACTCGGGCCTGCGGCTCACGACGGCCACCGAACGCGCGGCGCTCGCGGAGATCGCCGACCGTCACACAGCAGGGCTGAGCCGCGAGGACCTGGCCGCACTGGAGTTCGACTCCTTCGCCGCAGCCTTCGGAAACGGCATCGCCGCGCACCACGCCGGGCTGCTGCCCGCCTTCAAGGAGGCGGTGGAGGAGGCGTTCACCGCAGGGCTGGTGAAGGTCGTCTTCGCCACGGAGACCCTTGCCCTCGGGATCAACATGCCCGCCCGTAGCGTCGTACTCGAGAAGCTCGTGAAGTACAACGGCGAGACCCACGCCGACATCACGGCGGGGGAGTACACCCAGTTGACCGGCCGCGCGGGGCGACGCGGCATCGACGTGGAGGGCCACGCCGTCGTCTGCTGGCAGCCGGGACTCGATCCGCGGGCCCTGGCAGGGCTGGCCTCCCGCCGCACCTACCCGCTGCGATCGTCCTTCCAGCCCACCTACAACATGGCAGTGAACCTCGTGGCAACCGTGGGCAGGGAGCGGGCAAGGGGGCTGCTCGAGCAGTCCTTCGCCCAGTTCCAGTCCGACCGGTCCGTGGTCGGCCTCTCCCGCGGCATCGCTGCCAACCATGAGCGGATCGCCACCGACTGGGCCAAGGCAGCCTGCGCCAAGGGCGACGCGGAGGAGTACTTCCGCCTGCGCGCGCGCATCTCCGCAGCAGAGGCGGAAGCCGCCCGCGACCGTCGCTCCGACCGCAGGGCGGAAGCCATCGAAGCGCTGCGCGCCCTGCGTCCCGGTGACATCATCGGTGTCCCCGGCCGCAGGCACCGCTCCTGGGCCGTCGTCGTCGACCCGGGCATCGGTCCGGACGGCCCGCAACCCACCGTCCTCACGGCCGACCGGCAGCTCAAGCGCCTGACGTCCTACGACTTCCCGCAACCGCCGGTCGTCGCCTTGCGGATGAAGGTGCCCAAGCACTTCGACAGCCGTTCTGCGGCGTTCCGGCGCAACCTGGCCGCAGCACTGGATGCCAGGCTGCGCAGCGAGCCGATCGAGGCGCCGGGGTTCGCCGACGGCGCGGACGCGGACGCGATGGCGCGCGTCGCGGAGCTGCGCCAGGAGCTGCGGGACCATCCGGTCCACGCCTGCCCCGACCGTGAGGAGCACGCCCGGCACGCCGAGGCCGCGCTGCGCCTCGAACGCGACACGGCGACCCTGCAACGGCAGGCCGACCGCCGTACCAACACCATCGCCGTCCGCTTCGACCGGATCTGCGCCGTGCTGGAGTCGATGGGTTACCTCAGCGCCGACGGGGGCACGGCCGTCACCGACGCAGGGCGCATGCTCTCGCGGATCTACTCCGAGCTCGACCTGGTGACTGCGGAAGCGGTTCAGGAGGGTATCTTCGACGGGTTGACCGCCCCACAGCTGGCCGCGGTGGTCTCCAGCCTCGTGTTCGAGTCGCGCGGGGACCGCCGGGGTCCGGCCCGGATGCCGGATCGTCGGTCCGAGAACGCCCAGATGGCCCTGCGCGGGATCTGGCGGCAGGTGTCGCTGGCCGAACGTGACCATCGCCTTCCGAGCCATGCAGAGCCCGACATCGGCTTCGCAGAGGCGATCCATGAGTGGACCGCGGGCGCCGACCTTGCCGAGGTCCTCTACCGCTCGTCCCTGACCGCAGGCGACTTCGTCCGGTGGGCCCGCCAGGTGGTGGACGCGGCGGGGCAACTCGCGCAGGCCGTCGGACCGGGCGAGCTGCGGACGGTGTGCCGCGAGCTCATCGCAGGCGTCCGCCGCGGTGTGGTGGACGCGGCGCCGCTCGAGGACTGATCCTTCGTTAATCTGGGGCCATGTCGCTGGCCATCCGCGTGATCCCCTGCCTTGACGTCCACGACGGACGGGTGGTGAAGGGGGTCAACTTCCGCAACCTGCGCGATGCCGGCGACCCCGTTGCACTCGCGGCCGCCTACGGCGCAGAGGGCGCGGACGAGCTGGTGTTCCTCGACATCTCCGCCTCCTCAGAAGGCCGGGCGACGACGTTCGACATGGTCCGCCGTACGGCGGAGACCGTGTTCATCCCGCTGTGCGTAGGTGGGGGAGTGCGGGGCATCGCCGACGTCGACACCCTGCTGCGCACGGGCGCGGACAAGGTCGGGATCAACACCGGTGCGATCACCCGGCCACAGGCCATCGACGAGATCGCCCAGCGGTTCGGCAACCAGGTGCTCGTGCTCTCGCTGGACGCGCGGCGCGAGCCCGGACATCCCTCCGGCTTCGGCGTGACGACGCACGGCGGACGCACGTCGGCCGGCCTTGACGCGATCGAGTGGGTCCGGGAGGCGGTCTGCCGTGGAGCCGGCGAGGTGTTGCTCAACTCGATGGACGCCGACGGCACGACCACCGGCTTCGACACCGAGATGATCGAGGCCGTGAAGGCTGTCGTCGACGTCCCGGTGATCGCCTCCGGCGGTGCGGGCTCCGTCGCCGACTTCGTTGCCGCAGCGAACGCCGGAGCCGACGCCGTCCTCGCAGCAAGCGTGTTCCACTACGGCACGCTGACCATCGCGGACGTCAAAGCAGGCCTCGCGGAGGCCGGGTTCGCCGTACGCTGACGGCCATGAGCTGCCTGTTCTGCGCGATCGTCGCCGGTGACATCCCGTCCCGCCAGGTGTATGCCGACGAACACGCCATCGCATTCCTGGACATCGCCCCGTGGCACGTCGGTCACACGCTGGTGGTGCCGCGTCGCCATGTCGACGACCTACTCGGCGAGCCGGAGGCGTTCACCGAGATCGCGCCGGCTATCAACGCCACGTCGCGCCTGCTGGTCGACCGACTCGCTGCCGATGGGCTCAACCTCGTCAGCAGCACGGGCGCAGCGGCGGGCCAGGAGGTCTTCCACCTGCACGTCCACCTGGTGCCGAGGTTCGCGCACCGCCCGGGACTGCGGGAGCTGTTCGTGCACGAGGCGAACGTCGACCTCGACCGGGTCCACCGGCAGATCGTCGGCGATCAGCCGTAACTGACGACGCAGTCGCCGGACGTGGGGCAGGCGATCCGTCCCAGCTCGAAGTCGGCGGACGTCCCGGTCTTGGAGGTGACGATGTCGGTCTTCGGGAAGCCAAGCTTCGAGGTTGCCCCGCCCAGGTCGTTGTAGGCCTTGCGGACGGCTCCGGTGAGCAGGTGGCTGCCCGTTGCGGGCGACCACCAGAGGTCGGCATCGGGGAAGGCGAGCACGGAGCCGCCGGCAACGACCTTCTCCGCACCGGTGGGGGTGCCGAGGTTGCTGGCGGTGCCGCCGAGGGCCTTCCACTTGAGGTAATTGGCGGTCGTCGTTGCGGGATCGGTGCCGCCGACCAGCTTGAACAGGCGCTCCTTGAGGCCGAACTTGCTCTTGAACGACCCGCCCGTCACGGTCACGGAACCCTTGCTCCCGGTGATCTTGACCGTCTCGACGCGGCCGCCGTAGGTGCCGTCACCGTCGCGGGCGGAGATCTGGACCGACTTCAGGGTGCCGACGCTGGAGTAGGCCTTCTGGATCCTGGAGGAGCTCAGCGTGACCGACCAGGTCTGGTCGCGCTTCACGCCGTCGTAGGGATCCTTCTTCGCCGTCAGGTACGGGTAGTCGGCGCCGCCGGAGGCGGACCAGCCGCCGTTGGACGAGGAGAACATCGTCAGCGCCAGCTTGTCCTTGTACGTGACGACCTTGTTGGCTGTGGCCGTGATCGCCTTGTCGCTGCTCGAATACTCGGCAGCGACACCCTTGTAGACCTGGCAGGCAGAGGTGTCGCACAGGTCGTAGATCGAACCCGAGCTGACCGAGGACCGGAGCTTGGCTGCGTAGGTGCGGGCGGCGACTGCCTGGGCCTTGACCGCTTCCAGTGCCCAGGATGCGGGCATCTCGGCGGGCACGACGCCGCGCAGGTAGGTCTCCATCGAGACGTAGTTCACCGTCTTCGCGCCGGTGCTGGTGAAGCGCAGTGCCAGCTTCTGCCGGTAGGTGCGGGTGTCGCCGTTGGGCATCGCCAGCTTGACCGTTCCGGTCTTGGTGTTCTCGACGTACCACACGCGCTTTCCGTTGAGCTTGTTCTTGTACGTGACGTACTTTTTCGAACTGTTCAGGTATTGCAGCACGCGCTTGCCGCTGGACTTGATGATGCGCCACTTGCGGTACTTGGTTGACGTCGGGAGGGTCACCGTCTTGCCTGCGGAATCTCGCACTCGAAGCCCGGCGACCGGGCGGAAGTGAAGGATGCCGTCGTTGTCGGCGGTGATCCAGACCCGGATGCGGTTGCCGCTGGGCAGCGAGTCCAGCTTCGTGCCGGGGTAGTAGAAGGCCATGATCTCTGCGTAGTCGAGGCCCTTGGTCGCTGCGCCGTAGGCGCCGTACTGCGACATGCCCTTGCCGTGCCCCCAGCCGGCTCCGACGATCGTGATCGCGGAACTCTTCGGTGACACTGCTGCGTCGGCGTGCGCAGGGACGGCGGAGCCGAGAACTCCGGCGGTCAGCGCGACGACGCCGAGGGCTGCGGTCGCTGCCCGTCGGAGTGCCGTCGGCGCAGGGTGGGTGAGCATGGGGGGTCCCTTCGTTCTACTACGGCTTCCTTCATGGTCACTCACAGGTGGCGCCGCCTTCCACTTCGAGGCTGAGAAAACCTCAGAGTCGAAGGGGCAGGTTGAGCTTTCGCCGTCATGCGACCAGCATGTGGAATCCGAGGACCATGTGTTGACATTGCGACCGGCTGGGCGGGAAGCTTGTCTGGTGCGGAACACCGTCCTCGTAGTTAGCCAGCGTGTCGGCTGAGATCCTTCTCAACACCGACACGCTCCCTCGCCTGCCTTCGCAGCGGGGGTTTTTTTCTGCTTCCGTACGCCCAGTTTTCAACGAAGAGAGGTAAAGATGCCCGGGGAGTCACCGAGAGCAATGACCGGGGCCCAGTCCCTGGTGGAGTCACTCGAGCGTGTCGGGGTCGAGGTCATCTTCGGCATCCCGGGAGGGGCCATCCTGCCCGCGTATGACCCGCTGTACGACTCCAAGATCCGGCACATCCTCGTGCGCCACGAGCAGGGCGCCGGGCATGCCGCAGAGGGCTACGCCCACGTCACCGGCGGGGTCGGGGTCTGCATGGCCACGTCCGGCCCGGGTGCCACGAACCTCGTGACCGCGATCGCCGACGCCTACATGGACTCGGTGCCGATCGTCGCCATCACCGGGCAGGTGGCCAGCAAGTCCATCGGAACGGACGCCTTCCAGGAGGCCGACATCCGCGGCATCACCTTCCCGATCACCAAGCACAGCTTCCTGATCACCGATCCGCTGGAAATCCCGCATGCGATCGCTGCAGCGTTCCACATCGCACGCACGGGCCGCCCCGGCCCTGTGCTGGTCGACATCGCGAAAGACGCCCTCTCCTCGATGACCGAGTTCGTCTGGCCGGAGGAGCTCGACCTGCCCGGCTATCACCCGGTGGAGAAGCCGCACAGCAAGCAGATCCGCGAGGCCGCCCGGCTGATCGCAGCTGCCGAGCGTCCCGTCCTGTACGTCGGTGGCGGCGTGAACCGCGCACGTGCGTGGGACGGCCTCGCGGAACTGGTGAAGCTCACCGGCATCCCGGTGGTCACAACACTGATGGCCCGCGGCGCGATCCCGGACAGCCACGAGCTGAACATGGGCATGCCCGGCATGCACGGTTCTGTGGCAGCGGTCGGCGCCCTCCAGCGCTCCGACCTCCTGATCACCCTCGGTGCCCGCTTCGACGACCGGGTGACCGGCAAGCTCGACTCGTTCGCGCCTGACGCGAAGGTGATCCACGCCGACATCGACCCTGCGGAGATCTCCAAGAACCGGGTGGCGGACGTCCCGATCGTCGGCGACCTCGCGGAGGTGATCAGTGACCTGAACCTCGCCCTCCGCGACGTCGACCTGCCCGACTACGGCCCGTGGGTGGCCCGCCTGCAGAACCTGCGCAGTCGCTATGTGGTCACCGACTTCGAGCCGGTGTCCGACGGGCTGCTCAGCCCGGAATACGTGATCAAGCGGATCGGGGAGATCGCCGGGCCCGAGGCCACGTTCGTCAGTGGCGTCGGCCAGCACCAGATGTGGGCAGCGCACCTGCTGCCGCACGAGCTGCCCAACCGGTTCCTCAACTCCGGCGGTGCGGGGACCATGGGTTACTGCGTGCCGGCCGCTATGGGTGCGCAGGTCGGCCTTCCCGGCACGGTGGTGTGGGGCATCGACGGCGACGGCTGCTTCCAGATGACCAACCAGGAGCTGGTCACCTGCTCGCTGGAGGGCATCCCGATCAAGATCGCGGTCATCAACAACCGCAGCCTCGGCATGGTGCGGCAGTGGCAGACCCTGTTCTACGGGGAGCGGTACTCCAACACCAACCTGCAGTCGCACCGGGTGCCCGACTTCCCGAAGCTGGCGGAGGCCATGGGTGCCGTCGGCCTGCGGGCGGAGACCGCCGAGGAGGTCGACGACGTGATCCGGCAGGCGATGGCGATCAACGACCGTCCCGTGGTTGTGGAGTTCGTTGTGCACAAGGACGCCATGATCTGGCCGATGGTTGCCGCCGGCACCAGCAATGACGACATCAAGATCGCCCGGGACCTGGCTCCCGCGTGGGAGGGGGAGGACCTGTGAACAAGCACACCCTGAGCGTGCTCGTCGAGAACAAGCCGGGCGTCCTTGCACGAATCGCCGGGCTCTTCGCGCGGCGCGGCTACAACATCGAGTCGCTGGCCGTCGGCCCGACGGAGAACGAGGACCTCTCCCGAATCACCGTCCAGGTGGCCGTGGACAGCCAGCAGGTGCTCGAGCAGATCGTGAAACAGCTCAACAAGCTGATCGAGGTGCTCAAGATCGTCGAGCTGGAGCCGTCTGCTTCGGTCAGCCGCGAACTGATGCTGATCAAGATCAAGGCCGACCCTGCCTCGCGCAGCCAGATCATCGAGATCGTCCAGCTGTTCCGGGGCAAGACCATTGACGTCCACAACGACTCGATGACCATCGAGGCCACCGGTTCGCCTGACAAACTGGAAGCCTTGTTGGAGATGCTCAAGCCCTACGGCGTGCGCGAACTGGTCCAGTCGGGCCTTGTCGCGCTCGGGCGGGGCAGCCGATCGCTGTCTGATCGTGCCAAGATCGAGAAGACCCGTCCGGCCGCGCGGCTGGCCAACTAAGTAAGGAAGTAACGTTCCAATGGCACAGATGTTCTACGACACCGACGCAGACCTGTCGATCATCCAGGGTCGCAACGTCGCCGTGATCGGCTACGGCAGCCAGGGCCACGCGCACGCGCTGTCCCTTCGCGACTCCGGGGTCGACGTCCGCGTCGGCCTTCGCGAGGGTTCCAAGAGCTGGGCGAAGGCCGAGGCCGAGGGCCTGCGCGTCGTCACCCCGGCGCAGGCCGTCGAGGAGGCCGACCTGATCATGGTGCTCGCGCCCGACCAGGTGCAGCGCCACGTTTACAAGGAATCGATCGAGCCGAACCTGGTGGCCGGCGACGCGCTGTTCTTCGCCCACGGCTTCAACATCCGCTTCGGCTACATCACCCCGCCGCCCGGCGTCGACGTGTGCATGGTCGCACCCAAGGGCCCCGGCCACCTGGTGCGCCGTGAGTACACCGAGGGCCGTGGCGTCCCGGTGATCGTCGCCGTCGAGAAGGACGAGACCGGCAACGCCTGGCCGCTGGCACTCTCCTACGCCAAGGCCATCGGTGGCCTGCGTGCGGGTGGCATCAAGACCACCTTCACCGAGGAGACCGAGACCGACCTGTTCGGTGAGCAGGCCGTGCTGTGTGGTGGCGCCTCCGCGCTGGTCACCGCCGGTTTCGAGGTACTGACCGAGGCCGGCTACCAGCCGGAGGTCGCCTACTTCGAGTGCCTGCACGAGCTGAAGCTGATCGTCGACCTGATGTATGAGGGCGGCATCGCCAAGCAGCGCTGGAGCGTCTCCGACACCGCAGAGTTCGGAGACTACGTCTCCGGCCCGCGGGTCATCGACGCCTCGGTGAAGGCGCGCATGAAGGATGTCCTCGCCGACATCCAGTCCGGTGCGTTCGCCAAGCGGTTCATCGACGACCAGGACGCCGGCGCGCCGGAGTTCAAGCGCTTGCGGGCCGCCGGTGAGGCCCACCCGATCGAGGAGACCGGCCGCAAGCTCCGCGGCCTGATGGCCTGGGTGAAGTCCCACGACGACGACTACGTCGAGGGCACTGCCGCCCGCTGATCACCGCACCGACGCCCCGTCCGGAATGGACGGGGCGTTGTTGCATTTTCGGCAGCCCACGGCGCTGCACAGGTGTAGCTTCGCGACCATGGAGCCACCCCCGGGGCGCGGGATCCCCTCGCCTCGTGCGGCCGCGCTTCTCTGCGGCCTGATCCTCCTCCCTGCCCTCGCAGCCTGCGGGCTGCTGACGACCGGCGTGCCGACGGCGCCTGCGACAGCGTCCGGCCCGGCCGCACCCTCGGCAGCACCGACGCCGTCCGGCATGGAGCCGAGCCGGTCGTTCCCCGCAGGGGTGGGCACGAATGCCAGCGGGCGACACACCTACGACGTGCCGAAGGAGCCGCCCTGCGCGCTGCCCTCCGGTCTGCCCGCAAGGGTGCCCGGGGCCGATGGGCCGACCCTCACGGTGAAGCGGGTCGCCCGGGCCTGGCGTTCCAGTGAGGCCGGCAAGAGCTGGGGCGTGAGCACGGGGAAGGCCCAGGCCGACCCCGGAACGGCGGCAAGGCCGAGCAGCGTCCTCCTTGATCCCGGGACGCCGTACGCCTACGTCAACTACTTCGAGTGGTACGGGCTCCAGACCTATGTGTTTCCCGATCCGGCTCGCGCTGCCGGCAAGCTGGCCGCCATCAGGGCGATGATGCGGGAGCCGTGCAGCTACGCCTACACGACCGTCCCCGACGGCCCGTCCGTCGTGGCTGCCCTGGACGACGACCACCCCGACTACCTCGTGGTGTCAGGGGTGATGGCCGGCACGCCCATGACCGACCTGTTCATCCGTTACGGCAACACCGTCACCGAGTTCTCCGCGGCGATGATGGGTCTTCCCACCAGGGAGGCGCTGACCCAGGTTCGCGACGCCCTGGCCAAGGCCTGACGCCGCCCTGCCCCAGACCTGCCGCCCTGCCCCAGACCTGCCGCCCGCCCTCCCACCACCACAGACGCCCCCGAAACGGAAGGACACCCCCGAAAAATCGGGGGCGTCCTTCCATTTCGGGGGCGCCTGATGGCGCAACCCCGGCGAGGACGGCGGAGGCTCACCTCGGAGGTGTTGTCGGATTGTTGTCAATGCTGTCGGCGGGCTGGTTTGGGGGCTGGCGATGTCGTCCAATCTTCGGGTGGATGTACGCCGGACGCGCCAGTTCCTCGAGATGGGATCGGGGACCCATGAGGTCGCACGACTGTGCCGGTCCAACGAGCTGCATCGAGTCAGGCACGGCGCCTTCGCGCTGGACGCGGCGCCAGACGCCGCTGTCGCCCACCGCCAGTTGGTCGCAGGAACTTGGCCCCTGCTCGCGGACAACGCGGTTCTCAGCCATGGCACGGCAGCGCTCCTCCACGGCCTACCTCTGTGGGAGGGGATGCTCGCGACGGTTTCGGTAACCCGGGAGGTTGGCGGACATGGTCGGCGCACCAGATGGCTTCGTGTCCACTACAGCCCGCTCGGCTCAGCGGAGCGGGTGACGATCGGCGACTATCGCGTCACGAGCATCGAGCGGACCGCTATCGACGTCGCTCGAACGTTGAGCTTCGACCGCGCGGTCGCGATCATCGATGCGGCGCTTCGGCTCGGCGCCAACCCTGCGTTGTTGGACGAGATCGCCACAGCGGCCACTGGTCGAAAGGGAGCGCGAGTTGCCCGAGAGGCACTGGCGTTCGCCGACCGCCGCTCGGAGAGCGTGGGCGAATCGATCAGCCGGACACGCATCCTCCAGGTCGGACTTCCTGCTCCGGAACTCCAGGTGGAGGTCTTCACGCCGACCGGGGTGTGGGTTGCGCGAGGTGACTTCGGTTGGCGGGAGAAGCGGGTCATCGGCGAGTTCGATGGCAAGGTCAAGTACATCGGGACGCCTGAGGAGGTGGCGGACGCCGTGATGCGAGAGAAGGCCCGCGAGCAGGCCATTCGAGACGCGGGCTGGTGGGTCGTCCGCTGGACCTGGAAGGACCTTGCTGTTCCCAAGTCGTTCCGCCAACGCATCCAGGCCGCCTTTCGCGCTGCGGAAAACCTTCCCTAGCGGCGTGGTTCGGTCCCGGTCCGTGCGCGCTCGCCGGCGTTTGTTGCTGTGGGTGCCAAGTGGGCGTCGCGGCGCCAGGGGGTGGGAGCGGGGTTGGGCCGTCTGGCAAGCTGGCGCGCATGACGATCGCCGCTCAGACCAACCCGGGCCTCACCGCGGCGGAAGTCGCCGAACGGGTCAAGGCCGGGCAGGTGAACCACCTGCCGCCACGCTCGGGGCGCACAACGTGGGACATCGTGCGGGCGAACGTGTTCACCCGGATCAACTTCCTGCTGATGGCGCTGTTCATCCTCGTCCTGAGCACCGGCTCGATCGTGAACGCCCTGTTCGGCTTCCTGATCATCTTCAACGCCGGTATCGGCATCGTGCAGGAACTCCGCGCCAAGCGGACGCTGGACAACCTCGCCGTCGTCGGTGAGGGCAAGCCGATGGTCCGCCGCGACGGGGTCGTCGCCGAGCTGGCCCGTGAGGCCGTTGTGCTGGGCGACCTGATCGAGATCGGTCCCGGCGACCAGGTGATCGTCGACGGTGAGGTCATCGAGGCCAGCTACCTCGAGGTGGACGAGTCGCTGCTCACCGGCGAATCCGACCCCATGCTCAAGGAGGCCGGCTCGCAGGTGATGTCCGGCAGCTTCGTCGTCGCAGGCGTCGGGGCTTTCCGGGCCACACGCGTGGGCGCAGAATCCTTCGCGGCCCAGCTCACCGCCGAGGCCAGCAAGTTCTCGCTCGTGAAGTCGGAGCTGCAGACCGGCATCAACCAGATCCTTCGGCTGATCACCTGGCTGCTGATCCCGGTCGGCCTGGCAACGGTCTGGGTGCAGTGGACGCAGAACCAGGGCACCTGGCAGGACCGCATCCTCGCCATCGGCGGCGCCCTTGTGCCCATGGTCCCCGAGGGGCTCGTCCTGCTCACCTCGCTCGCGTTCGCCGTCGGCGTCGTCCGGCTCGGCCAGCGCAACGTCCTCGTGCAGGAGCTGCCGGCCATCGAGGGCCTGGCGCGCGTCGACGTGGTGTGTGCGGACAAGACCGGCACCCTGACGGAGAACGGCCTGCGGTTCGGCGAGCTCGAGGTGCTGGACGGCGACGAGGCGCGCATCCGCACCGCCCTTTCACAGCTGGCCGCAGCGGATCCCCGTCCGAACGCCTCGGTGCAGGCCCTCGCACACGAGTTGCCGTTGGTAGGGCCGGGCTGGGAGGTGACCGGCATGGCCCCGTTCACGTCGGCGAAGAAGTGGTCGGGCATCTCCTTCGGGGACAACGGCAACTGGGTGCTCGGTGCCCCCGACGTGCTGGGCACGGCAGGTGGGGCTGCCGCGGAGCGTGCGGAGGTTGTGGGGTCCACCGGGCGGCGCGTCCTGCTGCTCGGTGAGGCAGACGAGGCGGTGGACGCGGCCGGCGCACCCGGCAGGGTCATCCCGCGAGCGCTCGTCGTGCTGGAGCAGAAGGTGCGCCCCGAAGCCCGCGGCACGCTGGCCTACTTCGCGGAGCAGGGCGTGGCCGTCAAGGTGATCTCCGGCGACAACGCCACGTCGGTGGGTGCAGTGACGGGTTCCCTCGGCCTCGATACCGGCGACGTGGTGGACGCAAGGACGCTTCCGGACGACCCGGTGGAGTTCGCCCGGCGCGTCGGGGAGGCCGGGGTCTTCGGACGCGTGACTCCCCACCAGAAGCGACAGATGGTGGCAGCACTGCAGTCGCAGGGACGCAACGTTGCGATGACCGGTGACGGCGTGAACGACGTGCTGGCGATCAAGGATTCCGACCTCGGCGTGGCGATGGGGTCGGGCGCCGCAGCCACCCGCGCTGTCGCCCAGCTCGTGCTCCTTGACGACAGCTTCGCCACCTTGCCCCATGTCGTCGCAGAAGGCCGCCGGGTGATCGGCAACATCGAGCGGGTGGCGAACTTCTTCCTCACCAAGACGATGTACTCGATCATCCTTGCCCTGCTGGTGGCCGTGTGGCAGCTGCCGTTCCCGTTCGTGCCGATCCACATCTCCTTCGTCGGCTGGTTCACCATCGGCATCCCCGCTTCGATCCTCGCGCTCGCGCCCAACGCGGAACGTGCGCGTCCGGGCTTCCTGCGACGGGTGATGACGTTCTCCCTGCCGTCGGGGGTGGTGGTGTCCGTCACGACGTTCGTCGCCTACCTGCTCGTGCGCGCACCTGCGGGGGCCGATCCCGTACGGACGACCCAGGCCAGCACCGCGACGCTCCTGACCCTGATGATCGCCGGTGCCTGGGTGATGATCGTCGCTGCCCGTCCGTACGAGTGGTGGAAGCTGGTGATGATCGCAGCGTGCGGGTTGCTCGCATTCCTGACGATCTTCTGGCTGCCCTACCAGGTGCCGGGCTGGATCGCTGCCTGGCCGTTCCTGGCCCGGTTCGACCCGCAGCTCGATCCGAGCAACGCAGCCCTGATGACCACCGGCCTGTGGGCGGGCCTGGTCGCCGCCGTGCTCGTCGAGCTGATCTGGTGGTTCTCCGGAAGGTTCACCGACCAGCGCCGGAGCCTGTGGTCACGAGCAGAAGCCCGCGACTAGCGACTACTTGGTCGGCCTGCCAAGAAGCTTCAGGGTGTAGTACCGCGCGGTCTTGAACAGTCGTTCGATGATGACGGCCACCCTTGTCACCAACACCTGTGCCCGTCGATGGGGTTGGAGGGTGGCGACAGGGGGGTAACGGATGAGGCTGATCCGTTCATCGAAGTTGCCGGGCTTCGCCTCCGGGCTGTAGATGCTGCGAAGGTGGTGCACCTCCAGGAAGCTGGCGAACCCTGACCAGGTCTCCCGGTGCCGGGTGAGCATGGCGGTGTAGTCGGCCGCCGCATAGAGCTCGGCCGCGTCGAGGGTGGCGACGTCCTTGCCCACCGTCCGGTGGGGGATGGCGTGATAGTCGGCAAGCTCCGCGGTGCGGGCATCGTGGGCGAGCACGTAGGCCGGCGTCCCGGCAAGGATCGCGGCGATGTTCCCATGGATCCGCGTGCCGTAGGAGAAGTCGAAGCCTGCCAGGTGCTCCAGCCAGCTGGGAACGTTCACCGGCATCACGATGCGCCCGGAGCTCACCAGGGGATGATCGAGGCTGGCAGGGAAGCCCGCACGGACCGGCAGGTGCGTTCGGTAACGACCCGTGAGCAGCAGTCCAAGGGTGGGCAGGTCCTGCGCCGTGTAGACGAGGTGCGGGTACTTCTCGGCCTGGGCGAGGGCGAGATCGCCGATGCCCGCGACGTACGGCGAGAGGTTCAGTGACAGCCGCGAGTCGGTCGTGATCGCTTCCGGCAGCCGCGGTGCGGGCAGGTCCGGCCCGTAGGTGTACATGGACGGGCACCCGACGACGACCAGTTCGTCTTCGGCGAATCCCAGGCCTCGCAGGTATGTCGCCGTCCGTTCGCCACGGACGCCGATGTTCGGGCTGTTGCGCAGGACCGCACGCACGAACCGGGTCACCGGAGCGCCGATGCCGCCCTTGGGTTGGGTGGCCTTCAGCCCGAGTTGTGCGTTGACGCCGGCGACGACCACAGGGATACGCAGCCGCTCGATGATCGACGACATCTTGTCGAGTTCTTCGACGTAGTTCATCCGGAAGGCGTTGGCCAACGGGAGCACAACCACGTCGAAGTTGTCGTTCACCCAGGCAGGGTCGGTGTTCTTGAACCTGTCGACCTCCAGGGATGCCTCAGCTGTGCCCAGCAGCCGGTAGATGGAGTGGGAGAACAGCAGGTTGCCGACGTTGGCGCCCAGGTTCTGCCGGGCGGCCGTCTGCACGATGCTGTAGTTGTCGAACGGTCCCTGATGGGCGCGCACCAGGATCCGGTTGCGCGACGGTGCGGTGCTGTGTTCCGGCGGCACGGCGTTCCTTCGGTGGCGGTGGGGCAGAAGTGTCAGGCTCGACGGACCGGCGGGGGTGCCGGACGACCAGGCCCGATCCGATGGAACACGATAGCCGATCCGCTACAGCAGCCGCGCGGCGATGTCGTCTCCCACAACGGATGTCGGTCGTTTGGCCGTGCCTCGCTCGACGATGTCGGCGTCCACGGCAGCCTCGATGCGCCGGGCGTCCTCGCTGCGTCCAAGGTGGTCGAGCAGCAGTGCCATCGAGAGGATCGTCGCCGTGGGGTCGGCCAGCTGCTTGCCCGCGATGTCAGGGGCCGAACCGTGCACCGGCTCGAACATGGACGGGAAGGCGCCCTCGGGATTGATGTTGGCGCTGGCCGCGAGTCCGATGCCGCCGGTGACCGCAGCAGCGAGGTCGGTGAGTATGTCGCCGAACAGGTTGTCCGTGACAATGACGTCGAAGCGCTGCGGGTCCTGGACGAGGGCGATCGTCGCAGCGTCCACGTGCAGGTAGTCAGTGGTGACGTCCGGGTGCTCGGCGGCGACCACCTGGAACAGCCGGTTCCAGAGGCCACCGGCGTTCACGAGCACATTGTGCTTGTGCACCAGCGTGACGTGGCGGCGCCGGCCTTCAGCCCGGACGAAGGCGTCCCTGATGACGCGCTCGACACCGTGGGCTGTGTTGATGCTGACCTCGGTGGCGATCTCGTACGGCGTTCCGGCGCGGAAGGCGCCGCCGTTGCCGCAGTAGAGGCCTTCCGTGCCCTCGCGGACGACGACGAAGTCGATCGGGCCGCGCTCGGTGACCTCCGGGGCGAGGGGAGTTGCCACACCCGGGTAGAGCTTGGACGGGCGCAGGTTCACGTAGTGGTCGAAGGCGAAGCGCAGCTTCAGCAACAGCCCGCGCTCGAGGAGGCCGCTGGGGATCGACATGGAGCCGGGTGCTGCACCGACGGCACCGAGGATGATGGCCTGGCTCGTCGCGAGTTCTGCCATCACGGCATCGGGCAGGACCTCACCGGTGCGCAGCCAGCGCTCGGCGCCCAGGTCGTGGTGCACGAAGTCGAAGGCGTGGTCACCGACGACGGTGGTGAGGACCTTCAGGCCCTCAGCGACCACCTCCGGGCCGATGCCGTCGCCGGCGATGACGGAGATGACGGGCGTGCTGGTGTCTGCTGGGCTCACCCGCGCGAGGCTACTTGCCGCCCACCAATCGGACAATTCCGTCTCACGGAAAGTCGGACCAAAGGCGGTAGCATGCGCCCATGTCCCTGAGCTTTCCGCTGCATGCCAACCCCGCTCCGGCCAGCCGCGACGATGTCGCCCGGGTCCTTGCCGATCCCGGTTTCGGTGATTACTTCACCGACCACATGACTGTGGCCACCTGGACCAGCGATGGTGGCTGGGGTGAGGCGGAGGTCAAGCCGTACGGGCCGTTCCTTCTGGATCCCGCTGCTGCCGTCCTGCACTACGCGCAGGAGGTCTTCGAGGGCATGAAGGCCTACCGGCACGCCGACGGCTCGATCCACCTGTTCCGACCGGAGGCCAACGCACGCCGGTTCCAGGCGTCCGCCGCCCGGCTGATGCTGCCGGAGCTTGCTGTCGAGGACTTCGTCACGGCTGTCGCGGAGCTGGTGAAGGCCGATGCCCGCTGGGTTCCGGAGGCCTCCGGTGAACGCAGTCTCTACCTGCGGCCGTTCATGTTCGCCTCCGAGGTCTTCCTCGGCGTTCGCGCCGCCCAGCGCGTCACGTTCAGCGTGATCGCGTCACCGGCCGGTCCCTACTTCAAGGGCGGCGTGAAGCCGGTCGACATCTGGGTGACCGACACCTACGCCCGCGCAGGTGTCGGTGGCACCGGTGCTGCCAAGTGCGGTGGCAACTACGCCGCGTCCCTGATCGCCCAGTACGAGGGCTACGAGCACGGCTGCTCGCAGGTGCTGTTCATCGAGGCCGCAGACAAGGACCGGGTGGAGGAGCTGGGCGGCATGAACGTCTTCCTCGTCACCGCCGACGGCACGCTGGTGACGCCGGCGCTGACCGGCACGATCCTCGAGGGCATCACCCGCGACACGATCCTCGCCGTCGCGGCCGACCTGGGCCTGACCCCCGAGGAGCGCCGGGTCACTCCGGAGGAGCTCTTCGACGGCATCGCCGACGGCACGACGGTGGAGGCGTTCTCCTGCGGGACGGCTGCTGTCGTGACGCCGATCGGCGCGTTCAAGTCCACCAAGGGGGAGTGGCGCCTGCCGGAGAACGGCTCGCCCCGGACCCTCGCGCTGCGCGACGCCGTCCTCGACATCCAGTACGGGCGCGTGCCCGACACGCATGGGTGGCTGCAGCAGGTTTGCTGATCTGGACTGAATTGGGGACGGTTCCTATTCGGTTCAACTCTCCCGTCGCGGGAAGGTTGGACCGAGTTGGAACCGTCCCCAATTCAGTCCGAGCCTGTCAGGCGAGAGCAGCCAGGGCAGCTTCGTAGTCGGGCTCCTGGCTGATGTTGGGCACCTGCTCGGTGTAGAGGATCGTGAGGTCGCGATCGGCGACGACCACGGCACGCGACAGCAGCCCGCGCATCGGCCCGTCCACGAGAGTGAGCCCGAAGTCGAGGCCGAACCCGGAGCGGAACGTGGAGCCGGTGGAGACGTTCTCGATGCCCTCAGCCACGCAGAACCGCTTGTGGGCGTAGGGAAGGTCGGCGGAGACGCACAGCACCAGCGTGTCGGTGAGGCCCGCTGCGAGCTCGTTGAACCGGCGGACGCTCATCGCGCACGTGCCCGTGTCGAGGCTGGGGAAGATGTTCAGCACGAGCCGACGCCCGGCGGCGATCTCCGAGCCGAAGTCGGTCAGGTCGGGCCCGGTGAGGGTGAACGGTCGGAGCTTCTTGCCGAGCGGCGGCAGTTCGCCTGCGCTATGGACGGTGACGCCTCGGTGGAGCAGTGTTGCCATAGGGGACTGTCTACAAGCTCCCGCGGCTGAAATCAACCGTCCCGCGAGACGGTAGTCTCACGCGGTGAAACGACGCCGTAACAGGAGCCGAGGAAGGCAGACTCGCCCGATGATTCCGCGCAAGACGACTGAGGTGCCCGAATGACAACGTTGCCAGCAGCCCCCGACGTCTTCCACGTCTTCGACACCACACTGCGGGACGGTGCCCAACAGGAGGGCCTGCAGCTGAGTGTCAGCGACAAGTTGAAGATCGCGCGCCACCTCGACGAGCTGGGACTCGGTTTCATCGAGGGCGGCTGGCCGGGCGCCAACCCCAACGACACCGCGTTCTTCGCCGCTGCTGCCAGCGGTGAGCTGACCCTGAAGAACGCCAAGCTCGTGGCCTTCGGCGCCACCCGCAAGGTGGGCGCCACGGCTGCGGAGGACCCGCAGGTGCAGGCGCTGCTGGACGCGTCCACCGAGGTGATCTGCATCGTTGCGAAGAGCCACGACGAGCACGTCTTCCGCGCGCTGCACACCACGCTGGAGGAGAACCTTGCGATGGTTGCAGACACGGTGAGCCACCTCGTCGCCAACGGTCGACGCGTCTTCGTCGACTGTGAGCACTTCTTCGACGGCTATCGCGCCAACCCGGACTACGCCCTCGAGGTCGTCCGCACCGCTGCAGAGGCCGGGGCCGAGGTCGTCGTGCTGTGCGACACCAACGGCGGCATGCTGCCGTCCTGGATGGGCGACATCGTCTCCGCCGCAGCCCAGATCGGCGTCGACCTTGGCATCCATTGCCACAACGACACCGGCTGTGCGGTCGCCAACACGCTCGCGGCCGTCGAGGCCGGCGTGATGCACGTGCAGGGCACGATGAACGGCCACGGCGAGCGCACCGGGAACGCCAACCTGATCACGGTGGTCGCCAACCTGCAGCTGAAATACGGCTGGCCCCTGGTGCCTGCCGCTGCCCTGGCAGAGGCCACCCGGATCAGCCATGCCATCGCCGGCGTGACCAACGTCGCGATGAACAACCGCCAGCCGTACGTGGGGGCTTCGGCCTTCGCCCACAAGGCCGGGCTACACGCTTCTGCGATCAAGGTGGACGCCAACCTGTACCAGCACATCGACCCGAAACTGGTCGGCAACGACATGCGCATGCTCGTCTCGGACATGGCCGGGCGCGCGAACGTGCAGATCAAGGGCTCGGAGCTGGGCTACGACCTGTCCGATCGCGAGCTTGCCGCCCGGATCACAGACAAGGTGAAGGCACGCGAGATGGACGGCTACTCCTACGAGTCGGCCGACGCGTCGTTCGAGCTGCTGCTGCGCGAGGAGCTCGGCATCCTCGAGGACTTCTTCGAGGTGCTCAGCTGGCGGGTGCTGACCGGTCACGAGGTGAAGCCCGAGGGTGACTCCGAAGCCATGGTGAAGGTCCGGGCGAAGGGGATCACCCAGAACCTGGTCGGCGAGGGCCACGGTCCGCTGAACGCACTGGACGTCGCGCTGCGCTCGGCCCTGAACGCTGCCTACCCGCACGTGGACGACTTCGAGCTCACCGACTACAAGGTGCGCATCCTCGACCAGGGCCACGGCACGGACGCGATCGTCCGCACGCTGATCGACATGACCGACGGCGAGCGCACCTGGACGACGGTCGGCGTCGGCACCAACGTCATCGAGGCCTCGTGGGAGGCCCTGCACGACGGCTACCTGTGGGGCCTGACCCACGAGTCCGACCCCAAGCACTGACCAGACCCCCGACTTGTCAGAACCTCACTGACCTATGGCTCAGTGGGGTTCTGACAAGTCGGGGGGGGTGGGGGTCAGCTGATGCGCTCCAGTACCACCGGACGCAGCTCGGGCGCCGTGGCCGTGTAGTCGACGGCGCCGACCAGCGCCTCCTTCGCGCGGGCGATCCGCTCGGGGGTGTCGGTGTGCAGCGTGAACAGGGGCTGCCCTGCGCGCACCTGTTCGCCGACGGCCGCGTGCCAGGTGACGCCGGCGGCGGCCTGCACCTGCTCGCCCTGGACGGCCCGGCCAGCACCCAGCCGCCACGCAGCGAGCCCGACAGCCATGGCGTCCATCCGTGACAGGTAGCCGTCGGCCTCGGCCGACACCACCTCTGTGTGCTTGGCGACCGGCAGTGGCGCGTCAGGGTCGCCGCCCTGGGCGCGGATCATGGCCTTCCACGCGTCCATGGCCTTGCCGGACGCGAGAGCCTCTGCCGGGTCGGCGTCGATGCCGGCGCAGTCCAGCATCTCCCTGGCCAGTGCGAGGGTGAGCTCGACGACATCGGCCGGCCCGCCACCGGCGAGGACCTCCACCGACTCGGTGACCTCGAGGCCGTTGCCGGCGGTCCGTCCGAGCGGGGTGTCCATGTTGGTGATCAGGGCGACGGTGTTGACGCCGGCGGCGGTCCCGATACCGACCATGGTCTGTGCGAGCGCCTTTGATTGCTCAAAGGTCTTCATGAAGGCGCCGGCGCCGGTCTTCACGTCCAGCACAAGGGCTGCTGTACCCTCCGCGATCTTCTTGCTCATGATCGAAGCGGAGATCATCGGGATGGACTCGATCGTCGCTGTGACGTCGCGCAGGGCGTAGAGCTTCTTGTCCGCCGGGGCAAGCCCGGCACCGGCGGCGCAGATCACTGCGCCCACGGACTCGAGTTGCGCGAGCATCTCGGCATTGGTGAGGCTCGCGCGCCATCCGGGAATGGCTTCCAGCTTGTCAAGGGTGCCGCCGGTGTGGCCGAGACCGCGTCCCGACAGCTGCGGGACGGCCGCGCCGCAAGCGGCCACCAGCGGTGCCAGCGGCAGCGTGATCTTGTCGCCCACGCCACCGGTGGAGTGCTTATCGACCGTCGGACGGCTGAGGCTGGAGAAGTCCATGCGCTCGCCGGTGTCGATCATGGCGTTGGTCCAGCGGGTGAGTTCCGTGCCGTCGAGACCGCGGAAGAAGATGGCCATGGCCATCGCCGACATCTGTTCGTCCGTGACGACACCGTCGGTGTAGGCCCGGATCAGCCAGTCGATGGCCTCGTCGCCGAGCCGACCTCCGTCCCGCTTGGTCCGGATCAGCTCCACTGCGTCGAACGCGCGGGGTCCACTCATGCCTCGCACCCTAGGGTAGGGACATGGCCCGACGCATCTGGTTGCCCTATCCCGACGCTGCTGCCGCGGAGGCAGCTCTCGGCCCGATCCCCGAGGGGCTGGTGGTCGACGGATTCATGGCGGATGGCACCTGGCCCGACTCGATCGCCGACGTCGAGCTGCTGGTCGCCCCTTACATGTTCCCCGCGCCGAAGGTGATGGAACGCGTGGGGGAGATGACCAGCCTCAAGGCCGTCCAGTTGCTCAGCGCAGGCTACGACAATTTCCTGCCGTTCCTGCCCGATGGCGTCCAGCTGTGCAACGCGGCCGGGGTGCACGACGCCAGCACCGCTGAGCTCGCCGTCGGGCTGGCGCTGGCCAGCACCCGACATCTCGACCTCTACGCCCGCAACATGCCCACCGGCAGCTGGCGCAACGACTTCACCACATCGTTGGCCGACCGTCACATCCTGATCGTCGGCTACGGACGGATCGGGGCTGCCATCGAGCAGCGCCTCGCCGGTTTCGAGCCCGGATCGATCACCCGGGTCGCCCGGCGCGCGCGGACCGGGGACGTGCCCGTCCACCCGATCGAGGAACTGCACTCGCTGCTGCCACATGCCGAGGTGGTGTTCGTGATCACGCCGCTGACGCCGGCCACAGAGCACCTGATCGGGGCTGCAGAGCTCGCCCTGTTGCCCGACGGTGCGCTGGTGGTGAATACGGCCCGCGGCAAGGTGGTCGACACCCAAGCCCTGCTGGCGGAGACCCGCACCGGACGGATCTCGGCGGCCCTTGACGTGACCGATCCGGAGCCGCTGCCTTCCGGCCACGAGCTGTGGCGCATTCCCGGGGTGCTGATCAGTCCGCACGTGGGTGGGCAGAGCAGCGCGTTCTGGCCGCGGATGGAGCGGATGGTGCGTGGCCAGCTGGTCCGGTTCGCCGCGGGGGAGCCGCTGCTCAACGTCGTGGCCTGACACGGGCCCGTCACGGCGGTGCCCGTAAGCTGGCGGCCATGCGCATTGCACGATTCGTCGCCCAGGGCGATCCCACGTACGGGGTCGTCGAGCTGGCCGAGGACCAGGGGCCGAACCCCGACACCATCGCCGTCGTGTCCGGGGATCCGCTGGCCGGCCCCGTCCACTACACGGGGGAGCGGCTGCCGCTGGCCGACGTCCGGCTCGTCTCACCGGTCATTCCGCGCAGCAAGATCATCGGGGTCGGACGCAACTACGCCGAGCACGCAGCGGAACTGGGCAACGAGGTGCCCGAGAACCCGATGCTGTTCTTCAAGCCCAACACCTCCGTGATCGGCCCTTTCGAACCGATCGTGCACCCGCCCGAGACCGAGAACCTGCACTTCGAGGGCGAGCTCGCCGTCGTGATCGGACGGATCTGCCGCCGCGTCCCGCCGGAGCGCGTCACCGATGTGGTGTTCGGCTACACGGTGGCCAACGACGTCACCTGCCGCGACCTGCAGACCGCAGACGGGCAGTGGACGCGGGCCAAGGGTTTCGACAGCTTCTGCCCGCTGGGGCCGTGGATCGCCACCCACATCAGCATCGAGGAGGCCGGCCGGCTCGACCTGCTGACCAGCCTCAACGACGAGCCGGTGCAGGCGGCCAGCACGAGCCAGATGGTGCGCGGCATTCCCGAGCTGATCAGCTACATCAGCTCCTTCACGACCCTGCTACCCGGTGACGTCGTGCTCACCGGCACCCCGGCGGGCGTCGGACGGATGGCGCCCGGTGACCGGATCAGCGTGACCATCAGCGGCATCGGCACCCTCACGAACACCGTCGTGGCAGAGGACGCCTGAGGTGTCAGAACTCGCGAAGGCCTTCCGCACGCGCTTCTCAGCCCTGGTGAAGCACGAACCGCTGCCAGGGGTGACCTACCCCGAGGTGTTGATGGTCGACGCCCCGCTGGTGGCCCGCTGGCGGACAGTCACGCTGGGTATCGGTGGCGGCATGCTCGGCCTGATCACCTACTTCATGGCTGCTCCACTGGTGGCGTGGGCCGTCCTGGCCCTCTTCTGGTCACTGTCCGGGACTGGAGGTGATCTGGCGTCCTACGGTGACGCAGCAAGGAACTTCGCCCTTCCCTCGGGGATGGTGGCCGCCCATCTGGGTTTGGCGACGCTGATCCCGATCAGCATGGCCCTCGTTCTCTTCGTCCACCGGTTCAGCCCGCGCTGGCTCCACTCGGTGCAGCCGGGGTTCCGGTGGAGGTATGCGTTCATTGCCACGGGCGCCGCCCTGTTGATCTTCGGGGGAACGTGGCTCCTTTCGCAGATCGGGCAGCCCTGGGTCGTGAACCCCGAGCCCGCATTCTGGTGGTACGTGATCGCCATCGTGCTCACCTCACCGCTGCAGGCAGCAGCAGAGGAGTACTTCTTCCGCGGCTACCTGCTGCAGGCGATCCACTCGACGGCGCCGAACAGCCCGTGGTTCGGGGTGGTCGGCTCCGCTGCCATCTTCGCCCTCCTCCACAACTCTGGTGACGTTGCCGCGTTCCTCTATGCGTTCGCGTTCGGGATCCTGGCCGGCTGGCTGGTGACCAGGACCGGCGGGCTGGAGGCCGGGATCGCCATCCATGTGGTCAACAATCTGCTGACGTTCGGCTACGCGGCGCTTTCCGGGACCATGGTCGCGACCTACACCAATCGCGTCACCAGCTGGGTCGCCCTGGTGTGGGCACTCGTGGGATTCGGGCTTTTCGCGCTCGCCGCCATCTGGCTGGCGCGGCGAATGAACCTCGCCACGACCACTCCCGGAGCCCGGTTTGGTGGCCCGGCCGAGGTCTAGTAAAGTCACTCCTCGCCGGCCTTACCGGGCCGGCAAGTCTGTGAGTGGACACGATCAGCTGCGAACCAGCAGGTCGCCCAGCCACTGATGGACGATGGGGTATGGGGTAATTGGCAGCCCGCCGGATTCTGGTTCCGTCAGTCTAGGTTCGAGTCCTAGTACCCCAGCGCAGCGATCAGTCGCCGCCGCTGGAAAGTGCAAGTGGTTTGGTAATGTTCGCTGGACGTCGCTGGAGCGACAGCTAGGGGCCCCGTTGTGTAGCGGCCTAGCACGCCGCCCTCTCAAGGCGGTAGCGCGGGTTCGAATCCCGTCGGGGCTACAAGGTGAAACCCCTTGTCAGAGGCAACTCTGGCAGGGGGTTTCTGC